>CBDFFQ010000002.1:332500-563569 GCA_965246835.1 Acetobacteraceae bacterium | reverse complement strand
ATCATGGATCACATTGTGCCGGACCGTGACGTGTGCTGCGGCTTGCAGAACAAATATGCCGTAGTCCTGAACCTTGCGCGAGATCGATCCGCACGGCCCGATCTCATTGTTACGAATGGTGACGTCGCGACATCTGCGGAACAACGATGCACGGTCCCGTCGGATTGGAAATGTGGAGATTTTCGATCACCTGGCCGGACACCGCATCGATACGCCCACGCGTTGGGCAATACTCCCAACGAAACAAGTGTGGGCAATCCCGCGAACGAAACCTGGCTGGACTCAGTAGCCGCTGCACCGAGGGTCAGTAACAGAAGCGTAGCGCTCAATACGGCGTTTACCATGTCCTCAGTGCTCTACGGTCTTTGGTTTGCCGCGACGGACGAGAACAGCGTTCCAGGCGACCCGAAACGACGGAACATCAGCGCCAGCCCGAGTAAAATTGAATACGCGGCGATTCCTTGCGGAACCACCCACTCCGGCTGCGTAAACGACGTGATCACCGGAACCGCAAATGCGCCGACCAGCGCGCCGACGAAAGCGCGGTCCCAGTGACCCTCAGACTTCACCTGCGACGCGACGCCCTGTCGAATCGCGACCAGAAAACGCCACGATGAACGAGAACGGCACCAGTGAGGCCCACAGCCCATATTTGAGTGGGGAAGTAGAGATATGAATTGTGAATGTAGGTAGTTTCGATGCGAACCACCGCTGTGTTTGCGTTTGTACTCACCGCCCACGCCGACACCCATCAATGGATGCGCGCGAATCGCCTTGATGGCGGAATCCGCTTCAAAAAGTCGCCAACGGAAAGATCCGCCATGTTCCATCTCAGATTGGATGCCAGCAGCACGTTCGATCATTGCAGCTGCCATCCTCGGGCGGGACACTGACAGACCGATCAACAACACGCCCACGACAATGGCGGCGATCGACGTTGCGCCCACCAAACCTTTCCAACCACGGTACAGATAGGTCGATAAAAAGCAATCCAAGGATTGTTGCGACCAAATGCCACGACCGAACTGCACTCCGAGTCCCAACACGAGGCAATCCCACACGGCAGCAGAAGCCACCACTGACGCTTATCAAAGAGGATGTTAACGAAGTACAGAAGTGCAAGCACCACGAGATAGATGCCGCCCCCCAGCAATGCTGCGTGTCACATCGCGATTGCTGCCGGCGTCGAGCATCTCTACTCGGGCGGCGGTCATTATTCGAATTTCAAACAGCGATTGCAAAGTGACGTACAGCGCAACCACCAACGCCAAGCCCAGAATGGCTGTCATCAATGTACGAAATCGGGCTCGGTCATCGACTGCCGATGCAAGGACGGGCAACAATAGCCAGGCGATCGACGCGCGGCCCTCCGACAGCAGATTGCTATTGTGCGCAAATTGGGTCACGTAGATTCCAGATCCGATCACCGCAACCAACACATACAGTAGCGGCCAGCGCATCGGGCCCCAAAAAAGACTCGATCGATTCGCTGCGAAAGATATGGCGGATAAACATCGCTGCAGCCAAGAATAGGATCAGGATGTCGTATTGCTTTTAATGCACCTGCACCAAGCGGTAACGTGGGTTGGAAATCACCGGGGATCACTTCAAAAATTAGGGCTACGGCCAGGATCGCTCCCACCAACGGCCTGGCTGCGACGACCAGCAGCAGCAAAGGCACCGCAACCAGCGCAACGCTGACGTTACAGGGCATCAATGCAAGTGACAATCCGACGACCAATGCCACGAAGACAAACAGCGCCGACATCCCATGCTCCTTCACAAGACCATCGGCGGCGAGGATCGTTGAACGTTCATGACTTATTGCGACCAGTTGCAGCGTCCGCGCTCGCAAGCCGCCGTCCAGCACATAATTCCAAGAAAAAAATCCGCACACGACCAGGCCACCCGCAAGTAGAAGCAGGCGTGGCTGCAATCCTGTGGAACCAACCAGGCCAGGGAGAGCAGGATGATGACCATCACCAGGGGCGCAACTACCGGCCTCCAGCGCAACCGCGGGCGAAACGACACTCGCGCGGCTAGAAAGAACCACCGCCGCAGCGTCCAACGAGTACCGCAAAGCCGAAGCGATCGCGGTTCCAATGATTCCATATCGATTGGTAAACCACCAAAGCGCAAATAAAAAGACCGGCAATTCACATAAGTGCAGTTGGGCCATCCATCGCGGATTTCCCGCCGCCTGAATCATCGTTGCAGGAACCTGTGCGAGCGTGTTGAATAAAAAAGCGATGGCGAGAATTTGCAGGACCGGTGCGCTGCGCAACGCAAAAGCTTCGCCGAGCCAGAGTTGGAAGACGATAGGGGCTCATCACGATGATCGCAAACACCACCGGAAACATCACCGCAAACAATGCGCGAAGCGACATTTTTGAATATCGACGTTGCCGCCGCGCTGTGCGCTTCGATTCCCGCCACCACCGGAAAAGAGCGGCGGTCATCGCATAAGGGAGAATCAGAATTTTGCTCATCAAGTCATAGGGAGTGGCGTAATAGGCAACCACGTCGATCGCCACCAATCCTCCCAGGATGAGGCGATCAAGGTAGCTGAGTAAGGGACTGACGATATTGGACACGCTCATCCACGCGCCCAAGGCGAACAATTCCCGCGACGTCGACCGGTCCGGCCAAACCGGTCGGAGCGCAAAGCCGCAATATCTGCGGCACAAAAAAGCCTGTATCTGGTTGGACACGAGTCGCATCAAAAACGACGAAGCCGACGAACAACTCGAGCCGATTGCTGAACGGCAAAATCAACAACGGTCCAAGGTAGGTCACCGACCCAATGAACACGCGCGTTCAGATTGACTGCGCTGAAACGCTGATACGCGGTCAGCACTCCGACGTACCCAGCGCTCACCCATGACCAGTGGCAGGGACAGCGCTAGAATCCACAACGCATGCAAGGCTTCCGTCTGCATCGAAAGCGGCCACACCGAGCCAACGTCGCGTCAGCATATCGCCGCAGAGCGCGAGGACGATCGCGGCCAATGCGCCGAAGCAAAGTAAAAATGTGAGACCCACCCGAGCGCAGCGCTGCGCACCGGCTTCGTCGCCAGCGGCCCGTCGCGCCGCAACGACACGAGTCAACGCGCGGCTGATGCCGAAATCGAAAAGACCCGCATAACCGATCAGGACCCAGACTAACGTCAAGAACCCGTACCGCGCCATTCCCAGGCCATGTATGACGAACGGAATGGCAACCACACCGATGAGCAGCGGAAGCACCTGCCCACCGACGTTCCAGAGAGTATTGGCAGCCAACCGATTGGAGCCGCGAGGCAACCACACGCGCTCCACCCGCGAGCGATCTAGTCGCACATGACCGCGCCCAATACGCGTGTCCCGCCGACTGCGACGCGGGTCTTGGCGCGGACGAGATCATCGACGCGTGATCGGTTTCGACGTGTCACGAACAGCACTGACTCGGCGCGCGCCGCCAGCATTTGTGCGTCTGGATAGTCCAGAACCGGAGGGCCGTCAATGATGATCGCATCGAACGCCTTCGGCGCACTTTCGATCAGATGCGCAAAGCTCCCATGGCTCAACAGTTCCTGAGGATTTGGCGGCGGAGCTCCTGCGCTCAACAACTGCAGCGTTGAAAACGGATTGGCCGCTATCAGGGCCTGCTTCATAGAGCAGCGGCCGGAAAGCACATTCGACAATCCAAGAACGGATCGCCCGGACAGGCCGAACAATTCACAATGCCGATTGGGATCGCGGAAATTGGCATCCACCAGCAAGGTCCGTTCGCCCAGCTGCGCAAATGCAACAGCGAGATTGGCGGCAACGGAAGTAGCTCCTTCACCGGCTCGTGCGCTCAAGACGCAAGCTTGACCGGCTTGTCGTTGAACCAGCGCAGAACCAGATCTGCGCGCAGACCCTGATGGCTTCCGAGCCGCACCGCCGGGGTTGTAAGCCGTATAAACCTGCGGATCGAAACCACTTTCGCCGATATGCACTGACGGAAATGCAAATTGTCGCGACAACGCCCTCTGCACATCGATCTGAGAGACCAGTCCGAGAGATAATCGCAGCCTCGCCCAAAACGAATTTCTCCTGACTTCTGCGCGGCACTGACGGTCGGAATGTCCTCGGCGCGTAACTTTCCCTGGCGCATCAGCAACTGTCTGCTTGTTGCCGTCCCCCACGCTCTGGGCGGCGGCGGCAAGCGGCATCGCGGTCACGGCGGCACCGGCCAGCAGCGCGCGGCGGTGCATCAGGAAGTCATGCATGAAAGGTCTCCTCAGGGCCTGAACGTGATTTCAAAAGTATGGTTCTGGCCTTTCATGGATGGCGGCAGCGGGAGCTGCGCGCATTGGGCGTCGAGCGCGGCGCGCCGGGCCCGTTCGGCGAAGGCACGGGCGACCCCGGTGCGCCCGGCATCCAGCGGCGAGAAATCGACCTGGCGGATCACGCCACTCGCGTCGGTGGTCACGACAAGCCGCACGGATTGCCGGTCGAACCCCTGCGCCAAGGTGTCCGCAGTCCAGCATTCGCGCAAGCGGTCCCCGATGGCGCCGCGCGTGGCGGCGGAGAGCAGGGCGTTGTCGGCACCGGTCGGGCTGCCACCACCGGGGGCGCCGCCGCGGGGCGGGTTCGTGGGTGCGCGGGGCGGTTCGCGCGTGGCCTGCAGGGCGCGCAGGCGCTCCAGCGTGTTCTCCAGCGTGCGGCTATCGGGGGATGGGTTGCGGGTGACGTTCGGCTGGTTGGTCGTGCTGGGCGTCGGCGCCGCAGGTGCGGGCGTAGGCGGCGCAGGCCGGGGAGCGGGTGGTAGGGGCGGCGCCGGGGTGGGCGGCGTGGGCGGGGACGGACGCGGCACAGGCGGTCGCGGCGACGGGGTGGGCGATGGCGGCGGCTGCGGGATCGGCACCGGCGCCGGGGTCAACGGCACAGGCGGCGCCGGTGCGGCCGGGGTGGGCGGCGGCGGCGGGGCCGGAGGCGCCGGCGGTGGGGGCGGCGGCGGCGGCGGGGGTGGCGGCGGAGGCGCGGGTGGGGCCGGCCGCGGCTGGTCCGGGTTCGGCGGCGCCGGGGATGGCGTAGGCGCGGGCGCCGGGGCGGGCGTCGGGGCGGGCGTTTGCGCGCGCTGGACGGGCGTGGCCGGGCCTTCGAACTCGACGCTCACCACGCTCTCGGGCGGCGCGTCGTCATGCGCGCGGTTCGGCAGCACCAGGATCAGCGCCAGGAGCGCGATGGCGTGGAGGGCAAATGAAAGGGCGCCGCCGCGATTGAGGAGGGGGGACATACTATGCCGGCTTTACCCCCTCTCCCGCTGGCGGGAGAGGGTTGGGGTGAGGGTGGGGCGACGTGGAATGGCCTGCGCCGGTTGTTCCACCCTCACCCCGGCCCTCTCCCGCCAGCGGGAGAGGGGGAAGTAGGCTGGCATCGCTATCCCCGGCCTGGCCTGCGGGCGGGGGCGGTCGCGGCGGGCTGGCCCGGCGCGCGGGCGGGGGCGGGGCCGCCGGATTGCTCGGCCAGCAGCGCCACCTTCGTGAAGCCGCCCTGGGTGATGGTCGCCATCACCTCCATGATCCGGCCATACGGCAGCGCCTTGTCTCCGCGCACGAAGATCCGGCGGTCCGGCTTGTTCTGGGCGATCGCCTGCAGCTTGGTGACCAGCTCCGGCAACGCGGCCTCGGTCTCCTGCAGGAAGATCTTTCCCTCCGCATTGACCGACACCGTCAGCGGCTCGCTATCCTGGCTCAGCGGTGCCGCGCTGGTCTTGGGCAAATCGACGTTCACGCCGGAGGTCATCAACGGCGCCGCCACCATGAACACGATCAGCAGCACCAGCATCACGTCCACCAACGGCGTGACGTTGATCTCCGCCAGCGGCCTATACCGCCCCCGCCCATACTTGCCGGACCCGCTCATCGCCATCAGACGCGCTCTTCGCTCTGCCGCGACAGGATGGCGCCGAACTCGGAGCCGAAGCCCTCCATCCGCGAGGCGAAGCGCGACAGGTCGGTGCTGATCTTGTTGTAGGCCAAGACGGCCGGGATCGCCGCCACGAGGCCGATCGCGGTCGCGAACAGCGCCTCCGCAATGCCGGGCGCCACCACGCTGAGGTTGGTGTTCCGGCTGGTGGCGATGGCGGAGAAGCTGGTCATGATGCCCCACACGGTGCCGAACAGCCCGATGAACGGCGCGGTGCTGCCGACGGAGGCCAAAAAGACCATCCAGCGCTCCATCCGGTCCATCTCCCGCTGCACCGTGACCGAGATGGTGCGATCCACCCGGTCCCGCACGCTGCCGCGCGTCATGTCGGCGCCCACCACGCGGGCGCTGCGCTTCCATTCGCCCATCGCGGCGCCGAACACGGCCGCGACCGGATGCGTCGGGCGCTGGCCCTCCTCCTCATAGAGGTCATCGAGGCTGCCGCCGGACCAGAACCGGTCTTCGAACGCATCCGCCGCCCGGTTGGCCCGGCGCAACGTGGTCACCTTCTCGAACACGATCGCCCACACCCACACGCTCGCGGCCAGCAAAAGGATCATCACCCCCTTCACCACCCAGCCCGCCTGCAGGAACAGCGCCAGCAACGACAGATCGCCGCCCGCCGCCGCCAGGTTGGTCGCTTCAACCGCTGGGTTCAAAACTCTGGTCTCCTTCATTCCCACCGAGCGCCACCCGCCACCGCTCCGGAATGCGCGCCGGGCGGCCGTCGGTGGCGCGTATGGTGGCCAGCATGATCCGCAACGTGGCGATCTCATGACCGTTCACCGCGAAAAGCTGCTGCACCTCTACGCTCGCGGCCCGGAGGACCCACGGCCCCGTGATGACCTCCACGAGATCGTCCAGCCGGGCGGGCCGCAGATAGTCCATTTGCGCGCGCCGCACCACGAAGAACAGGCCGTGGTCGCGCACGAGCTCGGCATGCGGGACCCCCGCTTCACGCAGGGCTTCGGTTCGGGCGCGCTCGGCGAAGGCGAGGTAGCGCGCGTGATACATGACGCCGCCCGCGTCGGTGTCCTCGAAATAAACCCGCAAACTCAAGCGGTACGGCGTCATTCCGGTTCCGGCAGCAGATCGAGCTGCGGCTGCGTGCGCGGCGGCACCAGGCCGAGATGGCGCCATCCGGCCTCCCCCAGCATGCGGCCGCGGCTGGTGCGGAGGATCAGGCCCTCCTGGATCAAATATGGTTCAATTACGTCTTCCAGCGTGTCCCGCGCCTCCGCCAGCGCCGCCGCCAGCGTCTCGACTCCGACCGGGCCGCCCGCGTGATGCTCGGCGATGCGGCGCAGATAGCGGCGATCCATGGCATCGAGGCCGAGCCGATCGACCTCGAGCCGGGTCAATGCGGCGTCCGCCATGGTGCGGTCCACGGGGTCTTGCCCACCCACGGACGCGAAATCCCGCACCCGCCGCAGCAGCCGCCCCGCGATCCGAGGCGTGCCCCGGGAGCGCCGGGCAATCTCGGCCGCGCCCTCGCGGGTCAGGTTGAACCCGAGTTTTTCGGCGCCGCGGGCCACGATCAGCTCCAGCTCGGCAAAGGTGTAGAACACGAGGCGAAGCGGGATGCCGAACCGGTCCCTGAGCGGCGTCGCCAGCAGCCCGGCGCGCGTCGTGGCGCCGACCAGGGTGAAGGCCGACAGGTCGATCCGCACGCTGCGCGCCGCCGGGCCCTCGCCGATGATGAGGTCGAGCTGGAAGTCCTCCATCGCGGGATACAGCACCTCCTCGATGGCGGGCTGCAGGCGGTGGATCTCGTCGATGAACAGCACGTCGCGGGGCTGCAGATTGGTAAGGATGGCGGCCAAGTCACCGGCGCGCTGGATCACGGGGCCCGAGGTCGCGCGGAAGCCCACGCCCAACTCCCGCGCCACGATCTGCGCCAGCGTGGTCTTGCCGAGGCCCGGGGGACCATGCAGCAGCACGTGGTCCAGCGCCTCGCCCCGGGCACGGGCGGCCTGGATGAAGATGCCGAGGTTTTCGCGGCTGGCTTTCTGGCCGATGAACTCGTTCAGCGTTTGGGGACGTAGGCTGGCCTCGCCGGTGTCGTCTTCGTGACGGTCCGGGGTAATCTCGCGGTCACTCACTTCCCCCTCTCCCACTGGGAGAGGGTTGGGGTGAGGGGGTTGGCGAGGCTGTCACACTGTGCGCACGCCCCCTCACCCAAGTCCTCTCCCGAAGGGAAAGGAGGAAGCAAGTCAGTCACGACGCCAGCTCCTGCAGGCTTTCGCGGATCACCTGCCCTACCCCGGCCTCACCCAGCCGCTCCATCACCCGCTGCACCGCCGCCAGAGCCTCCTGGCGCCGGTAGCCCAGATTGACCAGCGCCGACAGCGCATCCGCCTCCACGCCCCCCGCGGGCGGCACGAACACCACGCCGGTGCCGGTCGGCATGCCACCGGCCTTTTCCTTCAGCTCCGACAGCAGCCGGATCGCGAGCTTCGGCCCCACGCCGGGCGCGCGGTTCAGGCTCGCTTTGTCCCCGGCGGCGATGGCCCCCACGAGCTCCCGCGGCGACAAGGCGGACAGCAAGCCCAAAGCGACCTTCGCCCCCACGCCCTGCACGGTGAGCAGCAGGCGGAACCAGTCGCGCTCCGCCGGGTCGGTGAAGCCATAGAGGGTGATCGCGTCCTCCCGCACCTGCGTCTCGATCAGCACGCGGGCGACACCGGGCGGGTTGGGCAAGGCGGCCAGCGTGCGGGTGGAGCCGTGGACCAGGTAGCCCACGCCCGCCACATCGATCACGCAGCGCCCGTCCTCCATCGCCGCCACCATCCCGGTCAGCAGCGCGATCACGCCATCACCGTGCCCGCCACCACGCGCAGCCGCGTGGCCCGGTGATGCGCGTGGCAGATCGCCACCGCCAGCGCATCCGCCGCATCGGCCCGGCGCAGCGTGGCCCCCGGCAGCAGCCGCCGCACCATCATCCCCACCTGCTCCTTCGATGCCGCCCCGGTGCCGACCACCGATTGCTTCACCGTCATCGCGCCATACTCGGCGACCGCGATTCCCACCAAAGCCGGCGCCAGCAACGCGACGCCCCGGGCATAGCCGAGCTTCAAGGTCGCGGTGCCGTTGCGGTTGACGTAGGTTTCTTCCACCGCCGCCTCGTCCGGCCGGTGTTCCAGGAACAGCGCCGTCAGCGCGTCATGCAGGAATTTGAGCCGGGCCGGGACGGAGTGGGTGTTGTCGGTGGCGATGACCCCGTCCGCGACGTGGCGCAACCGGTTGCCATGCACGTCGATCACGCCCCAGCCGGTGAAGCGCAGCCCGGGGTCGATGCCCATGAGCCGGGCCATCAGCCCCGCCTCATTGTGACAAGCGTTGCATCACCGCCTCCGGAATGTCGAAATTGGCAAACACGTTCTGCACGTCGTCATTCTCTTCCAGCGCGTCGATCAGCTTGAGCAGGGACGCGGCCTTGTCTTCGTCCAGCGTCACGGTCGTGCTAGGCCGCCAGTCGAGTTTGGCGGTGGTGGCCGGGCCGAACCGGGCCTCGAGCGCGTCCCGCACGGCGAACAGATCGTCGGCGCCGCAGGTGATTTCGTGGCCATCCTCGGTCGACACCGCATCCTCCGCCCCGGCCTCGATCGCGGCTTCCAGCATGGCGTCCCCGCTGGCGGTCGCGACCGGATAGGCGATCACGCCGACGCGGCCGAACATGAAACTGACGGAGTTGCTTTCACCCAGCGCGCCGCCATGCTTGTTGAACGCGGCCCGCACGTCGGCGGCGGTGCGGTTGCGGTTGTCCGTCAGCGCCTCGACGATGAGTGCCACGCCTGCGGGGCCGTACCCTTCGTAGCGGACCTCCGTATAATCCTCCCCACCCCCGGCGCCGTGAGCCTTTTTGACGGCCCGCTCGATCGTATCCCGCGGCATGTTGACGGCGCGGGCTTCGGCCATGGCGGTGCGCAGGCGCGGATTGCTCGCGGGATCCGGCAGCCCGGCGCGGGCGGAGACGGTGATTTCGCGGATCAGCTTGGCGAATTGCCGGGCGCGCTTGGCGTCTTGCGCGCCCTTGCGGTGCATGATGTTCTTGAACTGGCTATGGCCGGCCATGCGGAGGTCCTGTGTGGTGGCGAGTCTCCTGTGTTGATAGCAGCGGTGGCTCCGGGGCGGAACACGGGCGGTCGCGGGGCCGGCGATAATCTGGAGAGTTGCTAGCGTTTGTCGTATCTCGATAGCATTCACGTGGACCACGGAGGAAGCCATCATGGCCGCCGTCACTATCCGCAACCTTTCCGACGAGGCTCACCGCGCCCTGAAGCATCGCGCGGCGCAGCACAACCGCAGCACGGAAGCCGAGATGCGCGCCATTCTGGAAGCTGCCGTTCGTCCCGAGGGCCGGCTTCGGCTCGGCACTGCCTTGTCAGAGATCGGACGGAAATACGGTATCACTAACGCCGATGTTGAGGCCCTTGAACAGGTCCGTGACAAGCGTCCCGCCGAGCCAATGAGCTTCGATTGATCCTGCTCGATACCGAAAGAGCCGAGACGCTCCTTCGATCCGACGTCAGATCTTAGATGCATCCCCCCGTCCTTGACGAAGACACTTGGGATTAGCTACTCTCAAGACAGTATGTGCAGGGGACGGCGTTGATCGAGCATATTTCGATTAAGGATTTCAGATCAATTTCGTCATCTGAGATAATATTTGATTGGATTACTTGCCTTGTAGGTGCAAATGATGCTGGGAAGTCGAATGTTCTTCGGGCACTGAACCTCTTTTTTAATGGAGAGACCAACCCAGGGGAGCCATTTTCGTTCGATCTTGACTTTAACAGCTTAGCCGATGATCGAGCCAGAAGAGCGCCACAAGTTGAAATAGAAATACGTTTCAGGTTACCACCATCTTACCAAAGGACCGACTTTCCCAAAGAAGTTCTGTGGAAGAAGGTTTGGAGGAGAGATGGTGAAGTAAAACGCATGGAAACCATCCGATATTCTAATGGCGCAGAGTTTCCGTCAAGAAGTAAGGTCCCGACACTTCTTGATAGGGTTCGATTTACATACATTCCGGCGATAAAGGACAAGGCATTTTTCGCCGATTTACAAGGAAGATTATACGATGTCCTCGCTTCAACAGCCGAAGAGCCATTGAAGACCTCAGCGACAGCATTTCAGACGCAACTTGGCGAGCAGCTACACGGTCTACTCGAATCGCTCCAACAGGTCTTCCGAGCTGAAGCCACGATGCGCTTGCCTGAAAATCTGAGAAAGATATTTGAGAGCCTTGAAATCAACTCCGGAGGCATTCCTTTGTCGCGGAGAGGGGATGGGATCAAGATTCGCCATATACCGATGATGCTTAAGTTTATAGCGGAGACCAGGAATAAGACCTTAACGCAAGGCGGAATACGTTTCACTCACATTTGGGGATTTGAAGAGCCTGAAAATAATGTAGAAATGTCAGCTGCGTTTGAGATGGCTTCTGAGCTGGTTGATCTAGTATCAAGCTCTGACCATTTTCAGCTACTTCTGACGACTCACTCTCCAATCTTTTATCGAATCGACCAACAACGACCAAATTGCGCTCCTTGGTTGATATCTCATTTCGTCTCGAAGGGCGCAACGGGGTCGACATTCGAATCAAGACTGCCGGAAGAGGTTGATAACACAATGGGCCTAATGCCTATTGTTGCACCTTATGTCGCTAAAGCAAAGGTGGAATTCGATGCTGTTCAAACTCGCCTTAAGGAAGTTAGCGATATTTTATCCCAACGGCTCCCAACAGTATTTGTCGAAGGAGATAATGATCGAGTCGTAATATCGAAAGCTTTCGAAGTCTTTAGCAATAACGGGTCTTCTCCGATAAATATTTGTGCTGGCTCGGGAGCTTATGGCGGTGCGAGTGCCCTTTACAGTCGCTCCTTAGCTTGGTTACTCACTCTTCGCCATAGAGCAGTCGAAGATAGGGTAAAGTCTGTGAGTATTTTCGATGGAGACCTCAATGGTCAGCGAGAATATGACCGACTCACGGCAGATATGGCTCGCATGAAGCTTGACCAACTTGGTTTTAAGATCATTAGGCTCCAGAACCCTGAGCATGTTGGCTCCCTTATGAGGGATGGCTTCGATCTCAATGCAGACTTGGAAACGTTCTATACAGATGCATTTTGGATTGCTGCATTTAAAGCAAATTGGCTCATCCCGGTAAAAGATATAAGCACACGCTTATCAGCTAAATCTCTCAATTCTTTAGCCGAAGGTGGTGCCAATCCGATAAACAAACTTGAAGGTGCGGCAGCTTTAAGGGTCAAGAACCGCTTTTCAGACGATGGTAAGAAAAAAGCAGCCAAGAAGATTGCGGGATATTCTTTAGCGGAGGCCAGGGTTCATATGTGTTTGTTTCAGCCATTGGTGAAAAGCATCAGCGCACACCTAGGCGTTAGATCAACCTAAGTTGTAGAGGCTTGAAGACAAAGCTGAGTGATTTCACTCCCACTCAATCGTCCCAGGCGGCTTGCTCGTAATATCGTACGTCACCCGGTTGATCCCCCGGACCTCATTCACAATCCGGGTCGCCGTCCGTGTCAGGAACGCCATGTCGAACGGATACACCTCCGCCGTCATGCCATCCACGCTCGTCACCGCCCGCAGCGCACACGCATTGTCATAGGTCCGCCCATCCCCCATCACCCCCACCGTCCGCACCGGCAGCAGCACCGCAAAGGCCTGCCAGATCGCGTCGTAGAGGCCAGCGGCGCGGATTTCCTCCAGGAAGATCGTGTCAGCTCGGCGGAGGATCTCCAGCCGTTCGCGCGTCACGGCGCCCGGGATGCGGATCGCGAGACCGGGGCCGGGGAACGGATGGCGGCCCACGATGTGGTCCGGGACGCCGAGTTCGCGGCCCAGGACCCGCACCTCGTCCTTGAACAATTCCCGCAGCGGCTCCACCAGCGCCATTCGCATATGCGCCGGCAGGCCGCCCACGTTGTGGTGGGATTTGATTGTGGCGGATTTGCCGCCATGGGCGCTGATGCTCTCGATCACGTCCGGATACAGCGTGCCCTGCGCCAGAAAATCGGCGCCGCCCAGCTTGGCCGCCTCCTCCTCGAACACCTCGATAAACACCCGGCCGATGGTCTTCCGTTTGGTCTCCGGGTCGGTCACGCCGTCCAGCTCCGACAGGAACATCTCGGAGGCATCGCGGTGCACCAGCTTGATGTTGAACCGGTCGCGAAAAGTCCGAACAACCTCCTCGCTCTCGCCCGCCCGCATCAGGCCTGAATCCACGAAGATGCAGGTGAGCTGGTCGCCCACGGCCTCATGGATCAGCGCGGCGGCCACCGAGCTGTCCACGCCGCCGGACAGCCCGCAAATGACCCGGCCGGTGCCGATCTGCGCCCGGACACGCTCGATCTGCGCGCCCCGGAACCCGGCCATGCTCCAGCCACCCTCGAGCTCGGCGACGCCATGGGTGAAGTTGCGCAGCAACTGCCGGCCATGCGGGGTGTGCACGACCTCCGGATGGAACTGCACGCCGTAGAACCGCCTCGTGTCGTCGGCGATCGCGGCGAAGGGGGCGTTTTCGGTCGATGCCACCGTGCGGAACCCGGCGGGCAAGGCGGTCACGCGGTCGCCGTGGTTCATCCACACCAGTTCCCGCCCGCCGGCCTGCCAGGCGCCGTGGAACAGGGCGCAGTCCTCCGTCACGTCGATGGTGGCCGGGCCGTATTCCTGGTGGTCGCTGAGGGACACTTCGCCGCCCAGCTGCGCCACCATTGCCTGCTGCCCGTAGCAGATGCCCAGCACGGGGACGCCGGCGGCAAACACCAGGTCCGGCACG
Organism: Acetobacteraceae bacterium; assembly: GCA_965246835.1. Classification (GTDB taxonomy): domain Bacteria; phylum Pseudomonadota; class Alphaproteobacteria; order Acetobacterales; family Acetobacteraceae; genus JANPPS01. Next base: position 549,810 of record CBDFFQ010000002.1, on the reverse strand, counting down.
CGGGGGCCGTCCCCGTCATTCACGCTGGCCGGGCCGCCGCTCAGGATGTAGGCGCGGGCGCCGAAGCTCAGCAACCGGTCCGCCGCGACATCGGCGGGCATGATCTCGCAATACACCCCGGATTCGCGGACGCGGCGTGCGATCAGCTGGGTGAACTGGCTGCCGAAATCGAGGATCAGGACGCGGTCGGCGGGGAGGCTGGTGTTCATGGCGCGGTGTGCCGCATCACACGCGCCGGGGCAAGCACGACGTCGGTGTGGTCGGTTCCCACCTAGGCCCCGTCACCCCGGGCTTGACCCTACGGGATTCACACATCTCTCCTCAGGTCCCATCCACGGAGCATTGTTCTCAGCCTGAGTAGTCCGCTGTGGATGACGATCGGGCCGGGCTTGCCGTAGTAGGCGTTCCATCCACCAAGGCGGGCGCATATCCAAGTCGCCCATGCGAGCGTCGTCGGCGGATGAGGGTTCTTTTGCCGTTCGGTTTTACCTTCAACGTCGGTACAGATTGCCTTCATGCCGGCCAGGTCGGCTGGGTCGAATGCGTCGGTCAATGGTTGCTGGGCCGCACCGTCTCGCTCGCGCACCATCTGGAGAACCTGCACGGCTGCGATCATTGTCGCCGTGGCCAGATTTTCGAACGGGCCGCCATCCTCCACCTGGGAAGACTCGATGTCGAACCCTTTGGTTTTCATCGTCCGGAACAACTGCTCGATGGTCCAGCGCTGCCGATAGCACCGGGTGATGTGCCGGGCCGCGTCCAACGTCGGCACGGCGTACGTGGTCAGCAACAGCCAGTGCGCGGGCGTGACATCGGGTGGCGTATCGATCTCGCGCGCTTCCACGAACCATAAAGCGACTTCGGCCGGTAGGGCAGCAGCGCCGGGCGAGGGGCGGCGCCTGGGCGCTTTGATACGAACCTGGCAGGAGCGCAGAGCAATCACCGCCTGGCGTGCCCGGCGACCCGGACCGGCGGGTAGGTTGATCGTCTCGCGGCCGAGCTCGGCCACGCCGTCCAGGCTCTGGCTGAGCATTCGACCATCGGCCAGCAAGCGATCCTGCGAAGCCCGGATGACCAGATCGATCTCAGGCGGCCGGCAGGCGAACTCTTCGTAGATGTCGCCCTCACGATCGCAGACCATCGTTACGCTGGCAGCGCCGGCCTGCGCGATCTCGGCTGCACTGATCGTTGCGTCCAGCCAGCGGCGGCTCTCTTTGTCGTCAAACGATCGCGATAATTTAGTTGCGCGTTTGCCGCCCGACCGACCCAGAAACGCCGCATCCACCAGCCCAATCAGGCTTCCGGTCACACTATCTACGGCGATGGTAGGATGGAGATGCAGGCTGTGTTGATTGCCGTCGTCGCGCAGGCTGGTTGTGTCTTGGATGGCCAAGACATGCCGCCCCCCAATCCGGGCCAGTGTGTGTGACCGGGCGGTGCCGACCATTTCGGCGGGCGTCACCCGCGGATTGTGCAGAAACCGTCCCAGCCTGACCTCGCCGGCTCGATCCCGGCCCAGCGCGCGGACCCGAACGCCATTGTCGCAATGCGCGACCAGTTGGGCCAGCAAAAAGGCCCCCCTTTTTGCAGCCGGCGATCGCCGAACTGCCCAAGTATGCTCTCCATCGATCATGCTCCGAGTCGCACCCTTGCTCATCGATTCAGAACCGGCTTACGACCGCAAGCGGAAAGAGAACAAACGATGTGTGCATCGCGTAGGGTCAAGCCCGGGGTGACGAGGATGGGAACGCAACACACCCACTGCCGTCAGCTTGTCACCCCTGGATTGCTTCGCTGCGCTCGCAATGACGATGTTAAGCGCTTTTCGCCATGATCTCGTCCGCGATGTTGCGCGGCACGGGGTCGTAGTGGTGGAACTGCATCGTGAAGCTCGCCCGGCCCTTCGTCATGCCGCGGAGCTGGCTGATGTAGCCGAACATCTCCTTCAACGGCACGTGGCCCCTAACGATCACGGTGCTGCCGCTGCTCTCCTGCGACTGGATCGTGCCACGGCGGCGGTTCAGGTCGCCCACGACGTCACCGACATGGTCCTGCGGGGTCGTCACCTCCACGTCCATGATCGGCTCCAGGATGATCGGCGCCGCCTTCTTCATACCGTCCCGGAAGCAGGCCTTGGCCGCGATCTCGAACGCGAGTGCCGACGAGTCGACGTCATGGTATTTGCCGTCCACCAGCGAATACTTGAAGTCCACCGTCGGGAAGCCGGCGAGCACACCGGTCTCGCACTGGTTCCGGATGCCCTTTTCCACGGCCGGGATGTATTCCTTCGGCACCGTGCCGCCCACGACCTTGTTCTCGAACGACACGCCGGCGTTGCGCTCCTGCGGCTCGAACAGGATTTTGACTTCGGCGAACTGGCCGCTGCCACCGGTCTGTTTCTTGTGGGTGTAGGTCTCGGTGTGGGACTTGCTGATGGTCTCGCGATACGCCACCTGCGGCGCACCGATATTGGCGTCCACGCCGTATTCGCGGCGCAACCGGTCGATGATGATCTCGAGATGCAGCTCCCCCATTCCCGAGAGGATGGTCTGCCCGCTCTCCTGATCGGTCCGCAGCCGGAGCGAAGGGTCCTCCCCCGCCAGCTTCTGCAGGCCGAGCGTCATCTTCTCCACGCCGTCCTTGGTCTTGGGCTCGACCGAGATGTCGATCACCGGCACCGGGAACGCCATGCGCTCCAGCACCACGGGATCGTCGGAGGAGGCCAGGGTGTCGCCGGTGCCGGTGTCTTTCAGGCCCACGAACGCCGCGATGTCCCCGGCATGCACTTCCTTGATCTCGGCCCGCTTGTCGGCGTGCATCTGGAACATGCGGCCGATGCGCTCGCGATGGTCCTTCGTGGTGTTCATCACGGTGTCACCGCTCTTCAACGTGCCGGCATAGACCCGCACGAAGGTGAGGGTGCCATACTTGTCGTTGATGATCTTGAACGCGAGCCCGGCGAACGGCGCCGTGGCGTTGGCGGGGATCACGCGCTGCACCTTGTCCTCGGGATCGTCCTCCTCGGCGGCGACCTTGATGCCGGGCACGTCGATGGGGCTGGGCAGGTAGTCGAGCACCGCGTCCAGCAACGGCTGCACGCCCTTGTTCTTGAACGCCGTGCCGCACAGCACCGGGCGGAACGCGCCGCTGATGGCGCCCATCTTGATGCAGCGCTTCAGCGTCTCGACCGAGACATCGCCCTTCTCGAAATACTCTTCCATGGCGACGGTATCGACCGACAGCGCCGTGTCCAGCAGCAGCTCACGCGCCTCGGCGGCCTTTTCCTTCAGGTCCTCCGGGATCTCCTCGTCATGGAACTTGGCGCCGAGCTCGCCGCCCTCCCACACGATGGCTTTCATCTCGACCAGGTCCACCACACCGATGAACGTGTCCTCGATCCCGATCGGCAGCTGCAGCGGCAGCGCCACGATGTCGAGCTTCTCCTTCAAGGTGTCGAACGCGCGGTAGAAATCGGCGCCGGTACGATCCAGCTTGTTGATGAAGATGATGCGCGGCACGTTGTAGCGATCCGCCAGGCGCCAGTTGGTCTCGCTCTGCGGCTGCACGCCGGCCACGCCCTCGATGATGAAAATCGCGCCGTCCAACACGCGCAACGACCGGTTGACCTCGATGTTGAAGTCGATATGGCCCGGCGTATCGATGATGTTGATGCGGTGCTCTTTCCACTCGCACGTCACCGCGGCGGAGGTGATGGTGATCCCCCGCTCCCGCTCCTGGTCCATGTAATCCGTGGTCGTGTTGCCGTCATGCACCTCGCCGATGCGGTGGGACACGCCCGTGTAATACAGGATCCGCTCCGTGGTCGTGGTCTTGCCCGCGTCGATATGCGCGGTGATGCCGATGTTGCGGAGCTTGGCGAGCGGATTGGGGGCGGTTTCGGACACGGGCGTTCTCCAACGGGCGCGGGCGCAGCCGGGCCCCTTGCCCTGTGCGCTCCGGTGATACCCCAAGGTTTGGGGGGTCGATGCAGGCCGCTTATGTGCGTCACGAACCCGCGAAAAGCAAGCGGGCGGCGCGCCGATCGCTACAGGAAATCCCGCAATAACGGGATCAGCGGCAGGTCGGCGGGCGGCATTTGATAGTCGGACAGCTTCTCCGGCCGCACCCAGGCCAGCGCCTGCCCTTCCCGGCCCACCGGCGTTCCGCGCCAACGGCGGCAGAGATAGAGCGGCATCAGCAGGTGAAACCGCTCATAGGCGTGGGACGCGAAGGCGAAGGCGGCGAGGCAATTGCTGGAGATGTCGATGCCCAGCTCCTCATTCAGTTCGCGGATCAGCGCGGCCTCCGGCGTCTCGCCGGGATTGAGCTTGCCGCCCGGAAACTCCCAGAGCCCGGCCATGGCCTTGCCCTCGGGACGCCTTGCCAAAAGGATGCGGCCGTCGCTGTCGATCAGGGCGCAGGAAGCGACCAGCACCAGCGGCGTGGCGCCGGGCGTCGCGGGCTTGGGTTCGGGCTCGTCGAACAGATCGCCCCGCGCGGCTTCGAAGCGGCGCACCGGATGCTCCCCGCCCCGCGCCCGGAACCGTTCCCGCCCCACGCCCACTTCCCGAAAACCGATCCGGCGCAGCACGGCGGCGGAGGCCACGTTGTCCTCGATCGTGTGCGCCTCGATCCGGTCGAGGTCGAGGTTGGCGAGGGCCCAGCGCGTGAGCCGGCCCGCCGCCTCGGTCGCGACGCCATGCCCCCAGAACCGGCGCCCGATCCAGTAGCCGAGAGTCCCGGTCCGTCCCTTGATCCGCAAGCCGACGCAGCCGACCAGGATCTCCCTGTCATCTTCCTGCCCGGTGATGGCCAGATGGTAGCCGGCGCCGTCGAGGATCTGCCGTTCCGTAGAGGCGATCCATTCATCGGCCAGCGTGCGGGGATACGGGAATGGCAGTTCCGACAGCATCCGGACCACAGCCCAATCATTGACCAGGCGGTGCATGGCGTCCGCATCGCCGGCGGCGAAAATTCGCAGGGTCAGGCGCTCCGTCCGCAAGGGGGCGAAGGCGGGCGGAAGGGGGACGAGGGAAAGCGCCATCTAGACCGACCCTGGCTCAAGCACTGGGGGAGAAGCAAGCGCCACCCGATTGGCGGGGCGAAGATTTGTACGAAGTTGGGTGAGGCGTGGTTTCCATGCCGCACCAGGGTTGTTACACTCGGCGCATGGCAGTCTTCGTTCTTGTGCACGGCATGTTTCATGGCGGCTGGTGCTGGTCCCGGGTTGCGACGGGCTTGCGGGCCCGCGGTCATCGTGTGCTGCACCCCACACTGACCGGACTCGGGGAGCGGGCGCACCTGATGTCGCGCGACATCACCGTGGAAACCCACACGCTCGATATCCTGGGCGTGCTGGAAGCCGAGGAGCTGCGGGATGTCGTGCTGGTCGGGCACAGCTTCGCCGGCACGGCCATCACGATGGTCGCCGACCGCAAGCCGGAGGTGCTGCGGCGGCTGATCTACCTCGACAGCTCCCTGTTGCGGCCCGGCGAGTGCTCGCTGGACCGGTCCCCGCCCGAGATCGCCGCCGCCCGCCGGGCTGCGGCGGCCGAGACCGGTGGGCTGTCGGTGGCACCGCCGGAGCCGACGTTGTTCGGCATTCCGCCTGGCCCCGATGCGGATTGGGTGCGCCGCCGGCTCACGCCGCAGCCTTTCGCCACCCTTACAAGCCCGCTCGGACTTCTGCATCCACATGGCAACGGCGTGCCGCGCAGCTACGTGGCTTGCATCGGCGCCTCATTTCCGGGGATCGGCTATGCCTGGGACATTGCCCGGACAGAGCCGGGCTGGGACTATCACGAACTGCCTGCGGGCCATGACTCGATGATCACGGCCGCCCCTGCCACCATGGCCATCCTGGAGCGCCTGACATCATGATGCATATCCGCCGCCTCGATCCCGGAGCCCGTCTGTCGGGCGCCATAGTGCATGCCGGCACCGTCTATTTGGCCGGCCAGGTCACGCAGGACGGCACGATGGATGCGGAGGGCCAGACAGCGGACGTGCTGGCGCAGATCGATGCGCTGTTGGCCGAAGCCGGGACCGACAAGCAATACCTGCTCAGCGTGCAGATCTTCCTCGCCAACATGGACGATTTCGCCGCCATGAACCGCGCCTGGGATGCCTGGTTGCCGCCGCATCACAAACCGGCCCGCATGACGGTGGAGGCAAGGCTCGCGGACCCGAGCTGGCGGGTGGAGATCACAGGGATCGCCGCGCTTCCGTTGGAGCGGCCGGCCACCGGCACGGCGTTCGCGTGAGCCGGGCGTTCGGGCTCGCGATCCTGGCCTGCCTGTTGCTCGTGGGCGCGGCACCGGCGCGGGCGCAGAAATGGGTGACGAGCTGGGCCGGCTCCGCCCATGGCCCCTACCCGTCCGGCAACCCCTCCGCCCAGCCGGAACTCCGCTTCGCGCTGCCGGTGCAGGATGCCGGCGCGCATGACCAGACATTCCGGATGGTGATCAAGCCGAGCCTGTGGAGCAACAAGGTCCGCTTCCGGTTCAGCAACGCGTTCGGCACCAGGCCCGTCACGTTCGATGGCGCGTTCGTGGGCATGCAGTCGAGCGGGGCGGCGATCATGCCGGGCTCCAACCGGCCGGTGACGTTTGCCACGAAGCGCACCGTCACCGTGCCACCTGGGGGGCAGGTCTGGTCGGATTCCGTGACGCTGCCGTTCATCGCCAACGCCACGGCCCCCGAATTGCTGGGCCGCAAGCTGTCGGTGAGCTTCCATGTCGCGGGCGATAGCGGCGCCATCACATGGCACGCGAAGGCGCTGCAAACCAGCTACATCACCGCCCCCGGCGCCGGCGCCCTGGGTGAACTGGAAGACGAGGCTGCGTTCCCGAACTCCACCACCAGCTGGTTCTTCCTCGATGCCCTGGACATCCAGGCCCCGGCCGATACCCGCGTCGTGGTGTGTTTCGGGGACAGCATCACGGACGGCACCGGCAGCACGCTGAATGGCGACGACCGCTGGCCGGACGTGCTGCTCCGCCGGCTGGAGGCATCCGCTGGCGCCGGGGGCGGGCGGGTCGCGGTCGTGAATGCCGGGATCGGCGGCAACCAGGTCGTGGGGCCGGCCGAGTACAACCCGGCCAAACCGGTCCCGGGCGGGCCCTCCGCGCTCGCGCGGCTGGAGCGGGACGTGCTGGGGCTGAGCGGGGTCACGCACGTGATCTGGATGGAAGGCATCAACGACCTCAGCACCAACGGCAACGCCACGCCGTCCGCGGTGCGGGACGGGTTCGCGGCCGGGGTCAAGCGGCTACGGGAGAAGATCCGCGGCGTAAAAGTGATCGGCGGCACGCTCACCAGCATCGTCGGCACCACCAGCCCGGCGCATCTGCCGCCCGAGGTGGAACAGAAGCGCCGCGAGCTGAACGCCACCATCCGCCGCAACGAGGGGCTGTTCGACGCCGTGGTCGATTTCGACAAGGCGACGGCCGAAGCGCTGAACGGCGCGATGCGGCCGGAGTATGTTCCCGGCAGCACGATCGGCGGCCCCGGTGACGGCCTGCATCCCAACCGCGCCGGCTATTCCGCCATGGGTCAGGCCGTGGACCTCCGCCTGGTGGCGCCCCCGCCCCGCCCACCGGCGCCCCGCCCGGCCCCGCGCCCGGCGACCCCGGCCGCCCCCGCCACGCCGGCGTCGGACGCGCCGACGTGACCGCCTACGCCGACCATATCGGCCGCACCGAGACGCGGCATGATGTGGTGGGTCAGCCCATGCTGCTGGGAATGGCGCGCACGCTGGGAGTGGAGGAGCCCACGGTTTTACCGCCGCTATGGCACTGGACGCTGTTCCAGGACTGGGTACCGCCAGATCAGCTCGGCCCCGACGGGCACCCGCGCCGGGGCGGGTTCCTGCCGCCGGTGCATGACCTGCCGCGCCGCATGTGGGCCGGGGGCGAAGTGGTTTTCCTGGCACCGTTGCACGCGGGCGATGCGGTCACGCGGACGAGCGAGATCACGAAACTGGTCGAAAAACAGGGCCGCAGCGGCCGGCTCGTTTTCGTGACCGTCCGCCATGTGATCGCAGGTCCGCACGGCACGGCGATCGAAGAAACGCAGGACATCGTCTATCGCGGAGCGGACGGCGCCGCGGTGAAGCCGGCCGAGCCCGCCCCGCCGGCCCCGCCCGGCTCGCGCGGGAACGTGCTGCCCGACCCGGTGCTGCTGTTCCGCTACTCGGCGCTGACCGGCAACGGGCACCGCATTCATTATGATTTGGATTACGTGCGGGAGGTCGAGGGGTATCCCGGCCTCGTGGTGCATGGGCCGCTGCAGGCAACCTGGCTCGCCGCCCTGGCGCCGCGGCCCGCCCGCTCCTTCCGCTTCCGCGGCCGCCGCCCCGCCTTCCACGATCGGCCGCTCGCACTCGAGGGCTGGGAGGACGGCGGCACCACAAAGCTGCAAACCCGCGACGCCGATGGCGCCGTCTGCATGGAGGCGGTCGCCGTGCATGGCTAGCCCGGCCCCGGCTGGCGTGCTGCGCGATGACGCCAGGGAGACCGTGCGCGGCATCGTCCTGGTCATCGCGGCCTATGCGGTGATGGCGTGCAGCGACGTCGCGGGTAAGTGGGCGCTGCTGCCGGGCGGGATCGCGGCGGTCATGCTGGGGCGTGGCTTGGGTGGCGCCGCGGTCATGGCGGTCCTGTCGCGCGGCGTTCGGCTGCGCCCGGTGCGGTGGAAGTTGGTCGCGGTCCGCAGCATCATGCACAGCGCGGTGTCGGTCACCTGGTATGCGGCGTGGCAGGTGGCGCCGCTGGCCGACGTGTATGCCGTGGGCTTCACGGCGCCGCTGATCATGACGCTGCTGGCGATCCCGATGCTGGGGGAGCGCATCCGCTGGCGCCGCGCACTCTCGACCGCGTTCGGCTTCTTGGGCGTCCTGGTGATGGTCCGGCCGGGCTCGGCGCTGTGGCATCCCGTGCTGTTCGTGCTGGCGCCCGGCATCGTCGGCACCGCCATCAGCCGCATCATGAGCCGCCAGCTCAGCACGACCGAGACGCCGGAATGCCTGACGTTCTGGCTCATGGCCGCGCATGTGCCGGCCGGGCTGTTGATGGGCCTGCATGCCGCGGGGCCGATGATTCCGGGAGTGTGGGTGGCGCTGGCCATGGTCGGCGTGCTGAGCGGCACGGCGCATTGGCTGCTGGCCCGCGGCTACGCGCTGGCGCCGGTGTCGGCGGTGGCGCCGTACGAATATACCTTGCTGATCTGGGGCGGGATGTTCGGCTGGACGGTGTTTCACGAGGCGCCGAACCGGGGCACGCTGATCGGCGCGGCCATGGTGGCGGCCGCCGGCTTGTACAACCTGCACCGCGAAAGGGTGCGCCGGGCATGACATTCCTCACCGAACCCGAACCGCCGCGTGGCGTGGCGCATGAGGTGGCACCCGGCATCCGGCGCATCGTCGCCGGCAATGCGGGCCCCATGACCTATTGGGGAACCAACACGTATCTGATCGACGGTCCGAACGGCATGACGGTCCTGGATCCCGGCCCCGACGAGCCGGCGCATGTCTCGGCCGTGCTGAAGGCGGGCGCGGGCAAGATCACCCGCATCTTCCTGTCCCACACGCATCACGATCACCTGGGCGCCGTGCCGGCCATGCGGGCCAAGACCGGGGCGCCGGTCTATGCCTGGCATGCGCCGGCCCTGGTGGATTTTGCCCCGGATGTCGGGCTGCAGGACGGCCAGGTCGATGGCCGCTACCAGGCGATCCACACACCGGGGCATGCGTCGGACCATCTATGCTTCGCCGGCCCGGATGGTGTGCTGTTCAGCGCGGATCACGTGATGGGCTGGTCCACCAGCGTCATCAGCCCGCCCGGCGGCAGCATGGCGCAGTATATCGACAGTCTCCGCCTGCTCCTGGCACGGGAAGACCGCTTATTCCTGCCGGGTCACGGCCCCCCCGTGCCGGAGCCGCTGGCCCTGGTCCGCACGCTGCTGGAACACCGGCTGACGCGGGAGGCCGCGATCCTGGACGCGCTGGGGCCGGAGCCCACGACCTCACGCGCCTTGACGGACCGGCTCTATGCGGGGATCGAGGCCCGGTTGCGGCGCGCGGCGGAGCGCAACGTGATCGCCCATCTGGCCAAGCTGGTGGACGAGGGGCGTGCGGTCGCGGTGCCGGACGGCTGGATCAGGCCGTGACGGCATGCTGGCGCAGGTCTTCGAGCCGGCAATGCAGCAGGGCGCCCTGATGGCTGGCGCCCAGCACCACGGCAGGGGCGCAGCCAGCCAGCAACGCCTCCTGCCACCGCGGCGCGCATAGGCACCAGCGATCACCTGGCTTCAGCCCCGGGAAGCCGTATTCCGGCCGCGCCGTGCTGAGATCGTTACCCCGGCCGCGGCTGAACGCCAGGAACTCGGCGGTCATCTCGGCACAGATGGTATGGCTGCCGACATCCTGCGGCCCCGTTTCGCAGCAGCCGGTGCGGGTGAAGCCGGTGCGCGGGTCGAGCGAACACGTCTCGAGCCGTCCGCCAAGCACGTTGAGGGACGGGGTGAAGCCGGACTCGTCGAGTGGCATGGCGGTGCTCCTGGGTCAGCGTGCTTATAGCTTGTTCGCCGGCCAGAATTTGCCAATATCGAACCGATGAGCTCGGTCGTCGAATTCAAGCGTCCATCGGAGCCCGCGACCATGTGGGCCGTGGTGGCCTCGATCGGGCGGGCGTCCCGCGTGGCGGAGATCTTTTCCAGCCGGGACCGGGCGCTGGCGGATCGCGCGTGGCGGGAGCAGCAGATCAGGGCCTATGCCGGGTTGCTGGCCAGTTGCCGGCAGCCGGCGCCGCTCTATACGGTGGCGCCGATCCGTCCATCCGACCTGCCGCGGTCCTGGAAGCCATTGCCGGCTTTGGGCTTCCTCCGCGGCCAATTCATATAGGGAAACGTCCATGAAAATCGCACTCGTGACCGGCGCCGGCAGCGGGGTGGGCCGGGCTTCGGCCGTGTCGTTGATGAAGGCCGGTTGGACAGTCGCCCTGGTGGGCCGGCGGCAGGACGCGCTGGAGGCCACGGCCGGCATGGGCGGCGCCTCGATGGTGCTGCCGGCCGACGTGTCTCAGCCGGCCGAGGTGGACCGGGTGTTCGCCGCGGTCGAGCAGAAGCATGGCCGGCTTGACCTGCTGTTCAACAATGCCGGCATGGGGGCGCCCGCGGTGCCAATCGACGAGCTGCCGGTCGAGTCCTGGATGGCAGTGGTGGGCGTGAACCTCACGGGCTCGTTCCTGTGTGCGCGGGCAGCGTTCGGGCTCATGCGGCGGCAGCATCCGCAGGGCGGGCGCATCATCAACAACGGCTCGATCTCCGCCCACGCGCCCCGGCCGCACTCCACGCCCTATACCGCGACCAAGCACGCGATCACGGGCCTGACGAAAAGCCTCGCGCTGGACGGGCGCGCGTGGGGCATCGCCGCGGGGCAGATCGACATCGGCAATGCCGCGACCGAGATGACGGACCGGATGACCCGCGGCGTATTGCAGGCCGATGGCCGCATGATGGTGGAGCCGCGCATGGACCCGCAGCATGTGGCGGACGCAGTGCTGCACATGGCGAGCCTGCCGCCAGAGTCGAACGTGCTGTTCATGACGGTGATGGCGACGCAGATGCCGTTCGTGGGGCGGGGGTGATGGCTTTCGGCCCCCTCTCCCGCTGGCGGGAGAGGGTGGGGTTCCGCTCACCGGCCTGTATGCCTTTCGTCCCACCTTCACCCCAGCCCTCTCCCGCCAGCGGGAGAGGGGGACGTGTCGCTCTCCTGCTCCTTCTCCTCGCCACCCCCGCTTTCGCCCAGACCCGCATCGTGGGCGGCCCCGCCGGGGGGTGTATCGCGGGTGCGGTCGAGCTGCCGTCGCAAGGGCCGGGCTACGAGACCATCCGCGCCAGCCGCAGCCATTACTGGGGCCATCCCGACACCATCGCCGCATTGCAGTCGCTCGCGATCCAGGCGCAGCGGGCCGGGCTGCCGGTGCTGTATATGAACGACATCTCCAAGCAGTATGGCGGCCCCATGGCCGGCATCCACGCCAGCCACATGCTGGGGCTCGACGCCGATGTCTGGCTCGATACCCAGCCCAAGCCCCGCCTGAGCGCCGCCGCGCGGGACGCGGTCGAGGTGCGCAGCCTGGTTGCCGCCGGCGGCCGCGGCGTCGATCCGGATGCCTGGAGCCCGCAGCACGTCACCCTGATCCGCCTTGCCGCGCAGCTGCCGAACGTGGACCGCGTGCTGGTCAATGCCGCGATCAAGAAGCAGCTGTGCCAGAGCGTGAGCGGGGATCGTGGCTGGTTGCGCACGATCCGGCCCTGGTATGGCCACGCCGCGCACATGCACATCCATTTCCGCTGCCCGGCCAATCAGCTCGAATGCGCGGACCAGCCGCCGCCGCCGCCCGGCGATGGCTGCGATGCGTCGTTGCAATGGTGGTTCGACCAGCTCGATGCGCCGGCCCGCCCGGCCGCCGCCCCCAGCGTACCGCGCCCGCCGGCCCGCCTGCCGGCGCCCTGCGCCTCCATCATGCGGGGCGGCGCCGGGTAACGTGTCTTTACCTTCGGCGGCGCGGGGCCATTCTGGGATCAACCGTTAAGGACGTCCCCGCATGAACGTGGCTCTCGACCCCACCCAGATCGCCCTCGACCGCTTCGCCATCGGCCAGCCCGTCTCCCGCAAGGAGGACCCGGTGCTGCTGCGCGGGGAGGGACGCTATACCGATGATTTGTCGCTCCCGGGTCAGCTATATGCGGTGATGGTGCGCAGCCCGCATGCGCATGGGATGTTGCGCGGGATCGATGCGGACGCGGCCTGGTCCTTGCCGGGCGTGCGCGGCATCTACACCGCGCTCGACCTCGCGGCCGCCGGCATCGGCCTCATGCCGGCCTCCCACGGCAAGAACCATGACGGCACACCCACGCCCCGGCCGCGGCAGACCGCCCTGGCGGAAGACCGGGTGCGCTACGTGGGCGATCCCGTGGCCCTGGTCGTGGCGGAAACCCAACGCCAGGCGCAGGACGCGGCGGAGGCGGTGATGCTCGACATCGAGCCCCTGCCCGCCGTCACCACTGCCCGCGCCGCCCTCGAACCCGACGCGCCGCTCCTGCATGACGACGCACCCGGCAACTTGGTGCTGACCTACCGCCATGGGGACGCCGCCGCGGTGGAGCGCGCCTTTGCCGGCGCCGCCCACGTCACCCGGCTCAGCCTGCAGAACAGCCGCGTCGTGGTCGCCGCCATGGAGCCGCGCGCCGTGCTCGCCTCCTACGAAGATGGGCGGTATGTGTTCCGGGCGGGGTGCCAGGGCGTGTTCGGCCTGCGCGCCGGGCTGGCGGCCGTGATGGGGGTGGAGGCCCCTGCCCTGCGCGTGCTGACCGGCCAGGTCGGTGGGTCGTTCGGCATGAAGGCGGCGGTCTATCCGGAATACCCGGCCCTGCTGCACGCCGCCCGCGCGCTGGGCCGCCCCGTGAAATGGCGGGACGATCGGTCCGAGAGCTTCCTCAGCGACAGCCACGGCCGGGACCACGAGGTGGATGCCGAGCTGGCGCTGGATGCCGACGGCAAGTTCCTGGCGGTGCGGCTGAGCGTGTTCGGCAATCTCGGCGCCTATCTCAGCAACGCGACCACGATCCCGGCGACGATCAACGCCACCAAGAACGTCGTGGGCGTGTATGCGACCCCGGCCATCGAGGTGCGCAGCCGCTGCGTGTTCACCAACACGACCCCGGTCGGCCCCTATCGCGGCGCCGGGCGGCCGGAGGGCAATTACTACATGGAGCGGCTGGTGGACCAGGCCGCATCCGAGATGGGCATCGACCGCGTCGATCTGCGCCGCCGCAACCACATCCGGCCGGAACAGATGCCCTATGCCGCGCCGTCCGGCATGCACTACGATTCCGGCGATTTCCCGACGCTGCTGGAACGGGCGCTGGAGCTGGCGGATTGGGACGGGTTCGCGGCGCGCCGGGCGGAGTCGCGGGCGCGCGGCCGGCTGCGCGGGCGGGGCATCGGTCAATACCTGGAGGTGACGGCGCCGCCGCAGCAGGAGATGGGCGGCATCCGGTTCGAGCCGGATGGGGACGTGACGATCATCACCGGCACCCTCGATTACGGCCAGGGCCACGCCTCGCCCTTCGCGCAGGTGCTGGCGGACCGGCTGGGCGTGCCGTTCGATCGCATTCGCCTGCTGCAGGGCGATAGCGACCAGCTGATCGCGGGCGGCGGCACCGGCGGATCGAAAAGCATGATGGCGAGCGGCGCCGCGATCGTGGAGGCCAGCGCGCTCTGCATCGAGCACGGCCGCAGGGTGGCGGCGGACGCGCTGGAGGCGGGCGTCGAAGATATCGAGTTCGAAAGGGGCCATTTCACTATCGCCGGCACCGATCGAAGCCTGGGGATCATGGAGCTGGCCGCCGCCCATCCCGGCGCGCTCGACATCCAGCACATCCATGACCAGGCGCCCTCCGCCTTCCCCAATGGCTGCCACGTGGCGGAAGTGGAAGTCGATCCGGAGACGGGCGTGGTGGAGGTCGTGCGCTACCACATGGTCAATGATTTCGGCGTGCTCATCAATCCGATGCTGGTCGAAGGCCAGGCGCATGGCGGCATCGTGCAGGGCATCGGGCAGGCGCTGATGGAGCGCGTGTCGTATGACGAGGGTGGGCAGCTCGCGACCGGTTCGTTCATGGATTATGCCATCCCCCATGCATCGGACGCGCCAGGCTTCGTGTTCGCCAGCCACCCGGTGCCGGCGCGGACCAACCATCTGGGCGTGAAGGGCTGTGGCGAGGCCGGATGTGCCGGGGCGTTGCCGGCGGTGATGAATGCGGTGGTGGACGCCCTGCGCGAGGTGGGCGTCACGACGATCGACATGCCCGCGACGCCGGAGCGGGTCTGGGCGGCGATCCACGCTACCTGATGGCCACGCCCTCGATCTCCACCAGGCAGCCCGGCTCGGCCAACGCGGGCACGATCGTCAGCGTGCTGCCGGGCTTGTGGGAGCCGAGCGCGGCCTTTCGCGCAGCGCGATAGGCGCCGAGGTCGGCATCTTCCGTAAGGGTGGCTTCGATCTTGACCAGGTTCTGCACCGCCATGCCCGCCGCGGCCAGAATCCCCAATACGCGGTCCCATGCCAGCGTCATCTGCGACCCGGCATCGTCTGGGTAGCGGCGATCCGGCCCCCGTCCGGTTTGCGGCGGGATGCGGAGCACGACGCCGCCGCTTCGGGCTGGCCCGCCTGGATCGGCTGCCGCGGCATGGGACGGTTTTGGTTGGGTCGGCATCGATTCTCCCGGACCCGGAGTGTGCGGAGGGCAGCACTCTCCTGTCCAGTTTTTTATACGCGGACGAATTCCGCCTGGATGCATCGCTCAGGATAGCGGCGGCCGACCCTTTTCCCGAGCCGCCATAGGGCGAGTTCAGCGCGGTGGAGCAGCGGCCAGCCGATGGTCGTCCGGCAATCGTCCAGCACCATCATGCGGCGCAGTGCGAAGCCGGGTAACGCGGCCAGCAGAACCGCCGGGGTATTGAGCCGGTAGTGAGCGCGGAACACGTCGCGGTCCTCACCCCCGAACACGCGCCGCATCACCGCCCGGTGCCACGCCAGCGGCGCGAAGCGGCCCAGCAGCACCGTCGGCGACCCGGCATGCACCGTATAGATCAGCAGCGTGCCGCTCGGCCGCACGAGCCGGTGCAGCCCGGCCGCCGCTGCCGCTGCATCGGCGACATGCTCGGCCGCCATCCGCATCGTCACCAAATCGAACGGCCCGGCTCGGCAGTCCGACAAGCCTCCCGCAATCGCGTGACGCAGATATGGATTATCGGGCAGGTTCGGCCCGGGGTCGAGACCGGTGAGGACGGCGCGGTCCGCGAGGTGCCGGGCCAGGCCGGGATTGAACGGGCACGGCGAGCGGCCGCATCCGGCATCCAGCCATTCGATCCCCGGTTGCACCAGTCGCAGCAGCGACGCCTCGTATTCAGCATCCGGCGAGACGTAACCGGCCTGGCGCTGCGCCACTATGGTTGCGCCGGTCAGCGCCGATCCGTGCTTCCACTGCAGGGCCTGCTTGACAAAATCAGGCTCAATTATCATGGCTTGGGTGTATCATCTCGGCTATGTTCCCGCCACGCGTGTAAGCTGCTGGAGCGGCCATGAATACGAACGACAAGCGGATCATCTTCATCGAGTTCAACGAACTCTGCCCCTCCCTGCTGCGGCAGTGGATGGCGGATGGGACGCTGCCGAACTTCAAGCGGTTCTATGACGCGTCGCAGGTCATGACCGGGGTGGCGGATGTCGAGGATGAGCGGTTCTTGGAGCCGTGGATCCAATGGTATTCCCTGCACACCGGCCTCAGCTACGACCAGCACCAGGTGTTTCACCTGACGGACGGGCCGAAAGCCGGGCATACCGATATCTGGCACGCGCTGCTGGCGGGCGGCATTTCGGTCGGCAACTGTGCCGGCATGAACGCCCCGGCATTCGCGAGCCCGGGATCGTTCTACCTGCCGGACCCCTGGTGCAGCACGGAGCCGCCCTATCCGGCGGAGCTCGCGGCTTATCAGCGCGTCGTGGTCACCAAGGTGCAGGAGAACAGCAACGCCGGCGCCGCGATCGGGCGCGCGGAGTATGCGGATTTCGCCAAATTCCTGGTCCGCAACGGGCTGCGGCCCAGCACTGTGCTCGCGATCGGGGAGCAAATGCTGTCCGAGGTGACGGGTGGCGGCAAGACCGGGTGGAAACGCGCGGCGCTGCTGGACAAGCTGCAGCTCGACGTGTTCCTGAAATACTGGAAGCGGACCAAGCCGGATTTCGCCTCGTTCTTCCTGAACAGCACCGCGCACTTCCAGCACGCCTATTTCCATTTGCTGGAGCCCGAGAAGTTCTCGCTGCCGGCCGATGATCTGGATGACCCGGTGCACCGGGATGCGATCTTGTTCGGCTACAAGGAGATGGACCGCGTTCTGGCCGATTTCTTTGCGCTGGAGCGGTTCGGGGTCACGCTGGTGCTGTCCACGGCGCTGAGCCAGCAGCCCAACGCGGACGCGGGCCGGCGCTATTACCGCCCGAAAGACGCGGCGGCACTGCTGGCCCGCTTCAACCTCCATCCCACGAGCTTGCTGCCGGTGATGGCGCAGCAATATTCGGCCGAGTTCTCCGACCAGACAGCCGCCGAGCATGCGCGTGTCCGGCTCGAGGGTATGCAGGTCGGCGGCCGGACCGTGTTCGGCTTCGACGATGCGCCGGCGAACTCGCTGTTCTTCGGTTGCGGCCTCGGTGACGAGCTCGCGGCAACCACCACGGTCACACTGACCCCGGGCGGCAACGAGGCGGTGCCTTTCTTCGACCTGTTCTACCGCGTGCCGCACATGAAGACGGGCGTGCACCATCCCGACAGCGTGCTGTGGTTCAAGACCGGCACCCATGCCGTGCACGCCGAAAAGACGTCGATCCTCAACCTGTTCCCGACCTTCCTTGAGTATTATGGTGTGTCGGTGCCGCCGGCGGACGGGCTCCCGCGTGCCGGACACAGCATTGCCGACCAGGTCGGGCTCGGCCGGTATGCCCCGGCGCCGATGATGGTCGCCGCCGAGTAAGTGATGGCTTTCACCCAGCCTACGTAGGATTGGGGAAACCCATCGTCACTCCGGCCTGACCAAGGAAGTGACCCGGTCCCACACGTAAGCCACCTGCGCGATCGTGGCGCCGCCCACCTGCGTTGTCCCTTGCACGCTCGCCCGGCCGCCCAACCGTTCGTAGAACCACCGGCTCGGATTGTCGCGCAATACCCACAGGAACAGGCTCTGGCACCCCGCGGCGGCCAGATGCGCGGCGCCGGCCTCCATCAGCCGCCGGCCTAGGCCATGGTCGCGCCAATCGTCCAGCACATACAGCGTCTCGACCTCACCATCCGCGATCCCGCGCACCCGGGCGCGACCAACGGTTACGAAGCCCACTACCCGCCCGTCCGTCACCGCGACATAGACGCCACGGCCGGCCCGGATGTCCGCGTCATATTGCCCGGCCTGCCGCGGCATCGAGAGCCGGGCCAGATAGGTCTCGGGCAGAATACCGGCATAGGCGCTGCGCCACGCCGCCACATGCACGGCGCCGATCCCCGCCGCATCCAGCGGACGCGCCCGGCGCACCTCTGCGGCAGGCGGGGGTATCACCCCACCCGCTCCAGCACGGCTCCGAAGAATCCGTCCGTGCCATGCCGGCGAGGCGTGAGCGACAGATACGGCCCCTCCCCCGGCACGGCGGCCGCGAGGGTCCACGCCTCCGCCAGCGGAACGATCCGGAAGCCAGGGGTGCGCGCCAAAAAGGCCTCGACCTGCGCCTCGTTCTCCTCATTGAACAGGGAGCAGGTGGCGTAGATCAGCCGCCCCCCGGTCCGCACCAGCTTCGCCGCATCGTCCAATATCCCAGCCTGCTTCGGCTGCAACTCGGCCAGGTCCAGCTCCCGCAGCCGTAGCCGGGCATCCGGGTTGCGGCGCCAGGTGCCGGTGCCGGTGCAGGGCGCGTCCACCAGCACGCGGTCGAACGTGCCGCCGCGGCGCTTGGCCCATTTGTCGCCGGGCGCCACCAGGTGCCGCTCCGCATTCTGCACCCCGGCGCGGCGCAACCGCTTCACCGCGCCCTCCAGCCGCGACGCCGACACGTCGCAGGCCACCAGATGCCCGCGATTCTGCATCAGCATCGCGAGCGCCAGCGTCTTGCCCCCGGCGCCTGCGCACCAATCCACGACGCGCATCCCCGGTTGCACCCCGGCCAAGGCGGCCACGAGCTGGCTTCCCTCATCCTGGATCTCGACCAGCCCGGATTGGAACGACGCGCCGGAGGTGACGGCGCGCCGCCCCTCGATGCGCAGGCCCCACGGCGAGTAGGGCGTGAGCGTGGGCTCCAGCCCCTCGGCTTGCAACGCGATCACCGCCTGCTCCCGGGTGCCGCGCAGCAGGTTCACGCGAAGATCGAGCGGCGCCGGGTCGAGGGCCGCGAGCATCTCCGGGGCGAGCTGCCGGCCGAAGCGGGATTGCAAATGGGTCAGCACCCAATCCGGCATCTCGAACCGCACGGGGTCCGGCATGTCGGGATGCAGCAGGGTGTGGCCATCGAGCGCGTGCAGGGCGGCGGTCTCGGGCTGCAGGAACGGCGCCGGGCCGTATTGGCCGCCGGAGTAGCTTTGCGCGACGCCCTCGGCCGTCCATCCCTCCAGCAGCAACGAGGCTGCGACCAACATGCGGGCGGTGGGCGCCGTGCCGGCCCGCTCCAGCCACCAGCCCAATCGCCGCCGCTCCCGCAATACGCGCCAGGACCGGTCCGACACGGCACGGCGATCGCCGGAGCCGATGAAGCGGCGGGCGCGAAAGAAATCATTGGCCACGGCATCCGCCGGCCGTCGCGGATGCTGGTCGATCTCCGACAGCAACTCGATCGAGGCCGCGAGGCGGGCGGAGGGCGTCATGCAGCCAGGCCCGGGAGCTCGGCCAGGGCCTCGATGGTGGTCGCGGAGGCGTCGAGGCCATACTCGCTCGGCAGGCCGCCCCGATTGCACCAGAACACCCGGAAGCCATTATGCCCGGCCGCCTGAGCATCCCATGCGTTGGACGATACGAAGCCGATCTGTGTGGCGTCACCTCCGAACCGCGCGATGGCCGGGGCATAGACGCGGGGGTCCGGCTTGAACACGCCGATGTCCTCCACGCTCAGCACCGCGTCCAGCAAGGGCGCGATCCCGGCCGCGTCCACGGCCTCGGTCAGCATGTCCGGCGTGCCGTTCGATAGGATCGCGGTCGCGATGCCTTGGGACCTAAGCACCCGCAAGGTGGACGCCGCATCCGGATAGGCCGGCAGCACGCGGTAGGCGGCGAGCAAGCGGTCCAGCACGGTGCGGTCATGGATACCGTGCCGGGCGGCGACGAAGGCGAGCGAATCTTGCGTGACCTGCCAGAAATCGGCGTGGTGCGCCGGGCCGGTGAGGGTGCGGACCCAGGTGTATTCGAGCTGCTTGGTGCGCCACTCCGCGCTGATGCGCTCCCAATCCGGGGGCAGCGCCGCGGCATGGGCGGCCATGGCGGCGTGCACGTCGAGCAGGGTGCCGTAGGCGTCGAAGACGATGGCTTTCATGACGCGGGACTCACTGCCCCCTCTCCCGGAGGGCGAGGGGGTCAAGATGGCCAGCACCGATCATTGCGATTCCTGCCGGTAATTCGGCGCCTCGCGCGTGATCGCGACGTCATGCACATGGCTCTCCCGCAGCCCGGCACCGGTGATCCGCCGGAAGCGCGTGTTGCGTTGCAAATCCTCGATCGTGGCGGCGCCCGTGTAGCCCATCCCAGCCTTCAGCCCGCCCACCAGCTGATGCACCACGGCCGATACGGGCCCCTTGTAGCCAACCCGGCCCTCGATCCCCTCCGGCACCAGCTTCAGCGTGTCCTTGATCTCCTGCTGGAAATACCGGTCCGCCGAGCCCCGCGCCATGGCGCCGATGCTGCCCATGCCGCGGTAACTCTTGAAGGAGCGGCCCTGATACAGGAACACCTCACCCGGCGCCTCCTCCGTCCCGGCCAGCAGGCTGCCGACCATCACGCAATCCGCCCCGGCGCCAATCGCCTTCACCATGTCCCCCGATGTCCGGATCCCGCCATCGGCGATCGCGGGCACGCCGCGCTCCCGGCAGGCGGCGGCAGTCTCCATGACCGCGGTGAATTGCGGCACGCCCACGCCCGCCACCACGCGGGTGGTGCAGATGCTGCCGGGGCCGATACCGATCTTCACGCTGTCGGCCCCGGCGTCGATCAGCGCGCGGGCGCCCTCGGGCGTCGCGACGTTGCCGGCGATGATCTGCACCGCGTTCGACAGCCGCTTGATCCGCTCGACGGAGCCCAGCACGCCGGCGGAATGGCCATGCGCGGTGTCGATCACGATCACGTCCACCTCGGCCTCCACCAGGGCCTGGGCGCGGATATAGCCGTCCTCCCCCACCCCGGTCGCGGCGGCGGCGCGCAGCCGGCCGAGCTCGTCCTTGTTGGCGAGCGGATGAGCCTGCGCCTTGTCCATGTCCTTCACGGTAATCAGGCCCACGCAGCGATAGGCGTCATCCACCACCAGCAGCTTCTCGATCCGGTGCCGGTGCAGCAACTGCCGCGCTTCCTCCCGGTCCACCTCGGCCGGGACGGTGATGAGGTTCTCCCGCGTCATGAGCTCATAGACGCGGGTGCCGGGGTCCGTCGCGAAGCGCACGTCCCGATGCGTGAGGATGCCCACCAGGCGCCCGGTATCCCGCTCCACCACGGGGAAGCCGCTGATGTTATGCTGCGCCATGACGGCCCGCGCCTCGGCCAGCGTCTGATCCGGATGGATCGTGAGCGGGTTCACCACCATGCCGCTCTCGAATTTCTTGACCCGCCGGACCTGCGCCGCCTGCTCGGCCACATCCAGGTTCTTGTGGATGACGCCGATCCCGCCCAGCTGCGCCATCGCGATCGCCATCGCGGCCTCGGTCACGGTGTCCATCGCGGACGAGATCAGCGGGATATGCAGGCTGATGGTCCGGGTCAGTCGGGTGCGCGTGCTCGTATCGGAGGGCAATACCTGGCTGTAGGCAGGGACGGCCAGCACGTCGTCGAAGGCCAGCGCCTCCTCGATGCGGGACGCGACGTCGGACGGCAGGCTATCGGGCGCCATGGTGGGGACCTTTCATCCGTGGGCGCCGACCGGGGCTCCCTGACCTTGGCGACCCGACATAAGCGCCGCCCCGCCAGCACGCAAGCCGGACGAAAGGCGGGTCAGGTGTGTCTGAAGCCCGAGGCCACGACATACAACTCGCTGGACTCCTTTCGGCTCGCCGGCGGCTTGGCGTGGCGCACGGTCGCAAAATGCCGCTTCATGCGTTCGAGCATCGCGCGCTCCGATCCGCCCTGGAACACCTTGGCGACGAACCCGCCGCCCTCCTCCAGCATCTCCACCGCGAAATGCAGCGCGAGATCCGCCAGCGCCATGATCCGCATATGGTCGGTCGCGTTGTGCCCGGTGGTGTTGGGCGCCATGTCCGACAGCACGAGCCCGGCCTTTCCGCCCATCAGGTCGCGCAGCCGCCCGGGCATGGCGTCATCCATGAAATCGCCCTCGAGGATGGTGGCGCCCGGCACCGGGTCCATCGGCAGGAGGTCCACGCCCACCACCCGCGCGGCGCCCCGCTGCACCGCCACCTGCGCCCAGCCGCCAGGTGCTGCGCCGAGGTCGATCACGTTGACGCCGCGGCCGATCAGGTGAAACCGGTCATCCAGCTCCATCAGCTTGAACGCGGCCCGCGACCGCAGCCCCTGCTCCCGTGCGGCGCGCACATACGGATCGTTCAACTGCCGCGACAGCCATTTCTGCGACGCGGTCGTCCGGCCCCGTGCGGTTTTCAGCGTGATGCCGAGGCCGCGGGAGGCGATCACCTTCTTGGGCGGCAAACTCATAAGGCAAGTTTCACTGGGGCCGAGCCTCTTGGATCATGGGCCGGTGCCGAGGCCCGTGATGCCCCGCCCCACCCTCGGCCCGGCGCATCAGCCGCAACAGCATCCCCTCCCGCAGGCCACGATCCGCCACGATCACGTCGCCCACTGGCCACACCTCCCGGATCGCCTGGAACACCGCGCACCCCGGCAGCACGAAATCCACCCGGTCGGGCCCGATGCAGGGATGCCGCGCCAGCCCGTCCGGCCCCAAAGCCTGCAGCAATCCCAGCGCCCGGTCGGCGTCGGCCGCGGTCAGGATGGTGCCGTCGACCAGCGGGCGGCGATAGCGCGGCAGTTCCAGCGCCGTGCCGGCCAGCGTGGTCACGGTGCCGCTGGTGCCGAGCATCACAACGCCCCCGGCCCGGGTCTCCTGCCGGATGCGGTGCACGCGCTCGAACGATTCGAGCCGGGCCGCCACATCGGCAACCATTCCGGCGAAGCCTTCGGGATCGAAGCAGGCCGGGCCATACCGCTCGAACAGGTTGACGACGCCCACGGGGAACGTCGCGTAGCCGATCAGCTCCGGCAGCTCATCGGCCCCGCCCAGCCGCACCCAGGCCAACTCGGTCGAGCCGCCGCCGATGTCGAACACCAGGGCCCGGCGCCCCTTCCCAGCCAGCAAGGAGGCGCAGCTTTCCAGCGCCAGCTCCGCCTCTTCGCGCGGCGGGATGATGTCGATGTCGATGCCGGTCGCATCGCGGGCGCGGGCCAGGAAATCGGCGCCGTTCACGGCCTGCCGGCAGGCCTCGGTCGCGCCGGCGCGCAGGCCGCGCACAGGCCGCCGGGCCAGCCGCTCGGCACAGGCCTGCAAGGCCAGCAGCGCCCGCTCCATCGCAGCCTCGTTCAGCCGCCCGGTCATGCCCAGGCCCTCGCCCAGCCGCACGATGCGGCTATAGCTGTCCACAACCCGGAACCCGGCAGCCGTCGGCACCCCGACCAGCAGCCGGCAGTTATTGGTCCCAAGATCGATCGCCGCATAGGCGGTCCCCCCGCCGCGCCGCTCGATCGCCGGGACAGACTCACCCGGTCCCATCATCAGCACCCCTTTGGGAGCAATATAGGTCACGGGTCCAGGTTCTGCGATAGCGGCATGACCGGCGTGCACAGATCGACGACGCATCCGGTTGCCGCCGCCGGGCCGTCGTGATAGCTCGAATGCTCCGGCGGGGTTGGACGGCAACGAGTTTGCACGTTCGGCGATGCGCTTGGGGGATAGTTTAGCGGTAGAACTTCCGACTCTGACTCGGAAAGCCTTGGTTCGAATCCAGGTCCCCCAGCCAGCCTTCGCCGTCTTTCCAACGATGGCAAACACTTAGCAATCACAGCAGCTTATCGCGCCCTCTGGTGATACGAAGGGGTGATACGATATGTCTCTGGCTATGACTGCTCCCACTCGACATCCCAAGTCCCACGTTTACCGCATCCGGCTCACGATCCCGGCGCACCTCAGGGAGACCACCAAGCGCCTTTACGCGGTCAGCCGGGAGTTGACACAGACGCTGGGCACCAAGGACCCCAAGGAGGCCAAGCGCCTTGCCCCGGCAGTGATCGAGTGGCTTCAGGGTCGGCTCCGGGTGGCAGAGGCCGAGTATGCCGGCCAAACCATCCGCCTCTCCGATCGCGAGATAAGCGCCCTCTGTGGGCAATGGCTGGCCCGCCAGGAATCCCTGTCGCGCGAGAGCATCCCTGAGGCCGTCGAGACCTACGAGGCCCGTGCGGACTTCCTGGCGGACGTTCTGCGCGGCTACGAGGATGAGGAGGCCGATCACATGGGACAGGATGCGGCCTTGTTCATGGCCGATGACGTGGCAGCACTTCTCACGGCCAAGGGCCTCCGGGCCGATAAGGATAGCCAACGTCGCCTAGTGGCCCGCCTGGCCTTCGTGCAACACCAACACGCATCCGATATGATCGCACGGTGCAGGACCGGGACATGGCGGCAGACCATCACCAGCGCGCACTTCCCCGCCCCTACCGATCGCACGCCCGCCGGTCCGGGCTGCACCTTCGACACACTCATTGAGGGGTGGGCGTTGGACCGGGGCTGGACGCTCGATGCGAAGCCGATCCCGCGCAACCTCTATGACCGCATGCGGACCATGGAGCGGCTTGCGGCCTTCTTGGGCCACCGTGAAGCCTCGATCCTGTCCAAGGCAGACGCCGTTCGCTGGAAGGGCGGGATGATGGGCCGCAGCCTGTCAGCCGCCACGGTGCGAAACGATATGTCGGAGATGTCGGCCATCTGGAAGTGGGGGGTCGCCAACGGCCACGTCCAGGACAACCCCTTCGCTGGCACGATGCCCCCGAAGCCCGCCAAGCCCAAGCGGGACGTAAGGAGCTTCACCGACATCGAGGCCGCGACGATCCTTAAAGCGGCCCGCGCCGAGACGGGCTACATGCGCTGGGTCCCATGGCTGCTTTGCGCGACCGGCGCCCGTCTCAATGAGGTGTGCCAAGCAACCAAGGATGACGTGTTCATGCAGGATGGTATCCAGGTCATTCGCATCCATGACGAAGGCGAGGGGAGGAGCCTGAAGAACCGGGAGAGCAAACGCACGGTGCCCCTGCACCCCCAACTAGTCTCTGAGGGCTTCGTTTCATACGTTAGCAACCTTCCGCCCGGCTCCCCACTATGGCCCGACATGCGGGCAGACAAGCTCTTTGGACAGCGGAGCCACACTGGGGGGCGCCGGATTGCGCGATGGCTGCGCCAGGTGGTCAAGATCACTGACGCGCGCATCAGCCCGAACCATTCGTGGCGGCACACCTTC
Organism: Acetobacteraceae bacterium; assembly: GCA_965246835.1. Classification (GTDB taxonomy): domain Bacteria; phylum Pseudomonadota; class Alphaproteobacteria; order Acetobacterales; family Acetobacteraceae; genus JANPPS01. Next base: position 524,535 of record CBDFFQ010000002.1, on the reverse strand, counting down.
ATCGAGCTATGCCGCCGGGTCGTGATGCCCCTAGAGGTGCGAAGCGCACTCACGGGCCATAGTGCCCGTCAGGACGAAAGCGCAGGCTACGGGGCCTCAATGGGCACCATGGTCCAGGTGATGGCGGAGAACCTGGCGAAGGTGCGGCTGCCTGTTGGTTAGCCAGCCCTCAATATGAGATTGCGCGCCCCTGACACAATCGCAACTAACGCAGCTCCTCCAACGAATCCCCCGAGGAGGCCGCCCAATGCTCTAGCCGCATAGTCTCCGCCCAGGTTCCATAGTGGGAGGAAATCTGTGGCTGACCACAGGAGGCCAGCGACTGCACCAAATCCGGCTAGTCGCAGGGTGTTCCAACGTTTCACCTTCATTCGATCGCTCCGCTCTAAGTGCCTTCCATCTCGCCTCTCCCTCTCATGCCAGGCACTTGAACATCACGGTGTTACTCTGAGGCGTCCAACCCTGCACCCCGATCGCGTTTGTGCTCTGGACCTCCATGCGCTTCCCTTGCCGGGCACAGAACGCCCCCGCACCCTTGACAGACTGCGCCAGCAACGCGGCATCGCTGGTGAAGCCGCCCCGCGCTCCCAAGCCGATCATGTAGGCATCTGGCCCCACCGGGACCGGCTCAGTGACCGTGACGCACCCGGAGAGGGCGAGGGCAGCAAAGGCGAGCATGGGGCGGCGTAGGGAGGGCATAGGGGCTCCGGGAGCGAAGTGGATCGTTGCGCCACGTCACCGCTCCCGGGCATTGCCGTCAAGCCTTCCTGGTCAGGCCGAACACCCGGGCCGTGAAAACCTCCCGGTCCAGCACTTCGAGGTTCCCCCTTGTGAGGTTCAGCGGATCGCCGTCCCTGTAGGCCACCACCTGTCCCGGCCGCGCGTGGGCGACGTAGCGCGACAGGATCAGCACGTCAGGCCGGTTGGAGTGCTTAGTGGCCTGCTTCCTGCCGCTGATGACATACCCGCCGCCCGGGGAGTCCCTGAGGTGCCACCGCTCGCCTAGAGCCAACCGGATGCGATCCCAGACATGGGCATCGAGCAACATCCGCTTCCCTGCTCCCATGCCGCCTTTGAGCGGCACAGAGACCGCAAGCCGCCCATCAACCAGGACCGAGTAGGGTGTCCCAAAGTCCCTTGAAGCCTCAGGAGGCAAGACGTTGATGCCATCCTCCTCCAATGCCTGACGGCAACCGATCCTGAAGGCGAAGGTCGGTTGAATGGGGCCGCCAATCGGCTCCGCCGGTTTGCCCCGCGGAAGCTCCCGATCGTTGGCCCGGCGCCAGGCGACGTAGGGGTGATCTTCCTCAATAGGCATCATGGGGCCTTCCCGAGCACGACCCGCGTGTGAAGCTCATTGAGCGCGCCACGGATCACAGCGGAGGCGCTGGGGGGCGGCAGAACCGGGGAGCGCAAGGCTTCTTGGATGGCCTTCAGGAGATCGTGTCCCGAGTCGTGGTGTAGCAACGGCGTTGCTGAGCAGGGCTGGCTGCTCGATCAGGCTGCCAAGGACGGCAGGCTGACGGCGATATCATCGCTGAGTGGGGCGATGGTTTCCAGGCTCATGTATCGGGCGCGCTGAACGGCCCATTCGTCGTGCTGTTCCAGCAGCAGCGCGCCGATCAGACGGGTGACGGCGGCCTCGTTGGGGAAGATGCCGACGACCTCGCTGCGGCGCTTAATCTCGCCGTTGAGGCGCTCGAGTGGGTTTGTGCTGTGCAGCTTGGCCCGATGCTGGACGGGAAAACCCATGTAGGCGAGCACGTCGGCCTCGGCGTCATCCATGAGGGCGGCGAGCTTTGGCACGCGGGGCCGGGCCTGGTCGGCGACCTCGCGCCATTGCTTGCGTGCGGCAGCCGCGTCGTCTTGGGCGAACGCCGTGCCGACCCAGGCCGAGACGATGCGGCGCTGCGTCTTGCCCGCGTAGGCCAGTGCGTTGCGCATGAAATGCACCCGGCACCGCTGCCAGGTCGCGCCGAGCACCTTGATGATGGCGGCCTTGAGCCCGGGATGGGCGTCCGAGACGACCAGCTTGGCGCCGCGCAGGCCGCGCCTGGCCAGCGATCGCAGGAACTCGACCCAGAACGGCTCGGCCTCGCTGTGGCCCGTGGTCATGCCCAGCACCTCGCGCCTGCCATCTGTGTTGACGCCGACGGCGACGATGACGGCGACCGAGACGATGTGATGGTCGCGGCGGACTTTGACGTAGGTGGCGTCAAGCCAGAGATACGGCCAATCCCCCTCAATCGGCCGGGCCAGGAAGGCGTTGACGCGCTCGTCGATCTCGCCGCACAGGCGGGAAACCTGGCTCTTGCTGATGCCGTCCATGCCCATGGATCGCACCAGGTCGTCGACGGAGCGGGTGGAGATCCCCTGGATGTAGGCTTCCTGGATCACGGCCGTTAGCGCCTTCTCGGCCATGCGGCGGGGTTCGAGGAAGCCGGGGAAGTAGCTGCCCCGGCGCAGCTTCGGGATGCGCAGCTCGACGGTGCCGGCCCGGGTCTGCCAGTCGCGGTCGCGGTAGCCGTTGCGCTGGTTGGTCCGCTCGGCGCTGCGCTCGCCCGGTGCGGCGCCGCAGAGGCCGTCGGTTTCGAGTGCCATGAGGCGTTCGGCGGCGAAGCCGATCATCTCGCGCAGGAACGTCGTATCGGAGCCCTTCTCCAGAAGCGCGCGAAGGGCGATCTTGTCATCGGTCATCGTGGTGGTCCTCGGGTCAGAGTTGCGTCTCGCAACCCAACCCTACCCAGCAACATCGCGATGACCACTGATCGGCTCGTCTCCGCAGCCGCCTACGGCGACCGCTCCGACAAGCCGATCAGTGGCGTCCTACACCACTACCGGGGACACGACCCCTTCATTCAGGATGTCCCGATCATGGGGCGTGAGGCGGATGTCAAGGCGGCGCGATGCCGAGGTGGTGGTCATGGTAGCCCTTCCTGTCTGAAGGCCGCCGGGTGTTCCGGGGCCAGCCCTAGGAGACGGGAAATGAGCGGACAATGCCGGGGATGTCGGGACAGGCTTTGAGCACTGACGGTGTGACGATAGAGCGGCGGCCCCGTGATGGCCTTCCTGACTCCCGGAGGGGGGCTACAGGGGGAGTGTGTCGCGCTGGGGTAATCGTCTTGCCAAGTGGCTGCATGGGCCTGTGGCGAGTCCACAGCGGCTCTGTATGAGTGCTCCCCAGCCTGGCTAGTGACCGCTCAAGGTGTTAAACGGCTACTCGGTCACAGTGAGACTTGCACTCATGAATACAGCTTGGTTTTCAGTTTTAGAGTGGTCGCAAGTTCCAGCGGGGGAACTCGCTATTGTAAGTTCGCCAAACCGGACGAGCATGTTGGTGATGGCATTGGGACAGTTTAGTCAGAATAAGAGAATGGCACTGCAACTAAGTGACTTTCGTGGCGAACCCTATACTCCAAAATTATCATATTTACCAGGACAGATTGGCAATGCTGTTGTTCTGGGGAAGGCGTTTTCTTTTGAGTTCCTTATCAAGAATCCTAAGTTTGGCTTTCGACAAAGCCAATTTGGCTATTGTTCAGGTTCCATAATGGTTACAGATCAATCGTTCGTGATGGTTGCAGCACCCGAACTAGATACATCTGAAAGTCACTATGTAGATTTGAACGCTGGTCAATTGGTAGGCATGCCCGATAGGGCTAGTATTGTAGAGATGCAAGCCTGGCGAATTCTGCTACACAACGACAATACCTTTGGAATACCCACTGAGATTACAAGATACGAACCTATCCCGTCTCCACCGTAAGCCGCGGGACAATCCCCACCTCATGCTTAAACGCCGCCACCAACGCCGCCTCCGCCGTATGGGCCGCACTGCCGGGCACGATGAGGCTGTCATGCACGGGCAGGACAACCACCCCGGCCTTGCTCAATTCCCCCATGGCTCTCGCGATGATCGTGGCCTCCCGCTGCACAACCCATTGCCCGGCCGTTGTGCTTTGCTTGTCAGCGGGGATGCCGGCCATCAACACGGGTGGTGCCACCCGTGAGAGGTCAGAGAGGAACGGATAGGCGACCAGGACAGCGGCCTTCACGTTCCTGATTTTGTAGGACCTCACGGCCTCTGGTGTCCGGTCAGCCCACCTTGCGAGCGGGCGGCCATTGCCGAGTGTCTGAATGGTCCAAGCCTTCGCAACGTTTCGGGGCAGCCCTGGGAGGGCATAGGCGTCAAGGGGGGCTTGATCCCAGCCCATGTTGCCCAGCAGCACCGTCAACTGAGACGCCTTTACGTCCACCTCCGCTACCGCCTCCCCGTTGATCGTGATGCGTCGCCTGTCCTCCGGAGACATGGTGGCGATCGGGCCATAGAAGCGTCCCCCAAACGCCAGAGAGTGCCGGAACCGCCGCACCAGCATGACCGTATGCCCGGCTCCAAGGACGTTCGAGGCCCCGTTGGCGGCATTTAGAGCCGTGAGGTCTTGGCGCAATCGTGCCAGTTCCGTTTCCATCTCGGGTGTGAGGCCGGAGGGCACTCCATCGAGCGGATCACACGTGATGACGCCACGCTTGGGTGCCTTCCCGGCCTTGGCTTGCTCGTTAGGATTGGCGCGCCAGTCCGCCTTGCGGGTGCCCGCTGTGACGCCATGCCGGGCAGCAAGGGCCTCTAGGGTCTCTGTGGGCCACAGTGCCGGAGGAAGCGCCGCCCTACCGTCATTGAGTTTGCCCGGCGCTCTGGTGCTCGTAAGCTCATTGACCAGCCCAGCGGCCTTCAGGGCGTCCACGATACCGCAGAACCGATCACGCCCGATTGGTGACTGTTCCCACATCGCCCCGGCCGAGCTTCTATGGAAGCTGACGGGTTCCCCCTGTAAGCCAGGGCGCATAATGCCCGCCAAGATGACGCCAAGGTGGGCAGACAACTTGCCCATGCCCTTGTCCCCCAATGGCCTCGCACGGTCCATCAAGGGCGCAGTGAGGCCCAACGTCTCGGCTGTGAACGCGATGGCCCCTGGGGTCTCGGGGCGGCGGCTTAGGTTGATCCGTTGACGGTCTCGGAGGGCGGCTGGGCTGAGGGTCAGCATGGGGTCCTTCCCAAATCCTTCACTTACGTCTAGCGGGTGCTTTGGGACATAGAGAGGCATTGACGGGGTAACGGGTGCATTGACGGAGACCTACCAGGGACCGGATAGGGGGAGAACGATGCCAGCCCACTAGCCCGGGGTGGCATACAGGCCCTAGGCCCCGGAGAGACCCGGGAGGCGTGGGAGACCAAGGGGTCCATTCCTGAGACTGCCCTGGACCGGAGATGACGCCCCTTGGGCCTCCCCGCGGCCTCAAAGCCTTTACGCCCCAGCAAGCCGCGGGAACAGCCAACCAATTCCCATGCCCGCCTGTCGAGGTCTCAATCAGGCCGATGCTGGGCAGTCTCTAGGGCTGTAAGCCGCCAAGCCCGCCACTCCCGCGGTGAGCACCATGACCCTGGCGAGGCATTAGGGGCGTTGTGGTAGGACAGCGGGGGCATAACGGCTTGGCGAGCATAAAGGTGCGGTGTCAGGGATCGGGGTTAATTGCATCGGCCTGCATGGTCAGCCAGGGCCAGGCGGAGGGCAGCCACCACGCCCCCAATGGTCTCATACGGCCCCGTGACGGTCCCCAAGACATCAGAGAAGCCGATCACCCCCAATCTCCCGTCAACCCGGCTCACGGCCCCCATAATGCCTTGGGAGCGGCTGACGATCTGGGCGAACATGCCGGTCTCTGGGTCCTTCAGGAACGCCATTCCCACGCCTTCCCCGAGATGGGCCAAGAGGCCGCATAGGGTGCCAGCTTCGGGTCCTGTCAGGGCGTCGTGCGGTACGAGGCGAGGCGTGAGGGAGTTTGGGGCAGAGAGGGCTTGGGGAGCGTCGAGAGGCAAAGTGGTCTCCGGGAAATGGTGTGAGAGAACAGAGAGTCGCATATGGGACTCAAAGGGCACAAGGGCCAATGTCGCCCCGGTGTTGATTGCCAGCAAGAGCAAGTAGTCAAGTAGTCCGCTACCTATTGGACATTGGACCACCTCACCTGGACTGTGAGGGGCAGGGCTTGTTCGTTGGTGGGACCCAGATGGGGAGGCTTCTGAGTATCCCCATCAACCTCCGCCACTAATAGGTCCGAAGCCGTCTCGATAATGCAGGAATACTGTCCTATCATGGCAACACGCGGCGTCTCTCACCTCACGCCCGATAGGCTGGCCCGGAACCGCAATGGCCCCGAAGCCGCTAACCGCCGCAGAGACCTTACCGCCCTCGATGCGTCTTGGCTGGGAACACCAGGTCGAGAAGGAGCTTGAACATTTGAACCCAAAGGTGTGCGGAACTGGTGTGACGGCTCATGGCTACTTCTCCTCAGTGATGATGGGCAAGGCATTGCTCGCCTCGATGCGCGCCAATGCCCTCCGCACGTCCGTTGCGGTCCAGGCCGTGCCCCCGCGGGGCTTCGGCACTTCGCGGACCTTCAGGGCCGTTGCGAGGGCATTGAGGCTTGGCGATCCCCCTAGCGCCGCGCGGGCATCTTCGATCACCCCGGCGATCCCGTGGGCAGCCCGGTCCGCCGCCTCAATGCGGGCCTGCGCCGCCAACCCGGCATCGGGGGCTTTGATTGGGCGGTAGCCGCGATCACCCCCCAGCTTCACCCCACGGGCTTTAGCAGCCTTCAGGGCGGCGGTAGTTCGAACCGAGATCATCCGCCGCTCTTGCTCGGCAAGGGCCGCGTAGATGTGCAGCATGAAGGGGTCCGCATTGGCCCCCAGGTCACACACGATGAAGGGCACACGTTGCGCCATCAGGGCCGAGATGAACGCTACGTCTCGGGAGAGGCGATCGAGCTTGGCGACCACCACGGGGCACCCCAAGCGCCTCGCGTGAGCCAGCGCCGCCGCGAGCTTCGGGCGCCGGTCCAGGGCATCCGCTCCCTTGGCAGTCTCAACCTCGATGTATTCCCCGGCAGTCGTGAAACCTTCAGCCTCGCAGAACCGGGCTATGGCCTCACGTTGGCCTTCGATCCCTAGGCCGCTTCGACCTTGCGCCCCGGTGCTGACCCGAAGATACGGAACGAAGGTGCGGCGGGGGTGGTGGTTGGTGTCGTTGGGCATCTACCTGCCTTCCTAGTGCCCACCCAATATGAGTCCGCCTCGATGGCATGTCAACATCGTTCAACGGTCATCGATCGAAGATGACATGACGAATTCGCGAGGAGTCGCGGAGTTCTTGCTTCGTTCTGTTCCCCCCGGCTAAGCTCGATCGATGCTCGATCCTGCCCCGCTTCCCCTGTTCCCCACCCTGCCCCCAACGCCCTCAATGCGGCCTGTGCCCCCCGCGGAGCTTGAAGCAGCCATAGCCATCGCCATCCGTGCCGGGGCCGCGGGGAGCCTGTCACGCCAGGGGGACGTGTTCTTGGCTACGGTGTGCGCCGGGGTCATCGCCGATCGCCTTGCAATGGCTGGCTTTGTGGTGCTGCGGCCCGCTGTATGAGGCTGAGGCGCGCCGGGCCGCCTACCCCCGCCACCCCTCCGCCAGCCCCGTCCACCACGCCCGCGGCATCGGTGAAGGGTGCTGCCCGCCTTGCCCAAGCCTCACGCCCGTCACGACACTGGCGCGCGGTATCGCGCCATGGGACATCGCGGCGGCCGCGGCATCGTGAGGCCCAAACCAAGGTATGGTGCGGCGCGGTTTGGCAGCACGTCCAGGGGAGGTATCCACCCGGGTCATTCTGAAGGCGACTTCAAAAAGCCGGTAAAGCCCCCGCCCGCCTATTAGGAACGGCAGCCTTCGCGGCGGGGCTACCCGGAAAAAAACGAGGCACCCAACTGGCTCAAATATTCGTTTCGTTGAAGACATGACCTGCCCCCAGGCTCCCCCGGGGGTCTCGGAGAACATGGGGGTAGTCTTTCACCGCAAAGAAGTCCCCCCCGCGGCCCGAGAGAGATGATATTGGCGTGTGGATCATCCCAAAAGCTTTACGAGTGATACGATCGGGTGATACGAAGGTCGGAGTTGAAGCGCTATTAGATGCTGTAATCGCTAGTGAAGGTAGGCAGGCCCTAGTTTCCAGGTCCCCCAGCCAGCCTTCGCCCTTCCTCAGGCAATGTGGAACTTGCAGTGTGCGCGGGTGTTCGAACCTCGGGGACCCGGTATGCCATCGATGGACGGAACAGTGACGCTCGCGCAGGAAAGCCGCTTTCAGGTCACGGATGACCAGGGCGTCGGCCACCTGTTCATCCTGGGCCATGCCTGTTCGGCGGAACCCGACCAGTTGGCGCCGCTCGCCCGGCACCAGGCGCGTATCCGCATCCGCTATTCCGAGGCTAAAGGGCTGATCGGCCGGGTCGCGCAGGCGATCGAGCTGCTTTAGGAGACGCGCATGCCCGATCTCGGCATTCCCCATCGCCATGAGAGCGAAGAAACGGCCGGTGTTCGTATCGAGCCCGGTAAATCCTATGGCTTCTTCACCGACACCACCGTCTGCATCGGCTGCAAGGCGTGCGAGGTCGCGTGCAAGGAATGGAACAACCTGCCGGCCGATCATATCGGGCTCACCGGGCAATCCTACGACAACACCGGCGCCCTCTCGGCCAACACGTGGCGGCACGTGAGCTTCGTGGAAAAAGCCGGGTCGGGCGGTGTCAGGGACGACGTTGAAGCGCCGTTCCAGAGCGGCTGGCTGATGATGAGCGACGTGTGCAAGCACTGCAGCAACGCCCCCTGCCTCGAGGCCTGCCCGACCGGGTCGTTGTTCCGGACCGAGTTCGACACCGTGGTGGTGCAGCAGGACATCTGCAATGGCTGCGGCTATTGCGTCCCGGCCTGCCCGTTCGGCGTGATCGACATGAACGAGGTGGATGGCAAGGCGCATAAATGCACCCTCTGCTACGACCGGCTGAAGGGCGGGTTGGAGCCGGCCTGCTCCAAATCCTGCCCGACCGACAGCATCCAATTCGGCGAAGTGTCCGATCTTCAGGCCCGGGCGGCGGCGCGGGTCACGCAGTTGCATGAGGCCGGCGCGACCAGCGCCTATCTCTATGGTGTGCCGGACTCCCCCGGCGCCACGGGCGATCTCGGCCACCTCAACGCCTTCTTCCTGCTGATCGACCGGCCGGAGGTCTATAACCTGCCAGCCGCACCGACCCGGGCCAGCAACCGGGTGGCCCCGAGCCTCACGACCGGGCTTGCGGCCGTGGCCGGTCTGGCGCTCGCGGCTTTTGCGCTGCTGCGACGGGATTAGACGCCATGCCGGATAGCCAGATCCCGAATTACTACGGCCGGCCGCAGCTGAAGCCGGCGCCGTTCAACAATTGGGCGGTGGGCGGATACGTTTTCCTGGCCGGGCTGTCGGGCGCCGCGTCCTTGCTATCGGCGATCGGCGGGCTTGGGCGGGATCCCGGGATGCTGCGGCGGGGGCGGTATCTGTCGTTGCTGGCGCCCACCATCGGGTCGGCGCTCCTGGTGTGGGACCTGCATACGCCGCAGCGTTTCTACAACATGCTGCGGATCGCGAAGAAGACGTCGCCGATGTCGATCGGGACCTGGGTTTTGATGGCGTTCAGCGCCTTCGCCGGCGTGTCGGCCGCGGCGCAGTTCGGGGCGGATCGCACGGGATGGCGGTGGCTGCGCCGGCTGGCGGGCCTTGCGCATGGCCCGGCGGCGGTCGCGGGCGCCGGGCTCACGACCTACACGGCCGCATTGCTGTCCGCGACCAGCACGCCGCTCTGGGCGGCCGCACCGCGGGCCCTCGCGATCCGGTTCGGCAGCTCGGCCCTGGCGAGCGGGGCGGCGGCGCTGTCGTTGGGTGAGCGATCGGCGCGAACCCGTGACGCATTGGACAGCATGGCCCTGGTGGCGTTGGCGACGGAGCTGGCCGCGGCGCGGTCCTCCCATGCGACCTACCAAACCCGGCATGTCGCCCCGGCGCTGGACGGGGGGTGGGGCCGGGCGGAGACGCTGGGCGGGACGGGCTTGGGGGTGATGGTGCCGCTCGGCTTGCAAGCCGCCACGTTGGTGCTGGGCCGTGGGCGGGGAATGTCGCCCGTGGCGTCGGTGGCGATCCTTGCAGGGAGCGCCCTGCTCCGCGTCTCGATGCTCGGGGCTGGCGCAGAGTCGGCGCGGCGACCGGACATCAGCTTGCGGTTTAGCCAGCCCGGTAATTAGGTCAGACTGTTAGGCTCTGAACCTCATGCGTTCTGGTAAAGGGCACCATTCTGTGTTCGGGGATTGCGCGACTCGGGATTGACGTGCGGGCCGGAAACGAACAAAATAAGAACATGCCGTCCCGAGGCGACACGTTGCCATGAATTATTCCGCACAAACAAAGCATTCTGCGATCGAACACCTGCGCGCTGCCATCGCCCGCATCGAAAGACCGACCTTTGACACGCAGGCCCATGCCGTCCCGTTCGGGATCGCGGAGATCGACGCCGTGCTACCCGGTGGCGGCCTGTTGCCCGGCGCGTTGCATGAAGTCATGGGCGCCGGCGCCGATCGCCAGGCCGGGGCGGCCGGCGCCCTGTTTGCGGCGGGGATCCTGGCGCGGATGCCGGGCTTCGTGTTGTGGGTGCTGGAGCGGGATGACCTGTTTGCCCCGGGGCTGGCAAGTGCCGGGCTGCATCCGGACCGGGTGGTCTATGCCGAGGCCGGGCGCAGCGTGCTGCTGGTGATGGAGGAGGGGTTGCGCCATCGCGGCCTGGCCGGTGTGGTGGGAGAAATCTCGGGCCGGGTGTCACTGACCGCGTCGCGGCGGCTGCAACTGGCGGCGGAGGGGTCGGGCGTCATGGCGCTCGTGCTGCGCCGGCCTCGCAAGGATCACCCTGAGGATGCCACCGCCGCCGTAACCCGATGGCAGGTTTCGGCCGTGCCGGCCGGTCCGGCCCTAGCGTGGGCCCCCGACATTCCCGGTGTGGGCCGGGCGCGATGGCGGCTCGATCTGGTACGGAGCCGGGGTGGGCAGACGGGGTCATGGGTGGTGGAGGCGTGCGATGCGCAGGGTCGTCTCGGTCTGGTTCCCGCATTGGCGCACGGATCGGCTACGGCATCGCCCGCCCACACCGGACGCCGCGCCGCCTGACCCGCTGATCACGGCCGCCCATGATGGGCGGCGCCGGGTGGTGGCCGGGGTGGATGCGGCGGCGCAGGCGCTGGGGCTCATGCCCGGGATGGCGCTGGCGCACGCGATGGCGCTGGTGCCCGGCCTCGATGTCAGGGAGGCCGATCCGGCGGCGGAGGCGGCCGCTCTTGCGCGCATGGCGCAGTGGTGCCGCCGGGTCACGCCGCTGGTGGGGCTCGATGCACCGGACGGGCTGTGGCTGGACGTGACGGGCTGCGCGCATCTGCATGGGGATGAGGCCGGGTTGCTGCGGGCCATGCTGGAGCCCTGCGCGGCCGACGGCATCACCGCCCGCGCGGCGCTCGCGGACACGGCGGGGGCCGCGCATGCCCTTGCTCGGCATTCGCCCAGGATCGTGCCCCCTGGTGAGCAGGCCGCGGCGCTGGCCCCGCTTCCGGTCCGGGCGCTGCGCCTGCCGCCAGAGACGGTCGTGACCCTGCGCCGCCTGGGGCTGGAGCGGATCGGTGACCTCATGCGCATGCCGCGGGCCGGTCTGGCCCGGCGCTTGGGGCCGCAGGTGACGCTGCGCCTCGACCAGGCTTTGGGCCGCGCGCCGGAGCCGCTGGCGCCCCTGCCCCACCCGGAAACGCTGCAGCACCGCGTGACGTTCGTGGAGCCGCTGCTGACACCCGACAGCCTGGCGGAGGCGATCCGGCATCTGGCCCCGCCGCTATGCGCCATGCTCGAGGCGCAAGGGCTCGGCGCCCGCCGGCTGGACCTGTTGTTCGAGCGGGTGGATGGCGAGATCCAGGCCATCCGCATCGGCACCGCCCGCCCCTCCCGCGACGCCGGGCACCTGGCCCGCCTGCTGGAGGATCGGCTGGACCAGGTCGATCCCGGGCTGGGCGTGGAGGCGATGCGGCTGGTGGCGCCCTTGGCGGAGGCGCTGCACTGGGCGCAGCTCGATGACAAGGCGCCCGACATCTCCACCCTCGTGGACCGGCTCAGCAACCGGCTGGGGGCGGACCGGGTGTATCGCGTGGAACCGGTCGAGAGCGACGTGCCGGAGCGCTCGGTGCGCCGCATCCCCGCACTGGCGCCCCGCACCGGGCGCAGCTGGCCCCTGCGATCCAGTGCCGTGCGCCTGCTGGACCCGCCGCGCCCGGTGGACGCCCTGGCTCTGCTGCCGGACCAGCCGCCCGCCGCCTTCACCTGGCAACGCCGCCGCCACCGCGTGCGCCAGGCCGACGGGCCGGAGCGCATCCACGCCGAATGGTGGCGCCGCGACGCCGAGACCCATGCCATCAGGGACTATTTTCAGGTGGAGGACGATGAAGGCCGCCGCTTCTGGCTGTTCCGCCGGGGAGATGGCGTGGACCCGCGCACGGGCGGGCTGCAATGGTATGTGCATGGCCTCGGCTGACGAATGTCGGCCTCGGGTGACGGATGTCGGCCTCGCGTGATCTACGGCACCAGCCAAACCCCCTGCCACGCCTCCGCCCAGGTAAACCGCGCCCGCCGATGCCCGTCCGCGGCCAGATGCAGCCATTCGAACGCACCGATCGTGATGTCCAGCACCGCAAAATGCGCGAAGGCCTGCGCCTCATTGCGCGATAAATCTGCCGGATCGTCGATGACAGAACCAGGCTGCGGCTCCGTCGCGTAGGTGGCGCGGGAGCCGGCGTGCAGCCGCGCCCATTCCGCCGCCGCGCGCTCCGGCCCGGCCCGCATCGCTTCCCCATCCAGCCGTAGCTGCACCAGATGGCCGGGATCCCACACATGCAGCGACACCGCGGCCATGGCCGCGACCTCCGCGATCTTGGCGGCGCGGATGTCGCTATGCACCGTAATGCGGCGCAGCCCGGCATCCCACGCACGTAATACCACGGTCCGCACCGAAGGCCGGCCATCGGCAATGGTGCCGAGCGCCGGGTGACGGAACGGGGATCGCCGGTCCGCCACCCCGCGCGACAGGCAGCGGAACGCTTCCGCCTTGATGTCGTTCAAACCTTGCATCGCAATCCCTGCATGGGTGGACACCCGTGCATGGGTGAACACTGGCACAGCCTACTCGACAGAACGACCGCCCCCGCCAATAAGGGCGCAGATATCGGGAGATGAAGACGGATGGATCGGATCGAGGCGGCGGGACTGAAGGTTGCGCGGGAACTGCATGAGTTCGTGGCCACAGCACTCCCCGGCACCGGCGTCGGCGCCGACGCGTTCTGGTCCGGGTTCGCCGACCTGGTCCGCGAGCTGGCGCCCCGCAACGCCGCCCTGCTGGACAAGCGCGACCACCTGCAGCAGCAGATCGATGCCTGGCACCTCGCCCAGGGCACGGCCCCGCACGATCCGGCCGCCTATGCCGAGTTCCTGACCGGCATCGGTTACCTTCAGCCGGAACCGGCGCCGTTTTCGATCACCACCGAGAACGTGGACCCCGAAATCGCGACGCTGGCCGGGCCGCAGCTCGTGGTGCCGGTCATGAACGCCCGCTACGCGCTCAATGCCGCCAATGCGCGCTGGGGCAGCCTCTACGATGCGTTGTATGGCACCGACGCCCTGCCGGAAACCGATGGCGCCACCCGCGGCGCCAGCTTCAACAAAATCCGCGGCGCCGCCGTCGTGGCCCGCGCCAAGCAGGTGCTGGACCTCGCGGCGCCGCTGGCAGAGGGCTCGCATGCCGATGCGACCTCCTACACCGTCGAGCACGGCCGGCTGATGGCCGGTATGGCGGGGGGCGGGGCGGTGGCGCTCGCGACCTCGGCCAAGTTCGTTGGCTATCGCGGCGATCCCGGGGCGCCCACGGCCGTGCTGCTGCAGAATCACGGCCTGCATGTCGAAATCCAGATCAACCGCGCCCACCCGATCGGCGCCACCGACCCGGCCGGGGTATCGGATTTGCTGCTGGAATCCGCACTCACGACCATCCAGGACTGTGAGGACAGCGTCGCCGCCGTGGATGCGCCGGACAAAGTAACGGTCTATGCTAACTGGCTCGGCCTTATGCGGGGCACGCTCAGCTCCGACCTGGAGAAGAACGGCCGCATCTTCACACGCCGGCTGCATCCTGACCGCAAGTACACGGCGCCCGATGGCGGCACCCTGACTCTGCCAGGCCGCAGCGTGATGCTGATCCGCAATGTCGGGCACCACATGTATACCGACACGGTGCTGACGGCCGAGGGTGCCGAGGTGCCGGAGGGCATGCTGGACGCCGCAATCACGTCATTGATCGCGATCCACGACCTGAAAGCCACCGGCCCGATCCGCAACAGCCGCACCGGGTCCGTGTATATCGTGAAGCCGAAGATGCATGGGCCGGAGGAAGTGGCGTTCGCGAACGAGCTGTTCGGCCGCGTGGAGCAGATCCTCGGTCTCGATCCCAACACGCTGAAGATGGGCATCATGGACGAGGAGCGGCGCACCAGCGCCAACCTCGCCGCCTGCATCCATGCGGCGCGGGCGCGCGTCGTGTTCATCAACACCGGCTTCTTGGACCGCACCGGGGACGAGATGCACACCTCGATGGAAGCCGGGGCCATGATCCGCAAGGCGGAGATGAAGGGCACGGCCTGGATTAAGGCCTATGAGGACCGCAACGTGGATGTGGGCCTAGCCTGCGGCCTGCTGGGCCGGGCGCAGATCGGCAAGGGCATGTGGGCGGCGCCGGACCGGATGGCGGAGATGCTGGAGCAGAAGATCGGCCACCCCCGCGCCGGCGCCAGCACGGCCTGGGTTCCCTCCCCGACCGCCGCCACGCTGCATGCCCTGCATTATCACCAAGTGGATGTGGCGGCCCGGCAGGCGGAGCTCGCCGGCAAGACCCGCGGCACGGTGCAGGATCTGCTGACCATCCCGATCGCTGACCGCCCGAACTGGGCGCCCGACGATGTGCAGCAGGAGCTGGACAACAACGCGCAGGGCATCCTCGGTTACGTCGTGCGCTGGATCGACCAGGGCGTGGGCTGCTCCAAGGTGCCGGACGTGCACGACGTGGGCCTGATGGAGGACCGCGCGACGCTGCGCATCTCCGCGCAGCACGTCGCCAACTGGCTGCATCACGGCGTGGTGACGGAGGCGCAGGTGCGGGAGACATTGCTGCGCATGGCCAGCGTCGTGGACCGGCAGAACGCGCAGGACCCGGCCTATCGCCCCATGGCCAGCAATACCAACGGCCCGGCCTTCCGGGCGGCCAGCGAGCTGATCTTCGAGGGGCGTACGCAGCCGAACGGCTATACCGAGTTCATCCTGCATGCCCGGCGCCGGGAGGCGAAGGCGGCCTGACGCCACTTCCGCCAACACCCGAATGTCGCGCCCATCCCGGCGTAGGATGGGCGCTCCGCACTCCGGGGGGCTCTTCAGGCGGCCAGATACTCCATCGCCGCATCCACGCCGCCGCGCCCATGCGGCACCTGGTTGATCTTCAGGCTCATCTCCACGGCGCCCAGCGTGCCCAGGATCATGGGCTCGTTGAGGTCACCCAGGTGGCCGATCCGGAAGACCTGCCCGCCCAGCTTGCCCAATCCGCCGCCCAACGACACGTTGAACCGGTCCAGCGCCGTCTTGCGCACGCGGTCGGCGTCATGCCCCTCGGGCATCAAGATGGTGGTGACGGAATCCGAATACCGCGCGGGATCGAGGCAATAGAATTGCGGCCCGCTATTGCCCGACCAGGTCCGCACGGCCCGGCGCGTCGCCTCCGCCAGGCGATGGTGCCGCGCGATCACGGCGTCCAATCCCTCCAGCTCGATCAGCCGCAGGCTCTCCTTCAGGCCGTAGAACAGGCTGACCGGCACCGTCCCCACGAACGAACGGAAGGCCCGGGTCACCATGACCGTCCAATCGAAATAATGCCGCGGCATCCGCGCCGTCTCATGCGCCCGCATCGCCTTGGCCGAGGCCGCGGTGAAGCTGAACCCGGTCGGCAGCATCAGGCCTTTCTGGCTGCCGCCAACCACGGCATCGATGCCCCACTCCGCCATCCGGAACTCGAGCGAGCCGAGCGAGCTGATGGTGTCCACGCAGAACAGCGCCGGGTGCTGGGTGGAATCTAGGGCGGCGCGAATCTCGGGCAACGGCATCGCCATTCCGGTCGCGGTCTCGTTATGCACGGCCAGCACCGCCTTGATGACGTGCCCGGTGTCGGCCCGCAGCGCCGCGGCCACGGCCCCCGTGTCCACACCCCGGCGCCAATCGGCCGCGACCGTCTGCGTCTTGAGGCCGAGCTTTACCGCCATCTCGGCCCAGCCCTCGCTGAACCAGCCGCTTTCCAGCAGCAGCACGGTGTCCCCCGGGGAAAGCAGGTTTGTCAGCGTCGCCTCCCACGCGCCATGGCCGGAGGCTGTGTAGAGGAACACCTCGCCCTCGGTCCGCAGCACGCGCTTGAGGCCGGTGACACCCTCGTGGAACAACGCCACGAATTCAGGGTCCATGAAGTCGATCGTCGGCCGGTCCATGGCGCGGAGCACGCTGTCGGGGATGTTGGTCGGACCCGGATTGGAGAAGAACTGGCGGCCGGTCTTGCGTGACATCGTGGGTCTTGCTCCTGTTCCGCCGGGCCTGGGTTGGTCGGGGCACACCGCAGAGATAGCCCTCTGCCGCGCCTGACACTACCCTGTTCGTCACGGCGGGGAGGATTGAAAATGGAACGGACCGGGCGGCGCGGGGCATTGCTGGGCTCATTGCTGGCGGGAGCTGCCGGAACGGCGCGGGCCCAGGGACGCGACCCGACGCCGGACTCCGGCCCGCGCATGCCGTTCACGGTGGCGCAACCGTCGATCCCGATCATGGGCACGGACCAGGTCTTCCCGGTCCGCCGCATCTACTGCATCGGCCGCAACTACGCCGCCCACGCCCGCGAGATGGGGAGCGATCCGAACCGGGAGCCGCCCTTCTTCTTCCAGAAACCGTCCGATGCGGTGCAGTTCGTGGCGCCGGGCACGGTGGGGGACCATCCCTACCCCACCCTCACACGCAACTACCACCATGAGATCGAACTCGTGGCGGCGCTGCATCGCGGCGGGCGCGACATTCGGGTGGCGCAGGCGCTGGACCATGTTTTCGGCTACGCCATCGGCCTGGATATGACCCGGCGGGACCTGCAGCGCGGCATGGGCGACCAGAAGAAGCCCTGGGAGATCGGCAAGAGCTTCGACCACTCCGCCCCGATCGGGCCCATCCATCCCGTGGCGCTCGTGGGGCATCTGGGCCGCGGCGCGATCACGCTGCGGGTGAATGGGCTGCTGCGGCAATCCACGGATTTGGACCAGATGATCTGGACGGTGGCGGAGCAGATCGCCCAGCTGTCGCAGGCGTTCGAGCTGGCGCCCGGGGACATCATCTACAGCGGCACGCCGGAGAATGTGGGGCCCGTGGTGGCGGGAGATCTGATGGTGGGACGGATCGAGGGCTTGCCGGAGCTGCAGGTGCGGGTGGTCTGACAGCCGGCGGCCATTTTCGCCTTCTCACCCACCGGAGCCGTCCTGCGTTGACGAAATATTAGTCTTTTTGCGGTCTGATCGTGCGGTAACGACCCGGTCTGGGGGTTGTTCGGCACGGAGTACCCATGGCCCGGTTTGCGCGACTGGCAGCGATAATCGTCCTGGGCTGGCTGTTTTGCGGCACGGTTGCGGTCGCCGACACGCTGACGCTCCAGGGCTCGACCACCTTCAACTCCGAATTGGTCGTCGGAAAGCTTGCGTCCGTGGAGGCTGCCGCCCGTCACCGGATTGTGGTGGTCCCGAACAAATCCAGCATCGGATTGTTCGCGTTGCTCGACGGCAAGGCGGACCTGGCGATGATCTCCACCGCTTTAGCAAACGAGGTCGACACCGTTCTTCGCCTTTCGCCCAATGCTCCGATCGATCGGTTGCGGGTGTTCCGGGTGTCGATGACGCAGGCTGCCTTTGTCGTCCATCCGAGCAATCCCGTAGGATCGATTACGAGAGAGATGCTGGTTGGCGTCCTGAACGGACAGATCACGAACTGGACGGATTTAGGCGGTCCCGCCTTGCCGATCCGGCTCGTATCGGTTCACGAGGGAGGCGGGGTCTTGGCCTCCGTCGAAGGCGCAACCCTGGGAGCTGGGCGGCGCGTCACGGCGCCCAATCGTATCCAAGTCAGGAACGGCACCCAGGTCTTGGGCGTGGTCGAGCAGGAGGTGGGCGCGCTCGGGATCACGCAGTCCAAGCTGGCCAACGGGCGTCCCGTGAGGATGCTGTCGGTCGGCGCTCCCATCGTGCAGGAGCTCAGCCTGGTGAGCCTCGGCGAACCCTCGCCCGCCATGCTCGACGTGATTGCCGCATTTCGGGACGCTGCGACCACCTCCCCGATGGAGTGAGGGATGGCAAGGCCGCTCCACCAACTCAGCGTGGGTCGCAAGCTCAGGGTCATGGCGGCCATGGCGCTGGTTGCGGTGGTCATGTCGGCTGTGTCGTCGATCTATCTCTCCTCCCAGACGAAAATGACGGCCCATGCTCTACTGGAGCGTGGAATCGGCGGCAGCCGTCTGGCGAGCCGATTGGAGCTGCTGATGCAGCGGCACGCTGGACTGATCGGCAGCGCGCCCGCCTTGTTGGACCGCGCAAAGATCGAGCAAGCCTGGCGGATCAAGGTCGCGGTCGAAAGCGAACTTGCCGACGGGGTGATGCGGGCCCGGGGAGCTGGCCACGGAGGGCCAGACCGGGGCGGGGCAAATGAGGGCGTCGAAGATTGGGTTGGGACGAACCGGGACAAAGCCTGGCACGAGCTATCTGCAAAATTGACTGGCGCTCTGCCGCCGCTTTTTGCCGCGGGCGAGCGTGTGCTCGACCTGTCACACTACTTCGCCCAGGACCAGGCGCTTGAAACCCTCGAAAGACAGTATGAGCCTGCCGCGGAAAACGCGCGGCAACTCGTCGCGCAATGGCGAGAGGAGCAGACGGAACTTCTCAATACAGAGGTCGAGGATTTACTTCGGAACGCTGACCGCATGGTCGATTGGATCTACGTAACGACGGCCATTATCCTGGGCATCGGATTGTGCAGCCTAGCCGTCTCGCAAAGCATGCTGAAGCGGTTCTGGCGACTTCAGCATGCCATCCTGAAGCTGGCTAACCGTGAGCACTCGGTTCCGATTCCCTCGCTGAGTGATGCGGACGAGATTGGTGCCATGGCCCGGGCGATCCAGGTCTTCAAAGAAGACATGCGGCAGGGTGGTCTGCATGAAGAAGATCTTAAAAAGACTGGAATTCGTCTTGAGACGGCCTTGAACAATATGTCTCAGGGTCTATGCATGTTCGATAGCGCGGGTGTATTGGTCATATACAACCGGCGCTACTGTGACATCCTGGGTGCCAGGCCTGAAGACATGCGGGTCGGCATGACCTATAAAGAGCTGATCGGGCTCAGCATCACGGCCGGCTACCATCCAGGCGTGACACTGGACGAACTGTTCGCATCGCGCCAAGCCTTCCTCGCCCAACCCAACGGCGTTGCCCTCCAGGAATTCGCAGATGGCCGCCTTATTGCAATCTCGCATTGCTCCATGGAGGGTGGCGGTTGGGTATTGACCTATGAGGACGTGACCGAACGCCATCGTATCGAAGCCCGGCTGGCACACATGGCCCGCCACGACGCATTGACGGGTCTTCCGAACCGATTGCGCTTCGGCGAGTTCCTATCCGATGAACTTGCGAGGCTGAATTGCGGCAACAGTATCGCCGTCCTCTGCCTCGACCTGGATCGCTTCAAAGTCGTGAACGACACCTTGGGGCACCCGGTCGGTGACTCTCTGCTCAAGATCGTCGCGCAACGCCTCATGGCAGAGACACGGGACAGCGACCTCGTCGTGCGGCTCGGCGGGGACGAGTTCGCCGTCATCCAGTCCGCCGCAGATCAGCCTGGCGCGGCCACGTCCTTGGCTGTTCGGCTCATTACGGCGCTCAACGCGCCGTTCGTGGTCGATGGTCATTCGATCGCGATCGGCACCAGTATCGGCATTGCCACCGCGTCCGACCGGTCCGCCTCGTCCGATGACCTGTTGAAGAACGCAGACTTGGCCCTCTATCGGGCCAAGGCCGATGGCCGCAATACCTACCGCTTCTTCGAGCCGGAGATGAACACCCGCATGCAGGCGCGTCGCGGCCTCGAATACGATATGCGGCAGGCCATCGCCGAAGAGCAGTTCGAAGTCTTCTACCAGCCGCTGGTCGCTACACAGAATGGGAAGATCGGCGGCTTCGAGGCTCTCGTCCGCTGGAACCATCCCGTCCGCGGCATGGTCTCACCGGCTGACTTCATCCCCCTAGCCGAAGAGGCAGGTCTCATCGTGCCGCTTGGCGCGTTCGTTCTCGACCGCGCCTGTCACGACGCAATGACTTTGCCGGACCATGTCAGCATCGCGGTCAACCTGTCGCCCGTGCAGTTTCGTAACGGAGCGATCGTCGAGGAGGTCGAAGCCGCGCTCGCCCGCTCCGGTCTCGCGCCGCACCGGCTGGAACTCGAAATCACCGAATCGCTGCTTCTCCAAGATACCGGGGAGACATTGCTGACCTTACGCAAGATCCGGTCACGCGGCGTCCGGATCTCGATGGACGATTTCGGGACCGGATACTCCTCGCTCAGCTACCTCAGGCGCTTCGCTTTCGACAAGTTGAAGATCGACCAGAGCTTCATCCGGCATCTCGAAGACAGCGAGGACTCCATCGCCATCGTCCGCGCCGTGATCGCCATGGGAAACTCGCTCGGGATCAGCATCACGGCCGAAGGGGTCGAGACGGCCGGACAGCTCGCCATCTTGCGCGAGGAAGGCTGCCAGCAGGTCCAGGGTTACCTGTTCAGCAAGCCGAAACCACTCGCCGCCGTGTCCCTGGAGCGATATTCGTTCACGACCGCCCTGGAGGGGGTCCCGGGATAGCGCAATCACGACCCTAGGCGTTGCGGTCCCACACCAGGCCGTACAGCGCGACGATCTCATCCCGCGTGGGGACGCGCGGATTGTTGCCGGGGCTGCCGGACGCCAGGGCTTGCTCTGCCATGGTGCCGAGCTTCGCGTCCCATTCGCGACGGTCGATGCCGAACGCGGCCGGGCTTGGCACATCGAGGTCCCGGTTCAAGGTCGTGAGACCGTCGGCCAGCTTTTCCGCCGCGATCTCGTCGGGGTCGGCCCGATCGGCAAAGCCGATCACGCGGGCCGCTTCGGCATACCGTGCCGTCGCGGACGCCAGGCCGAAGCGCGTCACGGCCGGCAGCAACATGGCATTGCTCATGCCGTGCGGCACGTGGAAATGGGCGCCGATCGGGCGGCTCATGCCGTGCACCAACGCCACCGAGCTGTTGCTGAACGCGATCCCGGCCTGTAGCGAGCCCATCATCATCGCCGCCCGCGCCCCGGCATCGCCCGGCTCGGCAAAGGCCCGGCGCAAATTCGCGCCGATCAGCGCCATCGCTGCCAGGGCCTGGGTATCGGAATACGGGTTGGCCCGGCGCGACACATAGGCCTCCAGCGCATGCGTCAGGCTGTCCACGCCGGTGTCGGCCGTGATGCGCCGGGGCACGGAAAAGGTCAGCTCGTAATCCACCACCGCTGCCCAGGGCAGCGCCGCGAGCCCCGCGATCAGCATTTTTTCGCCGCGCTCGGTGTCGGTGATGACGGTGAAGCGCGTGGCTTCGCTTCCGGTCCCTGCCGTGGTCGGCACTGCGATCACCGGCAGGCCCGGGGCATCGTTCTGCACCGGCACCTTGAAGTCCCGCATCAACGCGCCGGGCCGGGCTGCGCGGCCGGCAGCGAGGATGGTCATTGCCTTCGCGGTATCGATCGGGGAGCCGCCGCCGAACCCAATCAAACAATCGAACGAGCCCCCCTGCATCACCTGCACCCCGGCCTCGATCACCGCATCCGTCGGCTCCGGCACGGTGTCACTGAACACCGCGATCGTCAGCCCGGCTGCTTCGAGTGGATCGATGCAGCGGCGGACCAGGCCGGAACGGACCATGTAAGAGTCCGTCACCACCAACGGCCGGGAGAGGCCGAATGTCGCCAGGACCTCCGCAATCTCCGCCACGGCGCCGCCCCCCACGCGCATGAGCCGGGGCGAGACGATGACCGCACTCATGCGCCGGGCCCGGTGCGACGGTCGGCATACAAAGCGAGCCGCCGGGCCGTGACGGCCGAGCCCGTCGCCGTCACCAGCGCCGGCACGGGCGGCAGGCTCTCGGCCAAGTGGCAGGCAGATTGATGCAGGGGGTCGATGAGGCGCAAGGTGGGATCCTCGGTTCGGCAGCGATCGATGGCAAAGGCGCAGCGCGGGTGAAAGCGGCATCCCGGCGGGATATCGGCCGGGCTCGGCACGTCCAGCGTGGCGGCGTCCGGCGCCGGCCGGGTCACGCGGCGATGCGGGTCCGGCCGCGGGATGGCCGCGAGGAGCACGCGGGTATAGGGATGGCGCGGATTGGCGAACACCTGCGCCTTCGGCCCGATCTCCACGATGCGTCCCAGATACATGACCGCCACCCGGTCCGCCACGTGCTTCACGACCGCCAGATCGTGCGCGATGAACAGATAGCTGAGGCCGAGCCGCTGTTGCAGATCGCGCAGCAGGTTCACCACCTGCGCCTGGATCGACACATCGAGCGCGCTCACGGGCTCGTCCAGCACCATCAGCGCGGGCTCCACGGCCAGCGCACGGGCGATGCCGATCCGCTGCCGCTGACCGCCGCTGAACTCGTGCGGGTAGCGCGTGGCGTGATAGGGTGCCAGGCCGACGAGGCTGAGCAAGGATGCCACCCGGTCCCGCCGAGCCGCCGCGTCCCCGATGGCGTGGATCAGCAGCGGCTCCCCCACGATATCCTGCACCTGCATGCGCGGATTGAGCGAGGCGAACGGGTCCTGGAACACCATCTGCATCCGCCGCCGCAGCTTGCGAAGCGTGACGCCGGCAAGGCCGGTGATGTCCTGCCCCTCGAACCGCACGCGGCCGGCGGTGGGCTCGATCAGCCGCAAGGCGAGCCTCGCCGTGGTGCTCTTGCCGCAGCCGCTTTCGCCGACCAGCGCCAGGGTCTCGCCCGGTTGCACGGCGAACGACACGCCGTCCACCGCCCGCACCACGCCCTGCGCCCGGCGCAGGAACCCGGCCCTGATAGGGTAGTGCTTGGCCAGGCCGTCCACTTCCAGCACCGCCGTCAAACCGAAGCCTCGACCGGCGCCAGCAGGCAGGCAGCGTCATGCGCGGGGCCGAGCGGGCGAAGCGCCGGGTCTTGCTGCGCGCACGCCTCCGCCGCAAACACGCAGCGCGGGTGGAAGCGGCAGCCGGGCGGGAGGTCGAACGGTGGCGGCACGGCGCCCTCGATCGCCAGCAGGCGGTCCCGGTCCTCCTCGATGCGCGGGATGCTGCCCAGCAGGCCCAAGGTATAGGGGTGCTGGGGATCGTCGAAGATGGCGGTGCCCGGCGCCCGTTCCACCACGCGGCCGGCATACATGACCGCGACCTCGTCCGCCATTTCCGCCACAACGCCGAGATCGTGCGTGATCAGCACGATCGCCATCCCGGTTTGTGCCTGCAGGTCCCGCAGAAGATCGAGGATCTGCGCCTGCACCGTCACGTCCAGCGCGGTCGTGGGCTCGTCGGCGATCAGCAGGTCGGGCGCGCAGGACAGCGCCATCGCGATCATCACCCGCTGCCGCATGCCGCCGCTGAGCTGGTGCGGGTAGGCATCGACGCGCCGGGCGGCGGCCGGAATGCGCACGCGGTCGAGTGCTGCGATGGCGCGGGTCCGCAGCTCCGCCTTCGAGGCCGCGCGGTCATGCGCGCGCATCGCCTCCATGATCTGGTCGCCGATGCTGTAGGCCGGGTTGAGCGACGTCATGGGTTCCTGGAAGATCATCGCGATCCGCCGGCCCCTGATGTCCCGCATCGCCCGTTTCGGCAAAGTCAGCAGGTCCTGCCCGCCGAACATCACCCGCCCCGCCGCGACCCGCCCCGGCGGTGGCACGAGCCCCATGACCGAGAGCGACAGCATACTCTTGCCGCACCCGCTTTCGCCCACGATCCCCAGCGTCTGCCCGCGCCCCACGGTCAATGACACGCCATCCACGGCCGGCACGTCCCGCCCCTGCTCACCCTTGAAGACCGTGCGCAGCCCCTCGATCGATAGCAGCGGAGAGGTCAGGCGCGGTAATCCGGACGGTCATTTTCCACCAGACGGAGGCAGCTCTCCCACATCATATGATAATGCTCCAGCGCGTCCTCCCGCTGGAAT
This sequence comes from Acetobacteraceae bacterium, assembly GCA_965246835.1. Classification (GTDB taxonomy): domain Bacteria; phylum Pseudomonadota; class Alphaproteobacteria; order Acetobacterales; family Acetobacteraceae; genus JANPPS01. Next base: position 500,262 of record CBDFFQ010000002.1, on the reverse strand, counting down.
TGCTGCGCGGTGTGCAGGCGCACGGCTTCCGGCGGCGTGACCAGCTCCGCCCCGCCCGCCAAGGCCGCGACCTGCGCCTGGCACGCGCGCTCCAGGTAGTAGATCTGGTTGAACGCCTCAGGGATCGTGCGGCCGGCGACCAACAACCCGTGGTTCTGCAGGATCATCGCCTTGTGGTCACCGAGGTCCCGCACCAGCCGCTCCCGCTCATCGAGGTCGAGCGCGATGCCCTCATACCCGTGATAGGCGAGGTGCCCGTAGAATTTCAGCGCATGCTGGCTGATCGGCAGCAGCCCGTGCTTCTGCGCGGCCACCGCCATGCCCGCGGCCGTGTGGGTGTGCACGACGCACATGAGGTCGTGCCGGGCCATGTGGATGGCGGAGTGGATGCAGAACCCGGCCGCGTTCACCCGGCGGCTGATGCCATCCTGAACGATCCGCCCGTCCATATCGATCCGCACCAGGTCGGAGGCGCGCATCTCGTGGAACTGCACGCCATACTGGTTGATCAGAAAATGATGCTCCGGCCCCGGCAGCCGCGCGCTGATGTGGGTGTAAATCAGGTCCGTCATCCGAAAATGCGCGACCAGCCGATAGAGCGCCGCGACGTCGCAGCGGACCTGCCACTCCTCCGTGGAGCAGCCGGCGAGCGAGGATGGGGGCGTGGCGACGTTCATGGAGCAGACCTCCGTGCAGGTGCAGCATGATCGGCCCGGGGCGGGGCCACGGTCAATATCCGCGCGCCGGATCGAAGACATTGGGCAGCGGGTCCCCGCGCTCGAACCGGGCGATGGCCTCTGCCACGTAGCGCGCGCGCGCCGGGCGGGAAGCGGTGGAGGCGGTGTGGGGCGTCACGATCACGCGCTTGTGGGTCCAGACCGGATGATCGGGCGGGAGAGGTTCCGGATCGAACACGTCCAGCATCGCGGAACTAAGGTGCCCGGTATCGAGTGCCGCCAGCACATCCGTTACCACCACCTGCGGCCCGCGCCCGGCGTTGATCAGGCTGGCGCCGCGCGGCAGCTTGGCGAGTGTCTCGGCCCGGATGGCGCCGCGCGTGCCCGCCGTGTCCGGCAGGAGGCAGACCAGGATGTCGGATTGCGCGAGGAAGGCGTCCCGCTCTTCCGCGCCCGCGAAACACTGCAAGCCGGGCAGGCCCTTGCGGCTGCGGGACCAACCGGCGACGGGGAAGCCCAGCCCGCGCAGCATGCCCGCAGCGTGGGCGCCGAGGTTGCCGAGCCCCATGATGCCAACGCGCGTGTCGGGCGCCGTGCGGTCCATGTCGAAGCTATCCCAGTGCCGGGCTGCCTGCTGCACGATGATGCGCGGCATGTCGCGAAGCATGCTGAGGGCGGCCAGGCAGACATACTCGCTCATGCGCTGGCAGGTTTCGTCACCGCCCATGCGCACCAGCGGTAGATGGCGTGGCCAACTGGGATCGCGGGTGATGTGATCCACCCCGGCCGCGGCGCTGAGGATCACATTCAGGTTCGGCAGCGCCGCGAGCCGGCCGAGCGGCGGGTCATAAACCAGGACGTAGCGCACGTCCGCGGGATCCACCGTGGGATCGTCGATCCAGCGCACGTCGAGGTCGGGGGCGGCTTGGGCGAACAAGGCCTGCCAGTCCGGCACGGCCTCGGCCCCGCCGGAGTTCACGAGAAGGATCATGCCTCCATGCTGCAAGAGCCCGGGCCGGCTGTCGAGACGATGGGTTCGGTTGGCGATCGTGCGGGGCGACGCCATGATAGGAGCGTCTGAGGAGCATTCCATGCCCGCACCGATCCCGACCACCTACGGCACCATCGCCCGCAGTTTCCATTGGCTGATCGTGGCGCTGTTGCTGGGCCAATACGCGACCAAGCTGATCCTGCCCTATGTGCTGCCAAAATCGGCGGAGGACGCGATCGATTCCTGGCATCTGTCGATCGGCGCCGCGATCCTGATCGTGATGGTGCTGCGCCTGGCCTGGCGGCTCAGCCACACGCCCCCGCCGCCACCCGCGGATTTGCCGCCCTCAATGCGCCTCCTGTCCCGGGCGATACATTGGGCATTCTATGCGGTGCTGATCGTGCTGCCGGCCCTAGGCTGGGTGTCGGCCAATGCCTTCGGCGTCACGCCGCGCGTGTTCGGGATCGGCCTGCCGGCGCTGGTCGGGCCGGACAAGGCCCTCGGGGAGGCCGTGGGGGATGTGCATGGCGTGCTGGCCATAGCCGTGCTGGCGCTGATCGCATTGCATGTCGCTGGCGCGCTGTATCATCTTTTGGTCAAGCGGGACGGGGTCATGGGACGCATGCTGCCGGGAGCCGGGCCGGGAACGTCGGTCTGATCATGGAACCCTGGCCGGCTTAAGCCCGAAATCCCGTGCGAGATGCCGCCAGGGCTGGCTCAGCACCCTCCCATCCGGAGCGGTGCCGGGAGGTTGCGGGGCGAACTCCTCGATCAAACTGGTCTTCACGCCAAATACCGCGTCGCTGTCCAGATACGGGCTGTCAGCCGCGAACAGATGCGTCACCAGCGTCTCGTGACCCGGCGCCGACACCATGAAGTGCACATGCGCCGGGCGAAACGGGTGCCGGTCCGTGGCGGCCAGCAGCTCGCCGACCGGGCCGTCATCCGGGATCGGGTAATGCGCCGGGTTGATGGACCAATAATGGAACCGGCCCTCGGCGTCGGTGTGGAAGGTGGCGCGCAGCGCATGCCCATCGAGCTCGGGCCGCTGCACGTCGTAAAAACCTTCGGCGTCGGACTGCCAGACCTCAACCGCAGCGCCGGCCAGCGGCGCCCCGGTGGTGGAGAGCACGCGGCCCTCGATCAGCAACGGCTCGCCCGGCATGCCGACGGCAAGGTCCGCCCCATGCGCCGGAAGCGGCGCGCCCTGCACATGGAAGGGGCCGAGCACGGTGGTCTCTGTGGCGCCCGCGGGTTGGCGGTGGTTGATCGCGTCCACCAGCATCGAAACGCCCAGCACGTCCGACAGCAGGATGAACTCCTGCCGCTTGTCGTCGCACATCTGCCCGGTGCGGGTCAGATAGGCGATCGCGTGCTGCCATTCCTCGAAGGTCGGTTCCGTTTCGCGCACGAAGGCATGCATGTGGCGGACCAGGGCACCGAGCAGGGTGTGCAGGCGGGGATCGGGGGTCCCCGCAAAACGCTCCAGCACGGCCTCGGTGATGGTATGCTCGTCGGCGTCGCGCATGGCCGCTCCCCTTAGTGGATCTCGCCGGATTGCCGGACGGCTTCGCGCAGCTTGGCCGGGGAGAAATCGGGGCTGGCGCAGATGTCGAGGATCACCTTCTCCCGCCGCATCGAGAGCGCGATGGCGCCGGGTAATTGGGTTACGGCCTCTGCCGGGATTACGACGGCACCGTGGAAATCGGCATGCACCACGTCCCCATGCGCCACGTTCATGCCGAAGATGTTGACCGGGGCGCCGAAGCCGACCAGGTGCACATGCGCGTGGCTGGGCCCGATGCGCCCGCCCACGATCTGAAACCCCGGCGCCAGCATGTCGCAATCCCGGAACGACCCGTTGGTGACGCAGCCGAGCGCCCCCAGCGCCTTGTGCACCGTGGAATGCACCTCGCCCCACCAGGCGCCGTAACCCGGGCGGTCATCGAGGTCCTGCAGCACGACCACGGTCGGGAACGCGGCCTCGGCCACGTAGTCATACCAGTCGAGCCGGTCCGCCACGGGGCCGCGCGGCGCCTCCCGCGCGCGGATGGTGCCGACGCGGGCCACGCCCACAATCGGCTTCAATGACCGGTCGGCGGCGACCATCGGCTCCGTCGTGAAACCGATGGCCCGGCGCTCGGGCACGATGAATTCGAGGCCGTTGCAGATCGTGGGGGTGTCCCACGCCTCGAGCGCCTTGAGGTCGGCGGCGGTGTATAGCTCGGTCATATCATGGGCTCCCTGGCGAAGTTTCAGCTTTGCGGCTTGGCGAAGGAGGCCGGGCCAGCGTCAGCTTGAGGTTTGACAGCGCTGTCATATTTCCACGACGCACCGCTGTCTTTATCCCTCATCGCGCCCATCAAGCCACCAAACACGATATTACCGAAGACCGCCGCCGCCGCATCATCGGTGGAACCGCCCGGGCGCGAATGGCCCCGGTTCGATCACTGGCTGGCGCCCGCCCAGCAGATCCGCCACCAGCCGCCCGGTGACCGGCCCGGCAGCCAGGCCGACATGGCCATGGCCGAAGGCATACAGGATGTCGGCCGTGGCGCGGGCCGGGCCGATCACCGGCAGGCCGTCCGCAATGCTGGGGCGGTGGCCCATCCACATCCGGACCCGGCTTGCGGCCAGATCTTGCGGCAGGCCCGGGAACGACCGCTTCGCCCAGTTCAGCAGCACCCGCGCCCGGTCCCAGTTCGGCGCCGCGTCGAGCCCGGCCAGCTCCACCTGGCCCGCGATCCGCAAGCCGCCCGGCAACGCGCTCACGGACATCTTGCCGTCGCTCGGCATCACGGGGATGCGGGGCCCCTCGGTCGTGTCGATCCACACGTGATAGCCGCGCTCCGTCTCGAGCGGGATGCGGTCCCCGGCCGCCCGCGCCAGCGTGCGGGAGCGGGCACCGGCGCAGATCACGGCCGCATCGCAGGCGATCTCACCGGCCTCGGTCAGCACGGCGCGCAGCCGCCCGGCCTCGATCCGGAAGCCGGTGGCCGTCCCGCGCACCAGCCGCGCCCCCTGCCCGACCGCATGCGACACCAGCGCCGCCACGTAGGCGCCGGGCTCCTGGCAGTGCCCGCCCTCCTGCACCAGCACGCCGAAGGTGTAGCGCCGGTCGAGCGAGGGCTCCTGCTGCCGCAGCGCGTCTGCGTCCAGCTCGAGCCAGCGCACGCCATTGTCCCGCCGCAAGCGCCAGGCCAGCGCCTCCGCCATGAAGGCGGCGCGATCGGGATAGAGATACATGAGGCCGCGGCGCTCGATCATGCCGGCCACCCCGGCCTCGGCCGCGAGCGCGCGGTGCCGCTCCGGCGCGTCCCCCACCAGTGAGCGCAGCGCCCGCGCCGTCCGCTCCACCCGCGCCACGGTCGAGCCGGCGCGCACGAAGCGCAGCAGCCACGGGAGCAGCCGCGGCAGATACGAAGGCCGGATCGTGAGCGGCCCCAGCGGATCGCGCAAGAACCCCGGCACCCGCCGCCAGAGCCCGGGCATCGAGACCGGCACAACCGAACTCGGGCTGAGCCAGGCGCCGTTGCCGTAGCTGGCCGCCTGCTCGCCACCGGGCGAGCCCGGCTCCAGGATCGTGACCCCGTGCCCGTCCCGCAGCAGCTCGATCGCAGTGGCGGCGCCGACGATGCCGGCGCCGATCACCACAACATGATGCGGGGCGTCAGTCCTCCCGGCGGACGATGGCTTTCTCCTGGCCCCATTTCTCGGGGCAGCGGATGCGGAACGGGCCATCGACCAGGTAGGTGAACACCTTGCGCTTCGGGTCCGTGTCGGAGTGCCGCCAGGTCTGGATCGTGCCGCCGTAATAGGCCTCTTCGGCACGGGCGGCATGCAGATAGAGCCGGCCGCCGAGCGACTCTTCGGCGACTTCGTCCGTCACGGGCCAGGAGCCCGTCTCATACCGGGTCGGCTCCGGGCCGATCCGCTTATTCCGCTGTCCCTGCTTGCACAGCAGATGGAGGTCAACAACCAACATGAAATCCTACGATCACGCCGCCGCAACGGCCCGGCGCGCCATTACGCCGATCAAGTGCGCACGATACGCCGGACTGGCGTGAATGTCGCCATTCAGTCCATCGGCCGGAGTCACGATGTCCCTGATCGCGTCCGCGGACCAATTGGTGGCCAGCGCCTGCTCCATCTGCGTATGCCGGAACACGCCATCCTGCCCGGCACCGGTGATTGCCACCCGCAGGCCAGCGGGCCCCTTCGCCACGAAGACGCCGACCATGGCGTAGCGAGACGCCGGGTTGCGGAATTTCTCGTAATTCGACTTCTCGGGGATCGGGAACTCGACGGCGGTGATCAGCTCGTCCACTTCCAGCGCTGTCGTGAACATGCCCTGGAAATACTGGTCGGCATGGATGCTGCGCTTGTTGGTATGGATGGTGGCGCCCAACGCCAGCACGGCCGCAGGGTAACAGGCGGAGGGATCGTTGTTCGCCAGGCTGCCGCCCATCGTGCCGCGATGCCGCACCTGGGTGTCCCCGATCCAGGACGCCATCTTCGCCAGGCCCGGGATCTTCGCCTTGATGTCGGCATGGCTCTCGATCTGATGGTGCGTCGCCATGGCGCCGATCCTGATCGACCCGGCACTCGACGTAATCTCGGTCAGGCCAAGCGCCGACAGATCCACGATGGTGCCGGGCTTGTTGAGCCGCTGCTTCAGCACCGGGATAAAGGTCTGGCCGCCCGCCAGCACCTTCACATCCATACCGCCCATCGCCGTCACGGCTTCGGGCAGGGTCTTGGGCTTCACATAGCTGAAATCATACATGCGGGATCTCCTACTCGGCCGCCATGCGCGGCTGGTTGGCCTGGATGATGGCCCATATCTTCTGCGGACTCGCCGGCATGTCCAGATGGCGCACGCCATAATCGCGCAAAGCGTCGACGACAGCGTTGATCACGGACGGGGGCGAACCGATCGCGCCCACCTCCCCCACGCCCTTGGACCCCAACGGATTGTGGGTGCAGAGCGTGTTTTCGGTGCTGATGGTCATGGGCGGGAAGTCATGCGCGCGGGGCATCTGATAGTCCATGAACGATCCCGTCACGAGCTGCGCATTGGTGTCATAGACGGCGTTCTCCATCAGCGCCTGGCCAATGCCTTGCGCCAATCCGCCCTGCACTTGCCCCTCCACGATCATCGGGTTGATGACCCGGCCCACATCGTCCACCGCCACCATGTTCACCACCTGCGTCGTCCCGGTCTCGGGATCGATCTCGACCTCGCAGATATGGCAGCCGCCGGGGAAGGTGAAGTTCTTGGGATCGTAGAACGCGGTCTCATCGAGGCCGGGCTCCAGCTCCTCGATCGGGTAGTTATGCGGCACGTAGGCAGCCAGCGAGACCTCGGCCAGCGCCTTTTTCTTGTCGGTGCCGGCCACCGAGAAATGCCCGTCCTTAAACTCGATATCCTCGACGGACGCTTCCATCAGGTGCGCCGCGATCTTCTTACCCTTGGCGATCACCTTGTCCATCGCCTTCACCATGGCCGAGCCGCCGACGGCCAGGCTGCGGCTGCCATAGGTGCCCATGCCGAACGGGATCTTGGCGGTGTCGCCATGCACGATGTCCACCTGGTCGATCGGCACGCCGAGCTGGTCGGCCACCAGCTGCGCGAAAGTGGTTTCGTGGCCCTGGCCGTGGCTGTGGGTGCCGGTGAACACGCTGACGCTGCCGGTCGGATGCACGCGGATGTTCGCGACCTCGTATAGCCCGGCCCGCGCACCCAGCTGCCCCACCAGCTTCGACGGCGCGATGCCGCACGCCTCGACATAGGTGGACATGCCGATGCCGCGCAGCTTGCCACGCCGGGCCGACGCCGCGCGCCGGGCGGGGAAGCCGTCCCAATCGGCCGCCTTCAAGCAAGTGTTCAACGTTGTCTGGTAATCGCCGCTGTCGTATTGCAGTGCCACAGGCGTCTGATACGGAAACTGGTCGCGGCCGATAAAATTCTTGCGGCGCAGCTCGACGCGGTCGATGCCCGTGTCATGGGCGATCACGTCCATCAGCCGTTCGAGCAGGTATGTCGCCTCCGGCCGCCCGGCGCCGCGATAGGCGTCCACCGGGACCGTGTTGGTGAACACGGCGCGCACCTCGGCATAGATCACGGGCGTGGTGTAGCACCCGGCCAGCAGCGTGGCGTAGAGATAGGTCGGCACCGCCGGGGCGAAGGTGCTGAGATAGGCGCCCATGTTGCACAGCGTGCGCACGCGCAACGCGAGGAAGCGGCCCTCCGCATCGAGCGCCATCTCCGCCGTGCTGTCATGGTCGCGCCCATGCGCGTCGGAGAGGAAGGCCTCGCTCCGGTCGCAGGTCCATTTTACGGGGCGGCGCAGCTTGCCGGCGGCCCAGGTGACGATCGCCTCCTCGGCATAGTGGTAAATCTTGGAGCCGAAGCCGCCACCGACGTCCGGCGCCACGACACGCAGCTTGTTCTCCGGGATGTGCAGCACGAAGGCGCCCATCAGCAGGCGGATCACGTGCGGGTTCTGGCTCGTGGTGTGCAGCGTGTAGTCCCCAGACGACGGGTCGCACTCGCCGATCGCGGCCCGGGGCTCCATGGCGTTGGGCACCAGACGGTTGTTCAAAAGGTCGAGCTTGACACGGTGCGCCGCCTTCGCGAACGCCGCATCCACCAGCCCGGCATCGCCGATATGCCAATCGTAGCAGGTATTTGCGACCGCCTCGTCATGCACGAGCGGTGCCGAGGGTGCGATCGCATCCCGCACGGAGGCGATCGCCGGAAGATCCTCGTATGAGATATTCAGCAGCTCGGCGGCGTTCTTGGCCTCCTGCCTTGTCCCGGCGATCACGACGGCCACGGGGTCCCCGACATGGCGCACCTTGCCGATGGCCAGCACGGGGTGCATCGGCTCCGCCATCGGCGAACCGTCCTTGTTGTGGATCTGCCAGCCGCAGGGCACGCCGCCGACCCCGTCCGCCTGCAGGTCTGTGCCGGTGTAGATCGCGATCACCCCGGGGGCGGCCCGGGCGGCCTCCGTGTCGATCGACAGCAGCCGGGCATGCGGCCGGTCCGCGCGGCGGATCACGGCGTGCAGCTGGCCGGGGCGGTTCAGGTCATCGGTGTAGCTGCCGCGGCCGTTCAGAAAGCGGTGGTCTTCCTTGCGGCGCACGGACGCGCCGATGCCCTCGAAACCCATGATATGTCCCCCCTATGTCGAGCCGGCTGTTGCCGTTACTCCGCCGCTTGCTGAAGCGTCTTGCCGTGCATCAGCGGCCAGGCCGCCGCGATGGCCTTCACGATGTTATGGTAGCCGGTGCAGCGGCAGAGATTGCCCTCGAGCCCGTGCCGGATCTCGTCCTCGGTCAGCCCCTCCGGGTGCATCTGCACCAGGTCCACCGCGGACATCACCATGCCCGGCGTGCAGAATCCGCATTGCAGCGCGTGATGCTCGCGGAACATCTCCTGCATCGGATGCAGCGTGCCGTCCGGCGCCGCCAGCCCCTCGATCGTCAGGACCTGGGTGCCGTTCGCCTGCATGGCGAGCATGGTGCAGGCCTTCACGGACTTGCCGTCGACATGCACGACGCATGCGCCGCACTGGCTCGTGTCGCAGCCGACATGCGTGCCGGTCAGGTGCATGCCCTCCCGCAGCAACTCCACGAGCAAGGTCCGTCCTTCGACCTCGGCCGTGTGCGTCCGGCCGTTCACCGTCAGCGATACCTGCGGCATCGTTCGTTCTCCCTTGGCGTCTCGTGTAGGTGGGCACTGTGCGGGTGCTGGCCAGGGGCGGTCAAGCCGCGGCAGCCGATCAAGCGCAGTTTAACGGCGCCCTCGCAACCGGTGTTCCCGGCCCGGCTTATGTCGGCGCGCCACACTGGTGCGTCCAAACCGAAGGAAAACCGCCATGGGACTGTTTTCGAAGCCGATCAAGACCCTCGATGACCTGTTCGTCCACACGCTGCAGGACATCTATTACGCCGAGAACCAGATCGTGAAGAACCTGCCGACCATGATCGAGAAGGCGTCCAACCCGGAGCTGAAAAGCGCATTTCAGCAGCATCTGACCGAGACGCAGACCCAGGTGAAGCGGCTGGAGCAGGTGTTCGAGATGCATGGCCAGCCCGTGAAGGCGGTGGACTGCGCCGCGATGGACGGCATCCTGTCGGAAGCCCGCGAGATCATGGGCGATTGCGACGACGAAGCCGTGCGGGACGCGGCGATGCTGTCGGCGGCGCAGGCGGTGGAGCATTACGAGATCACTCGCTACGGCAGCCTGATCGCCTATGCCGAGCAGCTCGGCCGGAAGGATTGCGCTGGTGTCCTGCAGCAGAATCTCGATGAGGAGAAGGCGACGGACAAGAAGCTGACCGGAATTGCGGAGCATCGCGTGAACCAGATGGCGGCCTGACCTGGTGCGGGGCGGCCTCAGGCGCCGCCCCGCTCGCTTTTGCCCCGCTCGCTTTTGCCCCGCTCGCTTTTACCCCGCTCGCTTTTACATCGAGGGAGGTGGTAGCCTCGTTTCCATGAATGCAGTCACGAAGATCCCGGTCTTCATGTCGGTCGAGGAGTTCATGGCCTGGGAACCCGGCGACGGTTACCGCTGGCAACTCGTGGACGGAGTACCGGAGCAGATGGCGCCCACGAACCGCACGCATGGGGCGCTGCAAAGCGAGCTCACCTATCAGCTGACAAGGCATTTCGATCGAACCGGCCGGCCATGCAGCGTCATCGCGAACCCCGGCGTGATCCCCCGCCTGATCGCCGGCCATAATGTCCGAATCCCGGACCTCGCCGTCAGCTGCACGCCCTATGCCGACGAAGAAGCCACGCTCGACACGCCGGTCCTGCTGGTCGAGATCCTGTCGCCCAGCAACCAGCCGCAGACCTGGTCCAACATCTGGACCTACGTCACGGTCCCGAGCGTGCAGGAGATCCTGGTCCTGCGCACCGCCACCATCGGCGCCGAGCTGCTCCGCCGCCAGCCGGACGGCACCTGGCCCGAGCGGCCATTGACGGTGGGCGCGGATCTCTCGCTCGAAAGCCTCGGTTTCACCACGCCGCTCGCCAGCCTCTACCGCACCACCCGCCTCGCCCGCTAGGCGGCTACCGGCAGCGCCTGCAGCTCTGGAAGCTCGTCCAGGTGGCACGCCGCCTTCTGGCCCTCGCCCCGGTCCCGCAGCAGCGGCTCCTCGCTCCGGCAACGGTCGAACACGTAGGGGCAGCGCGTGTGGAAGCGGCAGCCGCTGGGCGGATTGATCGGGCTCGGCACGTCACCGGTCAGAATCACGCGGTCCCGCTTCGCAAGGGGATCCGGCACCGGGACGGCCGAAAGCAGGGCGCGGGTGTAGGGATGCCGGGGCGTCGCGAACAATGCGCGGCGGTCCGCGATCTCCACGATCTTGCCCAGATACATGACCGCTACCCGGTGCGTCAGATGCTCGACGATCGCGAGGTCATGGCTGATGAACAGCAGCGCCAAGCCCAGCTCGTCCTGCAAATCGGACAGCAGGTTCACGATCTGCGCTTTGACCGACACATCCAGCGCGGACACGGCCTCGTCACAAATGATCAGGTCGGCGCCGGGGGCCAGTGCGCGGGCGATGCCGATGCGCTGGCGCTGGCCGCCGCTGAACTCGTGCGGGAACCGGTGCATGGCCTCCCGCGGCAGGCGGACGGTGTCCATCAGCTGGGCCACCTTGTCGTCCAGCCCGCTCCGCGCCAGGCCGAAATTGCGCAAGGGTTCCGCGATGATGTCCCGCACCCGCATGCGGGGATTGAGGCTGCTGAACGGGTCCTGGAACACGACCTGCATGCGCTGCCGCAGCGGGCGCAGCTGCCCGGCCGGCAAATTGTCGATGCGCTGGCCGTCGAGCCACACTTCGCCGTCCGTCGGCGGGAACAGCCGCAGGATAGCGCGGCCCACCGTGCTCTTGCCGCAGCCGCTTTCGCCCACGAGCGACAGCGTCTCGCCCTTCGCGATGTCGAAGCTCACGCCGTCCACCGCATAGACCTGGCCGGTCACGCCGCCCAGCAGCCCCCCCTTGATCGGGAAGTGCTTCTTGAGCGCCATGACTTCGAGCAAGGGCCGGGTCATGCGGCGATACCCATGGAGAATTCGGCGTAGTGGCAGGCCACAAGATGGCCGGGCCGCTTGGCCTCGACGGCGGGGGCCACGCTGCGGCAGAGATCGGTGACGCTCTGGCAGCGCGACGCGAACGGGCAGCCCACGATCGGCTTGCGGAGCGAGGGGACGAGGCCCGGGATCTCCGCCAGCTTGGACCGCCCGCCCTCGACCAAGGAGGATCCCAGCTTCGGCACGGCGCCCAGCAGGCCGCGGGTATAGGGGTGCTGCGGATTGCCGAACAGCTCCACGGCGCTCGCCTCCTCCACCTTGCGGCCGGCATACATCACCACCACGCGCTGCGCCATTTCGGCGACCACGCCGAGATCATGCGTGATCAGCATGATGGCGGAGCCGAGCCGGGTCTTGAGATCGCGCATGAGGTCGAGAATCTGGGCCTGGATCGTGACGTCCAGCGCCGTCGTGGGCTCGTCGGCAATGAGCAGCTTCGGGTTGCAGGCGAGCGCCATCGCGATCATGACCCGCTGCCGCATGCCGCCGCTGAGCTGGTGCGGATATTCCCGCACCCGCCGGCCCGGCGCCGGAATGCCCACCAACGTCAGCATCTCCACCGCCCGCGCCTCCGCTTGCCGCGCATTCAGGCCCTGATGCAGGCGCAACGTCTCACCGATCTGCCGGCCGATGGTCAGCACCGGGTTCAACGAGGTCATGGGTTCCTGGAAGATCATGCTGATGTCGTTGCCGCGCAGCTTCCGCATCTCGGCTTCCGGCAGGGTCAGCAGCTCGCGGTCCTGGAAACGAATGCTGCCCGCGATCTTGCCCGGCGGCTCCTGAATCAGGCGCAGGATGCTCATGGAGGTGACGGACTTGCCGCAACCGCTCTCGCCCACGATCGCCAGCGTCTCGCCCGCGTCGATGTGGAACGACAGGCCCTCCACGGCGCGAACGACGCCGTCCATGGTGCCGAAATGGGTTTGCAGGTTCTGCACGTCGAGAAGGGGCATCAGTCTCTCCCCCGGGGGAGCATGAGTTTCACGGGCGAGGTCATACCTTCTTCGCCGTCCGGGGATCCAGCGCATCCCGCAGCCCGTCGCCCAGCAGGTTCACCGACAGCACCGTCAGCGACAGGAACACCGCCGGGAACAGCACGATATACGGCTTCACCTGCCACAGCGCCCGCCCCTCGGCCATGATGTTGCCCCAGCTCGGGATGTTGGGCGGGGTGCCGGCGCCGATGAAGCTCAGGATCGCCTCCGTGATCATGGCGGACGCGCAGACATAGGTCGCCTGCACCGTGATCGGCGCCAGCGTGTTTGGTAGGATGTGACGCCAGATGATCAGCGGCACCCGCGTGCCGGACGCGATGGCGGCCTCCACGTAGGGCTGTTCGCGCAATGACAGCACGACGCCGCGCACCAACCGGGACACGCGCGGGATCTCGGCGATGGTGATGGCGGTGACCACGTTGCCGACGCTGGGCCGGGTCAGGGCCATGAGCGCGATGGCGAGCAGCAGCGGCGGGATGGACATGAGCCCGTCCATCACCCGCATCACGATGCTGTCCGCCCAGCGCACGAAGCCGGAGACGAGCCCGATCGTCATGCCGATGATGGACGCGAGCGCCGCGACGGCGAAGCCCACGACCAGCGAGACGCGGCCGCCGTACAGCACGCGCGAGTAGATATCCCGGCCCAGCATGTCGGTGCCGAACCAGTATTGCGCCGATGGCACCCGCGTGCGCCGGGCCGGCGCCAGCGCAGTGGGGTCCACGGTGAACAGCAGCGGCGCGAACACGCTCACGAACAGCACCAGGAACAGCAGCACGCCGCCGATGAAGATCGTGGGATAGCGGCGGATGAATTGCCGCAAGCGCCCCCGCGGCTTCACGGGTGGCAGCACGTTCGGCAGCGCCCGCGCCTCGGTGACATGCGCCTCATGCGCCGTCGCAACGGGGGCGTCAGGCAGGGTGGTCGTGCTCAATAGCGGATCCTCGGGTCGAACACGGTGTAGAGCATATCGACGCCGAGGTTCACGAGCACGTAGGTGAAGCTGAACAGCAGCACCACGCCCTGAATGACCGGATAGTCCCGCCGCAGGATCGCGTCCACCACGAGCCGCCCGAGACCCGGGATCGCGAACACGCTCTCCGTCACCACGGCGCCGCCGATCAGCAGAGCGACGCCGATGCCGATGACCGTCACGATCGGCACCGCCGCATTCTTGAGCGCATGCAGGAACAGCATCGTCCGGCTGCCGACGCCCTTCGCCTTCGCCGTGCGGATATAGTCCTGGCTCAGCACTTCCAGCATGGTCGCGCGGGTGATGCGGGCGATCAGCGCGATGTACACGCCGCCCAGCGCCACCGCGGGCAGCACCAAATTGCTGAGCCACGGCCCGATCCCGCGATCGATCGGCGTATAGCCCTGCACCGGGAACCAATCGAGCTCGAGCGCGAACACATAGGCCAGCAAATAGCCGACCACGAAGACCGGGACCGAGAACCCGAACACGGCGAACACCATGATCACCCGGTCGATCCAGGTGCCGTGGTTCCACGCTGCCAGCACGCCGAGCGGCACCGCGATCGAGATCGACAGGATCAGCGTCAACACCATCAACGAGATCGTGGGTTCCAGCCGCTGCCCGATCATGCGGGTGACGGGCAGGTTGGTGAAGATGGACTGACCGAGGTCGCCGCGCAGCACGTCCCAGAACCAGGTCCCGAACCGCACCAGGAACGGCCGGTCGAGCCCCAGCCCGGCGCGGATGCGCTCCACGTCCGCGGGCGTCGCCTGGTCCCCGGCGATGATCGCGGCGGGATCGCCGGGCGCGATATACAGCAGGCTGAACACGAACAGCGCCACGATCAGCATGACCGGGATGGTGGCGAGCACGCGGCGGATGAAATAGGCGAGCATCAGTTCATCCGAAGCCCTCTCCCGCTGGCGGGAGAGGGTTGGGTGAGGGTGGAGTCACATGGGCGAGCGAAAATGCGTGTCGCTCCACTCTCACCCCGGCCCTCTCCCGCCAGCGGAAGAGGGAGCACCACAGATCGGCTCATGCCTTCTGCACGCCCCAGAACACCGGGAACGGCGCCTTCACCACGCCCGAGATATTCTTGCGCCAGGCCTGGTAGCCCAGGAAGAACCCGGTCGGGATATAGGTCACGAAGTCCATCGCCGCCTTGTTCAACGACGCGATCGCGGCCTTTTCCGCCGCCGCGTCCGGTGCGTCATACCAGGTGGCGATGCCGGCCTGCACCTCGTCCGATTTCGGCCAGCCGAACCACGCTTTGTCGCCGCCGGCGTCGAAGGCGGTGTAGGGCGCCGGGTTGATGCAGTCCGCCCCGGCATGCCAGGTGTGGAACACGTGCCAGCCGCCGGCGTTCGGCGGGTCCTTCTTTGCGCGGCGGGCCCCCAGCGTGCCCCAGTCGATCGCCTGGTAGTCCACGTTCATGCCGATCTTGCCCAGCAGGTCCGCCGTGATGTCACCCTGCGCCTTGGTGATCTGGATGTCGGTCGCGACGCACAGCACGATCTTCTCGCCTTTGTAGCCGGCCTCGGCCAGCAGCTTCTTCGCCTCCTCGATTCGGCGCGGACCCTTCAACAGATCGCCGCCGGCCTCGCTGTAGACGTCGGTTCCTGGAGTAAAATAACTCGGCAGCGCCTTCCACAGCGCCTCGTCATCGCCCACCACGGCGCGCATGTAGTCTTCCTGGCTCAGCGCCATCATCACGGCCCGGCGCACCCGCACGTCGTTGAACGGCGCATGCAGGTGGTTGATGCGGAACGAGCCGATGTTGCCGAGCGGGTCCGCGATATCCACGTTGATGTTGCGGTTGCGCTTCAGCAGCGGCACCAGGTCCGGCACCGGGTTCTCCCACCAATCGATCTCGCCGTTCTGCAACGCCGCCGCCTTGGTCGCGTCGTCGGGTAGGATCAGCCACTCGATCCGGTCGAACATCATCCGCTTGCCGCCCGACAGCCAATCCGCCGCCTCCGCCCGCGGCTGGTAGTCCTTGAAGCGCTCGAAGATGGCGCGCGATCCCGGGTTCCACTCGCCCTTGTTGAACACCATGGGGCCGGAGCCGATGTATTCGGTGATCAGCTTGAACGGATCGGTCTGCGCGATCCGCTCCGGCATGATCTCCGCCACCGGCGCGTTGTTCTTGCCCAGCGCGAACAGCATTTTCGGGAATGGCTTGTTAAGCCGGATCTTGATCGTGCGGTCGTCGGGCATCTCCATCGCATCGAGCGTCGCCTTGATGCGCTGGCCCATCGTGTCCCGGACCATCCAGCGATTGAGGCTCGCCACCACGTCGCGCGACAAGACCGGCGCGCCGTCATGGAAGCGCAGGCCCTCCCGCAGCTTGATCGTCCAGGTCTTGTTCCCGTCGGAAGCCTCGCCGCTCTCGGCCATCTGCGGCTTCGGCTCGAGCTTGCTGTTCACGCCGAACAGCGTGTCCCACACCAGGAGGCTCGCGTTGCGGACCACGTATTGCGTGCCGGCGATGGCATCGAGGCTGCTGAGGTTGGCCTGCGGCACGAACCGCAGCACGCGGCTATCCTGCGCACGAGACAGGCTGGGCGCCGCCAAGGTGCCCAACGCGGCGGCAGTTCCGGTCTTCAGCAGGTCACGTCGGTTCATCAGGCAGTGCCCTCTCGGTTCATGTCTCTCTCATCAAAGCACATTCCGGGCCAATGCAAAGATCGCATCACGCGCGTTTAACGTTCCAGAACAGCGCAAACCCGTTCAGAACGCCCGTCAGGCTGTCCCGATACGCCGTGGGCTGCAGGTATTGGCCCATGGGAATGTAGGGCACGGTATCGAAGGCCTGACGCTGGATGTCGGCGCAGATCTTGGCCTGGGCCGGGACGTCCGGCGCCTCGAACCACTGGTCCCGCAACGCTTCGAGCTTCGGGTCCCGGGGCCAGCCGAACCAGGCCGCGTCGCCGTTGGCCCGGAGTGACAGATGCCCGGCCGGATTGAGATGGTCCGTCCCGGCCCAGGCGGTGCAGAACGCGTTCCAGCCGCCCTGCTCCACCGGCTCCTTCTTCGCGCGCCTGGTCTGCACGCTGCCCCAATCCGTCGCCTGGTAGTCCACGTTGATCCCGGCCTGCTTCATCGCGTCCGCCACCACGTCCGCCATCGCCTTCAGCACCGGGAAATCGGTTGCGGCCATCAGCACCACGCGCTCGTTGTTATAGCCGGCGGCCTTCAGCGCGGCGCGGACCTTGGTCATGTCCCGGGGCGCCGTCAGCGCCTCCATCCCGACCTGGCTGGCCATCGGCGTGTCCGGACAGAAATAGCCGACACCGGTCTTGTACATCTTGGGGTCCGTGCCCACGACGGTCGTGACCACGTCTTCCTGGTTGATGGCGCCCAGCATGGCGCGGCGGATGGCCGGGTTGTCGAACGGTGGCTGCAGGTGGTTCATGCGCAGGATGCTGATCTGGCCCGAGGGCTCCTGCACCACCACCTTCACACCCCGGCTTTTCGCCAGCAGCGGCATCAGGTCCGCGCTCGCATAATCCCACCAATCATGCTCGTTGTTGATGATGGCCTGCGCGGCGGTGGTCGCGTCCGGGATCGTGGTCCAGACCACGCGATCGAAGTGCACGATCTTCGGACCTGACGTCCAATCCGTCGTGCCGCCTTCCCGCGGCTTGTAGCCGTCGAACCGCTCATACACGACGCGGGCGCCGGGCACGCGCTCATCGGCCTTGAAGCGGAACGGGCCGCTGCCGACCATCTCCGTCACCGCCTTGAACGGGTCCGTGCTCGCCAGCCGCTCCGGCATGATTACCGGCAGGAAACCCGGCGTCTTCGCCAGCGCCGCCGGCAGCAGCGGGAATGGCCGTTTGAGCCGGAACACGATCGTGCGGTCATCGGCGGCCGACAGCTCGTCCGTCACCTCCATCAGCTTGCCGCCGAACGCATCCCGCTTGCCCCAGCGCGTGAGGCTCGCCACGCAATCCCGGGCGCGCACGGGTTCGCCATCATGGAAGCGCAGGCCGTCCCGCAAGGTCAGACGCCAGGTCTTGCCATCATCCTCTGTCACGGCGCCCGCGAGCATCTGCGGCGAAGGGCGATACTGGCTGTCCTGCCCGAACAGCGTGTCATAGACCATGAAGCCGTGGTTGCGCGTGACGTAGGCCGTGGTGAACATCGGATCGAGGATCGTGAGGTCCGATTGCGGGATGAAGCGCAGCGTGCGGCCGGCCTGGGCGCCCGCGATGGATGGGGCCGCAAGGGCCGTTGCGGTGCCCGCGATGAAAGACCGGCGCTGCATGATGTTTTCCCCGTTGCCGCTGCGGAGCAAACCACGCGGCGGAAGCTCGCGCCATCCGTCATCGCGAATCCGTTTGGGCCTGGCGTGGGCCTGGCGTGGGCCCGGCGTGAGCCTGGCAACGCAGGGGCGCTCGCGATGACGAGGGTCAGACCGGGATGTTGTCCAACAGCCGGATCGGCCCCAGCCGGGCGGCAGCGATCAGCCGGGTGCCATCCGGATCGGGCCGAAGCGTCTCTGCCCCGACAAGAGCGAGGTAGTCGACCCCGAACCCCGCCGCCGCCAACCGAAGCACCGCCTCGGCCCGCACGGCCTCCCGTTCCGCCCGGGATGCCCCGGCGACCCGCTTCATCTCCATGTGCAGCATCGGCGCCCGCGCCCGCTCCGCCGCGTTCAGGAAGCGGTTACGCGACGACATCGCGAGCCCATCCGCCTCCCGCACCGTCGGCACCGGCACGATGCGATGCGGCAGCAGCAGGTCCGCCACCATGCGGCGCACCACTTGCAGCTGCTGCCAGTCCTTTTCGCCGAAATAGGCGGCGGTGGGGCGCACCAGGCCGAACAGCTTGGCCACCACCGTCGCCACGCCGCGGAAATGGCCGGGCCGCGCCGTCCCCTCCCAATCGAACGCGGGGCCCGCGGGATCGACCGTGGTGGCATCATCACCGGGATACAGCGCCTCGACCGGCGGGAGCCAGGCGGCGTCGCACCCGGCCCCGGTCAGCTTGCCGAGATCCCCGGCCTCGTCCCGCGGGTAAGCGGCCACGCCCTCGGCCGCGCTGAACTGGGTGGGATTGACGAAGATGGAGGCGATCGTCGTGTCGCAGTCCCGGCGTGCGGCGGCGACCAATGCGAGGTGCCCGTCATGCAGCGCGCCCATGGTGGGCACCAGGCCCACGGTCCCAATTTGCGCGGCGCGCCAGGCGGCCAGCTCGCTCCGGGTGCGGACGATCTGCATCGCTAGCGTAGCACGGCCCCGGTCGCTTTCGAGACCGCCGCCACGATGCGGGCGCTGACGGCCTCAAGCTCCGCCTCCGTGAGCGTGGCCTGCACCGGTTGCAGCGTGACCTCGATCCCGACCGATTTCTGCCCGGCTGGCACCTTGTCCCCGGTATAGACGTCGAACAGCAGCACGCCCGCAATCAGCGCCCGATCGGCTCCCCGCGCGGCGCGCAACACGGCGTCGGCCGCGGTCGCGGCATCGACCAGGAACGCGAAATCCCGCCGCACCGGCTGAAACTGGGAAAATTCCGGTGCGGCCCGGCGGCGGCGCTTCGGCTCCGGCACCCGGTCCAGGAACACCTCGAACGCCGCCGCCGGCCCGGTGAGGTCGAGCGATTGCACCACGCGCGGATGCAGCTCCCCGAAGGTTGCCAGCACCGGTTTCGGCCCCTGCCGCACCTGGCCGGCGCGGCCGGGGTGGTAGTATCCGGGCGCGTCCGGCGTGACCGACAGGCTTTCCATGGGCACGCCCAGCGCCGCCAGAACGTCCAGCACGCAGGCCTTCGCGTCCATTGCACCGCGCGGGCGGGCCGGTGCCGTGGGATGGCGTGGCGTGTGGCCGGCCAGCACACCCCCGGCGACCAGCGTTTGGCCGCCGGGCAGGAAGGCCGGTCCCACCTCGAACAGCGCTGCATCCGGCCATCCACGCGCCGCATTGCGGTGCGCCGCCTCCATCAAGGTCGCGACCGGCGTCGGGCGCAGCTGGTCCAGGTCGGAGGCGATCGGGTTCAGCAGCCGCAGCTCCGGCCCAGCTTCCCCGAAGCGCGAGGCCGCGTCCTGCGCCATGAAGCTGAAGGTCACGCACTCGATCAGCCCCGATGCCGCCAGGGTGTGCCGCGCCAGGGCGGTGCGGACCTGGCGGGGCGTCAGTGTCGCTTGCGGCACGGCGGCATCGCGCGGGAGTGACACGGGCTCGATACGATCGAGGCCGTGCAGACGCAGCACCTCCTCCACCAGATCGGCCTCGGCCTCCGTTGCGGCACAGCCCTCGGCAACCTGCTGCGCGCGGGCGGGATCGAGGCCCGGCGCCTGGTCCAGCACGATCGGGGCCGCGATGTCGTTGCGCCAGGACGGCACGTCCACCGTGACGCTGGCGGCGTCGCGCTGCCGGATGGTGAAGCCGAGGCCTAGCAGCGCCGCATCGGCCTCCTGGCTCGGGATGTCTGCCCCGCCCAAGGTGGCCAGGCGGTCGTAGCGTAGCGTGGCGGTGCGGGCCCAGATTGGCTCGGCACCGGCAGAGGTGATGTCGCTCGCGGTGCCGCCGCACAGCTCCTGGATCAAGGCCGTGGCGGCCTCGAGCGCCTGCGGCAGGAGCGCCGGGTCGATGCCGCGTTCGAAGCGCTGGCGGGCGTCCGACACGATGGCGTGGCGGCGGCCTGACAGCGCCACCGCGACGGGGTCGAACAACGCGCATTCGATGAACACGCGGGTGGTGGTTTCCGTGCAACCCGTCGCCTCGCCGCCGATGATGCCGGCGAAGGATTGCACCCCGGCCGCGTCCGCGATCACGCAATCGGCGGGGTCCGCCACGTAGTCTCGGCCGTTCAGCGCCCGCATGGTCTCGCCGGCGCCGGGGCGCAGCGTCAGCACGCCGCCCGTGACCCGGTCCGCATCGAACACATGCAGCGGGCGGCCGAGGTCGAAGGTGAAGAAGTTCGTGACGTCCACCAGCGCGTTGATCGGACGCAGCCCGATGCTGGTCAGCCGCCGCTGCAGCCAGGCCGGTGAGGGTCCGTTGCGAAGGCCCGAGACCGTGCGTCCAAGGACCCACGGGCAAGCGGTGGTGCCCGCGATCGCCCACGTGATGGCGCTCGCCCCCTGCCCCGCCACCGGCGCCGGCGTCCAGGGCCGCAGCGTGCCGAGCCCGGCGGCCGCGAGGTCCCGCGCCACGCCGCGGATACTCAGCGCGTCACCGCGATTGGGGGTGACGCCGATCTCGATCAGCGGGTCGTCCAGCCCGGCATAGGCGGCATACTGGGTTCCGACCGGCGCATCGTCAGGCAGTTCGACGATGCCGTCATGCTCGTCGCCCAGGCCCATTTCCCGGAACGACAGCAGCATGCCGTTGCTGGGCACGCCGCGGATCTCACCCACCTTGAGCACCACACCGGTGGCCGGGATGACGGCACCCGGCGGCGCAAACACGGCCTTCATGCCGGTCCGCGCGTTGGGCGCACCACAGACCACGTTCACCACGCCTTCGCCGGTATCGACCTGGCACACGCGCAACCGATCGGCGTTGGGGTGCTGGACGGCCTCGGTCACATGCACCACGCGGAAGGGCGCCAGCGCGGCGCCGGGGTCCGTCACGCTCTCCAGCTCCAGCCCGATGGCGGTCAGCCGGTCCGTGATCTGCGGCAGCGTCGCATCCGTGTCGAGATGCGTGCGCAGCCAGCTCAGCGTGGACTTCATGCCACGCCCTCATGCAGCGCGACGGAGGCCAACGGATTGAAACCGTACTGCCGCAGCCAGCGCAGGTCGCTCTCGTAGAACGTCCGGAGATCAGGGATGCCGTATTTCAGCATCGCCACCCGCTCCACACCCATCCCGAACGCGAATCCCTGCCATTCCCTGGGGTCCAACCCGCAATTGGCCAGCACGCGCGGATGCACCATGCCGGAGCCCAGGATCTCCAACCAATCCCCGCCACCACCAAGCTCGCCGGTGCGGCGGTTCCAGCCGATATCCACTTCCATGCTGGGCTCGGTGAACGGAAAATAGGAACTCCGGAAGCGGACCGGCAACGTCGCGATGCCGAAGAACGCGCGCAGGAAGTCGATCAGGCAGCCCTTCAGATGGCCCAGATGGATGCCCCGGTCGATGACGATGCCCTCGCATTGATGGAACATCGGGCTATGCGTCGCATCGTGGTCGGCGCGGTAGGTGCGGCCCGGTGCGATCACCCGGATGGGGGGCGGCTGCTCCAGCATCGAGATGATCTGCACGTCGCTGGTCTGGGTGCGGAGCAGCAACGGCCGGCCGTCACGAGCGCCGGGCACATAGAACGTGTCGTGATCCGCGCGGGCCGGGTGGTGCGCCGGGATGTTGAGTGCGCCGAAATTATACCAGTCCGTCTCGATGTCGTGCCCCTCGCCGATGCGGAAGCCCATGGCGCCGAAGATCGCTGCCATCTCCTCCATCGTGCGGCTGATCGGGTGGATCAACCCGGCCTGGCGCGGCGGCGGCGGGAGCGAGATGTCGATCGTCTCGGACGCCAATCGTTGATCGAGGGCCGCCGCGTCCAGCGCCTGGCGGCGACGCTCGATGAGCATGGTCAGCTCGTCGCGCAGCGTGTTGAGGCGCGCGCCACGCTCCCGCTTCTCTTCCGGCGGCAAACGGCCGAGTTCCTTCAGCAGCAGCGTCAGGCTGCCGGACTTACCCATCGCCGCCACCCGCACGGCATCCCACGCGGGAAGGGTGGACGCGGCGTCGAGGGCGGCAGCGGTTGCGGTGCGAAGCTGGTCGATCGGATCGGATGTCATGACCCGGCCGCATTAGACGGATTTGGCCGGGCGCGGTAGTGCCCCGCCGCTACGGCCCGCCCGGTCCCGGACTGGGCGCCCTGGCCGGCTGGGCGGGCTGACGCCTGACCGAGATGACGATCACCCTCTTCGTCGGAAAAATCCCGATCCCATCCACGACGCCATCCCGCTTCGCATCGTCTGCGGACAGCACCACGGTTCGATGCAGATACACATCGATCGCGGCGTCGGTCAGGCGGGTTCGACTTTTCAGGACGGCGCGGACGCTGCGCTCGTAGTCCTCGATCCTGTTCGCCTGCTCGCGCAAGCGTTCGGCCGAGACGGCGCCGCTGCTGACCACCCCGGCGGCGTGGAACAAGAAGCCGCTGCCAGCCAAGGCATACCGGCGCTGGGCGTTCAGAAACACGTAGGTGGCGGCAGACGCGACCAGGCCCACGCTATAGGTTTCGAAGTCGATGCCCCGGGTTGCGTGGGTCGTCCGCATGTAATCGACGATGCCCTGAGCCGCATCCACGTCGCCCCCGGGCGAGTTGATGGCGAGCCGGATCGTGCGGGCACCGGCCTTGATATACTGCTCGATGTCGGTGATCAGGACATCACGCGATCCGGTCGCAATCGGCGCGTTGAAGTAGATGTGGCCCGCCCCGTTGTCCAGCTCGAACGTCAATGGCACCGGAGCCGCGGGCGGGGCTTGGCAGGCGGTGACACCGAACACGGTCATCACTGTCAGGATCGCCGCGGTCCGCCGTCTGAGTGTCATTCCACATTCCTTGGCCATCGGGTCAGGCTATCGCTCAGAATGGGCATGGTCGAGGCAACCTGAACGGAAAGGGCCGCCCCTGACGGAGCGGCCTCTCACGATGTCGCCAGATGGCCTTGGGCAGAACGGCTTTAGGCGGTTGCGGCGCCGGGCTCGGTCAGGGCGGCGAGGCCGGCCACGGTCTTGTCTTCGGCGGCGGCGTGCATGACGGCCTTCACCTGGTCCACCACGGCGGTGAACGTGGCCGGGTCATCATAGGCGATGGCTGCCAGGACCTTGCGGTCCATCTCGATCCCCGTCGCCTTCAGCCCGGCGATGAACCGGCTGTAGGTCAGGCCCTGTTCCCGCACGGCGGCGTTGATGCGCTGAATCCAGAGGCCGCGGAAATCGCGCTTCTTCTGCCGGCGGTCGCGGTAGGCGTATTGGAGGGATTTCTCCAGCCGCTCCAGCGCGATGCGGTAATTGGTTGAGCTGCGTCCGACGAAGCCCTTGCTGGCGTCGAGGACCTTCTTGTGCCGGGCGTGGGTGGTAACGCCCCGTTTCACGCGTGCCATGTGCCGTGCTCCTTATGCGATGCCGTAGGGCGCCCACTGCTTGACGGTGATGCCGTCTGCGTGGGTCAGCGTCTGGGAGCCGCGATTGGCGCGCTTGGCTTTCTGGCTGCGGGCCATAAGGTTGTGACGCTTCTTGCCGGGGCCGGCCATCACCTTGCCGGTGGCGGTGATCTTGAACCGCTTCTTCACCGACGATTTCGTCTTCAGCTTGGGCATTTCGGTCTCCTGCTTCGGACTTGCGGGTGCCCCTCGGGCGCCAGCGCAAGCGTCGCGGCCGGGCATGCCCATACAGGCCCGGCGCGCAGACAGCGCCCGTGTAGCGAACGAGGCCGGTGATGGCAAGCGCGGTCCGGCGTGCTATGTCCCAAATATGCCGGATCTTGCAGTCGATCTCCGCACCTCAGACCTCGCAGCGCTCTGCAAGGCGCATCGGGTCAAGACACTCGACCTGTTTGGCTCAGCCGTCGACGGTCGATTCGAACCGGCGCGTAGTGACCTGGACTTCATCGTGGATTTTGAACGGACCGCAGACGGCCTCTACGCCGGGAAATTCCTGACCTTTTTGGTCGACCTCGAAGATTTGTATGGCCGGCACATCGACCTTTTGACCGAGGACAGCGCAGCAAAGGCGCCATTCCGACGCTATGTCGCCCGGCGCCAGGTGTTTCCCAGCTGAGTGCGTCCGATCGCGCCACGTCTTTCCTCATGGACGGTCTCAGGGCCGCGCGCTGGATCATGACCAACCTGAATGATGTCGATTTGGCATCGTATCAAGCGAACGAGGTTCTGATAGCTGCGATCGAGCGGAAATTCGAAATATTGGGAGAAGCACTGGCTCGGTTTCGTCGCCTCGATCCGGACGGCGCCGCTTCGATTCCAGGGCTGCGAGAGGCCATCTCCTTTCGCAACCTGCTCATTCACGGCTATGACGTGATCGATCCCTTGGTCGTGTGGCAGACCGTCCGGGACGATCTGCCTCCACTCGCGGTTGCCCTGACCAGGCTCATCGAGGACCGAACAACGAGATGACCATCGCCTTCACCAAGATGCACGGCGCCGGCAACGATTTCATCGTGATCGACGAACGCGCCCACCCCCTCGACCTCACGCCGCCCCAAGTGCGCGCTCTGTCGGACCGCCGCACCGGCATCGGCTGCGACCAGTTCATCACGCTGCATCCGCCACCGCCCGGCACCGACGCGGACGTGATCATGCGCATCCGCAACCCGGATGGCAGCGAGGCCGGCGCATGCGGCAATGCGACGCGGTGCGTGGCGGACATGCTGTTCGAGCAGAACGGGCGGCCCTACCAGGTGATCCGCACGCTCTCCCCGGCCGGGCACCGGGACTTGCCGGCGGAGCGACTGGTGGATGGGCGCTACCGGGTGGATATGGGGGAGGCGCTGCTCGGCTGGGCGGACGTGCCGCTGGCGCGGGCCATGGACACGCTCTCGGTCGATCTCGGCTCGAGTTTGGGGCCGGCGGCATGCTGCAGCATGGGCAATCCGCACGCCACGCTGTTCGCGCCGCTCTCCGCCTCCCTGCCGATCGAGGTGCTCGGCCCACCGCTGCAGAACCACACGTTGTTTCCGGAGCGGGCCAATATCGGCTTCGTGCAGGTTTTGGCGCGGGACCGCCTGCGGCTGCGCGTGTGGGAGCGGGGCGCCGGGTTGACGCTGGCCTGCGGGTCCGGCGCCTGCGCAGCCGTCGTGAACGCGGCCCGGCGGGGCCTCACGGACCGGCATGCGCAGGTCGAGATGGAGGGCGGCACGATCGAGATCCTATGGCGGGAGAACGGTCATGTCCTGATGACCGGGCCGACCGCCATCTCGTTTCGCGGCGTGTTCAATGAATAGGCTGGCCAGGCCGGGCTAGGGCGGCGGAGACGATGCAGGCCGATTTGTCCCCGGCGCAGCAGGCATTGTCCACGATGCTATGCTCCGTCTCGAAGCTGGTGGGCATCAGCACGCCGCTCACGGGCCGGGCGTAGCAGAGCGGGGCCGAGGGGGCGCGATAGGTCATGCGATGCGGCCGGGCGCGGTGGTGCGCCCGCGGGCGCTGCGCCGGCTCGGGCATGCCGTCCGCCAACGCCGGCACGGCCGCAGCCACCAGCCATCCCGCGGCGGCAATCAACAACGAAACCTTATGCATGGCGGCCCCCGTTCTATGCCGCCCCACCCTAGCCGCCAGCCCCGGGATGCCATAGTTGAGAAATGACATGAACCGGCATCCCCCTGCTGGCACGGAGGTCATGACCTTCGGCTGCCGGCTCAACACGCTCGAGAGCGAGGTCATCCGCGCCCACACCGCCGGGCTCACGGACACCGTGGTGGTCAACACCTGCGCCGTGACCGCCGAGGCCGAGCGCACCGCCCGCGCCGCCATCCGCCGCCTCCATCGCGAGCGGCCCAGCGCCCGCATCGTGGTCACCGGCTGCGCCGCGGAACTCGACCCGGCGCCATGGTCCGCCCTGCCCGGCGTCACCCGCGTGCTCGGCAACGAGGCCAAGCTGCGCGCCGAGAGCTGGACCGGTGTGCCCGCCCCGGCGCCGCTGCTGTCCGGCATCGAGGGACGGGCGCGCGCCTTCGTGCAGGTGCAGCAGGGATGCGACCATCGCTGCACCTTCTGCATTATTCCATATGCCCGCGGCCCGTCGCGCAGCGTCCCGCTCGGCGCGCTAGTCACGCAGGTGCGCGCCTTGGTCGAGGCCGGGGTGCAGGAGATCGTGCTGACCGGGGTGGACATCGCCTCCTACGGCCCCGACCTGCCGGGCGCGCCCACGCTGGGCGGCACGGTGCGGCGCCTGCTGGCCCTGGTGCCGGAGCTGTCGCGGTTGCGGTTCTCGTCCTTGGACCCCGCCGCGATCGACGACGATTTGTGGCGCCTGCTCGCCGAGGAGCCCCGGGTCATGCCGCATCTGCATCTGTCGCTGCAGGCCGGGTCGGACCTGGTGCTGAAGCGCATGAAGCGCCGCCACGGCCGGGCCGACGCCCTGGCCCAGATCGCCCGCGCCCGCGCGCTGCGCCCCGGCCTCGCCATTGGCGCCGACCTGATCGCCGGCTTCCCGACCGAGACGGCGGCGCTATTCCAGGAAACACTGGATTTTGTGAACGAGGCCGCCCTGCCCTACGTCCACGTGTTCGCCTACTCCGAGCGCCCCGGCACCCCCGCCGCCCGCATGCCCGCGATCCCGGTGCCCGAACGCCGCGCCCGCGCCGCCCGGCTTCGCGAGGCCGCCCTGCCGCACGCGCTGGCGCTGCACCGAACGCAGGTCGGGCAGGACGTCCGGATCGTGGTGGAGCGCGGCGGTCAGGGTCATACCGAGCATTTCGCGCCGGTGCGGCTTGGCGGGGATCACCGGGTCGGCTCGCTCGCGACGGTGCGCGTGACAGCCGCCGATGCGCGCGGGCTGGAGGCGGCGTAGATGGCGCTGGGTTTCTTCTCCCGCTTGAAAGAGGGCCTGAGCCGCAGCACGCAAAAGCTGACCACCGGTCTCGGCGCCGTGCTGACCCAGCGCAAGCTGGACGATGCGTCGCTCGAGAAGATGGAGGAGCTGCTGATCGGCGCCGACCTCGGCCCCGCCGCCGCCGCCGAGATCATCGCCGGCTTCCGCTCCAGCCGCTTCGGCCAGGACGTGACGGAGGCCGAGGTGCGCGCAACGCTCGCCATCGAAATCGCGAAAATCCTGGAGCCCGTCGCGATCCCCTTCGTGGTGGACCGCTCGTTGAAGCCGCACGTGGTGCTAGTGGTCGGCGTGAACGGCACCGGCAAGACCACCACGATCGGCAAGCTGGCCTTGCGCTTCCAGGAAGACGGGTTGCGCCCGATGCTGGTGGCCGGCGACACGTTCCGCGCGGCGGCGGTGGAGCAGTTGCAGGTCTGGGGCGAACGCACCGGCGCCACGGTAGTGAGCGGCCCCCCGAACGCGGACGCTGCCGGGTTGGCCTATGACGCGCTGACCCGGGCGCGGGGTGAGGGCGCGGACGTCCTGCTGATCGACACCGCCGGGCGGCTGCACAACAAAAGCGCGCTGATGGAGGAGTTGGCGAAAATCATCCGCGTGATCCAGAAACAGGCGCCGGATGCCCCGCATTCCGTGCTGCTGGTGCTGGACGCCACCACCGGCCAGAACGCGATGGAGCAGGTGCGGGTGTTTTCCGACATCGTGGACGTCACGGGGCTGGTGGTGACGAAGCTGGACGGCAGCGCGCGGGGCGGGATCGTGGTGGCGCTGGCGCAGGCCTTTTCGCTTCCGGTGCATGCGGTGGGGGTGGGGGAGCAGGCGGGGGATCTCAGGCCGTTCGCGGCACTCGATTTTGCGCGGGGGTTGGTGGGAGCTGGATGATAGAGGGCTGATGATGTGGATCATGGTGGCAAGGCCTGATCGTCGAGCATCCTACGGCAGCTGGTGCTCAGGTATCGTTCCGAGAGCAACGCGAGCTTACATCCCGACTAGGAGCAGGCTACCCTTCGCGAAGTCGCTATAATGGGTATGAGAACTCCCAAACAACAATCGCGCCTACCCAGCTTCCAATACAAATTACTGACCACCAGCCCAGTCCATGCAATTTATATGCAATTGTTGAACCAACTGGAACGCTTGCAAATATCAGCAAGATCATAAATACAAGAAAAAATCTTGTTAGGGAGGTATCAACCAGCAGGAACCATCCAAGACCAGCACTTCTACCCGAAAATCGACAAACATGACTGGTAAATTGATTTGTAGGACGGTTCGAAATTTCTTTATTTATAAAGTCTAATTGGAATGATAAAATAAAAAGCGACAACGCGAGAAACGCAAGAAATTCGGCGGTGTCTTTCGAATTTCCCGTCAGTCAGATCAAGGTATCTCTGAAAATAAGCTTCGTTCCGTAAGTTGGCGGTCCGCGATGCTCTGCGACGCCACGGCTCCAATTTTCGCGCGCATACCGGTAGCGAGCATCTGACGCGGCTCGGCCAACCGCCAACATGACTTCAGCGACGTCGATCCCGATGCAGGCCTGCCCGGCCCCGATCCCGAGTGTCTCTACGCGGTGTGCAGGGATGGACCGAACGATAGAGGCGAAACGGTCGGGCTCTCAACCCCTTTGCTCACCGGAAATCCCGCGTCGGCACCTTGATTCCGGACCCCAGCAGCAAATCCGGCACATAAATATCCCGCGGCTTCGGCGGCGCCGCCGGCAGGTCCCCCCGGTCCGGGGACCCCGGATGTGACGCCCCATCCCCCCGCCCGTGCCGCAACGGAAACGCCTCCTCCAGATCGCCCACGCTCCGCAGCAGATCGGACAGGTCGATCAGCTCCTCCGTGATCACATGCGTCACCCCGCTCTCCTTCTGCACCCGGCCGCGGCAGGCGATCATGGTGGCGGTCAGAACCAGGCGGCGCTGCTTCTCGAAGATGCTGGGCCAGAGGATCAAATTGGCGATCCCGGTCTCGTCCTCCGTCGTGATGAACATGACGCCCTTGGCGGAACCGGGCTTCTGGCGAACCAGGACCAGACCGGGGACCACCACGCGGCGGCCGTCGCGCACGCTGCCGAGTGAGGCGCAGGTCACCATGCCGCGCCGTGTCAGTTCGGGGCGCAGGAACGTCAGCGGGTGGGCGCGCAATGTCAGGCCCACACTTCCATAGTCCTCCACTACCTCGCGGCCTGGGCGCATCGGCGTTAGCGTGACAGGTGCCTCGACAATCTCCGGCTTGTCGTCCGCGGCGGCAAACAGCGGCAAGGCCTGGTCCGCCAAGGCCCGGATCGCCCAGAGCGCCCAACGCCGGTCCAGGCCCATCGAGCCATACGCATCCGCCTCCGCCAGCCGCTCCAACGCCGCCGGCGGCACCCCGGCCCGGCGCCACAGCTCTTCCACATCGCCATAGGCATGCTCGCCCCTGCGGACCACGATCTGCGCCCCGTGTTCCGCCACCAGCCCCTTCGCCATGCGCAATCCCAACCGCACGGCACCGGCCTCCAACGTGCAATCCCAGCGCGAGCGGTTCACGTCCACCGGCAGCACCTCGACGCCGTGGTCCCTGGCGTCCCGCACGATCTGCGCCGGGGCGTAGAAGCCCATGGGCTGGCTGTTGAGCAGGGCGGCGCAGAACACCGCGGGGTGGTGGCATTTCAACCAGGCGGAGGCGTAGGCAATCAGCGCGAAGCTCGCAGCATGGCTCTCGGGAAAGCCATACGAACCGAACCCCTCGATCTGGGAAAAAGTCTTTTCCGCAAAGGCCCGCTCATACCCCCGCGCCTCCATGCCGCCGATCAGCTTTTCCTTGAAATGGCTGACGCCCCCGGTGAACTTGAATGTCGCCATGGCCCGGCGCAGCTGGTCCGCCTCGTTTGCCGTGAAGCCCGCGCACACGATCGCGACCCGCATCGCCTGCTCCTGGAACAGCGGCACGCCCAGCGTCTTGCCCAGCACGTCCTCCAACTCCGGCGTCGGATAGGTCACGGGCTCGATCCCCTCCCGCCGGCGCAAATAGGGATGCACCATGTCGCCCTGGATCGGGCCGGGTCGCACGATCGCGACCTGGATCACGAGGTCGTAGAACCGGGTCGGCTTCATGCGCGGCAGCATCGCCATCTGCGCCCGGCTTTCGATCTGGAACGTGCCGAGCGTGTCGGCGCGCTGGATCATCTCGAACGTCGCGGGGTCCTCCGGCGGGATGGTCGCGAGGTCGAGGTGGATGCCCTGTTCCGCCAGCAAATCGAACGCGCGGCGCATGCAGCCGAGCATGCCGAGGCCCAGCACATCCACCTTCATGAACCGCAAATCGTCGATGTCGTCCTTGTCCCACACGATCACCTGGCGGTCCTTCATCGCCGCGGGCTCGATCGGCACCAGATCGTCGAGCCGGTCCTGCGTCAGCACGAAGCCGCCGGGATGGGTGCCGAGGTGGCGGGGGAAGCCGATCAACTGCCGGGCCAGATCGAGCGTGAGACGGAGGCGGCGGTCCG
This sequence comes from Acetobacteraceae bacterium, assembly GCA_965246835.1. Classification (GTDB taxonomy): domain Bacteria; phylum Pseudomonadota; class Alphaproteobacteria; order Acetobacterales; family Acetobacteraceae; genus JANPPS01. The sequence goes on along the minus strand of CBDFFQ010000002.1, from coordinate 469,487 downwards.
ATACGTTGAGGTTCAGGCCCTCGGCATGGTGTTCCTCGACCCCATCCTCGCTCCAGCCCCAGACCTGGCCGGCCAGCGCGCCCGTCACGTCTTCCGTCAGCCCCAGCACCTTGCCGACCTCACGGACGGCGCCGCGCGAGCGGTAGCGCATGATGGTCGCGCACAACGCCGCCCGGTCCCGGCCATAGGTTTGGTAGACCCACTGGATCACCTCCTCCCGCCGCTCATGCTCGAAATCCACGTCGATATCCGGGGGCTCCCGCCGCTCGGCCGAGATGAACCGCTCGAACAGCAGGCCCGATCGCGTGGGGTCGATGCTGGTGATGCCCAGCACGTAGCAGACGGCGGAGTTCGCGGCGGAGCCCCGGCCCTGGCACAAGATGTCCTTGCTGCGCGCATATCGCACGATGCTGTGGACGGTCAGGAAATACGGCGCGTAGTCCAGGTCCCGGATCAGCGCGAGCTCATGCCGCAACTGCGCCGCCACCTTCTCCGGCACGCGGTCGGGATAGCGCGTGGCCGCCCCCTGCCAGGTCAGCCGCTCCAGCGTCTGCTGCGCCGTGATGTCCCGGTTCTCGCGCTCGTCCGGATATTGGTATGTGAGGTCCGCAAGGTCGAAGGTGCAGCGCCCCACCAGCTCCATCGTGCGGGCGATGGCGTCGGGGTGGCGGGCGAACAGGCGCGCCATCTCCTCGGGCGGTTTCAGGTGCCGGTCGGCATGGCGCTCCCGCTTGAACCCGGCGGCGTCGATCGTCACCCTCTCACGGATACACGCCATCACATCCTGCAGGATGCGCCGCTCCGGCAGGTGGAACAGCACGTTCCCGGCCGCCACCATCGGCACGCCCTGCGCGCGGCCCAACGTGTCGAGCCTGTGGATGCGCGCGGCATCGCCGGGCCGGCGATGGATGGTGGCGGCGACATAGGAGCGGCCCGGCGCGTGCCGGGCCAGCCGCGCGATGTCCGCCTCGGGATCGCCACCCGGCAGGACCATATAGAGCAAGCCGTCATCGGCGCCGCGCAGGTCCTCCCAGCCCAGATCGCACCCGCCCTTCCCGGTCCGCCCCACCCCCAGCGTCAACAGCCGGCACAGCCGCGACCACGCCGCCCGGTCGGTCGGATAGGTCAGCAGCGCCGTCCCATCCCGCAGCCCGAGCCGGCAGCCCGGCACCAGCCGCACCCCGGTCGTCTTGGCCGCGTCCCAGGCCCGGACGATGCCCGCGACGGAGTCGTGGTCCACGATCCCCAACGCCGCGATCCCATACGCGGCGGCCTGCGCAAACAGCTCCTCCGGATGGCTCGCGCCCCGCAGGAACGAGTAGTTCGTCGTGACGTGCAGCTCCGCATACATGTTCAGAACATAACACGAACATTTTTGCTTTGCACGCACTTCCGACGCAGGTAGAGTGGCGATATGTCGAACCACCCGACCCTCACCGAGCCCGATGCCGATCCCTGGATGTGGCTTGAGCGGATCGATGGAGCCGGCGCGCTTGACTGGGTCGATGCCCAGACGGCCGCGACAGTGCGGCGCCTGTCTGGTCCGGCATTCGAGCGGGACCGGACCGCGCTCCGCACCTTGTTGGACCGGCCGGACAACCTGCCGGTCGTAAGCCGTCGCGGTGGCCTGCTTTACAATTTTTGGCGCGACGCCGCCCATCCGCGCGGCCTGTGGCGCCGCACCACCCTGGCGAGTTACCGAACCGACGCGCCGGATTGGGATGTGCTGCTGGACATCGATGCGCTGGCAGCGGCGGAGCAGGAGGATTGGGTATGGGCCGGTGCTGGAACCCTTCCGCCGATGCATGACCGTGCCTTGCTGCGCCTGTCGAAGGGCGGCGGCGACGCCGTCGTGGTGCGCGAGTTCGACATGGCCACCCGCGCCTTCGTGACGGACGGCTTCGTGCTGCCCGAGGGCAAGGGTGGCGTGTCTTGGATCGATCGGGACACGGTGCTGCTGATGACAGCGCTGTCAGGCGCCACGACCTCCGGGTATGCACGTCAGGTGCAGGTCTGGCACCGCGGCGTGCCCTGGGCTGAAGCGCCAGTGGTGTTCGCGGCCGGGGACACCGACATGTGCGCCTGGGCGCAGTTCGATCGAGCGGACGGCCGCTTCGTGTTCGTGCGTCAGACCGGTTTTTATGACAGCGAAGTCCATATCGGCACCATTGCCGGGCCGACGCGGCACATCGATCTGCCGTCGGATGCCTGGGTGCTGTGGGACCGCAACTGGCTCGCGGTGCGCGGCCGCACGCCTTGGATTGCGGGAGGGCGCACCATCGGCGCCGACGTGGTGGTCGGCATCGCGCTCGACGGCTTTCTCGCCGGCAGCCGCGTGTTCACTACGGTTTTCAAGCCGGGTCCGCGCCGCTCCATCCAGGGCCTCTACTGGTCGGACGGCGCCCTCGTGCTCAGCATCCTCGACGATCTCAAACCCGTCTATACGGTGGTCACGCCCGGCACTTGGGTGCAGGCGCCGCTCCCGAACCTACCGGCGGTCGGCACCGCTTCCGCCTGGCCGCTCGATGCCGAGGAGACCGAGCAGGACGGCACGCTGCTCGCTGCGGTGCAGGACCCGCTGACTCCCGCGCGCCTGCTGCTGCTGACCGGCGAGCGGGCGGATACGCTGAAACAGGCGCCGGCCTCGTTCGACGCAGCCGGGCTCATCGTGACCCGGCATGACGCCATCTCCGTCGATGGCGAACCAATCCCCTACACCCAAATCGGCCCGCCCGGCCTGACCGGGGACGCGCCGGTCCACATGACCGCGTATGGCGGGTTCGGGATTTCGATGCTGCCCAGCTATCTTGGCGGGCGCGGCCGGGTGTGGCTGGAACCGGGCGGCACCTGCGTCGTGGCGAACATCCGCGGCGGGGGTGAGTTCGGCACCGCGTGGCACGATGCCGGGCGGCGTGAACGCAAGCATCGGAGCCATGACGATTTTGCGGCCGTGGCCGCGGACCTGGTGGCCCGCGGTGTAACCAGGCCCGGGCGCATCGCGGCCGAGGGCGGCTCCAATGGCGGGCTGCTGATCGCCAACATGCTGGTGCGCTACCCGGAGCGGTTCGGCGGTCTGTTCTGCAGCATCCCGCTGATCGACATGCGCCGGTATTCGAAGCTGCTGGCCGGCGCGAGTTGGATTGCGGAGTATGGGGACCCGGACGTTCCGGAGGACTGGGCGTTCTTGCAGCAGGTTTCGGCCTATCACACCGCGGCGCCCGGGCGCCCTTACCCGCCGATCCTGCTCGCGACCGCTCGGCGAGACGATCGCGTGCATCCCGGTCACGCCCGCAAGATGGCAGCCAAGTTACAGGCCATGGGCTACGACGCGCTGTTCTACGAGCCACCCGCCGGCGGCCATGGCTATGGCAAAGACAATGCGGAGGTCGCGACCTTTGCCGCGCTGGGCTACGCCTTCCTGAAACAAAGCATCGGGTTCACATGAGCAATCCAACGGCCTGCCTGCTGGTGATCGGTAACGAGGTGCTGTCCGGACGCACGCAGGACGCCAACATACGCTTTATCGCGCAGGGACTTGGCCAGATCGGCATGCCGCTGGTGGAAGTGCGCGTGATCCCGGATGTGCCGGAAACCATCATTCGCACCGTCAACGAGTGCCGCGCCCGGTTCGACCACGTGTTCACCACGGGCGGCATCGGCCCCACCCATGACGACATCACCAGCGAGTGCGTGGCGCAGGCCTTCGGCGTGCCGTGGGAACCGCATCCCGAGGCCTGGGCCCGCATGGAGAAGCACTATCAGCCCGGCGAGTTCAACGCCGCCCGGCAGCGCATGGCGACGATGCCGCGGGGTGCCACGCTGATCGACAATGCGATCTCGATCGCACCGGGCTTCACGATCGGCAACGTGCACGTAATGGCCGGCGTGCCGCGCATCATGCAATCGATGTTTGCCTCGTTGGCCCCAACCCTGCCGGGCGGCGTGCCGGTGCAGAGCCGGGCGGTGCATGCCGTGGGGCTGCTGGAGGGTGCCGTGGCGGAGGGGCTCGGCGCGATCCAGGCCCGGTATCCGGATTTGGATTTGGGCAGTTACCCGTTCTACCGGGCGAGCGGGAACGGGGTGTCGCTGGTCGCCAAGGGTGGGGATGTGGTGCGGCTGGAGGCGTGCATCGCGGAGGTCACGGCGCTGATCGTGGCGCAGGGGAAGGCACCGATCCCGGGCGAACCGTCGACATAGCAAAGGCCGCTCCCTCTCCTTTCGGGAGAGTCCCGGAGGAAGAGGGGGAAGCGCAGGCCCGTTCTTTCACCCGTGCCGCCCCGCGGCCCACGGCCTCGCCCACCAAGGTGAGCACCGGCCCGCCAGTCGTCCATTCGGGCGCGCGGTCCACCAACTCGTCCAGCGTACCACGCAGCATGCGCTGCGCCGCAGTCCCGCCACGCTCTACCAATGCGGCAGGCGTCCCTGGCGGCAGGCCGGCGGCCAGCAGCCCGTCCCGCAAGCCCGGAAGCGTGACCAAGCCCATGTACACCGCCAGCGTTCCACCCCGCGCCGCGGCCTCGAAGTCGATATCCAGCACCCCGTCTCGCGTATGCCCGGTGACGAACGTCAGGGACCGCGCCACGGCCCGATGCGTGAGCGGGATGCCGGCCTGGGCGGCGCAGGCCAGGGCGGCGGTGACGCCGGGCACGATCTCGTAGGGTATGCCGGCGGCGGCCAGCGCCTCGATCTCCTCGCCACCGCGGCCGAACACGAAGGGGTCCCCGCCCTTCAGCCGCACGACGCGCCGGCCCGTCCGGCCCAGGCGCACCAGCAACGCGTTGATCTCGTCTTGCGGCAGGCAATGGTCGGCGCGGCTCTTGCCGACATAGATGCGCTCGGCACTGGGGGGCACGAGATCCAGCACCTCCTCCGTCACCAACCGGTCGAACACCACCACCTCGGCAGCGGCCAGCACGCGCGCGGCCCGGACCGTCAGCAGGTCCGCCGCACCGGGCCCGGCGCCCACCAGCACGACGGTCATGCCGGCACCAGCGCGTCCGCGATCAACCGCGAAATTTCGGGACGGCAGGAGCCGCAACCCGTGCCGGCCTTCGTCCTGATGCCCACGGCGTCCACGCTGCCGCAGCCGTTCCGCACCGCGGCCAGGATCTCGCCGCGGCCGACGCCGTGGCAGACGCATAGGCTCGGCTCCGGCGCCGGGCCGCTCGCGGGGCGGCCGGCCAGCAGCGTGCGGCGGTCATCCAGCGTGATCGACGGCGCCTGGATCAGCCCAGCCAGCCAGTCCCGCGGCGGCAAGACGTGGGTCGGCCCCATGAACAGGCAGGCTTCGAGCCGCCCGTCCACCACGCGCGCCAGCCGTTGAACGCCATGCGCCAGGTCGGACAAGCGAAGCCAGGCGCCGCCCTCCGTCACCCAGCCAGCCATCCACGCCTCGATCCGCGCGGCCGCCGAAGCCGGCGCATCGAGCCCGGCCAGCTCCGCCCGCCATGCGACCGTCACGCCCCCGGCCCCAAGCGGGATCAGCGTGCACCACGATGCGAGGTTGGCCGGCGGAGCAGCGCGGGAGAACGCAAACCCGTGCCATTGCGCAGGATAGGGTGAGAGCCGGACGGGCGAGTGCTTCAGCTCCGGCTGTCCGCTCATCGGGCAGAACGCGGCGCCCACGGCCGGATTGCTGCGGCCGGCATCGGAGAAGCGAGCCGTCCAGTGCATCGGCGCGAACAGCGTGCCGGGCCGGATGCCCCGATCGTGCCGCACGCGCAGCACGGCGCCACCCTCGGGCCCCTCCACGTGCGCGAGCGATCCGTCCGGCAGATCCGCGGCGTCGGCCGGGTTCAGCTCCACCGTCGGCTCCGGCCAATGCAGGAACAGGCGGGGGGTGAGGCCGGTGCGGGTCATGGTGTGCCATTGATCGCGCACCCGGCCCGTCATGAGGATCATGGGATGCGCGGCGGTGGCGGGCTGCGCGGGCGGGCGGATCGGCGTCGGCACGATACGGGCGGGGCCCCGCGGGGTCGCGCCATCGACCACGAGGCGCTCGGCTCCGGTGCCAATGGCCGGGCAGGGCCAGCGGGTCGGCGTCAGGGCCTCATACTCGGCGTCCGTCAGCGTTGCGAGACCGGAGATGTCGAAGGCGCGGGCGCCGTCATTCTCGAAGCCGGTGAGCGCCGCGTGCTCCCGGAAGATCGCGGCCGGGCCGGACCAGGCGAACGCGTCGCCCCGTCCAAGTCGCGCCGCGACGCCGGCCAAAGCGCGCCAATCTGCCCGGGCCTCACCCGGTGGCGATAGGAAGGGACGCTGGCGGCTGATGACACGCTCGCTGTTCGTGACGGTGCCGTCCTTCTCGCCCCAGGCCAGCGCCGGGAGGCGAACCTGCGCCAGGTCCAGCGTGTCGCTCGGCACGCATTCGGATACGACCAGCATTTCGCACGCGGCCAGCGCCCGGCGCACGGCGTCGGACTCCGGCAACGAGACGGCCGGGTTGGTGCCGATGACCCACAGCGCCTTGACCTCACCGCGCCCGACCGCCTGAATCAGCTCGACGGCCTTCAGACCGGGCTTCTCCGCCACGCGATCGCTGGCCCAGAACCGCCCGAGTTTTTCCAGGTCACCAGGCCGGTCCCAATCCAGATGCCCGGCCAGCGTGGTCGCGAGCGCGCCGACCTCCCGCCCGCCCATCGCGTTCGGCTGCCCCGTGATGCTGAATGGCCCGGCGCCGGGCCGGCCGATGCGACCGGTCTGCACGTGGCAGTTGATGATCGCGTTCGCCTTGTCGGTCCCGGCGCTGCTCTGGTTCACGCCCTGGCTGAACAGGGTCACGACGCGATCAGTAGCAGCGAAGGCGGTGTAGAACGCCCTCAACTCCTCCACATCCAGCCCGCATTGCGCCGCGGCAGAGGCCAGCCCAGGCCCCTCCCCGCCCAGATGCGCCAGCAAGCCCGCGAACAGCGCGACGTCGGTGCCGGGGCGGAGCGCGAGGTGCTGGTCGGCACCTTCGCAGGTCGCGGTGCGGCGAGGGTCCACCACCACGATCCGCATCTCGGGCCGCGCAGCGCGGGCGGCCAGCATTCGCTGATGCAGGACGGGGTGGCACCAGGCGAGGTTGCTGCCGACCAGCACGACCAGGTCCGCGATCTCGAGATCGGCATAGGTGCCGGGCACGAGGTCCTCGCCGAAAGCGCGCTTATGGGCCGCGACGGCGCTGGCCATACACAGGCGGCTGTTGCTGTCGATGTTGCCAGTGCCCAGCACGCCCTTCGCGAGCTTGTTGGCGGCGTAGTAATCCTCGGTCAGCAGCTGGCCGGACACATACAGCGCGACGGCGCCCGGACCGTGACGGTCGAGCGTGCGGCGGAAGCCGGCGGCCACGTGGTCCAGCGCCTGCTCCCAGCTCACGCGACGGCCGTCGATCTCGGGATGCAGCAGGCGGTTGGCGCGGTCCAGCGTTTCGCCGAGTGCCGTGCCCTTGCTGCACAGGCGTCCCGCATTGGCGGGATGGGCTTCATCGCCCGCGATGGCCACGCCGTTCGGCCCCGGTGTCGCGATCACGCCGCAGCCGACGCCGCAATAGGGGCAGGTGGTGCGGGTCACTGCCTGCCCCCTCTCCCGCTAGCGAAACAGGGTCGGGCTGAGGGTGGAACGGCGGACACGAACCGTGCCTGGAACGCCATCCTCCCCTCGGCGATACCCCGCCTAGTAGACATCGCGCAGATACCGCCCCTGCCGCGCCAACGACGCCGTCCAGTCGCGCGCCTGCGCCTCGTCCAGCCCACCCTCGCTCCGCGCGATGTCGCGCAGCGCCGTGTCGACGTCCTTCGCCATGCGGCTCGCGTCGCCGCACACGTAGAAATGGGCGCCGCCTTGGAGCCAGCGCCACATATCGGCCGCCGACTCCCGCATCCTGTCCTGAACATAGACTTTCTTCGCCTGGTCGCGGGAGAACGCCAGGCTGAGTTTCGTCAATGTGCCCCGCGCCTGGAACGCTTCCAGTTCGTCCCGATACAGAAAGTCCATGGCCGCATGCTGGTCGCCGAAGAACAGCCAGGACGGGCCGGTCGCCCCGGCATGCGCGCGGGCCTGCAGGAACGCGCGGAACGGCGCGATCCCGGTCCCGGGGCCGACCATGATGACGGCGGTCGCCGGGTCGGGCGGTAGGCGGAAATGGCTGGTCGTGATCGTGGCCGGCACCGGGCGGCCATCATGGGCGTGGTCCGCCAGGAACGCGCTTGCCACTCCCTGACGCACCCGCCCCCGGCGCTCCGTGCGCACGACCGAGACGCATAGATGCACCTCACCTGGCGCGGCTTCCGGTGCGGAAGCGATCGAATACAGGCGTGGCTTCAGCGTCGGCAGGCTGCGCGCCAGGTCGGCCAGCGGCGGACGGGCGGAGGGGAAAGCCTCGATCAGGTCCAGCAGGTCGGCATCCGCGGGCTCGATCCCATCATCGCCATCCTGCAAGGCCAGCAGCGTCTTGGCCTCCCGCTTATCCGTCGCGGCCCCGGCCAGCAGCGCCAGAGTCCGATCCTGCGGCCGCGCCACATCCAGTTTGCCGGTCAACGCCTCTCGCAACGCGAAAGCCCCATCCGCAAGCTGCACCGTCTCCGTCCCCGATGCGCCCAGCGCGGTCAGGATCGCATCCACGAGCGCCGGGTCGTTCTCCGGCATGAGCCCCAGGCTGTCGCCCGGCAGATAGCTCAGTCCGCTGCCCGCAAGTCCGATGCGGACGTGACGCACCTCCTTGGCCGACCCCTCCCCGCTCAACCGGTCGCAGGACAGCACAGTCACAGGATGGCCGGCCGGCGCGACCGGGGCCGGCGGCTCGACCACTGCGATGGCGGGGCCCGCGGCCAGCAGCGCCTTCACCGCCTTCATGGTCGGCTTGCCGCCCGGCACGCACAGGCCGGAGCTGGTTTCCCGCCCCTCCGCCAGCGCCTCGGCATAAGTCTGGCACAAATAGCCGCACTGCCCGCAATCGAGCTGCGCCATGGCGGCCATCAACTGGCGCGCTTGCGGCCGGCCCTCCGCCATCTTCTGCCGCTCCGGCAGTTCGAGCGCCGGGTCATGCCACGGCATGTCCTCCTCGGCGGCCACGGCCGGGGCGGCGCCCACGGACATGGAGCCGCTTTGCCCGCCATAGATCCCGGCCAGGAACCCATTGAGCCACGCCCGTTGCGACGCGCTGAACGGCGCCGAGGGTGGGATCAGCGGCACGGCGTCGGGCGAGGGCAGCCCGGGCATCATGGCGTTCATGCGGGCTCCAGCACGCGATCGAGGATGGCGGACAGCTCGTCGTCGGACCGGGCGGCGCTCCACTGCTGGAACGTGCCGCCCTCCGCCGCCCAGGCCTGCATCAGCGCCAGCACCAGGGGCGGGAGGTCCGGGAACGCCACGGCGGGGCGGATCAGCCGGCCGATCCTCTGCTCCGGCCCGGCACCGCCACCGACATGCAGGTCATAGCCTTCCACGGTGTCGTCCCCGCCGGCATCCACGCGCGCGCCGAGCAGCCCGATATCGGCCACCAGATGCTGGGCGCAGGAGTGGTGGCAGCCCGTGAGGTGGATGTTGACCGGGGCCGGTGCCGCGATCCGCTCATCCAGGAACGCCACCAGCGCCGCCGCATGCCCCTTCGTGTCGGAGGCCGCGAACTTGCACCCGGCATTCCCGGTGCAGGCCACGAGCCCGCCACGGACATGGCTCGCCTCCCAGCCGAGCCCCAACGACGCGATCGCCGCCAGCGCGCCATCCATATCGGCGATGTCCGAAACAAGAAGGTTCTGCCACACGGTCAACCGAATCATGCCCGAGCCGAAGCGCACCGCGACGTCCGCCAGCCCCCGCGCTTGCTCGACCGTGAGCCGCCCCACGGCGCAAGTGACGCCGACATAGCTCAAGCCCGCCTGCCGCTGCGGATGAACGCCGAGATGACCGTGCTTTTCCTGCGCAGGCCGGGGCAGCGCAGCGCCGTCGGGCAAGCGAAGCAGCGTGCGGCCAAGCTGGGTCTCGACCTCGGACACGAAGCGGTCATGGCCCCATTTGTCCAGAAGGTATTTGAGCCGGCTCGTCTTGCGGCTGGTGCGGTCGCCATGCGCGATGAACACGCGCAGGATCGCGTCGCACACCTCCGTGGTTTCGGCCGGTGGCACGATGATCCCCGTGGCCTTCGCGAAATCCCGATGCCCGGTGATGCCGCCCAGCGCCAGCGCGTAGTAAACGCCCGAAGCCACGCCGAACCCGTCCTGCACCTGCACCGCGTGGAACGCGATGTCGTTGGTGTCTTCCAGCACCGGCACCCGCCCGCCGCCGTCGAAGGCGATGTTGAACTTGCGCGGCAGGCCGAACAGCTCGCGGTGTTCCAGGATGTGATGGTGGATGGCCCGCGCCACCGGGCGGGTGTCGATCAGCTCCTGCGGGTCGATCCCGGCGGTGGGGCTGCCGGTCACGTTCCGCACGTTATCGGCGCCGGCGCCCTTGCTGGTGAGGCCCAGATCCGCGAGCCGGCGCAGCAGCTCGACCGCGTTGCGGGCCGGGATCTCGCGGACCTGCAGGTTGGCGCGGGTGGTGATATCGACAAAACCGCCGCCCAGCTCCTCGGCAATGTCCGCGACGCCGCGGAACTGCGCGGCCGTGAGAATGCCGCCGGGCATGCGCATCCGGCACATGAAACTGTCCTGCGCCGGAGCCACGTAGAACAGGCCATGGAACTTGGTCAGGAACACGTCGGTTCCTTTGGGGAACCGGTCTTCCGCCGCGAGCCTGCCGATCTCATCCAGGCGATCCAGCGGATGGCGCTTGCGCTTCGCCTCCTCCTCCGGCGTGAGCTTGCCGCCCTCGGCCACGGTGCGGTCCTGCGCCACGCGCTGCAAATCGGTGGGGTCCGCCGGCACCTCGCCTCCGCCGGGCGAGAGGCTGCCCCGGCGCGCCTCCACCCCGGACATGAAGCCCTTGAGGTATTCCTGCTGCTCGGTGCTGAAATTATCGGTCATTCGAAGCCGGGTCCGAAAACGAGGTCATGGCGACGGGCAGAGACGTCCCCGCCGTCGCGGATCATGCGGAGATACCAGGGCGCATCCCCGGTCTCCCCGAACAGCACGGCGCCCACCAGGCGCCCGTCGCGGACCAGCAAATGCCGGTATTGGCCAATCGAGGCATCGTCCAGCACGAGGCTATCGGCATCATCCGCCGCGGCCTCCCCCGCGCTCCAGATCGCGGCCCCCGCGACCTTCAGCGCCGTGCTGTCTTCCGCCCAGGTGAACACGGCGTCCCGACCCAGCAAATTGGCCGCGGCGACATCGGCCTGCGCCAACGAGGGTGCGGCCAGGCCGCAGACGGTGCCGTCGAACTCCGCGCACTCCCCCACGGCGTAGATCAGCGGATCGTTGGTCCGCATCGCCGCATCCACCACCACGCCGCGGATGATCTCGAGCCCGGCCTCCGCCGCCAGCTCGCTCGCGGGCCGGATGCCGACCGCCATCACGACGATGTCGGCCGGGAGCACGCGGCCATCGGCGAGCTCCACGCCATGCGCCTGATCTCCGCCGATGATGCGGAGCGTGCTGGCGGCGAGCGCAAAGCGCACCCCTTGCTCGGCCAGGCGCCTGGCCAGGTGACGGGCGCCGCCCGCGTCCAGCTGCCGCTCCATCAGCCGGTCCACCGCGTGCACGACGGTGACGGCCATGCCGCGCCGCGCGAGCCCGGCCGCCGCCTCCAATCCCAGCAGGCCGCCGCCGATCACCACGGCCTCGCCTCCCGCCGACGCCGCCGCCATCATGGCGCGCACGTCATCCAGCGTCCGATACAGCAGCACGCCCGGCAGGTCCGCCCCTGGCAGCCGCAGCCGCATCGCCCTGGATCCCGTGGCCAGCACCAGCCGGTCATATGGCACGGCCTCACCGCTCTCGAGCCGGACCAGCCGCTCCCGCCTCTCGATCCCGGCGACGCGGGTGCCGGGACGATACGTGATGGCGTCCGACATGGGGCTCACGATGTCGGCTTCCGGCATATCTCCCGCGAGCAAGGTGCTGAGCGCCACACGGTTATACGGCTCGCCAGGTTCCGCGCCGATCAGGGTCACATCCAGACCGCCAGCCGCCACGAGGCTGGCGACGCGCAAGCCCGCTGGGCCCGCGCCAATCACGACAACCCTGGAACCGATGTTTTGCGGCGAGCATGCATCCATGGCTGATCGTCTCCGGTGCGCTCGATTGCTGCGTCGCACACAGGAAGATGATTAGCTCAAAGGCATATTCTCATCCAGTCCGTTTTCTACTGCCTGTTTGGCAGTCGATTGCTTGTTATTTGGCCTGTTTTCGCCAGGTTCGGGTCAAAAGGCGCAAGGGCAAGCTGATCCGCCATGAGAAGCTGTCCCGCATCGCCTGACTCATCTTGCGCAATTCCTGGCACTCGCGATCCAGGTGCCCCACCGAGTGGCGAAGCGCATCGATCTCCGCCGTCAGCGCCGTCCAGCGCCGTTCCATATCGATACCCGGATCACCCTCCGGCGTCCCGCCGGTGCGGTCCACGGGCGGCGGCCCAGCATGGACGATGAGCAAGACCGACGTCACGATATGCCCGTGCAGCCGCAGCTTCAGATGCGCCCGTCCATGGCCGAAGAACGGCTCGTGGTCCCACGCCAGGTCCCGCTGCTCGGTCCCGCCCCACAGATCGAGCCGCGCCAACCCGGCGCATTGCGACCGCAGCCGCCGATCCAGCCGCTCCAAATCCTGCCGGCGATACAGCACGGAATCGCCGGTTTCGACCGTGGCCGTGTCCGATGACAGGTTGAACTCGGTCGTGTGCACCGCGACGCCACCGGGGCGCAGCAGGCGCGTGCTGTCCTGGACGAACCGGAGCCCCGCTTCCAAGCTCCCCAGATGCTCCAGCGAGCAACTGCTCCAGACGAAATCCACGAGCTGTCCGCCCAACGGCGACAGATCGCGCATGTCGACCGGCTGGAAGTGGACGCGGTCGTGGAAGGTGGCGCTGTCCAGCAGCCACGGCTTCCATAGCGGCGTGATATCGGCGGCATGCTGGCCGGTGCCGATCCAGGATGACATGGAATCGACCACCGGCTGGTCGGTCGCCAGCACGGATGCGCCCTTCGCCGCGAACATGGCCGGCAGCGGCTCCTGGCCGACCGCGAAGCCGATGCCGGTGCGGCCGGGGCGGAGCATGTCGCGCTCCTCGAGCGCCTGGGTAATGGCATACCACTCCCAGATCTTGCGCTGCTGGCCCCAGCTGAACTCGCCCCGGTCGGGCTGCGCCGGGTCCCGCGGGAGGGCGTAGGCCGCGTCCCAGCGCTGGAACCAGTCGCTCGATAAATGTTCGGCCCGGCACACGGTGGAGTCCAGCATGGCGGCCAGCCTACCGCCCGTCCGGTCCGCGCGCCACCGGCTGGGAATCGGCACGCGACAACGGTAGACAGCACCATGTTCGTCTCGCACGCCCAGAACTACGAAGACGTGATGCTCTGGCGGGCATTGCGGGACGTGGAAGCCGGCTTCTACATCGACGCCGGCGCGTCCTTTCCCGACACGGACAGCGTGACCCGCGCCTTCTACGACCGCGGCTGGTCCGGTCTGAACGTCGAACCGGCCGAGGCGCCGTTCGCCCGCCTGCTCGTCGATCGGCCGCGCGACGTGAACCTCAACGTCGCCCTCGGCGACACCTCCGGCGAGATGGTGTTCCATGAGGTCGAGGGCGAGCATACCGGCCTGTCATCCCTGGCGCCCGAGGCGATGGCGCAGATCGCGGCGAACGGGTTTCCGGTGCGGCCCCGCACAATCCGGGTCCGCACCCTGGCGGAGCTGTGCCGGGCGCTGGTGCGGCAGCCGATCCATTTCCTGAAAATCGATGTGGAGGGCGCCGAGGCTGCCGTGCTGGCCGGCGCGGATTTCAGCGCCTATCGCCCCTGGATCGTGCTGGTGGAGGCGACGGCCCCCATGTCTTCGGCGCCGACCCATGCCGCCTGGGAGCCCTTGTTGCTGGGGTTCGGCTATCGATTCGCATGGTTCGATGGCCTGAACCGTTTCTATCTCTCGGCCGAGCACGCGGACGCCTTGGCCCGGCATTTCGAGGCGCCCCCCAACGTGTTCGACGGCTTCGTGCGTGCGGGTGAGGCGGCGGCGGTCGCATCGGTCCAGGGGATGGCCTGCGCCCTCGACGGGCACAAGCGTCAGGCCCTGCAAGACCGGGAGAGCGCGATTCGGCATGCGGCGCAGGCCGAGTCGGCGCGCCAGCACCTCCTCCGCACCGAGGCAGAGGCGGCGCAGGCCCGGGCGCGGGCCGACGCCGCGGAGGCCGCGGTGCTGGCCATGCGGTCCAGCGCGTCTTGGCGCCTGACCGCACCGATGCGCCGGGTGGCCAGGGCTGTACGGGACCGGACTTGAGGCCGGCCGAGAACCAGGCATAGTGGGCGCAGGCCGGCGATCCAGAACCGGTGACACCGGGAGACATCCATGACCGAAGCGATTGCGCGCCGCACCCTCAATCTCGGACTGCTCGGTGCGCTGGCGGGCAGCACGCTGCCGGGCGTCGCGCGGGCGCAGGTTACGAAGCCGAAGGCGCCGCTGACGGTCAGCATCGTGGACATCGCCGGCAACCTGGCGCTGACGCAGAAGGCGTTCGAGGCGTATCGGGTCGCGAAGCCCGAGATGGTGGGCCGCTTCGTATTCACGAAGGCGCCGGCGCCCGAGCTACCGGGCAAGCTACGGGCGCAGCAGGCGGCGAACCGGGTCGATATCGACGTGGTGCTGACGGGCACGGACGGGCTGGCGGCCGGGATCGACCAAAAGATTTGGGCGAACCTTGCGGACACCAAGGCCCTGCCGGACCTGCCGGCGCTGTTCCCGGACGCCGTGCAGAAGATGCAGGCGCTGGCGCAGGGCCAGGGCGTCGTGGTCAGTTACTCGCCCGGTGGGCCGTTGCTGGAATACATGCCGGATGCCGTGAAGTCCCCGCCGACCACGGCAGAAGAGCTGCTGGCGTTCACCAAGCAGAAGCCGAACCGGTTCATGTATGCCCGTCCGGCCAATTCCGGGCCGGGCCGCGCGTTCTTGATGGGAATGCCCTACATCCTGGGTGACACCAATCCCAAGGACCCCATGAAGGGCTGGGACAAGACCTGGGCCTACCTGAAGGAGCTAGGCCAGGGCATCGAATACTACCCGACCGGCACCGGCGCCACCATGAAGGAGCTGGGCGAGGGCTCCCGCGACATCATCGCCACCATGACGGGATGGGACATCAATCCCCGGGCGCTCGGGATCGTCCCGAAGGAGGCAAAAATCGTGGCGCTGCGTGGCTTCCACTTCGTGACGGACGCGCACTACATCTGCGTGCCCCGGGGCCTCGATGCCGAGCGGATGGCCGTGCTGCTGGACCTCACCACGTTCATGCTGGCGCCCGCGCAGCAGGCGCTGACCTACGACGAGGGCTATTTCTACCCGGGCCCGGCGGTCAAGGGCGTGCCGCTCTCCATGGCCCCGCAAGCCAGCCAGGATGTGATCCGCGAGTTCGGCCGCCCGGAATACGAGGCGCTGATCGCCAACACGCCCGCCGAGACGCCACTGGAGGCCGATGCGATGGTCGCCGCGTTCCGCCGCTGGGACGAGGAGATCGGCGCCAAAAAGACCAAGTGATGGATGGCGGCACCCGCCTGCACGGCCAGGCGTTCCGCGAGTTGCGGCTCCACGGGCTCTGCCGCGATTTCGGCACGCTGAATGCGCTCCGGGACATCACGCTCACGATCCGGCAGGGCGAGTTCGTGGCGCTGCTGGGCCCCAGCGGCTGCGGCAAGAGCACGACGCTGAACTGCATCGCCGGGCTGCTGCCGGCTACGGGGGGCGGCATCTGGCTCGACGATCGGCGGATCGACACGCTGAAGCCCGAACAGCGCGGCTTCGGCATGGTGTTCCAGAACTACGCCCTGTTCCCGCACATGACTGTGCGCCGCAACATCGGCTTCGGCCTGCTGATGCGCGGCGTGCCGAAGCGCGAGGCGACTTCCAGGGTGGCGGATGCCGTGGCGCTGGTGCGGCTGCAGGGGCAGGAGGAGAAGCTGCCGGGCCAGCTCTCGGGCGGGCAGCAGCAGCGTGTGGCGATCGCGCGCGCCATCGTGGTGGAGCCGGCGCTGGTGCTGATGGATGAGCCGCTCTCGAATCTGGACGCCAAGCTGCGTCTGGAGATGCGGGCGGAGATCCGGCGCATTCACTTGGCGCTGGGCGCCACCACGATCTACGTCACCCACGATCAGGAGGAGGCGCTGGCGCTCGCGGACCGCATTGTGCTGCTGCGGGACGGGATGGTGCGCCAGGTGGGCACCCCGGCCGAGCTTTATGCGGAACCGGACCATCTGGACGTCGCGGAGTTCATGGGGTTCCGCAATCAAGTCCACGGTGTCGTCGTGGACGGGCGCGGCGGGATGGTGACGGTGGCGATCGGGGATGCGCGCATCGTGGGGCGGGTGCGCGGCGCGTTGCGGGACGGGGACCGCGTGGTGGTGACGGCGCGGCCGGACGATCTGCACCCGGGCGGGACACTGCCGGCCGTGGTGGAGAGCAGCGAGTTCCAGGGGCACGGCTACACTGGCTTCGCCACGATGGCGGATGGGACGAAGCTGGTGTTCACGGCGGCGGATGCGGTGCTGCCGGGCATGACGGTACAGCTGGGTGCCGACCCGGCGCGGGTGCTGGTGTTTCCTCGTGCCGACTAGCCGTCTCCCGCTGGCGGGAGGCGGCAAGTGATGTCCCTCCGTGCCCGCGGGCTCGACGGCCTGACGCTGTTGACGGCACCCGCCGCCTTGTTCCTGCTGGCGTTGTTCGTCTACCCGTTCGGCTACGGCCTGTGGCTCTCCTTCCATCCCAAGGACGGCACCTGGTTCGCCAATTACGTGCAGTTCTTCACGGACCCGTTCCTGCATCAGACCATCGGGACCACGCTGTGGCTCGCGTTACCGGTGACGCTGCTGAACCTGGCGCTCGCGGTGCCGATCGCGTTCCGGGTGCGGCTGATGCGGCGGCAGCGGGTGTTGACCACGATCCTGGTGGTGCCGATCACGCTCGGCACCGTGCTGGTGGCGCAGGGGCTGCTCAACTATCTGGGGCCGCAAGGCTGGTTCAACCGCACGCTGATGACGTTCGGGATCGTCGATAGCCCGGTGCGGCTGCTGCATAATTACTGGGGCGTGTTCCTGTCGCTGCTGATCACCGGCTTCCCGTTCACCTTCCT
The DNA here is from genome assembly GCA_965246835.1 of Acetobacteraceae bacterium. Taxonomy (GTDB): domain Bacteria; phylum Pseudomonadota; class Alphaproteobacteria; order Acetobacterales; family Acetobacteraceae; genus JANPPS01. Next base: position 452,303 of record CBDFFQ010000002.1, on the reverse strand, counting down.
GCTCACTCTGTCCTACCTCACAGGCGTGGATGGCGCGCTCGAGCGGGCGGCCGCGACGCTCGGAGCCGGGCCGGTGTCGCGGTTCCGGCACATCCTGCTGCCGCTGCTGGTGCCGGGCTTGGCGATCACGTTTTGCCTCAGCTTCGTGCAGGCCTTTTCGGTGTTCCCGTCCGCGGTGCTGCTGGGCGCGCCGGCCGGGCCCACGCGGGTGATTTCGATCGTGGCGTATCAGGCGGCGTTCGAGGAATACGATTATTCCAAGGCTTCGGCGATCGCCATGGTGATGGGGGCGGTGCAGCTCGGCATCGTGCTGATCGTGCTGGCCGCGCGCGGCCTGTTCTATCGCGGCCCCGCCAGCGGAGGCAAAGGATGACCCGGCTCGGCGCCTTGGGCTCCCGGCTCTGGATCATCGCGGTCTGGACCCTGGTCGGCTTCTTCATCCTCAACCTGGTCGCGATGATCGCGAGCGTGGTCGTCAGCTCGTTCGCCACACGCTGGCTGCGCTCCTGGCTGCCGAGCGGCTACACCACGCGCTGGTATGCCTCGGCCTGGGCCGAGTTCCAGCTCGACCAGGTGCTGATCGTGACGTTCGAGGCGGTGTTCCTCGTGGTGCTGTTCTCCGCCCTGCTGGGCGTGCCAGCCGCCTATGCCATGGCGCGGCGGGAGTTCCCGGGCAAGCGGCTGCTCATGCTGCTGTTCCTCTTGCCGCTGCTGATCCCGCCCATCACGTTCGGCATCCCGCTGGCGACTGTGCTGTATCAGGCGGGCGTCGCCGGTTCCATGGCGGGGGTCGTGATCGCGAACCTGGTGCCGACGGTGCCGTTCGTGATCCTGGTGCTGATCCCGTTCGTGGAGCAGATCGACCCCCGCATCGAAGCCGCCGCCCGCGTGTTCGGCGCGACCACGCCCCGGCTGTTCCGCCACATCCTGCTGCCGCTGCTGCTGCCGGGTGTGCTCGCGGCGCTGCTGCTGGTGTTGGTGCGCACGATCGCGATGTTCGAGCTCACGTTCCTGGTGGCGGGACCGAGCAGCCAGACGCTGGTGGTGGCGCTGTACTACGCGGTGTTCGCGGCCGGCGTTCGGTCCGTGCAGTCGATCGATGCGATGGCGGTGATCTACATGGTCACCACGCTCGCGTGGCTGCTGATCGCGCTGCGCTTCGTCAACCCGACGCAGATCGTGGGGCGGGCGAAGCGGGCGTAGGTCACCCAGGGATGGGTTGCACCCATCCTACAACCCGTAGGATGGGTGCAACCCATCGAAACCGGCTCCCTACGCCCCCGAGCTCCACATCACCGGCACCAGCGCGAAGCCCTGCCCTTCCCGGATGATGTGCCCCGTCGCCGGGAACGGGGCGTGGTAGAACGACACCTGCATTTTCTCCGTGGCCGCCAAATCCAACATCCGGCGCCGTGTGGCGCGCGCCATCGGGCCATCCAGGTCGAACACGGCCGACCAGTCCGGGTTGCGGGCAAAGATCGAGGTGTGGTTCGTCGTGTCCGACAGCACCATCAGCTTCGCGCTGCCCGACACGATCGCATACGCGGTATGCCCCGGCGTGTGGCCCGGTGCCTCGATCGCGGTGATCCCCGGCACCACCTCCTGCCCCCACTTGTAGGTCGCGACATCCTTGCCCATCGGGCCGAACACCCGCTTCACGTTCGGGAAATTGCCACGCTGGATTTCCGGCGCCTGCCCCATGTTGGCCTCGTTGGTCCAATAGGCCCACTCCGTCTCGGGCACCGTGACCTGGGCGTTCGGGAAGCGGGCGGTGCCGTCCTTCATGCGCAGGCCGTTGATGTGGTCGCCATGGAAATGACTGATGATGACGGTGTCGACCTGCGAGGGCTCGAACCCGGCGGCCTTGAAGTTGGCGAGCCAGGTGCCGCTGGTCGGCGCACCCATGTCGCCATTGCCAGTGTCGATCAGCACCAGCTTGGAGCCGGTGTTGACCACCAGCGTCGTGAAAGAGATCGGCAGCTTGTCGGCCGGCAGGAACGCGTCCGCCATCGCCTTTTCCAGGGCTCCCGGTGGCGCGTTGGGCACGAAGTTCTCGATGCCGCGGAAGGCCAGCCCGTCATGGATGGCTGTCACCTGCATATCGCCCACGCGATACCGGAAGAACGAGGGCGTCGGCCCCGCCATCGGGGCGGCGGCATGGGCGCCCACCAGCGGGAGAGCGGTGGCGGCGACCGACGATGCCATGAGGGTGCGGCGGGTGATCAGCATGGGACGGCCTCCGTGTTTCGGGGACGATGGCACGGCGCGGGCCGCTACACCATCTCTCCGGCATCCATTCGCGCCAGAAATTCCGCGGCCTGGCCCCGCAACGCCGCGACCCGCGCCGGCTCCATACGCTCCAGCGTACGCACGGGCATCGCCATGCGGTTATTTTGCGCGAACCGGTCCCGGTGCCGCGCGATGAAGTCCCAATACAGCGCGTTGAACGGGCAGGCCTTGTCCCCCACCGCCTGCTTCACGTCATACGTGCAGCCCCGGCAGTAATCGCTCATCTTGTTGATGTAGGCGCCCGACGACGCATAGGGCTTGGACCCCATGATCCCGCCATCGGCATGCAGCGCCATGCCGCGCACGTTGGGCATCTCCACCCACTCATACGCATCGGCATACACGACCAGATACCACTCATCGACCTCATCGGGATCGAGCCCGGCCAGCAACGCGAAGTTGCCCGTGACCATCAGCCGCTGGATATGATGCGCGTAGGCATGGCGCTTCGTGTCGGTGATCGCGTGATGCAGGCAGTTCATCCGGGTCTCCCCGGACCAATACAGCCACGGCAGCTTGCGATGCGCGTCCAGGCCGTTCAGCTTCCCATATTCTGGCATCGCGGTGAAATAGACACCGCGCACGAACTCCCGCCAGCCGATGATCTGCCGGATGAAGCCCTCCACCGCGTTGAGCGGCGCCGCCCCGCTACGCCACGCTGCCTCCGCCGCCCGACAAGCCTCGAGCGGACAAAGCAGCCCGGTGTTGAGGGAAGTAGAGATCAGCGCGTGATACAGCGTGCTCTCCCCGGCCTTCATCGTGTCCTGCCAATCGCCGAACAGGCGGAGGCGGTTCAGGACGAAATCATCCAGCGCGGCCCGTGCGTCCGCATGCGTGACTGGCAGCGCGAAGCCGTCCACGTCGCCGAAATGGGCCGGAAACCGTGCCGCCACCAGTTCCATCACCTCGGCCGTGATCGCATCCGGCGGGAATTGCGGGACCGGTGGGCCGCGCAGACCCTTGGGCGGCGGCTTGCGGTTCTCCGCGTCGTAGTTCCAGCGCCCGCCCGCCGGCTGATCGCCCTCCATCAACAAACCGGTGCGCCGCCGCATGTCGCGATAGAAGAACTCCATGCGGAAGCTGCCGCCCCGGGGGTCCTTGCCTTGGGCCCAATGGCGAAAATCCTGGATGCGGCAGACGAAGCGCGTGTCGTCCCGGATGTCGGTTTCGACTCCGCTGGCCTCATGCCAATGCCGCATGTCTTCCTGGAGCCGGTACTCCCCGGCCTCGGTCGCGATGACGCGGTCCGGGCGATGCCGGGCCACGGCGCGCAGCATCTCGCCCCGCAGCGAGCCGGTGTTCAGGGGATCGTTCAGCCGGATGTAGTCCACGCGCACACCGCGCGAGCGCAATGCCGCCGCAAAGTGGCGCATGGCGGACAGCACCAAGACGATCTTCTTCGGATGATGCGGGACATAGGTGCACTCGCCCATCACCTCGGCCATCAGCACGACGTCCTGCGCCGGGCCTAGCCCGTCCAGCGCCGAGAGGGACGCGCTGCACTGGTCCCCCAGCACCATCCGAAGCGCACCCATGATCAGCCCTTCACGCGCACGCGGCCCCGCCCGCCATCGACGGCGAAGACCTGGCCCGTGACCCACCCCGCTGCCGGCGACAGCAGGAACGCCGCCATCGCCCCGGCGTCATCGCCCTGCCCCAGCCGCGGCAACGGGTGCATCTGAGCGATCGCCTTCGCCATCGCCTCGTTCTCCGTCATGGACGAAGCGATCCCGGAATGAGTGAGGCTGGGCGCCACGCAGTTCACCCGCACATGGGGTGCCAACTCCGCTGCCAATGCCATCGTGAGGCCCTCGACCGCGCCTTTGGCGGCCGAGATCACGGCGTGGTTCGCGAAACCGGACTGCACGGCGACGCTGCTGAACAGCACCACGGCGCCCTCCCCCGCCTTCAACGCATCGGCCCCCGCCGCCACCGCCTGCGCCGCGGCCACGGCGTTCAGCCGGAAAGCATCCACGAAATCCGCCACCGTGGAGCGCCGCAGCGGCTTCAGCACGATGCTGCCGACGCAGAACGCCAGGCCCGAGATGGTGGGCCCCGCCGCCTGGATCGCCGCCGCCAGCGCCGCCTCGTCCAGCACGTCCGCCACGGCATGCGTGCCGCCCAGCTCGGCCGCGAGGGCACTCAGCCTGCCCGAATCACGCCCGACCAGATGCACGCCGCTGGCAGCCGCACGCCGGGCGATGGCAGAGCCGATGGCGCCGGTGGCGCCGATGATAACGATGGGGCCCATGCTGTGTCCTTATGGTTCCACTTACTCTGGGCAGGGATCGCGTCCGGACAAGGCTCATGGCCCATCCTTGCGATGGCCCATCCTTGCGATGGCTCATCCTTGCGATGGAGGGCCGCTCCGGGCACTGTCCGCCCATGCGCCAGCTTCTCCTGCTCCGTCATGCCAAGTCCTCCTGGGATGACCCGGCGCTGTCCGACCATTCCCGCCCGCTCAACCGTCGCGGCCGGCTCGCGGCGCAGGCGATGCGGACGGCCATGGAAGGGCTGGGCCTCTCGCCCGACGTCGTTCTGGTATCGACCTCGCGCCGCACCCTGCAGACCATGCAGGAACTGGAGCCCTGGGCCGAAACGCCGCTCGTGGAGCCGCTCGACTCCCTCTACCTCGCCAATGCCGACGCCATGCTCGCCGTGCTGCGGCAAACGCGGGAGACCGTGCGCAGCCTATTGCTGATCGGGCACAATCCGGGGCTGCATGAGCTGGCGCTGCTGCTGGCCGATGAAGCCGGGCTGGCACAGGCCCCGCGCCTCCGGGAAGGTTACCCCTCCGGCGCGCTGGCGGAGTTCTCGCTGCCGGGCCCGTGGCAGCATCTGGACGCCGGCGCCGCCCGGCTGGTGCGCTTCGTGTGCCCGCGTGACCTGCCCGAGGCGGCGTGAGGGTGTGGCCACCCTCGAGCTCAGCCTGGTCCAGGAGGACCTGCCGCGCCTCCTACGCCATCCGGGCCTGACTCGGGCGGCTCGCGCCACCGCCGTCCGGCTGGTGTGGCACGACACGCCGGACGGCACCCTTGCGGCCCACGATCGCATCTTGGCAGAGCAGCGCGGCGGCTGGCGGATCGAGGCCCTGCATCCCGGCCCCACCGTCCCACCCTGGCCACCTGGCAGCCCGGCGCCGGTCCTGGCGGAAAACCCGTCCGCGGCCGCGTTCGACCCGCCCCTTCCCACGCCACTCACCCCGGTCGCAGCCCTGACGGGCCATCGGCGGGAGTTTTCTGGCCCCGGGGAGGGTGTGCATCTCACCATCCTCGCGGGCGAACTGCGCGGCGTCGCATCCCACTCCGCCAGCTGCCGCGTCTGGTTGGATGGGCCGCCCGAGGCGATCCGGGGTGCGGCCTTGGCGCTGGCGGTGCCCTACCGGCTGCAGGTGCCGCGCGCCGGGCTGGCGGCCGAGGCGATCGCGGTGGCGCGGGGCCAGGTGGCGGCCCCCCGGCATACCGGCGCCCCGGTGCTGACGGCCGGCCTGACGCTAAGCGACAGCATCGCCACGATCACCGGACAGCTGCTGGACGCCATCCTGCATTGGAGCGGGACCGCCGGCTCCGGCGCCACGCCGACACCGGTGCATCAGATGCGCGTGGCGACGCGGCGGCTGCGCTCGGCCCTGTCCATCTTCAAGCACGCGGCTGCCTGCCCGGAGCTGGCTCCGCTGGGCGGCGCGCTCAAGGACCTGGCCGCCCAGTTGGGCGCGGCGCGGGATTGGGACGTGTTCCTGGACGGGACCGGACGGCAGATCGCGGAGGCCTTTCCGGAGGATCGGCGTGTGCGGTCACTGCTCGCCGCGGGGCGGCGCCGGCAGGCCATGGCCTATACGGACCTGCGGGCCCACCTGTCCGGCGCCGCGTTCCGCACTCTCGCGATCGCCCTGTCCTGTGCCGCCAGCCTGCGGCCCTGGGAGACGCCGGGCGCCGAGACCGATCTTCCGCACGAACGAAGCCCCTTGCACGAAGCGACTGCCCCATTCGCCGCCGCCGTCCTGAGCCGTCGCCTGCGCCGGGTGCGGCATGCCGGAAGGGGCCTCGCGACCCTGCCGGTCGAGGCGCTGCATGAACTTCGAAAGGACTGCAAACGCCTGCGCTACGCCGCGGAGTTCTTCCAGCCGTTGTTTCCGGACAAAGCCGGGCGCCGCTTCGTGAAACACCTGGCCGTTTTGCAGGAAGAGCTGGGGCTGCTGAATGACGGTGCGGTGGCGGCCGGGCTGATGGCGCATCTGGGCCGGGCGGAACGCAGCTATGCCGCGGGGCTCGTGGGCGGCTTCGTGGCGGCCGCCTCTGGGCGCGGGCGGGAGGGCATTGCCGCCACCTGGAAATCGTTCCGCCAGCAGCCGCCTTTCTGGCCCACTGCCTGACACACGGCCCGCTCACGGAATCGCGATGACGGTTGCGTGATCCCCCCCGCCGGGAGTAGGGGATCACGGCATGAAAGCGCCTCGCAGGATTTTTCGTGGCTCCTCCCCCGTACGGTCCCGTGGCTTCCAGCCGCGTGGCTGGGGACGAACCATGCTGGCCGGGATGGCGGTCGCGATCGGGACCGGGGCGATCGGTATGATGGGCGCCTCCTCCGACCTGTTCGGCCGCGCGACGCCGGGGCCCGAGCGGATCACGGCAGCCCCCGGGGCCGTTGCCGTGGTGGATGGCGACACGCTGCGGCTCGATGGCCGCGTGATCCGGTTGCGCGGGATCGAGGCGCCGCCCCGCGGTGAGAGTTGCGGTGCCGTGGATTGCGGCGGGCAGGCCACGACCTCGCTCGCGGCACTGGTGCGTGACCGTCAGGTCGAGTGCCTGCTGGACGGGCGGGACCGTATGGGCCGGCCGCTGGCCGCTTGCGACGTGAACGGGTCCGACCTCAGCGCCGCGGTAGTACGGAGCGGATGGGCGCGGGCACAACCCGGCGCCGCCTCGCTCGACACCTTGGAACAGGACGCCCGGCAGCATCGCGCCGGGCTGTGGGCCACCCGCCACACGCCCTGACGGAAATGCTGCAATAGCGAAGGTTGCGTCCGCACCCCGCCCGCCCTTATTTTGACAAGAAGGTCAGCCGGGGCATCCTGTCCGCGGCAACTCACTTCCGATCGGGGTCACACGCATGAGCGGCACCAGCAACGGCCCGACGGGGCAGGCAGCCCACGGGTCTGTCACCATGACCCTCGATGGCTCCAACCAGTCGCTCACCATGCCGCTGCGGGACGGCACGATCGGCCCCTCGGTCGCGGACATCAGCAAGCTGTATTCCACGCTGGGCATCTTCACCTTCGACCCCGGCTTCGGCGCCACCGCGGCCTGCGAGAGCAAGATCACCTATATCGACGGGGACGCCGGCATTTTGCTGCACCGGGGCTACCCGATCGAGCAGCTGGCGACGCAATCGACCTTCCTCGAAGTGGCCTATCTGCTGCTGAACGGCGATCTGCCGAATGCCGAGCAGCGGCATGAGTTCGAATTCGGCGTGATGCGCCACACCATGCTGCACGAGCAGCTGCGCCGCTTCTATGACGGCTTCCGCCGCGATGCGCACCCGATGGCGGTGTTGTGCGGCGTCGTGGGGGCGCTCAGCGCATTCTACCATGACAGCCTGGACATCACGAACCCGGAGCATCGCCGCATCAGCGCCTTCCGCCTGATCGCGAAGCTGCCGACGATCGCGGCCTGGGCCTATAAGTATACGATCGGCCAGCCGTTCATGTATCCGCAGAACAACCTCGGATACGCCGAGAACTTCCTTTACATGATGAACGCGGTCCCGGCTGAGCCCTATGTGGTCAGCCCGGTGCTGGCCCGCGCCATGGACCGCATCTTCATCCTGCATGCCGATCACGAGCAGAATGCCAGCACCAGCACGGTGCGGCTGGCAGGCAGCACGGGCGCCAATCCGTTCGCCTGCATCGCGGCCGGGATCGCCGGGCTCTGGGGCCCCGCACATGGCGGCGCCAACGAGGCCGTGTTGAAGATGCTGGCCGAGATCGGGCACAAGGACAACATCCCGGCCTTCATCGAAAAAGTGAAGGACAAGCATAGCGGCGTCCGCCTGATGGGCTTCGGCCATCGCGTGTATAAGAACTTCGACCCGCGCGCCAAGATCATGAAGGAAAGCTGCCACGAGGTCTTGGCAGAGCTTGGCGTGAACGACCCGTTGCTGGAGCTGGCGATGGAGCTGGAGCGGATCGCGCTGCATGACGAGTATTTCATCAGCAAGAAGCTGTATCCGAACGTCGATTTCTATTCGGGCATCATCCTGAAGGCGATGGGCTTCCCGACCAGCATGTTCACCGTGCTGTTCGCGGTCGCGCGTACCGTGGGCTGGATCAGCCAGTGGAAGGAGATGATCGAAGACCCCTCCCAGCGCATTGGCCGCCCGCGCCAGGTCTATACCGGCGCGCCGCAGCGGGACTTCGTGCCGGTAGAGAGCCGCTAGAGCTCGAACCGGTCGGGGTAGTCGGTGATCAAGCCATCGACCCCCCAGGACCGCAGCCGGCGCATGTCCGCCGGGTCATTCACGGTCCAGGGGATCACAAGCAGTCCGAGCGCCTGACCCCGCGCGAGCTTCTCTGGCGTGAGCGTCGTATGCTCCGGCGTCCAGGTGCCGCCGCCCTCCTCGGCGATGGCCTCGGGCGTGCCCGGCCCAGGTGCGCGATCCCACCACAATGCCGGATCGGCCTCGGTTGCGGCCGCACTGAGCCAGCCGCGCGCCACCTCCGGCCGGACGCGCCGCACATGCCGCGGCGCCCTCCAGTCGAAGGACTGGATGGTGACCGCCGCATCCACCCCGTCCGTCACGCGCAACACGAGCTCGACCATCTCCTCGGGCGCCACCGTCCACTCAGGATGGGCGGGCATCACCTTCAACTCGATGTTCCAGCGCAGCCCGGCGCCGACCTCAAGGACCTCCGCCAGCGTCGGGATCCCCGAGCCATCCACGGCACTCTGCTCTGGGTAGCGCGCGGCATAGGCGGGACCGGGCCGGATGCGGCCCACATCGTAGCGGCGCAGCTCCGCCAGCGTCAGCTCGCGCAGCAACGGCCCCTGCCCGTCCAGCCACGCGCCGTCCGCCCCACGCGCCAGATCGGGATTGAGCGCGGGATCGTGGTGCACGACCACGACCCCGTCCCGCGTAACGCCGACATCGATCTCGAACGACCGATACCCCCGCGCGATCGCCGCCCTAAACCCGGCGATCGTGTTCTCCGGAAACAAGCCGCGGGCGCCGCGATGGCCTTGCAGGTCGAACATGAACCCTGCGTGCCGTCCGTTTGCGCGGGGGTCAAGGGATGGCATGCTGCCGCCCATGACAGACCGCATCCCCTCCGATCGGATATTGGGCGTGCTGGGCGGCATGGGTCCGCTCGCCAGCGCCCACTTCATGGCACGCCTCACTTTGTTGACCCCCGCAACCCGCGATCAGGACCACATTCCCGCCGTGCTGTGGTCCGACCCCCGCGTGCCGGACAGGGTGGCGGCGCGGGCAGGCACGGGACCGGACCCACTGCCGGCTTTGCTCCGCGGCGTTACCGGGCTCGAGGCTGCGGGATGCGGCGCCATCGCCATGCCGTGCAATACCGCGCATGGCTGGATCGGCGGCATGCGCGCGGCAACGCGGCTCCCCATCCTGGACATCATCGACGCCACGGTCGCCGAGCTGGTGCGCCAAGGCATCCCACACGGCCCCGTCGGCCTGATGGGCACGGCCGCCACGCTGGAGATGCGGCTGTATCAGGACCGGTTGCAGTCTCTGGGCTGGGTCTGCCTCACGCCCGGCGCAGCCGAAATGGCCGAGCTCGTGACCCCGGCCATCGCAGCGGTTAAGGCCAACCAGATCGCCACTGCCACGCCACTCCTGGCCACGATGGCAGAGCGGCTGTATCAACGAGGCGCGGCCGCTGTGGTGTTGGGGTGCACGGAGATCCCGCTGGCCCTGACCACAGCCGGATTCCCGCTGATCGACACGATCGACGCGCTGGCCCGGGCCTCGATCGCCTGGGCGCGGGCCGGCTAAACCGTCAGTCGCACTCGCATCCGGGCGTCGGCCCGCTGGCGGCCTGCACCACGTGATGGTCGATCCATTCCGCCACGAGCCGCCGGGCTTCGTTCAGCGAGCTCTCGGGATGGTGAATGCGATACAGAGTCGTGCACGCCCGGAAGGCATCGAGATCGGCGTTGCCGTGCCCCCTGAGCTCCCGATACGCCGTCACCACCGCACGTTCACAGCGGCGGGCAATGATGCTGTCACGGCCCACGGCGTCCCCTCCCGGTCAGGCCGTTCATGTAAGGCCCGGCCCGGCGCCGTGCAAGCGCGTCACCCGGCCACGATCTCCGCTAGGGCCCGTCCCACCTCGGCCGTGCCGGCCTGCCCGCCCATGTCCCGGGTGCGGGGCCCGCCATCCTGCAACAGCGTCTCGATCGCCGCCACGATCGCCTGCGCCGCCTCGGCCTCGCCCAGATGCTCCAGCATCATGGCGCCGGACCAGACCTGACCGATCGGGTTGCACACGCCTTTTCCGGCGATGTCGGGCGCCGAGCCATGCACGGGCTCGAACATCGAGGGGTGCATGCGCTCCGGATTGATGTTGGCGCTGGGCGCGATGCCGATGCTGCCGGCAACGGCGGGGCCGAGGTCGCTGAGGATGTCCCCGAACAGATTGCTGCCGACCACGACGTCGAACCATTGCGGGTTCTGCACGAACTGGGCGCACAGGATGTCGATGTGGAACTGGTCGGTCGTGACCTCGGAATACTGCGCCGCCATGGCCGCGAACCGCTCATCCCAATAGGGCATGGTGATCGTGATGCCGTTGGATTTGGTGGCTGACGTGACCTTGCGGCGCGGCCGGGTCATCGCGAGCTCGAAGGCGTATTTCAGGATGCGATCGGTGCCGATCCGCGTGAGAACCGTGCTTTGCGTCACGAACTCACGGTCCGTGCCCTCGAACAGCCGGCCGCCCACGCTGGAATACTCGCCCTCGGTATTCTCGCGGACCACGTAGAAATCGATGTCCTTTTCCGTGCGGTTCGCGAGCGGCGTGCGGGAGCCGGGCATGAGCCGGCACGGGCGGACGCTGGCATACTGGTCGAAGCCGCGGCGGATCGGGATCAGCAGGCCCCAGAGCGACACATGGTCCGGCACGCCGGGCCAGCCGACGGCGCCGAGGAAGATGGAGTCGTGGATGCGGAGCTGGTCCAGCCCGTCTTCGGGCATCATGGCACCGGTGCGCTGATACCGGTCGCAGGACCAGTCGTAATCCTGAACCTCCAGCGTGAAGCCGAACCGGGTGGCGGCCGAATGCAGCACGCGAAGCCCCTCCGGCACGGTTTCCTTGCCGATCCCGTCGCCCGGGATGGCGGCAATCTTGTAGTGTCTGTCCATGGGGGCCCTCCGCCAGCGATTATGGACGCGGGGTCCGGTGCGGTCTAGGAAGCGTCTTGTCAAAGGGACTCGAAATGGCCGCGCAACACATGACCGATTGGGACCGCGACGCGGCGCTCACCACCGCGCGGATCCTGCTGGAGATCAAGGCGGTCAATTTCCGTCCGGAGGAGCCCTATACCTTCACCTCCGGCTGGAAATCCCCGGTCTATATCGACTGCCGCAAGATCATCTATTTCCCGAGGGCGCGCGCCAAGATCTGCGAACTGGCCGCCGAGAAGATCGGCCGGCACATCGGCTATGAGTCGATCGAGGCCGTGGCGGGCGGCGAGACGGCCGGCATCCCGTTCGCGGCCTGGATCGCGGACCGCATGATGACGCCGATGGCCTATGTCAGGAAAAAGCCCAAGGGCTTCGGCCGCAACGCGTTGATCGAAGGGGACGTGCCGGAAGGTCTGCGGACCCTGCTGGTCGAAGATCTCACCACCGATGGCGCGTCGAAGATCCAGTTCGCGCAGGCGCTGCGGGACGCCGGCGCCATCGTGAACCACACCTTCGTCGTGTTTTATTACGGCGTCTTCCCCGGCAGCTTCGAGAAGCTGACCGCGATGGACGTAACCCTGCACCATCTCTGCACCTGGTGGGACGTGCTGGAAGCGTGCAAGGAGCGGCCCTATTTCGCCGAGCCCGCCTTGGCCGAGGTGCGGCGGTTCCTCGAGAACCCGGTGGCATGGTCGAAATCGCATGGCGGCGTGGCGTCCGCGGAGGAGGCGGCGGAGCGGAAGGCGGCGCTGCTGTAAAGTTGTTCCTGCGCACCCAGGCTTGGGGCTAGGCTCGGCCCATGAACCAGATCCGTCCGAACTCCGCCGCCGCCCGTGACATCGCGCACGCCCTCCATCCCTACACGGACCTGGTGAACCACCAGCAATCCGGCCCGATGATCATTTCGCGGGGGGATGGCGTGCGCGTTTGGGACGATACCGGGCGCGACTATATCGAGAGCGTGGCGGGCCTCTGGTGCGCCAATCTTGGTTTCAGCAATGAGCGCCTGGCCCGCGCGGCCTATGACCAGATGATGAGGCTGCCGTTCTATCACGCGTTCACCGGCAAATCGCACGATCCGCTAATCGACTTGAGCGAAATGCTGCTGGCCCGGGCGCCGGTGCCCATGAGCAAGGTGATCTTCGCAAATTCAGGGTCGGAAGCGAACGACACCGCGATCAAGATGGCCTGGTATTACAACAACGCCCTGGATCGGCCGGCCAAGAAGAAGATCATCGGCCGCCTCAAGGGCTACCACGGCGTTACCTTGGCGGCGGCGTCGCTCACGGGGCTGCCCAACAACCATCGCAGCTTCGACCTGCCACTCCCGGGTTTCGTTCACACCATGACGCCGCATCACTACCACGGCGCGCACGTCGGCGAATCCGAGGAGGCGTTTGCCACGCGGTGCGCAGAAGCGCTGGACGCCTTGATCGTGGCCGAGGGACCCGACACCGTGGCGGCGTTCTTTGCCGAGCCCATCATGGGCGCCGGCGGCGTGATCGTGCCGCCGCGCACCTACTTCGAAAAGATCCAGGCCGTCTTGCGAAAGCACGACGTGCTGTTCGTGGCCGACGAGGTCATCTGCGGCTTCGGCCGGCTCGGCACATATTGGGGTTCGCAGCATTTCGGCATGGAGCCCGACATCATCACCTGCGCCAAAGCGCTGTCGGCGGCGTTCCTGCCGATCTCGGCCACGATGGTGAACGATAAGGTGTTCCAGGCCCTGGCGTCCCGCAGCCATGAGATCGGCACGTTCGGCCACGGCTACACCTACTCCGGGCACCCGGTGCCGGCCGCCGTCGCGATCGAGGCGTTGAAGATCTATGACGAGATCGAGATCGTGGAGCACGTGCGCCAGGTCGGCCCGGTCTTGCAGGCCGAGCTGCGGCGCCGGTTCGCCGGACATGAGCTGGTGGGCGAGGTCAGGGGCGTCGGCATGATCGCGGCCATGGAACTGGTGGCAGATCGCGAGACCCATGCCAATTTCGACCCGGCTCTCAAGATGGGCCCGCGCCTGGTCAAGCTCTGCGAGGCGCACGGGGTGATCGCGCGCGGTTTGCCCAACGACACGCTGGCCTTCAGCCCGCCTTTGATCATGACCGAAGCCGAGATCATGACGATGTTGGACCGCGTCGAGGCTGGCCTGCAGGACCTAACGAGGGAGGTTCGGGCCAGCTGATTGGTGAAGGGGCGTTGGTTGCGGCCTGGCATGTGGCTCCACGGGTGCCGCACGCGCGGGATCACACCGTGAGATAGCCGCCATCCACCGGCAGGATCGCCCCCGTCACGTAGCTGGCAGCGTCCGACGCCAGGAACACCACGGGCCCCGCAAGCTCGGTTGCCTGCCCCACGCGGCGCATGGGCACATGGGCCAGGAACCGCGCCAAACGTTCCGGATCGGCCCGGGTGGCCGCACTCATGGGCGTGTCGATGATCCCGGGCGCCACCGCATTCACCCGCACGCCATCCTCCGCCAACTCGGCCGCCAGCGCCCGCGTGAACTGCGCCAGGGCGCCCTTAGACACGGAATACGCCGCCGACCCCGCCGGTGCGATGAAGGACTGGATGGACGCCACGTTGATGATGGCGCCGCGGGTCCGGCGCAACGCGGGCAGCAGCGCCATCGTCACGTTGAACGGCCCCTGCACGTTCACATCCAGCGTGCGGGCCCAGCGCGCCGCGGCCTCCGGCTCCGTCAGCCGTCCGCGCAACAGGATGCCAGCGTTGTTCACCAGGATGGACACCTCGCCGCATTCGGCAGCGACGCGGGCCGCGACCGTGCTGCAGGCCTGGGCGTCCGTTTGATCGAGCGCGAAGGACCACGCGGTGCCACCTTGCGCGGCAATGGCGTCGCTTGTGGTTTTGGCCGCCGCACCATCGATGTCCGTCGCGACAACGAGTGCCCCGGCCTTTGCCAAGCCCACCGCAATGGCCGCGCCATTGCCCCGCCCCGCCCCCGTCACCAGCGCCAGCCGGCCCTCCAGGAGTGTCATCGGGCATGGTGCTCGCGCCGGCTGGCCATGTGGTGCGCGGCGATGTAGCCGAACGTCATGGCCGGGCCCAGGGTGATGCCGCCACCGGGATAGTTGCCGCCCATGATGCTGGCGAAATCGTTGCCGGCGGCATACAGCCCGGGGATCGGCACGCCCTCGGAATCCAGCACCCGCGCATGGCCATCGCCGCGCAGCCCGGCAAACGTGCCGAGGTCCCCCGGCACGACCCGCACGGCGTAGTAGGGCCCGGTCCCGATCGGCGCCACGCAAGGATTGGGCGTGACGGAAGCATCCCCCAGCGAGCGGTTATAGGCGGTGCTGCCCCGGTGAAATGCCGGGTCCTCACCGCGGGAAGCCGGGCCGTTATAGTCCCGGACGGTCCGCTCCAGCCCCGCCGGGTCGATCCCGGCCTTCTGGGCCAGCTCCGCCAGCGTGGCGCCGCGGAGCAAATACCCGCTGTCGATCACCGGTTTCAGCGGCACCGGAAAGGGCTTTGCGAAACCGAGGCCATAGCGCCGCTGGGTGGCGTGGCTGCACAGGAACCACGCGCACGGCTCCGCCTCGCCCTCGCAGGCCCGAAGCATGGCCTGGATAAAGTCGTGATAGGAGTTGGCCTCGTTGACGAAGCGGGTGCCGTCGCGGGTGACGGCGATGACACCGGGCTTGGAGCGATCCACGAAATGCGGGAACGGACCGACGCTCCCGTCCGCCCGTGGGACCAGCGACACCGGGACCCAAGCGGCGGCATTGGGATACCGGTCCTCGACAACGGCGCCCACCCGTTCGCCTAGGCGCAGACCATCCCCGGTGTTGCCGGGCGGCGCCGGCGACCAGTGCTCCACGCCCGTCGGCGCATGGCGGAACATGGCCCGGCGCCGTGCCACATCCTGCGGAAAGCCGCCCGCCGCCAGCACGACGCCGCAGCGTGCATGGACGCGGACCGGCCGGCCCTCCCGCTCGATGACGGCCCCCACGACGGCCGCGCCATCCCGCACCAGCTCGGTCACCGGTGCGGACGTCCAGATCGGCACGCCGCGGTCGAAGGCGGATTTGGCGAGCCGCCCGACCAGCGCGTTGCCGTTGGTGAGACGCATGGCGCGCCGATGCACCAGCAGGTCCCGGCCATGCCGCGCCAGCAGGCCCGCCACCACGGCGGCCGAGCGGACGGATCGGGTGACGTTGAAGAAGTGCACCAGCTCCTTCCCGGTGCCGATCATCATGCCGAGGAAGGTGATTTCGGCCAGCGGGGGGCGCAACCGGTGCTTTTCCGCGCCGAGCGACCGGGCGTCGAAGGGTTCGGCGCAGATGGACCGCCCGCCCGCCGTGCCGCCCGGCGCATCCGGATGGTAGTCGGCAAAGGTCGGGCCGAGCACGAAGCGGACGGACGTTTCCCGCTCCATGAACGCCACCATCTCCGGCCCTTGCTCGAGGAAGGCATCCACCCGGGCGGCGTCGAAATGGTTGCCGGCTTCGTGCTGCAGATAGGTTCGCGCCGCGGTCGGGCTGTCGATCACGCCCGCGCGCTGCGCCACCGGGCTGCATGGCACCCATAGCCAGCCGCCGGAGCGTGCGGTGGTGCCGCCGAACACAGCCTCCTTTTCGGCCACGACTACATCGAGGCCGAGCGAGGCGGCGGTGACGGCCGCCGACAGCCCCCCTGCCCCGGAGCCCACCACCAATACGTCGCAGGTCAGGTCGGTCGGTTCCGATGGGACGAGTGCCATGCGGCCTCTTTTGCTTGCTGAACAAAGACCTGAAACTTATGGTCTCGGCAGCGCCCGCCCGCAATACGAGGCTGGCCGAACGGGAGGACTGCCCATGGCCGCACTGGACCGCCGGGATTTCGTGAAGCTCGCCATCGTCGCTCCGCTGGCGGCGCCGGCCACCGTGCGGGCACAGGGAACGCCGATCCGCATCGGCGTTCTGACGGACATGTCGAGCTGGGGACGGGACAATGGCGGGCCGGGCTCGGTTTATGCCGTGAACCAGGCCGTGCGCGAACTCGGCGGCAGCGTCGCCGGGCACAAGGTCGAGGTGCTGGTCGGCGATCACAAGATGACGCCCGACCTGGGCGTGTCCATCGCCCGGCGCTGGTTCGATGACGGCGTGGAGGCCGTGGCCGACTGCCCGCACTCGGCCATCGCCCTAGGTGTGGGCGCCTTGGCTGCGGAGAAGAACCGCCTGGCGTTGTTTTCTGGCCCGGGGTCGAGCGATATCACCAATGCCCGCTGCAACGCGCGCACGGTGCAGTTCACCTACGACACCTATGCCACGTCCAAGGTCACGACCACGGCCCTCATGGCACAGGGGGCCCGGAGCTTTTACTTCATCATCGTCGATTACGCGTTCGGCAAGTCGCTCCAATCGGACGCGACGTCGTTCATCCAGGCCGGTGGCGGGCGTGTGGTCGGATCCGCCACGCACCCGGCGGGCACCACCGACTTTGCCGCCCTGCTGCTGCAAGCCAAGGCGTCCGGCGCGGACGTGATCGCGCTGTGCAACACCGGGCAGGACTGCACCAACGCGCTGAAGCAGGCGATGGAGTTCGGGCTGGCCCGCGACGGGCAGCGCATGGCGGCGCTCGGCATGTTCCTCACGGATGTGCACGGCGCCGGGCTGGCTGTGGCGCAGAACGCGCTGTTCGCCACCGCTGACTACTGGGACATGAACGCCGAGACGCGGGTCTGGTCCCGCAATTATTTGGCCGCGGTGGGCCAGATGCCGACCATGCTGCAATCGGGCACCTATGGCGTGGCACTCCACTACCTGCGCGCGGTGCAGGCGGCCGGGACCACGGAGGCGGGCGCGGTGATGGCACAGATGCAGGCGCAACCGGTCGACAACATCTTCGTCCGCAACGCATCGCTGCGGGCCGATGGGCGGGTGGTGCGCGGCATGTTCCTGGCCCGGGTCAAGACGCCCGCGGAGTCCAAAGGTCCGTGGGACTACCTGGAGTTGGTGCGGGAGGTGCGGGCAGAGGACGCCGTGCGCCCGGCGGGGGAGTCCGTGTGCCCGCTTCTGCGCAAGGTGTGAGAGGCAAGAACGGACTTCAGCGAAAAGACCCTTCAGGTCACCCGGCTCACGGTATAATCCGCCACATCCTCCAGCGCGCGCCGCCAAACGCTGTCCGGGAACACGCGGAGCGCGGCCTTGGCATCGTTGGCGAACTGCGCGGCGTGCCGCAAGGTCGCGCCAATGGCGCCGCGGGCGGCCATCAGGGCCATCGCGCGGTCGAGGTCCCCCGGCTCCTGCTCGCTCGCCTCGATCGTGCGCACCCAGAACGCCTGCTCCGCCGCGTCCCCGGCGTGGTAGGCCGCCAGCACCGGCAGCGTGATCTTACCCTCGCGGAAATCGTCGCCGACCGTCTTGCCGAGCGTCATCTGATCTGCGGCATAGTCCAGCGCGTCATCGACCAGCTGGAACGCCATCCCGAGATTGGCGCCGAACTCGGCCAGCGCCGTCTCCTCGGCGGCCGGGCGGTCCGACACCACGGCGCCCACGCGGCAGGCGGCGTCGAACAAGGCAGCGGTCTTGCCCCGCACCACCTCGAGATACCGCGCCTCCGACGTCGAGAGGTCGTTCTGCGTCACGAGCTGCAGCACCTCGCCCTCCGCGATCGTGGCCGCGGCGTGGGAGAGGATGCCCAGCACCTTCAACGACCCGTCCGCCACCATCAGCTGGAACGCCCGCGCGAACAGGAAATCCCCCACCAGCACGGAGGCCTTGTTGCCGAACACGGCGTTCGCGCTATCGAGGCCCCGGCGCAGCAGGCTTTCGTCCACCACGTCATCATGCAGCAAGGTCGCGGTGTGGATGAATTCGACGCAGGCGGCGAGGTCGATATGCCGCGTGCCCTCGTAGCCGCACATGCGCGCGGCCGCCAAGGTCAGGAGTGGCCGCAGCCGCTTGCCGCCGGCCGCCACGATATGGGCGGCCAGTTGCGGGATGAGCGCCACGGGGCTGTCCATCCGCGCCACGATGACGCGGTTGCACGCCTTGAGATCCGGCCCGACCAGCGCCAGCAACGCCTGCAACGCGTCAGGCGACGTGACAGCCTCGGCCTCCGCAGGCCGCTGGGCCGTGTGCGACGGGGTGGTGACAACGCCCAAACTGAACTCCCGCCTTGATCGAGCGCCGCCGCCGGGATGACCCGGCTTGATATTGGTCGCGCGTAAGGCACCATATCGGCGGCCTGGAAAATGGGTCAAGGCAAGCCCGCCCGTTCACCCCCGCCATAAGGCCCATGATGCGCACGATCGTGCAGTCGAACGACCCGGTCCGCCTCAGTTTCCTGGTGGCGTTGCTGCGCGATGCGGGGATCGAGTCGGTGCTGATGGACGGGCATGTCAGCGCCGTCGAGGGCAGCATCGGCGCCTTCCCGCGCCGGCTCATGGTGATCGCGGACGACGAGGCCCAGGCCCGCCGCGTGCTGGTGGAGGCCGGGGAGGCGTGACGCTGCTCGGCGGGCGCGTCCACTACCGGCAGCCCGACACGGGCTACCGCACCGGGATCGAGCCGGTGCTGCTGGCGGCCAGCATCCCCGCGCGCGCCGGTGAGCGCGTGCTGGAGGGTGGCACCGGCGCCGGGGCCGGGCTGCTGTGCCTGCTGGCGCGGGTGCCGGGCGTGGAGGGCCTGGCTGTGGAGATCGACCCGGCGCTGGCAAACATGGCCCGCGCCAATGCCGCCGCCAATGAAATGGCGATCGAGGTCGTGACCGGCGACCTGTGCGCCATCCGCCTGGATGCCGCAGACCACGCCTTCGCCAACCCGCCCTGGCACGACCCGGCCTCCACTCCCTCCCCCGATCCGCAGCGCGCCCTGGCAAGGCGCACCGCCCCGGGATTGCTGGAAGCCTGGGTGCAGGCCCTCACGGCCCCCCTGCGCCATCGCGGCACGCTCACGCTGCTGGTGCCGGCGGCGCAATTCGGGCGGGCGGCGACGGCGATGCGGGCGGCGCGGCTGGGTGCGCTGACGCTCCAACCGTTCTGGCCCAAACCGGCCATCCAGGCGAAGCTGCTGATCTTGCAAGGTATCAAGGGCGGGCGCGGCGCCGATCGCGTGATGCCCGGGCTCGTGCTGCATGAAGCCGATGGCAGCTTCACCCCGGCCGCCGAAGCCATCCTGCGCCACGGGGCGGCGCTATGATCATCCGCGCGGCCGCGCTGGTGCCGGTTCCGTGGCGCAACGGCCACGGCATCACGCGGGACATCGTGACCCGGCACGACGCCAGCGGACTGCTATGGCAGGTCAGCATCGCCGACCTCGACCGCGATGCGCCGTTTTCCGATTGGGGTGGTTACAGCCGGGTCTTCACGCCGTTGGAGGGCGCCGTGGCGCTGGCGATCGGTGCGGCGCCGTTCCGGGACTGCACGCTGCTGGTGCCCGTGCCCTTCGATGGCGGCGCACCCACACGATGCCGGTTCACGCAACCGGCGCGGGCGTTCAACGCGATCATGCGCAAGCCCGGAACGGTGCGGGTCATCGTGCAGCGCCTGGCGCCGGGCGATCGGGCCGAAGCGGAGGTGCTGCATTGCCTGACCGGCGCCGTGCAGGCCGGCGCGGACCGGCTCGACGCCGGCGACAGCCTGTTGGGCGGTACGGTCGTGGCCCAGACCGCGGCCACCCTCATCGCCGTCAGCCTTGCAGATCGGTCAGCGCCTTGAGTTCATGCGGCCGGCGGATCACCAGGAAACCGTCCTGCTCGCCCAGCAACCCGGCATCGTGCCATTGCCGCAGCTGCTTGTTGACCCGCTCCCGCGTCGCCGCCACCTGCGCGCTCATGTCCCGCTGCGACAGCTTGAGGCCGAGCCGCACCCCGCCCGCCACCGGCACGCCATGCGACCGCGACAACTCCAGCAACAGCCGCGCGAGCCGGGCGGCCAGCGGAAACAGCGCCACGCCCTCGAACGCCGAGCTGCTGCGCCGGAGCCGGTCGCACAGCAACGTCATCAGCCGCAGCATCAAATCGGGCCGCGCCCGCAGGAAAGGCAGGAAGCCGCGCCGCTCCACCACCAGCAGCAGGCTGTCGGTCATGGCGGTCACATCGAGGCTCCGGGGCTGGCCGTCCAGCAGCGCGATTTCCCCCAGCACGGCGCCGGGCTCGATCAGGCCGAGCGTCACCTCCCGCCCCTCGGCCGACACGGCGCCGGCGCGCAGGCGGCCATGCACCAACACCAGCAGACTCGCGTCCGTGTCGCCCCGGCGCACCACCGCCTCATCTTTCAGGACCCGGCGCTCACTGGCGAGGTCGGCGAGCGACTCCAGCTCGTCCCGGCCGAGGGGGGCGAAGATGGGAGTGGCCGCCAGCACGTCGCGCCGGGCCATGCGGGACAGGGCGGCCATGGTGGGCATACGCTATTCCGCGGCCACCGGCAGGTCTACGGGCAGGTCTACGGGCAGCTCGAGCCCGATCAGGGACCGGATCTCGGCGATGGAGGGCGCGCGGCGGAAGCCGGGCTGGCGGAGCGGCAGGGCGAGCACGCTCTGCCCCTCCCGAAGCAGCCAGCCGGCCGCCTGCATCCGCTCCGCCGCCGCTGCCGCGCCATCGCCGATCTCGGCCAGCACGCGCTTCCAGGGCACGATCTGCCAGGCCAGCGCCATGAGAGCGGCCTCGTCGGGATCGAGCACGCGCTCCGTCGCGGGCCAGCCATGCCGGCGGTCATGCACCCGGCCGTTCTCGATCCACAATGCGCTCGTAGCCTGGTGCGCGCGCCATACCGAAATCTCGCCGGCGCAGGCGGCGGTGTAGCGGGGCGCCTCGGCCAGGGCCGGGGAGCGCATGACGAAATGATAGCCGAGCCGGGGGTGGGTGGCGGGATCGCCGGCATAGATGTGGCGGTAGGCCGGCAGCGGGTCCAGCACCACCCCGAACTTTTCGCGTTCGTTGAAATAGGGGCTGAACCGGTCGCCGCGCGTGGGGATGAAGGCGGCTGGCGGCTGCAGATGGCGTAGCAGCGGCAGCATGGCGGCGATTCGGTCGTAATCGGCCGCCGCCTCGCCGGGCAGGCCGTAGAGCGCCAGCCATTCGACGAACACCCCGGCCTCCGCCGCGAGCTTCAGGGTCTGCACGTTCTGCAAGCCGGTGCTGCCCTTCCGCACCAGCGTCAGCAGCCGCGTGTCCAGCGTCTCGATCCCCGCTTGGATTTTTCGGACACCGGCTGCGGCCAACGCGGTCAGGTGCTCCGGCTTCAGATTGGCCTTGGTTTCGTAGAAAATCAGCAGGTTGTGGCGGCTCGCGGCGAGGCGCGGCAGGAAATCCTGGAAATACGCCATGTCCAGGATGTTGTCGCCATTGGCCACATCCGAGCAGCCATGGCGGTCCACGAGCCAGGTCAGCTCGTCATAGGCCCGCCCCTGCGATTTCGAGCGATAGGCCATGCTGGTGCCGTTCAGGCCGCAGAAGGTGCAGTGATGCTTGGCGCCCCACCAGCAGCCCCGGGCGGTTTCGAACACCACGGAGGGGAGGTAGCGCCGGGCAGCGGCGGTGCGTGCATGCTGGGCGAAGAAATCGTCGAAATCCGGATAGGGCAGCGCCTCGACCGGGAAGCGCTCGACGGGCGGCGCGGCGGTCTCACGCGTGGCGATGCCCGGGATGCCCGCGAGCGGCTGCCCGTCCCGCACGGCCCGCACCAGCTCCGGCAGCGCGCGTTCGCCTTCTCCCACGCACACCGCATCCAGGCAGTCATATTCGGCGATCAGCGCGTGCCCCATCTCCTCCTGGCAATTGGCGCCGCCCATCACGATCGTCACGTGCGGCTGGCGTGCGCGGACCACGCGCGCGAGGGCGAGCGAGGCCATGGTCTGCTGGAAGGAGCTGGTGAACCCCAGCACCGCGATCTCGGCCCAGTCGACGCTGGCATAGCATCGCTCGATGAAGGCCGGGGCGCCGGCGCGGGCGGCCATGAAGGCGTGGATCAGCGTGGGGGTGCAAGCGGCCGGGTTGTCGGCCAGCAATACGTCGGTGATCCAGGTGAGGTCATCGGGGTCGAAGCGCGGATCGGCGGCGGCGGCGAACGCCCATTCGCCGCCTTGCGCGAGCCAGATCGCGACCTCAGCGATCTCGTCATAGCCGCTCGGCGGCAATCCGCCCTCGCCTGCGACATACTCCATGTAGTCCAGAGAAAAATATCGCACGGCACAGGCGGTTCCCGTCGCCTCGACCAAGGGTTTCAGCAATCCCAGGGCCAGGTTCGGGAAATGTGCCGACGAGAATGGCATCGAGGCCAGCAGGACGGTCCCGGCGCCTGGGTGGACGGGCGCCGGCATCAATCAGCCTTCACCCTTTCCCTTGTCCGGATCTTGCGGTCCGGTGGGCGCCACGCCAGGCGTGTATGGAACGGAGCCGACGGCGCGTAGGAACGTTACGGCCTGCGCAGTCGGTGCCAGGCCATGCCGCGCGAGGGCCGTCTCCGGCTGGGTCTTGAGTTCGGCCCAGGCAGTCTCACTCTTGCTGGCCTGCTCGACGATTTTCAGCAGGTCGGCCATGGTTGCCGTTTTGGCCGGATTGCTACCGCTCATGCTGGTCTCGCTCGTTGTTTCGATTTCGGATTGAGCACCAGGGCCGGGCCGGGGTCAAGCCCGATCGTTTCGGACTCGGCATCCGCCTCCCGGAGCGCTTCCTTGGACCGTTTCAGTTGGCGGGACGCCAGCAGCGCCGCGGCCAGGCCGCGCAGGGCCAGGATGCGTTCGGGCCGCATGCCGAGCTGCTGCATCAGCGTGCTTCCGGCCTGGAACTGCTCTGCCGCCTCCGCCCACTCGCCGCGCATCGCATGGCACTCGCCCGCGAGCCGGTAGCAGATGGCCTGCACGGGTTGGAAGCCATGGGCGTGCGCGGCCTGTCGCGCGGCGGCCACCACGGCGTCGGCCGCCGGGCTGAGGCTGCCGATGTGGGCATGGGCGAGAGCCAGGCTGCACCAGGTATTGAGGGTCACGAGCTTCATCGCCCGCGTATGCGAGAGCGCCTCCTCCAGCACGGCATGCGCAGCGTCGAACCTCCCGGCGGCAGCATAGGCGCGACCCAGGTAGCGGGCGCTTGAAACCACCTGCAGGATAATTCCCGCGTCCCGCGCCACGGCGGCCCCGGCCTCCATCACCTGCACCGCCTCATCATGCCGGCCATGGCTCATGAGGGCCAGGCCGCGGGCGGCGCTGGCGAAACAGAGATCGTAGGGCTGCCCGGTCGACGCCGCGAGAGCCTCCGCTTCCTGCGCATAGCCATGCGCCGGGCCGAAGGCGCCGAGCATCGCATGCGACTTGGCAAGGCAAACGAGGATCATGACCGACGCCGTGCCGATCGTGCCGGCAGAGGCGGTGCCCTCGGGCCCCCGCACATCGGGCAGCCGCTCTTCCAACACGCGGATCGCCTCGGCGAAGTGCCCTTGATACCAATGCGCCTGACCCAAGCCGAACGTCGCGGCCATGGCCGTCGGCGCATGGCGCAACCTGGAGGAGATCAAGACGGCGCGGGTCGTCAACGCCACTGCGCGATCGAGCTCGCCCAGATTGCTGAGGAAGTTGGACGCCAGTGCATCGAGCTGCGCCGACCGCAACGGGTCTTCGAGCCGTAACGCCAGCACGCTCGCCTCCTCCATCGTGGCCGCAGCGCGCCGTAGCTCCCCCGTGGCGCCCAGCGCCGCCCGCATGCCCACCCGCAGCGCGATCCCCCGCTCCAGATTGGCCGGCGTTTCCGGCAAATGCGTAAGCCCCGCGAGCGCCAGGTCGAAGAACCGCACCGCCTCCGGCCAGGCGAACCGCGCCCGCGCGCGTTCGGCCGCAAACAGGCCGAAATGCACGGCCTGCTCCCAGAGCTCCCCGGCCCCGGCGTGTTCGCACAGCCGCTCCGTCCACTCATCCACGCGGTCCCCGGCCACGGCCTGCAGCGCGTGGAACACCCGGGCGTGCAGCACCCGCCGCTCCGCCCGCAGGATCGCGTCATAGGCAACGGACTGGGTGACGGCGTGCTTGAACGTGTAGTCGATGCCGGTGCCGGGGCTGGTTTCATAGAGGAACTCGGCCGCCTCCAGCGATTGCAACGCCGCCTGCAGCTCCGCCTCGCCGAGCCGGCTGACCCGGCGCAACACGTCCGTCCGGATATCCTTGCCGATCACCGACGCCGTCAGCAGCAGGGCGCGCGGGCCCGCGGGCAACCGGTCCATGCGGGACGCGACGATGGCCTGGACGGAGGCCGGGATGCTCACCTGGTCCGGTGAGATCGCCATCACGCGGCTCGGCTGGGTGCGGACGGCGCCGGTTTCCTGCAACGAGCGCGCGATCTCCTCGAGGAACAAGGGTGTGCCCTCGGCGCCCTCCACCACCCGTCGGCGCAGCCCCGCCAGCTCGGCACCATCGCCGACCAGGGTGCGCAGCAGCGTGTCCGACTGATCTTCACTGAGCGGGCCCAGCCGCAGCTCGATCGCGTAGCTGCGCGACGCCCAATCCGGCCGGCCCTCCGGCCGCGCGGTGCCGATCACCAGCAGCCGCGCCGCGCCCGCCGTCGCCACCAGCTGATCCAGCAGCACCCGGCTGGGTTCATCCACCCAATGCAGGTCCTCCACCAGCACGATCCGCGCCCGCTCATGCGCGCCACGCAGCAGCACACGGCGGGACGCGTCCAGCAGCCGCTGCCGCCGGGCGGACGCATCGAGCGCGGCCCAGGCGTCGGGGTCCGCCAGCGGCAGGTCCAGCAGGGAGCGGATCGCGGGCTCATCCACGTCCCGGGCGTCGCCGATGCACATCACCTGTTGCAATCGCCGCTCCAGCGCCGCGCGGTCGTCGGAGGGCAGCGCCTCGGTCCAGGAGCGCATCAGCTCGGCCGCGATGTGGAACGGCGCCTCCTGCGCATGGGCGGCGGCGGCGGCGCGCAACACCCGGATGCCGCGGGCCGTGGCGCTCTGTAGGAAATGGTGCACCAGGCGGGACTTGCCCATGCCGGCATCGGCCATCACCGCTGCCGCCTGCGCCCGGCCCAGCAACGCCCGGCCCAATGCTGCCGCGAGCGCGCCGCCCTCGGCCTCCCGCCCCACGAACGGCGAGAGGTGCCCGGCTGACCGCACCTCCCAGCTCGGCCGGTCCGTCACCGACAGCAGCTCATACATCGGCACCGGCTCGTCCCAGCCCTTGGCGGTGACGGGGCCGAGCGGGCGGAGATCGGTGTAGCCGCGGGTGCGGAGCGCGGTTTCTTCGCTGAGACGCGCGGTGCCGGGGTCGGCGCTCTGTTCCAGGCGCTTGGCCATATACACGGCGGGGCCGATCGCGGCGTAGTCCGAGGCGTCCCGGCCGGAGGGGCGGATCACGACCTCCCCGGAGTGCACGCCGACCCGCATCTCGATGCCGGCCGGCAGGTTCTGCAGCAGCGCCGATGCAGCCAAACAGGCGCGGACTGGATGGTCCTCGGCGGCGAGCGGGGCGCCGAACAGCGCCATGATTCCGTCACCCTGCACCTCGTTCACGATGCCGCCGAACCGGCCCACGGCTTCGGCGGCGGCGCGCACCACGGGGTCGATGCGGGCCAGCGCCTCCTCCGGATCGAGCCCGCGGATCATGGCGGTGGAGCCGCGGATATCGGCAAACAGGATGGTCACGTGCTTGCGCTCGCCCACGCCAAGGGCTGCGGGCTCGGCTGACAGGGCCGTGGCGGCGCGCGGTGCCGGGGCCGGCGAGGCAAGGGCGGTGCCGCACTGGCCGCAGAACCGCGCCCCCGCCCGCGCCGTCGCGCGGCAGGCCGGGCAGCTCGGCGCCATCGCTCCGCCGCACGCATCGCAAAACCGTGCGTCGGGAGGATGGTCGATGTCGCATGCGAGGCAACGCACGGCCGGGGCCTCTCGATTCGCGAAGGCTGACCTTATAGCTTGCCTTAATTCGAGAAAGAAGTCGCTCATGCAGCAAAACGTCGCGACCCTGCCACCCACGTCACTATTTCGCTGGCATGAGGCCGAGGCGCTGGCAGGCTTCCGTCGCCGCATTCCCGCCCTGAGCCTGGTGGAACGCACGCAGCTGGTCGACACCGCCATCGGAATGATCGCCGATTATTACGTGCATCTGCCGCTGAAGCAGGCGAGCCATGGGATCGACCCCGTCGCCCGGTTGCGGGCCTTGCGGCGGCGCCTGCCGGACATGCCGAGCGATGCCGGGTTCCACACGGCGCTGGCGGATGTGTTCGACGGCCTGCTGGACCTGCACACCAACTACCTGCTGCCCGCGTCATTGGCCGACAGCGTGGCGTTCCTGCCATTACGGCTGGGCGAGATTCGCGGGCGCGGGCGGGTCCGGGTCATCGTGACGCATGTGGCCGCGGGGTTCGAGGGCGCCGCCCCGGGCGACGAGATCACGGGCTGGAACGGCATCCCGATGCCCCGCGCGCTGGAGCGGGCGGCGTCCCGCACGGCCGGGGCCAACCCGGCGGCATCCCGCGCGCAGGCATTGGCGGCGTTGACGATGCGACCGCTCGCCAAGCGCCCACCCCCGGACGAGGACTGGGTCACGATGCTGGTGCGCGGCGCAAATCGGCAGGAGACCGACCTGCGCGTCCCCTGGCGCGTGCTGGACCTGCCGCGGCGCGCGGAGCGGAGCGGCGCCAGCGTCGATATCCAGGTCGATGCGCTGCGGCGTGCCCGGCGGATGTTGTTCCCGGAGCCTTCCGCCCCACCCCGCCCGGGATGGACCTCCCTGCCGAGCCCTGTTCCCCGCAACTTCGTGGCCGCCACGTTCCAGGCGGGCGGCACCGTGCTCGGCTACCTCCGGATCCCGACCTTCCTCACCGCCGATGCCGATGCCTTCGTGCAGGCCTTCTCGGACCTGCTGGCGATGATGCCGCCCCACGGCCTCGTGCTCGACATCCGCGACAATGGCGGCGGGCTGGTGGTGGCGGCGGAGCGTTGCCTGCAGATGCTGACGCCACATCCGATCGAGCCGGCGCCGCTGCAGCTGCGCGCCACGCAGGCCGCCCTCGATCTCTGCCGCACGCCGGGCTCCGGCCTGGATGGCTGGGCCGCGTCGCTCGAGCATGCACTCGATACCGGCGGCATGTTCTCCGCCGCCCTGCCGCTGTCGGACCGCGGCGCCTGCAACGCGATCGGGCAGCGCTATCACGGCCCCGTCGTGCTGATCACCAGCGCGCTCTGTTACAGCGCCACCGACATCTTCGCCGGCGGCTTCCAGGATCATGGCATCGGCCCCGTGCTGGGCGTGCATGACCGCACGGGCGGCGGCGGCGCCAATGTGTGGCCGCATAGCGTGCTGGCGCGGACCCTGGCCGGGGCTGGCGAGCCGGCGGCGCCGCTGCCTCAGGGGGCGGAACTGCGGGTGGCGCTACGTCGCAGCTTGCGGGTGGGGCCGAATGCAGGCCTCGAAATGGAGGAGCGCGGCGTGCTGCGGGACGAGCCGCACCAGCTGACCCGGCGCGACCTGCTGGAGGGCGATCCCGACCTGCTGACTCATGCCGCCCGTCTGCTGCGCGCCCGGCCATGGCGCACCCTCGTGGCTGCCGTAGCCCCGGGGTCCGGCGATCGGCGGGAGGTGCTGGTGCGGACCTGCCACCTCGACCGGCTCGACACGTGGCACGATGGCCGGCCGATCCTGTCGCAAGACATCGCGGGCGGGAAGAAAAGCGAGATCGCGCAAACATACACCGCGCCATGCCGGGTCGAGTGGCGGGGGTATTGGGCAGGTGAGCTGGTGGCGGCGCGGCGGCTCGAGCTTACCAGCGCCGGACCGTGACGCAGGTCACAGCCGCCCAGCCATCCCGCCGCCATGGTTCCGACGCCGCCACATCGCCGGCGTCATAGGAGGCACCATGCACATCTCCAACCTCACGTCAGAGACCCCGTCCGACCAGCCGGACGCGATCGATCTGGATCGCGGCGTGCTGCTGCCGCTGCGGGCGCTGATGATCACGATCTCGGTTTCGCTCGCCGCCATCCTGGCGTTCGAGCTGCTGAGCCCCGGCCGGCTCGCCACCGCCATCGCCGGCGCGTTCCGGTGAGGGGAGCGGTCATGGACGGCATGCATTACCTCCGCAAGGAAGTGCGGCCGGAGCCCGCGGCCGACAGCCCAATCGGTCCGGTCCTTCTCATGACGTTGGTGATCGCGGTGACATTCATCGCCTTGCTGCTGACCAATGGCGGCAGCAGCGCGACGGTCGACCTCATGGGCTGACGGGAAACCCCGCCACAGCCCGCAGGGCCTCTGGCGTGGAAGTGCCGAAACCGAAGAATTCGAGATAGGCCGGGATCATCTCGAACAGCATGTCCGTTCCCACCTGCACGCCGCAGCCGCGATCCCGGGCGGCGCGGAGCAATGGGGTGAACGCCTCTGCCATCACCACCTCGCCGACGAAGGCGCCGGGATCGAGCCGGGCGGGATCGAGCGGCAGGGGATCGCCGGGCTGGCTGCCGAGGGGCGTCGCGTTGACCACGATGGCATGGCTGGCGGGGTCGGGGTTGCCGGTCTCGATACGCAGCGCCGGATAGTGCACGGCCAACCGGCTGGCCAGCGCGACCGACGCCGCCTGGTCCCGGTCGTAGAGGCTAATCCCCGCAAGCCCGGCCCCGGCCAAGGACGCCGCGATCGCCGACCCCACCCCGCCGCTGCCGACCACCAGCGCGCGCTGGCCCCGGGCGGCCTGGCCCTTGCGCTGCATCCCGCGCACGAAGCCCGCGCCGTCGAACATGTCCCCCAGCAGCGTCCCGTCTTCCCGGCGCAAGATGGCGTTGCACGCGCCGGCGATCGCGGCGGTGGGCGAGATCGCGTCCACCAGGCCGGACGTCACCACCTTATGCGGCATGGTGATCAGCGCGCCATGCACGTTGCGCGCGGCGAATAACGGACGGAGCAGCGCCGCGTAGTCCGGGCTCGGCACCGCGAGCGGCACCACCACGGCGTCGATATTCTGGTTCGCGAACCAGGGATTGTAGATCAGCGGCGCCTTGAAGCCCTCGGTCGGGTAGCCGATGTGGGCGATGACCCGGGTGCGGCCGCTGATCACGACGGGATCGGCGCCGGCATGCGCCGGGCCTGCGCCGCCATACGGACGGCGGCGTTGGCAGCTCCGAACCCGGCATACCCGTCCTGCCGCTCCACCGCCTCGAAGAAGAACCGGTCCTGGAATGGCGCCGTGTAGGCGTGGCGGAACCGCCCGGCCGCGTCATGGTCATAGAGCAAGCCGAGCCGCTCCAGCTCCGCCGTCATGGCCTCATCCAGCGAGAGCCGGGCCGCGACGTCCTCGTAGTAATTGGACGGCACCTGCAGCGTCTCGGCGCCACGGGCAGCCCAGTGCCGCACGGTGCCCGCGATGTCCGCGGTCGCCAGCGCCATATGGTGGACCCCGGCGCCGGCGAAGGTGGAGACCATGCGGTTGGTCACGGTCTCCCGCGCGCCGGAGATGTTGAACGTGAGGCGCAGCGTGCCGCTCGCGTTCACCATCGCCCGGCTCTGCACCAGGCCATACGGGTCCGGGATGTCCATGATCGGCTGCGGCAACAAGCCGAACAGGGAGCGCCAGAACAGCACGTAGGTGTCCATTCGCCCCGGCGGCAGCGCCATCGCCAGGTGATCGATGCCGATGAGCCCCGCGCCCCCGGCATCCGCGCCCGACAGCACGAAATCGTCCTCCAGGAAACTACGTCCCGCGTCCTCCGGTCCCACCAGGTTGATCAGCGTGCCATCCGGCCCGCGCACGGCGGGGATGCGCCGCTCCCCCTCCCCCACGGGCTCCGACCAATCGGGGATCAGCAGCGCGCGGGCGCGGGCGACGGCGCGGGCGGGGTCGTCCACGAACAGCCCGATGCCGCACACGGTGGCGCCGTGGTGCTGGAAGTGCTCGGAGGCCGCGCTGTCCTGCTCGCTGTTCAGGATCAGGTTGACGCCGCCCTGGCGATAGAGCTGCACCGATTTGGACCGATGCCGCCCGGCATGGCGGAAGCCGAGCCGGGTCAGCATGGCGGCCAGCGCGATGCCGGTCTCCTCATCGACGGCGAACTCGATGAAGGCGACGCCCTCGATCACCGGCACGGCGGGGAGTGGCGCGGGGCTGGTCGCCTCGGCCTCCACCAGGATCAGGGACCGCAGGCCGTCGCGGGCGATCATGCGGGCCGGGGCGGCGCGGAACTCGTCGTTGAACACCTCGAGCGACAAAGGCCCCCGATAGCCGCTGGCCAGCACGGCGCGGACGAAGCGATCGACCGGCAGCTCGCCCTGATAGGGGAAGTTGCGCGAATGGCGGCTCCACGACAGCACGTCCATGCTGAGGCGCGGCGCATCGGCGAGCTGCACGTAGAACAGGCGGTCCGCGGGCACGTCCGCGATGCCGTCGGGGTCGTCACCCAGGGCCAGGGTATGGAAGCTGTCGACAATCAGGCCAAGGGCGGGGTGGTCTGCCGCCTGCACGATGCGCCAGGCATGGCCCCAGAGCCGGATGTTCCGCCCCCAGCTCAGCGCCTCGAATCCCACGCGCAGGCCGCGGGCGCCGGCGCGTTCGGCCATGGCGTGCAGATCGGCGGCGGCGCGGGCATCGTCGTCGATCGCGGCGGCCTGCGTGTTGCTGCACACCAGCACCAAGTCGGTGCCGAGCGCCTGCATCACGTCGAACTTGCGCTCTGCCCGATCGAGGTTGCGGGCGCGGACCGGGTCCGGCATCGCCTCGAAGTCGCGGAACGGCTGATAGATGTCGATCTGCAGGCCGAGGTTGCCTGCGATGCGTTTGATGTCGGCGGGCGACCCGTCGAAGGCCAGCAAATCGGCCTCCATGATCTCCACCCCGTCGAAGCCCACGGACGCCGCGGCCTCCAGCTTATCCGGCAGGCTGCCGCTCAGCGCGACCGTCGCGATGGATTTGCGCCGGGTCATGCCTGAACCAAGGTCGCGAGGCGTCGCAGCGCCAGGCGGTAGCCCTCCGTGCCGCACCCGGCGATCACGGCGTCCGCCCGGGCCGAGACGTAGGAATGGTGCCGGAAGGGCTCGCGCTTGTGCACGTTGGAGATGTGGAGCTCGATCACCGGGCCGTCGAACGCGTTGAGCGCATCGAGGATCGCGACGGAGGTGTGGGTGAAGGCGGCCGGGTTGATGGCGATGGCGGAGGCGGCGTCCCGTGCCTCATGGATCCACTCGATGATTTCGTATTCGCGGTTGCTCTGGTGGAAGCGGATGTCGAAGCCGAGCTCCGTTGCCAGCGCCCGGCAGTCCCGCTCCACATCGGCGAGGGTCTCGTGGCCGTAGATCTCCGGCTGACGCTTGCCCAGCAGGTTGAGGTTGGGGCCGTTCAGGATGAAGATCGGCTTCGGCATCGGTGTTCCTCGTGTGGTGTGGGCGGGACGCGAATCCCGCCCACCCCGGCTTCAGCTCACGGTGAACGGTACGCCTTCGATCGAGCCGGGGAAAGCCGGCGGCGCCATGTTCATCCACTTCTGGTAGGGCTTCGCCAGCTCGCCATTGGCCACGATCTGGTCGATGAAGGCGTTGACCGCCGTGTTCATCTCCTTGTCGCCCAACCGGCAGCAGGCGCCGTTATAGAGCCGGCTGAACTCGAGCTTGGTCTCGAACATGCCGGGCTTGGATTGATCGAGGCGCTGCACGTAGAACATGTTGGAGCCCGCGGCCTCGACCTGGCCCGACAGCAGCGCCTGGATGGTGCTGGCGTCGTCGTCGAAGCGGCGGATCGTGGTGCCCTCCGGCGCGTTCTTCGTCACCTGCGTATCGCCCACGGAGCCGCGCGGCACGCCGATCGTGACGGACTTCATGTCGGCATTGGTCTTGATGGCGGTGGTCTTGGCCGCAACCAGCCCGATGATGTTGGCGACATAGGGCTTGCTGTATTGCACGGCCTTCGCCCGCTCCGGCAGCATCGCCATGGTCGCGAACAGGATGTCGCACCGCCCCGTCGTGAGCGCCGGGATGCGGTTCGCGACCGCGAGCGGCATGAATTCGGCCTTCACGCCCAGGAAGGCGGCGAATAGCTTGCCCACGTCGCTGTCGAAGCCATCGACCACGCCGGCACTGTTCACGAAGCCCCAGGGTGCGTTGTCGCCCTGGATGCCGATGGTGACGACACCCTTCTTCTTGATGTCGGCCACCGTGTCCGCCCACGCCATGCGGGGCAGCAGGGCGGCGCCGGCCACAGCCAAGCTTCCGGTCAGCGTCAAGCTTCCAGTCAACATCGTGCGGCGCGTCATCTCGGTCATGCAGGCTCTCCTGTTATTGGTTCAGCGGGAAGCAGCGGCGAACCGCGTCTCAAGCCGCGCACTATACAGTGACAGCGGCCAGCATAAGGCGAAGTAGATCGCGCCTACGACGCCAAACACCAGGATGGGCTGGAAGGTCTGGTTGGACAGGATCTGCCCCGCCCGCGCCAGCTCGATGAAGCCCACGATCGCGGCCAACGACGTGCCCTTGATGAGCTGCACGCCGTAGCCCACCGTGGCCGGCTGCGCGATCCGGAACGCCTGCGGCATCACCACCAGCCGCATGTGCTGCAGGTAGCGCAGGCCCAGCGCGCTCGCCGCCTCCGCCTGCCCGCCCGGCACGGCCTGGATGGCGCCGCGCCAGATCTCACCCAGGAAAGCGCTGGCGTTCAGCGTGAATGCAAAGGCGACCGCGGCCCAGGCCGGCAAACGCAGGCCCACGAGCCCCAGCCCGTAATACACCACGAATAACTGCATCAGCAGCGGCGTGCCCTGGAACACGGCCACGTATCCCGCCATCACCCGGCGCACCCACCGCCGCCGCGACACCCGCCCCAATGCCACCACGAGGCCCATCGCCCCCCCACCCACGAAAGCGATGATCGCAAGCAGCACGGTCCATTGCAGGCCGCGAAGCAGGAAGCCGAACTCTGCCAGTCCGAATTGATGGCTCATGGCTCAGCGCACCGGGTAGCTGAGGTACTGGCGGGAGATCGCCGCGAACCCGGTCATGAACATCCAGGAAATCACCAGATACATCGCGGTGATGGTGAAATAGACTTCGAAGCTGCGAAACGTGTCGCTCTCGATCCGCTGCGCCACCGAGGTCAGTTCGTAGGCCGCGATGGACGAGCAAATGCTCGATGTCAGCGTCAGCAGGATGAATTGCCCGGCCAGCGACGGGAACACGGCCCGCAGCGCCGGCTTCAGCACGATCAGCCGGAACACCTGCGCCCGGTGCAGACCGAGCGCCAGCCCGGCCTCCGTCTGGCCCTTCTGGATGCTTTGCACCCCGCCCCGGATGATCTCGATCGCGTAGGCGCCGCCATTCACGCCGAGCGCAATGATGGCCGTGACGGTCGGGTTCAGCTTCAATCCCAGCTGTGGCAGCGCGAAGAACAGGAAGAAGATCTGCACCAGGAACGGGGTGTTCCGGATGATCTCGACGAACGCCATCGTGGCCCAGCGCAGAGGCGCCACGCGTGATGACCGGGTCAGCACGCCGAACACGCCGATCAGCAACGCCAGCGTCATCCCCGCAAGGGCGAGGCCGATCGTGGCGACGCATCCCCACAGCAGGGCGGGCAATCGATCACCCACGACGGAGAAGTCGAGCGACGTTTCCACGAATGATTCCTCCCCCCGCTTTATTCACAAGCCTTGACCGCCTCTTAAGTAAGCGTTTAATTCAAGTCAATGTGATTCTGAGGCCCCATGCCGGATGGCTCCCCACCCCGTCGCCGTGACGCCGGGCTTTCGCGCCAGATGATCCTCGATGCGGCGCTGATCGAGTTCTCCGATAACGGCCTCGCCGGTGGCCGGGTCGATGCCATCGCCGCGCGCACCGGCATGAACGTCCGCCTGATCTATTATTACTTCGGCAGCAAGGACGGGCTCTACCAAGCAGTCCTCGAAAGAGGCTACGCCGAAATTCGCGCCGCCGAGCAAGCCTTGTCGCTCGACACGCTCGATCCCGTCATCGCCATCCGGAGGTTGGTCGAGTTCAGTTTCGACTACCACGAAGACAATCCCCGCTTCACGCGTCTCGTGACGATCGAGAACGTGCACCGGGCCGAGCACATCGCCCGCTCCCCCACGATCCGCGACGTCAATCAGTCGGTCATCGCAACCATTCAGACCATCCTCTCCCACGGTCAGGCGACCGGCATGTTTCGGGCGGACGCGACCGCGGCTACGCTGCATCTGCTGATGACCAGCTTCTGCTTCTTCCGCGTGGCGAACCGCCACACGCTGACGACGGTGTTGCACCTCGACCCGCTGGCGCCGGAGCTGCGAGACATCCAGCGCCGGATGATCGGCGACGCCGTGCTCGGATACCTTGTGACCAATAATTAAATTTTGTCGCGGTGATTGGTCCTGGCCGATCATTTTGCTAGGGTGGAATGAACAGCGATGGAGCGCTTCATGACCGCCGCGGCAGAGCATGCCTACCCCAAGATCATCGCCGAAATCTGTGATTTCGGATGGGATCACCTGGCCGAGCCCGAGCACGTCGCGGCGGCCTGGGCCTATTACTACTTCTCGATCCAGTTCCGGGAGAACCTGGTCATCGCGCGGCGTCTGTTCCCCGATGACGCCAATCTGGCCAACCTTGAGCGGGAGGAATGCAACACCTCCAACCTCTCGCCTTGGCCCGGCGTCGCGGCCGCCGGCGAAGCAATGGACCATGACGAGTTCATGCGCCGCGTGCTGGCGCTATCTCCGATCGACCCGGCACTACGCCGCCTGTTCGAGGCGCGCGGACAACGATACCTGGACTGCGTCCGCGCCGCCGACGATATGACAAAGGCGCTCAGCCTGACCAGCTACGAGGATGGGGGTTTGGAGCGCGTCTTCACGTCCATGCTGCGGGCGCCCGCCACCGCCCATCCCGTGCTTGCCGGGTTCCGCCATTTCTTGTCCGAGCATATCCGGTTCGACAGCGATCCCGATGCCGGCCACGGCGCCATGATCCGGCACATCGCCCCGGATGACCGCATCCTCCCGCTCTGGACCGAGTTCCGGAACTTGCTGACGGAGCTGGTGCCGGCGCTTCAGGAGATGCGGCGCGCAGCCTAAGGAAGGGCGCCGTCCGCCACCCCATTTCAAACAGCTTTTACAGCATTACGAGAATTCGTACCTTGGGCGGCGTGGGGCTGGGGTCGGGGTGTTGCTGCCCGGGCTTCAGTTCCGCCAGATGCTCGTCCAGCGCCGTCTTGACGGCTGGCAGCATATGGCGCTCCACACCTTCGGAAATGGCGCCCGGCACACCGGCGTCGATGGCGACGCCGAACGGCGCGGGGCTCTTCGGGGCCGGCGCCGGGCCGTGCGCCTTCTCGAGTTCGATCCGGGTTCCCGGTACCTGCGGCACCAGGTATTTCAACGCCGGGCCGTCCTGTAACCCCGTCAGGATGTCGCCGTTCACGACGTAGTTGCGCGCCT
Source organism: Acetobacteraceae bacterium (assembly GCA_965246835.1). Classification (GTDB taxonomy): domain Bacteria; phylum Pseudomonadota; class Alphaproteobacteria; order Acetobacterales; family Acetobacteraceae; genus JANPPS01. The sequence goes on along the minus strand of CBDFFQ010000002.1, from coordinate 416,263 downwards.
GCCCCGCTTCCGCGGCTGCGCGAAATGTGCCGGGGTCGATGTCGAGATGCCGCAGCGTCGTGTCCGACAGGCCGGCCGAGTTGAACGTGACGGCCGGCCGTCCAGTTACCGCGGCAGCCGTCAAGGCCAGCGCACCACCCTGCGAGTGCCCTGTGGTCCCGACCAGGTCGTCGCCGAACGCCCCCTTCGTGGCCTGGGCGAGTTCGCCGGCCTGGCGATACTGGTCTGTCAGCCCGCCCGCATTGTGCAGTCCCTGTTGCACATTGGTCTGCCAATCACCGAGATGCAGGCCGTCCGTGCCGGCGAAGGCGATCACCACTTGCCCTTGCGCATTCGCATAGAGGCCGGCCTTGAACCCGGTTGCAGTATTCTGCAGCAGGGCCGGGTCGATCCCATGGCTCGCCACCTCGGCATTGGAGAGGCGGGTGTAGCCACCGGCCGTTGCCTGCTGGAAGTCGTAGGCGGCTTCCGCGACGTCGACCAGGTCACGGTCCCCCTGCACTGGCTGTGTGCCCCTCAACGGGCTGTCGGCCGGCATGGCTGCCGCGGCGGCAGGCATAGTATGGCGTGCGGCCCCGACCAGGCCGCGGAGGGTCTCGCCGACGGGGTCTGGCTTCTCGGGAAAGCATGACCCGCTCTTCAGGACATCCAGGAAGGGGTTCGGTGGCACGCTGAGCCCGCCCGGTAGCATTGGCTGACCGATCGATGGTGCGACAAACATCCCCGCCTCCGTGCTTGTTCGAGGGCCGGCACCGGCCCTCTGGGTCATCCTCGGAGGTACAAGCTGAACCTGACCTCCAGCTTACCTCAGGCAGAAGGAACGCGGGGCAGGCGCAGGGCCTAGATTAACGACGCGACGTCCCGGACCATCCCCGCCCCCACCTCCCGCCACCGCGCGCCCGAGGAGGATGCCGTGGCGGCCATTGGCGGCGGCAGGCTGCGGTTAACCAGAAGGGTCATGAGAGCCTCGGCAATGCTCTCCGGCGTCGGGTCGCACAGCAGCGCCAGGGGCTCCCCCGCCACCTGCTCCATCAGCCCGCCGACCCGGGTGGCAACCACCCAGCGCCGGGCGGCGATGGCGGCGGCGGCGACCCCGCTTTGGCTGGCTTCGCGATGCGACAGCACCAGCGCGTCCGCCCAGGCAAGCAGAGAGACGATCTCGTCTTCCGGCACCCAGCGATTCTCGACGGTGACGCCGGGCACCTGGCGCAAGGCCGCCAGCACCGCCGTCTCGGGCCCGCTGCCGACCACGCGGACCTCCAGATCGGTCCGGGGGCCGAGATGGGTGAGGGCGTTGGCCAGGAGGTCGAGGCCCTTATAGGGCAGCAATCGCCCGAACGAGAGCAGGCGCAGCTTCCCGCCATGCGCCCCCGGTGGCGGCGGCGGCGGCCCGAACACGAACGGCGTATGGGCCGCCATGAACAGTTTTCGCCCGCGATCCAGACCCTGTTGCCGGATGCCGTCGGCCACGTGGGCGGTGAGCGCGAACAGGGCATCGGCCTGTTGCAGCAGGCGCCGTTGCAGGCGCATCTGCAAGGGGAAGGCATCGCCGGGATGGCTGTCGGCGTCATGCACCACGACGGCGAACGGGATGCCCGCCCGCCGCGCCGCCCGGGCCATCACCAAATCGAGCGGCGCCGGCATCGCACAGAGCGCGACCTCCACCCGCTGCTCGCGCAGCCAATGCTCCACGCGGGGCGCCAGCAATGGCGCGCTCATCATGCGGCGCACGAACCCGCCGGTGCCGGCATAGGTGCGGAAGTAGAAATCGTTCTCCGGCGGCTGCTTGGTCTGCAGGATCTCTGCCCCGGCCGAGAGCGACAGCAGCGCCTGGGTGCCTGGCACGGCGCGAAATCCCTGCACTAGATCGACCGCGAAACGCGGCCCGGCTCCCCGCCGCCCCCACTGCCACACCAGCATCCTCATTGCAGGCTGGCCAGCGCCGTGGCCAGCGCATCCGTGCCCAGCAGGCGCCGCGCCGCCGCCCGCCCGGCCTCGCCCAGGCGGTGGCGCTCGGCGGGATCGTCGGCGAGGCGGCGGAGATGCGCGGCGGCGGCTGACACATCCGGCTCGGCCCAGACGGCGCCGGGCGCCTCGAACACGCCGCGGGGGTCCTGGGCGGGGATCGGTGTGGCGGGCACCAGTGCCGCCCAATCCGGGTGGAGGAAGTCCTGGGTCGCGGACCAGTCCGTGGCGATGACGGGCTTGCCGAGCAGCAACGCCTCGGCCGGCACCAGACCAAAACCCTCGCTGCGATGCAGGGACAGCACGATGTCGCACGCGGCCATGACGGCGTGGTTGTCGGCCGGCACGAGGGCGCGGGTGTCGATCCGGATGTTGGGATGCGCCGCGGCCTGTTGCAGTTGGGTGAAATCGCCCGGGAAGCTTTCGGGATTGCCCACGCGGAGGAGCAGGATGCGGTCGGCACGGTCCCCGAACGCCATCCGGTGTGCCGCAATCGCCGCCAGCGGGTTCTTGCGCACGAAGCTGGAGGCCAGGTTGAACTGCACCAGTGTCACCACGGCATCGCCCGGCAGGCCGAGATCGGCGCGGCTCATCGAGGACGGTGCCGGGGGCCGGGCGGCGACGGGATAGGGCACCAGGCGGACGCCCGGGATCAGTGGCGCCAGCGCAGCGGCGGTGAAGCGGGACGGCGCCCAGACCTCGTGCACATAGGGCAGCCCGGCACGCCAGGACTCCGGCACCGCCGGCAGCTCCCACGCCCAATGCCCGATCACCCGGCGCCCCCGCAGCATGCGCCGGCCCAGCCGCCACGCCGCCATCGGCATGCCGGGCGCGTTGACGTGAATCAGCAGCGGCACCCCTGGCGGCGGCGGCTCGCCACCCGGCCGCACCGCCCAATGCGGCACACCCAGGGCCCGCAATCCGTCCAACATCAGCCGCGCACCCTCCCCCAGACCGGAATACCGGTCCAGCTCGCCGGCCACGGCGAGGCCGGGCATGGCGGGCGGGGGCACCCGGTCCGGATACGGCGCCAGCAGCGCAGCCCCACGCACCAGCCAGCGCCGCCGCGGTCCTTGCGGCAACAGACGCCAGAGAAGGTGCAGCGGGTGGAGCGGTCCGTCAGCGCTCATTCAGGTGGCAGGCGCTGACATGCCCGGGCGCCACTTCGCGCAAGGCCGGCACCTCCGTCCGGCAACGCGCGAAGGCGTGGGGGCAGCGCGGGTGGAAGTGGCAGCCCGGCGGTGGGTTGAGCGGGCTCGGGATCTCACCCTTGATGGCGGTGAAGCGCCGGGCCCGGGCGTCGAGCCGGGGCACTTCGGCGAGCAACGCCTGGGTGTAGGGGTGGTTGGCCCGGGAAAAAATGTCCTCGCAATCGGCCTGCTCGACGACGCGGCCCAGATACATGATCGCGACGCGGTCGCTCAGGTGCTCGACCACACCGAGGTCGTGGCTGATGAACAGATAGGTGAGGTTCAGCTCGCGGCGGAGGTCCATGAACAGGTTGAGGATCTGCGCCTGGATCGACACGTCCAGCGCCGCCACGGCCTCGTCACAGACAAGAAACTCCGGCTGCACCGCGAGCGCCCGGGCGATGCCGATGCGTTGGCGCTGGCCGCCGCTGAACTGGTGGGGGTAGCGGCGCTTATAGGCGGGATCGAGCCCGGCGCGGCGGAGCTGGGCGTCCAGATAATCCTCGCCGGCGCCGATGCCATGCACGCGCGGCGCCTCCCCCACGATGTCCGCCACGCGCATGCGCGGGTTGAGGCTGGAATAGGGGTCCTGGAAGATCATCTGCACGCGCAGCCGGGCGGCGCGCGCGGCCGCACCCTCCAGCGTGGCGCGGTCCTGCCCGCGATACATGACTTGCCCGGCCGAGGGCGGGTAGATCCCGGCCACCATGCGCCCCAGCGTGCTCTTGCCGCAGCCGCTTTCGCCCACGAGGCCGAGCACTTCGCCGGGCCGGATCGTGAGATCGACCGCATCGACCGCGCGCACGATGGCGGCGGGCGGCGCATGGCGGATGCGGCGGACCAGGCGGGTGGCGAGATCGGCCGATTTGGTGAAATGCTTGGAGACGCCGCGCAGCTCCAGGATGGGCTGGACCGTCATGCCGGCACGGTCGCCAGCGGGTGGAAGCAGCGATGGGCATGCTGCTCCCCGAACTCCGGCGGATCGGCTTCGCAGGCGGCGTCCGCCCGGGGGCAGCGCGTGCGGAACGCGCAGCCCACGGGGAGGTTGAGCACGGAGGGGGTCATGCCCGGGATGCCGCGCAACCGGTCGCCCCGCTTGGTGCGGCTGGGGACGGAGCCGATCAGGCCGTGCGTGTAGGGATGCAGCGGGCGGTCCAGCACGTCATCGACCGTGCCCTTTTCCACGATGCGCCCGGCATACATCACCGCCACGTGGTCCGCGAGGCCGGCGATGACACTCAGGTCATGCGTGATCCACACCAGCGCCGTGCCGAACCGCGCGCAGAGCGCCTGCATCTCCGACAGGATCTGGGCCTGGATCGTGACGTCGAGCGCCGTGGTCGGCTCGTCCGCCACCACCAGGCTGGGGCGGTGCAGCAGGGCGATGGCGATGGCGACGCGCTGGCGCATGCCGCCGCTGAACTGATGGGGGTAGGCGCTGAGCCGCTCCTCCGGGCTCGCGATGCCGACCAGGCCCAGCGCGTCGCGGGCCCGGCCCCTGGCCTCCGTGCGGGAGACGCGCTCATGCGCCTGCACCGCCTCGATCATCTGGGTATCGACGCGCAGCACCGGGTTCAGCGTCATCATCGGGTCCTGGAACACCATCGCGATGTGGCGGCCGCGCAGCTTGCGCATCTCGGGATCGCGCAGCCGGGCGATGTCCTGGCCCTGATACAGGATCTGGCCCGAGACGACGCGGCCGGGCGGATCGACCAGGCCAAGGATGGAGAACCCGGTGACGGACTTGCCGGACCCGCTCTCGCCCACCAGGCCCATCACGGCGCCGGACGCCACGGTGAACGAAACGTCGTCCACTGCCCGCACCACGCCGGCGCGGGAGGTGAAATGCGTCGAGAGGCCGCGAACCTCGAGCGTGTTCACTTGGTGAGCTTCGGGTTCAGCACGTCCCGCAGCTGATCCCCCACCAGGTTGATGCAGACGATCGTCACCAGCAGCGCGATGCCGGGGTAGAAGCTGATCCAATACTTGCCGGACAGCATGTATTGATAGCCGTTGGCGATCAGCAAGCCGAGCGAGGGTTCCGTGACGGGCACACCGAGCCCCAGGAACGACAGCGTCGCCTCCAGCGCGATGGCGCGGGCCATCTGGAAGGTGCCGACCACGATCAGCGGCGGCAGGCAGTTCGGCAGCAAATGCCGGAACACGATGCGGGTGCGCGACAGGGACAGGCACTCCGCCGCCTCGATATACTCGCGCCGCCGTTCCGCGAGCGCCGAGCCGCGGGCGGTGCGGGCGTAATAGGCCCACTCTACGATGATGAGCGCCAGCATGACGTTGCCGATGCCCTTGCCGAGCGCGGCCAGGATCATCAGCGCGACGAGAATGCTCGGGAAGCTGAGCTGCAGATCGACCAGCCGCATCACGGCCGATTCGACCCGGCCCCCGGCATAGGCCGCGACCAGCCCGAGCGTCGAGCCGATAACGCCCGCGATCAACGCGGACCCGGCGCCCACGAGGATCGAGATGCGCAAACCATACAGAATACCGGAATACATGTCCCGGCCCTGGTCGTCGGTGCCCAGCCAGAACTTGAACCCCTCGCCGCCCGTGCTGCCCGGCGCCATGCGGCCGTCCATGATGTCGAGCTGCGCCAGGTCGTACGGGTTCTGCGGCGTGATCCAGGGCGCCACGGCGGCACCGAGGCCGATCAGCAGGATGCCCAGGAGCCCGAGGACCGCCATGCGGGATTGCGCGAAATCGGTGGCGAAGCGGCGGAACGGCGTCTCTTCCCGCTTCAGGGCGATGGCGCTCATCCCTGTTCGTCCAGGCGCACGCGGGGGTCGAGCGCGGTGTAGAGCAGGTCCACCGTCAGGTTGATCAATACGAACAGCAGCACGATCATCATCAGGTAGGCCACGATAATCGGCCGGTCCAACAGGTTGATGCTATCGATGATGAGCTTGCCGACGCCGGGCCAGGCGAAGATGCTTTCGGTCACGACCGAGAACGCGATCGTGGTGCCCAGCTCCAATCCCACCACGGTCACGACCGGTATCAGGATATTCTTCATGACGTGGACGCCGATGACCCGCGCGGGGCTCAGTCCCTTCGCGCGGGCGAACTTCACGTAGTCGGACGGCAGCGCCTCCCGCACGCCCGCGCGGGTCAGGCGCATGATGAGGCTCACATTGAACAGCGCGAGGTTGGACGCCGGCAGGATCAGGTGCACGAACCCGTCCCGCGTCAGGAACGACCATGGCCCGATGGTGGCGCCCCGCCCGGTGCTGGGCAGCCAGCCGAGCTGCACCGCGAACACCATGATCAGCATGAGGCCCACCCAGAAGGACGGCAGGCTGAACCCCAGGATGCTGCCGGCCATCAGCGCCCGCGCGCCGAACGCATCGGGCCGCATTCCGGCATACAGCCCGGCCGGGATGCCGATGATGATGGAGATCAGCACCGCCGCCACCGCCAGCTCGATCGTCGCCGGCAGGCGTTGCAGGATGATGCGGGTCGCGGGTTCGTTATAAACGAAGCTGCGGCCGAAATCGCCGTGCAGCAGGCCGCCGAGAAAGGTCAGGTATTGCTGCCAGAGCGGCTTGTCCAAGCCCAGCGCCGCGATGGCGCGCACCCTCTCCGCCGCGTCCGCCTCCGGCGAGATCATGATCTCCACGGGGTCTCCGATCACGTTCACGCCCAGGAACACGATCACCGTCATCGCCAGCACGACGAACAGCGCCTGGATCAACCGGCGGATCAGCCAGGTGGTCATCGCGGCATGACGTCCATGGCGCGCGTTTCTTCATCCACCCGCGGCGTGTGGGCGAGCGTGGGCTTCATGCCCCAGACGTTCTTCTGGATGTGCAGCGGGATGATGCCGACATCCTCCATCGCGATGCGGGTGGCCTCTTGCAGCAGGGCGTCACGCGCCGGGTCATCGGCCGTGCCGACGGCCTGGATGAGGGCCGCGTCCACCGCCGGGTTGCCGTAGCGGCCGCGGTTCGACACGCCGAAGCCGCGGGCGGGATCGACCGTCGCGACCAGGGAGCGCAGCGGGTTGGATCCCTCCCCCGTGGCGCTGCCCCAGCCCTGCAGGAACAAGGAAAACTCCTGCTTGCCGGCGCGGGCCACGAAGGTGGTCCAGGGCGCCGGCTCCACCGCCGTCACCACCCCGGCCCGGCTCCACATCTGGCCCACGGCCTGGATGATCGCAGCGTCGTTGACGTAGCGGTCATTGGGCCCATGCAGCGTCACGCGCAGCCCGTTCGGGTACCCGGCTTCGGCCAGCAGCGCCTTGGACCGCGCGAGGTCGAATTTCGGCGCCTCGAGGCCCGGCACGGCGCCGAAGCTGCCGGCGGGGAGGAACTGCCCGGCGGGCACGGCGGCGCCCTCCATCACGCGCTCGATCAAGGCGGGCCGGTTGATGGCCAGGCTCAGCGCCTCCCGCACGCGGCGGTCTTTCAGCGGGTTGGCGGCCAGCGCCTCGCCGCCGGGCCCGGTCACGAACGGCGTCGGCCCCTCGCGCGAATGGTCCAGCGCCAGATAGACGATGCGCAGCCCCACGATCTCCGACAGCGCAACGCGCTTGTCCGTGCGCAGCTTGGCGGCGTCGGTCGTGGGCACGTTGTCGATCAGCGCCACGTCCCCGGCCAGCAGCGCCGCGGTGCGGGCGGCGTTGTTGGAGACGATGCGCGTGGTCACCCGGCCCCAAACCGGCTTCTCGCCCCAATACGACTCGTTCCGCTCCAACTCGACGCGGTCGCCGGGCTTGTAGGCCAAGAAGCGGTAGGGCCCGGTGCCGATCGCGACCCGTCCTGCGTTGAAATCCTCCGTCGTGGCGCCTGCGTGGATCGTGTGGCTCAGCATCATGATCTGGCTGAGGTCGTTCGGCAGCAGCGGATACACGCCTTGCGTCTTGAGGCGCACCGTCAGCGGGTCGACCACCTCCACGGAGGTCACCGCCTTGGTGTAGATCGAGTAGGAGCTCGGGCTGTTTGGCACCGTGGGCACGCGGGCCAGGGTGAAGCGGACATCCTCGGCCGTGAACGGCGTGCCGTCATGGAAGATGACGCCGGGGCGGAGCTTGAACTCCCAGGTCTCGGCGTCGACCAGCCGCCAGCTGGTGGCCAGCGCGGGGACCACCTTCGCGTGGCTGTCGGTATCCGTGAGGCCGCCGAAGATGTGGCGCGCCAGGGCCAGGTTGGGCGTGAGGTTGTGGTAATGCGGGTCAATGCTGGTGATGGGTGCGCTGACGGCGATGACCAGCGCGGGCGATGCAGGTTGCGCGCGCGGCACGCCGGCCAGCGCCATCGTCATCATCAGGACCAGCACCACTCTTCGCATCCGCACACTCCGAACCCGCCCCCTATTCCTGCCCGGCAACGCTGCCGCACGCAACACGCATGGCTATGTGCCGGGCGGGGGCGCCTGTTGCCGGTTGACGAGGGCTGTATAGGATGGCCGCATGATCCCCGCCCCGTCGCGCGGGCCCGCCGCTTCTCCGGAGCCGCTGGCCGCCATCCCGCATTTTGCCGTGGACCTGGCAGCGCCCGACCTCTCACGGTGGGCGGCCGGCAATACCGGTTTGGACGGGTTTTGGAGCTTCGCCTCCCCTACGCCAGGGCCCCACGTCGTGCTCATCTCGCTCCTGCATGGCAACGAGGTCGCGGGGGCCACGGTGCTGGCCCGGCTGTTGGAGAGCGGGCTGCGGCCGGCACGGGGGCGGCTCACGCTCGGTTTCGCCAACCTCGAGGCGTTCCGCCGGTTCGACCCGGCGCAGCCCACGGCCTCCCGCTTCATGGACGAAGACCTGAACCGGGTCTGGGACCCCGCCGTGCTGGATGGGCCGCGACAGAGCCATGAGCTGCAGCGCGCGCGGGCGATGCGGCCGATCGTGGATAGTGCGGACGTGCTGCTGGACCTGCATTCCATGCTCTGGCCGTCCGATCCGCTGATCCTGTGCGGCGGGTCGGATCGCGGCCGGGCGCTCGCGATGGCGATCGGGGTGCCGTCCCTCGTGGTGTCGGATACCGGGCACCTCACGGGTCCGCGGCTGATCGACTATCCCCGCTTCCTCGACCCGGCACTCGACTGCGCCGCCTGCCTGGTGGAGGCCGGGCAGCATTGGCAAACGGAGACGGTGGATGTCACGAGCGCCTGTGTGGATGGGTTGCTGCGTCATACCGGCACGTTGCCCGCGCCGGCATCTGGCCAGCCATCCAGGCCGCGGTGTGCGGAGGTTACGATGACGATCACGGCCGCCACCGCCGGCTTCGCCTTCGTGCATCCCTTCCGCGGCGGGGACGTGGTGGCGCGTCGCAACACCGTGATCGCCCTCGATGGCGAGACGGAGATCCGCACCCCACATGACCAATGCCTGCTGGTGATGCCCAGCCTGCGTCCCAGCCGCGGGCACACCGCCGTGCGGCTGGCGCGCTTCGTCTAGGAGAGTTCCGATGCCGCTATCTGCCCCCGTCGAGCGCGCCCCGCTGCATCGCCGCGCCATCGAGATCGTGGGGTATCAGCGCACGGACGGCCTGTTCGACATCGAGGCGCACCTGGTGGACACCAAGAACTACGCCTTCAGCAACCACGACCGCGGCGAGATCGAGCCCGGCGTCCCGCTGCACGAGATGCTGGCGCGCATGACGGTGGACGAGGACATGCTGATCGTGGCGTTCGAGGCCGCGACCGAGTTCGGCCCCTATACGATCTGCCCGGATGCGGCGCCCAACTTCGCGCGGCTGGCCGGGATCCGGATCGGCGCCGGGTTCCTGAAGATGGCCAACGAGCGGATCGGCGGCGTGCATGGCTGCACCCATCTGCGGGAGCTGCTGGGCCAGATGGGGACGGTGGCGTTCCAGACGCTGTATCCGATCCGCCTGAAGCGTGACCGGGCGAAGCCGGTGAACGCGACCGAAACGGCCCAGGCGCCACGACGGCCGGCGATGCTGGGGACGTGTCTGGCGTATGCGCCGGATAGTCCGGTGGTGAAGCGGATCTACCCGGATTTTTACACGGGTGTGGCGTAGCATGCAGAGTCATTGCGATCGAGCCTCGACGTAACATCGTGCCCTTGCCAACCTCGTCACCCCGGGCTTGACCCGGGGTCCCGCTTGTTCGTGGCGGGCTTTTGGATGCATTTCGAAACGAGGTCGGCTTTTCTTCTCCTGCAAGGTGAGCGGGACCCCGGGTCAAGCCCGGGGTGACGGGATTGGGATCAGTCGATTCGCAAACCAGTCGCTGCATCGAACCGGTGTTCCATGCCGAATTCCCATCCAACCTCGATCCGGTCCGCCACCGGCATCGCGCCCGGCAGCTTGACCAGCAGCGCCGTCCCATCCGCCATCCGCCCATGCACCAGCGTCTCGGACCCCAGGGGCTCCACCAGCTCCACCTGCACGGGCACACCACCGGGTGAGAGCGCGATATGTTCGGGCCGGATGCCCACCGTGATGCCGTCCCGCGCCAAAAAATTCATGGCTGGGGCGCCGATGAAGCCGGCCACATAGACGCTGGCGGGGTGAGCGAACACCTCCATCGGGGTCGCGAGCTGCACCGGATGGCCCTGGTGCAGCACCAGCAGGCGGTCACCGAGCGTCATGGCCTCCACCTGGTCATGCGTCACATACAGGCTCGTGACACCCAGGCGGCGCTGCAGCCGGCGGATCTCGGCCCGCATCTGGACGCGGAGTTTGGCATCGAGGTTGCTCAGAGGCTCGTCGAACAGGAACAGCTTGGGGTCCCGCACGATCGCCCGCCCCATCGCCACACGCTGCCGCTGACCGCCAGAGAGCTGGCGTGGGCGCCGGGTCAGCAGGGGTTCGATGCCGAGCAACGCGGCGGCCTCCTGCACCTTGGCCGCGATCACGGCGCGCGCGAGGCCACGGATGCGCAGGCCGTATGCCATGTTGTCGAACACGGTCATGTGCGGGTAGAGCGCATAATTCTGGAACACCATCGCGATGTCCCGCGCCGAAGGGTCCAGCCGCGTGATGTCCCGCCCATCGAGCGCGATCCGGCCGCCCGAGGGCTCCTCCAGCCCGGCCACCAGGCGCAGCAGCGTGCTCTTGCCGCAGCCGCTGGCGCCCACGATCACCAGCATCTCGCCATCGGCGAGCGTGAGGTCGATGCCGTCCAGGATCACGGTGGGCCCGAACGATTTGCGCAGGCCCGTCAGTTCCAGCGTGGCCATCTACTTATCCGCCTCCGCCAGGCCCTTCACGAACCAGCGCTGCATCAGCAGCACGACCGCCACGGGCGGCCCCAGCGCCAGCACCGCCGTGGCCATCACCTTGTTCCACTCCACCTGGCTCTCGGTGCCGATCATCTTCACGATGCCGATCACGATGGTGTCGAGCGACGGCTCGGTCGCGACCAGCAGAGGCCACAGATACTGGTTCCAGCCATACACGAACAGGATCACGAACAGCGCCGCGACGTTGGCCGCCGACACCGGCAACAGGATGTCCCGCAGGAACCGCAGCGGCCCGGCGCCATCCATGCGCGCCGCCTCGATCAGCTCGTCCGGCACCGCCAGGAACACCTGGCGGAACAGCAAGGTCGCGGTGGCCGACGCGATCAGCGGCAAGGTGAGCCCGGTGAAGCTGTTGATGAGGCCGAGCCCAGCCATCACCGAGAAGGTCGGGATGATCCGCACCTCGACCGGGAGCATGAGGGTGAGGAAGATCACCCCGAAAGCGAGGCTGCGGCCGGGCCAGCGGAAGAAGGCGATCGCGTAGGCGGACAGGACGGAGATCACGATCTTGCCACAGGCAATCGCCAGCGCCATCGCGAACGACACCGCCAGCATGCGCCACACCGGCGTGCCGCCCGCACCGCCGGAGCGCAGGACCTCCGCATACACGCTCAGCCCGTCCAGCCGCGGCACGAACGAAAGCCATCCCTGCGCGATGTCCGCCGCCGGCTGGGTGGATCCCGCCAGCACGAGCCACAGCGGCAGCGCGAACAGCAGCACGCCCAGCCCCAGCACGGCATGCGCCAGCCAATCAGTCCGCACGGCGGCGGCCCAGGAAGCGGAACTGGAACAAAGTCAGCGCGACCACGACCACCATGAGCACCACGGATTGCGCGGCGGAGCTGCCGAGGTCGAGGTTCACGACGCCGTCGCGATACACCTTGACCACGAGCGTTTCCGTGGCCTTGCCGGGTCCGCCATCGGTGATGGCCTGGATAGTGCCGAAAGTGTCGAACGCGGCATAGACCAGGTTCACGACCAGGAGGAAGAAGATCGTGGGCGCCAGCAGCGGCAAGGTGATGGTGCGGAACCGGTGCCAGCCGCGGGCGCCGTCGATCCGCGCGGCTTCCACCACCGACCGGGGGATCGACTGCAATCCGGCGACAAAGAAGATGAAGTTGTAGCTGACCTGCTTCCAGGACGCCGCTAGGATCACGACGCCCATCGCCTGCGCATCCCGCAGCTTGTAGTCCCAGGCGATGCCGTGCCGGTTGAGCCAGCGCCCCAGCAGCCCGATCTGCGGATGCAGCACCAGGACCCACAGCACGGCCGCGACAGCGGGAGCGATGGCGTAGGGCCAGATCAGCATGGTGCGGTAGACGCCCTGCCCCCTGATGCCCCGGTCGGCGAATACGGCCAGCAGCAGCGCCACGCCCATCGCCAGGGCGGTCACGCCTACGCAGAACACGGCCGTGCGCCCGATGGTGTCGCGGTAGAGCGGGTCCGCGAACAGGTCGGTGAAGTTTTCCGCGCCCACGAAGACGGAGCGGATGCCGAACGCGTCTTGGCGCTGCGTGCTGAACCAGATCGCCTGCCCGGCCGGCCACAGGAAGAACACGGCCGTCAGCAGGAGTTGCGGCATCACGAGCGCGATCGGGAGCGCTCGCCCGGGGAAGATGGTACGGCGGTCCACTTACGTCCCCCTCTCCCGCTGGCGGGAGAGGGTCGGGGTGAGGGTGGGGTGACCGGAACAGGCCTCCGCGCGTTGCCCCACCCTCACCCAACCCTCTCCCGCCAGCGGGAGAGGGCGTTCCGCTCCTGACATCCCTACGCCTTGTTCGCCTTTTCGAACTCCCGCAGCACCCGGTTCCCGCGCGTGACCACGCTGTCCAGCGCCGCCTGCGCGGGCTGCTGGCCCTGCAGCGCCTTCTCCACTTCCTCGTAGACGATGTTGCGGATCTCCGGCATGCGGCCCAGGCGGAAGCCGCGGCTGTTTTCCGTGACCGTGCCGCGGGTGAGCTGCTGGATCGGGATGTCGGCGCCGGGGTTCTTGTCGTAGAAGCCCTCCCGCTTGCTCTCGGCGTAGCCCTCGAGCGTCACGGGCACATACCCGGTCCGCTGGTGCCACATCGCGTCCTGCTTCGGCTCGGCGATGTATTTCAGGAACTGCGCCACGCCCTTGTATTCGCCCGGCGTCCGCCCCGGTGCCGTCATGGTCCAGAGGCTCGCGCCGCCGATGATGCTGTTGAGCGGCGCCGTCGTGATCGCGGGGTCATACGGCAGCGGCGCCTCGACCCAGTTAAACTTGGCATTCTTGGCGATGTCCCCGCGGGAGCCCGAGGAGTTGAAGCTGATCGCCGCCTCGCCAGACGGGAACAGCGCATCGGGCGCATTGTCCCGCCCGGCATAGCGGAACAGGCCCTCCTTGCTCATGTCGATGAACCGCGTGAGCTGCGTCACGAACGGGGCGGCGTTCACGCGCAGCTCGGTGTCCAGCCCCTCGAACCCGTTGGCCTTGGTCGCGAACTGCAGATTGTGCATGGCCGCGAACTGCTCGAGCTGGATCCAGGCGAACCAGGCCGTGGTCATCGGCGTGGGCGCCGCGGCCTTTGCCTTGATCGCCTGTGCCGCCGCAATCACCTCCGGCCAGGTCGCGAGCGGCTTGGTGGCGTCCAGCCCGGCCTTTTCGAACGCATCGCGGTTCAACCACATGACCGAGGTGCTGGAGTTGAACGGCATGGACGCCAAGCGCCCGTCCGGCAGCGAGTAGTAGCCGCGCACGGCGCCGATATAGGCCGCCGGGTCGATCGCCACGCCGCTCTCCTGGATCAACTGCCAGGTCGGCTTCACCGCCGGGCCGGCTGCGAGCATGGAGCCGGTGCCAACCTCGAACATCTGCACCAGATGCGGCGCCTGATTGGCGCGCCAGGCGGCGATGGCGGCGGTGAGCGTCTCGGTATAGGTGCCCTTGAACACCGGCACGATCTCGACCTCGGTCTGCGCCGCATTGAACCCGGCGCAGATGCGGTTCACCTCCTCGTTCAGCTGCCCGTTCATCGCGTGCCAGAATACCACGCGGGTCCGGCCGGATTGGGCGAAGGCGGGAGTGGCAGCGAGCGCGGCGGCGCCGGCGAGCAGGGTGCGACGGTTCATGGCGGAGCTCCTCAAAGGACGGCCTGCCCTAGCGTATGACGATTACGGTTCCGCGTCAGCACTGTGACGGCGGGATGAACCCCTACCGCTTATACACCGACCACAGCATCAGCCAGCGAATCGGGAACACCCACACGATCCCGGCGATGCCCCAATAGATCGCCTGAAGCGCCCAATGCAGGTTCGGCCACAGATCGGGCGCGGTGATCGCCGCCACGACATACGTCAGAATGAACAGAATGCCGGCGAAGCTTGCGAGGAAGGGGCGGCTCATCCCTTGGCCTAACCGACTTGCCGGCCCGCGCCAAGCCTGTTACCCGGCCCCAACCGTATTCCGAGGCGCCGATGGGTTCCACCTACGTCGATCTGACGACCAGTTTCGGCGAGATCGACATCCAGCTCTATGACGACGCCGCGCCGCTCACGGTCGCGAACTTCCTGAGCTATGCCAATTCGGCTTACATCAACAGCTTCTTTCATCGGCTCGTACCGGGCTTCATCCTCCAGGGCGGCGGTTACACCAGCACCGCCTCCGGTGTGACGACAATCCCGACCGGTGCGCCGGTGACGAATGAATTCAGCGCCACCCGCTCCAACGTGTCGCACACGGTGGCGATGGCGAAAGTCGGAGGCAACCCGAACTCCGCCACCGACCAGTTCTTCGTCAACCTCGGTGACAACAGCGCCAACCTCGATACCCAAAACGGCGGGTTCACCGTGTTCGGGAAAGTGACGGACGACACATGGCCGGTCGTGCAGGCGATCGCCGCGCTGCGGACCGTCAACGCGGGCTCCCCTTTCGACAGCTTACCGGTCACCAACTACACGTCCGGCACGATCGCGCCGTCCAATCTCGCGACGATCTCGGCGGTCACGGTGGCGCCGGTGCCGTTCACCTCGATCTCCTACACCGATACCGTCACCAACAGATCCGGCTCGACCGCAGGGGACGCGTATAACGGTCCCGTTCAGGGCCTCACGCGGCAGTATATCTGGAATAGCGCGAACGGTGTGGCGCTGGCGGCGTCCATCCCCAACGTGTTCATCCATGGCGGCACCGGGGACGACGCGATCTCCGTGCTGGGCGGGACGAACGTGATCGATGGCGGCGCCGGGTCGAACTTCCTGGTGGGCGGAACGGGCGCCGGGACCGATACGTTCTTCGTAGATGGCCGCGGCGGTGCGATCACCTGGTCCACCGTCGTGAACTTTCACCATGGCGACGCCGTGACCATCTTCGGCTTCACCGCCGCCAGCACCCTGCCGTGGTCGGCAAACGACGGGGCGGCGGGCTACCAGGGCGCCACCATCCATTCCGAGCTCGGTGGCGCCGGCACCGGCGTCAATGCCAGCATCACCTTCGCCGGCATCTCCCTGCCGCAGACACAGAGCGCCTTCACCATCAGCCAAGGCACTGTGGGCGGCACGCCGTATCTCTATGTGGCCTACACCGGATAGGCCCTCTCAGGACTCCTCATGAACCTCAAAGACCATATCCGCGGCATCCCGGATTTCCCGAAGCCCGGCATCCTTTTTTATGACATCAGCACGCTGCTGCGGGACGCCGATGCGTGGCAGGTCGCGATGGGGCGGCTGGCGCAGATGGTGCGCCGGCATCAGCCGGACGTGCTGGCGGGTGTCGAGAGCCGCGGCTTCCTGCTGGCGGCGCCGCTCGCGTTGAAGCTCGGCTGCGGCTTCGTGATGATCAGGAAGCGCGGCAAGCTGCCCGGTCCCGTGGTGGGGCTGGACTACGCGCTGGAATACGGCACCGACCGGATCGAGATCCAGGCGGACGCGGTGGTGCCGGGCGCCCGGGTCGTGCTGGTCGATGACCTGCTGGCCACGGGCGGCACGATGGCGGCCAGCATCGCATTGCTGCGCCAGGTCGGCGCCGAGGTGCCGGCGGCGGCGGCGTTGATCGAGCTGAACTTCCTGGGTGGGCGCGCCCGCGTCGGCATCCCCGTGGAGACGCTGGTCAGCTACAACGAATAGGCCCGTTCGGCGCGCGCCATCGTGGTGGCGACGGCGGCCGAGAGCTCATCCAGCCGGTAGGGCTTGCGCAGCACCGGCATGCCGAGCGGCACCGAGGACGCGCCGCCGCCGGTGTAGCCCGTGGTCAGCAACACCGGCATGCCCGGCCGCCGCCGCCCGGCCTCCCGCGCCAGCGCCAGCCCGTCCATCCCGCCCGGCATCATCACATCCGTGAACAGCATATCCACCCGGCGGCCATCCGCGAGGGCGCCGAGCGCCGCCGCCGCGTTCGTCACCCGGGTCGGCTGATGGCCAAGCTGGGTCAGCATGTCCGATACCAGGGCCGCCACGTCGTCGTCATCCTCGCACACCAGGATCGCGACCCCGCGTGAAACCGTGTCGGCGCCGCCCGGCGTGGCGGGCAGACCGGCCGGCGTGCGGCGGGATAGCGGCAGCAGCAACGACACCGTGGTCCCCTGCCCCAGCCGGCTCTGGAGCCGCACGCCGCCGCCACTTTGCCGGGCGAAGCCATAGACCTGGGCCAGGCCGAGCCCGGTGCCCTGGCCCACGCCCTTGGTAGTGAAGAACGGCTCGAACACTCGCGCCTGCGTCTCTTCGCTCATGCCGGACCCGGTATCGGTGACCGATAGGCGCACGAACTCCCCCTCGAGCCCATCCGCATCCGTGCTGCCATCGAGCCGGACCAGCTCCGCCGTGAGCGTCAGCGTGCCGCCATCTTGCATCGCATCGCGGGCATTCACTGCCAGGTTCAGCACCGCCAATTCGAGCTCGCCGGGATCGACCTCGACCGGCGGCAGGCCGCGTGGCACCTTCAATTCGGTGGAGATGTCGCCGCGCAGGGTGCGGGACAGCAGCTCGCCGGCGCCGTCTCCGATCCACGCGCCGAGGTCGACCGAGGCTGGCTGCAGCGACTGGCGGCGGGCGATGGTCAGCAGACGCCGGGTCAGGTCCCCGCCGCGCTGCGCTGCCCGCCGCACGCTTTCGGCCAGTTGCGCCCGGCGCTCCGGGTCGGTCACGCGTTCCATGAGCGTGAGGCCGCTCAGGACGACCTGCAGCAGATTATTGAAATCATGC
Organism: Acetobacteraceae bacterium; assembly: GCA_965246835.1. GTDB lineage: Bacteria > Pseudomonadota > Alphaproteobacteria > Acetobacterales > Acetobacteraceae > JANPPS01. The sequence goes on along the minus strand of CBDFFQ010000002.1, from coordinate 398,731 downwards.
GCGACCCCGCCGGTGAGTTGCCCCACGGCCTCCAGCTTCTGCGCCTGCCGCAGCCGGATCTCCAGTTCATTGCGATCGGTCACATCCCGCGCCACCCCCAGCAGGCGCACGATCCGTCCCGCGGCGTCGGCGATCGGGGTGATCACGGTGTCATAGGCCCGGCCACCGCCCGAGAACCGAAGCTCGCCGTTGAAATGCAGGCTGGTGCCCGCTGCAAGGCAGGCGCGGAACCGCTCCGTCACGATCGCGGCGGTGGCGGCGGGCATGAACGCCTCGGCTGGCTTGCCGGCGATATCGTCCTGCGTATAGCCGGTCACGGCCTGGGCGACCGGGTTGTAGTTCTCGAACAAGAACTGGCCGTCACCGGTCACGGTCACGACATAGAGGCTGTCCGGGAACGTCTCGAACACCGCGCGGAAACGGCTTTCGCTTTCGGTCAGCGCCTCCGTCCGTTCCTGCACGCGCTCCTCGAGCGTGGCATTCAGGTCCCGCACCGCCAGCTGCCGCAACCGGCCGCGGATGGCGGAGCGGGCGGCGCTGCGGAGCGATTCCGCATTCAACGGCCGTTCCAGGAGCAACGCATTGCCCAGGCCATTCAGCGTCGCAGCGTCCGGGGCGGAGCGTGGGCCGGATTGCTTGGTGGCCAGCACGAGAAATGCGAGGTCGGACCATGCCGGTTGTGCCGCAACCCGGCTCAGCAAATCCGGCAGGGCTGGGCCGGCCAGCGCCTCCTCCGTCACGACCACGGCGCCGGCATCGCCCAGCCTCGGTAGCAAGGTGTCGATGCCCGGACAGGTTACGGCCTCCAGCCCGGCCCCCGTCAACACCTGCACGATCACCTCCGCGTCCCGGCCCCGGGGCGCGATGACCTGGATCGGGTTCGGCATCCGCTACGCCGCGCCTTCCAGCCCCATGAGGTCTGCCAGCTCGCCCTGCCACGTGGGCGAACCGGATAGCACGCCCTGGAACCCCGCCAAGGGCGGCCCGACGCGCAGGCCGTCCGGGCCCAGCTTGAACTCGCGGATCGACCGTTCATGGCTGGAGGTGCGGGTCTTCAACACCGAGAGCGCCTTCCGCACTTCGCCCGCAACCTCGAAATAGCGCAGAAGGATCAGCGTGTCGGACAGGTAGCTGAGGTCGATGCTGGATTGGACGTCGCCGATCAGCCCATGCTGGCCCATGATCATCAGCGTGATGCAGCCCCGCTGGTTCAGAAACGACAGCAGCTCGTGCATCTGCAGCAGCAAGTATTGCTCGCCCGGCATGCTTTGCAGGTAGGCATTGAGGCTGTCGATCACCACGACACGGGCGCCCGAAACGACGGCGGCGCGAACCCGGGCCGCGAACTCGCCCGGGGACATCTCCGCCGGGTCGATCTGCCGGATGTCCAGGCTGCCATCGGCGATGAAGGGCCGGAGATCGAGGCCGAGGCTGGCGGAGCGGGCCAGCAGCGTGTCGAGGCCCTCATCGAACAGGAAATAGGCAGCCCGTTCGCCCCGGCGCAGCGCCGCCACCATGGCGCAGGTTGCGGTCGTGGTCTTGCCGGCGCCCGATGGCCCGACCAGGAGCGCGTTGGTGCCGGGCACGAGCCCGCCGCCCAGCAGCGCATCCAGCCCCTCGTTCCCGGTCGAGACCGGGGTGTTGACGAAGGCGCTGTGATGCTCGCTCGCCACCAGCCGGGGATAGACCGCGAGCCCGCCGGTTTCGATGGTGAAATCATGGAAGCCGCCGCGATACTTGCTGCCGCGCATCTTGACCACGCGCAGCCGGCGGCGTTCGGACCCGTAATCCTGCGCCGTCTGTTCCAGCGTGATCACACCATGCGCGATGCTGTGCAGTTGCAGATCGTCGCCCGAAGCCGTGCGGTCATCCAGCAGCAGCACGGTGCAGCCCCGCTGGGTGAAGAAATGCTTGAGCGCGAGCACCTGACGCCGGTAGCGGAGCGAGTTGCCGGCCAGGAGGCGCATCTCGCTGAGGCTGTCGAACACGACGCGCGCGGGCCGGGCCGCCTCCACCCGCTCCATCACTCCGCGCGTGGTCTCGCCCAGTTCCAGCTCGGATGGGTGCAACACGGTTTGCTCGACGCTGGGGTCGAACCCCTCCTCGGAAACGAGCTCGAATATATCCAGGCCATCGAGCGACCAGCCATGGGTGTCCGCCACCGCCAGCAGTTCACGCGTGCTTTCGGAGAGGGTGACATACAATCCGGTTTCACCCTGGGCGGCGCCCTCCAACAGGAATTGCAGCGCCAGCGTGGTCTTGCCCGTACCGGGCGTGCCCTCCACGAGATAGACCCGGCCCCGCTCCAGCCCGCCCGCGAGGATGCTGTCCAGCCCGTCGACCCCGGTGGGCATCCGTGACGCGGTGCAAGCTGTGGCGGACGGCATCAAGCGTTCCTATGTGAGGCGGGTGGCGCGCATGGCGTGCAAACGTTTGTAGATGGCGTGGGTTTGCGCGCCGGGTTGGGAAATTTGGTCATGCGCCTGTCTGTACTCGATCAGTCCACCACCGCAAGCGGCCGCTCCCCGGACGAGAGCATCCGCGAAACCCTGGCCCTGGCCCGGCATGTCGAGGGGCTCGGCTATGCCCGGTACTGGTTGGCCGAGCATCACAGCAGCGACAGCCAGGCTGGCACGGCGCCGGAGGTGCTGATGGCCGCCATCGCCGCGACCACCACGCGCATCCGGGTCGGCAGCGCGGGAGTGATGCTGCCGCATTACTCGGCGCTGAAGGTGGCGGAGCAGTTCCGGGTGCTGGAGGCGATCGCGCCGGGCCGGATCGACATGGGGCTGGGGCGTGCGCCGGGGTCGGACGGGCGGACGGCAATGGCGCTGAACCCGAACGCCGCGGCGGCGGCCGAGCAGTTCCCGGCCATGGTGCGGGACCTGCTGGCCTGGACGCGCGGGGAGGCGCTGCCGGACGGGCATCCGTTCCGCGCCGTGACCGCCCAGCCCACGGGCCCCACGGCGCCGGAGCCCTGGATCCTGGGCAGCTCCGCCTATGGCGCGCAGGTCGCGGCGTTCTTCGGCCTGCCGTATTGCTTCGCGCATTTCATCACGGACGGTCATGGCGCGGCAGAGGCGCTGGACCTGTATCGGGACACCTATCGCCCCAGTGCCGCCTTCCCGGAGCCCCTGCCCGCCTTGGCCGTGTGGGCGATGGCGGCGGACACGCCGGACGAGGTGGAGCGGCAGTTCGCGTCACGCGGGTTGTGGCGGCTGGGCCGGGATCGCGGCGTATTCCGCCCGCTGCCGAGCCCGGAGGAGGCCGCTTCCTACGCCTACAGCCCGGCGGAGCGCGCCCGGGTGGACCAGGTCAGGCAAACCGCGATCGCCGGCACCGGGCCGGAGGTGGCGGCGATGCTGCGGGATGTCTCGGCATCTCATGGGGTCGAGGAGATCGCTGTACTCACGACCCTGCATGACCCGGCGATTCGGCGCCGCAGCTACACCCTCATCGCCGGAGCCTCAGCGGCGCGAGAGGTTCCGCTCGCTGCCGAGTGAGCCCGTGCGCTTCCACTGGCGATACTTGAACGACACCCAGGCCACGCCTGCCGCGATCACCAGGACAGGCAGCAGCAACGACACGACCCAGAGCGCCAGGGCGGCAATCGACGCGGCGCCCGCCAGCACGGCGATGATGCCCGCGCCCACCATCAGCTTGAACGAGAGCGGCACCCCGGCCCGGCGCGGCGGCACGCGAAACGCGCCATCGGGCGTCATGTCGATCACTTCAGGCGGGGCGGGCGGGATGCGGTCCATGCCGGATGACGTGGCCCGGCGGGTTCAGGGGTTCAAGGGCCGGCTTCGCGAGGCAAAACACGCCACAACTCGGTCATCACCGCCGATTGCTCTGCCGCAGGGAGCGTGCCGATCGTGCTGGCGTCGCCAGCCTCGACCGTCGCCACCTTGGCCGTCCGGATCAGCGACGCGACCGGAAGGCCCGTTCCGGCACTAGCCTCAACCTCGATGTCACCCGCCCAGGCACGATTAGAGGCGGACGTGATCATCATTACCCAAAGCAAGCGTGGCGATCCCTGATCGGCGATGGCTCTGATGACCAGTCCTGGGCGACGTTGCTGGACGATGCCTTTGGTGTATGGGAATGGGACAGCGACGACGTCCCAAACCTTACAACCCGCCATAAGCCTCCGTGTCCGCCTGCCCGGCCCATTCGCCGAACGTGGAGAACGGGTCATCGCGCAAATCCGACACGCGCATCATGATGACCCGGCTCCCCTCGATGACATAGCCGATCTCATCACCCTCCCTCAGGTCGAGGGCAGCACGAACCGCTTTTGGTATCGTCGTTTGGGCTTTCTGAGACAGCGTGCTGGATATCATCCCCGCAATGTAAGGATTTTCCTTGCTTACATCAACCTCAATGCGCCGCCCCCAGATACGCGGCGCGAACGGCCGGGTCATTCTTGAGTTGCTGCGCCGGGCCCGAGGCCGAGAGGCGGCCGTTTTCCATGACGTAGCCGAAATCCGCGACCTCCAGAGCCGCCGCCGCGAATTGCTCCACCAGCAGCATGGTGATCTTCTCCGATTTCAGCCGGGCGATGGTGGCAAACACCTCCTGCACCAGCCGGGGCGACAGGCCCATGCTCGGCTCGTCCAGCAGCAGCACCTCGGGGTTCAGCATCAGCGCACGGGCCATCGCCAGCATCTGCTGCTCCCCGCCCGAGAGCGTGCCGGCATATTGCGCGCGGCGCTCGGCCAGGCGGGGAAACAGCGTGTAGCTGCGCTCCAGATCGGCGTTCACGTCCCCCTTGGGGCGGGAGCCCGTGAGGCGGGGGAAGGCGCCCATGACCAGGTTGTCCGCAACCGAGAGCGTGGCGAACACGCGCCGCCCCTCCGGCGAGTGGGCCAAGCCGCGGCGCGTGATGGCATAGGCCGGGAGCCCGGCGATGTCCTGGCCGCCCAGCGTGATGCGCCCGCTCTCCGGCTTGATCATGCCCGACAGCGCCCGCAGCGTCGTGGTCTTGCCGGCGCCGTTGGAGCCGATCAGCGTGACCAGCTGCCCGGCCTCCACCTTCATCGTGAGGCCGTGCAGCACCTGCACCTTGCCATAGCCCGCCACGAGGTTCTGAACGTCGAGCATCAGGCGGCCTCCGCCACGGCGCCGCCGAGATAGGCGCTGATGACGCGCTCATCGGCCTGCACCACTGCCGGCACGCCTTCGGCAATCTTCTGGCCGAAATCCAGCACGGTCACGGTGTCGCACAGGCTCATGACCACATCCATGTGATGTTCGATCAGGATCAGGGTGATGCCGTGATCCCTAATGCGGCGCACGATTTCCATCAGCTCCTTGATGTCGGGCGCCGTCAGCCCGGCCGCGGGCTCATCGAGCAACAGCAGCTTGGGGTCGAGCGCGAGGGCGCGGCCGATCTCCAGCAGGCGCTGCTTGCCATACGGCAGGTTGCGCGCCTCCTCGTTGGCGAGCGCTTCCAGGCCCACGAACTTCAGGATGCTGGCGGCGCGGACCTGCGCGGCCTCGTCTTCCCGCCGGGCGCGCGGAGTGGCGACCGCGATCTCGGCCAGGGAGGCTTCGTAGGTGTGATGCAGGCCGACCATGACGTTCTCGATCAGGGTCAGCTCACCGAAGATCTGCACGTTCTGGAAGGTGCGCGCGATGCCTGCCGCCGCGATCTCGGGCGATTTGCGGCCCACCAGGCTTTTGCCCTCCAACAGGATGTCGCCCGAGGTCGGCACGTAGATGCCGGTCAGCACGTTCATCATGGTGCTCTTGCCGGAGCCGTTGGGGCCGATCAGGCCGTGAATGGTGCCGGGCATGATGCGGAGGTCGACACGGTCGAGCGCCTTCAGGCCGCCGAACTGCATCACGGCCTGGTTTACTTCCAGCAGGGGCTTGCCGGCCGCGACCTGCGGCGCCGTGGCGGACCAGATGTGGCTGTCATCGCCATGCGCGTCCATCACGGCATGGGCGCGGAACAGACCGGGCGCCACTTGCGAGAGTGCGGTGCGTACGAAGCCCCAGATCCCGTCCGGCAGGTAGTAGACGACGAACAGGATCATCGCCCCGAAGATCGATAGCTTGTAATCCGTGACCTTCTGCAAGACCATCGAGAACACGAAGAAGGCGACGCAGAGCGCCACAGGGATCAAGATGGCGCGTTTCTCGTCCGGCGCGCGACGGACGCCGATCACCCCTGCGACAACGGCCACGGCGGCGATCACGCCCGCGATGATGCGGAACAGCTCGATATCGGCCAGCAGGTTCGGCAGCACCACGATGATGACGGCGCCGATGATCGGCCCCACCCGGCTCTTGCGGCCGCCCAACGTGACCGCGAGCATGAACTGGACCGCCAGCTCCACGCCGAAATTGTTGGGGGCGATGTATTGCTCGGAATAGGCGAACAGCACGCCGGCCAACCCCGCCAGCCCGGCGCTCACGCCGAACGCCACAACCTTATGCTTATAGACGCTGACGCCCATGCAGTCCGACGCGATCGGCGCGTCCCGCAGCGCCTCGAACGCCCGGCCGTAGCGGCTGGCGACCAGGCGGTTCACCACCACCAGGCTCAGCAGGAAGAACAGGGCCACCACGAAGTAGAACTCGAAATCCCGCAGCTTGGCGGCCGACATGTCGAAGAACGGCATGCTGGCGGCGTAGTCGCGGAGGTCGATCAGCATAGGCTTCTGCAGCGTGATGCCGCGCGGCCCCTCGGTCAGGAAGTCCATCTCGTTGATCAGGATCTGCACGATGGTGCCGAAGGCCAGCGTGACCATCGCGAGATAGGGCCCCGTGACCTGCAACGCCGGCAGGGCCAGCATGAGCCCGAACAGCGTCGCCACCGCGATCCCGGCCGGGAGGGCGAGCCAGATGTCGATGCCCAGCTGGAATTTCAGCACCCCGGCCGTGTAGGCGCCGATGCCGAGCAGCGCCGCATGGCCGAGCGACACCTCGCCGGTGTAGCCGAACACGATGTCCAGCCCCAGCAGCAGGATCGAGAAGATGCCGATCACCACGATCAAGTGCAGGTAATACGGGTTGGTGACCACGAACGGGAACACCAGCAGGGCGGCGACGAGCAATCCGTTGCGCAGCAGCGATCCCATGGGCTCAGACCTTCTTGATCGTCTTCTTGCCGAACAGGCCGGATGGCTTGAACGACAGGACGAGCAGCAATAGTACCAGGCCCGGGACGTCCCGGTATCCGGTCGAGATGTAAAAACCGGTCATCTTCTCGGCGATGCCCAGGATCAGCCCGCCCACGATAGCGCCGACCCCGGAGCTGAGACCGCCGATGATCGCGACGGCAAAGGCCTGCAAGCCCAGCACGGCGCCCATCGTGGCGCCCGTCTGCGTGATGGGCGCCACCAGCACGCCCGCGAACGCGGCCGTCATGGAGCTGAGCGCATAGCTGAAGGTGATCACGAGCCCGGTGTTGATGCCCATCAGCCCGGCGGCCTCCCGGTCATTGGCCGTGGCCACCACCGCCTTACCGAACACCGTGCGGCGATTGAAGAACTCGACCGCGAGCATCAGCGCCAGGGCGCCGCCCACGATCGCGAACTCCATCGGCTGCACGCGCACGCCGTAGATGTCGAGCGACGCTTCGGGCAACGGCGAGGGGAACTTGATGTCGTCCCGGCCCCAGATGTTCTCCGCCAGATTCTTAAAGATGATGCCGAGCGCGATCGTCGCCATGATCCATCCGCTCTCGGACTTCATCTTGATGGCCTGCCGCACGCCCAGCCGCTCCACCACGGCGCCCTGCAGCAGCCCGAACGCCAGCACGACCGGTAGCATCACCCAGTAGCCGACATAGCTCGCGACCGTGAGGCCCACGAGCGAGCCGAGCATCAGGGCCTCGCCCTGCCCGAAGTTCAGCGTCTTGGAGGTGGCGAAGGTCAGCTGGTAGCCGAACGCGATCACGGCATAGATCATGCCGATCGCAATGCCGCTGGCCAGGAGTTGGGCGAAGTTCTGCATGACGTTTCCAGTCGAAAAAAGACCCCGGCCCGTATGCCGGGCCGGGGTCTCAGACGCTCGGCCTTAGCTGCGCGGCTTGATCCGCAGCGCCTTGTCACCCTCGATGTCCTCGGGGTGCGCGGGCACAACGCGGCCGCCCTGCACGATGCCGAACACCGGGATGTTACCGCTGATGGCCTCATGATCGGTGGCGCTGTAGGGGCGGTCGTAGGTGGTGATCACGCCCTCGACCTTGGTCTGCAGGTTCTCCAGCGCCTCGCGGATCTTGCGGCCCTCGGTGCTGTTGGCCTGCTTGATGGCGGCGGCGAGCAGATAGACGCTGTCATAGCCCTGCGCGGCCGAGACCGGGCTCGGCATCCGCTCGGTCTTGTAGGCGGCCTGGTAGGCCTCGATGAAGGCGCGGCGCTTCGGCGTGTTCGGCAGCTGGATGAAGGTCTGCGGCATCATGGCGCCATCGCCATTGGCGCCGGCGGTGTCGATGAAGCTGCTCATGCTCAGCGTCCAGGAGCCGATCAAGGGCACCTTCCAGCCGAGCTTCGCCTGCCCGTTAGCGATCTGCGCCAGCTCCGGCCCGATGCCGTAGGTGAGGATCACGTCGGCCCCGGCTTCCTTCGCGCGCAGCAGCTGCGCGGTCATGTCCGTGTCCTTGATGTTGAACTTCTCCACCGCAACGGCCTTCACGCCCTTGGCGGCCAGCGCGCGCTCGAGGTCTTCGCGGCCGAGCTGGCCGTAATTGGTGCTGTCGGCCAGGATCGCCGGGCGCTTGAAGCCGCGGCGGCCGATCGCCTCGTCCACGATCATCGCGGACTGGATGATGTCGTTGGCGGCGGTGCGGAAGACGTAGTTGGCCTTCTCCTTCGGCGGCGCGAATTGCTGCGCCACCACGGTGCCGGTCGCCACGTTGTTGATCACGGGGATTTCGGCTTCCTGGTAGAAGCGCTGCGACGCGAGAGCCACACCGGTGTTGATGAAGCCCAAGGTCGCGACCACGCGCTCCTTGTTGATCAGCTCCTGCGCGATCTGCACGCCCACTTCGTTGCGCGCCTCGTCATCGCGCTCGACGCCCACGAGTTGCCGGCCCAGCACGCCACCGGCCTTGTTGATCTCGGCGATCGCGAGCTTCACGCCGTCCCGCATCGAGACGCCCATGCTGGACGATCCGCCGGTGAACGGCCCGGTGATGCCGATCTTGATCGGCTCCTGCGCCAGGGCGGCGCCTGCTGGCAGCAAGCCGGCCATGACGGCGGCCAGCACGAGATGTCGGCGTAGAAGCATGGTCGATTCCCTCCGCGAAGATTCGCCCCGTTCCGGGGTCCGCCCGCCGTATAGCACGAAGCCGTGAGCAAGCTAGGGCGTGCGTGACACTTTCGTATCAGGCGTCTTCGCCCAAGGCTCTGCGGCGCAGTTCGCGCAGCCGGTCCCGCCCGCCCGGTGTGCGTGGGTTCGCTTCCAGCAGCTTCTGCCAGGCCGCCAGAGCGCCCCGCCAATCCGCGCGCGCCTCGGCGATGCGGGACAGGTCGCTGAGCGCCATGAAATGCCGGGGTTCGCGCCGCAGCAGCTCCTGGATATCCCGCACGGCCCCCGCGGCGTCACCGAGCCGGAGTCGCGCCTGCGCCCGGGCGCGCCAGCCTTCCAGCAGCTCGGGCTCCAGGTCGAGCGCCGCGTCGAAGCTGTCGAGCGCGGCGGTGGCGTTGCCTTCGTTGAGCTCGCGCGCGCCGCGGGCCAGCAGGAGTTGGACAGCCGGGCTCGCGGCGGATTGCCAGATCGCGCGAATCTGCGCTTCCAGCGCGTTCGCAGCCGCTTCGGTCGGTGCGACGCGCAGGGCTTGCAGCAGCGTGTCGAGCTGGGCGGGGGGCGCTTGGGCCAGGGCGGGCGCGGCGCAGGCCATGAAAACGACGAGCGCGGCCGCTTGCAAGCGATGGGTCACACCCATCCCACGTTCCGCTTCGTAGGATGGGTGCAACCCATCAAGGAACAGGCATCAGCCACGCGCGCCTCAGGGTAACGACGCCGGACGCGGCCCACCCGCCATCCAGTCCAGCAGCTCCACCGTGTGCACCACCGGGGTACCGCCCGCGAGCTGGGTGATGCAGCCGATATTGCCGGCCGCGATCAGGTCGGGCTTCAGGCGCGCGATGTTGTCCAGCTTGCGCTGGCGGAGCCGGCCCGCGATCTCGGGCTGCATCAGGTTGTAGGTGCCGGCGGATCCGCAGCACAGATGCGGCTCCAGCGGCTCCACCACCTGGAACCCCGCTTTTTTCAACAAGGCCTTGGGCGGCGCCGTCACCTGCTGCCCGTGCTGCAAGCTGCACGCCGCGTGGTAGGCGAGGCGCAGGCCCGGCGCCGCTCGCGTAGGCGCATAGTCCAGCGTCGCCAGATACTCGGTGATGTCCATGGCGAGCGCCGAGACACGCTCCGCCCGCTCCCGCCAAACGGGATCGGCGCGGAACATGAAGCCGTAATCCTTGACCGTGGTGCCGCAGCCGCTGGTGTTGACCACGATGGCATCGAGGCCGCCCTGCTCGATCGCCTGGGTCCAGCCCTCGATCGCGGCGCGGGCGCTGGCGACGGCCGGGTCGTGCTTGCCCATGTGGTGCGTGACGGCGCCGCAGCAGCCGACGCCGGGTGCCACCACGACCTCGATCCCCATGCGGGTCAGCAGCCGCACCGTCGCGTCGTTGATGGAGGGCGCCAGCACGGTTTGCGCGCAGCCGGTCAGCAGCGCGACCCGCCCGCGCTTCGCCGTCTCGGCCTGGTGCACCTGCGGCCGTTGCAGGACGCTCCCGGCGGGCAGCGACGGCGGTGCCAGGTCCAGCATGGCCCGCATGCGCTGCGCCAGCATCGAATGGCCCGGCACCAGGCCCCGCAGCGGCTTCATGACCCGCGCACCCAGGATCGCCAGCCGAAACAGGCCGGGCCGCGGCAGCACGACGGCCAGCACGTTGCGCAGCATCCGCTCCGGCCAGGGGCGTTCATAGGTGTTCTCGATGTATTCGCGCGCGTGATCGACCAAGTGCATGTAGTTCACGCCGGACGGGCACGTGCTCATGCAGGCGAGGCAGGATAGGCAGCGGTCCACGTGCCGCACGACCTCCTCGGTCGCGGGGCGGCCGCTCTCGAGCATGTCCTTGATCAGGTAGATGCGGCCCCGCGGGCTGTCGAGCTCATCGCCCAACAGCACGAAGGTCGGGCAGGTCGCGGTGCACATGCCGCAATGCACGCAGGTCCGCAGCACCTGGTTGCTGCTGGCGATGGCGGGATCGGCGAGTTGCGTATCGGAGAATGTGGTCTGCATAAGGTGCCTACAGGCCCGCGTAGAGGCGGCCAGGATTGAGGATGCCGAGGGGGTCCATCGCCGCCTTGACCCGGCGCGTGATGGCCGCCAGCGCCGCGGCCTCGGGCGGCACCACGGCGACCGCGGCGCGCATCGGCTCCGGCGCCCGCACCACCATCCACGTGCCCCGCCCGGCCGCACGACAAACCTCGTCATGCAGCGACGGCGAGCCCGCGACCCATACGAGCCCGCCGCCCCAATCCAGGTAGCAGCGCGCGCCCATGGCCTCGATCGCCGCCACCGCTTCCGGCCCGGCAGATGGCCGGACCGAGAGGCGCCAAACTGCGTCAGCCGGTTCGGCCCGCAGCGGCACCGCGTCCCGAATCGCGCGCCAGGCGGCGCGGCTGGTGGCGTCGTCCAACAGATGCGCCGGGCCAAACGGCGTGAGGTCGGTGACCAGGCGGCCCAGACGGTAGGCGACGCTCGCGGTGAAGTCTTCAATCCGCACCAGCGTCACGGACCCCTGCCCGGCCAGCGCCGGCACCCGTTCGGCTGCCTCCGCGGGCAACCAGGCGGCGCCCGACACGCCATAGGGCGAGCCCAGGGCCGCCGACAGCGCCGCGACGCCGCGGACGGGATCGAGGCCCAGCAGCATCAAGGAACCCGTGCTCTCCGCCGCCGGCAGCACCTTCAGCGTGACCTCGGTGATGATGCCGAGCGTGCCGTAGCTGCCGGTCAGCAGCTTGCACATGTCGAGCCCGGTCACGTTCTTCAGCACGCGCCCGCCGCAGCGGATCAGCTCGCCGGCGCCATTCACGGCGCGCAGGCCCATGACGTGGTCCCGCGTGGCGCCCCAGGCCACCCGGCGGGGGCCGGACAGATTGGTCGCCACCACGCCGCCGATCGTGGCGACGCCCGGGCCCATCAATGCCGAGAGGTCGGGCGGCTCCGACACGATCCACTGCCCGCCCTCCGCCAGCTTGGCTTCGAGGTCCGGGACCGTGGTGCCGGCGCGGGCGGAGACGATCAGCTCCTGCGGCGCATGCAGCGTGATGCCTTGCAGCCCCCGCGTGCTGAGGCTCTGCGCCGCCTGCACTGGGCGCAGCATGCCGGCCTTGGTGCCGCGGCCCTGCACCAGGATCGGCGCGCGGGCGGCGTTGGCGGCCAGGACGGCCTCGATGACCCCGGCTTCGTCCGTGGGCGTCAGTGTGCCGTCAAGCGGCAACGGGCTCGTCCAGCAATGGAAAAACCTTGCCGGGGTTGAGGAGCCAGGCCGGGTCGAAGGCGGATTTGAGGCGGCGTTGCTGCGCCAGCTCGATCTCCGTGAACTGCACGCCCATCAGGTCCCGCTTCTCCACGCCGACGCCATGCTCCCCCGTGAGGCAGCCGCCGACCTCGACACACAGGCGCAGCACGTCGGCGCCGAATTTCTCCGCCTTGTCGAAATCGCCGGGCAAATTGGCGTCGAACATGATCAGCGGGTGCAGGTTGCCGTCCCCGGCATGGAAGATGTTGGCGACGCCCAGGCCGTATTGCGCCGACATCTCGTTAATCCGGCGCAGCACGAACGGGAGCTGGCCCGTGGGGATCGTGCCGTCCATGCACAGATAATCCGGGCTGATGCGGCCCACGGCGCCGAATGCGCCCTTGCGGCCCTTCCAGATCGCGACGCTTTCTTCGACCGACTGGCTGACGCGCAGGCTGATGGGCGCGAACGGCTCGCACAGCGCCGAGATCTTGGCCAGCAGCTCGTCCTGCTCGGCGGTGCTGCCCTCGACCTCGATGATCAGCAGCGCCTCCGCATCGAGCGGGTAGCCGGCATGGGCGAAGGCTTCGCAGGCGTGGATCGCCGGGCGGTCCATGTATTCGAGCGCGACCGGGATGATACCGGAGCCGATGATCGCATCCACGGCGCGGCCCGCCGTCTCGTTCGCATCGAACGCCACCAGCATCGCCCGCGCCCCCTCCGGCGCACGCAGGATGCGGACGGTCACTTCCGTCACCATCGCCAGCATGCCCTCGGACCCCGTCATCAGGCCCAGCCAGTCATACCCGGCGGCGTCCAGATGGGCGCCGCCCAAATCGATCACCTCGCCCTCGATGGTGACGATCTTGAGGCCCAGCAGGTTGTTGACCGTCACGCCGTATTTCAGGCAGTGCGCGCCGCCCGAGTTCATGCCGATATTGCCGCCGATCATGCAGGCGAGCTGACTCGACGGGTCCGGCGCGTAGAAAAAGCCCTCGGACGACACGGCCTGCGTGATGCCGATATTGGTGACCCCGGCCTGCACGGTGGCGGCACGGTCCGCGTAGTCGATATCGAGGATGCGGTTCATGCGCATCAGGCCCACGACGACACTGTCCGCCATCGGCAGCGCGCCGCCCGACAGGCTGGTGCCGGCGCCCCGCGGGATCACGCGCACGCCATTCCGGTGGCAGAAGCGCAGCACGGCGGCGACCTCCTCGGTCGTTTCCGGCAGCACCACCGCGAGCGGCATCTGGCGATAGGCCGGCAGACCGTCGGTCTCATAGGGCTTGAGGCGCAAGGCCTCACTGATCAACCCGCTGGGCGCGACCAGATTTCGCAACCCGGCCACGATCTCATCCCGGCGCGCCATCACATCCGGCTTCGGCGCAGGTTGAGCGATCATCGCGACGTCCTCCTGGTTCAGCTCAACATGGAGCCGCAACCAAGGGACGGCAAGGCGCGTGCCTAGCCTTGGCGGGCCTTCATGCGCGGGTTCTTCTTGTTGATGACGTAGACGCGGCCGTGACGGCGCACCACGCGGCAATCCTTATCGCGGAGCTTGGCCGATTTCAGGCTGTTGCGGATCTTCATGATACGACCTTTGCGGCGCAGGCGCCTGGGATGGACGGAGGAGAACGAGAGGGCGGGGAGTTACCCAGGGTGGGTGGGGGTGTCAAGGTTAGGCGGTCTGGGAGAGAGACGGTTGAGACCACCCTTTCGTCGGTGACCCTTCGACAGGCTCAGGGCAAGCGGAATGGTGGTTCGGGCCTCTCGATAGTGATTGCCGCCGTCCTGAGCTTGTCCCCCGCCCCTTACCCGAACTCCGTCAATACATACCGCGCCGTCTCTGGCCCCGGCACGCTCGGTTGATGCCGATGCGCGGGGCCCGCCGGGATGTGCAGCATGTCGCCGGGCCCGGCCTCGATTTCGTGCGTGTCGAAGCGATACCGCAGCACGCCCGACAGCACGAACACGCTATGCCCCGTCTCGCACCAATGCCCTGACGGTCCGCATGGCGCCCGCTCCTGGTAGCGCAGGGCGATCCCGAACGGCGTCATGGCCTCCCGCACCAGCAACCCCGGCGTTTCTGTCACGGACTGGTCGTTCGTGCGGAACAGGTAGGGACTTTTTTCCATGGCGGGACCATACACCGCTCCGATGCCGGAGGCCAAAATGCGTGATCGCCTGACCTGGACCGCCTTTCTCGGGATGTGCTTCGCCGTCGTGGGGCTCACGGGCCTGTTCGCCAGCTACGGCCCGCTGATCCCCTACGAACGCGGCATGGCCCGGCTGGCCGTGCTGGACGAGGTGGTGGCCGCGAGCCAAGCGGCCGACGCGCCGGCCCGGCTCGCGGCGCTGCGCCCCGCCTTGGCCGACCAGGCGGATGCCGTGCTCGCCGGGCCGGGCGCCCTTGCCGACCGCGTGGCGGCTGCCCGCATCCGCGTGCAGGCCGAGACGGCGCGGGAGGGTGCCAGCGTTGCCTATCGCATCCGGCTGATGGTGGGCGTGGTGACGCTGCTGGCGGGCGGGCTCGGCATGGGCATCATGCTGTTCGCCCTGCGGCAGCGGGGCTGACCCAGGGCCTGGCCGCCCGATCCGCCCGGTCCCACGCGGCGATCTGGTCCGAGAGCGTGAGGATGAGGCCGATATCGTCCAGACCCTCCAGCAGGCGGCGTTTGCGGAACGGCTCGATGGCAAAATCATGCCGGGCGTTGCCGGCCAGGATGCATTGGTCCGGCAGGTCGATCGTCATCGGGCCGGGCCGGAGCGGCTCGTCGCTCGTCAGCAGCAGCAGGCCGTTCTGCGCCGCGTTGCCCGCAAAAATGTCCCCGAAGCTGGGGGCGATCACGCATCGGATGCCGGCATCCACCAGCGCATACACCGCCCCCTCCCGCGAGGAACCGCAACCGAAATTGGCGCCGGCCAGCAGGATCGCTGCGCCCTGCACTGCGTCGCGCCACGCCAGGGCGTCGGCAAACAGGAAGTTTTGATACCCGGCAGAGCGCGGCTCGCGCAGGAAGCGCGCCGGGATGATCTGGTCCGTGTCGATATTGGCGTCCGGCACCAACGCAGCCCGGCCGGTCACCACGGTGAACGGCGTCATAGGGTCCGCACATCCGTCAGGCGGCCCGTGAGTGCCGCGGCGGCGGCCATCGCGGGGGACATCAAATGCGTGCGCGCGCCCTTGCCCTGGCGTCCCGGGAAGTTGCGGTTGCTGGTGCTGGCGCAACGCTCTCCCGGTGGCACCAGGTCTCCGTTCATGCCCACGCACATGCTGCATCCCGGCGCGCCCCATCGCAGCCCGGCATCCGTGAACACCCGATCCAGCCCCGCCGCCTCCGCCGCCTGCCGCACCGCCTCGGACCCCGGCACCACCAGGCCCGGCAGCACGGCCCGGCGTCCCCGCATCACCGACGCCGCCGCCTCGAGGTCCGGCAGCCGGCCATTGGTGCAGCTGCCGATGAACACGCGGTCCATCTTCAGGCCATCGAGCTTCGTGCCGGGCGCCAAATCCATGTAGGCGAGCTGGGCGGTGAGATCGGCACGGCGGGCGGGGTCGGGCTCGTTTGCGGGGTCGGGCACGCGGGCGCCGATGGGCAGCGCGGTCTCGGGACTGGTGCCCCACGTGACGGTCGGGGCCACGGCGGCGCCGTCGAGCGTCACTTCCCGATCGAACACGGCATCCGGGTCGGAGCGAAGCTCCCGCCAGGCCGGCGGTGCCTCCGCAGGGGCGTAGGGCCGGCCCGCAAGCCACGCGACCGTGGCCCCGTCCGGCGCCACCAGCCCGGCGCGGGCGCCCGCCTCGATGCTCATGTTGCAGACGGTCATGCGCCCCTCCATCGAGAGCGCCTCGATCGCCGGGCCCGCGTATTCGATGACATGGCCCGTGGCGCCACCGGCCCCGATCGTGCCGATCAGCGCCAGGATGAGGTCCTTGGCCGTGACATGCGAGGAGAGCGTGCCCGTGACCGTGACCCGCATCGTGCGCGGCCGCTGCTGCCAGAGCGTCTGCGTCGCCAGCACATGGCTTACCTCGCTGGCGCCGATCCCAAAGGCCAGTGCGCCGAACGCCCCATGCGTGCTGGTATGGCTGTCGCCACAGACGATGGTGAGGCCCGGGAGGGTCAGCCCCTGCTCCGGCATCGCGACGTGCACGATCCCCTGCTGCGCTTCGCCCAGATCGAACAGGCGAATGCCATGCCGCCCGGCATTGTCACGCAGTTGCGTCGCCATGGCAGCGAGCTCCCGGTCCGGGTTGGCGCGGTCGCTCGGCGCGTAATGGTCGCTCACGGCAAAGGTCAGCTCCGGCCGGCGGAGGCGGCGGCCGGAATGGTCCAGCATGCCGAAGGAATGGAAGCTGCCTTCGTGCAGGTAGTGCCGATCGATCGCCAGCAGCGTGGCGCCATCCTCCCGCGAAGCAACGGCGTGCGCGTCCCAGATTTTTGCGAATAGCGTCCGGTCCATGCCCGGAGTGTCGGCATCCCGGCCGCGATTGACAAGCGGCGGGGTAGCGTGCGGGCTTTGCCCATGAACGACACGGCGCTGCTCCTTTGCGATCTGCAGAACGATTTCCTGCATCCGGATGGCGCCTATGCCCGCGGGGGCACCGGTGCTGAGGAGATCGCCGCGCTGCCGGCCCGGCTGGCGCCGCTCGTGCGGGCGGTCCGGGCGGCGGGTGGATGGATCGTCTCGACGCATTTCACGCTGGTGCCGGGGCGGGCAGGCGAACCGTTCATCTCGCCCCATTTGGCTGCTGCCCGGCCCTTCCTGCGCCGGGGGGACTTCGCGCCGGGGTCATGGGGGCATGCGCTCGTGGACGAGCTCGGCCCGGCCGACTTGTCCGTGGAAAAGATCGCGTTCTCGGCCTTCTACCAGACCCGGCTGGAATGGGTGCTGGCCCGCGCGGGCATCCGGCGGCTGCTGGTGGCGGGGATCGTGACCAATGGCGGGGTGTCCAGCACCGTGCGGGACGCGCATGTGCGGGATCTCGACGTGACCGTGCTGGAGGATGGCTGCGCCGCGTTCGATGTCGGCACACACGGGACCGCGATCGTGGCGCTGCGCCCGGTGGCGCGGATCATGACGGTGGCGGCTGCCTTGCAACGCGCCGGTCCCCCACGCGCCGGGTGAAGCCGGTCGCATCGAGGTATTCCAGCAGCGGCACCGAATATTTCCGCGACACGCCGAGTGCCGCCCCGGCCTCCGCCACCAGCAGCCCGGGCGGGCCGAGCAGCGGCGCCAGCACCCGCCGCGCCGCCTCGACCGCGTCCCGGTGGAACAGCACCTCGCGTTTCTGAACCTTGTCATGCAGACGGAGGACAACGCCGTCGCGGACCAGGCGGTCTAGGGTGCGCTTGGTGGAGTGGTCGAGCGTTGTTGGGTCCGGCGTCTGCAACCCGGCGCGGCGCAGGGTGTCTGCGAGTGCGCTGGCCCGTGCTGCGTCGGCGACGGCGTGATCCAGCTCCTGCTCCGGCCGCACCAGGGCGATACGGCCGTTGGTCTGCCTGATCCCGTCATTGCGAGCGCTTGGGCGAAGCAATCCAGGGGCGACGCGAGCACGAGGGGTCCCTGGATCGCTTCGCTGCGCTCGCAACGATGGGAGCAGGTGATCGAGCACCGCCCCCGACACGCCAGGAAGCCGGGCCGATAGGGCGTCCCGCGACAATCCGTCCGGCTCCGCCTGCAGAATGCGGCGAATGGCCGCCTCAACCTCAGCCAGCGCCCCGGTGGTCACGACCAACGGTCCCGCGATAACCGCGCCGCACAGCCCCGCCACCACCCGGTCTGGCGCCAAACCGGTCAATCTCTGCAGCCGCGCCAACGCGACCC
This sequence comes from Acetobacteraceae bacterium, assembly GCA_965246835.1. Taxonomy (GTDB): domain Bacteria; phylum Pseudomonadota; class Alphaproteobacteria; order Acetobacterales; family Acetobacteraceae; genus JANPPS01. The sequence goes on along the minus strand of CBDFFQ010000002.1, from coordinate 380,414 downwards.
CTTGCGCACCCGCCCGAACCAGCTCCTGCGCTGCGATGTCCGTCCCCTCCGCCAGCGCGCGCAGCCACGCGATCGCCGGGGTTGCATGCCGCCGCAGCCTGGTAGCGTCGGGATCGAGCACCATCCCGCCCCCCACCGTGATCGCCGGGGAGGGCACGCGAACGATGAAGCGGCTGCGCGCCGGAATGCTGACGGGCATGCGGCAGCGCAGTTGGGCCGGTGCGGAGTCATTGGCCAGCAGCTCGTCGCGGTCCAGCAGGCGCAACCGGGCCTCGATCTCCGCGGTGCCCAGCAGGACGTGCAGAACCGCCCCGTTCCGCAGCGGTGCCGTTGCATCGAACATGACGCTGAGCCAGGCGCCCTCCCCCACCATGCCCGGCATCGCCAGCGCCACCCCGCGCCCGACGGTGTCAGCGTCCACGCCGCGCAAATTCACCGCCACCCGCTGACCCGGCGCCGCCCGCGTCACCTTGGCGCTGTGCACCTGCAGTCCGCGCACCCGCACCGCGACGCCACCGGGCCGGATCTCCAGCGCGTCGCCCACCGCCATCGCCCCGCCCCGCAACGTCCCGGTCACGACGGTGCCGTGCCCCGGCACGCTGAACGCGCGATCGATCGCGAGGAAAGCCAGACCGGTCTCGACCGGCGGCTCGGCCACAGCCAGCAGATGGCTCAAACCCTCCCGCAGCGCTTCCAGCCCGCCCCCGGTCAGGGCCGCGACCGGCATCATGCCCGTGACCTCCAGCCCAGCGTCCCGCGCCAGCGCCGCCGCTGCCACGCCGGCCGGTCCGGGCTCCGCCAAATCCGCCTTGGTCACTGCCACCAGCACCCGCTTGACGCCCAGCAATCCGGCGATCGCCACGTGCTCGCGGGTTTGCGGCATCACGCCTTCGTTCGCCGCCACCACCAGCAGCGCGGCGCCGATGCCGGTGGCGCCCGAGACCATGGTGCGGACGAAGCGCTCATGGCCGGGCATGTCCACGAGGTCGATCTCGCCGCCGGGCACGGCCAGCACTGCGAAGCCGAGCGCGATCGAGATGCCGCGCCGCCGCTCCTCCGGCAGGCGGTCGGTCTCGGTGCCGGTCAGCGCGCGCACCAGGGCGGTTTTGCCGTGATCGACATGGCCGATCACGCCGATGACCAGCCGCTTCACCGGTGCGCGTGCCGCACGGCCTCGGCCAAGGCCGGCACCTCGTCGTCGGTCACGGCCAGCATGTCGAGCCACAGCCGGCCCTCCGTCACGCGCCCCACCACCGCGGGATCATGCTGGCGCAGGCGCCGGGCCAGCTCGTCGGGCGCGAGGGGGCTGGTGACCGCGACGGCCACGCTCGCGATCTCGTCACCCGGGCGCGTGCCGGCGCCGGCATAGGCGGTGCTGGGTGCCGGTATGCCGTCCAGCAGCGTGCAGAGACGCTGCGCCCGGGCCATCAGCGTGGCAGGCGTTTGCGCCAGCATGCGCGACACCGGCGTCTCCGCCCCATCCCGATGCAGGCGTAGCGTCGCCTCCAGCGCGGCAAGCGACAGTTTGTCGAGCCGCACCGCCCGCAGCAGCGGGTGCTGCCGGAGGGGCGCCAGCGCCGCCGCGGACCCCACGATCAGCCCGGCCTGCGGGCCGCCCAGCGCCTTGTCCCCGCTGAAAGCCACGAGGTCCGCACCCGCCTTGAGCGACCGCCTCACGTCCGCCAGGTCACCACTGCCCTGATCGTCCATGACCAGCAGGCCGTGCTCCCGCGCCAGCCCCGCGAGCTCGTCCACCTCGACCGCCTCGGTGAAGCCGACGACGCGAAAATTGCTTGGATGCACCTTCAGCAGCAGCCGGGTTGCGGGCGTGATGGCGGCGGCGTAGTCCGCCAGGCGGGTGCGGTTGGTGGCGCCGACCTCTACCAAACGGGCGCCGCCCTGCTGGATCACGTCCGGAATGCGGAAACCGCCGCCGATCTCCACCAATTCCCCACGGGACACGATCACCTCGCCCCCGCCCGCCAGCGCGCTGAGCGACAGCAGCACGGCGGCGGCGCAGTTATTGACGGCGAGCGCCGCTTCCGCCCCGGTGATCGCCGTCAGTAACGGCTCGATTCCCTGCGTGCGCGATCCTCTGATGCCGGAATCGAGATCGTATTCCAGGTTGCAGTAGCCGGCAGCCACCGCTGCCACGGCCGAAGCTGCTGCTTCAGGCAACGGCGCCCGGCCCAGATTGGTATGCAGCGCGATCCCCGTCGCGTTGATGACCCGGCGCAGCGCCGGGCGTGCCGCCGCCGCCAAGGCCGCCGCCGCGTAGCGCCGCAGCGCTGGACCATCCGGTGCCGGGGAGCCGGCGCGGATGCCCGCCCGCGCATCGTCGAGCGCCGCCCGCAGGGCCGCGATCAGGGCGGGGCGGGGCACGTTTGGCCCCTCCCACTCCTCCAGCAGGCGCTGCACTTGCGGCAGGTCTCGGAAGGATGCGGCGTCAGTATCCATTTGGCTCCTGGCTGGGGTGGCTACGATTGATCTGGGTGCGGGTTCGGGTGATCCTACAACGAGGGAGGATCAATAATGACCGAGGACGTAACGCGCGAGGGCCTGTATGCGGCCGGGTTGCCGGTGCGGCGTGCCGTGCTGGGATCGGAGTATGTGGACGGCTCCATCGCACGCGCCAACGATTTCATGTCGGCCTTCCAGCACATCACGACGGAGATGGCCTGGGGCTATGCCTGGGCGCGCCCGGGGCTGGATCGCAAGACGCGCTCGATGCTGAACCTCGCGATGCTGACCGCGCTGAAGGCGCCGGCGGAGTTGAAGCTGCATGTGAAGGGAGCCCTCACCAACGGCGTGACCGTGGAGGAGATCAAGGAGGTCCTGCTGCACGCCACCGTCTATTGCGGCATTCCCGCCGGGCTCGAGGCGTTCAAGGCGGCCAACGAGGTTTTGGTGGCGGAGGGGGCGGTGCCCGCGTGATCGAGTACGAGATCCTCGCGATCCGGTATGCGACGCAAGCGGACCGGCCATCGTCGGCCAACCTGCTGCTCCCGGACGATCACGCCGGGCCGATGCCGATCGACTACTATGTGTGGGCCATCCGGGGCGGTGGGCGCACGGTCGTGGTCGATACCGGCTTCGGCCCCGTGGCGGCGGCCCGGCGGGGGCGCGTGCTGATGCGGCACCCGGCCGATGCGCTGCGGGCCGCGGGGATCGAGCCGGCGGAGGTGCCGGACGTCGTGCTGACGCATCTGCATTACGACCATGCCGGCTGCCTCGATTCGTTTCCGGCCGCGACCTTCCACCTGCAAGACCGCGAGATGGCCTATGCCACCGGGCGGCCCATGGTGCATCGGGCGCTCCGGCTGCCGGTCGATGTGGATGACGTCGTCACCGCCGTGCGGCACGTGTTCGCCGGGCGGGTGCGGTTCCATGACGGGACGGCGACGATTGCGCCGGGCATCACGCTGCATCTGGTCGGCGGCCACTCCGGCGGCATGCAGGTGGTCCGGGTCTGGACAGCCCGCGGCTGGGTGGTGCTGGCGTCGGACGCCACGCATTTCTGGGCCAATATCCGGACCGAAAATCCGTTCCCGCTGGTGGCGGACGTGTTCGCCATGGCGGAGGGCTGGCGCATTTGCGCCGAACTGTCGGATGGGCCCGACCATGTGATCCCCGGGCATGACCCGCTCGTGCTGCATCGCTTCCCGGCGGTGCCCGGCGTGGTCGACACCGTGCGCCTCGATCTCCCGCCGGTTCCGGTTTAATCAGGATGGTGGTCTCTGCCTGATCCCAGGTGGAGAATGCCGTTCTTTAATGCGGCCGTTCCATTGCAGAGGACGGTGACAAGTTTCTATCTCTCGCGCAGCCAGCCCGAGGGATCTCACGATGAGTGCCGCCGCCAGACTGCCGGATAACGCGCCCTTCCCGGCGGAATCCATTGCCACGCTGAACCGGGTCATCTCCACCACCTCCCCCACGCAGCGGAGCTGGCTCGCCGGCTTCCTGGCGGGGATCGAGGCCTCGGCCGCTCCCGCCGTCGTGGCTCCGCCAGCGATCCGGCCGGCGCTGACCATCTTGTTCCTCACGGAATCCGGCAACTCCGAGGCATTGGCCTTGCGTGCCAAGAAAGATGCCAGCCGGCTGGGCTTCGCGCCGCGCGTGGTGGACGCCGCCGATTTCACGCCCGCGGACCTCAAGGGCACTCTGCTGGTGATCAGCAGCACCTGGGGCGAGGGCGAGCCCCCGGCCCGCGCGACCGAGTTCTACACCGCGCTCATGGCCGATACAGCGCCCCGGCTGGACGGCGTGTCGTTTGCCGTGCTGGCCTTGGGTGACCGCGCCTACGCCCAGTTCTGCGAGACCGGCAAGCGGATCGACACCCGGCTGGCCGAACTCGGCGGCACACGCAGCGCGGCGCTGCTGGAATGCGACCTCGATTACGATGCGCCGGCCGCGTCCTGGCTCGCGACCACCCTGCCGGCGCTGCGTGGATCGGAGCCGGAGGCAAGCGTCATCCATGTCGATTTCGGCCATGTGGACACCGCGCCCGCCTATGACCGCACGAACCCGTTCGCGGCCGAGATCACCGACCTCGTCAACCTGAACGGCAGCCGCTCCGACAAGCAGACTTTTCACACCGAAATCTCGCTGGCGGGCTCGGGCCTGACATATCTTCCGGGCGACTCGCTCGGCATCCAGCCGGTCAACGACCCCGCCGCCGTGGAGGCCGTGCTGGCGCCGGTCGGGCTGGCCGGGGACAGCGCGCTGCATGACGTGCTGGCCGAGAAGCATGACGTGACCACGCTGACCGGTCATCTGATCCAGGGCTACGCCGCGCTGGTGGGTGAGTGCGGGCTCGCGGCGCTGGCGGGCGATGCGGCGCGGCTGGCGGACTATCTGCCGGGGCGCCAGGTGCGCGACCTTTTCGCCGAGTTCCCCCACCGGTTGCAGCCGGAGCAGCTCACCTCTCTGCTGCGCGCCCTGCCGCCCCGGCTGTATTCCATCGCGTCCAGCCAGGCCTCGGTCGGGGACGAGGCGCATCTGCTGATCGGCGCGGTGCGCTATGCCACGCACGGGATCGATCGGGCGGGTGTCGCATCGACCTTTGTTGCGGACCGGCGCCGGGCCGGGGACATGCTGCGCGTGCATGTGAAGCCCAACCCGCATTTTCGCCTGCCGGAGGACCCGTCCACCCCCATCCTGATGATCGGCCCCGGCACCGGTGTGGCGCCGTTCCGCGCCTTCATGCAGGAGCGTGACGTGAGCGGCGCGCAGGGAAAGAACTGGCTGTTCTTCGGGGACCGCTCCTACACGCAGGACTTCCTCTATCAGTTGGAATGGCAGGATCTGCTGGCCCGCGGCGTGCTGACCCGCCTCGATGTCGCGTTCTCCCGGGACCAGGACGCGAAGGTCTATGTGCAGCAGCGGCTGTGGGAGAACAGGCGGGACGTGCATGCCTGGCTGCAGGACGGCGCACATCTGTATGTCTGCGGCGATCAGACGCGGATGGCGCGGGACGTCCACGCCACGCTGCGCGACGTGATCGCCGATCAGGGCGCGATCACGCCGGAGGCCGCGGAGGCCGAACTCGTTACCCTAAAGAAGCAGGGCCGCTACCGGCTCGATGTGTATTGAGGCCCGCCATGACCGATCGTGCGAAGAACGAATTCATCAAGGAAGCCAGCCGCGCGTTGCGGGGTGGCATCGCGGACGGCCTGGCCCAGGTCGAGACCGGCGCGCTCGCCGAAGACGACACGCAGCTGACCAAATTCCACGGCATCTACCAGCAGGATGACCGCGACCTCCGGCCGGAGCGCGGGCGCAAGCGGATGGAGCGCGCCTACAGCTTCATGGCCCGGCTCCGCATCCCCGGCGGCCGCGTGACCCCCACGCAATGGCTGCAACTGGCCGAGATCGCGCGGGAGCGGGCGAACGGCACCGTGCGCCTCACCACCCGGCAAACCGTGCAGTTCCACGGCATCATCAAGGGCAACCTCAAGCCCGCCATCGCCGCCGTGAACCAGGCCATGCTGGACACGATCGCGGCCTGCGGCGACGTGAACCGCAACGTCATCGCCACGAGCAACCCGCATGCCAGCCCGGCCCATGCCGAGGCTCTGCGCCTGGCCGACGCCCTGAGTGCCCACCTGCTGCCGAAAAGCCGCGCCTGGCACGAGATCTGGATCGACGAGGAGCAGGTCGCGGGGCATGAGGTGGAGGAGGAGCCGCTGTATGGCCGCACCTACCTGCCCCGCAAGTTCAAGATCGCCGTCGCGGTCCCGCCGCAGAACGACGTGGACGTGTTCGCCCATGATCTCGGCTTCATCGCGGTGCAAAGCGAGGGCGCGATCACGTCCTACGTCGTGACCGCTGGCGGCGGCATGGGCATGACGCATGGCGAGCCCGACACCTTCCCGCGCACGGGTGACATCCTGGGCGCCTGCACGCCGGAGCAGGTGCTGGCGGTGGCAGAAGCCGTGGTATCGACCCAGCGGGACCAAGGTAACCGCGCCGTTCGCAAGCATGCGCGGCTGAAATACACCATCGAGCGCATGGGTGTGGACGCCTTCCGCACCGAGGTGGAGCGCCGGCTCGGCTTCGCGTTCCAGCCGGCGCCGCAAGTGGTGTTCGAGGGCCAGGGCGACCGGCTTGGTTGGGCCGGCGATCCGGATGGCTCCTGGCATTACGGGCTGTTCGTCGAGAATGGCCGCGTGCAAGGCGATCTGCTGACCGCATTGCGCGAGATTGCCAACGTGCACCGGGGCGAGTTTATCCTGACTGCGAACCAGAACCTGATCGTGGCCGGCGTGCCCGCGGAGGAAAAACCGGCGATCGAGGGCATCCTGGCCCGGCATGGCCTGCTGGACAGCGCCTCCGCGCTCCGCCGCAACAGCATGGCCTGCGTCGCACTGCCGACTTGCGGCCTGGCCCTTGCCGAGAGCGAGCGGTATCTGCCAAGCCTGATCACCGCGCTGGACGAGGTGATGGACGCAGCCGGCCTTGGCCCGGACGAATTGGTGCTGCGCATGACCGGCTGCCCCAATGGCTGCGCCCGGCCCTACATGGCGGAGATCGCGCTCGTGGGCCGTGGACCCGGCCGCTATCACCTCTATCTCGGCGGCGCGTTCGACGGCACGCGGCTCAACAAGCTGTATCGGCGCGACGTGGACCAGGACGGTATCCTGGCGGCACTCACGCCCTTGTTGCAGGAATGGGCGCTCGGACGGGAGGAAGGCGAGCATTTCGGCGACTTCGTGATCCGCCGCGGCCATATCCAGCCGACGTTGGCCGGCAACCAGTTCCACGCGGATCTCGACCCGGCGATCGCGGCATGAGCGGGCCCTCCCCCGGCACGGTCTGGCTGGTCGGCGCCGGGCCGGGCGATCCGGAGCTGCTGACGGTCCGTGCCGTGGACGCGCTGCGGGCGGCAGATGTCATATTCCATGACGCCCTCCCGGGCCCCGGCGTGCTGCGCCAGGCCGGGCGCGGCGCGCGCTTGGTTGATGTGGGCAAGCGCAAGGGCCACGCCGCAATGAGCCAATCCGAGATCGGCGCCGCCCTGGTGGAGGCTGCGAACGCCGGCCATCGCGTGGTTCGATTGAAGGGCGGCGATCCCTCCCTGTTCGGTCGGACCGGGGAAGAGCTGGCGGCGTTGGACGCAGCCGGCATTGCCTGGATCATCGTGCCGGGCGTGACCGCCGCCTCCGCCGCGGCCGCCGTGGCCGGCATCCCGCTCACGCTCCGGGGCGCCGCCCGCAGCGCCACCTTCGTGACCGGGCACGGCGCCGAGGGTGTCGAGTCCGGCGCCGAGTGGGAGCAGGCGGCGCGGGGCGGCGGCACCGTCGTGGCCTACATGGCGCTGTCCCGGTTGGACCGCGTGGCGCTGACCTTGCTGGCCGCCGGGCGCGATCCCGGAACACCTGTGGCCGTCGTGTCCCGCGCGACGTTGCCGGGTCAGCGGGTGCTGCGGACGACGCTCGGGGCCTGCACCCTCGATGTGCGCCGGGCCGCGATGCCGGCGCCGGCGCTGGTGATCGTGGGGGAGGCCGCGCGAGGCACCCGCGCCGACGCGGATGACGTCCTGATCAGGGAGGCGTTGCATGCCAGCTCTTGAAGCCGTGCACGACATCGATGAGCCGACCCGTCCGGCATGGCTCGTGGCGGTGCTGACGGTTGTGGTATTGGCGGGGCTCGCGCTACTTCTCTGAGAGACCGTCCGACAATGCTACTACGGCGGCCATCCGACGCGGCTTTTCTGCGCTCCGCTGCTCACGGCCCAAACGGCCGCTGCGCTGCGGTGCTCGAAAACCCACGCCGGGCGGCGCCCATGGCGCCTCTGGCCCGCCGTAGCGCATTCTCAAACGGTCTCTGACCCTATGCGCTTCCTCCCGGTCTTCCTCGATGTCCGCGGCCGCCGCGCCCTCGTTTTAGGCGGGGGAGAGGTGGCGGAGCGGAAGGCGGAGGCGCTGGTCCGGGCCGGCGCGCTGGTGGAGATCGCGCCCCGCTTCGACCCGGCTCAGCTCGCGGGGTGCGCCGTGGCCATCGGCGCCGATGCGGAGGTGGCGGAGTTGGAGGCGCTGAGCCGGGCCGCGCAAGCAGCCGGCATTCCGGTCAACGTGGTGGATAAGCCGCATCTGTGCAGCTTCATCACCCCCTCCGTCATCGACCGGGACCCGCTGGTGGTGGCGGTATCGACGGGGGGCGCCGCACCGGTGCTGGCGCGGCTGGTTCGGGCCCGGATCGAGGCGATGCTGCCGCCCGCCTGGGGCCGCCTCGCCGCGCTGGCTGATAGTCTCAAGGCCGAGATCCGCGAAGCATTGCCGGATGTGGTGGCCCGCCGCCGAATGCTGGAGCGGACGTTGGGCGGCCGTGTGGCGGACCTCGTCTTTGCCGGTGATGACGCCGCAGCCCGGGCCGAATTGCTGCTGGCGCTGACCGGAACCGTGCCCGAGCGGGGGATCGTCTATCTGATCGACGCCCCCCGTGAGCCCGACCTGTTGACCCTGCGGGCGCACCGGTTGATGGGCGAGGCCGACGTGGTCGTGCATGGTGCGGAAGTCACGGCACCGGTGCTGGACATGGCGAGACGGGACGCGGAGCGTATCGCGTTCGAACAGCCCGGCCAGCTCGTCAAGCTCGCCGAGGGCGGTCGCAAGGTGGTGCGGCTGGGCCCCCTGCCGGGCGAATTTGAGGTTTTGAGGGCCGCCGGGACGCGGGCCGAAATCGTGACTACCGCACCCGTGTCGTGATCCCAACGTTGGGATTGTTGTTGAGGGTAGTGGTCCCGCCGCCATTGTTTGCCGTGATGCCGGTTTCCAGGCCTGGAGTCGTGGTGGACTGCGGCCGCTCCGCCGCGCAAGCAGCGAGCAGCATGGTTAGCGTGATGACGGCGATCTGGCGCATGGAAACTCTCCTTCGTTAGACCGTCAACGACGAAACCTAGGGGAAGTTCACCGGAGCGGGCGCGGCAAGAGGCGACGGGCGCCGGTCGAACGCCTATACCGGATCGGTCTTTCCGGAGATCAGCCGCTTGCGACCATTCCGCCCAGCCTCTCTTTTGGTTGCGATGTCGATGACGGCGTGCAGCACGGTCGGGTTCGACATGCCCGGCGCGATCGGCAACACCGCGTTCGGCGCCGCAAACCCCTTCTACGCCGAGTTCTGCGCCGTTTCGCAGATCAAGAAGCGACCGGGCTTCGGCGCCGACATCAGGGGGGAGATCGGCGGGCACGCCGTGTTCTACCTTCAGGGCGCCTGCCGTGACCCGGGGGCCGCCTACCCCGTGCTGCAACTCTGCCTGCCGGGCCAGGAGGATGGTGTGGGCATCAGCATGAACGCTCATTTCCGCAATGCGAAATGGGTGGCCACACCGGGGCATGACTTCTTCTTCTCGGGCGCGCTGCCGCCGGGCGGGCTCACGCGGGCCGGCTACGGAGCGGTCCAGGCCGAAGCGAAGCGACGCCGCATCTATGACGGCATCGCGTTTCACGAAGAAGTATTCGAGGCGATGCCGGCGGGCTGGTCGCGTGAGGATTGGAAATACGAGGTCTCGGCCAGTACGGATTATGCCATCGACATGGGCCGTGGCCGGCATTGCGCGCGGGTGCCTGTGCTGCGGGCGCAGATGGCGCGCATGATCGCGTTCCTGAACGATCAGAATGCGCCGTATCGCGCCGGGCAGGTTTTTCACTGGAGCATCTTTCGCGACAACTGCATTCACCTGGCCCACAACGCGCTGGCAGCCGCCGGGCTCTGGGATGCGTTGCCGATCAATCGGCCCATCGGGGTGGCGGTGTTCGACTTCCCGGTGCCGCGCAATGAGTTCGTGAACCTCGTGCGGCGCACGAATGACGGTTTTCCGGGCGACCCGGCCTCGCTCGACGCTGCCTCCCGCGCCTCATTGCTGCAATGGGGGCGGCTTCCGATGCAGCCCGGCGCCCTCGCCTATGCCGCGCCGCCTCGCCAGCCCAACGAGGTCTATGAGACCGCGCTCAAGATGATCTTCTATGACGAGCCGGTGTTCGGGCACTATCAGGCCTGGTCCGACGCGATCTTCCAGGACCCTCGCTACAGCGATCCCGTGGCCAATGCGGCCTGGTTCGGGGCCCGATACCGCGAGGCCAGAACCAGCCGGCGGCCGCTCGCCTGGTGGCAGGCGCATGGGCACGGGGATGCCGGGTTCGCGGCGGTGTATGCCGCCTATTACGCCTTGGTCGACCGCTCCGAAGCGCCCTGAGGCGGCCAGGTCAGGGCCCCGCTGCGGACGGCCCGGACCATGTCGGCCACCGTGCTGTGCGGCTGCCCACGGAACCGCCAGGCGCGGACGGCATACTCGCCAGCGGCCATCACCAGGGCCAGGGGCCCATGCACGGCGGTCACGAAGCCGAGCCAGAGGCGGGGCCAAACGCTCAACAAAACTGCAGAAACAATGATTTGCGCGGCGAAGAATAGGCACCAGGCGAGCGTGACACTTCGCGTGTAGGTGGCCATCTCCACCGTGAAGTGGCGGTTGATGCGCTGTGCAATGCCGGTCACCAACGGGGTCACCCCGGGGCGCAGCGTGCGCGCGAACACGAACAGCAGCCCGGCATATAGCAGGGCGTGCGACATCCCGGCCACGGCCATCATCCCCTGTGCGGGCCCCTGGCGCGCCCCGATCGCGTAGGACAGCAACACGAGGGCCGGGCCGGCCATCGCCGCTTCCCGCCAACGCGGCGGAACCGCGCCCCACAGCACCAAAGCCATCGCCCCCGCATGCAGCAACGCCAAGGCCAGCGCACCATCCCGCCCGGGCCCGACGATCGACGGGCCCAGGACGGAGGCGAGCACGCCCGCCGTCACCACGCCCCGCCGCAAATGCCTGGTCAGCCCTCGATCCCGCATCACATCCGAACCTCTAGAAACCGCAACTTCTCACGGAGGGTCGCATCGGGCTATCTAGGGGCAAGGAGTGCACGTGACCAATCAAGTGATAGACCCAGCTTCTGCCATCAACCTCGATCCCGCGTCGCAGACGCCGGCGGAACGGGCCTTGGCCGACATGATCGTTTCCGCCCTGCAACTTGAGGTCGCGCCAGCGGAAATCGGCCCGCTCGACCGGTTGTTCGGCGACGGACTGGGCCTGGACTCCATCGATGCGCTGGAGCTGGCGCTGGCGATCTCCAAGGCGCACGGATTCGAGCTGCGATCCGACGATGAACGCAACCGGCAGATCTTCGCCTCGCTCCGCAGCCTGTCGGCGCATATCGAGGCGAACCGAACACGGTGAACGACCACCTGCCTTTGCTGGACCGCCCGCTCGATGCGGTCCTGTTCCATACCGAGGCCGGCGGGATCGCCGGCGCGGCGTTCCTGGGCGACGTGCAGGCGGTCGCCGCCGCGTTGCCGGCCGGGCGCTACGTGCTGAATGTGTGCCGTGACCGCTATGCGTTCACCGTCGCCTTCGCCGCCGCCATGGTCCGCGGCCAAATATCGCTGCTCGGCGGTCAGGGGGAACTCTCGGACGTCGTCGTGGCGTATGACGATCCGGCGCTCCGGCCCGAGGCGCCGGGGTTGCTCGTGCAGGCATCCGGACGGCGCGGCGGCGGCGCGAATGCCGAATTTCCGGCGGCCCAGCCGGCTGCGCTGGTGTTTACCTCCGGCAGCACCGGCGCGCCCGTTGCCCATCCGAAGGCCTGGGGTGCCCTGGTGGCGCGCAGCCGAGCCGGGGGCGAGCGGTTCGGGCTCGTGGAAACCGCACCAGCCACGATCGTCGGCACGGTGCCGCCCGGGCACATGTATGGCTTCGAAACCACAGTGCTGCTCCCGCTTCACGCCGCCTGTTCCTCCTGGTGCGGCCCGGCGTTCTTTCCCGCGGATGTGCAATCCGCGCTGAGCCGGGTGGGCGCGCCGCGCATCCTGGTCACGACGCCACTGCAGCTTCGGGCATTGTTGCAGGGGACCATCACCGGCCTTGAAGGCTGCATCTCCGCCACCGCCCCGCTCGACCCCGCGCTGGCGGCGGAGGCGGAGGCGGCATGGGGCGTGCCGGTGCAGGAGATATATGGCGCCACCGAAGCCGGATCGGTCGCCAGCCGGCGCACCACGGACGGCCCGGTCTGGGCGCCCTATCCCGGCGTGGCCGTGGTGGAACGGGACGGCGCCACCTGGGTCACGGCACCGCATGCCGAACCCGTGGAGCTCGCGGACCTGATCGAGCCGGAGCCGGGCGGCGCGTTCCGGCTCCTCGGACGGCGGGCAGACATGGTGAAGCTGGGCGGGCGGCGCGCCTCCTTGGCCGGGCTCAACCAGATCCTGACAGCGCTGCCGGGTGTCACGGACGGCGCATTCGTGGTGCCGGACGATCTGGACGCGCGCAGCACCGCCCGGCTGAGCGCCATCGTGGTGGCGCCCGACCGGACCGGTGCCGCGATCCTGGCCGAGCTGCGCCACCGGATCGACCCGGTGTTCCTCCCGCGCCGGGTCATCCACGTAGACCAGATGCCCCGCAACGCGCTGGGCAAGCTGCCGCGGCAGGCGTTGTTGGCGCTTTTGGGTCAGGAGTGATGGGCGGGATGGTCCCGGCCGGTCAATTCCGGGTTGCCGCGGACCATCCGAGCCTGCCGGGGCATTTCCCGGGCCGCCCGATCGTGCCGGGCGTCGTGCTGCTGGACGAGGTCGGCGCGCTGCTGCTGGCGCTGGCGCCCGGCCATCGCATCGCGGGTTGGCCACGGGTGAAGTTCACCACCCCCGTCCGCCCCGGGCAGGTCGTGAACGTTCACGCCAGCGTCGACGGCCCCCGGGCGAGTTTCACGGGCGACGTCGAGGGTCGGAGCGTGCTGGCCGGGACGGCGCAGTTGGCGGCCCTGACCGCTGCCGCATGAGCGCCGGTTGGGCTGCGCAGCCGGAGCGGGGCGGCGTCAGGCTGCTGCGGATCGCGCTATGGCTGATCACCACGCTCGGGCAGCCCGTGGGCCGGCTATTGCTGCTGCCGATCACGGCCTGGTTCCTGCTGACCTCCGGCCCGGCGCGTGCGGCCTCTCGCGACTATCTCAGCCGCGCGCTCGGCCGACCCGCGACGCGGCGGGACGTTGCCCGGCATTTCCACACCTTCGCCGCCGCGATCCTGGACCGGGTGTTCCTGCTGACCGGGCGGACGCAGGGCTACCACATCCAGACAGACGGGCTGGACCACGTGGCCGCGATCCTGAATGGCGGCCGGGGCTGCATCCTGCTGGGCGCGCATCTCGGCAGCTTCGAGGTGTTGCGCGCCGTGGCGCAGCGTTCGCCGGTGCCGGTCTGGGCGCTGATGTATCGCCGCAACGCGGGCGCGCTGACCCGCATCCTGGACCGCCTGGCGCCCGACATCCGAGAGAGCATCATCGAGGTCGGGGACAGCCAGAGCATGCTGCGCGCCCATGAATGTGTGATGCGGGGGGAGATCGTGGGCATCCTTGCGGACCGTGCGCCCGACGCCGGGGCCCTGGGACACGCGGCCCATCATCCGGCGGGCCATCGGATGGTCCAGGCGGCATTCCTGGGTGGGGTGGCGGCATTTCCGGCGGGGCCGTTCATCCTGGCCTCCACGCTCGGCGCGCCCGTCGTGCTGTTCCACGCCGTCCGCACGGGTCCGCGGCGCTATGCGGTGCGATTTCAGCCCTTTGCCGACCGTGTCGTGTTGCGCAGGGCTGACCGGACCGGGGATCTGCGGGAGGTCGTGCATCGCTATGCCGGGCTGCTGGAGGCGGGATGCCGGGCGCATCCGTATAACTGGTTCAACTTTTTCCCGTTCTGGGAGGCCGCCCATGATCCTGCCGCCCATGATCCTGCCGCGCCGCATTTTGCTGTTCTGCCTGATGCCGGTCGCGGCACCCGAACTGGCAAAGGCGGCGGAGCTTGACCTGGCGGCGGTGATGGCCGGGTTGGCGGCGGTGCCGGAGCGGCGGGCGCGGTTTCGGGAAACCAGGCGGTTTGCGGCATTGGACCAGCCGCTCGAAAGCACGGGCCGGCTGCTGTATCGCCGGCCCGCGACGGTCGAGAAGATCACGGATTGGCCGATCCCGGAGCGGCTGCTGGTGGAAGGGGACCGGCTGGTGCTGACGGAGGGGCAGGAGCCGCCGCGCGTGGTGGATTTGTCGGCGCAACCGGAGCTGCGCACACTCGTGGCGGCGATCCGCGGGCCGCTCTCCGGCGATCTCGCGGCTTTGCGCCAGGCGTTCACCGTGGCGGCCGGAGGCAGCATGGCGGGATGGAGCCTGGACCTCACGCCCCGGGATCCCCGCGCCGCCCGCTTCTTGCGCGCCGTGCGGGTCGAGGGAGCCGGGGCCGAGATCCGGGTGCTGGAACTGATGCAGGGCAATGGCGACGCGCAGCGCATGGTCATCGATCCCCAGCCATGACCCGCATCCTGCTGGCGTTGGGGGCGGCCGTGCTGGCGCTGCTGGCCGCGCTGTCCCTCGTGCGGATCAAGACCGACATGACGGCCTTCTTGCCCGAGGGCGAGACGCCGGGCGCGCGCCTGCTGCTGGACGAAGCGCGGTCCGGTGCCGCGACCGGGCTGATCCTGATCGGGATCGAGGGGGCGCCCGCCCCGGACCTCGCCCGGATCAGCCGCGCCATGACGGACCGGCTGAACAAGGACGTGCGGTTTCGGACCGTCCTGGGCGGGCAGGATTCGGTGTCGGAGGATATGCAGGCGGCCTGGTTCGCCCAGCGATACCTGCTGTCGCCGGTCACGACCCCGGCCGCGTTCACCATCCCCGCCCTCCGCACCGCGATGGAGGGGGTGCTACGCCAGCTCCGCTCCTCCGCGGCACCGCTCGCGGTGCAATTCGGCCTGGCGGACCCGCCAGGCGCGTTCCTGGCGGTGCTGCGCGGCTTCGCGGGCGCCAGCACGGTGCGGGTGATCGAGGGCGCCTGGTTCGATGCGTCCGGTGCCCGCGCGCTGCTGCTGGCCCGCACCGGCGCCGGCGGCATGGACATCCCGGCGCAGGAGAGCGCCATGGCGGCGATCGCGGCCGCCTTCCACTGGACCGGGCCCGGCGGCGCGCGCCTGCTGATCTCCGGCCCCGCCGTGTTCGCGCGGGATGCGGCGCGGGCGATCCGCTCAGACGTGGAGCGCATCGCGGTGATCTCCACGATCCTGGTCATGGCGCTGCTGTGGTGGCGGTTCCGGGCGCCGCTGGTGGTGGCCGCGATCGCGATCCCGGTCGTGCTGAGCGTGGCGGCGGGCGCGCTGGTGGTGCAGGCGGTGTTCGGCACCGTGCACGGCGTGGCGCTCGGCTTCGGCGCGACCATGCTGGGGGTGAGCGTGGATTATCCCGTGCTGATGATCGGGCACCGCAAGCGGGGGGAGCCCGCGCCCGACACGCGGCGGCGGATCGGGCGGGCTTTTGTCCTGGCCGTCGTGACGGCGGTGCTCGGGTTGCAGGCGATGGTGTTCTCCGGTTTTCCGGGGCTGGCGCAGCTGGGGGTGTTCGCGGCGTGCGGCCTGCTGGCGGCGGCGGGGCTGACTTGGTTCGTGATGCCCGCGCTGATCGTGCACGCCAACCTGGCGCCGGTCGCGGCCGGCAACCCGGCCTGGCTTGGGCGGGTCGAGGGGCTGCGCGCCGGGCGGAGGCTGGGGCTGGTGCCGGTGCTGGCAGCGGGGGCATTGCTCGCGCTCCGGGGCGTGCCGTGGGAGGGGGACCTTGCCGCGCTCAGCCCCGTGCCGGCGGCTTCTCGCGCCCTCGATGCCAAGCTTCGCGGGAGTTTGGGTGCGCCCGATGCCGGGCAGGTGCTGATGGTGGAGAGTGCCGACGCCGAAACGATCCTGCAACGGCAGGAGGCGCTGCGCCCGGCGCTGGAGGCCTTGCAGCGGGACGGCGCGATCGCCGGCGCCGAATACGCCGCCCGCATCCTGCCGAGCCAGGCCACCCAGCGGGCCCGCATCGCCGCCCTGCCGGACCATGACACGCTGGCGGCGCGGGTCGCGGCGGCGCAGGCCGGGCTGCCGTTCCGCCCCGGCGCGTTCGATCCGTTCATCGCGGCCGTGGACCACTCCCGCGGCCTGACGCCGATCGCGTTCGCGGACGTGGCCGACACGGCGATCGGCGCCCGGCTCGGCCCGTTGCTGATGGCGCACGACGGCGTGTGGCGCGGCCCGGTCGTGCTCTCGGGCGTGACCGACCCGGCCCGGATCGCTGCCACCGTGCAGGGCTTGCGAGGGGTCACGTATGTGGACGTCCGGTCCGAACTCGGCACGATCCTGGGCCGCTACACGTCGCGCGCCTGGGTCTTGCTGGCGCTGAGCGGGGCCGCTGTGCTGGGGGTGCTGGCACTGGGGTTGCGCGATGCGGGGCGGGTGGCGCGGGTGCTCGGTGCCGTCGGCGCTGCGCTCGGGGTTACGGTCGCGATCCTGGGTGCGTCGGGCGTGCGGCTCTCGTTGATCCATCTGGTCGCGCTGCAGCTGGTCGCCGGGATCGGGCTGGATTACGCGCTGTTCTTCGCCCGCCGGCAGCTGGATGCGGAGGAGCGGGCGCGGACGCTCCGCACGCTGCTGACCTGCAACGGCATGACCCTGCTGACATTCGGCCTGCTGGCCGCTTGCCAGACGCCGCTTCTGCGCGACATTGGAGTGACGGTCGCGGTGGGCGCCGCGTTGGCGATGGTCTTCGCCTTCCTGTTCGTGGGCCCCGCCGCCGGTGAGGAGAGTTGATGGAAGCCTTGGTCCTGAGCGCCAGCACCGCCACCAGCGCGCTCGGCCGGGGTGCGGCGGCGCATGGGGCGGCGCTGCGGGCCCGGCGCAGCGGGCTGGCGCCAAACGATTTCGATCCCGGCGTCGGCGGCTGGATCGGCACCGTGCCGGGGCTGGATAGGCATTCGCTGCCGGGTGAGTTCGGGGGCTTCGACTGTCGCAACAACCGCCTGGCGGATCTTTCCCTCCGGCAGGACGGGTTCATGCACGCCGTAGCCGCCGCACGGGCGCAGTATGGCGCGGGCCGCATCGCCGTCGTGCTCGGCACCAGCACGAGCGGCGTGACGGCGGCGGAGGAGGCCTATGCGCGGCGGGATGGCGCCGGGCAGTTGCCGAAAAGCTTCGATTACGATCATACGCAGGACCTGTTTTCGCTCGGCGCCTACGTCCGTGCCGTGCTGCGCCTGCGCGGCCCGGCGCTCGTGATCTCCACCGCCTGCGCCTCCAGCGCCCGCTGCATCATGGACGCCGCCACGCTGATCCGCACCGGGGTGGTGGACGCGGCCGTGGTGGGCGGCGCCGACAGCCTGTGCCGCATGACGTTGCATGGCTTCGCGGCCTTGGAGCTGCTCTCCCCCACGCCCTGCCGCCCCTGCGGCGAGGACCGGACGGGCATTTCCATCGGGGAAGCCGCCGGGTTTGCGTTGCTGGAACGGGCAGATGCGCCTTCGCGCGGCGGCGTCCGCATGGCGGTACTGGGCGCCGGCGCCAGCAGCGACGGCTACCACATGAGCGCCCCGCATCCCGAAGGCGCCGGCGCCATCGCCGCCATGCAGCAGGCGTTGGACAGCGCGGGAATGGGCCCGGAGGACGTGGACTGGATCAATTTGCACGGCACCGGCACCCGCGCCAACGACGCCATGGAAGACCTGGCCGTCAGCCGCATCTTCGGCGATCGCGTGCCCGCCAGCAGCACCAAGGGCTACACGGGCCACACGCTCGGCGCCTGCGGCATCCTGGAGGCCGTGATGGCGGGGCAGTGCATGCAGGGCGGGTTCGTCGCCGGCTGCATCGGGCTCGACCATGCCGACCCGGCGTTCACGTCCCAGATCGCCATCGCCAACACGGACCGCCCGGTGCGGCACGTGGTGAGCAACGCGTTCGGCTTCGGCGGCATCAACTGCAGCCTGCTGCTCGGCGCGGCCTGATGCGGTTGGAGGCTGCGGTGCTCGGCGTATCCGTCTGGGGGCCCGGGCTGGAGGGGTGGGAGGCTGCACGGCCCGTGCTGTCCGGCGCCCTGCCCCACCAGCATCGCCCGGCCCCGCCGCCGCCGCCGGCAATCCTGGCGCCCACGGAGCGGCGGCGCGCCGGGCCGGTGGTGCGGCTGGCGTTGCAGGTGGCGCAGGCGGCTGTCGCGTCATCCGGCCTGCCGCCCGCCTCGATGCGCAGCGTGTTCGGCAGCAGCAACGGGGATGGCGTGGTGGTCGGCACCATCCTCGATGCGTTGGCGACGGCCGGGGCGGAGACGCGCGTGGTGTCGCCGACGCAGTTCCACAACTCGGTGCACAACGCCGCCGCCGGCTACTGGTCGATCGCATCGGGGGGGCGGGAGCCCGCGACGTGCCTGGGCGCGCATGACGACACCTGGGCCGCGAGCCTGTTGCTCGCCATGGCGGGGTTGGCGGATGGGCGGCCGGCCCTGCTGTGTTGCTACGACCATCCGCTGCCCGTGCCGCTCGATGCGCTGCGCCCGACGGCGGACCCGTTCGGGGTCGGGCTGGTGCTGGCGCCGGGGCGCGGGCTGCAGGTGGAATTTGTCGACATGCCGGCTGATTCGGCCGCTTTGGCGGATCCTGGTCTTGCGGCCTTGATGCACGGCAACTGCATCGCCCGTTGCCTGCCGTTGCTGGCCGCCATCGCCGCCGGGCACGCGGGCCGGCACAGCATCCCCTACCTCGACGGCCGGCTGGAGATCGCATGGACACCGTGACGCCGATCGCAGCGCTCGTGCCGCATCACGGCGCCATGGTGCTGCTGGACCGGGTGGAGAGCTGGGATGCGGATGGCGTGCTGTGCCGGGCCATCTCGCATCGGGATGCCGGCAACCCGCTGCGGCGCGGCGGCCGGATCGCTGCGGTCTGCGGCGTGGAATATGCGTTGCAGGCCGCCGCGCTGCATGGCGCGTTGCGGGATGGCGGCGTGGCGCAGAGGGCCGGCTATGTCGCGGCGCTGCGGGAGGTGGTGCTGCATGTGGATTGGCTGGACGACCCCGCTCTGGGTGACCTCCGCGTGCTCGCCGGGCTCGAGCGGCAGGAGGCCGGGGGCATCGTCTATCGGCTGGAGGTGCAGTCCGCCTCCGGCACGCCGCTGCTCTCCGGCCGCGCCAGCATCGCGTTGCCCTCGACGGATGGGCCGCCATGAGGCGCGCCTTGGTAACCGGCGGCGCCAGCCCCCTCGGCGCTGCGATCTGCCGGCGGTTGGTGGCGGACGGTTTTTTCGTCAATATCCATGCCCATGCGGGGCTGGAGCGGGCGCAGGCTTTGGCGGCGGAGCTGGGGCATGCGCATGCCTTCGCCTGCGACCTCGCGGATTTCGCCGCGACAGAGGCGGCGGTGCTGGCGCTGGAGGGGCCGATCCAGGCCGTGGTGCATAATGCCGGCACCCACGCGGACGTGCCGATGGCCGGGATGTCGGCGGCGCAATGGCGGGATGTGATGGGCGTGTCGCTGGACGGGTTCTTTGCCGCGCTGCGCCCCTTGCTGCTGCCGATGATCGGGACGCGCTGGGGGCGGATCGTGGCGGTGTCGTCCGTGACTGCGTTGATGGGCAACCGGGGCCAGGTGAATTACGGGGCCGCGAAGGCCGGGCTGATCGGAGCGGTGAAATCCCTGGCGCGTGAGGTCGCGAGCCGGGGCATCACCGTGAACGCCGTGGCCCCCGGAGTGATCGCCTCCCCCGCCGTGGACGCCGCGATGGACCAGGCCCAGATCCGCGACATCGTGCCGATGCGCCGCGCGGGCACGCCGGAGGAGGTTGCGGATCTCGTGGGCTTCCTCACTTCCGATAACGCAGGGTATATCACCGGTCAGGTGATCTCCATCAACGGCGGCATGGCATGAAGGGTCTTCCATGAGCGAGTGCGACGTTCTGGTGATCGGCGGTGGCCCGGCAGGATCGACCGCGGCTGCCGTGCTGGCGGAGATGGGGCGGGACGTGGTGCTGCTGGAACGGGAGGCGCATCCCCGGTTCCACATCGGCGAGAGCTTGCTGCCGCTCAACACCGCGATCTTCGACCGGCTGGGCGTGACCGAGCAGGTCCAGGCGCTCGGCACCCACAAGCCCGGCGCCGAGTTCGTGTCGGACGCGACGGGCCAGCGGGTGCACTTCTCGTTCGCGGGCGGCCTCGACAAGCGTTTCACCTCGAGTTGGCAGGTGCCCCGCGCGCCGTTCGACCAGATGCTGTTCGAGACCGCATCCAAAAAGGGCGCCCGCACCGCGGACCGAACCCGCGTCACCGCGCTGCGGCCCGCCCCCGAGGGTGGCCGCGCGGAAGTGACCGCCATCGGGCCTGACGGGGTGGAGCAGGTGTTCCACCCGCGCTTTGTCATGGACGCCTCGGGCCGGGACACCTTCCTGGCCACCAAGCTGTCGGACAAGCTCGGGGGTAAGAAGAGCAACAAATACAACAACACCGCCGCCCTCTACGCCCATTTCCGCGGCGTGACCCGGCGCGAGGGTGAGCTCGAGGGCTACATCACCATCCACCTGGCCGAGGATGGCTGGTTCTGGCTGATCCCGCTGCCCGATGACGTGATGAGCGTGGGCTTCGTCGGCAATGCCAGCGTGTTCAAGCACCGCACCGGCACGCCGACCGAGCTGTTCATGGCTCGCATCAACGGCACCACCACGGTGCGCGAGCGGATGGCACGGGCCGAGCTGGTCGGAGATGTCACCAGCACCGGCAATTATTCCTATCGCACGCAAAAGGGCTGGGGCGAGGGTTTCCTGCTGATCGGGGATAGTTTCGGCTTCGTCGACCCGATGTTCTCCTCCGGCGTGCTGCTCGCCATGACCTCGGGCGAGATGGGGGCGCAGGTTGCGTCCACCTGGCTCGACAACCCGGCGCTCGGCCGCAAGCGCGCGGCGCGCATGCAGCGGGACATGGTGCATGCGATGGACCGCATCTCCTGGCTGATCTACCGCATCAACACGCCCGCACTCCGCTCGCTGTTCATGGCCCCTAAGAATACCCTGCGGATGCGGGAGGGGATGGTGAGCCTGCTGGCGGGCAATCTCCGCGGCAACTGGAACGCGGTGCTGCCGGTGCTGGCGTTCAAGTCGATCTATTACGTTGTTTCGCTGCTGATGCGCCTGGGCCTGCACGACCCCCGGTCACAGCCGCAGCCAGCGCTGGCGCCCGCGGAGTAGCTTATTGGGCTGGTGGGTTACACCCACCCTACGGCATCAAACCGTAGGGTGGATGCAACGCGCCGAACGATCGGGTTAGTCCCGCGCGAACGCGATCAGGTCGGCGTTCAACCGGTCCCGCTCCGTATACATCAGAGCATGCGGCGCACCGGAATACTCCACCAGCCTGCCGTGCGGCAGCAGCTTGATTGCCTGCCGCGCCGACGCCTCGATCGGCACCGTCGCATCCGCATCGCCATGGATCACCAGCGTCGGCACCGTGATCTTCGGCAGGTCCGCCCGGAAATCCGTGGACGAGAACGCGCGCGCGCATTCCAGCGTCGCCCGCATCGACCCCTGGAGCGCCATGCCCTGCGCCCATTGCAGGATCTCGCTGGAAACCGAAAAGTTCAGCAGCCCGGCGCCGAAAAACGCCTTGCCGAATGGCGCCAGGAAGCCGGGGCGGTCGGTCTCGATGCCCTCGATCATCTGCTCGAACACCTTCGCATCCACGCCGTGCGGATTGCTGGCGTCCTTCAGCAAGTATGGGGTCACGGCCGCGACCAGGACCGCCTTGGAAACTCGCGCCATGCCGTGCCGTGCCAGGTACCGCGCCACCTCGCCGCCGCCCATGGAAAAACCGACCAGGACCGCATCGTGCAGGTCGAGGTGATCCATCACGGCCGCCAGATCGTCGGCCAGGGTGTCGTAATCGTAGCCCGACCATGGCTGACTCGACCGGCCGAAGCCGCGCCGGTCATAGGTCACGACCCGGAAACCCTGGCTGGCCAGGTAGGTGGAGGAATATTCCCACATGTCCGCGTTGAGCGGCCAGCCATGGACCAACACGATCGGGCGCCCCTGCCCCCAATCGTTCATGAACAGGGAGGTGCCGTCCTTGGTTTGCACGAATGCCATCGTCGCTTCTCGGTGGTGAACCGAATAAACGGCCTGCGGACGGTCGGGTTTCGCGCTACACCGGCGCTTCGGCCACGTGCCATAGCACGCCGGCGGGATCGAACAGGAACCCGACGATCAGGCCCCAGTCCTGCATCATCGGCGCCCGGGGCGGCTTCACCCCGAACTCGGCCACCAGCGCGTCGGTGTCGATCCGCTGCCACCACGAAGCGGCGTCACGGACCATCAGCTGCAGCATGGTGTTGTCGGCATGCTCGGCCACGTAGAAATCCTGCAGGATGAAGGTGAAACCCTCCATCTTCATCACCGCGATCGGGGGACTCTCGAGCGCCAGGCGGAAGCCGATTGCCTGGTAGAACCGCTTCGACAGCGCGAAGTCCCGCGCCGGCACGAATGGCCTGAGCCCCAATACCTGTTGCATCCCGCCTCCGATCCCGCAGCATCTTACACGGCAGGCCGTCCCGGACTAGATTGGGGCCATGGCCGAAGATCCCTACAAAGTGCTTGGCGTCGCCAAGGACGCCACCGACAAGCAGATCCGCGCGGCGTTCCACAAGGTGGCAAAGACCAGCCACCCCGACCTCAACCCCGGCGACAAGAAGGCCGAGGACCGGTTCAAGGCCGCGACCCACGCGCATGACCTGCTGTCGGACCCGGAACGCCGGGCGAAGTTCGACCGCGGCGAGATCGACGCCGCCGGGCAGGACGCGCCGCCGCGGGGCTACTATCGAGATCATGCCGAGACGAAGGCCGGGGGGCGCTATCGCAGCAGCACGCCGGGCGGCATGTTCAGCGAGGATGAGCTGGGCGACATCCTGTCCGGCATGTTCCGTGACGGCACCCGCCCGGGCGGCGGCGCAAGGCCCTCGATGCGCGGCCGCGACCTGCGCTACACCCTGGCCGTCAGTTTCATCGACGGCGCACAAGGCGGGCCGCAGCGGCTGACCTTGCCGGAGGGCGGCGTGATCGAAGTGCAGATCCCGCCCGGCACCGAGACCGGCCAGGTGCTGCGGCTGCGTGGCAAGGGCGCGCCCGGCATCGGCGCCGGGGCCACGGCCGGGGACGCGCTGATCGAGATCGAGGTCGGACCCCACCCGTTCTTCCGCCGCGAGGGCCGGGACATCCATCTGGACCTGCCGGTAACGGTATCGGAGGCGGTGCTGGGTGCGCGCGTCACGGTGCCGACGCTGGCCGGGCCGGTGACGATGGCGGTGCCGCCGGGGTCCGATACCGGGACTCGGCTTCGCCTGCGCGGGCGCGGCATCCCGGCCCATGGCGGCGCCGCAGCCGGGGATGCGTTCGCGACGCTGCGCGTGCAGATCGGCCCGGTCGACCCGGCGCTGCGCAGCTTCCTCGAGGATTGGACCCCAACCGAACCCTGGAACCCCCGAACGGAGATGGAGGGCGGCTGATGATCGGCGTGTCGGCGGTGGTGGCGATGGTCCGCGGGCTCGATCCTATCGAGATCGAGCAGTGGATCGCGCTGGACTGGGTGCGGCCGAGGGGTGAGCCCGGCGCCTGGGAGTTTGCCGACATCGACATCGCCCGCCTGCGCCTGATCCGCGAATTGCGGCATGATCTCGGGTTAGAGGAGAGCGGGTTGCCCGTGGTCCTGCGCCTGCTGGACCAGCTCTATGCGGCCCGGCGTGAGCTGCGGTTGGTCGCGGACGCCTTGGGACAGGTTCCGGATGAAAGCCGGGACGTGGTGCTACGGGCGCTCCGGCCCGATTAGCCCTTCACCGCGGGCCACTTGGCAAAGCGGAACAATCCACGGACCACATGCGTGCATGTCGCCCCTGGATTGCTCGGCGTCGCTCGCGGTGACGGAGGTTAGCGCAGTCCGAAGAAGGACAGAACGGCGACGACGACCACGACGAGGCCGACGATGTAGATGATGTTGTTCATGGCAGGAACTCCGGTTGTGTGATCGAACAACGCGGCATGTGTGCCAGGGTTCAGAACGCCACCTTATCCCCGCCCTTCAACGCCAACATCTCGCGCGCCTCGTCCGGGGACGCGATCTGCAACCCCAATCCCTCGATGATCTGACGCACCAGCCGCACCTGCACCGCGCTCGATGTGGCGAGCTGGCCGGGACCGGCCCACAGACTGTCCTCCAGCCCCACGCGCACGTTCCCGCCCATCGCCGCCGCGGTGGCCGCGATCCGGAGCTGCGCCGCGCCCGCGCCCAGCACGGACCATTGATACTGGTCCCCGAACAACCGGTCCGCGGTGCGGCGCATGTGCAGGATGTCCTCGGGGTGGGTCCCGATGCCGCCCAGGATGCCGAACACGGACTGCACGAACAAAGGCGGCTTCACCAGGCCGCGGTCCAGGAAGTGTTTGAGGTTATAGAGATGCGCGATGTCGTAGCATTCGAACTCGAACCGCGTGCCGTTCCCGGAGCAGGTCGTGAGGATGTACTCGATATCGGCAAAGCTGTTGCGGAACACGAGGTCCCGCGTCGCCTCCAGCGCCGGCTTCTCCCAGTCGTGCTTGAACTCCTTGTAGCGGTCCAGCAGGTGGAACAGGGCGAAGTTGATCGAGCCCATGTTGAGGCTCGCGACCTCCGGCTTGAAGTGGGCCGCCGGGCGCACGCGGTCCTGCACGGACATGAACGGGCTGCCGCCGGAGGTGATGTTGATGACCGCGTCGGTCTGCTGCCGGATGCGCGGCAGGAAGCGGGCAAAGGCCTCGGGCGTCTGGTCCGGCTTGCCGGTCACGGGGTCCCGCGCATGCAGGTGGATGACCGCTGCACCGGCCTCGGCCGCGCCCACCGCGTCGGCCGTGATCTCGTCCGGGGTGATCGGCAAATGCGGCGACATCGAGGGGGTATGGATCGCGCCCGTGACGGCGCAGGTGATGATGACCTTGCGTGCTGCCATGATGCCCTCAGACCGTCAGGATGGTGGAGCCGCTGGTGCGCCCGGCCTCGAGGTCCCGGTGCGCCTCCGCCGCCTCGGCCAAAGGATATCGGCGTCCGATTTGCGGCACGACGGCACCCTTCGCCATCAACGCGAACAGCGCGCCGGCGCTGGCCACGATGTCGTCCCGGGCCGCGCAGTAGGTCGCGAGCGTCGGGCGGGTGAAATACAGCGACCCCTTCGCCTGCAGCACACCGGCCTCGACCGGGGGCGGCTTGCCCGTCGTGGCGCCGAACGAGACGAACAGGCCGCGGGGCGCGAGGCACGCGAGCGTCGTGTCGAACGTGTCGCGGCCGACGCTGTCGAACACGACCGGGACCCCCTTGCCGCTCGTGATCTCCCGCACCTTCGCCGCGATATCGGGCGTCGTGCGCCGGTCGATCACCTCGGCATAGCCATGCGCCTTGGCCGCCGCGCATTTCTCGGGCCCGGCTGCCACGCCGATCAGGTGGATGCCGCGCGCCTTCGCCCATTGCCCGGCAAACAGGCCGACGCCGCCGGCCGCGGCATACATCAGCGCATGATCGCCGGGCTTCAGCGTGGCGCAGCGGTCGAGCAGATATTCGGTCGTCATGCCCTTCAGCATGGACGCCGCCGCCTGCTCATCGGTCACGCCCTCCGGGATCGCGACCAGGATGTGCGCCGGCACGAGCCGCAGCTCGGCATAGGAACCGGGCGGGCCGCCGGCATAGGCCACGCGGTCACCGGGTTTACAGGTGGTGACGTCGGGCCCCACGGCCTCCACGACACCGGCGCCTTCGCTGCCGCAGCCGGCCGGGTAGGGCATCGGGTAGGCGCCGTTGCGGTGATAGACATCGATGTAGTTGAGCCCGGCCACGCTTTGCCGCACCAGCGCCTGCCCGGGCCCGGGCGCTCCGATGTCCACCGTTTCGAGCTTCAGCACGTCAGGCCCACCGGGGGCGGCGAAACGGATGGCTTTGGATTGCATGTGGCATTCTCCCTTGCCCGCGAATATCCGCCAGGGTGGGAGGGGCCGCAAGCGGGCCAAAAGCCGAAAGTCGGGGTGGTAGCGACGGACGGATTTGAACCGCCGACCAAGGGATTATGATTCCCCTGCTCTACCGCTGAGCTACGTCGCCGCCAGGCCGCGGCATATGCCCCGTTCGGCTGGGGAGGTCAATGCAGCGGCTTCCTCACAGGCTGCCGCCGGTGGGAGAGGGAGCAGAAATGAACCCACCCCCCAGCACGCGGCCCCCGTCATACATGACACAGGCCTGCCCCGGCGCCGGCAACGCTGCCGTGTCCAGCATCACGTCCGCGCCCTCGTCCGTCGGCGTGACCCAGGCCGGGTGCGCCGTTTCGCGGGCGCGCAGCTTCACGTCGCACCGCATCGGCCCGGATGGCCGCCCCGCCAGCCAGTTCATCTCCCGCAAGGACAGCCTATTCGTCCCCGCCTGGCGCGGCCCGACCACGATGCGCCGTGTGCCGGCATCGACGGACAGCACCGCCTGCCGCACCCCGGCATCGAGCGTGGCATCGCCGAGCCCTCGCCCCTGCCCGACCGTGAACCGCGCGATGCCAGCGTGCCGGGCCAGGACGCGGCCGTCCTGGGCCACGATCTCACCAGGCGCCGCTGCTTCCGGCCGCAGCTTCTCCACCAGCGCGGCATAAGTGCCATCGGGCACGAAGCACAGATCCTGGCTGTCCGGCTTGTCCGCGACCGCCAGGCCGAGGCGCGCGGCATGGGCCCGGACCGCCGCCTTGTCCGGCATGTCACCGAGCGGGAAGCGCGAGAACGCCAGCTGGTCCGGGGTGGTGGCGAACAGGAACCAGCTCTGGTCGCGAGCCGGGTCTGCGGCGCGATGCAGCTCCGGGCCGCCCGGCCCCTCCACGCGGCGCACGTAATGCCCGGTGGCCATCGCCTCGGCGCCGAGATCGCGGGCGAGGCCCAGCAAATCGGTGAACTTCACGCTCTGGTTGCAGCGCACGCACGGCACCGGGGTGCGCCCGCCCGCGTAGCTGTCGGCGAAATCATCGATCACCGCCTGCCGGAAGCGGGCCTGGGCGTCGATGACGTAATGCGGGATGCCCAACCGGTCCGCGACGTCCTTCGCATCGTGGATGTCTCGCCCGGCGCAGCAGGATCCCCGCCGCCCGGCCGTGCCATCGTAGAGTTGCAGGGTGACGCCGATCACCTCATGCCCGGCCTCCGCCAGCAGCCCGGCCACCACGCTGCTATCGACGCCACCCGACATCGCGGCGACGATACGAAGGCGGGGCCGCATCGTTTTACCCCTGCGCGTTGCGCGTCCCGGACGGCAGACGGACCACGAGGCCGTCCAGCGCCGGGGTCATGACGATCTGGCAGCCGAGGCGGGAGGTCTGTTCCAGGCCGAAGGCGAGGTCCAGCATATCCTCCTCATCCTCGGTCGGCTTGGACAGCTTGGCGAACCAGGCGGGGTCCACGACCACATGGCAGGTCGAGCAGGCGAGCGAGCCCTCGCACGCACCCTCGATATCCACGTCATGCTTGTGCGCGATCTCGAGCACCGACAGGCCGAGCGGCGCTTCCACCTCACGGGCGGCGCCATTCTTCTCGACGAAGGTCATCTTGGGCATCTCAGGCCTCGATCAGGTCAGGGTGGAGTGCGGCGTGGGACAAAGCCTCGGCCGCGAAATCGACGTCGGCCGCGGAGGTAAAACGTCCGAGCCCCAGGCGCAAGGTGCGGGCGGCCGCCGCGTCGGAAAGGCCGAGCGCGCGCAGCACGTAGCTCGGCTCGATCTCGGCCGAGCTGCAGGCGGAGCCCGTGGAGACGCACAGCTCCGGGATGGCGCGCATCATCGCGAGGGCGGGCGCCGGGAAGGTGAGATTGAGGTTGCCGGGCACGCGATGCACCCGCGATCCGTTGACCGTGATCGGCGCGCGAAGCCCGGCCAGCAACCGGTCCCGCAAACCCGCGATCCGCACGGCCTCCTCGGCCATCTCGCCCGCGGCGATGCGGCACGCTTCGCCCAACCCCACCACCAGCGGCGTCGGCAAGGTGCCGGAGCGCAGCCCCCGCTCCTGCCCGCCGCCGGAGAACAGCGGCAGCAACCGCACCCGGGGCCGCCGCCGGACATAGAGGGCGCCGACGCCCTTCGGCCCATACAGCTTATGGCCACTGAGGCTCAGCAGATCGATGCCATCGACGTCGACCGGGATCTTCCCCACCGCCTGCGCCGCATCGGTGTGGAACAGCGCACCCGCCGCCCGCGACAGCGCCGCCAGG
This sequence comes from Acetobacteraceae bacterium, assembly GCA_965246835.1. Taxonomy (GTDB): domain Bacteria; phylum Pseudomonadota; class Alphaproteobacteria; order Acetobacterales; family Acetobacteraceae; genus JANPPS01. The sequence continues at coordinate 351,825 of CBDFFQ010000002.1, read as the reverse complement.
GCCGGGATGCCCTGGATCACCCCGGTCTCGTTATTCACGGCCATGACGCTCACCAGCAGCGCCGGCACCGCAAGCGCCTGGGCCAGGACGACCGGATCGAGCCGCCCATCCGGCTGGACTGGGAGAAACACGGGCTCGAACCCTTCGGAGGCCAGGTCGGCCACGCTCTCCAGCACGCATTTATGCTCGGTCACCACCGTGATGACCCGGCGCCGCTCGGACCCCTGTTGCCGCGCGAAGCGGGCCGCTCCCTTGATGGCGATGTTGTTCGCCTCGGTGGCGCCGGAGGTCAGCACGATCTCCCGCGGCTCCGCCCCGATCAGCGCCGCGACATGCCCCCGCGCCGCCTCGACCGCCTCGGCAGCCACCTGGCCCATGCGGTGCTCGGCGCTGTGCGGGTTGCCGAAACGCTCGGTGAACCACGGCAGCATCGCGTCGAGCACACGGGGATCGCACGGCGTGGTGGCCTGGTTGTCGAGGTAGACGGGGCGGTTCGGACGCATACCGGCGATATGGGCCGCTTCGGGACACACGCCAAGCGTGACGGCCGAACCGTTCCGCGTTACGGTGCCGCATGGACCGGCGGGGGTTGCGGCGGCTGGTCCCGCTGGTTGGTGCGTCGTTGCTGGCGATGGTCGGGCTGGACTTGGTCGGAAGCCGGCTGCTCCGCCGTTAGGCCGCCCGGCGCTGCAACCGCGCCGCCATCTCCGGATAGGCGGCGCGGAAGGCGGCCACGTCGTCCCACGTCGCATTCCACGGCAGGCTGACCCGGATCGCCTCGCCCGCCAGCGCGCCCGCGCCCATTGCCTCCAGCACCCGGCTGCGGGCCACGGTGCCGCTGCTGCACGCAGCACCGGCCGACACCTGCACGCCCGCGAGGTCGAGCGCGATCACCTGGGCATCGGCCCTCACGCCCGGCAGTGCCAGGCAGGCCGTGTTGCCCAGCCGGTGCCCGCCGCCCAGCACGACGGCCCCGCAGGCGAGCGCGGCCGCCTCGATCGCGTCCCGCATCGGGCGCGAGTCTGTCGGCGCGTCAAGCAGTGCGGCCCCGAACCCGGCGATCGCAAGCAGCGCCGGGGTGCCGCCGCGCCGCCCACGCTCCTGCCCGCCGCCTGCAAATAACGGCGCCGCATCCTGCTCGGCCAGCAACAACGCGCCGGCACCCTTGGGACCGCCCATCTTATGGGACGAGACGGCCAGGCTGTGCGCGCCCAAGGCGGCAAGATCGGCGCCGTCCCGCGCCTGCACCGCATCGACATGGAGAATGGCACCCCCTGCCCGGCACAAGGCCGCGGCTTCGGCCACGGGCTGCAGCGTGCCGGTCTCGTTGTTGGCGAGCATCAGGCACACCAGGGCCGGGCCGTCGCGCAGCCAGCGGGCCAGGGTTTCGAGGTCGGCAACCCCATCGGCGTCCACCGGCAGCACCGACGCTTCCGGCGCCGCGGCGCGCACGGCGTCATGCTCCGTGCCGCCCAGAATGACCCGCATCCCGTTGCGGAGCCCATGAACGGCCAGCGCGTTCGCCTCCGTGCCGCCAGAGGTGAACACCACGCCCTCCGGCGCCGCGCCGAACCTCAGGGCTACTCGGTGCCGGGCGAGTTCCAGCTCCCGGCGGGCGGCACGGCCGGCGGCGTGGATGGATGACGGGTTCCCAGTGAGGTCCAGCGCCGCGATCACCGCCGCCCGTGCACCGGGCCGCAGCGGCTCGGAGGCATTGGCGTCGAGATAGGTCATTCGTTGGCGGTGGATCGCTGCAGATGCGCCACCCTGGCCTCGAGCGCCAAAAACTCCGCCCGCAGCGACTCGAGGTTGCGGACCAGCGGGTCCAGCGTTTCCTCGCACGGCGTGCCATATGGCACGAATAGGGGCTGGGGCGGGGCGCGGTGGACGGGGTCGCGATCGACGGGCCGGGCTGGGATGCCCACCACCGTGACGCCGGGCGCCACCGCCTGCACCACCACCGCATTGGCGCCGATCCGGGCGCCATCGCCGATCAGGATGTCCCCCAGCACCTTCGCACCGGCGCCGATGATCACGTTGTTGCCCACCGTCGGGTGCCGCTTGCCCCGTTCGCTGCTTGTGCCGCCCAGGGTGACGGCATGATAGATATAGACGTCATCTCCGATCTCGGCCGTCTCCCCGATCACCACACCCATGCCGTGATCGACGATCAGCCGGCGGCCGATTCGGGCGGCAGGATGAATCTCGATGCCGGTGAGGAAGCGCCCGAGATGCGCCCCCATCCGGGCCGGCAACCGAAACCCGCGCCGCCACAACCCATGCGAGAGCTTATGCCACAGAACGGCGTGCAGGCCGGGGTAGCAGAGCAATACCTCTATATCGGACCGGGCCGCCGGATCCCGTGTACGATAAGCGGTGACCAGTTCGCGCAGAAACATGAATGCCATGCGACAATTCCATTATGTGTTTCAGCGCCCAAGCGACTATGGTGGCCAGGTTCGAGGTTGGATGCTTGCCCAGGTGAGGAAAGCACGCCGATCAACGTCGTCAAGTGCAAGTGCATGGCGAAAGTGGGAACGGGAGCCCCGCTTTCCAGAGGAGGAACGCTAAGCTGGTTTGTCCAACGCCGTCAAATCGCGGCTGGCAACCCGGTCCGCAAAGAAGTGATCGGATATAGCTGGAGTGGGGGGCCGCCGGTCCCCACATACTCGAGCTGTTGAGCAAGGAAAGAACTGGGATCTCATGCCTGAGGTGATGTTCGCTGGCCCCGACGGCCGGCTAGAAGGCCGCTACCACCATTCCAAGGAGACCGGCGCCCCGCTGGCGCTCATCCTCCATCCGCACCCGCTCCATGGCGGCACGATGAACAATCGTGTCACCTACACGATGTATCAATCTTTCCAGAAGCTCGGCTTCTCGGTGATGCGGTTCAATTTCCGTGGCGTCGGCCGGAGCCAGGGCAAGTATGACGGTGGCTTCGGTGAGATCAGTGACGCCGCGGCCGCGCTGGACTGGATGCAGATGGTGAACCCCAATTCGGGCGGCCTGTGGATCAGCGGTTACTCGTTCGGCGCCTTCGTCGGCATGCAACTCCTGATGCGCCGGCCCGAGATCTCCGGCTGGGTCAGTGTGGCGCCGCCGGCCAACCATTACGATTTCGGCTTCCTGGCCCCCTGCCCGTGCAGCGGCCTGATGTTGCATGGCGATAGCGACGAGCTGGTGCCGGAAGCCGCGGTGCGGAAACTGGTGGACAAGCTGAACACGCAGAAGAACGTTCAGGTCGATTACCGGGTCTATGCCGGCGCCGACCATGTGTTCGCGAGCCACGCCGACGAGGCCGGGCGCGCGATCGAGGATCATGTGGGCAAGATCATGGCTCGCAAGGCCCTGGCACTCGCCGCCGACTGACCGATTACGCCGGTTCCGTCTCGTGGAACCGGCGGTAATCGATGGCCCGGCGTCCATCGCGGACCGAAAAGATGTCCGTGAACCGCCGGTTCCACAGCACCTCGTCTGGACGGTAGGCATAGCGGGCATGCACCGTCTGGGACGTGGTTTCCTCCAGGCCCGTGACGGTGATCAGGAACTCAACGTCCTCCGCCGCGAGGCTTGCGGCCGTGGCACCGCGGAGCGGGCTGCTGTCGTCGATCACGTGCAGCACCGTGAACGATAGCGCGAACACGGGCGTGTGCGCCCTGGCGAGCTTCAGGTCGAAGAAGCGGCGCAGCATGATCCCTTCCTCGGACCGCTCGTAGCGCAACAGGATCAGGGCCACGTCGGCCTCCAGGATCTGGCTCCGCCGCTCGTTCGCGAGGCGGACCTGCAATGTGGGCACGCCGTTGTAGCGTGCGATCACGGCGTGCCGTCCGAACATGACCCGCGCAGTGGGCCGGCTGATGCGCGCGAACACCATGCCGGTGGTGAGCGCCAGGAAGATCAGCCCCACCATGGTCTCGATCGTCACCAGCACATTCGCGAACAGCGTGCCGGGTGACATCTGACCGTAGCCGATGGTCGCGATCGTCTGCACGCTGAAGAAGAACGCGTCTTCGAACGAGTGCGGCCGGGCACCGACGATGCTGCCGGGCTGCAGGATATAGAGCAGCGCGAAGACGACGTTGACGACCAGGTAGATGAGCGAGCCCAGCACCAGGAACTGCAGCCACGGCAGGGTCAGCCCCCGATGGTAGAAATCGCCGCGCCACGAGTTGCGCAGCCCGATCCGCTCGACCTGGTCGGCCGGTAGGCGGGGCACGATACTGGGGGCGGGACCGTCGACCATGAACGTTTATAGCCCGGCCTCGCTTTGCCCCGCTATGCGCCCGTGCTAGCGGGGCGCGGCGAACAAGGATACCCGATGCCCGAAAGCCCGTTCCTGATCGAGGCCGCCGCCCGCGGCTTCGTCTTCCAACAGACCGACGAGGCGGCGCTGGATGCGGCACTGTTGGCCGGGCCGGTCGCCGGGTATATCGGCTTCGACTGCACGGCGAGCTCGTTGCACGTCGGCAACCTGGTGCAGATCATGCTGCTCCGGCTCATGCAGAAGCACGGTCATCGCCCCGTGGTGCTGATGGGTGGCGGCACCACCCGGATCGGCGACCCCTCCGGCAAGGACGAGGCCCGGCAGATGCTCGATGAGGCGCAGATCGCCGCCAACATGGCCGGCATCCAGTCCTGCATCGCGCCGTTCGTGCGCTTCGGAAACGGCCCTGCTGACGCCGTGATGGCCAACAACGCGGATTGGCTGGACCAGCTCGGCTATATCGGCCTGCTGCGCGACGTCGGCACGCATTTCACCATCGGCCGCATGCTGACCTTCGATAGCGTGCGCCTGCGGCTGGAGCGGGAGCAGCCGCTGACGTTCCTCGAGTTCAACTACATGATCCTGCAATCCTATGACTTCCGGGAGTTGCAGCGTCGGCTCGGCGTGGCGCTGCAAATGGGCGGATCGGATCAATGGGGCAACATCGTCTCCGGTGTGGAGCTCGTGCGGCGCACCGAGGGCAAGCAGGTGTTCGGCCTCACCACACCGCTGATCACGACGGCCGGCGGCGCCAAGATGGGCAAGACCGCGCGCGGCGCCATCTGGCTGAAGGCGGACCGGCTCAGCCCGTATGAGTACTGGCAGTTCTGGCGCAACACCGAGGACGCCGATGTCGGCCGCTTCCTTCGCCTGTTCACCGAGGTGTCGCTAAACGAGATCGCGCAGCTGGAAGCGCTTCCGGGTGCCGCCGTCAACGAGGCGAAGAAGCGGCTGGCCACGGAGGCGACGCGGCTGGCCCATGGCGACGCGGCCGCGTCCGAAGCCGCCGAAACCGCCCGTCAGGCCTTCGAAGAGGGTACCGCCGCGCAGTCGCTGCCCACCCACACCGTGCCGGGGGCCGAGCTTGCCTCCGGGATCCCGGTCATACGCTTGCTGGTGGAGGCCGGGCTCGCGGCCAGCAATGGCGAGGCGCGGCGGCTGATCCGGGGCGGCGGCGCGCGGGTGAACGATGTGGCCGTGACGGACGAGGCCCTGGTGCTGACCGCGGACTCGCTGCGGGACGGAGCGATCAAGCTCTCGGCGGGCCGTAAGCAGCACCGGCTGATCCGGCCGGCCTGACGCTCGATCAAACGGCCAGATAGCGCTGCTTGATCGCTTCGTTGGCCCGGAGCCCCTCGATGCCGGCGCGGTAGACCACCTGGCCCTTGTCGACGACGGCTACGTGGGTCGCGATGCCTAGGCAGAAATGGACGTTCTGCTCGGCCACCAGGATCGTGACCCCGCTTTCCCGCAATTGGCGGATCAGCACGCCGATTGCCTGCACGATCAGGGGTGCCAGCCCCTCGCTCGGCTCGTCCAGCAAAACGATGTCGGGGTTGCCCATCAGGGTGCGCGCGATAGTCAGCAATTGCTGCTCCCCACCCGAGAGCCGGCCAGCCAGGCGCGTGCGCATGCCGGCTAGGATCGGGAACACTTCCCACACGCGGTCGAGCGTCCACCCGGCCTCGCCTTTCGGGCCGGGCTTTTGGCCGATCAGCAAATTGTCCTGCACCGTATGCTCCGGGAACACCTGCCGGTCTTCCGGGACATAGCCGATGCCGCGCCGGGCGATGCGGTAGGGGCGGCGGCCGGAGACGGTTTCGCCGTTCAGCCGGATTTCGCCCTGCCGCGGCGGCTGCAACCCGGCGATCGCCTTGAACGTCGTGCTCTTGCCGGCGCCGTTGCGGCCCAGGAGCGCCATGGTCTGCCCGCGCTCCACCACCAGATCGACGCCGAACAGCACCTGGCTCGCGCCGTAGAACACGTCGATCCCGCGCACCTCCAGCATCAAGCCGCAACCTGATGATCGGTGCCGAGATAGGCCTCGATCACCGCCGGGTTGGCCCGGATCTGCTCAGGCGTGCCCGAGGCGAGCACCTCGCCATACTTCAGCACCTGCACCGCCTGCGCGATCTTGAACACGATATCCATGTCATGTTCGATGAACAGCAGCGTCAGGCCCTGGCTTTGCCAGAGCCGGTGCACGTGGCCGATCATCTGCCAGCGCTCATCCGGTCCCATGCCGGCGGTGGGCTCATCCAGCAGCAGGATGCGGGGCCGGGTTGCGAGCGCCAGGCCGATATCCAGCAACTTCTGGTCGCCATGCGACAGGTTGGCGGCCTGCATGTCCGCTTTCGGTTCGAGCTCCAGCAACGCCATGATCTCGTCCGCCGCCGCCATCGCCGCCCGGGGCGGGAAGCGGCCCAGCATGGACCAGGAGCGCCGCTGGTGCGACGTGGCGGCCGCCATCAGGCAGGCGCGGAGCGACAGGCTCGGGAACAACGACGCCACCTGGAACGCCCGCCCCATCCCGCGCCGCACGATCTGCAGGCTGCTGAGGCCGACCAGCTCCTCCCCGTCCAGCAATACCTGGCCCCGATCGGGGCGGAGATGGCCGGAAATCAGGTTGAAGAACGTGGTCTTGCCGGCGCCGTTGGGCCCGATCACGGCCGAGAGCGAGCCCTGCGGGAACTCGAGCGACACGTCCCGCATCGCGACCACGCCGCCGAACGCCTTTGACAGGTTACGGACACTCAGCATCCACGTGCCCCCGGCACGCCGCCATACCCGGCCCAGGACCCCGCCACCAGCCAGCCGGCATCGATCGGCAACGTGACGCCTGTGATGGCAGAGGCCTCGCCGGACGCCAGGAAGCAGCAGCCGCGCGCGATCTCGTCCGCCTCCACCAGCCGGCCAATCGCCGCGTTCTGCGCCAGCGCCGTGATGTCCCGCCGCCCGGCCGCCGCCTCCGCCTGCAAGCCCGGCGTCAGCACGAAACCGGGCGCTACCGCATTCACCCGAACGCCCGATCGCCCCCATTCCGCCGCGAGCCCGGCCGTCATCGCGACCACAGCGGCCTTGGCCGGGGCATAGGCGTGGAGCGGCATGGAGCGCAGCGCAGCCACGGAGGCGATGTTCACGATGGCGCCACGGCCCCGCCGCGCCATCGCCGTGCCGAACACGAGGCACGTGAGGTAAACCCCGCGCTGATCCACGGCCACGACATGATCCCACTCCGCCATCGTGAGGTCCTCCGGCCGCGCGGGCCGTTGCAGCACCCCGGCGGAGGTGATGAGGATGTCCACGGGGCCGAGCCGGTCCGCCAAGGCCTGCAATGCGGCGTGGTCCGTCACGTCCAGCTGCGCAGCAATGGTGTGTGGCAGGGTGGCGGCGACGGCCTCTGCCCGGCTTTCGTCCAGATCGGCCACCACCACATGGGCGCCGCGCCCAGCCAGCGCGCGGCAGCAGGCCTCGCCGATGCCGCTCGCGCCCCCGGTCACGACGGCGACCTGGTCCTTAAGCGAGCTTGTCACGGATCGCCTCCGCGGGTGCGCGGCGCCGGGTCAGGCGCTCGTAGAGGAAGTCTGCGAGGCCGCGGCGGAGGCCCAGAACGAAGATCAGGATCACGGTGCCCAGCACGATGCCGTGGTGCTCGGTATAGATCGTGACGTAGTGGTTCAGCGCCTGCAGCATCACAGTGCCCACCAGCGGCCCCAGGAAAAGCTGCGTGCCGCCCAGCATGATCATGAAGATCGCCTCACCGGACGTGGTCCAGAACGCGAAATCCGGATAGGCGCCGGAGACGAACAGCGCGAGGATGATGCCGCCCACGCTCGCCATCGTGCTGGCGATGACGAATACCGCGAGCTTCACCCGCAGCACGTTCACGCCGACGAAATTCGCCCGCAGCGGATTGTCCCGGATCATGCGCAGCGTGGCGCCGAACGGCGATTGCACGATCTGCCGCATCAGCAGCAAGCACAGCACCGATACCACCGTGCAGAACGCATAGAGCGTGCGGGCGTCGTTGAGGTCGATGCCCCAAAACGGTGGCCGCGGGATACCGCCGCGCAATCCCTGGTCCCCGCCCGTGAGCCCGATCCAGGTCAGGATGATGCTGTGGATGAACATCTGGAAGGCCAGGGTGATGAAGGCGAAGTAGATCTCCTTGGAACGCACGCAGATCGCCCCGATCACCAGCGCCAGCAACGCGGTCCCGCCCACCGCCGCCAGCATCGCCACCGGCACGGAGGTGAGCCCCGACTGCATCAGCAGCCCGAACACGTAGGCGCCGGACGCGAAATAGGCGGCATGCCCGAACGAGACCAACCCGGTGAACCCGATCAGCAGGTTCAGAGACATCGCCAGCAGACCGTATGCCATGACGTAGATCAGGAAATCCCGCAGCGCCGGTTGCGGCACCACCACCGGCAGCATCAGCAGCACGACCAGCGCCACCGCCGCCCAAATCGCATCCCGGATCATGCGATCGGCCGTCCCAGCAGCCCGCTCGGCTTCAGCATCAGCACCAGCGCCATCAGCCCGAACACGATCCCGTCCACGAACAGCGGAAAGCCGATCGATCCGAACGACCGGATGAACCCGATCATCACCGCCGCGATGAAGGCGCCGATGATCGAACCCATGCCGCCGATCACGGTCACGATGAAGCTCTCGATCAGGATCGACAGGCCCATTCCGGGCGTCAATGTCCGGATCGGGGCCGCCAGCGCGCCCGCCATCCCGGCCAGCAGGCTGCCGATGCCGAACACGATCGCATAGAGCGCCGTGGTGTTGATGCCGAGCGCGCCCACCATCGCCGGGTTGATCGCGGCGGCCCGCACCACCTTGCCGAACCGCGTGCGCGCGATCCCGGCCCACAGCACCACCGCCACCACGAACGAGATGCCGATCAGGAACAGATAATAGCCCGGCACATACCCGCCCGCGATCTCGATCGGCGCCGTCGCGAACGCATCGGGCATGCCCAGCATCCGGTATTCGGCGCCCCAGACCGTTTTGACCACGTCATCGAGGATCAGGATGAAGGCGTAGCAGACCAGCAACTGCATCAGCACGTCCTGCCCATAGACGCGGCTCATGAACAGCCGCTCGAACGCCATGCCGAACAGCATCACGCCCGCCGCCCCGGCCAGGATCGCCACGGTGAAGCTGCCGGTCACGGCATAGGCGGTGAACGCGAAATAGGCGCCCAGCATGTAAAACGCGCCATGGGCGAAGTTGATCACGCCCAGCACGCCAAAGATCAACGACAGGCCGGACGCGACCAGGAACACCAGCATGCCGACGATCAGCCCCGTCGAACTCTGCGTCACTACGCAGGACGCCGATGACAGGCAGCCGAGCAGCGCCTCGAGGTTCATCGGCTACACGTAGCCCTTCGACCCCTTCCAATCCTTCTCGTTGGCCAGGATGTCGCTCCATGGCACAGGCGCGAATTTCTCCACGAACGGCGCCTTCGGCAGCGTCTGACCCCAGGCGACGGGGTAGCCGATGATGGTGTGGTCCTCGGCCCGCATGGTGATCACGTCATCGACCGCGAAGGGCGATGCCACCTGCATGCCCGCCAGCTCCGCCGCCAGCGCCGCGCCGTCCGTCTTGCCGTTGGTGCGCTTCAGGGCCTCCACGATGAACTGCATCGCGAGGCTGTTCTGCCACGCCCAGTTGGTGGGCTCATGCCCGGCGATCTTGCCGAAACCGTCCGCGAAGGCGGCATTGCCGGGCTTGTCCGGATAGGCGCGGTTGTAGCGGTAGGCGGTGTTCATGCCGGCCGGCAGCTGCTTGATCGCGGTCAGCACCGGTGGATCGCCGAGCCCGCCCGAGAAGAAGGCGAAGTTGGCGAACAGGCGATACAAATTGCCCTGCTCGATGAACGTCACGAGGTCCCCGCCCCACAGCGCGGAATACACGGCTTGCGGCTTGGTCTGCAGGATCTTGGTCAGGTTCTCGGTGTAGTCCGGGGCGAACAGCTTCGGCCAAACCTGGTCCACGACCTCGATCGAGGGGTCGAACTTCTTGGCGAACTCCAGGAACTCCGCCGTGTTGTCGCGGCCATAGGCGTAATCCGGTGAGCAGGTCATCCACTTCTTGAGGCCACGCTCCTTGGAGATGGCCGACGCATAGCGGCCGCCCGCCACCGCATCGTGGATGCCCTGCCGCGCGCAGCGGAACGCGGTCTTCACATGCAGCTTCGGATCCGCCGACAGGGACGAAGTTTCGGAGCAGGTATGCAGGCACAGCACCGGCAAGTCCCGAATGACCTCCTGCACCGCGAACGAGCCGGAGGACGCTTCCGCATCGATGATGATCTCGCAGCCATCATTGTTGATGAGGTCCCGCGTGACCTTCGCCGCCTCGTCCGGCCGTCCCTTGCTGTCCCGGTCCACCAGCTCGATCGTGCGGCCCGCGACGCCGCCCGCTTCGTTGATCTGACGGACCGCGAGCTGCACGGCGGCGCGGCTGGAGGTGCCGAGGATCGCGACCCGGCCCGACAGGATCGTGGGCATGCCGATCTTGAGCACCTTGGCCTGCGCGCCCGCAATGTGTGGAAAACCAGTAATCGCGGCACCGGCCGCGGCGCCCAGCACGGTCCGGCGGCCGACTGCGCCTGTCTTGCTGTCCATCACACGTTCCCTCGATTTTCTTTGTTGGACAGACGCTAGGGTTCCAGCTCCGCGGCCGTCAAGCGCGCTGGTGCGGGCCAGCTCGGCCTTGGAGAGCGGCTCGGCCGATGCCTATGCTGCGGCCGGGAGAAACGAACGATGTCCGCGGCTCAACCAGCACGGGATACTCAGACCACCTATGACGTCGTCATCGTCGGCGCCGGGGTGGGCGGGCTCTATACGCTGCACCGGATGCGGAGCCTGGGCCTCAGCGTCCGTGTGTTCGAGGCCGGGTCCGATGTGGGCGGGACGTGGTTCTGGAATCGCTATCCGGGCGCGCGCTGCGACGTGGAGAGCCTGGAATACTCCTACTCGTTCTCGGACGAGCTGCAGCAGGAATGGCGCTGGCCCGAGCGCTACGGCAACCAGTCGGAGATCCTGCGGTATGTGAACCATGTCGCCGACCGGTTCGACCTCCGGCGGGACATCCAATTCGGCACCCGCGTGATCGCCGCGACGTTCGATCCGGGCACCGGGCACTGGACGGTCCGCACCGACCAGGGGGATGAGGTCCAAGCGCAATTCTGCATCATGGCGTCCGGCAATTTGTCCACACCGCGCATCCCGGACTTCCCGGGCCTCGCTCGCTTCCGCGGCAGAACCTTTCACTCCGGGCTGTGGCCGCAGGACGGCGTGGACTTCACCGGGCTGCGCGTCGGCGTGATCGGCACGGGGTCTTCGGGCGTGCAGATGATCCCGCTCATTGCGAAACAGGCAGCCCATCTCACCGTGTTCCAGCGCACGGCCAATTTCAGCCTTCCGGCCCGCAACGCCCCGCTCGACCCGGCGCGGGACAAGGCGCACAAGGCGATCTATGCCCAACGCCGGCAGGACGCGCTCGATACTCCCTTCGGCATGTCCGGCTTTCCCCCGCCGACCCAGGGCGCGCTGGACGTGTCGCCCGAGGAGCGGCGCCGCACCTACGAGGCGAAGTGGGCGGAGGGCGGCAGCATCAGCTTCCTGTATTCCTACACCGACCTGCTGGTGAACAAGGCGGCCAACGACACCGCGTCCGAGTTCGTGCGAGAGAAGATCCGCGCCACGGTGCGCGATCCCGCTATCGCCGCGCTGCTGACCCCCACGGATCACCCGATCGGCACGAAGCGCCTCTGTCTCGATTCCGGCTATTACGAGACCTACAACCGCGCCAACGTGACCCTGGTGGATGTGCGGAGCGCGCCGATCGCCGGGCTGACCGAGGCCGGCGTAGAGACCGCATCGGGCCAGTATGAGCTGGACGCCGTGGTATTCGCCACCGGGTTCGACGCGATGACCGGGGCGTTGCGGGAGATCGACATCCGGGTGGCCGACGGCCCGGCGCTGGCCGAGACCTGGACCGGGGGGCCGCAGACCTTCATGGGGATGATGGTGGCGGGCTTCCCCAATTTATTCCTCATCACCGGGCCCGGCAGCCCCTCCGTGAAATCGCAGATGATCCTGGCCTGCGAGCAGCACGCGGACTGGATCGCCGGCTGCCTGACCCATGCCCGCGCCTACGGGTTCCATCGGATCGAGGCGGAGCCCGATGCTCAGTCGCACTGGGTGCAGCATGTGAACGAGGTTGCCGACAGCACGCTCTATCCGCTCGCGAACTCCTGGTATGTCGGCGCCAACATCCCCGGTAAGCCGCGCGTGTTCATGCCGTATGTCGGCGGCTTCGGCCCCTACAAGCGTCGGTGTGACGAGGTCGCGGCGCAGGGCTATCCGGGCGTGGCGATGTCGTGATGGATCGGAACGCGCTGAAACAGGCCTTCATCGAGGCCCGTGGCTACTGGAGCCCGCTTTGGGACGAGACGCTCCGGCTCGACCCGGCCTTCTTCGCGGCCTACCTCACCTTCTCCGCAATCCCCTGGCGCCACGGTGTGCTGCCACCCGTGGTCAAGGAGCTGATCTATGTCGCGATCGATGTCTCCACGACGCATCTCTACGACCCCGGCACCCGCATCCACATGGCCAACGCGCTTGGCCTGGGCGCTACCCCGGCGCAGGTGATGGAGGTGATGGAGCTGGCGGCCACGCTGGGCGTGGACACCGTCACGACCGGTCTGCCGATCCTGCTGGAGGAGCTTGCAGCGGCCGGACGCGCGGACGAATTGCCGGCCAGGACTCCCGGCCCGGACCAGGCCCGGATCAAGGCGGATTTCACCGCGCGCCATGCCGGTTGGACCGAGGCATGGGAGGCCGTGCTGACGCGGTCCCCGGCTTATTTCGAGGCGTTTGCGGACCTGGCGGCGGTGCCATGGAACCACGGAACTTTGGAGCCGAAAACCCGCGCCCTGGTGTGTGTGGCGCTTCATGCCTCCGTGACGCACCTTGACGTGAGCCCCTGATCTTCCGCCAGTTTTTAGTAGAGTCCGCCCGAGCAGGAGGCGGACGAATGAAGCGTTCGAGGTTCACGGAGGAGCAGATCATCGGCGTGCTGCGGGAGCAGGAGGCCGGTTCGACAACGGCGGATGTTTGCCGCAAGCACGGGATCAGCCCGGCGACGTTCTATCAATGGAAGGCGAAATTTGGCGGTCTCGAGGTCTCCGAGGCGCGGCGATTGCGGACGTTGGAGGCGGAGAACGCCCGGCTGAAGAAGCTGCTGGCCGAGGCGATGCTGGACAACGCGATGCTGAAAGACGTGGCTGGAAAAAAATGGTGACGCCCGCCGCGCGGCGAGAGGCCGTGGCGCACCTGCGTGAGCAGCACGCGGTGAGCGAGCGTCGGGCGTGCCGAGTGTTGGGGGCGGACCGGACGGCTGTGCGGTATCGGTCGATCCGGCTGGACGATGCTGGGACACGTGTCCGGCTCCGGGCCTTGGCGGGCGAGCGTCGCCGGTTCGGGTATCGCCGTCTGGGGCTGCTGCTGTCGCGGGAGGGCGTGGTGCTGAACCACAAGAAGCTGCGCCGGATCTACGCCGAGGAGCGGTTGCAGGTGCGCCGCCGGGGCGGCCGCAAACGGGCCCTGGGCATCCGGGCGCCGATCGCGGTGCCGGACGGGCCGAACCAGCGGTGGTCACTGGATTTTGTGTCGGACAGCCTCTCGGACGGGCGGCGGTTCCGGATGCTGTGCGTGGTCGATGACTGCACGCGGGAGTGCCTGGGCCTGGTGGCGGACACGTCGTTGTCGGGGCTGCGGGTGGCGCGCGAGCTGGACGCGATCGTGGCAGTCCGCGGGCTGCCCCTGACGGTGGTGAGCGACAACGGGACGGAGCTGACGAGCACGGCGATCCTGCGGTGGTCGCAGGAGCGTTGCGTGGGCTGGCACTACATCGCGCCGGGCAAGCCGCAGCAGAACGCGTATTGCGAGAGCTTCAACGGGCGGCTGCGGGACGAATGCCTGAACGAGACGGTGTTCACGTCGCTGCGGCAGGCGCGGGCGGTGCTGGCGGCGTGGCGGGAGGACTACAACCACGTCCGGCCGCACTCGGCGCTGGGTGGCCGCGCGCCCGGCTGGCTCAGCGTGCCGCCGTGCTCGCCTGCATCAAGGCCGCTGCGCGTCGCCTACGGCGATGGCCTACGGCCAGCCTTGACCCAGGCTGCGCGCGACGGCTCGGGAGAGGATGGCCGGGACGGAGAAACGGCGCTCGACCAAACAGAGAAACACCGACACGATAGGCGTGGCGGCAACCGCGGACTCTACTTCTGAATGGAGGGAAGAAGGGGCTCACGTCAACCTCAATCCCATCGGGATCCGGGCGCATGTGAGACAGGCGCTGCACTTTGGTGCGACCGGACCGGAGGTAATGGAGGTGTTCGAGCTCGCGAGCGTGTTGGGCATCCACGCGGTAACATCCGGGGTGCCGATACTGGTCACGGAGGCCGGGCGGTAGAGCATTTCCGGTGGTTGCGGGGACAGGATTTGAACCTGTGACCTTCAGGTTATGAGCCTGACGAGCTACCGGGCTGCTCCACCCCGCGTGTTTGGCGGGCTGTTTGTGCGTGTGTGTATGTGCACGTTGGCCTGCGATGGGGTTGGTGTTTGTGTGTGTGTATGGTTTGAGAAGACCTGGCGGCGACCGACTTTCCCGCACCTTGGGGTGCAGTATCATAGGCGCTGGTGGTTTTCACGTCCGAGTTCGGGATGGGATCGGGTGTAGTCCCTCCGCCATGGCCACCAGGTCGTCTCAAGCCACACCGCGGAACGGCTTCGTTCCGCATGGCACCGCACGGATTTACGTGGGTGGGAGCCCCCTGGAACGTCTTCGTTCCAGGTTCGAGGTTCTGGTGTATGTCGGAGTGTGTGTGTGTGTGATGGATGGATGATTTCCATGCATGGGGTTTGATTGATTGAGCCTATTGGGCGATTAGGACCAGTTAGCTGCACGCGTTGCCGCGCTTTCACATCTGGCCTATCGACGTGGTGGTCTTCCACGGCCCTACTGGAGTTGCCTCCTGGGAGACCTGGTTTTGAGGTAAGTTTCCCGCTTAGATGCTTTCAGCGGTTATCTTGTCCGCACATAGCTACCCGGCTGTGCCGCTGGCGCGACAACCGGTGCACCAGAGGTGCGTCCATCCCGGTCCTCTCGTACTAGGGACAGCTCCTCTCAAGTCTCCTTCACCCACGGCAGATAGGGACCGAACTGTCTCACGACGTTCTAAACCCAGCTCACGTACCACTTTAATCGGCGAACAGCCGAACCCTTGGGACCTGCTCCAGCCCCAGGATGTGATGAGCCGACATCGAGGTGCCAAACCTCCCCGTCGATGTGGACTCTTGGGGGAGATCAGCCTGTTATCCCTAGAGTACCTTTTATCCGTTGAGCGATGGCCCTTCCACGCGGGACCACCGGATCACTATGGCCGACTTTCGTCTCTGCTCGAACTGTCGCTCTCGCAGTCAGGCGGGCTTATGCCATTGCACTCAGCAGCCGATGTCCGACCGGCCTGAGCCCACCATCGCGCGCCTCCGTTACACTTTGGGAGGCGACCGCCCCAGTCAAACTGCCCACCATGCAGGGTCCCGGTCCGGGCTGACCGGACGCGGTTAGACATCAGAAGCGCACAGGGCGGTATTTCAAGGATGGCTCCACCAGAGCTAGCGCCCCAGTTTCATAGCCTCCCGCCTATCCTACACAGTGCTCTCCTAATGCCACTGCAAAGCTGCAGTAAAGGTTCATAGGGTCTTTCCGTCTGACCGCGGGTACCCCGCATCTTCACGGGGAATTCAATTTCGCTGAGCCCATACCGGAGACAGTGGGGAAGTCGTTACGCCATTCGTGCAGGTCGGAACTTACCCGACAAGGAATTTCGCTACCTTAGGACCGTTATAGTTACGGCCGCCGTTTACCGGGGCTTCGATTCAGAGCTTGCACCCCTCCTCTTAACCTTCCGGCACCGGGCAGGCGTCAGACCGTATACGTCGTCTCTCGACTTCGCACAGCCCTGTGTTTTTACTAAACAGTCGCTACCCCCTGCTCTGTGCCACCCCAATCCGGTTGCCCGGACAGAGGTCTCGCTTATCCCGAAGTTACGCGAGCAATTTGCCTAGTTCCTTCGGTATGGTTCTCTCAAGCGCCTTGGTATACTCTACCAGTCCACCTGTGTCGGTTTAGGGTACGGTCTATACGCTGGAGCTATTTCCCGGATCACTCCAAAAGCCGGATCAATCCAATAAGACCCGACAACATATCATGATCGTCACTTCCAGCAGGCCCAGAAATATTCATCTGGTTCCCATCAGCTACGGCTCTCGCCCTCGCCTTAGGGGCCGGCTCACCCTGCGCGGATTAACCTTGCGCAGGAACCCTTGGACTTTCGGCGACAGGGTTTCTCACCCTGTTTGTCGCTACTCATGTCAGCATTCGCACTTCCGATACCTCCAGGAGGGGTCACCCCACCCCCTTCACAGGCCTACGGAACGCTCCGCTACCGATCAGTTTCCAGGAGCCAGTCGCCAGTTGCCAGAAATCTAACTCGACAGGTGTTTGAGGAGGCCTTGCAGCATCTTCGCGATCTCGGTGATCTCGGTCACCCACGCCTGTGTCTCGGCTGCACTCGCAAAACCAAGATCATGGGCATAGCGGCACCACAGCTTCGTCTCGTCCGCCGACCCCAACGCCATCATTACATAGCGCCGGAACTCCGCCTCCGAACTCAACTGACGCCCGCTGCCTTCCGCCAGCAACGCGCACACCGATTTCGACGAGCGCCGCATCTGATCCGCGACGCCGCCATACTGCTCAACCTTCGGAAAACTATGGCTCGCGCGGTGCAAAACCAACGACAAGGAATATGCCCGCCGAAACACCGCCAATCGCTCCACATCTCCCGCCATAACACCCGTCCCATCTTTTCTGGAAACTGGAGACTGGCACCTAAAAATCTGATCCCACAGCTTCGGTACGTGGTTTGAGCCCCGTTACATCTTCGGCGCAGGATCTCTATTAGACCAGTGAGCTATTACGCTTTCTTTAAAGGATGGCTGCTTCTAAGCCAACCTCCTGGTTGTTTTGGAATTCCCACATCCTTTCCCACTTAACCACGATTTGGGGACCTTAGCTGGTGGTCTGGGCTGTTTCCCTCTCGACAATGGACCTTAGCACCCACCGTCTGTCTGCCGCGCTAAACTCACGGGTATTCGGAGTTTGGTTGGGTTTGGTAAACCTTTGGGGTCCCCTAGCCCATCCAGTGCTCTACCCCCCGTGGTCAACACACGACGATCTACCTCAATAGATTTCGCGGAGAACCAGCTATCTCCGAGTTTGATTGGCCTTTCACCCCTAGCCACAGCTCATCCCCGACTTTTTCAACAGGCGTGGGTTCGGCCCTCCAGTGGGTGTTACCCCACCTTCAGCCTGGCCATGGCTAGATCACTCGGTTTCGGGTCTTCTACCTGCAACTCAAAACGCCCTATTCAGACTCGCTTTCGCTACGCCTACACCTAACGGCTTAAGCTCGCTGCAAACAGAAACTCGCTGACCCATTATACAAAAGGTACGCCGTCACACCATAAGATGCTCCGACTGCTTGTAGGCATCGGGTTTCAGGTCTATTTCACTCCCCTCATCGGGGTGCTTTTCACCTTTCCCTCACGGTACTTGTTCACTATCGGTCACCAGGGAGTATTTAGGCTTGGAGGGTGGTCCCCCCATGTTCAGACAGGATTTCACGTGTCCCGCCCTACTCAAGGATTTCTGCAAACCTTCCAAATACGGGGCTATCACCCGCTATGGCCGGCCTTTCCATGCCGTTCTTCTCAGTTCACACAAACCACTGGCCTGCTCCGCTTTCGCTCGCCACTACTCACGGAATCTCGGTTGATGTCTGTTCCTCCAGGTACTGAGATGTTTCAGTTCCCCGGGTTCGCCTCATAAGCCTATGTATTCAGCCCATGATACCCCATAGGGGTGGGTTGCCCCATTCGGATACCTAGGGATCAAAGCCCGCTCGCGGCTCCCCCTAGATTTTCGCAGCGTGCCACGTCCTTCATCGCCTCCTGGTGCCAAGGCATCCACCCGATGCCCTTCTCATACTCAATCAGTCGCCTCCAACCAGAGCTCACACCCCAGCCAAAAGCCCCATGCACAGAAACCATCCATCCAAACAAAGACAGACACCCCCGCACACGCACTCACACTCAGCTTTACACAAACGCCCCTGAACACTGCCCAAACTATGCGCCAGCCACCCCGGTCACAAACATAACCGAAGCAACAGGGTCAGACACCCACGCACAGCCAAAACGGACCCCTGCACGCAACCCCCACGAACCCGGCGCATAACGCACCGACCCCAGAGGCCACCCGAGTTGTCCTGCGCATCCAGAGACGCACCAGAACCTGATTCACAATACAAACGAACATCCAGGGCCCATATCTTGGGGCCCAGGACTCAGGAGACCGCAACCGGCCCCCTACCAGATCACCACGCCACACCCCGCTCCCGCGTGAATGCACCATGGCAACCCAACCTCTTCTTCTCTGCGACGCGTTCAGCGGAAAAAAGCCCAACGCTCAAGTGCCACTCCTGACCCCTGAACACTGACCCCTGACTCCTGATATGGAGGCGGACGGGATCGAACCGACGACCTCCTGCTTGCAAAGCAGGCGCTCTCCCAATTGAGCTACGCCCCCTCTTCAGGTGCCAGCCGCCAGTCACCAGCCTCCAGAGAACATTCCCTGTAAGCTGACGACTGGCACCTAGCAACTGATCCATGGGCCAGGGAGGATTCGAACCTCCGACCCCACGCTTATCAAGCGTGTGCTCTAACCAGCTGAGCTACTAGCCCAAAGCCCACACCCGCACCCGCCAACGCCCCATAGGCCGCCGTCGCGCAAAGCATGTCTTCGTCTTCGTCACAGGGAAGGGATATGTTGACGGCGCCCGGCGATCTCCGCACCACAGGCAAACCCCAGATCAGTCCAGGATCCCAGATCATCAGGACCGGATCCCAAG
>CBDFFQ010000002.1:0-330000 GCA_965246835.1 Acetobacteraceae bacterium | reverse complement strand
AGTGCGCACCCGCGATCACGGCCGCCGCATCGATCACACGATCGGGCTGTGGCAATTGCCGGGTCGAAAGCCGCAACCATGCAGCCGACCCATCCTCGGCCTGCATATGCACCAGCGCGTGCCGCAGCAGGATCGCTAGCTCGTCCACATGCGCCGGCTCGTAGGAGGCCAGCCGGTCCGCGGCCATGCCGATCAGCGGTGTGTTGATGCTTTGGTGCTGCCCGCCCTCCGGCGCCAGCGTGATGCCAGACGGCGTGCTGACCAGCAGGAACCTTGCATCCTGGTAGCAGGCATAGATCAGCGCATCGAGGCCGCGGTTGACGAACGGGTCATACACCGTCCCGATTGGCAGCACGCGCGCGCCGTTCAGCGAATGCTGCAACCCCGCTGCGGCCAGCAGCAAGAATAGGTTCTGCTCGGCAATCCCCAGCTCGATATGCTGCCCGGACGGCGCCATGCCCCATCGCTGCGCCGAGGCCAGCTTGCTGTCGCGGAACACGTCGTTCCGCGTATGCCGGTCGAACACGCCCCGGCGGTTCACCCAGGGACCCAGATTGGTGCTGACCGTCACGTCCGGGCTCGTGGTCAACAGATGCTTGGCCAGCTCAGCGCACTCGTCGCGACCCCGGCCGATCTCGGCCAGGATGTCGCCGAACCCGGCCTGCGTGCTGACCTTGCGACCCACCACCGCCGGCCCCGGCAGCTGCGCCGGCACATGCACCACTTGTGCCGCGAGCCGCCGCCCAGCGGGCGTGAGCGGGGCCGCAAACGGTGCCTCCGCGATCACGCGCTGGAACGCCTCGGGCGAGCAATCCAGCCCCTCCGCCACATCCCACTCATGGCCGGGGCGGATCCGCATGTCCGCCTGGAACTGCGCCATCTGATCCCGGGTCATCAGCCCGGAATGGTTGTCCTTGTGCCCGGCAAACGGCAGGCCCATCCCCTTTACCGTATAGGCGATAAAGCATGTCGGCTGGTCCCCGAGCGCATCTGCGAGCCGGAACTGCTCGATCAGGTAATCGACGTCATGCCCGCCCAGATTGGTCATCAGCCGCGCCAACTCGTCATCCGAGAGCGGGTCGATGATGGCGCGGATGCCGGGATCGCGGCCCAAATCCGCCAGCAATGCCACCCGCCAGGCGCTACCACCCTGGAACGTCAGCGCGGAATACAATGAGTTAGGGCAGTCATCGATCCAGAGCCGGAGCGCATCGCCGCCGGGCCGCTCGAACGCGGCTTGCAGCAGCCGGCCGAACTTCAGCGTGACGACGTTCCAGCCCATGTCCCGGAACAGGCCCTCGATCCGGCCGAACAGCCGGTCCGGCACCACGCTGTCGAGGCTTTGGCGGTTATAGTCGATCACCCACCAGACGTTGCGAACGTCGTGCTTCCAGCCCTCCAGCAAAGCCTCGTAGATGTTGCCCTCGTCCAACTCCGCGTCACCGGCGATCGCCACGTGCCGCCCGGGCGGCAGCTCCTGGCCCAGGCCATGCAGCCGCACATAGTCCTGCATCAACGCCGCAAAGCTGGTGAGCGCGACACCCAGGCCCACGGAGCCCGTGCTGAAATCCACCTCATCGCCGTCCTTGGTGCGGGACGGGTAGCTCTGGATGCCGCCCATGCGGCGCAGGCCCTCCATCTGGGACGCCTCTTGCCGGCCCAACAGCAGGTTGATGGCATGGAACACGGGGCCCGCATGCGGCTTCACCGCCACCCGGTCCTGCGGCCGCAGGATCTCGAAATACAGCGCGGTCAGGATACTGATGCAGCTCGCGCAGGACGCCTGGTGCCCGCCCACTTTCAGCCCGTCCCGGTTGGGGCGGATGTGGTTGGCGTTATGGATCGTCCAGGCCGACAGCCAGAGCAGCTTGCGCTCGATCTGTCGCAGGCCCTCGATGCGGCTCTGCGCAGTTGGCGGGGCAATGACAGCGGGCGCGTTCACGGTGCCTTCGCCAGCTTGCGGACGGCCGGGCTCGCGTTGCGTTTGCCTTCGCCGGCGTAATCCTCGTGGTAGTCCTCGATTTTCGTGGGATCGTAGAGGTAGTTGACCATCAACGTCGCGCTCTCCCGCACCCCCTTCCCGGCCGTGTCCGCCAGCGGGATGATCCGTTCCACCCGCGCGCCGTTCGACAGGTGAAAATGCGCCACGGGATCGAGCGCCCGCTTGCCCCGGGACTCCGCCAGCAGGTAGCGCGCCGCGAGCCGGACCAGCACGGGCTCGGCGGCCTTGTGCATGGCAGCGTCCCGGAACCAGCCGCGATGCGCCAAAATGGCCGCCAGCGCCTGCTCGCCCTTCAGGCCCGGTGTCGGCGCCACCGGGCGCAGGCTCGCGGCCTCATCCTCCGTGACCAGCGGCTCACCGGCTGCGAGCTTCGGATCCAGCCATTTGCGGAAGCCGGGGATCGGCGACAGGGTCGCGAACGCTTTGAGGTTGCGGAACTCGGCCCCCAGCACCTCCACCACCCGCTTGATCAGGAAATTGCCGAAGCTGATGCCCGCGAGGCCGCGCTGGCAGTTGCTGATGGAATAAAAGATCGCGGTATCGGCGTCCTTCGCGTCCAGCAGCGGCGCCTTCTTGTCCAGCAGCCGTTGCACGCTGTCGGCGAGGCCGCGGACCAGCGCCACCTCCACGAAGATCAGCGGCTCGTTCGGCATGCGGTGGTGGAACAGCGCGTAGCAGCGGCGATCGCTGTCCAACCGGTTCTTGAGGTCGCTCCAGGAGCGGATCTCGTGCACGGCCTCGTAGCCCACCAGGCGCTCCAGCAGCACGGCCGGGCTATGCCAGTCGATGCGGGCGAGCTCGAGAAATCCCACGTCGAACCAGCTCGCCAGCAGCGCATGCAGGTCGCTCTCGAGCGCTGACAGATAGGGATCGCCCTTCGCGAGCTCCAGCAAGGTGGCGCGCAGGTCCACCAGGAATTTCATGCCGTCCGGAATGGTGGTGAACTGCGTCAGCAGCCGGATGCGCGGCGGCTCCAGGGCCCGGCGCAACCGGACGGTCGCCATCGCGCGCTCCGCCGGGCCGGTGGTGGCGGCCAGGGCCTCGAACGCCGTGGTCGCGGCCTCCGGATCGGAATCGAACCGCGCGAGGTCCAGCAGGAACCCGCGGCGCCCGGCATCGTCCAGGCCCAGATAGGTCTGCGCCAGCTTCGCCGCCCGGTTGCGCGCACTCACCTCCCCGCCGCGGGCCGCCAGGCAGGCGCGCATCTGCTGGGCGATGCTGTCATCTTCGTCGGCGGACACGCTGGACGCCATGTCCCGCCACACGCCCGCGATGCGGCGCATGGCGCGGTCGAACAGGCCGATCGGTGCGGCGGCGTCACTCATGGTCGGGGCTCCCGGTAGCCGTCGCACTATACCCAACCCGGGCCGGGTTGCAGCCCATCTTCGCAAGGGTTTGAGCGATCGCTGGCGGCAACGCTTCGGCCAGCAGGCCCGGACCGTGAAGCGCCGCCGCGGCACCATGCAGCCATACCCCGGCGCAGGCGGCCTCCCACGGCGCCATCCCCTGCGTCAGGAGCCCGGCGATCAATCCCGCCAGCACGTCCCCGGAGCCCGCCGTGGCGAGCCAGGGCGGCGCGTTGTCGTTGATCACCGCCCGCCCGTCCGGTGCCGCGATCACAGTATCGGCGCCCTTCAGCACCACCACGGCGCCCACCTGCGCGGCGGCTGCACGCACAGCGGCAACCCGGTCGGGACCGATCGGCCCGAACACGCGTCCGAACTCCCCCGCATGCGGCGTCAGCACCGCGCAGCCCGCCAACGCCGCCGGGTTCCCGGCATGGGCACCCAGCGCATCCGCGTCCGCCACCACGATCCGCCCGGCCGCGAGCAGCCGAAGCACCATTTGCCGCGCCATGCCGTGCCCGAGGCCCGGGCCGCACAGCCAGACACGGCGGCGGTCATCCGCAAGCTGCGCGTCGATGTCCGCGTTCACCATCACCCCGGAGTCGCCCATGCGATACAGATCCGCGCTGCCAGTCGCCGCGATCGTGACCAGCCCGGCGCCCGCCGCCCGCGCCGCCGCCGCCGCCAGCCGCGCCGCCCCCGTCATCTCCGCGCCGCCCAGCACCGTTGCGTGGCCCCGCGTGTATTTGTGGCTGCCGGACCCAGGCTGCGGCACGGACCACAGCGCCGGGGTATTGCGCCAGGCCTGCACGCCGAGGCCGCTCAGCACGGAGGACGGCAGGCCGATATCGGCGAGCTGCACCGCCCCGCACAGCTCCCGGCCCGGCAGCAGCAAATGCCCGGGCTTCAGACGGAAGAACGTGACCGTGGCGTCGCTCGCGCGCACCTGCCCCCGCGCCTGCCCGGTCGCGCCATCGAGCCCGCTCGGCACGTCCACGGCCAGCACGCGCCGGGAAGCCGCCAGCGTGGCCGCAACGTGGTCCGGCACGTCGTCCCGCAGCCCGGCGCCGAATACCGCATCGATCACCAGCCCGGCCCGCTCCGCCTCCGCGGGCGCAAACGGCGCCATCGGCCCCCGCCAGCGCATGGCAGCCTCGGCAGCGTCCGACCCGGCGCGCGGCAGCGCCAGCGCTGCCACCCGCACCGGCCACCCCTCCTGCGCCAGCAGCCGCGCCGCCACATAGCCATCGCCACCATTATTGCCGGGGCCGCACAGCACCAGCACCGGGCACGGACCGAAGCGCCGCGCCGCCCGCGCCACCGCCCGCCCTGCCGCCTGCATCAGCACGGGCCCCGGCACACCCGCCCGGGCCGCCAGCGCGTCCGCCCGCGCCATCTGCTCCGGGGTCAGCAAGGCTTCCGGCAGCGAACTTATTTTGGCCATGCACAAATTCCAGTGTATTGCCCGCAACACTGTAACTCCAACGGAGCCCTCCCATGCGCGCCCTTCTTCTCGCTTCCGCCTTGGTCATCACCTTCGGCAGCCAGGCGCACGCCATTGGCTGCCTGTCCGGCGCCGTGATGGGCGGCGTCGCCGGGCACTATGCCGGGCGGCATGGGCTCGTGGGCGCTGCCGCGGGTTGCGCCGCCGGGCACGCCGCCGCGGTGAACCGCAACCGCCAGCGCGCCGCCGCCCGGGCCCAGGCTCAACAGGCCCAGCAGGCGCAATACCGTCCGCAGACCTCGCAAGCCCGGGCGGCCGAGGCCCAGCGCCTGGCGGAACCGGCACCCCGCGTGTACCAGGGCCGCTGACCGGCACAACGCCATGTCCGTCGTGATCACCATCGCGCAGCAGAAGGGGGGCGCGGGCAAGACCATGCTCGCCGCCAACCTCGCGGCCGCGCTGGCGCCGACGCGGCGCGTGGCGGTGCTGGACATCGACCCGCAGCACAGTCTGCAGCGCTGGAACGCCATCCGCGTCGCCCGCGATCCGGCGCCGCCGCCCATCACCTTCTCCGACCTGTCGGGATGGCGGCTGGCGGCGGAGCTGGACCGGTTGCGGCGCGCGCATGACGTGGTGATCGTCGACAGCCCGCCGCAGGTCGATGCGGATGCGCGCCGGGCCATCCGCGGGGCGGAGCTGGTGGTGGTGCCGGTGCAGCCCAGCGCCCCCGACATCTGGGCCGCCGAAGGCACGCTGAAGCTCGCGGCCGAGGAGAAGCGCCCGGCCTGCCTGGTGCTGAACCGGATGGTGGGTGGCCTCAAGGTGCGGGCCGGGCTGGAGCGGGAGCTGGCGTCGCGCAACCTCGTCGTGCTGCCCGCCTCGCTCGGCAACCGGGCTGCGTTCAGCCACGCGTTCGCGGCCGGGTTGGGGGTCACGGAAGCGGCGCCGAAATCGCTGGCCGCGGCCGAGCTGCGCGCCCTGCTGGCCGCGATCCTCGCCATCATCGGCTGACGCTCTCCCGCCACCACGACAGCAGGCCGGAGCCGACCAGCACGGCGATTCCAACGAACTCCCACCCGCCCGGCACCTCGCTCCATACCAGCCAGCCCAGCAGCACCGCATACAGGATCGCGCCGTATTCGAACGGCGCCAGCATCGTCGCCTCCCCGCTGCGATACCCCTCCGTCATCAACCACTGCGCCAGCGCCGAGATCACGCCGACCCCCACCAGCGCCAGCAACGCGGGCGGCGCCGGCGTGACCCAGACCGGCAGCGTGCCGAGCCCCGCCACCACCGTGCTGGCAGCGGCGAAGATCAGCACGATCGTGACGTTACGCTCGCCCGACTGACCCATCTGCCGGATGCTGATCATGGCCAGCGCCCAACACGCGACACCCGCCATCACGATGACCGACGGCCAAAGCGGCGCGTCCATCTCACCACGCCACGGCCGGATCACGATCAACACGCCGATCAGCCCGCCCAGCACGCTCAATGCCCGCCCCGGCGTAATCCGTTCCCCCAGCATCGGCACCGACAGCAATGCCAGGAACACCGGCATCGAGAATCCCAGCGCCGTCACCGTCGCGATCGGCAGATGCGCGTAGCCGTAGAACGCGCTCAGCATGCCCGCGAACCCGGACACCAGCCGGAACGCATGCCCAAGGGGCCGCCGCGTGGTCAGTGCCCGCCACCCGCCCTGCCCCCGGATCAGCGGCAGCAGGCAGACGAAGGTGAACAGGCTGCGGAACAGCACCACCTCGATCGTGGGAATCCCCGGGGAGCCCGCCTTCACCAGCGCGCCCGCCACGCTATACGCGGCGGACGAGCCCAGCACGCACAGGATCGCCCGTTGCCGGACCCTGGCGCTACTCGCGGGGGCCGAGGTCAAACCGCGCCTCCATGATCTCCGGATCTTCCGGCGAGCGGTGTAGCGCAAACCCCATCCGGCGCATGAACGCCAGCATCGGCGCGTTCTCCGCCAGCACCTGGCCCACGATATGCGTCAGGTCCTGGCTCCGGGCCCACTCGATCAGCCGGTCCATCAGATGCCGGCCCAGTCCATGGCCCTTGAGCGACGGCTCCACCACGATCGCGAACTCGCCGCCGTCCCCGTCCCGCACCAGCCGCGCCACCCCCACGGTCTCCCCGGTTGCGCGGGTGGCGACGAATGCCATCTCGCGGTCGTAATCGACCTGCGTCATACGGGCGATCTGCTCCGGGGACAACGCGCGGAGCATGCTGAAGAAGCGGTAGCGGATATCCTCGGGCGTCAGCCGGGCAAACAGCGCCGCATGCGCCTCCGCATCCTCGGGCCGGATCGGGCGCACGGTCAGCACCTCCTGCTGACTGCGCCACTCCTGCGCCAGTTCCGCCGGATAGGGCGCGATCGCCAGCGCGGATTTCTGGCCGGGCGCACGCAGGCCGATCCAAGCGTCGCCCGCCGAAACACCTTCCGCATCGGCAAAGAGCGGGTTCACGTCCAGCGCCGCGATCTCCGGGAAATCCACCACGAGCTGGCTGATCCGCACCAGCGCATCCGCCACCGCCTCCGCATCCGCCGCGGGCCGGTCATGCCCGGCGGCCAGGGTCGCGGCCACGCGCGTGCGCTGCACGAGGCTCGCGGCCAGCACCAAGTTGAGCGGCGGCAGCTCGATCGCAACGTCTCCCAACAGCTCCGCGGCACTGCCGCCGGGGCCGAAACCGATCGCCGGGCCGAACACGGGGTCGTCCTGCACCGTCAACCGCAGCTCCCGCGCGCGGCCCACCTGGCGCTGCACCAAATACCCTTCCACAGCCGGGCCCTCCCGCCGACGCTCCAGTTGCGCCACGGCCCGGCGCACCCCCTCCGCATCCGGGATGTCCAGCACCACGCCCCCGGGGCCGCGCCGGTCCGGCCGCTGGCTGCGCGCGAGCTTCAGCACCGCGGGGTATCCCAGGACGTCCGCCGCGGCCACGGCGTCTTCGATCGCCTGCGCCGGGCGGCTCGGCACGATCGGCAGGCCATAGGCGGACAGCACCGCCAGCGCCTCGTGCTGCAGCAGCCCGGACCGGCCATCCTGCCGCACCCGGTCGAACAGCCGCCGCACGGCCTCCCGATCCGGCGCCAAGGACAGCACGGCGCGGGGCGGCAGCTCGCGGGCGGCGGCGCGGGCGCGGCGCTGCTCCACCAGCTGGCCATACGCCCGCATCGCGAGCTCCGGCGTGTTGAACGCCGGCACCCCGGCCGCCGCGAGCGCCTGGCGATGCCCGGCCCCCGTCGTCTCACCCAATACCGCCACCAGCATCGGCACCGGCAGCGTGCCGGACGCGGCCGCCAGGGCGGCGATGCCGGCACCGTCGGCGGGACCTGTGGGCGCCATCACCACCACGATCCCACCCGTCTCGGCCGCACCGGACAGCAGCGCCGTGGCCTCCGCCAGGCGGATCGGCTGGTCCGGTCCTGTCCACACGAGGCCGAGGCCCGGCGGCCCCGGGGGCAAGCTCAGCCCGAGCACGGCGCGGCTCGTGGCCGAGGGCGGGGCCAGCGGGATGCCGAGGACCAGCGCCGCGTCCGCCGCCATCTGCCCGGGCCCGATCGCGTTGGTGACGATCGTCACCGCCTCATGCCGGGGCGCCCGGGCGCGGGTCAGCGTCTCGGCAGCGGCCAGCAGGTCGGACAACCGGTCCACCCGCACGATCCCGGCCCGGCGGAGCGCCGCGTCGAACACGAGGTCCTCCCGCCCCGTGGGATCGTTGAGCCGGCCGCCCGCCCGGATCGCCACCACGGGCCGCAACCGGGCCGCGGCGCGGGCGGCCGAGAGGAAGGCGCGGCGGTTCCGGATGATGCGGATGTCCAGCAGGATCGCGCCGGTGCCAGGATCGCGCGCCAGCCAGTCCAGCACGATGCCGAACCCCATGTCGGCCGCGCCGCCCACGCCCACGATGTGGCTGAACCCCACCCCGTTCGGCTCCGCCCAATCCAGCACGGCCCGGCACAAGGCCGCCGATTGCGACACCAGCGCGATCTTGCCCGGGCGTGGCGGCAGATGCCCCGTGGTGGCATTCAGGCCGAGCCCCGGGATCGCCAACCCGAACGAGGACGGCCCCAGCACCCGCACGCCGGATGCCGAAGCGGCCAGCGCCAGGTCAGGCGCCGGGGTGAGGCAAATCGCGGCGAAGGTGCCCCGCGCACCCAGCGCCCGGACGGCGTCGGCGGCCTGTTCCGGTGCGGTCGCGATGAGCGCGAGGTCCGGCACGTCCGGCAGCGCGGCGATGCCGTCCGGACCGGTTTCGTGGATCACTCCGGAGAAGCGTGCCGCGTCGAGGTTGGCGCGGACCGTCTCGCTCAGCGCCGTGCCGCCGCTCACGAGGACCAAGGAGCGCGGCCGAAACAGCCGGTCGGGACGGAAGCGTCCGCCGGGCGCGCGGATCAGGGGCATTTCGGCGTCAGTCTATGGTGCAGTGCAGCATAGCGCATCTCGGGCCCGAGGGTTGCCTTTCCGGTGGCGGCCCTGCGAGCATCGCACGCA
Organism: Acetobacteraceae bacterium; assembly: GCA_965246835.1. Classification (GTDB taxonomy): domain Bacteria; phylum Pseudomonadota; class Alphaproteobacteria; order Acetobacterales; family Acetobacteraceae; genus JANPPS01. The sequence goes on along the minus strand of CBDFFQ010000002.1, from coordinate 320,697 downwards.
GAACCGGAGGCCGCCATGTACGAACGCTGGGATCCCGAGATGCTGACCGCGCATGCGGCGTTCCTGGACGCGGCCTCCCGCCTGCCGCCGATCGACTTCACCGGGCCGTTCGAGCCGCAAAGGGCGGTGAACGACGCGCTGGCCATGACGCTGGTTTCGGGCGGCCCGCCGATGGCCGACAGCCGCGACGTCTGGGTGCCGGCGCGGGGACGGCGCGTGTTCTGCCGGCTGCACCGGCCCGTTCCGGATCCGATGCTCCCGGTCCTGGTGTATTTCCACGGGGGCGGCTGGGTCTGGTCCTCCGTCGACACCCATGACCGTTTGACGCGCGAATATGCGGCGGGGTCCGGCTACGCAGTGCTCAGCGTGGATTATGCCTTATCGCCGGAAGCACGGTTCCCGCAGGCGCTCGAGGAATGCGCGGGCGTGGTGCGCTGGGTCGCGGAGCATGGCGCCTCCTGGGGCCTGGATGGCAGCCGCATCGTGCTGGGCGGGGACAGCGCGGGCGGCAACCTGGCGCTGGGCGCGGCGCTGCTGCTGCGGGACACCGGCGGCCCGGCGCTGGCCGGCGTGCTCGCGACCTACCCGGTCTGCGACGCGGATTTCACGACGCCCACCTATCGCGAGTTCGGCGGCGGCGGATTTTTCCTGACGGAAGAAAAGATGCGGTTCTACTGGAGCGTCTATGCGCGGGACCAGGCGGACCGGCTGAACCCCCTCGCCTCACCCTTGCGCGCCGAGCTCAGGGGCCTGCCGCCGGTGCTGGTGCACTTGGCGGAGCTGGACGTGCTGCGGCATGAGGGCGAACAGCTCGTGACGCGGCTGCGCGCCGCCGGCGTCCCGGTGGAGGCCGAAACCTTCGCCGGCGTGATCCACGGCTTCATCCGCGCCACGGGCCGGGTCGCCGTCGCGCGGGACGCGGTGGAAAAGGCGGGCCGCTGGTTGAGCCAGCTCACCTCCCCCTCTCCCACGGGAACGGGGGCAGCAGGCTAGAGCGGCCGCCGGATCAGCGCCGCGATCTCCCCCACGATCCCGCGCCGGAACGCGAGCACGCACGCGACAAAGATCGCCCCCTGCGTCACCAGCACCCAGGACCCGTAGCTGGACAGCGCGCTCTCGGTCCACACGATCACCCCGGCGCCCACCACGGGCCCGAAGATCGTCCCCATGCCGCCCAGCAGGTTCATCAGCACGACCTCACCGGACATCGCGTAGTTCACGTCGGTCAGCGTCGCGATGCCGAACACCAGCGCCTTCGTCCCGCCCGCGACGCCCGCGATGAACGTGCTGAGGATGAACGCCACCAGCTTGTAGTCATCCGTGCGATAGCCGAGCGACGTCGCCCGCGGCTCGTTCTCCCGGATCGCCTTCAACACCTGGCCGAACGGCGAGTGCACGATGCGGTGGATCAGCAGGAAGAAGATGAAGAACACGACCGCGACCACTGCATACATCGCCATGTCGTCATTGAGCGGGATCACGCCGAACAACGACCCGCGCGGCACTTGCTGGATCCCGTCCTCGCCCCCGGTGAACGGCGCCTGCAGACAGAAGAAATAGTTCATTTGCGCCAAGGCCAGCGTAATCATCGCGAAATACAGGCCCTGCCGCTTGATCGCCAGCAGGCCGAACACGGTGCCGAGCGCCGCACCGGCCAGCCCACCGACCACGATCGCGATCTCCGGCGTGATACCCCAATGCTTCATGCCATAGGCCGCAACATAGCTGCCCATGCCGAAATACGCGGCATGCCCGAAGCTCAGCAGACCCACGAACCCGATCAGCAGGTTGAACGCGCAGGCGAACAGCGCGAAGCACAGCACCTTCATCAGGAACACGGGATAAATCAGGAACGGCCCGGCAATCACCGCCGCGATCAGCAGCACCAGCAATGAGGCCTGCGCGCTGCTGAACCCCAATATCGTCACTGGCCTCGCGGCAGCAGCGCGGAAAGCGCCGGGGGTCGCATCCATCTCAGGCCGCCTTTCCGAACAATCCGGCCGGCCGCGCCAGCAGCACGATCACCATCACCACGAAGATCACCGTGGCGGACGCCTGCGGGTAATACACCTTGGTCAGCCCCTCCACGATACCGAGCCCGAACCCGGTCACGATGCTGCCGAGCGTGCTGCCCATGCCGCCGATCACCACGACGGCGAACAGCGTGATGATGAAGTTGCTGCCCATGTTGGGGTTCACCGAATAGATCGGCGCCGCCAGCACGCCCGCGAACGCCGCGAGCGCCACGCCCCCGGCATAGGTCAGGCTGATCATCCGCGGCACGTTCACGCCGAAGGCCTGCACCAGACCGGGGTTCTCCGTCGCCGCCCGCAGCCGCGAACCGAGCTTCGTCTTCTCGATCACCACCCACGTCAGCAGGCACATCGCCGCCGCCGCCAGCAGCACCCAGCCCCGATAATTCGGCATGAACATGAAGCCCAGATTGGTCCCGCCCTGCAGCAAATCCGGGATGCGATACGGCATGCCGGAGCTGCCGAACGCATTGCGCGCCAATCCCTCGATGATCAGCGCGATCCCGAACGTCAGCAGCAGGCCATAGAGGTGATCGAGCATGTACAGCCGGCTGATGATCGTTTTCTCCATCAACAGCCCGAACGCCCCCACGATCAGCGGCGCGATCACCAGGGCCGGCCAATAGCCGATGGTCGCCCATTCCGGCACCGACAAGCCCGGCGAAATCATCCCGAGCCAGGTATTCGGCGTGAGCATCATCCACGCCGCGAACGCCCCCATCATGAACAGGGAGCCATGCGCGAAGTTGATGATGTTCAGCATGCCGAAGATCACCGCCAGCCCCAGCGACAGCAGCGCATAGAACGCCCCGTTGATCAGCCCCAGCAGCAACTGCCCGAACAGCAGCGGCAGCGGCCGGTAGAAGCTGAACCCCGTGATCCCGGCATACAGCTCCGACCAGCGCAGCGCCGCATACGCCGCCGCCAGGACGCCCAGGCACACGAACACCGCGACCGTCAGCGCGGCTTGCACCGACCAATCGGAGTGCGCGCGGACCGTGCCGGGCGTGGCGGCGGACATGCGCTAGGCCCGCACCAACGGGCAGCCGCCCTCGGCCAGGGGCCGCCACGCCTGGTCCGCGGGCGTCGCGACCACTTGCTTGTAGTAATCCCAGGGATACTTGCTCTCGGACGGCTTCTTCACCTCGAACAGATAGGACGGGATCAGGGCCAGCCCGTCATCGCGGACCCTGTAGCTGCCGAAGCATTCATCCTCCGCCGGCATCGCCTTCATGCGCGCCACGATCGCGGCACCGTCCGCCCGGTTGGCCACGCCCACCTCCTTCAACGCCTTCAGGAAATGCAGCGTGCCCGCATAGCCGCCGGCATTGGTCATGTTCGGCGTCTGGCTCGGCATCCGCTCGCGGAAGCGCTTGGTGAAGGCGCGGGTCTTGTCGTTCATGTCCCAATAGAAGCTCTCGGTCAGGAACAGCCCGTGCGCGGCCTCCAGCCCCAGGCCATGCACGTCGCCCAGGAACATCAGCATGGCCGCGACCTTCATCTTGTTCGTCAGCCCGAACTCGGCCGCCTGCTTGATGGAGTTCACAGTATCCGCGCCCGCGTTGCACAGCCCCAGCACCTTGGCACCGCTGGACTGCGCGGAAATCAGGAACGAGCTGAAATCCGTCGTGCCCGGGAAGGGATAGGGCGAGGCGCCCAGCACCTTGCCGCCGGCCGCGGTCACGAACGCCGTCGTGTCCCGCTGCAGCTGCTGGCCGAACACGTAGTCGGCCGTCACGAAATACCAGCTATCGCCCCCGGCCTTCACCATGGCGCCCCCGGTGGACTTCGCCAGCATGTAGGTGTCGTACGCCCAATGCATCGTCACCGGCGTGCATTGCGTGCCCGTAAGGTCGGCCGTGGCCGCACCGGTGTTGAGGTAGGCGCAGTTCTTCTCCCGCGCCACGTTGTTCACCGCGAGTGCGACCGAGCTGGTGGGCACATCCACGATCAGGTTCACGCCCTCCCGGTCGATCCACTGGCGCGCGATGCCCACGCCGATATCCGGCTTGTTCTGATGGTCGGCGCTCAGCACCTCCACCTTGATGCTGTCCCCGAACTCGGCCACGGCCTGCTTCACGGCGGTCACCGTCAGCTGCCCGCCAATGTCGCGATAGGGGCCGGACTGGTCGTTCAAGACGCCAATCTTGACAACGGCATTCTGGGCCCGGGCCCGCCCGGCAACCAGGGTGGCAGCGGCGGTGCCCAACAGGGCGCGGCGATCGATCTGCATGGATGTGCCTTTCAAGCGTGGACGAGCGGGCAACCGCCCTGGTTCAACGGACGGAACGCCTCATCGGCCGGCGTCGTGGCGAGCAGCTTGTAGTAGTCCCAGGGCGCCTTGCTTTCGCCGGGCTTCTTGACCTCGAACAGATAGACCGGATGGATCTTGCGCCCATCCTCCCGGATCGACCCGGCGCCGAACGCGTCATCCTCGGTCGGCAGCGCCTTCATGCGCGCCACCACCGCGGCCCCGCTCTTCTTCGCCTCCGCCGCCCCCATCGCCGCGCACGCCTTCAGGTAATGCAGCGCCCCGGCGTAGCAGCCGGCATGCGACATCGCCGGATGCGCGCCACCGGTCTTCGGCAGCACGCGCTTGGTGAAGGCGCGGGTGCGGTCGTTCAAATCCCAGTAGAAACTCTCGGTCAGCACCAGCCCCTGCGCCGCCTGCAATCCCAGCGCATGCACGTCGTTCAGGAACACCAGCAGCCCGGCCAGCTTCACCCCGGATTGCGTGAGCCCGAACTCCGCCGCCTGCTTGATGGTGTTCACCGTGTCGGTGCCCGCGTTGCAGATGCCGACCACCTTCGCCTTGGACGCCTGCGCCTGCAGCAGAAAAGAGCTGAAATCCGTGTTACCCGGGAACGGATGCCGCACGGAACCCAGCACCTTGCCGCCGGCCGCCTTCACGAAATTGGTGGTATCCCGCTCGAGCGCCGTGCCGAACGCGTAATCCGCCGTCACGAAGAACCAGCTATCGCCGCCCGCCTTAACCATCGCGGCGCCCGTGGAGTGCGCCAGCATCCAGGTGTCGTAGGTCCAATGGATCGTGGTCGGCTTGCAGGCGGGGCCCGTGAGGTCCGCCGTGGCGCCGGTCGAGTTGATATAGACCCGGTCCTTCTCCGCACAAACGCTGTTGATCGCCAGCGCAACCCCGGAGTTGGCCACGTCGATGATCATGTCGACGCCCTCCCGGTCGATCCACTGCCGGGCGATGCTGGTGCCGATATCGGGCTTGTTCTGATGGTCCCCGGACAGCACTTCGACGGTGAGACCCAGCGCCGCGCTCTCCTCCACGGCCTGCCGGACACAGGCGGTTGACGTCGGGCCGCTGATGTCCCGATACACGCCGGACTGGTCGTTCAGCACGCCGATCTTGATGGTCGCACCCTGTGCGCGGGCGCGGCCCAAGATCGGCAGCGCGGCGGCGGTCCCCAGCAGGGTGCGGCGAGCAATCATGTGATCAGACCCCCAGATAGTCATGCAGCTTATCCATGTTCGATTCCAGTTCGGCGTTCGGGATCATGTCGATCACCCGGCCATGCTCCATCACGTAATGCCGGTCCGCCACCGTCTGCGCGAAGCGGAAGTTCTGCTCGACCAGCAGCACGGTGAAGCCCCGCTGCTTGATCTCCCGGATCGTGCGGCCGATCTGCTGCACGATGACGGGAGCCAGGCCCTCCGTCGGTTCATCCAGCAACAGCAGCCGCGCCCCGGTGCGCAGGATGCGCCCGATTGCCAGCATCTGCTGCTCCCCGCCCGACAGCTTGGTGCCCTGGCTCGAGGCTCGTTCCTTGAGGTTCGGGAACAGCGTGTGGATCTCCTCCACCGTCATGCCACCCGGCGCGATCTCGGGCGGCAGCATCAGGTTTTCGGTGACGTTCAGGCTCGCGAAGATGCCGCGCTCCTCCGGGCAGAAGGCGATGCCCTGCCGGGCCACGGCATCCGGCCGCATGGACGCGGTTTCGGTGCCCTTGAAGCGGATGCTGCCCTCCCGCTTCGGCACCAGGCCCATGATGCTCTTCATGGTGGTGGTCTTGCCGGCGCCGTTGCGGCCCAGCAACGTCACCACCTCGCCCTCCCGCACCTCGAAATCCACGCCATGCAGCACGTGGCTCTCGCCATACCAGGCATTGAGGCCCCCGATTTCCAGCATGGGGATCGAGCGCATCGCGGTTTGGTCAAGCATGCGGCGTCCCCAGATAGGCCGCGATCACGTCCGGGTTCTTGCTCACGCTGGCATAATCCCCTTCCGCCAGGATCTGCCCCCGCGCCAGCACGGTGATGGTGTCGCACAGGCCTTCGACGACACTCAGATTATGCTCCACCATCAGGATCGTGCGTCCCGTCCGAATGCGGCGGATCAGCGCCACCACGCGGTCCACATCCTCATGCGCCATCCCGGCCGTGGGCTCGTCCAGCAGCAGCATGGTGGGATCGAGCGCCAAGGTGGTCGCGATCTCCAGCGCGCGCTTGCGGCCATAGGACAGCAGCGCCGCCTGCTCGCTTTCGTAACCCTCGAGCCCCACATCGGACAGCAGCGACATCGCCCGGTCATCGAGGCTGTGCAGCAGGCTCTCCGGCCGCCAGAAATCGAAGCTGCCGCCCCGTGCCCGCTGCAAGGCGAGCCGCACGTTCTCGAGCGACGTCAAATGCGGGAACACGGCCGAGATCTGGAAGCTGCGCACAAGGCCGAGCCGCGCGACCATCGCCGGCTGCAGTCCGGTGATGTCCTCCCCCTTGAACCGGATCGTCCCCCGGGTCGGCTGCAGGAACTTGGTCAGCAGGTTGAAGCAGGTGGTCTTGCCGGCGCCGTTCGGGCCGATCAGCGCATGGATCGTCCCCTCCTCGACCTTCAGGTCGACGCTGTTCACGGCGACGAAGCCGCGGAACTCGCGTGTCAGTCCTGTCGTTTCGAGCACGGCAACCGCCACTCCGTTTCCTTCCCTGTTTACGGCTTTGTTATGGCGTTGATTTGCATATCGCCATGCCCCGCGCAAGATTGTTCGCGCATCCCCCTCCACAACCGGCAAGGCCGCTCGATGCCCGCTCCGTTCAAGCTCCGAAACCTGCTGTTCGCCCCGGGCGACAGCGATCGCAAGATGGACAAGGCGCTGGCCTCCGCCGCCGACGGCGTGATCCTCGACCTCGAGGATTCCGTGGCGCCCGCCGCCAAGGACCAGGCGCGAAGCATGGTCGCCGGTCCGCTAAGCACCCGCACCCGGCCAGGTGTCATCATCCGCATCAACCCGCGCGGCACGCCCTGGTATCTGGCCGACCTCGCCGCCACCGTGCCTGGCCGCCCGGATGCGGTGATGCTGCCGAAATGCACGGGTCCCCACGACCTCCTGGCGCTGGACCACCACCTCGAAGCGCTGGAGGCCGCGCACGGCCTGGCTCCCGGCAGCATCGGGGTGATCGCCCTTGTGACGGAGACCGCCGCCTCCCTCGGCCGGCTCGACTACCGCGATCCCCCGGTCCGGCTGCTGGCGCTCTGCTTCGGCGCCGAAGACCTCTCGGCCGACCTCGGCATCTCACCCCGCTTCCCCAACCACGCCTACACCGCCCCGGTGCAGGCCGCCCGCGCCATGACCCTGCTGGCCGCCGCCACGGCCGGGGTTTCGGCGCTCGACACGCCCTGGCCCGACCCGAAGGACGAAGCCGGGCTGCGGGCCGAGGCGGCGGCGGCGGCGGCGGACGGGTTCGCCGGCAAGCTCTGCATCCACCCCGCGCAACTCACCCCCGTGGCAGAAGCCTTCACACCCGGTGCCGACCAGGTGCGCTGGGCCGAAGCGGTGCGCGACGGTTTCCGGGACCGCCCAGCCGCCGGGGTCTTCACCCTCGATGGCAAGATGATCGATCGTCCCCATCTCAAACTGGCCGAGCGCATCCTGGCCGCCCGATGAACCCGGCGTGGGATAGGGCAATCCGGGTCGTAACCAACCCATAATCAGGACTATCTCCAGAGATGCATGACAGCGTGCCCACGGACGAGGCGTTGATGGCCAGCAGTGCCGCCGGCGACCGCATGGCGTTCGACGCGCTGGCCGGCCGCTACGCCCTGCGGTTGCGCCGGGCCGCCCAGCGTGTGCTGACGGACCCGTCGGCCGCGGAGGATGTGGCGCAGGACGCGCTCCTCCGCGCCTGGACCCGCGCCGGCAGCTACGATTCGCGCCAGGCCTCGGTCTCCACCTGGCTGCACCGCATCGCCGTCAATGCCGCGATCGACCGCGTGCGCGCGCTGCGCCCCACCGTCGCCGTGCCGGACGATCTGGCGGACACCGCGCCCGGCGCCGATCACGGCCTGGTGCGACAGCAGCGCAACCGCCTGCTGGCCGCCGCGATCGCCACTTTGCCGGACCGGCAGCGCGCCGCGATCGCGCTCACCTACGGCCAAGGCTGGTCCGGGCAGGACGCGGCCCGGGCCCTGAAGGTCTCGACCCGCGCGCTGGAGGGCTTGCTGCATCGCGGCCGCAAGGTGCTGCGGGCGTATCTCGAGGCGCGCGAGTGATCGGCTGGATGACGGTGCGGCGGTTCGAGTGGGCGATCTGCACGCGCGGCGCGGACCTGGCGACGTGGCCGGCGCGGGAGGCCGCCTTCGCCCGTGCGCTGCTGCGCCGCTCCGCCCGGGCGCGAGAGATATTCGCCGACGCCCTGACCCAGGAGGCAGAGCCGGCGTTTGAGCCCGACTGCCTCGCCCGGATCCTCGGTTCCTGGCGCCGCCGCCTGGTAGCGGAGATGCCGGTGCAGACCGGCATTCGCTGGGGCGCGCTGGCGGTCTGCGCGATGGCAGGATTGTATTTCGGCATGTCGTTCGGCACGGCCGCGGGCCCGGACCTGACACAGGTGGTGCTGGCGGCCGCGGTCCCATGACCATGCGCGCCTGGTTGTTCGAACCCTGGCGCACCAGGGTGCTGTGGGCGTCGCTGGCCGGGAACTTGTTTCTGGGCGCGCTGATCGGCGGCCACCTGATCTGGCGCGGCCCGCCCTTCCCGCCGGGGCTGGACGGCGCGGTGATGCGCATGGCCCATGACCTGCCAGAATCGGACTCCGCACGTTTCCGGCTGATCCTGGAACGCGAACGCCCCTGGTTCGAGCAATCGCGCCGCCGAATGGACTTCGCCCGCAGCGACCTGGCGCAAAGCATTGCCAAGGAGCCCTTCGACGAGGCCGAGGTGCGGATGCGCATGCAGGTCTTCCAGGCCACCTGGATCGAGACCAGCACCCGTTTCGGGGAGAGCCTGCTGGTGGCCCTCGGCACCCTCTCACCCGAGGGCCGGGTCCGCCTGGCCGACACCGCCATCCGGCGCCGGCCGTGAAGCGGGCGAAATTCGGCAGGGTAAACCGCCCTCCCCCTCTCCCGCTGGCGGGAGAGGGGGAGGGTGGGACCAACAGCCTAGGCCTACGGGTGTTCCTGGTCGCTTCGCTGTTGCTCACCGGCTGCTCCCTCGGCCCGGCCTACCGCGCCCCCGTCGTGGAAGTGCCCACCGCGTTCGCCGCCACCCGCGCCACGGCCGACGCCGCCTGGCCGGCGCAGAATTGGTGGCAGGATTTCGGTTCCCCGGAGCTGAACGACCTCATCGCCGAAGCCCGCGCCTACAACACCGACCTCGCGGTGGCCGCCGCCCGCATCGTGCAGGCCGACGCGCAGGTTCGCATCAGCAGCGCGCCCCTCCTGCCATCCCTGACGGGCACCGCCAGCGACGACTACCAGCGCACCGGCAACCGCACCAACAGCTCCTCCGCCGCCCTGAGCCGGCCGGGCACCCCGCGCTACACCGATTTCCGCACCTACCGCGTGGGGCTGCAAGTCTCCTACGACCTCGATTTCTGGGGCCGCAACCGAGCGCTGGCGGAAGCGTCCGAACTCACCGCACTCGCCACCCGCTTCGACCAGGAGACCGTCGCGCTCTCGGTTGTGACCTCCGTCGCGCAGACCTACTTCCAACTCCTTGCGGCGCAGGACCGTCTCGCGGTCGCCGAGCGCAACCTCCGCGATTCCGAGCGCATCCTCGGCGCCTTCCGTGCCCGGCTTTCGGTCGGCACCGCCAACGCGCTGGACGTGTCGCAGCAGGAGGCGCTGGTCTCCGTCCAACGCGCCAACATCCCGAGCTTTCGCAACAATGTCGAGCAGCAGCGCATCGGCCTCGGCATCCTGGTCGGCCGTCCGCCGGAGCGCCTGATGGTGCGCGGCGGCTCGTTGGACAAGCTGCCGGTGCCGAGCGTGGCGCCGGGCATCCCGTCCGAGGTCTTGGCCCGGCGGCCGGACGTGGCGAATGCGGAGGCGCAGCTCCGCGCGGAGAACGCCAACATCCGCGCGGCCCGGGCGGCGTTCTTCCCCACGATCTCCCTCACCGCCTCGGGCGGGCTGACCTCGGCCGCGCTCAGCGCCATCACGGGGCCGGGCACGGTGGTGGCGGCGCTGGGCGGCTCGCTCACGCAGGCGATCTTCGACAACGGCCTGCGGCAAGGCCAGCTCGACCAGGCGCGCGGCCGCTATGCCGAGCTACTCGCGACCTATCGCCGCACCACCCTGCAAAGCTTCACGGATGTGGAGGCGGCACTCACCGCGCTGCGCTATACGGCGGAGCAGGAGGCGCTGGTGCGCGAGACGATCAAGGTGGCGCAACGCTCGGCCGACATCGCGGCCGCACAACTACAGGCCGGGACGATCGACATCATCACTTCGCTCAACACGCAGACCACGCTGTTCAACAACCTCGATACCGTGACGCAGGTACGGCTCGCGCGATTTCAGGCGCTGCTCAACCTGTATAAGGCTCTCGGCGGTGGCTGGGTGACGCCGGCATGAAACGATTGCTCATTCTGCTGTTGCTGGCCGCGGCCGGCGCCGGCACCTATTACTGGTTCTACATGCGCCCGGCCGAGACCGCCGAAGCGGCGCCCACCGGCCGTCGCGGTCGTGGACGGCCCGGCGGCCCCGGCGCCCCCGGCGGTGACGCCACCCCCATCCCGGTCCTCACCGCAAACAGCGAGGCGCGGGACGTGCCGATCTACCTCGACGGCCTCGGCACGGTGCAGGCCTTCAACCAGGTGCAGATCCGCCCCCAAGTGGATGGCCCGCTGCTGGAAGTGCGCTTCCGCGAGGGGCAGGACGTGGCGAAGGGCGACGTGCTGGCCCGCATCGACCCGCGCCCATTCCAGGCCAGCCTCGATTCCGCCAGCGCCAAGAAGCAGCAGGACGAGGCGAACCTCGCCAATGCCAGGCTGGACGCCGGGCGCTATGCCAAGCTGGCCGCCACCGCCTATAGCAGCGCCCAGCAATCGGACACGGCCCGGGCGCAGGTCGCGCAGCTCGAGGCGCAGGTTCGCGGCGATCAGGCGCAGATCGATACGGCCCGCACGCAGCTGAGCTACACCACGATCCTGGCGCCGATCGACGGCCGCACCGGGCTGCGCCAGGTGGATGCCGGCAACATCGCCAGGGCCAGCGACACGACGCCGATCACGGTCATCACCCAGCTGAAGCCGATTTCGGTCGTGTTCACCCTGCCGCAGCAATCCCTGCCGTTGGTCGCCACCGCGATGCAGGGCGGCATGCCCCCCGTGCTGGCGCTGAAGCAAGGCGGCGGTGAAGTGCTCGAGACCGGGCAGCTCTCGGTGCTGGACAACCAGGTGGACCCTACGACGGGCACCATCAAGCTGAAGGCCGCCTTCCCCAACGCCACTCTGCTGCTCTGGCCCGGCGGATTCGTGAATGTCCGCTTGCTGGTCCAGACCCAGCGCGGCGTCGTGACCGTCCCGAGCGCCGCCGTGCAGCGCGGGCCCCGCGGCGCGTTCCTCTTTGTCGTGACCGATACCACGGCGAAACGGCGCGAAATCCAGGTCGGCTATGAGGACGAGCAGACCAGCGTCATCACGGCCGGCCTCAAAAGCGGCGAGCAGGTTGTGGTGGACGGCGCGCAGCGGCTGACGGACGGTGCGAAGATCGCGGTCGCGGGACCGGACGGCACCGCGCCGGAGGCCGCCGGGCGGGAGCGCAGCGCCCCCGGCACCGGCCCCCGCCGGAGCCGGACCGCGTCGTAGGAGGATCGGATGAGCGAAGCCGCAGACCGCATCCTGGCTTTCTACCACGCACCGCACACCCGGTCCTCGGGCGTGCTGGCGCTGCTGGAGGAGCTGGATGCGCCGTATGAGTTGCGCATTCTCAACATGAAGGCCGGCGAGCAGCGGGAGGCCGGGTTCCTGGCCGTAAACCCCATGGGCAAGGTGCCGGCGCTGCTGGATGGCGATGCGCTGATCACCGAGCAGGTCGCGGTCTATCTGTTCCTGGCCGACCGCTTCCCCGAGCGCGGCCTGGCACCCGGCCTGGATGACCCATTGCGCGGCCCCTATCTGCGCTGGATGGCGTTCTATGGATCGAGCTTCGAGCCCGCCGTGGTGGATCGCGCGCTGGAGCGGGAGCCCGGCCGCACCGCCATGTCGCCCTACGGCGATTTCGACACCGTGTATCGCCTGATCGTCGAGCAGCTCGCGGGCGGACCGTGGCTCCTGGGCGAGCGGTTCACGGCGGCGGACGTTTTGTGGGGCACGGCGCTGGCCTGGACCACCGGCTTCAAGATCGTGCCCGCGGACCCGGCGATCACCGCGTACATCGCCCGCGTCATGGCCCGCCCCGCGATGCAGCGCGCGCAGTCGCAGGACAACGAACTGGCAAGGGCGCAAGTGCCGTGAGGGTGGCCCACTTCCCCCTCTCCCGCCAGCGGGAGAGGGTTTGAAAGATGAACATCTCCGCCCCCTTCATCGCCCGCCCGATCGCCACCTGGCTGCTGGCGCTCGCCGTGCTGCTGGCCGGCCTCATGGGCTATCGCGCGCTCCCGGTCTCGGCCCTGCCCTCCGTCGATTTCCCGACGATCCAGGTCACGACGCAGCTGCCCGGCGCCGGGCCCGATACGGTGGCGACGCTCATCACCGCCTCCCTCGAACGCCAGTTCGGCCAGATCACCGGCCTCAGCACCATGACCAGCACGTCATCGGAGGGCACGTCCCAGATCACCCTGCAGTTCAATCTGAACCGCAAGCTCGACAGCGCCGCGCAGGACGTGCAGGCCGCGATCAACGCCGCCGCCGGGACCCTGCCGCCCTCCCTGCCCTACCCGCCGATCTACGCCAAGGTGAACCCGGCCGACGCCGCGATCCTGACGCTGGCGCTCACCTCCGACAGCATCACCATCGACCGCATCAGCGACGTGGCGGACACGCTGCTGCAACCGAAGCTCAGCCAGATCGAGGGCGTGGGCAAGGTCACGGTCCAGGGTGGCCTCCGCCCCGCCATCCGCGTCCGCATCGACCCGGCGCGCGCCGCCGCCTACGGCCTCTCGATGGAAGACGTCCGTCTCGCCGTCACCGCCGCCAACGTGAACGGCGCCAAGGGCGGGTTCGACGGCGCGCGCCAATCCTCGGCCCTGGCCACCAACGACCAGCTGGTCACGCCGGACGCCTACAAGACCCTGGTCATCACCTACCGCAACGCCTCCCCGGTGCGGCTATCCGACCTCGGCACCGTCATCGCCGGCGTGGAGAACGACCGCGTGGCCGGCTGGCATAACGGCGTCCCGGCCGTCGTGCTCGACATCCAGCGCCAGCCCGGCGCCAACATCGTCGCCACCGTCGCCGCCGTGCAGGAAGCCTTGCCCGCACTGCGCCGGGCACTCCCCGCCGCAATCAGCATGGACGTGGTGGTGGACCGCACCGAGACGATCCGCGCCTCCGTCAACGACGTGCAGTTCACGCTCGCCCTCTCCATTGGGCTGGTGGTCCTGGTGATCTACCTGTTCCTCGGCAGCGCCCGCGCCACGGTGATCCCCGCCGTGGCGCTGCCGCTGTCGTTGATCGGCACCTTCGGCGTCATGGCGCTGTGCGGCTACAGTCTCGACAACCTCAGCCTGATGGCGCTCACGGTCGCGACCGGCTTCGTGGTGGACGACGCGATCGTCATGATCGAGAACGTGGTCCGCTATATCGAGCAAGGCGTGAAGCCGCTGGAAGCCGCCTATCGCGGCGCCCGGCAGATCGGCTTCACCATCGTCTCGCTGACCGTCAGCCTGGTGGCGGTGTTCATCCCGCTGCTGTTCATGACCGGGGTCGTGGGGCGGCTGTTCAACGAGTTCGCGGTGGTGCTCAGCACGTCGGTGATCGTGTCGGCGGTGATCTCCCTCACGTTGACGCCCATGATGTGCGGCCGGTTCCTGCGCCCGCATGCCGGGCCATCGCGGTGGACGGGCTGGTTCGAGCGCGGGTTCGCCGCAACCACCCGCGGCTATGGCCGCACCCTCGGCTGGGCATTGCGCGCCCAAGGCCTGATCTTGCTGGTGGCGCTCGGCACGCTGATCGGCACCATCGTCATGTATCTGGCGGTGCCGAAGGGCTTCCTGCCGCAGCAGGATACCGGGGTGATCGTGGCGGTGACGGAGGCCTCGCAATCGGCGTCCATTCCCCGCATGGCGGGCCTGCAGACCCAACTCGCCGAGATCGCGCTGAAGGATCCCGCCGTTACGGGCGTCGTGTCCTTCGTGGGCGCCGGCACCATCAACGCCACGCCCAACACCGGCCGCCTCACCATCGCCCTCAAGCCCCGTGCCTCCAGGGACCTGGCGCCCGCCGTCATCGCGCGGCTGCAATCCGCCATGGCCGGCGTGCCCGGCATGTCCGTCTTCATGCAACCGGTGCAGGACATCCAGATCGGCACCCGCATCAGTCGCACCCAGTTCCAGTACACCCTGCTGGACACCGACGCGCAGGAGCTGGCCACCTGGGCCCCGCGCCTGGTGGAGCGCCTGCGCGCCATGCCGGACCTGGTGAACGTCGCCAGCGACCAGCAATCCGAGGGTTTTTCAACCCGCATCGTGGTCGATCGGGACGCCGCGATGCGCCTCGGCGTCTCGATGCAGGAAGTGCAGGACACGCTCTACGATTCGTTCGGCCAGCGCCAGATCAGCACCATCTTCAGCCAGGCCAACCAATACCGCGTGATCCTCGAGGCCGACCCGGCCTGGCGCGCAGACCCGCGCTCGTTGGACCGCCTCCGCCTGCCCGGCACCGGCACGGCACAGGTCCCGCTCTCGGCCATCGCCCGCGTGGAGCGCAGCACCGCGCCGCTGGCCGTCACGCATCAAAGCCAGTTCCCGAGCACGACCATCAGCTTCGACCTTGCGCCGGGCTCATCGTTGAGCCACGCCGTCGACGCGGTGGCGCAGGCGGAGCGGGAGATGGGAATGCCGTCCACCATCGTCGGCAGCTATTCCGGGGACGCCGCCGAGTTCCAGAACAGCCTGCGCAGCGAGCCCTGGCTGATCCTGGCGGCCATCATCGTGATCTACATCACGCTCGGCGTGCTGTACGAAAGCACGATCCACCCCGTGACGATCCTCAGCACCCTGCCGTCGGCCGGCATCGGCGCGCTGCTGGCGTTGCAGCTGGCTGGGCAGGACCTTTCCCTCGTCGCACTGGTCGGGATCGTGCTGCTGATGGGCATCGTCAAGAAGAACGCCATCATGATGATCGACTTCGCACTGGAGGCGGAGCGGACCCGCGGCCTGTCGCCGCTGGATGCGATCCGGGAGGCCTGTCTGCTCCGCTTCCGCCCCATCATGATGACGACCGCCGCGGCATTGCTGGGCGCGGTGCCGCTGGTGTTGGACAACGGCACCGGGTCGGAACTGCGCTACCCGCTGGGCCTTACGATCGTGGGTGGCCTGCTGCTGAGCCAGGTGCTGACGCTGTATACCACGCCAGTGATCTACCTAACGTTCGAGCGCACCCGGTTGCGCTTCGCGCCGCGGCCAGTGGCGGCCGAATGAGTGCCTTTCGCTTCCCCCTCTCCCCTCGGGAGAGGGTCGGGGTGAGGGGGCCGACAGGCGCGGCCCTTTCCAATTCAGGACGAGCCGGTTGCCCCCCCTCACCCCAACCCTCTCCCAGCGGGAGAGGGGGCAGTACGAACCGTTCCCGTCGATGAACATCTCCGCCCCCTTTATCCACCGCCCCGTCGCCACCTTCCTCCTGGCGCTCGGCCTGTTCCTCACCGGCATCGCCGCGGTGAAGTTCCTTCCCGTGGCGCCGCTGCCCAGCGTGGACATCCCCACCATCGTCGTCTTCGCCGGCCGCCCCGGCGCCGATCCCGAGACCATGGCCGCCAGCATCGCCGCCCCGCTGGAACGCCGCCTGGGCGAGATCCCGGGGGTCACCGAGATCACCAGCACCAGCAGCACCGGCAGCACCAACATCGTCATCCAGTTCGACGTGGACCGCCCGATCGAGGGCGCCGCGCATGACGTGCAGGCCGCGATCAACGCCGCCTATTCCGACCTGCCATCCGACCTGCCGACCCGGCCCTACTACCGCAAGTTCAACCCGGCCGACCGCCCCGTCATGACCCTCTCGCTCACCTCCGACACGCTGAGCACCGCCCAGGTGTTCGACGCCGCGGACACCATCCTCGGCCAGCGCATCAGCCAGATCGAGGGGGTCAGCCAGGTCCAGGTCAACGGCGCCGAAAAACCCGCGGTCCGCGTGCGCCTGAACCCCGCGGCGCTGAAGGCGGCCGGGCTCAGCAGCCAGGACGTGTATGCCGCGATCCGCGCCGCCAACGTGAACGGCCCCATCGGCAGCTTTCAAGGCCCGGAGCGCGCCGAGACGCTGGAGCTGAACGGCCAGATCACCCAGGCCGCCGACTACGCCCGCCTGGTGCTGAAAGTGTCCGGCACGGCCACCGTGCGCCTGGGCGATGTCGCAGAAGTGCTGGACAGCGTGACCAATACCAAGCTCGCGGCCTGGCAGGGCCAGCAGCCGGCCATCCTGCTGTCGATCAGCAAGACGCAGGGCGCCAACGTGATCGACACCGTGGACCGCATCCAGGCCGCGCTGCCGCAGCTGATGCGCTGGATCCCGCCCGACATCCGCGTCACCACGCTGTCGGACCGCACGACTACAATTCGCGCCAGCGTGGCGGATGTGGAGGTCACGCTGATGATCTCGATCGCGCTGGTGCTGATGGTGGTCGCGATCTTCATGCGCCGCCTGGTACCGACGCTCGCCGCCGCCGTGACCGTGCCGCTCAGCCTGGCGGGCACATTGGGCGCCATGTATCTGTTCGGCTTCAGCCTCAACAATTTCTCGTTGATGGCGCTCACGATCTCGGTCGGCTTCGTGATCGACGACGCGATCGTCATGATCGAGAATATCGCCCGCCACCAGGAGCGGGGGCTGACCCCGATGCAGGCGGCGCTCGCCGGGTCCCGCCAGATCGGGTTCACCGTCATTTCCATCAGCATCTCGCTGGTGGCGGTGTTCATCCCGATCCTGTTCATGGGCGGGCTCCTAGGCAAGCTGTTCCATGAGTTCGCGGTCGTGTTGACGGTCGCGATCGCCATCTCGGCCATCGTGTCGTTGACGCTGACACCGATGATGTGCGGCCGCTTCATGCGGGACGTGGCGGCGCCCACGGGGTGGTGGGGCCGGGTCGACCGCGCGGTGGACGGGTTCTTCCAGCGCGTCCAGGGCGGCTACACGCGCAGCCTGGACTGGGCGCTGCGGTGGCGATGGCTGATGCTGGGCGTGACGCTCGCGACCGTGGTCGGCACGGTATTCCTGTATCGCGCGGTCCCCAAAGGCTTCTTGCCAACGCAGGATACCGGACTCCTGATGGGCTTCACCTCCGCCAGCCCCGACATCAGCTTCGAGGCGATGGCCGCGCGCCAGCGCCGGGTGGTGGACGTGCTGCTGGCGGACCCCGCCGTCGAGACCGTCGGCAGCACCATCGGCATCACCTCCGGCTGGGCCAGCATCAACCGCGGGCAGCTCACGGTGTCGTTGAAGCACCTGCCGGAGCGCGGCTGGATCGGCAGCGAGGCCGTGCTGACCCGCCTCCGCCCCAAGCTGCAGCAGATGGCCGGCATCCAGGCCTTCCTCTATTCCGCGCAAGACCTCCCCGGCGGCGGCCGCTCCGATAGCGGGTCCAGCTTCCAATTCGTGCTGCTGAGCCAGGACATCGCCGAGCTGCGCGACTGGACCGTGAAGCTCGAGGAAGCGCTGCGCAGCGTCGATGGCATCGAAGACATCAGCAGCGACCAGGACCGCCCGGGCCCGCAATCCAACGTGGTGATCGACCGCGAAGCCGCCTCCCGCCTGGGCGTGTCGATCAACGCCGTCGACGCCGCGCTGAACAACGCCTACGCCCAGCGCCAGGTCTCGATCATCTACACGCAGCGCAACCAGTATCGGGTGGTGCTGGAAACCATGCCGTCCCTGCAGCGGGACCCCGTGCTGCTGGATCGCCTGTTCGTGCCCGGCGCCGGCGGCAAGCAGGTGCCGATCACCAGCGTGGTGAAGCTCGATCGCGGCACCGCGCCGCTCGCGGTCAAGCACCAGGGCCAGTTCCCGGCGTCCAGCATCAGCTTCAACCTCAAGCCCGGCACCAGCCAGGGCGACGCGATCGACCTCGTGACCGCCAAGGCACTCAGCCTGCGCATGCCGGAGGGCATCCGATTCGAGTTCTCCGGCAGCGCCAAGTTCCTGCAAAAATCGCTCTCGACCCAGCCCATGCTGATCGGCGCCGCGCTGCTGGCGATCTACATCGTGCTGGGCGTGCTGTACGAAAGCCTGCTGCATCCGCTGACGATCATCAGCACGCTGCCGTCCGCCGGGCTGGGCGCGTTGCTGGCGGTGCTGGTGACGGGCGGGGAGCTCGGGGTGATCGGCATCATCGGCATCGTGCTGCTAATGGGGATCGTGAAGAAGAACGCCATCATGCTGGTGGATTTCGCGCTGGAGGCAGAGCGGGACCGCGGCCTGTCCCCGCACCAGGCCATCCTGGAGGCCTGCGCCGAACGGTTCCGCCCGATCATCATGACGACGCTGGCGGCGCTACTGGGCGCCGTCCCGCTCGCACTGGCCAGCGGCACCGGCGCCGAGTTCCGCCGGCCCCTGGGCGTCGCGATCTGCGGCGGGCTGATCGTGTCGCAGCTGCTGACGCTGTACACGACGCCGGTGGTCTATTTGGCGCTGGAGCGGCTGGCGCGCGGCAAACGGGCGCGGATCGCGGTGCCGGTGGAGTAGCTATAGGCGGAAGACCTGCCCAGCGATCTCGCTAGCGCCATCAACGTTGTGTATTGTCCCACCAAAACCAGAAAATGCCACTTTCCGGTCTTCTTTCCGAAGATCGATCCAGTCAACGTAGAGGAAACGAAATTCGGTTGCATTATAGCTTCTGATGCTCGTTACAATTCCGATCGCTTTAATGAGAACCTGAGTAGCGCCTTGGCCAAGCAGACTCTTTATGGCGATTCTGTCCCCGGGCACGATGTTCTCGATAGTAGTTTGTGCTGTATCGCGAGTTCCAAACCAAAATCCCCGCTCGATAAAATCGCCTGACATGTCCTGGTCCTCGACCGTCGCGCCCACGATCCAATACGCCATTGTTTTACTCCAATTAATCACTCGAGTTTTACCCGTCCGCGCGCGGCACCCACGGCACCCGCGCCACATCGATCCCCTCATCGGCCAGCGCCTCCGCCTGTTCGGGCGTACTCTCGCCATAGATGCCGCGCGCATCGGCCTCGCCCCGATGAATGCGCCGCGCCTCCTCGGCAAACGAGGGCCCGACATAGTCGCAGTTGCGTTCGATCTCACCGCGCAGCTTCTGCAGCGTGGCGCGCACATGGTCGGGCATGCCGGCCGCGGCCTTCTCCGGCGCCGCCACCGCCGACTTGCGCGGCACGGCGGGAGCCATCAGCGCGCGGTTCACCTTGACATCCCCGCATGCCGGGCACGCCACCAGCCCGGCGCCCGCCTGCGCATCGAATCCGGCGCTGTCGCGGAACCAGCCGTCGAAGACGTGCTCCTGGCTGCAGCGGAGCTGGTAATGGATCATGCCTGCCGGGTCTCCTTGTCCCGCCACTGTAACATGGCGGTCACGCAGACGCCCGCAAGTCGGTCACGCCGCCAGCATCGGGTCCAGCTTGCCCGCTCGATCCAGCGCCACCACGTCGTCGCACCCTCCGAGCGAAACGCCGTCCACGAACACCTGCGGCATCGTGCTGCGGCCCGAGCGCTGCATCGCGTCCGCCCGCTGCGTGCTGCCATGCGGGGCGTCGATCTCCTGGAACGCCACGCCCTTCTGCGTCATGAGCGCGACCACGCGGGCGCAGTACGGGCACCAGGGCTGGGTGAATACTTCGATCTTGGCCATGTCGGTCTCCGGTTTCGGCTTACGTTCGTATGCCGCCCCGCTCATTCAAGATCAAACATAGCGCGGGTCAGACGCGCGCGCCGCGGCCAGCACGTCCACCCGCGCGACGCCCGCGGCCAGCAGCACGAGCGTGCAGGCCTCTACCGTGGCGCCCGTGGTCAGCACGTCGTCGATCAGCAGCACCCGGCTATCCCGCAGCGCCTCCGCCCGCGTGGCCCGCACCGCGAACGCGCCCGCCAGCTCCGCCCGCCGCTGATCGCCGCCGCCCGATTGCAACTTCCGCGTGGCCCGGATGCGGCGCAGCCCGTCCAGCAGCGCCGGGCGCCCGCTCAGTCGCGCAACGGCCTGAGCCAATAGTGCGGCCTGATTGTACCGCCGGGCCAGCAGGCGGGAGCGGTGCAGCGGCACCGGCACCAGCCAATCCGCCTCCCGCAGCAGCGCCGCCCCGGCCCGCGCCATGTGCGGCGCCAGCGCCCGGGCATTCTCGATCCGGTCCGCGTGCTTCAGCGGCAGCAGGATGCGTTTGGACACCTCATCATACCGGAGCGCCGCCCGCGCTGATCCCCAGGGGGGCGGATGGGCCCGGCACCGGCTGCAGGTGCGTGACACCCCGCCCTGCCCCTTTGCCCCGAACCCAATCCCACACCGGTCGCAGCACGGTTCCGTCAGGAAGCCCACAGTGCGAAAACACGTCAGGCAGAACTGCCCGGCCGCCTGCACCGGCGCATCGCACGTCAGGCATTGCGGCGGCAACAGCACATCGAGCGCCGCGCGCCCCGCCCAGCGCGCCGCGGCAAGAAGGCGCTCAGCCGCCAAACACCACCGTGCCGTCCCGCTCGATCTCATGCACCAGGTCGATTTCCCAGCTCAGATAAGCGTGCATCGCCGCCTCCACGCCCGTGTTGCGGTCATAGGGGCGGAGGTAGAAGTCGATGCACTCCTCATCCGCGGGGTCATGCCGGTCGGCCACCAACTCACCACCCGCCGCGACCCACGCAGCATTCCCGCCTGCCAGCACCTGCACCGGCGCCTTCGTCAGCGCCCTGACCTCCGGCACCGCCAGCCGCGCCAGCACCCCGTCCGGTGACGTCACCACCACCCGCTTCGCCGCCCCCAACCGGTCCCGCAACCGGTCGAGCCGGGTGCGCACACCCCAAACGGCCCCGGGAATATGCCCGGCCCGAAACGCGAGGCTCAGCGCCAAATCCAGCACCAGCGCGCCCTCGACATCGTGCGTGTCATCGGCGTCCGGCAACGCCACCGGCGGCGCGGGCGGCGCGCCCAGATCGTCCAGCGCGCCCTCCACCACGAACACGTCGCGATGGCCCATGAGGCGCAACCAGGCCGCACTCATCCGCGCCCGCACGCCGTCATCGTCGATCAGCGCGATCCGGGCGCCGCGCACCCCGATCCACTGGTCGGTCGCCTGGATCAGCTGGCCGCCCGGCGCGTTGCGGCTGCCGGGGCGGTGGCGCGCGGCGAACTCGGCGGGATCACGCACATCCAGCACATACACGGTGCGATCCGGGTCTTCCTCGAACCGCACCAGATCCAGCGCGCCGATCACGCCGGCCCCGGCCTCCTCCGCAAAGGCCCGCGCCCGCTCCAGCGCCAATGCGGCCGTGCGCGGCGTGCCGGGCTCATACCGGGCGGTCTGGCCCCGCGCGCAGGTGAGCCCCGCGAGCTCCCACCCCATCGTGCCATTGCGCAGCGCCACCACCGGGTTCGGCACCCCCGCCCGGCGCAGGCTCTCGGCGCCCATGATGCTGCGCGTCCGCCCGGCGCAATTCACGACGATCGTGGTCGCGGGGTCCGGCACCAGATCCGCCACGCGATACGCCAGCTCGCCCCCCGGCACGTTGATGCCATCCGGGATCGACATGCGGGTGAATTCTTCGAGCGGCCGGCTGTCCAGCACGACCAGGTTCTTCCCCGTGTCCTGCCAGGCCTTCAGCTCCGCCGCATCGACACTCTGGGTGCCGTAATGATGCTCGACCCACTCGCCGAACGCTTTGCTCGGCACGTTCACGCCGCTGAACAGCACGTATCCGGCATCGGCCCAGGCCTGGGTCCCGCCCGTCAGCACATGCACATCCGTGGCGCCCAGCCCTTCCAGCAGCGCCGACAGCCGCTCCGCCAGGCCCCGCCCGTCATCCAGGCACACGATGCGGGTCGTGAGCCGCGGCAGGATGGCCGGCACGCGCAACTCCGCCCGGGACAGCGCGCATGGCACCGCCCAGAACGGGTGCGCGGCGCCGAACTCCCCATCCTCGCGCGCATCCAGCAGCGCCAGCTCCTGCCCGTCCAGGATCCACTCACGCAGCGCGGGCGCATTGATCGGAGTCATCGGTTCACGGTGGGCGCCATGTAAGCCTTGTTGTAGGGCTGCACGGTCCCAGCCTCGGTATCGAAGCCCTGGCGCCGGTCCAGCTTTTCCAGCGCCAAGCCATAGACGTGCAGATGCCGGGTCGGGGTGTCGCCCGGGGTGGAGATCGCATGGATGTCTTCGGGCATCAGCGCGATGCCGGTGCCGGGCTCGACCATGACCTCCCGCACCAGTTCCAGCTGCGCCCGCCCGGGTTCCGCTCCGTCATCCGTGCGGCGATACACGCGGTTCAGCTCCTGCCCCTCCACCGCCGTCACCACGGCCCAAGTGGTGTGGTCATGCGGCTTGGTGCTGTTGCCGGGGTTCAGCGCCAGCATGTAGATGGCGAACCGGCCATCCGGCTCTTCTTGCAGCAAATACCGCCGCGCGCCTTTCTCGCCCACGGGCGGCGGCGGGAACTCGGCGGCGGGGAACAGGTCGCCATGCGCCGCCAACGCCAGCAGCTCCGCCTTGATCGCATCCAGCGAGGCGCGGGTCACGCCCTGGCTGCGCTCGATCCCCTTCACCCGGTCCATGCTGGCCGCGACGGCCTGCGCGCGCGCCGGGGCGATGCTCTGCTCGGTCATTGATCGGTCCTCCTTCGAACCGCAAAACGGTAGGCGCGTGGAAGCTGCCGGTCAAAGCCGGGGCCGGGCCGGGTTGCCCATGACCGTCGTGCCGGCCTGGACATCCCGCGTCACCACGGACCCGGCGCCCACGATCGCGCCGTCCCCGATCGTCACCCCCGGCAGAATAATGGCCCCGCCCCCGATCCAAACATCGGCCCCGATCGTGACCGGCCGCCCGAACTCGAGCCCGGCGGCGCGGTCTGCGGCATTGCGCGGGTGGTCGGCGGTGTAGATCTGCACGGCCGGGCCGATCTGCGCGCGGGCGCCGATGCGGACCGTGACCACGTCCAGGATCACACAATCGAAATTCAGGAATGCGCCATCGGCCAGATGGATGTTGAAGCCGTAATCGCAGTGGAACGGCATGCGGATGACGGCGCCCTCGCCCAGGGCGCCCAGCCCCTCCCGCAACAACGCCCGGCGTTCCGCCAGCGGTGCGGCGGATGCGGCGTTGCAGCGGGCGAGCCAGGCCTTCGTCCGCGCCTGCGCCGCCTGGATCTCGGCGTCCGCGGGATCATACAGCTCGCCGGCCAGCATCTTTTGCGTCTCGGTCATGAGGCACCCCTGTGTTGCCGTGCGGCAGGAAGGCGCAACATACGCCGGATGTCCCAGAGCGAAATCTTCGACCGCCGCGCCGTCCGCCTGCATCGGGACCGCGCGGCCCCCACCGTGCATCGCGTGGCACCCGTGCTGCAGGACGTCGCGGAGCGCCTGCTGGACCGGTTGGACGATACCACCCGCCGCTTCACCCGCGCCCTCGACGTGGGTGGGCGCGGCGTGGTGGCGCCGTTGCTGCGTGCCCGCGGCATCGGCGTCGTGGCCTGCGACCTCTCGACTGGCATGGCCGCCTTGTCGGGCGCGCCGTGCGCCGCGGTGGACGAGGAGTGGCTCCCCTTCGCGCCCGGCAGCTTCGACCTGATCGTGGCGAACCTCTCGCTCCATTGGGTCAACGACTTGCCCG
The DNA here is from genome assembly GCA_965246835.1 of Acetobacteraceae bacterium. GTDB lineage: Bacteria > Pseudomonadota > Alphaproteobacteria > Acetobacterales > Acetobacteraceae > JANPPS01. The sequence goes on along the minus strand of CBDFFQ010000002.1, from coordinate 296,504 downwards.
GCGCCCTGATCCAACTCCGCCGCGCCCTGTCGCCCGAGGGCCTGTTCCTCGCCAGCCTGCCCGCGCTCGGCACGTTGCAGGAGCTTCGCACCGCGCTGACGGCGGCGGAGCTGGCGGTGCGGGACGGTGCGTCCCCCCGGGTCTCGCCCTTCCCCGATCTCGGGGACATGGCGTCGTTGATGCAACGGGCCGGGTTCACGCTGCCGGTGGTGGATGGGGACACGATCGTGCTGCGCTATGCCGACCCGCTGGCGTTGCTGCGCGATCTGCGAGCCGCCGGGGAGGGCAATGCCGTCGCGTTGCGAGACCGCGCCGTGCCGCCCCAGGCGCTGTTTCCCGCGGCGTTGGCGCAGTTGCCCGTGGCCGACGGGCGCGTCCCAGCCACGTTGCGGATCGCGACGGTGACGGGCTGGGCGCCTTGACCCGTCATTGCGAGCGAAGCGAAGCAATCCAGGGGCAACGATACTCCGTGTGGCCCCTGGATCGCCTCGCCAAGCGACCCGCAATGGCTGGGTTAGGCCTGCCCCACCGCCGCGGACCACGGGGACATGACGTCGCTGACCCCCACCCGCTCCTCCCCCATCAGGATCATGTTCGGGCATGCGAAGCTGACCGGCAGCACGGTATGCTCCACTTCCTCCACCGCTCCGTCGGCGGCCAGGGCCGCGATGACCGCGGGATCGAGCCGGTCATCGGCATGCACCGTCTCCGCATCCGACACATCGATCCGCGGGTGGTGCGCCGCCTGCTCCGGCGTCATGCCGAGCCGGGTCGCGAACGCCACGAGTTGCACGACCGACGCCAGGATGCGCCGCCCGCCCGAGGCACCGGCCGCCAGCACCGCCCTGTCCCCGTCACGCAAAATCACCGGGCACATATTGGTCAGCGGCCGCTTGCCGGGCCCCACCGAGTTAGGCTTGCCCGGCTCCGGATCGAACCACATCACGCCATTGTTCATCAGCACGCCCGTGCCCGGCAGCACCACACGGCTCCCCATCGATGACAGCAAGGTCGTGGTCATCGCGACCATCCCACCCTCGGCGTCGCAGACCGTGATGTGCGTGGTGCAGGTATCCTGCCCGGCCTCGGCATCGCCCACCCCGGCCAGCCGCTCGGCATAGGCTGCCTTCATCGCCCGGGCGAGCGCCACGAACCACGCGGCGTCGGCCTGCGCGCCCTCGGACAAGCCCGCCGCCACCCGCGCCAAGGTCGGCCCCGCCGTCAGCCCCGGCGTCACCTGCAACACCTGGCCCCCCCAGCTCACATCCTGGCACGGTCCCACCCGCGCCACGCAGCCGGCCAGATCGTCCGCACCCAGCACGCCGCCCATCTCGGCCACATCCCGCACCAGGGATGCCGCGACCTCACCGGTGTAGAAGTCGGAAAGCCCGGCCGTGGCCAGCCGCTCCATCGTCTCCGCCAACCGCCCCAGCGCCAAATTCGGCAATGGCCCGGCATAGGGCGGCACCGGCGGCAGCCCGTTCGGCAGGTAAATCCGCGCGGACTCCGCATAACGCCGCAAGATCGCGGCCGAGCTGGCGATCTTGAGAGTGGCGAACCAATCCTGCGGCAGGCCGCGCCGGGCCAGGGCGATGCCGGGCGCCATCACATCCCGCAACGGCAGCCTGCCCCAGCGTTCCTGGATCAACCCATAGCCCGCGACCGAGGACGGCACCGCGAAGCTGAGCGGCCCGTGGATGTTGGCGTCACCCTCCACCTCCGGCCAGGCGAACAAATCCGTGGCACGCCGCCCGGTCAGCGTGAAGCGATCTGGCGTCAGCCCGCGCGGCGCCCGCGGCCCGAAATCCACGCACTCCGCCCGCGCCGCCCCGGCCGGCTGCACCAGCGCGAAGCCGATACCACCGAGCCCGCTATTCCAGGGCTCGCACGCCGCCAGCGCAAACGCGGTCGCGACCGCCGCATCCGCCGCGGACCCGCCGGCATCCAGCACGGCAACGCCCGCCAAGGCCGCATCGCGGGATTGCGCGACCACCATGCCCCGGCGCCCGCGCGCAGCCGGCTTCGTAACCTGCCAATGCTGCGAGCGGTGCGCCGGCGTGGCCACTAGCGGGGCGCCAGCACCATGATCATCTGCCGGTTTTCCATCCGCGGCATCTGCTCGACTTTGGTTTCCACCTCGAGCTCGGCACGAATGCGCTCCAGCACGCGAATACCGATATCCTGATGCGCCATTTCGCGGCCGCGGAAACGCAGCGTGACCTTGACCTTATCGCCCTCGTCGATGAACGACTTCATGGCGCGCATTTTCACCTGGTAGTCGTTCTCGTCGATGTTCGGGCGCACCTTGATCTCCTTGATCTCGATGACCTTCTGCTTCTTCTTGGCCTCGTTCTTCTTCTTCTGCTGCTCGTATTTGAACTTGCCGTAGTCGAGGATCTTCACCACCGGCGGATCCGCGTTCGGGCTGATCTCCAGCAGGTCGAGGCCGACGGAGTAGGCGCGCAGGATGGCGTCACGCGCGGTCATCACTCCCTGCATCTCCCCGGTCTCGTCGATCAGGCGAACCTGCGGGACGCGGATGTCTTCATTGACGCGGGGCCCGTCGCGGGACGGGGTGGCGGCGGACATGGGGCCTCGGGCTATCGTACTCTCCTGTGGACGTTCAAATGCAAGCGGACCGCGAAACGGTGCGGCCAGGGCCTAGTCTTGGGCCTTTGAAGCCGTGAGATCAAGAGTTTTCAAGTCGGGCGGCATCGCTTCCGCCACGAGGCGTCGCACCGCCTCGTCCAGCGCCACCACCTCCTGCGCCTCGCCCCCCAGCCGGCGCAGCGCGACGCTCCGCTGCTCCGCCTCCCGCCGCCCCACCACCACCAGGACGGGCACATGCTGCAGGCTATGCTCCCGCACCTTGGCGTTGATCTTCTCGTTCCGCACATCAGCCACCGCCGTCAGCCCCTGCGCCCGCAACATCTCCGCGACCTCCTCCGCATACGGCGCCGCGTCCGACACGATGGTCGCCACCACCACCTGCTGCGGCGCCAGCCAGAGCGGGAACCGCCCGGCGTAATTTTCGATCAGGATGCCCAGGAACCGCTCGAAACTGCCCAGGATCGCCCGATGCAGCATGACGGGCCGCGCCCGCGCGCCATCCTCGCCGACATACTCGGCATCCAGCCGCTCCGGCAGCACGAAATCCACCTGCAACGTCCCGCACTGCCAATCCCGCCCGATCGCGTCCCGCAGCACGAACTCGAGCTTCGGCCCGTAGAACGCGCCCTCCCCCGGGTTCAGCTCGTATTCGACCCCCGCGATGGTGCAGGCCTGTTGCAGCGCCCCCTCCGCCCGGTCCCAGATCTCGTCGGACCCGGCGCGCGCCGCCGGGCGATCGCTGAACTTCACGCGGAAGCCCTCGAAGCCGAAATCGAGATACACGGACCGCAGCAACGCCACGAACCGCACGGTCTCGTCGGCGATCTGGTCCTCGGTGCAGAAGATGTGCGCGTCGTCCTGCGTGAACGCGCGCACCCGCATGATGCCATGCAGCGCGCCCGATGGCTCATACCGGTGGCATGACCCGAACTCCGCCATCCGCAACGGCAGTTCGCGATAGCTGCGCAGCCCGTGGCGGAAGATCATGACGTGGCAGGGGCAGTTCATCGGCTTCAACGCCAGCGTCGTATCCTCGTCCTCCACGCGGGCGATGAACATGTTCTGCTTGTAGTTCTCCCAATGCCCGCTCGCCTCCCACAGCTTGCGGTCCACCAGCTGCGGCGTCTTGACCTCCTGATACCCATTCGCGTCCAGCCGGCGCCGCATATACGATTCCGCCGCGCGATACAGGCGCCAGCCCTTGGGATGCCAGAACACGCTACCCGTGGCCTCCTCCTGGATGTGGAACAGGTCCATATCCTTGCCGATGCGCCGATGGTCCCGCCGCTCCGCCTCGGCCAGCTGCAGCAGATGCGCGTCCAACTCCTTCTGGTCGCGCCAGGCGGTGCCGTAGATGCGGCTCAGCATCGCGTTGCGGTGGTCGCCCCGCCAATACGCGCCGGCCACCTTCATCAGCTTGAACGCGGTGCCGACGTCCCCGGTGCCGCGCATGTGCGGGCCGCGGCAAAGGTCGATCCAATCGCCCTGCTTATACAGGGTAATGACCTGGTCGGGCGGCAGGTCGCGGATCAGCTCGGCCTTGTACGCCTCGCCCTTCTCGGCAAAGAAGCGCATCGCCGCCTCGCGCTCCATCACCTGCCGCTCGAACGGCGCGTTGCGGGCCACGATCTCCCGCATGCGCTGCTCGATCGCGGCGAAATCGTCCGGGGTGAACGGCTCGTTGCGGGCGAAATCGTAGTAGAATCCGTTCTCGATCGAGGGCCCGATGGTGACCTGCGTGCCCGGGAACAGCCCCTGCACCGCCTCCGCGAGCACATGCGCCGCGTCATGCCGGATCAGCTCCAGCGCATCCGGGTCCCGCCGCGTCACGAACACCACGGCGGCATCATGCTCGATCGGGCGCGCCAGGTCCGTCAGCACGCCATCCACCTTCATCGCCAGCGCCGCCTTCGCCAGACCCGGGCCGATCGCGGCCGCCACCTCGGTCCCGGTCACCGCGGCGTCGAAACGGCGGATGGAGCCGTCGGGCAGGGTGATGGCGGGCATGGCGTCGTCCTCGATCAGCGGGCCGTTCCTATGGCGTCAGCCGAGCGCCGCCGCAACCCTGTTGACATCCAGCTGCCCGAGGTCCGCCGCCCGCACCACCGTGACCCGGCCCCGCGGCGCCGTCAGGTCAGGGTCGCTCTCAGCCGAGAACAGCACGACGCAGCGCGTGCCCATCGCCGCCGCCAGGTGCATCGGCCCGGTATCGTTGCCGACCGCCACCTCCGCCCCGGCCACCACGCCGCCGAGCTGGCGGAGCGAGGTCTGGCCCGTCAGGTCCTGCGCCGCCGGGCACGCGGCCTTGATGATGTCGGCCAAGGCCCGATCCGCCGCGGCGCCCACGATCACGGGCCGCACGCCCTGCTCCCACACCAATGCCGCGAGCTCCCCGAACCGCGCGGCCGGCCAGCGCTTCGCCGGGCGATGGGGTGCGGCGCCCGGCACCAGCACGGCGTAGCGGCCCGGGAGCGCCTTACCCCGCAACCACGCCATATCCGGCACGATGGACGCGACCCCCGCCATCGCCAACTGCTCCCGCTGCCGCTCGATCGTGTGCATCGCGTCGCGGTCCGGGTTGGCGTGCGGGTGCGAGGCGCCGGCTGCGATCCCTGACCAAGGCGGCCGTCCCGCGAGCCGGTGGTAGCGGGATGACCGGCCGGAGGTCTGCAAATCGAACACGAAGTCGAAGCCCCGCAGCTGATGCCGCAAGGCGATCAGGCCACGCAGGTCCCACCAGACCGGCCGGCAATCGACCAACACCTCATCGAACCACGGGCTGCCCGCCAGCAGGTCGCGAAACGGAGCCGTGGTCAGCAGCGTGATGCGGGCGCCGGGATGCGCCGTGCGGATCGAGGCGAACGGGCCGAACGCCAGCACCACATCGCCGAGCGCGCCCAGCTTGATGACCAGGATGCGCATCGTCCCGCTACGTCGCCGCGATGGGGTGCACCCATCCTGCCCACGAAACCGTAGGATGGGTGAAACCCATCAAACCAGGCCCCTAATCGTCGGTGTAGGGATTTTTGGTGCCGCGCAGCTGCAACCGGATCGGCACGCCCGGCAGGTCGAACGTCTCGCGCATGTTGTTCACCAGATACCGCTGGTAATCCTCCGGCATTTGCTCGGCCCGGGTGCCGAACGCGATGAAGGTCGGCGGCCGCGCCTTCGCCTGCGTGATATACCGCAATTTGAGCCTCCGCCCGTCCACCAACGGTGGCTGGTGCCGCTCCAGCACCTCCTCGAACCACCGGTTCAGCGCCCCCGTCGGCACCCGCGAATTCCAGGTTTCATGCACCTTCCGGATCGTCGGCAACAGCCGCTCCACCCCGGCGCCGGTCTGGGCGGAGATCGTGAGCACGGGGATGCCCTTCATCTGCGCCATGCTGGTCTCCAGCCGATCGCTGATCGCCTTGCGCGTGGCGGTTCGGTCCGCCACCGCATCCCACTTGTTCAGCACCAGGACGCAGCCCCGCCCCTCCCGCTCGATCAGCCGGCCGATTTGCAGGTCCTGCTCGTGCAGCCCCTCCAGCGCATCCACGCACAGCACCACCACCTCGGCCATCTTCAGCGCCTCGATGCTGGCGCTCACCGACATCTTCTCCAATGGCTGCTCGATGCGGGCCTTGCGGCGGAGCCCGGCCGTGTCCACCAGCTCGATCGGGCCGATATCGTCGAACAGCTGCACGGCCACGGCGTCGCGCGTGAGGCCGGGTTCCGGCCCGGTGATCATGCGGTCCTCGCCGAACAGCCGGTTCAGCAGCGTGCTTTTGCCGGCATTCGGGCGGCCCACGATCGCGAGATGCAGCGGGCGGTTCAGGCTATCCGGATCCATGCCGGCCTGGTCCGGTAGCCGGTCCGCGATCTCGGTCATGAGGTCGGACAAACCGACGCCATGCTCCGCCGACATCGCCAGCGGCTCGCCCAACCCCAGGCTATACGCCTCGAGCGCCGAACTCTCACCGCTCCGCCCCTCCGCCTTGTTCGCCACCAGCAACACCGGGCGGTTCTGCCGCCGGAGCCAGGCCGCGAAGTGCTGGTCCGCCGGGGTGATGCCGGCGCGGGCGTCCACCACGAACACGATCAGGTCCGCCTGCGCCACCGCCGCCTCCGACGACGCACGCATCCGCCCCGGCAGCGTATCCGGCGCCGCTTCCTCGAGCCCCGCGGTGTCGATCAGCTGCACCCGCTTGCCGCGCAGCAGCGCCTCCGCCTCCTTGCGGTCGCGCGTCACCCCGGGCGTATCGGACACGATGGCGGAGCGCCGGCCCGACAGCTTGTTGAACAGCGTGGACTTCCCGACATTGGGCCGCCCGGCGATCACGACGATCGGGAGGGTCACCTGAAGGCCTGGAGGGTCGCGTCCTCCGTCAGGATGAACAGCGTGCCCGCCGCGGCGATCGGGGACACCGTCGCGGCGCCCCGCAGCTCCTGGATGCCGATGATCCGGCCGTTTGCGGGATCGACCGACAGCGCCTGCTCGTTGCTGCCCGCCAGCACCAGCTTGCCGCCCGCCAGCACCGGCCCGGTCCAGAACAGATTGCCCTTCCGCCGCTCCTCATCCTCGTAGCGCGGCAGGTCCGTCACCCAACGCACCCGCCCGTCATCCCGCCCGATCGCCGCCAGGCTCTGGTCGCTGGTCTGCACGAACAGGTAATCGCCGGCCAGCCACGGCGTCTCTGTGCCCCCGGCCTCCCGCTCCCACAGCCGCCGTCCGCTGCGCAGATCGAGCGACACCAGCAGCCCGCCCACTCCGATCGCATAGACCCGGCCGCGCTCGATCACCGGCAGCGCCCGAATGGCCGAGAGGTCCACCAGGCTATTGCGTCCCCGCGACGAGGCCAGGCTGTCTGTCCAGGCGAGCGCCCCGCTTTCCGCCCGCACCGCCGCGATCTCCCCGGAGCCGAAGCCCGCGATGACCAGCCCGTCCCCCACCGCCGGGGCGCTTTGGCCGAGCAGGGTCGTGGCCGCCGCAGCCGCCTGGTAGGACCATTGCCGCTCACCGGTCGTGGCCGTGAGCGCCAGCAACTTGTTGTCGATCGTGGTGAAGAAGACCCGCCCATCCACGACGGTCGGCGCCGAGCGGGCCGGGGTGCCGATGGCTTGGCGCCACCGTATCGCCCCGCTGCCGGCATCCAGAGCCAGCACCTCGGCGCGCCCGGTCGTGGCGAACACGGTGCCGCCCGCCACCGCCAGGCCGCCGCCGACATTGGTGCTGCGGTCCTCGTCGCCCTGGGTATCGGTGCGCCATGCCCGGCTGCCGGTATCGACGGCGAAGGCGCTCACGGTGCCATCGGCATCCATGGCGAAAACCCGGCCGCCCGCCACGACGGGCTGCGAGATGATCTTGGCGCGATAGCCACCCGCGGCGCCGACATCGGAGCGCCAGGCCGGCGCCAGGCCCGTGACGGCGACATGGCCCACCGCATGGGCGGCATTGCCCCCGCTCTGCGCCCATTCGGCCAGGGACGCAGCGGGGGGGACGGCGATGGGGCCCCGGTCCGCCGGCTCGATCGTGAGCCCCCGCCGCGCCGCGATCACGGTCTCTCGCCGGCCCGTCAGCTTGACCTTGTCGGTTTCCGTCAGGCTGTCGAGGAAGCTGCACCCGGCGGCCGCCAACGGCAGCAGGAGGGCGGCACGGCGGGAAACGCTCATCCGCCCGCTCCGGCCGCGCGGGGAGGCGCCGGCGGCTCGCCCAACCGGGTCAGCAGGCCGTTCGCCCGGCCGCGCACATTGTCCGGGGCCGCCGCGTCTGCGATCAGGCCGCGCAGCAACTCGCGGGCGCGGTCCGCCTGGCCGGTGCGGATCATCAGCAACGACAGGCTCTCGACCGCCAGGGGCCGCCACGCATTGCCGGCCGCCAGCAAGGGCTGCACCCGGCCCTCGACGGCCGCGGGATCGCCGTCATCCACCTGGTGCTGCACCCACAGCAGGCTCGCCAGGTCACGGAGCAGCGGATCGGCCGTGGTGTCGGCGGAAAGCTGGTCCCACAGCGCGAGCGCGCCGGGCCGGTCCCCGGCGGCGACGCGGAGGGCGGCGGCGCGGAGCCGGGCCAGGGCGCGGTAACCATCGGGGGCGGTGCCGGAGATCGCCGTGAAGCTCTCGAGCGCCGTGGTCCGCGCCGCCTCCGGCAACACCCCGGCCGCTGGCGGAGTGGCGGTGCGCATGGCCGTCAGGAAAGTGGACGCGACCGCATCGGCCTTGTGCGCCTGGCTCTGCCGCCAATATTGCCAGCCGCCAACGCCCAGGACCGCCACCAAAGCGAGACCGGCCAGCACGCCGCCATACCGCTTCGCGAATTGCTGCGCCCGCTCGGCCCGCAGATCCTCGTTCACCTCGTCGAAAATATCCGCCACTACCGCCTCGCTGAGTTGGCCGGACCATAGCGACGGCGCCCGGCCCAAGCAAACCGCCGGCCGTTAACCCGATCTTAGGGTGGACTAGGTACGATGAAGCCATGCGATGCCTCTGGCCCATCCTTCTCATTCTAAGCGGATGCGCCTACCCGCTGGAGCCCACGGGCGCCTTCCTGGCCGCCAACGCCGCCAGCGTCGTGGTGTTCGGCCGCGGCGTGCTGGACATCCCGGTATCGGCCATCAGCGGGCGGGATTGCTCGATCGTGCGGCTGGACCGCGGGCTCACCTATTGCGAACCGCGGGACCGTCCGCCGGACCGCTCACCGTATTGCACGCGCAGCCTGGGAGTCGTGGATTGCTGGGCCAACCCGGCCGATTTGCCGCCAAACTCGCGGCAGGTCGCGGACGGGCCGCTGCCCAGCGCCGCGCAGGAAGAATACCGCCGGGCGCCTTGGCCTAAATCTTTGACGGCGGGGTGGTGAGGTCAGCGGAATTGAACCAGCCGCCCGGCCGGCGTCCCCAGCACCTCGTCCTCGCGCATCACCTGCTGCCCCCGCACGATGGTCGCCACCGGCCAGCCCGTCACCTGCATGCCGTCGAACGGAGTCCAGCCGCAGGGCGACGCGATCCAGCTATTCTCGATGCGCCGCCGCCGCTTGAGATCGACCAGCGTGAAATCCGCGTCGTATCCCCGCGCAAGCCGCCCCTTGCCCACCGCGCCATACACCCGCGCCGGCCCGGCACACATCAAATCCACCAGCCGCGCCAGGCTGAGCCGCCCCGCCGCGACATGGTCCAGCATGACCGGCACCATGGTCTGCACCCCCGTGAGCCCGGCCGCGCACTCCGGCCAGGGCCGCTCCTTCGCCGCCCGGGCATGCGGCGCGTGGTCGGAGCCGATCGTGTCCGCCGTCCCATCCGCCACCGCGGCCCAGGCCGCCTCATAGTGGCGGCGCCCCCGGATCGGCGGGTTCATCACGGCATACCCGCCCAAACTATCATAGGCCTCGGGCGCCACTTGCGTCAGGTGGTTGACCAGCAGCTCGACAGTGGCCACCGCCCGATGCTCGCCCAGATAAGCCAGCTCCTCCGCCGTCGAGACGTGCAGGATATGAACCGGCCGCCCCGTGCGATGGGCCAGCGCCACGATCCGCCGGGTGCCGAGCGCCGCACACTCCTCGTCCCGCCATTCCATATGCGAGCGATACGGGTCGCCGCTCTTGAAATGGGGTCGCCGCGCCTGCAGCCGATACTCGTCCTCGCTGTGGAAACACACCCGGCGCCGGCCGGACCGCAGCACCGCCTCGATCGAGGCGTCGTCCTCCACCAACAGATCCCCGGTCGAACTGCCGGCAAACACCTTTACGCCGCACACGCCGCGCATCTGCTCCAGCGAAGCCAACGCGGCGATGTTGCTCTTTGCCGCGCCGACATAGAGGCCCATGTCGCACCAGGCCGCGCCCTCGACGTACTCCTGCTTCCATACGACGCGGGCCGCGTCGGTGATGGAGGGTGTGGTGTTCGGCATGTCGAACACCGCAGTAATGCCCCCCAGCACGGCCGCGCGCGTCCCCGTCGGAATGCTCTCCACCGCGGCGTCCCCGGGATCGCGCAGATGCACATGCGGATCGATCAGCCCCGGCAGCACATGCAGCCCGGCCGCGTCGATCACCTCATCGGCGGTGCCCTGAACGCCGATCGCCGCGATCCGCCCGGCCCGCACACCCACATCGGCCGCCGCCTCCCCCCAAGGCAGCACACAGGTGCCATTCCGGAGCAGCAGGTCAAAATGCTCAGCCATGCCGGGCTCCCTCGCTCAACGTCTCGAAAACATCGCCCTGATGCGGCAGGCCCAGGATGTGGGTGCGGTGCCATAGCGCGTAGAACAGCAGCGTCCACGCCGCAAACCCCTCCCGCCGGCCAGATGCGGCCCGGAACAGCGCGCGCACCCGGCCGGGATCGGCGATCTCCGCCACCCCGGCCTGCGCCGCCACCAGCGGGCCGAGCCGGGCGCCCTGGTTCGCGATCCAGGCGCCGACCGGGACGGTGAAGCCCTGCTTGGGCGCAAAGGGCTGCGCCGCCGGCATGTGCCGCGCCAACCATTGCCGCAGCAGCCACTTGCCCCGGCCCCCCTGCACCTTGAGCCCGTCCGGCAACCGGAACCCCGCCGCCGCCACGCCCCGGTCCAGCAACGGCGTCCGCCCCTCGACCCCATGCGCCATCAGGCAGCGATCGAGCTTCAGCAACAGGTCATGCGGCAGCCAGTCCGCGATATCCGTCGCCTGCGCCACCGCCAGCCGCGTGCGCCCCGGTGTCGCGGCCTGCCCTTCCGCCGCCAGCATGCCATCCCGCCAGCCCGGCACCCGGGTCCGCAGCACGTCCAACCGATCGAACGTGCCGCGCGACCGCATCGCCCGGCCGCCCTGCCACCACGGCCGCATGGCACTGCGATAGCGGCCATAGCCGGCAAATATCTCGTCCCCGCCCTCCCCGCACAGCACGACCTTCACGTCCTCCCGCGCCCGCCGCGCCAGGAACCAACTCGGGATGATGGCATAATCGGCGGCCGGGTCATCCATGCAGGCGACGATCTCGGGAAGATGCTGCCAGACCATCGCCTCGGTCACGTTCACGGTCTCATGCCGGGCACCGACCGAGCGCGCGACCACGGCCGCCTGCTCCCGCTCATCGGCGTGCCCCGCCCTGTCGAACCCGGCGGTGAAGGCCAGCACGGGGCGGTCGTTCAGCCGGGCCATCATGGCGAGCACCGCCGCGCTGTCGATGCCACCGGACAGGAACATGCCATACGGCACGTCGCTGCGCTGATGCAGGTCGACGGAGCGCTCCAGCGCCGCGTCCAACCGGGCCAGGGCTGCGTCCTCGGTGATGGCCTCCGGCCCGCCCTCCGGGAGTGCTGCGATGCGGGTGCGGTCCAGCACATGGCCGTCCGCAACGCGCAGGGTCTCGCCGGGAAGCACGCGCTGGATGCCCTCGAAAACCGTGTCGGCACCGCTGGTGAACTGCATCTGCAGCAGCTCCGCCCGCGCGGCGGGGCGCAGCCGGCGTTGCACGAGTCCCGCGGCGAGCAAGGCCTGCGGCTCCGACGCAAAGGCGAGACCTCCCTCCATCGCAGCGGTATAGAGCGGCTTGATCCCGAACGGGTCCCGCGTCAGCGTCACGCTCCGCGCAGCACGGTCATGCACCGCGATGGCGAACATGCCGCGCAGCGTCTCGGCATAGGCGGACCCGTCCCGCAGCCAGAGATGCAACGGCGGCTCGCAATCGCTGGCGGTGCTGAAATGCTGGCCCGGCATCGCCTCCCGCAGCTCACGGTAGTTATATACCTCGCCATTCGCGACCAGCGCGGCGGACCCGGCATAGAGCGGCTGGTCCCCGCCCGCGAGGTCGATGATCGCGAGCCGCGTATGCACCAGCGCCACCCGCCCCACCACGGAGTGCCCGGCGCCATCGGGCCCCCGATGCGCCAACGCCCGCGCCAGCGCGTCCAGCACCTGCGGTCCCGGCGGCGCGCTGCCCGGTGCCATGATCAGGCCGGCGATCCCGCACATCAGCGCGTCATCCCATCGAGCGTGGCGCGCCACTGTGCCAGCACCGGCGCTTCGGCAAACGCGGCCTCGAACCGCCGCCGCCCCGCTGCGGCCACATCGCCGGCCCGGCCCGGATCCCGCAGCAGCGCCCCGATCGCGCCCGCCAGCGCCCGCTGATCCTCACGCGGCACCAACAGCCCGTCCTGCTCGGGACTCAGCAGCTCCACCGGCCCGGCCGCATCGGCCGCAACAATGGGGCGCCCGGCGGACCAGGCCTCCAGGATCACGTTGCCCAGCGGCTCATGCCGGCTCGGACAGACCAGCACGTCGCAGGCGGCCAGCAACGCAGCCTGGTCGGCGCGCCAGCCGAGCAGGTGCACCCGGTCCGCAACCTCATGCTTGCGGGCCAAGGCGAGCAACGCCTCCCGCTCCGGCCCCTCCCCCGCGATCACGACATGGACGCCGGGCAGGGAGGGCATGGCGCGGATCAACACGTCGAACGCCTTGTTGCGATGCAGCCGGCCGAGCGCCAAGACGACGGGCGCGCCTGCCGGAACCGGGAGCGCGGCCGGAGCGACGCCGCCTAGGTCGGGGGCGAAGTTGGGCAGGTGGTGCACGCGATCGGCCGGCCAGCCCTGGTTCCGGATCCAGTCCACGATGCCGTGCGTGTTGCCGATCAGGTGCCGGCAGCTGCGGTAATATTTCAGATCATAATACCCGCCCAGCCGGCCCGCGAGGACCCATGGCCCTCCCGCCGTTATCCCTCCCGGCGTCAGCCGCGCCGCCCGGCTCATCCACGCCACCGCCACCGCCGGCGCGAACCGGTGGAGAGCGCGGCGCAAGCGAGGCCGGGTCAGCAGATCGAGCGCGCCGCCGAAGCGGAGCTGCACGGGGCTCAGGGATGCGAGACGGCCGGCCCGGCCCTCATCGCGCCGGATCACCGGCAGGATCGTGTCGCCCGCATGATGCTGCGCCATCACCAGCCGCTCGAAGAACAATTCGGCTCCGCCAGCTGGCGCCCCGGCCATGACGTGCGCGATCCTCACAGCAGCGTCCGTGCAGCCGCCAGCGCGGCCTCAACGGTCACGCCCGCGATCGGCGCCGCACCTTCCGGCCCCGGCGCCACCACCGCCGCCGTTCGAATGCCGGCCGGGCCGTATTCCCGGACCGGGGATGGCCCGAACAGGCCGAGCGTGGGCGTGCCGGCCGCCGCCGCGAGGTGCATCAGGCCGGAATCGTTGCCCACGAACAACCGGCATCGCATCAGGCACGCCGAGGCCTCCGGCAAGGAAAGCCGGCCCGTGAGGTCGATGGCGCCCGGCAGCGCGGCGAGCACGGGGGCGGCAAGTGTGCGCTCCATCTCGCCAGGCCCGGCGAACATGACGGCGCGCGCGTCCGGCATATCCGCCTGCAAGGCCTGGAACAGCGCCACGAACCGCTCCGGGGGCCAGACTTTGCCCACCCAGTTGGCGGTGGGGCCAAGCGCAATCAGCGGACCATCCGGCAGCAGGTCCGCCGCCCGCGCCCGGTCCGACGCTGCGACCCAGCAGACCGGCGGCGGCGGCGGCGTCAGGCTCAACAGGGCCGCGAGTTGCGCCGTCTTGTGCCCCGGCCGCCGCCCGCCGCGCAGCACCAGCCGGCGCTTCGCCCGCACCAGGTATCCCAGCGCCGAGCCACGCAGGTCGACCACCAGGTCCCACGCGATCGCGACCGCTTTTCGCCACAGCGTGAGCCAGTGCAGGTCCCGCGCGCGCTTTTGCATGACCCAGGTATCGTCCCGCCGCGGCATGCGGGCGAACACGCCCTCGGCGACCGGGCCGCAGGCGATGGTGACCCGTGCCGCCGGGTAGGTGCGCAGCAGGTGGTCCAGGATACCGGTGGACAGGACCGCGTCGCCGATGCGGGTCGCGGTGATGAACAGGATGCGCATGCCCGGGCGGTGTAGCACGGCGGCGGCGGGATGCGAGGGGGCGGCTTGTCCCGTCGCACGGCGGAGCCCATGTGCGCGGGCATGATGCACCTTGCCGCCTTGCCCGATCGCACCGTTCTTGCCGTTTCGGGAGAGGATCGCGTGTCGTTCCTGCAGGGGCTCGTGTCCAACGACGTGGCGGTGGTGGCGCCGGGGCGCCCGGTCTGGGCGGCGCTGCTGACACCGCAGGGCAAGTGGCTGGCGGATTTTTTCGTGTTTGCGGACGGGGACCGGCTGCTGCTGGACTGCGAGGCCGGGCAGGCTCCGGCCATAGCGCAACGGTTGCTGCGGTATCGGCTGCGGTCCCGGGTGGCGGTGGAGGCTGTGCCGCTTGCTGTTTACGCCGGGTGGGCGAAGGGCGGTGCCGGCGGCGACCCTCTCCCCGACCCTCTCCCGGAGGGAGAGGGAGTGATCGGGGCCGATCCTCGATGCCTGGAGGCTGGATGGCGTGTCATCTCGGCCTCACCCCTTGCCGGGAACGCCAGCTTTGCGGCCTGGGACCGGCATCGGCTCGCGCTCGGGCTCCCCGACGGGTCGCGGGACCTCGAGGCGGAAAAGAGCACGTTGCTGGAGGCCGGGTTCGACGAGTTGCACGGCGTGTCGTGGACCAAGGGCTGCTACATGGGGCAGGAACTGACCGCGCGGACCAAGTATCGCGGCCTGCTGAAGCGGCGGCTGGTCCCGGTGCGGATCGAGGGCGCCTGCCCGCCGCCCGGCACACCCATCACGCGCGACGGCGCCGAGATCGGCACGATGCGGTCCGGGATCGACGGGCTGGGCATGGCGCTGCTGCGGATCGAGGCGATCGGGAGCGACGGGCTCGCATGCGGCGGGTCCGTGCTGCATCCGGCGCCGCCGCACTGGATGGCGCTGCAGCCGCTCCAGATCGCGTGAGGGAGTCCTACGGCGAATGAACCCCCGCCAGCATGTCGTGCACGCGATGCGTCATGATCGCGAGCAGCGCCAACAGGCCCAGATACAGCACGGTATATTCGAACTTCGTGGCCGCCGGGATTTGCCCGTAATAGGCCTGGTTTTCCGGCAAGGACGGGTCATACCGCCACGCGGCCAGCAATTGCGGGAACGCCAGCACTGCTACTACGATCAGCATCGGGCTCGGCTGATACAACAATAACGCCAGCATCGCCGGCGCCCCCAGCAGCCAGATGCGCGGCCCCAGCACCCCGGTGATGCGCCCGCCATCGAGGGGCGAGATCGGCAGCAGGTTGAAGAGATTCAGGAAGAACCCGGCATACGCCACCGCCAGCCCCAGCGTGCTGTCCTCCGACCGCGCCCAGAAGAACACCGCGAAGCAGGCCAGCGTGCCGATGAACGGGCCGCCATACGCGACATAGGCCTCGGCCTCCGCATCCTCCGGGCGTTGCTTCATGGTGATGAAGGCGCCCATGAACGGGATGAAGGCCGGAGCGCTGACCTCCAGCCCCCGCATCCGCGCGGCCAGCACATGCCCCATCTCATGCGCGAACAGCAGCGCGATGAACCCGGCGGCAAATGGCCAGCCCCAGATCTGCGCATACACCCACAGCGACAGCACCATGCTGCCGACCGTCAGCGTCACCTTCCCCAGTTTCAGCCCGGCCAGCGCCAGGAACAGCAGCTTCATGCAGGTGGGTTACGCTTGAACAACTTGCGGAACGCGACCCCCAACCCGACCACAGCCAGCAGCCCGATCTTGGCGAATTTCGCTAAGAACACGCCCGCCAGCGCCAGTAGCCCCAGCTTCTTCGCCGCCACCACCCCGATCAGCGCCGCCAGCCCATACTCCGCCACCCTGTCCGTGCTGGCGTTGAAATCGGCATACCGCTTGCCGTCGACGTAATCGAGGTTGGACAGCAGCGTGGCCGAGACCTGCCGGTTCGCCGCGATATTCTCGCGGGCCGTGACCAGGTTCAGGCTGAAATACCCCTCCCGCCCGAGCGCACGCGTGTTGAAGTTGATGGAGCCGCTATCATCGGCCTCGCCCTCGTTCTTCACGCCCAGGGCCCATGCCAGGCGATGGGTGGACTGGTCGTAAGCCGGCGGCTGCGTCCATCCCGTGAGCTCCAGGGACGGAAAGCCGCGTGCCACCCGGTCCTTGTTGCCCTCCGCCGTGCCCTCCCGCAAATTGGCCAGGACGTCATCGGCTTTCAGGTCCTTCGCCTCGTCGTCGCGGACATACCCTTCGGCCGTCCAGCGGATCAGCACGATCCAATCGTCGGCGTCGTCGAAGGTGGTGACGATGCCCACCAGGTCGGGGCCGGGCCGGTTGCCGAGCGCGCGGGAGAGGCGGGCGGCCTCCTCCTTCGGGATGAACACCATCGGCTTCGGGATGCGCAGCGTGGCCTGGTCCAGCAACGGCACGGTCGCGGGCCCATGCGTGGCGGTGCGGGAGGCCGCTTGCCATGATGCCTGGATCTCCGCCCGCCGCTGCTCGGGCGTGAGCCGGCCTGGCGGGTCCGACTGCGCCCAGGCGGCGCCGTGCAGGGCGAGGAACATGATCAGGAGGCGAAGGATCGTGTGCATGGCGCTCACCCTAGATCGGCACGGAGCCGGGCTCCAAGGGCAGTTCCGCGAGGGATGTGACCTCGATCACCTCGGCGGGGTCGAGCGGCGCATACAGATGCGGGAACGGCGCCATACCGGGCTCGCTCACCTCCCAGCGCACGCCGGCCAGGCCGCCGCCGAACCGCAGCACGACCAGGTCCGTCTGCCCGGCGAAGTGCTGCGCCAGCACGAACGGCAGTTGCGCCGGGGTGCACAGATGCCAGAACGGACGCGGCGGCCACGGCCCCTCCGCCCGCAGCGCCGCCCAGCCCGGCGCCGTCATCACGTGCAGCAGCGTGTTGCCTTGCTCCATGGCCGCCCCTATGCAGGCCGCTATGCTCGGAGGCAACCCGCCGCTCATCTATATCGTGGCCGGGGAGGCCAGCGGGGACGTGCTGGGCGCAAGGTTGATGGCGGCGCTGACGCTGCAGCACCCCGGCATCCGCTTCGCCGGCGTGGGCGGGGTGCGCATGGGCGAGCTGGGGCTGACCAGCCTCTATCCCCTGTCCGACCTCGCGGTCATGGGCCTGATCGAGGTGCTGCCCCGGGTGCGCCTGCTGCGCCGCCGGCTGCATGAGACGCTCGCCGACATCGCGGCAAAGAAGCCAGATGTCGTGGTGACGATCGACAGCCCCGGTTTTATGCACCGCATCCTGGAGGCGCTCGCGAAACAGGGTGTGCCGCGCGTGCACTACGTGGCGCCGCAGGTCTGGGCCTGGCGCGCGCATCGCGTGAAGCGCTACCCGGGGATGTGGGATCGCCTGCTATGCCTGCTGCCGTTCGAGCCCGCCTGGTTCGCGGCCCGCGGGATCGAGGGGGTGTTCGTCGGCCACCCCGTGCTGCAATCCGGCGCCGACCAAGGCGACGCAGCGCGCTTCCGCGCCACGCACGGGCTGGCAGACAATGACCCGGTCCTGATCCTCATGCCCGGCAGCCGCCGGTCCGAAGTGCCGCGCCTGCTGCCCGTGTTCGGGCAGACGCTGGCGCGGATTGCGGTGCAGGAGCCCAGAATTCGCCCGGTGCTGCCGGTTTCGGCCGTGGTGGCGGACACGGTGCGCCGGGCCGCTGCGCGCTGGCCGGTGCAGCCGATCATCGTGACCGAACTGCAGGACAAGCACGATGCTTACGCCGCCGCCGGCGCCGCACTCACGAAGTCGGGCACGTCCACCCTGGAACTGGCGCTGGCCGGGGTGCCGATGGCCGTTACCTATCGCGTGAATGCACTCAGCGCCGCCATGGCCCGGCGCATGATCAAGGTGCCGCATGTCGCGATGGTCAATCTGCTGGCCGGCCGCGCGTTGGTGCCGGAGCTGCTGCAACAGGATTGCACGGCCGAGACTTTGAGCCGCACCGCGCTGGCGCTGTTGCGGGACCCCGCGATCGGCGCCGCCCAGCGCGCCGGGTTCGCCGAAGTGCTGGCCAGCCTGCGCCCGCCCGAGGGCCTGCCGTCAGACGCCGCTGCCAGCCAGGTGTTGCAAGTTTATGAGGCCGCTCGCCTCCGCGCGCCGGCGTGACGCTGTCATGCTGTCGGTGACGGCCAGCGCCGCCGCCAGCGCCCGGCGCCCGGCCGCGGCATCCACCACCACCGGCGCGCCATCGAGGCAGGAGGCCACGAACGCCTCATGCTCCGCCGCCATCGCGTCGCTCTCGGACCAGGTGACTTCCTCGCGCCGGAAGCCGCCGGTGCCGGGCAAGGGCATGCCGCGCTCCCGCCCGATCATCACCAGCTTGCGCGCGCCGAAATCGGCGGACAGGTAGCCCTCCTCCGAGAACAGCCGCATCTTTCGTTCTGTTTTCAACGAGATGCGGCTCGCAGTGATGGCGGCGACGCAGCCATTCTCGAACCGCACGCGGGCATTGGCGATGTCCTCATGCACGCTGCTGACGGCGGCACCCACGGCGTCCACACTCTCGATCGGGCTGTTGACCAGCGCCAACACGAGATCGAGGTCGTGGATCATGAGGTCGAGGATGACCGACACGTCGGTCCCGCGCGGCTTGAACGGGGCGATACGCGCGGCCTCGATATAGAGCGGCCGGGTGATGCGGGCGCTGATGGCGCGGTGCTCGGCGGAGTAGCGGAGCAGGTGGCCGACCTGCAGCACCACGCGATGCCGGGCCGCGAGCGCCGCCAGCGAATCGGCCTGGGCGAGGGTGGCGGCGATCGGCTTCTCGATCAGCACGTGCCGCCCGGCCTCGATCGCCTCCGCCGCCAAATCATGATGCGCCTCGGCCGGCGCCGCGACGATCAGCGCGTCGCACTCGGCCAGCAGGCGGTCGAGCGGCAGCGCGCGGGACCGCGTCTCCCGCGCCACGGCCTCCGCCCTTGCTGCATCGGGATCGAACAGCCCGGCCAGCACCGCCCGCTTGGACGCCGCGACCTTCAGCGCATGGAACCGCCCGAAATGCCCGGCGCCCGCAATCCCGATCCGAAGCTGTGTCATACCCGCCTTGATGGAAACCGGCCCGACCCATACCAGGGTTGCGCCCCCGCGCCCAAGGCGGCATAGCGGCGCACGTTCACGGAGAGCCTGCCGACCATGATGTATTTCAGCCGCCTCAAGACCACGCTGATCATCGGCGTCTGCGTTTTGGGCGTGCTGCTGTGCTTGCCGAACTTCATGAAGGCGCCGGTGTCGTGGCTGCCGTGGCGGGCCGTGAGCCTCGGCCTCGATCTGCGCGGCGGCAGTTATTTGCTGCTGGAAGTCGACATGGCGGCGGTCGCGCGGGAGCGGCTGGATAGCCTGGCGGACGGGGCACGAACGGCGCTTCGGGGCAAGAACCTCGGCACCCAGGCGCCCCTGGTGCAACCCGACCGCAACCGCGTGCTGATCCGCGCCACCAACCCGGCCCAGCAAGAAGACGCCGCCCGCGTCCTGCGGGAGGCCGCGGTGATCGGCGGCGGCACCCCGGAGTATGAGGTCGCCTCCACCCCCGGTGAAATCGCGTTGTCTCTCTCCGCCCAGGCCCTGAAGGACCGTTCCAGCAGCGCCGTAATGCAGTCGATCGAGATCGTGCGCCGCCGCATCGACGAAACGGGTGTCCTGGACCCGCAGATCACCCGCCAGGGCGACAGCCGCATCGTGGTGCAACTTCCGGGCGTGGAAGACCCCAACCGCATCAAGGAGCTGATCGGCCGCACTGCCCGCATGACCTTCCGGCTTCTGGACGAGACCGCGACCATGACCGGCGCGCCGCCGCCCGGTGTGGACTTCCTGGTAGACGAGAGCAATGCGGGCCAGAGATTGCCGGTGCGGCGCCGGGTCGAGGTGGATGGTGCCAACCTCACCGATGCGCGGCCGGGGCAGGATACGCAGCGCGGCCAATGGGTGGTGAACTTCACCTTCGACAGCACCGGCGCTCGCAAATTCGCCGACATCAGCAGCGCCAACGTGAATCGCCGCTTCGCCATCGTGCTGGATGACAAGGTCATCAGCGCGCCCGTCATCAACGAGCCGATCCGCACGGGCCGCGGTCAGATCAGCGGCAACTTCACCGCCCGTTCCGCGCAAGACCTGTCCGTCCTGCTGCGCGCGGGCGCACTACCGGCGCCGCTGACCGTGATCGAGGAGCGGAGCGTGGGGCCGGAGCTCGGCGCCGACAGCATTCGCGCGGGTGCCCTGGCGCTGGGCGTCGGGTTCCTGCTGGTGGTGGCCTATATGGGCGTGTTCTACGGCCTGTTCGGCTGGTTCGCGAATATTGCGCTACTCGCAAACCTGTTCTTGCAGATCGCGATCCTGTCCTTGCTGGAGGCGACGCTGACGCTGCCGGGCATGGCGGGCATCCTGCTGACCTTGGGGGTCGCGGTGGACGCCAACATCCTGATCAACGAGCGCATCCGGGAGGAGGGTAAGGCCGGGCGGACGCCGCTGAATGCGCTGGAAACCGGGTTCCGCCGGGCATACGGCACGATCATCGACAGCAACGCGACGGCGTTCCTGGCGCATGTCATGCTGTTCGTGTTCGGCTCCGGCCCCGTGCGCGGATTTGCGGTCACGATCACCGTCGGCATCGTCACCACGCTGTTCACCGCCACGCTGTTCGCGCGGCTTCTGATGGTGCGGTGGTATGTCGCCACCCGCCCTGCCCTGTTGCCGGTGTAACGCGCATGTTCTTCCGCCCGCTCCTGCGTCTCGTGCCCGACGAGACCACGATCCAGTTCATGCGCGGCCGCTATTTGGGCCTGGCGACATCGGCGATCCTGTCGCTCGCCTCCGTGTTCCTGTTCTTCTACCCGGGCCTGCGCCTCGGCATCGATTTCCGCGGGGGCGTGGTGATGGAGGTCCGCACGCCGGGGCCGGCCGATTTCGACAAGCTGCGCGCCGGGCTCGCCTCGGCAAAGGTGACGGATGCCGGGGTGCAGCGCTTCGGCGCCGATGACCAGGTGCGCATTCGGCTGGATCCGCAAGGGGACCAGAACGCGACGGAGGCAACCGTCGCCCGCATCCGCCAGGGTCTCGAATCGGCACAACCCGGCACCCGCATCGTCCGCACCGACGCGGTCGGGGCCTCCGTCTCGGCCGAATTGTTCCGGGACGGGATGTTGGCCCTCGGCATCAGCCTGCTGATGATCCTGGTCTATATCTGGTTCCGGTTCGAATGGCAGTTCGCGGTCGGCGCCGTGGTGACCTTGATCCTGGATGTCACCAAGGCGATCGGGTTCCTCGTGATCACCCGGCTGGAGTTCGACCTGGTGATGGTCGCGGCCATCCTGACGGTGATCGGGTATTCGACCAACGACAAGGTGGTCGTGTACGACCGGATGCGTGAGAACCTGCGCAAATACAAGACGATGCCGCTCCGTCAGTTGATCGATCTCAGCATCAACGAGACGCTGAACCGCACGCTCGGCACCTCGATGACGGTGTTCCTCGCGAGCCTGCCGCTCGCTTTGTTCGGGGGCGCGTCGTTGCAGGGGTTTGCGCTGATGATGCTGTTCGGGATCGTGGTCGGCACGAGTTCGTCGATCTTCATCGCCGCGCCGATCTTGTTGCTGTTGGGTGAGAACCGGTTGCGGCGGGACGCCCAGCCCGTGCCGGCCCCGGCGGCGCCCGGCCGGTAATGCTTACATCTTCGGCGAAATAGCACCTCTGGCAAGGGTTCGTTAACCAACCCCCGGTAGACTAGTCCTCGATACTGGTCGAGGCAGTCCATGAGCGTCCGCGCTTTCATCGTAATCATGTGGTTGGGTTTCGCCTTCGCCGTTCTGGCGATGCTCGGCACGCGCGATGCCCGCGCCCAGGAAAGCGGCCGCCTGCTCGCAACCTCGGGCGTCTCGCAGATCGAGGGGGCCGGCGGCGGCGGCCTCGTGCCGTGGGCGTTGATCACCGGATATGGCACGCGGGATGCGGTCGGCGCCAACGCTCACTATACCTTGGCGGCCATGCCGGACTTCACCCTGCATTCGGCCGGCGCCAGCGTCGGCTTGTATGACCGGGTCGAGCTATCCTACGCCCGGGAATGGTTCGATACCGGCAACACCGGCCGGCGGCTTGGGATCGGCGGTGGCTACCAATTCCATCTGGATGTGCTGGGCGCCAAGGTCCGCCTGTTTGGCGATGCGGTCTACGACCAGGATAGCTGGCTGCCGCAAGTTGCCGCCGGGGTGCAACTCAAATCGGCCGACCGGCGTGGATTGCTGCGGGCGCTCGGCGCGCGGAGTGCCCAAGGGGTCGACATGTATGTCGCCGCAACCAAGCTGCTGCTTGCCGAGAGCGTCTTGCTGAACGCGACGATCCGGCTGACGAAGGCGAACCAATTCGGCCTGCTGGGGTTTGGCGGCGACCGGCATAATAGCTATCGGCCCCAGGCCGAGCTGTCGGCGGCGATGCTGCTGTCGCGCCACGTGGCGATCGGGGCGGAGATCCGCACCAAACCGGACAACCTCCGCTTTGCGTCGGAAGGACCGGCCTTCGACGTGTTCGCCTCCTATTTCATGACCAAGAACCTGTCTGCCACCGCGGCCTTCTTGAGCCTGGGGCCGATCGCCCGGCAGCCGCGGCAGAACGGCTTCTACTTCTCAGTGCAAGGGGGATTTTAGTGATGCGCCTCACTTTCGCCCATGCGATTCTGCTGTTGACGGGAGTTACGATCGCATCCGTCGCGGTCGCCGAAGACGAGCTGTTCGATCGTCTGGGTGGTGAGCCCGGCATCGCCCGCATCGTCTCGCTCTCGACCCGCAATTTCTTGGCCGATGATCGGATCAGGGCGGAGTTCGACAACATCAACATGGACCGCCTGCAAACGATGCTGACCACGCATCTCTGCGTCGTTGCCGGGGGCACCTGCACCTATCGCGGGCGCCCGATGGCAGACGCTCACCGCGGCCTCGCCATCGACCGTGCGAAATTCAACGCCGTGGCGGAGGACCTGCAGGCTGCGATGGAGGAGGTGGGCGTTCCCTACCGCATCCAGAACCGCTTACTGGCCCGCCTGGCGCCCATGCAACGCGACATCGTAACCCGTTGAGGGACCCATCATGACAAGAACCTTTGCCCTCCCCATTCTCGCGGCGGTCCTCCTCACGACCTCGGCCTTGGCGGGCGGGACCGTCGCGGTCTCGCAGCGGGGCCGGGCTTTCGCGCAATCGGCGCTGCAGATCGCCCGGGGCGATACGGTCAGGTTCCTCAACGAAGACCAGTTCGTCCACCAGGTTTACGCCAGTGCACCCAGTTTCAGCTTCGACACGGTCGAGAAGGGGCCGGGCGAAGGGGTCGAGGTCCCGTTTCCGGTGGCAGGCACGTTCCAGGTCCGCTGCCATATCCACCCGAAGATGATTTTGACCGTCGACGTTCGCTGACCTATGGCACTGGGGCTCGAGCCTTGAACATTCGAACGAAAATCCTGGCGGGCTGCCTTGTCCTCACAGCCCTGACAGGATCGCTCGGCCTTTTCGCGCAGCATGAACACCGCAATCTGGCGGCGTTGGCGCTCCGCATCTACGACGATGCGGCCCTTGGTACGAGCTATCTGCGATCGGCACAGGTGACCTTCACGCAGCTATCCAACGGTCAGCTCCCGGCGGATGACGAGCGCTGGACAAGCCTGCAGGAAGATCTGGCCGTGGCCCGGGACCGCGCCATGTCGCCGGTGGGCCGCGCCCAGGCGGTCGAGCTCGCCCAGCAGATCGGTGCGTTGCCGGCGATCGCGGTCCTCCATGAGCGACGCGCGATGGCCGGCCGCATCGCCGATATGTTCGAGCTCGTCGTGGAAACCTTTGCCGCAGACGGCTTCCGGTATCGCCGCAACGTGGGCGAGCTGGTGCAGCGGCAGGCCAGCGAGACGACCCTCGCGATCGTGGTGTCGTTGATCCTGGGACTGATCGTAACCTTTCTTCTTGGGGCGCTGATCGCGCCGCCGGTGCGCCGGGCCGTTCTGGTCGCGAAGGCGATCGCCGATGGGCGGCTGGACAACGTCATCGTCGCGCGCGGCAAGGGGGAGCCTGCGGAACTCATGCGCGCGCTGGCTACGATGCAGGACAGCATCGCCGGCGCCCTCGCGCACATCCGGCAGTTGATGGCCGACCAGAGCGTCAGCCATGCCGGCCAGATCGCGGCTCAGCACACCCGGTTCGAAGCAGCGCTCGACAACATGGGGCAAGGCCTGTGCCTGTTCGATGGGGACGGCCGCCTGACGGTCGCCAACCGCCGCTTCATCGAAATGTTCGGCGCCCCGCCGGCCCACGCCACCGCCGACCAGATGCCGCCGGGCCCTGGAAGCGCAACCCTGCGCGGCGTGGTATCGTCCGGTCAGGAGGCCGTGCTGTCGGCTGACCTTCCGGATGGCCGCATCATCGACCTGGCCCAGCGCCCCATCGCGGGTGGTGGCTGGGTCACGACGTTCGAGGATGCGACGGAACGGCGGGCCACGGAGGCGCGCCTCGCGCACATGGCCCGCCACGACCGGCTCACCGGCTTGCCGAACCGGCTTCTATTTACCGAATACATGCCGGCAGCCCTCGCGCGTGCCCGGCGGAACGAAGGCTTGGCCATCCTCTCCATCGACCTCGACCGGTTCAAGAGCATCAACGACAGCTACGGCCATGCCGTCGGAGACGCCTTGCTGTGCCGGATGGCGGAGCGGCTGAAGGAGTGCACCCGCGAATCGGACCTCGTCATCCACATGGGCGGGGACGAGTTCGTGATCGTGCAGGAAAGCGCGCGCCAGCCGACGGACGCCACGGCCCTGGCGCGGCGCGTGTTCGAAAGCCTGGCCACGCCGTTCGATCTGCCGGGTGAGCCGCTCAGCATTTCGGCCAGCATCGGGATCGCGCTCAGCGACGGTGCGGCCACCGTCACGGCGGAGACGCTGTTGAAATGCGCGGATCTCGCGCTGCATCGCGCAAAGGCGGAGGGGCGGGCGACGTTCCGGTTCTTCGAGGCGAAGATGGACGCGCGCATGCAAACCCGCCGCGCGCTGGAAGTCGATCTACGCCGCGCCCTGGCGGAGCGGCAGCTGATGGTGTTCTACCAGCCATTGGTGAGGGCCAGCACCGGAATCATCAGCGGGTTCGAGGCTCTGCTGCGCTGGCAACATCCGGAGCGGGGTCTGGTCAGCCCGGCCATCTTCATCCCCTTGGCGGAAGAAACCGGCCTGATCGGCGCGATCGGCGCCTGGGTGCTCCAGCAGGCGTGCCAGGACGCAGCCTCGTGGCCGGGCGAGTTGAAGGTCGCGGTGAACCTCTCCCCGGCCCAATTCACCAGCCGTATCCTTGTAGACGACGTGGCCGAAGCCTTGGCCCATTCGGGCCTGCCTGCCCACCGGCTCGAACTCGAGATCACGGAATCCGTGCTGTTGCAGGATGACGATGCGGCGCTCTCGACGTTGCACGAGCTGCGCGGCCTCGGGTCGCGGATCGCGATGGACGATTTCGGCACCGGCTACTCGTCGCTCAGCTACTTGCGCCGCTTCCCGTTCGACAAGATCAAGATCGACCAGTCCTTCGTCCGCGGTATGGCCGATCACGGGGATTGCCTCGCCATCGTCAGGGCCGTGATCGGGCTAGGCCGGTCGCTCGGGATCGCCGTGAATGCGGAAGGGGTCGAGACGCCGGAACAGCTTGCCGCCTTGCGGGCCGAAGGCTGCGGCGAGCTGCAGGGCTATCTGTTCAGCCAGCCAAAGCCGCAGCGTGAAGTGGCGGCGATGCTGACGGCGTGCCCGCTCTGACCCCTAATCCGTCCCGCAATCCCCTCCGCCATCGGAGTCGCTATCCGAGCCGAAGCCGTCGCCGCCACCGTCGGAGAACCATGCTCCGGTCAGAAGTCGCCGGATCGTGCAGCCCAGACCCGTCACCAGAATGGCAGCCCCGGTCGCGAAAGCCGGGTGACGCAGCCATTGCTCGCTCGCTCCAAAGTCCATCGGGGCCATCCTGCTGCAGCATGCAGAGCATACCGCGTCCGAAAGCGGCGACGGCGTCAGGCTTCGTCGGGATTGGGAGGGATGTGTTCACCCAGCGGCATCACCGAAGACAGTCGCCCCCCCACGCGCAGCGGCTCGGCGCTGACCGCAAGCCCAGTGCGGTCATCCGTTACCACGAACAGGCCACATAGCGTGGCGATACCCTCGGCCGGGGCCATGCGTTCGCCGGGCATCTTGCGCCAGAACCGGGCGGCGGAATGCTCCTTCTGCATGCCGATCACGCTATCGTAGTCACCGCACATGCCGGCGTCGGACTGGAACGCGGTGCCCAGCGCCAGGACCTGGTGATCCGCGGTCGGCACATGGGTATGCGTGCCCACCACGACCGACACCTGGCCATCGAAGGAATGAGCGTAGGCGAGCTTTTCGCTCGACGCCTCGGCATGGAAGTCGCACAGGATCGCGGCCACGCTGGCGCCCAGCTTGTAACGGGACAGCAGCTCCGCCGTGCCGCGGAACGGGCAGTCCAGCGGGTCCATGAACAGCCGGCCCATGGCATTCAGCACCAGCGCCTGCCGCCCATCCGCCAGCGTCACCACCACGGACCCGGCGCCCGGCGTGCCCGGCGGGAAATTGAGCGGCCGGATCACCTTCGGCTGCTGCGCGATGTAGGGGATCAGCTCTTTGCGGTCCCAGGCATGGTTGCCGAGCGTGATCGCGTCGGCGCCGGCGCGCAGGAACGCCTCCGCCATATCGGGCGCGAGGCCGAAGCCGTGGCTGGCATTCTCGCCGTTCACCACCACCAGATCCGCCCGCAGCGTGGCCCGCAATCCCGGCAACGCCGCCACCACCGCGTCCCGGCCGGAGCGGCCCACGACGTCGCCCAGAAACAAAATCCGCATCTCAGTCCTTGAAGAACAGCACGCCCCGCTCGGTCGCGACCGCGTCGAGCCTGATGTCATGGGGTTCCCGCGGCACCCTGTCCACCTGCTGCGCCGCAAAAGCGCACCCGATCGTCATCCGGCCCGGCAACCCCGCCAGCGTGCGATCATAGAAGCCGCCGCCATACCCCAGCCGGTAGCCGTGCTCGTCGAACGCCAGCAACGGCACCAGCAGGATATCGGGGACCATCTCCTCCCCCGTCGGCGCCATCGTGCCGAACGGCTCGGCCACCATGGGGTCGCCGGGTTGCCAGCGCCGAAACCGGAGTTTCTGTCCCGCGGCCGGCGTGACGGGCAGCACCACGGTCCCGCGGGCCGCCAATTCATGCAGCAGGGGCCGAATGTCGATCTCCGAGCCCATCGGCCAGAACCCGGCCACAACGGCGCCGGGCGGCGGCGGGCAGCGTGCCAGAAGATGCTCGCCGGCAGCAGCACCCCAGGCCGGATCGAGCCCGCCGCGCAACCGACGCATCCGCGCCCGCATGGGCATCTTCTCAGGGTTCATGTAGCGGAATTCAGTGGAGCCGCCCTGGCCGTTGGCGTCTCACCCTCCCGAAGCCTGCTTGCGCAGGTGGGCGCCGGTTACCATGACCACGATCATGACAGAGCCAGCTCCCGGGAGAGTGCTTATTGGCCCCGGGGGTGAAGTGCCTGACGCGCCGGGCAGCCCCGCACATGATCTAGTGTTGCTCGAGGTCTGCCGCAACCTGTTCTGCACGCGCGGCCAGCTTGCTGAGCCGACCCTGTAGGCGCTTGTCGTCCGCGCTGATGGGCTTGCCCTTACGTAGCGCGGCCATCTCCGCCTTGAGGTCATGCAGCTCATCGGCCATCAGCAGCGCCGCCTGCACCAGTAGGCGCCCCTCCCCGCTCGGACTGCCGAGCTCTTTGATCCGATCGACACGATCCGCCACCTCCTGCGCCATCGCTTCCAGATGCGCCTCCTGGCCGTCCGCACAGCCGAGGGTGTAGGCGTAGCCGTTGATCTTGATCGAAAGCTGGGCCATGGGGGTTCCTATGCGTCGAGCGCGTCGCGTAACCGCGCGATCACGGCGTCGAGCCGCGGGGCGATCTCGGGGTTGGCGGGGACCGGCGGCGGCACGGCGGCGCGGGCGGCGATGCGGCCCAGCGCGGCTTCGAGCCGGTCGGCGGCGTCGGGCTCGGAATCGCTCATGTGGAGTCTCCCGATTTGGTCATCCCGCTATCTCAAACCCTCTGGGACCCCCGAGGTCAAGCGTGAAGCTGCCGCCAGCTGTGATGATCCACGGGCTGAACGATGCGCAGGCGGCCGTGGCGGCCGGCACTCCCGTCACGCTGCTGTCGGGTCCCAACGCGGCGGCATATGCCGGGTGCGCCTGGTGGCGGGAGGTCGTGGCCGCGGTGGCGCGCCCCGGCGTCCATGACATCCTGGATTGTGGCGAGTCCGGCGCCCGCGTCCTGGAGGCGCTCGGCATCGGTTGCCGCCTGTTCGTGCTGGCGCCTGGCCCGGCGTTCGACGACGTGGCGGAGCGAGCGGCCCGGCACGGCGCCCTCGTGCTGCCAGCGGCACCTCCGTCGCTCGATCTCGCGCAGCGCGGTGCCCGGCGGCACTTGGCCGCTTGGCTGGGATCGGCTAATCCGGCCCCAACCAGCTAGGGGCGAAGCCATGAAGATCAGCGGACCGGTCAAGGCCATTCTCGACAATTACGAGAGCGACAATCCCGGCACGAAGGCGAACCTCGCCCGCATGCTGATGGCCGGCAAGCTCGGCGGCACCGGTAAGCTCGTGATCCTGCCGGTGGATCAGGGCTTCGAGCACGGCCCGGCTCGCAGCTTCGCGCCGAACCCCGCCGCTTACGACCCGCATTACCATTTCCAACTGGCGATCGACGCCGGGCTCAATGCGTATGCGGCGCCGCTCGGGATGATCGAGGCCGGGGCCGGCACCTTCGCGGGCGCCATCCCGACCATCCTCAAGATGAACAGCAGCAACAGCCTGGCGACCGAGAAGGACCAGGCCGTCACGGCCTCCGTGTCCGATGCGCTGCGGCTCGGCTGCGCGGCGATCGGCTTCACCATCTACCCGGGCAGCGAATACGCGTTCGAGCAGATGGAAGAGCTGCGGGACCTCGCGGAGGAGGCGAAGGATGCCGGGCTCGCGGTCGTGGTGTGGAGCTATCCGCGCGGCCCCGGCATCGACAAGGCCGGCGAAACCGCGGTCGATATCTGCGCCTATGCCGCGCACATGGCGGCGCTGATGGGCGCCCACATCATCAAGGTGAAGCCGCCGACCGAGGTCGTGAGCCTCGAGGCCGCGAAGAAGACCTACGCCACGCAGAACATCGACATCTCGACCTTGGCCGCGCGGGTGAAGCACGTGGTGCAGTGCTGCTTCAACGGCCGGCGGATCGTGGTGTTCTCCGGCGGCGAGTTCGGCGGGGACCTCGAGCATTTGTACACCGGCATTCGCGGCCTGCGCGATGGCGGCTCCAATGGCAGCATCATCGGCCGCAACACCTTCCAGCGCCCGCGGGCCGAGGCGTTGGCGATGCTGGAGAAGATCATCGGGATCTATCACGGACAGTAGTGGCAGGGCCAGTAATGACCGATCCGTGCCGGCTCTATCTGGTCACGCCCACAAGCGCGGGTCCGGATTTCGCCGGCACGCTGGCCCAGGCGCTGGATGGCGGGGACGTCGCTGCCGTCCAGCTCCGGCTGAAGGATGCGAGCGATGATCACTGGCGCCGCACGATCGAGGCGCTGCGGCCGGTCACGCAGTCCCGGGGCGTGGCGTTCCTGCTGAATGACCGGGCCGATCTGGTCGTGCCGTGCGGCGCCGACGGGGCGCATGTCGGGCAGACGGACATGGAGGCCGGCGCGGCGCGGGCGCTGTTGGGGCCGAAGCTGACCTTGGGCGTCACATGCCATGACAGCCGGGACCTCGCGATGCGGGCCGGGGAGGCCGGGGCGGACTACGTGGCGTTCGGCGCGTTCTTCCCGACCACGACCAAGGATGCGCCCACGCAGGCGGACCCGTCGTTGCTGCAGTGGTGGTCGGAGCTGATGGAGTTGCCGGCGGTCGCGATCGGCGGCATCTCGGCGGGGAATTGCGCACCGTTGGTAACGGCCGGGGCGGCCTTCCTGGCGGTGGTGGGGGCCGTCTGGTCGTATCCGGATGGCCCCGGGGCGGGCGTGCGCGCCATGAACGACGCCATCGCCCGGGCCAGCGACAGGCGGTAAAAAAGACGGGCGGTAAAAAGACGGGCGATAAAAAAAGGGCGGCAGGCTTGTGGCCCGCCGCCCCTGTTCGCGATGGTCCGCCGGATTACTTGACGAAGCGGCGGCGGGCCCAGCCCACGCCGAACAGGCCGAACGCCACCATGGCGATGCTGGCCGGCTCCGGCACGGAGGTCGTGCTTGCGGCCGCGCTGAAGGTCGCGATCGTGTAGCCACTGGCGGTGTAGTCCTGCTGCGAGAAGATCTCCGCCTGATACACCTGGGTGGTCGGCCCGGTCTGCACGGCGCCCGAGAACACCGTGGGGCCCGTGTTGCCCGAGAAGGTCTGCGACGTCGGCACGACAACGCCCAGCCAGAAGGTGGACGGCGCTGCGGTCAGCGACGCATAAGCGGCCGTACCTTTGATCGCGGCGATCGCCGCATAGGACCCGGCCTGGTCGCTGAAGCTCACATTCCCGGCCGCCGGGATCGTGTTGAAGGGGGCGTCGAAGAACGTGACCGTGTAGGTCGTGCCCTGGATCACCACGTTCGAGATCGTCTGGCCGCCAAGCGGGGTCGCACCAGCGGGAAGCGCCGCCATCATTGCAGCACCCGCCACCAGCCCCGCCAACAAAAGCTTACGCATTGAAAGTCTCCTACGCTGACAGCGACCCGTATACGAGCGGAGGCAGAGGTTAACAAGCGGTAAATACTTGTCGTTGGAACGAAATCACAACAAGTAACAATGCTTAACAAGCAACGCCGCTGTCACCTCTTGATAACGAATGCCTGACCGGACGGTAGCGCAACAATAGGAACCTTCGCGTCCGCAAACGCTTCCTCGATCGCAGCACGCGCGCCTGGGCAAGTATTGAATCCATAATCGTCGAACAGCATGATGCCGCCGGGCAGGAGTCTCGGAAAAATAAACGCGATGGCGGCGGCGATCGGCGCGTAGATGTCCAGGTCTATATGGGCGAACCGGAGTTGGCTGTCGTGAAGGCCGGAAAAAGTCTCAGGAACCAGACCCGCCCGAAAATCCACGAACCCGTCGCACCCGATGAGACTTTTTACCTCGGAGAGCGACGTGTCGGAAAAATCGCCCTCGCGATGCAGGTCGCGAAGGGGATCGGAAGGCGGCATGCCGGCAAAAGTATCGAATAAACGGAGGGCCGCGCGCTCGCCTGAGGCCCGTGACATGATGCGATGCAGCAGCAACGCCGTGCCGCCTTTGAACACGCCCAGCTCCCAGACCTCCCCGATCTGCCCGGTGCTGAGCAGCAACTGCTTCAGCACCAGCATCCGGAACGGATCGACCAGCGAAACGCTGCCATGCTCCTCCAAGCGTGACAGCACGGCCTGGATATCGGGGTCGAGAAGATAGCCATGCAGGATCGGACGCTTGGTTTGGAAAACCCGGTAGGCTTCGGGATCGCGCAACGGACCGCTCACGGAGCTTTCGTCGCCATGATGTAGTTCTGGTCCGTCCCAAGATACCCAAGTGGCAGGCTCCAGTAAAACACGCACTCAGCCGTCTCGAACCCAATTCCGCGCAGGACGTCCAGCACATCCAGACCCAAGTATCGAAAACACAGCGAACCTTTATTGGGGTCGAGTGGGTTGCCGTGATACTCGGCCGGCGCCAGATGGTCATAGGTTCCATCTGCCAAGACACGAACGCGCTCCACCATGCCCGGAGCATTGACCTGCAAGGGCGCGGCAAGGAGCAAGGTGCCGCCGGGGCGCAGCACGCGGTGGCATTCCGTCAGCGCCGCCTCGAGCCGCTCCACATGCTCGAGCACGTCCAGCGAAATCACGACGTCGAAGCTCGCATCGAAAAAACTCAGGCGGGTCAGGTCTTCGTGCCGGATCCCGTCCCGGATCGTCCCGCCCGGCAGCCCGGCGTCCAGGAACTCGGACCCCGTCGTCGCGGGCCAGCGCAGCTTCAGCCAGTCGAACACCGGGGTGACCTGCTCCGTGACATAGATCGCCGCGCGCTCCGGCGGCGCCACCATGACGCGAAGGGCATGCATGGCCGCCCGCATGCGGTTGACGTGCCCGGCGCGGCAATAGGCGTGTTCCCGCCAGTTCGGCAGCAGCGTTCCTTCGGCCGTGCGCTCGGATGCATAGACGAAGCTCACATGGAATGACGCCGGCGCGCCGCACATGCTGCACGCGCCCGGAATGTCGAACGGCCGTTCGCCGGGCGGCAACAGGTCGAGCTCGGCCGCGCGCTGCGCCGCGACGATCGTGCGATAGCGGGGCGATTGCGCCCGGAAATCTTCCCAGCTGGCCACGGCGTAACTGAACAGCGCGCCCTCCCGTATTTGGCCCGGGCGCGCGAAGGGCGGTAACGTCACCTCCATGGTGCTGGCATGGTCCAGCAACCGGGCGCCGATCGCCGCCGGCGTATGCAGGTTCGGCCCGGCCGCGCCATCCCACCGGAACGCATACGGCAGCGCCGAAAATGCCACCAGCCCGGCGGCGAGCACCCCCTCCCGATACCGGTCCAGGATCATCTGCAGATCTCCCACCGCCTCCGGCCCCAAATAGGGCGCGTTGCGGGAGAACTGCTCCGGCCGCGTCAGGTCGTGGCCGCTGAAATGCACGAAGCGCAACGGCTCGCCGCCCGCGGTCCAAACGCCCAACCGGCAGCGCACCGGCCGCTCCAGCAGGTTCCACCAGGCGACGTTGTACCCGGGATGGCGCAGCACGTGCACGCCGTCCAGCAGCGCCGGGAAGCTGTCGGCCCATTTCTGGTCCACGAACAGGCCGTGCGCGAGATCCACCAGGCATTCCTGCTCCAGCCGCGCCGCCCACCACACCATCAGCGCCCGGGTGGCCGCGCTGTCCCGCAGGCCGAGGAAACCGAGGTTGTAGATGCCGAACCGCAGCATGTTGGCATCGCCGAACAGCTCCGGCCGGCTGCCGGGCGCCGTGCGGTGCGGCGTCAGCACCATGGCCGCCCCGTCCGCAAAGGCGGCATGCAGCTCCGGCAGCGGCGACATCACTTCGATATCCGGATCGAAATAGCAGATCACGTGGCCCGGGAACCGCAGCATCAGCGTGGTGAACACCAGCGGCTTGATCGCGGTGCACAGCTCCGTCACGCCATACCGCTCGGCCATCTCCCACACCCGGAAGTCCCGGAGGTCCGCGAGGTCCAGCACGTCGAACGGCAGCGCCGCACGGTCGAACCCGCCGCGCTCGTCGCACAGCGCCAGCACGAAGTGGGCCCCGGGCTCGTGCCGGGTCAGGGTGCGATGCAGGTTCTTGGCATACGGGATGTGCGACCGGGTCGCGATCGTGAACACCACCATCGGCAGGCCGGCGCCGCTCATAGCTCGGACGCGTCGGCGAAGGGGGTGCTGAGCGTGTTGGCCCGGCGCAGCGTATCGGCATCCGCCCCATACTGGCGGTAGTGGCGGCGCAGGACCGGATCCGGCTGCTTGGTCGCGCGGGGCCGGGCGCCGGCCGCGATCTCCTCGGCACCGGCCTTGCGGATCACGAACTCGATCGCGCACTCCCCCACCGGTGTGCGGGTCTGGTCATAGCGCGGCAGGGTGTCGCGAAAGGTCGCGTCCAGCAGCTCGATCCGCTCGGTGCGGGCCGCGGGGCCCAGGGTTTGCAGCAGGTCCAGCAGGTTGACCGTGGCGCCGCTCCAGCTCGAGGGCTTCCAGATCGAGAAGCTGCGCTTGTGATCGGGGTTGAAGGTGCTGGGGAACACGCCCTGCTCATACAGGTCCTCGTCCGGGACGGTCACGATCACGTAGCCGCCGGGGCGCAGCACGCGCAGCCAGTGCATCAGCGCCGCCTGCGGATCGTCCAGGTGTTCGAGGCAGTGGCTGGCATGCACGAAATCGACGCTCTCATCCGGTACGCCCGGCAGGGTCTGCGCGTCCCCGTCTTCCTTGTCCCAGGTCCAGACGTCCCCCATCAGCGGGAATAGCTCGGCATACAGCGCCAGCGGGTCCGGCTTGCCGCCGACATCGATGCCGTCCCCGCGAAAATACCGGCGCATGAAATTGGGCTGCGTGAGGCGGCGGGCGATGGACTTGCTGCACTCCTTCATGCCGGGGCGCCCGGCGTGAGGATGGCGGCGCAATAGGCGGCGCGCACCGTTTCGGGTGAGAACCGGGCGGCGGCGGCCTTGCCGGCGATGGACAGCGCCGCGAGCCGGTCCGGATCGTCGTACAGCGCCACGACCTCCCGCGCGAACGCCTCCGCCCCATCCGCCAGCACCAGCCCCTGCCCCGGTTGCAGTTCCAGCCCCTCCGCCGCCACGGACGAGCACAGCACCGGCACCCCGGCGGCCAGGCTGGTCACCAGCTTCATCTTCACCCCTGCCCCATACCGCAGCGGTGCCACGGTGAAGCGCAGCGTGTCCAGTGCGGCATCGAGGTCCATGACCCGGCCGCGAATTTCCACCCCGGCGGACGCAAGGGCCTGAAAGTGATCCGGTGGATGGCTGCCGATCACGATGAGTTTCAGGCCCGGCTGTGCTGCGATCACGCGCGGCCAGACGTGGCGGCACAGGAACTCGACCGCGTCCACGTTCGGCAGATGCCGGAAGCCGCCGATGAAGGCGACATGCTGGCGCAAATGGGGGTCATACGGCGCGGGCTCCCGGTTGTCGTAAGCCGGGTCGATCCGGATGGCGCGGGCGCCGGCATCGTGATCGCGCAGCAGGTCCAGCTCATGTTGCGAGACCACGACCGTAGCGTCGGATTGCCGCGCGACGGTCAGCTCGCGATGCCGGGTCTGGATCGCCTGGCGGAACAGCGTCGCGTCCCCGCCCTGCACGGCCTGCCGGAACTCGCGCAGGTGATGCAGATCGCCGGGATGGAACACCAGGCGGGCCGCGGGGAAGCGCGCGCGCAGGGCCTCCATATGCCGCCCCCCGCTATCGACGCGCAGCAACACCACGGTGTCGAACCGGTCCGGCGTGCCGGCGATGAAGGCCGGGCCATCGGCGGCGAAGGGCGCCTGCACCACCGCCACGCCCCGCGCCGCCACGGCGGCCACGGCAGCGGGATCGGCGGCGAGGTCGAAATCCGGCAACAGCGTGATCTCCGCGCCGGACTCCTGGTGCATCGCCATCAACTGCATCACATGGGTCGATCCGGCGTCATGCCCCTCCCGCGGCACGATGCTGTCGATGAACAGCACCTGCTCGCGCCGGGGCGGGCGGGGATGACGCCAGCCGGCTGGGGCCGCCGGCCAGCCGCCAACCGCGACATCGAGCTTGAAGGCCTGCGCCGCCGGCACGAACCGGGAGCTGGCGCTCAGCGTCCGGAATGCCTGCTCCACCGTCATCTCCGGCGTGAGCGCCGCGAGTGAGGCCGGGCTCGGCAGGGCCAAGGCCGGTCCCGGCGTCACCAGCCCGTCGCGCGCCGCCGTAAGGGCCCAATGCCCGGGGTCGCCCCCGGGATGACGCGGGGACACGAACGCCGCGCCCGGCTCGTAGCCGGCATGCCAGACGTCCCCGGCACGATCCAGCACCATCGGATGCGCCGCACCGCTCTGTGCCGCCGCAGCGAGCCGGGCCAGGTCGGCAGCGGCCATGAATGCCCCTGACGAAAGGAGGATGACGGGGCGCTCCGGCAAGCTCAGCCGGCAAAGTGCCGCGACGTCTTTGCAGACGAGGCACTCGGCCTCTTGCAGCATGCACCCTCTCGCCTCGGGATCGCTGGGCGCCAGGAGCACGACCGTCACATGATCCGGGCCAGGGCCGGGGCGCAGGGCGCGGATCGTCGCGGCCAAGGGCGGCGTCAGCGGGGGCGGCACCGTCGCGCCGTGCCGCCGGCCCGTTTGCAGAAAGTGCTTCATCGGCCGCGTGCCCGGGGAGGTCGCGAGGTGTCGCTTTTCATAGCGGTTGCCCCGGAACTCCGCCGAGGTCGCCAGGCCCCTCTGCTCACCGTCCTGCACGTAGTGGAGCAAGGCGGAGCCACCTTCGAGCAGATCGCCGTAGGTGCCGCGGTAGAACACGGGCGAGAAGGCCGGGTTGGGCCGCAGCCCGGCGGCCTCGCCGACCCGCAGATAATGTTCGAGGTCGGAGACGATTGGCTGGCCCGACCCTTCCCGGTCTTGCGCGCGGTAATGCGCCACGTCGAAATACGGATGCGGCGGCAGCCCGGCCTGCCACCCGTCCCGGGCATAGTGCAGCGCTGCCGCGGCCGGGGCGCCGCCGAGATGGGTCTCTCGATACCATCGCTCGGGGATCAACGGATGCGCCTCCGCCCCGACGCCATCGGGCCCCTGGCTCTGGATGAGATAGTCGATCAGGTCCGGCTGCGGCAGCGGGGCCGGGTGGCTGGCGCGAAAATGGGCAGGATCGAACAGGCGGTGCGGCGCGAAACCCCGGAGCCATCCGGTGCGGCAATACCGGGCCAGCGGCTCGTCGTCCGGTGCCGGGTCCTGCGCGGCATAGAACACGGGATCGAACAGGGGATGCGGGCGCAGGCCCATGCGCCATCCGGTGCTGGCGTAGTGCAGCAGCGGATTGCCCTCCACCGCATGCTGCGCGGTGTAGAACGCCGGGTCGAACAAGGGATGCGCGCTCGTCCCCTCCCGCCAGCCATGCGCGAGGAAATGCGCCCGCAGGTCGTCATCGCTGCCCACCAGGTCGGGGCGGGCGGCGCGATAGTAAGCGGCGTCGAACAACGCAAGGGTGTCTGGACCCCGGGGGTCCACGATGTCAGCCTCCATCAAAAGCCCGTCTGCGCCGCATCGCCTGAGTAGATCATGGCAGCGCGGCGCCGGACAGGGCGCGCGGATGGGGAGGCGGGGGTTGGAGACATTCGATTACGTGATCGTGGGCGCGGGTGCTGCGGGCTCGGTGCTGGCGGCGCGGCTGAGCGAGGATGCGGGCACCACGGTCTGCGTGCTGGAAGCCGGGCCGCCCGACCGCAACCCGTGGATCCACGTGCCGGCCGGGTTCATCAAGACGCTGTTCGATCCGGGCGTCACCTGGCAGTTCAAGACCGAGCCTACCGCCAACACCGGCGGCCGCCCGATCTCCACCACGCAGGGCCGCACGCTCGGCGGCTCCAGCTCCATCAACGGCATGGTGTATAACCGCGGGCAACCGGCGGACCTCGATAGCTGGGCGCAGCGCGGCAATCGCGGCTGGGGCTATGAGGACATGCTGCCCTATTACATGCGCAGCGAACGGCGAATCGGCGCCGGACCGGAGGATGTGAGGCGCGGGCGGGAGGGCGGCATCCCCGTCACGAGCCAGGACTGGATTCATCCCATGTCGGAGGCGTTCATCCGCGGTGTGGAGGGGCTCGGAATCCCGCGGAATCCCGACTACAATAGCGGGGACCAGGCCGGCGTCGGCTATTACCAGCGCGCGATCCTGAACGGGCGCCGGGTGAGTGCGGCGCGCGGCTATCTGCGCCCGGCGCAGTCCCGCCCCAACCTCACGGTGCGCACCAATGCGAGGGCGAGCGCCATCCTGTTCGAGGGCAAGCGCGCAATCGGCGTGCGGACGCTGGCGGCAAGGGGCGCGGCACCGCGAGAGATCCGCGCGACACGCGAGGTGGTCCTGTGTGCCGGCACGGCCAACACGGCGCGGCTGCTGCAAGTCTCGGGCGTGGGGCCGGCGGAGCTGTTACAACGGTTGGGCGTCACCCCGGTCCACGTCCTGCCGGGCGTTGGCGAGAATTTTCGCGATCACTACGCCACCCGCATGGTCATGCGCGCCCGCCCCGGCACCGCCACGCTCAACGAGCTGTCGCGCGGCCCCCGGCTCGGCCTCGAAATCGCGCGCTGGGCGCTCCGCAAGCCCAGCATCCTGGCCGTCACGCCCTCCCAGGTGCACGTGTTCTGGAACGCACGCGATGGGCGGGACCCGCCGGACCTGCAATGCGTGTTCACTCCCGGCAGCTATGCGGAGGGCAAGACGTATGTGCTGGACGATTACCCCGGCATGACCGCCGGCGCCTGGCCCCACCGCCCCGAGAGCCGCGGCCACGTGCGGGCCGTCAGCACCGACGTCTTCACGGACCCGGTGATCCAGCCCAACTACCTCGATCACAGCGAGGACCGCCGCATCACCATCGGCGGCCTGCGTCTGGTGCGCCGCATGCTGACCACACCGGAGCTGGCGCCGTTCGTGGACCACGAGACGCTGCCGGGCCCGGACGTGCAGACCGATGACGAGCTGCTGGACTTCGCGCGCGGCAACGGCTCCACCTGCTACCACCTGATCGGAACCGCCCGCATGGGCCCGGCGGATGACCCGATGTCGGTCGTGAGCGACCGGTTGCTGGTGCACGGGATGCAGGGCCTGCGGGTGGTCGATGCCTCGATCATGCCGAGCATGCCGTCCGCCAACACCTACGCCACGACCTTGATGATCGCGGAGCGGGCGGCGGATTTCATTCGGGGACGGGTCGCGTGAGACCGTCATGGCGAGCCGCGTGGCGAAGCAATCCAGGGACGAACGGCGCGCGCGTCGCCCCTGGATGGCTTCGCTCGCAGTGACGAGGTTTAGATTCCGCCCAACAACTCCGCCGCCCGGCGTCGCTGCGCCTCCAACGCCTGCACCTGCGCGTCGGTCGCATTCGTGCCCAGCCCGGAACGCTGGCGCTGCAAAGAGTCCAGCTCGGTCTGCGCCGCGTCCAGCCGGCCGCGATCGGACGTGCCGCGCGCGCGGGCACTGGCCAGGCGGGCACGGAGCGCGCGGGTGTCGCGATCGACGGCGCCCAGGCGTTGCCGGGCCTGATCGCGGCTCAGCACGGCCTGGTTGGCGCGGCCCTGCTCATCTTGCGCAGTGGCGCGGGCCTGCAACGCGTTGGCATTCTCCTGCGCCAGCGCCGATTGCTGCGCCTGGTTACGCGTGCGGTAGCTGCCCCCGGCCTCGCAGCCGATGCCGCTCAGGAACCCGGCCTGCGAGGGGTCGCATTGCTGCGCCGAGCAGCCCGCGACCGCGATCCCGGCCAGCAAGGCCGCGCTGAGCCCCCGCATCACGCGACGCCCGCCAGCATGCGGCTGATCTGCGCCTGGTTCCGCTCCAGCTCGGCGCGGGAGGCATCCACCTCGGACGCCTTTTGCAAGAGCTGCTGACGGTTGGACCCGGAGGCGACCTGCGAGTCCTGCCGCATCTGCGACGAGAGCTGCCGGGCGCTCGAGATCTGCTGGGTCAGGATGGTGTTGTCGTCGTTGTAGCGCGCGAGGCTCGCCCGGTACTGCGCCTGCGATAGTTGGCCGGACCGAACCTGCGCCCGCAACCGGTTTGCGTCGGCCGTGGCCTGGTCGGCGATCTGCCGCGACGCAGAGGCGGAGCTGCGATAGGCCTCCGCATCGGCCGAGGCCTGCTGGATCGCGTCCGCATACTGCGCTTCCGTGCTGGAGCGGCTGAGGTTGTTGCGCGCCACCAGGTATCCGGCTCCCGCGCCCAGCGCCGCACCGGCTCCGGCGCCGATCGCCGCGGCGCCCGCCCGGTTCCGCCCGCCCAGCGCCAGCCCGGCCAGGCCGCCGACCAGGGCGCCCGCGACAGCACCCTCCCCTACCGTCTGGTTGAAGCGCGCATTCGCCTGGCGAAGCTGGTTCTGCGCCGGGCTCAATGTGTTGTCATACGCCGTCTGCTGCGCGCAGCCGGCCAAGCCGATGCTGCCCGCAAGCACCACGCTCATCAGGCGCATCCGTGCGGACGAGGGGGTCAAGCGTGTCATGGCGCACCTGTTTCCGTTACTTGGCCGGGATTGAAAGCCATTGCCCTGCAAACGGCAAGGCCCGATGAACATCCCGCTATTCCACCACGACCCGCACCGAAGCCGAGCTTGCGGCCTCCAGCGGCAGCCGCACCTCGAACCGGTGCCGTCCGGGGCTGAGCGGCCAGTGATACGGCTGGTCTGACGCCAGGACGGCGACCGGCTGGCCATCCACGAGCCACACCAGCTGCGCGACCGGCGGCTCGGCAGCGGCGCGCAGCACCAGGCGGTTGAGCGCGGCCGGCGCCTCCGGATTGCGCCAGACATGCTGGTCCGGTTCCGGGTGGGTGATGCGCAACCGCGGAGGCGCCCGGGCCGGGGCGGTTCCGGCCGCGACCCATTCCGTGAGTTGACCGGCACACGGCTCGTTCGCCACGGGCCGCCCGGTTCCGGTGCAGAGTGCGACGGATAATTGGCCCGCCGGCGCCGCGAACGATCCCGCGCGCAGATCGGTCCGCCCCGCGCCATGCAATCCCAGCAGCACCGCCTGCACCAGCCGCGCCGCGGTCCGCCCACCGGTCAGCCCCGCCATGGACCCGGCATCCGTGCGCCCGATCCACGCGCCCACGACATACTGATCCGACCACGCGATCGTCCAGGCATCGCGATACCCCTGCGACGTCCCGGTCTTGAGCGCGACCGGGAACGGGTACTCGCTGGCGCCATAGCGGGGAAAACTCGGCAACCGGGCGAGTGGATCGCTGAGAAAATCCTGGATTTGCCGCGCCGCCGGTTCGGACAGCAGGCGCTTACCCGATGGAGGCGCCTGAGCCAGCAGCCAGACCAGGTCACGCAGCACGCCATCCCGCGCCAGCATGGCGTAGGCTGGCATCAGCTTGTCCAGCGAGGACGGCAACGCCCCCAGTGCCAGCCCCAGCCCGAACCGCTCCGCCGTGCCGTCCAGCCGATGCAGCCCGGCCTCCCGCAGGAAGTCGAACCCGGTCTCGAGCCCGATGCGGCGCAGCAGGTTGGTGGCCGGCACATTGCGGGAATTCGCCAGCGCCTGCCGCGGCAGCAATGCGCCCAGGAACGCGTGGTCTGCATTGACGAACCCGGCGGCGCCATCCGGCAGATCGGCCATCACCTCGTCAGGCGTGAGCTGCCCGCGATCCAGCGCCAGCCCATACAGGAACGGCTTCAAAGTGCTGCCGGGGGAGCGCAGCGCGGCGCTGAAATCGATCTGGCCGCCCGGGCGGGAATGCCATCCGGCCGAGCCGATATCGGCCAGCACCTCGCCCGTCGCGCGCCGGACCACCATGACCGCGACCTGTTGCGCGCCGGCGCTTTGCCAGTGCCGCAGCTGTGCGCGAGCGATCCGCGACATGTTGGACTGCTGTGCCAGATCGAGGGCGGCGCGCAGCCGGGCATCGGCGGGGTCGAACGCTGCATGGGGTGCGAGCCGCGCCAGGCGAAGGGCAACGTGCATGGCGATGCCGGGCCGCTGCGGCGCCGGGATCGGGCGGAGCGTCGTGAGGGCGGCGCGCTCGGCCTGCGGCACGTCGAGCACCGCCAGCGCGCGGGCGGCCCGGATGCGGGCGCGGACCAGGCCACTGTCCCGCCGCAAATTGGCCAGCGCAGGCGCCTGCGGCACCGCGGCCAGCAGCGCGGCCTCCGCCCAGGTGAGGTCGGCGGCCGGCTTGTCGAGGAACCAGCGGGCGGCGTGGCCGATGCCGTGACTGCCCTGCCCATACGGCGCCAGCCGCAAATAGTGCGCCAGCACCGCCGCGCGCCCATAGCGCGCCGTGAGCGCCACCGCCGTCCCGGCCTCGACCGCCTTGGCCCACAGCGTGCGGGGCCGCGGGTGCTGCATGCGCGCGACCTGCATCGCCAGCGTGGAGGCGCCGGAATGGCCGCCGTGAAGGCGGGACCAGGCAGCGCGCAGGATCGCCGCGGGGTCCACGCCCGGATGCTGCCAGAACCGCCGATCCTCCAGCGCCAAGGTGGCCGCCACCACCCGCTCCGGCGGTGGCGTGGTCCAGTAGCCGTATTCTGTGCGGCCCTGCGCCGTGTGCCCGGCCTGCGTCAGGAACGCGCCCGAGCGGTCCGTGACGATGGGAGTGGGGTCCGGCGCGGCGAGATGCGCGTCTTCGGCGACGCGGACGGCATAGAGGGCGAGGAGCGGGAGGAGGCAGGCGACAAAAAGCCCTCTCCCGCTGGCGGGAGAGGGTTGGGTGAGGGTGGGACGACAGGCGTAAAGGTCAGTGCGTGTGATCCCACCCTCACCCCAGCCCTCTCCCGCAGGGAGAGGGGGCGGCCGCTCCTTCACCGCCCCACCACCACCCGCGCCCCGGCGGACGCCCCCTCCACGCCCGGCTTGTAGATCATCTCGGCGGAGGCCGGCGGCTGGGTGTAGCTACCCGGGATCGTCACCCGCAGCCGGTGCCGCACCGTGAGTGTCCCCTGCGGCATCTCCAGCCACACATGCCGCACCTCGTCATCCAGGAACGCCGAATAGGACGGCGCCAAGGTCGGCCCGGCAGACGGCGCGGCCTCCGCCGGTGCGGTCGCGAGCGCCGGGTTCAGCGGCTCCAACCCGGCCGGCAGCGGCAGGCGGAGGCTGACGAAATTGCGGTCCTCTGGCGTCACCAGCTCATCCACCTCCTCGATCACGTCGCCGACTGTCAGCCGGATCGTGCCGTCCGCCTCCGGCGCCAGACGCTGCAACGGCCCGGCGCCCGCCTTGTATAGCGTGCGGGTCACGACAAAGCCGTTCTGCACCGCCCGCGCCTGCGCCCCCGGTTCGGCCGGCACGAAGTCGGTGCCGATCAGCATGGTGGTCCCGGGCTTGGCCACGACTTGGTTGGCGCCCACGCGGGTGGTGGTGGCACGCAGCAGCGGGTGCTCCCGATCCAACGGGCCGGCGGTCGGGCGGTCCAGAACGATGCGGGCCGGGCCGGGCTGCGCGGGCGGGGCGAAGCTGGCGCCCAAGGCCTGCACCGCCGCCGCCGTCGCGTTGCTGTTGCCCCAGCCTTCCGGCGTCGCCAACCCCAGCAACCCTCGGCGGATCAGCGTGAGGCGCGGCTCGTCCGGCGTGACCACCGCGACGGCGCGCACCGTGTCCGCCAAGGCGCGCGCCTCGGATGGCAGGATGAACGCGCTACCGGCGGTGCCGACCAGGCCCGCATAGACGGGCTGCCCGTCGCGGGACAGCACATTGACCCGGCCCCACAGCGTCTCCATCACCAGCGCCAGCAGTCGCCGGTCCGGGTTCGGCAGCCGGGCCAGCACGGTCGCGACCTGCGCCACTGATTCCGTCGGCAGGGTTTGCGCCCGGCGGGCCAGCTCCCCGGCATACTCGGCCGAGAGCGTGCCGCCATCCGCCAGCGCCGTCAGCACCGCGACGCGCTCGCGCAGCTCTTCCCCGGAGCGGAGCCGTGGGTAGTCCGATCGCAACGACGCGGTCAGCACCTTGCCCATCCGCTCCAGCGCCGGCTTGTCCACCGGGTTGCCGCCCGCGCGATCGGCCGCGACCAGGAAGCGATAGGCGGCAGCGGTCAGCCAGACGGAGCCACGTGTGCGGGGATAGAACGCGACCAGCCCGTCATCGTCGGTCGCCTGCTTGATGCCCGCAATCGCCACCGCGACATCCGCCTGCACCCGCGATTGCAACCCCGCCGCATCCAGCAGCGCCGCCGCCGGCAGCAACGCCAGCTCCGACATCGCAAGCCCGATCCGCTGTTCGAGGCACCCGCACGGCACCTGGCCCAGCAGGCTGAGCGCGCTCAGCAGCCGCACCGCCGCCGGGTCGGTCGCGAGGGTCACGGTGCGCAGATACGACGCCGGGCGCACCGCATCGGCGAAGGACGGGATGTCGAAAGTGCCGGTGGCCCCGACCATCGCGATGTTCCGCCGCCGCATCACGCCACGATCGCCCCGGATCGGCAGGTCGATCTGCACGGCGTCACTCGCCC
Organism: Acetobacteraceae bacterium; assembly: GCA_965246835.1. GTDB lineage: Bacteria > Pseudomonadota > Alphaproteobacteria > Acetobacterales > Acetobacteraceae > JANPPS01. The sequence goes on along the minus strand of CBDFFQ010000002.1, from coordinate 252,357 downwards.
GATCCGCCGTGCGTTGCAGCAGGAACCGCACCCGCGCCGTGCCCTGGCCCGCAGCCGGTTCCGGCACGGTCACGGTGTAGTCGGTTCGCGCCGGGCGCTGGTCGGGCCAGGTCACGGCCTGTTCGGCGGCACCCTGGACCGATAGGTTCTCCACCGAAATCTGCGCCCGCCCCGCGCCGCCCGGCCCCTCCACGATGCGGCCCACCAGCCCGGCCTCGAAACTATCGCCAGACCGCACGAAGCGCGGCAGCACGGGCTGCGCCACGATCGGCTGGCGCACGCGCATCTGGCCCGTGGCGTGGCCGAACCGATCCGGCCCGCTGATCGCCTTGGCGCGCAGCATGAATACGGTCAGCGTATCCGGCAGCTTCACCCGCACCGTCGCCGTGCCGTCCGGCCCCACCCGGACCCGCGGCACATAGAGCGGCACCGGGGTAAAGTTCTTGCGGACGGTGATGTTCTCCATGCCGAAATCCCCGGCTTCGTCGCCGCCGGGGTTTTCCACGAAGGGCAGCACGCCGAACGCCAAGCCCCTGGTGTCCCGCGCCGCCATGCGCAGGGCGCGGTCGATCACGAAGGCCGGGCGGGGGTCGAGCGGCTGCTCCTTCGCCAACGCCAGCACGGCCTGGTCCACCATCCACACCGTCGCCTCACCAGCCAAGGGCCGGCCCTGCGCGTCGGCCAGGCGCAGCACGAGATCGACCTCCTGACCCGGCCGCGCCACCTCCGGCGCCGTGAACGTCGCGTACACCGTGCTCTCGACCGGGGTCACCGCCACGAACTTGGTCGCGGCCAACGTGGTGGGCTTGCCCTGATCGAACGGCGCGCCCGCCGGCGACGTGCCTGGCAGCCGCCCGCGCATCACTAGCACATGCACCGCCAGCCGCGGCGCCTGCTGCTTACGCACCATGACCTGGATGCGGCCGAAGCCGTTGGCGATGTCCAGCCACTCATAGCGGAACCGCCCTTCCGGCTCCTCGATCACCGCCAGCGTGCGCGCCGTCTGGAACGGGCTCTGCACCACGAGCGTCGCGGTCTCGCCGGGAGCATAGGCCTCCTTGTCGGTGCTGATCGTCACGGTCTGCGAGGGAGGGCGGGACCAGGTGACCGGCGTGTCCCCGGCCATGAACAGGTCCACCTTCACGGTCTGACGCCGGCCCGCCTTGTCGGTCGCTTCCAACTCCACGACGTAAACCCCGGCCTCCGGCACATCAAACCGCATCGGCTGCGCGGCCTCCGTGCTGGTGATCCGCCGCTCCGCCACGGTCTCGTCCAATATCTGCGTCTGATACTTCGCCGAGCCCTGCGCGAAGTCGCTGGCTTGCAACACGGAGTTCCACTGCCGGTGCACGAGCCGCACGGTCATGGCAAGGCCAACCACCGGCTTGCCCTCCCCGTCGAGCGCCACCAATGACGGCTCGATCGCCCCGGCCTGCGGCAGATAGCGCGGCACCTTCACCCCAAGAACGAAGGGCGGCAGCGCGGAGATGCGCTGCGTGGCGCGGACCTGGGCATCGTCATCGCCGGTGACCGTCGCCTCCACCAGATATTGCCGGGGCTGTGCGGTCGGTTCGAGGGTCGGGTCCAGCGTCAGCTGCGCGGAGCCGCCGGCGTCGGTCTTGCCGTCGCGATGCAGCACCGGGGTGGAGCGGAAGACGCTATCGCCCGAAAACCGGCTGTCGGAGGAAAAGCTGTAGCCCTCATACGCGCCCGTGGCCCCCGGGGGACCCCAGGCGAACGGGAATTGCGTCACCCGCCAGGTGATGGGCCGGTCCGACAGCATGCCACCCGCGAACCAGCGTGCCAGCAGGTCCACCCGGAACGGTGCATCGAGCGGCGCGCGGTCGGGCGCGGCCAGCACCACTTCGAACGTCGGCAGGCGATAGGCCTCTTTCTTCACCGTGATTGAACCGCAGGGCTCGCTGTCTTTCGGTTGGTATTTGATCGCGTAGTCGCCCGTGGGCTCCGTCTTGTCCCCGAACCGCACGTGGAATCCGCCCACGTCATCGAGCGTGACCGGCAGGCGCCATTCCTGGTCGTCCGGCGCGGTGATCACGACCTCGCCCGTGCCGGCCGCGTAGTCCAGGGCGCCGGCGCGATAGCGGCGGATGATGCCGGCCACCAGGATCGGCTCCTCCGGCCGGTAGATCGGGCGCTCCGTGAACACGTGGCAGGCGAGGCGCGCGGGCTCGGCGCGGCCGGCCGGGTCATTGGCGGTCCAGCCGAGCCAAATGTCGGACGAGGCCTGCCACCTTTCCCCGGCATACATTTGCGGCCCGCGCCCGGGCTCCAGCACCAGCGTGTCGGCGGCTTTCACCACCACGATCCGGCGCGGCTGGGCGGCGGTGCGATCGCGGTCCCGGGCCAGCGGGGCCGGCAGCATCCAGGCGCCGTCCGCGTCCGACACGCCGCGGGCCAGCGTCCGGAACTGGCCATCGCGCAGGCCGTCGATCCGGATCTCGGCGCCGGGCACGGGTTGCGCGGTGCTGAGCGAGGTCACGACCATGCGCACCCGGTCCGCTTCCTCGATCGTGGTGAGCGTGAGGTCCGTCACCTGCACCCGCGCCCAGCGCCGCGTGGCGCCATCGGGCGTGCGCAGGCCCAGCAGGTAGGTGCCCGGCTGCTGCGGCCCGGCAATCGCGGCCAGATGCGGCGCCAGGTCGATCCCGAACTTGGCGTCCACGCCGCCCCGGCGGATCGGCAGCTCCACCATCGTGGACACCGCGGGCGAGCCCAAGGCCTGCACGCGCTCGGCCATCGCGTCGCCTGGGATCGGCCCGGCTTCCGCCCAGCTGCGGGGCTCGTTGCCGGGCAATGGCGGGGCGTCGTCGTCCCGCGTCATGAGGCCCGCACGGGGGAAGGGCCAGAAATCGCGGCTGAGCGGGTCCACGGCGTGGATGCGCAAATCGGCGCGGTCATAGCCGCGGCCGCGCAAGGGCACCATTTGCGGGCCCAGCCGCTCCGTCACGCCCTGCGCCGCGTCCCACACGAGGGACGGCGTGGCGGCGGTGAAGCTGATCCGCACCGCGACGGGCGCGCCCAGAACCCGGCCGCGGCCATCGGAGATCGAGCCGGGCGCCAGCGCGATGGCGTAGGGCGTGTCCGTCGCGAACCGGCCGCTGAGGCGCAACTCGTTCTTCTCGACCGTGACCGCGAGGTCATCGACCGGCGGCGTGATGCGGATCGCGCTGCGGGCGCGCACGATGTCGAACGCTTCCGGCTCGCCTGTGAAGCGCAGCACGGCCATGCGCGGCTTCGCGGCATCCCCGGACGGGGTGCAGCGGACCAGCCCGTCCTTGGTCTCGTGATCGAAACCCTCGCCGCAATAGGTGTCGGCCAGCGCGAACGGAGCCGCGCTGCTGACCCGCATCTCGAAGGAGGGGTCATCGAGCCCCGGCTCCTCCGACAAACGCAGGCGCAGCACCGCCACCCGCCCATCCGGCACCGGCCGGCGCAGCACGACGAGGTAGGTCTGGCGGTCCCCCGGCGTCGCGCGGTCCGATGGCCGCACCGTGTAGTCCGAGGGGTCCAGCACCTGCGCACCCAAGGCGGACAAGCCGGGGGCCGAACGCAGCTCGATGCGCAACAGCCGGGCCAGCGCCTCGGTCTCGACCGGTTCGGTGAAGGTGAGCGCGATCGTGTCGAGGTCGGCGGTGCCGGAGGAGACGTCGGACGGGCCTGTGGCAACCGGGGTGGGCAGCAGCGGGATCAGCCGCGTGGTGGCGGCGCCGCGCGTGACGATCACGGGCGCCAGCGGCCGCCAGGGCTCGGCGGGGCGGAATTGGAGGGTGCGGGCGCCAAGCCATTGCCAGGCGCCGGGCTGCGGGGGGTCGAGCGTCACGAGCCGGTCCGGTGCATCCTCTGGGCCGCCCGCGGCGGGGCCGGTATCGCTATCGAACAGGATCGTCACGGGATCCCAGCGGCGAAGGAAGCGATCGGGCACCACCTGCGCCCCATCCGCCCGCTGCAACCGGTCCAGCGGCGTTTCCGCCATCGCAGGCCCCGCCAGCAGCATCGCCAGCACGAATAACAGGCGCATCATGGCGATCCGTCCTTGGGCGAGAGTCCAACCAGGTCGAGGTATTTTTTCGCGACATCGGGCGGCGGGCCGGAGCCCCTGGGCGTGATGCCGATCACGGCGGGGCGCAGCGTCGCGGTCGGCGCGTCGGCCGGGTTCGTCGCCTCGATCACGTAGCGCCCGGGTTCGAGCCGCCGCAGCATCGCCGCCCCCTCCCCCAGCACGGTGCCATTGGCCGCCAGCAGCCGCACTGCCGCCCGATCCGGCTCGGCGCGGATGCCGACGCCCACGTCGGTCGCACGCGCGACCTGGAAGCTGAACGCCGCGGTGCCGCCGGGCGGGAGCAGCACGGGCGCGCCCAGCCCCTCGGCGATGGGCCGCACCGGCTCCGCGCCGATATCGAGCGTGCCGGAAAGCGGGCCGTCATGCAGACTATCGAGGCGCAGCACCGTGGCGCCGCTCACCATCCGGCTCACATCCGCGCCGGCCGCGTGCACCACCGGCGCGCCATCGCCCCAGCGCAAGAACACCGGCGCCGTCGTGCGGACACGCAGCAGCACGGGGCCGGGCGGCGTGATCGAGAGCGCCATCGCCGGGCCGCCGAGGGTGAGGCGGGCAGGCAGGGTCGTCGCCTGTGCCGCCACATCCGGCCAGGCGCCCGGCCCGTCTCGCCACAGCGCCACGGCGCCCGGCCCATGCTCCACGATCACGCGCCCCGGGCCACTCAGCACGGCCGAGATGCCCCGCCGCACCTGCCCGTCCGACCCGATCGCGGTGAGCCTGGCATCGCCCGCCACACGCACGGTCCCGGGCGGCATCGCGACTTCAAAAGATCCGGCACTTCCGACATAGCGGCGCACGACCGTGCTCGAGCCCGGTGGCCCGCCAGCGATCCAGGACACGGCAACCGGCGCCGGCGCCGTCCCGGTGTTCAGCAGCACGAGGCGCGTCCATGCGCGCGGCAGCGTGCGCGTCACCTCCGCCTCGCCGCCCCATACCGTGCTGTCACCGGCCCACGCCGCCACACCGGACGGCACGGAGAGGGTGGTCTGCCGCTCGCCCGCCGGCAGGACCAGCGTGAGCGTCGAGCGCGGCGGCACCATACCGGCGAACGGACCGTCCACCGCCGCCTCCGGCCCCGTCGCCAGATCATGCGCCACAAGCAGCGGCCGCAACTCCCCGGGGCCGCCCGCATTCCATAGCTCGACCGGTCCAGCCCCCAACGCGACCGCCGCCCCCGGCGCGACACCCATCCCCTGCCCGGCCTCCAAGCCCGGCTGGTCCGGCCCCGTGGCCGAGACGCCGGCCCGCGCGATCCAAAGCCGGGTCTGGCCAGCCGGCACCGGCCCGCCCGCGACCCGCGCCCGCCCGCCCGCCGGCACCGGCACCGCGACCGCCTGCCCCGGCACCGCCGCCCGAGCCGTCACACTGGCCAGGCCGGGCTGCGGCGCCACCAGCCATAAGGCGCTCGATTGCGGCGCTATGCTGCCCCGCTCCGGCGTCGTCAGCGCGTGACCGGGCCACCCGCCAGCCAACGGCGCACCCGTTACGGTCACAAGCTCCGCCGACCCCAGCGCCACCCGCGCCACGGCGGCACCGCCCACGGCGTCCAGCCTCACTTCACCCGGACTCTGCGCCGTTGCCGAGATCGGCCCGGCCTCGATCCGGATCGGCTCACGCCCGCCATCGACGGCCCACACCGCCGCCCGCCAGGCGCCCTCCGCCCCTGGCGCCGCAACCACCGGTGCCGTGCCCTGCGCCAGCGCCACAATGCGCCACGCCGCCCCGTCCTCCCGTTCCAGCGCCAGCACCAGCTCCGCGCTGGAAGACGCCGTCGCCAGCAGAAGCTGGTCGGCCCCGCCCGGCGCCAGTGCCACGCGATGCACGCCGCCACCCGTCAGTATGCCAGCCGGCCCGGCGTCCCGCAGCTCCGGCAGCGAGAGCAGTATCCCGACCTTCTTCTCCTCCGGCGCGTCCCCGCTGCTCTCCGCGGCACTGGCGGCATCCGTCGCCGGGCTGGTTTGCGCTGCCGGTTCGGCCGGATCCGGGGGCGGGGCGTCATCTCCACCCTCCTTCTCCGGCTCCGCTGGCGCACTCGGCCGCGCCACGTCGCTCAAATCGGGCGGCGTGGCGGCATTGAGGTCCAGGCGATACGACCCGGCCGGCAGCGGGCGGGAGATCGCGATGTTCCAGTCGCTGCCACGGTCCCCCACCCGCGCGATCTCGGCACCCGCCGCATCGCGCAGCACGCCCTTGAGCGGCATGTCACCAAAGCTCGTGAGTCCCACGACGCGCGGCTCCGCCAGGGCAAAGCGCAGCGTGGTGCCGGGCGCAACCATGCGCGTCACGCCGGGTTGCAGCTCCGTGCTGGCAAGCGTCACGCGGTAGTCCAGCCGGTCATTCCGCCCCTGGCTCATCGCCTCCAGCGTGTAGGCGCCGGCCTCCAGCGTGCCCTTGAACGGCAGCACGCGCGTGAGCCGGGCCACCACGCGGTCGCCGGATTTCAGCTCGCCCACCATCCCGTCGGTAATCGACAGCGTGACCTCCGCCTTGCCCGCCAATGCGAAGCGCCACGTGTCGGGCACGCGCGCATCGTCCCGCCCGGGGGGCTCGCGCCATGTGGCCTTTTGCTCCGCCTCGAACGGCAGCGGGAACGGCCCGTGGCCCTCCAGCACACGCTCGGGCATCACCCGCACTAGCCGGGCCACCACGCGGGTTTCGATCGCTTCCGGCGAGACCAGGAGTTGGTAGGCGCCGGGCTGGAGCGTGCGCTCCACGGTCGTGAGCGGCCCCGGCGGCAGCAGCGGCCAGCCCTCGGCATCGTTCAGCCGGGCCGTGAGCTCCCGCCCGAGCGCCTTCAGTTCCAGGCGGTATGTCCCGGCCTCCGTCACCGTCACCGGCACGCGGAACCCGGTCCCGGCCGCAAGCCGCGCCCGCACGCTGCCGCCCGGCACCAGGGCTGGACCGTCCTGCAACGGGGCCGGGCTCGTGCGCACTCCGAGGTGCCCGGCGCTCCCTACCGCCCTGATGCCCACCCGATACCGCCCGGCGCGCAGCCAGCGCTGGATCAGCATGTTCTCCCCGGTGCCATTCGCCTCGGCCTGGTCCAGCGTGGGCGCGAAGGCGGTGCCGATCGTGCCGGCGGTGCGCAGCCGGCCCGTGCTCTCCACCCGGAACAGCCCGCCCTCGGGCACCATCAGTGCGAATTCCTGCCGCTCACCCCGCGCCAGGTCGAGGAAGCGCGGCGTGCCGGCCACCACCTCCGGCAGCGTCGCGGCGGCTTGTAGCACCACGTCCGGCTGACGCGGGGGCGGGATGCGGCGCATGACCGTGACGAGCCGCGCGCGGGAGGACGCCGGCAGGGTCACGACGCCGCTGCCGTTCTGCAGCGTGCGGTAGCCGAATGGCACATCCGCCCCGGCATCGGTCACGGCGGCCTCACCGCCCGCCAGCGATGTGACCGGCACCTCGATCTCCCCGCCGGCCGCCTGCACGAAGGTGAGCGGCCCCTCCGCCAGCGCGACGGGCGCCCGGCGGGCGATCAGGCCGAGGGATATGCCCGGCCCGGTATTGCCCAGCAGCTCGAGCGTCTGGCCCGGTTCGATCCGCTGCACGCCCAGCGGAATCGCGGGATCGCGTGGCAGGGCGGCGGGCGCGGACGGGGTGGCGCCCGTGCCGAACACCAAATCGGCAATGCCCTGTTTCCCGGGCGCCGGCTCCATCCCATAGCGCAGAAAATCGGCCGGCAGTTCGAAGGCGGCCTTGCCATTGCGCAGCTTCGTCGTGTCCGTGCCGGCATCCCGCACCGTGAGCTCGCCCGGCGCACGGTTATGCACCAGCAGCGAGAGCGGCCCGCGCACATTGAACCGAAGCCGGAGCGCGCCGCCGGGCTCCACGATCGGCAGATTTTCCACGAGGATCGGTGTGGGCTTCCCCCGCTCCCGCCGCACCAGCATCACCGTGGGCGGCGGCTCGTCCCCACCGGTGCCGAGCGCCGAGCCCTGCACCCACCACAGGCCGGGGTCCGAGAGTTCGGTCCGGGCGGTGTGGGCCAGGGCGCGCAGTGTAAACGCCTGGCCTGCCGCGCCCGATACTGTCACGAGCGAGCGGTTGGTGTTTCCACGCAGCAACAGGCCGGGCTCCCGGCTGTTTTGCGTGAGCGAGGCGGATTGGCCGTCCACCTGCAGTGTCACGGGTGCCGATGCCGGTAGGTCGAGCCGGAAGACGCTCGCCCAGGCCGGCGCGTCGAACACGGCGGAACCCATCGGGCCGATGCGGCCGGCAATGACGCCCTCCGCTAAGGCCGGGTCGGCGCCGAACCGCACGTGGAATGGCTGCTCCGTCGCGCCATCGGCCCAGGGCGCCGCCGGGCCGCCATAGGCCGTCACGAGGTAGGCTCCGGGCGTGACCCGGCCCACCAGGCGCAGCTGCGTCAAGGGCCGCCCCCGCTGCGGCGCGATCACGGCGCTTTCGGCCACGAGGTCCACGAGGTCCGTGCCCCCGCGCCACAGGCGCAGATCCGCGAGCGCCCGGCCTGCGGCCTCGACCCGAACCGGCCCGAGGCCATCCGTGGCGCCGGGCGGGACCATGATCCAGTAGGATCGCTGCTGCAGATCGGAGAGCTCGGTGTTGAGCGTCTGCCCGGGCTCGGGCGACGCGGCGGCCGGGGCAGCGTCCAGGAATGGACGCACCTGAAGCGCTGCATTCCCGGCCGCGAGCCGGTCCATGGTGAGGCGGATTTTATACACCCCGGCATCGAGCAACGGATCCAGCCGGCCATCCTGCGCACCGGCCTGCCCGGCCTCGCCGCCGGGGCCGCTCAGCATGTCCACCAGTTCGATCGCAGTGCCGGTAGCGCTCTGCGCCGTGATGGCGAAGCGGCCCGGTGACGTGACGCGCAGCAGCGTCGATGCCTGGGCGGCAGCCGGGAACGCGGTCTGCTCGAGCGCGGCAGCCGGGGGCGGGACGGCCCGATCGGGAATGCGGGGCGGGGCTGGCGGCGGGGCCGGGGCGCGGGGCTGCGCGGGTGGTGACGCCGAAGCGGAAGCGGCCGGCGGGGGCGCAAGCGCCGCGAGACGCCTTGTGAGCAGGCCCGTGAGGCACGCCGGCACCCGCGCGGACGGCAACGCACAGGCAGCATCCCGTTGCCGCAGCCATTGCGCCTGGGCCGCGGTGAGTGCCGCGATGTTGCCGGGCTCCCGCTGCAACGACGCGGCGTAGGCCTGCGCCAATTGCCGGTCCAACGTGCCCAGCCCGGGGTCCGCGCAGATCGCCTTCTCCACCGGCGAACGGGCCTTGGTGCAATCGAAGGCCTGGGCCCGGGCCGGACCGGCCGGCATCACGAATGCGAGCATGACGCCGATCCCAAAAGCCCGCATCCACGTCCACCCCAGCCGATTCGTTGCACCCTCGCACGTCCGCTCGGCCGCCGGATAGCCCTCCCGGTTAGGCGTGACGGCGGCGCCCTGATATGCTGCGTTGCACGAAAGCAGCGGGTCACCAGGACGCATGATGCCCCCCGATCAACAGACGCCCGCCCCCGATCCCGTGCTGCCGGAATCCGTCCCGATGCAGGATGTGGCGCCGCCGGACCCGACCGTGGGCGCCTCCACGCGGGGCCTGTTCTTCCGGGTGTTCCCCTCGATCTGCCTGCCGATGTTCCTGGCCGCGGTGGACGCCACGATCGTCGCCACCGCACTGCCGGCCATCGCGGGCACACTCGGGGACGTGGAGCGGATTTCCTGGGTGGTGGTGGCCTACCTCATGGCCACGACGATCGCGGCACCGGTCTATGGCCGGCTCGGCGACGCGTTGGGGCGGAAGCGGCTGATGTTCGTGGCGCTGGGCATGTTCATGCTGGCGTCGTTCCTGTGTGCGGTCGCGCCCACCCTGCTGGCCCTCGTCGCGGCCCGGCTGCTGCAAGGCTTCGGCGGCGGCGGGCTCATGACCCTGTCGCAGGCCCTGGTCGGCGAGAGCGTGCCGCCGCGGGAGCGCGGGCGCTATCAGGGCTACCTCGCCAGCATCTTCATGGTCAGCTCCACCTTCGGCCCCGTGATGGGCGGGTGGCTCACGCAGCATTTCGGCTGGCAGTCGGTGTTCCTGATCAACTTGCCGCTCGGCCTGGTCGCCACGATCCTCGCGGTCCGCCTGCCGGACCGGCGGCCGCAGGCGGGCAGCTTGCGGTTCGACTGGATCGGGCTGGCCTTGTTCACCGGGTTCGTCGTGCCGCTGTTGCTTGCACTCGAGCGGGCGCAGCGCATATCCGCCGCCGCCGCCCCTGCCATCGTGGCCCTCGTGCTGCTGGCGATCGCCTCCGTCTGGCTGCTGCTGCGGCAGGAGCGCCGGGTCACGCAGCCGCTGATCCCGGTGAACCTGCTGCGCCAACCCTCGATCTGGCGCGCGGACAGCATGGGCGCCTGCGTGGGTGCGACGATCGTGAGCGCGGTCACGTTCATGCCGATCTACCTACAAGTGGTGCGGGGGGTGGCGCCGTCGCAGGCCGGGCTGCTGCTGCTGCCGCTCACCGCCGGGATTGCGGTGGGGGCGCTGCTGACGGGGCGCACGATCGCACGCACCGGGCGGACGGCGGTCTTCCCGTCATTCGGTCTCGCGGTGGTGACCCTGAGCCTGCTGGTGCTGGCATTCGGCGCGCAGGCGGTGCCCACCACCTGGCTGCCGCTGGTGTTCATCTGCCTCTCGATGTCGCTCGGCACCACGATGCCGGTGGTGCAGGTCACGGTGCAGATGGTGGCCGGTCCGGCCAATCTCGGCGCCGCCTCCGCTTCCGTGCAATTTTCCCGTTCGATCGGTGCTGCCCTCGGCACCGCGACGGTCGGCGCCGTGCTGTTCGCGATCCTCGCCGCCCATGACCCTGAAGTCGCCGCCCTGTTCGCCGAGATCGTGGAGCGCGGGCCCGGCATCCTCGATACGCTCGAGCCCGCACGGCGCGCCCTGGTCGGCACGGAGATCGCCGGCGCCTTCCGAGCCGCGTTCTGCACCATCGCCGGGTTCAGCTTCATCGGGCTGCTGCTGGCATGGTCGTTGCCCATGCGTCGGATCTAACCTGACTTTCTCGCGAGAACACCCTATGTCGATGCCATGACCGACACGCCCCTCCACCTCATCCGCAACTTCTCGATCATCGCCCACATCGATCACGGCAAATCCACGCTGGCGGATCGGCTGATCCAGGCCTGCGGCGGCCTGACCGACCGGGAGATGTCGGCGCAGGTGCTGGACAGCATGGACCTCGAGAAGGAACGCGGCATCACCATCAAGGCGCAGACCGTGCGCCTCGCCTACAAGGCGAAGGATGGGCTGACCTATGAGCTGAACCTCATGGACACGCCGGGCCATGTGGACTTCGCGTATGAGGTCAGCCGGAGTCTCGCGGCCTGCGAGGGATCGCTGCTGGTGGTGGACGCCTCGCAGGGCGTGGAGGCGCAAACGCTCGCCAACGTGTATCAGGCGATCGAGGCGCAGCACGAGATCGTCCCGGTGCTGAACAAGATCGACCTGCCGGCCGCCGAACCGGACCGCGTGAAGCAGCAGATCGAGGACGTGATCGGCCTGCATGCCGATGACGCCGTCATGATCTCCGCCAAGACCGGACTGAATATCGAGGGCGTGCTGGAGGCGCTCGTCACCCGCCTGCCGCCGCCCAAGGGCGACCCGGACGCGCCGCTGAAGGCGCTGCTGGTCGATAGCTGGTACGACCAGTATCTCGGCGTGGTGATCCTGGTGCGGATCAAGGACGGCCGGCTGAAGCGCGGCCAGAAGGTGCGCATGATGTCGAACGGCGCCGTGCACCAGGTGGAACAGGTCGGCGTGTTCACTCCGAAGATGATCCCGACCGGTGACCTCGGACCCGGCGAAATGGGTTTCATCACGGCCGCCATCAAGACAGTGGCGGATTGCAATGTGGGCGACACGATCACCGATGACCGCCAGCCCGCTTCCCAGGCTTTGCCGGGGTTCAAGCCGAGCGTTCCCGTGGTGTGGTGCGGGCTCTTCCCCGTGGACGCCGACGATTTCGAGCATCTGCGCGACAGCCTGGGCAAGCTCCGCCTCAACGACGCCAGTTTCCACTACGAGGCCGAGACCTCGGCCGCCCTCGGCTTCGGCTATCGCTGCGGGTTCCTGGGGTTGCTCCACCTCGAGATCATCCAGGAGCGGCTGTCCCGCGAGTTCAACCTGGATCTGATCGCGACGGCACCCAGCGTCGTGTATCGCATCCACACCACCAAGGGCGCGGTCGAGGAGCTGCACAACCCGGCCGACATGCCGGACCCCATGAAGATCGACCATATCGACGAGCCCTGGATCAAGGCCACGATCATGGTGCCCGACGAATACCTGGGCAGTATCCTGACACTCTGCAGCGAACGCCGGGGCCAGCAGCAAGACCTGACCTATGTCGGCAATCGCGCCATGGCAGTGTATCGGCTGCCGTTGAACGAGGTGGTGTTCGATTTCTACGATCGCTTGAAGTCGGTCAGCCGCGGCTACGCCAGCTTCGACTATGCGATGGACGAGTATGAGGAAAGCGACCTCGTGCGCATCAGCATCCTGGTCAACCAGGACCCCGTGGACGCGCTGAGCTTCATCGCCCACCGCAGCGCCGCCGAGCAGCGGGGCCGCTCGATCTGCGCCAAGCTGAAGGAGCTGATCCCGAAGCAGCTGTTCAAGATTGCGATCCAGGCGGCGATCGGCGGCCGGGTGATCGCGCGCGAGACCATCAGCGCGCTGAGCAAGGACGTGACCGCCAAATGCTACGGCGGCGACATCAGCCGCAAGCGCAAGCTGTTGGACAAACAGAAGGAAGGCAAGAAGCGCATGCGCCAGTTCGGCAAGGTGGAGATCCCGCAGAGCGCCTTCCTTGCTGCCCTGAAGATGGACGCCTGATGCTCACCGCCGTCGCCCTCGCCGCCTGCGCGGCCTGGCACGCGGAGGTGGTCGGCCACTACCGCGGTGACGTCCGCAGCACCGGTGCCCAGAGTGCCGAGACCTGGATCGAGGAGACGGAAAAGGGCCTCGCCGGCCGCTTCCTGCTGCACGAGAACGGCCGTGACGTGGAGGGCGTGCTGGAGCCCCTGGGCGACGAGGGCTGCCACATCGCCCTGTTCCATTGGCGCGACCGCTACGGCGAAGGCCAGCTCCGCCTGCAATTCTTCCCCGCCCGCCAATGCTTCGAAGGCTATTGGGGCCGCGAACGCCCGGACCCGGCGCTGATCTACAGCTCTTGCCCGAAAGCCCCCGTGACGAGCTAAGACGGCGATGCTACAGACGGCGCGCCGGAGAGATGGCCGAGCGGCTTAAGGCGCACGCTTGGAAAGCGTGTGTGCGTGCAAGCGTACCGTGGGTTCGAATCCCACTCTCTCCGCCACACGACATCAAGCCTTTTAAGGCGTTGTAATGTTTGAAGAAACCGTCGCTGTTGATCCGTATCGCCCCGAGCGGTGCCCCTATCGAGGCGCGGTTCAGGCAGTCAGGCGTCACCCCGGGCTTGACCCGGAGTGACGGGGTAGGCGGTGGATGGAACGCACCGCGAAGGTCGGGACTACCTGTTCCTGGATCGATCAGCGACGATTCTCAGCGCTGCAGCCAGGCAAGCCCCTCCGCCTTCCAGCCCGCCACCTGGCCGCGATGCGCCTCCCCATCCGGTGGCCCCTCGAACCCGTCGGCGATGTTGAACACGTGGGGGAACCCGGCCTGCGCCGCCGCCTGCGCCGCGGCCAGGCTCCGCACCCCGCTCCGGCACAGGAAATACACCTTGTGCGCGGGCGTGAGGCCGGCTGCCCGCATCTGCTCAACGAAGGCGCCGTTCACCTGGCCCGACGGAAATAGCTGCCACGGGATCAGCACCGGCTCCTTCCCCGCCTCCGACAAATCGGCCAGGCCGACATACATCCACTCCGCATCCGTGCGCACATCGACCATCTGCGCCGAGGGATCGGTGCGAAGCGCCTCCCAGACCTGCCGCGGTGCCACGTTCTCGACCATGTTCCTGCCCCTTGCTCACGCGTTGAAGGATTGCCCGGTCAGCCCGGTGATCAACCGGTCGAACCCGTCGATATGGTCGGCCATGCGCAGGTTCCGCTCCGCATAGGCCCGGGCGCCGGCCCGCAATCCCATGGCCAGCTCCTGGTCTTCCAGGACTCGCAGCACTTGCTCCACCAGCCGGCCGGGCTCCAGGAACGGGGTCAGCAGGCCCGTGACCCCATCCTGCACGAATTCCCGCACCGGCGCCGTGTCGCTGCCCACCACCACGCAGCCGCAGGCCAAGGCCTCCCGCAACGACCAGGAGGCCACGAACGGGTAGGTCAGATACACATGCGCATCCGATCGCTGCAGCATCCGAACATAATCGTCGTAGTCGATCCGCCCGGCGAACAAGACCCGGTCCGCATCCAGGTCGTGGCCGACTTCGCCCATCATGTATTCGCGCCACGTGGTGTTCAGGATGCGCGCGCCGTAGCTCACGCCGTCCGCCCCCACCAGCACCACCTTCAGGTCCGGCCGCGCCCGCAGCAGCGCCGGGAGTGCCCGCATGAACACATGGAAGCCGCGATAGGGCTCGAGGTCGCGCGCCACGAACGTCACCAGCTTTTCGTGCGGCGCCACGGCAAACCCGTTCAGCACGAAGGGGCGGGTCGCCGAAGCCGGGTCCGGCTGGCAGACGTTCAGCCACACGCCCTCGGACAGCACATCGATCTTCTCCCGCGCCCAGGGCGGATAGGTCTCGTGCTGGAAGCGCGTCGGCGTCTGGCCCTGGCCGGGATTGTTGAGCGCCAGCAGGTTCACCGCGTTCTTCGCCCGCACCCGCGGCAGCAAGTCCGCCGGCGTCGGAAACTCCGGGTCGAACCCGACATCGAGGCCGTAGATCGTGTAGAAAAACTCGTAGTAGCCGAGCACGGGAACACCGGGCCAGACATCCTCGATATTGAGCAGCTCGCCCCAGCCATGGTGGCCGATGATGATGTCGGGCGTGAAGCCAAGCTCCTTCAACTGCCGCGCGGTCTGCGCCACCATCTGCGCGCGCACCAGCGCCTGCTCGAACTCCTGCGCATCCGGATAGGTCGTGTCCGACAGCGGGGGCGGCTTGCCATAGGTGACCTTGCGGACCCCCGCGATCGTGTTGGGGTTCGCCTCCGTGATGAACATCAGCTCATGCCGGCGCAACCCGGTGAGGTAGCGCAGCAGATGCAGGTATTGGCCCGGGAAGTTCTGATGGACGAACAAGAACCGCATGGCGCGGCAGCCGGCCGGTGCCGGCCGGTCAGCGCCGGCGGGTCGTGGCGGGCGTGCGCTTGGCCGGCTTGGCCGGCGTCTTCGGGGCCGCCGCCGCCGGGGCGGCCTTACCCTTTGCCGGCGCAGCCTTGGTCATGGGCTTCCCAGCCGGCTTCGCGCCACCCGCCGGCATGATCTCCACCCGGAACGCCTCGAGCGCCGCCAGGCTCGGCGCCTCGCAGGACGATCCATCCGTCACCGGCCCGGCCTTGGCGCCGTCCACGAACGTGGCACTCACCCGCGCCACATGGGTCTGCGCCGCATCGCCCTTGAGCCGGACCCGCAGGCCGAGGATCGGGAGGGACATGCCGCGGCTGCCGCAGAACTGACCGCCCTCCGCCCAGGGCGACAGCCAGCCACGCCCTAGCACGGCCTGGTATTCGAGATCGCTGGCGGTGATCCCGCTCTCTTCGGTGGGCGCGATGCCGAAGCCTTCGACCTGCCGCTTGCTGCCGGGCTCGCCCATCCAGTCGCCGAGGCGGCCGACCAGATCGCCCTGGCCGGCGATGTGCGCCGCCACCTCGATCGCCGGCGGGGTGGCGGAGATCGCTGCTTGTTGGGGTGCCGGCTTCGGCGCAGGCGCTTGGGCCGGCGGCTCCGTCAGGCGGATGAATTGCAGCTTGGGCGCCTCATGCGCGGTATCGGCCGCCTGATACACCGTGACCAGGACCTGCGCCGGGCCACCCGTCACGCGGATCAGCGCGGCATCGGCGGACCCGCCCACCCAGCCATCGGCGCCGAACCCCACCACGCTGACATGCCCCGGATACCCGTTCGCCGACGGCGCCGTGGTGATCCGCACGCCCGGCAGGCCCGTGGCCCCGTCCGGCGGCGCCGAGCCCGGCTGGTTGAACACGCAGAACACCCCGGCATCCAGCGCCATCAAATGGCCGGACACCTTCAGTTCCGTGATCGCCTGCTGGGTTTGGGGCGCCTGCTTCCGGTCGGACATGGGGGTCTCGCTTGGTTGATTGCCGCGCCGGACCGGCGCTAATTCGTGCGCTCCCTATGCCGCGCGCCTCGGACCGGTGCAAGCGGGGCCAGGCGCAGCAGCGCATCGTTCACCGCCGCGGGCCGCAAGCCCAACGGCAGCAGCCAGCCCCGCCCCGTCGCCCGGATCCGCTCCGCCGGCGCGCCGAGGTCGAACGCTGCCGCCGCCAGCCCGGCCTCCCACGCCCGGCTCAGCGCATAGCACCACGTCTCCGGCCAGATCGAGGGGATGAACGCCAGCGCGGACCCCTGCGCCTCAATCAGCGCCACCGCCTCATCGTCCCGATACTCGCCCGTGATCTGCACGGGCCCGGCATCCAGCAGCCGCACATCGTCCGCCGTGTAGCCCACCACCACGAACTCGATCGGCAAAGACCGGTCCCGCGCATCCCTGACGCAGCCGAGCAGCACATCATACCCCTTCTCCCGCCCGATCGCGCCCACCACGCAGATCCGGCGGATCGCCTGAAGCGGCATCGGCGCCAGGGCGGGCCAGGCGGCATCATCCTCCCACGCCGTCACCACGGGACTGACGCCCGGGAAGTGCCGCGCGATCCGGGCCGCCGCGTCGTTCGAAGGGGCGGTCACGCGCCGGGCCAGCCCGAGATCGGCCGCCGATCGCTGCACCAGCGCCGGCACCGAGATTTCCTCCGTCAGCATGGTGCCGAGATCGGCGATGCAGTCGATGCAGCCCTGGATGTCGGGCTCCCCGCAATACCGCCCCTCCGTCCCCACCAGAGCGATGCGCTGGCAAAACCAGGCGTAGTCATGGACATAAACCTCGACCGGAATGCCGAGCGCCGCCGCGAGCCCGGTGATCTCCGGCTGATGCCCCAGCCGGTGATGCAGCTCGACATGCTCCGGACGGTTGCCCGACAACAATGCGGCCAGCAGCGGCAGCTCCCGCGGCACGGCGTAGCGGAGGTTCGGGAACGCCGTGTCCGCGACCGCGCATCCGCCGGGCGCGGGCCGCAGCACGATAGCCCGGCGCCCCTCCCCGGCCAGCTGCGCCTCCCGCATCGCGACCACCCGGTCCACCCCGCCGCCGCCGGCATGGGTGACGATCACCACCGCGGGCCGGCCATCCCGCGCCGCCTCCCACCGCGCCGCATCCATACGCCGCCGGACCGCCGTCAGCGAATCGTCCGCCAGGTAGGCCGCGATCCGATCGTCATACCCGGGATGCAGCCGGTTCAGCCCGGCGATGTTGCGCCGCATGAGATGCTGCCGCGCGCCGCCGAAGGATTGCCCGCCGACATGCGCCACGAACACCCCCGGTGCCGCCACGCTGCGCCAGCCCAGATGCCAGGCACGCAGGCAGAAATCATTCTCCTCGCCATAGCCCTGCGCAAAGCAATCCTCCCGCAGCGGCCCCACCTGGTCGAGGCAATCCCGCCTGACATACAGGCAGAACCCGACCCCGGTCGGAATGTCGGTCACCCCGGCGCCATTCACCGCCTGCGCCAACGCGTCCACTGCTTGCGTCTCCGCCAGGTCCGGCACCGGGTTGCCGCCATCGAGCGCCGGGTAGCTCAGGATCGTCGCGTCATTGGACAGCGGCGTGACCGTGCCGATATCGGGCGCCGCATACGCCGCCGCGCGCAACCGGCCGAGCCAGCCCGGCGGCACCAGCGTGTCGCTGTTGAGCACCACCACATCCCGCCCGGCACAGGCGCGCAGCCCGGCATTCACTGTCCCGGGAAACCCCAGATTCCGCGCCTGCCGGATCAGCCGGATGCGCCCCGTTGCCGCCGCTGCCTGCAAAGCCGCGACCAGCGCCGGCTCGGGCGACGCATCCTCCACCACCACGATCCCGGTCGTGCGCGGCACGGTGGCCAGCACGGCATCGAGGCAGGCCATGGTGTGATGGAGGCCACGATACACGGGGATCACCACATCCACCGCCGCGCGCCGGGGCCGGGCCGCAGGCGTGGGCCGGGCCAGATCCGCCCAGAGTGGCGGCGCCGGCGACGGCAGGTGGCGCAACACGGAAGCGGCGGTCCGGCGCTCGAGCCCCGGGTCGCACGGGCTCCCCAGCAGGTCGCGTCCATCGGGGCCGCGGACCGTGGCGGGAGCGTTCGCCGGCCAGGCAAACCGCCGCGGGCGGGCGAACGGGCGATCCAGCTGCACGTCAGCTGCCTCGGCCGCCACCACCGTCACCGCCTGACCGGCGGTCTCGATCGTGAGCACCGGGTCCCGCCCGGGATCCGCCGGATGCCACGCCCAGCCCGCCAGCCCGTCCGCCTCGGCCGTGACCACGCCCTCCAGCCGGGTGATCACGGCAACCGGCAACGGGCTGCCAAGGAGGTCTCGCCCGTCGAGTCGCGAATGGATTTGGCTCGCCTGCCGCCAGCCCTCGGGCAACTGCGCGCCCGTCGCCGTCCAGCGCGGCCGGATCGCCGTTTCGTCCAGCCATACCGAAGGCCGCTTGGCCGCCTGCACGCGCAGCTCGCCATCCAAGGTCAGGCCGCACCAGCCGGGCCGGGCGGCCTCCGCGGCCACCAGCGCCGCCAGCTCCATCGCAACCGGCGTCGGCACGTGGCTGCGCAGCAGGCTCTCGGTCGCGGCCAGAGCCCCCGCCCCGTTGCCCAGCTGGCGGCAGCACACGGCGAGGCCCGCCCAGGCATCGTGCAACCCGTGCCGGGCGGCCAACCCGGCGAACAGCCCCGCCGCCCGGGCCGGCTCCCCCCCCTCCATCAGCGCCGACGCATAGGCCAGCGCCACCATGCCATCGCTCGGCAGCAGCCGGTTGGCGCGGGCGAGCCATCGCAGCCTGTCCTCCGGCGTCGTCGCGGCCTGGCTGCGCCGCCAGGCATCCAGCACCAGCTCGTGCCACATCTCGTCCCGCGTGCGGGTGCGCCGCCGCTCCGCCCGGGCACGGATGTCCGCCAGTGACTCGTTCGGAGTGCCAGCGCGGCCCGTCACGAAGCGGCGGCGGGCTGTCCCCCGGCAGGCTGCGGCAAACCGGCCTCGGCGAGATGGGCGAGGTCGCGCTCCGCCTCCTTGATCCCCGCCGCCCGGGCCATCTCGAGGTATCGCCCGGCTTGCTCGGGATCGTGTTCGCCGGCCAGCGAGCGCGACAGATAGCGGCCCAGCATCAAGCACGCATAGGGATGCCCCTTCTCCGCCGCCACGCGGAACCAGCGCTGCGCCGCCACCCGATCGACCGGCACGTCATGCCCGCCGCCCAGCAGCGCGCCCAGCGCGAACTGCGCCCCCACATGGCCCTTGTCGGCCGCCTGCTGGAACCAGGTCTGCGCCCCGGCATGGTCGCGCGCGCCGCCGCGGCCGTTCACCATCATCTCCGCCAGCGCCACCTGCGCATCGACCATCCCGGCCTCCGCCGCGCGCGCGATCCAGGCGCGGCCGCCCGCCGGATCGGCCTCGACGCCCCGACCATCGGCCAACATGCGGCCATACCAATACTGCGCGTTGATCACGCCCTCGGCCGCCCGGCGCAGCCAATGCGCGGCCCGCACATCATCCCGCTCCACGCCCACGCCTTCGGCCAGGCAGACGCCGAAGTTGAACGCCGCCACCAGGTCCCCCGATGCGGCCGCCGCCTCGAACCATTCGCGGGTGCGCACGCGGTCCTCGGGTTCGCCGACACCGGTCAGCGCCAGATTGGCGAGGTCTGCCTGCGACGACTTGTCCCCGCGTTCGGCGGCCGTGCGGAACCAGGCGGCCGCCTGGTCGGGATCGCGCGCCACCCCGGCCCCGGTCAGATACAGCATGCCCAGGGCCCGGGCCGCCGCCCCATGCCCCTGCTCGGCGGCGCGGGTAAACCAGGCCGCCGCTTCGGCATAATTGGGCGGGAGATCGCCGCCCCTCGCATAGAGGTCACCCACCATCGCCGCAGCCTCGGCATCGCCCGCCAGCGCCGCCCGGCGCAGCCAGGACTCGCCATTCACGGGATCCCGCTCGACGCCCTTTCCCTCCATCAACGCCAGACCCCAGCGCGCCTGACCGGACCGCACATTCCGCTCCGCCGCCTGCCGGTAGAGCTGCGCCGCCGCCGCCAAATCCTTCTCGACGCCCACGCCCGACGCCGTCATCTCACCCAGCAGGAACATCGCCAGCGGCAGCCCGGCCGTCGCCGCCTTCGTCATCTCCGCCGCCGCCTGCCGCTTCACCTCATCCGATTGCGGCTGCCGCAGGAGCGCGAGGGCATAGCCCAGGGATCCCTGCGCCGATCCCTGCGCCGCCGATTTGCGATACCATTCGTCAGCCGCCGGAAGGTCCCGGTCCGCATCGGGGCCGGACGTCAGGATGTAGCCGACCAACGCCATCGCATCCGCGGACCCGGCCTCGGCGGCGCGCTTGCCCCAGTGCAGCGCCCGTGGGAAATCGGGCTCCCCGGTCGCGGGCTCGTTGAACAACGTGCCGGAACTCGGCCCGTCCGGCGCGCTGAACCCGGTCAGATACAGCGCCGCCAGGACGGATTGCGCCTCGACCTTCCCGGCCTCCGCCGCGCGCTCCAGCCAGATCGCGG
This sequence comes from Acetobacteraceae bacterium, assembly GCA_965246835.1. Lineage (GTDB taxonomy): Bacteria > Pseudomonadota > Alphaproteobacteria > Acetobacterales > Acetobacteraceae > JANPPS01. The sequence goes on along the minus strand of CBDFFQ010000002.1, from coordinate 231,568 downwards.
CCGTGGTGCGGCTGGGCGGCACCCCGGCGCCGTCGATATAGGCGCGGCCCACACGGTATTGCGCCTCCACATCCCCGCGCTGCGCCGCCTTGGCCAGCACGGGGAACGCCTCGCGCCCCTGCCCGGCATCCGCCTGCTCGATCGCGCGGCGCAACCGGGCGGAGGCCGATACGGCAGACTTCAAACGGTCGAGCAACTCGGTCATGGATCTTCCGGCGAAGGGTGAAACGCTGTCCTACGCCGTTTTCAGGGCTCCCGCATCCCGTCCATGAACACCGGCAACACGCGGCTGAACAGATAGGTCATGAGCGTCCGCTCTCCCACCTTGATATCCGCCGCAACCGGCATCCCCGGTACCACCCGGAAGTTCTTGGGCGTGTCATGCAGCTTGATCTCATCCAGCGTGATCCGGCTGCGGTAAATGGGCGCCGATTGCGGCTGCGCCTGCTGCTGCGTGCGCTGCCGATCGTCCTGGTTCCCGGCGATGCTGTCGGGGCTCACGACCCGCACCGTGCCGGCCGCACCGCCATACTGCGTGAACGGGAACGTGTCGAACTTGATGGTGACGGTATTGCCGGGGTGCACGAACCCGGCCTCGCTGCCGGGCACATTGACCTCGACCTCGAGCACGGCATCACTCGGCACGAGCGTAAAAAACTGCTCCCCGGACTGAAGCACGGACCCCTGCGACACGCGAGCGATGCTCTGCACGATGCTGTCCTGCCCGGCGCGCAGCACCACGAGCTCCCGCCGCAAGGTCGCCTTGTTGAGCTGCTCCCGCGCGTCGCTGAGCTTGCGGCCCTGCTCCGTCAATTCCTGGTTCACCTGGCCGCGCCATTGCTGGTTATACCCGTCCCGCTCGGCCTGCATCGCCTGCAAATCCCGCGTCGCCTGCACCAGCGTCGCCGTCGCGCCATCCAGGCCGCGCTGCGCCGTCACCAGCTGGTTCTGCGCGTCCAGCAACGCCAACTGGCTGCCGACCTGCAGCTTCTCGAGGTCCGCGCGCTTGGACACGATCACGGTCGCGATCCGCACCTGCTCCATATACGCCGTCCGGTCGGAGGCCGCGCGCTGCTGCTGTGATTGCAGGCTGCTGATCTTCTGCGTGTAGTTCTCGTTCTTGAACCCGCGCTCCGCCTGCCGCTGATTGAACAACGAGGCCTGGATGATCGCCATGGTGCTGGAGTCCAGCGGGCGATACGCGGTGCCAGTGGCCTCCGCCTGCAAGCGCGACACTTCGGCCTCGAGGCTCGCGACCTGGGTTTGCAGGGCGGAAAGGTCGGCGGTGGCGAAGGTCGGGTCCAACCGGGCCAGCACGTCGCCCCTCTTGACCAACTGGCCCTCCGTCACCTCGATCGACCGTACGATCGCGGTCTCGAGCGGCTGCACCACGTTGGTGGCCGTCTGGGACACCACACGCCCCGGGGCCGTCACCACCTTGTCGATCGGGATCAGCGCGGCCGCGGCGGCGCAGGCCAGCACCAGCGTGCCCACGACCCAAATCGTCCCACGCGCGCCGGGGTTGGACGTCACCACCGCCAGGGCCGCCGTCGGCGAGTGGAATTCCAGCAGGCTGGGCACGCTCGCTTTGCTCGGGGCGCTCTGCCCCCGGATGGTCATGTCGCTCATGGTCGATCCCGTCATTCAGCCGTCAGGCAGTCGCCGCGAAGAACGCCCTCAATCCCCTTGGGCCAGCACCGGGACCAAGGGCGTCTGCCGTCCCATCTGCCCGTCCAGATGCCGGTTCTGCTGCGCCCACAGCGTGCGGTAGATCGCGCACCGTTCCAGCAGCACCTTGTGCGGCGCCATATCCACCACCCGGCCGCGATCCATGACCAGGATCAGGTCGCAATCCAGCAACGACGACAGCCGATGCGAGACGATGACCATGGTGCGGCCCTTGCCGAGCCGGGTCAGGTTGGCGTTGACCAGCGCCTCGCTCTCCGGATCCAGCGCGCTGGTGGCCTCGTCCAGGATCATGATGCGGGGATCCGCGATCACGGCGCGCGCGATCGCCAGCCGCTGCCGCTGCCCGCCCGAGAGGTTGGCGGAGCCTTCCTCGATCCACGTGTCATATCCGGCCGGCAGCCGCTCGATAAACTCCTCCGCCCCCGCCAGGCGTGCCGCGCGCACCACGTCATCGAGCGTAAGGCCCGCGCGCCCCGCCGTGATGTTGTCCCGCACGGTGCCGCGGAACAGGAAGTTGTCCTGCAACACCACGCCGAAGCTGCGGCGAAGATGAGTGAGGTTGATCTCCCGCAGCTCCACCCCGTCGATCTTCAGGAAGCCGTTGTACTCACGGTTGATCCCCTGCAACAGCCGCGTGAGCGTGCTTTTCCCCGAGCCGCTGCGGCCCACGACGCCGAGCATCGTGCCAGCCGGAATGTCGAACCCGACCTTCTCCAGGGCTGGCATCTTGGCGCCCGGATAGGTGAAAGTCAGGTCTTCGAACGACACGGCGCCGCTGAACTTCGGGCGCAGCCCGCCCTGCATCGCCTTCGTCTCGCTCGGATTGTTCAGCACCATCGCCACCTGCCCGATGCTGGCCCGCACGTCCTCGAAATCCTCGATCAGCCGCGCCAACCCAACCAGCGGCTGAGTGACGCGCGCACCCAGCATCATGAACGCCACCAGGCCGCCCACGGCGATGCCGGTATTGTCCTGCATGGCGATGTAGGCGCCGACCATGATGATGCCGCGCTGGATGAAGCCCTCGATCGGGTTGATGATGGTCTGCGGCCAGTTCGCCAGCCGCCCGGCCTGCAACTTCAGCTTGCCCGCCGCCGCCGTCCGCTCATCCCATTCGGCCCGGCGCTGCGGCTCCAGCGCCAAGGACTTCACCGTCCGGATGCCGTGCACGGTCTCCACCATCGTGGATCCCTTGTCGCTCTCGGCCGCGGTCAGCTTCCCGATCACCGTTCGCAGCGCCGGCAGGAAAGCCATGATCACGACCGCGATCAGAATCGCGCAAACCAGCACGATCCACGCCAGCGTCGGCTCCATCCAGAACAGGAAGGGCAACAAGAACACCAGCGTGAACATGTCCAGGAACGTGCCCATCAGCTTCCCGGTCAGGAACTCGCGGATTTTCCAGACCTGGCCGATGCGGTAATTGGTCTGCCCTGCCGGCGTCTTCTCGAAGTAGTCCAGCGGCAAGCCCAAAAGCCGGTCGAAAATGTGCACGTTGAGTTTGGCGTCGACCCGCGTGGATACGACCTGCACCAGCTCACGCCTTGCATAGCCGAGCAACGCTTCATAAGCAGCGGTGATGCCAAGGATCACGCTGAGCAATACGAGAGTAGAATAGCTGTGGTGGGTGACCACCCGGTCCACCACGGTCATGACCAGCAACGGCGGCACGATCGTGAGCGCGCTCAGCGTGATCGAGCCGATGCCGATGTCCCGCAGCGAGCCCTTTTCCTTCGCAACCAGCCCCAGCAGCCAGCCGAGGGTAAAGGGCTGGTCCGACTCGGCCTCCGCCCGCAAGCGCCGGGCGAGGATGACCTCCCCACCCCAGGCCTCGGCCAGGCGCAACTCGTCGATCGGCACCGCCGATTCTGTCCCGCTCGAGCGCGGATCGCGCACCCAAACTACCTGGCGCGCCACATCCGTCCCGACCATCACCCCGGCCGTTCCGTCCTTGAACAGCAGCACCACGGGCGGCGGCGGGTTGGCATTGCCCTGCAACCGCAGCAGCTGCTTCCATTTCAGCCGGTCTGCCTTGGCCCACAATCCCTGCTCCCGCGCCCACGCGGCCAACGACGCCGGGGACGGCACGGCCTCACTCGCCTGGGCACGATAATCGGTGTGGTGCAGGTCGATCCCGTGATGCCGCGCCACCGCGACCATCGCAAGCAGCCGAAGATCAGCCGACCCCGGTGCCGACGAGCCTCCCTCGATCCCATGCAGGGCGGGCCGGGCGGCGTCGGTAAGGGGCAGTGCGGAGCCAGGTAAATCCACGGACCGTTCCTTGTTGCCAAAGGATTAGCGACGCCGCAGCGCCATCGAGATCGCAGTTGGTTAGCACACCAATGCTAAGCAATGGTTAAAAAGCTGCACAGCCGGGCATGCGCCGTCACCATGGCGCCCCCGTGTTCCATGCAAACGACGCGGAGACTAGCGATCCGGCGCCCTCCGCGCTAGGACGGACGCATGGACATTCGCATGGCGACCGACGCCGACATCCCCGAGATCCAGTCGATCTACGCCCACCACGTCCTGCACGGCGCCGGCACCTTTGAGGAAGTGCCTCCGTCGGTCGAAGAGATGCAGGCCCGGTTCGCGGCAATTCGCAAGCATGGCTGGTCCTATCTGGCCGCGACCGATGCAACGGGCGTGCTGGGCTACGCCTATTTCTCGCAAATCCGCGACCGCTCCGCCTATCGCTGCACGGCGGAAAACAGCATCTATGTGCGCGAAGACGTGCGCGGCCAAGGCGTAGGCAAGGCGCTGGTCGCGCGCTTGCTGGAGGACGCGGAGGCGGCCGGCTTCCGCCAGATGATCGCGGTCATCGGCGACAGCGACAATGTGGGCTCGATTGGGGTGCATACCTCGCTCGGGTTCCAGCGGGTCGGGCTGCTGCGCGCGTCCGGGCTGAAATTCGGGCGCTGGGTGGACACCGTTTATATGCAGCGCGCCCTGGGCCGCGGCGATCAGGACGTGCCGGCCTAGCCGTCCGCCAGCCTAGCCGTCCGCCAGGCGAAACCGTGCGGACGCCACCGAATCGTCCCGCACCGCCGCCCGAATCGCGTCGCGGCCAAGCTCGGTCGCCACCACCAGCACACGCTGAAATGGGGCCACACGCCCCTTCGCGCGATCGGTAAACAGCTCTCCCAGCGCCCGGGCCGCGTCGCTGCGTCCGCCGCAGCAGGCACATCCAACGACATGGCCGGGTGCGCCAGCCGTGAAGGCAACGCCCTCGACCAACATGGCCTCGTCCGCCCCGCCGTCCCCGGCCGCCCCGAACCGCACCGGAACCCGCGCATCCACCTGCCACATCGCCGACCTCCATATGGACATAAGGATATATTTATGTCATTGGCAACACATGGACGATCTGCTCACCGCGCTGCGCGCCTGCGCCGAACCGACCCGGCTGCGGCTGTTGGCTCTCGCGGCGCGGGGGGCGTTTTGCGTGGTGGAGTTCACAGAAATCCTCGGCCAAAGCCAGCCCCGTTTGTCACGCCATCTCAAGCTGCTGTGTGACGCCGGGGTGCTGGAGCGGGTGCGGGAGGGATCGAATATGTGGTTCGCCGTCCCGCCCGGGGCCGGGTTGGTGCATGATCTGCTGGCCCGGTTGCCGGAGGAAAATCCGGTTCTGCTGGCGGACCGCCGTGGCGCGGCGCGCGTGCTGGCGGAGCGGGCGCGCGTGGCGTCCGACCATTTCAGGCGCAGCGGGGCCGATTGGGACGAGATGCGGGCGCTCGATCTCCCCGCGGCGGAGGTCGAGGCCGCGCTGCTGGCCCTGCTGCCCGGCGCGCATCTCGGCCGCGTGCTGGATATCGGCACCGGGACCGGGCGGCTGCTGGAGGTGCTGGCGCCGCGCGTGACATCCGGCCTCGGCGTCGATGCCAGCCGCGCCATGCTGGCCCTGGCGCGCACCCGGCTGTCCAAGCCCGGGCTCGGCCATTGCAGCGTGCGGCAGGCCGATATGTACCGCCTGCCGCTCACGGGCGGGTATGACGTCGTGGTGCTGCAGATGGTGCTGCATCACGCCGAGGACCCTGCCGCCGCCCTGGCCGAAGCCGCCCGGGTGCTGGCGCCCGACGGGCTGATGATCGTAGTGGATTTGGCGCCGCATGCCCGCGCGGAGCAGACGGACCGGCTCGCGCATCGCTGGCCCGGTTTTGCCGACGCGGCGATGGCGTCTTTGCTTGAGGATGCCGGGCTGGCTGTCGAGGGCGTCGTCGCTGTGCAAGGCGGCTTCGAAGTGCGGCTCTGGACGGCGCGGCAGGCCGATTTCGCTCCGAACTTAACCGTTCGTTTACCCGAATACGCTATTGAGGACCGCTCATGACCCGACCGCACTTGCTCGATGCGTCGCGTGACCAGGTGTTGCTGTGCGATGGCGGCATGGGCAGCCGGGTGCAGGCGCTGACGCTCGATATCGAGACGGATTACTGGAACCAGGAGAACTGCACGGAGGTGCTGAACCTGTCCCGTCCGGACCTCGTGCGCGAGATTCACCGCGGCTATTTCGAGGCCGGCGCCGACATGGTGGAGACCAACACCTTCGGCGGGTCCCCGCTCACTTTGGCGGAATTCGGGCTGGAGGCGCGCACGCATGAGATCAACCTGGTCGCGGCGCAACTGGCGCGGGAGGCTGCGGATAGCTTCTCGGATGGCCGGCATCGCTGGGTGGTCGGCAGCATCGGGCCCGGCACCAAGCTGCCCTCCCTCGGCAACATCGCCTATGACCCGTTGGAGGCAGCACTGGCGGCGCAGTCCCGCGGCCTGATAGCGGGCGGCGTGGACGCGATCCTGATCGAGACGTGCCAGGACACGTTGCAGATCAAGGCGGCCGTGAACGGCGCGAAGCTGGCGCGGCTCGAGGCCGGGACGGACACGCCGATCTTCGTGCAGGTCACGGTCGAGACCACCGGCACGCTGCTGGTCGGGCCCGACATCGCGGCGGCCGCGACGGTGGTGCACGCGCTGGACGTGCCGCTGATTGGTTTGAACTGCGCCACGGGTCCGCAGGAGATGGCGGAGCATGTCCGCTGGCTCGCGGCGAATTGGCCCGGCCTGTTGTCGATCCAGCCAAACGCCGGCCTGCCGGAGCTGGTGGATGGCAAGACGCACTACCCGTTGGACGCCGAGCAGATGGCGGTCTGGGTCGAGCGGTTCGTGGCGGAGGACGGGTTGAACCTGATCGGCGGCTGCTGCGGCACCAGCATCGGGCACATCCAGGCGCTGGACGCCATGTTGCGCAAACGTGGCGGCTTCCGGCCGGCGCCGGTCCCGCGCAAGCCCGTGTGGGTGCCTTCGGTCGCGAGCCTGTATGGCGCCGTGCCGCTTCGGCAGGAGAACAGCTATTTCTCCATAGGCGAGCGCTGCAACGCCAACGGGTCGAAGAAGTGGCGCGAACTGCAAGAGGCCGGCGACTGGGATGGCTGCGTCGCGATGGGCCGCGAGCAGATCGCCGAGGGCTCCAACAGCCTGGACATCTGCACCGCCTTCGTCGGACGGGACGAAGTGTACGAGATGAACGAGGTCATCACCCGCTTTACCAGCAGCGTGAACACGCCCTTGGTGATCGACAGCACGGAGCTGCCGGTGCTGGAGGCCGCGATCCGCTTGCATGGCGGCAAACCGATCATCAACTCGATCAACTTCGAGGACGGGGAGGAGGCCGCCGAGCAGCGCATGCTCCTCGCCAAGAAATTCGGTGCCGCCGTGATCGCGCTCACGATCGACGAGACCGGCATGGCCAAGACGCCGGAAGACAAGCTCGCCGTCGCGCGCCGCCTTGTCGCGTTCGCCTGCGACAAACATGGCCTGCCGCAATCGGATTTGCTGATCGATCCGCTGACCTTCACGGTGGCGACCGGCAACGAGGATGACCGCAAGCTCGGACAGTGGACGCTGGAAGGCATCAAGCTGATCCGCGACGCCTTCCCGGACATCCAGATCATCCTGGGCCTCAGCAACATCAGCTTCGGCCTGAACGCCGCCGCCCGCGCGGTGCTGAACTCCGTGTTCCTGGATCACGCCGTGCGCGCCGGCATGACGGGCGCCATCGTGCATGTGAGCAAGATCAGGCCCTTGCACCTCATTGCGCCGGAAGAGGTGCAGGTGATGGAAGACCTGCTGTTCGATCGAAGGCGGGAGGGATACGACCCGTTGCAGCGTCTGCTGGAAATGTTCGCCGATCGCAAGGCGGCGGATGCCGTGAAGAAAGTGCGGGCCGAAACCGTCGAGGGCCGGCTCAAGGACCGCATCATCGATGGCGACCGCAAGGGCCTGGCCGATGAGCTGGACGAGGCGATGCTCACCAACGCCCCGCTCGACATCATCAACAACGTGTTGCTCGACGGCATGAAGGTGGTCGGCGAATTATTCGGCGCCGGTAAGATGCAGTTGCCCTTCGTGCTGCAATCGGCCGAGACGATGAAGGCCGCCGTCGCCCACCTCGAACCCCACATGGAGCGGGTCGAGGGCCAGGAGAAGGGCACCATCGTGCTGGCCACCGTGAAGGGGGACGTGCACGATATCGGCAAGAACCTGGTCGACATCATCCTGACCAATAACGGCTACCGGGTGGTCAATCTCGGCATCAAGGTGCCGCTGGCGGACATGGTGGCGGCCGCCAAGGAGCATCGGGCGCACGCGATCGGCATGTCCGGTCTGCTGGTGAAATCGACCGTCGTGATGCGCGAAAACCTCGAGGAAATGGCGCGTCAGGGGCTCGAGATCCCGGTCATGCTGGGCGGCGCCGCACTCACCCGCAACTATGTCGAGGATGATTGCGTGCAGGCCTATGCGTGCGGGCGCGTGGCGTATGCGCGCGATGCGTTCGACGGGCTGAACCTCATGGACCGCGTCACCGGCAACGGGTTCGACGACTACCTGGCGGCGATCCAGGCCAAGCGGTCCGGCAAGTCCCGCAACAAGAGCCGCACCTTGGGCCAGGCCGATCAGCGGGCATTCGGACCGGTGGACGTCGCCGCGGTGCAAGCCCGGCGCCGCGGCATTACACAGGATGTCCCGGTCATGGAGCCACCTTTCTGGGGGCCCCGCGTGATCGAGGCGCCGTCCAAGGCGGTGATCCCGTTCCTGAACGAACGCAGCCTGTATCAATTCCAATGGGGCTACCGGAAGCAGGGCAAGACGCTCGAGGACTTCCTGGGCTGGGCCAAGCAGGAGTTGCGCCCCGTCATGCGCCGCATGCTGGGGATCTGCGAGGCGGAAGACATCCTGAAGCCGCAGGCGATCTACGGCTACTGGAAGGCCGCCGGGCAGGGCAACGACCTCATCGTGTTCGACCAGGACGGCACGACCGAGTTGTGCCGCTTCAACCTGCCGCGGCAACCGAAGGAGGATGGCGAGTGCATCGCAGACTTCTTCCGCGACGTGGATGACAAGGAGCGGGACGTGATCGGCCTGCAAGTCGTGACCGTGGGCCAAAAGGCGTCCGACACCGCGCGGGTGTGGTTCGAGGATAACCGCTACCAGGATTACCTGTATCTCCACGGCCTCTCGGTCGAGGTGGCGGAGGCGATGGCGGAATACACGCATAAGCGCATCCGGGCGGAGCTGGGCTTCGCCGGGGAGGATGACCGCGATATGGAGAAGATGCTGGCGCAATCCTACCGCGGCTCCCGCTACTCGTTCGGGTACCCGGCCTGCCCGAAGCTCGAGGATCAGGAGCCGCTGCTGCGCCTTCTGGACGCGGAGCGCATCGGCGTTTCCTTGTCCGACGAGTGGCAGCTGCATCCGGAACAGACTACCAGCGCCATCGTGGTGCTGAACCCCCGGGCAAAATACTTCTCGGTTTGAGGCGGTCCGGCTACAACCCGGGCCTGGCACACGGGCGCCAGACGGAGAGGCGAGTGGACCGGGCGATACGCATAGCCGGCTGGACGATTGCGATCGGCCTCCTGGTCTGGGGGCTGAAGGGCGCTGCCTGGTGGGTCACCGGCAGCGCCGCACTGTATTCGGACGCGCTGGAAAGCGTGGTGAACGTGGCCGCCAGCGTCATTGCGCTGGTGGCGCTCCGCATGGCGGCCAAACCGGCGGACGCGAACCATCCTTATGGCCACGACAAAGCCGAGTTCTTCGCCGCCGTCATCGAGGGGGCGCTGATCGTGATCGCGTCCGCCAGCATCCTGGAACACGCCTGGTCCACCTGGCGCAACCCGCCGCCCCTCGATCAGCCATGGGCCGGGATCGGGCTGAACGCGATCGCGACGGTGATCAACGGCGGATGGGCTGCCTTCCTCCTGCGCTCGGGCCAGCGCTACCGCTCGGCGGCGCTCACCGCCGATGCGCGCCACTTGAAAGCGGATGTCGTCAGCTCGATCGGCGTGATGGCCGGGCTCGTGCTCGCAGTGCAGACCGGCCTGCAATGGATCGACCCCGCCATCGCCGTCTGCGTGGCGCTCCATGTGATGTGGTCCGGCCTACGCGTGTTGCAGGACAGCGTCGGCGGCCTGATGGACGCGGCGCCGGCGGAGGTCATCATGGAGCGCATCCGCGCCCTGGTCGGCCAACACGCGGATGGCGCGATCGAGGCGCATGACCTGCGCACCCGGCACGCCGGCCGCTTGACCTACCTCGAGTTCCACCTGGTCGTGCCCGGTGAGATGCGGGTGGCCGCCGCGCACGAAATCTGCGACCGGATCGAGAGCGCATTGAAGGCCGAGGTCGAAGGCCTCGTGGTCACGATCCATGTAGAGCCCGAGGTGAAGGCGAAGCATCAGGGCGTGCTGGTGCTGTGATCCGGCTGCTCGCGCTGCTGGTCGCCGTCTCGCTGCCCGCCCAAGCCGCGCGGGTCGTGTCGCTCAACCTCTGCACGGATCAGCTGCTGGTGCTGCTGGCGCCGGACCAGGTGGTGGGGCTCTCGACCCTGGCGCGGGACCCGGCGCTGTCCTTCGTCGCGGCCGAGGCTGCCCACCTGCCCATCGTGCGCGCCGATGCGGAGGCGGTGCTGCGCCTCGATCCCGACCTCATCCTCGCCGGCCCGTATGGCGCGCAAGCGACCATCGCCGCACTGGAACGGCGGGGGCGGCGCGTTGTGCGGGTGGATCAGCCGACCGATTTCGACGCGATCCGGGCCCAGACCCGCGCCGTTGCGGCAGCGCTCCATGCCGAAGCCCGGGGAGAGGCGCTGCTGGCCCGCATGGATGCGGACCTCGCGCAACCATCAGGTCCGCCGCGCCACGCGCTGATGTGGGGTGCGCGCGGCTGGAGCTCGGGACCGGGCTCCCTGGGCGATGCCGTCTTGCGCGCGGCGGGCCTTCGGAACGTCTCGGCGGGTGGCGTGATCGGGCTGGAAGCGGTGCTGGCCCGGCCGCCGGACCTGCTGATAACGCCCGCCGCACCGGCCACCCCCTCGCTCGCCACGGACCTGCTCCGCCACCCCGCCCTGGCGGGAGTGCCGCGGCGAGAGGTGCCCCCTGCCCTCACGATCTGCGCCGGGCCGTTCAGCAGCGGAGCGGTCCGGTTGCTGCAGTGAAGGGGATGGGGGCGGCGATGCTGGTGCTGGCCGGCCTGTCGTTGCTGATCGGGGGGGCTGGGCTCGGGCTGCCGGATGGCGCGATCCTGTGGGAGTTGCGGGTGCCGCGGACCGCGCTGGCGCTGCTGATCGGGGCGGGCCTGGGCGTATCGGGCGCGGTGTTGCAGGGCGCGCTCCGCAATCCGCTGGCCGATCCCGGCCTGCTGGGCGTGGGCGGGTCGGCGGCCCTGGGCGCCGTTCTGGTATTCTATTGGGGCCTCAGCGCCGTGTTCGCGCCCGCGCTGGCCCTGGGCGGGTTGGCGGGGGCGGCGCTGGGGTGCGCGGCATTGCTGGCGTTCGCGGGCCGCGCGCCCTCGGGACCCGCGGTGATCCTGGGCGGCGTCGCGGTCTCGTCGCTCGCGGCCGCGTTTCTGGCTTTGGCGCTTACCCTGGCGCCCAACCCCTTCGCGCTGGCAGAGATTGCGTTCTGGCTGATGGGCGGGCTGGAAGACCGCAGCCGGATGCACCTGGCCATCGCGGCGCCGCCGATCCTCCTCGGCATCGGCATTCTGCTCCGCCTCGGCCCCGGTCTCGATGCGCTCAGCCTGGGGGAGATGACCGCCACCAGCCTGGGGCAGCCGCCGGGGCGCACCCTGCGCAAGGCGGCGCTGGGCGTCACGCTCGCGGTCGGCGCCGGGGCGGCGGTGGCGGGGGGGATCGGCTTCGTGGGCCTGGTCGTGCCGCATGTGCTGCGCCCCTGGCTCGGCGCGCGGCCCGGCGCCTTGTTGCCGGCCTCGGCGATCATGGGCGCCCTGCTGCTGCTGACCGCCGACATGCTTGCCCGGCTGGCGCCGCTGCTGCTGCCGTTGCAGGCGGAGCCGCGGCTCGGCGTGCTGACCGCCCTGGTGGGCACGCCCATCCTGATCCGCCTGGCCCGGCGCGTCGCCCCGTGAAGATCGCCCATCTCGACGTGTCGCTGGCCGGGCGTCCAGTGCTGCACGATGTGAGTTTTGACGCGGCGCCCGGTGAGCTCGTGGCCCTGTGTGGCCCGAACGGCGCCGGGAAAAGCACGCTGCTGCGGGCCTTGGCCGGGGTGCTGCCGGGCGGCGTGCCGGACCCGCGCCGGGTCGCGTTGCTGGAGCAGGGGGCGCGAACGTCATGGAATCTCACGGTGCGGCAGGTGGCTACACTGGGCCGCATTCCGCATGGGGACGCGGCGCCCCCGGCCGTAACCCGCGCCATGGAACGCTGCGGCATCCTCGCCCTCGCCGACCGGCCGATGGACTCCCTCTCCGGCGGCCAGGCCCGGCGTGCCATGCTGGCCCGCGCCTTCGCGACGGAGCCGGCCGTGTTCCTGCTGGACGAGCCGACCGCCGACCTTGATCCCCGCGCCGCGCACGAGATCATGGCGCTGCTGGCCGCCACGGCGCGGGAGGGGGCGGCGGTGGTGGTCGTGCTGCATGCGCTTGACCTCGCGGTCCGTCATGCCACGCGGCTCGTGGTGATGGAGGCCGGGCGCATCGTGGCGGACGCGGCGCCGGCCCTGGCGCTGCCCGCGGCGGCCCGTGCATTCGGCCTGCCCTACGGCGTCGATCCCACGCCACGGCTGTTGTCACCATGATCCGCTGGGCCGCGCCGGTGTCGGTGTTCCTGCACGGGGCCGTCCTGTTCCTGCTGCTGCCGCATGGCGAGGCCCGGCGGGACCTGCCGGATCAGCCCCCGCTCGAGGTCGAGCTCATCCAGGAAGACAGTGCCACGCGCGGCACGCCCGTCGCTGCGGAAACGCCACCGAACACGCGGGATCCCGAACCCGGCGACGGCCCGGCACCGCCCCCGCCCCGCCCGCCCAGCCAGTTGCAGGTCGATCTCGGCAACAGCCAGGAATGGCGCGACGGCCTGGTCGTCACCAGCCGCGACGTCCTGCCCCCGCAACCGGATTCCCGCTTCCGCAACATGCCGCCGCGCTACCCCGCCGCCGCGGCCCGGGTGCGGGCAGAGGGCACGGTCGGGCTGCTCATCCACGTGGACCCCACCGGCGCCGCCGCCTTCGTCGAAGTGGAGCGCAGCAGCGGCAACGACGCGCTGGACCGCGCCGCGATGGAGGCCGTGCAACGCTGGCGGTTCCGCCCGGCCATGGCGGGCGACAAGCCGGTGCCGTTCGACTATGGCATCAACATAGATTTCGTGATCGGGAACCATAGATGATCAGGATCGACCGGGTGGTGACCCGCGGCGGCGATGGCGGCGAGACCTCGCTGGGGGACGGCACGCGCGTGCCGAAAGACGCGCTGCGGGTGGAGGCCTATGGCACCGTGGACGAGGCCAATGCCGCGATCGGCGTGCTGCGCCTGCATACCGCCCAGGAGCCGGCGGCGGACGCCATGCTCGCCCGCATCCAGAACGACCTGTTCGACGTCGGCGCCGACCTCTGCGTCCCCGGCGAAGCTGGAGCCAGGCTGCGGATCACGGACGCCCCCAGCCTGCGCCTGGAAGCCGAGGTCACGGCGATGAACGCCGACCTTCCGGCACTCAGCAGTTTTATCCTCCCGGGCGGCACGCCGGCCGCGGCGCACGCGCACGTGGCGCGAACCCTGGTGCGCCGGGCGGAGCGGCTGGTGGTGGGGCTGATGCGGACGGAACCGGAGGGCCAGGTCAACCCGGCCGTCGTGCGGCTGCTGAACCGGCTGTCGGACCATCTTTTCGTGTTGAGCCGCTATCTGAACAAGGGCCAGGACATTCAGTGGATTCCGGGCGCCAACCGGTAAAGTCGCCCCAGCGGTGGGTTGGCGCCCGACACGTAGGGTGAGTGCCAACCCACCACGGTCAGAACTTCACCCGCGTCCCCGCCAGGAACGAAGGCCCCGGCGTCGCGAACCCGCTCGCCGGCTCGAACCGGGAGCCCCCGATGTTCTTGGCCCACGCAAACAGCCCGATCCTCTCGGTCACGTCATACGTGACGTTCAGGTTCGCGATCAGCCCGCTCCGCGCCCGCCCCACGGCACGGCCGAACCCGGCATCGTCCACCAGGAAATCCTGGAACGCCCCGGTGTAGATCAGCTCCGGTGCGATCGTGAGGCCCGGATACGGCCGCAGCCGCACATTCGCCGCCGCCGCGTTCAACGGCCGCCGCAGCAGACGCTGCCCGGTCGTCACGTTCCGCGTGTCGGTATAGGTGTAGGACAGATCGGCATCCACCCATGACGCCGGGCGCAGCGTGATCATCGCCTCCACCCCCCGCGCCGTCGCCCGCGCCACGTTCACCACGGTCGAGACCGCACCGAATTGCGACTGGATCAGGTCCCGGATCCGGTTGTCGAAATACGTCGCCGACAGCGTGATCCCGTCCGCCCGGCCATAGACCGGCAGCTCCGTCGTGACCCCCAGCTCATACCCCCGGCTGCGCTCCGGCTTCAGCGCCGGGTTGCCGACATAGCCAAAACTGTCCACGCCGTAGCGGTCGAACAGGGACGGCGCCCGGAACGCCGTGCCATAGCTGGCGCGCAGCTTGGACAGCACCTCCGGCACCGCGACCACGCCGCCCACGCGATAGGTGGTGGCGTCCTGCGTCAGCGTCGTGGCCTCTCCGCGCACATTGGCGGTCACCGTCAGCCGGCTCAGCACCGTCCCCTGCAGCCCCACATACCCGGCATCGCTATCCGAATGCGCCTTCGCCGATTGCGAGAACCCGAAACCGGAGAAATCGCTGTTGGCCCGCACCCGAGCCTGGTCCGCGATGTGCTGGTAGCCGAAGGTCACCGCCGCATCCGCCGTGACCGGGGTCGCCGGCAGTTTGACCGTGTTGTTCCACTGGATGTCGGAGCGCCGCCCGTTATAGCGGCTATCGCCCGATTGCCCGTCCGGCAGGTCCAGCAGGTTGGTGAACCGCCGGTCCGTCTGGGAGCGGCCGATGAACAGGCTGGTCTGCCACACGCCGTTCAGCAACGTGCTGGTGCCGCCCACGCGCCCATACAGATTGCTGTCCCGTCCCGTGAGGTTCGGATCGTCGAACCCCGGAAAACCCCCCACATTGTCGTAGCCGAACACGCTGCGCCGCGCCCGCAGCATGACGGAGAACCGCGTGTTCTCGATGGGCGTGATGCCGAGCGAGACGGTCGCAAGCTGGCTGCGAAAACCGTCGCGCTCCCCGGTGTAGATGCTGAGCCGCCGGGGCGTCACGTCCGATCCCTGGTCGGACCGCGTTTCCAGGCTTGCGGCATAGTCGAAGATGCCGCTGCGCCCCGCCACCTGCGCCCGGCCCAGCACCGCGCGCGGCAACCCGCCCGCGATCTCGACGGAGCCATGGAGCGGCCCCTCCCCCTTCCGGGTCACGAGGTTGATCACGCCGCCGATGGCACCGGAGCCATAGAGGCCGGACATGGGGCCGCGCACCACCTCGATCCGCTCGAGGTCCTCCAGCGTGTCCACGCCGAAATTGAAGGCGTTGCCGGGGTCCGCGGGGTCATTGACCTGCAGCCCGTCGCGCAACACCAGCACGTGATTGCTGTTGGTGCCGCGGATGAACACGCTGCTGTTGCCGCCGGGTCCACCGGACTGGACGATGCGCAAGCCCGGTACGGCGCCCAACGCTTCGGTCAGTGTCGTGTAGCCGCGGCTCTCGATGGCCGCCCGGTCGATGATGGTGATGCCGGCCGGGATCACCGCGGCCGGGGTCGCGATCCGGGTTGCGGTGACAATCACTTCGATCGGACTGTCCGGCGTTTGGGCATGGGCAAGCGGTGCTGCAAGCAGCAGGGGGATGACAAGGCGGCGCATGGTGCGCGACTCCACAATGCGGCGGCGGGCGGTGCCCGGGCCGGTTCGAACGGCGAATGCTGCCTGCGGGTCTCACTCCCGTTGCCCTGGTGCACCCCGCCCAGAACGCGCGCGCAGTCTCGACACCGGCCGGTCTCCTGGCTCGCGGGTCATCATGCGCACCCGCCTTCTCAGCCCCGGGCAGGGGGCCAATGGCGTCGTGGGGCGCACTCACCGCCTACAGTTGCGGGGGCAGCCGCGGATCAAGCGTTCGCGCGTTCCCGTTTAAGCCCTTCCGGGCCACCGGTATCTGATCGGAATTGTAGCAGCCCCGGGACCGCGCGGCCATCACCCGGCTGAAACACAGGCCCACTCGTGACAACTTTGCAACATCGCGATGACGGCGCATAAGCCCGCCATGGAACAAACCTCGGCCACCCTCTCGATCGCGGACCGTCGCAAGGCCGGTGCCGCTCTCCGCGCCGAAACGCCCCGCAGCGCCCACGCGGCCTGGAGCCCCGCAGCCGACCGCGGCGATCCCGTCGCCATCCTCGTGGCGCAGGGGGCGAGCCGCCTGCAGAACCTGGTGCCGCTCCGCTATTTCCGCATGCAGGGCTCGGCCTTCGCCTTCCTGCGCGGCGCGGCCGCGGTGATGGCAGCGGATCTTGCGGCCACGCCCCGCACCGGACCGGTCGTGCAATCCTGCGGCGATTGCCACTTGGCAAATTTCGGCGCCTTCCGTTCGCCCGAGGGCGCCGCGATGTTCGACATCAACGATTTCGACGAAACACTTGCGGCTCCGTTCGAGTGGGACCTGAAGCGCCTCGGCACCAGCCTCATGGTCGCTGGCGCCGATCAGGGCCTGCCGGAGAAGGCCTGCCTGGCCCTCGTGCGCAGCATGGTCGCCGCCTACCGGACCCACATGAGCGATCTCGCCAATTTGTCGCCGATGGAGGCCTGGCGCTCCCGCATCGCGCTCGATCAGGCCATCCAGGACATCGCGGACCCGAAGCTGCAATCCCGCGCCGCCGCCAAGCTGCAAACGGCGATGCAGGCCAGCGGCAACGCCTATGGCCTGGTGCAGCCCGGCCCCGACGGCGCCACGATCCGCGCCCGCCCCGGTCTGGTCACCACGCTCGATGACCACGAGCTCGCGGCCCGCGACGTGTTCCAGCGCTATGCCGAAACCCTCGCGCCGGAACGGCAGGTGCTGTTCACACGGTATGCCTTGCGGGACGTGGCGTTTAAGGTGGTGGGCGTCGGCAGCGTCGGCACGTTCTGCGCAATCGGCCTGTTCACCACCGCGGATGGCGCGCCGTTGGTGTTGCAGCTGAAACAGGCGGAACAATCCGTGCTGGCGCCGTTCGCCGGGCCATCGCCGTTTGCGCATCAGGGTGAGCGCGTGGTGGTCGGGCAGCGGATCATGCAGGCAGCCGCCGACATCTTCCTGGGCTGGACGGCGGAGGCGGCGCCGGGCAGCCGCCAATTCTACGTGCGCGAACTCAAAGACCAGCGCCTGGCGACGATCGCGACCGGTTTCGCCGAGGCTCTCGCCTTCCACGCCCCGCTCTGCGGCCGCACGCTGGCCCGCGCGCATGCCCGCTCCGGCGATGCCGCCACCCTGGCGGGCTATTTAGGCAATGGCGAGACGTTCGACGACGCGATCGCCAGCTTCGCGCAAACCTACGCCGCGCAGAACCGGGCGGATTGGCAAGCCCTGCAGGCCGCCATCGCCTCCGGCCGGATCGCCGCCGCAGACATCGCCTAACGCCGCGGCCGAAGCGCCACCAGCATCAGCGTGCCGAGCGCCGCCACGTCGAAGACCCCGATCGGGGTGCGCCGCGTGACGGCATGGGCCAGCACGTTCTCCACCGGGGTCGAGGGACCGGGGCCCGTCGCCTGCCGCGCGGCAAACGCCTCCTCACTGCCATGATGGCTGGCCCACACCTTGGTGAACTCGGCGCCAAGCAGGAAGATCTGCGACGAATAATAGATCCACAGCAGCACGATCACGAGCGCCCCGGCCGCGCCATAGCTGCTCGCGACCGACGAGCTGCCGATATAGATCCCGATCAGCGTCTTGCCGACCGTGAACAGGAACGCCGTGCCCACGGCACCCACGACCACGTCCTTCCAGGCAAGCTTCCGGTCCGGCAGGATCTTATAGATTGCAGCGAACAGCGCCGATACCATCGCGAACGAGATCAGGAAGTTAACCACCTGCAGGATCGTCTCAGCGCCCGGTAGGAAGCTATTAACATAGGCCCCCAGCGCATGAAGCCCGGCGCCGACGACCAGCGACACCAGCAGTAAAAAGCCCATCGTCGCCACCAGCCCCAAGCTCGCGGCCCGCGCCCGCAAAATGCCCGACAGCCCGGCCTTCGCCTCCGCCTTCCAGATCGCGTTGAGCGAGGACTGCATCTCCCCGAACACGCCGCTCGCGGTGATAAGCAGGGTGCCGAGGCCGATGATCGTAGCCCAAATGCCGGACTTCTTGTTGCTGGCGCTAGCGATCATGGTCTGGATCGCCTCGGCCGCCTGATCGCCCATCAAGCCCTTGAGCTGACCGACCATCGCCCCCTGCGCCGCCTCCTGCCCGAAGGCCAGCCCGGCGATCGCGATGCAGATCACCAGCACCGGGCCGATCGACAGGATGGTGTAGAAGGCAATGGCGGCGCCCTTGCTGAGCGCGCCATCCTCCATGTAGTCGGCGACGGTCTCCTTCAGAATACCCCAGACTTTGCCCAGCATCGCATCCGCCGTTCAGATCGTGTGCTCGAAGCAACGAACCCACGCAGCGGTGAGTTCCAACTATTTTGTGAGCATCGGGCAGCCGCCCTGCTCCAGTGGCCGAAATGCCTCGGCGGCAGGGATCGTCGAAACCAGGCTGTATACGTCCCAGCGGGACGTGCTGGCCGCCGGCGCTTTCACGCGGAACACGTGCATGGCGTGCACCGCCCGGCCGTCGGGGCGCACGGTCACGGTGCCGAACAGCTTGTCCTCGATCGGGGCGCGGCGCATCGCCTCGACCACGCGCTCCCCCTCGATGCTGTCCGCCGCCTTCGCCGCCCGCAGATAGGCCAGCACGCTGGAATAGACGCCGGCCTGGTTCTCCGTCGGCACCCGGCCCGGCATCTTCTCGGCGAACCGCTTGGTGAACGCCCGCGTTTCCTCATTCAGGTCCCAATAGAACGCCTCGGTCGCAACCAGCCCCTGCGCCGCCTGCAGGCCCAATGACTCCACGTCCGTGATCTGCGTGAACAGCCCGGTGATGGTCGCGGTTTTGTTGACCCCGAACTCCGCTGCCTGCTTGGCCGCGTTGATGAAATCCGTGCCGGTGCTGGCGAACGCGATCACCTTGGCGCCCGACGCCTGCGCCTGCAGCAGATAGGACGAGAAATCCGTGGTCCCCAACGGATGCTTGACCGACCCCGCGACCGTGCCGCCCATCGCCTTCAACGCCGCCGTGGTATCCCGCTCCAGCGCCTGCCCCAGCGCATAGTCGAACGACATGAAATAGAACGGCCCCACATCCTTCAGCGCTCGCGCCGCCGAGTTACCGAACGCCCACGTGTCGAACGTCCATTGCACCGTGGTCGGCGCGCACGCCTTGCCCGTGAGGTCGGACGTGCCGACGTTGCTGGCGATGAACGTGCGATGCCGCTCCCGCATGATGTCGTTGACCGCGAGGCCGACGGCGGAGTTCACCGCGTCCGCCACCGCCACCACCCCGTCCCGGTCCACCCAGGCGCGCACGATCTGGCTGCCGATATCGGGCTTGTTCTGGTGGTCGCCATAGACGATCTCCACCTTCACGCCCGGCGCTTCCTTCGCGAAATCATCCGCCGCCAACTGCGCCGCGACCACGGAGCCGCGGCCGGACTGGTCGGCGAACGGGCCGGACGCGTCGTTCAGCACGCCGATCTTCAGCAACGGCAGTTCCGCATGGGCCGAGATGCTGGTGCCGAGCAGCAGGGCGGCAATGAGGCCTAGGCGCATTCGATCGATTCCTCCGGTTTTACGGAGGCTTATACGAGCAAATGCGCCGGAATGGACAGGCCGAGCCGGGTCGGCACGTCCCAGATTTCGCGCACCGTCCGCGTGGGCCGGAACCCGGCGCGCAAATAGCTCGGCAACGCCCGCGGATGATCCGCCGTGCACGTATTCACCGTGATCGCCCGCGCGCCCATCCCGCGCGCCGTCGCGATGGCCGCATGCAGGAACGCCCGGCCCAAGCCATGTCCGGTCGCACGCGGCAACAGGCCGAAATAGCTGAGGTTCACCGTCGGCAGCGCCCGCCGGTCCAGCTCGAAGAAGCCAGCCGGCTCACCCCCGGCATACAGGACATGGATCGAAACGGCGGGGTCCAGAAGGATCGTGAGCAGCGCGCCGTCGGTGATCGACCGGCGCAGCCACCAGACATGCGCCGCGCCCACGGTGTCATAGAGATAGCGGTAGAAGCCGACAGTGCAGCACTCGACCTCCACCAGCCGCGTCGCCGCCGGCAGCGACGCGGCCGGCGGCTCCGCAGCCTGCTCCAGCCGCAGGAACGTCACGGTCACGCCGACCCTGACCGTCGATGACGACTCCGCAAGCATGGGCGTCAGTCATCGAGGAAGCTGCGCAGCTTCCGGCTCCGGCTCGGGTGCTTCAGCTTGCGCAACGCCTTGGCCTCGATCTGCCGGATGCGCTCGCGCGTCACGTTGAACTGCTGGCCCACCTCCTCCAGCGTGTGGTCGGTGTTCATGCCGATGCCGAACCGCATGCGCAGCACCCGCTCCTCACGCGGCGTGAGGCTGCTCAGCACCCGGGTCGTGGCCTCCCGCAAATTGGCCTGGATCGCGGCATCCAGCGGGATCACCGCCGCCTTGTCCTCGATGAAATCGCCGAGGTGACTGTCTTCCTCATCGCCGATCGGGGTCTCGAGGCTGATCGGCTCCTTGGCGATCTTGAGCACTTTCCGGACCTTTTCGAGCGGCATGCCGAGCTTCTCGGCAAGCTCCTCCGGCGCCGGCTCGCGCCCGATCTCGTGCAGCATCTGCCGGCTGGTGCGGACCAGCTTGTTGATCGTCTCGATCATATGCACCGGGATTCGGATCGTGCGCGCCTGGTCGGCGATGCTGCGCGTGATCGCCTGGCGGATCCACCAGGTGGCATAGGTGCTGAACTTATAGCCGCGACGATACTCGAACTTGTCCACGGCCTTCATCAGGCCGATATTGCCTTCCTGAATAAGATCAAGGAATTGCAGCCCGCGGTTCGTGTATTTCTTCGCGATCGAGATCACCAGGCGGAGGTTCGCCTCGATCATCTCCTTCTTCGCCCGCGCGCTATCCCGCTCGCCCCGGCTCACCACGGCATACACCCGGCGGAACTCCGCGATCGGCAGCCCGGCATCCTGCGCCACCGCCGCGATCTTCGCCCGCACATCCGCCACGGGCTCGGCCTGCTTGGTCGCGAAATCCTTCCACCGCTTGCCCGGCAAGGTCGCGACCCGCTCCATCCAGTTCGGGTCCAGCTCGTGACCGCGATACTCCTTCAGGAAATCGTCCCGCGGCACCTTGACCGTCTCGGCCAGGCGCAGCAGCTGCCCCTCCAGCCCGTTCAGCCGCTGGCTGAGCTGCTTCAGCTGGATCACCAGCTCCTCGATGCGGTTATTGTGCAGCCGCACCTGCTCGACGCGGCCCACCAGCTCTTCCCGCTGCTTCTCATAGGCCCGTTCGGACCGCGACGCGATCGCCTCACCCGAGAGATGCGTGTCGAGCCGCCGGGCCTGGACCTTGTGCAGCTTCTTATAGAGGGACTCGATCTCCTCGAAATTGGCGAACACCTCGGGCTTCAGCTTCTCTTCCAACGCCGAGAGCGACATGCCGGGCCCTTCGCCCTCCCCATCGTCATCGAGGTCCTCGGCCGGTTCGAACGCCTCGGCGGCGGTATCCGCGGGCTCGCCAGCCGCTTCCTTCGGGCCGCCCTGCGTGGCCTCGAGGTCGATGATGTCGCGCAGCAGCATGCGCCCGGCCTTCAGGCTGTCATGCCAGGTGATGATCGCGCGGAAGGTCAGCGGGCTTTCGCACAGCCCCCCGATCATCATGTCCCGCCCGGCCTCGATCCGCTTGGCGATCGCGATCTCGCCCTCGCGGGACAGCAGCTCCACGCTGCCCATCTCACGCAGATACATGCGCACGGGGTCATCGGTGCGGCCGAGATTGGCCTCATCGACGTTGCCGGCCGGCTTGTCTTCCTCCTCCTCTTCCCCCTCGGCCTTCTCGGCCTTGACGGGCGCGGCCTCGGGATCCTCGGCTTCCTCGCCTTCAACCACCTGGATGCCCATCTCGCTGAGCATCGCCATCACGTCCTCGATCTGCTCGGAGCTGTTCTGCTCCGCAGGCAGCACGGCGTTCAGCTCGTCGAACGTGATGTAGCCGCGCTCCTTGCCCTTCGCGACCAGGCGCTTCACGGCAACGGCATTGATGTCCAGCAGCGTCGTGTCGCCGTCGGAGTCCGCGGGGGCGGCGTCTGCAGTCGCGGCTTGCTTCGTCGCCATTGGTCAGGGCACTCCAAAACGGTTCGGCCCGGCGTCCCGGGCAAAAAATACGGCCCCGGACCTCAGTCCTGGGATTGCGGGTTCGTGAGGTGGTCCAGCGCCTCGGTCAGCGCGATCAGGCGGTCCTGCGTCGCCTGGTTTGGCGCCGCCGCGAAATCCCGGCCCGCCGCCACCACGTCTTCCTGCAGGCTGGTCACATGCATCAGGCCAAAAATCTCCCACCATCCCGCCTCGGCATCGGCCGGCATGGCGCCCGGATGGGCGCAGACCGGCAGCGGCATGGGGTGCGCCGATAGCACCGATACGGCCGTGTCCGCCGATCCCGAAGACGCTAAATGGGCGAGGAGTGCTGCCGAATCAAGCGCCCCATGGTCGGCAACCGCCAGCATTTCGTCCCGCAACCCCGCCAGTGGCTCCGGCAACTCGAGCTTGGCGAACGCCTCCTCCGTATCCCGCAGCAAATCGGGATGCCGCAGCAGGATGGCCACGAGGCAGCGCGCCCGCTCCGCCTGCGCCTGTGCCGGGCCACCGATGCGCAGCGCCCGCGGGATGGCGCGGGGCGCCGCCTTGCCCTTCCGCGCGCGAGCGGCGAAGAACCGGTCCAGCAGCGCCCCGCGATACTCGGACGCCAGCGACTTGTCCTCGATCCGCGCCGCCGCCGCGATCAGCCGCGCCCGCAGCGCCGCCCGCTGCTCCGGCCCCTCCCCGCTGCCTTGCTCGCGCAGGATCGCATACAGCGCCTCCGCCAACGGCCGGGAGCC
Source organism: Acetobacteraceae bacterium (assembly GCA_965246835.1). Lineage (GTDB taxonomy): Bacteria > Pseudomonadota > Alphaproteobacteria > Acetobacterales > Acetobacteraceae > JANPPS01. The sequence goes on along the minus strand of CBDFFQ010000002.1, from coordinate 208,356 downwards.
ATCCAGCACGGACTGGAACGCAGCGGCGCCCTGCTTGCGGATGAGCGTGTCCGGATCCTCCCCGGCCGGCAGCGAGGCGAAGCGAAGGGTCCGCTCCGGCGTCAGCATCGGCAGGCACAATTCCGCGACCCGCGCCGCCGCCCGCCCGCCCGCCGCATCGCCGTCGAAGCACAGCACCGGCTCCGGTGACAGCCGCCACAATTCCTCCAGCTGCTCGGCCGTGAGCGCCGTGCCCAGCGGCGCCACCGCCCCCGCGAACCCGGCCTGGTGCAGCGCGATCACGTCCATGTATCCCTCCGCCACCACCAGCCGCGCATCGCTGCGCAGCCCGGCCCGGGCGAGGTCCAGCGCATACAGCGTGCGCTTCTTGGAAAAGACCGGCGTCTCCGGCCCATTGATGTATTTGGGTTTCGCATCCCCCAGCGTGCGCCCGCCGAAGCTGATCAGCCGGCCGCGGCGCTCCCGGATCGGAAAGGTGATCCGGCCCCAATACAGTTCTCGGAGCGCCCCGCCATCCTCGGGATCCCGCAGCAACCCGACCTCCAGCATCTGCCGCGGCTCCACCCCGGCCCGGCCCAGCTCCGACACCAGCGCGCCCCGCCCATCCCCGCTCCAGCCCAAGCCGAATTTGGCGATGGTCATCTCCGTCAGCCCACGCCCCAGCAGATAGGTCAGCGCCGCCCGCCCCTCGGGCTCCCGCAGCCGCCGGGCAAAGCTGGCCTGCGCGGCGTCCAGCACCTGATGCAGGTCGAGCCGCGCGCGCTCCGCCTCCACCGCCCGCGCCGATTGCCGCGGCACCTCCAGCCCGGCCTCCGCCGCCAGCTGCTCCACCGCCTCCGGAAACGACGCCCCGGCGCTTTGCATGACGAAGCTGATCGCATCGCCATGCGCGCCGCAGCCATAGCAATGGAAATGGTCGTCATACACGTGGAAGCTGGGCGATTTCTCGCCGTGGAACGGGCAGCACCCCTTCCAGTCCCGCCCGGACTTGCTGAGCTTGACCCGGCGCCCGATCAGCGCGTTGAGCGGCGTGCGCGCCCTGAGCTCATCCAGGAATTGCGGCGGCAGCGCCATCGCGTCAGGCCAAACGCGCCCGCACCAGCGGCCCGGCGCGTCCCATGTCCAGCGCCGCCCCGTGCTTCGCCTTCAGCGCGGCCATTACCTTGCCCATCTCCTTCACGCCCACGGCCCCGCTCTCCGCGATCGCAGCCGCCACGGCCGCCCCCAGATCGGCGTCCGACATCTGCTGCGGCAAAAAGCTCTCGATCACCGCGATCTCTGCCAACTCCTTCGCCGCCAGCTCCGGCCTATTGCCCTGCTCATACATGGTCACGGATTCCCGGCGCGATTTCACCATGCCGCGCAGCAGGCCCATCACGTCGTCGTCGGAAACGGCAGTCACGCCCTGGGGCCGGGCCGCGATATCGGCGTCCTTGAGCCGGGCCAGGATCATACGCAGCGTCGAGGTGCGCGGGGCGTCACCCGCTTTCATCGAGGTTTTTAGCGCATCCATGAACTCGGTCCGCAACGCCATACCTGCCTCCTCTGCCCGCCGGAGTAAATTTCCGGCAGAGCGCATCATCCGCTTGTCCTGGGAAGAAACTTCCCATACTCTGTAACCATGGCAACCGTCGATGAGATTATCCACTTGCTGGGCGGCCCGGAAGCGGCCGCGCGCCTTACCAATGTCGGAACCGAGGCCGTGCGCAAGTGGCGCCAGTCCGGCGCCGTCCCCAGCAAGCACTGGCCCGCCGTCATCGCCGCCACCGGCCTCTCGATCGCCGCCCTCTCCCCAACCCCGGAGCCCACTCCCATGAACCCGTCCGACGTTCCCCAGGGTGCGACCGCGGTGCTGGTGCTGGCAGACGGCACGGCGCTGTGGGGACGCGGCTTCGGCGCATTCAGCGACGGCGTGCCGGCCGAAATCTGCTTCAACACCGGCATGAGCGGCTACCAGGAAACGCTGACGGACCCGTCCTACGCCGGGCAAATCATCACCTTCACCTTCCCGCATATCGGCAATACCGGCGTGAACCCCGAGGACATGGAGGCCACGACCATCGCCGCCCTGGGCGCGATCGTGAAGCAGGACGTGACGGAGCCCAGCAACTGGCGCGCCGCCCAACCGCTCGACGCCTGGCTCCGCGCGCAGAACGTGCCCGGCCTGTCCGGCGTCGACACCCGGGCGCTGACGCTCCGCATCCGCGACGGCGTGCCGCCCCACGGCGTGCTGTGCTTCCCCAGGGACGGCCGCTTCGACCTCCCGGCCCTGCACGCCCGCGCCGCCGCCTGGCCCGGCCTCGAGGGCATGGACCTCGCCAAGCAAGTCAGCTGCACCCAGAGCTATACGTGGTTGGAAGGCGTGTGGGCCTGGCCGGACCAGCACGTGGCCAAGCCGCCCCGGCATCACGTGGTCGCGGTCGATTACGGCGCCAAACGCAATATCCTGCGCTGCCTGGTGGCCGCGGGCTGCCGCGTCACGGTGGTGCCGGCCGACGCCACGGCCGAGGACATTCTGCGCCATGAGCCCGACGGCGTGTTCCTGAGCAACGGCCCCGGCGACCCCGCGGCCACGGGCGTCTATGCCGTGCCCGCGATCCAGGGCGTGCTGGACAAGCAGGTCCCGGTCTTCGGCATCTGCCTCGGCCACCAATTGCTGGCCTTGGCCCTGGGCGGCCGCACCTACAAGCTGGACCGCGGCCACCGCGGCGCTAACCAGCCGGTGAAGGATTTGGCCACGGGCCGGGTGGAGATCACTAGCCAGAACCACGGTTTTGCCGTCGATGATGCGAGCCTGCCGGAGGGGGTGCGCGTGACCCATACGAGCCTGTTCGATGGCAGCAACGAGGGCATCGCCTGTGAGGCGCGCCGGGCTTTCAGCGTGCAATATCATCCGGAGGCGAGCCCGGGGCCGTCGGACAGCCATCATTTGTTCGAGCGGTTCACGGCCGTGATGGCGTCGATTTGAAAAGGTTTATCGAATTAGCTACGAAAATTTGTATAGATTGATAAACTCTTTCAAATGGACCCCGTAAGAAACCCCTATGTGCCTGGCGCTGGTACACCGCCGCCCGAATTGACCGGACGTAGTGCCCTGTTGGACCGCGCACGGATCGCACTCGCCCGGATCAAGTTAGGGCGCTCGGCGAAAAGCTACATAGCAGTAGGCCTGCGTGGCGTCGGCAAAACCGTACTCTTGAACCAGGTCAAACGGATCGCAGAGGAGCAAGGCTTCAAAACGTGCCTGATCGAGGCGCACGAGGCGAAAACTTTGGCCCAGCTCCTGGTTCCGCCTCTCAGGCGCATGCTGCTTGAGCTGGATCGTGGCCAGGCGCTGAGCGAGCAGGTCAAGCGCGGGTTGCGGGTCCTGAAGAGCTTCATGTCCACGGTCAAGGTCTCCTACGGCGGGGCTGACCTGTCGATGTCGATCGATGGCGAAGACGGCTCAGCCGATAGCGGCGATATCGAGGCCGATCTGCCCGAGCTGTTCGCCGCCGTCGCCCGGGCAGCGCAGTCGAGACAAACGGCGGTGTGTCTTGTTATCGATGAGATCCAGTATCTCTCCGAGCGGGATATGAGCGCACTGATTATGGCGCTGCACCGCATGGCGCAGGACGTGTTGCCGCTGATTATGATCGCGGCCGGGCTGCCACAAGTCGTGGGCCTGAGTGGCCGTTCCAAGTCGTATGCCGAACGCCTGTTCGACTTTCCCACCGTGGACGCGCTGGGACCCGACGACGCAGCCCGCGCCCTCGTCGAGCCGGCGAAGCAGGAGGGCGTAGCCTACTCCGAGGACGCGTTGGACGGCATACTGGCCGTCAGCAAGGGCTATCCGTATTTTCTCCAGGAATGGGGGTACCACGCCTGGAACGTCGCCACGGCGTCGCCCATCACCGGCGCCGACGTGGCGGCTGCCAGCCCCCGTGCCATTCGCGCGCTTGACGAGAGCTTCTTTCGCGTGCGGCTCGATCGGCTCACCCCCCGCGAGCGGGACTATCTGCGCGCCATGGCGGCGCTCGGCCCCGGACCTCACCGATCAGGAGATATCGCGGAGCGGCTCAGGATCAGTGTCACCAGCGCGGGCCCGCTCCGAAGCGGATTGATCGCAAAAGGCATGATTTACAGTCCGGCTCACGGCGACACCGCCTTCACCGTCCCGCTCTTCGACGAATTCATGTGCCGGGCAATGCCCGACGCACTGCCCTCACCCTGACCTCATAGCTCGCGAGCGACAATGCCCAAGCGCACCGACCTCAAATCCATCATGATCATCGGCGCCGGCCCCATCGTGATCGGGCAGGCCTGCGAGTTCGACTACTCCGGCGCCCAAGCCTGCAAGGCCTTACGGGCCGAGGGATACCGGGTCATCCTGGTCAACTCCAACCCGGCCACCATCATGACCGACCCGGGCCTCGCCGACGCCACCTATATCGAACCCATCACGCCCGAGATCGTCGAAAAGATCATCGCCCGCGAAAAGCCGGACGCCTTGCTGCCGACCATGGGCGGGCAGACCGCGCTCAACACCGCCATGAAATTGGCGGCCAACGGCGCGCTGGAGCGGCACGGCGTAGAGCTGATCGGCGCCAAGGCAGATGTCATCGACCGCGCCGAGGACCGGCTGAAGTTCCGCGACGCGATGGCCGAAATCGGCATCGAAAGCCCCCGCAGCGCCATCGCCCACACGATGGCCGAGGCGCGCGAGGCCCTGGCGTTGGTGGGCCTCCCCGCCGTGATCCGCCCCTCCTTCACCCTCGGCGGCACCGGCGGCGGCATCGCCTACAACAAGGAAGAGTTCGAACAGATCGTCTCGGGCGGCCTCGAAGCCAGCCCCACGACGGAAGTCCTGGTCGAGGAAAGCGTGCTCGGCTGGAAGGAGTACGAGATGGAGGTGGTGCGCGACACCGCCGACAACTGCATCATCATCTGTGCCATCGAGAACGTGGACCCCATGGGCATTCACACCGGGGACAGCGTGACGGTGGCGCCCGCGCTCACGCTGACAGACAAAGAATACCAGATCATGCGGGACGCAAGCATCGCCTGCCTCCGCAAGATCGGCGTCGAGACCGGCGGCAGCAACGTGCAGTTCGCCGTGAACCCGGCCGATGGGCGCCTGGTCGTGATCGAGATGAACCCCCGCGTCTCCCGCTCGTCCGCGCTTGCGTCCAAGGCCACCGGCTTCCCGATCGCCAAGATCGCGGCCAAGCTGGCGGTCGGCTACACACTGGATGAGCTGAAGAACGACATCACCCGCACCACCCCGGCTTCGTTCGAGCCCACGATCGACTACGTGGTCGTCAAAATCCCGCGCTTCACGTTCGAAAAATTCCCGGGCACCCCCGCCTTGCTGAGCACCAGCATGAAGTCGGTCGGTGAGGCCATGGCGATCGGGCGCTGCTTCGCCGAGGCGTTGCAGAAGGGCCTGCGCAGCATGGAGACCGGGTTCGCCGGGCTCGATCCCGTGGAACCCCCCGGCGATGGCGGGCATGACGCGTTCCGCGCCGCGCTGTCCAAGCCCAGCCCGGACCGTATCGTGATGGCCGCACAGGCGCTGCGGGCCGGCCTCTCGGTCGAAGACATCCACGAGATCAGCAAGTTCGACCCCTGGTTCCTGCGCGAGCTGGAGCGGATCATCGCCGCCGAGCGCGCCGTGGAAGCCGAGGGCCTGCCGACCGAGGCGGGCGCGATGCGGCGCTTGAAGGCGCTGGGCTTCTCAGACCGCCAGCTCGCGCGCCTGTCCGGCCGCTCCGAGGCCGACGTGTTCGCCGCCCGCACCAAGCTCGGCGTGCAGCCCGTCTATAAGCGCATCGACACCTGCGCCGGCGAGTTCGCCTCCGCCACGCCCTACATGTATTCGACGTATGAGGGCGGCTACGGCGTGCCCGCCTGCGAGAGCGATCCCACGGGCCGCGACAAGATCGTCATTCTCGGCGGCGGCCCCAACCGGATCGGCCAGGGGATCGAGTTCGATTATTGCTGCGTCCATGCCGCCTATGCGCTGCGCGACGCCGGGTTCGAGACCATCATGGTCAACTGCAACCCCGAGACCGTCAGCACCGACTACGACACGTCGGACCGGCTGTATTTCGAGCCGCTGACCGCCGAGGACGTGATCGCCCTGGTCCGCAAGGAACAGCAGAACGGCAAGGTCCTCGGCTGCATCGTGCAATATGGCGGGCAGACGCCGCTCAACCTCAGCCAGGCGCTGACCGACGCTGGCATCCCGATCCTGGGCACCAGCGCCGATGCCATCGACCTGGCCGAAGACCGCGAGCGGTTCCAGGCCCTCCTGCACAAATTGGGCCTGCGCCAGCCCGAGAACGGCACCGCGCGCTCGACGTCGGAGGCCGAGGAGGTGGCGGAGCGGGTCGGCTACCCCGTGGTCATGCGCCCCTCCTTCGTGCTGGGCGGGCGGGCGATGGAGATCGTGCATGATCGCGCCGGGCTCATTCGCTACATGCGCGTGAGTGGCGAGGCCGCGCTGGCCGGCGGGCCGATCCTGATCGACCGCTACCTCAACGATGCGATCGAGGTGGATGTGGACTGCATCTCGGACGGCACCACCGTCTATGTCGCCGGGGTCATGGAACACATCGAGGAGGCCGGGATCCATTCCGGGGACAGCGCCTGCTCCCTGCCACCCTATAGCCTGAGCCCCAGCACCATCACGGAGCTAAAGGCGCAAACGGAGGAAATGGCGCGCGCCCTGGGCGTGGTCGGCCTCATGAACGTGCAATACGCGATCAAGGACGACATGATCTTCGTGCTGGAGGTCAATCCGCGCGCCTCCCGCACGGTGCCGTTCGTGGCGAAGGCGACGGGCGTGCCCATCGCCAAGATCGGCGCCCGCGTGATGGCCGGTGCGCGCCTGTCCGAATTCAAGCTGGATGACGAGGCGATCGCCCCGCATGTGGCGGTGAAGGAGGCGGTGTTCCCCTTCGCCCGCTTCGTGGGCGTGGACACGATCCTGGGGCCGGAGATGAAGAGCACCGGGGAGGTCATGGGCCTCGATGCCAGCTTCGAGCGCGCCTTCGCCAAGGCGCAGCTCGGCGCCGGCGTGAAGCTGCCGATGGCCGGCACGGTGTTCCTCTCGGTGCGGGAGGGGGACAAGGTGGGGCTGGTGCCGATGGCCCGGCGCCTCACCGACATGGGTTTCGCCATCCTCGCCACCCGCGGCACCGCCGGGCGCATCCGGGACGCCGGGCTGCCCGTCAAGACCGTGAACAAGGTGCTGGAGGGGCGGCCCCATTGCGTGGACGCGATCCGCTCCGGTGAGGTGCAGCTGGTGATCAACACCGCGGGCTCCCCACAATCCGTGAGCGACAGCTTCGACATCCGGCGCAGCGCCCTGTTGCATGGCGTGCCGCACTATACCACCATCGCCGGCGCGCGGGCGGCGGTGCATGCCATCGCGGCCATGAAGGGTGGAACGCTTGAAGTCGCGCCGTTACAGTCCTACTTTCGCGGATCGTACTGAAAACGCATGAAGTTGGGGCGGTAGCGGGCATAGACGGGCTCCGCCGCCGCTCCCATACAAGAGAGATGAGGACCGTCTTGCAGAAATACCCCATGACCGGCCCCGGTCTCGTGCGTCTGGAAGAAGAGCTGCGGCACCTGAAATCGGTGGAACGGCCGTCGATCATCCGCGCGATCGCGGAGGCGCGCAGCCACGGGGACCTCAGCGAGAACGCGGAATACCACGCAGCCCGCGAGCGCCAGTCCTTCATCGAGGGCCGGGTCGAACAGCTGGAGGAGATCGTCTCCGCCGCCGAGGTGATCGATCCCTCGACCCTGAAGGGCGAGCACGTGAAGTTCGGCGCCCACGTGCATCTCATGGACGAAGAGACCGACAAGGACGCCACCTACCAGATCGTGGGCGTGCATGAGGCCGACCTGAAGCAGGGACGGCTCAGCGTGTCATCCCCGCTCGCGAAGGCGCTGATCGGCAAGAAAAAGGGCGACACCATCTCGGTGCCCGCACCCGGCGGGGATCGCAGCTACGAGATCCTGAAGGTGACGTTCCAGTAGGGACGGCATTAGTCCCCTCTCCCGCTGGCGGGAGAGGGTTAGGGTGAGGGTGGGGCCACCCGAACACCGGTCCGGCCCTGGAACCCCACCCTCACCCCGGCCCTCTCCCGCCAGCGGGAGAGGGGGAAATTCAATGATCACCCTCGCCGACATCCAAGCCGCCGCCCGGCGCATCCACGGCCGCGTGCTCCGCACCCCCACGCTGCATTCGGACGCGATCAGCCGCGCTACATCAGCCCAGGTCACGCTCAAGCTGGAAAACCTGCAGGCCATCGGCTCCTTCAAGGAGCGCGGCGCCGCCAACCGGCTGGCTTTGCTGACGGCCGCCGAACGGCAATCCGGGGTGGTCGCGATGTCGGCCGGCAATCACGCCCAGGCCGTGGCCCGGCACGCCGGCCTCGTCGGCACCCGCGCCACGATCGTCATGCCCCGCTTCACACCCAGCACGAAGGTCAGCCGCACCCGCGCCTGGGGCGCCGAGGTGGTGCTGCATGGCGACACCCTGATCGAGGCCGCCGCCCACGCCCATGCCTTGGCGGCGCAACACGGCCTCGTATTCATCCACCCTTACAACGATGAAGCCGTCATGGCCGGCCAAGGGACCCTCGCGATCGAGCTGTTGGAGGACGCGCCCGACCTCGACGTGTTGCTGATCCCGGTGGGCGGCGGCGGCATGATCTCCGGTTGCGCCGTAGCCGCCGCCGCGATGAAACCCGGCATCGAGATCATCGGCGTCGAAGTCGCAGCCTACGCCTCGGTGGGCCAGACCCTGGCCGGCCTCCCGGTCGAGACCGGTGGCGCCACCATCGCCGAGGGCATCGCCGTCCACGAACCCGGCGCCCTCTGCCTCGAAGCGATCCGCGCCCATGTCACGGACATGCTGGTCGTGCCGGAGCGCGTGGTGGAAGACGCGATCGCGCTGCTGGCCGAGGGCGCCAAGCAGGTCGCCGAAGGCGCCGGGGCCACCGGGATCGCCGCCCTGCTGGCGCACCCGGCGCGGTTCGCGGGCAAGCGCGTCGGCGTCCCGGTCTGTGGCGGCAACATCGACGGCCGTATTCTTGCCAATGTGCTGCTGCGAGGCCTGCTCCGCGACGGCCGGCTGCTGCGCATCGTCATGGACATCCCGGACCGCCCCGGCGTGCTGGCGGATATCGCCGGCCGCATCGGCACCTCCGGCGGCAACATTATCGAGGTCGTGCACCAGCGCCTGTTCGACGCCCCCAGCGTGCAATCGGCGGAGCTGGAGTTGATGATCGAAGCACGCGACCCCGCCCATGCCGAGGCGATCACCGCGGCGCTGTCAGGCAGCTACGTGGTGCGCCGCGTCTGACCTTCGATGGGTTGCACCCATCCTGCGGCTGGGCGGGTAGGATGGGTGCAACCCATCAAATATTGCCTTGCTCGTCCAAAGGCGGGTGATCGTCCGGCCCGTAATACAGCGCCGCACACTCGGCCCGCATCACCCCTGCCACGACCTCGAGATCGTCGCGATAGGCGTCATGGATGAAGTTCATGGTGTCGAGGTGCCGGTCCTCGAAATACATGCGATGCACGTCATCCCGCCCGGCGCCATACACCACGCGGCCCACCGCGCTCCAGATCGAGGCCATGGTGCACATGCCGCAGGGTTGCAGCGTGGAATACAGGGTGGCGCCGCGCAGATCGTCCTGCTGCAGCTTGGCGCACGCGCCGCGGATCGCCACCATCTCGGCATGCGCCGTGGGGTCGTGGCGGATCCCGACCTCGTTATGCCCCTCCCCCACGATCTCGCCGTCCAAGACGATGACGCAGCCGATCGGGGACGCGCCGTCCTTAGTCTTGCCAGCCCGGGCCAGGTCGAGCGCATGGGCCATGAAACGGAGATCGTCGGCGCCGGCTTGGGAGGCCGGTGCGGCACCGGGGGTCACGGACTCGGCAGGGGCATGAATGTCGGTCATGTCGACCGCAGCGCGCGGCGCCGGGCTAAGTTGCGTCGAGGGTCCGGCTCGCCTCGGAGGCGAGCTGTCGGCTCGCCTCGGCCTCCGCGCGCAGGCGGTGGAAGCTCCGCCGGCTGAACGGCAGCATGCCCAGGTAAATCACCCCCGCCGCCGCCAGCGCCGCCCAGGGATCGGCCACCAGCACCGCCGTGAACGTGCCGACGCCCAACAGGAGCGGCAGCACATATTCGCGCGGCACCTTGAAGTTCTTGAACGACCAGATCGGCAGCGTGGACACCAGCAGCAGCGCCGTCCCGATCAGCACCGCCGCGCAGAACAGCGGATGATGCGCGAATGCCACCAGCTTCGGCCAGCCCAGCACCCGGCCCTCGAGCCCCAGGAACAACGGGAACAACGCCAGCCCCGCCCCCGCCGGCGCCGGCACGCCCGTGAAGAAGTTATAGGCAAAGGCATGCGCGATCGGCGGCGCCGAATCCAGCGCCGCCCCGAACCGCGCCAGCCGCAGCGCCATGCACACGGCGAACATCAGGCACGGCGTGAAGCCCCACCCGCCCGCGGCCTGCAACGACCACAGATACAGCACGAAGGCCGGCGCCACCCCGAAGGCGCAGAAATCCGTGAGGCTGTCGAACTCCGCCCCGAAGCGGGACGTGGCCTTCAGCAACCGCGCCAACCGCCCATCCATGCCGTCGATGCAGCCCGCGACCACGATCGCCACCGCCGCGGCGCCGAACCGCCCCTCCAGCGCATACCGCATGCTGGTCAGCCCGGCGCACAACCCCAGCAACGTCAAAATGTTCGGCATCATCCGGTTGAGCGACGGCCCGGCATAGCGCGGGCGCTGCCGCGGCCGGAACCGGGTGCGGAGCCGGGCGACTGGCGTCATAGCTCGGCCATCACGGTTTCGCCCCCGACCATGGTCTGCCCGACCCGGACCAGCGGCGTCACACCCTCGGGCAGATAGAGATCGGTCCGGCTGCCGAAGCGGATGATGCCGAAGCGTGCGCCCCCCAGCACCGCCTGCCCTTCCCTCACCTGGCACACGATCCGGCGCGCGATCAGCCCGGCAATCTGCACCACCGCCACCGCCCGCCCATCCGCCATCCGGATCGCCAGCGCATTGCGCTCGTTCTCGTCGGACGCCTTGTCCATGCTGGCGTTGACGAAGGTGCCGGCGCGGTAGGCGATGCGCGTCACGGTGCCATCGACCGGCACGCGATTTACATGCACGTTCAGCACCGACAGGAACGTCGCCACCCGCCAAACCGGTGTGGCGGGCAACCCGAGCTCGACGGGCGGCGCCACCTGCTCGACCGACACCACACGCCCATCCGCAGGCGACACGACGGCCCCGGGACGCGCAGGCCGAACGCGCTCGGGGTCCCGGAAGAAATACAGGCAGAACGCCAGGAACAGCAGCGCCGCGATCACCAGCCACTTGGTGAGCAGCAGGCCGGCGAGCGCCACGATGACGCTACCGATGAGGAAGGGCCGGCCCGCCGGATGCGGCGGGGCCAGGACGGAACGGATGGTTTGCGTGAAGGTCATGATGGCCCGGTATGGGGTCGGGGGCCGCGAGCGGCAAGCCTTACGGCGTCGGCAACGCGAAGGCCTGTCCCGGGTAGATCAGCCGGGGATCGCGGATCTGATCCTTGTTGGCCAGATATATCACGGTATATCTCACGCCGGAGCCATAGGTTCGCCGCGCCATCCGCCACAGATTCTGGCCGGGTTGCACGATCGTGCGGCCGGCGGCCAGGTCCTCGGGCGCCAGGGTCGTGCGCTGGAACGGCAGCTCGATCCGGGATTGCACCCGCCCGGCGCCGTCCACCTGCTCCACCCGCAATTTGTGCACGCCCGCCGCCAGCGTCTCGGCCGGGCGCAGCGCCCATTGCCCGGCGGCGTCCGCCATCGCGCGGCCGGCGGGCATGTTGTCCACGAACAGCTGCACCGGGGCGTTCGGGACCGCGGTGCCGCTGAAGCGGATCTCGCCGCGCTCATCGTAATCGACGGTGCCGAGCCCCAGCCGCGCCGGGCCGGGTTGGGCGGGGGCTTGCAGCACGCGGGGGCTGCCGGCGCCGGGGATCAGCAAGGCCTGCACGGGGGCGGCAGGGGCGGCCATGGGCGCCGGAATGGCCAGCACGACGGTGTCGGCGCCCTTGGTCTCGGTGCCATCCGGCGTGCGGGCAGCGAGCGTCAGTTCGCGGCCGCCCTCGGCAAGCGGCGCGGCCGGCACGATCACCCACTCGCCCCGCGCATCGGCCCGGGCCTGGCCGAGCGGCACGGCGCCGTCCCGCACCGTTACTTCGGCACCGGGCTCGGCACGGCCGGCCAGCACGGCGGTGCCGGAGGGCGCGACCCGCACCACGTCAAAGCTGGGTGGGACGATGGCGGGAGCTGCAGGCGTGACCGGCATTGCGGCCTGACTGACCGGTGCGGGCGCGGCCGGCTGCCACAGCGTGAACCCGGCATAGGCCGCCCCGCCGCCCGCCAGCAGCATCAGCAGCACCGTCCGCAGCGTGATCGCCTCACTCGCCATCACACATACGTATGCGGCAGCGGCCCGGACTGCAATCGCGCTGTCATATGCGGCCGATCCTGAGCGCAAGCCACACGGCCGCGACGGTCACTGCGAGGGCGGCGGTGGCGCCCAGCCAGGGCCCCCACCGGCGAGCACGCGCCTCTGTCATCCGCAGTACCCAGGGCGCGCCGAACGCCGAGAGCACCGCGACATCCACGGGATCGAGCCCGCCCCGCACGAGCCGGCCCAACCCCAGCGACACCACGGCCAGCAGCGCCACCCCCAGCGTGGACCCGGCTCCGCCCAGCCCAGCCCCGCCAAGCCCGGGCCCGCCCAGCCCGGCCGCCGCCAGCACCAGCGCCGCCACCAGCCACGGCCAGGGCGCCCCCGCCACGGCCAGCCCGGCCGCCACCGCCAGGGCCATGAGCACCACCCGCTCCGGGCGCCCCGCGACGGCGCGAGCACCCACCCAGGCCGCCATGCCGACCACGACCCAGACCCGCCAGAACTCCGCCCGCCCCGCCGGCATGCCCGCCAGCCACCAGCCGCTGCCCACGGCCAGCAGCACCGGCGCCCACCGCGCCCAGCGCCCGCCTTTGTGCGCCGCAATGCCCGCCACCACCGCGAACACGGCCGGCAACAACAAGAAGTCGAGCGGCGTGCGCGGGATCGCCACGCTGCGCAGAAGCACCGGGATGGGGACCAGCGCCGCCCACCCCAGCAGCGCCGCCACCGCCCCGGCCGGCACCACGCGGATCGGCCGCAGCGCCAAAGCCGCGCCCAACGCGAGCAGCGGCGGCAACCAGATGCGCCAAAATGACAGAAAATCGTGCGGTAACCAGGTCGGCATCAGGCGCGCATGACCATCCCCAGCATTCCCGTCAAGCCGCCGGGCCGCTACAACCGCCGGAACCCATCAGGAGCGCCGCATGGCTCGACCCGCCTCCCCCCAGCGCACCACACGCCGCCTGACCGGGCCCGCCGCGCCGCGGGTACCGAATCTGCTGATGCGGGTGTGGGATGCGCCGACCCGGCTGTTCCATTGGGCGATCGTGGCGCTGATCGCGTTCAGCTACGTATCGATCCAGAAGGACTGGCTCCAGCTGCACCTCTGGTCCGGCTACACCATCCTGGCGCTGCTGCTGTTTCGCCTGGTGTGGGGCTTCGTGGGGAGCGAGACGTCCCGCTTCCGGCAATTCCTGCGCAGCCCCATCGAGGGCCTGCGTCACCTGGCCAGCTTCGGCGGGCCGCGTGCGCCGGATACCGAGATCGGGCATAATGCGGCCGGGGGCTGGATGGTGCTGGCGATGCTGGCGGTGCTGCTGTTCCAGACCGGGACGGGGCTGTTCGCCGGGGACGATACCGGGCCGATCGGGCCGCTGAGCCACTATCTCACCCGCGCCACCGGAGAGTGGGTCGCCGGTATCCATGCGCTGTCATTCTATGTCGTGCTGGGGCTGGTCGTGCTGCATATCGTGGCGATCGTGGCCTACGCCGTGGTCAAGCGGCATGACCTGGTGCGGGCGATGGTCACGGGTAAGAAGCGGCTGCCGGCCACGATGCGCCAGCCCCGGTTCGCGTCTCCGGTGCTGGCGCTCGGCGTGCTCGCGGGCTCGGCCGCGCTGGTCGGCTTGCTCGTGCGATTCGGTTAGGCTGCCCAGCCTTCAGGACGCACGGGCGCGGTAACCGCGATGACAGGCACCGCAGGCCTGGGTGGTCAGGGTGTATTGCGCGGCGAAGCCTTCCTTGTCGTTGGCGGCCGCCAGCGCGCGCAGCTTCTCCGCCTGTTCCGTGAAATTGGCCGCCGCCTTTTCGAACCCGGCGCGGTCCGACCAGACGGCCGGCAGTGCCTTCGTGTTGCCCACGGTCTGCGTGCCGTCCGGGAACATGCCGGGCGTGGCCTTCCCCCAGGCGGCCAGGCCCTTGGCGCCGTCTTCCATCAGCTTCACATCGAGCTTCCCTTCGATCACCGCCTTCATCGCCGCCGCGACGCCGGCCTGCAGGTCGAAGCCGGCCTGGCGCGTGGCCACGATCTGCTCGGCGCCCATGGTCTGCGCCACGGCGATTCCGGAAAGAGCCAGGCTCGCCAGGGCAATGCCGGACAGGAGTGTTTTGCGCATGCTCGATCTTTCCGTGATTGAGGCACGATCGTTGCACCGCATCGCGCGTTCCGCCATGGGAAAAGCGAGAGTGAGGTTCTGATGATCATGCGGCAAGGCGCCATTCAATCCGTGGCGGTGTTCTGCGGCTCCCGCTTCGGGACTGACCCGGCGGCGCGCGAGGCCTCCACCGCGCTGGGCACCGGCATCGCGCAGGCGGGCTGGCGGCTGGTCTATGGCGGCGGCCGTGTCGGCCTGATGGGGGTCGTGGCCGATGCGGCGCTGGCGGCCGGGGGCGATGTGCTGGGCATCATCCCGGAGTTCCTGCAACGGCGGGAGGTCGCGCATGGCGGCGTGGGCCGGATGGTCGTCACCGAGACAATGCATGAGCGCAAGCGGCTGATGTTCGACGCAGCCGACGCGTTCGTGACCATGCCCGGCGGGCTCGGCACGTTCGACGAGACGATCGAGATCACGACCTGGCGGCAGCTTTCGCTCCATGACAAGCCGGTGCTGATCTGCGACGTGAATGGCTGGGCGCAGCCCTATCTGGCGATGCTGGACGCCGCTGTGGCCCAGGGCTTCGCCGATGCGGGAACGCGGGGGCTGTATGAGGTGGTGCCGGATGTGGCGTCCGTGCTGGATCGGCTGGCCAGCCTCCCAGCGCCGGCCGCCGGACAGCCGGAACGGGTTTAGCGGCTTGCGGTCGGAGGCCCTTGCGGCTATACGCGCCGCTCGGTCGGGGCGTAGTACAGCCTGGTAGTACGCTTGCTTCGGGAGCAAGAGGCCGGAGGTTCGAATCCTCTCGCCCCGACCAGTCTTTGATGATGGGTTTCACCCATCCTACCTGACCTGCTTCGCCACGCGGCTCGCAATGACGGGTTTAGTCCAGGATCGACCGGGTGCTCCAGGCCCACCAGGCGAGGCCGAGCAGGATCGGCACCCAGGCCGGTAGCGGGATGAAGAACGCGCCGTCCCGCAGGCTCAGCCGCTGGTTTAGCAGCACGACTTTCTGCAAAGCCAGCACCGACAGGATCAGTGCGATCCCGGCGCCGATCAGGCTGGGCAGCCAGAAATTCATGTGGTCGAACGCTTCCGGCGTGTAGTTGCGATAGAGCGTGAAGTTCACCGCCACATGCGCCGCAATCAGGCCCAGCAGCAGCAGCGCCCCGCCCAGGCCGCGCCAGACGATCACGGCTTGTTGCTCGCGGCCACGATCCGGTCTGCCACGGCGCCGTCCACGCCCATGTCACGCAGCGCGGCGCCGATCTCGGCCGGGGTCTGGCCGGCGCGGGCGGCGTCGAGCAGCCGGGCCATCTCGTCTTCATCGAGCGTGAGGGTCGCGGCCTGCGTATCCCGCAACAGGCCGGGGGCGAAGGGTTTGACCCGCAGCTTGGTGCGGTGGCCGGCATGCGGCGTGTCATCGGTCATGGTCACGCCGCGAAAATACTTCTTCTGCCATTTCTCGGTCGGCTTGCGGGGGCGCGGGATCTTTTGCTCCACCAGGAAGTCGTTGCGGGACTTGTTCCACAGCGCAAAATTCTCGGCGATGGACGGGTCGTCATCGATGTGCACGACCTTGGGGTCCATCCGCTCCAGCGCGCCGCGGGGCACCGGGAAGATGTGGCAGATCGGCTCGAACTTCTTGAACGACACCCAGTGGTTCCGCCGGGTGAACCGCCAGTTCATGGTGAAGGTGTAGGGCGCCCAATCGGTCTCCACGATGCCGGATAGCGGCGTCATGCCTTCCTTCGGCGCGTTGGGGGATCCCGTGATGTAGAGGTCCCAGCCCGGCGGCGTCTGGAACAGCGCCTGGATGTGGAACGTCAGCACCCCCTGCCCGAAGGCAGATACCGGTGCGTGGTGCGCGGGCGTGCCGGGCGGTGTTTTGATGATGACGTCCCGCGTGTCCCGCCGCCCGGTCCAATACGCCTCGGCATCGCAGGAGGACTGGATTTCCCAGCCATGCGCGTTGGCGATGTTGAGCGGGAGGCAGCGATACGCGAAGGTCTCGGGGGTGGCGTCCATCCAGGGCCGGGTCGGCTCGGCGGGCTTGATGATCGGGTCCCAGCCGGGATGGAGGAAGCAGATCAGGTCCATCCTGGAACTCCGGAAGAGACGCGCGTGGTGGGCCCGGTGGGACTCGAACCCACGACCACAAGATTAAAAGTCCCGTGCTCTACCAGCTGAGCTACAGGCCCCACGCGACGCCTTATAGCGTCAGCCCTTCGCGTCGGCCATCACCTGAACGCGGATGATTTTGTCGGGGCCGGAAACGGTCCCGCCACCGCCGCTGCCGCGCTTGATCTTGTCGATGAACTCCATGCCCTGCACGACCTGGCCCCAGATCGTGTATTGGCCATCGAGGTGCGAGGCCGGGGCGAACATGATGTAGAACTGGCTGTTGGCGCTGTTCGGGTTGCCGGTGCGCGCCGCGCCCACGGTGCCGCGCAGGAACTTGGTCTGGTTGGTGAACTCGGCCGGCAGGTCGGGGTATTTGCTGCCGCCGGTGCCGGTGCCCGTTGGGTCCCCGCCCTGCGCCATGAAGCCCTCGATCACGCGATGGAACGGCGTGCCGTCATAGAAATGCTCGCGCGCCAGCATCTTGACCCGCTCCACATGCTTGGGCGCGAGATCGGGGCGCAGGCGGATGACCACGCGGCCATCCTTCAGGTCCATATAGAGGGTGTTCTCCGGATCGAGCGCGGGGGTCTGGGCGTCAGCGGTCTCGGACATCAGGGTTCCAATCGCGATTGTGGTGAGCAAGGTTCGGCGAAGCATAACGGTCCTCCGTCAGGTGCGGACGCGGGCGAGCGTTCGATCCAGGGTGAGCGCGGGCACGAAGCTGGATACGTCACCCCCCAGCCGCGCGATCTCCTTCACGAAGCGGGACGAGATGAACTGGTGCCGCTCCGACGCCATCAGGAACACCGTCTCGATCTCGGGATCCAGCCGGTAGTTCATGCCCGCCATCTGGAACTCATAGTCGAAATCGGACACGGCGCGCAGCCCCCGCACGATCACGCCGGCGTGCTCCGAGCGGGCGAAGTCGATCAGCAGGCCGGCGAAGGAGCGGACCACGATCTCGGTGCCAGTCCGCGCGGCGATGGCGTCGGTCTCGTGGCGCACCAGTTCGACCCGTTCGTCCAGCGGGAATAGCGGGCCCTTGCCGACGTTTTCCGCCACGCCGACCACCAGGCGATGCAGGGTGCGGGCGGCGCGGGCGATGATGTCGGTGTGGCCGTTGGTGACGGGGTCGAAGGTGCCGGGGTAGATGCCCACGAGGCGCCGAGGCTCACTCGGCATCGGGCGCGTCCTCCACCCCGTCATCCAGGACGGGGAACACGCTGGTCACGTGCTCGTTCTCGCCCAACCGGAACAATGTCACGCCCATGCTGGCCCGGCCCGTGACGCGCACCTGGTCGGACGGGCAGCGGATCAGCCGCCCGGCGTCTGTCACCAGCATCACGTCGTCCCCGGACCGCACCGGGAAGCTCGCGACCACTTCGGTGCCGTTGCGGGGCGCCAAGGTCAGGTTGGCGATCCCCTGCCCGCCCCGGCCCGTGACGCGATAGGCGGCGGCCCGGGTGCGCTTGCCGTAGCCGGCGTTGGTGACGGTGAGCAGCACCTCCTCGTCCGGTGCCGTCGCCTGCGCGTCGGTCTCGGCCGGCTCGTCCTCAGGCTCCTCCTCCGCTTCGATCTCGCGATCGACGTGGCGCAGGACCGAGAGGCTGATGACCTCGTCGCCGGGTTGCAGCCGGATGCCGCGGACACCGGAGCTGTCGCGGCCGGAAAACACGCGGACCGTGTCGGGCGTGATCTGGAAGCGGATGCAGCGGCCCAGGCGGGTGGCGAGGAACACGTCATCGCCCTCGCGGCAGGTGGCGACGCCGATCAGGTGATCGCCCTCGTCCAGCTTCATCGCGATCAGCCCGGCGGCCCGCACATTGCGGAAATCACTCAGCTTGTTGCGCCTTATGCCACCGCTGGCCGTGGCAAAGACGAGATGCAGGTTCTCCCACATCGTCTCGTCCTGCGGCAGCGGCAGCACGGTGGTGATGGAGTCCGACCCCAGTTCCGGCAGCAGGTTGACCAGCGCGCGGCCCTTGGCGGTGGGGCTCGCTTCCGGCAGGCGCCAGACCTTTTCCCGGAACGCCTTGCCGCCGCTGCTGAAGAACAGCACCCATTGGTGAGTGTGGGCGTTGAAGCTGCGGATCACGATGTCATCGCCGCGCGTGCCGGCCGCCGTGCGCCCGCGGCCGCCGCGGTTCTGCTGTCGGAAAGTCTCGAGCGTGGTGCGCTTGATGAAGCCGTCCCGGGTGATGGTCACCACCATCTGGCCGGGTTCGATCAGGCTTTCGTCATCCTGGTCCGCGACGGCGTCCACGATGCTGGTCTGGCGGGGCGAGGCGATCTCGGCCCGGATCGCGATCAGCTCCTCGCGCATCACCTCCATGCGGCGGATCCGGCTGTCCAGGATCTCGAGCAACGTCACGATCTCACCTGCGACGCCTTGCAGGTCGGCCTGGATCTTGTCCCGCTCCAGGCCGGTGAGCCGGGCGAGGCGCAGTTCCAGGATGCCGCGGGCCTGGGTTTCCGTAAGGCGCACGGTGTCGTCTACGATCTGGTTGCCGACATCGTCGATCAGCGCCAGCAACGCCCCCACGTCCCCGGCCGGCCACACGCGCTCCATCAGCGCCACGCGCGCGGTCGCGCTGTCCGGGCTTTGCCGGATGATGCGGATCACCTCGTCGATGTTGGCCACCGCGATCGCGAGACCCACCAGCAAATGCGCCCGGTCCCGCGCCTTGTTCAGCTCGAACCGGGAGCGGCGGAGGATCACCTCCTCCCGGAAGGCGATGAACACCTGCAGCGCGTCCTTCAGCCCCATCAGCCGCGGCCGGCCGCCATCCAGCGCCAGCATGTTCACGCTGAAGCCGTTTTGCAGCTGGGTATGGCGATAGAGCTGGTTCAGCACGACCTCGGGCGTCGCTTCGCGCCGCAGCTCGATCACGATGCGCATGCCGTCGCGGTCGCTTTCGTCGCGCAGGTCGGTGATGCCCTCGACCTCCTTGGCGCGCACCAGCTCGGCGATGCGCTCCAGGAGGGTCTTCTTGTTCACCTGGTAGGGGATTTCGTTGATGACGATGGCGATGCGGTTGCCGCGGAACTCCTCGAACACCGCCTTGGCCCGCACCATGATGCCGCCGCGCCCGGTCTCGAAGGCGGAGCGGATGCCGCTGCGGCCCAGGATGATGCCGCCGGTGGGGAAGTCGGGGCCGGGCACGATCTTCATCAAGTCTTCGAGGGACGTATCGGGCTCCGCGATCAGGGCCAGCGTCGCATCGATGATCTCACCGGGGTTATGCGGCGGGATGGAGGTGGCCATGCCGACGGCGATGCCCTCGCCGCCATTGATCAGCAGGTTGGGGAACCCGGCCGGCAGCACCTTCGGCTCGTGCTCGCTTTCGTCGTAGTTGGCCTGGAAATCGACCGTGTCCTTGTCGATGTCCGCCAGCAGATACCCGGCGGAGCGGGCCAGACGCACCTCGGTATAACGCTGCGCCGCCGGGGGGTCGCCGTCGATGGAGCCGAAATTGCCCTGACCGTCGATCAATGGCAGCCGGAGCGAGAAGGTCTGCGCCATCCGGACCATGGCCATGTAGATCGCCTGGTCGCCATGCGGGTGGTATTTGCCCATGACGTCACCGACGATGCGGGCGGATTTGCGGTAGGGCTTGTCTGCCGTGTAGCCGCTTTCGTGCATGCCATAGAGGATGCGGCGGTGCACCGGCTTCAACCCGTCCCGCGCATCCGGCAGCGCGCGGCTGACGATGACGGACATGGCATAGTCGAGGAAGGAGCGCCGCATCTCCTGCTCGAGCATCACGGGCGGGGTGCCGGGCATGCTCGGCGGTGCGGGCGCTTCCGGAGGGGGCGCGCTGGGAGGAGGAGCGTCGGGCGGGAGGTCGGACAAAGGGGGCAACCTGCAATGGGGTGCCGGGCCATGAAACGGCCACGACGAACCCTCTATGTAAGCCAGATTCGCGCGCGGGCAAAGGGCGCGGCGTTGACTCGGCCGGGCTGCCGCCGCTCAATCCCGGCCTGCTGCGAAAGGTGAGGAATGCCCGTTCGCCTATGCCGCGCCGTTATCCTGGCCGTGTTTTCCGGCATGCTGGCCCGACCGGTCTGGGCTATTCCCGAACGACCCAGGCCGGCGCGGACGCAGACGGGCCGGGTCGTCGCGGCCCATCCCCCGGCGCGCCGGGTGCTTACCCGGCCTGTCCCGTCCAGGCCGGTTGCGCCGGGGCCACGGCTGAACGCGATCGACACCGCAATGCTCAATGCCACGGTGGCGCAACTGAACGCCGCCCGCCCGGTGCGGGTGGGCGATCAGAGCGGGTGGAGCAATGGGGAGAGTGGCAATTCCGGGGTGGTCCAGGTGGTCGGGGTCACGGCCGTGCGGGGCCGGGCGTGCCACGCGCTGCGCTATGACCTCACGCTGCGGGGTGCCGGGGCGCAGAGCCGGACGGTGACGTGGTGCAAGGCCGGGGCGTCGTGGCGGGCCGCGTCCTGACGGGGCGGATGCGGTTGTCCTGAGATCGTCGAAGGGCGTTCCGGGGTGCCCTTCGACGGGCTCGGGGCGAACGGGCCGCGAGGTCTAGAACTGGGTCGTGAGCCGGGTCAGCCAGGACGGGGAGGCGGCGACCAGCGCGGATTCCAGCGGCCGGTCTAGCCCGGTCAGGATCAGCAGCGCCACCGCGATCGCGCCGCCGCCCAGGATGCGGCGACCGCCCTGTCCCGCGCCCATCATCGCGCCCCGCCACCGCTTCATGGCGCCCCGCGACACGGCGCCGACCACCAGCAGCGGCACCGCCGTCCCGGCCCCGAAGGCGGCCATGACGAGCGCCACGGCGCCGAGGTCCTGCCCTTGCGCCGCGAGCACGGAGGCGGCGCCGAGCGTCGGCCCCACGCACGGGCTCCATACGCCGCCGAGCAGGAGGCCCAGCAGGAACTGGCCGCCGAGCCCCGTCGGCGTGATGCGCTGGATGAGCTTGTTCGCGCCGTCGCTGACGCCACCCGCGGAGGCGGCGAACCGGTCCTGCAGCGTCTTGCTCAGCAGCACCACGCCCATGACAGCCAGCAGGAGCGCGGACGCCGTCCGGAACCACTCGCCATCCAGCCCGGCGCCGAAGCCGATCGTGGCCACGAACATCCCGATCGCCACGAAAGACGTGACGAGCCCCGCAGTCAGCGCCAGAACGCCGAACCGATGCTGCGCCAGGGCCGGGCCGAGCACGAGCGGCAGCAGCGGCAGCACGCACGGCGAGAGGGTGGACAACACGCCGGCCGCGAAGCCGAACGCGACGCTGCCAGCGGCCATGCGGTTACTGCGCCGTGGAGGCGACCAGCGCGCGGATCGGATCGGCCTTGGTCTCCCCGGCGGACCGCGCGGTCTCCTTGGCGCCATGAAAGGCGATCAGCGTGCTCTGCGTGCGGACATTCAGCGCCCGCAGCACGTCCTTTTGCGAGTCGAAATCGACGTTGAACACGACCAGGTCCTTGTAGGCGGGCTCATCGTAGAGCTTGGAAAGGATCGGACGCTGCTGG
Source organism: Acetobacteraceae bacterium (assembly GCA_965246835.1). Lineage (GTDB taxonomy): Bacteria > Pseudomonadota > Alphaproteobacteria > Acetobacterales > Acetobacteraceae > JANPPS01. The sequence continues at coordinate 186,157 of CBDFFQ010000002.1, read as the reverse complement.
GCGCAGGTGGGGCACCAGGGGGCGGTGACGTCCACCAGGATGGGCTTGCCGGCCTGCTGCGCGGCGGCGAAGGCCGGGGCGGTAAAGGCGGCCTCGGTCGCGGCCCGGCTGGCGGGGGCCGCGAGAACGGTGACGGCGAGGGCGGCGGTAAACAGCATGCGCATGACAGAGTCCTTCTCAACCACACCGGCCTGTTCGCATGCCCGGCGCGCCGGTTACGCTAGAACGGGATCTCGTCATCCAGATCGCCACCCTTGGCTGGCTCCCAAGATGGCGCGCCGCCGCCGGAGCGGGCCGGGGCGGCCGCGCGGTCCCGGGGTTGGTAGCCGCCGCCTTGGCCACCGCCTTGCCCGGCGCCACCCTCATCGGCCTTGCCGCTCAGGAACGTCATGACGCCGCCGAAACGCGGAATGATGATCTCGGTCGTGTATTTGTCCTGGCCCGAGGCCTGATCAACCCATTTACGGGTCTCGATCTTGCCCTCGAGATACACGCTGGCGCCTTTTTTGAGGTATTTCTCGGCGTTCTCGGCCAGCTTCTCGTCCCGGATGACCACGTTGTGCCACTCGGTCTTTTCCTTGCGTTCGCCCGACGCACGGTCGTTCCAGGTCTCGCTGGTGGCGACGGTCATGTTCACGACCTTGCCGCCGTTCTGGAAGCTGCGCGATTCCGGATCCTTGCCCAAACGCCCGACCAGGATGACCTTGTTGACTGTACCGGCCATCGCCGTTCCCCTTCCGCTGCTGCGTCGACAATAACCGGTCTGCCCCGCACCGGCCAGGGTTCCCCGATCGCCCCGGCGGTGCCATATACTACAAGAACGATTCCAGAACACCAAGGTTTCCCTCATGTCCGGTTCCATCCGTGTCCGTGGCGCGCGCGAGCACAATCTGAAAAACATCGACATCGACATCCCACGCGACAGCCTGACGGTGATCACCGGGCTGTCGGGGTCGGGCAAGAGCTCGCTCGCGTTCGACACGATCTATGCCGAGGGGCAGCGCCGCTACGTGGAGTCGCTTTCGGCCTATGCGCGGCAGTTCCTGGAGCTGATGGGCAAGCCCGACGTGGACAGCATCGAGGGGCTGAGCCCGGCCATCTCGATCGAGCAGAAAACCACCAGCCGCAACCCCCGCAGCACCGTGGGCACCGTCACCGAAATTCACGACTACATGCGTCTGCTATGGGCCCGGGTCGGCGTGCCCTATTCGCCCGTGACCGGGGAACCGATCGAGGCGCAGAGCGTGAGCCAGATGGTGGACCGCACCATGGCGATGCCGGAGGGCACCAGGCTGCTGCTGCTGGCACCCGTCGTGCGGGACCGGAAGGGCGAATACCGGAAGGAGCTGGCGGATCTGCAGCGCCGTGGCTTCACGCGGGTCAAGGTGGACGGCACCTTGTATGAGATCGGGGATGTCCCGGCGCTGAACCGGAAGATTAAGCATGAGATCGAGGCGGTGGTGGATCGCGTCGTGGTGCGGGACGGCATCCAGACCCGGCTCGCCGACAGCTACGAAACCGCGCTCGGCCTCAGCGACGGCGTGGTCTATGCCGAGAACGCCGACGATGGCGCGCGAACGGTGTTCAGCTCCCGCTTCGCCTGCCCGGTCAGCGGTTTTACGATCGAGGAGATCGAGCCGCGGCTGTTCAGCTTCAATTCTCCACATGGCGCCTGCCCGGCCTGCGACGGGCTGGGCATCGAGCAGTTCTTCGACCCCGGTCTGGTGATTCCAGACGAGCGGGTCAGCCTCGCCGCCGGGGCCGTGGCGCCGTGGAGCGGGGCGCAGAGCCCGTATTACGACCAGACCCTTGCAAGTCTCGCCAAGCATTTTCGCGTATCCACCCGCACGCCGTGGCACGAGCTGCCGGACACGGTGCGGGACGCGATTTTGAACGGCACCGAGGCGGAAATCGAATTCAGCTATAAGGATGGCGTCCGCGCTTATTCGGTGAAGAAGGCGTTCGAGGGCGTGCTGCGCAATCTGCAACGCCGCTGGCAGGAGACCGACAGCGCCTGGGTGCGGGAGGAGATGAGCCGCTACCAGGCGGACAAGCCCTGCGCCGTGTGTCACGGGGCGCGGCTGAAGCCGGAGGCGTTGGCGGTGAAGATCGCCGGGCAGAATTTGGCGGAGACGGCGGAGCTGCCGATCCGCCGGGCGCTGGAGTGGTTTCGCGCGGCCGAGGCCACGCTCACGCCGCAGCGGGCGGAAATCGCCCGGCGAATCCTGCGCGAAATCGTGGAGCGGCTGCAGTTCCTGGTGGATGTCGGCCTGGATTACCTGACGCTTGCGCGCGGCAGCACGACGCTGAGTGGCGGGGAGAGCCAGCGCATCCGGCTCGCGTCGCAGATCGGCTCCGGCCTTACGGGCGTGCTGTATGTGCTGGACGAACCCAGCATCGGCCTGCATCAGCGGGACAACGAGCGGCTGCTAGGCACGCTGCGGCGGCTGAAGGCGCTGGGCAACACGGTGCTGGTGGTGGAGCATGACGAGGATGCGATCCGGGCGGCCGACCATTTGATCGACATGGGCCCGGCCGCCGGGCTGCTGGGCGGGCACGTGATCGCGCAGGGCACGCCGGCCGAGGTCGCGGCCAACCCGGCCAGCCTCACGGGCGATTATCTGTCGGGCCGCCGCTCGATCCCGGTGCCGGCCCGGCGTCCCACGGATATGAAGCGCGCCGTCCGCGTGGTCGGTGCGCGCGGCAACAATCTCAAAACGGTGACGGCCAGCTTTCCGTTGGGCACGTTCACGTGCGTGACCGGCGTCTCGGGCGGGGGCAAGAGCACGCTGGTCATCGACACGCTGTATAAGGCTGCGTCCCGCCGACTGATGGGTTCTGGCGAGGCGCCGGCGCCGCATGATCGGATCGAGGGGCTGGGCGAGCTCGATAAGATCATCGACATCGACCAATCCCCGATCGGCCGCACGCCCCGCTCCAACCCGGCCACCTACACCGATCTGTTCGCCCCGATCCGCGATTGGTTCGCGGAGCTGCCGGAGAGCCGGGCGCGCGGCTACAAATCGGGGCGGTTCAGCTTCAACGTCAAGGGCGGACGGTGCGAGGCGTGCCAGGGCGACGGGCTGATCAAGATCGAGATGCACTTTTTGCCGGACGTGTTCGTGACGTGCGACACGTGCAAGGGGCAAAGGTATAACCGCGAGACGCTCGAGATAAAATTCAGGGGCAAGTCGGTGGCCGACGTGCTGAACATGACGGTGGACGAGGCGGTGCCGTATTTCAGCGCCGTGAAACGCATCCGGGACCGGCTGACGATCCTGCAGCAGGTGGGCCTCGGCTATATCAGCCTGGGTCAGCAGGCCACCACGCTGTCGGGTGGCGAGGCGCAGCGGATCAAGCTGTCGAAGGAGTTGGCGCGCCGGGCCACGGGGCGGACGCTGTATATCCTGGACGAGCCCACCACCGGGCTGCATTTCGAGGACGTCCGGAAACTGATGGAGGTGCTGCACGCGCTGGTGGACCAGGGCAACACGGTGGTGGTGATCGAGCATAACCTCGAGGTCATCAAAACGGCGGATTGGGTGCTGGATCTGGGCCCCGAGGGTGGCGAGGGCGGGGGGCGCGTGGTGGCGGAGGGGACGCCGGAACGGATCGCAATGAACCCCGAGAGCCATACCGGGCGGTTCTTGCGGCCGTTGCTGCCGGTGCTGGAGACCGTTGCCATGAAGAAGCGGAAGCGGGCGTGAGGCACGGCAACCCCCTCTGCCGCTGGCGGGAGAGGGTTGGGTCGCCGGCGCAAGCCTTGGTGTCGGACATGCCTGGCATTCCACCCTCACCCCGCCCCTCTCCCGCCAGCGGGAGAGGGAGACGCGTGACATGCTGACCGTCCGTTCCGGCCACATCGTGGCGCTGCGCCTGTTCGACATCGCCTACGCGATCGACCTGCGCCGGGTTGAAGAGATCTGGGCGCGGCATGCCGGCACCGCCAGCAGCCGCAGCCGGCTCAGCGCCACCCCGGCCAAGGCCGTGGCGTTCGGAGTGCCGCCGGTCGCGTTCGGCTTCGATCCCATGCCGTTGCAGCTCGGGCCGCTCGCCGTCACCGCCGCGGTGAATGTCCGCGTGTACGATTTCGGTGTGGTCGCCCTCTCGCTCCGGGTACCGGCCGTCGACATGAGCTGGGATGACTACACCGCGCTGCTGAACGCGATGGACGCGCATATCGGCACCGATGGTGACGGGCGGCTGTGGGACGGGTTGCTGGCGCGGGTGCGAACCTTGCTGGCGGAGGCGCTGGTGCGGCCCACGGGATCCGCGATCGAAGAAGACTACATGATCGGCACCGTCCACGCCTTCGACCAGACGCTGACGGCGTCCGCCTTGCAGGAACAGCTCGACCTCGTGCCGCTGCTGTCGGGCGAGCAGCGCGCGCTCTCGGACGGCGCGCGGCGGGACCTGCTGCGGCAGAGCTTTTCCTACTACACCGACGACCTCGTGGTGGTGACCTGGGACCGCGCCTTCATCTTCGAGCCGCGCGGCGACAACGACGTGGCGGACGTGCTGGAGGTCGCGAACGCGCAGCTGCTGGAGATGCGCTATTACGACGAGCTGCTGGATGACGAGCTGCCGCGCATGTATGGCCTGGTGCAGACGACACGGCACACGCTCAATATCCTGCTCCCCCGCCGCTACGCCGACCTCGCGCGGCAGCTCTATACCCTGGTCGCGGAAGTCACGGAGCTGACCGAGAAAGTCGATAATGCGTTGCAGGTGACGGAGGATGTGTATTTGGCGCGCATCTATACCTCGGCCTTGGACCTGTTTCGTGTGCGGACTGTCTCGGCCGCGGTGAACCGGAAGCTCGCAATCATCCGGGACACCTATACGGCGCTGTATGAGGAGGCGAATAGCAGCCGGGCCGGGTTGATGGAGTTGCTGATTATCCTGTTGATTGCGCTGGAGATTGCGTTGGCGCTCGTGCGGCATTGACGGCGTGGCGGGTGGCACCTGCCCCACGGCTCGCGCCGCCGGCCGTCATGCATTCAGCAGCCCGGCGCGTGTGACGGCCAGGCGATCGCCTAGCCCGCGGGGGCCGGGCGACGCGCCGCGCCGGAGGTCACGCCGGGCCAGGGCCGCCACCAGCACTGCGGGCCGGACTGCCTTCGGCAGCCGCACCCGCCCCGCCTCCAACCATGCAAGCCCTTGCTTCCGCACGGCCTCGGCCCCGCCCTCGGGCAGCAGACGGCGCCCCTGGACCGCCAAGGCCTGCTCGGATCGCAAGATCCCTGCGGCGCCATAAGCAGCCCCCAACGCCAGTACGGCCGCCGCCTCTTCCCCGGGGAGAGGGTCGGGGTGAGGGTCATCGCTAGACCGGACCAACGCCGACGCTGCCGCAAGCGTGACACCCCCCGCCGTCGCCAGGACGAACGAGCGCCACGCCGCCGGGTCGGACAGCCCCTCCGCCTCCATCTCCCGCCCGGCGATCATCCGCTCCAGATCGGCCGGCAGCAGCTCCCCCCGGTCCAGCGCCTCACCGAGGGGCCCCGCCACCTCGTGCCGGCGCCGGGCGCCCTCGATCACCTCGCGCCACCATTGCAGGCGGATCAGCGCCATCATCGGCTCCCGCACCATCTCGCGGGCGCGGGCCAATTCGTGGTTGAAGGCATAGAGCGTGAACAGCGCTTCCCGCCGCCCGGCCGGGGCGAACAGGGCGGTCAGGAACCGGTCCGGGTCATGCTTGCGGACGATCTCAGCAACGTGTGACAGCATGGGCGGCAGATGGCGGCGCTTTGGCCCCGGCGCAACCTTGACGCTCCGGGCGCGCCGCGACCAAGGTGCGGCCTCCATCCCAGGTAAGGACCGCGCCATGGCATTCGAACTCCCGACCCTCCCGTATTCGCAGAGCGCGCTGGCCGAGCGCGGCATGTGCCAGGAGACGCTGGAGCTGCATCACGGCAAGCACCACCAGGCCTATGTGACGGCGCTGAACGGCTTCGTCGAGAAGAACCCGGCGCTGCAGGGCAAGTCACTCGATGAGATCGTGAAGATGGCGCATGGCAATGCCGAGATGGCGCCGGTGTTCAACAATGCCGGACAGCATTGGAACCACATCCTGTTTTGGCAGAACATGTCACCCCAGGGCGGCACGATGCCGGGCGCGCTGGAGAGCAAGATCACGGCCGATTTCGGCGGCGTGCAGCAGTTCAAGGACGCGTTCAAGGCCGCGGCCGTGGGCCAGTTCGGCTCCGGCTGGGCGTGGCTGGTGCTCGGCACCGACGGCAAGCTGAAGGTCACCAAGACGCCGAACGGGTCCAATCCGCTCGCGACCGGTGAGGGCAAGGCGCTGCTGGGCTGCGACGTGTGGGAGCACAGCTACTACCTGGACTTCCGCAACCGCCGGCCGGATTACGTGAGCAACTGGCTGGATAAGCTGGCCAATTACGAGTATGCCGCCGCGCAGATGTGAGGCTGTTTTCCCTCTCCCGCCAGCGGGAGAGGGAGCAGGCTACTTGCTGTCGTTGGCAGCGACGGGCTTCAGCACGGACGTGATGGTATCCCGCAGCACCGTCACGCGCATGTTCGGCGCCAGCTCGACCTCGATCTCGTCCGAGCCCTCCTTCACCTTCTGGACCGTGCCCAGGATGCCGCCGCCGGTGACCACGCGATCACCCCGGCGGAGTGCGACCAGCATGGCGCGCATCTCCTTCTGCCGGGTCTGCTGCGGGCGGATGAGCAGGAAATAGAAGACGCCGAAGATCAGGATCAGCGGCAGGAACTGGCCGCCGGTGGCAAGCAGGCCCGACATGTCTTGGGCGTAGGCGGGGGAGATGAGCATCGGGCATCCTGGCTTGCGGTTGGTGCGCCGGGACCATAGTTTCCGCCGCCCTGCCGTCAAGGACTACTCAAGAATTGGGACCGCCCATGAAATCGAGTCTGCTGATCCGCATCGCCGAGGCGCTCGAGCGTCTGGCCCCCCCGCCGCCCGGCCCGCCTGATCTGACCCTGGCGGACGCCTTCGTCTGGCATCCGGAAACCGGCGCCTTGCAGCCGGTGCCGCACGTGTCCCGCGTGGATATTACGCTGTTGCATGGGATCGACCGGGCGAAGCAGCTGGTGCTGGAGAACACGGAGCGGTTCGCCGCCGGGCTGCCGGCCAACAACGCGATGCTGTGGGGCGCGCGCGGGATGGGCAAAAGCTCGTTGGTGAAGGCCGCGCACGCCGCCGCCAACGCTGCGCGGCCCGGCTCCTTGGTGCTGATCGAGATCCACCGCGAGGATATTCGGACGCTGCCGACGCTGCTGACGGTGCTGCGCGCGCAAGCGCGGCGCTGCCTGATCCTGTGCGACGATCTCAGCTTCGAGCGCGAGGACAGCGACTACAAGGCGCTGAAATCCGTGCTGGATGGCGGCATCGAGGGCCGGCCCGGCCACGTGCTGTTCTACGCCACGAGCAACCGCCGCCATCTGATGCCGCGCGACATGATCGAGAACGAGCGGGCGACGGCGATCAACCCCTCGGAGGCGACGGAGGAGAAAGTGTCGTTGAGCGACCGGTTCGGGTTGTGGATCGGGTTCCACAATTGCGACCAGGATTCTTTTCGCGCGATGGTCGAGGGATATGCGGACCAGATGCGGCTCCCGATCGAGCGGGAGGCGCTGCATGCGGCGGCGAATGAGTGGTCGGTGACGCGGGGGGCGCGGTCGGGGCGGGTGGCGTGGCAGTTCGTGCAGGATTTGGCGGGACGGTTGGGGGTGGCGGGGTAAGTTCATTCACGCCGGGCCGGCCACTCGTGGTACGGTCGTGGCATGGCAAACCTGTTGCGGATCGTGATGCTGATGCTGATGGCCGGCTGCACCCCGCCGGCGCCCGTTATGGAGGCGGCCTCCGAACCAAAGAAGTTCGAACCGGCGCCAACGCCGCGTTTGCGATACGGGCGGCCGGGCGTGGTGGCGGGCGCGCTCGAAATCCCGCTGCCACCCAAGATGCCACTCGGCACCGGGGCGGTCCCGGTCGGCAATGGACCGTTTCGCGGCTCGATCGTGACGGGGGTGCGGCAAAGTTTCTGATGACAGGTTTGCGGTCGTTGCTGTGTTGAACGTCGCGCTTCGGGCCGCACGGCTCGGCATTGCCCTGGTGTTGACCGCAGCCACGGTGGCCATTGGCGTGGCTTTGATCAGCAGCCAAAAGATCGCCCTTGCGACGCCGGTTTTCCGCGGAACCCTCCTAGTCGAGTTTGTGGTCGCGCTGCCGGTTTACGTGTTTCTGCGTCAGCTCCGCCGGGAGACCTGGCTGAGCTGCATGGTCGCGGGGACTGCCATCGGCTCGATCCCGGCCATTCTGCTCGTCGCGACCGGGGCCGGAGGGTCAATCAGTACTGCGATAGCTGAGATTTCCATGCTCGGCGGTGTCGGCGCGAGCGGGGGGTTCGTTTTTTGGGGAGCCCTTCGGTTACTGCAGAAAGGGGTCGTGTCCCCGGTAGTGGTGTAGGACGCCACTGATCGGCTTGTCGGAGCGGTCGCCGTAGGCGGCTGCGGAGACGAGCCGATCAGTGGTCATCGCGATGTTGCTGGGTAGGGTTGGGTTGCGAGACGCAACTCTGACCCGAGGACCACCACGATGACCGATGACAAGATCGCCCTTCGCGCGCTTCTGGAGAAGGGCTCCGATACGACGTTCCTGCGCGAGATGATCGGCTTCGCCGCCGAACGCCTCATGGCACTCGAAACCGACGGCCTCTGCGGCGCCGCACCGGGCGAGCGCAGCGCCGAGCGGACCAACCAGCGCAACGGCTACCGCGACCGCGACTGGCAGACCCGGGCCGGCACCGTCGAGCTGCGCATCCCGAAGCTGCGCCGGGGCAGCTACTTCCCCGGCTTCCTCGAACCCCGCCGCATGGCCGAGAAGGCGCTAACGGCCGTGATCCAGGAAGCCTACATCCAGGGGATCTCCACCCGCTCCGTCGACGACCTGGTGCGATCCATGGGCATGGACGGCATCAGCAAGAGCCAGGTTTCCCGCCTGTGCGGCGAGATCGACGAGCGCGTCAACGCCTTCCTGGCCCGGCCGATTGAGGGGGATTGGCCGTATCTCTGGCTTGACGCCACCTACGTCAAAGTCCGCCGCGACCATCACATCGTCTCGGTCGCCGTCATCGTCGCCGTCGGCGTCAACACAGATGGCAGGCGCGAGGTGCTGGGCATGACCACGGGCCACAGCGAGGCCGAGCCGTTCTGGGTCGAGTTCCTGCGATCGCTGGCCAGGCGCGGCCTGCGCGGCGCCAAGCTGGTCGTCTCGGACGCCCATCCCGGGCTCAAGGCCGCCATCATCAAGGTGCTCGGCGCGACCTGGCAGCGGTGCCGGGTGCATTTCATGCGCAACGCACTGGCCTACGCGGGCAAGACGCAGCGCCGCATCGTCTCGGCCTGGGTCGGCACGGCGTTCGCCCAAGACGACGCGGCTGCCGCACGCAAGCAATGGCGCGAGGTCGCCGACCAGGCCCGGCCCCGCGTGCCAAAGCTCGCCGCCCTCATGGATGACGCCGAGGCCGACGTGCTCGCCTACATGGGTTTTCCCGTCCAGCATCGGGCCAAGCTGCACAGCACAAACCCACTCGAGCGCCTCAACGGCGAGATTAAGCGCCGCAGCGAGGTCGTCGGCATCTTCCCCAACGAGGCCGCCGTCACCCGTCTGATCGGCGCGCTGCTGCTGGAACAGCACGACGAATGGGCCGTTCAGCGCGCCCGATACATGAGCCTGGAAACCATCGCCCCACTCAGCGATGATATCGCCGTCAGCCTGCCGTCCTTGGCAGCCTGATCGAGCAGCCAGCCCTGCTCAGCAACGCCGTTGCTACACCACGACTCGGGACACGATCCAGAAAGGTGAGAGCTGGCCGCGGGCGCGTCACATGCCGCTCGTGACAGGGTTCGGCCTTGCCGCCGCCGCCGCCTCCGGAATCCTGGCCATTCCGGACATCGTCGAAGATCGAACGTGTCACAACGTGCTGCGCGATGCAGGCAGTTCTGGGAGGCCAGCCCTGTATTTCGAGCTGGAGCTCGGCAGCGGCGAGTGGTGGCGCCTGAACAAAGTCGTCGGCGATTTTGCCCGTGCCGTGGGCTGGGCGACGAAAGAACCCGATGACCTTTTCAAGGATAGCACGCGGCGCCGGTTCGTCAGCGTTTGCACCGAGCCCGGAACAGTCTTCCGGTTCGATGGCGTTCAGGTTCCTACCCCACCTCGGTCCGTATCGTGTTCTATCAGCCTCATGGCGGGGCAAGCTGGCGGGAGCCTGCGCGCCGATTGCTCGATGAGTTGGAGGCCACATTTCCGGGCGCCCTTCGTCGAAAGTCCGGGGATACTACCGCAGAAACGCCAGAAAGCCTCATGTCCCGTAAATAGCTGTCGTCTCTTATGCCGTATAGAAGTCTTCTACCGTCACGATGACGCCCGGCGGATCGAGCGAGATCGAGCCGTTGAGGATGACCAGCGTTTCGATCCGGCTTCCTGCCCGGCGGTGATGCGTTACGGTGCGCCGGGTTGGATGGACAATCAGGTAGTGCTGGATCGAGGGCACCTGGAAGTAGCCGGCCAGCTTGCCCCCCGTGTCGGAGGCGGCGGTGCCGGGTGACAGAACCTCGACTACGATCACCGGGTTCGGCGCCGCGATCGCATCATCGGCCATTGGCGCGCCGCAGTTCACGAGCGCATCAGGCTCGTAGTCGCTGTCGCCCGTTTCGACCGTTGCGCCATCGGGTAGTGCCTGGCAAGGGACGGCCGCGGCGGCAATGGCATGCCGTAGGGCGAGGAACACAGCCGCCTTCACGCGCAGGTGCGCCCCTCGCTCCGGCGCCATCGCGACGATGCGGCCATCCACCCGCTCGTACCGGCCCGCAGGCTGGGCGGCGCACCAGGCGCGGAACTCGTCGCGGGAATAGAGGCGGTCCTGGTCTGGCGCGGGGCGGGGCATGCGGGACGCTACCAATCGTTCCCGCCCGAAACAACATTGACAGCGGTTCGATAGGCCTTGACGTTCCTGACTATGCCCTTCTCCCGCCGAGTTGCCCAAGTTGCCGCGCTGCTGATTGCCGGCTGCGCTGCCCTCGCGCCGACGGCGCCCGAACCGGCGGCCCATGTCGGGAAATTCGAGCCGGCGCCGACGCCGCGTTTGCGATACGGGCGGCCGGGCGTGGTGGGCGCGCTCGAAATCCCGCTGCCGCCTAAGATGCCTTTGGGCACCGGGGCGGTTCCGGTCGGAAACGGCCCGTTTCGCGGTTCGATCGTGACCGGTGTGCGGCAAAGCTTCTGATGGCCGCCGGGACTGTCAGCCGGTGGCGCCTGGTCTGGGGCTTCGTGCTGTCGATCTTCCCGGGTCTGGGCCATCTCTATGCCCGGCTTTGGCGGGTTGGGCTGGCTTTGCTGGCGGCAAACTTCCTGGTTAACGCGGCGCTCCGGTGGTTTACCCGCCTGGTCGCGCCGACCAAGGTTTCGTTCTTCATCCTGATCGCGGTCCTCTTGGTTTCGCTCGTTGTGACGCTCGGGATCGCGATCGACGCCGCTCGCCGCAACCGGATGGCGCTCGAGCGGCCCCGGTCTCCCTGGTTCCGCTCGACCTGGCTGGTCGCCGGCGTTTACCTGGCGATCACCTGGCTGGTGCTACCCGACCTCGGCTGGCAGACCTTCGCGGGCGCGTCCAGCTCGATGGAGCCGTCGATCCGGATCGATGACCGGTTCATGGCGACAACGGCCGCCCAGCCGCCCCTGACGCCGGCCCGCGGCACCGCCGTCTTGTTCGATACGCAGGGGATCGGGCGCAACCAGGGCATCTTCATCAAGCGCGTGATCGGGCTGCCCGGGGATCGCGTGGCGTTGCGAGGAGGCATCGTGCAGCTCAATGGCAGCCCGGTCCAACGCACCGAAGTAGGGCCCTATACCGTTTCGGACTCCGGGTTCGCGATAGCGGCCACACACTGGACAGAGAAATTGCCGGGCGGGCCCACCTACGATGTGCTGACGATGACGCCGCGCAGCCCACTGAATGAAATGGCGGAGGTGACGGTGCCGCCGGGCCGGATGTTCGTGCTGGGGGATAACCGGGACAATAGCCTGGATAGCCGGGTGCCCGACCTCGGCATGGTGCCGATCGACAAGATCGTGGCGACAGGCGGATTGCTGTATTGGACGAAGGACCGGGATCGGATGCTTACACCTGTGCGGTGATGCGCTCCACGCCGCCCATATACCCCCGCAATACCTCCGGCACCGCAACCGACCCATCCGCCTGCTGGTAATTCTCCATCACCGCGATCATTGCCCTCCCCACCGCCACGCCCGACCCATTCAGCGTATGCACCGGCCCCGCCGCCTTGCCGTCGGCGCCGCGCAGCCTGGTGTTCATGCGGCGGGCCTGAAAGGCGCGGGTGTTGCTGCAGGAGCTGATCTCGCGCCACGCCCCCTGCCCCGGCAGCCAGACCTCTAGATCAAAAGTCTTGGCGGCGCCGAAGCCGGTGTCGCCGGTGCAGAGCAGCATGCGGCGGTAGGGCAGGCCCAGGGCCTCCAGCACCGCTTCGGCGCAGGTGGTCATGCGTTCGTGCTCGGCGTCGCTTTGGTCCGGGGTCGTAATGCTCACCAGCTCCACCTTGCGGAACTGGTGCTGGCGCAGCATGCCGCGGGTGTCGCGGCCGGCTGATCCGGCTTCGCTGCGGAAACATTCGCTGAGTGCCGTGACGCGGATCGGGAGCGAGGCTTCGGGCACGATCTCGTTCAGCACCAGGCTCGTCAGCGGCACCTCCGCCGTGGGGATCAGCCAGCGGCCATCCGTGGTGCGGAACAAATCGTCTGCGAATTTTGGCAATTTGTCCGTGCCATAGGCGGCGGCGTCGTTGACCAGCAGCGGGACCTGCATTTCGGTATAGCCGTGCGGGCCGGTATGCAGGTCGAGCATGAATTGGCCCAGGGCGCGCTCCAGCCTCGCCAGCCCGCCGCGCAGCAGGGTGAAGCGGGCGCCGGCCATGCGGGCGGCGCGTTCGAAATCCATCTGGCCCAGGGCTTCCCCGAGCTCGAAATGCTCGCGCGGGGGGAAGCCGAGGTCGCGGGGTTCGCCCCATTGCTTGACCACCACATTGGCGGTCTCGTCGGTGCCGTCCGGCACGTCGGCGTCGAGGATGTTGGGCAGGGCCTCCAGCGTCTCGCGGATGGTCGCGTCCAGGGCCGTGGCGCGCGCCTCCAGCCCGGCCATCTCGTCCCGCAGCGCCGTCGCCTCCGCCTCGATCGCGGACGTGTCGTGCCCGGCACGGCGGCCTTCGCCGGCCTGCTTTGCCAGGACGTTGCGGCGGCCCTGGCGTTCCTGCACGGCCGTCAGCGCGGCGCGGCGCTCCGTGTCGATGCGGACGATCTCGGCGGCGGCGGGCGGGAGGCGGCGCCGGGCCAGGGCGGCGTCGAAGGCGGCGGGGTCGGCGCGCACGGCACGAAGGTCATGCATCGGGGACGGGCTTCGTCTCGACCCAACCGGCCGTCAGGATGGACAGCTCGTAGAGGATGATCAGCGGGATCGCGAGCCCGGTCTGGGTGATGACATCCGGCGGAGTGATGATGGCCGCGATCACGAACATGCCGACATAGGCGTAGCGCCGGTATTTCTTCAGCCCGGCGGACGAGATGATCCCGACCTTCGCCAGCAACGTCAGCAAGACCGGCAGCTGGAACGCCAGTCCGAACGCGAAGATCAGCCGCATGACGAGGCCGAGATATTCGCTGACCTTCGCCTCGAGCTGCACCGGCAACCCGCCACCGCCATCGATGGATTCGAAGCTGAGGAAGAACGTCCACGCTGCCGGGAACACGAAGTAGTAGGCGAGCGCCGCGCCGCCCACGAACAGAACCGGGGTGGCCAGCAGGAAGGGCAGGAAGGCGCGCTTCTCACTGCGATACAGGCCGGGCGCCACGAACATATATATTTGCGTGGCGATCACCGGGAATGCCAGGAACGCCGCGCCGAAGAACGCGACCTTCAGGTAGGTGAAAAACGCCTCATACAGCGCGGTGTAGATCAGCCGGCGGTTCTGGCCGGTTTTGGTGACCAAGATGTCGGCCAGCGGCTGCGCCAGGAAGGAGTAGATGCCGCGGCTGAAATAGTAGCAGAACGCGAAGCAGATGATGAACGCCACCATGGACCACAGCAGCCGGGTGCGCAGCTCGGTGAGATGCGCCAGGAGCGGCATGGGCTTGTCGTCGATGGGATCGTCGGGCGGCGTGGCCATGGTATCCGGCATCAGGAATAGGCCCCGGCTTTCGTCTCGCGCGCAGCCGCCGGGGGAATGAAGGCCGGGGCTTCGGGCGCGTGGGCGATCGCGGGCGGGATGAAGGCCGGGGCCTCGATCCGTCCGAGGGTCACCGCGGGCGGGATCTGCGCCGGTGCATCGTCCGGGTTCGTGATCACATGCGGCTCGGCGGCGCCGACCACGACGGGCTCCGGCAGCGGGGTCATGGGCGAGACATAGGGTGTCACCAGCGGCGTGTTCATGGTGTTGCGGAGCGCGCCGTCCCCGTCCACCGCGTTCAGGATGCGGCCCTTGATGTCGAGGTTGCGGATGTCGCGGATGTGGTCCTTGACCTCATGCAGGTTGGCCTCCCGCACCATCTCGTCGACATGGACCTGGAATTCCGAGGCCATGCGCCGGGCTTTCTTGATCATCTCGGACACGGCCTTGATGGCCACGGGCATGTCCTTCGGGCCGATCGCGATGAGCGCGACCACACCGATCAGCGCGATCTCGGTCCAGGCAAAATCGAACATGGCGACGCGGGTCCCTCCGGTGCGGCTGTTAGCACGAGGGGCCGGGCAGGGCCAACACGCTCAGTCCTGCTCGCCAGGCGTCGAGACGGTGCCGGGGCGCACGAGGTCCTCGCGGCGCGGCAGGTCGCGCAGGGATTTCAGGCCGAATTGCGTGAGGAAAGCGGGCGTCGTGGCCCATAGCGTCGGGCGGCCTGGCACGTCCTTTTGACCTCGCGGCTCGATCAGCCCGGCGTCCAGCAACGCGTCCATCGTCGTCTGCCCCAGGCTCACGCCGCGCACGGCCTCGATCTCGGTGCGGGTGGCGGGCTGGTGGTAGGCGATGACGGCCAGCGCCTCCATGGCCGCGCGCGGCAGGCGGCGGGGCTGCGGCACGGTGCGGACCAGATGCGGCGCCACGTCCGGCGCGGTGCGGAATTGCCAGCCGCCGCCGACTTCCACCAGCTCTACGCCACGGCCCGCGTACTGCGCCTGCAATGCCGCCAGCACGGCGTCCGCGTCCGTATCGGGCGGCAGCAGGCGGGCGATGGCGGCCGGCGGCACGGGTTCGGCGCTGGCGAAGATCAGCGCCTCGATCACGCGCTCGGCCTCAGTCATGCTGCGCGCACCATGATGGCGGCGAACGGCGCGTCTTGCCGCAAGAGCAGCCGGCCATCCCGCGCCATTTCGAGCCCGGCCAGCAACGTGCTCGCCAGCGCCGCCTTCCGTTCCAAGGGGCCGGGCTGCTCCGGCAGAAATCGCTCGAGCGCGGCCCAGCCGAGCTTGGTGCCGAGCATGCGGTGCAGGGCCGCGATCGCCTCCGGCACGCTCCAGAGCGGCGGGCGGCCGGGTTGGTAGGGCTGCGCCCGGCCGCGGCGGGCCGCGATGTAGCCGCGGATCAGGCCCGGCAGACGCACCGCCAGGCCCGAGCGGTCGATCGCCACATGCTCCTCCGGGGCGCCGCGGGCGAACACGTCCCGGCCCAGGAGCGGCCTGGCCTCCAGCCACAGGACGGCCGCCCGCATGGCCTGCAGGTCTTGCAGGCGGGAGGCCAAGACGTCCGCCGCGAGTTCGCCCTCCTCGGCCGCCACGTCATCGGGCGGGAGCAGAAGACGGGATTTGAGCCAGGTCAGCCAGGCCGCCATCACGAGCCAATCCGCCGCGAGCTCGATCCGCACCCGCTCGGCGCCCTCCACGATGCGGAGATACTGGTCCACGAGCGACAGGATCGAAATGCGGGCGAGGTCCACCTTCTGCCGCTGAGCAAGGTCCAGCAGCAGGTCGAGCGGGCCTTCGAACCCGTCGAGGGACAGCAAGAGCTTGGTGTCCGGCTCAGACATCGTGCCCCGCCAACCGCAAGATCAGGCCGAACGCCCAGGGGATCACCCGGTTGAGCGCGTGCCCCACGGGGTCCCAGTTGATGCCGATTTGTCGCAGGCCGAGCGGCAGCAGGAACACGACCAGCACCACGACCGCGATGCCTGCCCGCTCCAGCCGCGCCCACGCCATCGCCGCCCGCTCCGGCAGCAGGCCCACGATGATCCGGCCACCATCGAGCGGCGGGATCGGCAGCAGGTTGAACAGGCCCAGCACCAGGTTGGAGAGGATGAATAGCTGCAGGAACTCGTCCGGCAGGTCCCCCAGCGCCTCCGGCAGCCCGGGCGTGAGATGCAGCAGCACGGCGGCGATCCAGGCGAGGGCGAAATTCATCGCGGGACCGGCGGCCGCCACGATCATCATGCCGCGGCGAGGGTCGGCGAAGCGCCAGGCCGAGACCGGCACCGGTTTGGCCCAGCCGAACAGGAACGCGACCCGGCCGATCGTCAGCACCTGCGACAAGATGAGGAAGCCCGGCACGATCAGGGTCCCGACATCGTCGATGTGGCGGAGCGGGTTGAGCGAGAGCCGCCCCTGCTGGCGTGCGGTATCGTCACCGAGGGCCAGCGCCGCGTAGCCATGCGCGGCCTCATGCAGCGTGATCGCCACGATGGCGGGGATGGCCGCCAGGGCGATCTGGGAGGCCCAGCTCATAGCAGCGCGTCCCGCTCGGCCCGGAGCGAAGCGGCGTCGAGCGGCTGGCGGCGGAACAGGGCCAGGTCGCGGCCGGCCTGCAGGCGGGCTTGGGTCGCGGGCGGGGCCATGCCGGCGGCGTCCAGCACGGCCCCGGTCTCCTCGATGACACCGGTGCAGTGCAGGGCGATGTCGCACCCGGCCGCGATCGCCTCCGCCGCACGCTCCCCCGCGGAGCCCGTCAGCGCACCCATTGCGAGATCGTCCGACACCAGCACGCCTCGGAAGCCGATCTGCTCGCGGATCAGGCGCAGGACGGGGGGCGAGAGCGTGCCGGGCTGCGCGGGGTCCGTGGGATACAGCAGGTGTGCCGTCATCATCCACGGCAGGTCCGACAGCGCCGCGAACGGCGCCACGTCCGCGCTGCGGTCCCCGGTCACGCAGGGGAGCGCGTGGTGGCTGTCCACCGTGGCGCCGCCATGGCCGGGCGCGTGCTTGGCCACGGGCTGCACCCCGGCCGCGAGCAGGCCGTCCGCCATGGCGCGCCCCAGGGCGGCCACCACGGCGGGATCGGCGCCGAAAGAACGGTCCCCCACCACGTCATGCCCGCCGGGATGCGCGAGATCGAGCACCGGGGCGCACACCAGGTCGAACCCGGCATCCCGGCATTCCAGCCCGATCAGCGCACCCGTGATCCAGGCGGCGCGCCGGGCATCGTCGGGTGGCAAACCCCCGATCCGCCCGGCAGCGGGATGGCCCGGCCAGTGCGGCGGACGCAGGCGCTGCACCCTTCCGCCTTCCTGGTCCACCGCGATCAGGGCGCCGGGCACGATCGCCCGAACGCTGGCGGTGAGAGCCTGGAGCTGCCGAGGCGCCTCGATATTGCGGGCAAACAGGATCACCCCGGCCGGCGGCCTGTGGCGGAACAGGGCGGTTTCGGCCGCGGTCAGCACCGGGCCGGACAGGCCGACGATGGCGGCGTGCATGACGGATTGCGCGGACCTCGGGGTCAGAACGCCAAGGCGCAGGCGTTGCCCTTTTCCTTGACGCGGGCGCAGAAGGCCGTGGCTTCCGCGACATCTGCGAAGCCGCCGGTGCGGACGCGCCAGAAGGTCTTGCCCTCCCGCTCGGCCCGCACGGCCATGAGCTGCCTGTCGCCGAACAGGTCCGGCATCTTGCGGGTCAGCCTCTGCCACTCCGCCTGCGCCCCGGCTTCCGAGTCGACGGCGGCGAGTTGGACCATGGCGGCACCTTGCGCGGGCCGTTCGGTGCGGGTGGCCGGGGTGGTCTGGGCAGAGGGGGCCGGGCCGCGCGGCGCGGGGGCCGGGCCGGCGGAGGGCGGGGGGGAGCCAATGATGATCCGCGGCAGGGGCGGAGTGGCCTGCGCGACCTGAGCGGGAACCGGCGCGGGAGTCGCGGTTGGGGCCGGGGCCGGAGCTGAAGCCGGGGCCGAAGTTGAAGCCGAAGCCGGGGCGGGGGCCGCCCGGGGCGCCGTCACGGCCGGGAGTGCTGGCGGAGCCGGTGGCTCGACCGGCGCGACGACGACCGGTGCGGGAGGCATCGCTTGGGCCCGCAACGCTTGCGGGGCCGGGGCCTCCGGGGCCGGCGCCATGGCCTGCACCGCCGAGCGATCGCCGCTGACGGACTCGTCCGCGCCCACGACCTGCATGCCGCCGGGGTTGGCCGGGCGTACGCGGAGCGGCCGGGTATCGGGCTCGATCACCGGCACGACGGCCGGGGTGCGCCCCATCACCATCCAGCCGCCCATGCCCGCGACCAGCAGCAGGCCGAGCCCGGCGGTGACACCGAGCAGCCGCTTGGTGCCCTGATCGATGCCGGGGCGCGTGGCGCGGTAGGTGGCGCGGAGGGTGCCGCCCTGCCGGGGGGGAGCCATGCGCAATCCGTCTGACATATCCCGTATCCTGCCGAAATTTTACGCGGCCACGACCGCACTCAACGCATTTCCTCGACCGGATCGACCCCCAGCACGGCCAAGCCGGAGCGGATCACGATCGCGGTGGAGGCCACCAGGGCCAGCCGCGCCAGCGTTGCCGCCGGTTGGTCCGCCTGCAGGAAACGCATCGTCGAGTCGTCCCGTCCGCGGTTCCACAGCATATGAAAGTCACCGGCCAAGTCATAGAGGAAAAACGCGATTCGGTGCGGCTCCTGCGCCAGCGCCGCCGACTCCACGGTGCGCGGCCAGGATGCCAGGCGCCGGATCAGCGCCAGTTCGGGCTCGGCCGTGAGGCTGTCGAGCGGCGCGTCGGCGAGGCCGTCCATCGCCGCCCCATAGGTTTCCGCGGCCGCCCGCAGCACGGAGCGGCAGCGGGCATGGGCGTATTGCACGTAGAACACCGGGTTCTCGCGCGTTTGCGCCACCACGGCGTCCAGGTCGAACTCCATCTGCGCGTCCGATTTGCGGGTCAGCATGGTGAAGCGGACCGCGTCCCGCCCGACCCATTCCAGCAGGTCCGCGAGCGTCACGTAGGTGCCGGCGCGCTTGGACATGCGCACCGGCTCGCCGCCCCGCAGCACGTGGACGATCTGGCACAGCACGATTTCCAGGACTTGCGACCCGTTGCCTGCCCCCCCGCTTGACGCAAGCGCCTTGGTCGCGGCCTTCATGCGGGAGACGTAGCCGCCGTGGTCCGCACCCCACACGTCGATCATGAGGTCGGCGCCCCGGGCCATCTTGTCGGCATGGTAGGCGATGTCGTTGGCGAAATAGGTGTTGCTGCCGTCCGATTTGCGGAGGGGGCGGTCCACGTCATCCCCGAATTGCGTGGCGCGGAACAGGGTCTGCTCGCGCGGCTCCCAATCCTCCGGCGTCTTGCCCTTGGGGGGCTCCAGCACGCCTTCGTAGATCAGGCCCTGCGCTTGCAGCCGGGCGATCACGTGGTCCGGCCCACCCGCCGCCACGATCGCGGCCTCCGACGTGAACACGTCCGGCACCACGCCGAGGGAGTGGAGGTCCGCCCGGATCGCGGTCATCATGGCGTCCACCGCGAACAGGCGGACGGTGTCGAACCAGGTCGCGGAGTCCGCCACGGTGGCACCGGGGCCGGCCAGGGCGGCGCCGTGGTGCGCCCGCAAGGCCTCGCCGACCGGGACCAGGTAGTCGCCCCGGTATTGCAGTCCTGTGGGCGCCAGCGCCGCGAACTCGTCTTCCGTCAGCTGGGTGCCGAGCGCCTGCAGGTAGCGAAAATATGCCGCCCAGGCCAAGGCCGCGACCTGCGCCCCGGCGTCGTTGATGTAGTACTCCTTCGTCACCGCGAATCCGGCCTTTGCCATCAGGTTGGCCAGCGCGTCCCCCACCACGGCGCCGCGGCAATGGCCGATATGCATGGGGCCCGTGGGGTTCGCCGACACGTATTCCACGTTCACCTGCCGCCCCTGCCCGGCGTCGCTGGCGCCGAACGCCTCCCCTTCGCGCAGGATCGCCGGCAGAGTGGCCCGTAGCGCCTCGGGCCGGAGGCGCAGGTTGACGAAGCCGGGGCCGGCGGGCTCGGCGGACAGCACGTCCGGCCCGTTCGCCAGCGCGGCAGCGAGGGCGGCGGCGATGCGGGCCGGGGGCTGGCGGGCGGCCTTGGCGCTGACCATCGCGGCGTTGGTCGCCATGTCGCCATGCGCGGCCTCCCGCGCCGGGGTCACCTCGACACGCGCCAGCACGGCCTCCGGCAGGTCGGGCACGGCGGAGCGCAGGGCCTCGATCACGGAGTGGCGGACGCGGGCGTAAACATTCTCTGGTGTATTCTCTGGCATGGGTGCGCCTTAGCGGCGGCGGCGGTGCGGGGCAATGGCTGGCTTCGGCTGCCCGGCTGTGGTTGCATCGGCGGGATGGACGACATCGCTTTGCTGAGCCTCGCCGCCGACCTCGCCCGCCGCGCCGGGGCGGTGATCCTGACGGTGCGGGCGCGGGGGTTCGAGACCACGCGCAAAACCGACCATAGCCCGGTGACGGAGGCCGATCATGCGGCCGAGGCGCTGATCGTCGCGGGCCTGCGCGCGGCCACACCGGGCATTCCCGTCATTGCGGAAGAAGAAATGGCGGCCGGGTTGGTCCCCGATGACCATCATACCTATTGGCTGGTGGACCCGCTGGACGGCACGCGGGAGTTCGCCGCGGGGCGGGACGAGTTCACCGTCAATATCGGCTTGGTGCGGGACGGCCGCGCCGTGCTGGGCGCCGTGGGCGTCCCGGCCTATGGCGAGCTGTTCGGCGGCATCGTGGGGGGCGTTGGTAAGCCGGGCCGGGCCTGGAAGCGCACCACGGCCGGGGAGCACGCGATCCGCGCCCGCGTGCCGCCGGCCGCCGGGCTGCACGTGCTGGCGAGCCGGGCCTATGCTACGGACCCGCGGCTGCAGGCCTGGCTCCAGGGCCGTCATGTCGCGGAGGTCAACCACATGGGCTCCGCGTTGAAGATCGTACGGGTGGCGGAGGGCGCGGCCGATCTGTATCCCCGCTTCGGCCGCACGATGGAATGGGACACGGCGGCGCCGCAAGCGGTGCTGGAGGCCGCTTGCGGCCATGTCACGGACATGGACGGGCGGCGCCTGACCTACGGGAAGGCGCTGTGGGAGAACCCGGCCTTCGTCTGCACCGGGCAGGCGGCCGATCCCCTCCCCGCCTCCGGCACCAAGGACCGGGAGCACGCGTGACCGAGACGCTGCGGCCGGATGGCCCCGGCATCGCGCGGGCCGCTACGCTGCTTCAACGGGGTGACCTGGTCGCGTTCGGGACCGAGACGGTCTATGGCCTGGGTGCCGACGCCACCAACGCGCGGGCCGTGGCCGCCATCTTCGACGCGAAGGGCCGGCCGCACTTCAATCCGCTGATCTGCCACTACCCGGATGCGGAGGCCGCGTTCCGCCATGTGCGCGCCTCCGCCCTGGCCCGGCGCTGTGCGGAGGCGTTCTGGCCCGGCCCCCTCACCCTCGTGCTGCCGCGGCTTGTGACCTGCCCGGTGGCTTTATTGGCCGGCGCCGGGTTGGAGACGCTGGCGGTGCGGGTGCCGGCGCATGGCGCGGCCCTGGCGTTGCTGCGGGAGACCGGGCGGCCCGTGGCGGCGCCCAGCGCCAACCGCTCCGGCGCCGTATCGCCGACCACGGCCGCGCACGTGCTGGACGGGTTGCGCGGCCGGATCGCGGCGGTGCTGGATACCGGCGATTGCGCCGTGGGGCTGGAGAGCACGGTGCTGGACCTCAGCGGGGAGAGCCCGTTCCTGCTGCGGCCCGGCGGCGTCGCGGCCGAGGCGATCGAGGCGGTGCTGGGCCCGATCGGGCGCGGGCTGACACCGGGGATGGCGGAGGCGTCGCGGACGTTGCGGTCGCCGGGGTTGATGGTCTCGCATTACGCGCCGGGGCTGCCGGTGCGGCTCGGCGCGGCCCATGCCGGGGAAGACGAGGCGCTGCTGGCCTTTGGTCCGGTTCGGCCCGGTGCTGGCGCCACGTTCCAGCTCAGCGAAGCTAAAGACCTGCTCGAGGCCGCGTCCCGCCTGTTCGCCGGGCTGCGCTGGCTGGATCGGGAGGGGGCGCGGCTCGGGCTGCGGGCCATTGCGGCGATGCCGGTCCCCGAGGCCGGGCTGGGTGCCGCGATCAACGACCGGCTGCAACGGGCGGCGGCGCCGCGCTGAGACCGCTGACCCGGCGCCGCTTCCGTGCTAGCGGAGCGCCGTCATCGCCCCAATGGTTGCCGAGGTCATCGTGTCCGCCCCCGAAATCGCCGTCATCGTGCCGTGCTACAACGAGGAGGTTGCGATCGCGGGCGTCGTGGGCGCCTTCCGCACCGCCCTGCCCGGCGCCGCGATCTATGTGTACGACAACAATTCGACGGATCGAACGGCCACGAACGCGATTGCCGCCGGGGCGGTGCTGCGGCAGGAGATGCGGCAGGGCAAGGGGCACGTGGTGCGGCGGGCCTTCGCCGATGTGGAGGCCGATGTTTACGTGCTGGTGGATGGGGACGGCACCTACGACGCGCCCTCCGCCCCGGCGATGGTGGCGATGCTGCTGGAGGGCCGGCTCGATATGGTGAATGGCGCCCGGCAGCAGGCGCATGAGGCCGCCTATCGCCCCGGGCATCGGTTCGGCAACGTCATGCTGACTGCGATGGTGGCCGGGGTGTTCGGGCGGGAGATCACGGACATGCTGAGCGGCTACCGCGTGTTCAGCCGGCGGTTCGTGAAATCCTTCCCCGCACTCTCGGCCGGGTTCGAGACGGAGACGGAGTTCACCGTGCATGCGCTGGAGCTGAGCATGCCGGTGGGGGAGATCATGACCCCGTATGTCGAGCGCCCCGCCGGCAGCGCCAGCAAGCTGCGCACCTTCCGGGACGGCGCCCGCATCCTGCGCACGATCGTCGTGCTGGTGAAGGAGGAGCGGCCGCTCGCGTTCTTCTTCCTGGCTGCGGTGGTGCTGGCCTCCCTCGGCACCGGGTTCGGGTTCAGCGTGGTGGTGGAGTTCATGCAGACCGGGCTGGTGCCCCGCCTGCCGACGGCGGTGCTGGCGAGCGCGTTGGTCGTGCTGGCGGC
Source organism: Acetobacteraceae bacterium (assembly GCA_965246835.1). Lineage (GTDB taxonomy): Bacteria > Pseudomonadota > Alphaproteobacteria > Acetobacterales > Acetobacteraceae > JANPPS01. The sequence continues at coordinate 162,891 of CBDFFQ010000002.1, read as the reverse complement.
ATTGTCCACGGCGTGCGGGCTGATCCTCGACAGCGTCTCGCGGGGGCGGAAGGAGATGAAGCGCATGGCCTATCTCGCGATTCCCTTCGCCCGGCCGTGACGCCCGCGCGCATCGCGTTGCTGAGGGAGTTCCTGCGCTTCGGGGCCGTGGGGACCACGGGGTTTCTCGTGGACACGGCCGTGGTGTATGCGGCGCGCGGCGTGCTGGGCCTGTATGGCGCCGGCGCCCTGTCGTATTTTGTGGCCGCGAGCTGGACGTGGCTGCTGAACCGGGTCTGGACCTTTCGCGGGCGGGGCGGCGGCGCGCTGCATCGGCAATGGGCCGCGTTCATGGTGGTGAACCTCGTGGGGCTCGTGTTCAACCGGGGCGCGTATGGGGCGCTGGTGACGTGGAGCGAGACGTGCCGGGTGCATCCGGTGCTGGCGGTGGCGGCCGGGGCGGTGGCGGGGATGTTCTGGAACTTTGCCCTGTCGCGGAAGCTGGTGTTCGCGCCGGCGCCGGGTTCGGCTTGACTTGTCCTGACCTGACCTGGGCTCCGTTCCGTGGTAGGGTTGACCGATGGAACTGGGGGTCATGAAGCCGGCTCGCGGCGCGAAGCTGCATGGGATCGAGGCGGCGCGCGGGGTGGCGGCGGTGCTGGTCGTGTTGCTGCATGTCGGCAGCATCCTCGCGAGCCCGAAGCAGCATGGGGAGCTGGTGTTCGGCGGCTTCTTCCTGTTCGGCCGCGCCGGGGTGGATTTCTTCTTCGTGCTCAGCGGCTTCATCATCTCGCATGTGCATGCCAACGATGTGGGGCAGCCCGGCCGGTTCCTGCCGTATTGGCGCAAGCGGCTGTGGCGGATCTTCCCGATCTATTGGGTGGTGACGCTCGGCTACCAGGCGCTGCTGTTCGTGAGCCCCACGCAGCTGCGGGCCGAGCAGGATTGGGTGCATGTGCTGGCGAGCTGGGCGCTGTTCCCGGAGGCCGCTGCGCCGATCCTCGAGGTCGGATGGTCCTTGCGGCATGAGATGCTGTTCTACGCGCTGTTCGGGCTTTCGTTGCTGAACCGTACGCTCGGGCGGGTCGTGCTGGCGGCGTGGGGCCTGGGCATCGCCTGGAATGTGGCCGTGACGCTGGCGACGGGGGCGCCCTGGTTCACCGGCGCCTGGCAGATCGTGGCGTTCCGGGTGTTCAACCTCGAATTCTTCTTCGGCATCGCGGCGGCGGCGGCGCTGCGGCGGGGCGTGTGGCGGCCGGGCAGTCTGGCGGCGCTGGGGATCGCGCTGTTCCTGGTGAATGGCGTGCTCGAATCTTGGGGGCCGCGGGTGCCGGGGGAGTGGCCGCCCCGGCATGTGGCGTATGCCGTCACCGCGGCGCTCGCGATCTATGGGCTGGCGGGGCTGGATATCAGGGGGCGGGGCGTGGCGCCGGGCTGGCTGGTGCGGCTCGGGACGGCGTCCTATTCCATCTATCTGATCCACGTGCCGATCGCCGTCGTGCTGGCCTATGCCATCCGCCCCTGGGGTCGCGCGATCCCGCTGGAGGCCGCCTATGCCGCCATCGTGGCCGGCGCCGTGCTGGGCGGCGTGGCGCTGAGCCGGCTGGTGGAGCAGCCCTTGATCCGGCTCGGCGCGCCCCGGGCGAAGCGGGAGGCTGGCCCGGCGGCACGGCCTGCGATACCTTTGGCTACCTTGGACGTGAGATCATGATCAACAATCTCTCCATCCTCGTCAGCATCGTCATGGTTTTCTACGTGGCCGTCCGCGCCGCGATGCTGAACCGGACGTTGCCGTGGTTCGCGATGAAAAGCGGCGCGGCCGGGCGGGGCCCGCAGTGACCGACCTTCTGCTGACGCTCAGCTTCGTCGCGTTCCTGGCGCTCGGCACGCTGGCGCCGTTCGTGTTCGCGCTGGGCTATGTGTGGGTGGACATCTTCGCGCCGCATCGCATCAGCGACGCGATCCTCACCACCGTGCCGGTGGCGCTGATCATCGGGATCGCGGCGCTGTTCTCCTATGTGACCATGGACCGGCGGGACCCGCCGCGCTTCACGTTGCTGCTGGCGCTCTATCTCGCGCTGGGCGCCTGGATCACGCTCACCACCAGCTGGGCGATCGTGCCCGCCGCCGCGTGGCTGAAATACGATCCCTCCATCAAGACGCTGCTGTTCGCCGCATTCGTCCCGTTCGTGTTCCGCTCCCGCGTGCAGATCGAGGCGTATGTGATGGTGATCCTGTTCTCGGCCGTCGCGCATATCCTGCCGTGGGGTCTGAAGACCATGGTTTCGGGCGGCGGCTATAATCAGAGCCTCGGGCAGCTCGGCAGCAATACGTCGTTCCTGGCGGAGAGCAGCGTGATCTCCGCGGTATGCCTGGCGTTCATTCCGCTCATGCTGTCCTTGTCGCGGCACAACACGATCCTGCCGCCGTCCAAGCTGAACCGGGTTGGCTTCTATGGCCTGATTGCAACCTTCGCCGTGGGCTCCATCGGCACCTTTGCCCGCACGGCGCTGGTCGGGCTCGCGGTGCTCTATGCCGGCATGTGGTGGCGGGCGAAGCGCAAGACGGTGTTCACGATCGTGGCGGCCCTGGGCCTTGCGGGTCTGATGGCGTTCACCTCTACGAAATGGACCGAGCGGATCAGCACGGTGTCCGACTTCAAGACCGAGAACTCGTCCGCGACCCGCCTGGCGGTCTGGGCCTGGACCTGGAACTTCGCGCAGCAGAACCCGTTCGGCGGCGGCTTCAACGCCTATGTCACCAACCGGATCGAGACGCCGAGCAACGATCCCGCCGGCCAGCCTGACGTGCAGTTCGGCCGTGCCTACCACAACATCTACTTCGCGGCGCTGGGCGAGCATGGCTACCCGGGCCTGTTCCTCTATCTCAGCATCATGGCCGGCACGTTCCTGACGTTGCAACGGACGCGCACGCTGCTGCGGGGCGTGGCGGAGCATGCCTGGTGTTTCGAGATGGCGGGCGCGTTGCAGATCGGGCTCGCGACCTTCCTGGCCTGCGCCGCGTTCGTGGACGTGTCGTTCAACCCCATTCTGTGGGACCAGCTCGCTCTGGCGTTGTGCCTGCGCGAGTATGCGCGCCGGGTCGCGAAGCCCGCGCCCGCTACGCTGAAGGACCGGCTCGATGCCGGGCGGCGACCGGCGCCGGTGCTGGTGGGCGCCGAGTGAGTTTCGCCGCGGAAGCGCTGGCCCTACTCGGCCCGCGCGGCGTGCTGACCGGGGAGGATGCGGCGCCGTATTGCACGGATTGGCGCGGCCTCTATCGCGGCCAGGCCCAGGCCGTGCTGCGGCCCGAAAGCGCCGAGGAGGTCGCCTCCGCCGTGATGCTCTGTGCCCGGCACGGCGTCCCGATCGTGCCGCAAGGGGGCAACACCAGCATGGTGGGCGGCGCCACCCCGTCCGAGAACGGGCACCAGGCCGTGCTGTCGCTTGCCCGCATGAACCGGGTGCGCTCGCTCGACCCGATCGACATGACGCTCACGGTGGAAGCCGGGCTGCCGTGGCAGCGGGCGCAGGAGGCGGCGGCCGAGGCCGGGTGCCTGCTGCCGCTCAGCATCAGCTCGGAGGGCACGGCGCAGGTGGGCGGCATCCTCTCGGCCAATGCCGGCGGCAACACCACGATCCGCTACGGCAATGCGCGGGACCTCGTGCTGGGGCTCGAGGTCGTGATGGCGGACGGGGAGATCTGGCACGGGCTGCGCTCGCTGCGAAAGGACAACACCGGCTATTGCCTGCGCCAATTGTTCGTGGGGGCGGAGGGCACGCTGGGGATCATCACGGCGGCCGTGCTGAAGCTGCAGCCGGCGTTGCGGGACCGGGCGGCGGCGTTGTGCGCGGTGCCGTCCGTGGCGGCCGCGACCGCGCTGTTCCGGGCGTTCCAGGCGCATGACGGCGCGGCCGTGCAGGCGTTCGAATACATGTCCGGGGCCGGGATGGGGCTGGTGCTGCGGCATATCCCGGACACGACCCTGCCGCTCGCACCCGCCGAGCACTATGCGCTGATCGAACTCGGCAGCCCGCGGGAGGGGGCGGCCTTGCGCACCATGATCGAGGCGGTGCTGGAGCATGCGCTGGAGACCGGGGACGTGCTGGACGCAGTGATCGCCGATAGCGAGGCGCAGCGGCTGGCGCTGTGGAAGCTGCGCGAGGAACATGCCGAGGCGCAGAAGCGCGCCGGCGCCAGCGTGAAGAATGACGTTTCGGTCCCGCCCAGCCGCGTCCCGGCCCTGATCGAGCGCGCGTCCGCCGCCTGCGCCGCCTTGATCCCCGGGGTGGTCCCGGTGCCGTTCGGGCATTTGGGTGACGGCAATATCCACTTCAACCTGTCGCAACCGCCGGGCATGGCGGGCGCCGCGTTCCTGGACCGCGCGCATGACATCATGGACACCGTGAATGCCGTAGTGCGGGACCTCGATGGCAGCTTCTCGGCCGAACACGGCGTGGGCCGGCTCAAGCCCTACATGATGCCGGAGTGGCGTGGGGGCGCCGAGATCGCGACCATGCGCCGCATCAAGGACGCGCTGGACCCGCAGGGATTGCTCAACCCCGGCAAGGTGCTGCCCTGATGGGCGCATCGCAGCTCGACCGGTATATCCTGCGGCAGCTCGCCGTGGCGCTGGTGGCGGTCACGGGCGGGCTCGTGGCGCTGATCTGGCTCACGCAGTCGCTGCGGTTCGTGGAGCTCGTGGTCAATCGCGGGCTGTCGCTCAAGGTGTTCCTGGAGCTCACGGGCCTGCTGATCCCCAATTTCGTCGCGGTGATCCTGCCGATCACGACGTTTGTCGTGGTGCAGTTCGTGTATCAGCGCCTGGCGGGCGATCGGGAGTTGACGGTGATGCGCGCCGCCGGGCTGTCGCAGGGCGCGCTGGCCCGGCCGGCGCTGGTGCTGGCGGCCGGGGTGGTGCTGACCTGCTACGTGCTGAATGTGTGGGTGGTGCCGACCAGCTACACAGCATTCCGGGAATACCAGTTCGAGATCCGCAATCGCGTGGCGGCCTTCCTGCTGCAGGAGGGCGTGTTCACCCCGATCTCCGACGACCTCACGGTGTATGTCCGCAGCCGGGACCGGGACGGCACGCTGCGCGGCATCCTGGTGGAGGACGCCCGCAACAAGAACAGCCGGGCGACCATCCTGGCGGAGCGCGGGCGGCTGGTGGCCGGCACCGGCAGCCCGCGCATCGTGCTCGCCAACGGCTCGAAGCAAGAGATCGACAAAAACAGCGGGCGGCTGAACGTGTTGACCTTCTCGGAAACCTCGATCGACCTGGCCGGCACCGTGAAGGGCGAGGAGCAGCGATACCGGGACGCTGCCGAGATGAGCCTGGCGGAGCTGATGAACCCGCAAAGCGCCCTGAACCCGCGCGACATCGGCAAATTGCTGGTGGAGGCGAACCGCCGGCTGGCGGCGCCGCTCACGGCTGCGAGCTTCGCCCTGGTTGCGCTGGTTTCGGTGCTGACCGGCGCTTTCCAGCGGCACGCCAATATCCTGCGCCCGCTCGCGGCGGTGCTGGGGGTGGTGGCGTTGCTGGCGGTGGGGTTGGCGATCGCGAACCTGGCGGCCAAGAACGTGCTGCTGATCCCGCTGATCTGGGTGCACGCGATCCTGCCGGGGGTGTTGTGCGGCGCGATCCTGCTGCGGCCGCATCTGCGCAGCGGACCCTTGCCCCAGGCGCGAGTAGCCGCCTGACCGCTACCGTGGCTGGTGCTTGGCCTGCCAACCGCGCATCTGGCGGATCTCCCGCTCCTGGTCGGCGATGATCTTTTGCGCCAGGGCCCGCATCTCGGGGTCCCGCGCCGTCTTCAGGTAAATGCGCGCCATGTCCACGGCGCCCCGGTGATGCGGCACCATCATGTTGGTGAAGTCGCGGTCCGCATTGCCGGTCATCGGCGCCTCGTTCATCTCCCGCTGCATCTTGTCCATCGCCTGCGACATCTCGGACGGCGAGCCCGGCGCCGCGCCGTGGCCGACATGCGGCGCCGTTTGAGCCAATGCGGGACTGGCCAGCAGCACGAAAGCGAGGGCGGGGAAACGCATCGGAATCGGTCCTTTCGGTTGCCCTCGGCACATGGACCCGGCGGCGCATGACGGCAAGCTGGCGCCGGTATAAGCTGCGCCATGGCCGTCACCCTGTCCCTGTATGTCGCCCGGCAGTTCATGTTCGCCGTGCTGTCCATGCTGGCCGCCTTGGCCGGCCTCGTGTCGTTGTTCGACTTCATCGAGCTGCTGCGCCGCTCCGCCACCAAGCAGGACGCGACGTTCGCGCTGGTGACGGAGATCGCCGGGCTGCGGCTGCCGTTCGTGACGATGCAAATCCTGCCGTTCGCCGTGTTGCTGGGCGGCATCGTCGCGTTCTGGCGGCTCACGCGCTCCTCGGAGTTGATCGTGGCGCGGGCGTCGGGCGTATCGGCGTGGGGGTTCCTGGCCTTCCCGTTGGCGGGCGCGATCCTGCTGGGGGCCGCGGCGACGGCGATCGGCAGCCCGCTCAGCTCTGCCATGCTGGCCAGGGCGGAGGTGCTGGACAACGCCTATCTCCGCACCGGCGGCGGACCTGCGGCGCTATCGGGCGGGCAGCTCTGGCTCCGGCAATCGGACCGCGCGCTGGACCCTCAGGGTGTCGCGATCCTGCATGCCCGCGGCGTGTCGCTGCGTGGTCAGGCATTGGTGGCGCGGGACGTCAGCGTGTTCCGTCTGGATGGGCAGGATCGCTTGCTGGTCCGCATCGAAAGCACGCGCGCCACTCTGGGCGCCGGGATCTGGACGCTCGAGGGCGCGCGCAGCATCCGGCCGGACCACATGCCGGAGCCGATCGGCACCATGACCCTTGATACCGATCTCACGGTGGGCCGGGTGCAGGACAGTTTCGCGTCTCCGGACACGCTGAGCTTCTGGGCGTTGCCGGATTTCATCGGGCTGCTGGAGCGCTCGGGCTTTTCCGCCATCCGGCACCGGCTGCACTTCCAGGAGCTGCTGGCATTGCCGCTTCTGGCCGGCACGATGGCGCTGGTGGCGGCCGGTTTCAGCATGCGGGCGACGCGGCGGGGCGGGGTGGCGCGGATGATCGCAAGCGGCGTGGCGGCCGGGTTCGCGCTGTTCATGGTGAGCAAGGTGGCGGGCGAGTTCGGGCAGTCCGGCGCGCTGCCGGCGGAGCTTGCCGCGTGGGCGCCGGCCGGGGCCGGGCTGATGCTGGCAGTGGCGATGCTGCTGCATCTCGAGGATGGCTGATGCGGATCGGGGTCGATCTGGGCGGCACCAAGATCGAGATCGCGGTGATCGGGCCGGATGGCCAGCTGACCCATCGCCGGCGGATGCCGACACCGGTCGCCTATGACACGATCGTGGCGGAGATCGCCGGCCTGGTGCGCATGACGGAGGCGGCGCTGGGCATCCAGGCGAGCGTCGGCGTGGGCATCCCCGGCGCCATCAGCCCGGTGACCGGCCTGGTCAAGAATGCCAACACACAGGCCTTGATCGGCCACGCGCTCGATCGCGATCTGGCAGCGGCGTTGTCGCGAGAAATCCGGGTGGAGAACGACGCGAACTGCTTTGCGCTGAGCGAGGCGGCAGATGGCGCGGGCGCGGGCGCGCGCTCGGTGTTCGGGGTGATCCTCGGCACCGGCTGCGGCGGCGGGATCGTGGTGGAGGGGCGCGTGGTGCCGGGGCGGAACCGGATCGCGGGGGAATGGGGCCATACCCCCCTGCCCTGGCCGCGCGGCGCCGAATATCCGCAGCCGCGCTGCTGGTGCGGGCAGCATGGATGTTTGGAGCTGTATCTGGCCGGGCCCGGGCTCGCGCGGGATGCTGGCGTGGCCACGGCGCCGGAGGCCGGGGCGGAGGCGTTGGAGCGGCATGCGGACCGGCTGGCGCGGGGGCTCGCGGTCATCATGAACGTGCTCGATCCCGATGTGATCGTGCTGGGCGGCGGCCTCAGCAACATGGCGCACCTCTATCAGCGGGTGCCGGCGTTGATGGCGCAGTACGTGTTCAGCGACGTGACGGCGACCCCGATCCGGCAGGCGGTGCATGGCGACAGCAGCGGCGTGCGCGGGGCGGCGTGGCTGTGGCCGTAGCATCGTTGTGCCGCGATTGCGGCGCGCGGCCTTTGGGCGACACCTGCTTGTGTGGTTCGCGGCGGATCGTGCGGCATCCGGAGCTGTTCACGCTGGGCATCGCGCATGTGGATTGCGACGCGTTCTTCGCCAGCGTGGAAAAGCGGGACCGGCCGGAGCTGGCGGGCCGCCCCGTGCTGGTGGGCGGCGGGGTCCGCGGCGTGGTGACGGCCGCCTGCTACGTGGCGCGGCTCAGCGGCGTGCGCAGCGCCTGGCCGATGTTCAAGGCGCTGAAGGCCTGCCCTGATGCCGTCGTGATCCGGCCCGATTTTGCGAAGTATGCCGCAGCCGCGCGCCATATCCGCACGCTGATGGCCGACCTCACGCCGTTGATGCAGCCGCTGTCGATCGACGAGGCCGTGCTCGATCTGCGCGGGACCGAGGCGTTGCATGGCGCGCCGCCAGCCGCCGTGCTGTCCGCCTTTGCCCGGCGCGTCGAGGCCGAGGTGGGCATCACCGTCTCGATCGGGCTGGCGCCGAACCGGCTGCTGGCGAAGCTCGCGGCCGGGCGCGACAAGCCGCGGGGCTTTGCCGTGCTGGGATCGAATGCGGCGGCCGTGCTGGCGCCGGAGCCGGTGCGGCTGCTGCCGGGTGTGGGGCCCGCGCTGGAGCGACGGCTGCATGCGCTGGGCCTCACGCATCTGGGCCAGCTGCAGGCATTGTCCGACCGGGATGCGCTGGCCCGGTTGGGCGAGGACGGCCCCTCACTCGTGCGCCGTGCGCGGGGCGAGGATTCCAGGGTGGTCACGATCGGGCATGACACGAAATCGGTCAGCGCCGAGACCACGTTCGACACCGACATTACGGAGGTGGCCGCGCTGGAAAAGCACCTCTGGCGCATGGCGGAGAAGCTGGCCCGGCGCCTGCGCGAAAAGGAGTATGCCGCCGGCGGCGTCGTGCTGAAGCTCAAGACCGCCCGCTTTGCCAGCCGCACCCGCGCCCAGCGCCTGCCGGGGCCGACGCTGCTGCCGGATGCGCTGTTCGAGGCCGGGCGTGCGCTGCTGCGGCGGGAGGCGGACGGCACGGCGTTCCGGCTGATCGGCCTGGGCGCAAACCCGCTGGCGTCCGCGACGGAGGCCGACCGGCCCGACCTCGCGGACCCTGGTGCGCCGAAGCGGGCCGCGGCGCAGCGGGCGGTGGATGCGCTTCGGGGCCGGTTTGGGGACGGGGTGATCGGGCGTGGGCGGGGGTTGTGACGCTGGGCGATGGTGCGCAAAGCGAAGTCAGCCCGCGAACACGACCCCGGTCAGCGTCTCTGACAAGGCCCAAAGCCGCGCCGCCGCCGCCGCGTCCGCCGCTTGCTGCATGATGCGGGACGGGCCGGGCGCGCCGCGGACCTCGCCGAAGCCGGATGGGCCGTAATAAGCCCCTGCCTTGCCCGACGCGGATGCGGCCAGCAGGATGGGGCGGGCGCCGGCGGCCGCGGATTGCCCGAACACGCTGAACGCACCCTGCATCACGGCCTCCCGCAGGCCGGGTTGGCCGCCGCCGGGGCCGTTGGCGATGATGTCGGTGACGGCCCAGCCGGGGTGTGCGGCGTTGCTCACGATCGGCCAGGCTGCCGTGCGGGCCCGGCGGTTCAGCTCCAGCGCGAACATCAGCATCGCGAGCTTGCTCTGCCCATATTGCTTCCAGGGACGATAATGCTGCTCGCCCTGGAAATCCGAGAAATCGAGCCGTGCCTTCCGGTGCGCCAGGCTGCTGACCTGCACCACATGCGCCTGACCGGCAATCAAGGCCGGTAGCAGCAACGCCGTGAGCGCGAAATGGCCGAGGAAGTTCGTGCCCATCTGCAGCTCGAACCCATCCACCGTCACTTGCCGCCGGTCCGGCGCCATCACGCCGGCATTGTTGACCAGTATGCCGATCGCGCCGGGCATCCGCGCGGCAAAGGCGTGCACGGAGGCAAGGCTGGCCAGGTCCAGCGCCTCGAACCGCACCTGAGAAGCGGGCACCGCGCGCCGGATGCGATCGAGCGCCGCCTCCCCCTTGGCCGCGTTCCGTCCGGCCAGCACCGTTTCGTGCCCGGCGCGCGCCAAGCCCAGCGCCGTCTCGAACCCCAGGCCGCCCGTGGCGCCGGTGACGATTGCAATAGATGGGGGAGCTAGCAATGGGGCTCCGGCACGGAAAACTCTGCAAGCCTGCCCAGCATCACGAACTCCGAAAAATCCATCTGCAGGTCGTCTGCCACGCCGTTGGCATAATACCGCATGCCGACCTCGTAATCCGGGCTGCCCGGCACCTTGTCGCGGCCCGGCGCCTTCTCCCCACGGTCGAAGAACGCCACGCGGACCCGGCCGTTGGGCATGTCCCGCAGCGCCGGGTAGGGCGCCGTGCCGCCGCGGGCCCAGCTGGAGATCACGACGCTGCTGTCTTGCGCGCCCTTGTCACCGGTGCCGTCGAACAGCGGGATCGCGAGGAACTTCTTGCCGGCGTCGGCTGCGGCGATGATCGCGGCGGTGTGCATCATCGGGAACATCGTACCGGCCGGCATCTCCATCGTCTTCGGCTCCGGCACCGTGTAGGTGATCGTGCCCCGGCCCCCGGCGCTTTCGAGGGTCGCGGTGCCCTCGACCTGCTCGGTCACGGCCGTGTCGGTCGTTTGCCGCATGCGGAAGCGCATCGACAGCCCGTCCTTGCTTTCCAGCGTCACGTAGTCGGATATCATCTCGATATCCTGCCCGTCCCGGTTGGTGACGGTCATCGACAGGCGCTGCCGGCTGGCCCAGGCGTCGCAGGCGTCGGTGATCTCATAGGCCATCGTGCCGCGCGCGGCCTGCACGTCGCCATTGCCGGTGCGGGAGGTGTCCATCGTCAGGCGATAGAGCGCGCGATGCGGGGCGAGCGGCACCGGGTCCGCGGCGAGGGCCGGCAGGGGCGCGAGGCTGAGGGCGAGGACGGCGAGGTGGCGCAAGCGCATGCCGGAGGACTCCAACGGGCTGAGTGCTGCACATAAGCCCCTCGCCCGCGCTTCGCCAGGGTGCCCGTCAGTTGTGCGTGGTCAGTCGTGAACCGCGTGCAGCAGCCCTTCCGCGATCAGGCGGCGCACCAGCACCAGCTTGCCGGGCGGGTCGAGCGGGCCCGGCAGGTCATCGATCACGAAGCGGGGGGCGGTCATTGCGTGTTCGACGGCGGCCTGCGTGAAGCCGGGCAGCGTCAGCGTGGACCCGGCGCAGACCAGCTCGATCTCCTCGCCGGCCGGGACGATGTGCCACACCAGGTCGGCCCGGACGGCCACCACGGTTTCGGGCGCCACCGTGTCGAGCCGGGCCAGTTGGCCCGCGTGACCGGGGCGGCGCATGCGGCGGGTGGTGGTGAACTGGCTGCGCATCTGGTCCATGGCCGGGCCGAGCGCGGTGGTGGCCAGGCGGTCCATCAGATCGCGGAGGACGCGCTCGGCCGGCGCGCGGTCGAAACCGTGCTGCGCATAGCCGGCCGGAAGGTTGCGGCGGAAGGCGGGATCATCGAGCACGGCTTTGGACACGGCCTCCAGCACCAGGTCGGACCAGGTTTTGGCCAGCAATCCCAGCGTGATGTGGAGCGATTCGTCCGGTCCGGAATGCGCGGCGTGCATCAGCCCGCGCGGGCAATACAGCAGGTCCCCGGCGCGGAGGGTGAAGGTCTGGCTGACCGGGCCCGGCGGCGGCTTGTGCGTGTCGAAGCTCTGCCCGACCAAGGGTAGTTCGATCGGCGTGTCATACAGCACCCACTCCTTGGCGCCGTACACCTGCAGCACGAACACGTCATGCGTGTCCCAGTGCGGGATGAACCCCTGGGCATGGGCGGGCGTGTAATACAAATTGGTCTGGAACGGCGCCGAAAACACCGCCTCCGCCGCGGTGCACAGGCCCAGCAGCGCCGGCATGCGTTCTTGCATCTTGCTGAGTGCAATGGTCCAGCCATCGCCGAACATGCTGGCGACGCGCACGGGATCGGCCCGGCCTTCCGGACCCATGTAGTCATCCGAGACCTGGTCGCCGCCGAACTTGACCATTTTGAGGTCATCCCGCCGCAGGCTGCCGCGTTCGACCTGCTCCCAAACCTGGTCGGGGGTCAGCAGCTCGTCGTAATACGCCTTGTCGTTACGGTGCAGCACCAGAGGCGCCGCTTCGTAATAGTCGCCCAAGAACGCCCCGCGGCTGACGGGCGCGATGAGCCGATCGAACGGAAAGCCCGGGCCGCCTGTCATCGCTCTGAGTGCGGCCCGGGTGGTTCGGCCTAGTCGCTGTCGGTCTGCGCCACGTCGTCGCTCGCGCGGCCGGTGTCGCTGTCGGTCTGGTTACGCTTGTCGCTCGCCATCGCGGGCGTGGCGGAGATGGCCACACCGGCCACAACGGCGACGGCCACCAGACCGGTCTTGGCGGCGAAAGAGGCGATGGCAGCGCGGCGCGTGGTCTTGATGTCGAGGTCGGTGAGAGACTTGGTCAAAGCACGCTCCATTGGATGAGAGAAGAACATACCGCGATTCGCTGCTGACCGAAACGACGATCCTCGCTCCCGAACAAATCCTAAATGGTTAACAAGCTCTTAGCTTTGCTTCATCTTGGGCGCCAGATCGAGCTTCAGGCTCAGCTCCTTGAGCCGTTTCGCGTCCACCGGCGCCGGGGCGCCCATCATCAGGTCTTCCCCCTGCTGGTTGAGCGGGAACAGGATCACCTCGCGAATGTTTGGCTCGTCGGCCAGCAGCATCACCATGCGGTCGATGCCGGGCGCCGAGCCCCCGTGCGGCGGCGCGCCATAGCGGAACGCCGCCAGCATGCCGCCGAACCGCGCCTCCACCTCGCTCTCGGGATAGCCCGCGATCTCGAAGGCGCGGATCATGATGTCCGGCCGATGGTTGCGGATGGCGCCGGAGCTCAGCTCGATCCCGTTGCAGACGATGTCGTATTGGAACGCCTTGATCGTCAGCGGGTCCTGCGTGTTCAGCGCCTCGAGGCCCCCTTGCGGCATGCTGAACGGGTTGTGGCTGAAATCGATCGTGCCAGTCTTTCCCGGGCCGGTTTCCTCCGCGAGCTCATACATCGGGAAATCCGTGATCCAGCAGAAGCGGAACACGTCCTTTTCCAGCAGGTCCAGCTCCTGCGCGAGCCGGGTGCGGACCTGGCCGGCGAATTTCGGCGCCTCGTCTTTCTGCCCGGCGGCGAAGAACACGGCATCCCCGGCGCCGAGGCCACAGGCGGCGCGAATGGCCTCGATCCGCTCGGCCTCCAGGTTCTTGGCGATCGGGCCGCGGCCGCCATCCTCCTCGAAGATGATGTAGCCTAGGCCGCCAGCGCCCTCGCTGCGCGCCCATTCGTTCAATTTGTCGAAGAAGCCACGCGGCTTCGTGCCGGCCCCCGGCGCCGGGATCGCCCGCACCATGCCGCCCGAGGCCACGATCCGCGCGAACAGCCCGAAATCCGACCCGGCGAATTGCGCCGACACATCCGCGATCCGGATCGGGTTCCGCAAATCCGGTTTGTCCGACCCGTATTCCAGCATCGCCGTCTCATACGGAATCCGCGGGAACGGCGCCGGGGTCACGGTGCGGCCGCCACCGAACTCCTCGAACACGCCGTGCATGACGGGCTCGAGCGTCGCGAACACGTCTTCCTGGGTCACGAAACTCATCTCGAAATCGAGCTGGTAGAACTCGCCCGGGGATCGATCGGCGCGGCTCGCCTCGTCCCGGAAGCACGGCGCGATTTGGAAATAGCGGTCGAACCCGGCGACCATTGCCAGCTGCTTGAATTGCTGCGGCGCCTGCGGCAGGGCGTAGAACGTGCCGGGGTGGTTGCGGCTGGGCACCAGGAAGTCGCGCGCACCCTCCGGGCTCGATGCCGTGAGGATCGGTGTCTGGAACTCCGTAAAGCCCTGCGCGATCATGCGGGTGCGGATGCTGGCGATCACCCCGGCGCGCAGCATCATGTTCCGATGCACCTTGTCCCGCCTGAGGTCGATGAAGCGATATTTCAGCCGCAGCTCGTCCGGGTATTTCTCATCGCCAGCCACCTGGATCGGCAGCACGTCCGCCGCCGATTGCACCTCCAGCGCCTGCACCTGCAGCTCGATCGCACCGGTCGGCAGCCGCGCATTCGTGGTATCCGCCGAACGCGGCACGACCTGGCCGGTCACGGTGATCACGCTCTCGGGCCGGAGCCCGTCCGCCGCCGCGAACGCCGGGGTGCCGGCCGGCAGCACGCATTGCGTCATGCCGTAATGGTCGCGCAGATCGATGAACAGCAGCCCGCCATGGTCCCGCTTGCTATGCACCCACCCGGACAGCCGGGCGGTGGCGCCGGCGTCGGTGGCACGGAGCGCGCCGCAGGTATGGGTGCGATAGGCATGCATGGGCGATGGTCCCTTCGGCGAAGCGCGCACACAGCCCGGCGGGGTTTGTGGTGTCAAGGCTGGCCGATTGCCGACCGGGGAGGCAGCCGGTAGACACACCCATGCCCCGCACTCCCCCGGCCTTCGCCGAGCCCGTCCTGATCACCACCACCGCCGCCCTCGATGCCCTCTGCACCCGCCTCGCGGCCGAGCCGTTCGTCACCATCGACACCGAGTTCATGCGCGAACGCACCTACTACCCCGAGCTCTGCGTCGTGCAGCTTGCGGGCGTGGATGATGTGGCGGTGATCGATGCGGAGGCGCCGGGCATCGACCTGGGGCCGCTCGGCGCGCTGCTGGCCAACCCCGCCGTGGTGAAGGTGTTCCATGCCGCGCGGCAGGACGTGGAGATCTTCCTCGAGCTGTTCGGCGCCGTGCCGACGCCCATCTTCGATACCCAGGTCGCAGCCATGGTGGCCGGGTTCGGGGACCAGGTCGGCTACGACTCGCTCGTCAGCGCCCTGACCGGCGGCCATATCGACAAGGCGCATCGCTTCAGCGACTGGTCCGCCCGGCCCTTGAGCCCCGCGCAGGTCACCTATGCCGCGGCGGACGTCACCTACCTTCGCGGCGTGTATGAAAAACTGCAGGAGCGCCTGGCCCGCGACAACCGGCTGGACTGGGTGCGGGAGGAAATGGCCGTGCTGGCGGAACCCGGCACCTACCGGCCCGATCCGGACACCATGTGGGAGCGCCTCCGCCCCCGCACCAATAACCGCCGCCTCCTGGGCCTGCTGCGCGCCGCCGCGGCCTGGCGGGAGCGGGAGGCGCAGCGGATCGACATCCCCCGCCAGCGCCTGCTGAAGGACGAAAGCCTGCTGGAGATCGCCGCCGTGGCGCCAGAGACGGCCGACGCGCTGGCCCGCATCCGCGGCGTGTCGAAAGGGTTCGCAGACGGCAAAAGCGGCCAGAGCCTGCTGATCGCGCTGCGGGACGCCGCCGCCCTGCCGGAGGACGCGCTGCCGGACGCGCCGCGCACCCGCGACGGCGCCCGCCCCTCCCCGGCGCTGGTGTCGCTGTTGAAGGTGCTGCTCGCGCATAAATGCGAGGAGCACAACGTGGCGCCGAAGCTGCTGGCCTCCAGCGAGGAGATCGACCGCTTGGCGTCCGAAGACGAGCCGGATGTCCCGGCACTGCAGGGCTGGCGGCGGGAAATGTTCGGCGCCGATGCGCTGGCGTTGAAGGCCGGGGCGATCACGCTGGGGGTCCAGGGGAAGCGGATCAAGCTGGTGCGCGCCTAACCCGGCAACCTTTGTAGCCGTGCGCGTTTGAGGCCCCATGGCGCACGAATCCAAATCCACCATCTTCGCCGCCCTGGCCGGCAATGCGGCCATCGCGGCCACCAAGTTCGCCGCCGCCTGGTGGACCGGCAGCTCCGCCATGCTGAGCGAGGCCATTCACTCCCTGGTGGATACCGGGAACCAGCTGCTGATGCTCTATGGCCTGCGCCGCTCCGCGCGGCCGGCCACGCCCGAGCATCCGTTCGGCTTCGGGCTCGAGCTGTATTTCTGGACGTTCGTGGTGGCGATCCTGATCTTCGGCCTGGGCGCCGGGGTCTCGATCCTGGAAGGCATCGACAAGATCCGCCATCCGCACGCCGTCGAGCATGCCGTGGTCAACTATGTGGTGCTGGCCCTGTCCTTCGTGTTCGAGGGGGCGACCTGGCTGATCGCGTTGCGCGCCTTCCGCCGCCAATCAGGCGACACGGAGCTGGTGGACGCCGTGCAGCGCAGCAAGGACCCGACGGTGTTCACCGTGCTGCTGGAAGACAGCGCGGCGTTGGCCGGGCTTGCGATCGCGGCGGCCGGCCTCGCGGCGGCGCAGGTACTCGATACGCCGCGGCTGGACGGCGTGGCCTCCGTCATGATCGGCCTGCTGCTGGCCTTCACCGCCACCTTCCTGGCGCGGGAATGCAAGGGCCTGATGCTCGGGGAGGCCGCGGACCCCGCCATCAGCGCCGCGCTCCGCCGGCTGGCGCTCGCCAACCCGGCGGTCACCGGCGTCAACGAAGTGCTCACCATGCATTTCGGCCCGCATGACGTGCTGGCGGTGCTGAGCCTGGATTTCGACAACGACCTGTCGGCCGATGAGGTGGAGCAGGCCGTGAGCACGATGGAACGGCAGATCAAGCGCGACTATCCCTTGATCCGCCGCATCTTCATCGAGGCGCAGAGCCGGCAGGGCCATCTGCGGGCACAGCGGGAGGTCGTGGCGCGGGACGATGGCTGACGTGCAGCGTCCGTGGTAGCCTGAAGCCATGGCCGCCGCACCCGC
The DNA here is from genome assembly GCA_965246835.1 of Acetobacteraceae bacterium. GTDB lineage: Bacteria > Pseudomonadota > Alphaproteobacteria > Acetobacterales > Acetobacteraceae > JANPPS01. The sequence goes on along the minus strand of CBDFFQ010000002.1, from coordinate 146,146 downwards.
CCGCGCCGTCGATCGGACCACGTGGCGCCGCCTGTTGGAAACGGCGCTCGAGATCATCGACAGCCTGTCGGTCAACGGCTACGGCGCCCTTTATTTCCGGCTGGCGGCGGGACCGTGCTGATGTTCCGGTTCGACCATCGGTTGAGCAAGGACATCGACATCTTCACCCATGATGCCCGGGCGCTCAGCTTCCTGACGCCCCGTTTGAACGCCGTCTCCGAAGCCGCCTCGGTGTCGTATGAGGAACAGGCCAACGCCGTGAAGCTCGTCCTGGCTGAGGGCGACATCGATTTCATCGTTGCCGGACCTGTGCTCCCCAACGCTGAAACCGCAGAAATGACATTTCAGGGCAGAACCGTGTCGCTGGATGCAACGGTCGAGATCCTGGCCAAGAAGCTGCTCTACCGGGCCGACAGCTTCAAGGCGCGGGACGTGTTCGATATGGCGGTGGCCCTGGCGGTGGATCCAGCTTCGGCCCACGCCGCGATCGCGGCGACCCGGCGCGCCCATCCGGCGCTGAGCCGCCGCCTCTCGACTCTGGCGAAGCTGGACCCCGCCACCCTGTCGCGCGATCTGCTTCCATCCGAGACGGGCCGGCGCTTCCTGCCCGGCATGGTGCAGACGGTGCACGACGCCATTCGAGACTCCTCATGAGCGCGATCCTGACCGTGCGGAACGCGGCCGAGAACGCCAGCGCCGATCCGGTCACCGCGGCCGGCATCGTCGCCATCCTCCGCGGCACCGGCGGGACGCCCTCCCAGACCCGCGCCGTGTTCGGGGACGTGTCGCTGCCCACCCTCTCCGCCGCGGCGGAGGCAACCGGCACGCCATGGCCGGCCGTGCTTGCGGCCTACTGCCGGGCCCGGCACACCATGGGCGCCGCCAACCCGGCGCTGGACGCGCTGCTGACCGAGCGGGACGCTTGGGCACGCGCCCCCTCACCAGGTGACGCCCCCACTAGGTGACGCCCCCACTAGGTGACGCCCGGGCCTCCCCGTGCTGCACTCGCCCCCGTGCCGACTCCCGATCCAGATCTTACCCATCACTTCATCGCCCGCTGGGACGGCACTGCCATGGCGGAGCGGGCCAACGCGCAGCCTTTCTTGTCCGAGCTATGCGACGTGCTGGGCGTGCCACGGCCGGACCCGGCCAGCGGCGGCACCGGTCCCTACCGGTTCGAGCGCAACGTCACCCATCACGAGGCGGATGGCAGCACCACGACGCGCCGGATCGACCTCTACAAGCGTGGCTGCTTCGTCTGCGAAGCCAAGCAGGGCGGCGCGGCCGATCGGCAGGCGCGGCTATTCGTGCACGAGACGGAGGCGCAGCGCCGGGCCAATATCCGCAACACCCCGGCCTGGGCCCGGCACATGCAGCAGGCGAAGGGACAGGCCGAGGGCTATGCCCGCGACCTGCCGGCCGGGGAGGGCTGGCCCCCGTTCCTGATCGTCTGCGACGTGGGATTTTGCCTCGACCTCTATGCCGACTTCTCCGGCACCGGGAAGCACTACGCGCAGTTCCCGGATCGCGAGCGGTTTCGCATCTATCTGCCCGACCTGCGGCGGCCCGAGATCCGTGCCCTGTTGCGCGGCATCTGGCTCGACCCGAAGGCGCTGGACCCCTCGTTGCGGCGGGCCGAGGTGACGCGGGACATCGCGGCCCTGCTGGCGAAGCTCGCTGCCGCGTTGGAGGGCACTTCGGCCCGGCCCCGCCACGCCCCTGCGCATGTCGCGACCTTTCTCATGCGCTGCATCTTCTGCATGTTCGCGCAATCCGTCGATCTGCTGCCGGAGCGCACGAGCTTCTCCGACCTATTGCGGCGGTGCCAGGGAGACCGGGTGAAGTTCGTCGGCCTCCTGGGCGATCTATGGCGCACCATGGATGCCGGCGGCTTTTCCGCCGCCCTTGCCGCGACGCTTCTGAGGTTCAACGGCGGCCTGTTCCGCCCGGGCCCGCATGGCGGCGCCGATCCGCTGCCGGTCACGGAAGACGAGCTGGCCTTGCTGATCCTGGCCGCCGGCCAAGACTGGGCGGATGTGGAGCCCGCGATCTTCGGCACGCTGCTGGAACAGGCGCTGGACCGGCGGGAGCGTGGCCGGCTCGGCGCCGAGTTCACGCCGCGCCCCTTCGTGGAGCGCCTGGTGCTGCCGACTGTCATGGAACCGCTGCGCGAGGAGTGGGACGGTGTGCGCGCGGCCGCCGAGGAGGCAATGGCGAACGATGACGCGCCGGAGGCCGCGCGCCGGGTGCGCGCCTTTCACGCCACGCTCTGTTCCATCCGCGTGCTCGACCCGGCCTGCGGCACCGGCAATTTCCTGTATGTGACGCTGGAGTTGATGAAGCGGCTCGAGGGGGAGGTGCTGGACACGCTGGCCGGCTATGCGCGCGGGGATGCCGGGCTGCTGGACCTCGCGGGCGCCACGGTGGACCCGCATCAATTCCTGGGCCTGGACGTGAACCCGCGGGCGGTGCCGGTGGCGGAGCTGGTGCTGTGGATCGGCTATCTGCAATGGCATTTCCGCACCAACGGCGCCGCACCCCCGGCGGAGCCGATCCTGCGCGATTTCCGGACGATTCGGGAGGCCGATGCGCTGCTGCGCTATGACCGGACCGAGGCCGACAAGGATGCGCGCGGCACGCCCGTCACGCGCTGGGGCGGGCGCACCACGCTGCATCCGGTCACGGGCGAGAAGGTGCCGGACCTCACGGACCAGGCGCTGGTCATGCGGCCGGTGGGCGGCACGCCGGCGCCGTGGCCCGCGGCTGACTTCATCGTGGGCAACCCGCCTTTCGTCGCCGGCAAGGATTTGCGCGCGGAGCTGGGCGGCGGCTATGCGGAGGCGCTGTGGGCGGCCTATCCGAAGGTGCCGCCCTCGGCTGACCTCGCGATGTTCTTCTGGTGGCGGGCGGCGGAGCTGGTGCGGGCGGGCAAGGCGCGGCGGTTCGGCTTCATCACCAGCAACAGCATCCGGCAGGTGTTCTGCCGCCGGGTGATCGCGGCGGCGATGACGGGGGCGAAGCGGGTGCACCTGGTGTTCGCGATCCCGGATCACCCGTGGTCCCAGGGCGAGGGCGCGGCAGCGGTGCGGATCGCGATGACGGTGGCGGCGCGGGGCGCAGGCAGCGGGCGATTGCTGACGGTCCTAAAGGAGGGGCCGGGCGCCGTGCCGGAGGTTGTGGTGGCCGAGCGGGTGGGGATCGTGAACGCGGACCTGACAACCGGTGTCAGCCCGGACGCGGCCCGCCCGTTGCGGGCCAATGAGCGGCTCTGCAGCCCCGGCGTGAAGCTACACGGGAAGGGCTTCATCGTGTCGCCGGCGACGGCGGCGAGCCTCGGGCTGGGCCGGGTGCCGGGGCTGGATCGGCATATCCGGCCGTATCTGAACGGCAAGGACATGACGGGGCGCAGCCGGGGCGTGTTGGTCATCGACTTGTTGGGGTTGACGGAAGCGGAGCTGCGGCAGCGTTTTCCTGCGGTGTTCCAGCATCTTTTGATGCGGGTTAAGCCGGAGCGGGACCAGAACGCCCGCGGGAGCTATCGCAATTCATGGTGGGTGTTCGGCGAACCACGCCGAGACCTGCGCCCCGCTCTGCTCGGTCTCTCTCGGTATGTCGCGACCGTCGAGACTGCCAAGCACCGGCTCTTCGTGTTCCAGCACGCTGCCGTCCTGCCCGACAACATGCTCGTCTGCATCGCCACGGCCGATCCCTTTCACCTTGGCGTGCTGTCATCCCGCGTCCACACCTGTTGGGCACTCGCCGCCGGAGGGTGGCTCGGTTTCGGTAACGATCCCCGCTATAACAAAACCCGCTGCTTCGACCCCTTCCCCTTCCCCGCCGTCACCCCCGCCCAAGCAAAAGAGATCGGCGCCCTCGCCGAAGAGCTGGATGCACTCCGACAAACCCGCCTCGCCGCGGGGCAGGATCTTACCCTCACCGGCCTCTACAACGTCCTCGCCGCCCTCCGCGCGGGCCAGACGCTCACCCCGGCGGAGCGGGACGTGCTCGAGGCCGGGCAGGTCGAGGTGCTGCGGCATTTGCATGACCGCTTGGACGCCGCCGTCGCCGCCGCCTATGGCTGGCCCGCCGATCTCGAGCCCGCCGCCATCGTCGCGCGCGTCGTGGCGCTGAACCAGGCGCGCGCGGCGGAGGAGGCCCAGGGAAAGATCCGCTGGCTCCGCCCCGACTACCAGGCGCCGGAGGAAACGGCGCAGGCGGCCCGGCGCGAACAGCTCGAAATCGCCGTCACGCCGGACGCTGCCCTGCCGAGCTGGCCCAAGGCGCCCGGGGCGCAATACGTGGCGCTGCGCGCCGCCCTGGCCCGCTCCGGCGGCGCCGGGCCCGCGGACCTGGCCCGGCAATTCACCGGCGTCCGCCCCGCCAAGCTCGTTCCGATGCTGGAAGTGCTGGCGGCGATGGGACAGGCGCGGGAGGCCGGCGGGGGGCGCTACCTGGCGTAGAAGCCGGCAGCGTGCGCGACCGGCACTGTCAGTGTGAGCGGCCAGACGTCACGCTCACCGCGGCCGGTCCATGTCCAACCGGCTCTCCGGCCCGACCGACGCATACGCCGTCGGCCCCCCCGCGCGCATCATGATCCCGGCCCCGAACGTGTCGAAGATCCCGTCCTTCAACAGATGCGCGCCGATATGGGCCATCACGACCTCCCCCATCACCAGCCACGCTTGCACCAGGGCACCCGTATGGCTTTTCAGCTGGACGATCTCCGTCACCTTGCACTCCAGCTGCACCGGGCTCGCGGCCACGCGCGGGCATTTTACGAGTACGGAGGCGGTCTTTTCCAGCCCGGCGACCCCGAACTCGTCGGTGCCATAGGGCGCGGGAACAGACGTCTGGTTCATCGCCTCCGCGAGTGGCCGCGTCACCAGGTTCCACACGAACTCGCCGGTTTCCTGCGCATTGCGGAGGCTGTCCTTGGCGCTGGTGCTGGAGAAACCGAGGATGGGTGGGTGGTAGTTGAAGGCGTTGAAGAAGCTGTAGGGCGCCAGGTTCACGCTGCCGTCCCGGCCCATGGTTGACACCCAGCCGATCGGGCGCGGGGCGATGATGGCGTTGAACGGGTCATGCGGGAGGCCGTGGCCGTTGCGGGGCTCGTAGGAGTGCATCGCGGTCATGCTGCGATCCCCAGGGCCGAGCGCGCTTCCGGGGGGGTCGCCACGCGCCGTCCGTGCCGTTGGACCGTCTCTGCTGCCATCGTCACGAGCTCCGCATTGCTGGCCGCCAGCCGGTCCCGGCTGATGCGGACGTTGTCTTCGAGGCCGGTGCGCACCGCGTCGGCGCCGCGGGCCAGGGCCCAATCCATCACCACGGACTGGTTGCGCCCGATGCCGGCCGCGGTCCAGGTGGCGCCGGGCAGCACGATGCGCAGCTCGGTCAGCAGCACGTCCAGCAGACGCTCCTCCGCCGGCATCGCGTTCTTCACGCCCAGGACGAACTGCACATGCGGGTGCGCCGACATCAGCCCGGCCTCCACCAGGCGCTTGGCGCCGTGCAGGTGCGACAGGTCGAACACTTCGATTTCCGGCAGCACGCCATGCGCCTGCATCTTCGTGGCCAGATCGACCACCAAACCAGGCGCGTTCTCATAGACAATGGACGGAAAGTTGACCGAGCCGGTGCTGAGTGACGCCATGTGGGGCCGGAGGTCCAGCGCATTGCCCCGCGCCGCCTGGTCCCGTCCGCGGCCGCCCGTGGAGAACTGGATGATCATGCCGGGGCAGTGCTTGGCGATGCCTTCCTGCACCTGGCGGAACAGGGCCGGGTCGGAACTCGGGCTCTCATCCGGGTTGCGGACGTGGATGTGCACCAGGCTGGCCCCGGCCTCGAACGCCGCGTGGGTGCTGTCGATCTGTTCCGCGGGCGTGGTGGGCACGGCCGGGTTGTCCGCCTTGCGCGGGACGGAGCCGGTGATGGCGACGCAGATCACGACGGGAGTGGCATCAGGCATCGAAGAACACCGTTTCGTTGTCGCCCTGCAGGCGGATGTCGAACACATAGACCACGGCGCCGTCGCGTTCCGTGCGCTGGGCGATCAGGGTCTGGCGGCGGGCGGGATGCTCGATCAGGTTGAGCACGGGGTCCCGGGCATTGGCCTCGGCCTCGTCGGCGAAATACATGCGGGTCTGCAGCCCGATGTTGATGCCGCGCGCGACCAGCCAGAAGCTGACATGCGGCGCCATGGGGCGGCCGTGGCGGCCCATGACGGCACCGGGCTTGATGGTGTCGAAGGCGTAGAGCCCGGTCTCGAAATCCGTCCCGGCGCGGCCCCAGCCGTGGAAGCCGGGATCGATGGGGCCGGGCTGGCGGTCCGCCTCGTGATCGTGGCGGCCGGCGGCGTTCGCTTGCCAGATCTCCAGCAGGATGTCGCGGCACGGCGCGCCCAATCCGTCCAGCACCCGGCCCTCGATGCGGATGCGCTCGCCCTGCGTGTCGGGCCCCGCCAGCACATTTCCAAAGTCGTTGGCGAAAATCTCGAACCCGGCCTGGCGCGGGATCAGCCCGATATGCACATACGGCCCGGCCGTTTGCGACGGCGTTTCATGCAGCGTCATGCTCAGTTCCCCTGCAACTTGTTCTCGAACACGGTGGAGCGGCGCCCGCGGAGCACGATGTCCCACCGGTAGGCCAGCGCATCGAGCGGCACGGCGGCATCGAGGTCGAGCTTCGCGACCAGGCGCTCCCGGGCCGCCGGGTCCGGGATGGTGTTGAGGATGCTGTCATGCGGGATCAGCGGATCGCCTTCGAAATACATCTGCGTGATGAGCCGCTGCACGAACCCGCTGCCGAATACCGAAAAGTGGATGTGCGCCGGCCGCCAGGAGTTCACGAAATTGCGGAACGGGTAGGCGCCGGGCTTGACGGTGCGGAACACGTAGCGCCCGTCCTCATCGGTGATCATCCGGCCGCAGCCGCCGAAATTGGCGTCGATCGGCGCGAGGTAGCTGTCGTTGCGATGGCGGTAACGGCCGCCGGCATTGGCCTGCCAGACTTCGATCAGGGCATGCGGCACGCCGCGGCCGTTCTGGTCCAGCAGGCGGCCATGCACGATCGTGCGCTCCCCGATCGCCTCGCCGCCCTGGCTGTAATTCAGCAGCAGGTCGTGGTCATCGGGGCCGAGTTGGTTGTGGCCGAAGCGGGGGCCCGTGATCTCCGACAGCGAGTTCTGCAACGACAGCATCGCCAGCCGCGGGGAGCGCAAGACGGAGGTCTTGTAGATCGGCGTGAAGGCGGGCGGCTGCTGGCCGCGGTCGCGCTGGATGTATTCGGCATCCGGGTTCATGCGGTGTCTCCCTTTGCCGTCCTATGGCGGGCGGATCGGGCGCGTGCAAGGTTTTGCCCATCATGACCCTGTCCGCCCTCGATTCCAGCCTGCTCGGGCCGTTGTTCACCACAACCGCGATGCGGGCGTGTTTTTCGGACGAGTCCCGGTTGCGCCACATGCTGGCCGCCGAGGCCGCCCTCGCCCGCGCCCTGGCCCGGCATGGCCTGGCACCCGACGCGCTTGCCCCGGCGATCGAGGCGGTGCAGGGCCTGGACCCCGCCGCAATCGGGGCCGCGACCGCGATCTCGGGCGTGCCGACGATCCCGTTCGTGCGCGCGGTGCAGACGCAGCTGCCGCCCGAGCTGGAGCGCGCCTTCCACCGCGGCGCCACCACGCAGGACATCATGGATACCGCGCTGGTGATGGCGTGTCGGGAGGCATTTGCCTTGCTGGAGACGGAGCTGGCGGCCGTGCGGACGGGCCTGGCCGCGCTGGCGAGGCGGCATCGCGATACTCACTGCGTCGGCCGCACCTATGGCCAGCATGCGGCGCCGGTGACGTTCGGGTTCAAGGTGGCGGTGTGGCTGGTGGGCGTGGCGGAGGTTTCGACACAACTGGGCGCGGTGCGGGCGGGGTTGTTGCAGGCCTCGCTGGCGGGGCCGGTCGGGACGCTGGCCGGGTTGGGCGCGGCCGGCCCTGATGTGCTGGACTCCTACGCGGCCGAGCTGGGCCTGGCGGCGCCCCCGATCGCCTGGCACACGCGCCGGGCCGGGGTGGTCGGGGCCGGCGTGTGGCTGGCGACGCTGATCGGCGCGCTGGCCAAGATGGCGACCGATATCGCGCATCTGGCCTCGACCGAGGTGGGCGAGGTGGCCGAGCCCTATGTGCCCGGCCGCGGCGGCTCCTCCGCCATGCCGCATAAGCGGAACCCGGTATCCTGCACCGTGATCCTGGCCGCCCACGCCGCGGCGCCGGGGCATGTGACGACGCTGCTGACCGCCATGGCGGCGCTGCATGAGCGCCCGCCGGGGCTGTGGCATGCGGAGTGGCACGCGCTGCCGTCGCTGTTCGGGTTGGCAGCGGGTGCCTTGCGGGAAGCGCGCGCGCTGGCGGAGGGGCTGGAGGTGGATGCCGGGCGCATGATGGCGAATATCGGGCTTACGCGCGGGTTGCTGTTTGCCGATGCGGCGGCTGCCGTTCTGGCGCGGACCATGGGCCGGGAGGCCGCGCATCACCGGGTGGAGCAGGCGGCGGACGAGGTGCGGCGGAGCGGCGCCACCTTGCAGGGCGTGCTGGGGGCGGAGCTGGGGGGCGCCGACCCGTTCGACCTTGCGCCGGCTGTGCTGGCCGCGACGGGATGGGTGGATCGGGCGCTGGCCTGTGCCGTGCCGCTCCCGTCATCCCGGGCTTGACCCGGGATCCCGCTTCCGCCTCCGCAGGACGAGCGGATCGGATCGGTCTTCCTCACGCCATCCTGCGACGATGGCCTTGTTTCCGCTTCTCACTCGCGTGAGGAAGCAGCGGGACCCCGGGTCAAGCCCGGGGTGACGGGGTTAGGTCACGGGCGATGCCTTCGAGCAGCGGGACCCCGGGTCGAGCCCGGGGTGACGGGGTTAGGTCACGGGTGACGCTCGATCGGATCGGCTTTCGAACTGACCCTCGAAGCACGCATGCTGTCTTACACCCGCCCGTGGCAGTGCTTGTATTTCTTGCCTGACCCGCACGGGCACGGCGCGTTGCGGGGCGTCTCGCGCCAGGTTGTGGGGTCCGCCGGGTCGATTGCGGCGGGTCGTTCCGCTTCCAGCACGTCTCCGCCCGCATACGGCGCGGCGCCGGCCGGGTCGGAGTAGTGCATCGTCTGCGGCGTGGCCGGTTGGAACATTTCCTCGGGCGGCGCTTCGGCGCCCAGCTCGACGCGGGCCAGCATCGACGTGACCCGCTCCTTCAACTCGTCCAGCATGGCGTTGAACAGCGCGAAGGCCTCGCTCTTGTATTCGTTCAATGGATCCCGCTGGCCATAGGCACGCAGGCCGATGCCCTGGCGCAGGTGGTCGAGCGCCAGCAGGTGCTCCTTCCAGACCTGGTCCAGCATCTGCAGCAGCATGGATTTCTCCACATACCGCATCAGCTCCGGGCCCATATTCGCCGCCTTGGCCGCCATGTGGGCGGACGCCGCGGCCTCGATCCGCTCGCGGATGCCGGTCTCGTCCATGCCCTCCTCGCGGCCCCACTCCACCACGGGGAGATCGAGGTTCAGGATGCGCTTCACCTCATCCTGCAGAGCCTGCGTCTCCCATTGCTCGGCATAGGCCTTTTCCGGGATGCGGCGGTGCACCAGGCCGTGGATGATCTCGTCCCGCATCTCCTGCACGGTCTCGGACACGTCATCGGCGCGCATGAACTCGCGGCGCTGGGCATACACCTCGCGGCGCTGGTTGTTCATGACGTCGTCGTATTTCAGCACGTTCTTGCGCGTGTCGAAGTTGCGCGCCTCGACCTTCTTCTGCGCCTTTTCCAGTGCCTTGTTGATCCAGGGATGGATGATCGCCTCGCCATCCTTCAGGCCCATCTTCTGCAGCATGCCGCCCATCCGGTCGGAGCCGAAGATGCGCATCAGGTCGTCCTCGAGGCTGAGGAAGAAGCGCGAGGCGCCGGGGTCGCCCTGCCGGCCGGAGCGGCCGCGGAGCTGGTTGTCGATGCGCCTGCTTTCATGCCGCTCGGTGCCGATCACCAGCAGGCCGCCGGCAGCCTTCACGTCCTCGTGCCAGACCGCGACCTGCTGCGTGATCTCGGACGCCTTCGCAGCCTGGTGCTCCTCCGGCAGCGCCGTGGTCTCGAGCTTGATGCGCATGTCGGCGTTGCCGCCGAGTTTGATGTCGGTGCCGCGGCCGGCCATGTTGGTGGCGATGGTGATGGCGCCGGGTGCGCCGGCCTGGGCCACGATCGTCGCTTCCTGCTCGTGGAAGCGCGCGTTCAGCACGGCGTGCGGCACCTTCTTGCGGGTGAGGATCTCGCTGATCGTCTCGGATTTCTCGATCGAGGTCGTGCCGACCAGCACGGGCTGACCGCGGCCACGCGCCTCCTCGATCAGGGTCGCGACGGCCTCGTATTTCTCGGCGGCGGTGCGATACACCTCGTCATCGGAATCCTTGCGGGACACGGGGACGTTGGTCGGGATCTCCAGCACTTCCAGCTTGTAGATCTCGGCGAACTCGTCGGCTTCCGTCAGCGCCGTCCCGGTCATGCCGGACAGCTTCGGATACAGCCGGAAATAGTTCTGGAAGGTGATGCTGGCCAGCGTCTGGTTCTCCGGCTGGACGGTCACGAACTCCTTGGCCTCCAGCGCCTGGTGCAGCCCTTCCGAATAGCGCCGGCCATCCATCATGCGGCCGGTGAACTCGTCGATCAGGATCACCTTGTCGTCCCGCACGATGTAGTCCACGTCGCGCTGGAACAGCGTGTTGGCGCGCAAGGATTGCTGCACGTGATGGATCACCGACACGTTGAACATGTCATAGAGGTTGCCCTCCGTGATGATCCCGGCCTCCCGCAGCATGTCCTCCACCCGTTCCGACCCGGCTTCGGTCATCGTCACGGTCTTGAACTTCTCGTCCTTCTCATAGGTGGTCGCGTCCTTCACCAGCTCGACCACCACGGCGTTCACGGTGCGATACAGGTCGCTGCTGTCTTCGGCGGGGCCGCTGATGATGAGGGGGGTGCGCGCCTCGTCGATCAGGATGCTGTCGACCTCGTCCACGATGGCGTAGGCGAAATCCCGCTGGGTCATGTCCTCCAGCCGGTATTTCATGTTGTCACGCAAATAGTCGAAGCCGAACTCGTTGTTGGTGCCGTAGGTGATGTCCGCGCCATAGGCGGCCCGGCGCTCATGATCCTCCAGCCCATGCACGATCACGCCCGTGGAGAGCCCCAGGAACGCATAGACCCGGCCCATCCACTCCGCGTCGCGCTGGGCCAGGTAGTCGTTCACCGTCACCACATGCACGCCCGTGCCCGGCAGCGCATTCAGATATACCGGGAGCGTCGCGACCAGCGTCTTGCCCTCACCGGTCTTCATCTCGGCGATCTTGCCGTCATGCAGGACCATGCCGCCGATCATCTGCACGTCGAAATGCCGGAGGCCCAGCACGCGCTTGGCGGCCTCCCGCACCACGGCGAACGCCTCCGGCAGCAGGTCATCGAGTGCCGTTCCCGAGGCTAGGCGGGCGCGGAACTCCGCCGTCTTGCCTTGGAGACCCGCATCGTCCAGCGCGGCCACAGCCGGCTCGAACGCGTTGATCGCCTGCACCCGGCGCTGATAGGCCTTCAGCGAGCGGTCATTGGCGGAGCCGAAAACGGCGCGGGCGATGCTGGCGAACATGGGTAGCCTTCCAGAGGGCACGACCATGCGGGCCGCGCGGGAGGGTTTGAGGCCCCGGGTCTAGTTGGTGCCTCAAATAGGAGCCGAGGGGAGCCGGGTCAACGATGTGGGGCGCTGCTTGTCGGATAGGAAGCGTTGGGGCATGGTCCGCCCGCTCCGTTCGATGAGGGTTTCCATGCGCCGCCTGAGCTTTGCCGCCGCGTTCCTGCTGGCCTCCACCGCGCTCTGCGCCGCACAGACGCCCCCGGCTCCCGCGGCGCCGCCAGCCGACCCGGTGGTGGCCAAGGTCGGCGCCGACGAGATCCACGCGAGCGAGCTGCAGGAAGCCGCGGCCAGCCTGCCGGAGGAGCTGCGCGGCATGCCGGCCCCGGTGCTGTATCCCATGTTGCTGGACCAGTTGATCGATCGCCGCGTGATCGTGCAGGCCGGGCGCAAGCAAGGGCTGGCCAATGACCCCGCCGTGCAGCGCCAGGTGACGCGGGCGACCGACCTTGCGATCCAGAACGCCCTTCTCACCCGCGAGATCGCGCCGACGCTGACGGATGAGGCGATCAAGGCCCGCTACGACCGCGACATCGCCGGCAAGCAGGGCGAGGAAGAAGTGCGCGCCCGCCACATCCTGGTGCCCGACGAGGAGCAGGCGAAGAAGATCATCGCCGATCTCAAGGGCGGCGCCGACTTCGCCGAGCTGGCCAAGACGTTGAGCAAGGATCCCGGTGCCGCATCCGGCGGCGATCTCGGCTTCTTCAAGAAAACGGACATGCTGCCGGAATTCGCGGACGCCGCGTTCGGCTTGAAGCCCGGTGAGATCACCCAGGCACCGGTCAAGACCCGCTTCGGCTGGCACGTCATCAAGCTGGAGGAGCGCCGCACCGCGCCGCCGCCCGCACTGGAGCAGGTGCGGGACGAGATCCGGCAATCCCTGATCCAGGAAGGCGTGACCCGCGTGCTGACCGCGGCCAAGGAGGGCCTCGCGGTGCAGAAGTTCAAGATCGACGGCAGCCCGATGGATGACACCCCGGCGCCCGTGACCCCCCTCCCGGGCGCCCCGGCGCGCTGACGATGGCTGCGCCCTCCCCGCTCGCGGTGCCGATGCCGGCGCTGCCGCCCATGCCGGGGGTCAAACTCGGCTCGGCCGCGGCCGGCATCCGCTACACGGGGCGGACCGACCTTGTGATGATCGAGCTGCCGGAAGGCACGGTTGCCGCCGGGGTGTTCACCCGCAACAAATGCCCGGGCGCCCCCGTGGATTGGTGCCGGGAGGCGCTGGTGGGCGGCAGGGCCCGCGCCGTGGTGATCAATGCCGGCAACGCCAACGTGTTCACGGGCCGGGCCGGCGCAGAGGTGGTGCGCGAAACGGCCGAGGCCGCGGCCGAGCTGGTGGATTGCCGCACCCATGAGGTGTTCGTCGCCAGCACCGGGGTGATCGGCCAACCCTTGCCGCAGGACCGCCTGATCGAGGCGTTGCCGGCCCTGCACGCCTCCCTGTCGGAAGACGGGTGGGACGCCGCCGCGCGCGGCATCATGACGACCGACACCTTCCCCAAGGCCAGCACGCGCACCGTCCATATCGAGGGCAGCCCCGTCACCATCACCGGTTTCGCCAAGGGCAGCGGCATGGTGGCGCCCGACATGGCGACCATGCTGGCCTTCGTGTTCACGGACGCGAAGCTGCCGCGCGCCATGCTGCAGGACATGCTGGAACGGGGCGTCAAGCGCAGCTTCAACTGCACGACCGTGGACAGCGACACCTCAACCAGCGACACCGTGCTGCTGTTCGCCACCGGCCGCGCCGAGCACGCGAAGGTTGGGAAGGACGACAAGAAATCCGTCCGCCGCTTCCGGGACGCGCTGGATGCCGTGTTGCTGGACCTCGCCTTGCAGGTGGTGCGCGATGGCGAGGGCGCGCAGAAGCTGGTCCGCATCGACGTGGCCGGCGCCGTGACGCACAAATCGGCCCGCCGCGTGGCGCTGGCCATTGCGAACTCCCCCCTGGTGAAGACCGCGATCGCCGGCGAGGACGCGAATTGGGGCCGCATCGTCATGGCCGTCGGCAAGGCCGGGGAGCCCGCGGATCGCGACACGCTGAGCGTCGGCATCGGCGGGACCTGGATGGCGCGGGAGGGCACGGTGGTGCCGGGCTATGACGAGGCGCCGGTGGTGGCGCACATGCAGGGGCGCGAAATCGGCATCACGGTCGACCTCGGCCTCGGCAAGGGGCGTGGCACGGCGTGGACCTGCGATCTGACCCATGGCTACATCGACATCAACGGGTCGTATCGCAGCTAGCATGGCTCCCCTGCTGGGCCTGACCGCGGCGGACGAGGAGGCGCGGCGGGCGCTCCGGCGGCACAAGGCGTTTGCGTCGGGGCTGTTGGTGCTGATGGCGGCGCTGGTGCTCGTGTCGTACGCGATGCCGCCCGGCTTGGCCGCAGACCTGCTGCAATCGAGTGCGAAGGCCGGGCTGGTCGGCGGGCTCGCGGACTGGTTCGCGGTGACGGCGCTGTTCCGCCATCCGCTCGGCCTGCCGATCCCGCACACGGCGATCATCCCGAAGCAGAAAGAACGGCTAGGCCACGCGCTGGGCCGCTTCGTGGCCGGGCATGTCTTCACGCCGGCCGAAGTGTCCCGCGTGCTGAGCCGGATCGATCTGTCGGCCATTCTCGCCCGCTTCCTCAGCGACCCCGCCGCCGTGCAGCCCGCCGCCCGCGCGCTCACGGAAATGCTGCCGCGTGTGTTGGCGACCGTGGAGGACGGGCGGGCCCGGCGCACCATGGCCCGCATCGTGCCGCGGCTGGTGGGCGGGGCCGGTGCCGGGCGGATCGTGGCGCGGGCGCTGCGCACGCTGGTGGATGGCGGCCGGCATCAGGAGGCGCTGGGGTTCCTGCTCGGCGAATTGCGCACGCTGCTCGACAGCAAGCATGACGCGCTGCACGGCTTCATCCAGGAGAAGGTGCGGGCATCCGGCGGCAGGCTGGTGGGCTGGGTGCTCGGCGCGCAGGTGGCGGAGCGCGTGCTGGGCGTGCTGCGGGATGAGCTGGAGCGCATGGGGCCCGAGGGCGGGACGGTGCGCGCCGCGTTCGACGAGTGGATCCGCGCCGAGATCGTCCGCATGGAGACCGACCCGGCGCGCGCCGCCGAGATCGGCCAGGCCGTCCGCCGCGTGGTGGCGCATGAGACCGTGCAGACCTGGTTGTGGGATGTCTGGTCCCGCATGCGCGTGGCGCTCGAGGCCGATGCGGCGCGGCCGGAGGGGCGGACCCAGGCGGTGGTGGCCGGCGCGCTCGCCAACCTCGGCGCCTTCCTGGCGGAGGATCAGAAGGCGCAGGTTCGGTTGCAAGCGGCCGCGGAGGGCGTGATCGCAGGGCTGCTGCCGAGCGCCCAGGCTCAGCTGGCCGGGTTCATCGGCAGCGTGGTGGCGGGGTGGGACGCGGACACCATCACCGAAAAGCTCGAACTTCGGGTGGGCAAGGACCTGCAATTCGTGCGGGTGAATGGCACGCTGGTGGGGTTCGTGGCCGGCGGAGCGCTGTTCCTGGCGCTCCGCGCGGTGTTCGGGCACGCCGTGGGTTAGCGGCTGTCATTGCAAGCCGCTCGGCGAAGCAATCCAGGGGCCACAAGCGGGCATGTTGCCCCTGGATTGCTTCGCGTCGCTCGCAATGACGGCCGTTAGCGAACCGCCACGATCTCCACCCGCCGGTTGGCCGGGCTGCGGGGGTTGTAGGCGTCGATCAGGTTGAGCGGGCCGAAGCCCTGCGCCCGCATGCGCTCCCGGGGTACGCCGCGCTGCACCAGGTATTCGACCACGGCGGCCGCCCGGAGCTGCGACAGGCTGATGTTGTAGCCGAGCCGGCCGGTGACGTCGGTGTGGCCGTTGATCTCGAACAAGCGGACGCCACCAAGGGCCGGGTCGTTGAGCGCGATCGCGACGTTGTCGAGCTGCGCATAGTTGTCCGGCCGGATGCGGTAGCTGTCGAAGTCGAAATTGATGTTCGGGAATACGCGGCGCTCGAACGCGGGAACGATCGTGCCGCCATCCGTCACCATGACCGGTTGCGGGGCGCAGGCGGCGAGCCCGGCCATCAGGGCCAGGGCCGCAAAACTAACGGGGTGCAAGCGCATCGACGATCTCCCGGGGGCTGGAGGTGCGGCCACGCAGATCGGTGGCGGGCGCGCGGGATTCGCGCAGGCCGAGCCGGCGCTCGATCCCGCGGGGGTCCGCGGGCATCTGGTCCCGGAGTTCACGGGTTTGCGGGTCCAGGGGCAGCGCCTGCGCCTGCCGCTCCACGTCCGGATTGCCTTGCGGGGCGCGCGGTGCGGCCTGCAAGGGCGGCGGCGCAGGCCGGTAGCTGGGGGGCGAATAGCTGGGAGGGGGATAGGTGGGGGCCGAGTAGGCGGGCGCGTTGGGCAGGAGGGGGCCGCTATTCTTCTGCGCCATCGCCCCATCTGCCGCCGCCAGCCCGGCCGCCACCATCCCGGCTGCCATCAGGCGAGCCGTCCAACAGGCTGTCATCGTTCCCTCCGGCAATGAATTCCGTAACGATGCAAGACGAGGGAATATTGGGCAAGCCATAACTTCGTCACTCCCCCGCAAGGACCGTGCCTTGCGGAGGCAGGCCCCGCGCCGTCATAGTGCGCTGCAAACTTCAGGGCGACACGCGGCGATGGCTCCACGGTTTATCGGCAAGACGCCGCTTGCGGGCCTGCAGCCGATCATGCTGGACGGTGCGCCGGTCCTGGGCGCGTATGCCCAGCTGCGGGACCTGCTGCAGCGGCGGGCCGGGGTCGCGGCGGCGGCGCTGTTTGCGGAGCCCGTCGTGACATGGGGCACGGCGGACCAGCCGGGCAGCGTGTCGTGGTATGCCGACCTGCCGGGCGATGCCGAGCCGCTTTCCGCCCTGCCGCCCGATCGCCGCACCGGGCCGGAGAGCCGGCTGCGGGACACGATGCGCGGCCTCACGCCGTTGATGGACGATGGCGAGCTGGGCCCGCTGCTGCGGCGCGCGCTGGCGGTGGCGCAGGCCGGGTCGATCCTGGCGGTGGGCGGCGCACCGTTGCTGACGGATTGGGGATTGTCGGCGCAGGCCGGCGGCACCGAGGAGGAGCAGGCGGCGCGCGGCCGGGCCTGGGCGGCGGCATATCTGACGATGCCCGAATCGCGCGCGCCGATCCCGATTGCGCCCCTGGCATCTCCCCCGCCCCCCACGCCGCCGCCGCTGCTGGCCGCGCCGCCGCCGCGCCTGGCACCCATGCCGGCCAATCGCTCGGCGTGGGACTGGGCGCTGGCGCCGGCCGCGCTGGCGGTGGCGGGCTTGTTCCTGGGCATCGGCCTGTGGGCGGGCGCCCGCATGGTCGCGGCCCGCATCGCCGAACGGCCGACGGCGGTGAACCTGCTGGACGAACGCGCCGCACGGGAAGCCGTGGACCGGCAGCGCGAGCAGAACGCGGCGCTGGAGCGGGAGATCGAGGCGCGGCGCCGCCTGCTGGCCGGCAACGTCTGCGTGCCCGACCCGGCGCAGATGCCGCAGCTCGGCCCCAACCGCGCCGCGCCAGTGCCGCCCGGTTCGGTGACGCCTCCCTCGGGCGGGCAGGCCTTCCAGGGGTCGCTGGCGGAGTTGTTGACCCAGGCCGTGGTGCTCATCATCGCGCCGGGCACGGACGGCACCTCGACCGGCACCGGCTTCTTCATCGCGCCCGACCTGATCGCCACCAACCGCCACGTGATCGAGAGCGCGGACCAGAACGCGATCGTGGTGACCAGCAAGAAGCTGGGCCGCACCACCCGGGTTCGCGTGGTGGCGCAGACGCCCAATTCCGAGATCGGCAGCCCGGATGTGGCGCTGCTGAAGGTGGAGGGGATCCAGGGCATCCAGCCGCTGTCTTTTACCCTGGTTGCCAATCCGCTGGACCAGGTGATCGCGGCCGGGTTCCCGGGATTGCTGCTGCAATCGGACGAGGCGTTCGAGCGGCTGAAGAACGGCGACCAGTCGGCGGTGCCGGAGGTGATCCTCACGGACGGGCGGATCAACGCGATCCAGTCCGCGCCCTCGGGCATGAAGATCATGCCGCATAGCGCTGCGGTGTCGGGCGGGAACAGCGGCGGGCCCCTGGTGGATGCGTGCGGGCGTGTGCTGGGCATCAACACGTTCATCACGGCAAACCGCGAGCAGGTGGTGCACGCCAACTACGCCCAGAAGACAGATGGTGTGATCGCGTTCATCCGGGAGAGCGGGACGCCGGTTGCGGATGCGACGGGCCCTTGCGCACCGGGCGGTCCGCCGAGCGCCGCGCCGTCCACGCCGGGTCTTGCGACGCCTACCCCTGCTCCTGCCCCGGCCCCTGCCCCGGCTACGCCTGCACCTGCCACGCCTGCACCGGCCACGCCGGCTACGCCCGCACCGGCAACGCCGGCCCCCGCGGCGCCGGTCCCACCCGCACCCGCCACGCCCGTGCCCGCGACACCTGCCCCCGCCGCCCCGGCGCCCAATCCGCCCGCCGTGGTGACGCCGACCCCGCCTGCGCCGCCCACGCCCGCGCCGGCCACGCCCGCGGTGCCGCCGGCGGGTGGCGGTGGCGGTAAGCCGCCGCCGGCCGAGACGCGCTGAGGCCCGGGGCAGAGCATGGCCGCCCGCCTGACCACGACGCGGCTGCAGGACCTGCAGCCGCTGGCCGTCGCCGGACAGACCACGGTGGAGGCCTGGCGCGCCCTGCACACGCTGCTGGCGCGCGAGCTGTCGGCGGCCCATGCGGCGCTGCTGGCGGAGCCCGTGCCGAACGTCGCGCAGGGCAGCGTGGATTGGTACACCGACCGGGCGGAAGCACCCGTCCGCATGGATACATCGCCGGCGCGGGACGCGGGGGAGGCCCGGCTCGCGGCGCTGGTGCAGGACGTGCAGGCGCTGGCCGCACGGATCGGCGGCAGCCGGGGCGATAGCGACCGGTTCCTGGCGGAGATGCTGGGCCTCGCCTTGCAGGTGCCGGGGCCGGATTGCGTCTATTTGTGCGGCGATCAGCCCGTGCTGGCGGCCTGGGGCCATGTGCGGGGCGGGCAGCAGGGCGGCGGCCTTGTGCTGCGCGGCGCCGTGGTGCCGCGCGTGGTGGACGCCACGATCCTGCCGCCGCCGCCCTCCCCGTATGGCGCTGCGCCGATACCGCGGACCTGGTTGTGGGGCGTGCTGGCCGGCTCGTTGCTGGCGCCGGCGGCGGCGGGGTGGGCGGCGTATCGGGACCCGCTGGGCTGGTTCGCAGTCGATCCGCCGCAATGCCGGCTGGCGCCCGGGCAGCTCGAGCTGGCGCGCGGCCTCGAGGACGAAACGGCGCGGGAAGGCGTGTTGCGGACCGAGCTGGCACGGCTCGCGACCGAGGCCGGGCAGCGGCGGCTGATGTGCCAGCCACCGCCCTCACCACCGCCGCCACCGCCGCCACCTCCTCCACCGCCTCCACCCCCGCCGCCGCCGCCGCCGCCGCCGCCGCCACCCCCGCCGCCGCCGCCGCCGTCGCAGGACGTGGAGCGGGCGCAGCGGCAGGGGGCGCAGCGGGGGAAGCTCACGATCATCCTGGCCTGGGATGACCGCAACGACCTCGACCTGCATGTCGTGTGCCCGAACGGGGTGGACATCAATTTCATCCGGCGCCGGGCGTGCGGCGGGGCGCTGGACGTGGATGCGAACGGGGACGTGAACACGCTGACGAACACGCCGGTGGAGAACGTGTTCTTCAACGAGCCGCAGCCCGGCCGCTATAAGGTGATCGTCGATCCCTACGGCATGCGGGTGCGGCCGAACTCGCCCTTCCGGGTCACGATCCGGCGGGAGGGACAGCCCGACCAGGTGATCACCGGCACCGCCACGAACGGCCGCCGCAACCAGCTGGTGACGGAGGTGACGATCGAGGCGCCGGCACCGGGCGGGGCCCCTGGTGGCTCCCCGGGGGCGCCCCGATGATCCGCCTCATCGAGTTGCGGGACGGCGCCGCCCAGCGATTGCTGCCTGCGGACCGGGACGCCGTCTCCTGGCACGCGGCACTGACGCAAGAGATCGCGGCCCATCTCTCCCCGGCCCACGCCGCCCTGCTGGCCCGGCCCGAGCGCACCCCGGCGGGCCTCGACTGGCACACCGAGGGGCAGAGCCGCATCCGCTACGCCGACCTGCCGTCCGCGGGGCGGATGGCGCTGGACCGGGCGCTTGGCGCCATCCTGTCGGATATCCGCCGGCTCGCGGAAAGCGGCGTGGCGCTCGCGGTGACGGCAGCCTGGCCGGCCCTGCGGGAAATCCCGGACCAGGGTTTTGTGTTCGCCGTCGATGGCCGGCCCGTGCTGGCGGGGTGGGGCCATGCCAGCACCGGGGTTGCGGGGCGGCTGGCGCGGCTGGATGACGGCATCGCCTGGCGGGCGCAACCCCGGCCGCGCTGGGGTTTGTATGGCGGCCTGCTGGGCGGGCTGGCGGCATTGGCGCTCGCGTCCGGTTTGCTGCTGCCGATGGCGTATCGCTGGCTGGTGCCGGCGCCCACCGCGTGCGCGATCGTGCCGGGGCAGCTGGAGGCGTTGGGGGCGCAGTTGCGGGAGGAGGAGCGGGGCGCCGGGCTGCGCACCTTGCTGGCGACGCTGACGGAGGAGATTGGGCGCAAGCAGTTGCAATGCCCGCTGCCCGCGGCGCCACCGGTCGTCCCGCCCCGGGCGTCGCCTGCACCGCCACCCGCGCCCCCGCCGCCGCGCGCCGCGCTGCCGCAGGGCCGATGGGACCGCAGCGAGCTTGCGATGCTCGAGGGTTGTTGGCACCTGGAAACCGAGCTGTTCATCGACAACGGCACCCACACGCCAGACACAAAAATAGCCGAGTGGAAGCTGTGTTTCGGTCAGGACGGGGGCGGCAACCACACCGCCCGCCTGGTGAATGGCCGGCAATGCAGCGGACCTCTGGCGGCGTCGTTCGACGCCCCGGCGCTGATGGTCACCATGCCGGGACCGTGCACCGGCACTTTGCAGGTGAACCGGAGCGAGCTGCGCTGCACCCGCTCGAGCGATACCGAGGCCGCTTGCGTGGGGCGCAACCTGGGTGGACCCTCGGACGGCAGCAGCTTCCGCGGCCGCTTCAGACGATGAAAGACCACCCATGCCGCCGTTGATCACCCTCGTCCCGCAAAGCGGCATCCAGTTCTGGGACACCCCGCTCGACATGGATTCCCTGCCCCGGCAGGCCCGCACCTTCTGGGAGGAGCGGCTGGGCGGCACGCCGGATCCAGATGGCGCACAGCCCGTGAAGCTGCATGAGCTCGTGGCCGATCCCGAGACCGGGCAATTGGTGGAAAAGCTCACGCGGGACGCGCCGCCGGCGGACGAGACCTATGCCGTGAGCCCGCGCCAGGCGATCGACCTGCATCTCGGCCGCTGGGCGCCGCTGCCGTATCTGCGCCTGCTGTCGCGCAGCGGCACCGGGCAGGAGGCGCATGATGTGGGCCCGAGCAACTGGGCGCGCGGGCGGATCGTGGTGCATCCCACCCCGGCGCCGGGCCGCACCCATCTGTTGACGCTGGCCTTCGACACGGCGTTGCTGCCGGTGACGCCGGGCGCGCCCTATGTCGCGCCCACGCCCGAGGACAGCATCCGCCAGCAGGAATTCGTCTTCGTGCCGGAGCCCACGCAGCATGCCTGGTTCCTGAACGAGGCCTGGGTCGGCGATTGGCTGAAGGAGATGCTGGTCGAGATGCTGACCCAGGCCCGCGGCGGCCGGAAGCTGCGGCCGGAAGACCTGTCGCGCGGGTGCGAGCATTTTGCGCGCTACCAGGTGATGCTCGGGCTTTTGGGTGCGGCCAATTTGCTGCCGCGGGTGCAGTTGCTGGACACGGTGTCGGCGAATGCCGGGTATCTGCCGGTGGCGGTGGACCTGGTGCTCGATCTCGGCAATGCCCGCACCTGCGGCATCCTGATCGAGGAGCATCCCGGGCAGGGCATGAACCTGTCCGACAGCTACCCGCTGGCGTTGCGGGACCTGTCGCGGCCGGAATGCCGGCATGAGAAGCCGTTCGATAGCCGGGTGGAGTTCTCCCGCGCGAGCTTCGGGCGCGATGCCGTGAGCCGCCGCTCCGGCCGCGCCTCCGCCTTCGCCTGGCCGAGCCCGGTGCGCGTGGGGCCCGAGGCGGTGCGGCTCGCGGGTGCCCGCGCGGGCAACGAGGGCACGACGGGGCTGAGCTCGCCCAAGCGCTATCTGTGGGACCTCCGGCCCGCGACGCAGGGCTGGCGCTACAACGGCCGCGCCAATGACGGCGTGACCACGGACCCGCCCGTGAGCGGCCCGTTCATGGCGCTGGTGTCGGAAGACGGCGCCGTGCTGCGGCAGCGGCGCGGGCAGCCGGCGGTCAGGGCACGGTTTTCCCGCAGCGCCGTGTTCACCTTCATGCTGGCCGAGATCCTGCTCCAGGCCATGGGCCAGATGAACGCGCCCGGCACCCGCGCCCAGCGGCGGGACGCGGACAAGCCGCGGCAGCTGCGGTCGTTGTTGATGACGATGCCGCCCGGCATGCCGGTGGCGGAGCAGCACATCCTGCGCGCCCGGGCCCAGGGCGCCGTGATGCTGGCCTGGGACATGCTGGGCCTGAGCCAGGGCGGCCCGCAGCCGCCGCGCGTGGTCGCGAACCTCGATGAGGCCACCGCCACCCAGATCGTGTGGTTGCACAACGAGGTGACGGAGCGGCTGCAGGGCGACGTGGGCGCGCTGATGGAATTGGTCGGCCGGCCCCGGGCGGAACCCGGCGTCATCATGCCCGTCCCGAGCCTGCGCGTCGCCAGCATCGACATCGGCGGCGGCACGACCGACCTCATGGTCAGCACCTATTCCGTGCAGGGCGGCGAGGCGATCGTGCCGCGGCAGGAGTTCCGCGAGAGTTTCAAGATCGCCGGGGACGACGTGCTGGAGCGCATCCTCACCGGCGTGGTGCTGCCGGCGTTCGCGACTGCCTTGAAGGAGGCCGGCGTCGCCGACCCCCGCGCGCTGCTGTCCCGCACCCTGGGCCAGGACCAGGGCGGCCAGTCCGAGCCCGAGCGACACCGCCGCCGGCTGTTCGTGTCGATGGTGCTGGAGCCCGTGGGCATCGCGGTGCTCCGCGCCTATGAGGGCGTGGAGGGCCGCATGACCGGCGAGATCCTGCGCAGCACGGTGGCGGACGTGCTGGGGACCGATCTCATGCAGTCCAGTCGGGCCCTGGAATATTTGGAGTCCGCCGCATCGGCCGCGGGCGCCAGCAATTTCCGGGTGGCGGACGTGAAGCTGGTCGTGCTGACGCAGCAGGTGGAGCCCGTGATCTCCGCCGTGCTGGGCCCCGTGCTGGCCGATCTCTGCGAGGTCGTGTGGGCGTATGATTGCGACGTGCTGCTGCTCTCGGGCCGGCCGTCCCGGTTGCGGATGGTGGGGGACATGGTGCTGGCGAAGGCGCCGGTGCCGCCGCATCGGATCGTAGGCATGCACCGGTATCGCGTGGGGGAGAAATACCCGTTCCGGGACGCCGCCAACCGCATCGACGATCCCAAGACCACCGCCGCCGTGGGCGCCGCCCTGTGCGTGCAGGCCGAGGGGCGGCTGCGCAACTTCATGCTGCGGACCGGCAAGCTCGCGATGCGCAGCACGGCGCGCTACATCGGCAAGATGGACAATAACGGGCAGATCCGGGACGAGAACGTGGTGCTGCGCAACCTCGACCTCGATGGCCCCCCGGCACAGGATGTGGGGTTCAAGCTGCAGTTCCAGACGCTGACGCAACTCGGTTTCCGGCAACTGCCGATCGCGCGCTGGACCGCGACGCCGCTGTATATGATGGAGTTCGCCAACCCGGACGACGCGCACCGCATGGAGCTGCCGCTCACCGTGACCGTGACACGCCGCGAGATCGATCCCGAGGCGCCGGACGCCGAGATGCTGCGCGAGAGCTTCGTCGTGGACGAGATCGTGGATGCCTCCGGCGCCAGCAAGCGGCCCGGGGATGTGCGGCTGCGTCTGCAGACCATCGACGACCAGGACGGGTATTGGCGCGACACCGGCCGGCTGGTGATCCCATGAGCTCAAGTCCGGTGACGGTCATGAACCGGGCGCGAGACGTCAGCGAAGCTGCGCGGGACGGCGCTGCCTGGATCGAAGCCAACCGTGCCCGGCTGAAAGAAGACCCGGCTGCGCTGGCCGCCGAGTTCCGCCGCTTCGGCCGCCGGGCCGCCCGGTTGCGGCGCGCGGCGGAGCGGCCGATGTGCGTGGCGGTGTTCGGCGCGTCGCAGGCCGGCAAAAGTTACCTCGTGTCGTCGCTCGCCACCCGGCCCGGCGCGCCGTTGCTCGCCGCCTATGGTGAGAAGCGGCTCAACTTCCTGGCCGACCTCAACCCGCAGGGCGGCAAGGAGAGCACCGGTCTCGTGTCCCGCTTCACGGTCCGCGGTGTGGCGGCGCCGCCCGATGCACCGGTGCCGCTGCGGCTGATGTCGCAAACCGACGTCGTGAAAATACTGGCCAATGCCTACCTCGAAGATTTCAAAGTTCGCGACTTCGCGCCGCCCACGCCCGAGGCGGTAGCGGCGCTGTTCGCGCGCCTCACGCCCTCGGCCGGGCCATCGGCGCAGGGGGGGCTGACGGTCGATGACCTGGAGGACCTGCGCGAATATTTCCTCCTCCACTTCCCGAGCCACCCGTTATTGCAAGGCTTGGGCTCCGCCTATTGGTCGCAGGCGGCGGAGCTCATCCCGCGCCTGCCGCCCTCGATGCGGGCCGAGGCCTATGCCCCGCTCTGGGCCGGTACGGCGCCGCTCACCCGCGTGGCGCAGCAATTGATCGACGCGCTGGCGCAGCTCGGCTTTCCGGACACGGCGTTCTGCGGCCTCGATGCGCTGACGCCGCGGGAACTCAGCGTGCTGGATGCGGACCGGGTGTTTTCGTTGGGAGAGCAGCGGGCCGGGCTCGGCGCGCCGGTGCGGGTCGTGAGCTCGGCTGGCGCCACCGCCATGCTGGACCGCTCGGCGCTCGCGGCGCTGATTGCCGAGATCACGGTGCCGCTCGCCGAGCAGCCCTGGGACTTCTTCGCGCACACCGATCTGCTGGATTTCCCGGGCGCCCGCACGCGGGAGGAGATCGTCGATCCCGACGCCTTCCTGGCGCAGGAGGGCCGGCTGGGCCGCGTCTTCCTGCGCGGCAAGGTCGCCTATCTGTTCCAGCGCTACAACGCGGAGCAGGAGATCACGGCGATGCTGCTGTGTGTCGGGCCCAGCAACCAGGACGTGCAGACGCTGCCGAACATGATCGATGGCTGGATCCGGCAGACGCTGGGCGCGACCCCGCAGGCCCGGGCAGCGCAGCGCAACGCGTTGTTCTTCGTGCTGACCAAGTTCGATGGCGAATTCGAGGACAAGGCCGGGGAGGATGTGGCGTCCGGCCAGCGCTGGACGGCGCGGTTGCAGGCGTCGCTGCTGGATTTTTTCGGCAAGGCGCATGGCTGGCCGACGGCGTGGGTGCCGGGTCGCGCGTTCGATAATCTGTTCTGGCTGCGCAGCACGGCGATCAAGTTCGCGTCCGTCCTGGATTACGACGGCGAGCGTGAGGTCGGCATCTCTCCCCGCGCGTCGCAGGCGGTGCTGGAGCGGCGCACCGCCTATATGGCGAACCCGCTGGTGCAGGCGCATTTCGCGGACCCGGCGCGCGCCTGGACCGAGGGGCTGTCCGCCAATGATGGCGGCATCTCCTACCTCGCGGCGCAGCTCAGCCCCGTCTGCGATCCCGCCACCAAGGCCACCCAGGTCGCGGGGCGCCTGGCGGAACTGTCGGCAGACATGGCGCACCGGCTCCGGCCGTATTTCCACACCGGGGATCTCGCGGCCGAGATGGCCCGTGCCCGCAAGGAGGCCCGGCTGGTCGCCCGCGCGCTGCTGGCCTGTGCGCAGGCGCAGATGTTCGGCCCGCTCATGCG
Source organism: Acetobacteraceae bacterium (assembly GCA_965246835.1). Classification (GTDB taxonomy): domain Bacteria; phylum Pseudomonadota; class Alphaproteobacteria; order Acetobacterales; family Acetobacteraceae; genus JANPPS01. The sequence continues at coordinate 120,560 of CBDFFQ010000002.1, read as the reverse complement.
CCAGATGCAGGTGACGCAGGATGTGGTCAGCTCCGTCTATTGGGAGCTGCAATCCCGCGCGGACGAGGCGCCGGTGCCGATCGGGACGGTTGGCTCCCGCGAGAGCTACCTTTCGGCGCTGGGCGGCTTGCTGGATGACGAACCCATGGCGGCGCCCGCGCCCACGCCGCAGGTGCGGGACCGGTTCGATCGGTTCGCGGACCTGGCGCTGGCGGAATGGGCGCGTCAGTTGACGGCCGTGGCCGAGGACCCCAGCACGTCCGCGGTGTTCCAACTGCCGCGCGAACAAGCCTCGAGCCTGGTGCAGGAGATCCTGACCGCCTCCCGTCGGCTCGATCTGCGCGGCCGCATCGCGCAGGATCTGCGCACCCGCGCCAGCTTCCAGCACCGCAACCCCGGCGCCGCGCAAAAGCCCGTCATGCTGGTGGAGGCCGGGATCAACGGTTTCGTCCACATGCTGGATTTCGACCGCATGCCGCTGGCGCAGCGCCCCCGCCCGAGCGGCACCGACCGCCCGGTATTCGCGCCCCGCCCGGCCATGACCGGCCCGCCCGTGCTGGGCGATACGCCGGCCGCGTATGACTACGTCTTCCATGTCGATTGGATCTTCGCCGTGGCCCGGCTGTTCGAAGACAACGTGCAGGACCAGGCCGCCACGGGGCTGGACATCGACGCCAACGAAAGGCTGGGCAAGCTGCTGACCCGGCTGGAGCCCGCTGCATGACCATCACCGTCACCCCGGACCCGGCCTACCAAGCGGGCCACGCCCTGATCCGCGTGGGCGGCGCGGCCGCAGCGTCCGGCAACCCGGGCTTCCGTGTCCAGCGCGATGCGGAATGGAGCGATGACAAGTTGGGCCCGGATGGCTGGCAGAGCAGTGACGCGCTGCTGCAGCCCGTGTCGGCGGAGGCGGCGGGCGGCGACCTGCTGCTGCATGTCGGCTGGGAGGTGTGCCGGTTTCTGGAGGCCGGGGTGTACGCCGTCTCGGTCCCCGGTGCCGGGATCGAGCCGACCGGCACCTATTGGCCCGATATCGCCCCCCTGCACGGTGGCGTCGTGGCCCAGCCCGCGCCGCCACCGCCGCCCCCTGCTGCGCCGGCTGCTGCAATCGTGCCGGCGCCCGCCCCTATTACACCGCCCTTACCCGATGCGGACGAGACCATCATCCGCGCCGTGCCGCCCGTGGCGCCGCCGCTGCCCCGGCCCGTTCCGCCTCAGGGGCCGCCCCCGAGCCCGCTTCAGGGCGCGCCTCAGGGCCCGATGGTCCCCGGCCCGCCCCCGCCCGTGCCGGGCGTATTCGAGCGCGGCGGCCTGATCCCGGTGCTGGTGGGGTTCGCCCTGCTCCTACTGGTGATTGCCGGCTCCTTGCTGGCGGGGCGCAGCGCCCGGCGCGAGGAGATGGCCGATGCGACGCCGATACCGGAGCCGGTCCAGCCGACGCCACCCGCGCCACCTCCGCCGCAGCCGCCGCCCAACCCGCCCACGCCACCTACGCGCACGCCGCCTCCGCCGACACCGCCCACGCCCCCGCCCACGCCGCCACCTCCGCCGGGCCCGGTCGATCTGAGCCGGCTTTCGGTGCCGGACGTGCTGGCGCGTGCGCCGAACACCGCCGCCGTGGTCGAAGAAGGCCGCCGGCGCCTCCGCGGCACGCAGCGCGATGACGGCCTTTTGCTGCTGGAGGCCGCGGCCGATCGGGGCGACGCCGCGGCGCTGGCAGCCTTGGCCCGGCTGTATGACCCCGTGCTGTTCACGACGGACGGCCCGATCCCCCGCCCCGATGCGCGCCAATCCGCGAAATATTATCGCGATGCCGGGCGCGCGGGCGGTAGTGTGAGCGAGCCGCGGGACGCGCTGCGGCGCATGCTGCGGGCGCAGGCCGAGGCCGGCGACGTCAATGCCGACCTGATCCTGAAGGATTTCTGGCCATGATGGCTCGGCTGCTTGCCCTTCTGCTGTGTCTCATGCCCCTCCTGGCTCACGCCCAGGCCGCGCGGACGCCGCTGCTGATCGAAGGGAAGCAGTCGCTGTTCCAGCGCGTGATCGTGCGGCCCGGTGCCACGCTGTCGCCGGGCCCCGATGGCGCCGGGGCGCGGCCGGTGCCGGGGTTCAGCGTTTATTACGTTTATGCGCGGCCGGCCGGAACGCGGATCGAGGTCGGGCGCACCGCGGATGGCCGGGCGGAGGGATGGCTCGAGGGCGCCAAGGCGATCGAGTGGAAGCACACGATGGTCGCCGCCTTCACCAACCCGGCCGGGCGGCAGCCGGTGCTGTTCCTGCGGTCGGAGGAGGATGAGCGGCGGCTCATGATGGATGCGCAGGCCGGGGAACGGGCGGCCACGCTGCGCCGCGCCGCGCAATCCAACGGCGATCCCGGCCCGGTGCTGGCGATCGAGCCGGCGCGTGTGGTGGATTTCGCCCGCAATTTCTACCTGATGCCGATCCTGAAGGCCGAGCGGATCGAGCGGGAGTTCGGGCCGCCGCTCCGCCTCCTGGAGGTGATCTCCGCCCCCGCCGATCGGCAACCGCCGCCCGCCACCCCGCCCACCGCGTTCAAGGCCGGGGTGGTCTTCGTGCTCGACACCACGATGAGCATGCAGCCCTATATCGACCGCACGCGCGACGCGATCCGCAGCGTGATCGCCAGCATCGGCACCACGCCCTTGCGCGACAGCTTCCGCTTCGGGCTGGTGGCCTATCGTGACAGCCTGGCCGATAGCCCGGGCCTCGAATACGCCACCCGCATCTATGGCAAACCGGATTTCAACCAGCCGGCGGACAGCATCAACATCCCGATCGCCAGCGTGCAGCAGGCGGAGGCGAGTTCCAACGGCTTCGACGAAGACCCGATCGGCGGCATCAAGGTGGCGCTGGACTCGACCGACTGGTCGCCCTTGGCGGGGCGCTACATCGTGCTGATCACCGATGCCGGCGCCCGGCCCGGGCATCACCCGCATAGCCTGACGCAGCTCAACATCGCCGATATCCGCGAGCTGGCGAAGGCCAAGGGCGTCGCGGTGTTCGCGATCCACCTGCTGACGCCCGAGGGCCGCGCCCGCCGCAACCATGAGCCGGCGGCGGCGCAATACCGTGAGCTGACCCAGTTCGGCGCTGCCGGGCCGCTGTATTTCCCGGTGGCGAACGGCGCGCCGGACGCGTTTGCCCGCACGGTGCAGGACCTCAGCCGCGCGCTGCTGAGCCAGGTGGGAGAGGCCGCGGGAAGGCCATCCCCGGGCGCCGCGCCCGCCGATCCAGCCATGCAGCAGGCCGTGCGTGTGGTGGGCGAGGCCATGCGCCTTACGTATCTCGGCCGCACCGAGAACACGCGGGCGCCGGACGTCGTGCGGAGCTGGACCACGGACCGGGACTTGGCCGACCCGGCGGTCGCGAGCCTCGACGTCCGCGTGCTGCTGACCCGCAACCAACTCAGCGATCTCGCGAAAAGCTTGCAGACCATCCTGCAGGCCGGGCTCGCGGGGCGCACGGAGCCGCGCAATTTCTTCGCCCAGCTCCGCAGCACCTTTGCCGCCGCCGCCAGGGACCCGCAGCGGATCATGACCGCCTCCAACATCGGCGGGCTCCTGGGCGAATACCTCGATGACCTGCCCTACCAGTCCGAGATCATGGATATCCGGGAGGCGGATTGGCTGGCCATGGGCGCCATCGCGCAGCGGACGGTGCTGAACAACGTGGAGGCGAAGCTGCGTTTGTATCAGGAGTTCCAATCCAACACCGATCTGTGGGTGGATCTGTCAGGCAGCCGCGCCGCCGGGGAGGCGCTGTATCCGGTGCCGATCGAAGCGCTGCCGTGACAACGAGGCTGCGGGCGGAGGGTCTGTCCCGCAGTTTCGCATCGGGGGGTTCGGCTTTCCGGCTGGAGGTGGAGCACCTGAGGCTGGACGCTGGCGCCCGGGTTGCTGTGACGGGGCCTTCTGGCTGTGGGAAGAGCACGCTTCTCGCAATACTTGCACTGGCGTTGGAGCCGGCCGGATCGCTTCCCCCTCTCCCGCTGGCGGGAGAGGGTCGGGGTGAGGGTGGTAGCCCCACTCACCGGACTACGCGTATGTCGTCCCACCCTCACCCTAACCCTCTCCCGCCAGCGGGAGAGGGGATAAGCACGCTCGATCTGGCGGGAACCGACGCCCTCAGCCTGTGGCGCACCTGTCAACTCGACGCGCTCGCCGCTCTCCGCTCGCAGCACCTCGGCTTCGTGCCGCAAACCGGCTCCCTGCTGCCGTTCCTCACGTTGCGCGCCAACATCGCCCTTCCGCTCCGCCTCCAAGGCCGCACCGACCCGGTGCGGGTGGCGCAGTTGGCGGAGCGGCTGGGCATCGCTGCCGTGCTGGACCGCATGCCATCTTCTGTCTCGGTCGGGCAGCGGCAGCGCGCCGCCGTGGCCCGCGCCCTCGTGCATCGGCCCGGCCTCGTGCTGGCCGACGAGCCCACGGCCTCCGTCCATCCCACCCAGGCCGACGAAATCCTGCACCTTCTGACCGAGGCCGCGGAGGACGGGACGGCGCTGGTGATCAGCACGCATGATGCCGCGCGGGCGCAGGCGGCCGGGTTCGCCATCGCGCCCTGCCGCCCCGATCCCGCTCTGTCTTTGACGCGGTTCGCCTGGTCATGAGGGTTGCGATCGGGCTGGCGCTGGCGGATCTCAGGGCGGAGCGGCTGCTGGCGCTGTGCACGATCCTCTCGCTGGCGGCCGTGCTGGCGCCGCTGATCATCTTGGCCGGGTTGCGGGCGGGGGTGGTGCAGGGACTGCGCGAGGTGCTGCTGGAAGATCCGCATGCGCGCGAGATCACGACCGCCGCCAACCGGACGTTCGACGCCGGGTTGCTGGACCGGCTCGCCGCCCGGCCGGACGTGTCGTTCCTGGCGCCACGCACTCGCACCCTGGCCGCGACTCTGTTGCTGGAAACCGGGGAGCGGCCCGGTGGCGGCACCCGCGCCGAGCTGATCCCCACCGCCCCCGGCGATCCCTTGCTGGACGGCGTGGCCGTCGCCGCCCCCGACCAGCTCGTGCTCAGCGCCTCCGCCGCCAGCCGGTTGCAGGTGCGGGCGGGCGACCGCCTGGTGGGGCGGCTGGCCCGCATCGTGTCGGGGCGGCGGGAGAGCGTGCCTCTGGCGTTGCAGGTGCAGGCGGTGGCGCCCGTTTCGGCGTTCGGGCGAGACGGGGCTTTCGTGGCGCTGCCGCTGGCGGTCGCGGTCGAGGATTTCCAGGATGGCGGGGCCACACCACCGGACAGCTTGGCGGGTTTGGGCTCCGTGGCGCGCGCGGACTATGCGGGGTTCCGGCTGTATGCGCGGCGGCTCGAGGACGTGCCGGCGCTCGATGACGCGCTGAAGGCCGAGGGGATCGACGTGGTGTCCCGCGCTGGCGAGGTTGCCGGGCTGTTGCGGGTGGATCGCAATTTGGGGCTGCTATTCGGATTGGTGGCGGGGTTGGGCGGGGCCGGGTTCATGGTGTCGTTGGGCGCCGGGCTGTGGGCGAATGTGGAGCGGAAGCGGGTGCCGCTGGCGCAGTTGCGGTTCCTGGGGCTGCGCGCGAGGGCGTTGCAAGCGTTTCCGATGACGCAGGCGGCGGTGGTCGCGGTATTGGGCTGGGCGTTGGCGGCGCTGGTGGCGCTGGGGGCCGCGGGGATCGTGAACCGGGTGTTTGCCGGCACGCTGGCGTTGGACCGGCCGCTTTGCTTGATTTCTCCGGCGCTGCTTGCGGCTGCGGCCGGTGTCACGCTCGGGGGCGCGCTAGTGGTCTCCGCCGTCGCGGGCACGCGGGCCGGGCGGGTCGAGCCATGGGAGGGAGTGAGCACCGTATGAGATGGTTCGTCGCCGCGGCGCTGCTGCTGTCCGCCCCCGCCCATGCCGAGTGGGATGCGAAGTGGTTCAACCCGCAGCCAGCGGAGGAAGACCTGGTGCTGCCGATGCCGTGCGGCGGCGCGATGGTGTTCCGCCCGGTGGAGGTGCCGTCCGGTGCCGGGCCGCTGGATGACCGGGCGGTGACGGTGGGCCAGGCGGATACCGAACAGGGCTACAGCGAATACCTGCGCGCCGCCTTCCTTGCAGCGCCGTTCCCGTCGGCGAACGGGCGGCGGTTCTACATGGGCAAGTATGCGGTGACGCGGGACCAGTTCGCGGCGTTGGCTACCACCTGCCCGGAGCCCTCGGCTGGCGGCCGGGTGGCGCAGACCTCGGTGTCGTGGCCGGATGCGGTGGCGTTCGGGGCCCGGTATTCGGGCTGGTTGCTGAAGAACGGGCGGGAGCGGCTGCCCAAGCGGGGCGACGCGCTCGCCTTCGTGCGGTTGCCGACCGAGGATGAGTGGGAGTTCGCGGCCCGCGGCGGCGCCCGGGTGAGCGAGGAGGCGTTCCTGGCGCCGACCTGGCCGATGCCTGAGGGGGCGGACCGCTACGTGCTGGCGGGCTCCCGGGCCGCGGGCGGACGGGTGGGCCAGGTGGGGCAGCGCCTGCCGAACCCGCTCGGGCTCTATGACATGCTGGGCAATGCCGGGCAGATGATGCAGGAGCCGTATCGCCTCAACCGGGTGGGCCGGCCGCATGGGCAGGCCGGGGGGATCGCGGTGCGGGGCGGCAACTACACGGCCTCGACCGCGGCGCAGCTGCATACGGCGATGCGGGACGAGATCCCGCCCTATGACGCCATCACGAACGAACCGACCCGGCTGCCGACCATGGGCTTCCGCGTCGTGCTGTCGGCGCCGGCGGCCGGCAGCCTCGCGGAGGTGGAGCGGGCGCGGGCGGCATTCGCCGCGGTGACGGGGCAGCGGCAGCAGGCCGGGGAGGACTCGCGCGCGGCGCTCGCCTTATTGCGGGAGAGCACGGCCGATGAAGGGTTGCGCGGCGCGCTGGATCGGCTCTCGGCGCGGCTCACCAGCGATGAGCGGGCACGGGCGGACCTGGCGGCCACCGCGCTGTCCGCGCAGCTCGAGGCCGGGATCGTGCTGGCGCAGAATGTCTGGAGTTTCAACAACCTGGCCAATGTGCAGCGGGCGTTCCTGGAAACCACCGCCGACCCGGCCAATCGCCGCGTGGTGGAAGAAGGCCTGGCCCGCAACATGGCACAGGCGGAGGCGGGCATGGACAGCTACGCCCGGCTGCTACGCCAGATCGCGACCGGCCCGGCGCGGGCCGGCATCGCGGCTCAGGCGACTGTCTTGCAACAGGAGCTTACGGCGCGAACGCAGCGCACCATGCTGCCTTTTCTGCCAATCGTCCGGGACCAGGCGCTGGGCATGGCGGCCGGGCGTCCCGTGCCCCGGGATCAGGCGATGGCCCAGATCAAGGCAGTCCCGCGTATCGAGGTATTCGGACGGTGATCGTCTGCAAACTAAGACGATCCGTCGTTCCGGAGACGAAGCGCCTATCGGCGATGCGCGGCTCTGAGCAGAAACAGCGAAATCGCCGCAACCATCATCAGCGAGGTCGGGACCGTGCCCATGGAGTCCACAACCTGGAATCCGCCGATCAAATCCACCCCGCTCCGGAAAAGCGCGAGCGCGGTGTCCCGGCCAGCGACGATGTCGACAGATACGGGCCATTGAACCGAGCCCAGATACGGGATTGTGCCGATAGTGCCAGTATAGACCGCCACTCCCAGCAAGCTCGTGACCGCAAGGCCGACGAAGGTTGCGACGTGTCGGATGAAGTGCAAGCCGCCCATGGTTTGGAGCCTCCAGAACCGTTTTGTCCTGAAAGGATTAACGCACGCCACGAACCGTCATTCAATCGTTAATCTATATTGAAACGTGCTAATTATGAGTTAAGCGAGAAATCATCACGTAAAATTACGCTTTTTGAGACGTTTCTTGGTCATTCGAACACGCGGAACAACCGCCGGAGCAGCCCAGGCGTCAGCGCCGATAACGGATTGACCGCTACCGACGGGTCTGCCACCCGGCCATGCAGCCCATAGGTCAGCGCCAACAGACCGCCCCCTCGCTCAGGGCTGAACAGGCGGCCCAGCACCGGCAGCCGCCCCAACGCGGAGTTCAGCGCATAGACGGGCACGATGGTCCCCGTAACATCGAGCGTTCCCTGCGGCACCCGGATCTCCCCCTTGGCCGTCAGCCCGAGCGAGGCGCTGAACGCCTGGCTTTCGCCGAGATACAACGTGGCGCCGTTCCAGACGAAGGGCGCGTTCAGCCGGGTGAATTTCAGGCCCGGGCCGCTCATCGCCTCGCCCAGCCCATAGATCGTCAAGGCTTGCAACAGCTTGCCGACCGCCGGGGCGTCGCGGACGTGGAACTCCGTGAGGTCGATCGTGCCACTCAGCGGCGGCACTGCCTGCCGATCGTCGAAATCGCCCTCCACCGCGAGGGCGCCGCCCACCACGCTGCCGGTCACGTCCAGGGCGCGCAGCATCGCCCCGCCATCGGCCGCGCGCAGGCTGAGATGCCGGCCCCCTGCGGTCGGCAGCAGCGTGGCCTGTACCCGCTCCGGCCCCGATGTCTGCAACCGCAGGGTCGTGAGCCGCTTTCCGTCATGCTCGGCATGCGCCACCACGCTCCCGGCGCTCCGCCCGCCGCCCAGCATCACGCGATCGAACCGGATATCGCCCACGAACGGTGTCGAGGCTTCGGCCGCCGGCTCGGCTTTACGGGATGGGCCGCCGCCCAGCTCGGTCGAAAGGTCCAGCACCGAACCGGATAGCCGCACCACCACCGGGTCAGCCGGCGCCCGCGGCAAGTCGATCTGTCCCTGCGCGCGGGTGGGCCCGAGCCAGATGCGGTCCAGCACCAGGCGGGACGGCATATCCCCGACCATCTCCGCCCGGCCGGACACTTGCATGCCCGGCCCCTCCGCGCTGAACGCCTCGATGCCCTGCAACCGGTCCTGCTGCACCGCGAGCCGGGCTTGCGCCTGTGCCGGCTGGCCGGACGCTTTTTTCCAGCCGGCCAACGCCAGCGCCGCCTCCTTGAGGTCGGCCTGCACCCGGACCTCGCCGCGCCCGGCGCGGGTCTGGCTATACTCCGCCGTGAGCCCGGCGCTTCCGCCCGGCATCAGCTTGCCGGGATCGAGCCCGGCCGCCGCCATCTGACGCGGTGTGGCCCGGCCCGCGAGCGACGCACGCTGCACGATCTGCGTGGCCGGCCCGGAGCGAAAATCCATCTCCACCGCGACCTGTCCGGCGATGCCCGCCACCGTCGCCGTGCCACCGGCCTTCAGGGCATCCTGCGTCACGTCCACCTGGATCTCGCCACGGTCCAGGTCCCGCTTCGCCACGATCCCGCCCAGCCGGAGCCCGCTGAGCCGCCCCTCAGCGTGGATGCCGACCTGCTCGAACACGAGGTCATGCTCCAACGGCAGCGTGACCGTGAGGCGCCCGGTGAGGGTTCCGGCCGGGTTGCGCACCGGAATCGGATGCTTGTCCAGCATGCCGAGGCGCGGGTGCTTCAACAGCGTCAGCAGGTCCGGCACCGGGCCACCCACGTCGGCGACGATCGAAAGGTCCTGGTCCTTGACCGTGAGACCGGTGATCCGCACCAGCCCGTTCTGCGCCACCAGCGCGCCCTGCCGGCCCTGCGGCAACGCGATCTCGATCGTGTCGAGCGTCGTCATCGTGAGCCGGGCCTGCACATGCTCGACCGGCGGCACGGGGCGGAGCCAGGAGACGGTCACGTCATCCCCCAGGAGCGACGCGGCAAACGCCTCCACCTTGAAGCCGGTGCCATCGTCATTGGCGGCCATCGTAGCCTCGGCGCGGGCGTTGCGGGCGGTGCCGGCGGTGATGTTCTCCACCAGCCACGGCCGCGCATGCCCGCCCCAGGCCGCCGGCCAGACCCGGCCCAGATCGGCGAAGGCCAGGTGATCGAGCGTGACCGCGCCCGCCCCGCGCAAGGTTGTCCCGCTGCGGGTCACGGCACCCTGCACGACCGCCGTGGATGGCCAGCCGCCGCCGGGCGACGCCACCACCGCCTGCGCCCGCCTGATCTCGAGCCGGACCGGCAGCCGCGCCGGCGCGCTGTCCCATGTCGCGGCGGCATCGAGCGCCAGGCTTTCGAACGGCAGGCTCGCCCCCGGCGCCTCCAGCCGCCCACCGCCCGCGCTCGCTTCGATCGCCACGGTCTGCGGCAGCAGCGCCGGGGACAGCGTGGCGGCGATGCGGAGGCCGACCGACGCCGTGACCCGGCCCAAGGGCGCCAGGGGCGCCGACACCTTGGACAGCGCGGCGAGGTCCACGGGCGACAGCGTGACGGCGAGTTGCGTGCCCCCGTGCTCGCCCAACGCCGCCGTGACCGCCACCGCCGCCTCGGCCTGCCCCGCCGTCACGATCGCGGACCCGGCGCCGGTCACACCCCCCTCCGCCACGCGGCGGAGATCCAGCTTGCCGGCAAGACGGGCCGTGCCCCAGCGCGCATCTGTCACCATCACCGAGAGATTGTTGATCGCGAGGTGGCGCAGCTGACGCAGGAGCGGCGGGCCGGCCCCATCTAGCGGCCGCCGGAGTTGGGTCAGGATTTCGTCGGGCGACGAGGGGAAGTCCGCACCATCTTCAGCCGCCCGGCCCTGTCCACGGCCGAGCGTCACTTGTCCGGCGGAGTCCCACACCAAGTTGAGCGTCGCGTCGTTCACCACCAGGCTGCGCGGCGACACCTCGCCCGCGAGGAGCCCGGCCATGGAAAGCTCCAGCTCCGCCTCGGCCACGGCGGCGGACATGCCGCCCGGCGCGTCGAACCGCATCCCTTCGAGCCGAATATCCAGCGCCCGCCCCGCGCCCTGTTCGAACCCGGCCCAGGCCAGGCTTGCGGCCTGCACCGACACGGGTGCGCCCCCCGCCTTCCGCGCCAACCCCCATTGCGCCAGCCGGGTCACGTCCAGCGGCCCTTGCGACAGCCGCCAGGCCAGCCCGGCCGCGCCCAGCCCGGCCAGCAACGCCGCCCCCAGCGCCATGAGGGCCACGATGCGGAACAGGCGCATTCCGCCATGGATCAATGCCAAGCCGAGCGACGCGCCCGACCAGGGCAAGACGGGTACGGGCGGTTGACGCGCCTCGCTCAAGGCCGCCACCTTGGCTGGGCATGACCGCCGCACCCGCCTGGCCCGCGCCCGCCGACCCCGACGCGGCCCTGCGGCTGCGGGAGCGGTTCGCGGCACTGGGGCCCGTCCACGCCGCTTTTGCCGAAACACCCGTCGGCACCGCCGTGCTGGCGGCCCTGGGCGGCGGCAGCCCGTTCCTGTCGGACCTGGCATTGCGCGAGCCCGCCACCTTGATCGAAACGCTGCGGGATGGCCCCGGCCCGGCGCTGGATGCCGTATTCGAGAGGCTGGCCGCCGTTTCGCCCCAAGCGAGCCGCAGCGTGGTCGCGGCGACCGTGCGGGCGGCCAAGCGCCGGGCCGCGCTGGCGATCGCGCTGGCCGATATCGGCGGCACCTGGTCGGTGCGCCAGGTCACGGCCGCGCTGACACAGCTTGCGGAGGCGACGCTGGGCCTCGTTGTCCGTCATTTGCTCCGCGCCGCGCACGATGCGCGCGAGATCGCGCTCCCCACCCCGGACGACCCCGGCCGCGATTCCGGCTTCGTGGCGCTGGGCATGGGCAAGCTGGGCGCGGGCGAGTTGAATTATTCGAGCGATATCGACCTCGTGCTGTTATACGACCCGGACCGCCATCCGGACCGCCTGGATACTCTCGCCGCCACCTTCACACGTTTGGCGCGCAACCTGGTTGCCATGATGGAGGCGCGCGACGCGGACGGCTACGTGTTCCGGACCGATTTGCGCCTTCGTCCCGATCCCGCCGCCACCCCGCCCGCCATGGGCCTACCAGCCGCGATCGCCTATTACGAGAGCATGGGCCAGAATTGGGAGCGCGCCGCCATGATCAAGGCGCGGCCCGTGGCGGGGGACCTTGCGGTGGGCGCCTCGTTCCTGGCGGCGATCCGGCCCTTCGTCTGGCGGCGCAGCCTGGATTTTGCCGCCATTGCCGACATTCACGCCATGAAACGCCGGATCGACGACCATCGCGGCTTCGGACACCGCCACGGCGCCGCGCTGGAGCAGGTGGCGGGCCTGAACGTCAAGCTGGGCCAGGGCGGCATCCGGGAGATCGAGTTCGCGGCGCAGACGCTGCAGCTGGTCTGGGGCGGGCGGGACCCGTCGCTGCGCGATCCCACCACGCTCGGGGCGCTGCGGGCGCTGGTGCGGGCCGGGCGGTTGCCCCGGCGGGCGGCGGCGGAGCTGACCGTGGCATATCGCGCGCTGCGCCGGGTGGAGCACCGGGTGCAGATGGTGGCCGACCGGCAGACCCATGCGCTGCCGGACAAGCCGGAGGAGCTGGCGCGGTTCGCGGTGTTCATGGGCTACTTGGATGCCCCCGCTTTCGCGGACGCCCTTGTGCAGCAGCTCGAGCGGGTGCGGCGCCACTATGCCGCGATCTTCGAGGCCGTGCCGGAAGGGCCGCCCGTGAGCGCGCTCGACCTGTCGGGCATGGACATGCCGGCGGGCACGGTGGCGTCGTTGCAAGCGATGGGGTTCACCCAGGCGGCCGGCATGGTCACGACGCTCCGCGGCTGGCAGGCGGGGCGCATCCGGGCGCTGCGGACCACGCGGGCGCGGGAGTTGATGGACGGCGTGCTGCCGGAGCTGCTGCCGGCCTTGGGGCGGCAGGCCGATCCGGATGCGGCGTTCGCGCGGTTCGACAGCCTGCTGTCCCGCCTGCCGGCCGGGGTGGGGCTGCTGTCGATGGTGAGCCGGAACCGGGTGCTGCTGGAGCGGATCGCGGCCGTGCTGGGCGCCGCGCCCTCGCTTGCGGACCATCTGGCGCAGGTGCCGGCGGCGCTGGAGGGCCTGCTGGACCCCGCCGCCTTCGACCCGGATCCTGAAGCCACCTTGCATTCCCGGCTGCAGGACGCGCGCACGTTGGAGGAGGTGGTCGGCATCACCCGGCTGCTGGTGCGGACGGAGGAGTTCCGGCTGTGCGTGGCGCAGATGGATGGCTGGATCGACGTGGACCAGGCCGGCATCGCCCGCACCGCGCTGGCGGACGCGGCATTGCGCGCGCTGCTGCCGGCCGTGCTGGCGGACCACGCCGCCCGCAACGGCCACGTGCCCGGCGGCGCCATGGTGGTCGTGGCGCTCGGCAAGGCCGGGGGCGCCGAGATGATGGCGGGCTCCGACCTCGACCTCATGCTCATCTACGACCATCCGGAGACGGTCGTGGCGAGCGAGGGCGCGCGGGTGGTGGCCTCCAGTCAATGGTTCATCCGCGCCGCCCATGCCGTGATCGCGGCACTCACGGCGCCGGGCGCGGGCGGGGCGTTGTATGAGGTGGACATGCGGCTGCGCCCCTCGGGCCGGAAGGGGCCGGTCGCGGTCTCGTTGGCCGCCTTCCGGCACTATCATAGCGAGAGCGCCTGGACGTGGGAGCGCATGGCGCTGACCCGGGCGCGGGTGGTGGCGGGCGATCCCGCGCTGGCCGGCCGCGTGACGGCGGCGATCGCGGCGGCGCTGCTCGAGGGCGGCGAACCTGGTCCCGATGCCGCCGCCATGCGCGCGCGCCTTTTGCATGATTTGCCGCCGGCGGGCCCGTGGGACGTGAAGCTTCGCCCCGGCGGCGCGATCGAGGTGGAGTTCGTGGCGCAGGTGCTGCAACTCCGGCACGGCATGGCGCCGGGCGGGCAGTGCACGCGGACGGCGCTGGCGGCGCTGGGCACGACCGGGCATCTGCCGGAATGGCAGGCGCTGCTGCGGGCGGACCGGTTGTGGCGCACGGTGCAGAGCATGGTGCGCATCACGGTCGGCCGCGGCGCCATGTCATTGCCCGAACCGGCGCTTGCCGCGTTGCTGCGCGTGGCGGATGCGGGGGTTGATCTGCCCGCGCTACGTGCCACGCTGGACCGAGAGGCCGCCATCGTGCGCGCCGCCTTCATCCACCACGTCGGAGAGCCAGTATGAGCGAATTGATCGAGGGCAGCGCGGCCCCCGCCTTCGAGATGGCGGCCAGCGGCGGGCGAACCGTCAGCCTGGCGTCGCTGAAGGGCAAGCCGTTCGTACTGTATTTCTACCCGAAGGCCGATACGCCGGGGTGCACGAAGGAGGCGCAGGCGTTTCAGGAGGCGTTGACCGAGTTCGAGGGCAGCGGGTTGACGGTGATCGGCGTGTCGAAGGACGCGATGAAGCCGATCGAGAAGTTCGCCGAGAAATATGCGCTGACGTTCCCGCTGGCGTCCGACCAGTCCGGCGTCGTGGAGGCGTATGGGGCGTGGGTGAAGAAATCGATGTACGGCAAGGAATACATGGGCATCGACCGCAGCACGATCCTGGTGGACGGCGCCGGCCGGGTGGCGCGGGTGTGGCGCAAGGTGAAGGTGCCGGGCCACGCGGCGGAGGTGCTGGCGGCGGCGCGGGCCTTATGAGCGCCTCACGTCCGAAAGCATTCTTCTTGCTTGCGGAAGCTGACATCGGCTAAGACGTTACGGTATCAGATTGGAGTTTTGATCATGATCGCTCGTCTGGCTGTCGTGGCGCTCTCCTGCTGGGTAGCGGGCCTTTTTCCGGCCCACGCGCATGAACACCCCACGGGGCCTGCGCGCGTCGGCACCGTCGAATTCCCCAATTCGTGCATCGCCACCGTGCAGGATGACCTGCTGAAGGGCGTGGCCATGGTGCATTCGTTTTGGTTCGGCGCCGGGGAAAGCACCTTCCGCTCGGTGCTGGCGCGCGACCCCGGATGTGCCATCGCCGATTGGGGCATCGCTTCGATTCTGATGCTCAATGCGCTGAACGGCGTGGGGCCCGGCCCCGCAGAGGCGGCCCGGGCGCAGGCGGCGCTCAAGCATGGCCGCGCCCTCACGACGGCAACGGTGCGCGAACAGGACTACCTCGCAGCCGTCGCCGCCTATTTCGAGGACTTCGCGGAGAGGCCGGAAAAGGCGCGCCAGGTCGCGCGTTCCCGCGCCTATGAGGCCCTGGCAGCGAAGTATCCCGATGATGACGAAGCACAGATCTTCAGCGCGCTCTACATTGCCGGCACGCAATCCCAAGCCGATCAGAGCTACGCCGCCTATGGCCGGGCGGTGGCGATCCTCGAACCGCAATTCGCCCGGCATCCCGACCACCCCGGCGTCGCGCATTATTTGATCCACGCCTACGACGCGCCACCACTGGCGGCGAAGGGGCTGGCGGCCGCGCGCCGCTATGCCGCGATCGCGCCAGACGCACCGCACGCGCTGCATATGCCATCCCACATCTTCACCCGGGTGGGCGCCTGGACAGACTCCGTCGCCACCAACACGCGCGCCGCGGACGCCGCCACGCGGGGCGGCGAGGCCGGGGAGGCGTATCACGCCAGCGACTACGCCGTGTATGCCGACCTGCAGCTCGCACGGGACCACTCCGCCGAGGCCATGATGGCGGCCGCTTTCGCGCACCCCGCGCCGCCCAGCCCTCCGGGTTCGTACGCTGCGGCGGCGATGCCGGCCCGCTTGGCGGTGGAACGAAACGACTGGGCCGCCGCAGCGAGGCTGCCGATGCCGGCGGATGGCGCACCGATCGCAGAATCCATGACGTTGTTCGCACGGGCACTCGGCGCCATCCACACCGGCGATCCGGCCGCGGCGCTTGCCGCCATCGACGCTCTGGCGGCCCGGCAGCAAACTCTGGAAAAGGCCGGCAACGCCTACTGGGCCGCCGAGGCCGCGAACCAGCGCCGCATCGCGCTCGCATGGGTGGCCCTGGTGGAGCATCGGACCGAGGCCGCGCTGACCGCGATGCGGGAGGCCGCCGACATCGAGGACAGGACCGAGAAGCACATCGTCACCCCGGGCCGCCTGCTGCCGGCACGGGAGCTGCTGGGGGACATGCTGCTCGCCGCCGGCCTTCCCGAGCCGGCGTCGGACGCCTATGCCGCATCCCAGCGCCGGGAGCCGAACCGCCTCCGCGGCCTGACCGGCATGGCCCATGCCGCGCTGTCACGGGGCGACGCCGCCGGCGCGACCCGGTCGTTCCGGAGCCTGCTGGAGTTGACCCGCGACGCGGACAGCGTGCGACCGGAGATCGTCGAGGCGCGGGCCTATCTCGCTCGCTGAGGGCGCGCGGCGGGTCAGCGCGGGAGGGCGGAGGCGAAGCAGATCAAATTGCCGTCGGGATCGCTCACGACCACGTCCGCCACCTCAATGAACGCGCTCAGCAGCGCCTCGTCACGCGACAGCTACGCATAGAACCGGATCGCGCCATAGACGAATAGCGAGTGAAAGCCGAGCGGGCCGGTGTAGTAGGCGAGCGCGGCCTGGAAGTCCTTGACGAAGATGTTGGGGATCGCGGCTTTCAGCACGCCAGCATTTCCGTCACCCGGCCTGTGCTCTCCCATCCCTCGACCAGCATCGCCCCGGTCGCGGGGCTGGCGATGCAGGCGAGACGCGTGTCCGCAACCAGGATCGGGTCCTTGACCCACTCCAAATCCCAGGCCGGAGCCTGCCGGCCCGCCATCGCCGCTCGCCTGGCCAGGCTCGTTGCGTTGCGGGGCCGCCCTGCAGGCCCTGGCGTGCTGGCCCAGTGATTGGCGGCGACGGGCTCCACCGGGTGGTAGGCGCGGTCCGGCGTCCGTTCGATCACGATGGCCTGGTGCGGCAGCGTGCCCGCCAGGGTGTAGATGACCGGGAGACAGACCGGCGTGTTCCGCAGCAGCGCCACCGCACCGTCGAAATTGGCGCAGGTGTCGAAGGCCATGCGCAGCAGGTGCGTGGGCGACAGCGCGCGGGAGCGGGCGACCCGCACCCGGGCCGCGGGCCAGCCGATCGCGCGGCCCCAGCCCGGCAGCGGCAAGGGCGGCTGGTTGATCGCCGCCGCGAACCGGCCCGGCGCGGAGCCGGTGATCACGCCGACGACGCCGGGCCAGGTGACGCTGAGATAGGGCCCGGCGCCGCCATCCCACCGCGTGACCACCAGCGCCCGTCCCAGCCCGTCGAACGGCCAGTCCAGCGTGCGGAGCAGCACCGGGCCGCGCTCGCTTTCCAGCGCGCCGGACGTGCAGCCCCACTCATAGGAATGGTTCAGCAGATAAGCGCCGCGCCCGACCATCATCCGGTCCACGGACCCCACCGCCGCTGCATACGGCCCGGCCTGGCGTTGCGACCAGGCGCGGGACAGGCTGTCCGCCGCCGCCATGCCGACCGGTGTGTAGGTTCGCCGCGCGCCCGACACCAACAAGGCGAGCCGCGCGGGCTCCGCCTCTGCGGACACGAGCGCGGGCTCCTGGCCTGATGGCACGTCGATCAGCGGGATGCGGATCATGGCCTCAGCGCCTCGTTCACCAGCGCCTCCCCTTCGCGCTGCAAGGCGGCCCGAGAGGCGTCACGTGTGTAGAACATGTGGCCGCCGGGCAGAACGGCGAGCCGGGCACGGGCGGCGAAGGACGGGGGTAGCTGGTCCAGGATCAGCTTGCTGGCGAAATAGGGTGTCACCACGTCATAGAGCCCGTGCATGACCAGCACGCGCAGCCGCGGGTCCGCCGCCAGGGCCGAGCGAAGGGCCGACACGCTGGTCGCGGCCTGCTGCTGGCCGTTATAGGTCCAGTTGCGGAACACGTCGCCGCTCAGGATCTGGTAGGTCGGTGCCGGCGCCCCTTCCGGCCGCCAGCCGAGCCGGTCCGCGTACATCGCCGCCGCGGCCGCCGTGACCGGCACCTTCAACGCATCCGTCACCGCATCCGGCGGTTCGACATACTGTGCGATCGGAAATGGATCGAGGCTCGAGACCGTGAGATCGTACGCGCTGGCGATGCGTCCGCGATCGTGCCCGCGGCGATAGGTCCACCAATCCACGCGCCCGCCCCGCTCCGCCACCACCGCGCGATCGAGGCCGGTCAAGGCAGTCACTCGATCCACCATGCGGGCGGTGGCGTCCGCATCGCCCATGCCGCGCATGAAATCCTGCAGGTAGTCGGTGGTGGCGTAGGCCTCGGCGTCCGCCACCCCCTCCCGCGTCGTGGCGCCCCGGTTGGCGGCGGCCATGACCGGCAGGCGGGTGAGCCAGGTGTAGGGGTCCCACTCGATGGAGCGATTGTTGAAGTCGAGGATCGGGGACAGCAGCAGCATGGCGCTGACCCCCACGCCTTCGTCTTCCGCCAGGCGCCGGGCCAGGCGGGGGGCGCGGAAGCCGCCGTAGCTCTCGCCGACCAGCAGCTTGGGGTTCGCCAGCCGCCCGTTCGCCTCCAGCCAGCGGCGGATCACGCCGGCCAAGACGGGGATCTCCCCGTTGCTGGACAGCAGGCGCCGGCGCACACCGTCATTGGTGGAAAGCACCCGGCTGTATCCGGTACCGGGCGGGTCGATGAACACGAGGTCGGTGAAGCCGAGCCAGGTTTCGGCGTTGGGCACCAGCGCCGGGCTGAGACTGGGCGGCGGCGCGCCGTCCTGCGGCACCGCGACGCGCCAGGGGCCGAGGGCCAGCAGGTTCAACCAGGCGGAGCCGGCGCCGGGGCCGCCATTGATCGCGAAGGTGACGGGCCGGCTGCCGGGCGGCACGCCCTCCAGGAGGAAAGCCGTGGTGACGATGTCCGCCTCGGCGGCACCGGCGCCGTCCGTGATGCGATGGGTGGTGACGATGGCCCGGAACGGCAGGCTGCGATCCGGCAGGTCGATCTGCTGCTGGGTCGTGCGGTCCGGGGGGATGGGCCGGGGGGCCGGCGCCTGGGCCAGGGCCATGGCGGGCAGCAGACAGGACGCGAGCATTAGGGTGCGAAGCATGTGGCGAAGCGTGCCGGGGTGGGGCGGCGGTGGCAAGGCGGCTGTCAGCTCGTGCGCACCGGCCCATACTCCGCCCTGAGCTCGCCGGACTGCACGCTGCGCGTCGCGCTCTGCAGCACCTGCAGGATCGCCTCGTCCCCCATGGTCCGCGCGAGCAGGCCGAGCGATCCGCCCAGCAGCGCCGACGCGATCGAGAGTGGTGTAAGGTTCTGGCCGATCATGTACTCGATCGCCTTGTCCACCACCGCCCCGGCATGGCTCAGATCGGCGGGCGGGGTCTCTTCGTCTTGTCCTGGCATCGGCACCCTCCCTAAACCACCGGAACCGGTTCCAGCTCCGGCTCCCGCTGTTCGGCCTGCAACGCCCACATGCGGGCATAGAGGCCGTTTTGCGCCAGCAGAGCTTGGTGCGTCCCCCGCTCCGCCACACGGCCATCCGCCAGCACCAGGATCTCGTCGGCATCCACCACCGTGGAAAGCCGGTGCGCGATCACAAGCGTGGTGCGGTTGGCGCTGACGGTCCGCAGCGCCGTCTCGATCTCCCGCTCCGTGCGGCTATCGAGCGCGCTGGTGGCCTCATCCAGGATCAGGATGCGCGGGTCCTTCAGGATGGTCCGCGCGATCGCGACCCGTTGCTTCTCGCCGCCCGAGAGTTTCAATCCGCGCTCGCCGACGCGCGTGTTGTAGCCCTCCGGCATGCGCAGCACGAAGTCGTGCACCTGGGCGAGGCGGGCCGCGTGCTCGATCTCCTCTTGCGTGGCGCCGGGGCGGCCATAGGCGATGTTGTAGGCGATGGTGTCGTTGAACAGCACGGTATCCTGCGGCACCACACCGATGGCGGCACGCAGGCTCTGCTGCGTGAGGTCCCGCACGTCGACGCCGTCGATCAGCACGGCGCCTTCCGTCACGTCATAGAAGCGGAACAGCAACCGGCTGATGGTGGATTTGCCGGCGCCCGTGGGCCCCACCACGGCGAGCTTGGAGCCCGCCGGCGCCTCGAAGCTCACGCCGCGCAGGATTTCGCGGTTGGCGTTGTAGCCGAACTGCACGTTCTGGAACACGACCGACCCGGCCTGGCCGTCGCGCAGATGCGGGGACAGCACCTTCGCATCCGGCCGGTCCGACACTTCCTGATTGACGTTCAGCAGGCGGAACATCTGCTCCATGTCCACCAGGCCCTGCTTGATCTCCCGATATACGAAGCCCAGGAAGTTCAGCGGCTGATACAGCTGCATCAGGTAGGTGTTGACCAGCACGAACTGGCCCACCGTCATGCTGCGGTCCTGCACGCCCTGGGCCGCCATCAGCATCACGACGCCGAGGCCGATGGCGATGATCAGCGCCTGCCCCAGGTTCAGCATGTTGAGCGTGACCTGGCTCTTGACCGCCGCCCGCTCATACCGCGCCCGCGCCGCATCGAACCGCGCGGCCTCATGCGCCTCGTTGCCGAAATACTTGACCGTCTCGAAATTCAGCAGGCTATCGACCGCCTTGGTCTGAGCATCCGTGTCCGTGTCGTTCATCGCCCGGCGGAACCGCACCCGCCAATTGGTAAAAATGAACGTGAACGTGATGTAGAGGCCGACCGCCAGGAACGTCACCGCCGCGAACCGCCAGTCGAACAGCTTCCACAGGATCGCCGTGACCAGCAGCACCTCGAGCAAGGTCGGCACGATATTGAACACCGCGAGCCGCAGCACGCTCTCGATCCCACCGGTGCCGCGCTCGATCGAACGGGACAGGCCGCCGGTCTGCCGGTCCAAATGGAATCGCAGCGACAGGCGATGCAGGTGCTTGAACGTCTGCAGCGCGACCTTGCGCACCGTCGCCTGCTGCACCGAGGCGAACACGGCGTCCCGAAGCTCCCCGAACCCGGCGGACGCCACCCGCAGCAGCGCATAGGCCAGGATCAGGCTGAACGGGATCGTGAGCGGATGGTCCCGCGGCGCCAGCGCGTCCACGGCCTCGCTATATACGATCGGGATATAGACGGTCGCGACCTTCGCCAGCACCAGGAACAGCACCGCGGCGACCACGCGGACATGCGCGCCCGTGTCTCCCTTGGGCCACAGATACGGCAGCAGGGAGCGGATCGTCGCGAAACCGGAGCGGGGCGGCTGGGCGGATACGGAGGGGGGCGGCGTGGGATCGGCTGGTCTCATGCCCTCTATGTGGCGGCTGCCGGTGGCCGTGGAAACCCCGGGACGCGAGCAACGGCCACGAAACTAGGGTATGTAGCCGGTATGGACGACCTGATGCGTCATATCGCTGCCTGCACCAACGCCGTCCTGCCGGGCGATCGGATGGTGTTGCAGGTCTATGGCGCGATGGTCGGCTGGGTGGCGCCCGCGACCGTGCAGGCGGTCGGGCATTACGGCCAGCTCGGGCCAAGCGCCCTGGACGTGGCGGCCCCTACCCTCGGCCAGATCGCGCGCGTCCTGACGGAGGCGGGCCTGGCGCGCACCCGGGGCGAGATGTTCGACGTGCGCGCCGACCCGGATGGCCCGGCGCTGGCCGTGATAGACCGCGGCGCGCTCCCGGCCCTGGGCATCCAGGCGCAGGGCGCACACCTCAACGGCCTCGTGCGCCGGCCGGGCGGCTGGCACGTCTGGGTTGGGCGCCGCGCGGCGGACAAGAAGCTCGATCCCGGCAAGCTGGACCATATCGTGGCCGGCGGGGTCGCGGCCGGGGACACGCCCTGGACCACCCTGGTCAAGGAAGCCGCGGAAGAGGCGGGCATCCCGGGTGCGTTGATCGCGCAGGCGCGCCCGGTCGGCTGGCTGGCCTATGCCATGGACCGGCCGGAAGGGCTGCGGCGGGACCGGCTGCATGTCTATGACCTGGAACTGCCGCCCGATTTCCAGCCGACGCCGCAGGATGGCGAGGTGGAATCGTTCGAGCTGCTTGCGATCGAAGACGTGCTGGACCGGGTGCGCCACACCGACGGGTTCAAGTTCAACGTCAACCTGGTGCTGATCGACCTGTTCGTCCGGCACGGCCTCGTGACGGGTGAGGAGGAAGCGGCGGTGCGGGCCGCCATGCCGATCAGCCCACCGCCCGCCGCGGCCAGGCCGCCTATTGCTCCGGTGGGGCGGCCGTGATGGGGATCTCGCGGGCTTCGCTGGAACGGGGCTCGCCGGCATCCCGATCGGCGCCGGGCTCGTCATCGGTGTCGCGGACGTCCGTGTAGCGGGGGTCGGTGTCGCGGGGGTCGTGCTGCATCGCCTCGCCGTGCGGCTCACCCCTGGGGTCACCAGCCTCGTTCTGCGATTCGTAGGGCTGGCGGCGGCCGCCCTGCCCGCCTTGTGGCTGAGATTGATTCTGGGGCTGGTTCTGGCCCTGCGCCTGCGCCGCCTGGTTCATGGCGTTCAGGATGCGGAAATAATGCTCGGCGTGCTGGAAGTAGCTCTCGGCCATCACCCGGTCACCCGAACTGGTCGCGTCCCGGCCCAATTGCAGATATTTCTCCGATAGCTGCTGCGACGTGCCGCGCACGCGAAGGTCGGGACCGCTGCTGTCAAAGATGTGGTTGCGGTTGAGCGGGACGTTGCCGCTCTGGTGCCGGACCGGGCCGCCCCCGCCGCCCATCCCGCCGCTGCCGCCGCGATGGTTGCGTCCGCGCATACGCTTCATGTTCATTGGCTGAAAACCATTCCTTGCTGGCGTCCGTCCCGGGCCAATGCTGGCGGCGGGCGCGGCGATCTCGGTAGCGGCAGTGCCCTGCATCCGGCCCAAATGCCGCGACACCGGAGCGGCGCGGCCGGGCGCACGCCCCGAAAGGCGCCGCATGACAGTCGTGAGATACCCCGTCCGGCCCGTTTTGCCAATGATTTTATGCCCGGAGCACCAGGGCACGCGGCACGCCAGCCAGGTCCGCGCGCGTCGTAGCCTCACGGAAACCGGCCTCATGGGCCAGGCGCGTCACCGCCTCCGCCTGCCCGATGCCCAGCTCGATGACCCCAGCGCCGCCCGGGCTGAGCCGATCCTTGAGCCCGGCCAACACGGCGCGATAGGCATCCAGCCCATCGGAGCCGGCCAGCAGCGCGCGGCGGGGTTCATGCTCCCTGACCTCGGGCATGATGCCGTCCCACTCGCCATCCCGCAGATAGGGCGGGTTGCAGAGGATCAGGTCGAAGCGGCCCTGGACTGCGGTATGCCAGGAGCCCGCGATGAAGACCGCGCGGTCGGCCAGTTGCAGGGTCGCGGCGTTGTGCCGGGCCAGGGTGGCGGCTTCGGGGTGGAGGTCGATGCCCAGGCCCCAGGCGTCCCGATACTCCGACAACGCAGCCAGCAGCAGGCATCCGGTGCCGGTGCCGAGGTCGAGGATTCGGCGCACGCCGGGCCGGGGCAGAGTGGCGATTGCGGCTTCGATCAGCGTCTCGCTGTCCGCGCGCGGCACCAGCGTGGCTGGGGAGACCGCGAAATCCAGGCTCCAAAACTCCTGCCGTCCCAGGATCAGCGCAACCGGCTCCCGGGCGGCCCGGCGGTTCAGCAAGGCCTGGTACCCGTTGGCGTCGATCGTGCGGCTCGGATCGCGCAGCAGCGCCTCCCGCGTCAGCCCGGCGGCGTGGGCCAGCAGCAGGCGTGCGTCCAATGCCGGGTTCCCGACCCCTGCCCGCTCCAGCATCGCCGCACCATGGCGCAGCGCCTCCCGCACGGTCACTCTTGCGCGGCCAGCCTCGCCGCCTGGTCCTCGGCCGTCAGCCGGTCCACGATCTCATCGAGGTCCCCCTGCATGATGCGGTCGATCTTGTGCAGCGTGAGTTCCACGCGGTGATCGCTGACCCGGCCCTGCGGGAAGTTGTAGGTGCGAATCCGCTCGCTGCGGTCCCCGGTGCCGACCTGGCTCTTGCGGTCGGCCGCGCGGGTGCTGGCGAGGCTGCTGCGCTGCGCTTCATACAGCCTGGCGCGCAGGATCTTCATCGCCTTGGCGCGGTTCTTATGCTGGCTCCGCTCCTCCTGCATCGCGACCACGACGCCGGAGGGGATGTGCGTTATGCGCACGGCGCTTTCGGTCTTGTTCACGTGCTGGCCGCCGGCGCCGGATGCGCGATACACGTCGATGCGCAGGTCGGTCTCGTTGATCTCGACATCGACCTCCTCCGCCTCAGGCAGGACCGCCACGGTCACGGTCGAAGTATGGATGCGCCCCTGGCTCTCGGTGGCCGGCACGCGCTGCACGCGATGCACGCCGCTTTCATATTTGAGGCGGGCGAACACGTTGCGGCCGGTGATTTCCGCAACGCCCTCCTTGATGCCGCCCAGGCCGGTATCGGCGTATTCCAGCACCTCGACCTTCCAGCCCTTCGATTCCGCGTATTTCTGATACATCGTGAACAGCTCGGCCGCGAACAGCCCGGCCTCATCCCCGCCCGCGGCCGGGCGGATTTCCAGAATGGCGGACCGCGCATCGGCCTCATCCCGCGGCAACAGCGCCAGGCGGATCTCGTGACGCAGCGCCGGCAACCGGTCCTTGAGGTCGTACAGCTCGGCTTCGGCGAGGGATTTCATCTCGGGGTCCGCGAGCATGGCCTCGGCTTCGGCATGGGCCTTTTCCGCATCCCGCAATTCGCCGATGCGGGCGACGATGGGGTCGAGTTCGGAGAGTTCTTTGCTGGCTTTTTGGAAGCCGTCGCCACCGAGGCCTTCGGAGAGCATGGCGTTGAGTTCGGCAGCGCGGCCGACGATGCGGTCGAGCTTGTAGTCGAGGGAGTCGCTCAACGAGACCTCTTCAAGCTCTCTACGCCATCCACGTGATTGAGCAGAAGTTCGATCAAGCGCTCTCCCATCGGCAAGTCAAAATCCACGCCAGGCTTACCACTCTCGCTCACCTCGCGGAAATCTCGGACTATCAAACGATTTGGTTGAATTTCTTGATCTTTTACGAGAACAAATACTGCAATCTGAGCGTTCATCCGCTTAGCTAGGTCGAGCCGCTTAAATACGTTTCCACGGTAAGAAATTTCAGCTACTCGACCTAATTTTCTAAGAGTTTGAAGTATAGCAAGAGCACGACTTTCCTGTGTCTCCTCATCAAGAATAAGAGCTATCTTAATAGGCGATACTAGCTCTCCTGTAACGAGCATCGATAGCCGCTCTATCCCAGCTGCCCAACCCACGGCAGGGATTTGGGGTCCGCCCATTTGAGACACTAGGCCATCATAGCGGCCTCCTGCTAAGACGGTTCCCTGTGCGCCCAGAGCAGAAGTCACGAACTCAAATGCGGTGTGGTTGTAATAATCGAGCCCCCTCACGATCTTCGGATTCTCATCGTAGGTAACTCCAAGAACATTGAGCTGATGTTTCAGCCTGTCGTAAAAGGCCGCGGCTCCCGTGGATAGGTATTCTGTGATCACAGGAGCGCTCACTAGCACCTTTTGATCCATGTCACTTTTACTATCGAGAATGCGGAGAGGGTTTTTTGCAAGCCTGACTAGACTCTCATCTGACAAGTCGCTCTGTCGATCCTGTAAATAGTTGATTAGGGCCATTCGATGAGCCTGCCGGCTTTCTGCGTCGCCGAGGGTATTAAGTTGCAGCCTAACCTTATCTGACACCCCCAACTCCTGCAGGATGTGCCAGCCCATCGCGATCACCTCGGCATCCGCCAGCGGCTCCGCCGGGCCGATCAGCTCGGCGCCGATCTGGTGGAATTGCCGATACCGCCCCTTCTGCGGCCGCTCATACCGGAACATCGGCCCGGCATAAAAAACCTTCTGCGGCAGGCTCTGCGTCAGGCCGTTGCTCACCAGCGCCCGGCACACCCCCGCCGTGCCCTCCGGCCGCAAGGTCACGCTGTCGCCGCCGCGATCCTGGAAGGTGTACATCTCCTTCGTCACCACGTCGGACGTGTCGCCCAGGGTGCGGCTGAAGACGGCGGTGTCTTCGAAGATCGGGGTCTGCCACTCGTCGAAGCCATAAAGGCTCGTGACGCGCCGGGCCGTGTTGACCACGTGGGCATAGCGGCGCTGGTCCTCGCCGATCAGGTCCCGCGTGCCGCGCACCGGTTGTAACTCAGGCACTGTGCTTCCCCTCTCCCGCCGGGCCGGGGTTAGGGTGGGGTGACACACACTGACCTTGGCCCCGGATACCCGCCTTCATTCATCGATGGGTTGCACCCATCCTACAGCCGCATCAATGGGCGTAACCCATCTAGCACATATTACTCCGCCGCGACCTTCACGGGCTCCGCGGCGGCCATCTCGGCGGCGCGGCGTTCCACCTGCTGCACGATGTGCTCCACCATGTCGCCGCTCTCGATCGTGTGGTCCGTGCGGCCGGCGTGATACACCATATGCTTGCCGGCGCCGCCGCCCGTCACGCCGATATCGGTCATCAGCGCCTCACCGGGGCCGTTCACCACGCACCCGATGATGCTCAGCGTGATCGGCGTCTTGATGTGCGCCAGCCGCTCCTCCAAGGTCGCGACCGTCTGGATCACGTTGAAGCCCTGCCGCGCGCAGCTCGGGCAGGAGATGATCTTCACGCCGCGATGCCGGATGCCGAGGGACTTCAGGATGTCCCAGCCGACGCTGACTTCCTCCTCCGGCTCCGCCGACAACGACACGCGCAACGTGTCGCCCACACCGGCCCATAGCAGGCTGCCCAAACCGATCGACGACTTGACGGTCCCCGCCCGCTTCGTCCCGGCTTCGGTGATGCCGATATGGAGCGGATGGTCGCACTGTTCGGCCAGCTGCTGGTAGGCGGCCACGGCCATGAATACGTCCGACGCCTTCACCGAGATCTTGAATTCGTGGAAATCGTGGTCCTGCAGGATCTTGGCGTGCTCCAGCGCGCTCTCGACCAGCGCCTCCGGGTTCGGCTCGCCATACTTCTCCAGCAAATGCCGCTCCAACGACCCGGCATTCACCCCGATCCGCATCGAGCAGCCATGGTCCCGCGCGGCCTGCACCACTTCGCGCACCCGGTCGGCGCTGCCGATATTGCCGGGGTTGATGCGCAGGCATGCGGCGCCGGATTGCGCGGCCTCGATCGCGCGGCGGTAGTGGAAGTGGATGTCCGCCACGATCGGCACCGAGACCTGGCGCACGATGTCCTTCAGCGCCAGCGCGCTCTCCTGATCGGGACACGACACGCGCACGATGTCGACCCCGGCCTCCTCGCAGCGGCGGATCTGCGCGACGGTGCCGGCCACGTCGGTGGTCAGCGTGTTGGTCATGGTCTGCACCGTGATCGGCGCATCCCCGCCCACGGGCACCGGGCCGACCATAATCTGGCGGGACTTACGGCGCTCGATGTGCTGGTAGGGGCGGTAGCTGCTCATCACGGACTCTCCGGACTTGATGCGGCACGATTTGGGGCGGATGCCCCTGGTTTTCGAGGGCTTACGGGGCGCGGCCGGGCCAGGGGGCGCCGGGCTTGATGGTATCGGCGTCGATGGCGATGTCGCGGCGCACGACGCCGGACCCGCCTAAAGGCGGGCTGCTGACTCCCTCCACCACCACTTCGGTCCCGCCGGCATTGCCGGTGGTCATGAGTAAAGGCACCCCGCGCGGCAACGGCCAGGTTTCGCCGGTGCGCATCACGCGGTTGAGCAGCACCTGGCCCTGTTTTTCCCGCACCTGGATGTAGGAATCTGCCTTCATGCGCAGCATCACGCGGCTGGCGTCCATCGGCGTGGGCGGCGGCGTCACGGGGATCGGCACTGGCACGGGCGCGGCCGGCACCGCGACCGGGGCGGGCGGCGGAGTGATCGGCGGGGTGGCGGACGGCGATGGCAGGATGGAGGCGACCTGCGGGGACGGGCTGGACGGCACCACCCGCTCCGCCATCGGCGCCAGCCGCTCCGGCACAGCCGGCACGCTTTCGGTGGTACGGGTGTCACCGGAAAACTTATACCAGGCGGCGTAGGCGCCCACGACCAGCACCATGCCCAGCAGGATCACGGCCCCGGCCGGCACCCCCCGCTCCGGCACCGGCGCCGGGAAGGCCAGCTCGGTCTTGCGATTGACCTCCTGCGCCTCCGCCCGGAAGCGGCGCGCAACCTCGACGGGATCGAGGCCCAATGACGACGCATAGGTCCGCACGAACCCCACGGCATAGGCATTGCCCGGCAGGTCAGCGACCCGGCCATCCTCGATCGCTTCGAGATACGGCAGGCGGATGCGCAGCATGTGCGCGACGTCCGGCAACTGCCAGCCCAGCCGCATGCGTGCGGCACGCAGCTCCGCCCCCACGCGGGAGGCGCCGAGCGCAGGTTCGTCGAAGGGGCTCTCGGGTGCGGCGGACATGAACGCGGTCGCTCCCTCGGGCCGGGCAGGGTCATCTAACACGCGGCATCCTTTAGCCGGGTCCGGTGCGGATGCCAATTGGCGGTCCGTCAGACATCGATCCCATGCTCCCGCGCCCAGGACGCGACGGGCCCGCGCACGCTGGCGGTGCCCGAGGCATGCCGCCGCGCCGCCTTCAGCACGGCGCGCAGCCCGGCCAGATCCACCCCGGCCAACACCGATTTCAGCCGCAGCAGGCTGGGCGCCGGCATCGAGAGCGTGGTGATGCCAAGCGCCGCCAGCACCATCGCCTCCAACGGGCGTGAGGCATGCTCGCCACACACCGACACCTCCACCCCCCGCACGGCCGCCGCGGCGCAGATATGGTCCAGCACGTCCAGCACGGCCGGGGACAACACGTCATACCGGGCCGATAGCCCCGGGGTGCCACGATCGGCGGCGAACAGGAACTGCATCAGGTCGTTTGACCCGATCGACACGAAATCCGCCTCCTGCATCAGGGCCGGCAATTGCCACAAAAGGGCCGGCACCTCGATCATGCTGCCGACCGAAAGCTGCGCCGGCGCCGGGCGGACGCGCGCGGCCTCGGCGAACAGCAAGCCGCGCGCCGCCCGGAACTCCTGCACCGTCGCCACCATCGGGAACATGACCGATAGCGGCCGCCCCTGCGCCGCCAACAGCAAGGCGCGCAATTGCCGCCGCAGCAGGGCCGGGCGGTCGAGCCCCACGCGCAGGGAGCGCCAGCCCATGGCCGGGTTCTCCTCGACCGGCAAGGTCGCGTCCGGCAGCAGCTTGTCACCGCCCAGATCCAGCGTGCGGAACCGGACCGGCTTGTCGCCCGCCGCGTCCAGCACGCGGGCATACAGCGCCGCCTGCTCCGGCACGTCCGCCACGGACCCCCGGGCCAGCATCGCGATCTCGGTCCGGAACAGGCCTATGCCGGCGGCGCCCGTGGGCTCCAGCTGCGCCATCTCCTGCACCAGGCCGATGTTGAGCATGAGGGTGAGCGGCACGCCGTCCCGGGTCTGCGCGGGCTGGCTGCGCCCGGCGGCGTACGCGGCCTCGAGCTGCACGCGGTTCTCGAGCGCGCGGGCATAGGCGCTGCGCACCTCGGAATCGGGCCGCAGGATCAGCAGGCCCTCATCGGCGTCCAGCACCGCGAGGTCCCCGGGTTCGGCGCCGTCCAGCGCGCCCTGGATGCCGCCAAGGGCCGGCAGGCCCAGGGCGCGGGCCAGGATCGCGGCGTGCCCGGCGCTGCTGCCCTCCTCGATCACCACGCCGCCGATGCCGCGGGCGTGCCATTCCAGCAATTGCGCGGGGCCGAGCCGCCGGGCGAACAGGATGGCGCCGCGCGGGACCGCCGGCAGCTCCTGCCCGCCATCCAGCGCCGCCAGCAGCCGCTCCGCCAGCTCCTCCATGTCCGCCAGGCGTTCGCGCAGATAGGGGTCCTTGATGCGGCGCATCCGGTCCCGCAACTCGTTCGCCGCCCGGTGCACCGCGGCTTCGGCCGATAAGCCGCCCGCCACGGCTTCGCGCACGCGGCGCATCCAGCCGCCCTCGGCTGCCACCAGCCGCGTGGCCTCCAGCACCTCGCGCGGGGCGTCCCCGTCCGGCAGGCCGGAGGCGATGAGGTCATCGAGGCTTTGGCGCATCGTGGCCGCGGCTTCGGCCAGGCGCCGGGTTTCCTGCGCCGGGTTGTCGGACACGAGCTTGCGGACCGGGCCGCCCGTGCCGTGTGTGACCACGGCGCCGATGGCGATGCCGGGGGCGAACGGGTTGCCCTGGAACTGCCGCGGCAGGGTGGCGGCCACCCCCTGCTCCGCCCCGTCCGACGCGCCGGCGGCCGCCAGCACCTCGGCCAGCAGCAGGGCCACGGTCTCCAGCACCTCGACCTCGTCTTCGGTATAGCGGCGGGGCGCCCGGTTCTGCACCGCCAGCACGCCGAGGATGCGGCCCAGCCGGCGCACGGGCACCGCCAGCAGCGAGGCATACGGCGCCTCCCCGGTTTCGGGGCGGTAGGCGAAGGCCGGGTGGTTTTGCGCGTCGGCGAGGTTTTGCGGCTGCGCGGTGGCGGCCACCATGCCGACGATGCCCTCGCCAACCCGCAGCCGGGTGCGGCCGACCGAATCCGGATTAAGGCCGTGCGTGGCCGCGAGCTCCAGCAGGTCTCCGGGGCGCATGGCGTAGATGGTGCAAACCTCGGCCACCATCTCCCCGGCCACCAGCTGCGCCAGGCTGTGCAGCGCCGCGCGGCTATCGGTGCCGGCGCCGACCGTGACCATCTCGCGCAGCCGGGTCAGCAGGCGGCGCGTCTGGGCCATCGCCGCTACCTTGCCGCGAGCGCGGCGCAGGCCTGCTGCACCAGCTCGACGATGATCGCGGAAACGGGCTGTTCGGACGTGACCATGCCGACGGATTGGCCGGCCATGACCGAGCCCTCCTCCACGTCGCCGTCGATCACGGCCCGGCGCAGCGCACCCGCCCAGAAATGCTCGATCGACAGCTGCGCCGCCTCCCGCGTCATCAGGCCCTGGCGCACCTGGTCGATCACCAGCGCCTGGTGCTGGGTGAACCGGGCCGTGCCCTTGTTCACCAGGCTGCGGACCGGGATTACCGGGAAATCGGGATCGAGCTGCGTGGATGGGAGCGCGTCGCGCGCACGGGCGTGGACGAAGGCGTGCTTGAAGTTCGGATGCGCGATGCTTTCGGCCGCTGCCGCGAACCGGGTGCCGAGCTGCGCGCCGGATGCCCCCATCTCCATGAAGGCCAGCATCGCCTCCCCGCGCCCGATGCCGCCGGCCACGAACACCGGCACCTCATGCAGCTCCGGCAGGATCTCCTGCGCCAACACGCCCAGCGATACCGGGCCGATATGGCCGCCGGCCTCGGACCCCTCGATCACGAGGGCGTCGGCGCCGAGGCGAACGAGCCGGCGGCCCATGGCGAGGGAGGGCGCGAAGCAGATCAGGCGCGCCCCGCCCTCCTTGACCGCGTGTACCGTTTGAGCATTCGGGATACCGCCGGCCAGCACCAAATGGGTGACGCCCGCCCGGATGCAGACGGCAATCAGCTCATCGAGGTCAGGGTGGAAGGTGATGAGGTTGACGCCGAACGGCGCCCGGGTCATCGCGGACGTGGCCGCGATCTCGTCCGCGAGTTGCGCCGGGTTCATGGAGCCCGCCGCGATGACGCCGAAGCCGCCGGCGTTGGAGATGGCGGACACGAGGTTGCGCTCGCTCACCCAACTCATGGCGCCGCCCATGATCGCGTGGCGGCTGCCGAGGAAGCGGGCCCCGCGTTCGGAAAGCCGGGCGAACTCCCCCCGCGCTCGGAGACTTAGGTCGTGATGGAGGATATCAGGCGGCATCGAGACCGTATGCGGTGTGCAACGCGCGCACCGCAAGCTCGGTATACTCGGCACCGATCAGCACGCTGACCTTGATCTCGCTGGTGGAGATCACCTGGATGTTGATGCCCTTCTGCGCCAGGGTGCTGAACATCGTGGCGGCCACGCCCGCATGGCTGCGCATGCCGACGCCGACCACGCTAATTTTTGCCACGTCCGGATCGATGACGACGATGTCGGAGCCGACGCTGATCCGGTGCTCCTCCAGCAACGCCTTGACACGCGGCAGGTCGGCGCGGCCCACGGTGAACGTCATGTCCGTCGTGCCATCCGCGGAAATATTCTGCACGATCATGTCCACGTTCACCTGCGCGGCGCTGAGCGGCCCGAAGATGGAGGCGGCAATGCCCGGGCGGTCCGGCACCTGGCGCAGGGTGATCTTCGCCTCGTCCCGGGAATACGCGATGCCGGACACCAATGCCTGTTCCACGATCTCGTCCTCATCCACCACCAGGGTTCCGGGCTCATCGTGCCCCGGCACCAATTCCTCGAAGCTGCTGCGGACCTGCACCCGCACCCGCTCCTTCATCGCGAGCTCCACGCTGCGCGTCTGCAGCACCTTGGCGCCGACGGAGGCGAGCTCCAGCATCTCCTCATAGCTGATCCGGGCGAGCTTGCGGGCGCGGGGCACGATCCTGGGGTCCGTCGTATAGACGCCGTCCACATCCGTATAGATGTCGCAGCGGTCGGCGTGCAGCGCCGCGGCCAATGCCACGGCCGACGTGTCGGAGCCGCCGCGGCCCAAGGTCGTGATCCGGCTATCGGGTCCCACGCCCTGGAACCCGGCCATCACCGGGACCTGCCCGGCTGCCATGCTGGCCAGCAGCGCCGCGCCGTCGATCCCCTCGATCCGGGCGCGGCCATGGGCGCCATCCGTGCGCATCCCGGCCTGCCAGCCCGTCCAGCTGCGGCTTTCGACGCCCAGATTGTGCAGCGCGATCGCGAACAGGCCGGTGACGACCTGCTCGCCCGTCGCGACCACGGCGTCGTATTCACGGGCGTCATGCAGCGGGGACAGCGCCTGGCACCAGGCCACGAGCTGGTTGGTCACGCCTGACATCGCGGACACCACCACGGCGACCTGGTGCCCGGAAGCGACTTCGGCCGCCACCTTGCCCGCCGCCGCGCGGATGCGGCCGAGGTCGGCCACCGAGGTGCCGCCGAACTTCATCACGATCCGCGCCATGTCTGGTGTTTGCTCCGTTGCGAGAACGCCTGTCCCGGCTCACATACCGGGGGGTCCAGGTGGGGGCAACATGGCGCACGACAGAGGCGGGCAGGGTTCTGTCAGACCGGACGAGATCGCACGGTTCGACGCGCTGGCGGCGCGCTGGTGGGATCCAAGCGGCCCGATGGCGCCGCTGCATGCCATGAACCCGCTCCGCGTCGGCTGGATCGATGCCCGGATGCAGGCGAAGTTCGGTGGGCCGCAGCGCGTCCTGGACATTGGCTGCGGCGCCGGGCTCGCATCCGAGGCGTTGGCCCGGTGTGGCCATGACGTGCTGGGGCTCGACGCCGCGGCCGACGCGATCGAGGCGGCGCGCACCCATGCGGCCGGCGCGGGCCTGAGCCTCGATTATCGCGTGGGGGATGCAGAGGCGCTGGTCGCGGACGGGGTGCGGTTCCCGGTGATCACTGCGCTCGAGGTCATCGAGCACGTGACGGACCCGGCCGCGTTCCTGGCCTTGTTGGCGAAGCTGCTGGCGCCCGGGGGTTTGCTGTTCATCTCCACGCTCAACCGCACCGCGCGCTCCCTGGTGGTGGCGAAGCTCGGCGCAGAATACGTCATGCGGATGTTGCCGGTGGGCACACATGAATGGGGCCGGTTCGTGACACCCGCAGAGCTCGATCGGCATGCGCGGGGCGCCGGGCTGCGCGTGCGGGCGGCGAAGGGCATGACCTACGATTTGATGCATCGCACCTGGCGGCTGAGCGGCGATCTGGGCATCAACTACATCGCCTGTCTGGAGCACTTCCCGAGCCGATTCGCCCGGGAGTAGTGCTCCAGGATGTCTTGGAACAGAGCAGCTTTATCCGGCCGGACGACTCCGTTCGGTCGGATGAGGCTCTGGACGGCTCCGCGGGCGCCGGGCCATCATCCCCGGCATGACCGACCGCATTCTTGCCCACATCGAATCGACCCTCGACCAATCCCGCGCCCGCTGGTTCGACTTCCTGCGCATCCCGAGCGTCAGTGCGCAGCCCGCCCATGCCGGCGATTGCCGCACCGCCGCCGCGTGGGTGCGGGATCAGCTGCGGGAGATCGGCTTCGTGGCGGAGTCGCATGACACGCCGGGGCACCCGATCGTGGTGGGGCACCACCCCGGCACCGGGGCCGGCCCGCACCTGCTGTATTACGGCCATTACGACGTGCAGCCGGCCGAGCCGTTCGAGCTCTGGACCAGCCCGCCCTTCGAACCGGCGCTGGTGGATGGCCCGCACGGCCCCCGCGTGGTGGCGCGTGGCGCCGTGGACGACAAGGGCCAGGTCATGATGTGGCTCGAGGCGCTGCGGGCCTGGCACGCCGTGGCCGGCGGGCCGCCCGGGCCCGTGACGGTGCTGGTGGAAGGCGAGGAGGAGACCAGTTCACCCAGCCTCGAGCCGTTCCTGACCGCGCATCGCGACTCGCTGCGCGCCGACGTCGCGGTGGTGAGCGACACCGGCATGTGGGACATCGACACCCCGGCCATCACGACCCGGCTGCGCGGCATGGCCTATGTGCAGCTCACCCTCCATGCGGCCAAGCGAGACCTGCATTCCGGGCTGTTCGGAGGCTCCGCGCTCAATCCGATCAATCTGCTCGGCCGTATCCTGGGTGACCTGATGGATACCCAGGGCCGGGTGCAGGTGCCCGGCTTCTATGACGGGGTGCAGGAGGTGCCGGCGGCGCTGGCCGCGGAGTGGCGGGCGCTCGGGTTCGACGAGGGGGCGTTCCTGGGTGGGATCGGCCTGTCGCATCCGGGCGGCGAGCAGGGGCGGCCGGGGCTCGAGCGGTTATGGGCACGGCCGACCGCGGACGTGAACGGCGTCTGGGGCGGCTACCAGGGCCCCGGCAGCAAGACCGTGATCGCGGCCGAAGCCGGGGCCAAGGTGTCGTTCCGCCTGGTGCCGGGCCAGGACCCGCAGGCGGTGGTAGCCGGCTTCCGTGCTTTTGTGGATAGCCGGCTGCCGCCGGACGCCCGGGCGGAGATCGAGGTGTTCGGCACCGCACCGGCGGTCGAGGTGTCAGCCGATGGACGGTTTGTGCAGGCGGCGCGCGCCGTGTTGGCCGAGGAATATGGCCGGCCCGCCGTGCTGATCGGCAGCGGCGGCAGCATCCCGGTGGTGGAAAGCATGCGCCGGCTATTGGGGCTGGATAGCCTGCTGATGGGCTTCGGCCTGGACGATGACCAGGTGCATAGCCCGAACGAGAAATTCGAATGGCGCTGCTTCCGCCATGGGCTGCGGTCGCACGCGCGGCTATTGGGTCAGATCTCGGACTGACCGCGTCAGTTCTCGGTGTCCGGATGTCGCAAATGCCATAGCCGCTCATGGGCGGCGACCAGGCTTTCCATGCTGCGGCGGCGATTGCCGTCCGCGGCGGTGGGCCGCCGGGTCAGCATCAGCTCCAGGACCCGGAGAAGATGCTCCGCCACCTCGAGGTCGGCGGTATCGCACGCGTGGTGGAACGCGACCAATACCTTGTCGGGCAATCGTCTGGTATGGCGCGGAAGGCCCCCCGCCTGGGTGTCTCGTGTCAGGTCTTCCGGTTGTTCGAGCACGCTGTCCTCATCCTCGTCCTGGCCGCTGCCGAGGAATCGCATGCGACCGTCAGCTAGCGTAGTCGGGTCGGGCCGGCACTGTCGAGAGTACCGACCCGACCTACTTACGTTGTGATGAGCATACCCAATACAACCGCCAATCAAGGCGTCAGTTGAATTGCGCCCTGTGGTTGCACTGTGTCGAATACATGATCGGCAAACGCTTCTTCCCACGTCCCCAACGTCGAAGCCCGGCTATACTCGGTCGCACGGTTTTCGAAGAAGTTTGCGTGCTCGACCGCGTTGAGCATGTCATCGAGCCACGGCAACGGGTTCTCCTCGACATGGAACAACTCGTTCAAGCCGAGCTGCACCAATCGACGATCGGCGATGTACCGGATGTAGGTCTTCACGTCGCGCGCATCGAGTCCCTCGATCGGGCCTTGCTCGAAGGCGAGGTCGATGAAGGCGTCCTCGTGATCGACGATGGTGGCGCAGACCTCGTAGATCTCCTGCTTCAGATTCTCGGTCCAGATCTCCGGGTTTTCCTGCACGAAAGTGCGGAACAGGCGGATGATCGACAGGCAATGCAGCGTCTCGTCCCGCACGGACCAGGAGACGATCTGCCCCATGCCCTTCATCTTGTTGAAGCGCGGGAAGTTCAGCAGGATCGCGAAGGAGGCGAACAGCTGCAGTCCCTCCGTGAACGCGCCGAACGCGGCCAAGGTCTTGGCGATCTCATGCTTGCTGTCCACGCGGAAGGACTGCATATAGTCGTACTTGTCCTTCATTTCCTTGTATTTCAGGAAAGCGGTGTATTCACCCTCAGGCATGCCGATGGTGTCGAGCAAGTGGCTGTACGCCGCCACATGAATGGTCTCGATGTTGCTGAACGCGGACAGCATCATCAGCACTTCGGTGGGTTTGAACACCTGGCTGTAATGCTTCATGTAGCAATTGTTCACCTCGACATCCGCCTGGGTGAAGAAGCGGAAGATCTGCGTGAGCAGGTTCTGCTCCGCCGGCGTCAGGTTCTTGTGCCAGTCCTTCACGTCATCCGCGAGCGGCACTTCTTCCGGCAGCCAATGCACACGCTGCTGCGTGAGCCAGGCCTCGTAGGCCCAGGGGTAACGGAACGGCTTGTAGACCGGGTTCTCCGTCAGCAGGTCGAAACGCTTCTCTTCGCGCGGAATCATGCCGTCCATCATCGCTCTCCCTTGGACCCGGCGCCTATTGGCAGGCCAGGCATTCCTCGTAATTATTCGGCTGCGTCGCCCCCGCAAGGGACATCCGCCCGCTATCGTTGGGTGCCGCCGTCGCCATCTCGGTCGGCCGCACCACCTTCTCGCTCACGTTGTCGGCGCGCTGGATCGACAGGCTCCGGCAGTAATACAAACTCTTCACGCCGCGCTTCCACGCCAGATGGTGGATCTGATGCAGGTCGCGCTTATGGATGTTGGCTGGCAGGAACAGATTCACAGACTGGCTCTGACAGATATACGGTGTGCGGTCCGCCGCATGCTCCACCACCCAGCGCTGATCCAGCTCGAACGCCGTGCGATACACCGCCTTCTCTTGTTCGGTCAGGAAATCGAGGTGCTGCACGCTGCCTTTGTTGAGCGTGATGCCGGACCAGATCGAGTCGGTATCCTGCCCTTTCTCCTGCAGCAGCCGCAGCAGATGGCGGTTACGCACCACGAAGCTGCCGGACAGCGTTTTCTGCAGGAACACATTGGCGGCGATGGGCTCGATCCCCGGGCTGGTGTTGCCGGCGATGATGCTGATGCTGGCCGTGGGCGCGATCGCCATCTTGTTGGAGAACCGCTCCATCACCCCGTATTCCTCGGCATCCGGGCAGGCGCCGCGCTCCTCGGCCAGCATACGGCTGGCTTGGTCGGCCTGGGCGCGGATGTGCTTGAACATGCGCTTGTTCCACACCTTCGCCACGACCCCCTCGAACGGGACGTTCTGCGATTGCAGGAAGCTGTGGAACCCCATGACGCCCAGGCCCACGGACCGCTCGCGCATCGCGGAGTATTTCGCGCGCTCCATCCCCTCCGGCGCACGGTCGATGAAGTCCTGCAACACGTTGTCGAGGAAGCGCATCACGTCCTCGATCAGGAGCGGATGGTCCTTCCACTCCAGCCAGGATTCCAGGTTCAGGGACGCCAGGCAGCATACCGCCGTCCGCTGCTTGCCGTGATGGTCGATGCCGGTCGGTAGCGTGATCTCGCTGCACAGATTGCTGGTCTTGACCTCGAGGCCGGCCAGCTTGTGGTGCTCGGGCCGGGCCGAGTTCACGTGGTCGGAGAATACGAGGTAGGGCTCGCCGGTCTCGATCCGTGCGGTGAGGATGCGAATCCACAGGCTGCGGGCGCTGACCTGACGCACGATGGCGTGGTCCTTGGGCGACAGGAAGGACCACAGCTCGTCCGCCTCCACGGCGCGCATGAACTTGTCGGACACCAGGATGCCGTGATGCAAATTCAGCGCCTTGCGGTTCGGATCGCCGCCCGTGGGCCGCCGCAGCTCGACGAACTCCTCGACCTCGGGATGCGAGATCGGCAGATACACCGCTGCCGAGCCGCGCCGCAGCGACCCCTGGGAGATCGCGAGCGTCAGACTGTCCATCACGCGGATGAACGGGATCACGCCGGAGGTCTTGCCGTTCATGCCGACCTTCTCGCCGATCGAGCGGAGATTGCCCCAATAGGAGCCGATCCCGCCGCCCTTCGACGCCAGCCAGACGTTCTCGTTCCAGAGGCCCACGATGCCGTCGAGCGAGTCGGACGCTTCGTTCAGGAAGCAGGAGATCGGCAGCCCGCGCGTGGTGCCGCCGTTCGACAGCACCGGGGTGGCCGGCATGAACCACATCTGGCTGATGTAGTCGTAGATGCGCTGGGCGTGCGCCGTGTCGTCGCCATAATAGCTTGCCACACGAGCGAACAAGTCCTGGTAGCCCTCGCCGGGCATCAGATACCGGTCATCCAGCGTGGCGCGGCCGAAATCCGTCAGCAGCGCATCCCGGGACCGGTCCACCCGCACCTGATGGCGGCCTTGCATCTGCACAGCATCGAGCACGGATCGGTCTCCTGAGTCGGTCATCGGCATGACGGGAACCTACTACATGTTGTTTGCTGCCCGCAACGCCATAACCACATTTAGTGTTCGAGGCCGGATCACGGGTTCTGTGACTCGGGGCAAGTCTTAAAGTGTGGGAGGGCGAAGCGCACCCCGCAAGCGTTCCGATGGCCACGGCGTCGAACGCCTCCCCGTGTACCCCGTAATCCACACTCTTGCGATTGACCCTACAACTGAATAATGTAGCCACGGCTACAAACTGCAGCGTGAGCCCATGCCAGACATCCATGCTCCCGACCCTCCGGCGTGGCGCTTCGAAACCGGCGCCGCATCGCCCAGCCTTCCCGAGGTGCATGCCAGCGTGCCGGTGCCACAGGGGGGCACGTGGCTCCGGCGCCTGCTGGCGTTTGCCGGGCCCGGCTACATGGTGTCGGTGGGCTACATGGACCCCGGCAACTGGGCGACCGACATCGCCGGTGGCTCCCGCTTCGGCTACACGCTGCTGAGCGTCATCCTGCTGTCCAACCTCATGGCAATCGTGCTGCAGGCATTGTCGGCGCGGCTGGGCATCGCCACCGGGCGGGACCTGGCGCAGGCCTGCCGTGACAGCTTCCCGCGCCCGGTCAGCTTCGTGCTGTGGATCGCGTGCGAGATCGCGATCGTCGCCTGCGACCTGGCGGAGGTGCTGGGCACCGCGATCGCGCTCAAATTGCTGTTCGGCCTGCCGCTCGTGGTCGGCGCCGTGCTGACCGCGCTCGATGCATTCCTCGTGCTGATGCTGATGCAGCGGGGGTTCCGTGGGCTCGAGGCGTTCGTGGTGGCGCTGCTGCTGGTGATCGCGCTGTGCTTCGGCATCCAGATCGCGATGGCGCAGCCGGCGTTGCACGAGGTGCTGGCCGGGTTCATCCCGCGCACCGAAGTGGTGACCAACCCGGCGATGCTCTACATCGCGATCGGCATCCTGGGCGCGACCGTGATGCCGCATAACCTCTATCTGCACTCCGCCATCGTGCAGACCCGGCAGATCGCGCCCACCGATGCCGGCCGGCGCCAGGCGATAAGCTGGGCCACGGTGGACAGCACGGTGGCGCTGATGCTGGCGTTGCTGGTCAATGCCGGCATTCTGATCCTGGCCGCCGCCGTGTTCCACAAGGGCGGCCATAACGATGTCGCGGAGATCGAGCAGGCCTATGAGCTGATCGCCCCCCTGCTGGGCGCCGGCTTCGCGGCCACGCTGTTCGCCGTGGCGCTGCTGGCGTCGGGGCTCAACTCCACGCTGACCGCGACATTGGCCGGGCAGATCGTGATGGAGGGCTTTCTACGGCTCCGCATTCCACCCTGGGCCCGGCGGTTGCTGACGCGGTCCCTCGCGATCGTGCCCGTGGTGGTGGTGACCTGGATCTATGGCGAACAGGGCGCGGTTCGGCTGCTGGTGCTGAGCCAGGTCGTGCTGTCGATGCAGTTGCCATTCGCGGTGGTGCCGCTGATCTGGTTCGTGTCCGACCGCCGTAAGATGGGCATCTTCGCCATCGGCCGCCCGGCGCAAGTGATGGCCTGGTCGGTTGCCCTGCTGATCCTGGCGCTGAACACCAAGCTGCTCGTGGACATGGCGATGGGAGTGGAGGCGCCATGAGCGATCTGCCGAACGAAGGCACCCAGGCCGCCCGGTTCGGGGTGGCCCGCAATGCGCAATCCACCGCGCTGCTGGAGGATTATGCCGAGCTGATCGCCGATCTGCTGGCGGCCGAGGGCGAGGCGCGGCCCACCGACATCGCCCGCCGCCTCGGCGTTTCGCACGCAACCACCATCAAGGCGATCGGGCGGCTGAAGCGCGAGGGCCTGGCCACCGCCCGGCCCTACCGCGGCGTGTTCCTGACCGCTGAGGGCCAGGCCCTGGCCGAACGCGTGCGCACCCGGCACCGGCTGGTGGTGGATCTGCTGCTGGCCGTCGGCGTCCCGCGCGAGGTGGCGGAGCAGGATGCGGAGGGGATCGAGCATCACGTGAGCGAGGGCACGCTGCTGGCGTTTGCGGCGTTCTTGCAGGCAAAAGCGGTGGGTTGACACCCACCCTACGGTTTGGACGTAGGGTGGGTGCCAACCCACCACTTCAGCGCCACCCGAACACCGCCCGCTCCACCCGCCCCAGGACCCACGCGACCGTCAGCCCCATCAACGACAGAACCAGAATGCCCGCCATCAGGTTCTCGACATCGTAAAGATTGCCGGCCTGCAGCACGAAGGCGCCGATTCCCCGCTCCGCCCCGATCATCTCGGCGGCCACCAGCAAGAT
Organism: Acetobacteraceae bacterium; assembly: GCA_965246835.1. Taxonomy (GTDB): domain Bacteria; phylum Pseudomonadota; class Alphaproteobacteria; order Acetobacterales; family Acetobacteraceae; genus JANPPS01. Next base: position 80,090 of record CBDFFQ010000002.1, on the reverse strand, counting down.
GATCGCGATCGAGCTGGTGACGCGGAAGCCGCTGAGGATGGCGGGCAAGGCGCCGGGCCAGACGATCTTGCGCAGGATGGCGGCTTCACTGAGCCCGAAGGCCTGCCCCATCCGGACCAGGTTCTTGGCGACAGCATCCACGCCCGCGGCGGTGTTGATGACGGTCGGGAAGAATACGCCGAGGGCCAGGGTCGCAATCTTGCTGCCCTCGCCGATGCCGAACCACACGATGAACAGCGGCACCAGCGCGATCTTCGGAATCGGGAACAGCGCCGACACCACCGCCATCCCCGGGGCGCGCACCCAGCTCGAAACCCCCACCGCGAACCCCAGCGCGATGCCGCATACCGTGCCGAGCGACCAGCCCACCGCCAGCCGCTGCATCGAGGCGCCGAGGTGCCGCCATAGCTCCCCGCTCGCGCCGAGCGACCAGAGCGCCCGCAGGATCGCGATCGGCGGCGGCAGGAACTGGCTCGACAGCCAGCCGGCCGAGGCGCCGGCCTGCCAGACCAGGACCAGTCCCACCAGCGTCGCCGCCGCGGTTCCCGGCACCGTGCGCGGCGCGAAGCCCCCGGCGCGGAACGGCACGGCGCCGCGTAGCTCAGGCATGCACACGCTCCGCCGCCGCCGCGGCCGCATCGTCCCGGATCAGGTCCCACAGCCCGGCCTCGGTCGCGATCAGGTCCGGATCGGTCAGGCGTCTGCCGTTCAGCGGCCGGTCGATCTCGATCACGGCGCGAATGCGGCCGGGCCGGCGGGACAGCACGACGATGCGATGGCCCAGCCGCACGGCCTCGTTCAGATTATGCGTGACATAGACCGTCGTGGTCCCGGCCCGCTCGATCAGCCCGGCAAACTCGTCCAGCAGCAGCATCCGCGTCTGCGCATCCAGCGCCGATAACGGCTCGTCCATCAATAGACAGGCCGGCCGCACCGCAAGGGCCCGCGCAATGCCGACGCGCTGCCGCATGCCGCCTGAGAGCTCCTTCGGCCACGCATCGGCGAACGCGGCGAGGCCCGTGAGCGCCAGCACTTCCGCCACGCGGGCCTGCAGCTCTGCGGTCGCCAGCCGGCCCTCCAGCACCAGGGCCACATTCCCGGCCACGCTGCGCCACGGCAGCAGCGCAAAATCCTGGAACACGGGGGTCAGCACGTTGAGGCAGTCCGCCGCGACCTCCCCTTCCTGCCGCACCGTTCCCTGCGTGGGCCGCAGCAGCCCGGCCATGATGCCCAGCAGCGTGCTCTTGCCGCAGCCGGACGGGCCGACCAGCACCAGCACGCGGCCGGGCTCCGCCACCAGGTCGATTCCGTCCAGCACCACCAGGTCACGATAGCGGTGCGCGATTCCGTCGAGAACGAGGCGGACCGAACTGCTCAAGCGGGCGGAAGCGCGCCGAGGAAGCGGAGGTCGATGATGTCTGCCGGATCGGCGGCCGTCTTGACCAGGCCTTGCGCCACGAACCAGCGCAGCTGCTCGCCCACATCCTGCACGTCGAGCCGCCCGCCCTCGTCATACCAGCCGATGCTGTCGAAGATTTTTCGCGCGGCGTCGGGATCGCCGGTGAACACGTATTTCTGCAGTTGAGGGATGGCGGCGTCGGTCATGGCGTCGCGCACGAAACCGCCGGGGCCGCGGCGCAGGAACGCGGCCCGGTAATCCGCCACGCCCCGCTGGTAGGCGCGGGCGAAGCGGTGCAGCGAGTCCGGCTGCTCCGTCGTCATCCGGCTCGGCGCGAACACGGCGGTGAGCTGGTAGGGCACGAGGTCCCCGGCCCAGGCGATGATCCGCGCCTCACCCGCGGCCTCGAGCGGCTTGGCCTGGCTGGCGATCGCGAGCGTGGCGTCCACCTGACCGGTGCGGACCGCCGCCAGCATGTTGCCGATGCTCTGCAACGGCCGGAAGGTCACCGTCGAGAGGTCGAACCCCTCCTTTTCCGCGATGCGGCCGATCGTATAATGGAAACTCGAGCCGAATTGCGTGATGCCGACGCTGTGCCCGCCCAACTGCTTCGGCGCCACGAGCCCGGCGTCAAACGCCTTCTTCGACACCAGGATCGCGTTGCCCTCGAACCCCTTCTGCTCATGCAGCCCGCCGCCGATCACCTTGAGGATGCCGCGCCCGGCCAGGCTGAAGAAGCCGCCGGTCAGCGCGGTGATCCCCACATCGATATCGCCGCTGACGGCCGCCGCCGCGATGGGCTGCGCGGCCTCGAAGAATCGAAAACTCGCGTCCAGCCCCTCATCGGCGAAATACCCACGCTCCATCGCGAGGTAGAGCGGCGCCGGGGACAGGGTGCGCAGCAGCCCGATCCGCAAGGGCGTCGCCGCCCGCGCCCGCATCGCCATCGCTGCCAAACCAGAGCCCACCGCCAGCCGCCGCGTGATCAATGCCGTTCTCCCCGGGGCGGACAGTGCCACGCCAGCCCCGGGTTGCACCAGACCGGCCCGGCCCCCATACCCTGCGCCATGGCCGCCCCTCCCCTTCTCCTGCTGCAGAACATCCGCCTCGCCCTCGGCACCGCCCCCCTGCTGGACGGGGCCGAGCTGGGCGTGGGTGCCGGGGAGCGCATCTGCCTCGTGGGCCGCAACGGGTCGGGCAAGAGCACGCTGCTGAAGGTGGCGGCCGGGCTGCTGAAGCAGGATGGCGGCTCGCGCTTCCTGCAGCCGGGCACGACGGTGCGGTATCTGCCGCAGGAGCCGGATTTGGCCGGGTTCGCGACCACGCTGGAGTATGTCGAGGCCGGCATGGGGCCGGGCGACGATTTGCATCGCTGCCGGACCTTGCTCGACCAGCTCGGCCTCACCGGGGCCGAGGATCCCGGGCATCTCTCCGGCGGCCAGCTGCGCCGCTGCGCCCTGGCGCGCACCCTCGCGCCGTCCCCGGACCTGCTGCTGCTGGACGAGCCCACCAACCACCTCGACCTCCCGGCGATCGAGTGGCTGGAGCAGGAGCTGATGTCATTGCGTGCCGGCATCGTGCTGATCAGCCATGACCGGCGCCTATTGGAAAAGCTGTCGCGCAGCATCGTGTGGCTCGATGGCGGCGTCACCCGGCGCATCGACCGCGGCTTCCAGCATTTCGAGGCCTGGCGGGACGAGGTGGAGGAGCAGGCGGAGCGGGACAAGCACAAGCTGGGCCGCCAGATCGAGCGGGAGGAGGATTGGCTCCGCTACGGCGTGACCGCGCGGCGCAAACGCAACGTGCGCCGGCTGGGCGAGTTGGGCGCGCTCAGGCAGAAGCGGCGGGAGTTGGGGGGCGCCGGCAGCGGGCTGCGGCTGGCGGCTACGGAGGCGGACCTCTCGGGCAAGCTGGTCGCGGTGGCCGAGCACGTCGTGAAATCGTACGGCGACGGGCCGCCGGTCATTCGCGATCTTACGACGCGGGTGCTGCGCGGGGACCGGCTCGGCATCGTGGGCCCGAACGGCGCCGGCAAGACGACATTGTTGAAACTGCTGACCGGGTTGGACCAGCCGAGCGGCGGAGAGATCCGCATCGGCACCAGCCTGCAGACCGTGACGCTGGACCAGCAGCGCGCCAGCCTCGATCCGGACGCGACCTTGCAGGACACGCTAACGGGCGGTGGTGGGGACACCGTGGATGTCGCGGGCGAGCGGCGGCACGTGATCGGCTACATGAAGGATTTCCTGTTCAAGCCGGAGCAGGCACGCACCCCGGTCGGCGTGCTGTCGGGCGGCGAACGCGGCCGGCTGATGCTGGCCTGCGCCCTGGCCCGGCCCAGCAATCTTCTTGTCTTGGACGAGCCGACCAACGACCTCGATCTCGAGACGCTGGATTTGTTGCAGGAGATGCTCAGCGAGTATCAGGGCACCGTCCTGCTGGTCAGCCACGACCGTGACTTCCTGGACCGCGTGGTGACCAGCACCTTGGCGGCGGAGGGCGGCGGGCGCTGGCTGGACTATGCCGGCGGCTACAGCGACATGCTGATCCAGCGCGGCGCACCCGACACGGCGGCGGCCGAGCGTGCGCGGTCCGCGGCGCCGAAGCCCGCCCCGGCGCGCACGTCCCGAAAGATGACGTTCAAGGACAAGCACGCATTGGAGACGCTGCCCAAGGCGATGCAAGCGACGCAGGCCGAGATCGCCAAGCAGCAGCGCATCCTCGACGACGCCGACCTCTACCGCAAGAACCCGGCCCGCTTCCGCGCCGCAACCTCGGCGCTGGCCGAAGCGCAGGCGCAATTGGCGAAGGATGAGGAGCGGTGGCTGGAGTTGGAGTTGTTGCGCGAGGAGTTGGGGGCGTAGCCGCCGTCAGTGCGAGCGGTGGGTTCGCTTCGACGGCGGTTGGACGTTTTCCGTTTGTCCTGAGCTTGTCGAAGGACCGCGGGGAAAACGCCCTTCGACAAGCTCAGGGCTAACGGGCGGACAAGCACGTGCGTTCGTCCGTTCGTCCCGAATTCGCCGACGGACTCGCCGGGCGAAACGCCCTTCGACAAGCTCAGGGCTAACGGGCGGGAAAGCACGTGCGTTCGTGCGTTCGTCCCGAATTCGCCAACGGACTCACCGGCCGAAAACGCCCTTCGACAAGCTCAGGGCTAACGGGCGGGAAAGCACGTGCGTTCGTCCGTTCGTCCTGAGCCTGTCGAAGGACCCGCCCAGCAGAAATACAATTTGAAAAGCTCAGGACGGTCGAGCCGCTACCCTGGCCGCGCCCGCCGTGCCGCCCGCTGCGCCCGGTTATAGGCCCGGATCTCCTCAGCCGTCACATACCCCCTATGCCCGGTATCGATCGCGTCGAACTCCCGCGCCACCCGCGGCAGCTTGGCCTGCGCCTGCGCCAACGTGAGCTTGCCGTCATGCGTCGTATTCGCCTCGTCGAACCGCTCCTGCATCGTGCGCCGGCCGCGGCGAGGCGGCGCGCCCGGCGAGCGGCCCGGGGCGGCTGGTGACGCGACGGGCGGTTGCCCGGCCGGGGTGCCGGTGCTGCCGGTGAGCGGCGCCACCGTTTGTGCGGAGAGCGGCGCCGACAGCGCCAGCATCACCCCAAGGACCAGTCCTGCTCGCATGTCGTATCCTCCCCCGTGACGGCCAGGGCCGCCCTGAAAACCTCGATCGCACAATCCACGCCCGCGGCCTCCACGTCCAGATGCGTGCAGGCCCGGATCAGGTATTTACCCATGACCGAGACCAGCACCCCTTCCGCCCGCATGCGGCGCTGGATCGTGGTGGCGGTGAGGCCCGTGCCCTCCGTCCGCACATAGACAAGGTTGGTTTCCGGCACCGGCACATCGAGGCCGGGCAGCTGGGCCAGGCCGCGGGCCAGCACCCGGGCGTTCGCGTGATCGTCCGCCAGCCTTTCGATGTGGTGGTCCAGCGCATACAGGCACCCTGCGGCCGCGATCCCGCCCTGCCGGAACGCGCCGCCCACGCGTTGCTTCCAGCGCCAGGCCGCATCGATCGTGGCGGCCGAGCCCGCCAGCACGGCGCCGATCGGGGCGCCCAGGCCCTTGGTGAAATCCAGCCACACCGTGTCGAACCCGGCCGCCATCTCCGCCGCCGTCACACCGGACGCAACCACCGCGTTCATCAGCCGGGCGCCGTCCATGTGCGTGACCATGCCCTGCGCATGCGCCAGGGACGTCAAGGCCTCCAGTTCCGCGAGCGGCCACACGGTGCCACCGCCGAAATTGGCCGTCTGCTCCACCAGCACCATGCGTTGCGTGGCGGAATACCGCGAGGCCGGCTCCAGCGCTGCCGCCAACGCGGCGGCCGTGAACTGCCCGAAATCGCCCGGCACCGGCGTCACCGCCACACCGGCCAATGCCCAGGGCGCCCCGCCCTCGGCCGCCGCGATATGGGCGGTGGGGTGCGCCAGGATCGTGTCGCCGGCCCGGCATTGCGTGAGGATCGCGACCTCGTTGCACATCGTGCCTGTCGGCAGGAACATCGCCGCCTCCTTGCCCAGCAAGGCCGTCATGCGATCGCACAGGGCATGGATGGTGGGATCGGCGCCGCTCTGCTCGTCGCCGACCTCGGCGTCCAGCATGAACGCGCGCATGGCGCGGGTGGGCCGGGTCTGGGTGTCGGAATAGAGGTTCACGCGCACGGGGATCGTGGTGTCGAACCGGGCGGGGGCGAACGCCATTATCAGCCTTTCGCAGGAATGGGCGTGGGCGGATGCACCATGACCGTCGCGCGCGGCGCGCCATACACGTCCCGCGCGCGCTTCAAGAACGCGTTCACCATGCGGCGCACCGCCTCATTGAACACGACGCCGATGGCGGATTGCAGGATGCGGCTGCGGAACTCGAAATCCACGAAGAACCGGACCTCGCAGCCCTTCACGTCCGGCGTGAAGGTCCATTGATTGTTCAGGTAGCGAAAAGGCCCGTTCTCGTATTTGACGTCGAGCTGGCGCGGCCGGTCCAGCGTCACCCGGCTGGTGAAGCTCTCGCGGAACGGGCCGAAGCCGATCGTGAGGTCCGCCACCAGCTCCGTCTCGGTATGGGAGCGCACGCGGGCGCCGGCGCACCAGGGCAGGAACGCCGGGTATTTCCCGACATCGGCGACAAGGTCGAACATCTGCTCAGGCGTGTAGGGCAGCACCTTGCGCTCGGCATGCGTCGGCATGGCTACAGGCGCGCCAGCCGGGCTGCCTTCAACGCGGCGAAATCGGCATCGGCGTGGTAGGAGCTGCGGGTCAGCGGCGTGGCGCTCACCATCAGGAACCCCTTGGCGCGAGCCATGGTCGCATACTCGTCGAACTCGGCGGGCGGCACGAAGCGGTCGACGGCGGCGTGCTTGACCGTGGGCTGCAGGTATTGGCCGAGCGTCAGGAAATCCACGTCGGCGATGCGCAGATCGTCCATGACCTGCCCGATCTCCGCCCGCTGCTCGCCCAAGCCGACCATGAGGCCGGATTTGGTGAAGATGGTGGGGTCGACGGACTTCACGCGGTCCAGCAGGCGGAGCGATTGGTAGTAGCGGGCGCCTGGCCGGATCGTGGGATAGAGGCGCGGCACGGTTTCGAGGTTGTGGTTGAACACGTCGGGCCGGGCGTCTGCCACGATCTCGACGCCACCGGGCTTGCGCAGGAAATCGGGGGTCAGCACCTCGATCGTCGTGCCCGGCGCCGCGTCCCGGATCGCGCGGATCACGGCCGCAAAATGCGCGGCGCCGCCATCCACGAGGTCATCGCGGTCGACGGAGGTGATGACCACGTGCCGCAGGCCTAGCTTGGCGATGGCGTCGGCCACGCGCGCGGGCTCATCGGCATCCAACGCCAGCGGCACGCCCGTGCGCACGTTGCAGAACGAGCAGGCGCGGGTGCAGGTGTCGCCCATGATCATCATGGTGGCGTGGCGCTGGGACCAGCATTCGCCGATGTTCGGGCAGGCGGCTTCTTCGCACACCGTCACCAGGCGGTTCTCGCGCATCAGCGCCTGGGTGGCGAAATAGGTCGGGTGGTTGGGCGCGCGCACGCGAATCCAGTCCGGCTTGCGCTGGATGGGATTGTCCGGCCGGTGCGCCTTCTCGGGATGGCGCACCCTGTGATCGATTTCGATGCGCGTCGTCATGTCCGATAGGTGGCTGGGACCATGGGCCGCGTCAATGGCGCTCCCGCTCTCGCTGGTGGGAGAGGGTTGTGGTGAGGGTGGGGCGACACAGACGACCATGCGAGCACGCTAGCTCTCCACCATCAATGCTTCTGCTGAGCAGGATGTCAGCACGCGATCTGCCGCAAGAGTCCGGATGAGCTCTCCGGCGATCCGCTCAGTCCCAGCCCGATACACCTCACGTGTGGCGACACTACTAAAGCCGATTGCAACGTTACCACGCCAGAGATCGCGTTTCATCTTGTTGGAGAATAGTGCAAACAGATAAGTGCCATTCGGTTGATCACCTGGATAGTTGCCGGACGTCCGAACGATGGATAGTGTTGTGTCAGGCCGGAACTCCGAGACCGCTCCGGACAGCTTCTGGCCGCCATTCAGAGTCGTCGCATTGAGACTGACAACACGGGATTCAACGCCGCACGCTGACAAGAGCGCCGTCATTCTGGTTTCAAACGCAATCGGAACTACGCCATTGGTATCCGGCACAAGCCGGCTGACCACCAGCATTCGCTTTGGCGGATTCGCCGGATCCGGATCCGCATTTCGCGCCCGGAATTCGACCCGTGCACAGCCCGCGCATTCAAACATCAAAGCCACCGATAACGCCAGTCGTGGCAACATCATCATCGTCGCTATCACTCAAAAGTGGATCGCGCGGCCATACGCATCCAGCACGGCCTCATGCATCGTCTCGCTCACCGTCGGATGCGGGAAGACGGTGTGCATCAACTCAACCTCGGTCGTCTCGAGGGTGCGCGCAATCGCATAGCCCTGGATCAGCTCGGTGACCTCGGCGCCGATCATGTGGGCGCCCAGCAATGCGCCGGTCTTGGCGTCGAACACGGTTTTCACCATGCCCTCGGGCTCGCCCATCGCGATCGCCTTGCCATTGCCGATGAACGGGAAGCGGCCCACCCGCACCTCGTGCCCGGCCGCCTTCGCCTTCGCCTCCGTCATGCCGACGCTCGCGATCTGCGGGCGGCTATAGGTGCAGCCCGGGATGTTGCCGACATCCAGCGGATGAACGTCGTTTTGCCGGGCGATGCTTTCGACGCAGATCACGCCCTCATGGCTGGCCTTGTGCGCGAGCCACGGCGCGCCGGTCACGTCCCCGATCGCATAGACGCCGGGCTCCCCGGTGCGGCAGAAGGTGTCGATCTCGATGTGGGAGCGGTCCACCTTCACTTTGGTGCCTTCGAGCCCGAGGTCCTCGACGTTACCCACGATGCCCACGGCGGAGATCACGCGATCGACCGTCAGCTCCTGCGTCTTGCCGCCGACATCGACGGTGCAGGTCACGCTGTCGGCGTTCTTGACCGCCTTGGTCACCTTGGCGCCGGTCAGAATCTTGATGCCCTGCTTCTCGAACGCCTTGCGGGCGAAGGCGCCGATCTCCTCGTCCTCGGCCGGGAGGATGCGGTCCACCATCTCCACCACGGTGACCTCGGCGCCCATGTTGCGGAAGAAGCTGGCGAACTCGATCCCGATGGCGCCGGAGCCCACGACCAGCAGCGATTTCGGCATGGTCTTGGGCACCATGGCGTCGCGGTAGGTCCAGATCAGCGCGCCGTCGCCCTCCAGCCCCGGCAGCTGCCGCGCCCGTGCGCCGGTCGCAATGATGATGTGCGGCGCCTCCAGGGTGGCTACGTCCTTGCCGTCCTTGGTCACCGCAAGCGTGTGAGCGCCGGCCAGTCGCCCCTGCCCGTCGAACACTTTGATCTTATTCTTCTTCATCAGGTGCGACACGCCGGATGACAATTGCTTCGCAATGGCCCGGGACCGTTTCACGATCGCTGGCAGGTCGAAGCGGATATTGTCCGCCGCAAAGCCGTAATCTCCGAGATGATGCAGCAAATGGTTGATCTCGGACGAGCGCAGCAGCGCCTTGGTCGGGATGCAGCCCCAGTTCAGGCAGATGCCGCCCAAATGCTCCCGCTCCACCACGGCCACCTTCATGCCGAGCTGAGCCGCGCGGATCGCCGCCACGTAGCCTCCGGGTCCGCCGCCGAGCACCACCAGGTCAAACTTATCCATCGTTCCTCCTTCCCCCTCTCCCGCTGGCGGGAGAGGGTCGGGGTGAGGGTGGGGCCGCTCGCACGGCCGTCGCCATCAAAGCATCAGGCTCAGCGGATCCTCGACGATCGCCTTGAACGCCTGCATCCACTGCGAGCCGGACGCGCCATCGGCCACGCGGTGATCGACGCTCAGCGTGCAGGTCATGACCGTCGCCACCGCCAGCGCCCCGTCCTTCACCACCGGCCGCTTCTCCCCGGCACCCACCGCCAGGATCGCGGCCTGGGGCGGGTTGATGATCGCGGTGAATTCTTTCACGCCGAACATGCCGAGGTTCGAGATCGAGAACCCGCCGCCCTGGAACTCCTCCGGCTTCAGCTTCCCGGACTTGGCGCGGGCGGCCAGGTCTTTCATCTCCGCGCTGATCGTCGCCAAGCCCTTCTGGTCCGCGTGCCGGATGATCGGGGTGATCAGCCCGGCCTCGATCGAGACCGCCACACTGATATCGACGTCCGTATACTGGGCGATCGCCTCCTCGGTGAAAGACGCATTCAGCGCCGGGACCCGCCGCAGCGCCACCGCGCAGGCCTTGATGACGAGGTCGTTGACCGAGAGCTTGAACCCGTTCTCCTTCGGCGCGCGCGCATTCAGGTCGGCGCGTAGCTTCAGCAGCGCATCCAGCTCAATATCCATGCTGACGAAGAAGGTCGGCACTTGCTGATGGCTCTCGGTCAGCCGCTTGGCGATCACCCGGCGCATCGTGCTGTTCGGCACCAGCGTGTGCGGCGCCGCGATCGTGACCGGTTGCGGCTTCGGCGCCGGTGCGGCAGCGGCCTGAACCGGCGGCGGGGCGGCCTCCGTCTCGCGCGCTCCGGCCTGCGGTTGGACCGAGCCCGGCTTATGCTGGTCGATGTCGGCGCGAACGATGCGGCCGTTGGGTCCGCTGCCCTTCACGGCCGAAAGGTCGATGCCGGCCTGCTTGGCCATGCGCCGGGCCAAGGGAGAGGCGAACACCCGCGAGCTGTCGTGGCCGTTGGCAACAGGGGCCGGCGCGGCGGCCTTTGGCGCAGGGGCCTTTGGAGCGGGGGCCTTTTGCGCGGGGGCCGGGCTGGGCGCGGCCTCGGCCTTGGGCGCGGCAGGCGCGGGCGAAGCGGCCTCGCTGCCATCGCCATCCAGCACCGCGATCGGCGCATTCACCTTTACGCCGGCCGTGCCGTCCGCGACCAGGATCTTGGTCAGCACGCCCTCGTCCACGGCCTCCACCTCCATGGTGGCCTTGTCGGTCTCGATCTCCGCCAGCACGTCACCGGACTTGATCTGCTCGCCCTCTTTCTTGAGCCACCGGGCCAGCGTGCCCTCGGTCATGGTCGGCGACAGCGCCGGCATCAGGATGTTGGTCGCCATGGCGCGCGCTCCTCAGACGATCTTCTTCACGGCGCTCACCACCCAATCCGGCTGCGGCAGCGCCAGCTTCTCGAGATTGGCGGCGTACGGCAACGGCACATCGAGGCCCGTGACCCGCACCGGCGGCGCGTCCAGCCAGTCGAAGCAGTGCTCGATCACCGTCATCGCGATCTCCGCCCCGATGCCGGCGTAAGGCCAGCCCTCCTCGACCGTCACCAGCCGGCTGGTCTTCTTCACGGAGTCCACAATCGTCTGCGTGTCGAGCGGCCGCAGCGTGCGCAGGTTGATGACCTCCGCCTCGATCCCCTGCCCGGCCAAGGTCTCGGCCGCCTTCATCGCGACGCCGACCATGATCGAGTAGGCAACGATGGTGACATGGGTGCCGGTGCGCTCGACCTTGGCGCGGCCGATCGGGAGGATGAAGTCTTCGTCCGTCGGCACTTCGAAGGTCTGGCCGTAGAGAATTTCGTTCTCGAGGAAGATGATTGGATTGGGATCGCGAATGGCCGCACGCAGGAGACCCTTGGCATCCGCGGCCGACCACGGCGCCACCACCTTCAGGCCCGGGCAATGCGCATACCACGACGCATAATCCTGGCTGTGCTGCGCCGCCACGCGGGAGGCGGCGCCGTTCGGGCCGCGGAACACGATCGGGCAACCCATCTGCCCGCCCGACATATACAGCGTCTTGGCGGCGGAGTTGATGATCTGGTCGATGGCCTGCATGGCGAAGTTGAAGGTCATGAACTCGACGATCGGGCGCAGCCCGTCCATCGCGGCGCCGACCGCCATACCGGTGAAGCCGTGCTCGGTGATCGGCGTGTCGATGATGCGGCGCGGGCCGAACTCGTCCAGCAGGCCTTGGCTGATCTTGTAGGCGCCCTGGTATTGCGCGACCTCCTCGCCGATCAGGAACACCTTGTCGTCCCGCCGCAGCTCCATCGCCATGGCGTCCCGCAGCGCTTCCCGCACCGTGGTCGGCTTGGTCGGGCCCCAATCCTTCTCGGGCGCCGACGCCGCCATCGCAGGCGGCGGGGCCTGGTCCGCGGCCGCCATGGGTGCAGCCGCGACCGGCTCCGCCTTGGGGGCAGGTGCCGGGGCCGCATCGCCGTCCTGCCCGTCCAGCATCGCGATCGGCGTGTTCACCGCCACGCCGTCCGTGCCCTCCTGCACCAGGATGTGGGACAGCGTGCCCTCATCCACGGCCTCCACCTCCATGGTCGCCTTGTCGGTCTCGATCTCCGCGATCACGTCGCCGGAGCGGACGCTCTCACCGACCTTCTTCAACCACCGCGCCAGCTTGCCCTCGGTCATGGTCGGCGACAGCGCCGGCATCAGGATCTGCGTGGACAAATCAGTTCTCCACCAGGATGTCGGTCCACAGCTCGCTTTCCTGCGGCTCCGGGCTCGACTGCGCGAAGTCGGCGGCGTCCTGCACGCGGGCCTTGATCTCGGTGTCGATCTGCTTGAACTCCTCGTCCGACACGCCCTGCTCGGCGAGCCAGGCATGCGCCTGCTCGATGCAGTCGCGCTCGGTGCGCATCTTCTGGACTTCCTCGCGGGTGCGGTATTTCGCCGGGTCGGACATGGAGTGGCCGCGGTAGCGATAGGTGTTCACCTCCAGCAGATACGGCCCGGCGCCGCTCCGGCAATGCGCCACCGCCACATCCGCCGCCGCCTTCACCGCGCGCACGTCCATCCCATCGACCTTCACCCCCGGAATGCCCCACGGCGCCCCGTTCTGGCTCAAGTTGCGCGACCCGGACGCCCGCTCCACGCTGGTGCCCATGCCGTACATATTGTTCTCGATGACATAGATGCACGGCAGCTTCATCAGCGCGGCGAGATTGAAACTCTCGAACACCTGGCCCTGGTTGCTCGCACCCTCCCCGAAATAGGTGGCGGCCACCCGGTCGGACCCGCGATACCAGTTCGCCATCGCGAGCCCGGTGCCAAGGCTCACCTGCGCCCCTACGATGCCGTGCCCGCCGAAGAAGCGCTTCTCCTTGCTGAACATGTGCATGGAGCCGCCCTTGCCCTTGGAATAGCCGCCCGAGCGTCCGGTCAGCTCCGCCATCACGCCGCGCGGCTCCATGCCGGTGGCGAGCATGTGGCCGTGGTCGCGGTAGGAGGTGATGACCTGGTCCCCCTCGCCCAGGGCCGACTGGATGCCGACGACCACGGCTTCCTGCCCGATATAGAGGTGACAAAACCCGCCGATGAGCCCCATGCCATAGAGCTGCCCGGCCCGCTCCTCGAAGCGCCGGATCAGCAGCATGTCATGATAGGCGCGGAGCAGCTGCTCCTTGGTCATGGCGTGGGAGAGATCGTGCTCCGTGCCGCGCTGCAGGGAGGGGGCGGCCGGTGATGCAGCCTCGGACATGGCGCGGAACTCCGTCGGGATCGGTCGTGACAACATTGACCTAGCGCCCACCCAGCGGAACGACAAGGCCGCTGCCCCAAAATACCGTTTTGCTGCAATGCAATACGGGGTCGCGCTTTCGGATGGCCGAGCCACCCTGGCCGCAGCATCGTCAGGAGTGCAGGCTACCGGTTCAGCACGGCCCTGCTCTGGAGACGATATGACGGATTACCCCGCCACCGGCCCGATGTCGGTCCGCCCGCCCTTCACCGTCGAGACCGCGGCGCGGAAGGCGCGCATGGCGGAAGACGCCTGGAACACGCGCGACCCGGCGCGGGTGGCGTTGGCCTATACCGAGGACAGCTGGTGGCGGAACCGCGCGCAGTTCCTGGTGGGCCGCCCGGCGATCGTCGCGTTCCTGACGAAGAAATGGACGGACGAGCTGGAGTATCGCCTGGTCAAAGAGGTCTGGGCGTTCACCGGCGACCACATCGCAGCACGGTTCGCGTATGAATGGCACGATGCCTCCGGCGCCTGGTTCCGCAGCCATGGCAACGAGCAATGGGCATTCGACGCGAATGGCCTGATGCGCCGGCGGGAGGCGTCGATCAACGACGTGCCGATCGCGGAGGCAGACCGCCTGTTCCGCTGGCCGCAGGGACCCCGGCCGGAGGGGCATGCGGGGTTATCGGCATTGGGGCTTTAAGCCGGTTCCGCTTGAAGTGGTGGGTTGGCACCCACCCTACGCCGGGCACCGTAGGGTGGGTGCCAACCCACCAGCTCACATCAGAACAGCTTCCGCCCCGCCCCATACGGCACCACGATATCGGCGGGGTCAGCCACGTTCAGCATGGATCGCGCGCGCTCATCCAGCGTGTCCGGGTCCAGCCGTTGCGTCTTGAGCCCGGCCACGCGGCGTTCCCAGTTGTCGCGGTCCGCCACCACCTTCGCCAGCTCGCCCTGCACGATCGCCAGCTGTTCCTGCCGCATGGCGTAGGATTGCAGGCCGCGTTCGCCTTGCGTCGCCTGCCAGCCGAAATAGCCGACCAGCGACAGGAAGATCGTGGGCGCCACCGCGGCGCGCAGCCAGTCCTTGATGATCCGCCCGATCTGCACCGCCTGCTCCCGCCCTCAACCCGTCATTGCGAGCCGCTTCGCTCGCAATGACGGGATTAGCTTAGTTGAGCGATCTATGCACCTGGAATCACCCGCGAAGGATCGTCCGCCCGGCATAGCGAGCCGCGGCGCCCAGCTGCTGTTCGATGCGGAGTAATTGATTGTATTTCGCGGTGCGGTCGCTGCGGGCCAGGCTGCCCGTTTTGATCTGCCCGCAATTGGTCGCCACGGCCAAATCCGCGATGGTGCTGTCCTCGGTCTCGCCGGAGCGGTGGCTCATCACCGCCGTGAACCCGGCCCGCTGCGCCAGCTCCATCGCCTCCAGCGTCTCCGTCAGGGTGCCGATCTGGTTCACCTTCACCAGGATCGAGTTGGCGGTCCCGGTCTCGAGCCCCCGGCGTAGGCGCTCCGTGTTCGTCACGAACAGATCGTCCCCGACCAGCTGCACTTTCTTCCCCAGCACGTCGGTCAGATGCTTCCACCCATCCCAATCATCCTCGGCGCAGCCATCCTCGATCGAGACGATCGGGTAGCGCCCCACGAGCCCGGCCAGGTAATCGACCATCCCGGCGGCGTCGAATTTGCGGCCCTCGCCCTCGAGGTCATAGACGCCATTTTTAAAGAACTCGGTGCTGGCGCAGTCGAGCGCGAAGGTGACGTCTTCGCCGGGTCGATAGCCGGCCTGCTCGCAGGCCTGGGTGATGAACGCCAGCGCCTCGTCGGCGGATTTCAGGTCGGGCGCGAAGCCACCTTCGTCACCCACATTGGTGTTATGCCCGGCCTGCTTGAGCTTGCCTTTCAGCGCCTGGAAGATCTCGGAGCCCATGCGCAGCGCCTCGGCGAAGGTCGCGGCGCCCACGGGTTGCACCATGAATTCCTGGATGTCGATCGGGTTGTCGGCGTGCTGGCCGCCATTCACGATGTTCATCATCGGAACCGGCAAGGTGCGCGCGAACACGCCGCCCACGTAGCGATAGAGCGGCAGGTCGAGGTCCACCGCCGACGCCCGGGCCAGGGCCAACGACACCGCGAGGATCGCGTTGGCGCCCAGCCGCGCCTTGTTGGGCGTGCCGTCGAGATCGATCATCAGATTGTCGAGCTTGACCTGGTCGGCCGCATCCATGCCGCCGACCGCGTCGAAGATCTCGCCCTCCACGTTGGCGCACGCGGTCAGCACGCCCTTGCCGCCATAGCGCGCCGTGTCGCCATCCCGCAGCTCGACCGCCTCATGCGCGCCGGTGCTGGCGCCGGAGGGGACGATGGCGCGGCCGACGGACCCGGTCTCGAGATGCACCTCCACCTCGACGGTCGGGTTGCCGCGGGAATCCAGCACTTCGCGGGCCAGGATGTCGGTGATGGCGCTCATTCGGGCAGGTCCTCGTCGTCTGGTTCAGGCGGGGTGGGTTCGGGGGACGGGCGGTCGATCGCCGCCTTGCAATGGTCATCGAGCGCGCGGAGGCGGCGCAGCAGGGCCGGCATCTCGGCCAGCGGGATCATGTTTGGCCCGTCACTCGGCGCGTGGTCGGGGTCGCGGTGCGTCTCGATGAACAGGGCCGCCACGCCCACGGCCAGCGCGGCGCGGGCCAGGATGGGGGCGAACTCGCGCTGGCCGCCACTGCTGCCGCCTTGGCCGCCGGGCTGCTGCACGGAGTGGGTGGCGTCATACACGATCGGGTAGCCAGTGCCGGCCATGATCGGCAGGCCGCGGAAATCGTTGATCAATGTGTTGTAGCCGAAGCTGGCGCCGCGTTCGGTGAGCAAGATGCTCTCGTTGCCGGTGCTGGCGATCTTGGCCGCGACATGCGCCATGTCCCACGGCGCCAGGAACTGGCCTTTTTTGACGTTGACCGCGCGCCCGGTCTCCCCGGCCGCGAGCAGCAGATCGGTCTGGCGGCAGAGGAAGGCGGGGATTTGCAGGATATCGACGGCTTCGGCGGCCGGATCGCATTGGTCGGCGGCATGCACGTCGGTCAGGACCGGCAGGTGGAACCGCTCCCGCACCGCTGCCAGGATTTGTAGGCCGCGGATGATGCCCACGCCGCGGGCCGCGCCGCCGCTGGTGCGGTTGGCCTTGTCGTAGCTGGATTTGTAGACGAGCGGGACGCCGGCCTCGCGTGCGATTGCCTGCAGCGCCTCGGCCGTCTCGAACGCATGCTGCTCGCTCTCGATCTGGCATGGCCCGGCGATCAGCACGAACGGCAGGTGCTGCCCGATCTCGACATCCCTGACGCGGACGGTGCGGATCTCAGACAAGGCGGGACTGCTTTACGGCGGCGGCGATGAACCCGGAGAACAGGGGATGCGGGTCGAGCGGCTTGGATTTCAGCTCCGGATGGTATTGCACGCCGATGAACCAGGGATGGTCCGGCCGCTCCACCGTCTCCGGCAGGATGCCGTCCGGGGACATGCCCGCGAAATGCAGCCCGGCGCCTTCCAGCTGCGCTTTGTAGTGCACGTTCACCTCATAGCGATGCCGGTGCCGCTCCTGGATGTCCGATGCGCCATACATCGCCGCAATGAGGGAGTCCGGCGCCAGCTTTGCCGGGTAGGCGCCGAGCCGCATGGTGCCGCCAAGGTCCCCCTCCGCCGCCCGCCGCTCGATCTCGTTGCCCCTAGCCCATTCCGTGAGCAGGCCCACCACCGGAGTCTCGCACGGCCCGAACTCGGTCGAGGACGCATCGGGCAGGCCGACCTGGTTCCGCGCGCACTCGATCACCGCCATCTGCATACCGAGGCAGATCCCGAAGAACGGGATTTTCCGCTCCCGCGCGAACCGCACCGCTGCGATCATGCCGGGTGTCCCGCGCACGCCGAAGCCGCCGGGCACCAAGATACCGTCGACGCCTTCGAGGCGCTGCACGGCGTCCGGCGTCTCGAACACCTGGCTGTCCACCCAATCCAGATGCACCCGCACCCGGTTCTTGACCCCGCCATGCACCAGGGCTTCGGCCAGGCTTTTGTAGGAGTCGAGCAGGCTGGTGTATTTGCCCACCACGGCGATCCGCACATCCCCGTCCGGCGCCCGCACGATATCCACGATGCGCTGCCAAGGGGTGAGGTCGGGCGCGGTCTCGAACGGCAGGCCGAAATGGCGCAGCACTTCCCGGTCCATGCCTTCGGTGTGATAGCTGATCGGCACGGCGTAGATCGTGTCCACGTCCAGCGCGGCGATGACGGCGGATTGGCGCACGTTGCAGAAGCTCGCGATCTTGCGCCGCTCCGTTTCTGGAATCTGTCGGTCGCAGCGGCACAGCAGCATCTGCGGCTGGATGCCGACATTCAGCAGCTCCTTGACGGAATGCTGCGTGGGCTTGGTTTTCAGCTCCCCGGCGCTCGGGATGTAGGGCACGAGCGTCAGGTGCACGAACATCGTCCCCTCCGGCCCCAGCTCGTTGCTGAGCTGGCGAATGGCTTCCAGGAACGGCAGGCTCTCGATGTCGCCGACGGTTCCGCCAATCTCGATCAGGGCGAAGTCCAGCCCCTCGGTATCGTTGCGGATCGCGTCCTTGATGGCGTCGGTGATGTGCGGGATCACCTGCACCGTCGCACCCAGATAGTCGCCCCGGCGCTCCTTGGCGATCACCTCGGAATAGATGCGGCCCGTGGTCGCGTTGTCGGATTGGTGCGCATGCACGCCAGTGAAGCGCTCGTAATGCCCGAGGTCGAGGTCGGTCTCGGCGCCGTCGTCGGTGACGAACACTTCGCCGTGCTGATACGGGCTCATGGTCCCGGGATCGACGTTGAGATAGGGGTCGAGCTTGCGGAGCCGCACGTTGTATCCGCGCGCCTGCAGCAGGGTGCCGAGGGCGGCGGAGGCGATGCCTTTACCGAGGGAGGAGACCACGCCGCCAGTGATGAATACGAATCGCGTCATGGACGGTCCCGATACACCGGGACTCCCGCCGCGGGATAGCCCCTCAGTTGGTCGGCACCGCGGGGCCCCGGGGTGCGACGGGCGGCGCGGGCTCGGCCGGCGCCGGCGCGGTGGCGGAGGGCGTATCGAGGAAGGACCGCCCGCCGCTGACGGTGCCCCGGTTCAGCAGCGCGAGGCTCAGCGACAGCACGAAAAAGATCGTGCCGAGGATGGCGGTGGTGCGCGTCAGCAGGTTTGTGGTGCCCCGCCCGGACATGAACCCGCCCATCCCCTGCGACGTGCCGATCCCGAGCCCGCCGCCCTCGCTGCGCTGGATGAGCACCACGCCGATGAGGGCGAGGGTGACGAACAGGTGGATGATGAGCAGGACCGTGGTGAGCATGGGCGGGCTTCTACAGGGGTGGGCCGGCGTTGGGAAGCCGGGGTGATCAAGGCGATCAAAGCCGAAAACTCGCTCGTGCAAACCGAAGTCGTGATATCTGAATTAGTCGAATTAGGTGGAGTTTGGCCTCATGCGGGTCACGACGGTGGAGTTCATCAAGGGATACGGCGCGCTGGCCGACAAAGCGCTTACGGAGCCGGTCACAATCACCAAGAACGGACGAGACCGCCTGGTGGTCGTTTCGGCGGAAGAATACGAACGTCTGCGCCGACGTGACCGGCGTGCGTTCCGCGCGGAGAAATTGTCTGAGGCTGACGCCGCGCTGATCGCATCGGGAAAGATGGCGCCTGAGCATGCCCACCTGGATGAAGAGCTTGGCGACTGGCAGCCGTGACATGGCCAATCCCGCAACTCGGCCTGGTGATCCGTTACGCCTACCTTTGGACCAGCGAGGCCCAGGCTGGACGAGAAGAGGGGGTCAAAGACCGGCCCTGTACGATCGTGCTGGCCATCGATGCGGCAGGCGATCGTCCGCGTGTCATTGTTGTGCCCATAACCCACACGGCTCCGCAGCCGCCGAACGAGGGGATCGAGATTCCGGCAGCAGTCAAGGGTCGCCTCGGGCTGGACGGGGAACGCTCATGGATCGTTGTCAGTGAGGGCAACGACTTTATCTGGCCTGGTCCCGACCTGCGTCCCCTGGCGCAAATGGGATTGGAAAGCGTCGCGTACGGTTTCTTGCCGCCCCGGCTATTCATCGCAGTCCGGGACCGATTCTTGGCACGAT
Source organism: Acetobacteraceae bacterium (assembly GCA_965246835.1). GTDB lineage: Bacteria > Pseudomonadota > Alphaproteobacteria > Acetobacterales > Acetobacteraceae > JANPPS01. The sequence continues at coordinate 60,578 of CBDFFQ010000002.1, read as the reverse complement.
ATCGAGCTGGGTCGTCCGAACTAACGCGACGGACCGAGTAGCGCGCGGCGCCGTGACCTCACGCAGCCTGCCGCGCAATTCCCAGCAAATCCTCCGCGACCAAACTCGCCCCGCCCACCAGCGCACCACCCACCTCCGGGAGGTTCAGCAGCACCCCCGCATTCCCCGGCTTCACGGACCCGCCATACAGAATCGGCGAGGCCGAGTTCGCCACCCCCAACCGCGACCGGATGAACGCTTGCATCGCCACCACATCCGCCTCCGTCGGCGTCTTGCCGGTGCCGATCGCCCAGACCGGTTCGTAGGCGATCACCACCTGGACCCCCTCCGGCACGCTGCCGGCGAGTTGCCGCCCCACCACCGCCTCCGCCTGCCCGGCCATCCGCTCCGCCTCCGTCTCCCCCACGCACACGATCGGCCTGATCCCCGCGGCCAGCGCGGCCAGCACCTTCGCGTGGACATCCGCATTGCTCTCGCCATGATCGGCCCGGCGCTCCGAATGGCCCAGGATCACCGCCGTCGCCCCGGCATCCCGCAGCATCGAGGCCGAGAGGTCCCCGGTATGGGCGCCCGGTGCCCGCGCGCTGCAATCCTGGCCGCCGACCGCAACCCCGGTGCCGTCCAGCAGCCGGGCCATCTCGGCGATCAGCAGGGCGGGCGGGCAGACCAGCAGGTCGGACGCCAGGCCGGACCTGTCCGCCGCCCGCACCGCCGCGCACCACGCCGCCGCCTCCCCCCGCGTGCCGTTCATCTTCCAGTTGCCCGCCACCAGCTTGCGCATCTTCGAATCCCACTCTGCTGCGGGCAATGATGGCCCAGGACGCCCGGCTGGCAAAACCGGGGCCTCGCCCCTATGGTGCGGCCCCGATCCATCAGAAAGCGTTCCCGATGCTCGCCCTCTTCCGCCGGTTCCTCAACACCTGGGCCGCCCGTGCCTTCTTCCTGGTGCTGATCGGCTCGTTCTGCCTGTGGGGCATCTCCGGCACGATCACCAACCTCAACAAGGACACCGCGCTCGCGACCGTCGGTGACGCGCGGATCGAGCCGGCGGAGTTCCAGGAGGATTTCCGCAAGCAGCTCAACCAGGTAAGCCGCATGCTGGGCGGCACCACGGAGCCCACGCCGCAGATCAAGCGCGCCGTAGGTCAGCAGGTGCTGGACCGCCTGGTGACGCAGGCCGCGATCATGGGCGAGACCCGCCGCCTCGGCATCGCCGTGCCGGAAGAGGCGTTGAAGCAGGCCGTGTTCGCCATGCCGGTCTTCCGCGGCCGCACCGGCGCCTTCGACCGCACCACCTTCACCACGGTGCTGCGCCAGAACAACTTCACCGAGCAACGTTTTCTCGAGCTGTTGCGCGCCGATCTCGGGCAGCGGCAGTTGGTCGAGGCGGTGCAGGTCGGCGCCGGGGCGCCCGAGACGATGATTCGGGAAGTGTATGCCTTCCAGAAGGAAACCCGCACCGCCCATTATGTCGAGTTCGCCTTTGCCGCCGCGCCTGCCCCGCCCGCGCCCACCGATGACGATCTGCACCGCTTCTACGACAACGACCCGGCCTCCTACAGCGCCCCGGCCTATCGCCGGGTGAAGATGGTCGTGCTCTCCCCCGAGACCGTCGCGCGCGAAATCGAGGTGCCGGAGGCGGAGATCGCCACCTATTTCGAAACCCACGCCAGCGAATTCACCCAGCCGGAGAAACGCTCCGTCCAGGTGGTGATCGCGCAAGACCAGGCGCGGGCCGCCGCGATCGCGCGCGGCTGGATCGCCGGCGCCGACTGGGACGCGGTGCAGAAGCTGGCCGCCGAGGGCGCCGCATCGGCCGCACTCGATGACGCGACCCCCGCCGAGTTCCCGGCGCCCGAGCTGGCCACGGCAGTGTTTGCCGCCGCGCCCGATATCGTGACCGGCCCCGTGCAGTCGAGCCTGGGCTGGCAGGTGTTCCGCGTGACCAAGATCACGCCCGGTGCCAGCCGCAACCTGGCGGACGCCACGCCTGAGATCCGCGAGAAGATCGCCCGCACCCGCGCGGTGGACGAGGTCTATGCCCGCGCCAACAAGCTCGAGGACGCGATCTCCGCCACCGGTTCGCTCGACCAGATCCCGGCCGATATCGGGGCGGAACCGGCCTATGGCCAGCTCGACGCGATGGGCAACACGCCCTCCGGTGACCCGGCGCCCCTGCCCGGCCCGGCCGAGCTGCGCCCCGTGCTGCTGACCGCCGCCTTCGCGCTGGCAAAGGGGGAGCCGCCGCGGATGACGGAGGGGCCGGGCCAGTCCTATTTCGCGATGGTGGTCGAGGAGAGCGATCCGCCGCAGCTGAAACCCTATGAGGTCGTGGCCGAGCGCGTCCGGGATGATTGGGAGCGTGACGCCCGCCGCCGCGTACAGGAGCAGGAAGCCGCGAAGCTGCTGGCCGCCACCAAGGCCGGCACCTCCCTGGACGACGCCGCCACCATCGCCGGCGAGCGGCTGCAGCGCACCCCGCCCCATATGCGCGGCACGGCGCCGGAGGGATTGGCGCCGGCCTTGGCGGAGCGGCTGTTCGAGATGAAGCCGAACGACGCCACGATGGTCGAGACGCCGGACGCCTTCCTGGTCGCGACCCTGGGTGACGTCGTGGCGCCCGACGCGGCGGCGGACGTGGCGGGCGCCGGGCAGCTCCGCGCGGCGCTGACGCAATCGGTCGGGCAGGATATCGAGATCACGCTGGCCGCCGCACTCCGCAGCCGCGCCAAGCCCACCGTCAACCGCACGATGCTGGACAGCCTCACGCAATGAACGCGATCGCGCCGCCGGACCAGGCGAGCTTCGTCGCGGCGTATGAGGCCGGGCGCGGCACGCTGGTTTGGACGACGGGGGTGGCCGACCTGCAAACCCCCGTCGCCGCATTCCTGAAGCTCGCGCATGGCCGCCCGTATTCCTTCCTGCTGGAAAGTATCGAGGGCGGGTCCGCCCGCAGCCGCTATTCCATCATCGGCATGGATCCGGACCTGGTGTGGCGCTGCCGCGATGGCACCGCCGAAATCAATCGGCACGCCCGCTCGGCGCCCCACGCCTTCAATGCCGATGCGCGCCCGCCGCTCGACAGCCTTCGCACCTTGATCGCCGAGAGCCAGATGGACCTGCCGGAGCACCTGCCGCCGATGCTGGGCGGGCTCGTGGGCTATCTCGGCTATGACATGGTGCGGCTCATGGAACGGCTGCCGGCGAAGAACACCGATGCGCTGGGCCTGCCGGAGGCGATCCTGGTGCGGCCGACCGTGTTCGCGGTGTTCGACAACGTCCGGGACGAGCTGACTCTCGCCGCTCCCATCTACCCGCAGCCCGGCGTCAGCGCGCAGCAGGCCTGGGACCAGGCGCACTCCGCCCTCGCCCAGGCGGACGCCGCGCTGCTCCGCCCGCTGCCGCCTGCCGCCCCGCCCGTGACGCTGCCGCCGCAGCCTGAGCCCGTGTCCAACATGAGCCAGGAGCGGTTCATGGCAATTGTCGACCGGATGAAGGACTACATCGTCGCCGGTGACGCGTTCCAGGTGGTGCCGAGCCAGCGCTTCTCCGTGCCGTTCGCGCTGCCGCCCTTCTCGCTGTACCGCGCGCTCCGCCGCATCAACCCGGCGCCATTCCTGTTCTTCCTGGATTTCGGCGGGTTCGCGGTTGTGGGATCGAGCCCGGAGATCCTGGTGCGGCTGCGCGACAACGTCGTGACGCTGCGCCCCCTGGCCGGCACCCGCCCGCGCGGCGCCACCAAGGAGCAGGACGCCGCGAACGAGGCCGATCTGCTGGCGGACCCAAAGGAGCGGGCGGAGCACCTGATGCTGCTGGACCTCGGCCGCAACGATGTGGGCCGCGTGGCGCAGCTCGGCACCGTGCGCGTGACCGAGAGCTTCGCCGTCGAGCGGTTCAGCCACGTCATGCATATCTCTTCGACGGTGGAAGGCGAGCTGAAGCCCGGGCTGGATGCGCTGGATGCCTTGATCGCGGGCTTCCCGGCCGGGACGCTCACGGGCGCGCCGAAAATCCGCGCCATGCAGATCATCGAGGAGCTGGAGCCCACGCGGCGCGGCATCTACGCTGGGTGCATCGGTTATTTCGCGGCCAACGGCACCATGGACACCTGCATTGGCCTCCGCACCGCCGTGGTGAAGGACGGCACGATGTATGTGCAGGCCGGGGGCGGCGTGGTGGCGGACAGCACGGCGTTGGGCGAATACGAGGAAACCCGCCAGAAATCCCGCGCCCTGTTCCGCGCCGCCGAGGAGGCCGTGCGGTTCGCGGCGGAAAAGGGCACGGGCCGATGATCCTTCTCATCGACAATTACGACAGCTTCACCTTCAACCTCGTGCACTATTTCGGCGACCTCGGCGCCGAGTGCCTGGTGCGGCGCAACGATGCGCTGACGGTGGAGCAGGCCTTGGCGCTGCGCCCGGCGGCGATCGTGCTGTCCCCGGGTCCGTGCTCGCCGGATGAGGCCGGCATCTGCCTCGACCTCGTGCGGGAGGCCGGGGACATTCCGTTGCTGGGCGTGTGCCTCGGTCACCAGGCGATCGGACAGGCCTTCGGCGGCCACGTGACCCGCGCCGGCGTGCCGATGCATGGCAAGGTCAGCCCGGTGCGGCATGACGGGCAGGGCCTGTTCGCCGGCCTCCCCTCCCCGTTCAATGCCACGCGCTACCACAGCCTGACGGTCGATCCCACCCGGCCCAGCAATGTGCTGGACGCGACCGCCTGGACCGAGGACGGCACCATCATGGGGCTGCAGCATCGTACCCGCCCCGTGCACGGCGTGCAGTTCCATCCGGAAAGCATCGCATCCGAACATGGCCATGCGCTGCTGGCCAACTTCCTGCGGCTGGCCGGCATCAAGGTGGCCGACCCGGCGTGACGATCGCGAGCCTCAAGCCCATCCTGGCCCGGCTTGCGGACGGCCACACGCTGTCGGCCGACGAGTCGGAAGCCGCGTTCGGCCTCGTCATGTCCGGGGAGGCGACGCCCGCGCAGATTGCCGGGCTGCTGATGGCGATGCGCGTGCGTCGCGAAACCGTAGCCGAGCTGACCGGGGCCGTCCGCGCCATGCGCACCCGCATGCTGTCGATCCGCGCACCCGACGGCGCCATCGACGTCTGCGGCACCGGCGGCGACAATGCCGGCACGCTGAACGTGTCCACGGCCGTCACCTTCGTGCTGGCCGGATGCGGCGTGCCCGTGGCCAAGCACGGCAACCGGGCGCTCTCGTCCCGCACCGGGGGCGCGGACGTGCTGACGGCGCTGGGCGTGGATATCGACGTGCGGCTCGACCGTCTGCCTGCGGTGTTCGAGGCAGCCGGCTGCGTGTTCCTGTTCGCACCCCGGCATCACGCGGCGCTGCGCCACGCCGCCGGGCCACGGGTGGAGCTCGGCACGCGCACCATCTTCAACCTGCTGGGCCCGCTGGCCAGCCCGGCGCGCGTCAAACGTCAGCTGACCGGCACCTACGACCCCGCCTGGTCCCGCCCGATGGCCGAGACGTTGCACGAACTCGGGACCGAACGCGCCTGGCTGGTGCATGGCGAGGGACTGGACGAGCTGACGGTCGCTGGCAGCAACCAGGTCGTCTCCCTTGATAACGGCCAGATTTCGGATTTTGCCATAACGCCAGAAGATGCCGGCCTAGTGCGGGCGCCCGTGGCCGCCATTGCCGGCGGGGATGCCATGCACAACGCGGGGGCCCTTGAGGGATTGCTCCGGGGCGACGGCGGCCCATATCGCGACACCGTGCTGCTGAACGCGGGCGCTGGGCTGATCGTGGCCGGGCGGGAGACGGATCTGCGTTCGGCCGTGCAGACCGCCGCGGCCACGCTGGATAGCGGCGCCGCGCTTGCCTCACTCGATGCGCTTCGCCGCGCAACGGCCTGATTACGGAGCCTTTTCACCATGGACGCCGCCCTTCCCGACGCGCTGGCCCAGATCTGCGCCGATACCCTGGTGGAGGTCGAGCACCGCCGCGCCGGACTGCCGCTGCCGGCGTTGGAGAAGAAGCTGGCCGGGCGCAAGGACGTGCCGCGCAGCTTCGCCAGGGCACTGACGCATAGCGTGGGTGCGGGCAAATATGGTCTGATCGCCGAAATCAAGCAGGCGTCGCCCTCGGCCGGGCTGATCCGGGAGGATTTCGACCCCGTCGCGCTCGCCCGCGCCTATGCCGAGGCCGGGGCGACCTGCCTGTCGGTGCTGACCGATGCGCGCTATTTCCAGGGCTCGGCCGAACATCTGCAGCAGGCCCGGGCGGCCGTGCCGTTGCCGGTGTTGCGCAAGGATTTCATGCTGGACCCCTGGCAGATCTACGAGAGCCGGCTGATGGGCGCAGACTGCATCCTGATCATCATGGCCGCCCTGACGGATGCACGCGCCCGCGAGTTGGAGGAGCTGGCCCGGGCGCTGGACATGGACGTGCTGGTGGAGGTGCATGACCGCCGCGAGCTGGATCGGGCGCTGGGATTGCAGACCTCGTTGATCGGCATCAATAATCGCAATCTCAAGACGTTGCAGACTAATCTGGACACCACGGCGGAGCTGGCGCCGCATGTGCCGTCCGACCGGTTCCTCATCGCCGAAAGCGGCATCCGCACGCATGCGGACGTTCTCAGATTGGCCGAAAGCGGCGCGCAGTGCTTCCTCGTCGGCGAGAGCCTGTTGAAGCAGCCGGATGTAGGTGCCGCCACCCGGGCGCTGCTCGGCGCCGCATGACGCTCACGCATCTGGACGCGGCGGGCCGTGCGGTCATGGTTGACGTGTCGGCCAAGCCAGAAACGACGCGCACCGCCAGCGCCCGCGCCACGATCCATATGCGGGCCGAGACGCTGGCGCTGATCCAGGGCGGCCTGGCGAAGAAAGGCGACGTGCTCGGCATCGCGCGCATCGCCGGCATCATGGCCGCCAAGCGGACGGCCGACCTCATTCCGCTCTGCCATCCCCTGCCGATCGCGGCGGTGACGCTCGATCTCGACCCGGTGGTCGACGGCATCGAGGTGCTGGCGACCGTCCGCACCACGGGCCGCACCGGGGTGGAGATGGAGGCGCTGACGGCCGCGAGTGTGGCCGCCCTCACGGTGTATGACATGTGCAAGGCCGTGGATCGGTCCATGCGGATCGACGGGCTGCGGGTGGTGCAGAAATCGGGCGGCGCGTCCAGCGATTTCGAGCAGGCCTGATGGCGCTGCTGCCGCTCGAGGAAGCGCGGGCGCGCATCCTGGCAGCGATGCGACCGACAGGACCGGAGACGGTGGGGCTGGCGGAAGCCTGGAACCGCGTGCTGGCGGCCCCGGTTCTGGCCCGGCTGACGCAGCCGCCGCATGACGTATCTGCCATGGATGGCTACGCGATGCAGGCCGGGTCCGCCCGGGGAGGTGCCCGGCTGCGGGTGATCGGGGCGGCGCCCGCAGGCCACCCGTTCGCCGGGCAGGTCGGCGCTGGGGAGGCAGTGCGGCTGTTCACCGGCAGCGTGGTGCCGGGCGGTGCGGACTGCGTCATGGCGCAGGAGGATGTGACCCGCGATGGCGACACGGCCGTCCCGGATATCGACGCCCGGGCCGGGGCGCACATCCGGCGCCAGGGACAGGATTTCGCGGCGGGCGACGTGTTGCTGCCGGCGGGCACGCGGCTCACTGCGCGGGCGATCGGGCTCGCCGCGGCCGGGAACCATGCATGGCTCACCGTCCGTCGCCGCCCGCGTGTGGCGATCCTGGCGACGGGGGATGAGGTGTCGTTGCCGGGTGACCCGTTGCTGCCCGGCGGCATCGTCAGCAGCAACGCCCATGCCCTGGCGGCCCTGATCCGCGCCGGCGGGGGCGATCCGGTGGTGCTGCCGATCGCGCGGGACAGCGCGGATGCCCTGGCCGCGGCGCTGGACGGGGTGGGCGGCGCCGACCTGCTGATCACCACGGGCGGGGCGAGCGTCGGCGACCATGACCTGGTGCAGCCCGCCCTCAAGGAGCGCGGGTTCGTGCTTGATTTCTGGCAGATCGCGATGCGGCCCGGCAAACCGCTGCTGTTCGGCATGCTGGGCGCCGTGCCGGTGATCGGGATGCCGGGCAATCCCGTTTCAGCCTTCGTTTGCGGCGTGCTGTTCATGATGCCGGCACTGGCGCTGCTGTCGGGCAGCGACTCGGCGTTGCCGGTGACGACGGCGCGACTCGGGGCTGCGGTGCCCGCCAACGATCACCGGGCCGACCATTTGCGGGGCACGCTGACAGCCGGGGACGGGGTTCCGGTGGTCACGCCCTTTCCGCGCCAGGACTCCTCGCTGGTGTCGGTGCTGCAGCAAGCCCAGGCATTGGTGCTGCGCCCGCCGCATGCCCCGGCCTTGCCGGCTGGGGCAGCGGTGGAGGTGATCCGGCTGGACACGCTCGGCTGGTGAGAACAAACAGTTGACGGCGACACGGGAACCAAGATAGAACGTTGGTGGTTGCCGGTTTGTTCCCGCGGCGCCGCCCCGGTGCAGGCCGCGGGCTACCGAGCGAGTATCTGTCCATGTTGACGCGCAAACAGCACGAGCTGCTCCTGTTCATCGACAAGCACCTCAAGACAACAGGGTTCTCACCGAGCTTCGAGGAGATGAAGGAGGCGCTGCAGCTTCGGTCCAAATCGGGCATCCACCGCCTGATCTCGGCCTTGGAGGAGCGGGGCTTCCTGAGGCGGCGGCATCACCGGGCGCGGGCGCTGGAAGTGGTGCGGATGCCGAACGAGGTGGGGCGGGAGTTGGTCTTGGCGCCCGACCCGGTCCCGGCAACGGCTTTTGCCCCGAACGTCATCCGCGGTGACTTCACGGCCAGGTTGCCGGGCGTGCGGGCCGCAAACGAAGCCGGGGCGGTGCAACTGCCGCTCTATGGCCGCATCGCCGCCGGGTTACCGATCGAGGCGCTGCGGGACAACGGCGCGCAGATCGAGGTGCCGCTGGCTCTGCTGGGCAATGGCGAGCATTACGCACTCGAGGTTGCGGGCGACTCGATGATCGAGGCCGGGATCCTCGATGGCGATACGGTGATCATCCGCCGGGGGGATGTGGCGGAGAATGGGCAGATCATCGTGGCGCTGGTGGACGATGCGGAAGTCACGCTGAAGCGTCTGCGGCGCCGGGGCAACTCCATCGCGCTGGAGCCCGCGAACCAGCGGCATGAGATCCGGATAATCCCGGCCGACCGGGTGAAGGTGCAGGGCCGGCTGGTGGCGTTGCTGCGGAAGTATTAGTCCGCCTCCGCCGCTGGAAGCTCCTCGGCCGGCGCCATCGGCAGATCGGGCACGACCCGGCGCGCCGCGGGCGGTGGCGGCACCCACGGCCGGTCTCCGCGATAGGCGCGGTCCGTCAGCACGCGCGGGCCATCGGCGCCCATCCACACCGCATGGCTGCCGTTCCGCCAAACGCTGAACCGGTCGAGATAGGGCGTGCCGCGGGGGCACAGGTCGCGGGCCGGCTCGGGCGAGATCAGCAGCGTCACCCCGTCGCAGTCCACGGTGCGGGCTTGCGGCCGAGCCAGCGTCAGCGCGCCGGCCGGGAATGCGAAGCGGCACGACTCGGCGCCGCACTCGACAGGCGCCCCGGTGCGAATGGGCGTCATCGGGCCGGACGCGAGGTGGTCCTGCCAGGAATCCAGGATGAACTTGGACCCGCCTCTGCCCAGCACGACGTAGCCGCCCGAACGCACCGCGATCAGCCGCGCATCCGGCGACATCAGCACATCGGGCAACGGCGCCCAGACCGATGAGCACAACCCGACCAGGATCGGCGCCACGCCCAGCAAGCGCCACCGCGACCTCCAGATCCCGAGCCAGGCCAGCCCCAGGCTGAACACGCCGAGACCCCAGGCCGGCATGGGTGCCACTGGCAAGGTCGCCGCCGGCCAGGACGCGACGCCCCGGGCCACGTACAGGATCGCCTCGATCCCCCACCCCATCGGCACCAGCGCCAGCCGCTCCAACCCGAACGGCATCAGCGTCAGCGCGGCCATGCCCGCCGGCAGCACCCACATCGCGGTCAGTGGCACGGCCACCACATTCGCCGCGATGAAATACAGCTGGAAATGCCCGAAATGATACGCGCCGTAAGGGGCCGACGCCGTGCCCGCCAGCAGCGACGTGAGCACCAGCGCCACCAAATGCGACCCGAACCTGGAGCGGCCATACAGTCGCGACAGCACCGGCCGCAGCGCCTCATACCCCGATATCAGCGCCAGCACGGCGGAAAAACTCATTTGGAAACTGACGCCCATCACCTCCTGCGGCGCGATCAGGATCAGCGCCGCCGCCGCCAGCGCCAATCCCCGCAGCGACAGCGCCCGCCGCCCCATGGCAACGCCCAATGTGACCAAACAGGCCATCGCGAAGCTGCGCATGATCGGCAGATGCGCCCCGGTCAGCACGAGGTAGAGCCCACCCGACAGCAGCGCCACGCCGGCCGCGATCGCCTTGGTCGGCCAGTGCAGCGCGGTCCGTTCATGCAAGGCCAGCAGCAATCGCGACAATCCCATGAACAGGCCCATGACGATCCCGATATGCAGTCCGGCCACCGCCAGCAGGTGCGCCAGGCCGGAATCGCGGAATGCCGCACGGTCGGTTTGCGGGATGGAGGCCGTGCCGCCGGTCAGAAGCGTGGCGGCCACGGCGCCAGCCGGGCCAGACAGCCCGGCCTGCACCCGGTGAGCCACCCCGTCGCGCACCGCCTGCACCCAGCCCAGCCCCTGGGGCGGCCCGCGCTCCACGATCTCCGCCGGGTTGAGCCCGGTGCCATACCCCGCCAGCCCGGCGAAGAACGCATCCCGCTGCAAATCCCACCCGCCCGGATAGGCCGGTGGCGCCGGGGGCCGCAGCAACGCGCGCACGCGCATCGTGTCGCCCGCTGTGACCTCGATCGGGTCACCCCGCTTGAGACGCACCCGAAGGCTGCGCTGCAACGGCGCCTGCCCGGGCGCCAGCACCGCCCCGGTCAGGGTGACCCGGCGCCCCTCCGGCAGCAACTCCACCCCGCGCACCACGCCCGTCAGCACGACGGCCCGCGTCGGCAGCGTCTCGATCGGCAGCGCTCGCCAGCGCGCCGCCTGCGCCGAAGCGAAGCCCAGTGCCGTCGCCAACGCACATAGTGCGACCGCCCGGGGCACCGCGGCCCGCCACACCGCGGCGCAGGCCAGCACGGCCGCGCCCGCAGCCACGGCGCCGCCCCATGGCCAGGGCTCCGTCGGCCGCGCGAAGTAGGTGATGACGCCCAAGCCCATGAACATCGGGAACCACGGCGCGAACCGCCCGCGCTCGCTGTCCACCCAGGCACGGAACGCCGTCCGGAGCTGCCCGCCCCGAAGCCACACGCCCCCGATCGCCGATCCCACGAGTTGCACCGATGCCTCCGGCTGCAATCGTAGGCCCGGCGGGTCTTCACGTCACCGCCCGGCATGATAAGGAGCGCCCATGCCCGATCCCACCGTCCGCACCCGGTTCGCGCCGAGTCCCACCGGCCACCTGCATATCGGCGGCGCCCGGGTGGCGCTGTTCAACTACCTGTTCAGCCGGCACCACGGCGGCAAATACCTGCTGCGGATCGAGGATACCGACAAGGAGCGCAGCACGCCCGCCTTCACCCAGGGCATCCTGGACGGGCTCGCCTGGCTGGGCCTCGAGAGCGACGAGCCGCCGGTGTTCCAATCCACGCGCCAAGCCCGGCACGCCGAGATGGCGGCGCAGATGCTCGCCACCGGCCACGCCTATCGCTGCTGGTGCACGCCGGACGAGCTGCGGCTCATGCGGGAGCGCGCCGCCGCCGAGGGCCGGCCGCCCCGCTATGACGGCACCTGGCGCAACCGCGATCCGCGGGAGGCGCCGGCCGGCGTCCAACCCGTCATCCGCCTCAAGGCGCCGCAAACCGGCGAGACCGAGATCGAGGACCTGGTCCAGGGCACCGTCCGCGTGGGCAATGCGGAGCTGGACGACCTGATCATCCTGCGCAGCGACGGCGTGCCGACCTATTTGCATGCCGTCGTGGTGGACGATCACGACATGGGCATCACCCATGTGATCCGCGGCGACGACCACCTGACCAACACCTTCCGCCAGGTCGCGATCTATCGCGCGCTGGGCTGGGACCCGCCGCATTTCGCGCATCTGCCGATGATCTTGGGTGCTGACGGGGCCAAGCTCTCGAAGCGGCACGGGGCCGTGGGCGTGATGGAATACCGTGAGCAGGGTTTCCTGCCGGAAGCGCTGTTCAATTATCTGCTTCGGCTCGGCTGGGGCCATGGCGACCTCGAGACCGTGAGCCGGGAAGACGCGATCCGGTTATTCGGCCTGGATGGCGTCGGTCAGTCCGCCAGCCGGATGGACCTGGCCAAGCTGCACCACCTCAATGGCATTTGGCTGCGCCAGGCGGACGATGAGCGCCTCACGCAAGAGGTGGTAAGCCGGCTGCGCGACGGCGCCGGGTTGGAGGTGGACGGGGTGAAGCTGAACCGCATCCGCACGTTGATGCCGGGGCTGAAGGAGCGGGCCAAGACGCTGGTGGACCTCACCTCCTCCGCCGAGTTCCTGGTCCGCGACCTGCCGCTGCCATTCGAGCCGAAGGCACTGGCCTTGCTGACACCGGAGGCGAAGGCGACGCTGCAGGACCTCACCCCCAAGCTGGCCGAGACCGATTTTTCGGCGGCCGCGCTGGATGCGGTGCTGCGCAGCTATGCCGAGGCGTCCGGCCGCAAGCTGGGCCAGGTGGCGCAGCCGCTGCGGGCCGCGCTGACCGGCAGCACCATGAGCCCCGGCATCGACGCCACCCTCGCCGCCCTCGGCCGGAACGAGGCGCTGGCCCGCATCGCCCACGCGGCCGGTTAGATGTATCCGCACCGGCATCTGCTGGCGATCGAGGGCCTGCATCCGCCCGAGATCGAGGGGCTGCTGGACCTGGCCGAGAGCTACGTCCTGCTGAACCGCTCCGGCAAGACGCAGCGGGACCTGTTGCGCGGCCGCACGCTGATCAACCTGTTCTACGAAGACAGCACCCGCACCCGCACCAGCTTCGAGCTCGCGGGGAAGCGGCTGGGCGCCGACGTGATCAACATGTCGGTCTCGACCAGCAGCGTGAACAAGGGCGAGACGCTGCTCGACACCGCCGCCACGCTGAACGCCATGCGGTGCGATTTGCTGGTGGTGCGGCATGACCAGTCCGGGGCGCCCAATTTGCTGGCGCAGAAGGTGTCGTCCGCCGTGATCAACGCCGGGGACGGCACGCATGAGCACCCGACGCAGGCGCTGCTGGACGCGCTGACCTTGCGGCGGCGGCGCGGCACGCTGGAGGGGCTGCACATCGCGATCTGCGGCGACGTGCTGCACAGCCGGGTCGCGCGGTCGAATATTCATCTCCTCACCACCATGGGCAGCCGGGTGCGCGTGGTGGGGCCGCCCACGCTCATCCCAGCCGCGGCGGCGGCTCTGGGTGTCGAGGTGTTCCATGACATGGAGCGGGGGCTCGACGGCGTGGACGTCGTGATGATGCTGCGCTTGCAAAAGGAGCGCATGACCCGCGGCCTCGTGCCGTCCGCCCGCGAGTATTTTCGTTTCTTTGGACTGGACCAGGCCAAGCTGAAACGGGCGAAGCCGGACTACCTGGTCATGCATCCCGGCCCCATGAACCGCGGCGTCGAGATCGACAGCGAAGTGGCCGACGACCCCGCCCATAGCGTGATCGGCGAGCAGGTGGAGATGGGGGTCGCGGTCCGCATGGCGGTGCTGGACGTGCTGGCCCGCACGGGGCGCCGCAATGCGTGACGTGCTGTTCACCGGTATCCGCCTGATCGACCCGGCGTCCCAGCATGACGCCCTGGCCGAGCTGCTGGTCCGCGACGGCCGGGTGCTGGATTTCGGCACCGGGCTCGGCCGGCCCGATGGTGCGGAAATCATCGAGGGCGACGGCGCGATCCTGTGCCCGGGCTTGGTCGACATGCGGGCGGCCCTCGGCGAGCCCGGCTTCGAATACCGCGAGACCATCGCATCCGCCGCCGAGGCCGCCGCCAGCTCCGGTATCACGACGTTGGCCGCCCTGCCCGACAGCCGGCCCGCCGTGGATGACCCCGCGATCGTGCGCCTGCTGCGGGCGCGTGGCGAGGAAACCGGCTCCCTCACCATCCTGCCCTATGGCGCCGTGACGAAGGGTTGCCGCGGCGAGGAGATGGCGGAGATCGGCCTGCTGCGGGAGGCCGGGGCCTGCGCGTTCACCGATGGGCAGCGCGCGGTGGGCGATGCACGCTTGATGCGGCTGGCGCTGTCCTATGCCCGCGGGTTCGGCGCCCGCATCGTGCAGCATCCGGAAGACCCGGCCCTGGCCGAAGGCGGCGCCGCGACGGAGGGCGAGCTCGCGACAAGGCTCGGCCTTCCCGGCATTCCAGCGGCCGCGGAGGCGATTCTCGTGGCGCGGGACATTCGTCTGGCGCAGCTCACGGGTGGGGCATTGCATTTGGCGCATGTCTCGACGGCGGAGGCGCTGGAGCTGATCCGGCGCGCCAAGCAGGCCGGGATCGACGTGACCTGCGATACGGCGCCGCCCTATTTCGACCTGAACGAGACGGCGATCGGGGATTTCCGGACCTATGCCAAGCTGTCCCCGCCGCTGCGCCCCGAGGCCGACCGGCTTGCGGTCGCGGCGGCGTTGCGGGACGGCACGATCGACGCCGTGGCCTCCGACCACCAGCCGCGGGACGCCGACGACAAGCGGCTGCCGTTCGCATTGGCGACGCCGGGCGGCGCCGGGCTCGCGACGTTGCTGGGCGTGACCTTGGCGCAGGTGCATGGGCATGGGCTGGCGATGATGCACGCGCTGGATTTGCTGACGGCGCGGCCGGCGCGGGTGCTGGGCGCGGCCGCCGGGCGGATCGCGAAGGGGGAGTGGGCGGATCTGTGCCTGTTCGACCCGGAGCGCGCCTGGAAGGTGGAGGCGGGGCTGCTGCCGGGCAAGGCGCCGAACACGCCGTTCGACGGGCGGGCGCTGGAGGGCATGGTGCTGGGTACGTGGAAGGCCGGGCGGCGGGTGTTCGGGTGATGGTGGCGGGGACAGGCAGCGGCCTTCCCCCTCTCCCGCTGGCGGGAGAGGGCTGGGGTGAGGGTGGCGTCACACGCACCAGCCTTCTTTCCTGGAACCCCACCCTCTCCCAGCCCTCTCCCGCCAGCGGAAGAGGGCTTCTCGTCGCATGACCGTCTTTTTCGCCCTGGCATTTGGCTATCTGCTCGGCTCGATTCCGTTCGGCTGGGTGCTGAGCCGGGCGGCCGGGTTGGGGGATATCCGGGCGATCGGGTCGCACAGCATCGGCGCCACCAACGTGCTGCGGACCGGGCGGCGGGACATCGCGGCGCTCACGCTGCTGATGGATGGCGGCAAGGGTGCGGTCGCGGTGCTGGCGGTGCGCTACACGCTGTGGCCAGAGATCGCGTGGCTGGCCGGGCTCGCGGCCGTGGTGGGGCATTGCACGTCGATCTGGATGGGCGGGCGCGGCGGCAAGGGGGTCGCGACCGGGCTCGGGATGGTGTTCGGTGTGGCGTGGCCGGTCGGTGTCGGGTGCTGCCTCGTGTGGCTCGGCATCGCGCGGCTGGTGCGCATCTCGTCCGCGGCGGGATTGGGGACGTTCGTGGCGGCGCCCGTTTTGATGGCGCTCTGGCTCGGCTGGATGCCGGCGGCGATCGTGGCGCTGGTCAGCCTGGTCGTGATCGTCCGCCATAAGGACAACATTGCCCGTCTGCGCGCCGGCACCGAGCCGCGGATTGGCGCCAAATGACGGATGCCGAGACTCGCGACCGCCTCCGCCTCGCGCGGACCAACGGCGTGGGCCCCGTCACCTATCGCCGCCTCCTACGCAAGTTCGGCAGCGCCGCCGCGGCCATCCAGGAGCTGCCGGCCCTCGCCCGCGCCGCCGGCCGCTCCGACCCGGCGCGCATCCCCACCATAGCCGACGCCGAGCGCGAGATGGAGCGCGTCCAGAAAGCCGGCGCCCGGCTGTTACTGCTGGATGGGCCGGACTACCCGCCCTTGCTGGCGTTGCTCGACGTGGCGCCCCCGGTGCTGACCGTGATGGGGGACGTGACGGCGCTGCGCCGCCGGGCCGTTGCGCTGGTCGGTGCGCGCAACGCCTCGGCCTCCGGCCAGCGCATGGCGGAGCTGCTGGCGTCCGACCTCGCCACCAACGGGCTGGTGGTCGTGTCCGGCATGGCGCGGGGCGTGGATGCGGCGGCGCATGAGGGGGCGTTGCGGGCCGGGCAGACGGTCGCGGCAATCGCGGGCGGGATCGACGTCGCCTATCCGCCCGAGAACGCCGCTTTGCAGAAGCGCGTGGCCGAGGGCGGCGCCGTGGTGGCGGAGGCGCCGTTCGGCACCGCACCGCAAGCCCGGCACTTTCCGCGCCGCAACCGCATCATCGCCGGGCTGTCCTTGGGTGTCGTGGTGATCGAGGCGGCGCCGCAATCCGGCAGCCTGATCACGGCGCGGATGGCGCAGGATATGGGGCGGGAGGTGTTTGCGGTGCCGGGCTCGCCGCTGGACCCACGTTGCCGCGGCTCCAACGACCTCATCCGCATGGGCGCCACGCTGACCGAGAGCGCCGCCGACGTGCTGGCCCACCTGTCCGAGTATCCGGAAGCGACGCTGCTGCCCGTCATCGCCGCGGAGGCCATGGCGCCGTTCGGTACGGAGCCGGACCCTGACCTGGTGCGGGACCGGCTCATGGGATTGATGGGTTTCGCACCGACGCCGGTTGACGATCTGGTCCGGCGCTGCCAGTTCTCCGCCGCCGCGGTGGCCGCCGCCCTCAGCGACCTCGAGCTGGCGAACCGTGTCGAGATGCTGCCGGGCCACCAGGTTTGCCTGGTGTCGCGGGATACCGAGGCCGAGTGAACGGCTCGTATAAAGGACCCCATGACTGACGTCGTCGTCGTCGAATCGCCTGCGAAGGCCAAGACCATCAACAAGTATCTCGGGGACAACTACACTGTCCTGGCGAGCTTCGGGCATGTCCGCGACCTCCCGCCCAAGGACGGCAGCGTGCGGCCGGAGGAGGATTTTGCGATGGACTGGGCCGCCGATGAGCGCGGCCAGCGGCAGGTCACGGCGATCGCGAAGGCGCTGAAGGGCGCCGGGACGCTGTATCTCGCGACCGACCCGGATCGCGAGGGCGAGGCCATCAGCTGGCACGTGCGCGCCATGCTGGAAGATAAGAAGGTGCTGCGCGGCATCGATGTGCAGCGGATCACGTTCAACGAGATCACCAAAAGCGCCGTCCAATACGCGATCGCCCATCCACGGGAGCTGGATCAGCCGCTGATCGAGGCCTATTTGGCGAGGCGGGCGCTCGACTACCTCGTGGGCTTCACGCTCTCCCCGGTGTTGTGGCGCAAGCTGCCCGGCAGTCGCAGCGCCGGGCGGGTGCAGTCGGTCGCGCTGCGGCTGGTGTGCGAGCGGGAAGCGGAGATCGAGGCGTTCCGGCCGCGGGAATACTGGACGATCGAGGCGCATCTGCTGACCCCCGCCGGCGCGCCGTTCCTGGCCCGGCTCACGCATCTGGATGGCCGCCGGCTCGACCAGTTCGACCTGAACGACACCGAAAAGGCCCATGCGGCGAAGGCGGCGCTGGAGGCCGGCGCGTTCAGCGTGGCGACCGTCGAGCGGCGCCGGGTCAAGCGCCATCCCCCGGCGCCGTTCACCACCAGCACCCTGCAGCAGGAGGCCAGCCGCAAGCTCGGCATGGGCGCGCAGCAGACGATGCGCGCGGCGCAGCAGCTGTATGAGGGCATCGAACTGGATGGGGAGACCACCGGTCTCATCACCTACATGCGGACCGACGGCGTGCAGATGGCGCGGGAGGCCATGATGTCGATCCGCGATCATGTCGGCACGGTGTATGGCACCGATTACGTGCCCTCGGCGCCGCGCGAATACACCAGCAAGGCGAAGAACGCGCAGGAAGCGCATGAGGCCGTGCGCCCGACCGATGTGGGCCGCACGCCGGAGCAGATGGCGCGGTTCCTGGCGCCGGAGCAGGCGCGGCTCTATGACCTCGTGTGGAAGCGGGCCGTCGCGTCGCAGATGCAATCGGCCGAGCTGGATCAGGTGGCGGTCGACATCAAGGGCGAGCGGACGGTGCTGCGCGCCAATGGCTCGATCGTCGCCTTCGACGGCTATTTGAAACTGTATCGCGAAGACGTTGACGATGCGCCGGAGGCCGGGGCGCCGGGTGCGGCGGACGAAAGCCGGATGTTGCCGCCGATGCAGGAGCGGGATCCCCTGCGGCGGGACCGCGTGGACGCCGGGCAGCACTTCACCCAGCCGCCGCCGCGTTTTTCCGAGGCGAGCCTGGTCAAGAAGATGGAGGAGCTGGGCATCGGCCGCCCCAGCACCTACGCCAGCATCCTGACCGTGCTGCGGGATCGGCAATATGTGCGGATGGACGGCAAGCGGTTCATCCCGGAGGATCGCGGCCGGCTGGTGACGGCGTTCCTGACCAGCTTCTTCGAGCGCTATGTCGACACGGGCTTCACGGCGTCGTTAGAAGAACAGCTCGACGATATCTCGGGCGGCCGGGCCAATTGGCGGAAGGTGCTGCACGCGTTCTGGGACGAGTTCTCCAAGGCGATCGAGCAGACCCGCGAGCTCAAGATCAGCGACGTGATCGACGCGCTGGATCAGGACCTGGGCGAGCATTTCTTCCCGGCGCGCGGCGACGGCACCGACCCCCGGCTCTGCCCGGCGTGCCATGCCGGGCGGCTCGGCCTCAAGCTCGGGCGGCATGGCAGTTTTATCGGGTGCTCGAACTATCCCACCTGCCAATACACGCGCCGCCTCGCGATCGACGCCGGGGACGATGCCGGGGAGACGCTGAAGGAGGGCAAGCGCGACCTCGGCCACCATCCCGACACCGGCGAGGCGATCACGGTGCGGCGCGGGCCCTACGGCCTGTATACCCAGCAGGGCGAGGCCGATCCGGAGGATAAAAAGAAGAAACCGCGGCGGACGTCGCTGCCGAAGGGCATGGATGGCGACCAGCTCACGCTGGAACAGGCGCTGGGCCTGCTGTCATTGCCGCGGCTGGTGGGCCTGCATCCGGAACGCCAGGAGCCGATCGAGGCCGGGATCGGGCGGTTCGGGCCGTTCATCCGCATGGGCGCGATCTACGCCTCGCTCGACAAGGATGACGACGTGCTGCAGGTCGGCATGAACCGCGCGATGGACGTGATCGCGAAGAAGCTGGACAGCGTGCGCAGCCTGGGTCCGCATCCGAAGGACAAGGAGCCCGTGATGGTCCGCAAGGGCCGGTTCGGGCCGTATGCCCAGCACGGCATGATGGTCGCGACCCTGCCGCGCGGCACGCCGATGGAGGATTTCTCGCTGGACGAGGCGGTGGCGTTGCTGGCGGAGAAGGGCAAGGTGCTGAAGCCCAAGCCCGGTCAAAAGGTCAAGAAAGCAGCGCCGAAGGCAGCCAAGCCTTCTGCAGCCAAGCCGGGTGCAGCCAAGCTGGGTGCAGCCAAGCCAGTCTCCGCAAAGAAACCGGCTGCTAAAAAGAAAGCCGCGCCCAAGAAAAAGGCCGCACCGGCGCGCAAGGCGGTCTGACCATGGCCCGGCCCCCCGGTCTGCCGAGCCGGGACGCCGTTCGCGCCTTTATCCGCGCCTCGCCCGGCCGGGTCGGTAAGCGCGAAATCGCCCGGGAATTCGGCGTGGGCCCCGAACTGCGGGGCGAGTTGCGCGCTTTGTTGAAGGACCTCACCCAGGAGGGCGCGATCGCCCCAGCCGGCCATAAACGTTTCCAACCCCCCGGCCGCCTACCGGATGCGATGGTCGTGCGCATCACCGGCACCGATCCGGACGGGGACGCCGTGGCCCGGCCCGTGGACTGGACCGGGGACGGCCCACCCCCCACCATCTTCATGACGCCGGAGCGCCGCGGCAGCCCGGCGCTGGCCCCGGGCGAGCGCGTGCTGGCCCGGCTCAGCCCGCTCGGCCCCGGCAAATACGAAGGCCGCACGCTGAAACGCCTCAGCGACGAGCCCGGCCGTATCCTGGGCGTGTTCCGGGCGCCGGGCCGCTTGGTGCCCACGGACCGTAAGTCCAAGGCCGAGTGGCGCATCCCCCCCGGCGAAGACGGCGGCGCCGAGCATGACGAGATCGTGGCCGCGACCCCCCTGCCCCACCAGGGCCTCGGCCTCAAGCCCGCCCGCATCACGGAACGGCTCGGCCGCATGGGGGATGCGCGCTCCATCAGCCTGATCTGCATCCACATGCACGACATCCCGCAGGATTTCGCGCAGGACGCGCTGGACGCCGCCGCCCGCGCCCGTAGCGTGCCGCTCGGCAAGCGGGAGGACCTGCGCGGCGTGCCCCTGGTCACCATAGACGGCGAGGACGCCCGCGATTTCGACGACGCCGTGTTCGCCGAGCCCGATGGCGACGGGTTCCGCCTGATCGTGGCCATCGCCGACGTGGCGCATTACGTCCGCCCCGGCTCGCCCCTGGACCAGGCGGCGCGCACGCGCGGCAACAGCGTGTATTTCCCGGACCGCGTGGTGCCGATGCTGCCGGAGGCGCTGTCCAACGGTTGGTGCAGCCTGCGCCCGAACGAGGATCGCGGCTGCCTGTTCGTCGAGATGCGCGTCGATGCGGCCGGCCGGAAGACGGCGCACCGCTTCGGCCGCGGCCTGATGCGCAGCGCCGCACGCCTGACCTACGAGCAGGTGCAGGCCGCCCAGGATGCAGGGGAAGAGATCGGCCTCGGCGCGCTCTACCCGGCGTTCCGCGCGTTGCTCGGCGCTCGCCAAGCCCGTGGCACGCTCGACCTCGACCTGCCGGAGCGCAAGGTGGTGCTGGTCGAGGGCCGGGTCGCGTCCGTGGCGCCGCGTCCGCGGCTCGACAGCCATCGGCTGATCGAGGAGTTCATGGTGCTGGCCAACGTGGCGGCGGCCGAGCAGTTGGAGGCTCTGCACCGGCCCTGCATGTATCGCGTGCACGCCCCTCCCTCCGAGGAAAAGCTGGAAAACCTCCGCACCTTCCTGCACGGCATGAACATCAGCCTGCCGCCCGGCACCGAGATCCATCCCCGCGACCTCGACCGCATCTTGCAAAGGGTGGCTGGCACCGAGCAGGCGCCGTTGGTGAACGAGGTGATCCTGCGCAGCCAACGCCAGGCGGCGTATTCCCCCGACAATATCGGCCATTTCGGGCTGGCCCTGCCGCGCTACGCCCATTTCACCAGCCCGATCCGCCGCTATGCCGATCTCCTGGTGCACCGGGCGCTGATCACCGACCAGAAAATGGGGCTGGGCGGGCTGTCGGCCGAGGAGCCAGCGCAATTTCCGGATACCGCGACCCAGATCAGCGCCACCGAACGCCGGGCAGCCCTTGCGGAGCGGGACGCGGTGGACCGCTACCTCGCGGCGTTCATGGCGGACAAGGTCGGCGCCAGCTTCCCGGCCCGCATCTCCGGCGTGCAGCCCTTCGGCGTGTTCGTGACACTGGCGGAAACCGGCGCCAGCGGGCTCGTGCCGATGCGGTCGCTGCCGGATGATTTCTGGGTCTTCGACGAGGCCACGCAATCGCTGCAGGGCCGCCGCACCCACGTGCGCTACCATCTCGCGCAGGATGTGGAGGTCCGGCTGCAGGAGGCGAGCCCCATCACCGGGGGCCTGCTGTTCCGGATCGATGGTCCCCCGGCGCCCCGCACCGGTTCGCTGTCGCCCCGCACCGGCGCGCCTGCGCCGCGTTCCGGCAAGAACGGGCGGCGGCGGTGAGGCTGCTGGTCACCCTCCTGGTTCTGTTTCTGGCCGCGCCCGCCTATGCACAAACCACGGCGCGGCCGGTGTTCGAGATCCGGCTCGCGGCCACGGTATTCAGCGCGGGTTTCGCCTTCATCTCCTCACGCGCGCTGGAAGAGGCTCGAGTGGACCAGGTGGCGCTCTGGGGCCTCGGCAGCCTCACGGCGCTGGATGGCGCGCTGCTGGTGCAGGTGCGGGACGGGTCGATCCATCTGCATCAGGGCGGACGGTCGGTCTTCCAGCGCGGCCTGCCGCCCGCCGCGAGCGCCGAGGAGTGGGGCCCGGCGGTCGCCGACGTCATCTCCGCGGCCTTTGACGTGTCGGACCCGGTGCGCCGAAGCGGGACCCAAGGGGTGATCTCGGCCGTGTTCGCGGAAGCGCTGAGCCACCTCGACCCCTATTCCCGCTACGTCCCGCCCGGTGCTGCCGACCTCGATCGCGAACGCCGCTCGGGAGAGGCTGGGATCGGTTTGCGACTGCTGCCGGTGCCGGGAGGGTATGTCGTGCAATCCGTGACCTCGGCGGGCCCCGCGGCGGAGGCAGGGATCGTGGCCGGGGAGCGGCTGCTGGCGGTGGACGACGCGCCGGTGGCGGGTGAGACGCTGGAAACCGTTCAGTCCTGGCTTGCCGGGCTGGAGGGCACGGATGTCGCGGTCACGCTGCGCGGACGGGATGGCCGCACCAGGACGTTGGAAATCGAGCGGGCGGTGGTGCCGGCGGAAACGGTGTCGGCCACGCGATCCGGCACGCTGTTGACGCTTCGGATTACCGGGTTCAATGCCGATACGGCGCAGCGGCTGACCCAGGAATTGGACCGGACCCTGTCTGGCGCCGCCGGGGACCGGGTTCGCGGCATCGTGCTGGACCTCCGGGGCAATCGCGGCGGGCTGCTGCGGCAGGCGGTGGCGACGACGGATTTGCTGCTGGGCGCCGGGCTGATCGCCAAGACGTCGGGCCGCAACCCGAGCGCCGCGCATGATTTCCGGGCGACAACGGGGGACCATACGGAAGGGCGGCCGATCGTGGTGCTGGTGGACGGGCGCTCCGCCAGTGCGGCGGAGATCATGGCGGCGGCGCTGGCGGATAACGGCCGTGCCGTGGTGGTCGGCAGCGCCACGCTGGGCAAGGGGCTGGTGCAGACGATCGCGACCCTGCCGGACGGCGCCGAGCTGTTCGTGACCTGGAGCCGCGTGCTGGCGCCGGGGGGCTGGCCGATCCAGGGCTTGGGGTTGATGCCGCAGGTCTGTACGAGCCTGGGCGCCGAGAGCGTGTCGCAGCAGCTGCAGAGCCTGGGCCGCGGCCTGTCGCGCATGGCCCCGGCGGTGGAGAAGCACCACGCGGCCCGCATCCCGCTGCCGCCAGCCGGAATTGTGGATTTGCGCACGCCCTGCCCGGCGGCGGATGGGCGGGAGGCCGATGTGGCGGCGGCGCGGTTCCTGCTGGGCAACCCGCGCGCCTATGCGGCGGCGCTGATCGCACCGCCATAACGGCCCATATAGGGGCGATGGAGCCCCTCGCCCTCTATATCCACTGGCCGTTCTGCCTCGCCAAGTGCCCCTATTGCGACTTCAACAGCCATGTGCGC
Source organism: Acetobacteraceae bacterium (assembly GCA_965246835.1). GTDB lineage: Bacteria > Pseudomonadota > Alphaproteobacteria > Acetobacterales > Acetobacteraceae > JANPPS01. The sequence continues at coordinate 37,219 of CBDFFQ010000002.1, read as the reverse complement.
GAACGCATCCCGCAGGTCCGCTTTGCCGCCGCGCTGCGGGCGGAGCTGGCGTGGGAGGCCGCGCGGCTCGGGCGACGCACGGTGCGGTCCATCTTCTTCGGCGGCGGCACCCCCTCGCTCATGAAACCGGACACGGTCGCGGCGCTGATCGACGATGTGCATGCCCTGTTCGACGTGGCGCCCGGCCTCGAGATCACGCTGGAAGCCAATCCCACCAGCGTAGAGGCCGGGCGGCTTCAGGCATTCCGGGCGGCCGGGGTGAACCGGGTGTCGATCGGGATTCAGGCGCTGGATGGCGAGGCGCTGCGGATGCTGGGGCGGGAGCATGACGCGGGACAGGCGACGGCCGCCCTGGAAACGGCCCGGAAATTGTTTCCGCGCGTGTCGTTCGACCTGATCTATGCCCGGCCCGGCCAGTCCGTTGCGGCCTGGCGGGCGGAGCTGGACCGGGCCTTGGCCCTGTGCGCCGACCATCTGTCACTCTACCAGCTCACCATCGAGCCCGGCACGGGGTTCGAGGCGGCGCATCGCCGGGGCGAGATCGTGCTGCCGGAGGCCGAGCTGGCGGCCGAGCTGTATCACGCGACCGTGGAGGCCTGCGCCGCCCACGGCCTGCTGCCTTACGAGGTTTCCAACTTTGCCCGGCCCGGCGGCGAAAGCCGGCACAACCTCGCCTACTGGCGCTACCACGACTACGCCGGCATCGGCCCCGGCGCGCATGGCCGCGTCACGGTGGGCGCCGGGCTGGTCGCCACGCGCCGGCATCGCGCGCCGGAGCCGTGGGCGGACCGCGTCGAACGGGACGGTCATGGCAGCACGGCGGAGGAAATCATCTCCGCGCCGGACCGTGCGCGCGAGATGCTTCTGATGGGCCTGCGTTTGGATGAGGGCATCGACCCCGCCCGCTTCAAAGCCCGCACCGGCATCCCGCTGAACGAGGCGCTGGACGGCGACACGCTGCGGCAAGCGATCGAGGCCGGGTATCTCGAGAGCGGGACCCGGCTGCGGGCCACGCTGGAGGGGCGGCTGCGGCTCGATGCCTTGCTGGCGGCGCTGGTCGTGTGATGGTGCCTTGTTCCCCGGCGGCGGCTGCCCTACCTGACGGATCATGAACAGCGAACACGACCAAGCCACCGAGCTGCCGCCCGACCCCAGCCCCGAGCTCTCGCCCGCGGCCCAGATCGAGCAACTGACCACGGAACGCGACGATATGCGGGACCGCTGGCTGCGCGCGGAGGCCGAGATCGCCAACGTGAAGGCGCGCGCCAAGCGGGACGTGGACGACACGCGGCAATACGCGGTGCAGAAATTCGCCGCCGACGTGGTGGAGGCGGCCGAGAATTTGCGCCGCGGCCTCGGCAGCCTGCCGCCCGTCGCCGAGGGCGATCCGGAGATCGTGACCAAGCTGCGCGACGGGTTCGAGGGTGTGGAGCGCAGCTTCATCGCCTTGCTGGAGCGGAACGGCATCAAGCGGGTGGACCCCACGGGCCAGCCCTTCGACGCCAATCTGCACCAGGCGATGGCGGAGCAGCCCTCGGCCGAGCATGCGCCGGGCACGGTGCTGCAGGCGTGGTCGCAATCCTGGACACTGAACGGGCGGCTGCTGAAGCCGGCCATGGTCGTGGTCGCGAAAGCTGCGGACGCCGGTTAACCGGTTCCAAAGATAACGGATTTTCACGGGCGGTCACTTGTCCCGGCCGGGTCCGCTGAATACATGATGCCTCGGTTCATAGGACGCGCCCCGGTGCTTCGGGCCTGGTCGCGCCGCTTATAAGGAGACTGCAATGAGCAAGGTCATCGGGATCGACCTCGGCACCACCAATTCGTGCGTGGCGATCATGGAAGGCTCCACCAGCGCGGATGTGCGCGTGGTGGAGAACGCGGAGGGCGCGCGCACCACGCCCAGCATGGTGGCGTTCAGCGATAGCGGGGAACGTCTGGTCGGCCAGAGCGCCAAGCGCCAGGCCGTGACCAACCCCACCAATACCCTGTATGCCGTGAAGCGCCTGATCGGGCGCCGGTATGAGGACCCGCTTGTCGAGAAGGACAAGGGGATGGTCCCCTACACCATCGCCCGCGGCGACAACGGCGACGCCTGGGTCGAGGCGCGGGGCGAAAAGTATTCGCCGAGCCAGGTGAGCGCGTTCATCCTCGGCAAGATGAAAGAAACGGCCGAGGCCTATCTCGGCGAGAAGGTGACGCAGGCCGTCATCACAGTCCCGGCCTATTTCAACGACGCGCAGCGCCAGGCGACCAAGGACGCGGGCAAGATCGCGGGCCTCGAGGTGCTGCGCATCATCAACGAGCCGACGGCGGCGGCACTCGCCTACGGCATGGACAAGAAGCAGGGCGGCACCATCGCCGTTTACGACCTGGGCGGCGGCACGTTCGACGTGTCGGTGCTCGAGATCGGGGATGGCGTGTTCGAGGTGAAGTCCACCAACGGCGACACGTTCCTGGGTGGCGAGGATTTCGATAACCGCGTGATCGGCTATCTGGCCGACGAGTTCAAGCGCGAGCAGGGCATCGACCTCCGCAAGGATAAGCTGGCGCTGCAACGCCTGAAGGAAGCGGCGGAGAAGGCGAAAATCGAGCTGTCCTCCTCCAAGGAAACGGAGATAAACCTGCCGTTCATCACGGCGGATGCGAGCGGCCCGAAGCACCTGGTTATGAAGCTGTCCCGCGCGAAGCTGGAGAGCCTGGTCGATGACCTGATCGCCCGCACGCTCGAGCCGTGCAAGGCCGCGCTGAAGGATGCGGGTGTCACCGCCGGCGAGATCCAGGAGGTGATCCTGGTGGGCGGCATGACGCGCATGCCCAAAGTCATCGAGATCGTGAAGCAGTTCTTCGGCCGCGAGCCCGCGCGCAACGTGAACCCCGACGAGGTCGTGGCGATCGGCGCCGCCGTGCAGGGCGCGGTGCTGAAGGGCGACGTGAAGGACGTGCTGCTGCTCGACGTGACGCCGTTGAGCCTGGGCATCGAGACGCTGGGCGGCGTGTTCACCCGGCTGATCGACCGCAACACCACGATCCCGACCAAGAAGAGCCAGGTGTTCTCGACCGCCGAGGACAATCAGCAGGCCGTGACCATCAAGGTCATGCAGGGTGAGCGGGAGATGGCGGCGGACAACAAGCTGCTGGGCAATTTCGACCTGACGGGCATCCCGTCGGCGCCCCGCGGCGTGCCGCAGATCGAGGTCACGTTCGACATCGACGCGAACGGCATCGTGAGCGTGCAGGCCAAGGACAAGGCGACCGGCAAGGAGCAGCAGATCCGCATCCAGGCCAGCGGCGGCCTATCGGACAAGGACATCGAGGCGATGGTGAAGGAGGCCGAGGCGAATGCCGACGCCGACAAGCGCCGCCGCGAACAGGTCGAGGCGCGCAACAGCACCGAGGCGATGGTCCACCAGGTCGAGAAAACCTTGCGTGACGACGCCGACAAGGTGCCGGCCGACGCGAAGACGGACGCGGAGGCCGCGATCGCCGCCGCGAAGACTGCGCTCGAGGGCACCGACGCCGATGCGATCAAGTCCGCCGGGGAGAAGCTGACCCAAGTGGCGATGAAGATCGGTGAAGCCATGTATAAGGCGCAGTCTGAAGCGGCCGCCGCCCCCGAGGCGGGCCCCGGCGCCAAGCCCGGCGAGAAGGTCGTGGACGCCGAGTTCGAGGAAGTGACCGAGAAGAAGAAGGCCTCCTAACCGGGCCAAGTGACCAAGCGGCGCCCGCCCCCGGCTGGAGGCGGGCGCCGTTCGTTTGTGGTGGGTAAACGAGGGCGTCGTGGCAAAGCAGGATTATTACGCGACCTTGGGCGTGGCGCGCGGCGCCAGCGCGGACGAGTTGAAGAAGGCGTATCGCAAGCTTGCGATGCAGTATCATCCCGACCGCAACCCCAACGACAAAGGCGCCGAAGCCAAGTTCAAGGAATTGAACGAAGCCTATGACGTCCTGAAGGACGATCAGAAGCGCGGCGCCTATGACCGGTTCGGCCATGCCGCGTTCGAGCAGGGCGGCGGCGGGGGCGGGTTTGGCGGGTTCACCGACGCGGGTGGGCTCGGTGACATCTTCGACCAGATGTTCGGCGATATGACAGGCCGGGGCCGCGGGCGCAGCCGGGCCGGCGCCGACATCCGGATTGCGGTCGAAATCGATCTGGCGCAGGCCTTCCACGGCACCAAGACCGAACTACGTGTGCCGACCCGGTTGAAATGCGACCACTGCAACGGCACCGGCGCCGAGGGCAAGAGCCAGCCCGAGACCTGCCAGACCTGCCGCGGCGCCGGGAAGGTGCAGGCCCAGCAGGGCTTTTTCCTGATCGAGCGGCCGTGCCCGACCTGTGGCGGGGCGGGCCGGGTCATCAAGAACCCCTGCAAGGTGTGCCATGGCGCCGGCACCGTGCAAAAGGAGCGCATGATGCCGGTGACGATCCCCGCCGGGATCGAAGATGGCGTGCGCATCCGCTTGAGTGGCGAGGGTGAGGCCGGGCCTGCAGGCGCGCCACCGGGCGATTTATACGTCCATGTCGGCATCCAGCCGCACGAGATTTTCCAGCGCGACGGCGCGAATATCTATTGCCGGGTGCCGCTACCGATGGCGCAGGCGGCGCTCGGCGCGGAGATCGAGGTGCCGTCGATCGACGGCTCCCGCGCCAAGGTCAAGATCCCGGCCGGCACGCAAACCGGCGATCAGTTCCGGCTGCGCGCCAAGGGCTTCAGCATGATGCGCAGCGTGTCCCGCGGCGACATGTTCATCCAGGTCGCGGTGGAAACGCCCCAGCATCTGAGCCGGCGGCAGCGCGAGTTGCTGGAGGAGTTCGACGCGGAGGCGAAGGGCCACGCGAAGGGCAGTCCGGAGAGCGAGGGATTCTTCGCCAAGGTATCGGCGTTCTTCGAGAGCCTCAAAACCTAGCTGGCCGGCCGAAGCCTACGCCCGCGCCGGCGGCTTCTTCTTCGGCAACGGCGGCAGGTCTTCCTCGAGGATCGTGATGTGGAGCGCGTAGGAGACTTCGCCGTCCTCCTCATCCCGATGCAGCGTGCCCAGGAACTCCTTGTCGATCGTGACCTCGACCGAGGCACCTTTGCGGGCCGGCGGCGCGATCTCGATCCGTGCCGTTCCCAGCACGCGGCGGAGATAGGTTTCGACCCGGGTCATGTCGGTGGGCGTCATCTGCGGTCCTTCTGGGAGCGGTGCCGGTTGTAGCACCGCCCCTTCGCCGGGCAAACCGGACTCAGCGCATCAATTGGCCCGGCGACGGGATCGGGAAACCGCCCTGCCCCGGTTCACGACGGGAAGGCTGTGGCGGCGGCGGGCGCCGTGCCTCGGGCGGCGGGGCTTGGCGTTGGAAGGACTGCTGCTGCGGTCGCAGCTCTTGCGGCGCTGGCAGGATGCCCGGCGAGCGCTGCGGCTGGAACTGCGGCCGTTCCCGCTCGAACCGGTTGCGCTCGAACCGTTCCCGGGCAAACCGGTCCCCATCATCCCGCCTGAACTCACGCTCCCGACCGTAATATCCGCCGCCATAGGGCCGCACGGGGACCGGCACGGGGTAGGGTTGGGCATAGCCATAGGCGGGCGGAGCATACCCATACCCCGGATCGGCATAGCCCGGTTGCACATAGCTTGGAGCGTAGCCCGGCTGCGCGTAGCCGGAACTCCCGTCATAGCCGGACGGATACGACACCGACGGATACGGCCCGGTCCCATCCGGCACGCACGCCGTAAGCGATACGCACGCCGCCACCGTGAGCCACCGAAGCCGCATGACACCGTCCCCCGCCCTGCACATCGCCTGGCACTCCGCCAAGACCGACTGTAACCTGCACTGCAAACGTGGCGACAGCACGGCAGTTCAGGAGCGCATCGTGTCCATCACAGGCAAAGGTCCCTACGACACCCAGAACGTGTTCGCCCGCATCCTCCGCGGCGAGATCCCGGCCCGGCGCATCTACGAGGACGAGTGGGCCATCGCCTTTCACGACATCCAGCCGCGGGCGAAGATCCACGTGCTGGTGGTGCCCAAGGGCGCCTACGTTTCGTTGGCGGATTTCTCCACCGGCGGCAGCGACGCCGAGATCGCCGGGTTCTGGCGCGCGGTCGGGCGGGTTGCGGCGCAGCTGGGGCTGGAGGATCAGGGCTATCGCCTGCTGTCCAACATGGGACCGCATGCCGGGCAGGAAGTGCCGCATCTGCATGTGCACCTGTTCGGGGGGGAGCCGCTCGGCACCATGCTGCCCCCCGTTTGACAGCGGGCAGGCTTGAGCGGAGACTGCAGACTTCCGGGGGGAGCCCAGTTTGGGCTGAGAGTCCGCATGTCGCGGTGACCCCAAGAAACCTGATCCGGGTCATGCCGGCGTAGGGACGGGAGCTGTCGCCACCCTTCCCTCCATCGCATGCCCCCACTATGGGAGGCCGCCGCTATGACCTATCAACAGAAGCCGAGCGCCGTGACCACCGGGCCCGTTACCGGCAGCCGCAAGGTCTATACCAGCCCGGCCGGGCATCCCGACATCCTGGTGCCGTTCCGCGAGATCGTGCTGGACCCCTCCGCGAACGAAAAGCCGCTGCGGCTGTATGACTGCTCCGGCCCCTACACGGAGGAGAACGCGGCGATCGACCTCGCGGCCGGGCTGCCGAAGGTGCGGGCGCCGTGGCTGGCCAAGCGTGGCTTCGCCACCGCCACGCCGCGCGCGGTGAAGCCCGAGGATAACGGCTTCGTCCCGGCCGACCGCCTGGTGCCGGCCTGCCCGGCGGACCCCACGCTGCTGGAAGGGCGCGACGGCCAGATGGTCACGCAATACGAGTTCGCCCGCGCCGGGATCATCACCGAGGAGATGATCTACGTCGCCCACCGCGAGAATCTGGGCCGGGCCGAGGCGCGGGCGGAGGCCGGCGAGGTGATCGCAGATGGCGAGAGCTTCGGCGCCGAAATCCCGGAGTTCGTGACGCCGGAATTCGTGCGGTCCGAGATCGCGCGGGGCCGGGCCATCATCCCGGCCAACATCAACCACCCGGAGCTGGAACCGGTCATCATCGGCCGCAACTTTCTGGTGAAGATCAACGCCAACATCGGCAACTCCGCCGTGACCTCGGGCGCGGCCGAAGAGGTCGAGAAACTGGTCTGGGCGATCCGCTGGGGCGGCGACACCGTCATGGACCTCAGCACCGGGCGCAACATCCACAACATCCGCGGCTGGATCGTGCGCAACTCCCCGGTGCCGATCGGGACGGTGCCGCTCTATCAGGCGCTGGAGAAGGTGGGCGGGGACGCCGACAAGCTGAGCTGGGAGGTGTTCCGGGACACGCTGATCGAGCAGGCCGAACAGGGCGTGGATTATTTCACCATCCACGCCGGCGTCCGCCTCGCGCACGTGCCGCTGACGGCCAAGCGCGTGACCGGCATCGTGTCCCGCGGCGGCTCCATCATGGCGCGCTGGTGCCTGGCGCATCACCAGGAGAGCTTCCTCTATACGCATTTCGACGAGATCTGCGACATCATGCGCAAGTATGACGTGAGCTTCTCATTGGGCGACGGCTTGCGGCCGGGCTCCAATGCGGACGCGAACGACGCCGCGCAGTTCGCCGAGCTGGAGACGCTGGGTGAGCTGACCAAGGTGGCCTGGGCCCGCGGCTGCCAGGTGATGATCGAGGGGCCCGGCCACGTGCCGATGCACAAGATCAAGGTCAACATGACCAAGCAGCTGAAGGAGTGCGGGGAGGCGCCGTTCTACACGCTCGGGCCGCTCACGACCGATATCGCACCGGGCTACGACCACATCACGTCGGCGATCGGCGCCGCCATGATCGGCTGGTTCGGCACCGCCATGCTCTGCTACGTGACGCCGAAGGAGCATCTGGGCCTGCCGAACCGGGACGATGTGAAGGTGGGCGTCATCACCTACCGCATCGCCGCCCATGCCGCCGACCTCGCGAAGGGGCACCCGGCGGCCAAGCTGCGCGACGACGCGATCAGCCGCGCCCGCTTCGATTTCCGGTGGGAGGACCAGTTCAACCTCGGCCTCGATCCCGACACGGCGCGGAAGTATCACGACGAGACCTTGCCGAAGGACGCGCACAAGGTCGCGCATTTCTGCTCCATGTGCGGGCCCAAGTTCTGCTCGATGAAGATCAGCCAGGACATCCGGGCGGATGCGCAGCGCGTGGCGGGGATGGAGGCGAAAAGCGCCGAGTTCAAGGAGCGTGGCGGAGCCCTCTACGTGCCGGAGATCGCAGCGGAGTAGGCGATGGCCGATCCGCGCGACGCGCTCGATGCGATCGGGCAGTTGCCGGATACCGAGATCGACCTGGCCGGCGCCGCCCTTCAATTCGGACGGATCGGCGCGCCGGATGCGAACTGGGAGCACGCGGCCGCCGAGCTATCGGTGCTGGCCCGGGATGCCGTGGCGCTCAACGCGTATGTGGCCGCGACGTCTCCGCTGGCCCGGGCCGGGGCGCTGGCGGCGTTGCTGGGCCGGCACGGGTTTGCCGGTGACACGGAATCCTATGACGACCTGGCCAACGCCAACCTGGTGCGGGTGATCGAGCGGCGGCGGGGGCTCCCGGTCGCGCTCGGCATCCTGTGGCTGCACTGTGCCCGGGCCGTCGGATGGCCGGCGCATGGCGTGGATTTCCCCGGCCACTTCCTGGTGGCGATCGAAGGTGATCCGCCGGCGCGAGACGGTCGCCGGCCGTCGCCGCGGCAGGTCGTGGTGGATGTGTTTGCCGGGGGTGTGGTGTTGCAGCAGGCCGACCTGCTCGCCCTGCTGCAACGCGTGTCCGGCCCCCTGGCGGAGCTCCGCCCCGGCCTGCTGGCACCGATGTCCGCCCGCAGCGTGCTGATGCGGCTGCAGCAGAACGTGAAGGTGCGGCTGTTGGCGCAGGAGCGGACGGAAGATGCGCTGGGCTGCACCGAAGACATGCTGCGCGTGGCGCCCGATGCGGCGCCGCTCTGGCGGGAGGCCGGGGTGCTGAACCAGCGGCTCGGCCATTTTTCGCGGGCTCTGCAATGCCATCGGCGGGTGCTGGCCTTGGTGCCGGATGGGGACCTCGCGGACATGTCCCGCCGGGCCATCGCGGAGCTGGAGGCGCGGCTGAGCTAGGCCGGTTCCGTATCCAGCGCATACCCGGCGGCCCGCACCGTCCGCACCACGTCCAACTCGCCCTCGCCATTGATGCTCTTGCGCAGCCGGCGGATGTGCACGTCCACCGTGCGCGGCTCCACATGGATGTCCGGGCCCCAGACGGAGTTCAGCAGCTCCTCCCGCGAAAACACCCGGCGCGGATGCTGCATCAGGAACTCCAGCAGGCGGAACTCCGTGGGGCCCAAATGGATCGAGCGGCCGTTCCGCTGCACGCGATGCGCCGTGAGGTCCATGGTGATGTCATGGAATACGTGCTGCCCGCGCACCGGGACGGCGCCGGAGCGGCGCAGCAAGGCCCGCATGCGCGCCAGCAGCGCGTCCATGCTGAAGGGCTTGGTGATGTAATCGTCGGCACCGGTGTTGAGGCCGCGCACCGCGTCCTGATCCTCGGTGCGCGCGGTGACCATGATCACCGGCAGGTCCCGCGTCGCCGGGCGGCGGCGGATCTGGCGGCAGACCTCGATCCCGGACATCACCGGGAGCATCCAGTCCAGCAGCACGATGTCCGGCACGGTCTCGGCGATGCGGGCCATCGCCTCGGCGCCATCCACCGCCTCCTCGACGCGGAAGCCCTGCTTTTCCAAATTGTACCGCAGCATCGTTGCCAGCGCGGCCTCGTCTTCCACGACAAGGACCAGCGGCTTGGACATGGCGGCGTTCCCCGCGAGCATCAGCTGGCCCTCTCATCGGGCGCGCGAACCACAGCGTAGGCGGAGGCGTCGCCTTTCGGCCGTTGCTCGGTCAGTTCCTCGCCCGTGACGGCGTAGTGCACGGTCTCGGCGATGTTGGTGGCGTGGTCGCCGATCCGCTCCAGGTTCTTGGCGATGAACAGCAGATGCGTGCAGGGCGTGATGCTGCGCGCATCCTCCATCATGTAGGTGATCAGCTCGCGGAAGATCGAGTTATAGAGGTCGTCGATCGCCTCGTCCGATTTCCAGACCTGCACCGCCTTCTCGGCGTCGTTCTCGCCCAGTGCGTCGATCACCAGCTTCAGGTTTTCCTGCACCAGGCGGGACATGTTGGCGAGGCCCGTGAGCGGGAACGGCAGCCGGAACTGGCCCAGCACGATGCTGCGCTTGGCGACGTTCTTGGCGTAGTCGCCGATCCGCTCCATGGCGCCCACGATCTTCAGCGCCGCGACGATCTGCCGAAGGTCGCTGGCCATGGGCTGGCGCAGCGCCAGCATGCGGATGACCAACTGCTCCGTCTCATGCTCGATCGCGTCCACGGCGGCGTCTTGCGAGACGGCGCGGGTGGCGATTTCGGTGTCCTGCGTCACCACGGCCTGGGTCGCGAGCGAAACCTGCTGTTCGACCAGGCCGCCCATCTCGGTCATGAGGCTGCGGAGCCGGGCCAGCTCTTGGCCGTAGGATGTGACGATGTGCTTTGCTTCGGACATGGAGCCCCCTAGCCGAACCGGCCGGTGATGTATTCCTGCGTGCGCTTCTGCTTGGGCGACGTGAAGATTTGCGCCGCTGGACCGACCTCGATGAGCTCGCCCAAGTAGAAGAATCCCACTTGGTCCGCACAGCGCGCCGCCTGCTGCATGTTGTGGGTCACGATCGCGATGGTGAAGTCTCGCTTCAACTCGTCGATCAACTCCTCGATCTTCAGCGTGCTGATGGGATCGAGCGCGCTGGTCGGCTCGTCGAGCAAGATCACCTCGGGCCGCACGGCAATGGTGCGCGCAATGCACAGCCGCTGCTGCTGCCCGCCCGACAGCCCGGTGGCGGAGGTGCCGAGCCGGTCTTTTACCTCGCCCCACAAAGCGGCGCGGGTCAAAGACCACTCCACCCGCTCATCCATCTCGGCGCGGGACAGCTTCTCATGCAATTTCACGCCGAAGGCCACGTTGTCGTAGATGCTCATCGGGAAAGGCGTCGGCTTCTGGAACACCATGCCGACCCGGCTGCGCAAATCGTTCAGGTCCACCTCGGGCGCGATCATGTTGGTGCCGTCCATCAGCACCTCACCCTCTGCCCGCTGCCCGGGATAGAGGTCGTACATCCGGTTCAGCACCCGCAGCAGGGTGGATTTGCCGCAACCGCTGGGGCCGATCATGCCCGTCACCTGCTTGACCGGAAGGTCGAGGTGGATGCCCTTCAGCGCCTTGTTGGTGCCGTAGAAGAAATCGAGGTTGCGGATCGCGATACGCGCGGGGTTCAGCTCGGCCGAGCTTTTGGCCTGCATCGCCGACATCTCGCGGCCGGTGAGCGTCGTGGTGGTCTGTTGCTCCGCCATAATGGCTCCCCTAGCTCCGGCGACGCAGCGCGAGCCGCGCCAAGATGTTGATGGCCAGCACGCCCATGGTGATCAGCAGCGCGCCGACCCAGGCCAGTTGCACCCAATCGTCGAACGAGGCGCCGGCATATTGGTAGATCGTGACCGGCAGGCTGCTCATCGGCTGCTGCAGGCTGGTGGACCAGTTGAGGTTGCCGAGCGAGGTGAACAGCAGCGGCGCCGTTTCGCCTGCCACCCGCGCCAGCGCCAGCAACACGCCCGTCAGAATACCGTCGAGTGCCGCGCGGTAGCAGACGAACACGATCGCCTTCCATTTAGGCGCACCCAGCGCCACCGCGGCCTCCCGCAAGGCCACCGGGATCAGGCGCAGCATGTCCTCCGTGGTGCGGACCACGATCGGGATGACGATCACGGCCAGCGCCACGCACCCGGCCCAGCCGGAGAAGCCGCCGAACGGGTTGACCGCGATCTGATAGACGAACAGCCCGATCAGGATGCTGGGCGCCGACAGCAGCACGTCCGACACGAAGCGCACCGCGTCACCCAGGCGGGAGCCTTGGGAGTATTCGGACAAATACGTTCCGACCATGAGGCCGATGGGCGTGCCGATCGCCGTGCCGATCGCGGTCTGGATCAGGCTGCCGACGATTGCGTTCAGCAATCCTCCCCCGGAACCCGGCGGCTTCGTGACCTCGGTCAACACGGACAGACGCAGCCCGCCGAAGCCGCGCATCAGCAGGGTGAATAGGATCGAGGCGAGGAAGATCAGCCCGATCGCCGTGGCCGTCCAGCACAGCAGCGTCACTACCCGGTCCGCACCCCGGCGGCGGCGGCCCAAGGATTGCGCGACGGATGCGTCCCGCGCCGGGTGGCCGATCATGCTCTGTGCGTCGGAGACGGTGTCCATGCCCCTTACCCCTTGAACCGCGGCCGCAACAGCATGCGGGAGATGGCCAGCACGATGAAGGAGATCACGAACAGGATGAACCCGAGCGCCAGGAGGGATGATAGCTTGAGGCTGCCCGCCGGGCTCTCCGGAAACTCGAGCGCCACCAGGGAGGCGATGGTGTTGCCGGGTCCGAACAGGCTGGCGCTGATGCGGTTGGTGTTGCCGATCACGAAGGTGACGGCCATGGTTTCACCCAAGGCCCGGCCCAGCCCCAGCATGATCCCGCCCACCACCGATACGCGGGTGTAGGGCAGCACGATCGAGCGCATGACCTCCCACGTGGTGCAGCCCACGCCATAGGCGCTTTCCTTGAACACCGGTGGGACCGTGAGGAACACGTCCCGCATCGTGGCGGCAATGAACGGGATGATCATGATCGCAAGGATCAAGGAGGCCGTGAGGATGCCCGTGCCGAAGGGCGGCCCGCGGAACAGCCAGCCAATGCCCGGCACCTGCCCCACCGTGTCGATCACCGCGGGCTGAATGTATTGCGACATCAGCGGCACGATGACGAAGAAGCCCCACATCCCGTAGATAATGCTGGGCACCGCCGCCAGCAATTCGATGGCGGTGCCGATGGGCCGGCGCACCCAGGGGGGCGCCAGTTCGGTCAGGAAGAACGCGATCCCGAACGCGATCGGGACGGCGATGACCAGTGCGATGACAGAGGTGATGAGCGTGCCGTAGATCGGGACCGCGCCGCCGAACTGGTCTTGCACCGGATCCCAGTTGGCGTCGCTGACGAACCCGGCACCGAATTGCCGGAATGCCGGCAGGCCCCCCAGGAACAGCGTGACGATGATCGCACCCAGCAACACCAGCACAAGTACGCCGCTGGCCCGGGCGATGCCGGCAAACAATGCATCGCCGAACGCACCGGAGCGGCGGGGGGCAGACGAAGAAACGGCCTGTGACACCAGTCGGACCTCGCAAGGGGTGGGTGGGCGCCATCCAGCGCCCACCCGGTGGTATGACTTAGCGGTAGAGCGGCTTTCCGTCGGCCATGACCGAAATCCGCCACGCGGCCCGGACGCTGTCTTGAACCGCCTTGGGCAGCGGGATGTATTCCAGTTGGGTCGCGATCGGGCCGCCGCTGGTGTAGGCCCAATCGACGAACTTCATCACGGCCGCCGCCCGCGTCGCATCTTTCGGGTCCCGCGGGAGCAGCAGGAAGGTGGCGGACACGATCGGCCAAGTGGTTGGACCAGCCTGGTTGATGAGGTTCACCGCGAAGTTCTGCGCACCCGCCCAATCGCCGGCAGAAGCCGCCGCTTGGAACGCCGCCGCCGTGGGCGCCACGAACTTGCCGTCCTTGTTGCGCAGCTGCGTCGTGGTCAGCTTGTTCTGTGTGGCATAGGCGTTCTCTACATACCCGATGCCGCCGCGCGTGTTGCGCACCGTCCCGGCCACGCCGTCATTGCCGCGGGCGCCCGCACCGGCCGGCCACTTCACGCTCTGCCCGGCGCCGACCGCGCTTTTCCAATCTGCGCTGATCGTCGAGAGATAGGTGGTGAACACGAACGAGGTGCCGGAGCCGTCGGCGCGATACACCGGCGCGATGTCGAGCGCCGGCAGGTTCACGCCGGCATTGATCGCCGTGAGCTTGGGGTCGTTCCACTTGGTGATCTTGCCCAGATAGATGTCCGCCAGCAGCTCGCCGGTCAGCTTGACCTGGTTGTTCTCGATCCCCGGCAAGTTCACGATCGGCACCACGGCGCCCATGACGGTCGGGAATTGCAGGAGATTGGCGGAGCCGAGCTTGGCCGGGTCCATGGGCGCGTCGGAGGCGCCGAAATCCACGGTGCGGTTGGTGATCTGGTTTTGACCACCGCCGGAGCCGATGCCCTGGTAGTTCAGCTCGATGCCGATCGCCGCCTTCGCGGCCTCACCCCACTTGGCGTAGACCGGGGCCGGGAACGTGGCGCCAGCGCCCGTGATCTGTTGCGCGGCGGCCGGCAGAGCGGTGGCGCTCCATGCCAGGCCAAGCGCCAAGGCCAGGGCCGTGTGGTTCAGCTTCATAATGCCTCCAGAAAAGGTCGGGCAGCACGGGTGTGCCGCTACCGGGGCGGTCTGGCCCGGGGCGGAACCTAATTGGGGATCAGGTCAACTTGATTGCATTTTTATGACAGTAAGATGACAGAGATGCCGTATCTGTCTGACTTGAAATAGGAAATAATGCGGATGGTGGGCGCGACAGGGATTGAACCTGTGACCCCCGCCGTGTCAAGGCGATGCTCTACCGCTGAGCTACGCGCCCATCCGCGCGCGTTACTAGGCCGAAGCATCACCCCTGCGCAAGATCGGCCGGTGACATCGTCCTCACGGCACGCTTCAATGGTGCATGGACCACCCGATCCTCCAGACGGCCCCCTGCGAGATCCGCCACCCCCCGCACCAGACTGCGCCGCTGGTGTTTGCCTCCCCTCATTCGGGGCGCGCCTATCCACCCGGCTTCGTCGCCGCCGCCCGGCTGGACGCGACGGGCTTGCGTCGCAGCGAAGATAGCTTCGTCGACGAGCTGTTCGGCGGCGCCGTGAGCAGCGGCGCCCCACTGCTGGCCGCAACCTTCCCCCGCGCCTTTTGCGACGCAAACCGCGAGGCGTGGGAGCTCGATCCCGCGATGTTCGACGGCCCTTTGCCGGACTGGGTCAACACGACGAGCCCGCGGGTCGGCGCCGGGCTCGGCACGATCGCCCGGATCGTTGCGTCGGGCGAGGCGATCTACCGTGGCAAGTTGCAATTCACCGAAGTGCGGGACCGGATCGAGAGTTGCTGGATGCCGTATCACGCGGCGCTGACAGGGTTGATCGAGACGACGCTCGACCGGTTCGGCGCCTGCTTGTTGCTGGACTGCCATTCCATGCCGAGTCAGCCCGCATCGCGCGACGCCCCGGATATCGTGTTGGGGGACGCCCATGGCACGAGCTGCGCGGGGCCGGTCGTGCGCCATGTCGAGACGATGCTTTCCGACCTGGGATACCGGGTCCGCCGCAACGACCCGTATGCGGGCGGCTACGTGACGCGCCACTACGGGCGTCCGCGCGAGCATACCCACGCCCTGCAGATCGAGCTGTCACGCGCGCTCTATATGGATGAGGCGCGGTTCATGCCGCGTGCCGGCTTTTCCACGGTGCAGGAACACCTCACGGCACTCTGCCACAGCCTGGCCGGCGTCGCCGGAGAGATGATGCTGGCTGGGCGCGTGGAGACCTGAGTCGGGGTTAACCGTATCCTCACTTTCGCCTGGCATCTTGCCGGGATGCGAGCCCTCGTTGCCTTCCTTTTTCTCCTGTGTGCCAGCCGGCCGGCTGCGGCGCTGCTGACGTTTCCGGCTGCAGCACCCCTGCCGGCCGCGTCGCCATCCGCGCAATGCCGTGCGGCAATCGCGGCCGCCGAACAGGCCGGGGGCGTCCCCGCCCGGCTGATGCACGCGATCGGCGTGGTCGAGAGCGGGAGGCGGGATGAGGCCGGGGTGGTCGGCGCCTGGCCCTGGACGATCAATGCCGAGGGTGCCGGCTCCTACTTCGCGACGAAGGCGGAGGCGGTGGCGGCCGTCCGGGCATTGCAGGCGCAGGGCGTCCGTTCGATCGACGTCGGCTGCATGCAGGTCAACCTCATCCATCACGGCTCGGCCTTCTCCTCCCTGGAGGAAGCGTTCGATCCGGTGGCCAATGCACGTTACGCCGCCACTTTCCTGCAGCGGCTCTATGCCCAGACCGGCTCCTGGCCAGGCGCCGCCGCCGGATATCATTCGATGAACCCTGCGCTGGGCGGCCCCTATGCACGGAAGGTGCTGGCGATCTGGAATGCGCCAGAACCCCGGCCGCAACCCGGCGCACCGGCTCCCGCCTTCGCCTCTTCGACCTTCACTGCCACGCCGTGGGCGGCACCCGGCATGAACTGGCCCGCCGGGCTGGGATCGCCCGCTGCACCGGCGGCGTCCGGCTTCGGCGCGTCCAACGGAACAGCGTTGGGCGGGATGGGACGGGTGATGCCATTGCCGGGCGGAACCGTGTTGGCGTCCGCAAGCGGCGGCACCGGCGGGCCGGTCGGCCGCGGCCTGGATTCTTACCGCGCGACGCCAACCAGCCTCGTCGGCCGAGCGATCCGCAGCCGCTTCTAGCGCCCGCCCGGTCTGGCGATCACGTCCGGGCCCGGACCGCAATCCATCAATGAATCGTTAACGCCGGCGCAGTCTGGCGGAACATTGTCCAGGAAACGATGGATTCAGGCGGCGGAAACGGCGATACTGGCGCCGGTTCGTCCGCATGAGGGTCTATGGCAGCGTCGCGGTGTCGTCTCTTGGCTGTCACGCTCGTCCTGTTCGGGGCGACTGCGTCGTTGAGTGCGCAGGCACAGCCCGCGCCCGCTGGGGTCCCCGTGACGACGACGGCGCCCGAACGCCGGGACGTGCCGGTCGTGCAGCGCGCGATCGGCACCGTCCAGGCCTATCAGTCCGTGGTGGTGCGGGCGCGGGTGGACGGGACGCTCGACAAGATTTTCTTCACCGAAGGGCAGCACGTCAAACCCGGCGATGTGCTGGCCCAACTCGATCCCCGGCCGTTTCGCGCCATCCTCGAACAGGCCGTGGCCAAGCGCGCCGCCGACAACGCAAGCCTCGGCAATGCCCGTAACGATCTGACGCGCTATGCGGACCTGGCGCAGAGCCAAGTCGCCTCTCGCCAGCGGCTCGACCTGCAGAGGTCCAGCGTTGCGCAGGCCGAAGCGGCCCTCAGGGGCAGCGACGCGGCGATCTCGGCGGCGCTCATCAACTTGAACTTCACCCGGATCACGGCGCCGATCGAGGGCCGGGTCGGGCTGCGCGGGATCGATGTCGGCAACTATATCCGGGCCGCCGACCCCAACAGCCCCGGCATCGTCACCATCGCGCAGATCCACCCCATCGCCCTCATCTTCACCCTGCCGCAAGACACGCTGCCCCGCGTGCAGGAGGCGATGCGCCGCGGCACGCTCCCGGTCATGGCCTACAGCTCCGATGACCGCACCTTACTGAGCGAGGGGGAGTTGCTGACGGTCGATAGCCAGATCGATATCTCGACCGGGACGATCCGGATGAAGGCGACATTCGCCAACCTCGATGACCGTTTATGGCCGGGCCAGTTCGTGAATGTTCGCACACGCCTGGACATCAAGAAGAACGTGCTCACCTTACCGACGGCGGCCGTGCAGCGCGGACCGGCCGGCCTGTTCGTCTATACCGTCAATGCCGACAGCGTGGTGCAAGTACGGCCCATCGAGGTGGATCAGGATGACGGGCAGATGGCGATCGTGAGCAACGGGTTGACCGGGACCGAGCAAGTCGTGCTGTCGGGCCAATCGCGCCTCTCGAACGGAACGCGGGTCGCCGCGACGGCCAAGGGCACGGAGCGGCCGCGCTCATGAGCATCTCCACCCCGTTCATCCAGCGCCCTGTCGCCACGTCGTTGCTGATGGCGGCGATCCTGATGGTGGGCATCGCGGCCTACCCTTTGCTCCCCGTGGCCCCCCTGCCCCGGGTCGAGTTTCCGACGATCCAGGTCACGGCGTCCCTCCCCGGCGCCAGCCCGGAAACCATGGCCTCGACCGTGGCGCAGCCGCTCGAGCGGCAGTTCTCGCAGATCTCTGGCGTGTCGCAGATGACGTCGGTCAGCGTCGGCGGTTCGGCGCAGGTCGTGGTGCAGTTCGACCTCGACCGCAACATCGATGGCGCCGCGCTTGACGTGCAGGCGGCGATCAACAATGCCGGCGGGTCCCTGCCGAAGAACCTGCCGAATCCCCCCGTGTTCCGCAAGGTGAACCCGGCCGATAGCCCGATCCTGATCCTCGCGGTGCAATCGAACGAACTGCCGCTGATCGACGTGAACGACTACGCCGACAACATCCTGAGCCAGCAGATCTCGCAAATCAGCGGCGTGTCCCAGGTGTCGATCGGCGGCGAGCAGAAGCGGTCCCTCCGCGTCCAGGTCAACCCGGCGCGGCTGGCGGCCATGAACATGACGTTGGAAGACGTGCGGCAGTTGCTGATCACGGCGACCGTGGATGCGCCGAAGGGCACAATCGACGGCGCCGAGCGGGCGTTCGCGATCTACGCCAACGACCAGCTGACGAAACCGGGGGAGTTCGACAACGTCATCCTTGCCTGGCGCAACGGCGCACCGGTGCGGGTGCGGGATGTCGGATCGGCAGTGGCCGGGCCGGAGAATGCGCGGCTGGCGGGCTGGCAGAACGGCAAGCGCGGTATCCAGCTGCTGATCTTCAAGCAGCCGGCCGCCAACGTGATCGAGACGGTGGAGCGCATCAAGGCCGCGCTGCCGCAGATGCGCACCGCGATCCCACCCTCGATCTCGGTCGAGGCGATCGTGGACCGCACGGTGACGATCCGCGCCTCCTTGCACGAGGTGCAGTTCACGCTGCTGCTATCCATCGCCCTCGTGGTGATGGTCATCTTCCTGTTCCTGCGCAATTTCTGGGCGACGGTGATCCCCAGCGTCACGGTGCCGCTGGCCTTGGTCGGCACGTTCGCGGTCATGTATCTGGCCGGCTACAGCCTCAATAACCTGACGCTGATGGCGCTGACGATCGCGGTCGGCTTCGTGGTCGACGATGCGATCGTGATGCTGGAGAACATCTACCGGCACATCGAAGAAGGCATGAACCCGAAGGAGGCCGCGCTGAAGGGCGCCGGCGAGATCGGCTTCACCATCATCTCCATCAGCCTTTCGCTGATCGCGGTATTCATCCCGCTGCTGCTGATGGGCGGCATCGTCGGCCGGCTGTTCCGGGAGTTCGCGATGACGGTCGCGATCGCCGTCATGGTCTCGGCCGTCGTGTCGTTGACGCTGACGCCCATGATGTGTGCCCGCTTCCTGAAGCACCACGACACCCGGCATGGCTGGCTCTATCGCGTGGTGGAACGCTTTCTCGACGGTCTGCTCGGCGGCTATCGCCGCACGTTGGACGTGGCGCTGCGGTTCCAGTTCATGACGTTAATGCTGTTCTTCGCCACCGTGGGCGTCACCGTCTATCTCTATATTCAAATACCCAAAGGCTTCTTCCCGACCCAGGACACCGGCGTGATGCTCGGCATCACCGAAGCCGGGCAGGATGTGTCCTTCGGCGAGATGGCGAGGCGACAGGTGATTGCGGCCGATATCGTCAGCGCCGATCCCGCCGTGCAGGCCGTGTCATCGAGCATCGGCGCCGGGCTGGGTGGGCAGACCGGGAATAACGGGCGGCTTTGGATATCACTCAAGCCGTTCGAGGAGCGGGACGTGACCGCGCAGCAAGTGATTGCCCGCTTGCGCGCCAAGACCTCGCGGATTGAAGGCATGAGCGTCAACTTCCAGGCCGCCCAGGACATCAGCGTCGGTGGCCGTCTGGGCCGGGCGCAATACCAATATACGCTGCAGGACGCCAACTTGGCGGAGTTGTTCGAGTGGGCGCCCAAGGTGCTGGCGAAGATGCGCGGCCTGTCGATCCTGCGGGACCTTGCGAGCGATCAGCAGGTGGCGGGCACTACGGCCACGCTGGTGATCGACCGGGATCGCGCGGCACGGTTCGGTATCCAGCCGCAAGTGATCGACGATACGTTGTATAATGCGTTCGGACAGCGCCAGGTCGCGCAATACAACACGCAGCTCAATACCTATAAGATAATTCTCGAGGTCTCGCCGGAGTTGCAGGGGGATCTCGGCACGCTCGACAAGCTCTATGTCCGCAGCCGGGATGGCGCCGCCGTGCCACTCTCGACCTTTGTGAAGATGGACACGGCCGCAGTGGCGCCGCTGTCGATCTCGCACCAGGGCCAGTTCCCGGCGGTGACGATCTCCTTCAACCTGGCGCAAGGCGTCGCCCTCGGGCAGGCGGTGGACGAGATCACCCGGGCCCTGGCGCAGATGGGAGCGCCGGCGGCGCTGCGCGGCACGTTCCAGGGCACGGCGCAGGCGTTCCAGTCCTCGTTGAGCAGCCAGCCCTATCTCATCGCGGCGGCGCTGGTGTCCGTCTACATCATCCTCGGCATCCTCTATGAGAGCTACATCCTGCCCATCACCATCCTGTCCACCTTGCCGTCGGCGGGCGTGGGCGCGCTGCTGATGTTGATGGTGGCCGGGTATGATCTGTCGGTCATCGCGCTGATCGGCGTCATCCTGCTGATCGGCATCGTGAAGAAGAACGGCATCATGATGGTCGATTTCGCGATCGGCGCCGAACGCAATGACGGGCAAACCCCGCTGGCCGCCATTCGTCAGGCCTGCCTGCTGCGCTTCCGCCCCATCCTCATGACCACGATGGCGGCGCTGCTGGGCGGGCTTCCGCTGATGCTGGCAGAAGGCGCCGGGTCGGAACTGCGGAAGCCATTGGGCTATGCCATGGTGGGCGGGCTCATCCTCAGCCAGATCCTCACTTTGTATACGACACCGGTGGTCTATCTCTATCTGGACCGGCTGCAACGGTTTCTGGCGCCGCAGCGTAAGGCAAGGCTGCCCCGGCTCGCGGACAAGATGGGCGCCACCGCGGATTGACCTCGCCATCGTCGGCGCTGGTTAGCGCTATCCAGGCCCACGCCGAGCAGCTCGACACCGACGAGGCGTTTCCGGTGGTCGATATGGCGCTGCTGCATGACGCGGGGTGGCTCCGCGCTCCGCTGCCGGGCCCGAATGAGCTGCTGACCCGTCTCAGCCTCGCAGGTCAGGGTAATCTGGCCGTCGGGCGGCTGTTCGAGGCCCACATCAACGCACTCGTCCTGCTCGACGCCTATGCCGGCCCGGCGCTGCGCAACACCGCCCACGAGGCAGCCGCCCGGGGCGAGGCAATCGGCCTGTGGGTGACCGATGCCGGGTCGCCATTGCAAAGGGAGGAAGGGCGGCTCCTGGGCGCAAAAGGCCCGTGCTCCGGCGCCGGGCATGTGCGCCATGCCGTCATCACGGTGCAGGAGCCCGACGGCACCCGCCTCGCCTGGCTCACGCTGGACGGTGCCGAGCGGGTCGTGTCGATGCGGGGTCGCCTGCCGGGGATGCGGGCGGCGGTGAACGGGGTCGTGCACCTCGATGGCGTGGCCCTGCCGGACGCCGCAGTGTTTGGGCGGCCTGGCGACTACCTACGGGAGCCATTGCTGTCGGTCGGGGCCTGGCGGACCAGCGCCGTCACCTCCGGCGGTCTCGATGCGCTGGTCCATGCCACCCGCGCCGAACTTCGCCGCAAGAGGCATGACGCCGACGTGCAGCAGCAGGCGCGGTTCGGCGAGTTGGTGATCGCGCAACACACCGCGCGGCTCTGGGTCGATCGGGCCGTGCGGCTGGGTGAGGATCCGGCGCTCGCCACGGCGGACCGGGTGGCTGCCGTCAATCTCGCCCGCATCGCGGTCGAGGCCGCGTGCCTGGACGCCATCCGGCTCGTGCAGCGCGGGTTGGGCTTCTCGGCCTTCATCCGTCCCAATCCCGTCGAGCGCCTGCTCCGCGACCTCGGCGTCTATCTTCGGCAGCCGGCGCCGGATGCGGTGCTGACGGAGGCCGGGCAGCATGAATTGCGGCGGGCATGAGAGCGGCCGGGATGCTGGCGCAGTTCAGGGCCTTGCCGGTCCGCGACGCCGATACCCTGATCGGCGCCGGGCCGGTCATGATCCTGGCGCCGCACGCCGACGATGAAAGCCTGGGGTGCGGCGGCCTGATCGCCACTTCGGTCGAGCGTAGCGCACCGCCGCAGGTGCTGATCATGACGGACGGCACGGGCTCGCACCCGAAATCCCGCACCCACCCGCCCCCGGTGCTTCGGGCCCTGCGACAGCAGGAAGCGCGGGAGGCCGTGGCCATTCTCGGGCTGCCGGCGACGCGTCTCGGCTTCCTTGGGCTCAGAGATACGGCGGCGCCCATGGACGGGCCGGCTTTCCAACGGGCCGTGGCCGCGGTGGAGGCTCGGTGCCGGGCAGCCGGGATCGCGACCCTGCTGGCGCCCTGGGCCGAAGATCCGCATGGCGATCATGTCGCCGTGCATCGCATGGCCGTGGCCGTGGCAGCGCGCCTCACCCTCCCCCATTGGGCCTACCCGGTCTGGGGATGGACGCTCCCGGACGACTCGGAGATCGACGGGTCCTACCCAGACGGAATGCGGCTCGACATCACGGGCCAGTTCGATCGCAAATGGCGCGCGATCCAGGCGCACCGCTCACAATATGGCGGGCTCATTACCGACGATCCGGAAGGCTTCAGCCTGCCGCAGACCCTCCTGAACCCGTTCCGGGAGCCGTTCGAGACGTTCCTCCGGCTTGGGTAGCGGTTGCAGCGCTTGAAGGATGCCGAGCGCCGACGCAAGCTCCCGAGAGACGTTGGCTGCAGGAACACGGGCGCGCGATAAGGACGTGTTGGTGTCCTCGAGCGTTGCCCAGAGTGCCCCGAACGTGCCAGGCCCCGTGATCAAGGGTGCGGCGCCGAGATCCCGCAGCACCGCCACCACGCCCGCATCGGACCCGGCCTGGAACGCCCGGCGAAGCCGGCCGCGCGTGGCCGCACGATGCGCGCGGGCCCGCGCCGGCTCCAGCCGGTCATCGAGGAACGGGTCTGGCCCCGTCATGCGCCGCCGGATCGTCTCCGCCATGCCGCCCGCCGCCCGGCCCACCAGGCGACCGGACACGGTCACGCGCACATCGGGTGCATGCCGTATCTGGGCGTCCGCCCGGCGCAACGCGGCGAAGAATGCCCGGTCTTCCCCGACCGCCACCGCCGGAATCCCCCCGGCGCGCTGGAACGCCTCCAGCGTGACCGCGATGCTGGCGCCACTTTCCTCCGTGTGCCGGGGCGAGGGGTCCCAGGGTTCGGGGTCCAGCGCTTGATCGATCGCGTCCAGCATTTCCGCCAGGGCGCATTCCCAGGCGTCATCGTCCTGCAAGGATTGCGGGATGGCGCGCAGATCCTCCGGATGGAGCATGGCCCGGCCCGCGACAGCGTCGGCCCCGTCCCGCACATGCGCGCCGTTGCGTGCGAGCCAATCGGGTCCCACTACGCTATCAGCGTCGGTGCACAGCAGGATGCAGCCGGAAGATGAGCCCTGGCTCGCAATCTCCATCGCTCTGCGCCGCGCCGGCCCGGCGCCGCCCTGACCCGGCGGGAAGCGGTGTTGCTCGATGCAAAGGGCGAATGGCATTTCTGGACGGAGCGCACCGGCAATCTCGGCCGTCTCATCCGTCACGTCGTTCAGGAACAGCACCACTTTGTCGGGTTTCGGGCCGACCTGCGCGGCCAGCGCACGGAGACACGGGGAGATGTACTCGGCTTCGTTGCGGGCGGGAATCGCCACGGTGGTCTCACGCCCTGGATACACTGCCCGTCCCTGCCGAAGGTGAGCAGGACAAACAAACGAGCCGCGATCCGGTTCCCGGCGCCGATGTCAGCCGCGCTGCAGCTCCGCCCGGATCGCCTGGTCGAGGTCATGGGTTCGGAACGGCTTCTGAAGGAAGCGCCGGCTCAATGCCTGCGGCTGAAAATACCCGGAAATCAGGATGATCTTGAGGTCGTGGTGCCGGTCGCTGGCTAGATCGGACAACTCTAAACCAGACATCCCCGGCATCCGGATATCGGTGACCATCACGTCAAAACCGTCTTGATCCAGCAGTTCGAGCGCCCGAGTTCCACTTTCAGCCTGCTTTACCTGATAGCCGAGCTCCTCGAGCATGTCGGCGGAGGTCTCGCGGACCGCGTCATCGTCATCGACCAGCAGGATCATGCACTTTTCATGGACCAGGCGGCCCTCCCCCGTGCCGAAACGTCACTACATCGATACGAATGACGCTTTTCGTCAGCTCGAGTACTGTAACGCACGCGGCAATAACTTACGAGGAGGCAAGTGGCATCGCGAGATGACATGATCGTGCGAACCAGCGACTACCACGGCAAGAATTGGCGGAGGGGATGAGATTCGAACTCACGATACGGGTTGACCCCGTATGGCGGTTTAGCAAACCGCTGCCTTCAGCCACTCGGCCACCCCTCCGCCGGGGTCGTCTTGCACAGCGTTTGCCCATGCTTTCTAGGCGTGGCCGGGCCCGGCGTCAAACGCTCAGCTGAGCGGGACGGCGAAGCCGCGCTGTACGGCCGGGCGCGCCATCAGCATGTCATACCAACGGCGCACATGCGGAAATTCGGTGAGATCGACCTTGTGCCGCTCATGCCGCCATGCCCAGCCCAGGATGGCGAAATCCGCGACCGAAAGCGCGCCGGCGACACATTCCACTTGGGCCAGCCTGCGGTCCAGCACGCCATACAGCCGCAGCGTCTCCTTCGTATACCGGGCCAGCCCATAGCGCTGGTCATCCCCGTTGACGGTCAGGAAGTGATGCACCTGCCCCGGCATCGGACCGAACCCGCCCATCTGCCACATGAGCCATTCCAGCACCGGGACCCGCTCCCGAAGATTGGTCGGTAAGAACAGGCCCGTCTTTTCACCGAGATACAGCAGGATGGCGCCGCTCTCGAAGACGGAAATCGGAGCGCCGCCGGGTCCATCCGGGTCGATGATCGCAGGGATGCGGTTATTGGGGCTGATCGCAAGAAAGGCCGGTGCGAATTGCTGGTCCTTGGTGATGTCCACCACCTTGACCGTGTAGGGCAGGCCCATCTCTTCCAGCGCCACGCTGATCTTGCGGCCGTTGGGCGTGTTGAACGTGTGCAGCTCGATCATGCGAGGCTCCTTTGCGAGGCCGCACGCTACGTCCGGGCGCCCTCTCCTGCAATGTGGCCCGGGTCTTGCTTCATCTCTGGAAAATGGAGCGACCGATGAGTGTGACGACCTCGCCTTCGATGGCCTTGCCTGCCGCCAGCACGCGCTGGATCCAGATGGTCCTGGGCCTGATCTGCATGATGGCGATCTCCAGCCCGCAATATGTCTGGACGCTGTTCGTGAAGCCGCTCGGCACCGAACTGAACCAAGCGGCCTACAGCATGCAGATCACGTTCAGCATCCTCATCGTGCTGCAGACCTTTTTCAGCCCGTTCCAGGGCTGGCTGATCGAGAAGTTCGGCCCGCGCTGGTTGATCGCGGCTGGGGGTGCCATCACGGGGCTGAGCTGGGTTTTGGCGTCTGGCGTCACGTCGTTATGGGGGCTGTATCTCACCTACGGACTCCTGGGCGGGATCGGCACGGGGATCGTGTATATCGGCGTCGTCGGTCAGATGGTGGGTTGGTTCCCGGAGCGGCGCGGCTTTGCGGTTGGCATCGTGGCTGCCGGGTATGGCATGGGTGCCATGGCGACCAGCTTCCCGATCGCCGACAGCCTGGCCGCCTATGGACACAAGGCGACGCTGTTCCAATACGGGCTGATCTTTGGCGCCATCGGCGTGATCGCGGCGCTCGGCCTGCGTGCGCCGCCGCCGGCCTTGTTGGCGCAGACGCGCGCGCAGGCCACGGGGCGGGACTTCACGACGTCCGAGATGCTGAAGCAGCCGATCTTCTGGCTGATGTTCTTCATGATGTCCTGCATGTCCACCTCGGGCCTGATGGTCACGTCCCAGCTTGCGCCGATGGCGGCGGATTTCGGGATCAACAAGCTCATGGTCTGGGGATTCGCTGCGGTTCCGCTGGCTCTGACCATTGATCGCTTCTGCAACGGCCTGACCCGGCCCTTCTTCGGCTGGGTGTCTGACCGGATCGGACGCGAGAACACGATGTGCCTCGCCTTCGCGCTCGAGGGCGTGGCGATGGCGCTGTGGCTCCTGACCAGCAGCAACCCGGTGCTGTTCGTGCTGCTGTCGGGGGTGGTGTTCTTCGGGTGGGGGGAAATCTTTTCGTTGTTCCCCTCCACGTTGACGGACACGTTCGGCGCAAAGTTCGCCACCAAGAACTATGGCTGCCTCTATATCGCGCAGGGGATCGGCGCGATCTTCGGGGGACCCCTCGCGTCTTGGATGCATGACGCCGTGGGCAGCTGGACGCCGGTGTTCGCGGTGGCGATCACGGCGGACCTGCTGACGGCGGTGCTGGCGATTGCGCTGCTGAAGCCGCTCCGGGCGCGGTTCATGGCGCGAGCCTAGAGCACTGGCTGCCATGACCCCCTCTCCCGAGAGGAGAGGGCGGCAGCCCGCTCTTTCAGGCCAGCGCCTTCACCAACGCCTCGTTGACCAGCGCCGGGTTGCCCTTCCCCGCCATCGCCTTCATCACCTGCCCCACGAAGAAGCCGAACAGCTTCTCCTTGCCGCCCCTGTATTCCGCCAGCTTGTCCGGATTGGCCGCCACCACCGACGCGACCGCCGCATCAATGGCGCCGGTATCCACGACCTGACGCAGTCCCTTCGCCTCCACGATCGCGCCGGGCCGTTCCCCGGTCTCGACCATCGCTTCGAAGACCTCCTTGGCGATGCGGCCGTTGATGGTCTTGTCGGTCAGCAGATCGACCAGCTCACCCAACGACGCGGCCGAGACCGGGCTGTCAGCGATGGAGCGCCCGGTGCGGTTCAACGCGGCGAAGAAATCCCCCGTCATCCAGTTGGCCGCAAGCTTCGCGTCCCGTCCCGCGGCCACAGTCTCGTAGAATGCGGCTGTTTCCTGGTCCGCCACCAGTACACCCGCGTCGTAGAACGACAGCCCGTGCTCGCGCACGAACCGCGCCCGCTTGGCATCCGGCAACTCCGGCAGCCCGGCCTTCAGCGAGGCCACCCAGTCCTCGTCCAGCACCAGCGGCAGCAGGTCCGGGTCCGGGAAATATCGGTAGTCATGCGCGTCCTCCTTGCTGCGGAGGGAGCGGGTTTCGCCGCGCGCGGGATCGAACAGCCGGGTCTCCTGCGTGACCTCGCCGCCGCCCTCCCAGACCTCGACTTGCCGCACCGCCTCCGCCTCGATCGCCTGCATCACGAAGCGCACGGAGTTCACGTTCTTGACCTCGCACCGTGTCCGGAACGGCTCGCCATGCTTGCGGACGGAGACGTTCACGTCCGCGCGCATGGACCCCTCCTCCATATTGCCGTCGCAGGTGCCAAGATAGCGCAGGATCGTGCGCATCTTCCGCAGATACGCCCCGGCCTCCTCCGGGCTGCGCATATCCGGTTCGCTCACGATCTCCATCAGTGCCACGCCGGAGCGGTTGAGGTCGATGAAGCTGCGCGTGGGATCCTGGTCATGCAGGGACTTGCCGGCGTCCTGTTCAAGGTGCAGCCGGGTCACGCCGATGCGCTTGGTGCTGCCATCCGAGAGCTCGACCTCCACCACGCCCGCGCCCACGATCGGGTGCGCGAACTGGCTGATCTGATACCCGGCGGGCAAATCCGCGTAGAAATAGTTCTTGCGATCGAACCGGCTGACCAGGTTGATCTGCGCCTCGAGCCCCAACCCGGTCCGCACCGCCTGCGCCACACATTCCTGGTTGATGACCGGGAGCATGCCGGGGAACGCCGCGTCCACGAAGCTCACCTGGCTGTTGGGCGCCGCGCCATATTCGGCGGAGGCGCCGCTAAACAGCTTGGAGCGGCTGACCACCTGCGCATGCACCTCGAGCCCGACCACGATCTCCCACGCGCCGGTCGCGCCCTCCACCACATAAGTCATGGCGCTACCCCGGCGCGGATGCCGGGCGCGGCGGTGAAGCCGCCCGCCCGCTCGATCGCGGCGCCCACGGCGAACACCGTCTCCTCATCGAAAGGCCGCCCCAGCACCTGCAGCCCCAACGGCAGCCCGGCGCCATCGAGCCCCGCCGGCACCGACAGGCCCGGCACCCCGGCCATGTTGGCGGGCACGGTGAACACGTCGTTCAGATACATCTTGATGGGATCATCCATGTTCTCACCCTGCGCGAACGCAGCCGAGGGCGCGGTGGGCGTCACCAGCGCGTCCACCTGCTGAAACGCCTCGGTGAAGTCGCGCAGGATCAGCGCCCGCACCTTCTGCGCCCGCAGGTAGTATGCATCGTAATACCCGGCCGACAGCACATAGGTGCCGATCATGATGCGCCGACGCACCTCCTCGCCGAACCCTTCGGCGCGGGTGCGCTCATACAGCTCCGTGAGATCCCCGCCATCGACGCGCAGACCGAACCGCACCCCATCATACCGCGCCAGGTTGGAGGACGCTTCGGCCGGCGCCACGATGTAGTAGGTGGCGAGGCCATATTTCGTGTGCGGCAGCGAGACATCGACGATGGTCGCCCCCTCTGCCTTCAGCCACGCGAGCCCCTGCTGCCACAACGCCTCGATCTCGGGCGGCATGTCGTTTGAGCGGTATTCGCGCGGCACCCCGATCCGCAGGCCGCGCACACCGCGGGCGCAGGCGGCGGCGAAATCCGGCACGGGCTGGTCGGCGCTGGTGCTGTCGCGGGGATCGAAGCCGGACATGCTGCCCAGCAGCACGGCGCAATCCTCCACCGTCCGCGCCACGGGCCCTGCCTGATCCAAGGACGACGCGAACGCCACGATGCCGAAGCGCGAACAGCGGCCATAGGTCGGCTTGATGCCCACGAGCCCGGTAAACGAGGCCGGCTGCCGAATCGAGCCACCGGTGTCCGTCGCCGTGGCCCCCAACGCCAGCCGCGCCGCCACCGCCGCGACCGACCCCCCGGAGGAGCCGCCGGGCACCAGCTTCGCCCCATCCGCCCGCTGCCACGGATTGACCACCGGTCCGTAGGCGGACGTCATGTTGGACGAGCCCATCGCGAACTCGTCCAGGTTCGCCTTGCCCAGGAACACCGCGCCATCCCGCAGCAGCTGCGACGTGACGGTGCTCTCATAGGGCGGCACGAACGGCTCGAGGATGCGGCTGCCGGCCGTGGTGCGGGTGCCGGCGGTGCAGAACAGGTCTTTGATGGCGAGCGGCAAGCCCAGCAGCGGCTTGGTCTCACCGGCCGCAAGCGCCTGGTCGGCGGCGGCCGCCTGGCTGCGCGCCGTGTCGTCCATCACGGTGATGTAGGCGTTCAGCACCGGGTTCAGCGCCTCGATGGCAGCCAGATGCGCCTCGGTCAGCTCGACGGCCGAGAAATCGCGGCGGCGCAGCCCATCCCGGGCCTGCACCAGAGTCAGATCGGTCAGCATCACTCGACCACCTTCGGCACGGCGTAGAACGCGCCCGCCCGGTCCGGCGCATTGGCCAGCACCTGCTCGGCAATGCCGCCATCGGTCACCTCATCCGCGCGCAGCCGCAGCGCCATCTGCGCGGCCCCGGTCAGCGGCTCGATCCCGTCCACATCCACCTCGTTCAGCTGCTCGATCCAGCCCAGGATGCCGCTGAGTTCGGTGGCGAGGCGCGCGACCTCGGGCTCCTCGATATGCAGGCGCGCCAGCTTGGCGACGCGGCGGACGGTCGCGGGATCGAGCGACATGGGACTGACCTTACAGTGGCAATGTGGGAAGGGCCGGACCATAACGGCGGCCATGCCCTTGTTCAACATGCCGGAATTGCGCGCGGCGCTGCGGCCCGGCCACCGCCTGATCGGGCTCGACCCCGGCGCCCGCTTCATCGGCGTGGCGTTGTCCGACGTGGGCCTGATGCTTGCCACGCCCTTTGCCGGCTGGCGGCGCGGCAAGCTCGGCGCCGTGGCGGCCTCGATCGCGACGCTGGTGCGGGCCGAGAACGCGGGCGGCCTGGTGGTCGGCTACCCGCTGTCGATGGACGGCACCATGGGCCCGGCGGCACAGGCGGCGCGGGACTGGGCGCGCGCGCTGTCGGACGCGACGGGCCTGCCCGCCGCGCTGTGGGACGAACGGCTGTCGAGCGCGGCGGTGAACCGCTTCCTGATCGAGGAGCTGGACGCCACCCGCCGCAAGCGCGCCGCCATCGTGGACGGCATGGCTGCGGCCTATACGTTGCAGGCGGCGCTGGATGCGAGCGTGCCCGGCGCACCGGTCGGCCTCGCCGGGTCGGACGACGCCAACACGTAAGATGGGCGTAGCCCATCACGCACCGGGCGGCACCGGATCGCACGCCGCCGCGGCCGCCCGGGCCAGCACCACCATCCGCCGGGCCGCCACCCCAGCGCCAGCCAACTCCCCGGCGGCATGCGCCAGCAACGGATGGGACAGCACGGCATGCGCGGCAGTGTTGGCCGCCATCTCCGCAGCGCCCACCATCGTGGCGGCGCCCAGCGTGCGGCGCAGCAGCGAGAGCGCCCCCAACGTGCCTGGCCGGACGCCATACAAAGCGGCCACCTGGCGCACCAGGCGGAGGCCGCGCCAGGTTACCAACACCACGTCCAGCGCCGCGGCCGGCATGGCGGCGATGCCCGCCACCACCTGCACGGCTGCCGCCCGCCCTTGCGCCTCCGCCGCCGCGCGCAAGGTGGCGCCGGGCCCGGCGCGCAGCAGCGCCAGCATCGCGTCCGGATCGTTCATCTGCCGCAGGGCCGGCACCATCCCCGCCCCGCCCGGCGCCATCGCCGCCCATTCCAGCGCCGCATCCGCCACCCGCCCGGGCTCGCCGGACAGGAAATCGGCCCGCAACCGGTCCACCCTGCGCATCGACCACAGCGCGCGGACCTCCCGCCAGATCCCGGCGCCCCCCACGCCCACGCCCACGCCGGCCACGCCCAGCGTGGTCCAGCCCAGCCAGGCCGCCCGTGCGAACTGGTCCGCCACGAAGTTGCCGGCGCCCAAAGCGGCAAAGCCCGCCGCCAGCAATGCCGCCCCGGTCAGCGCCAACCCGGCCGCGCTGCGGGGCGGGCGGGGATCCAGCAGCACGGGCACCGCCTCCGCCTCCAATCGCGGGGCAGGCGCGTCTTCCAGCTCGAAGCGAGGCGCGATCATAGGATTTCGTCCAGCAGGAAGCCGAGCAGCGCATCGAGCCCGAGCTCCGGCACGCCGCCGCGCCCGGCCTCCAACGGCCTAAGCGGCTCGAAATCCGGCAATTCGAGGAACGGATGCGCCCAGAAGGCCGGGTCCGGCCGGCGTGCGGGCACCTCGCCGGGATAGGAGCGGCCCGCGCGCTCATCGCCGATCCGCCGCCCGCGCACGGCGGACACGGGGCGGCTATCGAGCGTCCAGACGAAATCCTCCGTGCAGCGAACCGCTGCGATGGCGAAGTATCCCGCGCGCACATCCGGCAGCTCCGTGCCATCCCCCACGTCTCGCAGCAGCGCCGCCAGGTTGCCGCGCTGCTGCTCCGCCACGTGATCGGATTTCGTCGCCGCGAACGCCACGCGGGACACCACGCGCGGCGGCCAGCGCAACTGGCCGAGCGCCAACGCCGCCTCCGTCCAGGACCGGCGCCAGCGCAGCGCGCCGGCCGCCGCCGCCAGGGCCGCACTGGCGTCGGCGAAGGCGGCGGCACCGGTGTGCAATGGGGTCAGCAAATCCGCCAGCACCACGATGCGATCCAGATTGCCGAACATCGGGTCCGACAATTCGGCGCGCACGGCCTCCACATATTTGTCGTAGCGCGCCGCCAGCAGCGATTGCAGGCCGCCCTGCCCGGTGCGCGGAAAGAACGGCATCCAGCCGGGCTCGTCCCCGGGCGCCGGCATCAGGAAGCGGCCCGGCTGCAGCAGCTTGAGGCCGGCCTCATCCCGCAGCCGTTCCAGCATCGTGCGATAGAGGCGGTGCCCGGTGGCGACCAGCGCTTCATCCGCTGGGCCGCTGGCGGGCAACGCGGCGGCGAAGGCCAGGAAGGGCGATGCGATCGGCTGCGCATCCGGCGCTTCCAACCGGCGGAGCGTGGCCGCGGACCAATCGGCGAACGACAGCCGGAGCAGCGGCAAATCCAGAAGCCACTCGCCGGGGTAGTCCAGCAATTCGAGCCTGATCTTCCGCGTGGGCAGCGGCAGGCCGTAACCCTCGCGCGAGATCACCAGGTCGAACGCCAGCAGGGAAGCGGCATTGGTCCGCTCCGGCCAGGCCGGGGGATCGGCTGTGAGGCGGGCGAGATGCCGGGCATAATCGAAGCGCGGAATGGCGGAAATGCCGGCCGGCGCCAACGCGATCGACAGCGTACGCGACCCGAGCCGCTTGCGCAGGCCCGGCAACGCGCCCCGCCCATTCCCCAACGCCAGCAGATTGGCCGCCACCGAGGTCAGGAACGCCGTCTTCCCCGCCCGCGCCAGCCCGGTGACGCCGACCCGGACCGTGCTGCCGCCCAGCAGGTCCGGGACGATCCCCAGCAGGTCGGTGGCGAGGGTCAGGCGCGCTGCACCAGCTCGACCTTGTAGCCGTCGGGGTCTTCCACGAACGCGATCACGGTCGTGCCGTGCTTCACGGGCCCGGCGTCCCGGGTGATCTTGGCGCCGGCCGCGCGCAAATCTTCGCAGGCCTTGTAGACGTCCGGCATGCCGATCGCGATGTGGCCGAACGCCTCGCCCAGCTCATACGGCTTGGTCTGGTCCCAGTTGTAGGTGAGTTCCAGCACGCTCGTGCTGCTTTCGTCGCCAAAGCCCACGAAGGCCAGCGTGTAGCGCCCACCAGGCACCTCGCTGCGCCGCAGCTCCTTCATGCCCAGCAGCTTGGTGTAAAAACCGACACTTTTATCGAGGTCGTGGACGCGCAGCATCGTGTGCAGCAAGCGGCTCATGGGGGCTCTCCTGGTGATGGCGCCGCACTATCGCCGTCCACGCCCACCAGGAAAAGCCCCGCCGCGTCGGCAGCTGCGATGCAGGCGGCGCGGTCGGTGAACAGGGTGCCGCCGGCCTCGAACGCGATGCCACGCAACCCGGCAGCTGCGGCAGCGGCCAGCGTGGCGGGCCCGATCGTCGGAAGGTCGGCGCGGCGGTCCTGACCGGGCTTGACGAGCTTGACCAGCACGCCGCCTGGACCCGGCCGGGCCAACGTGGCGGCGCGGGCCAGCATCGCGTCCGTGCCCTCGATCGCCTCCAGCGCCAGCACGATCCCCTGCTGCACCACACAGCCCTGCCCGACATCGACGGCCCCCAGCGCCTGCACGACAGACTTGCCCCGCCGGATGTCTTGCAGCGCCGCGGCATCGGGGGCGTGCCGTCCCAAGACACCGCGCGGCCCCACCGCCTCAGTCAAAATTTCGTGGGCGCCCAGGACGTTGAAGCCCTCCTCGCCCAACACCCGCACGACCGCCGCCAGCAGGCCGTCATCGCCGGAGAATGCCGCGCGGCCGATGCGCGCCAGGATGCGCGTGCCCTCGGCATCGGGGCGGATATCGAGCAGGGATGGGCGACGAACCGGGCCGACCAGCACCAGGTCCCGGCAGTGCGCCCGGTGCAGCGCCGCCAGGATTTCGCCCGCCGCGCCCAGCCGGATCGTCGCGTGTGGAAAACGGGAAACGACCGCCGTTTCGGCGTAGCCTCGCAAGGCGACGATGAACACACCCCGCCCGGCCGCCACTGCCGCCGCCGCGACCCGGCCCGGAAACGGCCCACCTCCTGCAACTATTCCGAGTGTCGAAGTCAAAATACAATCAGCAGTTGATCTGAACGGTTAGGTTTCATCGAGTTTGCACCATTTATGTGGGGAGAATAACACGGTGCCAATCCAGAAACGCGACCCGGACGAAACCTGACTCTTCCTGCATTGCAGCCACGCCCCGATCGCTAGAGAAGCAGACACAAGGGCCGGCGTCGTGGGCATCGGGTTCGGAGAAGGCTGACATGGTCGACGAGGAAGATATCGGCGCAACGACTCGCGGCTTGGTGCAGTGCCTACGCATGCTGGCCGAGGAGGCGGCATCGCTCAACCTGGCCTCCACGGTCGTGGCGCTGCGGGAAGCGCTGGTGACGTGCAACGAGGAAATCGATACGGGGACGCCGGGCCGGATTCCAGGACGTCGGCCGGCTCACAGCTTCCTGCACTAGATCAGGCCGGGTCCGCCTCTTCGACGATCGAGGTCCGGATGAGGCCGCGTTTGCTGGGCGCATCGATGAACGCCAGCACCTCCGCAACCAGCGGCTCCGAGACATAGGCCTGCCGCACCGAGGCGAGCCGCGCGCTGAACACCCCCGATGTCCCGAACAACTCGCGCATCGCCGCGCGCAAGGCATGCAGCCGGGCGCGGTCCACCCCGCGGCGGCGCAGTCCGATGACATTCAGGCCCGATAGGCGCGCCCGGTTGCCGATCACGCTCCCGAACGGGATCACATCGGCCTCCACACCCGACACCCCGCCGATCATGGCGCCGCGCCCGATGCGCACGAATTGGTGCAGGGCCGCGGCGCCCCCCACCACGGCGCCGGCGCCGATCGAGACATGGCCGCCCATCACCACGTTGTTGGCGATCACTACGCCGTCCCCGATGTCGCAATCATGCGCCACGTGCACCACGGCCATCAGCAGGCAATCGGCGCCGACGCGGGTGATCCCGGTGCCGGTCACGGTGCCGCGGTGGATGGAGCAATGCTCACGGATCTGAGTCCGGGCGCCGATCTCGCACCGGGTCGGCTCGCCCTTGTATTTCAGGTCCTGCGGCGCGAGGCCCACGGTGCAGAACGGATAAAGCACCGCGGAGTCGCCGATCGCGGTATCCCCATCGACCACAACATGCGACACGAGCCGAACGTGATCGCCCAGCACGACGCCGGCGCCGACATGACAGAATGGCCCAATCGTCACCCCCTGCCCGAGCCGCGCCCCGGGCTCGACCACCGCAGTCGGGTGGATCGTTGTCGGGTCGCCGATCATGCGTTCGGCAGACGGCCGGGCATCGAGGGTGGAGTGGGCGGCGTGCATGGCTGAGACCTAAAGCATGTCCGGGGCACCCCGGCCAAAACAAGGATTGTTGCCGGCCATTTCCAGGCCCGGCCGCCGAAGAGCGCCAGGCTCACTCGGCCATGATCATGGCGCCGACCGTGGCTTCCGCGACCGATATGCCATCGACCCGGGCGATGCAGGCGAGTTTCCACACCGTGCCGCGGCTGCGCAGCTTGACGACCTCGATCCGAAGCTGATCGCCGGGCCCGACGGGGCGGCGGAACTTCGCGTTCTCGATCGTCATGAAATACACGAGCTTACCGGCAGCGCGTGGGCCAAGGGTCCGCACGACCAGCACGGCCGCGGTCTGCGCCATGCTCTCGATGATCAGCACGCCGGGCATGACCGGATGGCCGGGGAAATGGCCCTGGAAAAAGTTCTCGTTGATCGTGACGTTCTTTACGCCCACGGCGGACTTGTCGTGGACGATGTCGACCACCCGATCGATCATCAGGAACGGGTAGCGGTGCGGGATCGCGTGCATGATCCCGGCGATATCGACCTCGCCTGCGGCATCGGCCGGCGCGTCGGGAACAGGCGGGGTGGAAGAAGGCGTGCCGTCCATGATGGTCTAGCCCGTGTTGCCGCCGGAGAGTACCGACTCGGAGATGCCCGACTGCGTGTGGTCCGAATCGGGCGCTCGCCGCAGCCTGGACTTGCGCGCGAGCTTCCGCAACGTGACTACCCCGCGGAAGAATTCGTGGAGTGGCTCGGCCGGGCTGCCGACCACTTCGGCCCCGTGCTCGACATCCGCCATCACGCCAGCCTGGGCGCCGATCTTGGCCCGGCGGCCGATCCGCAGATGGCCCGTGAGCCCGGCCTGCGCCGCGACAGTCACGAAATCCTCCAGCACCGTGGAGCCGGAGATGCCCGCCTGCGCCACCACGATGCAGCACCGGCCGAGGCGCACGTTGTGGCCGATCATGACGAGGTTATCGAGCCGGCTGCCGGCGCCGATCACCGTGTCTTGGGCGGAGCCACGGTCGATGGTGGCGTTGGCGCCGACCTCCACGTCATCTTCCAAGATCACCCGGCCGAGCTGCGGCACGCTGGTGAAGCCCGTGTCGGACAATGCGAAGCCGAACCCCTCCTGCCCGATGCGGGCGCCGGCATAGACATAGACCCGGTCGCCCAGGATGGCGTGGCTGATGGAGGCGAGCGGGCCGATCCGGCAATCGGCGCCGATCTGCACGGCGGCCCCGATCACCGCCCCGGCGCCGATGCGGCAGCGCGGCCCGATCTCCGCCCCGGCCATGATCACGGCGCAGGGGCCGATCTCGGCGCTGGGATCGATGGTTGCCGCGGGGTCCACGACGGCCGCGGCGTGGATGCCGGGCACTGGTGGCGGCACCGGGTGGAACAGCGCCGCAACCTTCGCCCATGCGCCGTACGGGTCCGGCGTCAGGATCGGGATCGCGCCTGGCGGGACCGCCGATGCGAGGTCGGGCCGGACGATGACGGCGCCGGCCCGGGTCGCCCGTAGCTCCGCGGCGTAGCGGCGGTTGTCAAGGAAGCTGACATGGCCCGGCCCCGCCGTGCGCAAGGGTGCGACCCCCAGCAGCAGCAAGCGGGCGGTAGCTGGGGCGGCGCCCGCGGCGGCGATCACCGCGTCGAGGCTATGCGGGCCCGACCGCTCGAAGAACCGCGGGTCCCCAGCCGTGACGGCGCTCCCTTCCATGCTAGCGACGCGGTCCCGGCGCGGCCGGGGCGGGCGCGGGGGCCGGAGCTGTGGCCGGAGCAGGCGTGGTCGCCGGCGCGG
This sequence comes from Acetobacteraceae bacterium, assembly GCA_965246835.1. Lineage (GTDB taxonomy): Bacteria > Pseudomonadota > Alphaproteobacteria > Acetobacterales > Acetobacteraceae > JANPPS01. Next base: position 532 of record CBDFFQ010000002.1, on the reverse strand, counting down.
GAGTCGGCGTGGCAGTTGGCGCGGGAGCCGTGGTCACGGCCGGCGTGGTCGCGGCAGGGATGCCGCCCGGGCCGCCCGGCGCCAGGAATGCGACGGGATTGACCCCTTCCGGCGGCATCAGCACGCTCGGGAGCACCTTGTTCAGCTGCTCCACCACCTGATCGGTGATGTCGAATTCGTTGATGTTCAGCGCCACCTGCTCCCGCCGCAGCACGAGGTTCATGCCCCGGCTCTCGGCCACCTGCCGGATCACGCCGATCAGCATGCGCTCGATCTGCGCCAGACCGATCTGCGCGCTCTCCTGAATGAAGCGGTTGCGGTCCCGCAAGGTCCGCTGCGAGTTCGTCACGCGCTCCTGCAGCTCGCGCTCCTTGGCGCGGATCTGCTCGGCGTTCAGCGTGGCGCGCTGGTTCTGCAGCGCCTGCTGCATGTCGCGCCAGGCGGCTTGTTCCTTTTGCGCGTCCTCGTTCAGCTTCTCACGCCGCTCGCCGATTGCCTTTTCCACCTGCTGTGCCGCAGCGGACGTGCGCAT
>CBDFFQ010000001.1:1690000-3311259 GCA_965246835.1 Acetobacteraceae bacterium | reverse complement strand
GCGCGGGCTGGCATTGTCGACCACCGTAATGTCCTGGCCCAAACCGCTGACCGTCTTTGTCACCTGCGAGAGGGAGCCCACATCCACGAAGGCGCGGCCGGACAAGCCGAGATCGGCCGAGATCGGCAGCGGGAAGCGCAGTTCCGTCGATTGCGTGTAGATGAACCGCCCGCCGATGCTGTCATTCGACGTGGCGCCGATCGCATGCGGCCCGGCGCCGCCGGACTGGAAGCCGCGAAGGTTGTCGCCGCCCAGGAACTCCAATCCGCGTCGCCCGTGAGGCTCTCGAGCGGGATGAAGTAGTTGCCGTCCACCTTGCCGCGCAGATACCGCGCCGTGCCGCCGAGCCCGGCGAAATCGCCGCCGACCCGGATGATGAACCCGTCATGCGGGTCCGTCCGGCTGTCGCGGTAATCGAGTGCCACCGTCGTGCCGATCTGCGACAGGACGGACTGGCCTTTCTGGTTCTGAACGTAGAAGCTCGCACCATCCTGCACGTTGAAGATGTTGCGGCTCACAAGGCTGTAGGTGAAGGCCTGGCGCAAATGCTCGTTGTATTCGTAGCCGAGCCGGAGCGAACCACCGGTCCGCCGCTCGCTATAGGCCGCGGTGTCCTGGTTGTTGTTTCTGACATGGAACAGGTCGAACCCGGCCACCAGGTTGCGATCCAGGAAATAGGGATCGGTCACCGAAAGGTCGATCTGGCTCCGCCGCTGCGCCAGCACGCCGTTGATGCTGGCGTCGATCCCCGTGCCGACCAGGTTGCGCTCCCGCAGGCCCACGTTCAGCAGCGCGCCCGAATCGGTCGAATACCCGCCGCCCAACGACAGCTCACCGGTCGCCTTCTCATCCACGTTCACGGTCACGTTCGCCCGGTCGGACGTAGAGCCCGGCGACGGCGTGATCGTGGCGCCGTTGAAGTAGCCGAGGTCTTGCAGGCGCAGGCGGGAGCGGCGCACGGCAGCGGCGTTGAATGCGTCACCCTCGGCGAATCGAAGCTCGCGCCGGATCACCTTGTCCTTGGTGCGCGTGTTGCCGATAATGTCGACGCGATCGATGTAGACGCGCGGGCCCTCGGTCACGTCGAACACCAGGTCCACCGTCTTCTTGGCGGGGTCCCGGGCGATGCGGGGCTTCACGTCTACGAAGGCGTAGCCGCGGTTCTGCACCGCGTCCTGCAGGGCCTGGGTGGTGCGCTCGACCACGTCCCCGTCATAGGTGTCGCCTTGCTCGACCTGCACCAGCGGCTGCAGCTCGGCGCCGGGCAGGTTGCGGAGCTTGCTTTCGACCGAGACCTTGCCGACGCGATACCGCTCGCCCTCGTTCACCGTGAACGTCACGAAGAACGCGCGGCGGTCCGGCGACAATTCGGCGGTGGCGTCCCGCACCTCGAAATCGGCATAGCCGTTCTTCAAGTAGAAACGGCGCAGCAATTCCTTGTCGAAGTTGATCTTCTCGGGGTCATACTGGTCGCTGGTGCTCAGGATACGGTAGAAAGCCTGCTCCCGGCTTTGGATCACCTCACGAAGCCGGTTCTCGCCAAAGGCGCGGTTACCCACGATGGCGATGCGGCTCACCAGCGTGGTGTCCCCCTCGTTGACTTCGAACACCACGTCCACGCGGTTCTGATCGAGGCGGATGACCTTGGGCTCCACCGTCGCGGCAAACCGGCCCTTCTTGGCATACAGGTCGAGGATGCGCTGCCGGTCCGCCTGCGCGAGCTGCGGCGTGTAAACCGCGCGCGGGCGCAATTGCAGCTCAGGGCGCAGGGTGTCGTCATTGACCTTGCGGTTACCCTCGAACGCGATGCGGTTGACGATCGGGCTCTCGACGACCTTCACCACCAGTCCGGTGCCGTCCCGCCGAATCGTGACGTCCTGGAACAGGCCGGTGGCGAACAGCGTCTTGAGGCTGCGGTCCACGCGATCGGGGTCGTAGCGGTCACCGGGTTGCAGCAGCATGTAGGAGCGGATGGTCCCCTGCTCGATCCGCTGGCTGCCTTCGATGCGAATGGCGCTGACCACCGTGCCGTCCCCGGGAGCGCGGGCCGGCGCCAGCGTGCGGGGCGCGGGGCGAAGCCGGCCCTGGCGCCGCTGTGCATCGGCCGGGCTCGAAGTGAGCAGCGGCAGCAGGCACACGGTGGCGAGCAGGGCGGCGCGGTTACGGATCAAAAGGCATTCCCCCAACGGACCGGCCCCCTGGCAAGGCGGGGCACCGCGTCTATCCGGTGCCTTGTAAGCGCCGGGGCGACCGACGCCAAGGGCTGCCTTAGCCGATAAGCCCGCTCACCCAGCGAAACAGGCCGAGATGGGTGAGATCGTTCCAGGTCGCGAAGACGAACAGCCCCGCCAGCACCGCAAGCCCGGCGCGATAGCCATACTCCTGCGCGCGCTGCGGCAACGGACGCCCTCGGATGGCCTCCATCGCGTAAAACAACAGGTGCCCGCCATCGAGGATGGGAATCGGAAACAGGTTGATCAGCCCCAGATTGACCGATAGCAGCGCGATGAAGCTGACCAAGCTCGCCACACCAAGCTGCGCGACCTGGCCGGAGAGCTGCATGATCCGCAGCGGACCGCCCAATTCGTCGGTGTTGCGAGCGCCGGTGATCATCTGCGCGAGGCCGGAACCGGTCTGCTCGATCACATCCCAGGTCTGCACGAACCCGGCCTCGACTGCCTCGATCAGACCGAGCTTCACGATGTCCGGCGCACCCCCCCGCACCCCCAGCGCGCCCACCCGGTGACCGCCCGACTCGGTGCCGGCGGGTGTGACCACCACGTCCACCGCCGTGCCGTCCCGCAGCACGCTCAGCCGCAACGGCCGGTCCGGACTGGCGGAGACGATGCGCCGGATATCCTCGAACCGCTGCACCGGCGCGCCATCGATCGCCTGCACCCGGTCGCCGGACCGCAACGTGCTGCGCGCGGCCGCGCCATCGGCCAGGATCTCACCGATCACCGGCGCCGAGACCGGTTTCCCAATGGCGGCAAACAGCCCGGCGAACAGCACGATCGCCAGCAGGAAATTGGCGATCGGCCCCGCCGCCACCACGATCGCGCGGGACAGCACGGACTTCGCATGGAACGTCCGCCCCGGCAGCCATCCGGCCCGGACATCGTCGCTCACATCCTCCGGGCGCTCCTGCCCATGCAGCTTCACGTAGCCGCCCAGCGGCAGCCAGCACAGCTTCCACACCGTGCCCACCCGGTCGGTCCATTGCGTGATGGTGCGGCCGAAGCCGATGGAGAACACCTCCACATGCACCCCCCGCCAGCGCGCCGCGAGGTAGTGGCCCATCTCGTGCACGAACACGAGCACGCCGAGCACGACGATGAAGGCGGCAGCGCTGCGGACGACATCGGGGATCATTCTGGTCTTCCTCTCAGGCCGCGCGGGCGGCGGCAATTCCGTGGGCAGTACGCCGGGCGGCGCCATCGAGATCCAGCACGGCGTCCAGGCTGTCCGTGGGCGGAGAGCCGAGCCGATCGAGCACGGCGGCGACCAGGTCGGCGATCGCGGTGAAACCGAGCCTGCGGGCCAGGAACGCCTCGACCGCGACCTCGTTGGCCGCGGACAGGATTGTGGGGGCCCCGCCCCCCGCCCGCAAGGCGTCCCGCGCCAGGCGCAGCGCCGGGAACCGCGCCTCGTCCGGCGCCTCGAACGTCAATTGGCCGACCCGCGCGAGGTCGAGCCGGGGAGACGCCGTCTGCAACCGGCCCGGCCAGGCCAGGGTGTGGCCGATCGGAATCCGCATGTCGGGCGAGCCCAGCTGGGCCAGCACGCTGCCGTCCCGGTAATACACCAGGCCGTGCACCACGGATTGCGGGTGGATCAGCACCCCGATCTCGGCCTCGTCCATCGCGAACAGCCGCGCGGCCTCGATCAGCTCGAGCCCCTTGTTGAACATGGTCGCGCTGTCGATCGAGATCTTGGCGCCCATGGACCAGACGGGATGGCGCAAGGCGGCCTCGGGCGTGGCGCGCGCCATCTCCTCCATCGTGCTGGTCCGGAACGGGCCGCCGGATGCGGTGAGCACGATGCGCTCCACCCCGTCCCGGTTATCCTCCGCCATGGCCTGAAAAATCGCATTGTGCTCGGAATCGACCGGTAGCAGCGTGGCGCCGGCGTCCCGCACCGCGCGCAGCATGACTTCCCCGGCGCAGACCAGCGCCTCCTTGTTCGCCAGCGCGATCGCGCCGCCGCGGCGGATGGCGGCCAGCGTGGGCGGTAGGCCGGCGGCGCCGGTGATGGCGGCCATGGTGTAGTCAGCCGGCAGCGCCGCCGCGTCCAGCACGGCCTGCTCCCCCGCTTCCGTGCGGATGCCGGTGCCGGCCAGCGCGGCCTGCAAGGCGCCGTAGGATGCGTTATCGGCGATCACGGCGATCTCGGCCCGCAGCTGCACCGCCTGTTGCGCCAACAGACCGGCATTGCGCCCGCCGACCAGGGCGCGCACTTGATAGCGGTCCGGATTGGCGGCCAGCAAATCCACGGTGCTGACGCCCACGCTGCCTGTGCTGCCCAGGACCGTTACCGTGCGCCGGGTCGAGTTCACCGCCATACCTCCATGCCCCGTCCAGCCCACAACGCAAACACGGCCATGAGCGGCCCCGCCGTCAGAAAACCGTCCACCCGGTCGAGCAAGCCGCCATGCCCGGGGATCAGGGCGCCGGAATCCTTCACGCCGGCATGCCGCTTCAACGCGCTCTCCATGAGGTCACCGACCTGCGAGGCCGCGGCCAGCGCGAGGGCAAGCAGCGCCGCCACGATCATCGAGCCCCCGGCCAGGCCATGCGCGAGCGCAGCCCCGATCGCCGCCGCGATGGCAAGGCCCCCCACCGAGCCCGACCATGTCTTGCCCGGCGAGATCGAGGGCGCCAGGCGCGGGCCGCCCAGCCAGCGGCCGACGGCGTAGGCCCCGATATCGCTCGCCCACACGACGGCGATCAGGAACAGCAGGTTGTGCAGCCCCACCTGTCCATCCCGCCGGAGCCACAGCAGCGCCACGCACATCCCACCCACGGCCAGCATGCCGTATGGCAGCGATCCTTGCCGCCGGACCGCCACGGCGCCCAGCGCCAACAGCACGAGCGCCGCTCCCGCATACCCGAGCGCCGCGGTGATGCTGGCCACCAGGATGACCGCGCCGAAGCCGAGCCCCTCCCCGCCCAGGATCGAGCGTCCGGCCATCCGGGCCCACTCCTGCGCCATCAGCACGGACGCCACCAGGACCAGCAGCGCCCAGAACACCCCACCCCACCACAGGCAGAACAGCGCCGAGGGCGCCAGCACCGCGGCCGACAGCACCCGCAGGCGCAGATCCGCCCAGCGGGGTTTAACGGGCGACGGTTCAACCAGGACGAGCCCCGAACCGGCGGTCGCGCCGGGCGAACTCGGCCAGCGCCGCCGCGAACTCGGTGCCGCCGAAATCCGGCCATAGCACATCGAGGAACACCAGCTCCGCATAGGCGGATTGCCACAGCAGGAAGTTGGAGAGGCGGCGCTCGCCAGACGTACGGATCAGCAGATCAGGGTCGGGCATGCCGGCGGTGGATAGGAACTGCTCGAATTTCTGTTCCGTCAGCTCCTCCGGCCGCAACTCTCCGCGCAGCACCGCCGCGGCAGCCGCCCGTGCCGCGGCCACCAGCTCGTCGCGGGAGCCATAGGAAAGGGCCACGTTGAGGTTCAGCCGCGCATTGCCGGTTGTCGCGCGCTCCGCCCGGTCCAGCTCGGCGCGGGTATCGGGGTCGAAGCGGGTGCGGTCTCCGATCACGCGCAGGCGGACGCCCTGCGCCGTGAGCTCCGCGAGTTCTTGGCGAAGGTAGTGACGCAGCAGGCCGGTGAGCTCCAGCACTTCGTCGGCAGGGCGGCGCCAGTTCTCGCTGCTGAAGGCATAGAGCGTAAGCCAGGTGACGCCCGCCGCAATCGCGCCCTCGATCGTGCGCCGCACCGCCTGCGCCCCGGCCCGGTGCCCGGCCACGCGCGGCAGCCCGCGGGACGTGGCCCAGCGCCCGTTGCCGTCCATGATGACGGCCACGTGCCGGGGCGGAATCGGCTGGTCGGACGGGCGCGTATCGAGCCCCGCCGCCAATCCCGGCACGCCCCCTTCCCGCACGCCGCCGTTCTGAACGCCCATTCCCTAGACCTGCCGGATTTCCCGGTCCTTTTCCACCAGCGCTTCGTCGATCCGCTTGATATAGCCGTCGGTCTGCTTCTGCACCGCGTCGGACCAGTCCTTCAACTCGTCCTCGCTGATCTCGCCCTTCTTCTCGAAAGCCTTGATCTGATCCATGCCGTCCCGCCTCACGCCGCGGACCGCGACCCGGCTGCCCTCGGCATAGCGCCCGGCCGCCTTCGCCAGCTCCCCGCGGCGTTCGGCCGTTAGCTGCGGGATCGGCACTCGGACCACCTGCCCGTCCGACCCCGGGTTGAGGCCCAGGCCGCTATCCCGGATCGCCCGCTCCACGGCGCCGACCAGCGTGCGGTCCCAGACCTGGACCGTGATCATCCGCGGCTCCGGCACGCCGATGGTGCCGACCTGGGTTATCGGCACCTCGGTCCCATACGCCTCGACCTTCACGGGCTCCAGCAGGCCGGGGCTGGCGCGCCCGGTGCGCAGGCCGCCGAAATCGCGGCGCAGCGTCTCCATCGCGCCATCCATGCGGCGGGTAAGGTCGGTCAGCAGGGCATCGAGGTCGGCGGGCACAGGCGGTCTCCCGTTAGTGGTGCGGTTCGGTGATGCGGGTGAACCGGCCCTCGCCACGCATCACCTGCGCGAACGCGCCGGTGGCGTGGATGTTGAACACGATGATCGGCAGCCCGTTCTCGCGCGCCAGGCTGATGCCGGCCGCGTCCATGACACCGAGGTCCCGGGACAGCACATCGAGGTAGGTCAGCTCGTCATACCGCTCGGCATCCGGCACCTTGCGCGGGTCCGCGGAATAGACGCCGTCCACTTGCGTGCCCTTCAGCAGCAAGTCGCAATTCATCTCGGCGGCGCGCAACGCGGCAGCGGTGTCGGTCGTGAAGAACGGATTGCCGGTGCCGGCCGCGAAGATCACGACCCGGCCCTTTTCCATGTGCCGTTCGGCCCGGCGCCGGATATACGGCTCGCACACACTACTCATGGGGATCGCGGACTGCACCCGGGTCGGCACGCCCCGGCGCTCCAGCGCGCTCTGCATCCCCAGCGCGTTCATGACCGTGGCGAGCATGCCCATGTAGTCGGCCTGCGCCCGGTCCATGCCGCCGGCCGCCGCCGAGATGCCGCGGAAGATGTTACCGCCGCCGATCACGAGGCAGACCTGCACGCCCATCTGCACCACATCCCCCACGTCGATCGCGATGCGGCTCAGCGTGTCGGTATCGAGGCCATACTCGCGCTTGCCCATCAACGCCTCGCCCGACACTTTGAGCAGGACGCGTTTGTAGGTGGGGTGCGGTGTCATGGAGTCCTTGGCTGGTCGGGGCAGCTGCACCGCCCCTCGGAGTCGTGGCGGCGGCGCACCGTAAAAGGGTACGCCGCCCCCCACAAGCTTACGGGGCGGGTTTCGGCTCTTGTGGCACGCCAGAGGCCGCGGCGACCTCGGCGGCGAAATCGCCGGCCTGCTTCTCGATGCCTTCGCCCAGGGTGAAGCGGGTGAAGCCGGTCAGCTTGACGCCGGCCTTCTTCATCACCGCGCGCACCCGGCTCTCGCCGTCATGCACCCAGACCTGCTCCAGCAGCACCACTTCCTCGTAGTATTTACGGATGCGGCCATCGACCATCTTCTCGATGATGGCCTCGGGCTTGCCGGAGGTGCGGGCCTGGTCGATCAGGACGGCCCGCTCACGCTCGAGCGCCGCCGGGTCGACGGCGTCGGTATCGAGCGCGTCGGGGCGGGTGGCCGCCACGTGCATGCCGACCTGGCGGCCGAGCTGCTCCAGCGCCTCGATCTCGCTTTCGGCCTCGATCGCGACCAGCACGCCGATCTTGCCGAGGCCGGGCTTGAGGGCTCCATGGACATAGCTCGCGACCACGCCGTGCGGCACGGACATGACGCGGGCGCGGCGGATGGTCATGTTCTCGCCGATAGTGGCAACGAGGTGGGTCAATTCCTCGGCGACCGTGCGGCCGGTCCCGGGGAACGGCGCGGCCTTGATGGCCTCGACGTCTTCACCGACTTCAAGCGCGATCTTGGCGATCGCCTCGACCGCGCCCTGAAAGCTTTCGTTGCGGGCCACGAAATCGGTCTCGGCATTCACCTCGACCATGGCGGCGCGGTTCTTGGCCGTGATGACGCCGACCAGCCCCTCGGCCGCGACCCGGCCACTCTTCTTCGCCGCCGCGGACAGGCCCTTCTTGCGCAGCCAGTCGAACGCGGCTTCGGCGTCCCCGCCGCTTTCGCTCAACGCACGCTTGCAATCCATCATGCCGGCGCCGGTCTTTTCGCGCAGGTCACGGACCATCGCGGCCGTAATCTCAGCCATCACTGTCTCCTGTCTGAAGCCGTCACTGCGAGCCGCTTGGCGAGCTGCCCTGGATGGCTACGCTGCGCTCGCAATGACGAAAGAATTAAGCCGCCGGCTGCTCAGCCACGGGCTCGACCTGCGCCGGCATTGGCGGCAATGCCGGCATGATCGCCTCCGGCAGCTCCTCGGCCGCCCCGAAATCCTGACCCGACGCCACCATCTCGGCGCTGATGCCATCCAGCACGGCGCCGGCGATCAGGTCGCAATACATGGTGATGGCGCGGATCGCGTCGTCGTTGCCGGGGATCGGGTAGGTCACGCCCTCGGGATCGGAGTTGCTGTCCAGCACGGCGATCACGGGGATGCCGAGCTTGTTCGCCTCCTCGACCGCGAGCTTCTCCTTGTTCGTGTCGATGATGAACAGGATGTCCGGCAGGCCGCCCATGTCCTTGATGCCGCCCAGCGCGCGCTCCAGCTTCTCCTGGTCGCGCGTGATGTCGAGCACCTCTTTCTTGGTGAGGCCCTCGATGTTGCCGGCCAGCATCTCCTCGATTTGACGCAGGCGCTTGATCGAGCCGGTGATGGTCTTCCAGTTGGTGAGCATCCCGCCCAGCCAGCGATGATTCACGTAGTATTGGCCGCAGCGCTTGGAGCTCTCGGCCACATATTCCGCCGCAGCCCGCTTGGTGCCGACGAACAGCACCCGCCCGCCGGCGGCCGTCACGTCCCGCACGGCCTTCAGCGCCCGGTCCAACATCGGCACGGTCTGCTGCAGGTCGATGATGTGGACCTGGTTGCGGATGCCGAAGATGTAGGGCCCCATGCGGGGGTTCCAGCGGCGTGTGTGGTGGCCGAAATGAACGCCGGCCTCGAGCAGTTGACGCAAGGTGAAATCGGGCATCGCCATGAGCGTGCTCCTTTCCTGATGGTCCGGTTGATCCTCTGCGGAGCCTGGCCTTGCGGCACCGGACCCTGGGTTTCCCCCGGGAAGGCGCCCCGCATGTGAATTTGTCCGCGACGTGCGGACGGGCGGGGTATGGCGGATCAGCCGGTAGAAATCAAGCGCGGCGGCGCATCCAGGCCAGCACGAACAGCCCCATCGCCACGACTAGCATCGATCCGGGCTCTGGCACCCGCGTGGGCGACAGGGCGAAGCTGATGTTGTCGAACGTTAGCGGATAGACGACGCGGAGGTCGCGCGTGACGGCGAAGCTGCCCGTGGTGGCGGCGCGGTCGATCACACCGAAGAAGCTGGGAGCCCCTGGGGCCGGGCTGGTGTCCAGCGACTGCGTGACGCCCAGGCCGGAGATGGTCAGTGGGTCCGTGCCGGCGGTGTCGGGCGATTGGTAGTCCACGAGGTCGATCCCGAACGCGAAAGCCTGACCCGGCAGCGTCACGGTCAGAACCCGGCTCGCGGCCACGGTGCTGTTGCTGAACCGCGTGAACAGCTGCGTGCTGCCCGACACATATTGCACGCCGAACGCCTGCGGGGAGGACAGGGTGACGCCGCCGATGGTGGCCCCATACCGGGCGCCGGGGTCCTCATCGGGCAAGTTTGTGCCGCGCAGGGAGGCCGGCACGCTCTCGAACCCCTCCGTCACCAAGGCGGTGCCGAGCGCCGCCTCGAACGCAATGCGGCTGGTGTAGGTCACCGGGGCGGCCAGGGCGGCGCCGGACAGCAGGGACGTCGCGAGGGCAAGGCGGAACAGCATCGGAAAGCCTTTCAAACCAGGGACGAACGGTCGAGCGTGATCACGCCCGCCAGCGAGATGCTCGTGCCGTCACCGGCCGTGAGCACGGTGCCGGAGGCGGTGACGCTGCGCCCGGCGAACACGGCGTCGGACGCGGCGCCCAGCACGGTCAGGTGGTCGAGCCCGGGCTGGAAATCCTGGATCCTCACCGCCCCGCCGCCCGGCGCCACGAACAGGTCGGGCCCGGCATGGCCGCTCGCGATACCCGGTGTCGCGATCACCGTCCGCAACGCCGCCGGGTCGATCGCGCCGTCAGCGGAGGCGATGAATGCGGCCGCCAGCACCGGGCGCGGGATGGCGATGGTGGTGACCGAGGGATCGTGGTCCGACACACGAACATAATCCTGGAACTCGCTGTTCACGTGGACGATATCGAAATCCGCGGCATCGAATAGCGCCTGGCTCGCGAGCGTATGGTCCAGTGCCTGGCTGTTGCCGTCGAACGTGTAGGTATAGCGCTCGTTCAGCGGCAGCAGCTGGTCGAGGTTGGTGAGGGAACCGTCCCCAGTCAGAACCTGCTGGGAGGCGTTGTAGGCGAACTCGTTATGGTCGCCGAGCACGGCGATTTTCGCTTCCGGGTTCGCGGCCAGGCGCGCATCCACCACCTTCTTGGTCTCGACCGCCTGCGCGATCCGCGCCGCCTCCGCCCCATTCACGGGGGGCTGCACCGAGCCATACGAACCCGTGCTGCCGCCCTTAGACGAGTAGTGCACGTTGACCAGCGTCACCTCCTCGCCATTGAAGCGGAACGTGCCGACCAGCGGCAGGCGGGAGTTGGCGAAGGCGTCGCCATTCGAAAGATCGGTGTCCTTGACCTGGGTGAGGCCCGTGAGCTGCACGCGGTCGGGGCGATAGAGGAAGCCGGGGCGGATATTGCCGCCGGGTTCGCCACCGGAGGTGCCGTCGAGGGGGGCGATGTCGGCATAGGCATAGGTAATTCCGGTCGCGGCCTGCACGGTGGCGATCAGCTTGGCGGCGGTAGCGGCGGAGTCGGTCACGCCATTATTGGTGGCGCCGTTGCTGTCCTGGATTTCTTGGAGCGCCAAGATGTCCGGGCTGCGCAAATTGGTGCCGATGACCTTAGCAATGGCGTCGAATTTCGGGTCCGACGGGTCGAGGTTCTCGACGTTCCATTCCGCGATCGAGAGCGTGCCGGCATCGCCGCGGAGCGATGTGATTTCCTGCACGAGCGAACCCGGGCGCAGCACCGGCTGCTCCGTCACATCGATGCGGTAATTGCCGAAATCATAATACAGGATCCCGGTGATGGCGGAGAAGCTGTCACCGACCTTGGCGTCCGGCACGATGGCGCCGGGCAGGATGCCCGTGTCGATGTCGAACAGGATGCGCTCGGGATTGTCATCCGCCTGTTGCAGCAGCACGCCCCCCCGGGGCGTGCGCACGGCGCTGGCGGCGCCACTATCGGCCAGGACCCAGGTCTCATCGAAGCCGTTGGTGCCCTGGGTGACCACGGCGTTGTTCACCTGGACCCGCATGCCCTCCAGGCTCTCGAAGAAGTCGATCCCCTCCACATCCGGCTGAAAGTCGCCGATGCCGGTGTTCAGATTGCCCGGCGCGTCGTTGTAGATCGTGCCTGTCGGCGGAATGCGCCCGCCCTGGCCGATGATGGTTGCGGCCGGGAGCGGGTTGCCGGTGCTGGTCACGGTCGTGGTGGCGCCGGTGAGCCGGGTTTGGGACAGATTGCTGGTGCCGACCGTGTATTCCGTGACGGTGCCGCTGACCGTGACCGCGCTGCCTGCGGCCGGCAAGTTGGACGCGGTGCCCACGAACACGAACACGGCCTCGCTGGTGGCGGGGTCGGCGTCGGGCTTCGGGTCCTGCAGCCAGTAGCCGATGTTCTGCGCGCCACTATCGGTCCGGTCCACGGCGGTGACGATGCCGGTGGTCTGCACGACCTGCCCCACCAGCGGGCTGCGGTGCGCGGCGCCCTGGATCGTGTGGATCGCGGTCACGGTGGGCGCCGGGGGCGGCGGGGGCGAGGTGCCGCCCACGGCCTGGTTCACCGCACCGGGCGTGTTCAGCGCCTCACCCGCCACTGGCGTGCCCACAAAGCCCGGCAGGCCGGCGCCGTCGAAATCATTGGTCACGAAGTCGCCCGGCGTATCGGTATCCTGCCCATCCGGCAACCGCGACGCGCCGCCCACGGCATTGCCGCCACTGACCGGCAGCACCGGCGCCCCGGCATAGGTTTGGTCCCCGGCGCCCCCATCCGTCACCGCCACGGAATCGACGATGGCGCCCCACGGCGTGGAGTCCAGGATGCCGTCATTGTTGGTGTCCACATCGCTGTTCACCGTGGCCGTGACCGGGCCCGTGACCAGCAGCAGCGTCTGCGTGCCGTTCTGTAGCGCGTTGCTGAAAAACGGCGTCACGTAATACCCGGCTGCGTTGGTGGTACCCGGCGTGATCACATTGTCCACGACCCCGGACTGCGCGGCGTCGCCATCGAGGATGATCAGGCGATAGCCGCTGAGATCCGTGTTCGGATCGGCCTTGATCTCGATGAACTCGGCAGTGTCGGTGCCGACATGGTTGAAGACGAACTCGTTGATGCGGGGACGGAGCGCCATGATGCAAGGGCCTTCGTGGTCGGGGAGACCTTCCTACTCGGGCTGGGTTGCGGCGTGGGTGGTGCTTTGATGACAGTTGCCGCCGCCCATTCGGGCCGGATCGTTGACCCTAACGTCTGACCACATTAGATGACCATGTGGAGGCGACAGTGATGACAGCACAAACCATCAGCGTGACCGAGTTCAAGGCGAAATGCTTGCGGATCTTCGATCAATTGGCCGCACATGAGCTCGACGAGGTGCAGATCACTCGCCGGGGCAAGGTGGTGGGTGTGCTCAAGCCGCCGGCTGCCGACCGGGTTGAATGGGACGAATGGGTCCTCTCCATGCGCGGTAGCGTCATCATGCCACCCGATTTCGACCCGACGGCGCCCGTTTGTGACGAGGTCTGGGATGCGGAGTTGGGCATCATCCATCGATGACCCGGCTACTGCTGGACACCTGTGTGCTCATCTGGCTGGGCAACGGTGGCACGATGCCCTCCTCGGTTGAAGAAATAATCCGCCTCTCGAGCCAAGCCGGTGCGGCCTACGTATCACCCGTATCAGCTTGGGAGATCGGCCTGCTCAGCCCGCCAGGCCGCTCTGGGTCCGGACGGGTGCAGTTCCTGCCTGACCCTCATGCCTGGTTCGCCAGGGTAGCGGATCGCACCCGGTTCAAGGAGGCTCCGCTGACAACTCGGATCGCGATCGAAGCGTCGCACCTGCCAGGCACATTTCACAACGATCCAGGTGATCGACTTTTGGTCGCGACAGCGCGGGAGATGAAGTTGGCGGTCGTGACGCGGGATGGCTTGATCCTTGATTACGCACGGCAGGGGTGGGTCGAAGCGGTGGAGTGCTGAAGCAGATTTACCTTCGCCATACTCCGCCAACAATCACGAAAGCACCGACGGCGGCCAGAGTTATAACTACAACCTTCGCGGTTGAACGCAATTCTGAGCGTAGACTATGGATTTTTTCTTCAGGTCCGTGCTTCTTACTAAAAATAATGTAGACACTATAGAGGCCAGTAAACACAAAAATTCCAAAAATAGATAGAAGCGGCCAATTCATACTTACACTCCTTGCGCGAGATCAAACCTCCTCCACCCGCTCCACCCCCGGCACCACCTTCAACGCCTGCACCAGCCGCGGCCCCACCAGGAAACCGCCCGGCACCGTGATCTCCACCGCCTGCGCCTCATCGAGCCGCGGGACCAGCGTCACAACGCCGCGGCCCTTCCCCTCCCGCGCCAGGATCGAGCGGATGTGCGGCACCGCCTCGCTCCGGTCCAGCCAGATGCGCATCCCCGCCCCGGCATCCGCCGCCGCCTTTTCCAACGACACGCAATCCGCGGCCGTGAGGCGCACGCTGTCGCCGTCGAGCTTCACGTCCACGCCCATCAGCACGGCGGTGCCGGGCTTCAACGCGTCCCGCGCGGTCGCCAGCACCTCGCTGAACAGCGTCACCTCCACGCTGCCGGCGGCGTCCGAGAGCTGCACCCAGGCCATCCGGCTGCCGGTGCGGGTGTTGCGCTCCTTCGTGCCCACCACGCAGCCGGCGAGCTTCATGCGGGTGATGCCCTGCCGGGCGCGCGTCTCGATATGGGAGGACGCCACCACACCGAGGCGCTTCAGCACCGGGCCATAGCTGTCGAGCGGATGGGCGGTGAGATGAAATCCCACGGCCTCCGCCTCGAAGCCCAGGCGCTCCATCTCGGGCCAGTCCGGCATCGGCGGCAGGCGCAGCGCCTCGGGCTTGCCGCCGCCGCCGAACAGGCCGGTCTGGCCGCTCTCGGCCTCCTCCGCCTGGGCCTGCGCGCGTTTCAGCACGGTGTCGGCGCCGGCGAACATCTGGGCGCGGTTGGGATGCAGGCTGTCGAAGGCGCCGGCGCGGGCCAGGTTCTCCAGCTGCATCTTGTTGAGTTGCCGCGGGTCCACCCGGGCCGCCAGGTCTGCCACGTCGGCAAACGGCATCGCACCCCGAGACGCCACCAGCGCCTGCATCGCCGCCATGCCCACCTTCTTCACGGCCGCCAGCGCGTAGCGGATGTCCTGCACCCCGTCCACGACCTCCACCACGAACGCCGCGCCGGAGCGGTTGATGTCGGGCGGCAGCACGCGGATGCCCATGCGCTCCGCCTCTGCGCGCAGGGCCGCGATCTTGTCGGTGTTGGACAGCGCCAAATTCATGCAGGCCGCCAGGAACGCGACCGGGTGGTTCGCCTTCATCCAGGCCGTCTGATAGCTCACCAGCGCATAGGCGGCGGCGTGGCTCTTGTTGAAGCCGTAATCGGCGAACTTGGCCATGAGGTCGAACACCTCGGTCGCCTTCTCCGGCGCGATGCCCCGCCCGGTGGCGCCCGTGGTGAAGGTCGCGCGCTGCTGCTCCATCTCGGCGCGAATCTTTTTGCCCATCGCGCGCCGCAGCAAATCCGCGCTGCCGAGGCTATACCCCGCCATGGTCTGCGCGATCTGCATGACCTGCTCCTGATAGACCATGATGCCGTAGGTCTCGCCCAGGATGGTCGCCAGCTCCGGGTGCGGCGCCTCCCACGCCTCGCCATGCTTGCGACGGCAATAGTCGGGGATGTTCGCCATGGGACCGGGCCGATACAACGCGACGGCCGCGATCAGATCCTCGAACCGGTCCGGCCGCATCTGGCGCAGCACGTCCCGCATGCCCGCACTTTCGAACTGGAACACGCCACCGGCGTCGCCGCGGGACAGCATCTCATAGGTTTTCGGATCGTCGAGCGGAATGCGGTCCAGATCGACCGGTGTATCCAGCCCGGCCAGGATCGCCACCGCCTGCTTCAGGATCGTGAGGGTCGTCAGCCCGAGGAAATCGAACTTCACCAGCCCGGCCTGCTCGACGTATTTCATCGAGTATTGCGTGACCAAGGTGTCGGCCTTGGGGTCGCGATACAGCGGCACCAGATCGATCAGCGGCCGATCCCCGATCACGAGGCCCGCCGCATGCGTGCTGGCGTGGCGGTATAGGCCCTCCAGCTGCAACGCCACTTCCAACAGCCGACGCACGCTCTCATCCCCGTCGCGCATCTCCTGCAACCGGGGCTCGCCCTCGATGGCCTGGCCGAGCGTCACGGGCTTGGCCGGGTTGTTGGGGATCAGCTCCGCCACGCGGTTCACCTGGCCGAACGGCAGACCCAGCACGCGGCCCACATCCCGCACCGCCGCCCGCGCCTGCAATTTGCCGAACGTGATGATCTGCGCCACGCGATCGGCGCCATATTCACGGCGCACGTAGTCGATCACCTCGTCCCGACGATCCTGGCAGAAATCGATGTCGAAATCCGGCATCGACACGCGCTCGGGATTGAGGAACCGCTCGAACAGCAGGCCCCATTGCAGCGGATCGAGGTCGGTGATGGTCAGCGCCCACGCCACCACGGACCCGGCGCCGGAGCCACGGCCCGGCCCCACCGGAATATCCTGCGCCTTCGCCCATTGGATGAAATCCGCGACAATCAGGAAATAGCCCGGAAACCCCATGCCGGCGATCACGCCGAGTTCGTAGTCGAGCCGCTCGGCATAGACCGCGCGCCGGGCCGGATCGGCGCCTATGGCGTCCATGCGGGCATCGAGCCCCTCGCGCGCCATGGCCCGCACCGTCTGGTCCTCGGTCTGGCCCGAACGAACCTTCGAGCACACCGGCAGCAGCGGCTCCCGCTTCTCCGCTTTCACGGCGCAGCTTTGCGCGACCGCGATCGTGTTGTCGCAGGCGTCCGGCAAATCGGCGAACAGCGCGCGCATGTCCTTGGCCGGCTTGAACCAATGCTGGTCCGTAACCCGGCGCCGCTCCGCCTCGCTCACCTGCCGCCCCTCCGCGATGCACAGCAACGCGTCATGCGCCTCATGCATCTTGGGTGACGCGAAGAAGCACTCATTCGTGGCGAGCAAAGGCAGCCGGTAATCCTCGGCCAGCTGCAACAAGCCGGGCTCGATCGCCTGTTCGATCGCAAGTCCGTGGCGGTGCAGCTCCATCAGGCAACGGTCCGGGAAGGCTTCCGCGAACCGCTCCAGCAACGCCGCTGCGTCCGGCTTCCGCCCTTCCGCCAACATGCGGGCGATGGGGCCGCGCGTCCCGCCGGTCAGCAAGAACAGGCCCTCGTTGTGGGACAGCAGGAGGTCGAGCGCCACCTGCGGGTCCGCCGGGTCACCCTGCATGAACCCGCTGGAGGACAGGCGTTGCAGGTTCGCGAGCCCGGCCTCGTTCTGCGCCAGCAGCACGATCGGGTCCGGTGGCAGGCGCGGATTTTCGGCCCGGGTGATGGAAACCTGGCAGCCGATGATGGGCTGCAAGCCCTTCGCGACACAGGCCTGGCTGAACTCCAGCGCGCCGAACAGATTGCCCGAATCGGTAATCGCCACCGCCGGCATCCGCCCATCCTGTGCAAGGGACGCGATCTTGTCCGCCTTGATCGCGCCCTCGCTGAGCGAATAGGCGGAGTGCACCCGCAGATGCACGAAATCGGCGTGCGCCATCAGACCTCCACCACCTTCCCGTCCCTGAGCGTGACCCGGCGATCCATGCGCGCCGCCAGCTCCGGGTTATGGGTCGCGATCAGCGCCGCCACCCCCTCTTGCCGCACCATGCGCAACAGTTCCTCGAACACGACTCCGCTGGTGCCGACATCGAGGTTGCCGGTGGGCTCGTCGGCCAGCAAGACCCCCGGGGCGTTGGCGAGGGCGCGGGCGATGGCCACGCGCTGCTTCTCGCCGCCCGACAGCTTGCCCGGCAGATGCTGCGCGCGGTCCTTCAACCCGAATGCGGTCAGCAGCGCCATGGCCCGCTCCCGCGCCTGCTTCCGGCCCGCGATCAGCTGCGGCAGGGTCACGTTCTCGATCGCGGTGAACTCCGCCAGCAGGTGATGCGCCTGATACACGAAGCCGATCCGGTCCCGCCGTATGGCCGTGCGCTCCGGGTCCGACAGCTGGCCGGCGTCGCGGCCATCGACCTGCACCACCCCGGCATCCGGCTGTTCCAGCAGGCCGGCCAGGTGCAGCAATGTGCTCTTGCCGGTGCCGGACGGCGCCACAAGCGCCACGATCTCCCCGGCGCGGAGCGTGAGATCGGCGCCCTGCAGCACGTGCAAATCGGCCTCGCCGCTGCGATAGGCGCGGGATACCCCTTTCAGAACCAGCGGGTCACTCATGCCGCAGCGCCTCCACCGGGTCCGTCCGGGCGGCGCGCCAGCTGGGATAGAGCGTGGCCAGCAAGGACAGCACGAGCGCCATCGCCATCACCTGCCCGACCTCGCCCCAGTTCAGCTTGGCCGGCAGATGCGTGAGGTAATACACCTCCGGATTGAACACCTGCGCCCCGGTCACGGCCTCCACCCAGCCCTGCAACGTCTCGATGTTGAGGCAGAACAGCACCCCCAGCACCACGCCCACCAGCGTGCCCGTGACGCCGACGGAGGCGCCGCACATCAGGAAGATGCGCATGATCGCGCCGCGCCCGGCGCCGATGGTGCGCAGCACGGCGATGTCCCGCGTCTTGTCCTTCACCATCATGATGAGCGAGCTCACGACGTTGAACGCCGCCACCAGGATGATCAGCGTCAGGATCAGGAACATGACGTTCCGCTCCACCTGCACGGCGGCGAAGAAGCTGTTGTTGCTCTGCTGCCAGTCGATCACGCGGACCGGGGTGCCGGGCAAGGCGGCCACGATATCCCGCCCGATCGCGCGCACCCGCTGCGGATCATCGACCATCACCTCGATGTGGGAGGCGGCGCCGGGCTGCTGGAAGAAGATCTGCGCCGCCTCGATCGGCAAGAACACGTAGGACGTGTCGTATTCGTTCATGCCGACCTGGAACACGGCGGCGATGGTATAGGCCCGCACGCGGGGGATGGTGCCGAATGCGGTGGCGGCGCCGTCCGGCGACAACAGGGTCAGCTCGTCGCCCACCGCGAGCCCGAATTTCGAGGCGAGGCCGACGCCGATGGCGATCGCGTCCTCCCCCTTGAAGTCATCCAGCGTGCCGCCGCGAATATGGTCGCTGACGGCCCGCATGCGCTTGAAATCGTCTTGTCCGATGCCGCGCACGAGCCCGCCGGCGGACTGCCCGCGCGGGCTTTTCAGCAGCACCTGGCCATCCACGACCGGCACGGCGGAGAGCACGCCGGGCACGGCGCGTATCTTGGCCGCGGTCTGGGCATACTGCGTGAGCGGCGTGCCGGCGCCATAGACGCCGAGATGGCCGTTGAAGCCCAGGATGCGGTTCAGCAGATCGACCTGGAACCCGCCCATGACGGACATGACGATGATGAGCGTCGCCACGCCAAGCGCGATGCCGACCAGGCTGAACCCGGCGATCACGGACACGAACCGCTCGCCCCGGCGGGCGCGGAGATACCGGCCAGCGACGGCCCGTTCGAAACGGCCGAACATCAGCGGAGTGGAGAAGGAATGGCCCCCTCTCCCTCCGGGAGAGGGTTGGGGTGAGGGTCACCACACACGCGGCCGCTGGTCATTCTAAATCGTCTTCCTCACGCGCGGCCGCTCACGCTGCGGCCCTCACCCCGACCCTCTCCCGGAGGGAGAGGGGGCGTCCTGCTCTACCCGATATGGGACAGCGCGGCTTCCAGCGAAAGCTCCTGCCGCTCCCCGGTCGCGCGGCGCTTCAATTCCACCGTGCCCGCTGCCGCACCGCGCGGCCCGACGATCAGCTGCCAGGGATGGCCCATCAGATCGGCGTCCGCGAACTTTACGCCCGCCCGCTCCTCCCGGTCATCATACAGTGCATTGCCGCCAAACGCCGCATAGGCCGTCTCGCACACCGCGCCCGTCGCGGCGTCGCCCTGCTTGAGGTTCAGGATCGCCGCCCGGAACGGCGCCACGCTGTCGGGCCACTTGATCCCGGCCTCGTCGTGATGCGCTTCGATGAGCGCGCCCACGAGCCGGCTGACGCCGATACCGTAACTACCCATGTTGGGATGAACCGGCTTGCCATCCGGTCCGGCCACGGACAAGCCGACCAGCTCGCTATACAGGGTGCCGAAGTTGAAGATCTGGCCCACTTCGATGCCCCGCCCCTCCCGCCGACGCTCCGCCGGAACACGGTCCCAGGCGGCGGTATCGTGCTTTTCGTCCGTTGCGGCATAGGGTTTGGTCACGGAATTGAAGAAACGCTCCAGCCCGTCCGCATCGTTGTGATCGACATCCTCCGTGCCGATTCGGATGCTCTCCACTTCGGAGTCATAGAAAACCTGGCTCTCGCCGGTGGGCGCCAGGATGTGGAACTCGTGGCTGAGATCGCCGCCGATCGGGCCGGTATCGGCCGCCATCGGCACGGCCTGCACGCCCAGACGCTGGAACGTGCGCAGATAGGCCAGCATCATGATGCGATAGGATTTCACGGCCGCCGCGTGGTCCATATCGAATGAATAGCCGTCTTTCATCAGGAACTCCCGCCCGCGCATGACGCCGAAGCGGGGCCGGGTCTCGTCCCGGAATTTCCACTGAATGTGGTAGAGGATTTGCGGCAGCTCGCGATACGATTTTACGGATTGCCGCAGCAGGTCGGCGATCAGCAATTCGTTGGTCGGGCTGTAGATCAGGTCCCGGTCCTGCCGGTCCTTCAAGCGCAGCATCTCGGGACCATAGGCGTCGTAGCGCCCTGTCTTCTGCCACAGCTCCGCCGATTGCAGCGTCGGCATCAGCATCTCCTGCGCGCCGACCCGGTCCTGCTCTTCGCGCACAATCTGTGCGATGTGGCGCAGCACGCGCCAGCCCGCCGGCAACCACGCGTAGATCCCGGCCGAGACCTGCCGCACCAGCCCGGCCCGCAGCATGAGCCGATGGGACGCAATCTGCGCCTCAGCCGGCGTTTCCTTCAGGGTGGGGACGAGGGAACGGGTCAAACGCATTGCCGGGCCTAGCTTGTCGATGAAGGCCGGACCCTACAGGCGCAGCCCAGCGCCGACCAGGGCCGTCAGCACCGAGACAGATGCTGCACTGCACCATGTTATCTTGCTCAGAACCGCCCCGCAGCCACATGAAATTACGTGACACAGACCGTTGCACCCGTTAACAAAAAAGAAGGCCCGCGCGCCGGCAGCGCAGCGGGCCAAGTTTAGGGAGGAAACGCCACGCACACGACAGAACGAGGAAATCCCTCGTTCTGTCGTGATGATGTGCGTCTGCGACCGCGCAAGCCACTCAAAAATGCGCGAAGCACAGTCAGAATCGCAGAGCACAGGCGAAGACCGATTACAGTCAGGTCACCTGCCTAGTTTTTGGTCAGAAGTTCGGGCCGGGCCGGAAGGACAGGTAGTCGCTGCGAATGACGGCGATCGCCACGGCCCACAACACCAACGAGATCGCCGTCGTGATCAGCAGCTTTCGCCCCATCAGCGGCCGCGCCGGGGCGCCCCGCCACCCGGTGTGTTCGTCCGCCTCAGCCACCGGCCGGGTCCCGAAAGGAAGCACTGCGAACAGCACCGTCCACCAAATCATGACGAACACCACAAAGGCGGTGAACCAGTGCATGGACGTCAGACCCGCAGCATATGCACGTCCACCATCGGACGCTTCTGCAACTTCCGCCCCAACGCCCGGCGCAACGCGGACCGGGCCGCATCCGCCAGCGCCGAGTCGTCCTGTCGCAAACCGGCTGGCAAGCCCTGCACGGCATTGGTGAACTCGGACGTGACGCGCGCCGCCTCCGGGTCCTCCGGCTCGAACAGGCCGGGGGCACTCACCTGCGGCCTGCCCACGACGCGCCCGGCGCCGTCCACGGCGAAGCTGCCGAGCACCACGCCGTTGAACAGCATGCGACGCCGGGCCGCGAGCACGCCGCCGTTGAGCGGCACCACCCGGTTGCCATCCAGTGCCAATCGGCCCACGGGCGCGCTATCCACCACCTCCGGACGGCCTGGCGACAGGCTCAGGATGTCCCCGTCTTCCAGGATCACCGGGGTGGCGCCGGTCTCCTTCGCCAGCGCCGCATGCGCTTGCATATGCCGCCACTCGCCATGCACCGGCACGGCGTATTTCGGCCGCACCAGCGCATAGAGCTGCCGCAGCTCGTCCCGCGCCGGGTGGCCCGAGACGTGGGTCATGGTGTCTTCGTCCGTGATCACGCGCACGCCGCGGCGGACCAGGCTGTCCTGCACGGCCGTGATCGGGCGCTCGTTCCCGGGGATCATGCGGCTGCTGAACACCACCGTGTCACCCTCCCCCAGCGCGATGTTGGGATGGGTGTCGGCCGCAATCCGGGACAAGGCGCTGCGCGGCTCACCCTGGCTACCGGTGACGAGGATGAGCAGGTTGTTGTCCGGCACGTCCCCGGCCTCCTCCTCGCTCAGGAACTCCGGCACAGTGCGCAAGTAGCCGCATTCCCGCGCCGCGGCATCGAGATTGCGGAGCGAGCGGCCGACCAGCGCCACGTGCCGACCGGCATCCCGCGCCGCCAACGCCACGCTCTCGACCCGCGCCACGTTGCTGGCGAAGCAGGTCACGGCCACACGGCCCTTGATGCTCTTGATGAGCTTCGACAAGGACTCGCGCACCTCCGACTCGGAACCGGAATGCCCGTCCACCATCGCGTTGGTGCTGTCGCACACCATCGCCAGCACGCCCTCATCGCCCAGCGCCTTGAACGCCGCCTCATCCGTGGGCGGGCCGACCAGCGGCTTGGGATCGAGCTTCCAGTCGCCGGTATGCAGCACGGTGCCGAACGGGGTCCGCAACACCAGCGCCTGCGCCTCCGGCACGGAGTGTGCCACCGGCATGAATTGGCATGAGAAGGGCGGCAGCTCGAACGAGCCGCCGGGGGCGACCGTGTGGATCCGCACCTCGTTCGCGAGCCCGGCCTCGCCCAGCTTGCGCTTCAGCACCGCTGTCGCGAACGGGGTCGCGTAGATCGGGCAGCGCAACTGGCGCCACAGATGAGCGACGGCGCCGATATGGTCTTCGTGGGCATGGGTGATCACCAGGGCGATCAGCTTGTCCCGCCGCTCCGCAATGAAGCTCGGGTCGGGCATCATGATCTCGACCTCGGGATTGTCATTCCCCCCGAAGCCGATGCCGCAATCGACGGCCAGCCACTTTCCGCCGCAGGTATATAAATTAAGGTTCATGCCGATCTCGCCCGTCCCGCCCAATGGCAGGAAGGCTAGATCACCGCTGGAAACATCCATCTAATCGCTTTCGTTTGTTCTTATTCTGTCACGGCTTAATGTGGGGGCGGGGTTGCGCTCCGCCAACAAGCGCAGCCCATCTAGCGTGAGATCGGGGTCGATCACGTCGATGATCGTGGTCCCCTCCGCCAAAAGCGGTGCGAGGCCGCCGGTCGCGACCACCCGCATCGGCATCTCGTATTCGGCGCGGATGCGGGTCAGCAGCCCCTCGACCAGGCCGACATAGCCCCAATAGATGCCCGATTGCATGGCCGGGATGGTGGAGCGCCCGATCACCGCCTGCGGCCGGCCGATGCCGATGCGGGGCAGGCGGGCCGCCGCCTTATGCAGCGCCTCGATCGAAAGGTTGATGCCGGGGGCGATCACGCCGCCCAGGTAGCCGCCATCGCTGTCGACCACGTCGAAGGTGGTCGCGGTGCCGAAATCCACCACGACCAGCGGGCCGCCATGCGCCCGGTGCGCGGCCAGCGTGTTCAGCAGGCGATCGGCGCCGACCTCGGCCGGGTTGTCGACCCGAATGTCGAAGCCCCAATCGAGGTTGGACCGCGCGATCAGCGGCTCCGTCTGGAACCAGTCCCGGCACAGGCGGCGCAGGTGATAGAGGGCGGCCGGCACCACGGTGCCGATCACCGCCCGCTCGATCTTCGCGGGTTTCAGGCCGACCAGGTTGAACAGCGTGAGCAGCCACACGGCGTATTCGTCCGACGTGCGCTGCGGCTCCGTCGCGATCCGCCAAATCCCGCGCCAGGTGGCGCCGTCATGCACGGCACACACGACGTTGGTGTTGCCGGCGTCCACCACGAGCATCATGCGCTAGGCTCCCGCCAGGAGGATCTCTCCGGTGGAGAACGCACGGACCCGGCCGCTGGATTGCAGCAGCAACGCGCCGCTGTCCGACAGCCCCACAAACAGGCCGCCCACGATCGCCTGCCCCGTCCGGATCTGCAGCAACGAGCCGATCTCCGGGCCGCGATCGAGCCAGGCCCGGCGCACGGGCGCGAATCCTTCGATCAGGCGCGTGCGATCCCAGGCGTCGAGCCGTTCGAGCAGGGCAGACGCGACCCGATCTGCTTCGGCCATGCGGATGGCAGCCCCTTCCGGCGCCATCCCGAGGTTGGCGCCGAAGCCGATCACCAGCCACTCCAATGCCGTGCCGACGGCGGTATCGATCAGGATTCCGCCCAGCTTGCGCTTGTCCAGCATGAGGTCGTTGGGCCATTTCAGGCCGATCGGCGGTCCGGGCGCCACGGCCTCGATCGCTTCCGCCAAGGCCACCGCAGCCATCAAGGCCCAGTGCCCGGCATCCGTCACCGGCCCGGTCGGTCGCAGCAACACGGACATCGCCAAATTGCCCGGCAGCGTCTCCCAGCTTCGTCCCCGGCTACCCCGCGCGGCGGTTTGCCGCACACTGCGCACGGCCAGGCGCGCGGGCTCCCCCGAGATCGCCAGCGTGCAACATAGGTCGGAGGTGGAGCCGATCGCCTCGTAGGTCTGGACCCGCCAGGGCGCCGGGTTCACCCGAACAGGACCCGCGCCGCCTGCTGCGCGGCCGCCACGAGCGGTGCCGGGTAGACGAAGAACAGCGTCGTCACCATGGCACCCACCCCCGCCACGAACGACAGCGAGGCCGGGCGCGCATCGAAGGCCGGTTCGGCGGCGTCGAAATACATCACCTTGATGATACGCAGGTAATAGAACGCGCCCACGACCGAGGTCAGCACGCCCACGACGGCCAGCGTCCAGTAGCCGGACTGCACGGCGGGGTAGAACACATAGAGCTTGGCGAAGAACCCTGAGAACGGCGGGATGCCGGCCATGGAGAACATGAAGATGCCCATGGCGAGCGCCAATGCCGGGTCCGTCCGCGCAAGGCCGCTAAGATCACTGATCTGCTCCAGCGGCCGCCCCTGGCGGCGCATGGCGATCAGGCAGGCAAACACCCCGGCGCTCATGAACACGTAGGTTGCCATGTAGACCAGCACGCCGCGGATCCCGTCGGACGTGCCGGGCGCGAGGCCCACCAGCGCGTATCCCATGTGCCCGATGCTGGAATAGGCCATCAACCGCTTGATGTTGCTCTGCCCGATCGCGGCAAGCGCCCCCAGCAGCATGGAGCCGAGCGACACCAGCACGATCAGCCCGGTCCATTGCGGCAGCAGATTGCCGAACGGCACTTCGAGCGCCCGCAGCAACAAGGCGATGGCCGCGACCTTCGGGGCCGTGCTCATGAAGGCGGTCACGGGCGTGGGTGCGCCCTCATACACGTCCGGCGTCCACATATGGAACGGCACCGCCGACAGCTTGAACGCGAGCCCGGCCACGATGAATACGACGCCCACCACCAACCCGGCCGACACGGGCCCCGGGCCCGACAGGGCGGCCGCGAGCTCCCCGAACTGCATCGTGCCGGAGAAGCCGTAGGCCAGCGAGATGCCATACAAGATCAGGCCGGAGGCGAGCGCCCCCAACACGAAGAACTTGAGCCCGGACTCTGCGGACCGGATATCGTCCCGCGCAAAGGCGCACAGCACATACAATGCCAGCGACTGCAGCTCGAGCCCGAGATACAGCGTCATCAGGCTGGACGTACTGGCCATGATCATCATGCCGATCGTGGACAACAGGATCAGCACCGGGAACTCGAACCGTGAGATCTTCTGCTGCACGTTGTAGTCCAACGCCAGGATGGCCGAGAGCCCGGCGCCTACCAGGATCAGCAGCTTCATGAACACGCCGAACCCGTCCATCACGAACAGCCCGCGATAGCCGGACCCCAGCGGAGACGCCAACACCAGCACGCCAGCCAACAATAGGGAGCCGAGTGCCAGCATGGTGCAGATGAACGCCGGGTCCTCCTTGCGGAGCACCCCGAAGATCAGGATCGCCATGGCGCACAACGCAAGCACGATCTCCGGCAGCGCAAGAATCCAGTTCATGGGATGAGGCCTGCGAGCTTGGATTGCGTCAGCGCCGCCACATGGTTCTCCACCATGGCATGCACCGTCGCATCGAAGAATTGCGTGAAGCTGGACGGGTAGATTCCCATCCAGAGCGTGAGGCCGATCAGCGGCGCGAAGATCGCGATCTCCCGCGGAGACAGGTCCAGGATGCCGCGCAGATCGTCCCGCGTGATGGTCCCGAACACCACCCGGCGATACAAGAACAGCATGTAGACCGCGCCCAGGATCATCCCCGTGCTGCCGAGCAGCGCCAGCCAGAAGCTGACCTTGAACGCGCCCACCAGCACCAGGAACTCACCCACGAACCCGGCGGTCCCCGGCAGCCCGACACTCGCCATCGTGAACAGCATGAAGAACAGCGCGTAGGCCGGCATGCGCGACGCCAAGCCGCCATAGCGCGCGATGTCCCGCGTGTGAATCCGGTCGTAGATCACGCCGACGCACAGGAACAGCGCCGCCGACACGACCCCGTGGGAGAGCATCTGGAACAGCGCGCCCTCGATTCCCTGGATATTGAAGGTGAACAGCCCGATCACGACGACGCCCATGTGCGCGACAGACGAGTAAGCGATCAGCTTCTTCATGTCCGTCTGCGCGAAGGCGACGGCGGAGGTATAGATGACCGCGATCACCCCCAGGCTCAGCATCAACGGCGCGAAATACTGCGACGCCTGCGGCAGCATCGGGATCGAGAAGCGCAGGAAGCCGTAGGCGCCCATCTTCAGCAGCACGCCCGCCAGGATGACGGAGCCCGCCGTCGGCGCCTCCACGTGCGCATCCGGCAACCAGGTGTGCACCGGCCACATTGGCACTTTTACCGCAAACGAGGCGAGGAAAGCGAGGAAGAGCCAGAATTGCATCCGGCCGGAGAATTGCGCCGTGGTGAGGATCGCAAGGTCCGTGGTGCCCGCCGCATACCACACGGCCAGCAACGCCAGCAGCATCAGGATCGAGCCCGCCAGGGTGTAGAGAAAGAACTTGAAGCTGGCATAGACCCGGCGCGCCCCTCCCCAGACGCCGATGATGAGGAACATCGGAATCAGCACGCCCTCGAAGAACATGTAGAACACGACGAAATCCTGCGCCGCGAACATGCCGACCATCATGGTTTCCAGCACCAGGAAGGCGATCATGTATTCCCGGACGCGCGAGGTGATCGCCTCCCAGCTCGCGAGAATACAGATCGGCGTCAGCACCGTGCTGAGCAGGATGAACAGCACGGAGATGCCGTCCACGCCCATGCGGTAGCCGACGCGGAACTCCGGCAGCCAGGCGCTGCTTTCGGTGAATTGGTAGCCGGGCTCGGCGATGTCGAACTTGAACCACAGCACGAGCGAGAACAGGAACACGATCAGGCTGGTCCACAGCGCGGCCCAGCGGCTGTTCTGCGCCACCACGGCGTCATCGCCGCGGATAGTCATCAGGAACCCGGCGCCCAGCAGCGGCAACCAGGTCAGCAACGAGAGGATGGGAAAGCCAGCCGCGTTCATCGTGGTCACCGGAACAACAGGAACACGCTGACGAGCACCACGAGCCCGATCAGCATGGTGAAGGCATAGACGGCGATCGACCCGGTCTGGATGCGCACGATCTGCGCGGACCCGCCGGCGGTCAGCGCCGCCAGCCCGTTCGGCACGCCATCGATGATGCGGGCGTCACCGACATTCCACAGCAACCGGGCCAAGCGCCCGAACGGCCGCACGAAGATCGCATCGTAGAGCTCGTCGAAATACCATTTGTTCAGCACGAACCGGTAGAGCGCGGGTACCGCTTGCGCCACGCGGGCAGGCAGCGTCGGCACCGCCACATACATGACATAGGCCAGCGCGATCCCCAGCACGCCGACCAAGGTGGGCAGCAGGCTGACCAGGAACGGGACGTGGTGCATGTCCGCCAGCACGGTATTGGCCGGGCCGTTCACGATGGCGCCCTGCCAGAACTCCCGCCAGCCTTCGCCGATGAAGGAATGCTCGAACGCATAGCCGGTCACGAGCGCACCGAGCGCCAGCACGAGCAAGGGCACCACCATCACGGCCGGGCTTTCATGCACGTGGTCCATGGTCTCGGCGCTGGCCCGCGGCGTGCCGTGGAAGGTGAGGATCAGCAGGCGCCAGGAGTAGAACGCGGTCAGGAACGCCGCCACGATGCCGCACACGAAACCATAGGTCGCGACGCCGCTATGCCGGGCCCAGGCGGCCTCGAGGATCGCGTCCTTCGAGTAATACCCGGCGAAGAACGGAATGCCGGCGAGCGCCAGGCTGCCGATCCACATGACGGTGTAGGTCCAGGGGATCTTGCGCCAGATCCCGCCCATGCGCCTTATGTCCTGCTCGTCCGACATCGCGTGGATCACGGAGCCGGCGCCCAGGAACAGCAGCGCCTTGAAGAAGGCATGCGTGAACAGATGGAACACCGACGCCTGGTAGGCGCCGACCCCGGCCGCCAGGAACATGTAGCCGAGCTGCGAACAGGTCGAATACGCAATCACCCGCTTGATGTCGTTCTGCACGCACCCGATCGTGGCGGCGAACAGGCAGGTGCTGGCGCCCATGAAGGTGATGAAGCCGAGGGCCCCCGGGGCGAACTCCAGGATCGGCGACATCCGCGCCATCAGGAACACCCCGGCCGTCACCATCGTCGCGGCGTGGATCAGCGCGGACACGGGCGTCGGCCCCTCCATTGCGTCCGGCAACCAGGTGTGCAGGCCCAGCTGCGCGGACTTGCCGGCCGCCCCCAGGAACAGCAGCACGCCCATGACCTCGTAGGCGCGCCAGGTGCTGCCGAGCACGCGGTAGCTGTCGTCCACATGGTCATGCACGTGAGCGAAGATGGTGGAGAACTCGACGGAGCCGAACGTCAGGAACACGAGCGCAATGCCGACTGCGAAGAACAGGTCCCCCACGCGGTTCACCACGAACGCCTTGATCGCCGCCTTGCAGGCGCTCGGGCGGTCATACCAGTAGCCGATGAGCAAGTAACTCGCGAGGCCCACGCCCTCCCAGCCGAAAAACAGCTGCACCAGGTTATCGGCCGTCACCAGCATCAGCATCGCGAAGGTGAACAGGCTCAAATAGCTGAAGAAGCGCGGCACCGTCTTATCGTGGCTCATGTAGCCGACGCTGTAGACGTGGATCAGCGTCGCGATGAACGTCACCATCGCCACCATCATCGCGGACAGCGTGTCGTATCGGAGCGCCCAGTCCACCCGGAACCCGCCCACATCCATCCAGGTGCCGAGCGAGACGGTGCCGGGATGCGCCTCGTCCATCAGGAACGGCCAGAAGCTCGCGGTCCCGGCGCAGGCCGCCACGACCATGCACAAAATCGTCACGGCCTGGCTGGCGCGGTCCCCGATCTGGCGGCCGAGCATGCCGGCCACGAGCGAGCCCAGCAGCGGGGCAAAGACGGCGACGGCGTAGAGCATCGCTCAGCCCTTCATCAAGTTCACGTCCTCGACCTGGATCGAGCCACGGTTGCGGTAATACACGACGACGATGGCGAGCCCGATCGCAGCCTCGGCCGCCGCCACCGTCAGCACGAACATCGCAAACACCTGCCCGGCCAGATCGTTCAGCACGGAGCTGAACGCGACCAGGTTGAGGTTCACGGCCAGCAGCATCAGCTCGATCGACATCATGATGACGATCACGTTCTTGCGGTTGAGGAAGATGCCGAAGATGCCGATCACCAGCAGGATCGCGGCGACGACGAGGTAGTGGCCGATGCCGATCATCTCAGTGGGCTCCCCCGGCTTGGCCATGTGTCTCGGCGTGGACGGGTTCGGGTTTCGCGTCCGGCTTCGGGCGGATGATGCCCGTGAGGTCGGTGCCGGCGCCCTGCTCGACATGCATGATCTCGAGCGTGTCGGCGACCTGGCGGGCATTCTGCCGGGCAATGCTTTGCCGGCGCGTGGTGCTGCGGCCACGATGGGTCAGCACGATGGCGCCGATCATGGCCACCATCAGGATCAGCCCGGCGGTCTGGAACAGGAAGATGTAGTCCGTGTAGATCAGCCGCCCGAGCGCGACCGTGTTGCTGACATCGCCGGGTGTCGCGCTAAGCCGCATGGCACCCGCGGCCTCCGGCGCCAGCTTCCATCCACCCAGCACCAGGATCAGTTCGGCGAACAGCACGGCGCCAACCGCGGCCCCGATGGGCGCGTATTTCTGGAACCCTTCCCGCAGCTGCCCGAAATTCACGTCCAGCATCATGACCACGAACAAGAACAGCACGGCGACGGCACCGACGTAGACGATGACCAGGATCATCGCCAGGAACTCGGCGCCCGCGATCAGGAACAGCGCGGCCGCATTGAAGAACGCCAGGATCAGGAACAGGACGGAGTGCACCGGATTGCGCGACGTGATCACCGCGGCGGCGCAGCCGATCAGGATGGCGGAAAAAACGTAGAACGCGGCGGAGACGAGCATGGGCGGTCCTTACCGATACGGCGCGTCGAGCTCGAGCCGCTTCGACAGCTCGCTCTCCCATCGGTCGCCGTTCGCCAGCAGCTTGGCCTTGTTATACATCAGCTCCTCCCGCGTCTCCGTCGCGAACTCGAAGTTCGGGCCCTCGACGATGGCGTCCACCGGGCAGCTTTCTTCGCACAGGCCGCAATAGATGCACTTGGTCATATCGATGTCATAGCGGGTGGTGCGGCGGGTGCCGTCGTCGCGCGGCTCGGCCTCGATGGTGATGGCAAGCGCCGGGCACACGGCCTCGCACAGTTTGCAGGCGATGCACCTTTCCTCCCCGTTCGGATAGCGGCGCAGCGCGTGCTCCCCTTTGAAGCGCGGCGAAATCGGACCCTTCTCGAACGGGTAGTTGATGGTCGCCTTGGGCCGGAAGAAATACCGGAGCGTCAGCGACAGGCCGGAGATCAGCTCGCTGAGCAGAAGGCTCCGGGCTGCGCGATCGAGGACTACCATTTGTGTGATCCTATCCTGCACCGCGGCATAGGCGGTGCCGCGGTCAAAAGCAATTCAGCGCGGCCCGCCTAGACCGGGGGCGTGCCCGGCAGCCACCCCATGCCGAGCAGCACGCCCGCCGTCAGCACGAGCCAACCAAGGGAGAGCGGCAAAAAGACCTTCCAGCCAAGCCGCATCAACTGGTCATACCGGAAGCGCGGGAATGTCGCCCGCACCCAGATGAACATGAACAGCACGGCGCAGATCTTGAGGATGAACCAGATCGGCCCCGGCACCCAGGTGAACGGCGCGAACGGGATGGGACTCAGCCAGCCGCCCAGGAACAGGATCGACGTCATGGCGGACATCAGGATCATGTTCGCGTATTCGCCCAGGAAAAACAGGCCGAACGTCATGGCGCCATACTCGACGTGGAAGCCGCCCACGATCTCGCTCTCACCCTCCGGCAGGTCGAACGGCGCGCGATTGGTTTCGGCAAGCGTCGAGATGAAGAAGATGACGAACATCGGAAAGAGCGGGATGAAGAACCAGATCCGCTCCTGCGCCCGCACGATGTCCGTGAGGTTCAATGACCCTGCGCATAGCAGCACCGTCACCATCACGAAGCCCATGCTGACTTCGTAGCTGACCATCTGTGCCGCCGAGCGCAGCGCGCCGAGGAACGCATACTTGGAGTTGCTGGCCCAGCCCGCGATGACGATGCCATAGACACCCAGGCTGCTGATCGCGAACAGATACAGCACGCCCACGTTGATGTCCGCGATCGCCCAGCCATCGTTCACCGGGATCACCGCCCAGGCGATCATCGCCAACGTCATGGTCAGCAACGGCGCCACCAGGAACAGCAGCCGGTTCGCGCCGGTGGGGACGATCGTTTCCTTCATCAGCATCTTCAGCGCGTCCGCGAAAGGCTGCAGCAGGCCGAACGGACCCACCACGTTCGGCCCCTTCCGCATCTGCATCGCCGCCATCACCTTGCGCTCGGCCAAGGTGAGGTAGGCGACGCTGACCAGCACCGGCACCAGCATCGCCAAGGTCTGCACGACCGTCAGGCTCAGGATGCCGAACGGTGTCTCGAGAAACGCCGCCATCACTCAGCCGCCTGCAGCACGGGGGCGGCGTAGGTGCGGCTGCACTCCGCCATGGTCGGGCTCGCGCGGCTGATCGGGTTGGTCTGGTAGTAGTCCGGGATGGCGTGCTGGAACGGTGCCGTGCCGAGCGTGCCCGGCGCCGGGCCGGCCGTGTCGGTGCAGCCCTGCGCCACCAGCGTCTGGATGCGGCCGAACACCGGGTTCACCTCCGCCAGCCGCGCCCGCACCGCGGCCAGCGTGTCATACGGCAACGGGCGGCCCAGCACGGCGCTGAAAGCGCGCAGAATGGCCCAGTCCTCCCGAGCCTCGCCCGGCGGCTGCGTCGCCACGAAGCCGCGTTGCACCCGTCCCTCGATGTTGACATAGGTGCCGTTCTTCTCGGCATAGGCGGCACCCGGCAGGATCACGTCCGCCCGCGCGGCGCCCCGGTCCCCGTGATGGCCCTGATACACCACGAAGGTGCTGGCCGGGATCGACGCCGCGTCCAGCTCGTCCGCGCCCAGGAGCCACAGCAGGTCCACGCCGCCGGCCACCATGGCAGCCCCGTCCTGGCCGCCGGCGCCCGGCACGAAGCCGAGATCGAGCGCACCCACCCGCGCCGCCGCGGTGTGCAGCACGTTGAAGCCGTGCCACTCCGGCGTCAGCGCGCCATGCTCGGCCGCAACCTGCCATGCGGCCGCAAGCACCGCCGCGCCGTCGGGCCGCCGCAGGGCCCCCTGCCCCACGATCACCATCGGCCGCTTCGCCGCGCGCAGCACGTCACCGAACGCGCCCAGCGCCGACAGCGCGCCCGGCCCGTCGCCGAGCGCGGTCACGGGATAGGTGAGGTCCGCCACCGGGCCGATCGTGCCGATCGTGCAGCCGCCCAAGTTCATGCGCTTGCGGATGCGCGCATTCAGCACCGGCGCCTCCCGCCGCGGGTTGCTGCCCACCAGCAGGATCGCGTCCGCGTCCTCGATCCCCTGCACGGTCGTGTTGAACAGGTAGAACTCGCGCCGCGACGCATCGAGTGCCGCGCCGTCCTGCCGGCAATCCAAATTGGCGCTGCCGAGACCGGTCATGAGGTCCTTGAGCGCGACCATGCTCTCGGCGTCACACAGATCGCCGGCGATGGCGCCGATCCGCTCGCCCGGCAGGCCTTTGAGCCGCGCCGCAATCGCGCCGAACGCCTCCGGCCAGGTCGCGGGACGCAGTTTGCCGCCCTGCCGCACCCAGGGCTTGTCCAGCCGGCGGCGCTTCAGCCCGTCATGGCTGAACCGGCCCTTATCGGCCAGCCACTCCTCGTTCACCGCCTCGTTCGTGCGCGGCAGGACGCGCAGCACTTCGGAGCCGCGGGAGTCGATCCGGATGTTGGTGCCCAGCGCGTCATGCACGTCCACGCTGTCGGTCTTGCGCAGCTCCCAGGGCCGGGCCACGAAGCTGTAGGGCTTGTTCAGCAGCGCGCCCACCGGGCAGATGTCGATGAGGTTGCCGGACAGCTCGGTCGTCAGCGCCTTCTCGATGTAGGTGCCGATCTCCATCGTCTCGCCGCGCGACGTGGCGCCCATCTCCGGCACGCCGGCGACCTCGCTGCTGAAGCGGATGCAGCGCGTGCAGTGGATGCAGCGGGTCATGAACGTCTTGACCAGCGGGCCGAGATACTTGTCCTTCACCGCCCGCTTGTTCTCGGCGAAGCGGGAGTGGTCCATGCCGTAGGAATAGGCCTGGTCCTGCAGGTCGCACTCGCCGCCCTGGTCGCAGATCGGGCAATCCAGCGGATGATTGATCAGCAGGAACTCCATGACGCCCCGGCGCGCCTGGCGCACCATCGCCGTGTCGGTCTTGACCACCATGCCGTCCGCGACCGGATAGGCGCAGCTCGCGATCGGCTTCGGCGCCTTTTCGACCTCCACCAGGCACATGCGGCAATTGCCGGCGACCGAGAGCCGCTCGTGGTAGCAGAAGCGCGGAATCTCGACGCCCACGGCCTCGCACGCCTGCAGGATGGAGGAGCCGTTCGGGACCTCGATCTCGGTCCCGTCCACTGTCAGCTTGGCCATATCCCTACTCCGCCGCCATCGGCATGGGCTGCGGCGCCCGCGCTGCCTTGTAGGCGGCGATGCGCTCCTCCATCACCGGCCGGAAATGCCGGATCAATCCCTGGATCGGCCACGCCGCGGCGTCACCGAGCGCGCAGATCGTGTGCCCCTCGATCTGCCGCGTCACCTGCTCCAGCGTGTCGATCTCGGAAATCTCGGCCCGGCCCTGCACCATCCGGTGCATCACCCGCATCATCCAGCCCGTGCCCTCGCGGCACGGCGTGCACTGGCCGCAGCTCTCATGCTTGTAGAATTGCGCGAGCCGGTCGATGGCGCGGATCACGTCGGTGGACTTGTCCATCACGATCACGCCCGCGGTGCCCAAGCCGGATTTCACGTCGCGCAAACTGTCGAAATCCATCAGCACCGTGTCACAGATCTCCTTCGGCAGCAGCGGCACGCTGGACCCGCCCGGGATCACCGCCAGCAGGTTGTCCCACCCGCCGCGGACGCCACCGGCATAGGTGTCAATCAGCTCGCGCAGCGGGATGCCCAGCTCCTCCTCCACGTTGCACGGCTTGTTCACGTGCCCGCTGATGCAGAAGATCTTGGTGCCGGCATTCTTCGGCCGCCCCAGCGCCGAGAACCACGCGCCGCCCCGGCGCAGGATCGTCGGCACCACCGCGATCGTCTCGACATTGTTGACCGTGGTCGGGCAGCCATAGAGCCCCACCGCCGCCGGGAAGGGCGGCTTCAGCCGGGGCATGCCCTTCTTGCCCTCGAGGCTTTCGAGCATCGCCGTCTCTTCGCCGCAGATATACGCGCCGGCGCCCCGATGCACATACACCTCGCAATCATAGCCGGACCCGGCGGCGTTCTTGCCGAGGAGCCCCGCCGCATAGGCCTCGTCCACCGCGACCTGCAGATTGCTGGCCTCGTTGTAATACTCGCCCCGCACGTAGATGTAGCAGGCCTGCGCCCCCATCGCGAAGGATGCGATCAGGCAGCCCTCGATCAGCTTGTGCGGGTCGTGGCGGAGGATGTCGCGGTCCTTGCAGGTGCCGGGCTCGCTCTCGTCGGCGTTCACGACCAGGTAACTCGGCCGGCCGTCGGGCGCCGCCTGCTTCGGCATGAACGACCACTTCATCCCCGTCGGGAACCCGGCGCCACCCCGCCCGCGCAGGCCCGACGCCTTCATCTCGTCGATGATCGCATCCCGCCCGCGCGCCAGGATCGCCGCCGTGCCGTCCCAATCGCCCCGGGCACGCGCGCCCTCCAGCTTCCAGTCATGCTGGCCATAGAGATTGGTGAAGATGCGGTCCTTGTCGCTCAGCATGCGCCTACTCCCCCGCCGTCTGGACGAGCGTGATCGGCCCGCCCTCGGGCGCCGACGTGATCCGCCCGATGCTGGAACCCGGCTTCACCGCCTCGCCCCGGCGCAGCGCCTGCAACAAGGCCCGCGTGCGGTCGTAATCCAGATCCTCGTGATAATCGTCATCCACCGCCAGGATCGGCGCGTTCACGCAGGCGCCCAGGCACTCCACCTCGCTCAGGTGGAACATCCGGTCGGCACTGGTCTCACCCCAGCCCGTAATCCCGGTCTCGTCCCGGCAGGCGCGCGTGACCTCGTCCGACCCGCGCAGCCAGCACGGCGTCGTGCCGCAGACCTGAAGGTGGTAGCGCCCGATCGCGGACGTGTTGAACATGAGATAGAAGGTCGCGACCTCATAGACGCGGATCGGCGGCATCTCGAGCCGGGCGGCGATCACGTCCATCGCCACGCGCGGCACCCAGGCACTGCCGGTCGCACGCCGCATCTGGTGCTGCGCCACATACAGCAGCGGCAGCACGGCGCTGGCCTTCCGGCTGGGCGGATACTTTCGGACGATCCCGGCGATCTCCGTCTCGCTCGCATCGTCGAAGGCGAAATGGGCGGGCTGCACCGGGCCGGAGGCCTGGTCGTCGGGGGCGCTGCCGGGCGGCAGGCCGGCCAGGAAGTCGCTCACCGGTCGATCTCCCCGAACACCACGTCGATCGAGCCGATGATCGCCACCGCATCGGCCAGCATGTGACGCTTGGCCATGAAGTCGATCGCCTGCAAATGCGCGAACCCGGTCGAACGGATCTTGCAGCGATACGGCCGATTGCTCCCATCGGCCACGAGATACACGCCGAACTCACCCTTGGGTGACTCGGTCGCGGTGTAGGTCGCGCCCGCCGGAATGTGGTATCCCTCGGTATAGAGCTTGAAGTGGTGGATCAACGCTTCCATGGACCGCTTCATATCCTTGCGGCGCGGGCCCGAGAACTTGCGGTCGTCGATCTTCACATCGCCCGGCTGCATCTTCTCCAGGCATTGCTGGATGATATAGACGCTCTGCCGCATCTCCGCGATCCGCACGAGATACCGGTCATAGCAGTCGCCGTTGCGCGCGACCGGCACGTCGAACGCGACATGCGCATACATGTCATAGGGCTGCGACTTACGCAGGTCCCACGGCACGCCGGACGCCCGAATACACGGCCCGGTGAAGCCCCAGGCCAGCGCATCCTCCGCCGACATCACCCCGATATCGACCGTGCGCTGCTTCCAGATCCGGTTGCTGGTGAGCAGCTGCTCCAGCTCATCGATGAACTTGGGGAATGTCCCGGCCCAATCGGCAATCTGCTGCTCCAACCCGGCCGGCATGTCCCGTGACACGCCGCCCGCGCGGAAGTAATTGGCATGGTAGCGCGCGCCGGACACGGCTTCGTAGAACTGCAACAGCTTCTCGCGTTCCTCGAACCCCCACAGGCTCGGGGTGATCGCGCCGACGTCCAGCGCGTAGGTGGTCACGTTCAGCAGATGGTTCAGCACGCGGGTGATCTCGGCGAACATCGTGCGAATCCAGCGCCCGCGCTCCGGCACCGCGATGCCCAGCAGCTTCTCCTGCGCCAGCGCCCAGCTATGCTCCATGCACATGGGGCTCACGTAGTCCAGCCGGTCGAAATACGGCAGTGCCTGCAGATACGTCTTGTGCTCGATCAGCTTCTCGGTGCCGCGATGCAGCAGCCCGATATGCGGATCCGCCCGCTCCACCACTTCGCCATCCATCTCGAGAATGAGGCGCAGCACGCCATGGGCCGCCGGGTGCTGCGGGCCGAAATTGATGGTGTGGTTGTCGACCTCGATGACCTTGGTGGCGGAGGCCGCGGTGGGCGCCGGGTGCCGGCCGTCGATGGAAGTGCCGTCAGGCATGGGGAGCATCCTTGGCCGCCGCGGCTTGGCGGTCGGTATGGGCCTTCTCGTCACCGGGGAGCGTCACCATGCCCTCCCAGGGCGAGACGAAGTCGAAGTTGCGGAAATCCTGCGTGAGGCTCACGGGCTCGTTGATCACCTGCTTCCGCTCGTCGTCGTAGCGGACCTCGACATAGCCCGTCAGCGGGAAATCCTTGCGCAGCGGATGGCCGCTGAACCCGTAATCCGTGAGGATGCGGCGCAGATCGGGCTGGTCCTGGAACACGATGCCGAACAGGTCCCACGCTTCCCGCTCGAACCAGGTCGCGACCGGCCAGACGCGGTGGGCGCTGGGCACCGCATTCTGCTCGTCGGTATGCGCGATGACCCGGATGCGGTGGTTCTGCGATACCGACAGCAGGTTGTACACCACGTCGAACCGCTCCGCCCGCTCCGGCCAATCGACCCCGCACAGGTCCATCAGTTGCTCGCACGCGAACCGCTTGTCGTCCCGCAGCTGCAGCAGCACGTCGGCCACCGCATCGGTGCGGACGTGCACGACCGCCTCGCCCATCTCGGACGCCGCGCCCTGCACGCCCGGCAGCGTCCGGGCCATCTCGGCCAGGGCAACCGCGTCAGCCACGGAGGATGGTCCCGGTGCGGCGGATCTTCTTCTGCAGCTGCATGATGCCATACACCAGCGCCTCCGCCGTCGGCGGGCAGCCCGGCACATACACGTCCACCGGCACGATCCGGTCGCACCCGCGCACCACGGCATAGCTGTAATGGTAGTAGCCGCCGCCATTGGCGCAGCTGCCCATGCTGATGACCCAGCGCGGCTCCGGCATCTGGTCGTAAACCTTGCGCAACGCCGGGGCCATCTTGTTGGTGAGGGTCCCGGCCACGATCATCACGTCGGATTGCCGGGGAGAGGCGCGCGGGATCACCCCGAACCGGTCGAGGTCGTAGCGCGGCATGTAGGCGTGGATCATCTCCACCGCGCAGCAGGCGAGCCCGAACGTCATGGGCCACAAGCTGCCGGTCCGCGCCCAGTTCACCACCTTGTCCAGGTTGGCGACCACGAAGCCCTTATCCGCGACCTCACCCGTGATGCCGCGGATCACCGCGTCCTGCTCGGCGCCGGGCGCCAGAGCCTCACGATTCCAGGCTACCGGGGTCGTCTCCACTGTCGTCGCGCTCATGGCGTGACTACTCCCATTCCAATGCGCCTTTGCACCACTCGTAGATGAAGCCGACGGTCAGGACTGCAAGGAAACCGAGCATCGACAGGAAGCCGAACACGCCGATATCACCGAGCGTGATGGCCCACGGAAACAGGAACGCGACCTCGAGATCGAAGATGATGAACAGGATCGCGACCAGGTAGAACCGCACGTCGAACTTCCGGCGCGCATCGTCGAACGGCTCGAACCCGCATTCGTAGGAGGAGAGCTTTTCGGCGTAGGGTTTCTGCCGGGCCGCGAGCAGGGAGCCGCCGACCATGGCGAGCGCGATGAAGCCGCCGATGGCGATGAACACCAGGATCGGGAAGTAGTCGGCCAACATGACGGTATCCTCTGGGCGATGCTGCGGTGCGGCAACATCATAGCCGGACCGCAGGGTCTTTAGCCAGGGCGGGCCGCCGTCCTGACGGGATCATGATGATGTCTGGACCGCTGCTGGCGCGAGAGACGGGGCTCGAACCCGCGACCTCCGGCGTGACAGGCCGGCGCTCTAACCAACTGAGCTACTCCCGCAGCGGCAGGCGGTCGATCTACGGCGGCACGGGTGCCGCGTCAACCCGTGCCAGACGGTTTAGGTGGTGGGCGGTGACGGTTTCGAACCGCCGACCCTCTCGGTGTAAACGAGACGCTCTACCGCTGAGCTAACCGCCCCTCCCGGCCCCTTCTAGTGCGGCAGCGAGGCGCCGGGAACCGCCGCGGCAGGCACCACGGGCTCCGGCGGCTCCTCCCACTCGATCGCCTCCGGCTTGCGAGCCAGGGCCTGGCCGATCACCTCGTCAACGTGGGAGACGGGGATGATCTTGATCGCCTTCTTCACGCTGTCGGGGATGTCCACCAGGTCCTTCTCGTTATCCTTCGGGATGAACGCGGTGGTGATCCCGGCCCGCATGGCCGCCAGCAGTTTTTCCTTCAGACCACCGATCGGCAGCACACGGCCGCGGAGGGTAATCTCCCCGGTCATCGCCACGTCCCGGCGCACCGGGATCCCGGTCATGACGGAGACGATGCTGGTGGCCATCGCGATGCCGGCGGACGGCCCGTCCTTCGGAGTCGCACCTTCCGGCACGTGGACATGGATGTCCCGCTTCTCGAAGATGGTCGGCTTGATGCCGAAGCTCTGCGAGCGGCTGCGCACGTAGCTGAGTGCCGCCGACACGCTCTCCTGCATGACGTCCCCGAGCTTGCCCGTGTGCTTGATCGCGCCCTTGCCCGGCAGCAGCACGCTCTCGATCGTCAGGATCTCACCGCCGACCTCGGTCCAGGCCAGGCCCGTCACCACGCCGACCATGTCTTCCGACTCGGTCTCGCCGTAACGGAACTTCTTTACGCCGGCATATTTCTCGAGGTTCTTGCGCGTGATGGCGACCTTCTTGGTCTTCTTGGTCACGATCTCCTTCACGGCCTTGCGGGCCACGTTGGCGATCTCCCGCTCCAGGCTACGGACCCCGGCCTCCCGCGTGTAATACCGCACGAGGTCGCGGATCGCGTCCTCATGCAGGGACCACTCCTCGGGCTTCAACCCGTTCGCCTCGGCCTGCTTCACCACCAAATGCCGTTTGGCGATCTCGACCTTCTCGTCCTCGGTGTAACCGGCCAGGCGGATGATCTCCATCCGGTCCAGCAGCGGCTGCGGCATCTTGAGGCTGTTGGCCGTGGTCACGAACATCACGTCCGACAAATCGTAATCGACCTCGAGGTAATGATCGGCGAACGTCGCGTTCTGCTCGGGGTCCAGCACCTCCAGCAACGCAGAGCTCGGATCGCCGCGCCAATCGGCGCCCAGCTTGTCGATCTCGTCCAGCAAGAACAACGGGTTGCTGGTCTTGGCCTTCTTCATGCCCTGCACGACCTTGCCCGGCATGGAGCCGATATAGGTCCGGCGATGGCCGCGCACCTCGGCTTCGTCCCGCACGCCGCCCAGGGACATGCGCACGAACATCCGCCCGGTCGCCTTCGCGATCGACTTGCCCAGGCTCGTCTTGCCCACGCCCGGGGGCCCCACGAGGCATAGGATCGGCCCCTTGATCTTCGGGCTGCGGGACTGCACCGCGAGGTATTCGAGGATGCGCTCCTTCACCTTGTCCAGCCCGTAATGGTCGGCGTCCAGGATGCGCTCGGCCTCCAGGATGTCGTTGCTGACCTTGCTGCGCTTCTTCCAGGGGATCGACAGCATCCAGTCGAGGTAGTTGCGCACGACGGTCGCCTCGGCGCTCATCGGGCTCATGGTGCGCAGCTTCTTCAGCTCGGACAGCGCCTTTTCGCGCGCCTCCTTGGTGAAGCGGGTCTTCTTGATGCGATCCTCGAGCTCGGCGGTCTCGTCCTTGCCGTCCTCGCCTTCGCCCAGCTCCTTCTGGATCGCCTTCAGCTGCTCGTTCAGGTAGTACTCGCGCTGGGTCTTCTCCATCTGGCGCTTCACGCGGTTGCGGATGCGCTTCTCGACTTGCAGCACGCCGATCTCGGATTCCATGTGCGCGAACACGCGCTCGAGCCGCTCACCGACTTTGGTGCTCTCCAGCAGCTCCTGCTTCTCGCTCACCTTCAGATTGAGATGAGAAGAGATGGTGTCGGCAAGCTTGCTCGGCTCCTCGATCTGGTTCAGCGATACCAAGACCTCGGGAGCGATCTTCTTGTTCAGCTTGATGTACTGCTCGAATTGCCCGACCACGGTGCGGCCCAGCGCGTCCAACTCTTTCGGCTCGCCATCCTCATCCGGCAGTGGCGTCGTATACGCCTCGAAATAGGCGTCGGTCTCCTTGAAGCCGGTGATCCTGGCGCGGGACCCGCCCTCAACCAGCACCTTCACGGTGCCGTCCGGCAGCTTCAGCAGCTGCAGTATCGTGGATACGGTGCCGACGCGGTAGATGTCATCGGATTCCGGATCGTCCTGCGCGGCGTTCTTCTGCGCCACCAGCAGGATCTGCTTGTCATCGCGCATCACCGCCTCGAGCGCACGGACGGATTTCTCCCGGCCGACGAACAGGGGCACGATCATGTGCGGGAAGACGACGATATCGCGCAGCGGCAACACGGCCAGGCTGTCGGCCTCGGCAGGTGCCGGGCGGGACTTGGGCGTGCGATCGGAATCGGTCATTCGGACCTCCTAAGAGACGGTCGGGGCGTCGTGCGCCCTTCCATGAGGCACGCATCGGCGCGTCAAAACAATGTCGGAAGCGGGAGCGGCCCGCACAAGGGCCGGCGGCGTCAGGCCCCGCCCTCCGCCCGCTCCTTGCCGTAGGTGAACAGCGGGGTGGCCCGATTCTCCGCCACCTCGCGGTTGATCGTCACCTCCTCGACACCATCGAGGCCCGGCAGGTCGAACATGGTCGATAGCAAAATGGCCTCCATGATGGAGCGCAAGCCGCGCGCGCCGGTCTTGCGGGCAATGGCCCGCGTTGCGACCGATCTTAGCGCATCTTCGGTAAACGAAAGCTTTACGCCTTCCATCTCGAACAGCCGGGCATATTGCTTCGAGAGCGCGTTCTTGGGCTTGGTCAGGATCTCGACCAGCGCCGCCTCATCCAAATCTTCCAGCGTGGCGACAACCGGCAGGCGGCCGATGAACTCCGGGATCAGCCCGAACTTCAGCAAGTCTTCCGGCTCCACTTCGCGCAGCACCGCACCGACCCGGCGCTCATCCGGCGCCCGGACCTCGGCGCCATAGCCGATGCCGGAGCCCTTGCCCCGCGCACCGATGATCTTCTCGAGCCCCGAGAACGCGCCGCCGCAGATGAACAGGATGTTGGTCGTATCGACCTGCAGGAACTCCTGTTGCGGGTGCTTGCGCCCGCCCTGCGGCGGCACGGAGGCGACGGTGCCCTCCATGATCTTCAGCAGCGCCTGCTGCACGCCCTCCCCGCTCACATCCCGCGTGATGCTGGGATTGTCCGACTTGCGGCTGATCTTATCGACCTCGTCGATATAGACGATGCCGCGTTGCGCCCGCTCCACGTTGTAATCGGCCGCCTGCAGCAGCTTGAGGATGATGTTCTCCACATCCTCACCGACATACCCGGCCTCCGTCAGCGTCGTGGCGTCCGCCATCGTGAACGGCACATCGAGGATGCGCGCCAGCGTCTGCGCCAGGAGCGTCTTGCCGGAGCCCGTGGGGCCCACCAGCATGATGTTGCTCTTGGCGATCTCAACATCGTTGTTCTTCGATGCGTGTGCCAACCGCTTGTAATGGTTATGAACCGCGACGCTCAGCACCTTCTTGGCGTGCGCCTGCCCGATGACGTAATCGTCCAGGACCTTGCAGATCTCCTTAGGCGTCGGCACGCCATCCCTGGACTTGACCAGGTGGGTCTTGTGCTCTTCCCGGATGATATCCATGCAGAGCTCGACGCACTCGTCGCAGATGAACACCGTCGGCCCGGCAATGAGCTTCCGGACCTCATGCTGCGACTTGCCGCAGAACGAGCAATACAGCGTGTTCTTGGACTCCGTGGACTTGCTCATCGTCACTCCGGCCCCGCATGGATGGGGGCAAACCGCCTTAGACTAGACCGTGCCCCGAATTCGGAGCAAGACCGCCGGGCCACACGTCAGGCACCGCGTCAGCCCTGGCACGGCTCCGGGGAAAGAGATGTGCCGGGGGTCACCGTTTTGCAACACACCATGCCGACAGCCCCGTCACCCGCCTAGATCCGGCTAGGATCCGCCGGCACCGGCCGATTTTCCACCACGGTGTCCACGATGCCGAATGTCAGGGCCTCCTCGGCAGACATGTAGCTGTCCCGCTCGAGCTTCTCCTCGATGGCAAACAATTCCTGGCCGGTGTGCTTCACATAGATGTCGTTCAGGCGCTTGCGCAGCAGCAGGATCTCCCGCGCCTGGATCTCGATGTCCGAGGCCTGGCCCTGCGCGCCGCCGCTGGGCTGATGCACCATGATGCGGGAGTTCGGCGTCGCGAACCGCTTGCCCTTCGCGCCGGCCGCCAGCAACAGGCTGCCCATGCTCGCCGCCTGACCGATGCACAGCGTGCTGACCGGGCTGCGGATATATTGCATGGTGTCGTAGATCGCGAGCCCGGCGGACACGACGCCACCGGGGCTGTTGATATAGATGCTGATGTCCTTGGACGGGTTCTCGCTCTCCAGGAACAGCAGCTGCGCGCAGATCGAGGTGGCCAGCTCATCGAAGATCGGCCCCGTCAGGAACACGATCCGCTCCTTCAACATGCGGGACAGCATGTCGTTGCGGTACTCACCGCGGGCCGTGATTTCCGTCACCGACGGCCAATACACGGCAGCAACCTCGACCGGACTGCGATCCCTCATCTGCCAACTATCCCTTCAACCCTGGCCATCCCTGCGGATCGCCCTCACTCATACATGGTCCAACTTAAGCCCGCGTGAAGCGCCACGCCGCCCCGGCGGATATCCGGGTTAGGCCTCGGTTCAGGCAGACGGCGCGTCCGGCTCCGCAGCCAGCTCCTCGGGCGTGACGATCTTCTCTTCGATCTTCGCCAGCTCGAGGATGAAGTCCACGACCTTGTCCTCATACAACGGACCGCGCAGGTTCTCGGCCGCCTGCGGGTTCTTGCGGAAGAACTCCATCACCGCCTGTTCTTGCCCGGGATACCGACCGGCTTCGTTGCGCATCGCGCGCAACATCTCGTCCTGGCCGACCTGGATCCCGTTGGTGCGGCCGATCTCGCTGAGCAACAGCCCGAGACGCACGCGCCGCTCGGCGATCGCGCGATACTCGCCCTTCAGCGTCTCCTCGTCCTTCTCCTTGTCGTCCGGATCGCCGCGGCCCTCCTTGCGGTCGGTTTCGACACGGCTCCAGATCTGCCCGAACTCGCCCTCGACCATGCTCGGCGGCACCTCGAAGCTGGCAGATTTTGCCAACTGGTCCAACAGGTCCCGCTTCAGACGCATGCGGCTGCCCTGCTCGTACTCCTGCCCAATGCGCTCGGCGATCACCTCGCGCAGCTTGG
Organism: Acetobacteraceae bacterium; assembly: GCA_965246835.1. Classification (GTDB taxonomy): domain Bacteria; phylum Pseudomonadota; class Alphaproteobacteria; order Acetobacterales; family Acetobacteraceae; genus JANPPS01. The sequence goes on along the minus strand of CBDFFQ010000001.1, from coordinate 3,266,914 downwards.
CCAGGTTCTCGAGCCCGAGCTTCTCCGCCAGGCTGTCATCGGCCACGGCCTCCTTGCTCTGCTCGAGCTTGGTGGCGGTCAGGTCGAAGGTCGCAGGCTTACCGGCCAGCTCCTTGGCGTGGTATTCCTCCGGGAAGGTGACGCTGATCTGGCGCTCCTCACCGGGCTTCATGCCCTCCATGCCCTCGCTGAAGCCCGGGATGAACCCGGCGCCGCCCAGCTCCACCGGCATCGCCGTCCCGGTCCCGCCCGAGAACGGCACGCCGTCCACCTTGCCCACGAAATCGACCGTCAGCGTGTCGCCGACCTGCGCGCCACGATCCTCGGTCACGGGCTCCAACACCTTCTGCCGCTTGGCGATCTCGGCGAGCGCCGTGTCGATCGACTCCGCCGACGCCTCGGCCTTCAAACGCGTCAGGTGGATCGCGCCGAAATCCGGCATGGCGATCTCGGGCAGCAGCTCGACCTCGAGGTTGAATTGCAGGTCCTGCTGATCCTGGATCTGCGTCACGTCCACCTTCGGCTGCCCGGCGGCGCGCAGGCCACGGTCGGTCAGCACCTGTTGCGTCGCGGTGTTGACGCTCTCCTCCAGCACTTCGGACATGATGGCCGTGCCATAGCGTTGGCGCACCAGGGCCATCGGCACCTTGCCCGGGCGGAACCCCGGCAGCTTGATGGTGCGGCCGATCTCGGTGAGCTTCGCGGTGCGCTTCCCCTCGATATCGGCAGCCGGGACCGTGATGGCGAAGCCGCGGCGGAGCCCCTCGGAGAGCGTCTCGGTAACCTGCATTGACCCAAATTCCTTACGTCACAAGCCGTCTTCAGTGCGATCCGATGGTGCGGGCGGAGGGACTTGAACCCCCACGGCTTGCGCCACCAGAACCTAAATCTGGCGTGTCTACCATTTCACCACGCCCGCGCCGGGAGTTAGCGGCGGCGTTTAGCCCAAGCGGGAGCATGGAACAAGGTTCGCCTATCGCGCGGCATAGTCCTGGAACCAGCGCACGAAACGCGGCACCCCTTCCGCCAGGGGCGTCCGCGGCGCGTAGCCGGCATAGGCGCCGATCGCCTCGAGGTCGGCGCAGGTCTCCACCACGTCGGCGATCGGCCGCGGCGCGTCGACGATCACCGCCCGGCGCCCCAGCCCCTCCTCCAGCAAGCGCACCAGGTCCGACACCCATTCGGCGCGGTTGTTGCCGATGTTGAACACCTGCGTGGGCGTGCCCGGGGCCGGCGGACGGTCGAGGCAGCCCAGCACGCCCTGCACGATATCGTCGATATAGGTGAAGTCCCGCTTCAACCGTCCGCCTTCGAACAGCGTGATCGGCTCGCCGGTCGCGATGCGTTCGGCAAACATATAGTAGGCCATGTCCGGCCGGCCCCAGGGGCCATACACGGTGAAGAAGCGCAATCCGGTCTGCGGGATGCGATACAGATGGCCGTAGGCATGGCTGATCAGCTCGTCCGCCCGCTTCGTCGCGGCATAGAGCGACACCGGCGTATTCACCGCATCCGTCTCGGCGAACGGCAGCTTGGTGTTGCCGCCATAGACGGAGGAGGAGCTGGCATACACGAGGTGCCGCAAATTCGGCAGGCGCCTCGCCGCCTCCAGCACCGTGACATGCCCCATCACGTTGGCCGACACATACGCCCAGGGATCGACCATGGAGTGCCGGACCCCGGCCTGTGCGGCCAGGTGCACGATGCCGGTGGCGCCGGGCACGCCGTCGAACACGGCAAACAGCGCCGCCTTGTCCGCGATGTCGGCCTTGTGGAACGTAAACCCTGGCTGGCCCTCGAGCTGCGCCAGCCGCGCCCGCTTCAGCCTGACGTCATAATAATCGTTGAGGTTATCCAGCCCGACCACGGCCTCGCCCCGCGCCAGCAATGCCTGCGCCACGTGGAAACCCACGAAGCCGGCGGCGCCCGTGACGATCGTGGTCATGTGGCGGTCCAGCCGCCATCCATCGACACCGCCGCCCCTGTCATGGTGCGCGCGTCGTCGCTGCACAGGAACACCGCCAGGGCGCCGAGCGACTCCGGGGTGGTGAACGCCGTCATCGGCTGCTTCTCCGCCAGCATTTCCAGCTTCACCGCCGCGATATCCTTGCCGTCCCGCGCCGCGCGCTCCCGCAGTTGTTTCTCTACCAGGGGTGTCAGCACCCAGCCCGGGCAGATCGCGTTCACCGTCACCCCAGTGTTTGCCGCCTCGATCGCGGCCACCTTCGTCAGCCCGATCAGCCCGTGCTTGGCGGCGACATAAGCGGCTTTGTGCGCTGATCCGACCAGTCCGTGTGCGGAGGCGATGTTCACCACCCGCCCCCACCCTGCCGCCATCATGCCCGGCATCGCCGCCTGCATCGCATGGAACGCCGCCGACAGATTGATCGCGATCACCGCGTCCCACCGTTCCACCGGGAAGCTGCCGATCGCCGCCGTGTGCTGGATGCCGGCATTGTTCACGACGATGTCAGGCCCGCCCAGCACCTCCCTGGTATGCGCGACCAGAGCGGTGACGGCCGGCTCAGCTGAAAGGTCGGCGCCGTCGAACGCTACGCGGACGCCGTGGGTGCGCGTCAGCTCGTCCTGGATCGCCTGGACCGCAGCCGGGTCGCCGAAGCCGTTCAGCATGATGTCGGCACCCGCCCCGGCCAGCGCGTGGGCGATGCCGAGCCCGATGCCGCTGGTCGATCCCGTCACCAAGGCGGTCTTGCCCTTGAGGCTCATTCATCGTCTCCATAGCCGGCCGGAACAGGACGGCATGAAGCAGAGAGAGGGTCGGATGCGCAACCCATGGTGGCTGGGGATGCTCCTGGTCGCGGGCCCGGCCCTGGCGGCACCGCTCACCGTGCCGCTCGCGCCGCCGGGCACGGAGACGGCATTTCGCGCCTACGGCCTCGGCTTCCTGCCGATCGACGGGCATTTCACCCGCTTCACCGGCACCCTGACCCTCGATGACCAGGACCCCAGGGCCTGCCACATCGTGGTCAAGGCCGAGGCCGCCAGTTTGCAGATGCCCGACCCGGACATGACCGCCGACGCGATCGGACCGGACCTGCTGGACGTGACCCGGCATCCCGCGTTCGAATTCACCGGCGCCTGCACCGGCCCGCGGATCGAGGGCACGCTGCTGCTGCACGGCGTCGCGAAGCCGCTCTCCCTCGCCGTCACGCGGGACCGGACGCACTGGATCGCCAGCGGCCCGATGCGGCGCGCGGAGTGGGGCATGGGCGCCCGGCCGAACCTGGCGGGCCCCGAGGTGCGCATCCGCTTCACGGTGCGGCTGCCGCCCGGCTTCCCCGCCGCCCCGTAACAGGCCACCATCGCCGCCATGCGCGCGCCCCCCGCCCTGCTGCCGCTTCGCCATGGCGTGTTCCGCAGCCTGTGGATCGCCAACGTGGTGACCGCGCTCGGCACCTGGACGCAGAATACCGGCGCCGGCTGGCTCATGACCTCGCTCTCGCCCTCACCGATCAGCGTGAGCCTGATCCAGGCGGCGACGATCATCCCGACCTTCCTGCTGGCGCTGCCGGCGGGCGCCCTGGCGGACACGATGGACCGGCGGCGCTTCCTGATCGGGGCACAGATCTGGACCATGGCGGCCGCGACGCTGCTGGCGGTGCTGACCTATGCCGGGATGATCGATGCCGCCGGGCTGATTGCGCTGACGTTCGCGATCGGCATCGGCTCCGCCATGTATCAGCCCGCCTGGGGCGCCACGGTGCCGGAGGTGGTGCCGCGGGTGGACCTGGTGCAGGCGATCGCGTTGAACGGCATCGGCTTCAACCTGGCCCGCGCGCTGGGCCCGGCGCTCGGCGGCGTATTGATCGTGTTCGGCGGCCCCTCCCTCGCCTTCATGCTGTTCGCCGCCTCGTTCGTGGTCAGCATCGCCGTGCTGGTGGTGTGGAAGCGCACGGCCACCCGCTCCACCCTGCCGCGCGAGCACCTGATCGGCGCCATGCGGGCCGGCATGCGGTTCGCGCAGCATACCCCGGCGATGCGGGCGGCGATGATGCGGGCGATCGCCTTTTTTCTACCGTGCGCGGCGCCGTGGGCGCTGCTGCCGCTCGTGGTGCGGGAGCAGCTGGGGTTGGGCGCCGGCAGTTTCGGGCTGCTGCTCGGGCTGATGGGCGTGGGGGGCGTCACGAGCGGCATGCTGCTGCCGCTGCTGCGGGGCCGCGCCGGGCGGGGCACGACGGTGCTGGGCGCATCCCTTTTTTCGTGCGCTGGCATGTCGTTGATTTCGCTCAGCACGCACTGGTCTTTGGCGGCTGTCGGCATGGTGCTGTTCGGCGTGGGCTGGGTGGCCGCGGCCAGCACGGCGCAGGCGGCGGCGCAGCTGGTGGCGCCGCCCTGGGTGCGGGCGCGGGCGCTGGCGATCTACCAGCTCGCATTCAACGGCGCGCTGGCGGCAGGCTCGTTGCTGTGGGGGTGGCTCGGCGGCTGGCTCGGGCTGCAGGTCGCGATGGCGGTGGCGGCGGCGAGCGCCGCGGTGCTGGCCTTCGCCGTGCGCGGCTACGGCCTCGATTACGTGTTCACCCCGGCCGACGCGATCCCGGCGCCGCCCCAGGCCGAGGCGCCGGATCCGGAGATCGCCTCCCATCTGCCGCAATCCCGCGGCCGCATCCTCGAGACCATGCGCTACCACGTCGCACCCGGCGACCGGGACGCGTTCCTCGATGCGATGAACGAGGTGCAGCATGTCCGGGGCCGGGCCGGGGCCCTGGTCTGGCGCCTGTATGAAGACGTGGCACACGCCGATGGCTGGATGGAGGTCTGGGCCATGCAAAGCTGGACCGACCACCTGCGCGAGCTGAATCGCCTATCGGATTCCGACCGCCAGGCGCTGGCCCGGGTGGCGGCGTTCCATGACAGCGAGGCGCCGCTTCCCTGCCGCTATATCGCCGTGGACCCCGCGAGCCGGCAGGGCGCCACATGGGTCCGGAACGGGGAGCCCCCCACGGCGTTGTGAGCGCATTCCACAAACCAGGAGCGCCTTCACGATGGCCAGCAAGCCCGACGAGATCAAGGACCAGACCCAGAACGCCCGCCTGCACAAGACCAACAACGACCTGAAGAACAACGCCAAGGCCGTGGCGATGGAGATCCTGCAGGCCCGCATGGCCGACGCGATAGACCTCAGCCTCATCACCAAGCAGGCGCATTGGAACCTGAAGGGTCCGCAATTCATCGGCGTCCACCTGATGCTCGACGGCTTCCGGGACGAGCAGGACGAGTATGTCGACACCATGGCCGAGCGCATCACGCAACTCGGCGGCACCGCTCGCGGCACTGTGCAGGAGGTGAACCGCGAGACGAAGCTGAAGCCGTATCCCACGGATATCTATGCGATCGCCGACCACATCAAGGCGCTGATCGAGCGCTACGCGACCTTCGCCAACGCCGTCCGCGCCAACATCGAGGAGGCCGATGACGCCGGGGACAAGGACACCGCCGACATCCTGACGGAGGTCTCGCGCGGCGTGGACAAGCAGCTCTGGTTCCTCGAAGCCCATACCCAGGAGCCGAGCGGGACGTTCCGCAACTAAGCCCGAGGTTGCCCCCCTGATCCCGGACGACTACGTTCGGGGTCAGGATGGGAACACAGCATGAACGATCTTCTGACCTCGCTCGGTAGCGGCGAGGATAAGCCGGGGAGTTATTCCGCCCGGGATATCGAGGTGCTCGAGGGCCTGGAGCCCGTGCGCCGCCGCCCCGGCATGTATATCGGCGGGACCGACGAAGCCGCCCTGCACCACCTCGCCGCCGAAGTGCTGGACAACTCGATGGACGAGGCCGTGGCCGGGCACGCCAGCGCGATCGAGGTGTCGCTCGAGGATGGCAACTGGCTTACCATCCGCGACAATGGCCGCGGCATCCCGGTCGATCCACATCCGAAGTTCAAGCATCTGAGCGCGTTGGAGGTCATCCTCACCACGCTGCATTCGGGCGGCAAGTTCGGCGGCAAGGCGTATGCGACGTCGGGCGGGCTGCACGGCGTCGGTAGCTCCGTGGTGAATGCGCTGTCCGACTCCATGGAGGTCGAGGTCGCGCGGGAACGGACGCTGTGGCGGCAATCCTATGCGCGGGGAAAGCCGCTCGGGCCCCTCGTGAATGCCGGGGCGGTGCATAACCGGCGCGGCACCAGCATCCGCTTCCATCCGGACCCCGAGATCTTTGCTGCGTTGCGGTTCAGCCCGGCGCGTCTCTACCGCCTATGCCGCTCCAAGGCCTATTTGTTCCGCGGCGTGAAGATCCGCTGGACCTGCGACCCGGCGCTGGTCACCGGCGACGTCCCGGCTGAGGCCGTGCTGCACTTCCCGGGCGGCCTGCGGGACAGCCTGACGGACGACATCGACGGCACCGAGCTGGCGGTCCCGGAAATTTGGGCCGGCGAGTCGGAGCTGCCGCCCTCCAACGGGCAGACGGGCGGCCGGGTCGAATGGGCCGTGGCGTGGCTCGATGGGGCGGATGGGTTCCTGCATTCCTATTGCAACACGGTGCCGACGCCGCAGGGCGGCACGCATGAGGCCGGGTTCCGCGCGGCGCTGCTGAAGGGACTGCGCGCCTGGGGCGAGCAGCGGTCCAACAAGCGCGCGGCGATCGTGACGGCGGAGGATCTACAGTCGCAGATGGCGGCCAAATTGTCGGCCTTCGTGCGCGAGCCGCAATTCCAGGGCCAGACCAAGGAGAAGCTGACCAGCCCCGAGGCGCAGCGCCTGGTAGAGACCGCGATGCGGGACCGGTTCGACCAGTGGCTCGGCGCCCATCCCGGCCAGGCCGACGGCTTGCTGGCGTTCGTGATCGAGCGCGCCGAAGACCGGTTGCGCCGCCGCGAGAGCAAGGATGTCAGCCGCAAGAGTGCCACGAGACGCCTGCGCCTGCCGGGCAAGCTCACGGATTGCACGCGGGAGGTGCGCGACGATACCGAGATCTTTCTGGTGGAGGGCGACAGCGCCGGCGGCTCCGCCAAACAGGCCCGCAACCGCGAGACGCAGGCGGTGCTGCCGCTGCGGGGCAAGATCCTGAACGTGGCGAGCGCGTCGGACGACAAGCTGTCCGGCAACGTGGAGCTACGGGACCTGGTCGAGGCGTTGGGCTGCGGCGCCGGGGAGCGGTATGACGGGGCGCGGCTGCGCTACGGCCGGGTCATCATCATGACGGACGCGGACGTGGACGGCGCGCACATCGCCTCGTTGCTGCTGACCTTCTTCTACCGCAAGCTGCCGAAGCTGATTACCGGGGGGCATCTGTATTTGGCGCAACCGCCGCTGTTCCGGCTCACGCAGGGGGCGAAGTCCGTCTATGCCATGAACGATGCCGACAAGGACCGCCTGATGCGCACCGCCTTCAAGCCCGGCGCCAAGGTGGAGGTGAGCCGCTTCAAGGGCCTGGGCGAGATGCCGGCGATGGCACTGAAAGACACGACGATGAACCCGGCCAAACGCACGCTGCTACGGGTGGACGCGCTGCTGGACGACAAGGTGGCGACGGATGCGATGGTGGAGAGCCTGATGGGGCGCAAGCCGGAGTTGCGGTTCCAGTTTATTCAGGAGCGGGCTCGGACGGTGGATGAGGTGAATGTGGATGTTTGATTAGGCCGGGGTCAGGCTGTCGGTCCTTCGACAAGCTCAGGACCAGCGGGATCGAGGACAACGGCGACAGCTCCGCGCGCCAGGGGCTCCGTTGGTCCTGAGCCCGTCGAAGGACCCGCGACAGGGCTCGCCTTCCGGCACCGGGCCGGGTCAGGCTGTCGGTCCTTCGACGGAGACAATTGCGACAGCTCCGCGCACCACGGGCTCCGTTCGTCCTGAGCCCGTCGAAGGACCCGCGACAGGGCCCGCCTTCCGGCACCGGGTCCGGGGCCAGGCTGTCGGTCCTTCGACAGGCTCAGGACCAGCGGGATCGGGGACAATTGCGACAGCTCCGCGCACCACGGGCTCCGTTCGTCCTGAGCCCGTCGAAGGACCCGCAACAGGGCCCGCCGTCCGGCACCGGGTCCGGGGCCAGGCTGTCGGTCCTTCGACAAGCTCAGGACGAGCGGGGTCGGAGACAATTGCGACAGCTCCCCGCGCCAGAGGCTCCGTTGGTCCTGAGCCCGTCGAAGGACCCGCGACAGGGCCCGCGGTCCGGCACCGGGCGAGTTGCGCCAGCAGAGCCCAACTACCTGCGGCAAACGCAAGCTTCTTTGCTTTCGTCCAGCCCTTGATCTGCCGTTCGGCCTCAAGCGCCTCGATGCGCGTTTGGAAAGTCTCGGACCATAGCAACGTCACCGGTCTCCGGCTGACGGTGTAGCAGGTTGGAAAGTAGCCGGAATTATGCTGATCGAAGCGAATTTCGAGCTTCTCGGTATGACCGGTGTAGATGGAGCCGTCCCGGCACGCAACCATATATGTCGCAAACGGCACGCGCACTCTCCTTCACATCACACCAACCGCCACCCCAGATCCCCCCCGATCGCATGAGCGCCCGTCACGGTCCGGTCGCTCATATCCCACTCCACCACCGCCCCGCTGCTCGCCTGCCGCCAGAACAAATCCGCCGCGCCGTCCCCGGTCACGTCCTCCGCCCGGCTCACGGACCAGCCGAGGTCCCCGCCCAGGGCGCCCGAGCTCTGCACCGTCAGCCCCGACATGTCCCATTCCTGCACCACGCCCGAAAACTCGTTGCGCCACAGAATGTCGGACCGCCCGTCCCGGTTGAAGTCGGCGGCGGCCACGAAACGCCAGGACGGGTCGGTGCCGATCGTGCCGGCGTCGATCACCGCGCGGTCGTTCATCAGCCACTCCACGACGGTGCCGTTCGTATTGCGCCACAGCAAATCCGCGTGGCCATCGCCATTGAAATCGCCGCTGCCGACGATCGACCAGTCGAGGTCCCCGCCCAAATTTCCCGCAGCGATGGTCGCCCGGCCGTCCATGTCCCAGAGCTGGCACTGGCCGGTGGCGCCGTTGCGCCAGACAATGTCGGTCTTGCCGTCGCCGTTGAAATCGCCCGTCGTCACCACGGACCAGGTGCCGTCCCCGCCGATTCCGCCGCTGCTCAGCACGGCGCGGTCCCGCATCGACCACTCGACCACCGTGCCGGACGCATCCCGCCACAGCAGGTCGGCGTTGCCATCGCCATCGAAATCGCCGCTGCCGGCCACGGTCCAGCCGCCACCGCCGCCCACGATCCCGGTGCCGCCACCCGTGGTCCATTCGGCCACGACGCCATCCGTGTTCTGCCAGAGGTGGTCCGCGAGCCCATCCCCGTTGAAGTCCCGGGGCGAGGTCACGATACCGCCCGCCGCCACGCCCATGTCGGCAAATCGGATCGCCTCCACATTGACCAGGAGGTTGGTGCCCCCGCGCGTCAGCACCGTGTCCTGGACCACGACGGCGTGGCCGAGGGCGCGGACGGTGTACTCGCTTCTAGCGCCTGGCAGCACCACGGTGTCGTAGCCCAGATTGCCGTCGATCCGGTCATCATTGCCGTTCAGGAAGAACGTGTCGTTGCCCGGCCCGCCCACCGCGGAGTCGATCGCCGTGCCGAACGCGATCGCCACGTTGTTGGACAAGCCAGCCACGCTGCTGAACGAACCGGGATTGAGGTTCACGGTCGAATCCTGCGTATAGCCTGACAGGTCGAGCGTGTTGCCGGTGCCCCGGTCCCAGATCGTCACCACCGGCACCGTGTTGACCGAGAAATCGTAATACCGCGCCGTGGGCCCGGCGATATTGGTGTTGAACCCGAAGCGTTGCCCGCCAGAAAACGGCGTTGTGACCGGGGCGCCATAGAGTTGCTGCGCCGCGAGGATGTCCACGATCATCGGCGTGGTCGGTGTGTATCGCGTGGCCCAGCTCGTGCCGGTAATGCCGTCTTGGCCCGCATACCGCGCCCGCGGATCACCCGGCACCAAATACGACATCACGGTCCAGAGCCGGCTGTCATAGGCAGAATATTGCTGCGTCGCCGGGTTGACCGAGCCGTTATAGGGGCCGCCATGCCCCAGGCCGATCATATGGCCCTCCTCATGGACGAAGGATCCGACCCCGTAGGCGCCGACCGACTGGAACGAGTTCACATCTCCAATGACTTGTCGATGTTGATCGAGGCCGACAGCGTGTACCCCAGAAGCCTGGACCCGGCATTGGTGCCAGTATCCCTGTCGTTTTCGTATTCGGAACCGGAGTTATTGCGCGTGAACACCAACGATCCATAGCTCGGCGCGTCCGTGAACGAGATGTTGCAGATCGCCGACCATAGCGCGAGGCCCGAGACCAGGGATTGGCGTTCCGCCGGTGTGAACAGCGCTCGGCTATCGAACGAGTAGGACACGGTGCCGCCCCCGCTCCCCGCGACGCCGCCGCTCCATTTATGCGCCAGGCCGAAATTCGCGGAGGTCCAAAATCCGCTATTGCTCACCGACCCGTCACTCGCGAGGCCCGTCAGGAAGTTTCGCTCCGACAGCATACCAGTGCTGGGCGCCGGAACCAGGCCGCCGGGCCGTGCGGCCTCGATCATGTCAACCATGTCATCCATCAACTCTGCTGGGACGCAGGTCAGGCCGCGGGTGCGTTAAAGCCAAGTAATATTACCGTTAGGTCATCATCGGCGGAGATAGGACAGGACGGCAAAGCTATCGCGATGGTAGGCCACGGGCCCGGCCTTTCCATCCGCCCCGATCGCCTGCGAGTACCCCGCCGCCACCGTCCACAGCCGCCGCTCCGCATCCAACGCCAGCACCCGCGCCATCGGCCGCGTGGTGATTGTCTCCACCAGCGCATAGGCATCCGGCCCCGATTGCTTGATCACGCTCATCGTCCCATCCACGCCCCCCGCCGTGATCAGCAGCCCCCCGGCCACATCATGCACCATGCCGTCCACTCCGCGCCCGATCGGCAGCGTGGCGACGATGCGGCCATCCGCCGGGTCGAGTGCGATGAACACCGGCTTATCCCCGCGGCAGGCGATCAGCACGCGATGCGCGGCGTGGTCGTATTCGACGGCCACGGGCTGCACGCAGGGGCCGAGCGGCCAAGTGGCTTGGATCGACAGGTCGGCGGCACTCATCCGGTTCAGCACGTTCTTGTCCCGCATGGGGGCATAGATCGTGCCGGCGCCGTCGGCGGCCGGGTCATCCATCTTCTTGCTGTCGAACACGGTGCGGCCCAGCACCTGGCCCGTCTTGGCATCCACCGAAATCCAGGTCGTGCGGTCCGGACGCGCGCCCACCACCATGTGCACGCGCTGCGTCGTGGGCTCATAGAAGCCCTGGTTCAGGTCCCCGTCATCCAGCTTGATGCGGTCGATCCGCTTTAACGTCGCAGTGTCGAAGCTCAGCATCGTGCCGTCCGTCATCGCCACGAACGCCCGCGTCTGGCCCGGCACCAGCAGCACCCCATTGGCGCCGAGGCTGTCCTCCACCTGGCCCACCACCGTCCCGGTCCGCGTGTCGAACACCGTCAGCCCATCCTTGCGCCGGGCGATGAACAAACGGCCGGTCGTGGCATCGAACGTGATGTAGTCCCAGCCGGTATCGCTGCTGGGCAGCACATAAGCCGGTCCCGTGGTGTAGAGCTCCGCCTGCGCCGCGCCCGTCAGCAACAGCGCCGTCATCAGCCCGATGGTGCGCATCATGCCCCCGCCTGCGTGATGAACTTTGTGCTGAGATAGCCCTCGATCGCCTCGGCCCCGCCTTCGGAGCCATACCCGCTCTCCTTCACGCCGCCGAACGGCACCTCCGGCAGCGCGAGCCCGATATGGTTGATGGTCATCATCCCCGCCTCCACCGCCGCCCCGATTGCCCCGGCCGTCTTGGCGGAGCGGGTGAAGGCGTAGCTCGCGAGGCCGTAGGGTAGCCGGTTCGCCTCCGCCACCGCCTCGTCGAAATGCTTGAACGGCGCCATGACCGCGAGCGGGCCGAACGGTTCCTCGTTCATCACCCGCATCTCGGCGTGCACCCCCGTCAGCACGGTGGGTTCGAAAAAATTGCCCGTGTTGCCGATGCGCTTGCCGCCCGTGCGCACCTCGGCGCCATGGTGCACGGCATCGGCAATCAGGCTCTCCATCGCCGCGACCCGGCGGGGGTTCGCGAGCGGCCCCATCTGGGTGCCGGGCTCCATCCCATTGCCGACTTTCAGCGCCGCCGCGGCCTTGGCGAAGCCGTCCACGAACTGGTCGAACACGTCTTCCTGCACCAGGAACCGCGTCGGGCTCACGCAAACCTGGCCGGCGTTGCGGAACTTGGCACCGGCCAGATGCTTGGTCGCGGCCGGGATGTCGGCGTCGTTGAACACGATCGCCGGGGCATGGCCGCCCAGCTCCATCGTGACCCGCTTCATGTGGGCGCCCGCCAACGCCGAGAGCTGCTTGCCGACCGCTGTCGATCCCGTGAACGAAATCTTTCGGATCGCCGGATGCGGAATCAGGTACTCGGAGATTTCCGCCGGCACGCCGAACACGAGCTGCAGCACGCCGGGCGGCAACCCGGCATCCACGTAGCACTGCACCAGCGCCGCGCAGGAGGCCGGCGTCTCCTCCGGCCCCTTCACGATGATCGAGCAGCCCGCCGCCAGCGCGATGGCAATCTTGCGATTGGCTTGGTTGATCGGGAAGTTCCAGGGCGTGAACGCCGCCACGGGCCCCACAGGCTCCCGCAAGCTGAGCTGATAGATACCCTCCGCCCGCGCAGGGATCACGCGGCCATAGGTGCGGCGCGCCTCCTCCGCGAACCAATCGATAATGTCGGCGCCGGCCACCGTCTCCATGCGCGCCTCGGCGAGCGGCTTGCCTTGCTCGAGCGTCATGAGCCGGGCGATGTCATCGGCACGGGACCGCAGCAGGTCGGCCGCTTTCCGTAGCAGCTTCGACCGATCGAAGGCCGACACACGGCGCCACGTGGCGAACCCGCGCACCGTCGCTTCCAGCGCAATATCGAGGTCCGCCTGCTCGGCATGGGCGACGCGGCCGTTGCTCTCGCCGGTCGCGGGGTTCGGCACATCGAGGGTCTTGCCCGCCTGCGCCGCGGTCCATGCGCCGTTCAGGTGCAGCTGCACATCCGGATACATTGGCTGTCCTCCCTGATTGGTGTGCAGCCTACGCATTGACGCGCCAAGGGTCGAGCCAACAACTACGCGTATGCCCGCTCTAAATCCGCTCGTTGCCCGTATCGACGCCCCGCCCATTCTGGAGGCCCATGCCTGGGCGCGGCGCTATGAGGGGGCGCATGGCCCGTTGCTGGATCTGTGTCAGGCGGTGCCGGGCTATGCGCCGCATCCGGACTTGTTGGCCCACGCCGCCGCGGCGGCCAGCGATCCGGCGATGGCCCGGTATGGCCTGATCAATGGGGACCTGCCGCTGCGGGAGGCGTATGCGGCGCAGCGTGGCGTGACGCCCGATGAGGTCGTGATCACCGCCGGGTGCAACCAGGCCTTCTTCGCGACACTCCTCGCGATCGCGCAGGCGGGTGAAAGCGTGTTGCTGCCCACACCGTGGTTCTGGAATCATCAGCAAAGCTGCCAGATGCTGGGCATCGAACCGCGGCCCCTGCCTTGCCACGCCGAACACGGCTTCGTGCCCGACCCGGCCGAAGCCGAGACACTGATCGACGATCGCACCCGCGCCATCGTGCTGATCACCCCCAACAACCCGACCGGTGCCGTCTATCCGCCCTCGGTGATCGCGGCGTTCCTTGCGCTGTGCCGCCGCCGGAACCTGTTCCTGATTTTGGACGAGACGTATCGCGACTTCCTGCCGGCGGGCCAGGAGCGTGCGCACGAACTGTTCGATGATCCGGACTGGGCGGACCACCTGATCGGGCTGTACAGCTTCTCCAAGGCGTATTGCGTGCCCGGCCATCGGCTGGGCGCGGTCACGGCGGGAGAGCCGGTCGCGGGGCAGCTCACCAAGATCCTGGACAGCCTGCATATCTGCCCCCATCGCGGCACCCAGGCCGCCATCACCTGGGGCATCGGCGCGCTCGCGGAGTGGCGCGCCGGCAACCGCGCCCTCATCAACGACCGTGCCGACACTGTCCGCGCCGCCTTCCAGCGCCTGCCGGAGTGGCGCGTGGAGTCCCTCGGCTCCTATTTCGCGTATGTGCGGCACCCGTTCGAGGGGGTGGCGAGTGCCGCGGTGGCAGAGCGGATGGGGGCGGAGCTGGGCGCCGTGTGCCTGCCCGGCAGCGCGTTCGGGCCGGGGCAGGAGCGGCATGTGCGGATCGCGTTCGCCAACACGGATCAGGTGGGGATTGGCCAGTTGGCAGATCGGCTGGAGCAATTCCGGTAATCCCGCGCGGGCTTACGGCGCCGTCGCCAGACGCTGCTCCACCGCGCCCCGCCACGGCGCATCCGCCGGCGCCGCCGCCAGTGCCCGGCGGAACAGCGCGGCGCTCGATGGCGTGACGCGCCCCTCCGCCTGGCTCATCGCCTCCGCGGTACGGGCCGCGAGCGTCGCGTCGAACTTGGCCGTGAGCGCCGTGCGCCAGGCCTCCGCCGCGGCTGCGTAGTTGCCGCGGGTGTCCTCCACATTGCCCAGCAACACGTAGCCCTGCCGCGCCTGGTCGCTCCTAGGGTCCAAGGTCGCCAGCCGTTCGCGCAGCTGCTGGATCAGCGCCGCCTCCTCCGCCTGGCGCTGCAGACCGGCGAGCGCGGCGGTGTCGCCGGCCAGGGTCGGGATGCCGGGCTGCCCGTTGATGGCGTAGAGCAGCAAGCCGGCGACCGGGACCGCCACCAGTGCCGCCAGCAACGGCGCGCGGGACCCGGTGCGCACCGGCCGGTCCTGCCCCGCCGCCACGGCCAGCAGGCGCCGCTGCACCTCCAGCACCGCCGTCGCGTGCTCGGCCGGCAGGATGCGGCCCTCGTCGCGGTCGCGGTCGAGTTCCAGGAGCTGTGTGCGATGCAGCTCGAGCGCCGGGTCCCGCCCGCCGCGCGTGCCCGTATCCCGCCGCAGCACCCAAACGAGGGGCGCCAGGGCGGTCGCCATCAGCAAGACCAACGCCAGCCAGATCATCGGCGCGTGAGATCGGCCAGTTGCGCCCGCTCGGCCTCGGACAGCGGGGCCGCCCCGGCCGGAGCGCGCCGGCGGGACCAGAACGCGAAGCCGAGCCCGGCCAGCACCGCCAGCACCGGGGAGCCCCACAGCACGGCCGTCAGCCCGTTCACCGGCGGGCGCAACCGCACGAAGTCGCCATACCGCGCCACCAGCCACGACGTCGCGGCCTCATCCGTGGCGCCGGCCGCAATCTGCTGGCGCACCAGGCGGCGCAGATCGCGGGCGAGGTCGGCGTTGCTGTCCTCAATACTCTCGTTCTGGCACACGAGGCAGCGGAGCTGGCGGCCCAGGGCCTCGGCACGAGCCTCTTGCACCGGGTCAGGGAGCATCTCGGCAGGGTCGCTCACCGCCCAGGCTGGCAGACACAGCATGACGAGCACCATGACGCGAATGATCATGCGAGCCGCCGTAGCATCGGGTGCAGCTGCTCGTCCACGATCTCCGGTGTGATCGGCCCGGCGTAGCGCCAGCGCACCACGCCCGTCCGATCCACCAGATAGCTCTCCGGCACGCCATAGACGCCGAAATCGATCGCCACCTGGCCCGGCGCATCCCGCGCCACACGGCCATAGGGATTGCCGTGCTTGGCGATGAACGCCTGGGACGCGGCCTCGGTATCCTTATAGGCGATGCCCCACACCGACACGCCTTCCCGCGAGAGCGACATCAACGAGGGATGCTCGATCACGCACGGCACGCACCAGCTGGCGAAGAAGTTCAGCAGCACCGGGCGGCCGAACGAGGCCACATCGGTGCTGCCGAACCCCGGTAGGGAAAAGGCCGGCAAGGGCTTGTCGATCAACTGGCTCGGCACGTCATGCGGGTCGAACTTGCCGGACCGCATGCGCCCCAGCACGGAGAAGAACCCGGCGCCGGCCACAACGGCCACGCCGAACGGCGCCAACAACAAGACCCGGCGGCGATCCATGTCAGGCCACCGCGGCGCCCGGCCGCACCCGCGCCTTCGCCGGCGCACCCACCCGCGCCCGGCGGTCCAGCAACGACAGCAACCCACCCGCCGCCATGATCAGCGCGCCGAACCAGATCCACGGCGCCATCGGGTTGTAATGCAGCCGCATGACGGCGCCGCCATCCCGCTCCTCACCCAAAACGCCGTAGATGTCGGCGAACCCTGTGGTGTGGATCGCGGCCTCCGTCGTGGTCATCCGCTGCACCGGAAAGGACCGGCGCGACGGTTCCAGCAGAGCGATCTCGGTCCCATTGCGCGACACGCGGAGCCGGGCCACCCGCTCCGCGTAGTTCGAGCCGGTTTCGTCCCGCAAGCTCTCCAGCGTCCAGGTATAGCCGGCGCTGTCGGCGGACTGGCCCGGCTGCAGCAGCACCACACGCTGTGTTGCGAATGACATGCCGGCGACGCCCGCGACCAGCACGCCCATGCCGGCATGGCCCAGCGTGGTGCCGAACGTGGCGAGCCGCAGCCCACGCAGCCGCGCCCAGCTATCCCGCACCGGGATACGGAACAGCCTGATGCGCTCGACGATCTCGGCCAGCGAGCCCACGATCAGCCACGCCGCCGCCGCGAATGCCAGCGCCGCCAAGCCGTGTGCGGCGCCCATCGAGGTCACGAGCCCCACGGCCAGCGCCGCGATCGCCGCCCACCAGAGCCGCACCAGTGCCGGGCCGATCTGCGCGCGCTTCCAAGCCATGCCCGGCGCCACGACCATGGCAAAGAAGATCGGCGCCGCCAGTGGCAGCACGGTCGCGTTGAAAAACGGCGCCCCCACGGAAATCTTCGACCCGAACACGAGGTCCGCGACCAGCGGATAGAGCGTGCCCGTGATCACCACCGCCGCGATCGAACAGAGCAAGATATTGTTGAGCACCAGCGCCCCTTCCCGCGACACCGGCGCGAACAGCCCCCCCGGCGCCAGCACCGGCGCCCGGAACGCGAACAGCAGCAGCGAGCCCCCGATCACGATGCCCAGCAACGCCAGGATGAACACGCCGCGCGTCGGGTCATTGGCGAACGAATGCACGGAATTGAGGATGCCCGACCGCACCAGGAACGTGCCCGACAACGACAGGGAGAACGTCCCGATCGCCAGCAGCACCGTCCAGATCTTGAGCGCCTCCCGCTTCTCCACCACGATCGCGGAATGCAGCAGCGCGGTGCCCGTGAGCCACGGCAGCAGCGAGGCATTCTCCACGGGGTCCCAGAACCAGAACCCGCCCCAGCCCAACTCGTAATACGCCCACCAGGAGCCGAGCGCGATCCCGGAGGTCAGCAGGCACCAGCTCGCGAGCGTCCATGGGCGGACCCAGCGGCCCCAGGACGCGTCGATCCGCCCCTCCAACAGCGCCGCCACCGCGAAGGCGAACGGCACCGCGAAGCCCACATACCCGGCGTAGAGGATGGGCGGATGGAACGCGAGGCCGGGGTCCTGCAGCAACGGGTTCATGTCCCGGCCATCCAGCGGCGGCGGCCAGATGCGGTTGAATGGGTTGGACGCCAGTAGCGCGAACAGCAGGAACCCCACCGAGCTGCCGCCGAGCACCCCGATCACCCGGGCCCGCAACGCCGATGGCAGATTGCGCCCGAACGCCGCGACGGCCCCGCCACATAGCGCCAGGATCAATCCCCAGAGCAGGATCGACCCCTCGTGATTGCCCCACGAACCCGTGATCTTATACAGCAACGGCTTCAGCGTGTGGCTGTTCTCCGCCACGTTCAGCACAGTGAAATCGTCACCCACACTGGCCGCCACCAGCGCCCCCGCAGCCGTGCCCAGCGCAAGCAGCTGCCCCAACGCCAAGGCCGGTGCCGCCGCCATCAGCCGGCTGTCATTTCGATAGGCACCCCAGAGCGGAATGATCGTTTGCGCGAGCGCCAAAGCACAGGCGAGCGCCAGCGCGAAGTGGCCGAGTTCTGGAATCATGATCCTGCCTTGGCCGGCGTCGCCAGCGTGTTCCATGTCGCGGCCGGCGGTGGCGGACCATCCTCCGGACGCCACTGGCCGTTGCGCTTCAGCGCCTCCGCCACGTCTTTCGGCATATATGTTTCGTCATGCTTGGCCAGCACCTCCTGCGCCCGGAAGGAGCCGTCGGGCAGCAAGGTGCCGAGCGTCACCGCGCCCTGCCCCTCGCGGAACAGGTCCGGCAGGATGCCGGCATAGGTCACGTCGATCGCGGCGCGGCCGTCTGTGATGCGGAAATGTGCGACCGGGGTGCCATGCTCCTGGATGCGCTGTACGCTGCCAGCCTCCACCAAGCCGCCCAGCCGCAACGTCCGCCCCGGGGCCGCGGCGCCGGGCCCCGCCATGTGCGCCGCGATGTCGGACGGCGCCACGAAGAACACCATGTTGTCACCGAACGCCGCGAGCCCCAGCGCCGCCGCCGAGCCCAGGCCCAGCGCGCAGGCCGCCACCACCACCATGCGCCGCTTCTTCCGTGTCATCGCGGCCCTCGCGGATCGAGTGCGGCGAGCCGCCGCCGTGCCAAGCCAAGCCGGCGCCACGCCCCAAGCCCGAACGCCACCGGGATGCCGAGCCCCAGCGCATACACCGCCACGATGTAGGGCAGATGCGTCATGCCCGCTCCGCCTGGTTCATCAGCAGGCCACGGATGCGCCGCTCCATGACGGCCGCCCGCAGCCGGGCCACGACGATCGCGGCGAACACCAGTGAGAACCCGACGGCGGAGATCAGCAGCGGCCACAGCATCCCCACATGCATGCCAGGCGCGCTGGTGAGCGTGATCGTGCTGGGCTGATGCAGCGTGTTCCACCAATCGACGCTGAATTTTATGACCGGCAAGTTCACCGCGCCGATCAGCGCCAGGATGGCGCCCGCACGATAGCCGCGCACCGGATCGTCGAACGCGCGCACCAGCGCGACATGCCCGATATAGAGGAAAAACAGCACCAGCACCGATGTGAGCCGCGCATCCCACACCCACCAGGCGCCCCACATCGGCTTGCCCCACAATGAGCCCGTCGCGAGGCACAGCGCCGTGAACCCGGCGCCCACGGGCCCGATCTCCACCGCCGCCAGATCCGCCAGCGGATGCCGCCAGATCAGCGACGACAGCGAAGCGACCACCAGCGACAGATATCCGGCCGACGCCAGCCAGGCCGAGGGCACATGGACGTAGATCATCCGCACCGCGTCACCCTGCTGCCAGTCCGACGGCGAGAAGAACAAGCCCCAGCCCAGCCCCACCGCCGTGAGCACGATGGCGGCACTGGTCAACCATGGCTGCACGGCCCCCGCCAGGCGCAGGAAGCGGCCCGGATTGGCGAAGCGGTGCAGGCTGCGCGGCTGGCGCGCGGAGAGAGCGGTCACGTCCACGTCAGCAAGATAGCACCGTTTCCCCCGCTTTGAAGGCACCATCGCTTGCCTTAGTGTGCGGCGCAACCAACGAGGGGGGCCGGGTCCATGCTGTTCGCCGTCATCTGCACGGACCGCCCGGGGAGCCTCGACCTTCGGCTCGCTTCCCGCCCGGTGCACCTCGCGTATCTCACGATGTATGCCAAGCATATCGTGCAAAGCGGTCCGATGCTGGACCTGGACGGCCGGCCCTGCGGCACGCTGCTGCTGCTGGAGGTCGCGGATCGGGCGGCGGCGGAGGGATTCGTGGAGGCCGATCCGTATGCAAAGGCCGGGCTGTTCGAGAGCGTGGTGATCCGCGGCTTCCGCAAAGTGATCCAGGATGGCGAGATGGTGGCATCGTGAACTACTGGCTGGTGAAGTCGGAGCCGGATGTGTTCGGCTGGGACCAGCAGGTGGCGAACAAGGTGGAGCCCTGGACCGGCGTGCGCAATCACACGGCAAAGCAGAACCTGCAGGCGATGCGCAAGAAGGACCGCGCGTTCTTCTACCATTCCAACATCGGCAAGGAGATCGTGGGCATCGTCGAGGTGGTTCGCGAAGCCTATCCGGACCCCACGGCCGAGAGCGGCCCCTGGGTGTGCGTGGACATGAAGGCGGTCAAGAAGCTGAAGCGGCCCGTGACGCTGGCGGAGATCAAGGCCGACCCGGCCTCGGCGGAGATGGCGCTGGTCAAGTATTCCCGGCTGAGCGTGGGACCGGTCACGCCGGAGGAATGGGCCTATGTTCTCGGCCTCGCCCAGGCATGATGCGCACGCTCTGCCGCCTCGATGACCTCACGGACGGCGCCGCCCGCGGCTTCGGCCCGGCGCCGGGCGGGTTCACCGGTCTGTTTGCCATCCGTCGCGGGGACCAGGTGTTCGTCTACGTCAACGCCTGCCCGCATGTCGGCGTGGCGCTCGATTGGGCGCCGGACCAGTTCCTGACCGCCGATGGGACCCAGATCGTGTGCAGCACCCATGGCGCCCAGTTCGGCATCGCCGACGGCGTGTGCGTGAGCGGCCCGTGCGTGGGGGACCGCCTCGAACCGGTTCCGGTGCGGATCGAGGACGGGGCGGTGCTGGTGCCGGCAGACGCCGGGCTGTAGCGTTCGGACCAAGGCCAAAAACGCTCCGAGGAACGCATGTCCGACCAGACCTACCCCATCCGCCCCGAGATCGCCGCCCGCGCCCACGTGACGGCCGAGCGCTTCCGCGCCATGACGGAGCAGGCGACGCACGAGCCCGAGGCGTTCTGGATGGAGCAATCCCGCCGCATCGCCTGGATCAAGCCGCCGACCCAGGCCAAGCACACGAGCTTCGAGGGCGATGTCGGGATCAAATGGTATGAGGACGGCACGCTGAATGCGTCGGCGAGCTGCCTCGACCGGCATTTGGCGGAGCGGCCGGACCAGGTGGCGATCATCTGGGAGGGCGACGATCCCACACAGAGCCGCGAAGTCACCTATCGCGCCCTGCATGAGGAGGTCTGCCGCTTCGCCAACGCCTTGCGCGGCCTGGGTGTCCAAAAGGGGGACCGGGTCACGATCTATTTGCCGATGGTGGTGGAGGCCGCGGTCGCCATGCTGGCCTGCGCGCGGCTGGGCGCCGTGCACGCCATCGTGTTCGGCGGCTTCTCCCCGGACAGCCTGGCGCAGCGCATGCAGGATTGCGACAGCAATCTGCTGATCACCGCCGACGAGGGCCGCCGCGGCGGACGGCGCGTGGCGCTGAAAGCCAATGCCGACGCGGCGCTGGCGCAGTGCCCCACGGTCAAGAACGTGGTGGTGGTGCGCGTGACGGGCGGTGACGTGCCGATGGTGGCCGGGCGCGACCATGACTACGCCACGCTGATCGCCGCCGCGAGCCCAACCTGCCCGCCCACGGAGATGAGCGCCGAGGACCCGCTGTTCATCCTTTACACCAGCGGCAGCACCGGCAAGCCGAAGGGCGTCGTGCACACCACCGGCGGCTACATGGTCTGGGCCAGCTACACGCATCAACTGGTGTTCGACTATCAGCCTGGCGAAATTTACTGGTGCACGGCCGATGTCGGCTGGGTCACGGGGCACACCTACATCGTGTATGGCCCGCTGGCGAACGGCGCCACGACGCTGATGTTCGAGGGCATCCCCAACTATCCCGACACCTCCCGCTTCTGGCAGGTGGTGGACAAACACCGGGTCAATATTTTCTATACGGCGCCGACCGCCATCCGCTCCCTGATGCGCGAGGGGGAGGCCCCGGTGAAGGCCACTTCCCGCGCGTCGCTGCGCGTGCTGGGATCGGTGGGGGAGCCGATCAATCCCGAGGCGTGGCTGTGGTACTACAACGTGGTCGGCGACGGCCGTTGCCCGATCGTGGACACCTGGTGGCAGACCGAGACCGGCGGCATCCTGATCTCTCCCTTGCCCGGCGCCGTCCCGGTCAAGCCGGGCTCGGCGACGTTGCCGTTGCCGGGCATCTTCCCGGTGCTGGTGGACAATGACGGCCTGCGGCTGGAGGGCGCCGTCGAGGGCAATCTCTGCATCGCCGATAGCTGGCCCGGCCAGATGCGGACCCTGTATCGCGACCATGACCGCTTCGTGCAGACCTACTTTTCCACCTTCAAGGGCCTGTATTTCACCGGGGACGGCGCCCGCCGCGACACAGACGGCTATTGGTGGATCACCGGCCGCGTGGACGACGTGATCAACGTGAGCGGCCACCGCATGGGCACCGCCGAGGTTGAAAGCGCGCTGGTGGCGCACCCCAAGGTGGCGGAGGCCGCAGTGGTGGGCTTCCCGCACGAGGTGAAGGGCCAGGGCATCTACGCCTACGTCACGCTCATCAATGGCGAGGAACCGACGGAGGCGCTGCGGCGCGAGCTGATTGCCTGGGTCCGCAAGGAGATCGGTCCCATCGCCAGCCCCGACGCGATCCAATGGGCGCCGGGACTCCCGAAAACCCGCTCGGGCAAGATCATGCGCCGCATCCTGCGCAAGATCGCAGCCAACGAGACGGACGCGCTGGGCGACACCAGCACGCTTGCGGACCCGGGGGTGGTGACGGATCTGGTGGCGGGTCGGGTGGGGTAGATCGCCGCATAGACACGGCCACCCCCTCTCCCGGGCGGAGAGGGGAGGGCTTTGCCACCGCTCCGCTGCCTCAATAACGAGTGTGGTATAATGGCGTATGAACCTCACTCAGCCCTCCCCCTGGACTGACACCGAAACCGCCCTCTGGCAGCGCCTTGCCGCGCACCCCTTCGAGACCCCCGGCCATTCGATGGACTTCACCGCCCGCCTCGCGCGTGACCGCGGCTGGTCCCTCGCCTTTGCCCGTGGCGCCGTCCACGAATACCGCCGCTTCTGCTTCCTCACCCGCGTCTCCCCCACCCCCATGACTCCCAGCGAGGAGGTGGACGAGGTCTGGCACACCCATCTCGCCTACTCGCGCGATTACTGGGATCGGTGGTGCCCGGCGCTCGGCGGCCCCCTCCACCACGATCCCACCCCGGGCGGCCCGGCGGCGCAGGGGCTATACCGCACGCAATACGCCGAGACCCTCGCGCTCTATGAACGCCGGTTTGGGCCGCCGCCGGAAGCCTACTGGCCCGCGACTCATCGCCGGTTCCGCGGCGCCCCACGCTACCGCATCGTCGACGCCGATCGCGTGTTCGTGCTGAAGCGGCCCGCGCTGCCCCGGTGGCGGGCTGCTGCCCTCGTGGCCATCGCCGGCACAACCGCAACGCCCGCAGGGGCGCTGCCGCTCAATCCGCTGGACTGGCCCGGCCCGCCCTTCCTGGCCCTGTTCGCCGCATTGTTCGCCCTCTCGCTCGCAGCCACGCTGCTGCTGCGCGCTCGCGGGCAAGATACCGGGGACCCCGCCAGCGCCGACAACCTCTCGGCCATCGACCTCGCCTACATGCGCGGCGGTGCCCAGAATGCGGCCGATACCATCGCCGTGGGCCTGCTGATGCATGGCGGCGCCGAGCCGGACGGGCCAGCCTCGCGCCGCTTCGTGGTCATGCCGGACGCAAAGCCGCTGCCACCCGAGCTGGAGCCGTTCCGTACGGTGATCGAGGGTTCGTTCACCCGGCCCGATTTCCTCGCGGCCACCAAGCAACGCTTCGACGCCCTGCAGGACGGACTGGTCCGCCGCGGCCTCCTGATGTCGGGCCCGGCGCAGGCGCGGCTCCGCGAACGGTGCCTCTGGGCCATGACGCCGCTGCTGCTGCTGGGCTTGGCCAAGGTCATGACCGGCCTGTCCCGCGGGCGGCCGGTCGACTTCCTGGTATTTTTCATGCTGCTCGCGGTCGTGGCCACGATCCTGGCCCGCAAGAGGCCCCGGCTGACCCGCGCGGGGAGGCAGGCGCTGCGGGACTACCGCCGCCGGCATGACCGGGCGGTCCGCGCGCCGCTGGCGAACGAGGTGATGCTCGCCTTCGCCCTGACCGGACCGGCGGTGCTGGCGGGCACGGCGGCCGGGCCGTATGGCGCCGTCATTTGGCAAGCGGGCGCAGACGGCTCCTATGACGGAGGTAGCGGTAGCGGCAGCGGCGGGGGCGGCGATGGTGGCGGCGGAGGCGGCTGTGGCGGCTGCAGCTGAACTGCTCACCATCGGCTACGAGGCGACCACCTTCGCTGCCGTTCGCGACGCGCTGCTGGTAAAAGGCGTGCGGCGGTTGATCGACGTTCGCGCCCTGCCTTCCTCCCGCAAACCGGGTTTTTCCAAGAACCTTCTGGCGTCAAGTTTACTCGCGGCGGGGATCGACTATGTGCATCTGCGCCCGCTCGGCACGCCCAAGCCAGGGCGGGACGCAGTGCGCCGGGGAGACGTCGCCACCATGCACCGCATCTTCGCCGACCACATGACCGGCCTCGAGCCCCGTGCCGCGCTCCACGCCGCGGTTGTTGCCGCCCGCGAAACGAGCGCCTGCCTGCTGTGCTTCGAGCGCGACCACAGCACCTGCCACCGCACGCTGGTGGCCGAGATGGTCGCGGCCGAGACTGGCCAGGCCATCCACCACCTCACTCCGGAGCTTCCGGCTTGACCCCCCTCATCTCGTTGGCACTGCAAGGTGGCGGCTCGCATGGCGCGTTCACCTGGGGCGTGCTGGACCGCCTGCTCGAGGAGGTGGAGGCCGGGCGGCTCGAGATCGCGGCGCTGAGCGGCACCAGCGCCGGCGGGCTCAATGCCGCGCTCGTGGTCAGCGGCCTCGTGCAGGGCGGCCCCGCCGCGGCCCGGCACAAGCTCGATGCCTTCTGGCACGCCGTCTCCCGCCATGGGCTGATGCAGGGCAACGCGCTGCTGTTCGGGGAGGCCGGGCCGTTCGGCGCCAACCAGGACGGCACGCCGCTGGGCCTGGCGCTCGAGACGGCGCAGTTGCTGGTCTCGCCCTACACCAACCCGTTCTACCGCGACGCGCTGCTCCCGCTGCTGACGGAGGCGTTTCCGGCGGACGAGCTCGCGGCGTTGAATGACGCTGCCGGGCCGCGCCTGTTCGTGACCGCCACCAACGTCGCCACCAACGCCCGGGTGATCTTCAGCCAGCCGGACCTCTCGCTCGCCGCGCTGCGCGCCACCGCCTCGTTGCCGAGCGCGTTCCAGGCCGCCGAGATCGGGGGCGAGCCGTTCTGGGATGGCGGCTATCTCGGCAACCCGGCGCTGTCCCCATTGCTCGACCAGGCCGACGACATGCTGCTGGTGCTGGCCAACGCGTTCGAGCGCGCGGGCATGCCGCCGCGGACCCCGGGCGCCATCGCGGCCCGGCTGAACGAGATCACCTTCAACGCCTCCGTCGTGCTCGAACTCGATGCGGTCGCCGCCGTGAACCGCCTCCTGGCGGAGCTGGCGGAATCCGGCACGCCCTATGCCGGGCGCTACCGCACGATCCGCACGCATGCGATCCGGGACGACGCGTTCCTGGCCGGGCTGGGCTTCGTGTCGAAGAACAACGTCTCGGCCGAGTTCCTGGCGATGCTCAGGGAGCGCGGCCGGGCGACAGCCGCAGCCTGGCTCGCGGCCCACGGCAGCGACCTTGGTGTGCGAAGCTCGCTGGATCTGCGGCGGGAGATGACGAAGAAGCTGCTGAACGCGCCGGCGCCGCGTTGACTACGTGCGCGGCAGCTCCTGTTCCACCAGGGTCGCCCAAAAACTTGCGCCGATCGGCAGGATATCGTCGTTGAAGTCGTAGCGCGGGTTGTGCACCGGCACGGCGCCGCGCTCGCCGTCGCGCTGGCCGATGCGCACGAAGCAGCCCGGCACCTTCAGCGCCATGTAGGAGAAATCCTCGCCCCCCATGCCGGGCGGCGCCTCGGTCACCATCTTGCCCGCACCCAGGAGCCGCTCCGCCGCCTTGGCCGCGCGGATCGTGGGCTCCGGCGCGTTCACCACGCTCGGATACCCGCGATCGTACTCCAGCACGCCGGTGGCGCCATGGGCGGCGGCGGTCGACTCGACGATTTGCCGCATCAGCCGCTCCGTCTCGTCCCGCACGGCGCCGTCCAGCGTACGGACGGTGCCGTTCAGCACGGCGCCCTCCGGGATCACATTGCCGGTGCTGCCGGCATGGAATTGGGTGATGCTCAGCACGGCGCTCTTCAGTGGGTCCGTGTTGCGGGCCACGATGCTCTGCAGGCCCAGCACGATATGGGCGCCGATCACGATGGGGTCGATGCTGCGATGGGGCCGGGCCGCATGGCCGCCGCGGCCCTGGATGCGGACCCAGAACCGGTCACTGGCCGCACTCACCTGGCCGGTCGCGGCCTGCATGGTGCCGATCGGCAGCGTGGTGTCGTTATGGGCGCCGAACACCATGTCGCACGGGAAGCGCTCGAACAGGCCCTCTTCGACCATGACGCGACCGCCGCCGCCGCCCTCCTCCGCGGGCTGGAAGATGAAATGCACGGTGCCGTCGAAGTTGCGGGTTTCGGCCAAATAGCGCGCGGCGCCCAGCAGCATGGTGGTGTGCCCGTCATGGCCGCAGGCATGCATGCGGTTCGGCACCGTGGAGCGGTGGGCGAAGGCGTTGTCCTCCGTCATCTCCAGGCAGTCCATGTCCGCGCGCAGCCCGATCGCCCGGCCGGAGCTGCCGTTCCGCAGCGTGCCGACCAGACCGGTGCCGGCGATGCCGCGCGTGACCTCGATCCCCCATTCCGCCAGCTTCTGCGCCACGATGCCGCTGGTGCGATGCTCCTCGAACCCCAGCTCCGGATGGGCATGCAGGTCTTGCCGCCACTCCGTCATATCAGGGGTAAGATCGGCGATCCGGTTATGGACGGGCATGCGGGCTCCTGTTACGGCGGCGTTAAATCGTACTCCAAGCACGGGGATGCTGACCAGACATGAGTGTGCCCCACGGCATCACAACAGCCGCCTTCATGGCGGCGATTGCCGGATATGTGAACGCCGTCGCCTACCTTGGGCTGCATGCGTTCGTGGCGCCCATGACCGGGACGGTGATCCTGGTGGGGTTTGCCCTGGCGGACCTGCATTGGCTCGATGCCGGGCGGAACGCGCTGGTGATCTGCGGCTTCGTGGGCGGGGTGACGGCGGCACGTCTGCTGCGGCGGCTCGATCGTGGCCCGGCGCCCGGCTGGTTGATCTCCGCCGCCCTGCTCGCCAGCTCCGCCTTCCGGCCGCTCGAGGGTTTGCTGTCGCTGGTGCCGATCGCGGTGGCGCTGGGCTGCCTCAACGGCTCGGAGACGCGGTTCGGGCCGGCCACCCTCAACACGACGTTCATCACCGGCAACCTCGAGCGGTTGGGCGAGGCGTTCGCGGACCCAAGCTTTCCGAACCGGCGCGCGCAGCTCGGGCTCATCGCGGGCATCCTGTCGGGCTACGCCGTGGGCGCCACGGCGGGCGTGCTGGGCGCCCGGCATCTCGGCGCGCCGCTCGCCATCCCTGCAGCCATGCTGGCGATGGCTGGGCTGCTGGCATTGCTGCGCCGCCGGGTTCCCGCCTAACCTTGTCCCAAGCGCGATACAGCGCAGAGGGAGGACATCCATGACACCGAATCGCCGCAGCTTCCTGACCGGCAGCGCCGGGCTCGCCGCGCTGGCCGCCACACCGGCGAAGGCGCAAACCGCGGCGCCACAAGCTTTCACGATGCCCACGAACATGACGCTGCTGACGTTCCAGCGCGGCGGCAAGCACCTGCTGGGCGTGAAGACGGCCAAGGGCGTGCTGGACGTGACGGCGGCCGCCACGGCCCTGAACATGCCCGCGCCGGCCGACATGGACGATCTGCTGCAGAACGGCCGCGGCGGCGTGCTGCGGGCGCTGGTGGATGCGGCCGACAAGGCGCCGGGCGCTACCTACCTCACGGAAGCCAGCCTCACCTACGGCCCCGTCGTGACCCGGCCCGAGAAGATCATCATGATGGGCTTCAACTATCGCACCCACGCCGCCGAGACCGGCACCCCGATCCCCGCGGACCCGCCGCTGTTCAACAAGTTCAACAACTCGCTCAACCACCACGGCGGCACCATCAAGCTGCCGACCAAGGCGGCGAAGGAGTTCGACTACGAGATCGAGCTGGTGATCGTGTTCGGCCGCGAATGCCGGGACGTATCGGAGGCGGATGCGCTGAATTACGTCGCCGGGTATTGCACCGGTAACGATTTCAGCGCGCGTGACCTGCAGCGCCTCACATCGCAATTCATGATCGGCAAGACCGGGGACGGCTTCGCGCCGATCGGGCCCTATCTGGTCACGAGCGACCTGGTGGGCGATCCCAACAATCTGCGGATCGAGACGCGGGTGAACGGGGAGCAGCGGCAGGACTGGAACACCAACGACATGATCTTCAACTGCCGCCAGCTGATCAGCTTCGCCTCCAAGATGATGACCATCAAGCCCGGCGACATCTTCTTCACCGGGACGCCGCAGGGAGTGATCCTGGGTAAGCCGAAGGAGCAGCGGGTGTGGCTGAAGGCGGGGGACAAGATCGCGTGCAGTGTCGAGAAGCTGGGTGAGCTTCGGTTCGATTTGGTGTAACGCGCCCCCTCTCCCGCTGGCGGGAGAGGGCTGGGGTGAGGGTGGGGCGACATAGGCGACGGTCGGTGAGTGATGTTTCCACCCTCACCCCGACCCTCTCCCGCCAGCGGGAGAGGGGGAAGCGAGTTACCCCGGCATCGCCCCTACATAGTCCCGCTTGCCGATCTCGACACCATTATGCCGCAGGATCGCGTAAGCGGTCGTCGCGTGGAAATACAAATTCGGCAACACGAAATGCACCAGATAAGCCTGCCCTTTGAACCGCATCTCGTTGCCGCCGATCTTGAGCGTGATGTCCTTGTCCTCGGTCCCGTCGATCTGATCGGGCATGATCGTGCGGATGAACGCCGCCGTGCGCGCCAGCCGGTCCTGCAGCTCCGGGATCGTCGTCTCGGTATCGGCCATCTTCGGCGCCTCCACGCCCGATAGCCGCGCGCAGCCGCCCTTGGCGAAATCGGCCATCACCTGGACCTGGCGGGCGCAGGCGAATTGCGTCGGGAACAGCCGGGCGGTCAGCAGGATGGCCGGGTCGAACTTGTGCGCCTCCGCATGCGCCGCCGCCTTGCCCAGCACGCCGTCCATGGCGCCAAGCATCTGCAGGCAGGCCGGCACGCAGGCCTGGAACATGGACATGGTCATAGCGAACCCCCTTTGCGCCCGGCCATGGCGCCCAGGCGCAATCGCAAGGCGTTCAACTTGATGAAGCCCTGGGCGTCGAACTGGTCATAGGCGCCCTGGTCATCCTCGAACGTCACGGTCTTCATCGAATACAGGCTATGCGGGCTTTCGCGGCCGATGCAGGCGACCGTGCCCTTATACAGCTTCATCCGCACCCGGCCCGTGACGCTCCGCTGGCTCTCGTCGATCGCGGCCTGCAGCATCCGGCGCTCCGGACTGAACCAGAAGCCGTTATAGATCAGGCTGGCGTAGCGCGGCATCAGCTCGTCCTTGAGGTGCGCGGCCTCGCGATCGAGCGTGATGCTCTCGATCGCCCGGTGCGCCGGCAGCAGGATCGAGCCGCCGGGCGTCTCATACACGCCGCGGGACTTCATGCCGACGAAGCGGTTCTCCACCAGGTCCAGCCGCCCGATGCCGTTATCGTGGCCAAGCTGGTTGAGCCGGGCCAGCAAAGTGGCGGGCGACATCGCGACGCCGTCGATCGCGGTGGGGTCCCCGCGCTCGAAGTCGATCGTGATCACCGTGGCCCGGTCCGGTGCGTCCTCCGGGCGGATGGTGCGCTGATAGACGAACTCGGGCGCTTCATCGCCGGGTTCCTCGAGGACCTTGCCCTCGCTGCTGCTGTGCAACAGGTTCGCGTCGACGCTGAACGGTGCCTCCCCCAGCTTGTCCTTGCTGACCGGGATCTGGTTGGCCTCCGCGAATTCCAGCAGGCGGGTGCGGCTCGTGAGGTTCCATTCGCGCCAGGGGGCGATCACCTTGATGTCGGGCTTCAGCGCATAATACGCGATCTCGAACCGGACCTGGTCGTTGCCCTTGCCGGTGGCGCCATGGGCCACGGCGTCGGCGCCGACCAGCTCAGCGATCTCGATCTGGCGCTGCGCGATCAAGGGCCGGGCGATGCTTGTGCCCAGCAGGTATTGCCCCTCATACACCGTGTTGGCGCGGAACATCGGGAACACGAAATCCCGCACGAAGGTTTCGCGCAGATCGTCGACGAAGATCTCCTTCACCCCGAACATCTCGGCCTTGCGGCGCGCGGGCTCCAGCTCCTCGCCCTGGCCGAGGTCGGCGGTGAAGGTCACGACCTCGCATTTATACGTTGTTTGAAGCCAGCGCAGGATCACACTGGTATCGAGCCCGCCCGAATAGGCCAGCACGATCTTCTTCACATCCTTGACCTGCATCAAATCCCCTTTGGCCCCGGTTCGCTTCGGCCCCCGTGGGAGCGCTACCCTGAAACCCCGGTGTCATCAATCGTCTTCCCGGAAGCGGTTGGCGCTGATCTCCTCAAGGTCCAGCTCGTTCTCCAGCTCATGCAGCACGCGGTCATGGATCTCGCCCTCGCGATGCAGCCGCAGCACCTCTTGCCGCCCCGCTGCCACCGCGGCCAGCACGACGCGGAAATGCTCCGCCCGGTCCTCCTCATGCCCACCTTCGGACACGAACCGTTCGGAGGCGCGGGCGCGGTAGGTGTATTGTTCCAGCAACCGGGGATGCCGGTGCGCGCCGTCATTCAGCGACTCCCGTTCCACCGCCTGTTTTTGCACGGCCGCCATCCGCGCCCTCGCCTGGTCCGTGTTGAGTGATTTCGGCTCCGCCAGGGTAAAATGCTCGAGCCGGAACAAACGGATCAGCGGCGCAAGGGTTACGCCTTGCAATAACACCGTGACCAGGATCACCAGGAACGTGGTCGCCACGATGAAGTCACGGCCCGCGAACTCGCCAGGCAACGACAATGCGGCCGCCAGGCTCACCACGCCGCGCATGCCGGCCCAGCTCATGATGACCGGGACGGCGACGGGCGGCACCGGGTCCCGCCGGCGCAGGGCCGGGATGAGCCAGCGCGGCAGGTACACGGCCGGGAAGATCCACAGCACGCGGGACAGGATCACGGCACCGACCACGCCCGCCGCCGCCGGCAGCTGTGCGCTGACCGAGATGCCGCCGCCGCCCAACCGGTCCAGCACGCCACGCAGGCTGAGCCCGATCAGGATGAACACCAGGCTTTCCAGCACGAACTCCACCAGCCGCCAGACCGCCCGCGCCTCCGTCCGTGTCGCGGCCTTCAGCGTGCCATGCTGCCGGATGCCCATCACGAGGCCGCACGTCACGGTGCACAGCACGCCCGAAACGTGCAGCCGCTCCCCCACGATATAGGACGCCCATGCCGCCAGCAGGCTGGCGAGCGTCATCAGCGTGGGCTCGCGCAGCCGCGGCAGCACCATCATCACGCCCAAGCCGAACATCCAGCCCAGACCCACCCCGCCCACGGACAGCACACCGAAGCTCAACAGCGCCTCCCCGGCATGGAACGTGCCCGTCAGCCCGGCCGCCACCGCGAACCGGAACAGCACGATCCCGGTCGCGTCGTTGACCAGGCTCTCGCCCTCCAGCAGCACCATCATACGCGGCGGCAGCTTGACCCGCGCCAGCACCGCCTTGGCCGAGACCGCGTCTGGCGGGGAGACGATGGCACCCAGCGCAAAGCAGGCCGCCCAGGGCAGCCCGGGCTCCAGCCAATGCGCCACCACGCCCACGATCGCCGTGGTGAACGCGACGGCGCCCACTGCGAGCTGCAGGATGATGCGCAGATTGGCGCGGAAATCCCGCCATACCGTGAAGTAGGCGCTGCCCAGCAGCAAGGGTGGCAGGAACAGCACCATGGCAAGATCCGGATCGAGCCGCACCTCCGGCATGCCCGGCACCAGCGCCAGCCCGATGCCGCCCAGGATCAACGCCGCGGCCGGCGGCAGATGGAGGCGCCGGGCCAGCAGCTCGAGCGGGATCACGCAGGCCAACAATACCAGCACGAGTTCGAACGAGGCGGCGGGGGCCATGCTACAGCGCCGGCATCACGGTCCCGCTGCAGTCGCCGAAGCCGATCGTGACGGCACCCGGCGCCTCGGCCCGGGCGCGCAGGATGATCTGGTCGCCGTCTTCCAGAAAGCGCCGGGTCTCGCCACCCGGCAAGCTGACAGGCTGGCGCCCACCCTGCGACAATTCCAGCAGGCTGCCGCTGCCGTCGGCGCCGGGTCCGGAGATGGTGCCGGTGCCCAGCAGATCGCCGGGCATGAGGTTGCAGCCATTGCTGGTCTGATGGGCGAGCAGTTGCGCCGGGGTCCAATACAGATCGGTCGCCGCGCTGTGGGAGAGGCGATGCGGCGGCAGTCCCTGTGCAGCCATGGACGGCGTGCGGATCAGCACTTCGAGCCGCACGTGCAGCGCCCCCACCGCCTGGTCCGCGGCATCCATCAGATAGGGCAGTGGCGTGGGATCGCTCGCGGCACGGCGCGGTTGCGGGGCCTGGAACGGCGACAGCGCTTCCGGCGTCACGATCCAGGGGCTGATCGACGTGCAGAAGCTCTTGCCCAGGAAGGGGCCGAGCGGCTGATACTCCCAGCCCTGGATATCCCGCGCCGACCAGTCGTTCAGCAGGCAATACCCGGCGATGTGCTGCCGGGCGTCCCCGATCGGGATGGGCGTGCCGAGCGCGTTGCCGGGGCCGATCCAGATGCCGAGTTCCAGCTCGTAATCCAGATTGCGGCTGGGTCCGAAGCTCGGGGAATCGTCCCGCGCCGGCTTGCGCTGGCCGCTCGGGCGCCTGATTTCGCAAGGGCTCGGCCGCACGCTGCTGGCCCGGCCGTGATAGCCGATCGGCACCCATTTGTAGTTCGGCATCAACGGCTGCTCCGGCCGGAACTGCCGGCCCACGGCCTCGGCATGGTGGATGCCGGCGTAGAAATCCGTGTAGTCGCCGATGTGCGCCGGCATATACATCAGGCAATCCGCGACGCGGTGCAGCAGGTGCGGGCGTTCGTCCGAGCCCTCCTGCAACAAGGCGCTCAGCGCATCCCGTAACGCGCGCCGCGGCCCGGCGCCCATCGCCAGGAACGCATTGAGCGTGGGCCCGGCGCAGGCCTGCGCGGCCGCGGCGGCCTCCTCGTCCAGCAGCCCGGCCTCGTGCACGGCACGCAGGTCCAGGATCATGTCCCCGATCGCCACCCCGCCCCGCGGCGCCCCGGCCAAAGGGCTGAACACGCCGAACGGCAGGTTCTGGATCGGGAAATCGCCGTGGCCGTTGGCGGTGAGAACCCAGCTCAGCAGGCCGGGGTCATGCGTGTGGTCGACGCTCATGACGGCGATCCCGTGAACAGCTTCGGCAGTGACGCCCAGCACTCCTGATACGCCGCCTGCATCTCCGGCGCTTCGGCGGCATAGCGGGTCACTCGCTGCATGTGCCGGCTTTCGAACATGAAGGCCATGGTGCCCGTGAGGCGATGCGGCGCCAGGTCCACGCTGCTCGCACGGGTGAAGGCCTCGGCATCCGGGCCGTGCGGCAGCATGGCGTTGTGCAGGCTGAACCCGCCCGGCACGAAACCCTGCGGCTTCGCGTCGTATTGGCCGTAGATCAGGCCCATGAACTCACTCATGACGTTCATGTGATACCAGGGCGGCCGGAACGTATCCTCCGCCACCAGCCAGCGATCGGGAAAGCACACGAAGTCCACATTGGCGGTGCCGGGCGTCTCGGACGGCGCGGTCAACACCGTGAAGATGCTGGGGTCCGCATGGTCATACAGGAGCGGCCCCACGGGCGAATACCGCCTGAGATCATATTTGTAGGGCGCGTAATTGCCATGCCACGCGACCACATCCAGCGGGCTCTGGCCGATATCGGTCACCCATAGCGCGCCGCCCCATTTCACGAACAGGCGGGACGGCACCTCCCGGTCCTCAAACGCCGCAACGGGCGTGAGGAAGTCGCGGGGGTTCGCCAGGCAGTTGGCGCCGATCGGGCCGCGTTCCGGCAGGGTGAAGGCGCCGCCATAGTTCTCGCACACGTAGCCGCGCGCCGCGCCATCCGGCAGCTCCGCCCGGAATTTCACGCCACGGGGCAGGATCGCGATCTCGCCGGGTTCGATGGTGATGACGCCGAACTCGGTGCAGAACCGCACCCGCCCCTGCTGCGCCACCACCAGCAGCTCGCCATCGGCATTGTAAAAATACTCGTCCACCATGGAGCGCGTCGCGGCATACACATGCGCGCCCATGCCCCCCTGCCCGGCCGCGTCTCCGGCCGTGGTGATGGTCCGCATCCCCTCGATGAACGACACGGCGCCGGCTGGCATTGGCAGGGGATCCCATCGCATCGGCGCCGGCGGCACCACGATCTCGGCACACGGCGCCGTCCGCCACAGCCCGGCATCCGCCGGCCGCAGCGGGCCCCAATGCCGCACCGTCGGCCGGATGCGATACAGCCAAGACCGTTCGTTGGTCGTGCGGGGCGCCGTGAACGGGCTGCCGCTCAGTTGCTCGGCATAGAGGCCATAGGGGCAGCGCTGCGGCGAGTTGCGGCCGATCGGGAGCGCACCGGGCAGCGACTCCGTCTCGAAGCCGTTGCCGAAGCCGGATTGGTAGCCCTCGGTGAGGCCCGCTTGGGCGGGGCGGAGCGAAACGTTCATGCGGGCTCTCCCTTGGCGATGCGGAGCGCGTCCAGGACGGTCGCGGTGTCCCCGATATGATTGGCGAGCACCAGCACCAGCCGCGCATCGAGCCGGCGGGAGGCCGCGTCGTCCAGCCCCTCATGCGCGGCGACGAGGGCCGCAAACAGCGCGTCCGGATCGTCGATCCTGGGGCGGAGATCGAGGCTCATGCCATGGCTGCTTCACGCTGCAGGCACCGGTCCCGCGCGGCCAGGATGCGGCCGGCATCGAAGCGCGCGAACCGACCCGCGATGTGCTGGTCCGGCCGCAGCAGCACGCAGCCGCCGGGCGCCACGCCGTACCGCCCGGCAACTAGGCCCCGTGTGTCCCCAAGCCCCGCCGGCCCGATCACGACCGTGTCGATGCCGGGCAAGGCGGGCGCCGGACCGAAGGACAGCAGCGTGAAGCCGGCGCCGAAATGCCGCAGCAGCCAATCGGGCCGGCCCTCGTTCAGCACGGGCGCATCCACGGCCGGGGCGCCCAACGGCAGGGCGCCGCCATCGTCCTCACCCGTGAGCCGCAGCACCGAGGGCCGCGACAGCCGGCCGGAGTTCACCATCGGGCGCGCAAATTCATGCTCCCCGGCCAAGGACAGCACGGCATCCCGATACGCGCGGGCGGCTTCGGTCTTGGGCGTGATGAAGTCGGTGGCCCGGGTGCTGTGCAGGATATTCTCGTCGGCGGCCGGGATGCGCTCGTCGTCATAGGTGCCGATCAACCCGGCATCCGCCCGGCCCTGCATCACGGCCGCCAGCTTCCAAGCCAAATTGTCCGCATCCTGCACCCCGCCATTGCCGCCCCGCGCGCCGAACGGGCTCACCTGGTGCGCGCTATCCCCCACGAACACCACGCGATCGTGCACGAAGCGTTCCAACCGGCGGCAGCGGAAGGTGTAGACGCTGACCCACTCCAGCGTGAACGGCACGTCCGGCCCCAACATGGCCTGGATGCGCGGAATGACCCGCTCCGGCTGCTTCTCCAGCTCCGGATCGGCATCCCAGCCGAGTTGCAGATCGATGCGCCAGATATCGTCGGGCTGCTTGTGCAGCAGCGCCGATTGGTGGCGATGGAAGGGCGGGTCGAACCAGAACCAGCGCTCGGTCGGGAACGGCGCCTGCATCACCACATCGGCGATCAGGAAGCGGTCCTGGAAGACCTTGCCGGTGAACGGGAGGTCCATCGCACGCCGTATCCCGCTCCGCGCGCCATCGGCGGCCAGCAGCCAACCGGCGGTCAGGGCATAGGCACCCTCCGGAGTCTCGACCTGCACCGTCACGCCGTCCGCCCGCGTGTCGAGCGCCGTCACCCGATGCCGCCAGCGCAGATCGACCCGGCCTGTGGCGACGCACGCCTCCACCAGCCATTCCTCGGCATAGTATTGCTGCAGGTTGATGAAGGCCGGGTACTCATGCCCGTCCTCCGGCAGCAAGTCGAACGAGAACAACGGATCGTCGCCAGCGAACACCCGGCCTAAGTGCCAGGTGATGCCCTTCGCCAGCATCCGCTCGCCGAGGCCGAGGCGCGCAAAGATCTCCAGCGTGCGCTTGGCGAAGCAGATCGCGCGGGAGCCGGTGCTGACGGTGTCGTCTTCGTCGAGCACCACCACGTCCACGCCGCGCTGCGCCAGATCGAGCGCCAAGGTCAGTCCCACAAGCCCGCCGCCCACCACCACGACCCCATGATGCCGCCCCGTCTCCGGACGCGGCGCCGCGGCATAGATGGGAGAGGCGTGCGGCAGGGCTCAGGCCTCCGCGGTCGGCACCGGGGCGCCACGCTCGAGCGCCTGCCACATCTCGATATCGCGCTCCGCCGTCCAGATGCGGGGATGGTCTAGGCCGCGGGCCTCGTCATGTGCGCGGGTCACGTTGAACGGCATGCAGTGCTCGAAGATGACCCAGTGGCCGTATCTGGGCCGCAGCTCCGCCATGGCCTGGTCATACACCTCCTTCAACCCGGCGCCCCCGGCCGAGGCGTGCTTCACCACCGCGAACAAATCCGAGGTGAAGGCCCGCGTGCCCTCGATCGCCTCCTGACACTCCGCCCGCGTGCGCAGCGCCCGCCCGCGCCCCGGCACCAGCGCCTCGGCCCCCAGCGCCTCGACAGCGGCCAAGGTGCCTGGCCAATCCGTGAAATGCGCGTCGCCGCAATAGGGCGTGGCGCCGAACTCCACGACATCACCGCTGAACAGCACTTTTTCGTGCGGCAGCCAGACCACGGTGTCCCCGGCGGTGTGGCTGCGCCCGATATGGATAATTTGCACCTCGCGCTTGCCGAGATAGAGCGTCATGCGCTTGTGGAAGGTGAGCGTGGGCCAGGTGAGGCCGGGGATGCTGTCCTTGCCGCGGAACAGCCGCGGAAACCGCCCGATCTCGCTATCGGTATCCTGCTGCCCCCGCTCCGAAGTCATGGCCCGGCACACATCGGACGCGATGATCTCCGCCCCGGCATAGGCGCTGGCGCCGAGAACGCGGACGGCGTGGTAATGCGTCAGCACGACATGCCTGATCGGCTTGTCCGTCACGGCGCGGATACGCGCGATCACGTCCTGCGCCATGGCGGGCGTGGCCTGCGCGTCCACCACGAGCACGCTATCATCGCCGACCACCACGCCGGAATTGGGATCGCCCTCGGCGGTGTAGCCGTAGGCGCCGGGCCCCAGCTCCTCGAAGGTGATGGCCTTGTCGGCGAGGTCGGTGGTGCTGGCGAAGCCTGACATTGCGCCCTCATCTCGTGTCAGGCAGAGGCTACGTCATTGGGGTCGGGGGTTCAATTCAGACCAAGCGGATCTAGGCCACCGGAGCCCACCGAATGGGACGCGGGGGAGGGCCTTCCGTTCTGGAGAGCAGCGCGAGAAGCTCGCGAGCGAGGGGCCGCCAGAAATCCCAGAACGATCGCGGCTCACCGGCGCTGGCCGTGATGGAGGGGCAAGCGTGGCGGCCATCGACCGGAACCGGGATGGCGTTCCGCCATGAGCCGGTGCCGTTGTCAGCCATCACGATACTGGCTTCCGAGGGGGCAAGGCACCGGGTCAGGCGCTGCTCGGCAGCAGGGATGGGGTCGGCGGCATCCCCCCGCTGGGCGAGTGCGGCCGCGATGCTCAGAACCGTGCGATGGTTTCCGTCCGGAAAAGGAAGTGCGACATGGCTTCCGGTTCGGTTGAATGTGATCGCTCCCCGCACTGCGTCCTCCTGCATCGGCATACGCTCGAACAGGACGGCAGCCGGTTCGGTGCCAGGCTCTGGTTGCAGATGCCATAGTTCGGCTCTGTCGGCCGTCTGGAGGACGAAGATGCGGCTATTCGGTTCGCCCGGCAGAATCACGCTTTCGTTTGGATCGAACCGTCCACCAGACCGCTGCTCGAACTCGATGCCGAACCGGCGCGACAAATCGTAGAGCGTCAATAACCGCTCGCTCCGTGCTTCCAGCACACCTTGCAACCGATGAAAACTGGCTCTTGAGCCTTCCGAGTGCTCGATCGGCAATTCGGTCAAGGTATCGGCCGAACGTTTGAACACTTTCATCGAACCTCGCCCAGGCAAAACCAGGAACTCTCCGTCTGGCGTGACCTGCAGCATTGGAGCTAGCCAGGGGCTACCCGATGTGGCGCCCAGCCAAGGCCCATTCAGGGCCCTCAGAGCGACCCCGCCATCGGCTGTCACGCCAGCGATATGGTCGTTGCCGGCGAAAACGGGGTTGGACACGCCGCTGACCTGGATCGGTGTCAGCGCGCCCGCTCGCCCGTCCGCGATCCGCACCATCTGAACGGTATCGCGGTCGTTGTCGTTCCGGGAGAGGAGCAGGATATCGCCATCCGGACTACCGGTAATCTGGCCGCCGCGCAGCTCCGGCGGCAGGTCGGGCAGCGCAATGAGGGCCGGGGACGGGTCCAGCCGAAGCACTGCGTGACGGCCATACGGATCGCGGAGCATAGAAATGCCGGAAGCCGCGTCGATCCACATGACCGTCAGATTGGGTGGACAGAGGTCCGACCGCCCGCACCATGATGGGAAGGGCCACTCCGGCAGCGACGCTCGCCCGCCGGGCCTGCCGATCAGCCCGGCGCGACCCAGAGCCGATCGGTCCGCCTTCAACACGAACTGGCTATCACGGGGGAACACCGTCACCGCTAGTCCGCTCAGGCCGGAGAACGAGGTCAGCGGCAAGGAGCTCGCGGGCGCCGCTGAATTGCCGACAACATCATGCACATACACGGCACCGGTCCAGCTGGCGGACGATACGCCCCAACTCCCATCCGGGCTCAACGAGAAGTCGGTGGCCGCTGGCTGACCCGGAAGCCGATATCCCCCAAAGTCCATACTGATCCGCGGCGAGATCATCAACCGCGCCGCCTCCAGCAACACCTGATCGACCTCCGGCAGCCACGGCCGGCGTGCGAGGGGTAGCGCGTCCGGCCACCATGCCGCTTGCGCCGCGATCAGATACGCCCGCTCCGCGTCGCCTTCACGCAAGGCCTCCCGCGCCCGGGTCACGAGTAGCCCGCTCTCCAGGCGCAACGCCGCGTTGCGCTGGTCCCGCGCTTCAAGGGCCAGCAGCCACGCCGTGCCCGTCAGCAGGGCGGCGAAGGCGAACAAGGCGCTGCCAACTCGAAGCCGCCGCTGCGTTCGCGCCTGCTCCTGTACCTCACGCAGGCCCCAATGCCGAACGCTAGCCAAGATGAAGTCGCGCACGCCCGGGCTCAACTCGTCACGCCGTTCCGCGAGGAAGCGGGTCGCCCGTGGCAGGTCGGCACTGGGGAGCAGGCGATCCGTCGTCTCCCGCCGGTCCTTCCAGCGTTGCCGATCCGCCTCCAGGCCGTCCCGGAACCGAAGGAACTCGGCGTCGGCCGCCACCATGGCGCTAAGCCGGCCCCAGCCGTCGATCAGCTTGTCGTGCACCAGTTCCGCCACGGCCGCATCCGGGTCCGCCACCCCGCCAGTGACGGTCACCAGCCGGGCCTCTGCCAGGCGCTGCACCATGTCCCAGTCCTCGAGCGCGACGTCACCGCGTCGCAGTACGCGGCGCACCACGCGCAGCGCCGATCCCTCCCCGGAAACGCCGACAAGCCGCGACAGCACCCGGTCCAGCACCGGACGCCGCGCTTCCTCGCAGTCATCTTCGAACCGCTGCGCCCGTGCGGCGATCGCCACCTCGATCCGTGGCACTCCTGTCGCTGGCATCGAGATGCGCCAGCCTTGCGGACCCTGTTCGATGCCGGGCCACAGCCCCTGCAACGTCAGGCCCAGGAACGGCAATCGCCCCGGCTCGCCCTCCATCTGCGCCGCAAGCCCATCCGACAGCGCGCGATCCACCGTCACCCCGAACAGCCGGGCCGGCGCCTCGATCGCGTCCACCACGTCCCGTTCCGCCATCGCCGTCAGCCAGAGCGGCGACTCCAGGAACGGCGTCCAGTCCGGACGGTCCGCCAAGGGTGCCAGCAGGTCGATGCGCGCGGTCAGCACGCAGCCGACCGGCGGCGTCTCCTGATCGGCTTGTGTGGTCAGGCGCAGCAACTCCGCGAGCAACCCGGCACGCTCGGCCAGCAAGGCCGGGTCGGACGCCGAAGCCGCGGTGAAGAACTCCTCAGCCTGGTCGATCACGATCAGCATCCCCGCGGCACCGTGCGCCTCTCGCAGGGAGGCCAGGCGCAGTCCGAGCGCAGAGGGCTGCGCGGCCAGATCGTTTGCGATCGCGGCCGCCCGATCTCCCTGTAGCGGGTCCGCCGGGCGCCCCTCGGCGGCGATCAGGGCGGCAGCGAGGTTCAGCAGAGGGCGCGTGCTCGGGCTGCCGGGGCGGAACGTGACCGGAAGCCATCCCGCCCGCCGCCGCCGGGGCACCAGGCCGCCCATCACCACGGAGGACTTACCGGCGCCCGATGGCCCGAGCACCGCGACCCGGCCCTGCGCCGCCAGGCGTTGATCCAGGCTCGCAACCACCCCGTCCCGGCCATGGAACAGATGCGCCGTCCGTTCCCGGAACGCGCTCAGACCGACATAGGGCCGGGCCAGCAGCGGAAAGGCCTGCGCCAGAGCCAGGGCCGGGACGGCCAGGCCCTGCCGAGTTTCCTTCTCGAAGCGCCGCACGGCCATGCCGACCACGACGCCGCCGGCCAGCAGCGCGCCGCCGCTCACCCCCTCCTCGATGAAGCGACCGATTTCGCCCGTGGCCTCCGCCACCAGCCAGCCCCCGGTGTCGGCGCCCCGCAGCACGCCCTGCACCGGCAGCCCCTCCGCCACCGCCATGAAGCCGTAGCCGACAAAGGCCGTATCCGCCGCTAGCCGCTCCACCGGTTCGAGCCGCAGGTCGAGCGGCTCCACGCCGGGCGGCCGGTCAAAGCGCAGGACCGCAATGTCATGCACGGGATCGCGTCGCTCCGCCGGCGCGGGCGGCCGCCAGGCGAGCACGGTCGCCGCGATCCCAGCCCGGCGCGCGAACGGCAGGTCACAGGCGACGGGGCGGCCGGTCTTGTCCTCCGCATCGGCCAAGGGCCGGCCCAGCGCCGCGTTCACGACATGCGCGCACGTCACGCCATAGACCGCCCGGTCCGCCCCACGCACCAGGAACCCGGTGCCGACCACGGCCTCCTGCCCGCGCCAGATGCGCAGGATCGCGGTTTGGAACGGGATCGTCACGGCGAAGCCCGGGAAATCAGTCCTTCTTCCACTTCACGCTGACCTTGAAGTTGCCCTCACCGGCCGTCTTGGCAATCAGGATCCCCGCCTCGACCTTCAGGGTGATGCCGAACTCCAGCCCCACCTCGTCCGGCGCATGCAGCAGGCCCTGGACCTGCGCCATCAGCGCGTCCGCGATCGGGCGCAAATGGCCCACGGCCTCCTCGAAGGTCTGCGCCGCCTCCTCGGCCACGCCGTCGCGGGCGATCAGGCCGCCGCGGTCCGTGTCTTTCGTCTCGACATACACATCGCCGCCGCCCTGCAACGCGAACCTGACCTGAGCCATCGAACCCTCCGCTTCACGATGGAAGCGTAACATCCTCCAGATCATTACGACAAGAGAAGAATATGAACGCCGCCGTGACACCACCCCCTACTCCGGTTCATCCTGCCGCAAAGACCGCCGGGAGAACGACCATGCTGGGCCTCATGCAATCGCATCCGCTGCTGATCTCCGGCCTCATCACCCATGCGGCCCGGCATCACCGGGACGCCGAAGTCGTGTCCCGCAACGCCGACGCGTCCCTCAGCCGGCACACCTATCCCGAGATCGAGCATCGCGCCCGGCAACTGGCCCGCGCGTTGCAGCGCCTTGGCGTCGGGCCGCATGACCGGGTGGCGACGCTTGCGTGGAACAGCCACCGGCATCTCGAGCTATATTACGCGGTGTCCGGCATGGGGTCCGTGATCCACACCGTGAACCCGCGGCTGGCGCCCCAGGACATCGTGCACATCCTGAACGACGCCGGGAGCATCGTGCTGTGCGCGGATGCCGGGTTCGCGCCGCTGCTGGCCGCCATCGCGCCGCAGATTCCGGCAGTGCGGGATATCGTGATCATGGCCACCCCAGCCGAGATGCCGGAAATGGCCGTCAGCGGCACGCAGACCCTGCTGTGCTACGAGGACCTGCTGACCACGGCCGATTTCGACTGGCCCACCTTCGACGAGCGTATGGCCAGCGCCCTCTGCTACACCTCCGGCACCACCGGCAAGCCCAAGGGCGTGCTGTATAGCCATCGCAGCACCGTCATCCACGCCTACGCCATCAACCTGCCGGACGTGTTCGGCCTGCGCAGCACCGACCGGGTGATGCCGGTGGTGCCGATGTTCCACGTCAATGGCTGGGGCACGCCGTATGCGGCGCCGATGGTGGGCGCGAGCCTCGTGATGCCCGGCCGCCAGCTCGACGGCGCCAGCGTGCAGGACCTGTTGAACCGGGAGCGGGTCACCGTCTCCGCCGGGGTGCCGACGGTGTGGATGGGGCTGCTGCAGCATTTGCGCAGCACGGGTGGCACGCTCGACACGCTGCAGCGGCTGATCTGCGGCGGCTCCGCCTGCCCGGCCATGCTGATGGACGCCTTCGCGACCGAGTATGGCGTGCGGGTGGACCATGCCTGGGGCATGTCGGAAACCAGCCCGCTCGGCACGTGCTATGCGCCCAAGGCATCGTTTGCCGGGCTGGAGCCGGATGCGGTGCGGCGGCTGCAATACAAACAGGGCCGGGCGGTCCCGGGGCTCGACATGAAGATCGTGGACGATACCGGGGCCTCGTTGCCGTGGGACGGCGTGACCTACGGCAACCTCATGGTCCGCGGCCCCTGGGTGACGCAGCGGTATTACAACGCGGACGCCGACGCAGCCGACGCCGAGGGCTGGTTCGCCACCGGGGACGTCGGCACCATCGACGCGCATGGCATGATGGAGATCACCGACCGCACCAAGGATATCGTAAAATCGGGCGGCGAGTGGATCAGCTCGATCCAGCTGGAAAACATCGCCGTCGAACACCCCGACGTGGCAGAGGCCGCGATCGTGGGCGCGCGCCACCCGAAATGGGATGAGCGGCCGCTGCTGATCGTGGTGGCCAAACCCGGGCGGAGCATCGACCGGCTGGCGCTGCTCGCAAGCTATGCCGGGCGAGTGGCGAAATGGTGGGTGCCGGACGAGGTCGTGGTGGTGGACGCGCTGCCCCATACCGCGACGGGCAAGCTCAACAAGCTCGCGTTGCGCCAGCAATTTCGCGACTTTCAGCTGGCGTCGGCTGCGGAGTGAGGAATCCCGTGTAGGCTGAGGGGTGTCGATGCTAGCGTGTTCGGACGATCAGGGAGAGGAACGATGGCAGAAGCCGCGACTTTCACCCCAACCGCAGCACGGACCGTCCCTACGATCCGGCGATTGACCATCGCGGACCTGACGGCCTCGCTCCGCGAGGGCTGGGCCGATTTCATGGCGATCCCCACGCAACTTATGTTCCTCGCCGTCATGTATCCGCTCGTCGGCCTGATCGCGGCCCGCGCGGCGCAGGGGGGGCAGGTGCTGCCGTTGTTCTTCCCCCTGGTCGCCGGCCTGTCGCTGATGGGCCCGGTGCTGGCCGTCGGCCTGTACGAGCTGAGCCGGCGGCGGGAGAGCGGGTTGCCGGTGTCATGGCGCAACGCATTCGACGTGTTTCGCTCGCCCGCCATCCTGTCGATCGCGGCGCTGGGGGTGATGCTGTTCTTCCTGTTCGCGCTGTGGATCGGCGTCGCGCGGGCGATCTACGCCGGCACGGTGGGGGAGATGGCACCGGATTCCGTGGGATCGTTCATCGACCTGCTGCGGCACAGCCCGCGCGCGTGGGAGCTGCTGGTCGTCGGCAACCTGGTCGGCGCCGTGTTCGCCGTCGTGGTGCTCACGCTATCGGCGGTGTCGTTCCCCATGCTGCTGGACCGCAACGTGAGCCCCGGCGAAGCGATCCGCACCTCGGTGCGCGTCGTGACCGCCAATCCGGTGACGATGGCGGTTTGGGGGGTCATCGTGGCCGGGCTTCTGGTGGCGGGCTGCGTGCCGTTCTTCGTGGGGCTGGCCGTGGTGATGCCGGTGCTGGGGCACGCGACGTGGCACCTCTACCGCCGGGCCGTGGCCTGAGATGGCGGGCTGGGCGCGGGGTTGAAGGCACCGAAGGCCGTGCTGGGCGCCGCGAAAGCCTGGAACCGCTCGGCTGGCGGTGCGAAGGCGCCGAAGGGCGGCGGCGGCGCCACGGGCTTGGCCGGTGCCGCCCCCGCCACCATGGGCGTCATGACGCGCCCGAACACCCGGCGCTGATAGTCTTCGCCCCGCACCGCGTCCTGCGAGTGGTAGGCGGCGGTGGCGAGGTTCCAGTCGCTGAACT
This sequence comes from Acetobacteraceae bacterium, assembly GCA_965246835.1. Taxonomy (GTDB): domain Bacteria; phylum Pseudomonadota; class Alphaproteobacteria; order Acetobacterales; family Acetobacteraceae; genus JANPPS01. The sequence goes on along the minus strand of CBDFFQ010000001.1, from coordinate 3,222,592 downwards.
GCCGGTGCAGCCCGGCCAGGAACCGTGCCGCATATCGGGCATTGGCCGGCGGGTCGAACGCATCGTCCAGCGTCGGGAACGCGCCGGGGTGATGCATGAGATTGACCTGCAGGCAGCCCACGTCGATCGAGCGGGAGCCCCGGCCTTGCAACGCCTGCACGGCGGCGATGGCCTCCGCCTTGGTCTCGAAGAAATAGCCGGTGCCCTCGACATTGATGGTCCAAGGCCAGGCCCGCACCCGCCCGGTCCCGGGGTCGAGGCGCCCGCTCTCCACCCGCGAGATCGCCGGCAACAGCCGGGCCGGGATCCGCTGCGCCTTTTCGGCCACCAAGATGCTCTCTTCACAGAGCGCGAATGGCGATGCCGCCGACTGCGCCAGCGCATTCCCGGACAGGATCGTGAGCAGAACGGCCAAAACCCGAGTCATCCGCACGCAAGTAGGGCCGCCCGCCCCCGGCCGCAACCTGGCCGGAATGATTAGGCCGCGATCAGCCCCCCCAACCGGGCCAAGGCGGCCAAATGGCTGTCCGTATCGCCGAACGACCGCGCGATCACGGTCATGCGCTTGAAATAGTGACCCACGGAATATTCCATCGTGACCCCGATCCCGCCATGCAGCTGCACGGCCTCCTGCCCGATATGCCGCCCGCTCCGCCCGATCTGCACATGCGCGGCATGCATCGCCTTCATGCGTTCCAGCGGGTCATCCTCCGCCGCCATCATGGTGGCGAACAGCGCCATGCTGCGCGCCTGCTCGAGCGACACGTACATGTCCACCGCCCGGTGCTGCAGTGCCTGGTTTTCCCCGATGGCCCGGCCGAACTGCTTGCGGGTCTTGAGGTAATCGACCGTGAGGTCGTGCATGGCCTGCATGACGCCCACCGCCTCGGACGCGAGCGCCGCCAGCACTTCGTCCTGCACGCGCTCCAGGTGGGGCAGCGCCTCGGCAGGGTCACCAATTGCCTCGGCCGCCACGCTCTCGAAGGCAATATCGGCCGCGCGGAGGCCATCCTGGGTCGGGTATCCACGCCGGGTCACACCCGAAGCGGCCGCGTCGACCAGGAACAGGCCGATACCATGCCGGGCGCGATGGTCACCGCCCGTCCGCGCTGTCACCAGCAGCGTGTCGGCACTGTCCCCGTGCAGCACCAGCGCCTTCTCACCCGTGATCCGCCAGCCGGAACCGTTCGCAATCGCGCGCGTGTGCACATCGTTGAGGCTGTAGCGGGATTGCCGCTCCGCCTGCGCGAACGCCATGACCCGCTCACCGGCAGCGATGCCAGAAATCAGGCGCTCCCGCTGCCCGGCAGAGGCTAGCCGGCGAAGCAACCCGCCACAGAGAATCACGGTCGCGATGTAAGGCTCGGCCACGAGCGCGCGACCGAACGCCTCCATCACCAGGGCCGTCTCGACCGAACCACCGCCGAAGCCGCCATCATCCTCGGCGAACGGCAGTCCCAGAAGGCCGAGCTCGGCGAATTGGGTCCATATATCCCGGCTCCAACCTTCCGGCTGCGCACGGTAGCCGCGCCGCTGCTCGAAGCCGTATTTGTCCGCGATCATGCGGTCGATGCTGTCTTTCAACAGCCGCTGCTCGTCGGTCAGGTCAAAATCCACGCAGGCCTCCCCGGTCACTCACCGGGGAGGCTACCGCAGTTAGCCGTGGTTGACAGGCCTGCCGTTCAGAGACCCGTCTTCACATCATTCGCGCCACGGGTCACGGCCCGGCCCGCCGCGCTCACATCCTGCCCGGCACCGGCCGTCGTGTTGCACGCGGTCAGCAGCGGCAGCGCCGCGGCCATCACCAAAGCGATCGCAAGAAACCTGGAAACGCGCATGGCACCCCTCGTTTGTTGAAAGTCCATTGCTTCAACACGCAACGAACAACATGGTTTCCTTACGGCAGCCCGGCGCCGCCCGAGGAGCCATAGACCTGACCCGTCGCATAGCTCGCATCTGCCGCCGCGAGCTGCACATAGATCGAGGCCAGTTCCACCGGTTGCCCCGGCCGCCCCATCGGCGTCTGCCCGCCGAACTTTTCCAATTTCTCCTGCGTGGCACCGCCGGAGACCTGCAGCGGCGTCCAGATCGGACCGGGCGCCACGCCGTTCACCCGAATGCCCTTCGGCGCCAGCTGCTTGGCGAGCGAGCGCACGTAGTTCGTCGTCGCCGCCTTGGTCTGCGCGTAGTCATAGAGATCCGGTGTCGGGTCCGTCGCCTGCTCCGACGTCGTGCCGATGATCGCCGAACCCGGCCGCAGATGCGGCAGCGCCGCCTTGATGATCCAGAACGGCGCGTAGATGTTCGTCTTCATCGTCCAGTCGAACTGCTCGCTCGAGATGTCGAGGATGGAGGCGTGGGATTGCTGCCGGCCGGCGTTGCTGACCACGATGTCGAGCCCGCCCAGACCACGCACGGCGTCGGCCACCAAGCGTTGGCAGAACGCCTCCTCCCGCAGGTCACCCGGGATGGCGATCGCCGTCCGGCCCTCTGCCTTGATCAGCGCGATCACCTCCTGCGCATCCGGCTCCTCGGACGGGAAGTAGTTGATCGCGACATCGGCGCCCTCCCGCGCATAGGCAATCGCCGCCGCGCGGCCCATGCCGGAATCACCGCCGGTGATGAGCGCCTTCCGGCCCGCGAGCCGGCCTGAACCGCGATAGCTGGTCTCGCCATGGTCGGGCCGCGGCTGCATCTTGGAGGCGAGGCCGGGCCAGGGCTGCTCCTGCCGCTGGAAGGGCGGGCGCGGGTATTTCGTCGTGGGGTCCTGCAACGGCATCGCGGCGGCGGGCACGCCTTGGGCGCTGGCCGGGGCGGCCGCGGCCACCGCGAGCCCGGCGGCCCCCACGACCATCCGGCGGGACAGGTTGCTTGCACTCTCGTGACTCATGCTGGACTCCCATTGCTAGGCTTGGGCTAACGAAGGTCGAGCCCAATCGTTGCCTGCGGACCGATCCCATCGCGCGCTTGCGTCAGCCGCCGATGCGCGTAGCGTCATGGCACACCAAGAAAAAACCGGAGGATAACCATGGCCATCCGCTCACTCATCCTGGCTGCCGGCCTCATCGCGGCGTCCACCAGCGCAGGATTTGCTGCCGCCCCGGTGCTGCGGGTCACCAAGACCATGGACATCCCGGCCCCGCCCGCAAAAGTGTGGGGCGTGATCGCGCAATTCGCGGACATGACGTGGGTGCCGCCGGTCAAGTCCTCGACAGCGACGCAGGGCAACGCCCCCGGCTCGGTCCGCACGCTCGATCTGGGTGGCCCCCGGCTGGTGGAAGAACTCAAGACGTATGACGGGCCGGGCATGAGCTACGCCTACGTCATCACGCCGGCGCCCGCGAACGTGCAGACCCTGCCGGTGACCGGATACGCAGCGGTCATCACGGTCACGGCGTCGGCGACCGGGAGCCTGGTCACCTGGTCGGGCAGTTTCCACCGTGCGGATCCCGGTGACGCGCCGGCCGCCACCATGAACGATGCGGCGGCCCTGGCGGCGGTCGGCGGGGTGTACGATGCCGGGCTGGGCGGCCTTCGGGCGCGGGCGACGGCGCCCTAAAAGCCCAGGATCGCCTTGGCCACGATGTTGCGCTGGATTTCGTTCGACCCGCCATAGATAGAGATCTTGCGCCAGTTGAAATAGGTCGGCGCCGCCTCGGCCGCGAAATCCGGACCGACCGGGGGCTGGTTGCTGCCGGCCTCGTGGTCGTCATACGGCAGGATGTAGGGGCCGACCACGTCCATCAGCAGCTCGGTCGTCGCCTGCTGAATCTCGGAGCCCTTCAGCTTCAGGATCGAGCTGGCCGGGTTCGGCTTGCCCCGCTCGCGATGCCGTTCGTCAGCCACCACGCGCAGCTGCGTCATCTCCAGCGCCTTCAGCTCCACCTCGATCGCCGCCACTTTCTCGCGGAAATGCGGCTCGTCCATCATCGGGCGGTCCCCCACCTTCTCCAACGCCGCCAGCTGCTTGATGCGCCGGATGCGCGCCTTGCTGACGCCCACGCGGGCGATGCCGGTGCGCTCGTTGCCCAGCAGGAACTTGGCGTAGTCCCAGCCGCGATTCTCCTCGCCGACCAGGTTCTCGACCGGGACCCGCACGTCGTCGAACCAGACCTCGTTCACCTCGACCCCGCCATCGATCGTCTGGATCGGGCGGACCGTGATCCCGGGCGTCTTCATGTCGATGAGAATGAAACTGATGCCCATCTGCTTCTTGGCCGCGCCGTCCGTGCGCGCCAGGCAAAAGATCCAGTCGGCGTATTGCGCCAGCGTGGTCCAGGTTTTTTGGCCATTCACCACGTAATGATCGCCATCCCGCACCGCGGTGGTGCGCAGGCTCGCGAGGTCGGAGCCGGCGCCGGGTTCGGAGAAGCCCTGGCACCACCAGATATCGAGGTTCGCGGTGGCCGGCAGGAAGCGCTGCTTCTGCGCCTCGGACCCGAATTGCGCGATCACGGGGCCGACCATGTTGGCGTTGAAGCCCAGGGGCGGCGGGACGCAGGCCATCTGCATCTCGTCCTGGTAGATATAGAGCTGCACCGGAGACCAGTCCTTGCCGCCCCAGGCCGCCGGCCAGTGCGGCACGGCAAGGCCATGCGCGTTCAGGATGCGCTGAGACGTGATCTGGTCCTGCTTGCTGACATGCTCGCCCTTCTGCACCTGCTCGCGGATCGCGAGTGGGATCTGCGTCGTGAAGAAGTCGCGCATCTCGTCCCGAAAAGCGGCCTCGTCGGCGGTGAAGCTCAGGTTCATGGCATTTCCCTCACGCGATCTCGAACAGCCCGGCGGCACCTTGGCCTCCGCCGATACACATGGTGACCACCACGCGCTTCGCACCCCGGCGCCGCCCCTCGATCAACGCGTGCCCGGTCATGCGCGCGCCGCTCATGCCATAGGGGTGCCCGATCGAGATCGCGCCGCCATCCACGTTCAACCGGTCATGCGGGATGCCGAGTTTCTGCGCGCAATACAGCACCTGGCTGGCGAACGCCTCGTTCAGCTCCCAAAGGTCGATGTCTTGCACCGTCAGGCCATGCCGGGCCAGGAGGCGCGGGACGGCGTAGATGGGCCCGATCCCCATCTCGTCCGGCTCGCACCCCGCGACCGCGAGGCCCCGGAAGATGCCGAGCGGCGTGAGCCCGCGGCGGGACGCCTCGGCGCCGGACATGATTACGCAGGCGCTGGCGCCGTCGCTGAGCTGGCTGGCATTGCCCGCGGTAATGAACTGCCCCTCGCCCCGCACGGGCTTGAGCTTTGCCAGGCCCTCCGCCGTGGTCTCGGGCCGATTGCCCTCGTCCTGGCGGAGGGTCACGGGTTCATGCGTCACCGCCTGGCTTTCCTTGTTGGTTACGGCCATGACGCTCGGCAGCGGCACGATCTCGGCATCGAACCGGCCCGCCTGCTGCCCGGCGGCGGTGCGGCGCTGGCTTTCCAGCGCATACGCATCCTGCGCCTCCCGCGTGATGCCATAGCGCGCGGCCACGATGTCCGCCGTCTCGATCATCGGCATGTAGATGGCCGGCACGTGGTCATCGAGCCAATGGTCCTTGTACATGTGCCGGTTGAGTGTGGTCTGCACGAGGCTGATGTTCTCGAGCCCGCCCGCCACCGCCACCGGCACCCCATCGCACACCACCCGGTTGGCCGCGATCGCAATGGCCTGCAGCCCCGAGGAGCAGAACCGGTTGACGGTCATGGCCGCCGTCCCGGTGCTGAGCCCGGCCCGCAGCGCCGCTTGCCGCGCGATGTTGCCGCCGGTGGCGCCCTCGGGATTGGCCACACCCAGCACGACTTCTTCCACTTCACCCAACTCCAACCCGGCGCGTTCCACGGCATGGCGGATGACATGCCCGCCCATCTCGGCGCCATGCGTCATGTTGAACGCGCCGCGCATGGCGCGGCCGATCGGGGTGCGGGCGGTCGAGACGATCACGGCTTCGGTCATGGGGCGGTTTGTATCCCTGTCTGCATACAGTCTATTTGACTCAAGCGAGCCGACGATTTACCTGCTAGGAACTTGCAAGTTTGTTCCCACAGGCGAGGCATTTGCTATTACAAAAAAGTATATAATAATCGTTACGATAATGAAGGCAGTAAAATGAGGAATTACCCAGGATAATCCTAAAATAAATGATTTAGTTCGATACCACGTTTTGACGATAAATTTATGTCTATTCGCATACTGCATCGAAAACAGGTGAGGCTTTCTAGCTATTTCTGCGTAAAAATCCACATTCCCATGGTTTATTGGGCAGTCATCAAGCGCTTTGGCATAATCAACTTGAAGACGTTTAAACTCGGACTCTGCTTTTGCCAGATCTCCTTCGACATCTAGATCCTTGAGGCCATGATGAACCGTTGCGATTTTACGGGCGCATTGATGTAGTAACTCTCCCTGATGATAGAAGTTTTGCGCCCCATCAATGAGGCTTGTAAAAATGACGAAGACAGAGAGGATGATCGAGCAGGCCAATAATAGCTGCGTCTGAAACTGATGCAATTCAACAACGTTTGGAATTAGAGACAAGGCAATCACATACAGTGAAAGCAGCGATACGATGTATGATGATCCCCGTTGGCGTCCCGCTAACCGAAGATTTGCCTGAAATCTGACATCTCTTGTGATCTCTACACTCCTTTTGAAATCATGTATTGCGGTTTTTAGCACATCGTTTTCAGACATTTGGGGACCTTAGCCTACGTTAACCGAACTTACGATTGAGGGGTTTATACTACTGATCTACGTGGAAAGTCACAAAATAAGAGCACGGCTATCACGATTTGAAAAGCTATGCATCGCCACGAGATCGGTGGGCATAGGTTCCGCAAGCGCATTTCCCACATAAAGCCAAGCTAAGCTCTACCAAGTTAAATCCCGCTTCGACAGCTTTCCCACCGGCGTATGCGGCAGTTCGTCCCTCACCTCCAGCGCCGCCGGCAGCTCATGGCGTCCCAGCTTGTCCGCCAGAAACACCCGCAGCGCCTCCAAAGTCAGTGGCGCCGCCCCCGCGCGCAGCGACACGAATGCCTTGGCCGCCTGGCCACGATACGCGTCGGGCACGCCGATCACCGCGGCTTCGCGCACGTCCGGGTGCTCATGGATCGCGTCCTCGATCGCGCGGGGATACACGTTGAAGCCGCCGGAGATCAGCATGTCCTTCTTGCGGTCCACGATCGTGAACATCCCGTCCGCCGCCATGCGGCCGATATCGCCGGTCAGGAACCAACCATCCACGAACGCGGCCGCATTCTCCTCCGGCCGCTGCCAGTAGCCGGCCATCACGTTCGGGCCACGGATGCGCAACTCGCCCACCTCCCCGGGTGGCATCACGCGGCGGGGATCGTTTAGCGCCACGATGCCCATCTCAACCCCCGGCAACGGCACCCCGATCTCGCCGGGCGCCTGGTCCCGGTCCGGCAACAAATTGGTGCCCGCTGGCGCCGTCTCCGTCATGCCCCAGCCGCCACCGACCCGCAGGCCCGTCAGCGTCCGGAACTGCGCGCCGATCTCCGGCGGCAAGGCAGCGCCGCCGGAGCTGACCATTTTGAGGCTGCTCCAATCGCGCCCGGCCGCGCCGGGGTGGTTCAGCAGCGCGATCCACATCGTCGGCACGCCGTTGAAATGGGTGCAGCGCCCGTGTTCGATGTCATCGAGCGCCGTGGCCGGGTCGAAGCGCGGGCGGAGCAGCAGCTCGATGCCATTGGCGATGCCCCGCAACATCACGGCCGTGAGCGCATAGATGTGGAACAGCGGCAGCACGCACATCAGCCGGTCCGTCGCCACATAGCCGCGCCCGGAGCCTTCCGCCCAACGGTCGTAGATCGCGACGGCGCTGGTGAGGTTGGCGTGGGTCAGCATGGCGGCGCGCGGCTGCCCGGTGGTGCCGCCGGTAAACTGCAGCAGCGCGAGGTCGGCCGGCTGCGCCGCGGGCCATACCGGCAGCAGGGGTGCCGGCGGTGGCGGCGAATCCCAGCTCGCATCCGGCAGCACCACCAGCCAGTCCACGGCGCCGCCGTCCCGCAGCGCCTCGGCAGGGGGCAGCAGGGATGGCAGGTCGGTCGTAACCAGGATGCGCGCCCCGGCATCCGCGAGCTTGCGAGCTAGCGCGCGCGGCGGGTCGAGCGGGCTTAGATGCACCACGACGCCGCCCACGCGCAGCACGGCGAAGAAGGCGACGGGGTGGGCCGGGGTGTTGGCCAGCAGGAGCGCGACGCGCGTGCCGGGCGTGAGGCCCTGGGCCATCAGCTCGGTCGCCAGCGCCGCTACGTGGGCGGACAATTCGTCGAACGGCATACGCCGGCCGCGGAACTCGATCGCGGGGCGGGGGCCGAAGCGGGCGACGGCGGTGTCGAACAGGCCGGTGAGCGTGCCGGCCGGGATCGGCGCGCCCCAGTCCAGACGGGGCGGGTAGATGGCTTCCCAGGGATGCGGCCGGGTCACATCCTACCCCCTCTCCCGCTGGCGGGAGAGGGAGCGGCCGTTCCTACCCACCGAAGCCCCGCCCCTCATTCGCCAGCCGCTCCAGCAGCGGCGCCGGGCGCAGCGTCTCGTCCCCCGTAGCGTCCGCAAACTCGCGCAGCCGGTCCCGAATACGGCCCAACCCTACCAGATCGGCATAGAACATCGGCCCCCCGCGCCATGCCGGCCAATTATAGCCGTGCAGCCAGATGGTATCGATGTCGCCGGGTCGGACGGCGATGCCCTCGTCCAGTATGCGGGCGCCCTCGTTGATCATCGGATACACCAGCCGCTCCGTGATCTCGTCCGCGCCGATCGTGCGGCGCGTGAGGCCGAGGCGCGCCGATTCCGCTGCGATAATCGCGTCCACCGCCGGGTCCGGCACGCCGTCGCGGCCCTGATACACGTAATAGCCGCTGCCGGTCTTCTGCCCATACCGCCCGGCGTCGCACAGCGCGTCCGCCACCGGCGCCACCTTGCCGAAGGCGCGGCGGATGCGCATGCCGATATCCAGCCCGGCCAGGTCCGCCATCTGGAACGGCCCCATGCGGAACCCGAACGCCACCAGCGCCGCATCCACCTCCTGCGGTGAGGCCCCATCCAGCAGCAGGCGCTCGGCGGCGTCGGTGCGCCGGGCCAGCATGCGGTTGCCGACGAAGCCGAAGCAGTTGCCGACCACGACCGACACTTTTCCGAGCCGCTTGCCGATCTCGGACGCGGTCGCCACCACCTCGGGGCTTGCGGTCGAGCCCTGCACGATCTCCAGCAGCTTCATGACGTTGGCCGGGCTGAAGAAATGCATGCCCAGCACGTCTCCGGGGCGCGACGTGCTGGCGGCGATCTGGTCGATGTCGAGGTAGCTGGTATTGGTGGCCAGCACGGCACCGGGCTTGGCGAGGCGGTCGAGCTCCGCAAACACCTGGCGCTTCACGTCCATGTCCTCGAACACGGCCTCGACCACAATGTCGGCGTCGCGGACGCCTTCGAGCCCGAGTTGCCCGGTGATCCGGCCCCGCCGCTCATCGGCTTGCGCTTGAGAAATGCTGCCGCGCTTGGCGGAGGTGGCATACAGCTCGGCGATGCGCGCCATGCCGCGGTCGAGCGCCGCCTGTTCCGTCTCGATCACCGTTACCGGGATGCCGGCATTGGCGAAGCACATGGCGATGCCGCCGCCCATGGTGCCGGCGCCCACCACGGCGGCGCGTTGCACGGAACGGCCCACGGTGCCGGGCGGCAATTTCGGCTTCTGCGCCTCCCGCTCGGCAAAGAACGCGTGCCGCTGCGCCCGGCTCTCGTCCCCCGCCACCAGCTCGCCAAACAGCCGGCGCTCCTCGGCGCTGCCCGCGTCGAACGGCATCGTCACGGCGGCCCGGACGCTCTCGACGCAGGCCCGCGGCGCCGCAGCACCACTGGCCTTCAGCAAAGGGGCCGCCACACGGTCGATCAGGCCGGGGTCGGCACGGGCGGCCTCCAGCTTCTCCGTGCGGTCCTGCACCCGGCGGCGCTCGGTCACGCCGCGCGCGAAGGCCACCGCCGCTTGCGGGTACGCGCCGTCCAGCACGGCATCCACCAACCCGCAGGCGGCCGCCTCCTCCGCGCCGATCGGGGCGCCGGTCACGATCATCTGCAGCGCCTTCTCCACGCCCACGAGCCGCGGCAGCCGCTGCGTCCCGCCAGCGCCGGGCAGCAGGCCGAGTTTCACTTCCGGCAGCCCCATCTTCGCACCCGCCCACGCCACGCGGGCATGGCATCCGAGCGCCAGCTCCAGCCCGCCCCCCAGCGCCACGCCCTGGATCGCGGCCACGACCGGCACCGGCATGTCCTCGATCGCGGCGATCACCTGGCGGAGGTTGGGGTCCCGCGGTGGCTGCCCGAACTCGGTAATGTCCGCGCCGCCGCTGAAGGCGCGCGCGGTGCCGGCAATCACGATGGCGCGGATCGAGGGATCGTTGCGCAGGGCCGCCAATCCCTCGATCAGCTTGGTGCGGAGATCGATGCCCAGCGCGTTCACCGGCGGGTTCGCCATCGTGATCACCGCGACGTCGAACCGGCCGATTTCGTTGCTCTCGTAAAGTCCCAATTGCAGAACCATCAGACCTCCAACCATTCCCGCCGCATCGCGGACGCTGCGGCCAATGTCGCGGGCGTGCCCTCGAACACGATCTCGCCATGGCCCATCACATACAGCCGGTGGCTGATCGCCAGCGCGATGTCGAGCTTCTGCTCCACCAGCAGGATCGTGGTGCCGCGCGCCGCGACGGCCACCAGCAGGTCCCGAACCGCCTGCACCATCATGGGCGCCAGGCCCTCGGTGGGTTCATCGACCATCAGCAGCGCCGGGTTGCCCATCAGCGTGCGGCAGATCGCCAGCATCTGCTGCTCGCCCCCCGACAGCGCGCCGCCGGGCGCCGCCGCCCGTTCACGCAGGCGGGGGAACAGCGCATAGGCATCTTGCAACGTGAACGAGCCGCCCGGCCCCTTCTTCTCGCCCAAGATCAAATTCTGCTGGGTGGTGAGATCCGGAAAGATCGAGCGATCCTCCGCCACGTAGCCGAGGCCGAGCCGCGCGACCTGGTGCGGCGCCAGATGCCCGATCGGCGTGCCATCGAACCGGATGTCTCCCGTGCGCGTCACGCCGCCCATGACCGCCTTCAGCATCGTGCTGCGCCCGGCGCCGTTGCGGCCCAGCAGCGCCACGATCTCCCCGGCGCCGACCTCCAAGGTCACGCCATGCAGCACCTGGCTCTTGCCATACCAGGCTTCTACCCCGCTCAGGCTCAGCATAGCGCATCCGCCGCAGCGCCTAAGTAGGCCGTGCGCACAGCCGCGTCGCCGCGCACCTGGTCCGGCGGCCCGGACGCGATGATCTTGCCGTCGGCCAAGACAGAAATCCGGTCTGCCAAGCCAAAGACCACGCCCAGATCATGCTCGATCACCACGAGCGTCCGCCCCTCCGACATGCGGCGGATCAGGCCCACCGCCCGCTCCGTCTCCGCCCGGCTCATGCCGGCCGTGGGCTCGTCCAGCAGGATCGTGCGCGCGCCACCCGCGATCGTCACGCCGATCTCGAGCGCCCGCTGCTCGGCATAGGCGAGGTTCCCAGCCGGCACGTCCCGCCGCCGTTCGAGGCCGAGCTGGGGCAACAGCTCCTCCGCCCGTGCCCGCAACCGGTCATAGCCATCGAGCCGCCGCCAGAATGCGAGGCCGCAGCCATGGGTGCGCATCGCGGCAGCGCGCAGGTTTTCGAACACGCTGAGCTTCGGGAACAGGCTGGTCACCTGGAAGCTGCGCGCCAGGCCGTGGTTAAAGATCTCGTGCGGCGGCAGGCCGGTGATGTCCCGCTCTCCCAGCCTGATCTGCCCGGCATCCGGGCGCAGCCGGCCAGTCATGAGGTGGAACAGCGTGCTCTTGCCGGCGCCGTTGGGGCCGATCACGGCATGGCGCTCGCCCTCGCTCACCTGCAGATCAACGCCCTTGATGATCTTGGTGGCGCCGAACGCCTTGTGCAGGCCCGTGACATGGAGCGCGGTCATGCCGCGGCGTCCTGCCAGGCGGCGCGGGCGCCGGGCCAGGTGCGTCGGAGCAGCCAGGCGCCGATGACCAGCAATGCCGCCGCAACCGCCCACGGCAGAAGGTCCCGCGGGTCCGCCGCCAGGCCCAGCAGCCGTCGCGGCACGGCCCCGTTGCGCACGGATTGCAGCCGGAACGCCATCTCCGCCAACCCGATCACCCCCGCCACGGCGAGCGCCAAGCCCGGCGCCACCGCCGCATAGGACGGCATGAGCCGCCCCAGCCGCCCGACCCGCGCCAGCGGCGTATGCGCGAGAATGATGCCCGAGAGGCCCTGAGGCGCCCACACCACCATCGCCACGAATAGCAGCCCGGAATAGAGCTGCCACGCATCCGTCACCGTGCTGAGCGCCACGGATAAGAAAGTGATCAACACCGCCCCCAGCACCGGCCCCCAGAACGTGCCGATGCCGCCGATGAACGTCATCAACAGCACGGAGGCCGAGGAGTCCGGTCCCATGTTGCCGGATGTCACGATCTCATCGTTCAGCGCCGCGAGCCCGCCGGCCACACCCGCGAACAGCCCGCTGAGCGCGAACACGACCCGGCGGATGCGGGCCGGGTCGTAACCCACGAAGCCGACGCGCTCCGCATTGTCCCGCACCGCATTGGCCAGGCGGCCCAAGGGTGTGCGCGTGTAGAGCCACATCAACACCGCACTGACCCACGCCCAGGCCGCGATCAGGTAGTAGGCCTGGATCTGCGACCCGAAATCATAGCCCAGCACGCGCGGCCCGGCGGACCGGTCACCGGACAGCCCCTCCTCGCCGCCGAACGCCCCCGGCAGCAGCAACACGACGGCCACCACCAGCTCCGCCACGCCCAGCGTGATCATCGCGAACGCCGTCCCGGCCCGGCGCGTCGCGACCCACCCCGCCAGCAGCGCCGCCAGAAGCCCGCCGGCCGCGCCCACCAGCGGCAGCACCGGCAACGGCACCGGCCACCCGGCATCGGCCAGCCGCAGCGCGTGCATGGCCAGGAACCCGCCGAGCCCCAGGAACACCGCATGCCCGAAATCGAGCATGCCCCCCTGCCCCAGCAGCATGTTGAAGCTGAGCGCGAACACGATCGCGATCCCCATGCGGCACAGCAGCGACAAGCCGAAGCCGCCGGGCACGACATGCGGGAGCGCGAGGGCGAGGAGGGCGACGAGCAGCCATGGCAGCGCCGTGCGCCAAGCGGGTGCCGGGCGAGTTGCGGCTGGGGAGCCGGCCACTGTCAAAAGCCCTCTTTCGCTAGCGGGAGAGGGTTGGGAGAGGGTGGGGTCCCAAAGCCGGAAATCGGCGCGTGTCGCCCCATCCTCAACCCGGCCCTCTCCCGCCAGCGGGAGAGGGAGCAGAAGCCGTTCATGCGCTGCGCGTCCCCATGAGCCCGCGCGGCCGCACCACCAGCACCAGGATTAGCAACACATACGGCACCACCGGCGCCACCCGCGCCACCGTGATGCTCCACAGATCGGACAGCACGGCCGTGTTCACCGGCACGCCCATGCGCGCCAGCGCGGTGCCCAAAGGCAGGTCGAGGCTGATGCTGGCGGTTTGCACCAGGCCGATCAGCAAGGACGCCACCAGCGCCCCCCAGATCGAGCCCAGCCCGCCCATCACCACGATCGCGAACACGACGCCGCCCAACGCCCGCGCCATGCCGGGCTCCGTGGTGAAGGCGTTGCCCGCGATCACCCCCGCCAGCCCCGCCAGCGCGCACCCGGCGCCGAACACGAGCGTAAAAACCCGCGGCACGTCATGCCCCAGCATGCCCACCATCTCCGGATGCGTCAGCGCCGCCCGCACCACCAATCCCAGCCGCGTGCGCGCCAATGCCGCGAACAGCGCCAGGAACATCGCGACCGCCACGGCCATCATGAACAGGCGATAAGCCGGATAGGCATTGCCCGCCACGGTGAACAACGGAAAATCCAGCGCCGCCGGTACGCGGTAGGGCACCGGCACCCGGCCCCAGATCAGCGGCACGATCTCCCCGATGATGAAGGCCAACCCGAAGGTGAACAGCAATTCCGCCACGTGCCCATGCCGGTGCACGGCCCGCAGGCCATACCGCTCCACCACGGCGCCGATCGCGCCGACCACCACCGGCACGATCACGAGGGCCGGCCAGAAGCCGATGCGGATGCTGACGGTGTAGGCCAGGAACGCGCCCAGCATGTAGAAGCTGGCATGCGCCAGGTTCAGCACGCCCATCATGCCGAAGATGAGCGTGAGCCCCACCGACAGCATGAACAGCAGCAGCCCATAGACCAGGCCGTTCAGGAGAACGAGGGCAAGCTGCTCCATGCGCTTCTCAAGACGGTGGCGTGAACTTGCACGTGGTCGGCAGGCGCTGCGCCTCGGCTTCGATCCGGCTCACGGTGCGGAAGCCGAGCTGGCTTTCCGGGAACACGAATTTCTGCCCGGGCTCCAACGTCGACAGGAACATCGGCTGCAGCAGCTGGTGGTTGTCCTCCCGCATCTGCACCTCGCCCAGCGGCGTCTGCATGCGCATGGTGGACAGCACGGCACCGACCTTGGCCGGGTCGGAGCTGTTGGCCTGCTTCATGGCGGCGGCCAGCATGTCGATCTCGGTCACGATGCGGCCGTAATAGAACGCGGTGCCGTATTGCTTCTGGAACGCGGCCGCCATCTCCTCCAGCTCCGGCTTGCCGAGATTGGCGTGATACTCCGCGATCTGGGCATACCCGCGGCCGGCTGGCGTGACCGCCGGCATCACGTCGCTGCCACCCAGGTAGTAGGTGAAGAAGGCGCCCTTGTAGCCGCTATCCGCCGCCGCCTTCACCAGCAGTGAGAGGTCGGCGCCCCAGTTGCCTGTGACGACCGCATCGGCCCCGGCCGCCTGGAATTTCTGCACATACGGCGTGAAATCCTTGACCCGGCCCAACGGCACCCGCTCCGCCGCCACCACCTCGAGGTCCGGCCGCCGATTGGCCAGCATCGCCTGCGCCGCCTTTTCCACGGATTGGCCGAATGAGTAGTCCGGGTTGAAGATATAGACCTTCTTCACCTGCGCCTGACTGACCAAATAGTCGGTCAGCGCCCGCATCTTCATGTCCACGTCGGCATCGAACCGGAAATGCCACCAGATGCATTTGTCGTTGGTGAGGCCGGGATCGACGGCCGCGTAATTCAGGAACATGACCGCCTGCTCCGGCGCGCGGCGGTTGTTCTTGCCGATCGCGTCCGAGAGCGCGAACGCGACGGAGCTGCCATTCCCCTGCGTCACGTAGTGGATGCCGTCATCGATCGCCTTGCGCAGCAGGGTCAACGACTTCTCGGGGCTCACCTCGTTATCGAGCGCCACGAGCTCCAGCCGGCGCCCGGGCCCGGCGGCGCCCGAGGCGTTCACGCGATCGATCGCGAAGCGGAAATGCTGCTCCCCCAACTGCCCCGTGGCCGCCAAGGAGCCGCTCAGCGGGTCGATATACGCGATGCGCACGACTTCGTCGGCCCGCGCCATCAAGGGAACGAGCAGGGCGGCAGCAAGGGCGAGGCGTGCGAGCATGGGGTTCCTCCGGGCGCCTTGGCTGGCGCGTTCGGGCCGATCCTTCCTGGCGCCGGGCCGCGCGTCAACGCCGATCTTGACCGGCTCCGGCCGGGCTGTGCGAGATGCTGGCATGACCCTTCCCCCCGTGCTCGATGGCCGCCTGTCGCTTCCCGTGATCGCGGCGCCGCTGTTCATCATCTCCAATCCCGATTTGGTGATCGCGCAGTGCAAGGCCGGCATCGTCGGCTCCTTCCCGGCGCTGAACGCCCGCCCCGCGGACAAGCTGGCGGAGTGGATCGAACGCATCCAAGACGCGCTGGCCGAGCATGACGCCGCACACCCGGACCACCCGGCCGCCCCCTTTGCCGTCAACCAGATCGTGCACCGCTCCAACGAACGGCTGGAACACGACATGGCGGTGTGCGTCCGCCATAAAGTGCCACTGGTCATCACCTCATTGGGTGCCCGGCCGGAAGTGAACGACGCCGTGCACTCCTATGGCGGCATCGTGATGCATGACGTGATCGACGACCGCTTCGCCCGCAAGGCGATCGAGAAGGGCGCCGACGGCCTGATCGCGGTGGCGGCCGGTGCGGGCGGGCATGCCGGCACGATCTCACCCTTCGCGCTCATCCAGGAGATCCGCGCCTGGTTCCAGGGCCCGGTCGCCCTGTCCGGCGCCATCGCCAATGGCGGCGCGGTGCTGGCGGCATTGGCGATGGGGGCGGACCTCGCCTATGTCGGCTCCGCCTTCATCGCCACCACGGAGGCGAATGCGGCCGAGGCCTACAAGCAGGCCATCGTGGATGGGCGCGCGAGCAGCATCGTCTATACCGACCTCATCACCGGCGTGCACGGCAACTACCTGCGCGGCAGCCTCGAAGCCAACGGGCTCGATCCCGACAACCTCCCACGCTCCGACCCGTCCAAGATGGATTTCGGCGCCGGCAAACCAAAGGCATGGAAAGACATCTGGGGCTCCGGCCAAGGGATCGGCGCCGTCGACCGTGTGGTGACGGCCGCGGAGCTGGTGGCCCGTTTGCACCGCGAATACGCCGCATCGCGCGCCCGCTTGATGTAATTTATGGTGCGGCGCACCATTTTCGAGTCACGTACGTTAATCGTGCTCGAAACCACAGAAAGTCATGCCCGATGCCCGGCCTAGGCGACACTATCGCGCAGCTTGCGAAGCTCAACGCGTCCCGGGTCAGGGCTGGACAGCCGATGAGCCCTGGTGAGCAAAGCCTGGTCGAGACAACGGATTTCGGCAGCAACCCCGGCGCCCTCGGGATGTGGTCCTTCGTGCCCGACACGATGCAACCCGGGGCGCCGCTCGTCGTCGTATTGCATGGCTGCACCCAGACCGCATCGAGCTACGACCAGGGCGCCGGCTGGTCCACCCTGGCCCGGCGGCATGGCTTTGCCGTCCTGTATCCGGAGCAGCAGCGCGCCAACAACCCCAATCTCTGCTTCAACTGGTTCCAACCCACCGACGTCGCGCGGGTCGGGGGGGAGGCCGAGTCGATCCGGCAGATGATCGCCCGCATGGTGCGGGACCACGCGATCGACCCGGCCCGTATCACCGTCACCGGCCTCTCCGCCGGCGGCGCCATGACCGCGTCCATGCTGGCCGCCTATCCGGAGGTGTTCGCCGGCGGCGCCATCATCGCCGGCCTGCCGCACGGCGCCGCCACCTCCGTGCCGGGCGCGTTCGAGGCGATGTTCCAAGGCACCGTCCAGACTCCCCGGCACTGGGGAGACCTGGTGCGCGCCGCCTCATCCCACCGGGGGCCGTGGCCCGGCGTGCAGATCTGGCAAGGCTCGGGCGACACCACGGTCAAGCCGGTGAACGCGATCGAGCTGGCCAAGCAATGGTCCGACGTGATGGGCCTGTCTTCCAACCCCACCGCGCGGGACCAGGTCGACGAAACCGAGCATGCGAGTTGGCGGAACGATGCCGGGGAGACCGTTCTCGAGACCTATCTCGTGCCAGGCATGGGGCATGGCACGCCCCTGTCGACACAGTCCGCGGACGTGGATCGGCGCGTTGGAAAGGCCGGGCCGCATATGCTCGAGGCCGGGATCGGATCGAGTTATCACATCGCCCGGAGCTGGGGCTTGCTGACCGCCGCGCCTGAGACGGCTTGTGTCCCGGAGCGGACGGCGCGGATCCCTCGTATCCCGTTGCCCAAGCTCAACCTGCCCACGCTCGGATTGCCCGCGCTCGGACTGCCCGGGGGCCCCGGCGCCGTGATCGAGAAGGCGCTGCGGGCCGCCGGGCTGCTGCGGTCCTAGCTGGGCTTGGTGGCGGGCTTGCCCTGCTCGACATACCCGGCGGGGGCGCCGGGTTCATGGCTCGCATCCTTGCTGTGCCCGCCCACTCCGCGGGCGGCGTCGCTGCTGCCGGTCTTGGGGTTCGGGGCGCCGGTGGTGCCGGTCGTTTCCGTGCCTGTCTTGGGGTCCTCGGCCATTGCGCTTCCTCCTGGTTCGCTGGTTGAACGCGGGCCGCACCAAATCCGTTCCCGCTACCGGCCTTCAACTTGGGGCCGCTCCATGCCACATGGGGCGCCATGAACCGTCGAATGCTTCTGGCAACCAGCCTCTCTCTCCTCGCCGTCGACGCGCAGGCCCAGCTCCGCCCGGCTACCCTGACCGCGCAGGACCGTGCCGACCTGCAGCGGATCGAGGCCTACCTCAACGGCGTGCGGGCGCTGCACTCCCGCTTCCTGCAGATCGCGCCCAATGGCGGCACCAGCGAGGGACAAGCCTGGCTCGTGCGGCCCGGCCGGCTACGGTTCCAGTACGATCCGCCCAGCCCGTTCCTCCTGGTGGGCGGCAACGGCCTGCTGGTGTTCCATGACGCACAATTGAAGCAGACCAGCAATATCCCACTCACCTCCACCCCG
Organism: Acetobacteraceae bacterium; assembly: GCA_965246835.1. Classification (GTDB taxonomy): domain Bacteria; phylum Pseudomonadota; class Alphaproteobacteria; order Acetobacterales; family Acetobacteraceae; genus JANPPS01. The sequence continues at coordinate 3,204,163 of CBDFFQ010000001.1, read as the reverse complement.
CTCGGGCTGCTGCTGCAGGACAATCTGCGCCTGTCGGGGGATGTGACGGTCACGGCGGTGCAGCGCCTGCCCGGACAGATCCAGGTGAGCCTGGTACGCACGAAGTCGCCGCAGGACGGCACGCTGACGCTGATCTTCGCGGACGCCCCGCTCGCGTTGCAGCAATGGACGGTGATCGACCCGCAGCGGCAGGAAACGCGCGTCAAGCTCTATAACGTGCAGCTCGGCGGCGCCTACGATTCCAAACTGTTCCAGTTCGTCGATCCCCGTTTCTTTCAAAACAATGGCGGCGGCGGCTGATTTTTGCCTTCAAATTGCAATCATTGCAGTGCACCATAGGACCATGAAGCCCCTCGTCGGCATCTCTTGCTGCATCAAGCTGTTTGGCCAGTATGCCATGCGGAGCCACGGCGCGTCCGACACCTATGTCCGTGCGGTCGATGAGGTGGTGGGGGGTGTCCCGATCCTGGTGCCGGCCAACGGCGACCATGCGGATATCGAGACGCTGCTGTCGCGAGTGGATGGCATCATCCTGACCGGAAGCCGCTCGAACGTGCAGCCTGCGCTCTATGGCGGACCACCGCACCCCGCCGACACGCCCGAGGACGCGGCGCGGGACGCGGTCACGCTGCGGCTCATCCGGGCGGCGATCGCCCAGGCGGTGCCGATCCTGGCGATCTGCCGCGGCTTGCAGGAGTTGAACGTTGCGCTCGGCGGCACGCTGCATCAACGACTGCAGGATTTGCCAGGCCGGCTTGACCATTCGACCCCGCTGCACCCCGATGCGCGCATCCGGCAGGGCAAGGCGCACGCGCTGCACCTGACACCCGGTAGCTGGCTGCATGGCGTGGCACGGCAGGACCGGGTTGCCGTGAACTCCCTGCACAACCAGGGGATCGACCAGCTGGGCGCGGGGCTCATTGTGGAGGGTGTGGCGCCCGATGGCACCATCGAGGCCGTGCGCCTGGTGGATGCCCCTGGCTTCGTCGTGGGGGTGCAGTGGCACCCGGAATACGATTTTGGCGTGGATGCGGTCTCGCGCGGCATCTTCGCGAGCTTTGGTCAGGCGCTGCGGGGGCGCTGCGCCGGGCTCAAGCTGGCGGCCGACTGAACGGGGCGGACCCGAGGGATCCGCCCCGCACCGCCCTATCGAAGAACGATTTCGACCCGGCGGTTCTGCGGCTCACGCACCCCGCTGCCCGTCTGCACCAGCGGACGGCTCTCGCCGAACGCCTGCGTCGTGATGGCCTGCCGAGGCACGCCGAGCCGCACCAGCTCGGCCGCAACAACCTGTGCCCGGCGCTGCGACAGGCCCTGATTGTAGCGGGCGGTGCCGGAACTGTCGGTATGGCCGGCGACCTCGATCCGGGTGACGGCGATGCGGGTCGTGGCCTGCGCCGCCTCGTTGATGATCTGCCGGGCGCGATCGGTCAGGTCAGACCGGTCCCAATCGAAGAACACCAGGTAGCTGCGGGACGTCTCCTGCCGGGCCACAGGTGCCGGGGCCGGGGCGGCGGGCGGCGGGGCCGCGTTGAACGCATACCGCACGCCGAGCATTGCGGAGTGATTATACTGGTCGCTTTCCCGCAGATTGGCGCGAGTCGCGATGCCCGGCGCAAAGAACTGGCCCTTGAAGTTGGTGTTGTCGGCGATGCCGGTGAAACGATATTCCGCCGTGATCGCAAACCCTGGGATCGCCTCGATCGGGAACGCGGCGCCGATGATGGCCTGATACGCAAAGTTGCCGTCCGTGCCCGTGCTGCGGATCAGGCTCTGGCCATCATTTCGGATTTGAATGTTGCTGTTCTTGGCTTGCAGATAGCCGGCGCCGGCGCCGATATAGGGTGCGATCGGGAACGGGCTGGCATTGCCGAGGCCGAACAGCACGTTCGGATCAAAATCATACAGCACGTTGACGAACCCGCCATATTTCAGCCGGTCCCCGGTGATCGTGGTCGCCGAGGGCTGGAAGGTGCTGCCAGCGACGCCGCCACCTTGCGCGAACCGGCCGATGCGGCTCGCGCCGTTCTGGAAATACGTGCCCTCCAGCTCGACCCGCAGGCCGTTGCCGAAGCCGTAACCGATGCTGGCGTTGGTGCGGATGCCGGTGTCGAAACGCTGCCGGGTCTTGCCAAGGTTGACCGTCGTGCCCGCGATGTCGGCCGAGCGCAGACGGGTGTCGTTCAGGAAATTCGCACCGACGCCCGCGCCGATGTACAATCCATTGATGGCCTCGGCGTGCGACACCATCGGGAAGACGAATGGCGTCAGCAGAGTAGCGGCAAGCAGCCGTTGACGTGACATGAGAAAACTCCTGATTGAGGCCGGAAACCCATCGGCCGAATAATACTCAAAACACCTGACCGTTCTCAGGCGCCACCCACAATCACGTGAATGGCGCTGTGTGTTTCTAACCTGGAACGGTTGCGCTCTCGTGCAGGGAAATACTTAGCGATGCACGAATTTGAACAAGCGGCTGATGCTGCCGTCCGCTGTCGTGTCCTGGTGTAGGAACGCCAGCTTTCGATCATCAAACGTCTTGAAGAACGCGTCCCACGGGATCTCGTGCAGCTTTTCGTCTGGTTCCAGGAAGTCGATCCGCAGGATACCCTCGCCGTCCTTCCCCTCGGTTCCCTCGACCACGGTGGGCCGTCCCTGGCGCGCTTCGATCCACTGCTTGATCTCATCGTGATCGGTTGTCGTACTCGCTGAGCTCATGGCTGCCCTCCTGGTCTGGCCGGTGAACGCGGGACCATCGAGCCGGTTGCGCCCATCCTTCCGGTCACCAGCCCGCGAGGCGGGTTGCGGCCGCGGAGTTCGACCGCACCTGCCGGGGCGTAAGGCCGCATGCCGCGGCATATTAAGGAGATGCCGATGACCGGTGACGCCCAGACGACGCAGCACGAGCTATATCATACCGGCCTGAAGAACGCCCACGCGCTGGAGACGCAAGCGGTGCAGATCCTGTCCCGCCAGGTGGAGCGGCTGGAGAACTACCCCGAGATGGAGGCGCGCCTGCGTCTACACATCGACGAGAGCAAGCAGCAGGCCGTCCGCCTCGAGCAGATCCTGCATCGCCATGGCACCGACAGCTCGTCCCTCAAGGATTTCGTGACCGGTCTGGTCGGCAATTTCGCCGCCCTCGGGCACGTGCCGATGCAGGACGAGGTGCTCAAGAACACCTTCTCCAACTACGCGTTCGAGCACATGGAGATCGCGGCCTACACTTCCCTGATCGCGATGGCGGACGCCGTGGGCGATAGCGAGGCGGTGCCGGTGCTGAAGCAGTCACTTGAGGAGGAGGTCGCGACGGCCAAGTTCATCGAGGGGCAGATCACCCCGGTCACGCTGACCTACATGCAGCGCGAGGCCATGGGCGAGAAGGCCGGCGTCTGACGCCCCACCCTCATTGCGAGCGCAGCGACGGGCTGCTCCCAGGCTACGCCGCCAGCGCCTTGATCTTGCGCAGATCATCCACGAAGGCGGCGTATTCCCGCTGCTTCGCGTCCTCGTCCGGCAGCCGCAGCAGATAGGACGGATGCACCGTCACGAAGCCCGGCGTATTGCCGGTCGGCAGCGGGATGGCCTGCCCCCGCTCCTTCGTGATCGCCACCGCACGGCCCAGCACCGCCCGCGCCGCGGTCGCGCCCACCATGACCGTCACGGCGGGCTGCAGCACCGCCCGCTCCTGCTCGAGCCAGAAGCGGCAGGCGGTGATTTCCGAGGTGCCGGGCTTCTCGTGGATGCGCCGCTTGCCGCGCGGCACGAACTTGAAGTGCTTCACGGCATTGGTGACATAGACCGTCTGCCGATCGAGCCCGGCCTCCGCCATCGCGCGGTACAGCAGCTGCCCGGCCGGTCCCACGAACGGGCGGCCGGCGAGGTCTTCCTGGTCGCCCGGCTGCTCGCCCACGATCAGGATGCGCGCATCGACCGGCCCCTCGCCCCACACGGTCTGCGTGGCCGGCTCCCAGAGCGGGCAGCGGCGGCATTCCGCGGCACCGGCGGCCAGGGCCTGCATCGGCGTGTGGTCCGGGGCCGCCATGGCGGGGATCGGGCGGGCGGCGCGGGGCGGGGAGATCATGGGCGTGTCCACCATCGTGTCGACCCGGGCGGCGGCGGTGCGGATCAACTCCGGGATCGCGGCGGCCTCGGGAAGGTTCTTCCAGTATTTCTGCGGCATCTCCGACCGCATGGCGCCGATCTTGAGCCGGGCCGGGTTGAAGATGCTGCTGTAATAGGCGCGCCAGTACTCCTCCAGGCGATCATCGTCGGGCACATCCGCCGGGCTGGCGCCAGCCTCGAACCGCAGCTCGGTCCCGGTCCAGTGCACGCTGCGATAGGGCGTCAGGATCGACCACACCATCGTCGCGAACCGGCGCACGAAGAATGCGGCGTTGGCTTCCACGATGTAGTGGTCCGGTTCGAACCAGCTCACGTAGCGGATGCCTTCGGGCTCGCTCACCTCCCGGAACCGCACGAAGGCGCGCATCTTGTGCGTGTCTCGCCGCACCGCCTGCGCCAGGCGCTGCACCCTCTGCACGGCGGGGTCCGTGGTCAGCTCCAGCAGATGCTTCTCCCCGTGCTGCGCCCGCCAGATCAGGCCATACAGCAGGGCGAACCGCTCGGGATCATGCGCCTGGATCGCCGTCTCGGCCAAGCCGACCAAGGCGCGCGGCACCGTGAAGCTGCCCGTCGCGGGCGCCGGCAACTCCGGTTCGGCGAACAGGTCCGTGGCCGCGCGCACGGCCCACACCACCTCAGCCGGCGGCACCCCGGTCAGCGCCAAGTTCCGCGCCGCCTGCCGCCAGCCGTCCCAATCCACCTCGTGCGCGAGCACGACGGATTTCACCCGAACAGGTCCATTTGCTGCGCCTTCGGCACCAGGCGCTGCTGCAGCCGCGCGCTGTCGAGCAGGCCGCCGGGCTGGTGATCGGCCGTGATCACGAACGGCGCCACCTTCGCCAGCGGCAGGCGAAGCCGGGCCAGATCGTCCATGCGCAAGCGCCGGTGCCGCCGCGCCTGCAGCAGCCGCACCACCGATTTCACGCCGAGCCCCGGCACCCGCAGCAGCTGCTCCCGCGTGGCGGTATTCACATCCATCGGAAACTGCTCCCGATGCGCCAGTGCCCAGGCGAGCTTCGGGTCCATGGACAAATCCATGTTGCCGTCGGCGCCGGTTGTGATCTCGTCGGTCTTGAACTCATAGAACCGCATCAGCCAATCGGCCTGATACAGCCGATGCTCGCGCAGCAAAGGCGCCTTACTGGGCGGCAGCGCCGCGCTGCTGTCCGGGATCGGGCTGAAGGCCGAGAAGTACACCCGCTTAAGACCGTAGCTGCCATAGAGATTGGTGCTGAGATCCAAGATTTGCCGGTCCGACCCGCTATCGGCGCCCACGATCATCTGCGTGCTCTGCCCGGCCGGGGCGAAGCGGGGGGACTTCTTCTCCGCCCGGGCCTCGTCGATGCGCAGCCGCATGCGGCCCATGCTGCGCCGGATGCTCGGCAGGTCCTTCTCCGGCGCCAACCGCGTCAGCCCATCCTCGGTCGGCAGCTCCACGTTGATGCTGAGCCGGTCGGCATAGCGCCCGGCTTCCAACAGCAGCTCCGGCGAGGCATCCGGAATGGTTTTAAGGTGGATGTAGCCCCGAAAGCCGTGCACCTCCCGCAGCGTCTTCGCGACATGCACCACCTGCTCCATCGTATAATCCGGGCTGCGGATGATGCCGGAGCTGAGGAACAGCCCCTCGATGCAGTTGCGGCGATAGAAGCCGAGGGTCAGCGTGACCACCTCATCGACCGTGAATCGCGCTCGCTGCACGTTCGAGCTGCGGCGGTTGATGCAATACAGGCAGTCATAGACGCAGGAATTGGTCAGCAGGATCTTCAAAAGGCTGATGCACCGCCCATCCGGCGCATAGGCGTGGCAGATGCCCATCCCCTCCGTCGAGCCGACGCCTGTGGTCTCACCGGCCGAACTGCGCTTGGCCGTCCCGCTGGAGGCGCAGGAGGCGTCGTATTTCGCGGCGTCGGCCAGGATCTCGAGTTTCTTCAGCAGGTCCATGGAACATCTGTTCTCCGGCCTTCAGAAATAGGCGACGCCTCCGGCTTTGCAACCGGGTTTTGCGCCCTATGCTGCCCGGTATGACCGCTCTCCCCGCCGCCTACGCCGCCCTCGATGCCGCCGCCTCCCCGGCATTTTCCATGGATGGCACAACGCTCTATCACCTGCGCGGCCCTGGCCTGCCCCAGCTTTGGGCGCTCGACCTCGGCACCGGCCAATCCCGCCAACTCACACATCATGACGAGAAAATCGCCACCCTGCGCCGCGCCCCCGGCGATGATCGGCTGGTCTATGGCATCGATGCCAGGGGCGACGAACGCCAGCAAATCTGGCTGTGGGACGGCACCTCCCGCGCGCTGACGGAGGCGCCGGGCGTGATCCACGGCCTGGGCAGCATCTCGCCCGATGGCACGCGCCTGGCCTTCACCGCCAATGACCGCGACGAGGCGCATTTCGACATCCTGCTCATGGACCTCGCCACCGGCGCCCGCACCCGCGTGCACCATGGCCGGCACGAATGCACGCTCGGCGCCTGGCACAAGGACGGCACGCGGCTGATCGCGATGGCGGAGCTTGCGACCGGCGACGTCCGGCCCTTCATCCTCGATATCACCACGGGAGCCACGGCACCGGTCCATGAGACCGCTCCCCGATTTCGCGCGCCCATGGATTTCTCCAGCCTGCGATGGGCACCGGATGGCGAGGCGGTGATCGGGCTGACCGATGCCGGTGGCGAGTTCGTCCAGCTCTGCCGGATCGACCCGTTCCAGCATACGATCACGCCGGTGTTCGCGCCGGAAAGCGATGTGGAAGCCTGGGCGATGTCACCGGATGGCGCGCTGCTGGCGACGGTGGAGAATGATCGCGGCTACGCCCTGCTGCGGGTCGGTTCCATGGTTGGGGATCGCCCGGCTGTGAAGATGCCGCCCGGCATGATCACGGACCTGTCCTGGTCCAAGGACGGGCGCCTCGCCTTCGTGCATGCCACGCCCACGCAACCAGCCGGGCTTTGGCTGTGGGAGGCCGGGGCCGTGCGCTGCGTATCGCAACCCGAATGTGCCCTCCCCGTGCAGGATTTCGCCCTGGTCGAGTGGCCCGGTTTCGACGGCCGCCCGATCGCCGGCTGGCTCGCCCACCCGCCCGGCCCGGCGCCGGAGGCCGGTCGCCCCGCCATTATCTGGGTCCATGGCGGCCCGGCCTCCCAGGCCCGCGCCACCTTCCGTCCCGACATGCAGGCGCTCCTGGCGCAGGGCTACGCCGTGCTGATGCCGAACGTGCGCGGCTCCACCGGCTATGGCCGCACATTCATGGAGCTGGACGACACGGACCGCCGGCTCGATTCCGTGCACGACCTCGCCGCCGCGCACCGCTTCGTCGCGGCAAAGCCCGGCATCGATCCCGCGCGCATCGGCATCATGGGCCAGTCCTATGGCGGCTACATGGTGCTGGCCGCCATCACCGAATACCCGGCGCTCTGGCGCACCGCGATCGACTTCTATGGCATATCGGATTTCGGCACCCTGCTGGCCGCGACGGGCCCCTGGCGGCGGGATCATCGCGCCGCCGAGTATGGCGATCCCGTGCGGCACCGCGCCCTGTTCGACCGCATCTCCCCCCTTCGCCACATCGAACGCATCCGGGCGCCGCTGCTGGTGCTGCATGGCACCCGGGACCCGCGCGTGCCGATCGGGGAAAGCGAGCAATTGGTGGAGGCCATGGGCGCCCGCACCAAACCGGTGGCGTATGAGGTTTTTGGTTATGCCGGGCACGGCTTCGTGCGGCCCGATGACAAAACGCGCGTGTTCACCGCCATCGCGGATTTCTTGCGCCGCACGCTGTGACCCGGCTGTGGAGCAACGGGCCGCTCTTGCTCGCACTGACCATGCTGTTCTGGTCCGGCAGTGTCGTGGTCGGGCGGGCGGCGGCGGATTTGGTGCCGCCGGTGCTGTTCACCTTGCTGCGGTGGGGCCTGGCGCTCGTGATCGTGCTGGGGGTCGCGTGGCCGCATTTGCGCGCGGACGCGGCGCGGCTCTGGGCCCGGCGCTGGACGGTGCTGACGCTCTCGCTGCTCGGCACCGTTATCTACAACATCCTCGTGTATCGCGGGCTGCATCAGACCACGGCGGTGAACGCGCTTCTGATGCAGTCCGTCATGCCGCTCGCGATCCTGGCCGCCGGGGCGCTCGCGGGGGATCGGCCGGACTGGGTGCAGGTGGTGGCGATCCTGGTGTCCGTCCTGGGCGTCGTGGTGATCGCGGCGGAGGGGTCGATCGAGCGGCTGGCGCAGGTGCGGTTGAACCCGGGCGACGCGCTGGTGCTGGTCGCGGTCGCGGCATACGCGGTCTACTCGGTCGTGTTGCGGCGTCGGCCCATGGTGCATCCGTTCAGCCTGCTGGCGGCGCTGTGCGCGATCGGGCTGTGCGTCCTGGCGCCCATGGCGGTCGCGGAGCATGCGGCGGGGCTGCGGCTGGTGCCGGGCTGGCGGGGGCTGGCGGCGGTGGTTTATGCCGGGCTGTTCGCCTCGTTCTTCGCGACGCTGTTCTACAACCGGGGGATCGAGTTGCTGGGGGCGGCCCGGGGTGGGCAATTCTCCCACCTGATGCCGGTGTTCGGCACGCTGCTGGCCGTGCTGTTCCTGGGAGAGCGGCTGCATCCCTATCACGCGGCCGGTGTCGCGCTGATCGCGGCGGGTCTGTGGCTGTCCCGTCAGGGCCGGGGTGACGCATTGTCTTAGAACCATCATCAATCTGACGTCGGGCGATCACCAACAAACGTTAACGCTGGCGGACCGTTCGATGGAGTTCCCCGATGCGTTCCTTCCTTCTCGCAGGCTGCGCCATGGCCGCCTGCATTGCCGGAGGCAGCGCCCCGGCCGCGGCCGACCCCATCAAGAACGTGATCGTCATGATCTCGGACGGCGCCGGCTACAACACCGCGCAGGCCGTTCGATACTACACGGGCGCGCCCTTGCTGATGGACGGTGCCGGCTGGACGCGGACGGCGCAGAGCACCTACCCGCTCCGCACCGGCACGACGCCGGGTTCGTTGGTGCAGGATCCGAACACCGTCTACAACCCGGCCAAGGCGTATGACACGACCCCGGTGGCCGGCAACTCGGCCGTGCCAGGCTTCGGCGCCTATCCGGCCGGCTTCAAGGGCTACGAGTTCGGCCGCGCGACCTACCCGGATTCCGCCAACACCATGACCTCGATGATGACCGGGGTGAAGACCTACAACAACGCCGTGAACGTGAACGGCGCCGGGCAGCCCGTGCTGAGCCTGGCGGAGACGATGCACGCGGCCGGCAAGTCCGCCGGCGTGGTCACCACGGTCCAGTTCAGCGACGCGACGCCCGCGGCCGGTGGCAGCGCGCATAACGTCGCACGCTCCAACCGTGCGGCGATCGCGAGCGAGATGTTCAGCGCCGGCACGCTCAGCGTGATCGCCGGCACCGGCAACCCGGATTTCACCAATGCGGGGAAGCCCGCGACCACGCCGGACTACAGCTGGATCGGGCAGAACCTGTGGATGGACCTGAAGAACAAGACCAACGCGTCCGGCAGCAACGCACAGAATTGGAACCTGGTGCAGGACCGCGCTGCCATCCAGGCCCTGGCGAACGGCAGCCAGACCAGCTCCGCCCCACTCGCGATGATCGCCCAGGCGCTGGACGGCACCCAGGAATACCGGGACGACGCGCCCGGCACCAACGTCGCCACCTACAAGCCCGGCCAGACGCCCAAGCTGCCCAACACGCCCACCTTGTCGGAGATGGAATTGGCGGCGCTGAACAAGCTCGGCACCAATCCGAACGGCCTATTCCTGATGGTCGAAGGCGGGGCGGTGGACCGGGCCATGCACAGCAACAATTTCGGCCGCATGATCGAGGAATACCAGGAGTTCCAGACCGCGGTGGCCGACGTGATCGACTGGGTGAACCGGCCCGATACCGACGCGACGTGGGCCAACACGCTGCTGGTGGTGACGTCCGACCATGACCACAATCTGTATGGCCCCGCCGGCGCCACCGTGCCGTTCCAGAGCGTGACCGATAACGGCGCCGGCACCCTACCGGGCTATGCCTGGTTCGGCAGCACGCATAGCAACAACCTGGTGCCGCTATTCGCCTACGGCGCAGGCTCCGCGTCCGTGGGTGCGCTCGCGACCGCGACGGACAGCTACACCGACGCGCAGGGCCGCATTTTCGGCCGCGGCGCCTACACGGATCAGGCGGCGCTGGGCAGCTTCCTGATCGGCACCCAGGCCACCGCCGTGCCGGAACCCGCAAGCCTCGGCCTGTTGGCGCTGGGCGTGCTGGGGGCCGTGGCGCGCCGCCGCCGCTAAAGGCGTTAACCCATCGCCTGCCGCATGAACATCCGCTTCAGCCCCGGCAGGCGATGGACCCCGGCGATCCCGATATCCCGCGCCGCGCGGACCAGAGGGTTGTCCGTGCTGAACAACCGGTCCAGCACGTCCGTCGCGGCCAGCATCGCCAGGTTCGCCGGCCGCCGCTGCCGCTGATAATCCGTCAGCAGCGTCGCCGCACCGGGATCGCGCCCGGCCTCCACGGCGGCGATCACCAGCTCCGACAGCGCGATGACGTCGCGAAAGCCGAGGTTCAGTCCCTGCCCTGCGATCGGGTGGATGCCATGCGCCGCGTCGCCGACCAGCACCAGCCGCGTGTCCACATACCGATGCGCATGCAGCGCGCCCAGCGGATAGAGCCAGCGCCGCCCGATCGGCCGGATGGCGCCGAGGTGGTCGCCCAGCCGCCGCTGCACCTCCCGCCCGAACGCCGCATCATCCAGCGCGATCACCCGGTCCGCCTGCGCCGTCCGCTCCGTCCAGACGATGGCGGAGACGTTCGGCGCGCCCTCGGTCGCCGCCATCGGCAATTGCGCGAACGGCCCGGCCGGCAGGAAGTGCTCGAGCGCCACGCCGTGATGCGGCCGCTCATGCGCGATCGCCGCCACGATGCCGCGCTGCTTGTAGGGCAGGCGCGTGACCGCGATCCCCGCCTGCTCCCGCAAGGGCGACGCCCTGCCCTCCGCCGCCACCACGAGGCTACATTCGATCTCGGTGCCGTCCGCCAGCCGCACGACGGCCCGCTCGAATGAGCGCGTAACCTGCGCCTCGGCCGGCGCATGCAGCGTCAGCCCGGCCGCCGCATGCAGATGCGCGTTCAATGCCACCCGGAGGCTGCGCGCCTCCACCATCCAGCCGAACGGGCCGGACCCGGCCTCCGCATGGTCGAAATGCAGGAACATTGATGACGCCCGCCGGCCCACCCGGCCGTCCGATACGCGGATATCCAGGATCGGTCCCGGCGCCTGGGGCAGCCGCTCCCACACCCCGGCCTGCTCGAGCAACCGGCGCGAGCCGGAGGCCACGGCATAGGCGCGACCGTCGAAATCGGGGTGTTCCATCGGCGGCAGGGCGGCGCGATCCACGACGGCCACCCGAACGCCACCGGCGGCCAGCCGGCACGCGAGGGTGGCGCCGACCGGGCCCGCGCCCACCACACACACGTCAACATTCACCGGCTGCACTCCCCTGCCCAAGAATTGGGCACTGCTTCCCGTCGCGAATGCGACCGGATCGGTCTCTAGCTGCACAAACTCCACGCAAGCGACAAGCCGGAACCCTCGCGATCCGCATCATCCGGCGCGGCACGCTTCTTGAGTCGCCGCGGCGCGCTTCTTGAGTCGGCCGCGGCACGCTTCTTGAGTAGGACAACCCGAGCGTGTCGGATGTGGTTTGCCACGCGTGTTTTGAAAGAGAGTGAGGCGCGATGAAGCTGATCATGGCCATCATCAAACCCTTCAAGCTCGATGACGTGCGGGAGGCACTGACACCTTTGGGTGTGCAGGGCCTCACGGTGTCCGAGGTGAAGGGATTTGGGCGGCAGAAGGGGCAGACGGAGATCTACCGCGGAGCCGAATATCACGTGAACTTCCTGCCCAAGGTGAAGGTGGAGGTCGCGGTGTCCGCAGACCTCGCCGAACAGGTGGTGGAGGCGATCATCAAGTCCGCCCACACCGGCAAGATCGGTGACGGCAAGATCTTCGTAATGGACATCGAACGCGCCGTGCGGATCCGCACCGGCGAAACCGACGACGAGGCATTGTGATGAAGCGCATCCTACCTGGCCCGGCCGGGTTCCTGCCCGGCCTCGCCGCCGGCGCCGCGGCCCTGTTCGCGGCCCTCCCCGCCTGGGCGCAGGGCGCCGTGACGGGCGCCGCCGAAGCCGCCGCCCCCGCCGCGGCGGCCGCGGCCGAAGCCAAGATCGACACTGGTAACACCGCCTGGATGCTCACCAGCACCGCGCTCGTGCTCATGATGACCATCCCGGGGCTCGCGTTGTTCTATGCGGGCATGGTCCGCAAGAAGAACGTGCTGGCGACCATGATGCAGTCCTTCAGCATCTGCGCGCTGGTCACCGTGCTGTGGATGGTCGCGGGCTACAGCCTCGCCTTCACCAACGGCAACGCCTACATCGGCGACTTCTCCCGCGTCATGCTGAACGGCATCGCGGCCGGCTGGGACAAGCCCTTCACCCTGGGCGCCGGCACCGACAACTCGACGGTGACCACGATGCCCGAGACGGTCTACATCATGTTCCAGATGACGTTCGCGATCATCACCCCGGCGCTCATCGCCGGCGCGTTCGCGGACCGGCTGAAGTTCTCGGCCATGATGCTGTTCATGGCGCTGTGGTCCCTCCTGGTCTATGCGCCCGTCGCCCATTGGGTCTGGAGCCCGCTCGGCTGGCTGAATGCGCTCGGCGCCGCAGACTTCGCGGGCGGCACCGTCGTGCACATCAACGCGGGCGTCGCGGGCCTCGTGTGCGCCTTGGTGCTCGGCAAGCGCGTCGGCTACGGCACGGACAACATGAGCCCGTTCAACCTGTCCTTGGCCGTGATCGGCGCGTCTTTGCTGTGGGTGGGCTGGTTCGGCTTCAATGCCGGGTCGGCTACTGCGGCGGATGGGCGGGCCGGGATGGCGATGCTGGCGACCCAACTCGCGACCGCTGCGGCCGCCCTCGGCTGGCTGTTCGCGGAGTGGGTGACCAAGGGCAAGCCCTCGGTGCTGGGCGCGATCTCGGGCGCCGTCGCGGGCCTGGTCGCGATCACCCCGGCCTCGGGCTTCGTGCTGCCGGGCCCGGCGCTGATCATCGGCATCGTGGCCGGAATCGGCTGCTTCTGGTCCGCCACGGGCCTCAAGCACCTGCTGGGCTATGACGACAGCCTGGACGCCTTCGGCGTGCACGGCATCGGCGGCATCATCGGCGCGCTGCTGACCGGTGTGTTCGCCTACGGCCCGCTCAGCGCCACCACCGACAAGCCGGAGGGCGTGTATGTCGCCGGCATGGAGCTGCTGAAGGCGCAAGCCATCGCGGTGGCCGCGACGGTCGTGTTCAGCGCCGTCGCGACCTTCATCCTGCTGAAGGTGGTGGACGTGATCGTCGGCCTCCGCGTCAGCGAGGACGAGGAGCGCGAGGGCCTGGACGTCGTGCTGCACGGCGAACGGCTGGGCTAGGCCGTTTTGGCGGGCTGTCACCCACCCTACGGTTCACGCCGTAGGGTGGGTGCAACCCACCAATTCCACATGTAAGGCTTGACCCCGCGCCCCGGGATCAGCATGTTCCCGCCCTTACGCCGCCCCTCCCCCTCAAGGTTCGATCATGGCCAAGTCCAACACCGTTCAGATCCGGCTCGTCTCCACCGCGGACACCGGATATTTCTACGTGACGAAGAAGAACGCCCGCACCACCACCGGCAAGCTCGAGCTGAAGAAGTATGACCCGGTGGCGCGCAAGCACGTCGCGTTCAAGGAAGCCAAGATCAAGTAAGGCGCCTACCGCGCGGCAAACTGGGTCTTGCCGAACATCACCTCCCGCTCGGCATCCGTGATCGGCGCCTGACGCCGGTTCGCCGCCAGCACCTCCACGCCACGCTGCACCGCCGGGCGCGCCGCGATCGCGTCATGCCAGCGACGCACCGCCGGGAACTCCGCCAGATCGATCCCGCGGCTGTCCGGGTTGCGGACCCACGGGAACGTCGCGATGTCGGCGATGCTGTAGTCCGGCCCCGCCAGGAACGCGCTGTCCTGCAGCCGCTTGTCCATCACGCGATGCAGCCGCTTCACCTCGTTGGTGTAGCGCTCGATCGCGTAGGGGATCTTCTCCGGCGCATAGCGAAAGAAGTGATTGTACTGGCCGAACATCGGCCCCACCCCGCCCATCTGGAACATCAGCCATTGCAGGCACGTGAGGCGTTGCAGCGGATCCGTGGGCATGAGCTGGCCGGTCTTCTCGGCCAGGTAGATCAGGATGGCGCCGCTCTCGAATAGCTGCACGCGCTGCCTGCCGGGCCCGTCGGGGTCAATGATGGCGGGGATGCGGTGGTTCGGCGTGATCGCCAGGAAGTCGGGCTTGAACTGGTCGCCCTTGCCGATGTCGATCGGCACCACGGTGTAGGGAAGCTCCAGCTCCTCCAACGCGATATGCACCTTATGCCCGTTCGGCGTCGGCCAGGTCCAAACCTCGATCATTCCCCGTGCTCCCGTGGTGGCTCCTGACGCTAGCGGAGGGCGCTTCGGGCGACAATCAGGTTCACGCCGCCTTAACCTTCGGCCCGTATTCTGGGATTCAAGGACGTTCCAGGATCCATGTCATGCAGCTCGAGACGTTCACCGGCCACCGCCCCGCCCCGGCCCCCACGATGGAAACGCTCGACCGCCGCCGCATGGAGCGCGATCTCCGGCAGGCTGTGCGGACGGGCCGGCTGGTGCTGCACTACCAGCCGCGCCTCCGCCTCGGAACCGCGGACATCGTGGGCTACGAAGCGCTGCTGCGCTGGCCCGACCGCAAGCGCGGCATGGTGGCGCCGACCACCTTCCTGCCAGTGGCGGAGCGCGGCCCCCTCATCGAGGCGATCGGCGGCTGGGTGCTGGAAACCGCCTGCCGCGACGCCGCCCAGCGCGCCTGGCCCGGCATCTCCGTCAACCTCTCCGCCCGGCAGCTCGACAGCAGCGAGCTGCCGGGCCAGATCGAAGACGCGCTCGACCGCTCCGGCCTGCCGCCCGAGCGGCTGGAGCTCGAGATCACCGAATCGGTCCTGGTCGGCTGCGACGGGGACGCGCTGCTGGCACTGGCGGCATTGCGCGATCTGGGGGTCGGCCTCGCGATGGACGATTTCGGCACCGGACACGGCAGCCTTTCGGCGCTGCGCCGCCTGCCGCTCACCACGCTGAAGATCGACCGCTCCCTAATCCGGGACCTGCCGCATGGGCGGGAGGACGCGGCGCTGGTGCATGCCGTGACCAATGCCGGCCGCGCCCTGGGCCTCACGGTCGTAGGTGAGGGCGTGGAGACGGAGGAGCAGCGCGCCTTCCTCTCCGGCATCGGCTGCACCGAAGGCCAGGGCTACCTGTTCGGCCGCCCGTTGCCGCTGGGCGAGCTGCCGCCACTCATCTGACTTGCGGGGATGGCCGTGCCGGGCCAACTCTGTCGGCATGGATGCTGAACCGGCCGCCCCCCCTCTGCCTGAACCATCTCCGATCGAAGCCTCGATCCTGAGCCTAACCGCCGCCCGTGCCACGGGCTCGATCTGCCCGAGCGAGGTGGCGCGCGCGCTGCGGCCCGGCCCCCTGGAGGGCTGGCACCCGTTGTTGGGGGAGGTCCGTCGCGCCGCGGTCCGGCTGGCGCTGGCGGGCGCGATCGAGATCACCCGCAAGGGTCGCCCGGTCGATCCATTGTCGTTCAAGGGTGTCGTGCGGCTGCGAACGCCACGGATTGCTCCAAACGGTGACCCGGTATGAATGGCCTTTCGCGCGGCCTGCTGCGTGACGCCTGGAGGATCGGCGCCCCCTATTTCAACTCGGAGGAGCGGTGGTCCGCGCGGCTGCTGCTGGGCACGGTCATCACGCTCAACCTGATCGGCGTCGCCTTCGCCGTGCTGCTCAACAACTGGCACGGCCAGTTTTATGACGCCCTGCAGGTCAAGGACCTCACGGCGTTTACCACGCTGCTGCTAACCTACCGCGTGTCGGAGGCCGGCTTCATGCCGGGCTTCGTGCCGATCGTCGCCGTCTATATCCCGTTGCTGGTCATCCGCATCTACCTGCGCAAGATCCTGGAGATCCGTTGGCGGCGCTGGATCACGGAGCGGCTGACCACGGGCTGGCTCACGGGCCGCGCCTATTACACGATCAGCCTGGCCGGCGAGGGCTCGACGCTCGGCACCGACAACCCGGACCAGCGCATCGCCGAGGACGTGCGCGACTACTGCGCCTACGCATTGCAGCTCGGCATCACGCTGCTGTCCAAGGTCGTGAGCTTCATCAGCTTCGCCGGCATCCTGTGGGCGCTGTCGGGCAACGCGACGCTGCTCGGCATCGTGATCCCCGGCTACATGCTCTGGCTCGCGCTCGCCTATGCCGGGGTGGGCACGTGGCTGACCCACCTGGTCGGCCGCCCGCTGATCGCGATCCGCTTCCTGCAGCAACGGGTCGAGGCGGATTTCCGCTACGGCCTGATGCGCCTGCGCGACAACACGGAGGCCGTTGCGCTGTCGCAGGGCGAGGCGGAGGAGAACCATACCCTCTCGACCCGGTTCGAGGCGGTGCGCGAGAACTGGATGCGGCTCTCGTTGCGGGAGTTGAAGCTGGAGGCGTTCCAGTCCGGCTTCGCCCAGGTGGCGGCGATCTTCCCGATCGTGATCGCGGCGCCGCAATACTTCACCGGCGCGATCCAGCTCGGTGGCCTCATGCGCACCGCAGGCGCGTTCGGCAACGTAAACGACGCGCTGTCCTGGTTCGTGAACGCCTATGATCAGATCGCCAGCTGGCGCGCCACCATCGTGCGCCTCACCGGCTTCAACCAGGCCATCGCGACGGCGCACGCCCTGACCGGATCGGGCCCCGTCACCCTGCCGGCCCCGGGCAACGAACTCGCGCTGCGCGACGTGAGCCTCACCTTGCCGGACGGCACGCCGCTCCTCGAACACGCCGGGCTCTCGATCCCCCGGGGCCAGTCCACCGTGGTGTCCGGCCGCTCCGGCTCCGGCAAGTCCACCTTGTTCCGGGCGCTCGCCGGCATCTGGCCCTATGGCGGCGGCACGGTCGAGCGGCCGGCGGGGCGGTATCTGTTCCTGCCGCAACGGCCGTATTTCCCGCTCGGCACGCTGCGCCGGGCCGTGACCTACCCGGCGCCGGTCGCGCAATTCCCTGACGCCGCTTTGCATGACGCGCTGACGCAGGCCGGCCTCGCCGCCCTGATCCCGCGCCTCGATGAGGAGGAGAACTGGTCCCAGCTGCTGTCGGGCGGCGAGCAGCAACGCCTGGCGATCGCCCGCGCCCTGCTGCTCAAGCCCGACTGGCTGTTCCTGGACGAGGCGACCGCAAGCCTCGATCCCGCCGGGGAGGCCGAGCTGTACCGCGCCGTGAAAGCCGCGCTCCCCGGTGTGACGCTCGTCTCGATCGCCCATCGCCCGGCCGTGGCTGCGTTCCACGAGCAGTCCCTGGTGTTCCAGCGTGAGCCGGGTCATCCGGGGCGCATCGTAGCGCGGCAGACGGAAAGCGCGGCGGAGTGACCGCCCCGTAGGATGGGTGAAACCCATCACCGCAGCGCCAAGCACCCAACCCGCGTTCAGCCGTGTCCGCGCACGATCTCCAGCACGGCCGCGCCATAGCGGGACAGCTTGGACCCGCCAACCCCCTTGATCTCACCGAGGTCGTCCATCGACCCCGGCCGCGCCGCCGCGACCTCCCGCAGCACGCTGTCATGGAAGATCACATAGGGCGGCACCGATTGCGCCCGCGCCTCGGTGCTGCGCCAGGCCCGCAGCGCCTCGAACAGCGGATCGTCCGCGGCCAGCGGAACCGGCGCGCCCTTCTTCGCCACGCGGCCACGCGCCGCCGGCTCCGGCTCATCCCGCAGCATCACCGTCGCCTCGCTGCGCAGGATCGGCCGCGCCTGCTCCGCCACCAAGGAGAGGCTGGCGTAGTTGCCGCTCTCGGTCCTGAGCGCGCCCCGCGCAATCAGCTGCCGTATCACCCCGCGCCAGAACCCCGCCGGTCGGTCGGCGCCGATGCCATAGGTCGAGAGCCGGTCATGCCCGTGCTTCTCCACCATCGGCGTCTTCTGCCCCTGCAGCACCGACACGATATGCAGCGCCCCGAACATCTGCCCGGTGCGGTAGATCGCCGACAGCACCTTCTGCGCCGCGACCGTGCCATCGAACAGCGCCACCGGGCTGGTGCAGCAATCGCAGTGGCCGCACGCAGCGCCCAGCTCCTCCCCGAAGCACGCCAGCAACGACCGGGTGCGGCACTCGGTGGTTTCCGTGAGGGAGATCATCGCCTCGAGCCGTTCGCGCATCACACGCTGCTGCGCCTCGGGCGCGGCGGATTGCGACAGCCAGTGCCGGGCGCGGGCGATGTCTTCCCCGCCATACAGCAGCAGCGTGTCCGCCCGGTCCCCGTCCCGCCCGGCGCGGCCGATCTGCTGGTAGAACGCTTCCGGGCTGTCGGGCATGTCGAGGTGCACGACGAAGCGCACGTCCGGCCGGTCGATCCCCATGCCGAACGCGATGGTGGCCACCATCACCACGGGCTCGCCGCTGCGGAACCGGGTCAGCGCCACCCGCTTTTCCAGTGCCGACAGCCCGGCGTGGAACGCGATCGCGGCATAGCCCTCCGCCTTCAGCCGCGCCGCCATCCGCTCGGTTTTCGCGCGGCTGTTGCAATACACGATGCCGGCCTGTCCGGGGCGGCGGCGCAGGAAGTCCAGCAGCTCCGTCACCTCCGACACCTTGGGCCGGGCGCCGATATGCAGGTTGGCGCGATGGAAGCTGGCGCTGAACACCGCGGCGTCTTCCATGCCGAGCGCCTGCAGGATGTCCGTGCGCGTGCGCGGGTCCGCCGTGGCCGTCAGCGCAATGCGCGGCACGCCCGGAAAGGTCTGCCCGAGCCGCGCCAGCCCGCGATATTCCGGCCGGAACTCGTGCCCCCAGGCCGACACGCAATGCGCCTCGTCGATGGCGATCAGCGCGATCTCGATCCGGGACAGGCGATCGAGCGTGCCGGGCATCAGCAGCCGCTCCGGCGAAACATACAGCAGGTCCAGCAGCCCATCGGCAAGGGCCCGCGCCGTCGCCTGCGCCACCTCCGGCTCCACCTCGGAATGCAGCGCGCCGGCTGCGATGCCGAGCTGCTTCAGGGCCGCCACCTGGTCGTCCATCAATGCGATCAGCGGGGACACCACGATCGCCGTGCCATGCCTGCATAGGGCCGGCACCTGGTAGCACAAGCTCTTGCCGCCGCCCGTGGGCATCAGCACCAGCGCGTCCCCGCCCGCCATCACCTGATCGATCGCCGCTTCCTGCAGGCCGCGGAACGCCGGGAAGCCGAACACCCGGCGGAGCACGGCGTGGGGTCCCTGCCCGGCGTCGACCTGCATCAACGCCTCGCTCACGCGCGCTTCGCAATCAGGGACCGAATTCGATCTCCACGCGCCGGCTCTCGATGCCGGGATCCCCGCCCTGCGAGCCCTTGGGCTGTTGCACGATTCGGGAGAGCAGCACGCCCCGGGTGACCAGCGCATTGGCCACGGCCAAGCTGCGGCTGCGGCTCAGCTGCATATCCTGTTGCGCCGTGGTCTCGGGCGCGGGCGCGGCGTAGCCTTTCACGATGACCGCCCGATCCGGAGCCTCCCGGGCCGCCTTTGCCGCGTCCGCCACGACCTTCTGCGCGGGGGCGTCCAGCACGATCGAGTAGGGCGTGAAGAACACGATATAGCCCGGCATCGGATCGGACGAGCTGCAGGCCGACACGGTCAGCAGCGCCAATGCCAGCAGGCGGGCACGCGATTGAGCGGGCATCTTGGCTCCTTACCGGTCGGGCAGAACACCCTGCCTTCCCGCTCCGGCCGGCGTCAACGCAAACACCCGGCATCACGCCGCCGCCGCCACGGCCCGCCCGGCCGACAGCCGCCAGATCCGGTCCAGTTGCTCCACACCGGTCAGGCGATGCACGATCATGATGATCGTCCGCCCCGGCGGCACCTGGTTCAGCGTGCGGAAAAACGCCATCTCGGTCTGCGCATCGAGCCCGGCGGCCGGTTCGTCCAAAATCAGGATCGGCGCCGGAGAGAGCAGCGCCCGCGCCAGCGCCAGCCGCCGCGCCTCGCCACCCGATACCGCCACACCGCCGCCCAGCCACGTGTCGAGCCCTTGCGGCAGGGCCCGCACCCGCTCGGCAAGCTGCGCCATGTCGAGCGCCGCCCACAGCTCGGCATCCCCGGCCTCCGGCCGGCCCAGCAGCAGGTTGGCGCGCACGCTGTCCTGGAACACATGCGTGGTCTGACTGAGCCAGGCGAACCGCGCCCTGAGGGCATCGGTCCCGAGGCGCTGGATGTCCGCGCCGCCCAGGCGAACCTTTCCTTGCTCCGGCCGCACCACCTTCAACGCCAGCGCCGCCAGTGTGGACTTACCGGCGCCAGACGGGCCGAGGATCGCAACGCGCGCGCCCTCTGGGATGTCGAGAGTAAGGCCATCCAGCACAGGCGGGCGGTCGGGGCGCCAGCGGAAGGTCACGGCCTCGAATCGCAGGCCGAAACCGGACGGCATCGGCGCCGGGTCCATCGCGCTCGCTGCCTCCGGCAACGCATCCGCCATCGAGGTCAGCCGCGCTGCCGCGGCCGCCGCGTGCCCGGCCAGCACGCCCGCCCGCGGCATCCCGCCCACGAGCTCGAACGCCGCCAGCGTCAAGAATACGGAGGGCACGAGCACCGGCAGCGGGCCGCCCCCCACGATCACCGCCAGCAGCGCCGCCTGACTGCATAGGAAGGCGACGGCCTGCGCCGCCGCGCTGCGCCGGGCGACGTCCCGCTGAACCTCGATCAGCGCGGCCTCCTTTGTCAGCAGCCCCTCCCGGGTGCGGTCCGCGGCATTGTAGGCCAGCACTTCGCGCAGGCCCTGCATGGCGTCGATCGCGGCAACCCGCAGCGCCGCCCCATGCTCGGCCAGGCGCGTCCCCTCGGTCTGGGTGGCGCGGGCGGCCTGCCAGGGCGCCACCAGCGCCGCCGCTGCAAACAGGACAACGACGATCGCGCCGGAGACCAAGGACACCGCCAGCACGGACGCGGCCAGCACCGGCAGCAACAGGAGCGCCGCGACGCCCGGAACAGCGATGCGGAGATAGAGCCCGTCCAACGCCTCCACATCGTTCACCAGCCGCGACAGCGCATCCCCCGCCCGGACCATGCCAAGCCCGCCCGCCGACTGCCCGGCCAATCCACGGAACAGCCAAAGCCGCAGCGCCGTCAGTGCCCGGAACGTGGCGGCATGGGTCACCATGCGCTCGGCATAGCGCAGCACAACCCGGCCAAGGCCCAGCGCCCGCAACATGAACGGCAGTGCCAACACGGCCGCGATCCCGGTCACGCCATCCGGATGCAGCGCCCGCCCGGCGGAACCCACGGACAGCGCCAGCAGCGTGCCCGCCGCCAGCACGGACACGGCCATCCCCGCGCCCAGCCACCCCGCCTCACCCCGCCCGACCCGGGCCACCCGCAGCAGCGGCGTCATGCCGCCCCCTGAACGACGGGCATGGCACCAAGGTCCAGCCGGCGGAAGCTGAAGGCATGCGCGGCGGCCGAATGGCTCGCGAGGATCACGGTCCGGCCCATGGCCAAACGCCTTATCGCCGCGAACACATCCGCTTCGGTCGCGGGGTCCAGGTGGGCGGTCGGCTCATCGAGCAGCAGCAAGGGAGCGTTGCGCAGGAAGGCTCGCGCGACGGCCACGCGCTGGGCCTGTCCGCCCGAAAGCCCGTAGCCGCCATCGCCGATCGCGGTATCGAGCCCTTCCGGCAAGGCGCTTGCGAAGCTGCCGACGCCGGCGGCCTGCACGGCGGCCTGCAACTCGGCCTCCGTCGCCTCGGGCCGGCCAAAGCGGATGTTGTCGCGGATGGACCCGGCGAACAGCATCGGCTGCTGCCCGATCCAGCTCGTCATCCGCGCCAGCGCCTCCGGCACCACGGTCGCGAGGTCGGCGCCATTCAGCGTGATGCGCCCGGATTGCGGCCGGACGAAACCCAATAGCAGTTCGATGATCGTGGACTTCCCGCTACCCGATGGCCCCGCCAGCACCAGGGTCTCACCGGGCGGCACCCGGAAGCTCAAACCGTCCAGCACTGGCGGACCGGCGGAGTCCCAGGCGTACCGGACATTCTCGAACACAACCGTGACGCCCACAGCGGTAACCGTGCGGGGCGGGGCGGCGGGCCGCGGCTCCGGCACCGGCAACGCAGCGAACTGGTCCGCCGCACCGCTGGCCTGCAACCGGTCCTGATAGGCGGCGGCGAACACCCGCAGCGGCACGAAGAACTCGACCGCCAGCACCAATGCAAAGATGGCGATCGCCGGCGCCGTGCGTCCATCGGCATAGCGCCAGGCCAGCAGCACGAGCGCCAGCGCCGCCGCCCCATCGAGCGCCACCGATGACAGGAACGCCACCCGCAGCACCCGCATGGTGCGCGCCGAGAGCTCCGACGCCGCATCCTCAAGGCGCCTCGCTTCGTCCGCCGCGCGCCCGGCCAGCACAATGGTGGCGATGCCGCGCATCCGGTCCAGGAAGCGGGATTGCAGCTGCGCCATTGCCGCGAATTGCTGCCGGCTCGCCGCCGCGGCACCCAACCCGGCGACCGCCATGCCTACCGGCACCAGCAACCCGGCACCCAGCAGGATCGCGGCCGCCCCGGGATCGGCCAGCGCCACCGCCACCAGCACCACGGCCGGCCCCGCCCAGGCCAGGGTGGCAGACGGCAGCCAGCGGGAGAACAACCCGTCCAGCCCTTCGATCCGGTCGATCGCGAGCGTGGCGAGGTCGAGTGCCGGGCCCCGGCGCAGGACGGCAGGGCCGGCCGCCAGCACGCGCGCAAACAGATCGGACCGCAGGCTCCGCCGCGCCGATGCCCCGGCCTCGAACGACCGCTGCTCCTGCAGCCAGCCGAGCCCGGCACGGTAAATGGCCAGGCCGGCGAATTTCAGCACCCAGCCCCAGCCCGCGAACGCGCCCGCCAGCGCCGCCGCCAGCAACTGCGCCAAGCACCAGGCCTGCAGGCAGGCCGCGATGGTCATCACCAGGCCCAACGCCACGGCCGGCCGCGCCGCATGGCGGCCGCCCCGTGCGAGGTCACGTAACCAAGCGGCGCCGGCCTGGGCCACTAGCGGCCCAGGGCCCGCTTCGCAGTCGCCACCAACCAGGACGCGGCCGGCGGCAGGATGGCGTCGTTGAAGTCATATCCCGCGTTGTGCAGCGTGCGGCCGCCATCCGATGGGCCGTTGCCGATCCAGGCGAAGGCGCCGGGCCGCTCGGCCAGATACCAGCCGAAATCCTCGCTCGCCATGCTGGGCGCCATGTCGCGCCGCACGGGCAGCCCCAGCCCGGCGCCTGCCTCTGCGGCCAGCACCGCCTCCTCGGCCGTGTTGATCGTGGCGCGGACGCCGGTTGTGACCGCGGTCTCGATCCGCACATCCGTCGCCGCGGCGATGCCGGCCGCCACGCGATGCACCGCCGCCTCGAGATAGGCACTGACCTCCGGCAGATGCGCCCGCATGGTGCCGCCGAGCCGCACCTCGTCCGGGATCTGGTTGGTCGCCGTCCCGCCCTGCAACGTGCAGATCGACACGACGGCGGACTGCAACGGATCGACGTTGCGGGACACGATGGATTGCAGCGCCACCAGCAGCTGCGCCGCCGCCAGCACGGGGTCCCGCGTCAGATGCGGCATCGCCGCGTGCCCGGCATGGCCCGTCAGCGTGAACGCCACCCGCACGCCC
Source organism: Acetobacteraceae bacterium (assembly GCA_965246835.1). GTDB lineage: Bacteria > Pseudomonadota > Alphaproteobacteria > Acetobacterales > Acetobacteraceae > JANPPS01. The sequence continues at coordinate 3,180,252 of CBDFFQ010000001.1, read as the reverse complement.
GCCGCCATCACCGGCCCGTCATGCACCGCGAGTGTCCCCGCCGCGAGGCCGGGCCAATTGTGCCAGCCGAAGATCCGCTCCATCGGGAACCGGTCCAGCAAGCCGTCCGCCAGCATCGCGCGGGCACCGCCATAGCCCTCCTCCGCCGGTTGAAACACGAGCTGCACCGTCCCGGTCCAGTCCGTATCCCGGGCCAGCATCGCGGCGGCGGCCAGCAAGGCCGCGGTGTGACCATCATGGCCGCAGGCATGCATGACGCCCGGCACTGTCGAGGCATGCGGCGCGCCCGTCGCTTCCACGATCGGCAGCGCGTCCATATCGGCCCGCAGCCCCACGCTGCGATTGGACTGGCCCCGGCTGATGGTGCCGACCACGCCATGCCCGCCGATCCCCGTGGTGCACGCGATGCCCAGGGATTGGAGTGTGCGGGCGACGAAAGCCGCCGTCTCCCGCTCGTGCAACGAGAGTTCGGGATGACGATGCAAATGCTGGCGCCACGCCGTGGCCGTTTCCAGGAGGGTGGAATCCATAAAGCTGTCCATCATCGAAGATGTGCAGCGCGCCGCGGCGTTCCGCAAGCGCCTCGCGCAGCCCTTACGGCGGCAACGCCATGGATTCCGCGGCCGGGCCCAGATCAGGTGACACGAACCGCTCCCGCCGCAGCTTCAGGGTCACGACGTAGCGCGTCCCGCCGCCCTCTTCCACCTCGAGCGTGGCGCCGAGTTGCTTGGCGAAGCCGCGGATGAGCTGCAGGCCGATTCCATCCCTAATCCCGGCCTCCGTCTGCACCCGGCCGGCGGGGATCCCCACGCCATCATCGGTGATCTCGAGCCGCGCCGTCTCACCCTCGACATGCAGCGCGATCGCGATATTGCCCCGCCGCCCGCCCGGGAACGCGTATTTGACCGCGTTGCTGACCGCCTCGGTCACGATCAGGGAGAGCGGGACGGCCTGGTCGCTCGACATGCGGAGCTGCGGCGCAGCGATGGCGAGCGTGAGCCGCTCTCCCTCCGTCTCGCCCATCGCGGCGAAGAGTTGCTGGCACAGCTCGATCAGGAACTCCCGCATATCGATCGTGTGCACCTCGCCATGCGCATAGAGATGCCGGTGCAGGGTCGCGAGCGCGCGGACCCGGTCCCGCGCCGACTGAAACTCGGCCTGCGCCGCCGGCACCCTGATACGGCTCGCCTGCAAGTTCAGCAGGCTCGCGACGATTTGCAAATTGTTCTTCACCCGGTGGTGGATCTCCTGCATCAGCAGCTCCTGCTGCTGCATCGCAAGATCGAGCCGGCTGCGCTGCCGGGTCAGCAGGAGGGTGGCCCGCTTGAACGAGATGGCAAGACGGCGAAAGCCAGGATCGCCACGCCGGCTGCCCAGCGCAAAGTGACCCTCGAGCCGCCAGCGTTCCACTTCCCGGTGCAAAAGGCCGAGCGGCTTGGCAAACCACACCTGCCCGGCGATCAGCACACCGAAACCGCCGGCCAACCAGACCAACACGCCGGCCCAGATCATGGGGCCGGCGAGAAGCATCAAGAGCGGCACGCTCAGCACGAGATGCACGACAGCCACCCGAGCCGGCGCGGACCGGAAGCCGCGACGCAACCATGACGGCACGGTCAGCGCCGCCGGGTCACTTCGATCGATCCTCCTCGATCAACCGAAGCAATTCCTCGGGAATCGGTTCCTGCGCCACGTCATCGAACAGTTCATGCAACCCCCGCTGCAACCACACATCGAACGCCGTGGCCTCGGGATCCGGCTTCTTGCCCGGCTTCGGTGAGGTTTTCTTCGGAGGCTTGGGCTGCGTCATGTCGCGGGGGTTCACATCGATAAGCGTCTGGACCCAAGATGACGCTACCGGGTCCAATCCGCGCCAGGCCCGAAGGTGCGTCAGCTTCCCGAGAGGCGCAACGCCTCCTCCTTGAGGCGCTGGTCGACCAGGCTGATCCGGGCCGGATTCCGGGGCGTCTTCTCCTTCGTGTCGCCCAGCAGCCACGACTCGAGCTGCCTGCGCGCGCGGAACACGCGGCTTTTCGCGGTGCCGACGGCGCATCCCGTCGCCTCAGCCAGCGCTTCGTAGCTCATACCGTGCACCACGACCATGACCAGCGACTCCCGCTGGTCGGACGGCAGGCGGTTGAGGGCGGCGCCCAACTCCTTCAGCGCCAGCCGATCCTCATGCGGCGCCTCGGTCGCAAAAGCGCTCTGCGGCACATCGTCGATATCGGTGGTGTCCCGGCGCTTGCGGAGGTTGCTGATGAACCGGTTGCGCAGGATGCGGTGCATCCAGGCGGGGAAGTTGGTGCCGGGGATGAAGCTGCCGGAGGCCGAAAGCGCGTTGCACACGGCATCCTGCACCAGGTCCTCGGCGGCGGAGCGATTGCGGGTCAGCGCCAAGGCCTGAACACGCAGCTTCGGGAGGATCGCGATAACCTGGTCATGGAAGGTGTTGGTCATTGTCTCGCCTCTGGCCGTGATACCAAGCAAATGGTTAATCCGGCCCCGGCGTTGCATCGCCCGGATCACGAAAGCGTCAGGTCCGTTCCGCCTCCATCATCACCGACAGTGCCGATCGTGCGCGGGACAGCCGCGCTTTCATCGTGCCCACCGGCACGTTGCAGATCGCGGCCGCGGCCTCGTGCGACAATTCCTGGGCGCCCACCAGGATCAACGCCTCCCGCAGCAAGGGCGGCAGGCGGAAGATCAGCCGTTGCAGGTCGGTGATCTCGGCCCGGTCGTGCTGCGCCGGGCGCGAACCCTCGCCCTCATCGGGCTGTGCCGACAGCGCTATCGTCTCCCGCCGGCTGCGGCGGCCCTGCTCGTAGAACTGGTTGCGCAGGATCGTGAACAACCAGGCTTTGAGATTGCTGCCGCGCTCGAACTGCCCCAGCGCCCCCAGGGCCCGCAGCACCGTATCCTGCACCAGATCGTCCGCCAGTGTGCGGTCCCGCGCCAGGAAGCGGGCAAAGGCGCGCATGTCCGGGAGCAGCGCCGCCACTTGGCGCTTCAGCTCGGTGTCGGCTATGTCCAACTTGCTGGTCCCGCCCGCTCGCCCATCTCTCGGCCACCCAATGATCCGCCTACATCTAGAAAAGGACCGCCGATGACCAGCCTGCGTCGCGAAGATCTCATCCGCGCGCTGCCCTACGCACGGCGCTACGCCCGTGCCCTGACCGGCAGCCAGCCCCGGGGCGACACGCTGGTGGCCGAAAGCCTCAAGGCCCTGCTGGCCGAAACCGCCGGCACCGAGACCGACGCGAAGGCCGCCCTGTTCGGCGTCGTGACCCGGCATTTCGGCGGCGCCTCCCCCTCAGGCACTTTCATCGTGGGCGGCCTGTCGCAGCACCAGCGCCAACTCCTGCTGCTGACCTCACTGGAAGACATGCCGATCGACGGCGCCGCCCGCGTGGTCGGACTCCCGCCCGAAGACGCCGCGGCGCAATTGGCCGAAGCACGCAACCACCTCCGCTCCGCCGTCGCGACCGACGTGCTGATCATCGAGGACGAGCCGATCATCGCCATGGACCTGGAAGAACTCGTCGCCGGCTGCGGCCATCGCGTCGTGGGCGTGGCATCGAGCGAGACCGAGGCGGTGCAGCTGGCCGAGCGGCACAAGCCCGGCCTGATCCTGGCCGACATCAACCTCGGCCTGGGCGGGGACGGCACCGCCGCCGTGTCCCGCATCCTCAGCCACCACTACGCCCCGGTCATCTTCGTCACCGCCTATCCGGAGCGGCTGCTGACCGGGGACACGCTGGAGCCCGCCTTCGTCATCACCAAGCCGTTCGAGCCCCTCACCCTGGCGATCGCCACCTACCAGGCGGTTTCCGGCGGCATGAAGCCGGCGTGACACGCACATGAACCTGGCCGGGAGCGTGCAACTCCCGGCCCGGCCCGGCGCTACATGGTTTCGCATTGCGCAGAGGCGAGGACCATGCTCGAGATGACGACCCCCCTGCGTTCCGCCCCTTCCACCCCGAAACGCCCCACGCTCAACCTTGCCTGGGCCACTGACGCCACGGATGCGCCGCGGGCCGAGGCGCTGGGCTTCGACATGCTGCTGGTGGACGCAAGCTCCGCCCCGCCATCGCCGGGATCGCTGCCGGTTCTGGTCGATCGGCACGTGGGCCGGGTCCCCGCCGGGTCCGTGCCGCCGGTGTTCCAGGTCTTGCCGGCGCCGCTGCTGGACCCGCGTGAGGCGCCCGCCCCGGCCGACACCGCCATCGCCGCGATCGCCGGGCCAGAGGACGTGGCGACCCTCGCGACCTGGTGGGGCCAGCAGATCGGTGCCCTGGTGAAATCAGGTTTTTCAGGCGTGCGGCTGCTCGGCCTGGCGGAGTTGCCGGCGGAGTTGCTGACGGATTTCCTGGTTCGGCTCCGCGCGGGCTGCCCCGGCGCCCTCCTGTTCGCCTGGGCGCCCGGCCTGCCCTGGGGCGCGCTGAACGGCCTGCCGCCCGGCACGCTGGATTGCGTCGCCGCCTCGTTGCCGTGGTGGGACGGGGAGGCGCCGTGGTTCGGGCAGGAGCTGGCGGCGCTGCGCAAGGTCGCGCCCGTGGTGCTCCCGGCCGCCGCCGGGCTGGACGCACCGGTGCGCCATCTGGCGGTGGCTGCCGCGATGGCGGAGGGCTGGCTGGTGCCGCTCGCGGTCCGCGAGGACGAGCTGCAGCGTCTGAACGCGGCGCGGGACCGGTTGCTGCCGGGCCCGTCCCGCATCGTGTCGGCCCCGGGGGCGGAGGTGCTGGCGCTCGTGCAGACCGGTGGGATCGATGCCCGGGCCGCCTCCGAAGCGTCCCTCGTGCTCGTGAACGAGGGGCCTGCAGCGGCCACAATCATGCCCGGTCCGTTGCTGGCGCGGCTGGGGCGGGACTTCTTGCCGTTTGCCGGGCCGGACGGCGTGACGCTCGATCCGCTGCGGCCGGTCGAACTGGCGCCAGGCGCCTTGATGGCGTTCCGGGCCGAGGCACCGGCACCGCTGGCGGCTCCAGCCCTCGACCTCAAGGCCGCCGCGATCGCCGCCAAGGCCCCGCGCCTGACCATCGAGGCGCCCTCCCCCTGCGTGGATGCCGGGCGGTTCCCGGTGCGGCGGATCGTGGGTGAGGTCGTGCAGGTCGAGGCGGACATCATCGCCGATGGGCATGACGAGCTGGCCGCCGTGCTGCGCTGGCAGAAGCCGGGCGGGGCGTGGCAGGAGGCGCCGATGCGGTCCGTGGTCAATGATCGCTGGGCCGGCTCGTTCCCGCTGATGGCACTCGGCAACCACCACTACACCGTGCAGGCCTGGCGCGACGATTTCGCAACGTTCGTCGACGAGTTGCGCAAGAAGCACGCGGCCGGCGTGTCGATCACGCTGGAGCTTCAGGAAGGCCGCTCGCTGGTCGAGGCCGCGGCCAAGCGGTCGGCTCGGAAAGTCTTCGCACCGCTCGTCGCGACACTCGCCACGGGGTCGGAGGACGCCAGGCGTGAGGCGCTGCTGGCTCCGGCCACCATCGCGCTGATGGCCGACACCGATCACCGCCCCTTCGCCGTGGAGCTGGACCGGCCGGTGCTGGTGCAGGCGGAGCGGACCGGGGCCGGGTTCGCGTCCTGGTATGAGGTGTTCCCCCGCTCGCTGAGCGACGATCCCGCCCGGCACGGCACGTTTCGGGATGTGATCCGCCATTTGCCGCGCATCCGGGCGATGGGCTTCGACGTGCTGTATTTCCCGCCCATCCATCCGATCGGGCGCAAGAACCGCAAGGGCCGCAACAACACGCTGACCCCGGCCGCGGACGATCCCGGCAGCCCCTACGCCATCGGCAGCGAAGCCGGCGGGCACGATGCGCTGCACCCGGAGCTCGGAACCCCGGCGGATTTCGCCGCGCTGATCGCCGCCGCGCGGGACCAGAGGCTGGAGCTGGCGCTGGACTTCGCCATCCAGTGCTCGCCGGACCATCCGTGGCTGCGCGCCCACAAGGACTGGTTCACCTGGCGTCCCGATGGATCCATCCGCTACGCCGAGAACCCGCCCAAGAAATACGAAGACATCGTCAACGTCGACTTCTACGCCGACGGCGCGGTGCCGGGCCTGTGGGTCGCGCTGGCGGAGGCGGTGCTGCACTGGGCCGCGCTCGGCGTCCGGCTGTTCCGGGTGGACAACCCGCACACGAAGCCGCTGCCGTTCTGGGAATGGATGATCGCGGAGGTGCAGGCGCGCTATCCGGACACCGTGTTCCTGGCGGAGGCGTTCACCCGGCCCAAGGTCATGTATCGCCTGGCCAAGGTCGGGTTCTCGCAATCCTACACCTACTTTACCTGGCGCGAGACGAAATACGAGTTCGAGCAGTATCTGACCGAGCTGACACAAGGGCCGGCACGCGAATTTTTCCGGCCGCATTTCTTCGTCAACACACCCGACATCAACCCCGTCTATCTCCAGGGCGCCGGGCGCGGCAGCTACTTGGCCCGGGCAGCCTTGGCCGCAACGCTGTCGGGATTGTGGGGCGTGTATAACGGGTTCGAGCTGTGCGAAGGCACGCCTGTGCCGGGCAAGGAGGAATATCTCGACAGCGAGAAATACCAGCTCCGCGCCTGGGACTGGGACCGGCCCGGCAACATCGTGGCCGAGATCACGGCGCTGAACGCCATCCGCCGCGCCAACCCGGCGCTCCACTCGCATCACGGCGTGACATTCCTCCGCGCCAGCAACGACCGCGTGCTGTGGTTCGAGAAGGCGACGGCGGCCCGGGACAGCGTCGTGCTGGTTGCCATCAGCCTCGATGTGAGCGGCCCACAGACCGCCGACGTCGAAATTCCGTTCTGGCGCTTCACCCCGGAGTCCGGCGCCCTCGATGTCACCGACCTGCTGACTTCAGCCCGCTTCCAATGGCGCGACCGCTCGATCCGCCTCACGCTCCAGCCCGGCGCCCCCTACGCGCTCTGGCGCATCCAACCAGCATCGTGAGTTCCATGCCCGATACCCAAATGCCCCTCGAAGATGCGTTCTGGTACAAGGACGCCATCATCTACCAGCTGCACCTGAAATCTTTCTTCGATGGCAACAACGATGGCATCGGCGACTTCCCGGGCCTGATCGAGAAGCTGGACTACATCTCGGAACTTGGCGTCACGGCGATCTGGATGCTGCCGTTCTACCCCTCGCCGCGCCGGGATGACGGCTACGACATCGCGCAATACACCGGGGTGCACCCCGATTACGGCGACATGGACGACGTGCGCCGCTTCATTCAGGCCGCGCATGACCGCGGCATTCGGGTCATCGCGGAGCTGGTGATCAATCACACCTCTGACCAGCACGCCTGGTTCCAGCGCGCCCGCCACGCCCCGGCCGGCAGTCCGGAGCGCAATTTCTACGTCTGGTCGGACCGGGACGACAAATACACCGGCACGCGGATCATTTTCCTCGACACCGAAACCTCCAACTGGACCTTCGATCCCGTGGCTGGCGCGTATTTCTGGCATCGCTTCTACTCGCACCAGCCCGACCTCAACTTCGACAACCCGGAAGTGGTCGAGGAAGTGCTGAAGGTGATGCGCTTCTGGCTCGACCTCGGCATCGACGGGCTGCGGCTCGACGCGGTGCCCTATTTGATCGAGCGTGAAGGCACGAACAACGAGAACCTGCCCGAAACGCATGCGATCCTGAAGCAGATCCGGGCGGCGATGGACGAGCACGCACCGGGCCGCATGTTGCTGGCGGAGGCCAATCAATGGCCAGAAGACGCGCAGCAATATTTCGGGGATGGCGACGAGTGCCACATGTCGTTCCACTTCCCGCTGATGCCGCGCATGTATATGGCGATCGCGCGGGAAGACCGCTTCCCGATCACCGACATCATGCGCCAGACCCCGGCGATCCCCGAGAACTGCCAATGGGCCGTGTTCCTCCGCAACCATGACGAACTTACCCTGGAAATGGTCACCTCCGGCGAGCGTGACTACCTCTGGGAAACCTACGCCGCCGATCGCCGCGCCCGCATCAACCTCGGCATCCGCCGCCGCCTGGCGCCGCTGCTGGAGCGCGACCGCCGCCGGATCGAGCTGATGAACGGCTTGCTGCTCAGCATGCCGGGGACCCCCGTGATCTATTACGGGGACGAGATCGGCATGGGTGACAACATCTTCCTGGGCGACCGGGACGGCGTGCGCACGCCCATGCAATGGTCGATGGACCGCAATGGCGGCTTCTCCCGCGTGGATCCCGCGCGCCTCGTGCTGCCGCCCATCATGGACGCGAATTACGGCTTCCAGGCCGTGAACGTGGAGGCGCAGGCGGCCGACCCGCATTCGCTGCTGAACTGGACCCGGCGCATGCTCGCCGTCCGCAAGCGCCATCGCGCATTCGGCCGCGGCGTGCAGCGCTTCCTGTATCCCGGCAACCGCAAGATCCTGGCCTTCCTGCGCGAGCATGAGGGCGAAACCATCCTGTGCGTGAGCAACGTGTCCCGCACGGCGCAGGCGGTGGAGCTGGACCTCAGTGCGTTCATCGGCCGGGTGCCGATCGACATCGTGGGCGGCTCCGTGTTCCCGCCGGTGGGCCAGCTCAACTACCTGCTGACCCTGCCGCCCTACGGCTTCTTCTGGTTCCTGCTGGCGACAGAGGCCGCGATGCCCACCTGGCACGTGATGCCGCCGGAGCCGCTGCCGGAATACGCCACGCTCGTGATGCGCGCGGGCCTCATCAGCGGCGGGCTGGCGGACGTGGTGGAGGCCGGGCGCACGATCCTCGAGACGGAGGCCCTGCCGGCCTACCTGCCGAAACGCCGCTGGTTCGCCTCGAAGACCGAGCGGCTGGAGGGCGTTCGCCTCTCTTACGCCGTGGCGCTCCCGGGCACGGTCTCGGTGCTGTTCGGCGAGATCGAGGCGGCGCTCCCCGGGCGCGTGGAGGACTACGTGCTGCCGCTCGGTATCGTGTGGGAAGACGAGGTCACCGGCGCGTTGCCGCAACAGCTCGCGCTCAGCCGGGTGCGGCAGGGGCCGCGCGTGGGGTATCTTACCGACGCCTTCGCCGTGGACGGGCTCACGACCGGCATGATGGCCGCCTTCCGGGCCGGGTCCAGCCTGCAGCTGGCCGATGGCGAATTACGGTTCCGCGGCACGGCCAAGCTCGCGGAGATCGAGCTCCCGGCGGATGCCGAGATCCGGCGCCTGTCGGCCGAGCAATCCAACTCCTCCTGGATTTTGGGCGACGCCGTGGTGCTGAAGCTGGTCCGCCGCGTGCTCGCCGGGGTGCATCCGGAGGCCGAGATGACCGGCTATTTGACCGAGCGCGGCTTCGCCAACACGGCGCCGCTGCTGGGCGAGGTGGTGCGTGTCAGCGCCGACGGTACCCCGCATACCGTGGCGCTGGCGCAGGGCTTCGTCCGCAACCAGGGCGATGGCTGGGGCTGGACGCTCGACTTCCTGGCCCGCAGCGCCGAGGAGCTGGCGATCACCAGCGCCGATGCCGCCGACGACCACGACGCCTTCACCGCCTATGAGGCGTTCGCCCGCGCGATCGGCACCCGGCTGGGCGAGCTGCACGCCGTGCTGTCCACACAAACGGACCATCCCGACTTCGCACCGCACGAAGCGGACGCCGCGGTCCTGCGCGAATGGGGTGACGGCGCCGCCGCGCAGATCACCGAGGCCGTGGCGATGCTGCGCGCCATGCCGTCCGTCCCGGACGAAGCGGTCGCGGCGCAGGCGGCCTATGTGATCGAGCATGCGGACGCGCTGGTCGCCGCCGCCCGGCACCTGGCCGAGCAAGGCCAGGGCGCGCTCAACACCCGCGTGCATGGCGATTTCCACCTGGGCCAGGTCCTGGTGGTGCAGGGCGACGCCTACATCATCGACTTCGAGGGGGAGCCCGCCCGCACCATGGAGCAGCGCCGCGCCCGCTCCTGCCCGATCCGCGACGTGGCGGGCTTGTTGCGCAGCTTCGACTACGCCGCCGCCGCGGCCTCCCCCGGCCGTGTCGCGTCGTCGGAGCCCGCGAACGAACGGCGGCAGGCGATCCTGCAGGAGTTCCGCACCCGCGCGTCGGAGGCATTCCTGCAAGCGTACCGCGCCGTGCTGCATGGTACCGGACCCCGCTGGGTGCCGCCGGAGGGTGAGGCGCCGCTGCTGGACCTGTTCCTGCTGGAAAAGGCCGCCTACGAAATCCGCTACGAGGCCGCGAACCGCCCCACCTGGCTCGGCATTCCGCTCGGCGGCATGCACGCCATCGCCCAACGCCTGCTCGGCGGAGGACCGCTATGAACCCGGCCGAAATCGACGCCCTCCTGCAAGGGCGCCATGGCGACCCCTTCGCCATCCTGGGCCCGCATGATGGCGAGGTCCGGGCCCTGCTACCCGGCGCCGAAGCGGTCGAGGCCGTGACGCCACAGGGCGCGGTCAAGCTGTCTCAGGTGCATCCGGACGGCTTCTGGGCCGGGCCGGTCAGCGGCGCCTACACCCTCCGCATCCACTGGCCCGGTGCCATCCAGGAAACCGCGGACCCCTACGCCTTCGGCCCCACCCTCGGCCCGCTCGACCTGCATCTGCTGGGCGAGGGCCGGCACCGGCGGCTGGGCCATTGCCTCGGCGCGCATCCCGCCACGATGGACGGCACGGAGGGCGTGCGCTTCGCCGTCTGGGCGCCGAACGCCAGCCGGGTTTCGGTCGTGGGCACCTTCAACGCCTGGGACCGCCGCCGCCACCCGATGCGCAAGCACCTGGCGGCCGGCGTGTGGGAGATGTTCGTCCCCGGCGTCGAGCCCGGCGCAATCTACAAATACGACCTGCTGGGCCCCCACGGCGAGCCGCTGCCGCAAAAGGCCGATCCCGTCGCCTGGGCCGCCGAGGTGCCGCCCGCCACGGGCTCCATCGTCGTGGGCCATGCGCCGCGCTGGACGGATGCCGGCTGGATGCAGCGCCGGGCCGGGCTGCATACGATCCACGCGCCGATCTCGACCTACGAGGTGCATGCCAGCTCCTGGCTGCCGGCGGCAGAACAGGGCGGGTGGGACGCGCTGGCGGACAAGCTGGCGCCCTATTGCGCCGGCATGGGGTTCACGCATCTCGAGCTGCTGCCGGTCATGGAGCATCCGTTCGGCGGTTCCTGGGGCTATCAGCCGCTCGGCCAGTTCGCGCCCAGCTCCCGCCTCGGCCCGCCCGCCGCCTTCGCCCGCTTCGTGGATCGCTGCCACGCCATGGGCGTCGGCGTGATCCTGGACTGGGTGCCCGCGCATTTCCCCACGGATCCCCACGGCCTCGCCCGCTTCGACGGCACGCCGCTCTATGAGCATGGCGACCCGCGCGAGGGCTTCCACCAGGACTGGAACACCTACATCTTCAACTTGGGCCGCAACGAGGTCCGCGGCTTCATGATCGCCAGCGCGTTGTTTTGGCTTGAGGAATACCACATCGACGGCCTGCGCGTGGATGCCGTGGCGTCCATGCTGTATCGCGACTATTCCCGGAAGCACGGCGAATGGGTGCCGAACCAGTTTGGCGGGCGCGAGAACCTCGAAAGCGTCGCCTTCCTGCAAGAGCTCAGCATCGCCGTCAACGAACGCTGCCCCGGCGCCCTGCTGATCGCCGAGGAAAGCACGGCCTGGCCCGGCGTCACCCGCCCCGCGCATGAGGGCGGCCTCGGCTTCCACTTCAAGTGGAACATGGGCTGGATGCACGACACGCTGCACTACATGGAAGAAGACCCGATCAACCGCCGCTACCACCATGGCGAGATCACCTTCGGCCTGGTGTATGCCTTCAGCGAGCGCTTCGTGCTGCCGCTCAGCCATGACGAGGTCGTGTATGGCAAGCACTCGCTGATCGGCAAGATGCCGGGCGATGCGTGGCAGCGCATGGCGAACCTGCGCGCCTACTACGCCTTCATGTGGGCCTACCCCGGCAAGAAGCTGCTGTTCATGGGCTGCGAGTTCGCGCAGGAGCGGGAGTGGAACCACGACACCGGGCTCGACTGGTGGTTGCTGGATCAGCCGGAATACAAGGGCGTGCAGGCTTTGCTGCGGGACCTGAACGCCGCCTATCGCAACGTGCCGGCGCTGCATACGCATGATTGCGAGCCGGAGGGCTTCCGCTGGGTGGTGATGGATGACGCGCAGAACTCCGTGTTCGCGTTCCTGCGCCGCAGCGGGCATGAAGACGTGCTGGTGGTGACCAACTTCACCCCGGTGCCGCGCCATGATTACCGGATCGGCGTGCCGCAGGCCGGGCACTGGCGGGAGATCGTGAACTCGGACGCCGGGGTCTATGGCGGCAGCAATATGGGTAATCTGGGCGGCGTGATGGCGAGTGACGAGCCCGCGCATGGCCTGCCGGCGAGCCTCCGAATTACTGTGCCGCCCCTGGCAACTTTGATGCTGCGTCTGGCTTCTTAGCGGCCATGCAGTTCCATCATCCCCTCCCCTTCGGTGCCGAGCTCCAGCCGGATGGCACCACCCGCTTCCGCATCTGGGCGCCATCGGCCATGAGCCTCAGCCTGGAGCGGGACGGCATGCCGGCTGTCCCGATGCACGGCAAGGACGGCTGGTTCGCGGCGCAGTGCGAGGCGCCGGCCGGCACGCGCTACCGCTTCGTCATGCCGGATGGCCTCCGCGTGCCCGACCCGGCATCCCGCCTGCAGGCCGCCGACGTGCATGGCCCGAGCGTCGTGGTGGACCCCACGGCCTATGTCTGGAAACACCCGGACTGGCGCGGCCGCCCCTGGCATGAGGCCGTCATCTACGAGCTGCACCCCGGCATCCTGGGCGGCTTCGCGGGCGTGACGGCCAAGCTGCCGGAGCTCGCGGCGCTCGGCATCACCGTGGTCGAGCTGATGCCGCTCTCGGACTTCCCGGGCCAGCGCAACTGGGGCTATGACGGCGTGCTGCCGTTCGCGCCCGATACCTCCTATGGCGAGCCGGACGAGCTGAAAGCGCTGATCGACGCCGCGCACGGCCTCGGCATGATGGTGCTGCTGGACGTGGTCTATAACCATTTCGGGCCCGACGGCGCCTACATCCACGCCTATGCCCGCGAGTTTTTCACGGAAGACGTGCACACCCCCTGGGGCGCCGCCATCGACTATCGCCGGCCCGAGGTCCACGAATATTTCACCCAGAACGCGCTGTTCTGGCTGGAGGAATATCGCTTCGACGGCCTGCGCATGGACGCCGTCCACGCCATCATCGAGGAGCAGTTCCTGATCGACCTGGCCGCCACCACGCGCGCGGCGCTCCCCGATCGGCACATCCACCTCACGATCGAGCACGAGAACAACCGCGCCGCGCTGCTGCGCCCCGGCCGCCCGCATTTCGACGCGCAATGGACCGACGATTTCCACCACGCCATGCACGTCCTGCTGACCGGGGAGACCGAGGGATACTACGAGGATTTCGAGGACGCGGCACCGCTCATGGCCCGCATGCTCGCTGAAGGTTTTGCGTATCAGGGCGAGCACTCCAAGCACGCCGACCGCCCGCGCGGCGAGCCCAGCGGGGACCTGCCGACCAGCAGCTTCATCGTGTTCCTGCAGAACCACGACCAGACCGGCAACCGCGCCATGGGCGAGCGGCTCACGACGTTGATCACGCCCGAGAAGCTCGAGGCCGGGCTCGCGCTGCTCCTGCTATCCCCGTTCATCCCGCTCTTGTTCATGGGGGAGGAATATGGCGCGAAGAACCCGTTCCTGTTCTTCACCGCGCATGGGGACGAGCTGGCGCAGCTGGTGCGGGATGGCCGCCGGGCCGAGTTCGGCCGGTTCGCGGCGTTCCAGGATGAGACGCGGCGCAAGCTGATCCCGGACCCCAACGCCGCCAGCACCTTCCACGCCTCGGTCCCCGACCGGGCGGACGACGCCCGCTTCGCGCTGGTGCAGCGCCTGATCGCGACCCGGCGTGAGCGGATCGTGCCGGGCATCGAAGGGGCGCGCAGCGAGGGGGCAGAGGCCACGGGGCCGCGCGCCGTCGTGGCCCATTGGAGCCTCGGCTCCGGGGAGCGGCTTTCGATCGCCGCCGATTTCAGCGACGATCCCGCCGCACTCACCCGGGCGGAGGGCGAAACCTTGTTTCAGAACCGCCACATCATCATCCGGCTCGAGGCATGACCGACCCCGCGCTGGCCCGCCTGGCCGAGGCGGCCGGGGTCGCGCCGCGGTGGAAAGACTATCAGGGCCAATGGCACGACGTGCCGGACCGCACGCTGCGCGCCGTGCTTCATGCGCTGGACCTCCCGGCCGACAGCCCCGGCGACATCCAGGACAGCCTGGCGGCCGCGCAACAGGGCGCGGTGCTGCTGCCGCTCACGACCGCCGTGCAGGGCCGCCCCACCGCCCTGCCCGTCCCGGATGGCCGGTTCCGGGTGGAACTCGAGGATGGCGGCACGCAGGAGGGCCATATCGAGGCCGGCACGCTGCCACCCATCGGCGTGGCGGGCTACCACCGCCTGTTCACGGGCGCGCAGGAGACGGTGCTGGCCGTGGCACCGGTGCGCTGCTTCGGTGTGGATGACGCGGCGCCCGGGCAGCGCCCCTGGGTCCTGGCGGTGCAACTCTACGCCCTGCGGCGCGCGAATGATGGCGGCATCGGCGATTTCGGCGCCTTGCAGGACCTGATCGGCCCGGCCGCCCGGCATGGCGCCGCGGGCATCGCCATCAGCCCGGTGCACGCCCAGTTCTCCGCCGACCCGGACCGGTTCAGCCCGTACTCACCCTCCAGCCGGCTCATGCTGAACGCCCTGCACGCGACGATCGACCTGCCGGAGCAGCAGGCCCTGGCGGACGCGCCGCTGGTGGACTGGCCCGCCGCCGGCCGCGCCCGCCTGGCGGCGCAGCGCACCCGCTTCGCCGCAGCCGGTGCGGCGGAACTGGCGGCGCTCGCCACCTACCGCGCCCAGCAAGGCGACGTGCTGGAGACCCATGCGCGGTTCGAGGCGTTGCATGCCGCGCAGTTCGGCGCCGATCCCGCGCGCTGGCATTGGCGCAGCTGGCCCGAGGGCCTGCGCCGTCCCGGCCACGCCGACGTCACGGCCTTCGCCGCGAACCACAGCCAGGAGGTCGCGCTGCACGCCTGGATGCAGATGCGAGCCGACCTTAGCCTGCAGGCCGCCCAGCGCACGGCGCGGGAGTCCGGCATGCCGATCGGCCTGATCGCGGACTTGGCCGTCGGCGCCGATTCCGGCGGCAGCCAATGCTGGAGCCGGCAGGACGAAATGCTGCTCGGCCTCACCATCGGCGCGCCCCCGGACCTGCTGAGCAAGTCCGGCCAGAGCTGGGGGCTGGCGGCGTTCTCTCCCCGCGGCCTCGCCCGCAACGGGTTCGGCGCCTTCCTCGACATGCTGCGCCAGGCGATGCGCCATGCCGGCGGCGTGCGGATCGACCACGCAATGGGCCTCGCCCGGCTCTGGGTGGTGCCCGACGGATTTGCCGCGTCCGAGGGTGCCTATCTGCATTTCTCACTCCCGGACATGGTGCGCCTGATCGCTCTGGAGTCACATCGCCACCGCTCAATCGTGCTCGGCGAAGACCTCGGCACGGTGCCGGACGGGTTCGTGCAGACGCTGGAAGAAGCCAACATCCTCGGCATGCGGGTGCTGTGGTTCGAGCGGGACCATGCGCAGCGCTTCAACGCACCGGGCCATTGGTCACGGAATGCCGCGGCCATGACCGGGACGCATGACCTGCCGACGGTCGCGGGCTGGTGGTCCGGACGGGACCTGGAATGGCGGCACAAGCTCGACTTGTTCGGCGGGCCCGAGAACGACTGGCGGGAGAACGACGCCCGCATCCACGACCGCGGCGCGCTCTGGCAGAGCTTTCGAGACAGCGGCGCCGTCCCGCACCACGAACCGCCACCAGCGCCAGATCGGCCCGGCCCCGTGATCGAGGCGGCGCTCCGCCATGTCCGCACCGCGCCTTGTGTCCTGACGATCGTGCCGATCGAGGATGCGCTGGGCCTGCGCGACCAGCCCAACCTCCCGGGCACGCTCGACACGCACCCCAATTGGCGGCGCCGCCACGACGGCCCCGCCGCCACCCTGCTGGACGCGCCGGAGGTCACCGCTCGCCTGGCCGCTCTTGATCGAGGCACTGCATGAAGCCGCTTTCCGCCACCGCCCGCCTGCAATTCCACAAGGGTTTCACCTTGGACGACGCGGCGGACCTGGTCCCCTACTTCGACAAGTTGGGAATCAGCCATCTCTATGCCTCGCCGCTGCTGACCGCCCGCGCGGGCTCGACGCATGGCTACGACATCGTGGACCACACCACGATCAACCCGGAGCTGGGCGGTGAAGACGCGCTGCATCGCCTGGTGACGGCCCTGCGCCGAGCCCAAATGGGCCTCGTGCTGGACATCGTGCCGAACCACATGGGCGTCGGCGGCAACGACAATGCCTGGTGGCTGGACGTGCTGGAATGGGGCCGCGCCAGCCCGTATGCCGAGTATTTCGACATCGATTGGGACCCGCCCGACGCCGCCCTCCGCGGCCGGATGCTGGCGCCGTTCCTGGGCGCCGCCTATGGCGAGTGCCTGCAGAACGGTGAGCTGGTGCTGCAGTTCGACGAGACCGACGGTCGTTTATTCGTGGGCTATCACGACCACCGCTTCCCGATCCAGCCGCGCGACTACGCCGCGATCCTGCTCACCATCGGCGGCCCGCTGGAGGCGCCGGCGCGGTTGTTTGCCGATCTGGGCCCGGGCGGGCGCGAGGGTATCCGCCGCGCCGACGAAGCAGCCCGGCACGAGTTGCTGCAACCGGAACACCGCACCGCCCTCAACGAGGCAATCGCCGCCTACGCCCCCGGCACCGAAGCCGGACAGGAGCGGCTGCATCGCCTGCTGGACCGCCAGGCCTATCGCCTCTCCTGGTGGCGGGCCGCCACGGACGAAATCAACTGGCGCCGCTTCTTCGACGTGAACGGCCTGGCCGGCGTGCGGGTCGAGGTGCCGGAGGTGTTCGAAGCCACCCACAAAACGGTGTTCCGGCTCTATGAGCAGGGCCTGATCGACGGCGTGCGCATCGACCACGTGGACGGCCTGGCCAGCCCCCGCGACTATTGCCGCAAGCTGCGCCGCCGGTTGGAGACGCTCACCACGCAGCGTCCGGACGGGCTGCGGGACCAGCCGGCCATCATCTGGATCGAGAAAATCCTGGCGCCGCACGAACGCCTCTCGACCGACTGGCTGACGGACGGCACCACCGGCTACGACTTCATGAACGACGCCAGCGCCGTGCTGCACGATCCCGCCGGCGAGGCGCCGCTGACGCAAACCTGGGCCACCCTGACCGGACGCCCCGCCGCGTTCGAGACGGAGGCGGAGGCCGCCCGCCGCCAGATCCTGCGGGAAAGCCTCAGCAGCGAGCTGTTCGTCGTCGCCTCCGCCCTGCATCGCGTGGCCCGCCGTGACCTCGCGACCCGGGACTTCACCCTGACCGGGATCCGGGCCGTGCTGACGGAATTGCTGGTGCATTTCCACACATACCGCATCTACGCGAGCCCGGCGGGCATCTCCGAGACCGATCAACGCATGATGGACTGGGCGCTGGCCGGGGCGCGGCGCACCGTGCGCGCGGTCGATCGTGGCTTGCTGGAGCTGGTGGCGGGCTGGCTCACGGGCGCTGGCTTGCGCGCCATCCCGGCGGGGTCTCGTCGCCAGGAATGGCACCGGGCCATGGTGAAGTTTCAGCAGCTATCGTCCCCCACCGCCGCTAAATCGGTCGAGGACACGACGTTCTACCGCTACGGCCGTCTGCTGTCGCGCAACGAGGTCGGTTCCGAGCCCGCGCAATGGTGCCTCAGCCCGGCCGCCTTCCACGCCAGCAACAAGGACCGCGCCAAGCGCTTCCCGCGCGCATTGCTGGCCACCGCGACCCATGACCACAAGCGTGGCGAAGACACCCGTGCCCGGCTGGCGGTGCTGAGCGAGATGCCGGGCGAGTGGGAGGCGATGCTGCAGCGCTGGATGCGCCTCAACGCCCCGCATCGCAAGGAGCTGGCGGACGGCCCGGCGCCCGACGCCGCCGACGAGATCATGCTGTATCAAACGCTGGTCGCCGCCTGGCCGCTCGACCTGGACCCGCAAGACCGGGAGGGCGTCGCGGCGTTCGAGAAGCGGGTGGAAGCCTGGTTACAGAAGGCGTTGCGGGAGGCGAAGCGGCACTCCGGCTGGGCGTTGCCGAATGAGGAGTATGAGGGCGCCTGCCGCAATTTCCTGGCGGTCGCGCTCGATGCCGATCGGAGCGCCGACCTCGTGGGAGAGCTTGCCGCCTTCGCGCGCCGCATCGCGGTGCCCGGCGCCGTGAACGGGCTAGCGCAGACCGTGCTGCGCCTCACCAGCCCCGGGGTGCCGGACCTGTATCAGGGCACGGAGTTCTGGGATTTCAGCCTGGTCGACCCGGATAATCGCCGCCCCGTGGATTTCGAGGCACGCCGGGGCGCGTTGGATGCCGGGCCATCGCCCGCGGCGGCGATGCCGTCCTGGCACGATGGCCGGATCAAGCAAGCCGTGCTGACCCGTATCCTCGCCTTGCGAGCCCGTGCGCCGGAGCTGTTCATGCGCGGAAGCTACATTCCGTTGCGGGTCGAGGGGCCGCTCGCGGAGCATGTGCTGGCCTATGCCCGTGTCCTGGAAGGGCGCGCCGCGCTGGTCGCCGTCACGCGGCTGTCGGCCAAGCAGGGATTGGTGGATGCCATCCCGTTGATCGACCCGGCCCTCTGGCGAGGAACCGCCATTCTATTGCCACGTAGTCTTGCTGAACGTGAGGCCACGGACGCATTGGAGCCCGATTCCAATGTTCTCGCGGAGGTGAAGAGCATGAGCCGGCTGAATGTGGCACAGATGTTCCGGCGGCTTCCGGTCGCGGTGCTGGAGTTCACATGAATCGATTGGTCGTGGTCAGCAACCGCGTCCCTGCCCCGGCGGCGGCGGGCGCCCAGGCAGGAGGCCTGGCTGTCGCGCTCGAGGCGTTGATGGAGCGCCGTGGCGGCGTCTGGTTCGGCTGGAGCGGGCGCGTTTCCGAAGGCCCAGCCACGGTCGAGACCGTGCAATCCGGCGGCGTGCAATACGCCACGCTCGATCTCACGGCGGAAGAGATCGACCTCTACTATAACGGCTTTTCCAACAGCACTCTATGGCCGCTGCTTCACTCGATGCCGGAGATGATGGTCTTCGACCGCCGGGCCGCCCTGGCCTACCGGCAGGTCAACGAGAAGCTGGTCGATCATCTGGCGCCCCGGTTGCGGCCCGATGACCTCGTATGGATCCACGACTATCACCTGATGGGCATGCCCGCCTTGCTGCGGGCCCGCGGCATCCGGGCGCCGATCGGATTTTTCCTCCATATCCCGTTCCCATCGGCGGACGTGCTCGCGACCGTACCGGAAGCCGCGGCCCTGGTGCGCGACATGCTCGCGTCGGATCTCATCGGCTTTCAGACCGCCAACGATGTCGAGAATTTCATCGAGGCAGCGTGCCGCTTGGGCGACGCGTCGAAGCTGCCGGGCGGAGCTCTGGGCGTGGGCACGCGCCGCGTGCGGCTGGGCGTGTTCCCGGTCGAGATCGAGGCGCAGGAATTCGCGGACATGGCCGCCACTGCACTCCACGACGCACCGACCGAGCGGCTGAAGCGTAGCCTGAACGGCCAGAAGCTGATTTTGGGCGTGGACCGGATGGACCCGACCAAGGGTTTGCCGCAGCGCATGGCGGGCTATCGCCGTCTGCTCGAAACCCGGCCCGAGTGGTTGCGCCGGGTCACGTTCCTGCAGATCGCGGCGGAATCCAGGTCCGACGTGTCTGCCTACAAGGAGCTGCGCAATACGATCGAGCAGGCGGCCGGCAGTATCAACAGCGCTTTCAGCGAGCCTGACTGGTCGCCCCTTCGGCTCGTGGCCCGGGCCGGCGCGCGCAGCACGGTCGCGGGTTACATGCGGGCGGCGAGGGTGGGGCTGGTCACGCCGTTGCGGGATGGCATGAACCTGGTCGCCAAGGAATTCGTGGCTGCGCAAGACCCGGCGGATCCCGGAGTCCTGATCCTCTCGTGTTTCGCGGGCGCCGCGCGACAGCTTCCGTCCGCCCTGATCGTCAATCCTCACGACGCCGACCAGATGGCCGAGGCCATCAACCGCGCGCTCACGATGGAACTGAGCGAACGACAGGCACGCTGGGCGGAGGCGTGGAAGGCATTGAGCAGCACCTCGGCCATGGGATGGGGCCGCTCGTTCGTGGCGGCTCTGATGCGCGCGGCATTGGCCGGGCCAGCCGCATCGGACCGGCCGCGGCGTCAGGTGACGGGCGGTGGCGTATTGCTCAGCCCGCATCGTGACGAGCCGCCAGTAAGATCACCGTTGCAAATTACCTGAACGGTTGCGACCGTACTTATGGAAGGTTTTTACCTGCCCAGGCTGCGTCCAATTCCGGCTTGAAACCCGGCCGTTACGTGCCCTGCAAAGCCTTTTACGGAGGCGCTTACGATGGGAAACCAGGAAATCATACAACCTGACGACATCAAGGAGTTCGATCGAACAGCCGATCGGCTCGGCATGCCCCTGCAGGAGCGCCAGGGGGTTCTGGGGCTGACAGAAGACGAGTATCGCGCCGGCTGTGCGGGCCGGGATCCCGGCCGGCGGAGCCCCGAACTCAGCCGGCGGCTCCGCTATGCGCTGTCCCTGATGAATCGGTCGCTCGCTACCGGGATGGAGCGGCCGGGCCCGTCAACTGGCACAGCCCCTAGCCACCGGGCGCATTCACCGGGATGACGCTCACGCTGTTATAGGGGCTGCCGCCCTTGCTGAGCGCTTGGGTGGACCACACGAGGTAGACGAGTGTCCGCTTTTGCGCGTCCCACATGCGGCTCACGCGTATTTCCTTGAACAGCCAATTGGCTGAGGCGCCGAACACGACCTCGTTGTTCGGCAACCGCTCCGGCATCGCTACGGGACCGGTCGCGCGGCACGAAATGCTGAAGCGGCTCGGGTCCGTGGCCAGCCCGACCGTGCCGGCGATACCGCCGGTCTCGGCACGCGACACGTAGCAGCTGGCGCCCGGCACCTTCGGGTCGTCATACCGGTCCACGACGATGCGGTCGTTGCGACCCACGACGCGGAACGTGGTGCTGACATCCCCGATCCGGGTCGGGTCATCGCTGGCAGCCCACGCGGGCTTGGTAAGCAGCGCGGCGCCGAGCAGCAGGGCGGAAAGCGTTGTCAGATGCGGTCGCATAGGTGTCTCCATGATAAAGCTGAAAGCTGGCCCAAGCTGGATGGTTTCCCCTCGGTGGCGATCTTGCCGGCCTCCCCCACCGAGGGAGGGTGCGCGGGACGCTTCCGTCTCCCATATAGGCATCTCGGAGGGCTCATGAGGGTTACGTGGATCGATCGCCGGAAACCATCGCCGCAACCGGGGCTCACATGAGGGCGCCGTTGGAATACGCTTCTCGCGAGGCCGAGATCGGGCTGCTTGTGGCGGTCCAATCGGCCGATCCCGTGCGCCACGCCGACATGGCGGCCCGCGTCGCGCTGGCCGGACACACGCTCGTGGAGTTGAACCAGGCCGACATCGTGTTGACCGACGGCCCGGCGTTCGTGGCCGAAGGCCTGCCGATCTTGCGTTTGTCGGGAAGTGGCGATGGGAGCGTCTTGCCACCCGATCTGTCGGCTCGGCAGCTGGATGCCGGGTTGCGCGCGGTGGTGGCCGGGTTACGGGTCACCGCACCGGCGCCCGCCCACCCTGCCCCGGTTCCGCTGACGCCCCGCGAGGTCGAGATCCTCGGCCGGCTGGGTGATGGGCTCAGCAACAAGGGCGTGGCGCGCGCCCTGGGAATCTCTGCGCATACCGTGAAATTTCACTTGGAAGCCGTATTCGCCAAGCTCGGCGCGGCAAGCCGGGCCGAGGCTGTGGCGAAGGGGCTGCGGCAGGGGCTGATCGTATTGTGACATCCAAGGTCGTGGCCGTTTCAGCGGCGCGCGGCCACCATTTCAGCAAGCCGGCACAGATGTCGATCCGGCTCCTGGCGGGCCTCGGCGTCGCGGGGGACGCCCATTGCGGCGCGACGGTGCGGCATCGATCGAGGGTCGCCGCCGATCCCACGCAGCCCAATCTGCGCCAGGTCCATCTGATCCATCAGGAGCTGCTGGACGAACTCGTGGCGAAGGGGTTCCGCGTGGCCCCCGGCATCATGGGGGAGAATATAACAACCGGCGGGGTGGATCTGCTGGGCCTGCCACGTGGGGCGCTTCTGGAGATCGGCAGCGCGGTGCTGGAAGTGACGGGGCTGCGCAACCCGTGTCTGCAACTGGACCGGTTCCAGCAAGGTCTGATGGCTGCCGTGCTGGACCGGGATGGGGCGGGCCGGCTCGTGCGTCGCGCCGGGATCATGGCGGTCGTTCGCACGTCCGGGGATGTCGTTCCCGGGGACACCATCGCGGTCCGGCTTCCGCCCGGGCCGCACGTGCCGCTCGAGAAAGTTTAATGGTGTTAACGGTATCTTAGACTTGCTCCGGCTTGATGACGTCAACGGCGACTGCCGTCGATTGTCTCGAGGGAGTGGATATCGTGTCTCACCACAAGCAGGCCCACGGGCCTTTCCTGCTCTGTCTCGCGATCCTCGCGGTGGCTGCCCCGGCACGGGCGGATGTGTTCCAGCTCAGCTATCTCCCTGCACGGATCGAGGAGCTGCCGCTCCCCTTCTTCGGCCGCGGGACCGTTGTCGGTGTCGAGTCCTTCAATCGGCTGCGCAGCACCGGGCAAGGCAACGCCCCGTCTTTCATGACCGATTTCGACTCGCAGGGTGCGATCACGGGCCGATATAGCGGTGTGTTCGGCATCCTACCAGCCGACCAGTACGGCGGTGCTGCCAACCGTGGCAACTATATTGCAACGTTCGACAGCGGCGGCTACACGATCGACCTCGGTCACGACGCCTCGCTCCCGGGCATCAACTATTTCGGTATGGCCCTCTCGGCGCTCGATGCGGGCAACAGCCTCGATTTCCTGCGGAACGGCCAGGTGGTCTACACCTACGATCCCGCAACCCTGATCGCCGCGCTCGGCCCCTGCAGCAACGGTAACCAATATTGCGGCAACCCCACGACGGGGCAGGATTCCAACGAGCAGTTCGCGTTCGTCAGCCTACAGGACCAAAGCGGCTACTTCGACCAGGTGCGCTTCCGCGAACTGAATGGCGGCGGAGGCTATGAGTCCGACAACCACTCCGTCGGCTACCGCCCTGTCGGCACCACCGTATCCGGCACGGCCGTTCCTGTGCCGGAACCGGACTCCTGGGTCGCAATCGGCATGGGGCTGCTCGGACTAGGGGTGTACCGGTTTTTCAAGACCGGTGCTCCGTCCCGGAAGCGGTGAGGCAACCCAGGCCTCCCCGGCGCGCTTCACAGGGGAAACCAGGAGCGACCAGCCATGCCGGATCAGACCAACCCCCTCGAAAGCAGCCCCGCCCGGGACGCGCTCATCCAGGAGCGGGCCCGGCATCTCTGGGAGGCCGAGGGTAGTCCGGCGGGAGGCGCAGGCCGGTATCTCGAACAGGCCGACGAGTTGGTTCGGATGGAACAATCGGGCAATCCCGGGCAGCTCCCGAACCCGTCGGACCGGCCCAACCCAGTGCCGGGCGCCATCGTGGAGGAGGCGTCGATCCAGCAGAACCTTGGCGAGTTCCCGGGCGGCTCCAGTGTCGCCGATCAGGGTGAATGGCGTGAGACGCCGATGACCCGGGATGAGCTGCGGCACGGCATGGAAACTCCATCCGAGCGGGGCGAGGCGCCCTAACCGGGCCGTCGGAGCGCCGCCTGCACCAGGGTATCGAGTGCAGACAGGAACCGCGAGCGATCAGTCTTCGTCATCGGGGGGGCGCCGCCGCCGCCCGCGCCGATCTCCCGGAGGTGCCGGGCCACCTCGCGCCCAGCGAGGGCCGAGCCAATATTGTCGGACGTCCAGACATGTCCGGCATGTGTCAGGGCACGGGCGCCGCGTGCCAGGCAGCGTGAGGCCAACGGAATGTCGGCGGTGACGCAGATATCGGCCGGGCCGATCCGCTCGGCAATCCAGTCATCGGCCTCATCCGCGGCGCCGCCCACCGTCACCATTCGCACCAGTGGCAGCCCTGGCGGGCGGATCGGGCGGGATCCGTTGGACACGACGAACACCGGTCGCGAGAGCCGGGTCGCGACCCGATAGACCTCGTCCCGCACCGGGCAGGCGTCCGCGTCCACGTAGATCGCCGTCATGCGTCAGGCCGCGAGCTTGTCCAGCTCCCGCAACACGCTCTCACCCATGACGGACGTGCCGACCTTGGCGGTGTTCGGCCCCATGACGTCGGCAGTGCGCAGGCCGCTCGCGAGCACATTGGTGCAGGCCCGCTCGATCAGCGCCGCATCCTCCTCCATGTTGAAGGAGAAGCGCAGCAGCATGGCAAAGCTCAGCATCTGCGCCATGGGATTGGCGATGCCCTTGCCGGCGATATCGGGCGCGCTGCCATGGATCGGCTCATACAGGGCCGGCCGCCGGCCGTCGGCATCGGCCTTGCCGAGCGTGGCGGACGGGAGCATCCCGAGACTGCCGGTCAGCATGCTCGCGAGGTCGGACAGCAGATCGCCAAACAGGTTGGTCGTGACGATCACGTCGAACTGGCGCGGGTTGCGAACCAGCTGCATGGCGCAGTTATCGGCGTACATGTGTGACAGCTCGACATCCGGATACTCCCGGTCGTGCAGCGCCGTCATCACCTGCCGCCACAACAGGCCGCTTTCCATCACGTTGGCTTTTTCGACGCTACAGAGCCGGTTCTGCCGGCGCCGGGCCAGGTCGAAGCCGACGCGGGCGACGCGTTCGATCTCATGCGTGGAATAGGTCTCGGTGTTGAAGCCGCGCTGCTCGCCGTTGGGCAGCGTCTCGATCCCGCGGGGCTCCCCGAAATACAGGCCGCCCGTGCTTTCCCGCACGATCATGAGATCGAGGCCGCGGATCACGTCGGGCTTCAGCGTGCTGGCCTCCACCAGGGGATCCAGCACCACGGCGGGGCGCAGATTGGCGAACAGCCCCAACTCCTTGCGCAAGCGCAGGATCGAGATCTCGGGCCGCATGTCGAAACCGAGCTTGTCCCATTTCGGGCCACCGACGGAGCCGAACAGGATCGCGTCGACGCCGCGCGCATGCTCCAGCGTCTCGTCCGTGATCGGCACCCCGCGCTGATCGATCGAGATGCCGCCGACCAGGTCCTCGCTCACATCGAACGTGACCCGGCGCCGACGGTCCATCCAGTCGATGATCCGCCGCACCTCACGCATGACTTCGGGGCCCACCCCGTCACCGGGGAGAACAAGCAGCTTCTTGTTGGCGGCCATGGTTTTTCCCCGGAATTTACACGGTGATGGAGGGCATCCACGCAGCGTCGGCGCGCTGCTTCGCTTCATAGGTCTCGATGCTGGCGGCGCGCTGCATGGTCTGGCCGATGTCATCGAGGCCGTTCAGCAGCAGGTGCTTGCGGAACGCGTCGATCGCGAACGGGATTTCCTCGCCACTCGGCCGCACCACGACCTGCCGGGCCAGATCGACGGTGAGGCGCGCATTGCCCCCCATGCGGGCATCCTCCATCAGCTGGTCGCAGATTTCGCGCGGCAGCTGGATCGGCAAGATCCCGTTCTTGAAGCAGTTGGTGTGGAAAATGTCGGCGAAGCTGGGCGCGATCACGCAGCGTATGCCGAAATCCAGCAACGCCCAGGGCGCATGCTCGCGGGACGAGCCGCAGCCGAAATTTTCGTGGGCCACCAGGATTTCGGCATCGCGATAGGGCGGCGTGTTCAGCACGAAGTCCGGCCGCTCGCGCCCTTCGCCGTCGAAGCGCAGCGTGTCGAACAGATTGCGGCCTAGCCCGGTGCGGGCGATCGTCTTGAGGAAGCGCGCCGGGATGATCTTGTCGGTATCGACATTGGCCAGCGGCAACGGCGCCGCCACGCCCGTGAGCGTCGTGAAAGGCTGCATCAGGCGAGCTCCCTGACATCCGCAAGCCGGCCCGTGACGGCAGCCGCGGCGGCCATGGCGGGGGACAGCAGGTGCGTGCGCCCGCCCGGGCCCTGCCTGCCCTCGAAATTACGGTTGCTGGTGCTGGCGCAGCGCTGACCGGGCTTCAGCTTGTCGGGGTTCATGCCCAGGCACATGCTGCACCCGGCCTCCCGCCACTCGAAGCCGGCGTCCAGGAACACGCGGTCCAAACCCTCGGCCTCGGCCTGTTGCTTGACCAGGCCGCTGCCGGGCACGACCATGGCGCGCACGCCCGATGCCACCTGACGGCCGCGCGCAATGGCGGCGGCGGCGCGCATGTCCTCGATCCGGCCATTGGTGCAGGAGCCGATGAACACGACGTCGACCGGCACCTGGTCCAGCCGCTGGCCGGGCGTCAGCGCCATGTAGTCCAGCATGCGCTGCATCTGCGCGCGCGCCGCCTCATCCGCGACGCCAGCCGGGTCCGGCACGGTGCCCCCGATCGGCAGCACGGCCTCGGGGCTCGTGCCCCAGCTCACCATCGGCTCGATCGTGGCGGCATCGAGCGTCACCACGCGGTCATATTGCGCGCCGGGGTCGGATGGCAGGGTGCGCCAATACGCCACGGCCGCATCGAAGGCGGCGCCCTGCGGCGCATAGGGGCGGCCCCGGATGTAGTCGAACGTCACGTCGTCCGGTGCGATCATCCCCGCCCGCGCGCCAGCCTCGATGCTCATGTTGCAGACCGTCATCCGGCCCGCCATGTCGAGGCCGCGGATCGCCGACCCGGCATACTCGATCACGTGCCCGGTGCCGCCCGCGGTGCCGATGGCGCCGATCACGGCCAGCACCAAATCCTTGCCCGTCACGCCCGGCGCCAGCGCGCCATCGACCTGCACCAGCATGTTCTTGGCCGGCTTCTGCAACAGGGTCTGGGTGGCCAGCACATGCTCCACCTCCGACGTGCCGATCCCGAACGCCAGCGCGCCCATCGCGCCATGCGTGCTGGTATGGCTGTCGCCGCACACGATCGTCATGCCCGGGAGGCTGATGCCCTGCTCCGGCCCAATGATGTGCACGATGCCCTGGCGCGCGTCCCGCACCGGGAAGAACGGCACCCCGAACTCGGCGACGTTGCGCTCCAGCGTCTCGACCTGGAGCCGGCTCTCGGGCTCCGTGATCGGCTGGCTGCGGTCGCTGGTGGGGATGTTGTGGTCCACCACCGCGATCGTCGCATCGGGCCGCCGCACGCGCCGCCCGGCCAGGCGCAGACCCTCGAAGGCCTGCGGGCTGGTCACTTCATGCACCAGATGCCGGTCGATGTAGAGCACGCACGTCCCGTCCTCGAGCCGTTCGACGACGTGCGCGTCCCAGACCTTGTCGAACAGCGTGCGGGCCATGAGCTACTCCGCGGCGGCGGCCGGCGTGGTGGTGCCGGACACGGGCGTGACCTCCCGCGCGCGCTCGGCGATGCGGGCGCTCTTGCCGCTGCGGCCGCGTAGGTAATACAGCTTGGCCCGGCGCACGTCGCCGCGGCGCACCACCACGATCTCCGCGATTGTCGGCGCATACAGCGCGAACACACGCTCTACGCCCTCGCCATAGCTGATCTTGCGCACGGTGAAGTTGCTGTTCAGGCCCTTGTTGGAGCGCGCGATGCACACGCCCTCATAGGCCTGCACGCGGGTGCGCTCACCCTCGACGACCTTGACCATGACCTTCACGGTATCGCCGGGCTGGAACTCCGGGACGGGGCGGGCGGCGGTGAGGCGCGTGATCTCCTCGGCCTCGTAGCGCTGGATGATGTTCATGGGCGTGGTCCTTTCTTGCAGGTCTGTTACGGCGCAGCGTGTGCGCTGTCGAGCAAATGCGCGCGCCACAGATCGGGGCGGCGCGATTGGGTAAGCTGTTCGGATTGCGCCCGGCGCCAGGCGGCGATGGCGGCGTGGTTGCCGGACAGCAGGATGTCCGGCACGCGCCGCCCCTGCCAGTCCGCGGGCTTGGTGTAGTGCGGATATTCCAGCAGCCCGGCGCTGAAACTTTCGTCGTCGGCGCTGGCAGCGGCGCCCATGACGCCGGGCAGCAGGCGGATGCAGGCATCGAGCAGGGCCAGGGCAGGAATTTCGCCACCGGACAGCACGTAATCGCCGATGCTGATCTCCTCCAGCGCCCGGGCATCCAGCACGCGCTGATCGACGCCCTCGTACCGGCCGCAGACGAGCGTGACGCCGGGGCCTTGCGCCAGCGCCCGGACGCGGGCCTGGGTGAGCGGGGCGCCGCGGGGCGACAGATAGATGGTGGGCCGGGCATCCTGTGTGCCGAGCGCCTGGTCGAGGATGTCGGCCCGCATCACCATGCCGGCGCCGCCGCCATACGGCGTGTCGTCCACCGTGCGATGCCGGTCGGTCGCGGCGTCCCTGATATCGTGGATGTCGAGGCGCCACAGCCCCTGCTCCGCCGCACGGCCCGCGAGGGAGTGCGCGAGCGGGCCGGGGAACATGGCCGGGAACAGGGTGAGGACGGTGGCGTGCCAGGTCATGGCTGGACTTCGAGCCCTGTTCCGCTGGCGGGAGAGAGCTGGGTGAGGGTGGGGCCACCGGATTGATCGATGATGCGTGTGGCCCCACCCTCACCCCGGCCCTGTCCCGCCAGCGGGACAGGGGGGAGCAAGACTTCGTCCGGCATCACAATCACCAACGTCCCGCCAGCCACATCCACTGTCGGCACTGCGGCCCGCGTAAACGGCACGATCGCGCCGCTATCCAGCTCCAGGCTCGCCCCGGCGCCGTAATCATGCACCACCGTCACCCGGCCCAGCGCCGCGCCATCCACTGACACCGCCGCGAGGCCCACGAGGTCGGACAGGTAGAACTCCTCCGGGTCCGGCGCTGGCAGCCGATCGCGCTCGACATAGAGCCGCGTGTTCACCCGAAGCTCCGCCGCGTTCCGGTCCGCCAAGACAGCGCCCCCCGCATCGCGCAGCTCCGCCACGCCCGGGCTCCGCCACCGCAAGGTCCAACCCCGCCCGGCATCGTCCAGCAAAATGCCATACCGCGCGAGATCGGTGGGGTCCGCCGTGTAGCTCTGCACGTGCACGAGCCCCCGCACCCCATGCGGCCGTCCCACCACGCCCATCAGGATGCGGCGTTCGCTCATTACGCGGCCGCGTTCGCCTTGGCCCGCTCCTGCGCCTTCTTCTTCGGCGCGGACTGGATCGGCTGCTCGCGATACACCGGCATCGGCGCCAGCCCGGCATGGCCCAGGAATTTTGCGACGCGCTCCGTCGGCAATGCGCCCTGGCTCATCCAATGCGTGATGCGCTCGCCCACCAGGCGGATGCGCTCCGCGTGCTCGGCGGGCAGCATCGGGTTGTAGCTGCCGACCTTCTCCAGGAAGCGGCCGTCGCGCGGACTGCGGCTGTCGGCGATCACGATATGATAATACGGCCGCTTCTTGGCGCCGGCACGGGCAAGGCGAATCTTGAGACCCATCAATACATTCCTTCGTTCAACAACTAAAATGGCCGGCGCTGCTGCCCCGGCTTCATCGAGTTCGGCATCAATGCGGACATACCCTGCCGCATCAACCCCTTCTGGCCCATCTTCGACATGCGCTTCATCATGGTGGACATGTCGTCGAACTGCTTCAGCAAGCGGTTCACCTCCTGCACCGACGTGCCGGAGCCCGCGGCGATGCGCTTCTTCCGGCTCGCCTTGATCACGTCCGGCGTGCGGCGTTCCTTGCCGGTCATGCTGGAGATGATCGCCGCCTGCCGCTTCAGCACCGAAGTGTCGAGGTTGGCGCCCGCGAGCTGCTCCTTGATCTTGCCGACGCCGGGCAGCATGCCGAGGATGCCCTGCAGGCTTCCCATCTTGCTGATCTGCTTCAACTGCGACGCGTAGTCATCGAGGTCGAACGTGCCGCGGGCCATCTTCTTGGCCAGGCGCTCTGCGTCCTCCTGGTCGATGGTCTCGCTGGCCTTCTCGACCAGGCCGACCACGTCGCCCATGCCCAGGATGCGCCCGGCGACGCGCTCGGGATGGAAATCCTCCAGCGCATCCAGCTTTTCGCCGGAACCGGTCAGCTTGATCGGCGCGCCCGTCACCTGCCGCATCGACAAGGCCGCACCGCCGCGGGCATCGCCATCCATGCGGGTCAGCACGATGCCGGTGATGCCCAGCGCCTCGTTGAACGCGCGCGCGGTCTGCACCGCGTCCTGCCCGGTCATGGCGTCCACGACCAGCAGGGTTTCGGCCGGGTTGGTGGCGAAACGGATCTGCTGCACCTCCGCCATCAGCTCCGCATCGATGCTGAGCCGCCCGGCGGTGTCGAGGATCACGACGTCATAGACCTCACGCCGGCCCGTCTCCATCGCCCGCTGCGCGATCTGCACCGGCGTCTGGCCCGGCACGATCGGCAACGATGTCACGCCCGCCTGGAGTGCCAGCTGCTGCAACTGCAGCTGCGCCGCCGGCCGCTGCGTGTCGAGCGACGCGAGCAGCACCCGCTTCCGCTCCCGCTTGAACAGCCGCAGCGCGAGTTTGCCGGAGGTGGTGGTCTTGCCCGAGCCCTGCAGGCCCACCATCAGGATCGGCACCGGCGCCGCCGCAGCGAGGTTGAGCGGCACGGCGCCCGCACCGCCCAGCGCCTCGACCAGCACGTCGTTCACGATCTTGATCACGAGCTGGCCCGGCGAGACGCTGTCCAGCACCTCGGCGCCGAGCGCCCGCTCCCGCACGCTGTCGATGAACGACTTCACCACCGGCAACGCGACGTCGGCTTCCAGCAGCGCCAGGCGCACTTCGCGCAACGCGTCCGACACGTCCGCCTCGCTCAGCGCACCGCGCCGGCGGAGGCCGTCGAACACTCCGGAAAGCTTGCCCGACAGCGCGTCGAACATGGTGGCGTCACCCCAAACGGTTGTGCGCCGCTGCGCGTATCACGCGGAGCGGCGTCGTGGTCAGGGGCGGGGTATAGGGCGCGGCGCGCTTTCCTGTCAACGAAGTCGCGGGGTTCTGCCATCTCGCGAGCGGGACCTTGGGTCGAGCCGGGGCGGCGAAAACGGTCTCCCTCGTCACCCCGGGCTTGACCCGGGCTCCCGCTTCTTCTTGGCTTGCGTATGACCAAAGGCGGTTGGGTTTACATCATGGCGGATCGATACCGCGGCACGATGTACGTCGGCGTCACCGCTGATCTCGCGGTCCGAGTTGTTCAGCATCGCGATGGCGACGGCTCCGATTTCTGCCGGCGTTATGGTCTCACCCGCCTGGTCTGGACAGAGCAAGGGGCGGCGATCATCGACCTGATTGCGCACGAAAAGCGCCTCAAGCGATGGCGGCGCGAGTGGAAGTTCGCTTTGATCGAGGCGGCCAATCCGGACTGGCGCGACCTGTTCGATCGGCTCGTCTAGGGCCTTCGAAAGCGGGACCCCGGGTCAAGCCCGGGGCGACGCTGAAAACCCCGTCACCAAGGGCTTGCGGCAGCCACTCCGGACTGACGCGACGGCACTCACAACCCCGCTGACACGGAACTGTCGCTGGACGCGCCGCCGGGTGGGATGGCAGCGCAGGGGTATGACCGACCGTCCCCGTATCAGCTTCGTGGTCCCCGCCTACA
Source organism: Acetobacteraceae bacterium (assembly GCA_965246835.1). GTDB lineage: Bacteria > Pseudomonadota > Alphaproteobacteria > Acetobacterales > Acetobacteraceae > JANPPS01. Next base: position 3,148,687 of record CBDFFQ010000001.1, on the reverse strand, counting down.
ACGAAGAGGCGCGGCTGCCGGCCTGTCTGGCCGCGATCCAGGCGGAGATCGCGCGCACCGGGTGCACGGCCGAAATCATCGTGGTGAACAACGCCAGCACGGACCGCACGGCGGAGGTCGCAACTGCTACGCCCGGCGTGACGGTGGTGGAGCAGCCGATCAAGGGCCTGGTGCAGGCCCGCAGTGCCGGGTTTGAGGCCTCCTCCGGGGTGCTGGTGGCGAACATCGATGCCGACACGCTCATTCCGGAGGGCTGGCTCACCCGCGTGCTGGAGGCGTTCGAGCGGTCGTCGAAGCTGGTGGTGCTCAGCGGGCCCTACGATTATTACGACGTGCCGCGCCACATGCGCCTGGCCGCGCGCGGGTTCTACGCCATGGGCTATGCGACCTATCTGTTCAACAAGCGCGTGCTGGGCGTCGGCAGCATGGTGCAGGGGGGCAATTTCGTCGTGCTCCGGGACGTGCTGGCGGCGATCGGGGGCATCAGCGACCGGTTCACCTTCTATGGCGAAGACACCGACATTGCCCGGCGCATGAGCAAGGTCGGGGACGTCGTGTTCACCTATGCCCTCACCGCCCAATCCTCGGGCCGGCGCTTGCAGGGCGATGGCGTGCTGATGACCGGCATCCGGTACGGCGCCAACTATCTCTGGGCCACCTTCTTCGGCAAGCCGTTCACCACGGCGTGGAACGACTACCGGTAGCAGCCGTTCACACCCTTCCGGGGGTGAAATGGGTCGCTGGGTCGCTTCGGGTATCACGGCCGTCCTGCTGCTGATCGGGGGCGGCGGCCTCGCGGGTTACGCATTGCTCGACCGGTATGATTTCGGGCCGTTGGTCGCGGGCCGGGTGGCGGCGCGGCTGGGGCGGCCGGTCGGCATCGGCAGCCTGCATGTCACGCCCGGCCGGTGGCTCCGGATCGAGCTGCGGTCGGCGCGGCTCGACAACCTCGAGGGCGGCTCCCGTCCGGCCATGGCGGAAATCGGGTCGGTCGTGGCCGAGATCGAGGCGGCGTCGATCCTGCGTGGTCCCGTGGTGATCCGCCGGCTGGACATCCAACAGCTCGACGTGCTGCTCGAACGCGTGCGCGGCGTCGCCAACTGGAAGTTCGGCGCGGCCCACCCCGGCGCACCCGAGGACCGCAGCGGCTTTCCCACCCTGCTGGACGCGCATCTATCGGGCGACATCGTCGTGCGCACCACGGGAGGCACCGCCCTGCCGACCCATTTCGATGACCTGCACATCACGACGCCGGCGGTGGACCAGCCCGTGCGCGTGACGGGCGGCGGCAGCTATAACGGCGCACCCACGGAGCTGGACGCGACCTTCGCCCCGATCGCGACCCTGCGCGACGCCAGCATCCCCTACCCGTCCGACATCCTGCTCGCCTCCCAGAGCACGACGCTGCGGTTCCAGGGCACCATGACCAAACCGTTCGAGCTCGATGGCGCCGCGGGCACGCTGACGCTGGATGCGCCCACGCTCGGCGCGCTGTGGCAGGTGGCGGGCGTAAAAAGCGCGTTCGAGCCGGAGTTGAAGCTGAGCGGCGCCTTCACGCATCAGGACCCGGTCTGGTCGCTGGAGAACGCGGCCGGGCAGCTCGAGGGATCCCGCATCAAATCCGTCACGCTGCGGTTGACCGAGGGCACTGGCCGCATGCCGGACAAGGTGGAGGTGAGGCTTGGTTTCGCCGCGCTCGACCTCAACGCCCTGTTGGCAGCCGACCCCGGCGGGAAGAAAGGCGGCGCGGACATGCCGCTCGGTGTGGATCGCGCGCCCGACACGCTGATCGAGGCGCATCTCACGGCGGATAGCCTGGCCTATGCGGCGATGCGGGCCGGGGCGGTCATCGTGGCGGGGTCGCTGACGCCGGGCCGGATCGCGGTGACGGAATTGGGCTTGGGTCTGTTCGGCGGGCGCATCCACGGCAGCGGCGCCATCGAGGCCGGCAGCGGCAATCGCGGCGACACGGGCGGGCACGTCAGGGCCGATCTGCAGGTGACGGGGCTGGACGTGCAGGCGCTGCGCCGGGCGCTGGGCGTGGGCGACTTGCCGGTGACGGGCCGGATCGAGGGCCGGGCGAGCGCCATGGCCTCGGGCGCCACGCTGAGCGCGGCGGTGCGCGGCGCCCATGTGTCGATGGTGGCGGCCATGACGGGCGGCAGCGTGGCGCGCAAGGTGGTGCAGGCGGCGTCACTCGATCCCGGCGCATTGTTGGGCGGCGGGGGGCAAAGCGCGCTGTCCTGCGTGCTGGCGGTGATCGACATGCGCGGCGGGGCCGGCACCGTGCTGCCGTTGCGGCTGCGGGCGGAAGCGGGCACCGTGGCCGGATATGGTCAGTTCGACCTCAACCGGCAGACCCTGGATATGACGATCGGTAGCGACCCACAGACCACCGGCGCCCTGGCGCTCGATCTCCCGCTGCGGATCATGGGCCCGTTCGCCTCACCCACGATCCGGGCCGTGCGTTGGCCGGCGCAGGCGCGGGCCGAGTTGATGGCACCACCGGACCTTGGCCGCGTGCCGGCCACCTTGCAGAATTATGCAAGGCAGAACCGTTGCGCCACCAAATGATCCTCGTCGATTGGGGCACCAGCTCGCTCCGTGCCTATCGCCTCGAGGGCGGTCATGTCCGGGACCGGGTCGAAGGGCCGCACGGGATCTTGGCGGTGCATGGGCAGTTTGCAGACACCCTGGCAGACGTGATCGGGCCGTGGCTCGATGCCGGGGAGGATCGGGTGCTGATGTCCGGCATGATCGGCAGCCGGCAAGGCTGGGTCGAGGCGCCATACCTCCCCTGCCCGGCCGGCATCGCCGAGATCGCCGCGGCGCTCACGCCCGTGCCGTTCGACCGCGCCACGGTCCGCCTCGTCCCCGGTTTGCGCAGCCAGGACCCTGACGGCGTGCCGGAGGTGATGCGCGGTGAGGAGATGGAGGTGCTGGGCACCGGCCTGCAGGCGGGCCTGGTGTGCCTGCCGGGCACGCATTCCAAGTGGGTGACGGTGGCGGAGGGCCGGATCGCCGGGTTCACGACCCATATGACCGGGGAGGTCTTCGGGGCGCTGCGCCAGCACACGATCCTCGGCCGGCTGATGCAGGATGCGCCGCATGATCCCACGGCCTTCGCGGCCGGCATGGCCCGCGCCGCCCGGCCGGGCGGCATACTGCATCACCTGTTCGGCGTGCGCACGCTCGGCCTCCTGGGCGGGCTCGCGGATACCGAGGCCGCCTCCTATCTGTCGGGCCTGCTGATCGGGCATGAGCTCGGGGCGGTGGCGCCCCGGCAGCCCGTGACGCTGGTGGGCGCCGCCCCGCTCTGCGCCCGCTATGCCGCGGCGCTGGCGGCGCTGGGTTGCGAGAGCCGGATTGCGCCGCCGGGCGCCGCGGCCATCGGGCTCGCCCGGATCGGAGCTGCCGCATGGACCTGATCGAACATCTCGCCCGCTGCCCCCTGGTCGCGATCCTGCGCGGCGTGGCGCCGGAGGAGGTGGAGGCGATCGGGGACGCCCTGGTCGAGGCCGGGATCGGCGTTGTTGAGGTTCCGCTCAACTCGCCCCGCCCGCTCGACAGCATCGCCCGGCTGGCCCGCCGCCACGGCACCCGCGCGCTGATCGGCGCCGGCACCGTCATGAGCCCGGCGGCGGTGGCGGAGGTGGCTGCGGCCGGCGGACGCCTGATCGTGACGCCGCACGCGGCGCCCGACATCGTGCGCGCGGCCAAGGGGCTGGGCCTGCAGGCCGCCCCCGGCTTCTTCACGCCGGCGGAGGCTTTTTCGCTCCTGGATGCCGGGGCGGATGCGCTGAAGCTGTTTCCGGCCGAGGGCGGCAGCCCGGCCATGCTGAAGGCGCTGCTGGCCGTGCTGCCCGGTGGCACCAAGGTGCTGCCCGTGGGCGGGATGGAGGCTGGCACGCTGCTTCCGTGGCGCAACGCGGGCGCGGCGGGGTTCGGCATCGGGTCGGCCATCTTCCGCCCCGGCGACACCGCCGCCGATGTCGCGGCCAAGGCCCGCCGGCTGGTCGACGCCTTGGCCTGAGCACGGCCGGCGTGCCAGTTTGGGTCATTGATCGAGGAGACGGCCCATGTTCCTGCGCGTCGGTGATGTGACCTTGCATGTCCAGGTCGATGGGCCCGTGGCGGCGCCCGTGCTGGTGATGCTGCACTCGCTCGGCACCAGCCTGCATGTGTGGGACGAGCAGGCGGCGGCGCTGGCCGGGCCGTTCCGCGTGGTGCGGCCCGACATGCGCGGGCATGGCCTGTCTGACGTGACGCCGGGCCCCTATACGATCGACGGGCTGGCGGCGGACGTGCTGGGCGTGCTGGACGCGCTGGGCGTGCACCAGGCGCATGTGGCCGGGCTCAGCATCGGCGGCCTGGTGGCGCAGGGGGTGGCGCACCGCGCGCCGGACCGGGTCGCGTCGTTGACGCTGGTGGACACGGCGCTGGCGATCCCGCCGCCGGAGGGCTGGCATCAGCGGGCGGCGCTCGTGCGGGCGCACGGCATGGTTGCGGTGGCGGACGCGGTGATGGCGCGCTGGGTCACCCCGGATTTCATGGATCGGCCCGGCGCCCACGGCCTTCGCGCCATGCTGCTGCGCACCCCGCCCGAGGGCTACGCCGCCGCCGCCGAGGCCATCGCCGCGGCCGACCTCACGGTGGCCACGAGCGCGTTGCGGATCCCCGCGCTGGTGGTGGTGGGCGAGCATGACGAGGCGACGCCGCCCGCCCTGGCCCGCGCCCTTGCGGCGGCATTGAACGGCACGCTGACGGTGCTGCCGGGAGCCGCGCATATTCCGACGGTGCAGGCGCCGGAGGCCGTGACCGAGGCGATCCGGGACTTCCTGCTGCCAGCTGTGACGGATTACCACGCCGCCGGCATGGCGGTTCGCCGGCGCGTGCTGGGGGATGCCCATGTCGATCGCGCCGGGGCGGCGATGACGGCGTTCGACGCCGATTTCCAGCATTTCATCACCCGCACCGCCTGGGGCGGCGTCTGGACCCGCCCCGGCCTTGATCTCCGCACCCGCAGCTTGCTGGTGCTGACGATCCTGGCCTCCTTGGGCCATCACGAGGAGCTGGCGCTGCATCTGCGCGCCACCCGCAACACCGGGGCCACGGAGGCCGATGTGGCGGAGGCGTTCATGCATGTCGCGGCCTATGCCGGCATCCCGGCCGCCAACTCGGCCGTGCGCCTGGCGAAACAGGTGTTCGCCGCGCCTTGAACATGCGGGCGTGCCCGGCCATCCTCGGCCGCGACAGGGGAGCGACACGAAAATGGAAGACCTCAACGGCCGCGTCGTGTGGATCACCGGCGCCGGGACCGGCATCGGCCAGGCCGTGGCGCTCGCCTTCGCCGCGGCGGGGTGCCGGGTCGCGCTGACGGGCCGCACGGTCGAGACGCTGCGCGAGACGGAGCGGCAGGTGATCGCGGCCGGTGGGACCTGCGTGCTGGCGCCGGCGGACGTGGCGGATGCGGATGCGGTGGCCGGCGCGCACCGGGCGGTGGTGGCGGCGTTGGGCGATCCCGAGATCCTGGTCAACAACGCCGGCACCAACGCGAAGCGCCGCCACTGGTCGGAGCTCGCGGCGGCCGACATGGCGAATGTGGTGGATGTGAACCTCAAAGGGCCGTTCCTGTGCACGCTGGCGGTGCTGCCGGCGATGCGGGCGCGCAAGGCCGGGCTCGTGATCCATGTGGCGTCCGTCGCCGGCACCGGCATCTTCGCCGTCTCCGGCCCGGCCTACACCGCCTCCAAGCACGGCGCCCGCGCGCTTTCGGCCACGCTGAATGCCGAGGAGGGCATCCACGGCATCCGCAGCGTGTGCATCAACCCCGGCGAGGTCGAGACGCCGATCCTGAACTCTCGCCCGCGTCCGCCATCCAGTGCCGACCGGGCGCTGATGATCCAGCCGGAAGACATCGCCGCCGCCGCCGTGTTCGCCGCGCGCATGCCGGCCCGCACCTGCATGGCGGAGATGACGATCACCCCCACGGACAATAATTTCTACCGCGCGACCGCCCGGGCAATTGCGGGCGAGCGCTGATGGCATATCGGATCGAGACCATCCCGGCCGAGACGCTGGACCGCCTCGTGACGGCCATCTTCCAGGCGGCCGGGTGCGACGCGGCGGAGGCCGGGCGGATCGCGCACCATCTGCTGTCCGCCAACCTGGCCGGGCATGACAGCCACGGGGTGATCCGCGTCCCGCGCTACGTGCAGTGGTTGCATGAGGATAAGGTGCGCGCCGGGCAGACGCCGACGGTGGTGGCCGAGAGTGCCACCCATGCGGTGCTGGACGGCAATCTGGGCTTTGGCCAGACCATCGGGCCCGTAGCCGTCGATCTGGGTATCGCCAAGGCGCGGGCGGCGGGGCTCGCGGTCGTGACGCTGCGGAACTCCGGCCATATCGGGCGGATCGGGGATTGGGCGGAGCGGGCGGCGGCGCAGGGCCTGGTGTCGATCCATTTCGTCAACGTAGGGCTCGGTGAGGTCGTGGCGCCGTTTGGCGGCGTGGACCGTCGGTTCGGCACCAACCCGCTCTGCATCGGCGTGCCACAGCCCGATGGCGCGCCGCCGTTGCTGCTGGATTTCGCGACCAGTATCGTGGCGGAGGGTAAGGTGCTGGTGGCCAGCAATGGCGGCAAGCCGATCCCGCCCAACGCGCTGATCGGGCCGGATGGCGCCATGTCCGGCGATCCGCGCGTGCTGTATGGCCCGATCGAGGGCTCCACCGTGCGCGACCCCGGCAATGGCGAGGGCGCGCTGCGGGCGTTCGGGGACCATAAGGGCTCCGGCATCGCCTTCATGTGCGAGATCCTGGCGGGGTGCTTCGCCGGCAGCCCGACGGCCGGCCCGGTGCCGGGCGGCAAGCGCGGCGGAATCGTGAACGGCATGCTGTCGATCTACCTGGACCCCGGGCATTTCGGCGGCGCCGGCTTCGCTGCCACGGCGCGGGATTATGCCGAGCACGTGCGGGCATCGCGACCCGCGACGCCGGGCCAGCCGGTGCTGGCGCCGGGTGACGTGGAGAGCCGGACCCGCACGGACAGGTTGCAGAACGGTGTGCCGTTGCAGGCGGAAACCTGGGCGGCGATCCGGCAAACCGCCGCCAGGCTTGGGATCACCCCTGGATCGTTCGGTTGAACCAAACAAAACCGCACGCTTCATGTGCCTCTAAATTGAGACGAGTCGGGTATGATGTCCTTGTTGCATACCGATGAGGATTACGATGCCGACCTACTCGCTCGAGGGACCGAAATGGACCAGCCAGGTCATCACCTGGAGCTTCGCCGACCCCTCCCTTCCGAATAGCGGCACGTTCTCGGCCGCAATCGGCGCCAGCTACAAGGCGCTGTTCCGGCAGGCGATCCAGCATTGGGACGACCAGGTTTCGCTGACCTTCAAGGAAGTTGCCGACGGCACGCCCAATGTGGACCTCCGGCTCGGCTTCGGCCTGTTCGGGATGGGCGGTCAGATCGGGCAGGCCGATTACAGCTACTCCACCGGCAACAACCCCGGCGATCCCGACAGCTTCCTCCCCGGCGTCACGGTCCGGCTTGAAGACCCGGTCCAGCGCGCGATCTCGACCAGCACCGGCACCGCGATCTACAGCGGCACCCAGACCAGCGTGTATCAGGTAGCGCTGCACGAGATCGGGCACGCGATCGGATTGGGGCACGATAGCGACCCCACGGCGGTCATGTATTCCACCTCATCGGCTTCGAACCGGGATTTCAGCGCCTCCGACCTCGCGGGCATCCGGGCGCTCTATACGGCCCCGAGCTTCTTGCAGACGGACACGGTCACGAACGTCTCCTCCCGGCCGGACGGCACGGCCTATACCGGCCCCGTGAGCTACCTGCAGCACGAATACATCTATGGCGGCACCAACGGCGTCGCGGTCGTGGCAACGGATCCGAACGTGTTCGTCAAGGGCGGCTCGGGCGACGACGCCATCACCGTGAGTTCCGGGCGGAACGTGCTGGATGGCGGCACCGGGTCCAACTTCCTGACGGGCGGCACGGGGAACGACACCTTCTTCGTCGATGGCCGCGGCGGTCAGGTGACGTGGGGCACGCTCGTGAACTTCCATGCCGGGGACGCCGTCACGCTGTGGGGGTTCGACCCCGCGATCTCCACCCGCAGCTGGTCCGCGAACGAGGGCGCCGCGGGCTATCAGGGCGCCACGCTGCATGCGGACCTGAACCATGGCGGCTCCGTCAACGCCTCCATCACCTTCGCCGGGCTCACCTCGGCGGATGTGGCACGGTTCGGCATCACGAGCGGGACGGTCGGCGGCTCGACCTATCTGCAGATCACCAACCCGGGGTGACAGGCGCGGTCATGGGTCCGGAACGGGCTCGATGTCCACACTGACATCGAGCGTGTGCTCGCCCCCGCCCAGCAGCACGCCGCGCACCGGGCTCACATCGGCGTAGTCCCGCCCCCAGCCCAGCACCACGTGCCCGTCCTGCACCACCAGCGCGTTGGTGGGATCGACGTCGATCCAGCCATGCTCCTGCCCGAGCCACGCGCCCACCCAGGCATGGGACTGGTCCGCCCCCACCAGCCTGTTCTGGCCCGGTGGCGGCACCGTGCGGAGATAGCCGGACACATACCGCGCCGGGAGCCCAAGCGCCCGTAGCCCGGCGATCATCAGGTGAGCGAAATCCTGGCACACCCCCGCCCTGAGCTCGAGCACACGCGCCACGGGCGTCGAGACGGTCGTGACCGTCGGGTCGAAGCGGAACTCGGCGGCGAAGCGGTTCGTGAGATCCAGCACACCCGCCAGCACGGGCCGCCCCGGCGGAAAGCTGCCGGCCGCCCACCGCCCGGCCTCCGTCAGCAGGGGCACGCGGGGGCTGGCGAAGGCAAATTCGGCTGCTCCTGCGGCGTCAGCCGCTCCTGCGGCGCCAGCCGCTTCTGCGGCACCAGCCGGCATCCGCATCTGCCCCGCCACATGCTCCCAGGCCGGGGTGCGACGGGCCTCCGGCACGGGCCGGCGCTGCACCGCGACCTCCGCCTGCGCATCGAGGCGCAGGGCGTGATGCGTGCCCGACAGGAACACCCAGCCGACCGAATTGCCGAAATGGTCGCGCCCCCAATCCACCGTCCCCGGCGCCGGGCTCACCTGCAGGTCATAATGGCGGGTCTGCTGGTACGGCAGGTCCCGCGGACGAAGGTGCAGCACGTGCGCGCCAAGCTCGACCGGATCGGCATAGGCGTATTCCGTGACGTGCCGGACCCGCAGCGCCGTCACGCGACTTCGAGCCCGATCGACTGGGTTTGCGGCAGAAGGGCGAAGAACCGGCGCGAGATGCGGTCAGACAGGCCGGCCGTTTCGCTCGCGAGCGCCATCAGCGCCTCCGGCAACAAGGCCGTTTCGGCTTGCGGATCGGTGGCGCCCGCCACCCGGGCCACCAGCGCCTCCGCCCCATGCGCCAACGAGATCGCCGCCGCATCGAGCCCATCCGCCGGGGATCCGGCCTCCCGCAGCAGGCGCGCGGCCTGCGTGAACTGGTAGCACAGCGCCCGCGGGTTGCTGGTGTCCGCCACCACGAGGTCCAGCACGGCGGCCGGTTGCAGCACGGACATGTAGCGGCTGCGATAGGTGATGGCGCTGTCGAACAGCTCCAGCACCAGCCGCAGCGTCCCCTCCATCCGCGACGCCGGCTGCTCCATCACCGTCGAGAGCATCAACGACGAGAGCCAGGCCCGCTCCATGCGCCGCCCGAGGTCGAGGAACAGCCAGCCGCCGCCGCGCACCATGCTTTCCGCCGCGACGCCGGCCACGGTGGTGGCCAGCCGGGTCAGCCCGCCCATGGCATGCACCATCGCATCGATCCGCGCGCCATCGCCCACGGGCGGCAAAGTCAGGTCGGATTTGGCGGTCCGCAACGCATGGGCGAACGCGGAATAGGTTTCGGGCGTGACGCGGTCCCGCAGCGATTCCACCAGCAGCCATGCCCGGCCGAGCTGGCGGGACAGCGCGCCCTGTTCAACCAGCGCATCCCGCACCAGGGTGTCCAGCACACCGCCGCTCGCCTCGGTATCGAGGCCCACCGCATCGAGGCACGCGATCAGGATGCCGAGCTCCGCCACCTCCCGCGGGAGCGGCGCGCCGCGCGCCCGGCGCAGCAGCCCGGCCCGGCACAGCCGCGCCTGCGTCTCCAACCGCTCCACGTAGCGGCCCAGCCAATAGAAATCATCCGCCACCCGGCTCGGCAAATCCCCGGCGCTGCGCCGGATCGCGAGCGGCGGCAGGCGAACCGGCTCCGGCCCGCGAATGTCCCGGTTCTCCTCGCTGAGGAACCAGACATCCTTGATCAGCGACCCCTCCGGCAGGCTCTCGGTCACGTGCTCGCCCTCGTCCAGCACGCGGGCGACGCCCCCCTGCATCATGCGCCAGCCGCTGCCGGTGTGCATGAGGAACATGCGCAGCACGATCGGCCGCGCCTCCAGCCCAACGGCGCCATGGCAGGGCGCCACCGAGGGCTCCGCCGCCGTGCATGCGGCATAGGCCCAGGGGCGTTGCGCGATCGCCGCCTCCAGCATCGCCCGATCCCCGGCAGGCAGGGCCGGCAGGTTGCGGGGCGGCCGCGCCGGGTCGAGGGCGGAGCGGATGTTCCAGCGCTGAAAGGCCTGGCAGGCCATGCGCATGGAGTCTTCGTCACCCAGCCAAAGGGTGGGGTTCGTGGCCAGAAGCAGCGTCTCGCCCAGCAAGCGGCGGGACAACGCCGGCAGGAAGGCGGCCAGCGCCGGCGCCTCCACGGCCGCGGCGCCGGGGTGGTTCAGGATGCGCACGCCCCCCTGCCGCGCCACGTTCAGCAGGCCCGTGACGCCGGGGCCAACCGCACCACCCTCCGCCTCCAGCGGGTCCAGCGTGTTGCCCGGCACCCGGCGCAGCAGCACGTCCACTTGCTGGAGCCCGCGCAAGGTCTTCAGAAACAAAGCGCCGTTCCGGACCGTGAGGTCCCGCGCCTGCACCAGGGCGCAGTTCAAATCCCGCGACAGCGTGAGATGCTCCGGCCACTGCGTGTCGGACACGCCGCGCGTCAGCAGCGCGACCAGCGGCATGCGGCCTTGCAGCGGGGGCGCCAGGTCCAGCAGGGCGTCCTGCCAGGCGTCGAAGAACGGGCGGAGCTGGTGCACCTGGATCGGGCGGAACAGTTCCGGCATCACGCGGGCCAGCAGGCGGCGGCTTTCGCGGGCATAGCCGATGCCGGGGGCGCCGCCGGTGCGATCCGCCAGCACGCGCCACCGCCCGTCCGGCGCGCGCACGAGGTCGGCGGCATAGATCTGCAGGAACCGCCCCGCCTGGACCGGCGCCATCGGCATGGCGCGGCAGGCGCGGAGGAAGCCGGGGTTGGCGAACACCAGCGCCGGCGGCAGCGCCCCCTCCGCCAGCATGCGCTGCGGCCCATAGAGGTCTTGCAGCAGCGCCTCCAGCAGGCGGGCGCGTTGCGACAGGCCTTGCTCTAGTTCGGCGAACTCGGCGGTCGAGATCGGCAGCGGCACGGGGTCGCAGCGCCAGGTCGGGGCCGCGCCCTCCTCCTCCGCGGTGCGCTCGAGCCGGTCGGCCCGGGCCTGCAGCTGCGCCGGGTCGAGCGAGGCCAAGGCTCCCAGCAAGGGGCGCCATTGCGGGCGAACGCCGCCGCGGCCGTTCACCATTTCGTCGAACGCACTCATGATCTCAGGCGGCGAAACGCCGTGGGTCGACCGTCGGCAGGATGGCGCCCGCCGGTCCGGGATCGCGCCCGGCGATCACGTCCGCCACCAGCTTGCCGGCCGCGGGGGAGGTTTGGATGCCGTAGCCGCCCTGCCCCACGCACCAGAAGAAGCCCGGTGCCGCGCCATCCCAGCCAAATGCCAGGTTCCGATCCGGGGCGAAGGTGCGCAGGCCGGCCCAGCTATGCTCCACGCGACGCACCTCGATGTTAAGCGCCTGCTGCATGCGGTCGATGGCGATCGCCACGTCCAGCTCGTCGGGCGCCACGTCGTGCGCGTGCATGTCGGTCTCGTCTGCCGGGCTCACCATCATCTTGGTGCGCGCCTCGGGACGGACATACCAGGTGTGGTCCACATCGTTGACCATCGGCCATTTCTGCGCCTGCCAGGGCGAGGGATCGATCACGCAGCCGGTGCGGCGCTTGGGCACGAGGCCGAGCGGCGCGACGCCCGCCTCCTTCGCGACCTCGTCGCCCCAGGCGCCGGCGGCGTTCACGATCACGGCGGCCCGGAACGCGCCCTGGCCGGAGGTCACGACCTGCCACACGCCGTCATCATGCGTGATCGGCCCGGCCCGGCTGCGCAGCGCCAGCACGCCGCCGCGGCCCTTGAGTTGGCGCAGGAAGCCCTGATGCAGCTGCGCCACGTCCATGTCGAACGCGTCCTCCTCGATGGCGGCGCGGACGGCGTACTCGGGGCGGAGGGCGGGCACGAGACCGGTGATCTCGGCGATCGAGGCTTCCCGGAGTTGCGTTCCGGCCGCCAGCGCCTTGTCCAGGCTACCGACCTGCTCCGGCGGCGCCAGGAACACGACGGGCCGGTGCGACAGGATGGGCGCGTCGGCGAACCCCGGCGGCGGCGCTTCGAAGAACGGACGCGACAACCCGGTCAGCACACGGACATCCGGCGGGCCATAGTTGAGGATCCAGATCGCGGCGGAGCGGCCGGTGCTGTGATAGCCGGCCGCCTCCTCCGCCTCGACAAGAGCCACCTTGTGGGTTTCGGCCAAATGCGCGGCCACGGTGGCGCCCGCGATCCCGGCGCCGATCACGATCACGTCGAACGAATGCGTATCCATTTCCGCACCATCACCGCCAGGGCGGCGGCGCGCAACCGCTATCGCGCGTACACCACGTCCGGCAGCCACATCGCGATGCCCGGGACGAAGGACAGGATCACGACTGCCACTGCCATCAACGCCACGAATGGCAACGTGCCCCAGATGATCGGCCCGAGCCCGATATCGGGTGCGATGCGGTTGATCACGAAGATGTTGAGCCCGACCGGCGGGTGGATCAGCCCCATCTCCATCACCACGGCCATCACGACGCCGAACCAGATCAGGTCGAACCCCGCGGCCCGCAGCGGCGGCAGGATAATCGGCGCCGTCATCAGGATGATCGACACGGGCGGCAGGAAGAAGCCCAGCACCACCACCAGCAGCAGGATCGCGAACAGCAGCAGCCATTTCGACAGCTGCAGCCCCACGATCCACCCGGCGGCTGCCTGGCTGATGTGCAGGTAGCTCATCACGTAGCTGTACAGCAGGCTCATGCCGATGATCATCAGCAGCATCCCGCTCTCGCCCAGCGTGCCGGCGAAGATGGGCTTGAGGTCGGCGCCGCGATACGCGCCATACACCACGGCGATCAGCAGCATCGCCAGCACGGCGCCGAGCCCGGCGGTTTCGGACGGTGTGGCGATGCCGCCATACAGCGCGACCATGACGCCCGTCAGCAACAAGAGGAACGGCAGCACCCGCGGCAGCGCGGCCAGGCGGTCCTGCATGGTGTAGCGATCCTGCCGCAGGATCTCCGACCGCGGGCCGCCCGCCGCCGCCACGCGGGTCGCGGCGCCGAACTCCGTCCGCCAGCGGAACACCGCATAGGCCGCGAACAGAACCACCAGCAGGATGCCCGGCCCGATGCCCGCCAGAAAGAGCCGCCCGAGCGACTGCTCCGCCGCCACCGCATACAGGATCAGCACGATGCTGGGCGGGAGCAGGATGCCGAGCGTGCCGCCCGCCGCCACCAGCCCGGCCGCGAACCCCGGCGAATAGCCGCGCCGCCGCATCTCCGGAATGCCGGAGCTGCCGATGGCGCTGCACGTCGCGGGCGAGCTGCCGGCCATCGCGGCGAACAGGCCGCAGGCCAGGACCACTGCCACGCCCAGGCCCCCCGGCACCCGGTTCAACCAGGTATGCAGCGCATCATAGAGGTCTTTGCCGGCGCGGGACTTGCCGATCGCCGCCCCCTTCAGGATGAACAGCGGGATCGTCAGCAGCGTGATGCTGGCCAGCTCCTCATAGACGTTCTGCGCGACCGTATCGAGCGAGGCCGCCGGCATGAAGAACACCATGAACAGCGTGGCGACCCCGCCCAGCGCGAACGCGATCGGCATGCCGGAAAACAGCGCGACCAGGGTGGCCCCGCCATACATGAGGCCAAGCTGCAAGGAGGACATGGAGACCTAGCGTAAGAGGGGGGGGCGTCTAGTGCGGAGAGGGGGCGAGATGCGCCGGGTCGGACCGGCGATGGCGGGAGGCCAGGACCTGCAACAGCAGCTGCACCGCCAGCAGGACCATGCCGGCGGACATGCAGCCATACGGGATCCACAGGGGAGGACCCCAGGATGACGGCGTGGTCTGCCCGTCCTCGATCGCTTCCCGCAGCAGGCTGATGCTCTTCCACGCGAAGAAGGACACGAACGCGCAGCTCAGGATGTCCGCCAGCACGCGGCGGGCGAAGTCCACACCGGGCGGCAGGATGGCGGCCAGCGCGTCGATCGCGACATGGCCGCGCCGGGCCTGGATCCAGGCGGCGGAGGCGAAGGTGGCGCCGATGAGCAGGAAGGTGCTGAGCTCGTCCTGCCAGTCGCTGGCCGCGCTGAAGAAGTAGCGGCCCGCGACCTCCCAGGTCAGCACGATCCCGGCCGCCGCGATCGCGATCGAGGACAGCACGGCCATCACGCCGTTCAAGCCATCGACCGCGCCCTGCACCGCGCCCAGCACACCGGTCCGCGGCACGTCCGCCTCCGGGATGGCGCCCGATGCGGCGTCGATCCCGTGTGTGCTCAAGCGACGGCCTCGGCCAGTTTCAGCAGGCTGGCGCAGGCGGCGTTGCGGTCGGCGAAGTCCTTCCACGCCGTCGCCTGCGCCAGCGTCTTCCACTTGGCGATGGTGGCCGGGTCCATCTCGCGCGCGGTCACGCCGACCTTGGCATAGACGCGGGCCAGGTCGTCATCGTCGGCGCGGGCGGCGCTGAGGCCGAACGCTTCCTGTTCGAGCCCGGCCTCGTCGATCGCCTTCTGATGCGCGGCCGGCAGGCTGTCATAGACCTGCTTGCTCATCAGCAGCGGCTCGAACATGAACCAGAAGCTGCCGGCGCGGCCGGACGTGACCTGCTTCGCGATCTCCTCCAGCCGGAAGGAGATCAGGCTGGTGCTGGAGGTCACGGCCGCATCGAGCGAACCGGTCTGCATCGCGGCATAGATTTCGTTGCTGGGCACCGAGCTGATGATCCCGCCCGCCGCCTTCAACATGAGGTCCATCTCACGCGAGCCGCCCCGGATCTTCAGGCCCTTCACGTCATCGGGCTGCACGACCGCCGTGCTGCGGGACGCGACGCCGCCCGACTGCCAGATCCAGGTGACGATCTTCACGCCCTTCTTGTCCAGCAAGCTCGTGAGTTCCTGCCCGATCGGCTGCGTCTTCCACGCCATGCCCTGCTCGTAGGTGGTGACGAGGCACGGCATGAGGCCGATATTGACCTCCGGCACCTCGCCGCCGGCATAGGCGAGCGGGTAGGCCGTGAGGTCCAGCGCACCCCGGCGCAGCGCCGAGAACTGCGCCACCGTCTTCATCAAGGACGAGCCGGGATAGATCTCGAACGCCAGCTCGCCCCCGGTGCGCTTCTGCACGTCGGCGGCGAAGCGGCGGACCAGGCGGTCCCGGAAATCGCCCTGCTCCAGCGTGCCGCCCGGGAATTGGTGGCTGATTTTCAAGGTGCGGGTCGCGGCGCGCGCGGTCCCGATCAGGGCGGGGGCGGCCAGCAGGGCGCTCAGGGTCGCGCGGCGCGTGATGGACATCAGATCGTCTCCCGAAATTGACCATTCTTTGACGGCTGCCGTCCCGATACGCCGAGGCCCCGCGGGGTGCAAGTACAGTTGACAGCGCAGCATGCGCCGCCAATACCGCCCCATGCCGGACGACACGCCCCTGATCCGCCTGCGGCACGTGAGCAAGGCATTCCGCACCGCATCCCGCGGCACCATGACCGCGTTGCAGGACGTGTCGCTCGACGTGCCGGAGGGCTGCATCTTCGGCGTGATCGGCCGCTCCGGCGCCGGGAAATCCACGCTGATCCGCTGCGTGAACCTGCTGGAACGCCCGGACCGCGGCACGGTGGAGGTGGCGGGGCAGGACCTGACCGCGCTCGATGCCGGCGCCCTGGGGCAAGCCCGGCGGGGGATCGGGATGGTGTTCCAGCACTTCAATTTGCTCTCCAGCCGCACGGTCGCCGGCAACATTTCCCTGCCGCTCGAGATTGCCGGGATGCCGCACGACGAACGGCGGGCACGGGTCACGGAGTTGATGCCGCTGGTTGGGCTAGCGGATAAAGCAGACGCCTACCCGGCGGGGCTCTCGGGCGGGCAGAAGCAGCGCGTCGGCATCGCGCGCGCCCTCGCCAGCCGCCCCCGCGTGCTGCTGTGCGACGAGGCCACCAGCGCGCTCGATCCGGAGACCACGGCGGAGATCCTGTCGCTGCTGCGGGACCTGCAACGCCGCCTCGGCCTCACCGTGCTGCTGATCACGCATGAGATGGCGGTGGTCAAAGCCGTGTGCGACCGGGTGGCGGTGCTGGCGGAGGGTGCCGTGATCGAGCAGGGCCGCGTGTTCGACGTGTTCACCCGCCCGCAAACCGGCACCGCAAGCCGCTTCGTGGCCGAGGTGATCGGGGACGCCGTGCCGCCCGGCACCCTCGCGCAACTGCCCGAGCCCGGTGCCGGCGAGATCAGGCGCGTGCTGCGTGTGCTGTTCGCCGGGCCGCATGCGACGCGGGCGGTGATCAGCGCGGCGTCGCGCCGGTTCGGGGTGGACCTCAACATCCTGTCTGGCCGCATCGACGAGATCGGGGGCGAGCCGTTCGGTCTCATGGCCCTCGCCTGCTATGGCAGCGCCGATGCGATCGCGGCTGCGGTGGCGTGGATGCAGGGCCTCGGCCTCGCTGTGGAGGATATGCCATGAGCCGCGAATACCCGGCCCAGCCCTTGGTCGGGCTCGGCGTCGTGCTGTTCAAGGGCGAGTCCGTGCTGCTGGTCCGCCGCTCCAAGCCGCCCGCGGCCGGCAGCTGGAGCATCCCGGGCGGCGCGCAGGAACTCGGGGAGACCGCGGAGGCAGGTGCCCGGCGGGAACTGCTGGAAGAGGCCGGGCTGCACGTCGGCGCCCTGCATCTGGCCGCCAACGTGGACAGCCTGCATCGCGACCCCGATGGCCGCGTGCGCTTCCACTACACGATCCTGGATTTCGCCGGCACATGGATCGGGGGCGAGCCCGTGGCCGGCAGCGACGTGTCGGACGCGCTCTGGGCGCCGCTCGATCAGCTCGATCGCTACGACCTCTGGAGCGAGGCGCATCGGGTAATTGCCGCCGCCCGGCGCGTGCTCAGCTCCGCTTGCGGCGGGACGGGGACGGCTTGCCGAAATTGAGCGTGGCCGCCGCCCCGGCGCAGATCAGGCCGAGACCCGCCGGGATCAGCCACAAAGGACGCACGAGGAACGGAGTCTCGATCCAGTTCCACAGCCAAACCGGGCTGTGCCCCTGCAACCACGACGGCACGGTGCCGCCGGCTTCCTGCAAGCCTTGCATCAGCGTGAACCCGGTGGGCGTCAAAGCCACGAGCGCCACCGAAAACACCAGCAGCACCGCCGCCAGCACGGCGAACACCCGCGCCCAGATCATGGAAGAAACTGCCCTCACACGAACAGCCGTTCGTTGGTGAGGCCCGTGTAGAGCGAAGCCACGAACGACCCGTATCCGTTGTAGATCTGGGTCGGCACGCGCTGCTCGGACGTCAGCAGCCGCTCGGTGGCCTGGCTCCAGCGCGGGTGCGGCACGGCCGGGTTCACGTTGGCCCAGAAACCGTATTCCGAGGGCTGCAACCCCTCCCAGAACGTTTTCGGCCGCTGATCCGTGAAGGTGACGCGGACGATGCTCTTGACCGACTTGAACCCGTATTTCCACGGCAGCACCAGCCGGATCGGAGCGCCGTTCTGCTTGGGAATGGTCTTGCCGTAGAGCCCGGTCGCGAGGAAGGCGAGGTCGTTCTGCGCCTCCGCCATCGTGACCCCCTCGACATACGGCCACTCGTATTGGGCGGAGCGGGTGCCCGGCATCGTCTTGGGATCGTTCAGCGTCTCGAACTGCACATACTTCGCCGCGGCGGTGGGTTCGCACAGCTTCACCAGCTCCCGCAACGGGAACCCGGTCCACGGCACCGTCATGGCCCAGCCTTCGACGCAGCGATGCCGGTAGATGCGCTCCTCGATCGAGACCTTCTTCAGGATGTCCTCGAAATCCAGCGTGCGCGGGGAGGCGACCATGCCGTCCACCTTGATGGTCCAGGGGCTCACGACCAGGCGCTGCGCGGCGCGGGAGATCGACTTGTCGGTGCCGAATTCATAGTAGTTGTTATAGCTGGTGGCGTCCCGCTCCGCCGTCACCTCGCGGCCGGGGTCGAAGGCCGGGTTGCGCGGCGCCCCCTGCGCCTGGCTCAGGCGCGGCAGCAACGCGCCGGTCGCGGCCAGCCCGGCCAGCGCGGTGCGGCGGCCGAGCATCGCGCTCTCGGGCGTTACCGCGCTTTCGGGAAGTTCCCAGCCCTTGCGTGTCAGGATGTGCATCTGCGCCCTCGTCCCCTCGGTGATATAGCATATGGCCTATCGGGCGCAGGAGTCATGATCCCTCGCACGCGCGCTCACGTTTCTGTTCGCCGGACCACCCGGGACGGATATCCTCCGGCAAAAGCGCCGATGGCATCATCAAACCTTCACACTCCATCAGAAACCGTTGGCTACATAGCGCGGATACCGATTGGAGACGTCGCTTATGCCTGCCGCCCCACGCTTCACACTGACCGCTGTCGCTGTCGCCATGATCTACGCCGCTCCGGACGCCGCCCGGGCCGCGCCGGTGCTGCTGGCCTCGGGATCGCTCACCGGGTCGAGTGCCGGCAGCTACACCGACCTGTCGGGCCTGACCGGCACGCTCGAGAACGGCGTAAGCCCGGCGCTGCTCGGCGGCCTCGGCTCCGGGCTCGCCTATGCCGGCGGCAATACCTTCCTGGCGGTGCCGGATCGTGGGCCCAACGCCGCAGCATACAACCCCGCGGTCGATGACACGACGTCGTATATCGCCCGATTCCAGACCATCCAGGCTCCACTCACACCCGCTGGCACCGGCTTCGCCGTCGCACCGGCCCTGACCGCAACCACGCTGCTCTGGAGCGCTACGCCGCTGAACTACGGCACCGGTGCCGGGCTCGGGACCGAGAGCAATGGGCAACCGCTCCGCAGCGGGGCGCCGGCGGTCAACACGGCCGGGCGTTATTATTTCACGGGCCGGTCGGACGGGTTCACGCCGGGTTCGTCGGGCAATCCGGACAATGCGCGGCTGGACCCCGAGGGGATCCGCCTCTCCCGCGATGGCAAGACGGTGTTCATCTCGGACGAGTATGGCCCCTATCTCTATCAATTCGATCGCGCGACCGGACAGCGGCTGCGCAGCTACACGCTGCCGGGCAACCTCGACATCGCCACGTTGAGCCCGGTCGGCGCCACCGAGATCGCGGGCAACGCCACGGGCCGCACCACCAACAAGGGCATGGAGGGCCTGGCCATCACCCCGGACGGCAAGACCCTGGTGGGCGCGATGCAGGCGGCGCTGCTGCAGGACGCGGCCGCGCAGAAGAACCTGCTGCGTTTCGTGACGATCGACATCGCGACCGGCACCACCAAGGAGTTCGCCTATCTGCTGACCAAGGGCTCCGGGGTGTCGGAGATCGTGGCGCTGAACGACCATGAGTTCCTGGTGGACGAGCGGGACGGCAACGGGCTGGGCGACAGCGTGACCAAGCCCACGGCCGCCAAGACCAAGCAGTTCTTCAAGATCGACATCACCGGCGCCAAGGACATCACGGGCCTCGATGCCACCGCCGCCGTGGCGTTCGCGGTGCCGAAGAGCGCCAACCCGGTGGTGGACCTCGTGGCGTTGCTGGGCGCCAACGGCGTGACCGCGCTCAACGTACCGTCCAAGATCGAAGGCCTGGCGTTCGGCGCCGATGTCACGCTGGGCGGCACGCTGCTGCACACGCTGTATGTCACCAACGACAACGATTTCGTGCAGGCAACCAGCGGGCCCAACAATTTCTACGTGGTGGGTCTGAGCGATGCGGACCTGGGCACCACGCTGCAGGCGCAGGCCTTCGACAGCGTGCCAGGTTCGACATCGGTACCGGAGCCGGCGTCGATCGCGCTGCTGGGCATGGGCCTGCTGGGGCTGGCTGCGCGCCGCCGGCGGTGAGCTCGGGCACATAGGGGCGGCCCTTGCCCGGGCGGCGGGCCTGGGCAAGGGTGGGCCATTGCCGGAGACCGCCATGGACCTCGCCCGCTTTCCCCGCCTCAAGCTCTGCCAGGCGCCGACCCCGCTGGAGCCCCTGCCCCGGTTGTCCGCCGCGCTGGGTGGGCCGGACATTTGGATGAAGCGCGATGACCTCACCGGCATGGGCGGCGGCGGCAACAAGGTGCGCAAGCTGGAGTTCCTGGCCGGCGCGGCGCTGGCGGCGGGCGCGGACCATCTGGTGACGCAGGGGGCGGTGCAGTCCAACCATGTCCGCCAGACCGCGGCGGTGGCGGCCAAGCTCGGCCTCGCCTGCACCGCCGTGCTGGAGCATCGCATCACCACCAACGACGCGACGTATCTCAACAACGGCAACGTGTTGCTGGACCGACTGCTTGGCTGCCACATCCAGTATCGCCCCGGTGGCACCGACATGCAGGCCGCGATCGAGGAGGTGGGCGAAGGGCTGACGGCCGCCGGCGGCAAGCCATACCTGATCCCCGGTGGCGGCTCCAACGCCGTGGGCGCCCTGGGCTACGCGGCCGTGGCGCTGGAGATGCTGGCGCAGATCAACGAGCTTGGCTTGCGCGTGGACCGCCTGGTGCATGCCACCGGGAGCGCCGGGACCCAGGCCGGGCTGGTGGCGGGCCTGCACGCCATGAGCAGCCCGCTTCGCGTGCTCGGCATCGGCGTCCGCAACCCGCGCGACAAGCAGGAGGCGAATGTCCGCGCGCTCGTGGACAAGACGCTGGCCCATATGGGCGTGGACCGCCCGCTGCCCGCGGATGCGGTGGAGGCCAATTGCGACTACGTGGGCGCCGGTTATGGCGTGCCGACGCCGGGCATGGTGGAGGCGGTGCAGATGGTGGCCCGGCTCGAGGGTGTGTTCCTGGATCCCGTCTATTCCGGGAAGGGGATGGCGGGGCTGATCGACTTGGTGCGCCAGGGCGTGTTCAAGGCCGGCGAGACCGTCGTGTTCCTGCACACCGGCGGCTCGCAGGGGCTGTTCGGGTATATGGATGCGTTCGAAGCCGCTTAGGCCAACGCGGCCCGCGCCGCCGCCGCATCCACCACGATCTGCTCCCGCAAGGCCGCGAACGACTCGAATTTCCGCTCCGCCCGCAGGAACGATAGCAGGCCCACCGCGACCTCCTGCCCATACAGATCGCCCGCGAAATCGAACAGATGCGCCTCCACCCGGCTCAGCGCGCCCTCCGCCACCGTAGGCCGCCGCCCGACATTGGCCACGCCCGGGACCTCCCGTCCATCCGACAGCCGCACCCGGACCGCATACACCCCCCGCGCCGGCTCGAGATGGCCGCCCAGCGGCACGTTGGCGGTCGGGAAGCCGATCGTGCGGCCGCGCTGGTCCCCGTGCGAGACCACGCCCCGCACCGCCCAGGGCCGGCCCAGATCGGCAGCGGCGCGCTCCGGGTAGCCATCTTCCAACAGGCGGCGGATGCGTGTCGAGCTGACTGGCCCCTGCGCGTCCGTGAGCTTCGGCACGATGGTAAGCCCGACCCCCAGCGCCTCCGCCCGCGCGGCGAGGAACGCGGCATCGCCGCCGCGCCGGTGCCCGAAGGCGAAATCGGCGCCGCACGCCAGATGCGCAGCCCCCACGCCCTCATGCAGCACCCCGGCCACGAACTGCTCCGCCGTCAACGCCGAGAACCCGGCGTCGAACGGCAACTCATACAGGATGCCCACCCCCAACGCCATCAACGCCGCCGCCCGCTCCGCCGCGAGCGTGAGGCGGAAGGGCGGGTCCTGCGGCCGGAACAGCTCGCGCGGATGCGGCTCGAAGGTCAGCACGGCCAAAGGGGCGCCGGGCCGTGCGGCATGCGCGGCTTGCAGCAGATGGGCGTGGCCGCGATGCACGCCGTCGAAGTTACCCAGCGCGACCGTGGCGCCCCGCAACGCCGGCGGCAGACCCTGCCAGCTCCGCACGATCTCCATCAGGCGCCGCGCGGCATGACCGTGGCCTCACCCGCAATCACGGTCTTACCCAGCACCGTGCAGGTCGTTTTGAGCGTCACCCGCTTCTTTGCGGGATCGAGCGCCGTGACCTCCACCGTTGCCGTGACCGTGTCCCCGATCCTCACCGGCGCCCGGAACTGCAGCGTTTGCGCCAGGTAGATCGTGCCCGGCCCCGGCAGCCGTGTGCCCAGCACCGCGCTGATCAGCCCGGCCGACAGCATGCCATGCGTGATCCGCCCCTTGAACGCCGTTTGTGCCGCGACTTCCTCGTTGAAATGCACCGGATTGGTGTCCAGGCTGACGGCGGCGAACATCAGGATGTCTGCCTCCGAGATCGTCTTGCCGATGCTGGCGGTCTGCCCGATCGCCAGGTCCTCGAACGCGAAACCGTCCATGCGCCATCCCTTCTGCCTGGTTGGACAAGGCCCGGCGCCGATGCGAAGGTCAAGGTTCCCTAGAACGAGGACTGCATGGACCGGCATCACGACGCAGCGCGCCTTTTGCTGAGCGCACGGCGGGACCCGACGCAGAAGCTGCATACCTTGCCGGAAGCGGTGCGGCCGCGGACCGAGGCCCAGGCCTATGCCGTGCAGCACGCCATCATGGCGGAGCTGGGCGCCATCGGCGGCTGGAAGGTGGGCTCTCCCGGTCCGGACGGCCCGATGAACTGCAGCCCCCTGCCCGCCGCCGGCATCCAGCACAGCCCCGGCACCGCCCCCCGCGCCAGTTTGCGCGGGGTGGAGGCCGAGATCGGCGTGCTGTTCGCGCATGATCTGCCGCCGCGGGAACGGCCCTACACGGCGGCGGAGGTGGGCGCCGCCATCGCCTCCGCCCATCCCATGATCGAGGTGCTGGATAGCCGCTACACCGATCCCGATGCGGTGGGCGATCCACTGTCGTTGCTGGCCGACAGCATGTCCCATGGCGGGTTGGTGCTGGGCGCCGCGATTCCCGAGTGGGGTGCGATCGACCTGGCGCGTGAGGGCGTGCGGCTGAAGGTCGATGGGGTCGAGGTCAAGGCGGGTAGGGGCAACCCGGCCGGAGATATGATGCGGTTGCTGGTCTGGATGGCCAACACGGGCGCGCGTTGGGCGGGCGGCCTGCGCGCCGGGCAAGTGGTGACGACGGGTTCCTGGACGGGCAAGGACATCGTGCCCCCGGGCGGCACGGCGGAGATCGTGTTCGATCGGTGCGGTTCGGCCAAGGTCACGTTCGGTTAGATGAGGATCTGCGTATTCGGCGCCGGAGCGATCGGCGGGTTCATCGCGGGATATATGGCGCGGGGCGGCGTCGATGTGTCGGTCGTGGCGCGGGGGCCGCATCTTGCGGCGATCCGCGCCCACGGGTTGACGGTGGAGGCGCCGGATGAGCGGTTCACCGTCCAGGTCCGCGCCAGCGACGATCCGGCCGAGCTGGGACCGCAGGACGGCGTGCTGATCTGCGTGAAGGCGCCCGGGCTGCGCGCCGCGACTGCGTTGGGGCCGCTGCTGGGACCCGATTTGCCGGTGGCGTTTCTCACCAATGGCGTGCCCTGGTGGTATTTCCACGGCCATGGCGGCGCGCTCGATGGTCACCGGCTGCCGTTGCTCGATCCCGAAGATGTGCTGTTGCGGATGTTCGGCGCGCGGACCGTGGGCGGCATCGCTTGGCCGGCCTCCTCGATGCCCGAGCCCGGCACCATCCGCGTGCGTGCGCCCCGATCCCGCGCCACCGTGCTGGGGCCGCTCGATGGAGTGGTGACGTCGGGCATCCGCGTGCTGGAGCAGGCGTTCGGGGCGGCGGGGCTGCCGGTCAGCGTGGATGTCGATATCCGCGACCGGATCTGGGAGAAGCTGGCCTTCAATCTGAGCGCCGGGCCGATGTGCGTGCTGACGGAGACGGCCGTGGCCGCGACGCAGGAGGAGCCGGCGCTGGTGGCGGCGTCGCGCCGGTTGATGGCGGAGGCGCAGGCGTTGATCGTGGCGCTGGGCCGCCGGGCCACGATCGATGTGGAGCGGGTGGTCGAGATGAACCGCACCCTCGGCCACAAGCCGAGCATCCTGCAGGACCTGTTGGCAGGCCGGCCCATGGAGGTTGACGCGCTCTACACGGTGCCGCTGCACTTGGCGGCGCTGACCGGCACGCCGATGCCGACGCTCGAGCTGCTGGCCGCGCTGATCCGGACCAAGACTAATCGGCCCTTTCAGCGCTGTGGCTAAGCACGTTGACGAGGTTTCCGAAGGGATCGCGGACATAGAAGCGGCGAACGCCCCAGGGTTCCTGCTGCGGTCCATATTCTATGGTGTGTCCTGCTGCGTTGGCGCGGCCAAGCACCTCATCAAGGTCATCCACCTCGATTGAGAGATCGGGGACTGGCGTGCCCGAGCCACCTTCGCTCGCGATGCTGATCTGCGGTGCAATCAGGACAGGCGTAGCCCCGAAGGTCATGATCCAGCCTTGATCCATAACGACTTCGAGGCCTAAAACTCCGCCATAGAAGGCGCACGCGGCTTCAGGCTGCGGTGCCGCGATGTTGGCGATTATACGTTTTACCGCCATCGCATTCCTTCACATTTAATCGGGTCTAAGGCGTGATCATAGCCGGAAGGCGACAGCAGTTGCGAGCGCGACCGTGGAGAGGAAGTTGGCTGCTGGTTTGTCGTAGCGGGTAGCGACGCGACGGAAGTCTTTGAGCCGGCAGAAGACATTTTCGACGAGGTGGCGACCGCGGTAGAGGTCCTTATCGTAGCGAATGACCCGCCTTCGCCGAGCATCCAATAACCATAACAGAGCCATCACTCGCCTCCCTAAGTCCACGCCACTGTGGATCAGGAAAGCCTTTCGCCTTCAAGCGTCTGATTGGGTTTGAGCCCTAGACACTGAACCGAACGCCCTCCTGCGCCAGCCCGCCGGAGATCGCGACGGGCGTGCCATCTGCCCGCCAGCACGCCGCCCCGGTCATCGTGCCGTCGTCCGAAAAGCCGATCGCGCCCATGCCGCCGGCCACGCGCGGCACGGACCGGATGCGATGGCCCCGCACGGCCAGCGCCGCCGCGACCTCGGTCGGGATCGTCTGCTCCAGCTCCAGCGCGCCGCCTTCGGTCCAGACCCGCGGCGCCTCCACGGCCTCCTGCAGGGTCATGCCGTGGTCGATCAGGTTGACGATCGCCTGCAACGCGGAGGGAAAGATCCGCAGCCCGCCTGGCAGGCCCAGGGCGAATACCACCCGGCCGTCGCGCACGACCATCATCGGCGCCATCGAGGTGAACACGCGCTTGCCCGGGGCGATCGACAGCGCGCGGCCGGGCCGTGGCTCGAAATTGTACATGTAGTTGTTGGTCAGCATCCCGGTCCCCGGCACCATGGCGCAGGCGCCGAACAGGCCGTTGATAGTCTGCGTCGACGATACGACGGTCCCGTCCGCATCGGCGACCGTCACGTGCGTCGTATCGGCGGATTCCGGCATGGCCAAGCCGGAGCTCCAGGCCTGCGCGCGGGCCGGGTCGATGGCCGCGCGCCGGTCCGCGGCATAGGCCTTGTCGATCAGGCGATCGACCGGGACCGCGACGAAATCCGGATCGGCGGTGGCGACGGCGCGGTCGGCAAAGGCGATCTTCAGCGCCTCCGCCAGCAGATGGATCGCGTCCGCGGACCCAAAGCCGAGTGAACCGACCTCGTAGCCCTCGAGGATGTTGAGCATCTGCACGATATGCACGCCCGAGGATGCCGGTGGCGGCGGGCCGATGATGTCGTAGCCGCGATACCGGCCCCGGATGGGTTCGCGCTCGATCACGCGGTAGGCTTGCAGGTCCGCCGCCCCGATGAGGCCGTCACTCGCCGCCATGTATTCGACCAGAGTGGCGCCGAGAGGGCCGTCGGTGAGGGCGGCCAGCCCCTGTTCCGCGATGGCGCGCAGGCTGTCCGCGTAGTCGCCCCTGATCAAACGGGCACCGGCTGCGATCGGCATGCCACCGGGCAGGAACAGGGCTGCCAGCCCGGGGTCGCGCCCCAGATCCCCCGCCACCTCGGCAATGCAGCCGGACAGATAGGACGTGGCGACGAACCCCCGCTCGGCCAACCGGATCGCCGGCGCCACGACATCGGCCAGCGGAAAACGCCCATACCGCGCCAGCGCGTGGCACCAGCCCGCCAGCGCCCCCGGCACCGCCATCGCCCGGGCGCCCACCTCGTTCGCCCGCCCCTCCACCTCGCGCTGCCGCCCGACCTCGTCCGACACCGGCGTGAACATCTCCGCCGTCGCCCGCCCCGGCGCCGTCGAGAGCCCGTCCACGATGACGTGCCGGCCATCCGCCAGCCGGATGTGACACACCCCGCCGCCCAGCACGCCGACCATCATCGGCTCCACCACCGTCAGCGCGAACAGCGCCGCCACCGCCGCATCCACGGCATTGCCGCCGCCGAGCAGCATCTCCGCGCCCGCCGCCGACGCCAGCGGATGGTTGGTCACCACCATGCCGCGGGAGCCCGTGGCGGGCCGCTTCTCACACTGGAAGGGGGCTGCGCGGGCCGGCCGCATCATCCGTTACTCCGCCGGCACCGGCCCCCTGGCCTCCCGGGACAAAGCGGTTGCGCGAGCGGAGCCCATGCACAGCAAGCTGGCGAGCAACAGCATCGAGACCAGCACCAGCACCAGCTCCGGCCGCCCATGGTCGATCAGGAAGCCGAATGGCACCGGCGTCAGCGCGGCGCCCAGAGGCAGCCCGGCGCTCACGAACCCGAACACCTTCCCGATCTGACCCGGCGGCGCCGCGTCCCGCACCATCATGTCCCGCGGCGTCCGGCTCGCGCCCAGCGCCACGCCCCCCACGAACAGCACTCCGATCGTGAGCGCGCCGCCCAGCGGCAGCACCGCCACCGCCAGCGTCAGCATGGCCGAAAAAACCGTGAGCCCGATCGTCACCGCCGCCAGCCGCGTGCTGCGATCCGCGAGCCAGCCGCCCACCAGCACGCCCGCCGTGTTGCCGGCCATATAGCCCGTGAGCGCGCCCGACGCCGCGGCGATCGTGAGCCCGTTCACGTCATGCAGCACGGTCACGACCCAGGCCTGCACCCCGCCGCCCGCCATGCTGCCCAGGAGGAAGAAGCCGAAGAACAGCAGCATCGGCCGCGTCATCAGCAGGGCGCGGCCGGAGATGGCCGGGCCTTCGTGCACCGGGCGCGCCTGATCGCCCAGGATGCGGCTCTGCCACAGGATCGTGCCGACCACCGGCAAACCGATGGCGCCCACGAGCATCACCGCCTCCCGCCAGCCCATCCACGCCATCAGCGCCGCAATCGCCGGCGGCCCGGCTGCAAAGCCCAGATTGCCGCTGAACGTGTGCAAGGCGAATGCCCGGCCCATGCTCTCCTTGGGCACGGAGCCGCTCAGGATGGCGTAATCCGCGGGGTGGATGACCGAGTTGCCGACGCCCGACAGCGCCGCCAGCGCCAGGATCTGCCAGAACTCGGTGGCGAACCCCATGCCGCAGATGCAGCTCGCCATCAGCAGCGTGCCGCCCACCAGGAACGGCCGCGCGCCATGCTTGTCCACCAGGAAGCCGATCGGCGTCTGCAGCACCGCCGTGATGCCACTCATCAGCGCCACCGTCATGCCGAGCTCGGCATAGCTCACGCCGAACTCAAGCTGCCACGCCACGAACAGCGGCGGCAGGATCAACAGGTAGAAATGGGACAGGAAGTGACCCGTGCCGATCAGCAGGTTCACCCGGGCGGCGCGCGATATCATCCGCGAACCATGCGGCGGCGCGCCCGGGCCCGCAACATTTTACGGCGCCTTGTTCTTCAAGGTCCGTTGAAGATCGAGCTCGATCGTGGCCATGGCGCCGGGCAGCAGCACCGCCGGGTCGGTGCACGCCACCTCCCGCCACTCTGCCACGTCCGGCACGAAGGTCGGGTTGCTGCGCAGCAACTCGCGCTTCATGAACGGGTAGCGCGCCTGCAGCAATTGCCGCCACAGATCGCTGGTGGGGTTCAGCGCGATCTGCTGCACCACCCCGGCCCGGATGCGCCGTGCCTGGTCCTGCCTTACGGCGATCACGGGGTCCGCGAGGTTGGGGCCGCCCTCCTTATGGTTACGCAGCAGGTCCGGCTCGATATCTTGGCACAGCGCCGCATACGGCCAGATCGCCCGGCACCGGAATCCCGCCGATAGCAGCGTTTGCGTGAGGCCGACCTCATAGAGCCGGATCAGCCAGTTCTTGGACCAAGTCGGCCGCACCCCGGCCCAGAAAAGCCGCCACGCCTCGCTCCGCACCACGGCCGGGCCGAAGGCGATCAGATAGGATTGCAGGTGGTAGCGGTGCTGCCAGCTCTCGGTGCAGCCCCACACGTCGGCTTGCGTGAAATCGACATGCGCGAACAGCCCGTCCAGCGAGCGGAGCGGGCCATACACGCTGTCATTGGCGATCACCACCATCGCGGTGTTGTCCCGCGGCAGGGCCAGGCGCTCGATCCCCTCCCGCCAGGCGCCGAAATCGTAGCCCACGTTCTGCCGGATCATGATCCCGGCGCAGACCGGTTTCAGCCGCTCCATCGCCGCGGGAAGCAGCCGGCCGGAATTGGTGACGAACACGACCGAGAGGCCGCTTTCCGCCAGCTGCGTCACCTGATGCAGCACATGGTCCCGCACGTCCCCGCCACCATCCCAGTGCACGAACACGCACACGTTCGGGCCCAGCGGGATCGTCCCCTCCGGCCATTGCGAGATCAGGCGGTGCGGGCTGCGCCGGTGCGTCAGCGCGTGGCCGATCCGCGGCACGATATGGTAACGGACGCCGAGATAGGTGCGGCGCATGGCGCTGCGAACCAACGACCCGGCCATGACTAGGTGGCGCCCAACCGGGCCGCGATGTCGTCGGGCAGCGCAAGCTCCGGATGCGCCGCCGCCGCCGCCGCGACCACCCCCTGCGCCTCCGCCCCGGCGCCCATGAGATCGAGCGATTGCAGCTCACCGCGCAGCGCGCCCCACCACAGGCCGGCGCCGGGCTCGCAGACGGCGCGGACCCGGGCGAAGCGGTTGCGGGCCAGGGCCGGCTCACCGGCGGCGCGGCCATCGGGAGCGATCTGCGCGTCCAGCACCGCCAAATGAAACAGCGTGTCCCGCTGCACATGCGTGAGCGAGCCTGTCGCCATCGGACGCATGAACGACTCACGATCCAGCTTCGTGAGCCGGACCAGCTCGCGCGCCTCGGTGTGATGGCCGGCGTCGATCAGACGGGGGAGCGCCAGCATGCCGAGCTCGGCCGTGGGATGCGCCCGGGCCTGCTCGATTGCCAATGACAGCGCCGCGGCACCCTGCCCGGCTTGGTCCAGTGCCTGAACCTCTCCCCGCAGAGCCGCCAACCATAGTCCACTGAGGGGGTCCGCGGCCAAGCGGACCTGGGCGAAGCGTCGCGCGGCGAGGTCGAGCGCCGCTGGCTCCGGCGCGGCATCCTGGACCGTCAGCATGGCCAGATAGAACAAATTGTCCCGCGCCGCCGCTGTATGCGGGCCGGTGAGGGACGGGTCGAGACCTGTCCGGCGCACCATCTGCCGTGCCAGATCCTGCCGGCCGGCCTTGACCAGCCAGGGCAGGGCCATCGCCGCGAGCTCCGGATGCGGATGCCGGGACAGGAGGTTTTCGAGCATCGACCCGGCTTCCGCCTCGTCGGTCGTGGCCTGCAGCTCGCCCCGCAGGGCGGCCCACCAGAGCGGGCTTTCCTGCGGCGCCGCGGACCGGATTTGGGCAAAGCGCCGCCGCGCCGCCGCGGGGTCCCCACCAGGCTGCAGATCGAGTATGCCGCGGGCGAATAAGGCGTCACGGCCGGCGGGATCGGTGGCGTCCGGTTCGGGCAGCGATTCCGCCAGTTCGCGCGCCGCGGCGGTGTGGCCGGCATCGACCAGGATCGCCAGCGCCCGCTGCTTGATCGCGAGCACTCGGGCCGCGCCACCGGCGGGCGCGGGCGGCAAGCGGTCCAGACACTGTAGGATATCGGGCGCTCCCCGTGCGGCGGCGCACAACGCGGCCTCGGCCAGTGCGGTCCACCCGATATCCTCGGTCTGGCCATCCTCCATCGCGAGCTCGCCCAGGGCCCTCCGCATCGCGTCCGCCGCTTCGCTGGCCAGCCGGAAGCTCGCCTCCAGCGCCGGCCGGGGCGTGCCGGACGCCATGCGGCGGATCGCCCGGGCATACAGCAATCCGGCCAGGTTGAGGGGCACGCGCGCCGCCATCTCCTCCAAGCCGCAAGTCGCGACATCCGGGGGCAGCGCCACGAGCGCGTCCAGATCGAACCTGAACCGCTGCTGCACGGCGGGCACGAGCCGCGCCCAGGCTTGGTCCGCCTCCTCCATCTCCGAGTCGTTCACGCTTTCCTGGAAAGCCCGGCCGGCGAAGCCCAGGAACAAATCCGTGGTCGGCTCCAGCGTGGCCGCCCGGTGGTGCAGATGCGCGCGCAACGCCGCCCGCAACCGCGCGGCATCCTGCTCGAGGTCGAGCGGCGCGTCGCTGGCGAAGGCGACGAGGGAATGGCTGTCGATCTCGATCGCCACATGCGCGAACCCGGCTTCCGTCAGCAACCAGCGCAGGCTCGCCTCGGTTTGGATCACGAGATGCAGGCTGGGGGACAGCAGGGGGATGATGATGCCGGGCGGTGACCCCCGATGGATGTCGCGGCCGTTCGGCGTGGTGAGGATCATGAGGCCGCCGGGGCGCAGCATGGCGCGGAGCGTGCGCACGAAAGCGGCCGGGGAGGTCACGTGTTCGATCACTTCGGAGCCGAGCACCACATCCATCGTGCCGCGCGCCTCGTCATCGTCACGCAAATACCGCAACTCGATCGGCAGGCCGAATGCCTCCCGGCCGAGGGCGGCGAGCGCGGCCGGGTCGATGCCGAAACCCTGCCAGCCCCGCGTGTTCAGCGCGAAATCGAGCCCGAACCCGAAGCCGCAGCCGACCTCCAGATAGGCGGCGCCGGGTGCGTGCCGGGCCTGCGCCAGCGGGCGCGTGATGAGCGATACGCCGGCGCCTTGCTGCACATAGAACGGCACCCGGCCGCGATCGTTGAACTTCGGCTCCGCGTAATCGGGCGGCACCTGGCTGTCATAAAACCGGCAGTCGCAGCCGGGGCACTGCACGATATGAAGGCGCCGGGCCGGGCTGTCCGGCAGCTCGACGTCGATCGTCAACACGTAGTCCTTGGGTGCCAGGCTGCCGCAATTGGGGCAGGCCAAGGCAGACAAGCCGGGTGGGGCGTCGCCGCCGGTGGGCCAGGTGATGGTGGGCGGCTGAACCGTGTGGAGCGGCCGGGGCGCCGCCTGACGTGCGGAGTCGGTCATGCCCCAGGGTATCTCGCTTCCGGCCCGCCTATGCAAGCGCCCCGGCTGCCGCCAGCGCCGGCGCCGGCTCCCGCGCGAAACCCCGGCCGATCCCGCGATAGTCGAACCCGGCCGCCCGCATCGCCGCCGGGTCAAACACGTTGCGCAAATCCATCATCAGGCCACCGGCCATGACCTCCCGCAGCTTGGCC
This sequence comes from Acetobacteraceae bacterium, assembly GCA_965246835.1. Lineage (GTDB taxonomy): Bacteria > Pseudomonadota > Alphaproteobacteria > Acetobacterales > Acetobacteraceae > JANPPS01. The sequence continues at coordinate 3,116,870 of CBDFFQ010000001.1, read as the reverse complement.
GGCGCCAGGGCGCGGAACTCGTTCCATTCCGTGATCAGCACCAGGATGTCAGCGCCGGTCGCGGCGTCATAGGCGTCGGTGCAGTAGGTCACGCTGCCGGGCAGCATCGGCCGCGCCTGCTCCATGCCCACGGGATCATAGGCGCGGATGGCCGCGCCCTCCTCCGCGAGCCGGCTCACGATCGGCAGGCTGGGCGCGTCCCGCATGTCATCGGTCTCGGGCTTGAACGTGAGGCCCAGGACGGCGATGGTCTTGCCGTGCACGGAGCCGCCGGCCGCCTGGATCACGCGGGCGGCCATGCTGGATTTGCGGGAGTCGTTGACCGACACGGTGGCCTCGACCAGGCGGGAGGGCGCGCCCCAATCCTGCGCGATCCGCATCAGCGCCAGCGTGTCTTTCGGGAAGCAGCTGCCGCCGAAACCGGGCCCGGCATGCAGGAACTTGCGCCCGATCCGCCCATCGAGGCCGATGCCGCGCGCCACGTCATGCACGTCGGCGCCCACCTTTTCGCAGAGGTCCGCCATCTCGTTGATGAACGTCACTTTCATCGCCAGGAAGGAATTGGCCGCGTATTTGGTGAGCTCCGCCGTCTCGAGCGTCGTGAACAGGATCGGCGCCTCGATCAGATACAGGGGCCGATAGAGACGGCGCATGACTTCGCGCGCCCGCTCGCTCTCGGTGCCGATCACCACGCGGTCCGGCCGCATGAAGTCGCCGATCGCGCTCCCTTCGCGCAGGAACTCGGGGTTGCTCGCCACGTCGAAATCGAGGTCCGGGCGGGCGCGGCGCATGATCTCGGTGATGCGGCGGCCGGTGCCGACCGGGACCGTGCTTTTCGTCACGACCACGGCGTAGTTGGTCATCGCCAAGGCCACCTGCTCGGCGGCCGCATTGACGTATGAGACATCCGCATGGCCGTCGCCGCGGCGGGTGGGGGTGCCGACCGCGATGAACACGGCCTCGGCGCCCTGCACGGCGGCGGCCAGATCATTGCCGAAGCTCAGGCGCCCGGCGGCCACGTTATCGGCCACCAGCTTATCCAGGCCCGGTTCGTAGATCGGGATGCGGCCTTCGCTCAGCGCTGCGAGCTTCGCCGGGTCGACCTCGACCACCGCCACCTCGACACCGAGGTCGGCGAAGCACGCACCGGACACCAAACCAACATACCCACCGCCGATCATCGCGATTCGCATGACCTACCCCTCTGTCGAACGTGCGGCGCAAACCACCACATCTCGGCCCGAAGAGCCACAGGCGGGCTGCAAGGGCCGCGGATCAGGGCGGCGGGGCGCGATAGGCCTCGTCCAACGCGCGGCTGTCCTCGCGGTCACGGCGGGTTTTCCGCTCCCGGTCGCGGTGCATGATCAGCGTTTCCACGGTCTCCACAGCCTGGCGGGACGCGGTGAGCACGGCGCGGGCCAATGCGACTTCCGCCTCTGCCTTGGCCTGCGCTTCCAGGGCGGCTTCGGCCTGGGCCTTGGCGGTGGGCAGCCACGCGGCGAAGGCTTCCACGGCGGCGTCGTCCGAGTCGACCTGGGACGCCACTTCCTGTTCGGTGGCGATCGTGCGCTCCACCGCATCCACCTTGGCGGCAGCTTCGGCCTCCACCTTGATGCCGCGGGCCAGGCGCATCTGGGCGTCGTCCCGGCCTTGCTGGCGGACACGGAGCAGGCTGTGCAGGGATTTATCGTGCATCGTTAATCTCCAGGGCCGTGCGCAGTTGATCGAAGGCACTCTCCAGCGGGCAGGCTTCGTCACGGCCTTGCCGCAACACCGCTTCCACCTTCGGAGCAAGGCGAAGGGCCTCGTCGGCCGCCGGATCCGCGCCCGGCGTGTAGGCGCCGAGCCGGACGAGGTCCGCGAGGTCGGCATGCAGGGCCAACACGCTGCGCGCCTTGCGGGCCATGGCGTTCTGCCCGGCGTCCAAACAGCCCGGTACCGTGCGGGACAGGGAGCGCAGCACGTCGATCGCCGGGTAGCGGCCTTGTTCGCCGATCCGGCGATCCAGCACGACGTGGCCATCGAGGATGCCGCGCACCGCGTCCGCCACGGGCTCGTTATGGTCGTCGCCTTCCACCAGAACAGTGAACAGGCCGGTGATCTGGCCGGTTCCGGGCCCGCGATCCGGCCCTGGCCCGGCGCGTTCCAGCAATCGCGGCAGCTCCGCGAACACACTGGGCGGATAGCCGCGCGTGGCCGGGGGTTCCCCGCCCGAGAGGCCGATCTCCCGCAAGGCCAGGCAGAACCGCGTCACGCTATCCATCATCAATAGAACCGACTTGCCAGCGTCCCGGAAATGCTCGGCGACGGCCATGGCGGCGTAGGCGGCTTCCCGCCGCATCAGGGGCGGCTGGTCGGAGGTGGCGATCACGACGACGGAGCGGGCGAGCCCTTCGGGCCCGAGGTCGTCTTCCAGGAACTCCCGCACCTCCCGCCCGCGTTCGCCCACGAGCGCGATGACCGCCACATCGCAATCGGCTTGCCGGGCCAGCATGGACATCAGCGTGGACTTGCCCACACCGGAGCCGGCGAACAAGCCCAATCGCTGACCTTGCCGGCAGGTGGTGAATAGATCGAGCGCGCGCACGCCGAGGCCGAGCCGGGGCCCAAGCCGGGCGCGGGTGGCGGCCGCAGGAGGGCCGGCCCGCACCGGCTGCTCCGGCCCTTCGATAAGGGGGCCGGCCCCATCCATCGGACGGCCAAGCGGATCCACGACGCGACCCAACCAGGCCGCGTGCGGACGCAGCATTCCGGCGGACCCGCGCAGATCACGCAAAGGCAGCCGGGCGCGGGTACCAGGGCCCACGCCGTCGAGCGTGCCGAAGGCCAGCGCCCGCGCCATACCGGCGCGAAACCCGACGATCTCCGCGACGAGTTCTTCGGTTCCGGCCAGCTGCAAGCGGGTCCCCACGGCCGTGTGACCGGCCAGGCCGCCGATTTCGACCATCATGCCAGAAACCGCCGTGACACGCCCTTCGACACAGCAGCCTGGCAGGGCCTGGATAGCCGCAAGGGCACGATCCGACCTCCCTGTCACGACAATCGGAGGATTGCTCTCAAAGATGTCTCTCTCCTTAATTTTGTGACGATCCGTTCTGACGTTCGCGTGATAGGCGGCCCTTGTAGCGCAAAATGATGAAAAAAAGATGGACGATTACACGCATGGGTTGCATTAATAGCTCAACGCCAACCCCAGGAGCAACCCATGCGTGTGTTGATGATCGAAAGCGACCTGACCCTCGCCCGTGGCCTGCTGTCTTTCCTAAAGCAATCTGGGGCTGTCACCGACCACATCGACACGGGTGAGGAGGCGCTCGAGCTGGCCCGGCGCTACGATTACGATATCATCCTGCTCGATTTGATGATGCCCGATGTCGAGGGATACGAGGTGCTGCGCCGCCTGCGGGCGGGGCGGTTGGATACGCCGGTGATCGCGATGTCGGGCCTCACCCGGCCGCAGGCGAAGGTCAAGGCGTTCACCTGCGGCGCCGATGATGTGATCGACAAGCCGTTCGACATGACCGAGCTCTATGCCCGGATGCAGGCGATCGTCCGCCGCAGCAAGGGGTATGCTCAACCCACCCTGTTCATCGGCCCCGTCCAGCTCAAGCTCGACATGCGGGAGGTGACGGTGGAGGGGCGGCCGGTGCACCTGACTGCTAAGGAATACCAGATCCTCGAACTGCTGGTGATGCGCCGGGGCATGGTGCTGACGAAGGAGGCGTTCCTGGGCCACCTCTATGGCGGCATGGATGAGCCGGAAGCCAAGATCATCGACGTGTTCATCTGCAAGCTGCGCCGCAAGCTGGCCGATGCCGGCGCGCCGAACGTGATCGGCACCGTGTGGGGCCGCGGCTACATGGTCCGCGACATCACCCCGGCCGAGCCCGCGCGTCAGCCGGCGCCGCTACCGGTCCGCCCGGCCGCCCTCCCGGAGTGGGCGGCCGCCTGAAACCTCACCAAAGCCCGTATCGCGTGGTCGGCGATACGGGCGGTTGCATTTAGACCGTGAACTGCTCAGCGATGATCCGCTCAGACAGCCCCTGCTCCGGATCGAACAAGACTGTTACCCCCACCGTGCGATCCTCGCTCAGCGCTACCGAGACCACATTCCGGATCTCGGTGAAGTCCGCCACAGCGGCCACCGGGCGCTTTTCCCCCTCGAGCACCTCGAACAGCACGTCTGCCGTGCTCGGCAGCAATGCACCCCGCCACCGCCGCGGGCGAAAGGCGCTGATGGGCGTGAGCGGCAGCAGATTGGCGGATAGCGGCACGATCGGGCCGTGGGCCGACAAATTGTAGGCCGTCGACCCCGCTGGCGTCGACAACAGTACGCCGTCGCACACCAGCTCAGGTAGCCGCACCCGGCCATCCACGGTGATCCTGATCTTGGCCGCCTGCCGCAACTGACGCAGCAACGAGACCTCGTTGAGTGCTACGGCCTCCTCCACGGAACCCGTCTCCGTCACGGCGTGCATTCGCAGTGGATGCAGCACCGCGGCCTGCGCCCGGCTGAGCCGCAGCTGCAGATCGTCTTCCGCGAAGGCGTTCATTAGAAAACCGACCGACCCGCAATTCATGCCATAGACCGGGGTGTCCTGGGCAGACCCTAGAAGCCGGTGCAATGTTTCCAGCATGAAGCCGTCACCGCCCAGGCAGACCACGATCTGGGCCTGTTCGATCGGGACGGTGCCATACCGGGCAACCATCCGGGCCATGCTCTCGGTTGCCAGCACCGTGGGCGCGGCGGCGAAGGCGATCCGGTCGATCGGGCTGTCGAAGAATGGCGTCACGCCCGCCGTCAGGCCGGCCGTCGGTAGGGCCGTCAGGATCGACACCCGAAACTCCCACGATCCGGCGAGGGGCTTATCTGCACGACGCTGATGCGCATGGGTCTCTCCAGCCAGATTCCATATGGCGCCGGCAGGGCGCCGGTGTGCAAGCCTCGCTCGCTGTCAGAACAGCCGCGGCTCCGTCCGTCCGGCCGCTGTGGGGGGCGCCTGGGCGGGCCTGCTGAATTGCGGCGGCGGAGGGACGGGCGGGTATCGCGCCGGATCCCGGAACGTTTGCGGCGCATCCGGGATCGGAGCAGCGGCGCGCGAGTCGGGCATGCGCAGCGCGATCGTCCGGATTTCGCCCTGGATCTCATCGAGCCGCGCCTCGATCGCCTCCAGCCGTGCCTTGGTGCCGAAGACCGAGAACGGCATCAGCAACAGCATCAGGGCGAACAGGCCCAGCAGGGACAGGACAGCGACGTGGACCCACCAGGGCACCCAGTCCGGCAACGGTAAGAAGGACACCATGACCCTGCATACCAAATCGCCGCCCCGGTTGCGAAGGGGTTGATCCCCGCCGCAATCCGCGCCACGGGTAGGGATCGCAACATTCTTGGGTCCGCCATGCTCCTGCTCATCCCCGGTCCCGTGACCACCGATGCCCGGGTCCGCGCCGCCGCCGCCATCGATTATGCGCCGTGGGACCTGGATTTCCGCGACCTCGTGGCCCGGGTCGGCGAGCGGGTGCTGGCGATCGCGGGCGGCGTGCCCGGCCAGCATGCGGCCCTGCCGCTCCCCGGCAGCGGCCATTTCGCGATCGAGGCGGCGATCCGCACCTTCGTGCCGCCCCAAGGCGCCGTGCTGGTCCCCGATACCGGCCAGTATGCGGAACGGATCGTGCGATTGGCGTCGGAGGTGGGGCGCCGGGTCGTGTCGCTGCCGGTTGGGGCGGACCAGCCGGCGGACCCCCTGATGGTGCAGCAGGCGCTGGAGCGGGATCCCGGCATCAGCCATGTCGCGACCGTCTACAGCGAGACCGCGACCGGGATCGTGCACGATGTGGCGGCGGTGTCGGCCGTGGCCGGGGCCATGGGGCGCCGGGTGCTGATCGACGCAATCTCCGCCTTCGGGGCGCTGCCGCTCGATATCGGGGGCATGCCGATGGTCGATTGCGTGACGTTCACCTGCAACAAATGCCTCGAGAGCCTGCCGGGCCAGAGCTTCAGCGTGGCGCCGGTCGAGCGGTTGCTGGAATGCGCGGGGCGGGCCGGGAGCTGGTCCTTGGACCTGGCCGACCTGTATGCCCACGCCCAGCGGGTCGGGCCGGGATCGCACCGCTTCACCCCGGGCGCGCAGTCGATTGCGGCGCTGGACGTGGCGCTCGACCTGTTCGACGCCGAGGGTGGAGCGGCGGCGCGGTTGCGGCGGTATCAGGCCAATCGGCAGGCGATTCAGTCCGCGCTCCCGGGCCTGGGCCTGCAGCCTTGCCTGCGGCCGGAGGTGCAGGGCCCGATCGTGTTCAACGTCCGCTCGCCGGCGCATGCCGATTGGGACCTGCAGGATTTCGTCGACCGGTTGAAGAACCGCGGCGTGCTGATCAGCAACTTTTACAACACGGAGGCGCCGAGCTTCCGGCTAGGCTGCATCGGGGCGGTGACGCCGCAAGACATGGAGCGGGCGATGGACTCGATGGGCGGCGTGCTGCACGAGATGGGCATCCCTGCACGAAAGGCCGCATGATGGACGACCTCGCGATCGCCCGGGCCACCACGCTCCGCCCCATTGCCGAGATCGCGGCCCGGGCCGGCATCCCGGCGGAGGCGCTGGAGCCGTTCGGGCGATTCAAGGCCAAGATCGCGCTGGATTTCGTGGCGCAGCAGGCCGCGCGACCCGACGGCGCGCTGGTGCTGGTGACCGGCATCAGCCCGACCGCGGCCGGCGAGGGCAAGACCACCACCACGATCGGGCTCGGCGATGCGCTGAACCGGATCGGCAAGAAGACGATGATATGCTTGCGCGAGCCCTCGCTCGGCCCGTGTTTCGGAGTGAAAGGCGGCGCCACGGGCGGCGGGCGGGCGCAGGTGGCGCCGATGGACGAGATCAATTTGCACTTCACCGGCGATTTCCACGCGATCACGGCCGCCAACAACCTGCTGGCCGCGCTGGTGGATAATCATCTGTATTGGGGCAACGAGCTGGGGCTCGATCCGCGCCGGGTCAGCTGGCGGCGGGCGCTGGACATGAACGACCGGGCGCTGCGCTCGATCGTGAACGGGCTGGGCGGCGTGGCGAACGGGTCCCCGCGCGAGGACGGGTTTGACATCACCGTGGCCAGCGAGGTGATGGCGGTGTTCTGCCTGGCGCGGGACCTTGCCGATCTGCAGGACCGGTTGGGCTGCATCCAGGTCGGCGCGCGGGCAGACGGCTCGGCGGTGACGGCGCGAGACATCCAGGCGGACGGCGCGATGGCCGCGCTGCTGCGGGATGCGTTCGCGCCCAATTTGGTGCAGACGCTGGAGGGTTCGCCCGCGCTGATCCATGGCGGCCCATTCGCCAACATCGCGCATGGCTGCAACTCCGTGATGGCGACGCGGCTCGGCCTGAAATTGGCGGATGTCGTGGTGACAGAGGCCGGGTTCGGCGCCGATCTGGGGGGCGAGAAGTTCCTGGACATCAAGTGCCGGCAGGCCGGGTTGCGGCCCGCCTGCGCCGTGGTGGTGGCCACCTTGCGCGCGCTCAAGATGCATGGCGGCGTGGCGAAATCCGAGCTTTCGGCCGAAAACCCGGCGGCCGTGCAGCGCGGCGCCGTGAACCTGCTGCGTCATGTCGAAAACATGCAGAAATTCGGCATCCCCGTCGTGGTGGCGCTGAACCACTTCACCTCCGACACGGCGGCCGAGTTCGCGGTGGTGGAGGCGGCGCTGCAGGCCCGGGGCGTGACCATCGTATCCTGCCGGCATTGGGCGGATGGCGCGGCGGGGGCGGAGGCGCTGGCGCAGGCGGTGGTGCGCGAGATGCAGCCCGGTGCCGCCTACCAGCCGCTCTACCCGGCCGAGCTGGGCCTGGCCGACAAGATCCGGACGGTGGCGCGCGAGATCTATCGCGCGGCGGACGTATCGTTCCCGGCGGCGGTGCTGAAGCGGCTGGAGCGGTTCGAGGAAGCGGGTTTCGGCCATGTCCCGGTCTGCATCGCGAAGACGCAATACAGCTTCAGCGCGGACCCCACGCAGATGGGCGCGCCGGAGGGGCATGTGCTGCCGGTGCGGGAGGTCAGGCTTTCGGCTGGCGCCGGGTTCGTGGTGGCGGTGTGCGGGGAGATCATGACGATGCCGGGCCTCCCGCGGCGGCCTGCGGCGAATGGGATCCATCTGGATGCCAAGGGAGAGATCCAGGGTTTGTTCTGAAAAGTGGTGGGTTAAAAAACCCACCCTACGATTCGTTCCGAAGGCCGGGTGTCAACCCGCCATTTCAGCAAGTCGCCTCGGCTCGAATGGCGTTAGAGAGATGCCATCAGCCCCGACCAGCATCGCGGCAACGGCCTCACCCAGGCCTGCCGAGTGCTTGAATCCATGCCCGGAACAGGCCGACACCAGCAGCACACGGTCGTTTCCAGGCGCCCGGTCGATCACGAAATCCCCGTCCGGCGTGACGGTATAAGGACACACCGCGCTGCGAACCGCGACGGGCAATAGTCCCGGCAGCCGCATGGCCAGCCGCTCGCGGTGCAACTCGGCCGCTTCGGTCGGGCCGACATCCCGCACGAGATGGTCGGGATCGCCGACCCACTCGTCATAGACCTCTTTCGCGACCTTCACGCCCTCGGTGCCGGGCGGGGTGGGAAAGCCGTAGAAACTGTCATTCGGGCCGTCCCCGTGCATCCATATATAGACGGGGCAGCGATCGGGTGAGAACGCGGCGGGGTCCCGCGCCTGGAACCAATGCAGCACTTGGCGGGACACGCGCATGGCGGGCGCGTGCGCGGGGTCAGCCAGGCCTGGGGACCACGCACCCGCGCTCAGCACTATTTCGGCCGCGTGGAATGTCCGATCCGCGGTCACGACACGCGCGCCGCCGCCATCCCGCTCGATCGCCGTCACCTGCGTGTTCGGCACCACCGTGGCGCCAGCCCGCTTGGCCAGCAACAGCTGGGTCGCCACGCACCGCTCCGGCCGAACGTAGCCGCCGCTCGGCTCGAAATAGACGATCTGCTCGCCGTCCAGCCGGAATTGCGGGAACCGGCGCATCGTCTCGTCCGCATCCATCACGTCATGCGCGATGCCGAACCGCTCGGCGGCGGCGATGGTGCGGCGGACGAAGTTGGATTTGCCGTGCACCAGCGCGTGGCTGTTCGCGGGCGCCAGGATCATGGCGCCGCATTGGGTCAGCAGATCGGCTCCGGTCTCGGCCTCCATCTCCCGCCACAGCGCGTGGGAACGCTGCACCAGCGGGACGTAGGCCTCCCCCTCGCCGATGGCGCAGCGGGTGATGCGCGTGTCGCCATGGGTGGAGCCCCAGCTATGCGGCGGGTCCCACCGGTCGATCCCGAGCACGCGCTGGCCGCGCCGGGCGAGCTGCAGCAGCGTGGCGCTGCCCATGGCGCCGAGGCCGACAATGATGGTGTCGTAGATCATGTCACCCCGGGAGGAAGTCTGGCACCGAGAAGTAGCGCTCGCCCGTGTCGTAGTTGAAGCCCAGCACGACGGCTCCGGCCTTCAGCTCCGGTAGTTTCTTCGCGATGGCGGCGAGCGTGGCGCCAGACGAGATGCCGACCAGCATGCCCTCCTTGGCGGCGCATTGCCGGGCCCATTCGCGAGCCTCCTCCGCCTCCACAGAGATCACGCCGTCCAGCGCCGCGGTATGCAGGTTCGCCGGAATGAACCCGGCACCGATGCCCTGGATCGGATGCGGGGACGGCTTGCCGCCCGAGATCACCGGGGAGGCCGCGGGCTCCACCGCGAACACCTTCAGCTGCGGCCAGACCGGCTTCAGCACCTCGGCGCAGGCGGTGATGTGCCCTCCCGTGCCGACGCCGGTGATGATCGCGTCGATCCCGGCGGGAAAGTCCTTCAGGATCTCCTGCGCGGTGGTGCGGGTGTGGATCGCGATGTTGGCCGGGTTCTCGAACTGCCGCGCGACCCACGAACCAGGGTGCTGGGCCGCCAGCTCATCCGCGCGGGCGATCGCCGCCTTCATGCCGCCCTCCCGCGGGGTGAGGTCGAAGGTCGCGCCATAGGCCTGCATCAGCCGCCGCCGCTCGATCGACATGCTCTCGGGCATCACCAGGATCAGTTTGTAGCCTTTGACTGCGGCCACCATCGCAAGGCCGATGCCGGTGTTGCCGGAGGTCGGCTCGATGATGGTGGCACCGGGCTCCAAGGCGCCGCTGGCCTCCGCGGCCTCGATCATCGCCAGGGCGATGCGGTCCTTGATGGAGCCGCCCGGGTTGCTGCGCTCCGACTTGATCCAGATTTCGGCGTCCGGGAACAGGCGGCTCACGCGGACATGCGGGGTGGCGCCGATGGTGTCGAGGATGCTGGCGGCTTTCATGGGCGTGACCTTTGTCGATGCAGGCGTCGAAGCGGCCGGATGACACACAGCCCGCCCCCAGGCGTCAAGCGGGCGCCCGGCCCGGCGATGCGCCATCTCCCGCAGCGACGGGATCGAGAAGCGCCTCCCCCGCCCAGGTGCTCCGGCAGCCGAATTCCACCATCATGCCACAAAGCAGGTGCAAACCTTATGCAGCCGGGGGAGCGGGGCGTGGCGGATATCGATGACTTGACCGAACAGGCCCGCGCCGCGCGCGACGACGGCCGGCATCTCGATGCGATGGACCTGTGGCGCGCGGCCCTGCTCGCAGCACCGGACGATCCGTCGCTGGCACTCGAGCTGAAGCACGACATGAAGGCGGCGCTGCATTACCCCGACAGCGATCCGCAGTTCCGCCGCGCCGCCCGGCACCTCGGCGACGCGGAGTGGCTGGCGCACTACACGGCGCTGTATGCGTTCCATGGCAGCGACCTGGATGCGCTATGGGTGCGCGGCCGGGAGATGCTGGCGAAGATCCCCGATCACGCCCCGCTGCATGCACTGCTGGGCGACGTGGCGCGGCAGCGCCGGGACTGGGCGGCGGCGGCGGCGCAGTTCGGCACAGTGCTGCAGCTCGATCCCTGCCACCCCGAGGCAGGGGCCAAGAAGGCGGACGCCGAGCGCTATATGCGGCTGTCGGATCGGTTGCGGGACCACCCAGAGGACGGGGAGCCGTATGCGATCGCCGTCATGAACCTCGACCGCAATCCGGAGCGCATGGCGGAGATCGGGCGGCAGTTCGCCGGCTGCGCCCCGCCACTTACGCGCGTGCCGGGCATCGAGGGCAGCCGGCTCGCGGCCGCCGCGGTGCAGCGGCTCACGGGCGAAGCACAGGCGCCGCGCGGCACGCTGGGCTGCTTCCTGAGCCATGCGGCGGCGTGGCAGGCGGCGGTGGATCGCGGCTGGGATCAGTGCCTGGTGGTGGAAGACGACGTCATTCCGCTGCTGGACCTGCCGTCGCGAACCGGGGCGTTCGGCCTGCCGCCGGGCTACGATGTGTGTTTCGTCAACGACCGGCTGGAGCCTCGCCCGGCCAGCGACGCTTTCGCCGCGCACACGCTGGCTGAGGCAATGCGGCGCTTCCCGCCCGAGGACAATGCCCCCGGTGGCGACGGATATTTCGTCAGTCAGGCCGGCGCCCGCACCTTGCTGCGCTGGGTGGCCGAGGATGGGTTTGCCGAGGATGTGGATTGGCGGCTGATCGCGTATGGCCTGACTTCGGCCGACATCGACACGCTGCCGCGCCATGCCCATGCCTGGACGGTGCTGGACCGGTTGCGCCATCGCGTGCCGCGGCCGGAGCGCCTGAAGGCGTATGTGCTGAGCCCCGCGCTGATCCGCACGGTGGGCGTGAGCTCGGACCGGGAGGACCAGAACCGCTTGGCCGAAGGAAGGCGGTAGCCGTCATTGCGAGCCGCCTGGCGAAGCACTCCAGGGCAGCAGGCGAGCATGTGGCCCCTGGATTGCTTCGCGGAGCGCGCAATGACAGTGTTAAGTGATGGTCGAACGGGTTGAATGCGTGGTCCTGGGCGCGGGCGTGGTCGGCCTCGCGGTCGCCCGCGCGCTCGCGCAATCGGGGCGCGAGGTGCTGGTGCTGGAGGGCCAGGGCGGCATCGGCGGCGGGATTTCGTCACGCAATTCGGAGGTGGTCCACGCCGGCATCTACTACCCGGCCGGCAGCCTCAAGGCGCGGTTCTGCGTCGAAGGCAAGCACATGCTCTATGAGTATTGCCATGAGCGCGGCGTGCCCCATAGCCGTCTCGGCAAGCTGATCGTCGCCAGCACGGCGGACGAGGTGCCGACACTGGCGGGTATCCGCGCCAAGGCCGCGGCCAACGGGGTCGATGACCTGATCATGCTCGACGGGGCCGAGGCCGTGGCGATGGAGCCCGCCTTGCGCGTGGCCGGCGCGCTGCTGTCACCCAGCACCGGCATCGTCGATAGCCACGCGCTGATGCTCGCGTTCCAGGGCGATCTGGAGGCGACCGGCGGCGCCGTCGTGTGCCAGGCGCCGGTGCTGTCGGGCGCCGTGGATGGCGGCTTCCGGTTGCAGGTGGGTGGCGCCGAGCCGATGGAGCTGGCCTGCACGATGCTGGTCAACGCCATCGGGCTCCACGCGCCGGACCTCGCGCGGCGCATCGAGGGTATTCCGGCCGACACCATCCCCACCGCGCATCTCTGCAAGGGCAGCTACTACTCATTGGCCGGCCGCGCCCCGTTCCGCCGCCTGGTGTATCCGGTGCCGGAGCCGGGCGGCCTCGGTGTGCATCTCACGCTCGATCTGGGTGGTCAGGCGCGGTTCGGGCCGGACGTGCAGTGGGTGGAGCGCGAGGAGTATGACGTGGATATCAGCCGGGCCGATGGGTTCTATGCCGCGATCCGGCGCTATTGGCCGGGCTTGCCGGAGGGGGCGCTGACGCCGGGCTATGCGGGAATCCGGCCGAAGATCAGTGGTCCCACGGAGCCCGCCGCCGATTTCGTGGTCGCGGGCCCGGCCGCGCACGGCATTGGCGGCCTGGTCAATCTGTTCGGCATCGAAAGCCCCGGCCTTACTTCCGCCATGGCCATCGCCGCCCATGTCGAAGGTCTGGTGAACCGGCGCAACGCGGGCTAGCCTCACCGGAATGGGGGAAGTGCCGATGCGGATTGCGCTGTTGTTTGCGTGCGTCATGGCCGCCTCCCCCGCTTGGGCGGACCTCGTGCTGTCCGCCAACGATTCCCACACCGTGCTGGTCAACGGCGTGCAGGTGGCGCCGGAAAACGCACCGGCCGACACGCTCACGATCATCGACATCGCGCAGTATCCGCCCACGATCCTCGGCACCATCGATGTGCCCGGCAGCGTCGTGGGCCCGCCCATGTCGGTCGCGATCGCGCGGGATGAGAGCTTCGCCATCGCCACCTCCGCCACCCGCATCGATGCAAAGACGGGCATCGTGCCGGATGACCGCGTCTCCGTGATCGACCTCACGACGAAGCCGCCGACCGTGATCCAGCAGATCAACGCGGGCGCCGGGGCGGGCACGGTGCGGATGTCCCCGGACGGCACGCTGGCGCTGGTCGCGAACCGGTTTTCCGGGACCGTCAGCGTGTTTCGGGTGCGGGATCGGAAGCTCAACCTGCTCGACACACTGGAGATCGACCCGAAATCCATGCCGAGCGGCATCGTGTTCGCGGCCGACGGTAAGACGGCGCTGGTCAGTCGCAACGGCGACCACATCGTGCAGGTTCTGAAGATCGACGAGGAAAAAGTCACGCTCGATCCGCGACGCATCACCACGGGCGTGGCGCCCTACACCATGGACATCACGGCCGATGGCCAGCTGGCCGCCGTCTCCAACATGGGCAGGGGCGATGGCGACGCCGATACCGTGAGCCTCATCGACCTCACGCAAACCCCGTTCCGCACCGTGCAGACCGTGACCGTCGGCCGCTCGCCGGAGGGGTTGAAGTTCTCGCCGGACGGCAAATACCTGGCGGTGGGCACGCAGGAAGGCACGACCAAACCGGCGGACACGCCCTTCGCGCGGGACAAGGGGCGGCTCGTGATGTTTGCGCTGGACGGCAAGACCTTGAAGCAGGTGACGGAGGCGCCGATCGGCCGCTGGTCCCAGGGCATCGCCTTCGCCCGCGATGGCCGCACGGTGCTGGTGCAGAACATGGTGGAGCGTACGATCCAGGTTTTCCGCTGGGACGGCACCAAGCTGTTCCCCTCCAACCCGCTCGAGATCGGCGCGGGCCCGGCGGCGCTCGCGACGGCCTGGTGATGGCGATCCCGAACCGCCTGCCTGGCCTGGATTTCGACCTCGGTGAGACCGCGGACATGCTGCGCGGCTCCGTCGAGACCTTCGCCGCGGACGAGATCGCGCCCAGGGCGGCGGCGATCGACCGCGACAACGATTTCCCGGCCGATCTGTGGCGCAAGATGGGCGACCTCGGTGTGCTCGGCATCACGGTCGAGGAGGAGTATGGCGGCGCCGGGATGGGCTATCTCGAGCATTGCGTGGCGATGGAGGAGATCAGCCGCGCCAGTGCCTCGGTCGGGCTCAGCTATGGCGCGCACTCCAACCTCTGCGTGAACCAGATCCGCAAGAACGGGTCGGAGGAGCACAAACGGAAATACCTGCCCGGCCTGATCAGCGGGGAGGCCGTGGGGGCGTTGGCGATGAGCGAGAGTGGCGCCGGGTCGGACGTGGTGGGCATGCGGCTGCGCGCGGATAAGCGCGGCGACCGTTATGTGCTGAACGGCACCAAGATGTGGATCACCAACGGCCCGGATGCGGACGTGCTGGTGGTCTATGCCAAAACCGACCCGGCGGCCGGCCCGAAAGGCATCACCGCCTTCCTGATCGAAAAAGGCCTGCCCGGCTTCCACTGCGCCCAGAAACTCGACAAGCTCGGCATGCGCGGCAGCAATACCGGGGAGCTCGTGTTCCAGGATTGCGAGGTCGCGGACAGCCAGGTGATCGGCGGCGTGGGCCGGGGCGTGAACGTGCTGATGTCCGGTCTCGACTACGAGCGTGCGGTGCTGGCCGCGGGGCCCCTGGGCATCATGCAGGCCTGCATGGACGTGGTCGTGCCCTACATCCACGAGCGCAAACAGTTCGGCCAGGCGATCGGCGAGTTCCAGCTCATGCAGGGCAAGATCGCCGACATGTATACCACGCTGAACGCCGCCAAATCCTACGTCTATGCGGTGGCGAAGGCGTGCGACCGCGGCCAGACGACGCGCAAGGACGCGGCGGGCGCCATCCTGTATGCGGCGGAGCGGGCGACCTGGATGGCGCTGGAAGCGATCCAGGTGCTGGGCGGCAACGGCTACATCAACGACTATCCCACGGGCCGGCTGCTGCGGGATGCCAAATTGTATGAGATCGGCGCCGGCACCAGCGAGATCCGGCGCATGCTGATCGGGCGGGAGCTGTTCCGGGAGACGGCGTAGGCGCCGATGCACCTTGACCTGACCGGCTCGATCATCGTGCTGGCGGCGCTGGGCACCGTGTTCGTGGCGCCTTTCCTCCTGATCGTCGCGGGGATCCTGCTCTTTGTGCCAGGCGTGCGGCGCTATCGCGTGGCGCGGGCCGGGGGCTATGGCGCGTTCGGGCTGGCGGTCATGCTGGTGCTGGTCGGCTCGCCAGTCCTGATCGGCGTTGGATCTACGCTGGTATCTTGGCTGCTCGACACCACGCGGACGCGCCAGTTGCAGCGGGCAGAAACGGTGGATGGGATCGACTTTCCAGCCGGCAGCACCGTCCGTGTCGATCGAGGGGTGGTGCTCGGCGGTGCGGTCCCGGTGCCCACGGCGATGCTGGGGCGCGTTGTGATCGACTCATTCACGCTGAGCCCACCCGGCGTGACACCCCGGGTCATCGAAAGCGGCACGCTGGCCAGCCCGGCGGATATCGGCGGCATCCCGTGCGGGGCCGGGCCGCTCTCGGATGGCGGGGGCACCGTGTTCTGCCACCTCGGCCGACAATTCGCCTACCGGGGTGTGACGCTGGCAGCCGGCGAGCCGATTGAAATCCAGCAATCCCCGGACGGCACCGCCCCGTTTCTACGTCGCGGCACGTTGGCAATTCCAAGCCCGCTTTTTGGAATAACCTGGCCCGCCGGCACCTGGTTCGAAGGTGCGGGTGTTGCCGATGGGGAACAACTGGCGGCGTTCCCGTCAGAGCTGCCGCATGTGGTGACTCTGTGTCTGGCGCCTGGGCATGTCGTGACAGCCGACGATTTCACCCTCCACGGTCCGATGCGCATCGCGGTGATACAGGACACGATGGACGTAATGAGCGGTTGCGGTAACGGGCCGGAACCCGGCGGATATGCGCAGGTCGGCCCCACCCGGTTTCCTCACGGCAAGCGGGTAGCCGGATCGTCTTGGATCTGGCTCCCTTAGCGAAGGCGCGATGGCCCGGCGCGAACCGGGCCATCGCCGTGGTTCAAGCCTTCGGCATGATCACGCTGTCGATGACGTGGATCACGCCATTCGTGCACTCGATGTCGGCGCTGGTCACCTTGGCGCCGCTGACCGTCACGCCGTGGGTGCCGTCAACATGCAGTTCCTCCCCGCCGACCGACTTCGGGGACAGCGTCTTGCCCGCCACGTCGGCCGCCATCACCTTGCCCGGCATCACGTGCAGGGTCAGGATCTTGGTCAGCTGCGCCTTGTTCTCGGGCTTCACCAGGCTCTCGACCGTGCCGGCCGGCAGCTTGGCGAAGGCGTCGTCGGACGGGGCGAAAACGGTGAACGGCCCGGCGCCCTTCAGCGTCTCGACCAGGCCGGCCGCAGTCACGGCGGCAACCAGCGTCTTGAACGAACCGGCCGCAACGGCGGTGTCGACGATGTCGTGAGTGCTCATGAGATAAGTCCCTGCAATAGCAGTCCCCGGTCAGACAATATTGTAGACCGATAGAAATACTGTAAGTGTCGAAGATGAAAAGGAGGCAGGCCTTGCAGGACTGCACTTTCCTCAACCACAGCCGCCATTTGACGGCGGATGGACGGAATACAAGGGTGATAGATTTATGACTGCCTCGGCCGAGCTCTGATACCAGCGTCGCGCAGCAAGATTAGCGGGATGTTCCGCGTAATCCGCCCGTGCTGTCATAACTGCGCGTGCCGGACTGGTCCCGCCGCTCCGTCCCGGTCAAGCCGCCGCTGCGATCGTAGGAGCGGGAGCCGCCCGGCTCCTCCCGCCTTGTGCCGGCCAGGCCGCCGGAGCGGTCATAATATTGCGTCTGGCCGCCATTGCTGCGGGCCGTGCCGGTCGCGGCGCCGGTGCGGTCGTAATAGCGGGTCTCGTTGCCCTGCTGGCGAGAGGTGCCGGTCAGCGCGCCAGTGCGGTCGTAATACCGGGTCTCCCCGTTCGCGTCGCGCCGCTGCGTGCCCGTCAGCGCCCCGGTGCGGTCATAGGTGCGGACGTCCTGCGCGGCCGCGGCGCCGGACAGCATCAGGGTGAGCAGGAGCAGAGCGCGGAACATGCGACAGACGCTACTGCCGCCGGGTCGCAGCGGTCTACTCATAATGCTTCCCGCCCTTGACCCCGCCCCCGCCGCCTCCGCATAACCAGGGTATGAAATCCATGGTCCCTCGGCGAATTACTTGCCCGGCTTGAAAAAGCCGGCCGCTGCGCACGCCCCCTGACCTGGACAGAACCATGACCGAGACACCGGATTACAAGGCCACCATCTTCCTGCCGCAGACCCCGTTCCCCATGCGCGGGGACCTGCCGAAGCGGGAGCCCGACCTGCTGGCCCGCTGGCAGAAGATCGGCCTGTGGGAGCGCACCCAGGCGCAAGGCCACGGCCGCCCGCAATGGGTGCTGCACGACGGCCCGATCTATTCCAACGGGCATCTCCATATCGGCCATGCGGTCAACCGCATCCTGAAGGACGTGGTGATGCGCGCGCATCGTATGGCCGGGCAGGATGTCGGCTACATCCCGGGCTGGGATACGCACGGGCTGCCGATCGAGTGGAAGGTCGAGGAGGAATACCGCAAGACCGGTCGCGACAAGGATGCGGTCCCGGTGCTCGATTTCCGCGACGAGTGCCGCCGCTATTCCCAGCATTGGCTCGAGGTGCAGACGGCGGAGTTCAAGCGGCTGGGCGTCACCGGCGATTGGGCCGGGCGCTACGCCACGATGGATTTCTCGTCCGAGGCGGCGATCGCGGCCGAGATCGGTAAGTTCCTGTTGAACGGCGCGCTCTATCGCGGGCTGCGGCCCGTCATGTGGTCGCCGGTGGAGAAGACTGCGCTGGCCGAGGCGGAAATCGAATACCACGACCGCACCAGCGACACCGTGTTCGTGCGCTTCCCGGTGCTGTCCGGCCCGTTCCAGGACGCCTCCGTCGTGATCTGGACCACCACGGTCTGGACCCTGCCGGCCAACCGCGCGCTCGCCTACGGGCCGGAGATCGACTACGCGTTGGTGCAGGTCGATAGCGTGGCCGAGGGCTCGATGGCGCGGGTGGGCGAGCGGCTGCTGCTGGCGTTGGCGCTCGTGCCGCAGGTCTGCGCGGCGGCGGGCATCGCCACGCATCACATCGTCCACGTGCATCGCGGCGAGGAGCTGGCGGGCATCGTCTGTCGTCATCCCTTGCGCCGGCAAGGTTTCGACCACGACGCGCCGCTGCTGGCCGCCGACTACGTCACGACCGACCAGGGCACCGGTTTCGTCCACATCGCGCCTGCGCATGGTGAGGAGGATTTTGCCCTCGGCCGTCAGCACGGGATCGAGGTGCCGGAGGCCGTGCAGGATGACGGCACGTATGCGCCGTGGATGCCGCTATTCGCCGGGCTGCATGTGTTCAAGGCGGCCGGGCCCGTCGCGGCGGCGCTGGAACAGGCCGGCGGGCTGCTGGCGCGCGGCACGCTGCATCACTCCTATCCCCATTCCTGGCGGAGCAAGGCGCCCGTCATCTACCGCGCCACCCCGCAATGGTTCATCCGCATGGACGGGCCGGAGCAGATCCGCGCCCATGCGCTGGCCGAAATCGCAAAAACCCGCTTCGTGCCGGAGGCCGGGCGCACCCGGCTCGCCTCCATGGTCGCGGGCCGCCCGGATTGGTGCATCAGCCGGCAGCGCGCCTGGGGCGTGCCGATCCCGGTGTTCGTGGACCGCCGCACCGGCGAACCCCTGCGTGACCCGGCCGTGCTCGCCCGCGTGGTGGACGCCTTTGCCGCCGAGGGTGCCGATGCCTGGTATAGCTCGCCCCCGTCGCGCTTCCTCGGCAACCACGATCCCGCGCAGTTCGAGCAGGTGCGGGACATCGTGGATGTCTGGTTCGAAGCCGGCAGCACGCACGGCTTTGCCATGGAGGCGCGCGGCCTGCCGTGGCCCGCGGACCTGTATTTGGAGGGCAGCGACCAGCATCGCGGCTGGTTCCAGTCGAGCCTGCTGGAGGCCGTCGGCACCCGCGGCCATGCCCCCTACAAGGCGGTGCTGACCCACGGCTTCGTGCTGGACGAGAATGGCCGCAAGATGAGCAAATCGGTCGGTAACGTGACGGCGCCCACGGAGGTCACGGACAAGCTGGGCGCCGATATTCTGCGACTTTGGGTCGTGAACTCCGACGTTTCGGAGGATTTGAGGATCGGCCCGGAGATCCTGAAGCAGCAGGCCGAGCTCTATCGCCGGCTGCGCAACACGCTGCGCTGGCTGCTCGGCAGCCTCGAAGGCTGGGACGAGGCCGAGCGCCTGCCGGATGCCGAGCTGCCGGAGCTGGAGCGATGGGTGCTGCATCGGCTGGCGGTGCTGGATCGCCGGATGCGCCGGGCACTTGAGGACCATGACTGGACCGGTGTGTATCCGGAGCTGCATGCGTTCTGCTCGGCGGACCTCTCGGCGTTCTATTTCGACGTGCGGAAGGACACCCTCTATTGCGACGCGCCCGGCAGCCCGAAGCGGCGCGCGGTGCGCACGGTGCTGGACCGGTTGCACGTGGCGCTCACCACCTGGCTTGCCCCGGTGCTGTGCTTCACGGCGGAGGAGGCCTGGCTGGCGCGCTTCCCGTCCGACGATGGCAGCGTGCATCTGCAACCCTTCACCGAGATCCCGTCGAGCTGGCACGACGAGGGGCTGGGTGAGCGCTGGGCCCGCATCCGCGAGGCACGCGGCCTGGTCACCACGGCGCTCGAGGCGGCGCGGCTGGAAAAGACCATCGGCGCCTCGCTGCAGGCCAGCATCGATGTCCCGGACAGCCTGACGGAGCTGATCGGCGCCGAGGCCTGGGCAGAACTCGCCATCGTCTCGGCCGCCGCGCCGGGCCCGGCGTTGCAGGTGCACCGCGCCCCCGGCGACAAATGCGCCCGCTGCTGGCGCATCCTGCCGGAAGTGGCGGCCACGACCGCGCTGTGCCTGCGGTGCACGGAGGTCGTGGGATCCACGGCCTTGGCGGCATGAAGCGCCTGGGACCGTGGTGGGTTGGCACCCACCCTACGGTTCTGGCGCGTAGGATGGGTGCCAACCCATCACGTCAGGATCAAACCCCATGAACCCGCGCACGCGATGGGGCATCTTCGCCGGCCTCTTGGTCCTGCTCGCAGACCAGGCCAGCAAATACTGGGTGCTGCAAATCCTGCATCTGCCCGAGCGGGGCCAGGTGCCGGTGCTGCCGGTGCTGAGCCTCACGATGGTGTGGAACCAGGGCGTGACCTTCGGGCTGTTTCACCAGACCGGCCCCTGGGGTCCGTGGCTGCTGGCTGGGGTGGCGCTGGTGGTGGTGGTCGCGTTGGGGATGTGGCTGCGCCGGGCCGAATCGGCGTGGGTGGCGGTGGCGCTCGGCGCGATCGCGGGCGGGGCCATCGGCAACGTGATCGACCGGGTGCGCTTCGGCGCCGTGGTCGATTTCCTGCATGCCCATGCCTTCGGCTATTCCTGGTATGTGTTCAACGTGGCGGACGCCGCGATCGTCTGCGGGGTCGGCGCCCTGATCCTCGACGGCGTCTGGCCGCGATCCCGCTTGCCGGCGCCGCCCGTTCGGCAGTAGATCGCGCGCATGAAGGCATCGATCGCATTGACTCTGAGCGCGCTCTCCCTCGCCGCGTGCAGCGGGGATGAGCTGACCCGCACCTTCGGCCTCACCCGGGACGCGCCGGACGAGTTCCAGGTCACGACCCGGGCGCCGCTCTCGATGCCGCCCGACCTGACGCTCCGCCCGCCCCGCCCCGGCAGCGTGCGCCCGCAGGAGCTCACGCAGCGGCAGCAGGCCGAGGGCGTGCTGGCACCGGATGCGGTGCTGAACCGCGGGGCGCGGCCGGCGGCGTCACCGGGTCAACAGGCGCTGCTGAGTGCGGCCGGGCCGAGTGCCCCGGCGGATATTCGCAACAAGGTGGATAACGAAGCGGCGCTCGACACGCCGAGCCGCAGCTTCACGGACCGGCTGATGTTCTGGCAATCGGCGCCCCCGCCCGGCACGCAGGTGGACCCGTCCCGCGAAAGCGCGCGTCTCCGCCAGAACGCGGCGCTGGGTCAGCCGCCGGCCGTGGGCGATACGCCGATCATTCAGCGCAAGCGGCAGGGTCTGTTCAGCAGCCTGTTCTAACCCGGGCTATTTCAGTTTGTCGGCCCCGGGCTGGCGCGGCTCCTCGCCCGGCACGTGCTGGCCGAGCGTGCTCATGGCGCCGCGCGGCGCCGGTATCGTCTCGCCGTGCGGTCCCACGACAGACCCGCTCCGCCCCACCGTCGACGGGTTGCCCGGCGCGATGTAGTCGGTGCTCACACCCGGGGTCTGCGCCAGGGCGGACCCGGCCACGAACACACCCGCGATAACGGCAAACGGCTTCAGCATCGGCATCCTCCTGCGTCGCCGGGCCAACGCACCGGCCCCGCAACCGGTTGCCTGCCGGCGCTCAGGGGGTGAGATCGCGCACCATGCGGGCGAGTTCGCGGCCCTCGAACGGCTTCGGCAGCACAGCCTCCCGCGTCGTCAAGGCGCGGCTCGACAGGGAGGCGGAGCGGCCGGTGATGAAGATGATGCCCATCTCAGGCCGGAGTTGGCGCAGCTCGTCCGCGAGTTGCATCCCGTTCGGCCCGGCGCCCAAATCCACGTCGGTCACCATCACCGGCGCGTCCAGCCCCTCCTTGATCAAGCGCAGCGCCTCCGCCGCGTCGCACGCCTCCACGACCCCGAAGCCGTCATCCTCCAGCATGAGGGCGACCGTCATCCGGACCAGCGCATCGTCCTCGACCAGCAGCAAGCAATTCCGTCGCGAATTAGCCATAATCAAACCATTAGCTGTTCTGGGTCGTACGGTGAACGACACAGCGCGCCGATCGTTTGCTGGTCCGGCGTCAGAGTCCGCTTTCGTGATCGCCGTATCCCGTGGCCGTCACCCCAGCAACCGCCCGATCACCCGTGCCGTGTAGTCCACCACCGGGATGATGCGGCCGTAATTGATGCGGGTGGGTCCGATCACGCCGATGGCGCCGACGATCTTGTCCGCCTCGTTGCGCGCCGGCGCCACCACCATGCTGACGCCGCCGGCGCCGAACAGGCCGCTTTCGGCGCCGATGAAGATGCGCACCCCGTCCGACGCCTCGGCCAACTCCAGCAGCCGCAGCATCGTCTCCTGCCGTTCCAGCCGTTCGAACAGGCTCTGGATCGCGGCCAGGTTCTCGATCTGCGTGACCTCCGACAGCAGCCTTGCCTGCCCGCGCACGATCAGCGCGCCGCCCCTGCCCTCCCCGGTCCAGGTCGCGAGCCCGGCCTCCACCACCTGCGACGTGAGCGCATCGAGCTGCGTGCGGTCCTCCGCCATGTCCGTCGCCACCACGCGGCGCAACTCGCCGAGGCTCCGCCCCGAGAGCCGTGCATTGAGATAGTTGGCGGCCTGCGTCAGCGCGGAAGGCGGGAGGCCCGGGGGCGTCTCGATCACCCGGTTCTCCACCCCGCCATCGGCCGCCACCAGGATCACCAGCGCCCGGCCGGGCCCCAGCGGCACGAACTCGATATGCCGCACCGCGCCATCCGATTTCGGCGCCAGCACCAGGCCCGCGGCGCCCGCGAGCCCGGCCAGCATCGTGCTCGCCTCCGCCAGCGTGTCTTCCAGGCTACGGCCGCGCGCCTCCAGCGCCAGGCTGATCGCCTCCCGCTCCTCCTCCGCCAAATGCCCGAATTGCAGCAGACCATCCACGAACAGCCGGAGGCCGCGATCGGTCGGCAACCGGCCCGCGCTGGTATGCGGCGCGAACAGCAGCCCGGCATCCGTGAGGTCCGCCATCACGTTGCGGATCGTGGCCGGGGACAATCCCATCGGCAGGCGGCGGGACAGCGTCCGGCTGCCGACGGGCTCCCCGGTCGCGACATATTGCTCCACGATCTCCCGCAACACCGCGGCCGAACGGGGATCGAGGCCCGGGGGCGTCGGCAGGTGAGTGGGCCCGTTCATGCCAGCAGCGCCTCGACCACCTGTTGCACCTCGAACGCCTCCTGCACGGTGGCGAGGCGATGCGGCTCACCCCGCGTGAGCCGGGCCACGCCCTCCAGCTGGCGGCGCAGCACCAGGGGGCGCATGCGTTCGTTCGGCGCCGCGTCGGGGTCGGGCACCCAGGTGCCGTCCGGGCGTTGCCGCTCCGCGATCGACCAGTCCCGCAGCCGGAGCGCCGAGACGCCGCGCAGGGTCCATGTATTGTGATCGTCCGCCGTGGTGGTGCCGACGGCGCCCGTGAGCGTGCCTGGCAGACCCCCGGCGTCGAGCTTGGCTGCCACCGCCCGCTCCGCCTGGCCCGGCGATCGTTCGACGTGGCCGGACAGAACGCGCACGGGGCCCAGGAGCCGCCGGGTCAGGAACAGGAAGTGGGACAGCACCTCCCGCGTGAAGCCGCCCTCGGCCGGGGCATCCAGCCACGGGGCGGCGTCCCGCTGCCAGGGGCGGGGCCAGGTGGCGAAGGCGGCGTCGATCGCGAAGGAGCGGGGGGCGCCGCAGACGGTGCCGCGCACCCACTCCGCCAGCCGTTCGACGGCGAAGGAGGACGCGAACGGGAAGTTGATCGCGACGCGGGCGGCGCCGGGCTCGGCGGCGAAACGGGCCGCGTCGGTCAGGTCAACCGCCAGCGGTTTCTCCAGGAACACCGTCTTTCCGGCCGCGAGCGCCTGGCGGGCATAGGCCAGATGGGTGCCGGGCGGGGTCGCGATATAGACGCAATCGGCGCTCTGGATCACCGCCTCGGCCGAAGCCGCGTGGGGCGCGAGGTCCCCGATGCGATCCAGCGCGGCCGGCGCGCGGTCCCATATACCGGTGACGTGCACGAGGTCCCCGGCATGCTCCTGCGCCGCACGCAGCAACCGTTCCCCCATGATGCCTGCACCGATGATGCCGATCCCGACCGTCATGCCTGCCCTATGCCCCCCATGGTTCCCTCCGCTATATGGCCCCCAACCGCACCATAGGACAGCATCATGCGCCCATCCGGCCGCGCCGCCGATATCCTGCGAAATGTCTCGATCGAGACCGGGTTTTCCCACCATGCCGAAGGGTCCTGCCTGATCCGCATGGGCGGGACGGAGGTGCTGTGCACCGCGAGCGTGGAGGGGCGGGTGCCGGGCTTCCTGCGGGGGCAGGGATTGGGCTGGGTCACGGCGGAATACGGCATGCTGCCGCGTGCGACCCACACCCGCGGCGACCGGGAGGCCGCGCGGGGCAAGCAATCCGGCCGCACGCAGGAGATCCAGCGCCTGATCGGCCGCAGCCTGCGCGCCGTCGTGGACCGGAGTGCGATGGGCGAGTGCACCGTAACGCTCGATTGCGACGTGCTGAACGCCGATGGTGGCACGCGCTGCGCCAGCATCACCGGCGCGTGGGTGGCGCTGAGCCTCGCGTTCCGCAAGATGGAGGCCAGCCGCGTGCTGGCGCGCTCGCCGATCACCGGCCAGGTCGCGGCGGTGAGCTGCGGTTTGGTGGCGGGCGCCGCGGTGCTGGACCTCGATTATGCCGAGGACAGCGATGCCGAGGCGGACGCCAATTTCGTGCTGACGGATGGCGGCGGGATCGTGGAGATCCAGGGCACCGCGGAGAAGGCGCCGTTCTCGGACGGGCAGTTCCTGGAGCTGATGCGGCTGGCGCGGGTCGGCACCGGGCAGCTCTATGCGGCGCAGCGCAAGGCGCTGGGCTGATGCCGCGGCGGCTCGAGGGTGGGCGGCTGGTGCTCGCCACGCACAACCCGGGCAAGCTGATCGAGATCGCGGACCTGCTGCGCCCCGCCGGCATCGCCGTCACCTCGGCCGGGGAGCTCGGCCTGCCGGAACCCGTGGAGGACGCGCCGGACTTCGTGGGCAATGCCCGGCTGAAGGCGCTGGCCTCCGCCCGGGGCTCCGGCCTGCCGGCGCTGTCGGACGATAGCGGGTTCTGCGTGGCGGCGCTGGGCGGGGAGCCTGGCGTGCTATCGGCGCGCTGGGCCGGGCCGTCCAAGGATTTCGGCGCGGCGATGCGGGCGGTGCATGACAAGATGCCGGGCGACGACGCCAGGGCCTGGTTCGTGTGCGCGCTCTGCCTCGCCTGGCCCGATGGGCATACCGAGACGTTCCTGGGCCGCGTGGACGGCGCCGCGGTCTGGCCGCCGCGGGGCAGCAAGGGCTTCGGCTACGATCCGATGTTCGTCCCATACGGCGCCACCGAGACGTATGGCGAGATGGACCCGGCCCACAAACACGCCACCAGCCATCGCGCCCGGGCCATGGCGCAACTCTACCCCGGGTGCTTTGCTGCTGTCCGATAGGAGGATGCGATGATGAAGATGATTGCCCTGACCTGTGCGCTGGTGTCGGTGGGCGCGCTCACACCGGCTGCGGCGCAGTACTATGATCCGTTCTACCGGCCCCGGCCCCGCATCGGGTTCAACTGCAGCGCCGTGGTCGGGACCCCGTATGGCCCGCGGCGGCTGATCTGCCCGATCGTGCAACCGAAACCAGTCGGCCGCGCCTGCGCCTGCCCGGTGGCGGGATATCCCGGCGCCCCGCTCGCGCGGGGCCGGACCATCCGTTAGAAGGTTTTCGTTTTCCGCCAGGCCGATCTACGCTAGGGTTCGGATACCACCTTAGCTCCGGGGACCTATGGCCACAGCCGCGCAGCAGCGCTTTGCCTCGCCGGAAATCCGCTCGCTGGCCGCTTTGCGGCTCGGGCAACTGGCGGCGCTCGCCCTGGCGGCGGGCGCGTTCCTCGTGCTGCTGGCGTTGCTTACCTACAATCCTCACGATCCCTCGTTGAACACCGCGACCTCGCGCCCCGCCACGAACTCGCTCGGCTGGGTGGGGGCGGGGGTGGCGGATTTGCTGTTGCAGGGATTCGGCCTGGCGGCTGCGTTGCCCGGCTTCGCCATGCTGGCCTGGGCGTGGCGGATGGCAGCGGGGCGGCCGGTGCGGTTCGGGGTGCGGCTGATCTGCTTGCTGCTGGCGGTGCCGGTCGTGGCCGGGTTGCTGGCGGAACTGCCGGGTTTTGGCGGGTGGCCGACGGCGGCGGGGCTCGGCGGCGCCGCGGGGGGCGCGATCGGCGCCGACCTCGTGGGCATGGGCCAGTTCCTGATGGGCTCCTCCGGCGTCCTGGCCGCGCTGGGGGTGGCCGGGGCGTTCGGCGCGTTGCTGACCTTGCTGGCCCTGGGCCTGTCTGCCGGGGAGTGGCGCGCGGCGGGCAGCCGGGCGGCGGGCGTGGCGCGCGGCTCCGTGCGCGGGGCGGGCTGGAGTGGGCGCAACGCGGCCGGGCTAGTGGCGCGGGCCGGGCGCGGTGCGTCGTCATTGGCAGAGCAGATCAACCGCCGCATGAACCGCCCGGATACGAACCCGGCGCCCTGGTCCGGCCTGCCGCCGCTGCCGGACGATCCCCGCCCCTCCGGCCCGATTCTGACGCCGCGGGAGCCGGTGCCACCCGTGCCGCCGCCACCCGCACCAATGGCGCAGGCCGTCGCGATCGCCGCAATCCGCCCCAAGGTCGCCGTCCCCGCCCCGAAAGCGCCCGCGCCGCGGCAGGAAAGCCTGCCGTTGCAGGAGAATGGCTGGCAGTTCCCGCCGCTGAGCCTGCTGACCCCCGCCCCCATTCGCGCCGATGCTGGGCCGAGCGAGGATGCGCTGCAGGCCAATGCCCGCCTGCTGGAGACCGTGCTGAACGATTACGGCGTGCAGGGCGCGATCCGCGAGATCCGGCCCGGCCCCGTGGTCACCCTCTATGAACTCGAGCCCGCGCCGGGCATCCGCAGCGCCCGCGTGATCGGCCTGGCCGACGACATCGCCCGCAGCCTGTGCGTCGCCGCCGTCCGCATCGCCACCGTCAGCGGCCGCAACGTGATCGGGATCGAGGTGCCGAACGCCAAGCGGGAGACGGTGTATTTCCGCGAGCTGCTGGCCAGCGACGATTGGGCCAGCAACCCCGGCAAGCTGCCGCTGGCGCTCGGCAAGGACATCAGCGGCACCCCCGTGATCGCGGACCTCGCCCGCATGCCGCATCTGCTGATCGCGGGCACCACCGGCTCCGGCAAGTCGGTCGGGATCAACGCCATGATCCTCAGCATCCTGTTCCGCCTCTCACCGGACCAATGCCGGCTGATCATGATCGACCCGAAGATGCTGGAGCTCAGCGTCTATGAAGGCATCCCGCATCTGCTGGCCCCCGTGGTGACGGAGCCGGCCAAGGCGGTGACGGCGCTGAAATGGACCACGCGGGAGATGGAGCGGCGGTATCGCGCCATGAGCCAGCTCGGTGTCCGCAACATGGGCGGCTACAACGAGCTGGTGAACGAGAAGCTGGCGAAGGGCGAGATCTGCACCCGCCGCGTGCAGACCGGGTTCGACAGCGAGACCGGCAAGCCCATCTTCGAAGAGCAGGCTCTGGCCCTGAAGCCCCTGCCCTATATCGTGGTGGTGATCGACGAGATGGCGGACCTCATGATGGTCGCCGGCAAGGAGGTGGAGGCCGCGGTGCAGCGCCTGGCGCAGATGGCGCGCGCGGCCGGCATCCACGTGATCATGGCGACGCAGCGCCCCTCCGTGGACGTGATCACCGGCACCATCAAGGCCAACTTCCCGACCCGCATCAGCTTCCAGGTCATCAGCAAGTTCGACAGCCGCACCATCCTGGGCGAGCAGGGCGCCGAGCAGTTGCTGGGCATGGGGGACCTGCTGCACATGCAGGGCGGCGGCCGCATCGCCCGCGTGCACGGCCCGTTCGTGAAGGACGAGGAGGTGAAGGACATCGTGGACTTCCTCCGCGCCCAGGCCGAGCCGACCTATGACGACGAGGTGACCGAGGGCGACGCGGATGAGGAGGGCGGCGCCCCCGGCGGCATGTCGTCGTCTGGATCAAGCGGCGATGGCGAAAGCAGCTTGTTCGACCAGGCCGTGGACCTCGTGGCGCGCGAGGGCAAGGCCAGCACCAGCTTCATCCAGCGCCACCTCTCGATCGGCTATAACCGTGCCGCCAAGCTGATCGAGCAGATGGAAAAAGAGGGCATCATCACCGCCGCCAACCACGCCGGCAAACGCGACGTGCTGGCCCGGCACACCCGGCATGACGACGAATGAGGGCGTCACCCCCCTTGTGACTCCGATGCTGATCCCGGGCGCGGGCTGATGCCCGACATCCTGCCCCCCGAAGACATGCGGGCCGGCGCCGCCGCCGAAATCGTCATCGTCGGCGCCGGCGCCTGTGGCCTGGTGGCGGCGCTGGCGGCGGCGGAGCGGGGGCGCGAGGTCCTGGTCCTGGAACGGGACCGCACGCCCACGGGCTCCACCGCACTCTCCTCCGGCTTCATCCCGGCGCCGGGCACGCGGTTCCAGCGCGCTTTGGGCATCGAGGACAGCCCGGCCCTTCTGGCAGAGGATATCGCCAGCAAAACCCTGGGCCGGGCCGATCCGGCCGAGGCGCTGCTGGTGGCGGAGGCCGCAGGCCCGGCGCTGGAATGGCTGGCGGACCGGCACGGCATCCCGTTCGAGGTGCTGCAGGGCTTCCTCTATCCGGGTCATACAAGGCTGCGCATGCACGCCGTGCCGGAGCGCACCGGCGCCGGGTTGATGGCCCGGCTGCTGGCGGCGGCGGCGGACATCCCGCTCTCGACCCAGGCGCATGTCCGGCAGGTGTTTGCCGATGCGGATGGGCGGGTGCACGGCGTGCGTGTCCTGCGTCCCGATGGCGCACAGGAGGACGTCGCGTGCGGCGCGCTGATCCTGGCCTGCAACGGCTATGGCGGCGCACCCGATTTGCTGCGGCGGCTGATCCCGGCCATCGCGGAGGCGCCGTATCTGGGCCATGCCGGCAACAAGGGCGACGCGCTGCTATGGGGCTGGGGCCTCGGCGCCGCGACGCGCGATCTGTCGGGCTACCAGGGGCACGGCAACGTGGCGCAGCCGCACGGCATCCTGATCACCTGGGCGCTGCTGATGGAGGGCGGGATCCAGGTGGATCGCAACGGCCACCGCTTCGGCGACGAGACCCGCGGCTACTCCGAACAGGCCGTCGCCGTGCTGTCGCAACCGGGCGGCACGGCCTGGACGGTTTACGACGCAAGGCTGCACGCGCTGGGCCTGACCTTCCCGGATTATCAGCAGGCCGAGGCCGCCGGGGCGATCCGGATGGCGCGTGACCTGGACGGACTGGCCGCGGTGCTGGGCACCGGCCCCGGTTTGCAGCACAGCGTGACCGAGGCGCAGTCCCTGGCCACGAGCGCCGGCACGGACGCGTTCGGCCGTGTGTTCAAGGGGCCGCCCCTCACCCCGCCTTTCTATGCCGTGCGGGTCACAGGGGCGCTGTTCCATACGCAGGGCGGGCTGGTGGTGGACGCCAGCGCCCGTGTGCTGCGGCAGGATGGGAGCGCGCTGCCGAACCTGTTTGCGGGCGGCGGGGCTGCGCGGGGTGTATCGGGCCCTGAGGTCTCGGGCTACTTGTCCGGGAACGGGCTGCTGACCGCTTTGGCCTATGGCCGGCTCGCGGGGCTTGCGGCCGGGGGTTAGCGCGATCCTGTGATCCCGGCCGGGGTTACGCTGCGATGCAGCAAGTGGCACGGTGCGTCCATGAAATACCCGGTATGGCTGCCGCTGCTGCTGGGCGTGCTGACGGCGGTGGGTCCGCTCTCGACCGACATGTATCTGCCGGCGTTCCCCGCCATCGAGGCCTCGCTCGGCGGACGGCCCGGCACCGCGCAGATCACGCTCGCCACCTGGTTCGCCGGATTGGCGGTCGGGCAGATCACGCAGGGGACCCTTGCGGACCGCTATGGCCGGCGCGGCCCGTTGATCATCGGCACCGCGGTGTATGCCCTGGCCAATGCCGGGTGCGCGTTGGCGCCGGACTTGCTGACGCTGTCGGTCCTGCGGTTCGTGGCGGCGTTCGGCGGCTCCGCCAGCATGGTGATCCCCCGCGCCGTGGTGCGGGACCTCGCGGACGGGCATGACGCGGCGCGGATGATGAGCAAGCTGATGCTGGTGATGGGCGTGGCGCCGATCCTGGCGCCGACCCTGGGCGGGCTCGTGCTCGGCGTGGCGCCGTGGCACGCGATCTTCTGGCTGACCGCGTTCTATGGCGCGGTGTGCTGCGCGCTGGTATGGCGGCTGTTGCCCGACACGTTGCCGCCGGAGCGGCGGATGCGGCTGGGGCTCGGCAACCTGCTGCCGCGCTATGCCGGCGTGCTGCGGGATCGTATCTTCCTGAGCTATGCGCTGATGGGCGGGTTCGGGATGTTCGGCATGTTCGCCTATATCGGCGGTTCGCCCCCGGTATTCATCCAGCATTTTGCGTTCACGCCGTCGCAATACGGCATGCTGTTCGGGCTGAGCGCCGGTATGTTCATCCTGGCCTCGCAGCTGAACCCGTGGATGTTGATGCGCTTCGGGTCCAAGCGGCTGGTCCGGGGCGCCGTCTCCGTTTACCTGCTCGCGACCTCCGTCCTGCTGGCCTGTGCCGTGGTCAAGGTGGGGGGCGCGGCCGGGGTCGTGGTCCCGGTCATGTGCGCAATGGCCAGCATGGGGTTCGTGATGCCCAACTCCGCCGTGGGCGCGCTGTCCCGGCACGCGGCGCAGGCCGGCAGCGCATCGGCGTTGATGGGGACGCTGCAATTCGCGCTGGCGGCGTGCAGCGGCGTGCTGGTGGGCGTGTTGAGCGATGGGACGGCGCGGCCGATGGCGGCTATGATGGTGGTGGGCGCGATCGGGGCCGTGGCCGCCGACCGGTTGCGACCTGCCCTCCCGGTCAAGACACCGGCCTAAGCTTAAAGGAGCCATCATGAATTTCGTTCTTCTACTCGGCCGCCTGCTGGCCAGCCCGCTATTCCTCATGGCCGGCTATGGCAAGCTGATGGGGATGGCCGGCACCGTCGGCTACTTCACCAAGCTGGGCATCCCGCAGCCGCAGCTGGCCTATTACGTCGTGGTGGCGGCGGAGCTGGGCGGCGGCGCGCTGCTGCTGCTGGGCTTCCAGACCCGGGTGGTCGCGGCACTGCTCGCGGTGTTCACGCTGACCACGGCGTATTTCGGGCATGCAAATCTGGCGGAGCAGGCGCAGGTGACGCAGCTGCTGAAGAACATGGCGATCGCCGGCGGCTTCCTGGCGTTCGTGGTGGCCGGTGCCGGCGCGTTCAGCCTGGATGGCCTGCGCCGCCGGGCCTGAGCGATGGACCTGCATCTCCGCGGCAAGCGTGCGCTGGTCACCGGCGGATCGAAGGGCATCGGCCAGGCGTCGGCCACGCTGCTGGCCGAGGAGGGATGCGACGTCGTGATCGTGGCGCGTGATCCCGGCGCATTGACGGCCGCCGCGGAGGCGATCCGGGCGCGGCACCAGGTCCGCATCGAGACGATCGCGGCCGATCTGTCGCAGCAGGCAGAGGTCGAGCGCGTGGCGGCGGTGGCCGGTGCGATCGACATTCTGGTGAACAATGCCGGCGCCATTCCACCGGGCACCCTGCTTACGGTCGATAATGACCGGTTGCGGGCTGCGTGGGACCTGAAGGTGTTCGGGTTCATCGGCCTGTGCCGCGCGCTGTATCCGGTGTTGGTGGCGCAACGGGGCGTGGTGGTGAACGTGATCGGCGCCGCTGGCGAGACGTTCGATCCCGGCTATGTCGCTGGAGTCGCGGGCAATGCGGCGCTGATGGCGTTCACCCGGGCGCTGGGCCGCGGCGCGCACAAGGACGGCGTGCGGGCGGTAGCGATCAACCCGGGCCCGGTCGCCACGATGCGATTGGAGATGCTGTTGCGGCATCGGGCGGCGGCGGAGATCGGGGACGCCGACCGCTGGCGGGAGCTGTGCCGGGGCATGCCCTATGGCCGCCCCGCGGAACCGGAGGAGATCGCGGCCGCGGTGGCGTTCCTGGCGAGCCCGCGCTCGGCCTACACCAACGGGACGGTGCTTACGATCAACGGGGGGCCATAAGGCCGGTGCCACCTTGCCCCGGCGGGTCTATGACGTGACCGGCTCCATCACACCCCCTGCCCGGTCAAGGCAAACAGCAGCACCGACGCCGCCTGCGCCACATTGAGGCTCTGCACCGGCCCGCGCGCCGGGATGCGGATGCGGCGGCGGCAGGTCTCC
This sequence comes from Acetobacteraceae bacterium, assembly GCA_965246835.1. Classification (GTDB taxonomy): domain Bacteria; phylum Pseudomonadota; class Alphaproteobacteria; order Acetobacterales; family Acetobacteraceae; genus JANPPS01. The sequence continues at coordinate 3,084,503 of CBDFFQ010000001.1, read as the reverse complement.
AGCGCCTCGAAGCCCACCCCGCGCTCCTCGTTGCCCAGGACCAGCGCCACCGGCCGGTCCCGCGGGAGCGACTGCACCGGAACCGCGTCGTCCCCGAGCGTCGCGGCCACCGTGCGGTAATGCGGGTCCAATGCCAGCAATGCCTTACGGAGATTGCGGGTGCGATACACTTCCAAATGCTCGAGCCCGCCCTCCGCGACGCGATACGCCGCGTCCGACGGCATCGCCTGCAGCGGCGTGTCATGCAGCAGCAGCGCCTTCACGCCGAAAAAGGCCGCGCTGCGGGCGATGGCGCCGAGGTTGTGGGGATTGCCGACGCCATCCAGCACCAGGATCAACGGATGCCGCGGGACCCGCACGAAATCCATCATGCCGAGCGGGCGGGACGTCGCGATCGCGCAGATGCCGCCATGGTGCGGGGTGCCGGCCGCGCGCTCCATCTCGTCGGGCGGCAGCAGGCGGTAGGGGCGGTGCAACCGGGCCATCTCGGCACAGAGCGGCCCGGCCGTCATCTTGGCCTCATCGGTGTAGAACAGCCGCACCACGGCATCGGGGCGGCAGGCGAACAAGGCGGTGACGGCGTTCAGGCCGCAGATACGGTCATCGGACATGCCGCGTGCTTCCGCCGCAGCGCGTGCGGTGTCAACAAGGGCGCATGATCCCGATCCTGTTCCAAGATTCCCGGTTTGTGGTGCTGGACAAGCCGGCCGGGCTGCCGGTGCATGCCGGGCCGCGGGGCGGGCCGAGTGTGGAGGATTGCTTCCCGGCGCTGTCCCGCCGCAAGGCCGGGCCGTGGCTCGCGCACCGGCTGGATGCGGACACGTCGGGCTGCCTTGTGGTGGCGCTTCGGCGCGCGGCGTTGCATGCGGCGCAGGCGGCGTTTGCCGGTGGGCTGGCGGAGAAGGTGTATTGGGCGGTGGTGCAGGGGCGGCCCGCGGGCGACAGCGGCGTGGTTGAGGCGCCGCTCAAGAAGGTCTCGGACCCCCAGGGCTGGCGCATAGTGATCGATTCCAGCGGCCAGGTGGCGCAAACGGAGTGGCGGGTGATGGGCCGCGGCGGTGATGTCACCTGGCTCAGCCTCCGGCCACGGACGGGCCGGACGCACCAGGTCCGCGTGCATTGCGCGTCATTAGGCTGTCCGGTGGTGGGGGATACCGTCTATGGCACGGGCGGCGCGATGCTGCATCTGCTGGCACGGTCGATCCGCCTGCCGCTGGACGAACCCTTGCAGGCGACGGCCGAGCCGCCCGGGCACATGCTCGCCGTGATGCGGGATTGCGGCTGGCGTCAGGCCTGAAGCCAGGTCCGGCGGTAGATCGCCTCGACCGGGTGATCAAGCCCGAGGGTTGCGAGGGTCAGTCTTTGCCCGGCTTCGAGATACTCCGGCTCCGGCGGCCAGTTCCCGGCCTTGTCGCGCCGATGCAGCTCGATCAGCACCCGCGTGCTATGGACCACCGCCATCTCCTGAACCGTCGGCAAGGTGGAGTAGGCGCGAACGTTGTCCCGGGTATCGTCTTGGTTTCCTGGCGAGAGGACCTCGATGAGCACGATCGGGTCAGGCACGACCGCCTGTCCCACGGCAGCCTGCGCCGCCGTGACCACGAGATCGGGCACCCGGAGGTTGGCCGACGCGTTAAGACCGGGAACGATGGCGCCCTCGACGGCGACGGCCAGAGGGAGGTTGTTCCGGTCGATGGCTGACCAGATCGCACCGGCAAGATTACCCTGAATGATGCTGTGCGTCGGGCTGGCCGGGGACATAACGTGCAGCACTCCATCGACCAGCTGGAACTTCCGCCCGCTCCCATCGCCCGGCCAGGCGAGGAAGTCGTCGGCAGTCATGTGCGGCAGCGGGGGACGCAGGATCTGGTTCACGGCCGGAGCCTAATTCAGCCGATCAGGAACCACCAGCGGAACAGCAGCGTCTCCTGCCAGGATTGCCGCCGCATGCCCACCAGGCGCAGCGCCGCCAACCGCTCCCGCATCGTGCCATACAGGCCGCGATGCACGATCTCGACGGCCGCGCGGGCGCCGGGGGACATCAGCCCCGGTTGCGCCCGCAGCGCCGCCACGTGGGCGCGCAGCACGTTCATGAACAAATCCGGCCCTCGCTGCAGGGCAAGCCGTGCCCGGCGCAGGCTCGATCGCGGGGCGCCGACCATGTTGCCGGCATGCTGGCGATACATGACGGTGGGTGTGGGATCGACCACAAGGCGCCCCTCCCCGGCCGTGACCACGATATAGCTCCACCAATCATGCAGCGTGGCGGTCGGTGGGCGGCTGCTGGCCACCAGCACGGCGGCGGCGCGGTTCAGCATCATGGTGCAGCCGGTGGCGATGTTCTGCGTGAGCGCCGCGGGGAAGCCGGGCGGCATGTCGAGCGGACCCGATGGGCCGAGCGGCGCACCTTCGGCATCCACGAGCAATTGCCGGCTGCAATACAGCGCAGGGCCGTCCTGCCCCTGCAACGCCGCGAGACCGAGGGACAGCTTTTCCGGCAGCCAGATGTCATCCTGGTCCGCGAACGCCACCGCCTCCGCCCCCTCCGCTACCGCCGCCCGCAGCAACGCTAGGAAGCCCCCGGTGGGGCCAAGCCGCCCCGCATCGTCCAACACGCGCCGCACACGGCCCCGCGCGGCCCCGTCCATGAACGCCTCCATCAGCGGGACCGTCGCGTCGCTCGACGAATCGTCCCGCCAATACAGGCGCCAGTCCGGCGTGGTCTGTGCGATCAGGCTATCGAGCTGCGCCGGAAGGAAGCGGGCGCCATTATAGGTCGCAAGGAGAATCGCGACGGAGGGGACGGATGTCAGGCAGCCCCCAGCAACTCGTCCACCGTGAGCCGCACGCTATCGCGCCAAGCCGGCAGGCGGAGGCCGAATACCCGGTGCAGCTTGGTGCAGTCCAACCGGCTATCGGGCGGGCGCCGGGCGGGGGTGGGCCAGTCCGCCGTGGCGATGGGCGTGACGGTGGGCGGGGTGCGGCCATGCCGGGCCGCGTCCTCGAACACGGCAATGGCGAGCCCGTGCCAGGTGGTGTCCCCCGTGCCGGCCATGTGGAATACGCCGGCATAGCCGGGCTGCCATCCGTCGCGCAGCTGCGCCGCGATCGCCAGGATCGCCGTGGCCAGGTCCCGCGCCGCGGTCGGGTTGCCGCGCTGGTCCGCGACCACACGCAGGGTGGAGGTCTTCTGCGCCGCGCCCAGCATGGTCTTCACGAAGTTCTTACCCACGGCGGAATAGACCCAGGCCGTCCGCAGCACGATCGCCTGTGGACACGCCGCCAGCACGGCTTGCTCGCCCTCCAGCTTCGTGGTGCCATAGATTGCGGTGGGGCTGGTCGGGTCCGTCTCGACATAGGGCGCACCCTTGTTGCCGTCGAACACGTAGTCGGTCGAGACGTGGATCATCGGGATGCGGGCGTCGGCGCAGAGGGCCGCCAGCGTGGCCGGGCCGTCGCGGTTGGCGCGGGCGGCACCGTCCGGCTCGGCCTCGGCCGCGTCCACCGCGGTCCAGGCGGCGGCGTTCACCACCAGCGTGGGGCGGGCAGCCGCGAAGGTGGCGGCCAGCGTATCCGGCCGGTCGAAATCGAAATTGGGCCGGCCGGCGCGATGCACGGCGTCACCCCCCGCCCGCGCCAGCTCCGTCGCCAGCTGCCCGGCGCCGCCGGTGACCAGGATCATGCAAACAAAGCCGCCAGGTCCGCCCAGCGCGGCAGCACGCGGTCCTTGTCGGACAGCACGGCCTCCGCCTCCGGCACGGGCCAGGGCAGCGCCAGGGTGGGATCGTTCCACACGACGCCGCGCTCGCTATCGCGGTCATATTTGTCCGTCACCTTGTAGATGACCTCGGTGTCGGGGACGAGCGTGCAGAACCCATGCAGAAAGCCGGGCGGCACCCACAACTGCGCCCAGTTCTCAGCGGACAACTCGGCGGCCGCCCATTGGCCGTATGTCGCAGATCCCCGGCGCGCATCGACCGCCACGTCCCAGATCGCGCCCTTCACGCAGCGCACCAGCTTGCCCTGCGCGAACGGCGCCACCTGGCAATGCAGCCCGCGGATCACGCCGCGGTCCCGCGACAGGCTCTGATTGTCCTGCACGAACGGCAGATCGATCCCGGCTTCGGCAAAGCGCGGGACGTTGAACGTCTCGGAGAAGAAGCCGCGTGCATCGCCGAAGCGGGGCGGCGTCACCAGGATCAGGTCCGGGACCGAGAGCCGTTCGACCTTCATGCGTGCAATCCATCTGCCAGTTCCAGCAGCAACCGCCCCAGCTCCGTCTTGCCGAGCCCCTTGGCCGAGACGCGCAATGCCGCCGCGTCGATGAAGCCCATGCGGTAGGCGACCTCCTCCGGGCAGCCGACCAGCATGCCCTGCCGGTTCTGGATCGTCTGCACGAAGGTTGCGGCCTGCAGCAGGCTGTCCGGCATGCCGGCGTCGAGCCAGGCGCAGCCGCGGCCCAGCCGCTCCACCTGCAAGCTGCCCATCTCGAGGTAGAATTGATTGAGCTCGGTAATCTCCAGCTCGCCGCGCGGCGAGGGTTTGACCCGGCGCGCCAGCTCCGTCACCTGCTTGTCGTAGAAATACAGGCCCGTCACCGCCCAGTTGGATTTCGGCGCCGCCGGCTTCTCAACGATCTCCTGCGCGCGTCCGCTGCTGTCGAAGCTGACGACGCCATACCGCTCGGGGTCGCGCACCTGGTAGGCGAACACGGTGGCCCCCTCCGGCCGGGCCACGGCCGCGCGGAGCATGACGCCGAGGTGGTCGCCGAAGATCAGGTTATCGCCGAGCGCCAGGGCGCAGGGCTGGCCCGCAATCCACTCGGCGCCGATGTGAAAAGCCTGCGCCAGCCCCTCGGGCTTCGCCTGCTCGGCGTAGGTGAAGCGCACGCCGAATCGCTCGCCGGTGCCCAATAGCCGCCGGAACTGCGGCAGGTCGTCCGGCGTCGAGATGATCATGATGTCCCGGATGCCGGACAGCATCAGCACGGAGAGCGGGTAATAGATCATCGGCTTGTCATAGACCGGCAGCAGCTGCTTGCTGCTGGCGATGGTGATCGGGTGCAGGCGCGTGCCGCTGCCGCCGGCCAGGATGATGCCCTTGCTGCTCATGCTGCGCTGCCCAGCCGCTGCCCGGCATATTTCGCGGCGCGGATACCCTGCCACCAGGCCGCGTTGTCGCGATACCACAGGATCGTCTTCCGCAACCCACGCTCGAAATCGTGCGGCGCGGTCCAGTTCAGGGCGGCGGTCGTGCGGGCCGGGTCGATCTCGTAGCGGAAATCATGGCCCGGCCGGTCGGTCACGAAATGGATCAGCCGCTCCCTGGGGCCCGCCGGATCGGGCTGCAGCGCATCGAGCGTGGCGCAGATGGCGCGCACGACCTCGAGGTTGGTGCGGGGCTGCCGGGCGCCGATCGCGAGCGTGGCGCCGGGCTCCGCATGCTCGAGCGCCAGCACGAGCGCCGCCGCATGGTCGTCCACGAACAGCCAGTCCCGCGTGTTGGTGCCGTCGCCATACACGGGCAGGGGCTTGCCCTCCATGGCGTTGAGCGTGACCAGCGGGATCAGCTTCTCCGGAAACTGCCAGGGGCCGTAATTATTCGTGGTGTTGGTGACGAACGCCGGCAGGCCATAGGTGTGGAACCAGGCCCGCACCAGGTGGTCGGACGCGGCCTTGCTGGCAGAATAGGGGCTTCGCGGATCGTAGGGCGTGGTCTCCGTGAAGGGCGGATCGTGCGGGCCGAGGGCGCCGAACACTTCGTCCGTCGAGATATGGTGGAAGCGGAACGCGGCCTGCGCAGCCTTCGGCAACCCGGCCCAATAGGCGCGCGCCGCGTCCAGCAGGACAAAAGTGCCCACAACGTTGGTGTGGATGAACGGCGCCGGGCCGTCGATGGAGCGGTCCACGTGGCTTTCGGCGGCCAGGTGCATGACCGCATCCGGCGTGTGGGTCGCGAACACTTGGCCCATCGCCGCCGCGTCCGTGATGTCCGCCCGCACCAGCGTGTGGCGCGGATCGTGACGAGCCTCCTCCAGCGCGTCTTCGGAAGCGGCGTAGGTCATCTTGTCCACGTTCACCACCGTGTGGCCGGTGTGGCGCAGCAGGTGCCGGATCACGGCGGAACCGATGAAGCCGCATCCGCCGGTGAGGAGTATGCGCATGGAGATCCCTAGCTGGTGCAGCGCCGAACAGCGGCCCCACTACCGGCAACCGCGGCCGGGCGCAACTTGCACGCGCCGCCTGCACCCTGAGGCGCCCCCTCTGGCCGCGCTGCGCAACCTGCAATAAGAGAGCCCGGCACCCCCAATCAACCTGTCTTGGGGACCGCCATGGGCCGGACGCGCGGAGATTGAGCACCCTTATGACCAAGCGAAGCCCCGGCAAGCAGCCCTCGCGAGCGATCGCCGGAATCCTCGTGCTCGCGGACGGCGTGCTGGCGGGCCGGTTCACGCCCAGCTCTGACACGCGGCACGTTGCCCTGTTCGCCGATGGCCGTTTCGTCGCCAGTGCGGCCGCGATCGACGTGCCGGGCACGGCGGACCGCGCCTTCCGCATACCCGTGCCGGACACGTTATTCGCGAAATCCCTGCTGGTCCGCGACGCGCTGACCGGGCGGGCGCTCGGCTTGCCACCTCTGGACTTCGCGCCGATCCGTTCCGTGCGCTGGGGGCGCTGGTCGGTGCAGGACCGGCATATCGTCGGCAGCTTCACCGTCGGCGGCACCGCGCCACCGCCCGCCGACGCCCTGTTGCCGGTGGAGATCATGCGCCAGGGGCAGTTCTATGCCCTCGCCTTTGCCGAGGCGGAGGGCGATGCGGAGAGCGATGCGAAGAGCGATGCGAAGGTTGGGCAGCGTCCCTACCGGTTCAGCACGCCCGCCCCCTCGCTGCCCCCGCTCCGGGAGCCGCATGTCGTGAGCCCCATGGTCGGAGGCATGGCGGTGGCGAAGCAAACGCTGTCGATCACGGCGGAGGCCTGTGGCGCCGCGGGCTATGTCGACAATATCGAGGGCACGCAGATACGGGGCTGGGCGGTGGACCTGAACCAGCCCCGCAACCGGATGCAGGTCGAGCTGCGGATCGGTGACCGCACGCTCGCCACCGCTACAGCCAACAAGCATCGCGCGGATATCGAGGCGCTGGGCCTCGGCGACGGCCGGTCCGCCTTCGCGATCACGCTGCCACGTGACCTGCCGATGACCGAGGATGTGGAGATCGGCATCGTACTGGCAGGCACCGACACCCATGTGGCGCATAGCCCGTTCATCCGCCCGGCGATCCCGCCCTATGTCGGCTTCTTCGACGTGGTGGAGGGCCCGTTCGCCGGCGGCTGGGTGGTCAACATGCACGCACCGGAAAAGCCGCTGCAGGTCGAGGCGATCTGTGGCGGCGAGGTGATCGGCACCGGGCTCGCAAACCTCTATCGCGGCGACGTGGAGAATGCCGGGATGCCGACGGCCCGCTGCGGCTTCCGCTTCCTGCTGGAGCGGCCGGTGGCCAAGTTGCTGGATCGCGACATCGTGATCCGGATCGTGGGCACCAAGGAGATCGTGAAGGGCTCCCCCCGGCGCATTACCCAGAACGACAACATCACCCGCTTCCTCGCCCGCGGTGCCCTCCCCGCCCCGGTGCGGGACCGGTTGAGCCGGAGGATGAGCGCCACGACCCAGGACGTGCCGATCACCTTGATCATGCCCGTCTACAACACGAAGCGGGACTGGCTGGTGGAGGCGCTGAACTCCGTGATCGGCCAGTGGTCCGCGAATTGGGAGCTGATCTGCATCGATGACGGCAGCGATGCGCCCCACGTGGCGGAGGTGCTGGCGGCGGCCGAGCGGGCGGACCCGCGCATCCGCGTGCTGCGCTCCGGCCTCAATGCCGGGATCGCGCGCAGCGTGAATTACGGCATCCGCGCGGCCCGGGGCGCCTATGTCGCGTTCCTGGACCATGACGACGTGATCGAGCCGGATGCCATCTATCACCTGTCCCGCGCCGCGCAGGAAACCCGGGCCGAACTGATCTACAGCGACGAGGCGATCACGACCGACGACATCGCCTCCGTGGTAGAGGTGCGGGCCCGCCCGGCATTCAGCTACGATTACTACCTGTCCCATCCCTATTTCGTGCACCTGATCGCGGTCAGGACCGGGATCGCGCGCCAGGTCACGGGCTGGGACGAAAGCCTGGCGATCTCGGCGGACGTGGATTTCGTGCTGCGCGTGCTGGAAGCCTCGACCGTGGTCGCCCATGTGCCGCGCGTGCTGTATCGCTGGCGGACGCACGCGACCAGCACCGGGCATGCCAAGCAGGGCCAGGTCACGGACGCGACCAAGGATGCCATCGCCCGCCACCTGGCCCGGCGCAACCTCCCCGCCACAGTGGCCGACGGCTTCCGCTACAACGAATACCGGATCGACTGGCCCGATGACGGCGGCGAGGTGCTGATCGTGATCCCCACCAAGAACCGGGTGGATCTGCTCAAGACCTGCATCGATTCGATCGAGCGCACGTCGGAGGGCGCCAACTACCGCATCGTGGTGATCGACCACCAATCGACGGACCCGAAAACGGTCAAATACCTGGCCAGGATCGCGGCGTCCGGCATGACGGTGATGCCGTATGCGGGCGTGTTCAACTACGCCCTGATGAACAACCGGGCCGTGAAGGTGCACGGCGCCGGCGCGAAATACGTGGTGTTCCTGAACAACGACGTGGAGGCGATCGCGCCCGGCTGGATCCCGCGTCTGCGCAGCCTGGCGGGGCGCGCCGAGGTGGGCGCCGTGGGGCCGCTGCTGCTGTATGGCGATGACCGGGTGCAGCATGCGGGCGTGCTGGTCGGCTTCAGCGGCGCCGCCGACCACGCGATGAAGTTCGCCAACGCCTATCTGAGCAAGGGCAAGCGGCATCCCGGCTACAACTGCAACCTGACCGTGGTGCGGGACTATTCCGCCGTGACCGCCGCCTGCGTGATGATCCGGATGGACGTTTTTCGAAGTGTGGGCGGGTTCGACGAGAAATTCGTGGTGGGCTTCAACGACACCGATCTGTGCCTGCGCATCGGCGACGCCGGCTACAAGGTGCTCTATGACGGCTTCACCGTGCTGTATCACCACGAGAGCGCCACCCGCACGCAAAGCAAGGAGGTTGCCCATCCCGAGGACGACAAGCGGCTGCGCACCCGTTGGGCGCGGTTCTTCACCGGGGTGGACCCGTTCTACAGCCCGCTGCTGTCGCCCAAGGGATCGGACCACACGCTGCGGGACGATGCCGGGTGCCGCGGGCGGATGGGGGTTCGGGCCATCAGCCTGATCGCGCAGCCCGGCGGCCCAAAGCGCGGCGCCCGCCGGTCCAGGACCGTCAAGGACCCCGCCGGGGCCGATGCGTGACCACTTCTGTCGAGGATTGAGCCGGACCATGCTGACCCGAAGTGCTGCCGTGCAACGCCTGCTGGACCTCTATGAGGACCCGGCCTATCTCGAGATCGGCGTGAACCAGGGCGAGACGTTCCACGCGGTCACGGCCGCCCACAAGGTCGCCGTGGACCCGCAATTCCAGTTCGTCCCGCAACCCGGCCCCGGCGTCGAATACCACGCCGTGCCGAGCGACCAGTATTTCGCGGCGGCGCCGAAAGACCGGGTGTTCGAGGTGATCTACCTGGACGGGCTGCACACCTTCGAACAAACGCTGCGGGACCTGCTGAACGCCACCCGGCTGCTGCGGGAGGGCGGGGCGATCCTGATCGACGACGTGCTGCCCAATTCCTATGACGCCTCCCTGCCGGACCTGGCACAGGTTCTGCGGCTGCGCGAAATCGCCCCGCATGCGCCAGGTGCCACCTGGCCCCTAGACGGAAGCTGGATGGGGGACGTGTTCAAGGTCCCCTTCTTCATCCAGAGCTTCATGCAGCAATACGCCTACGCCACCGTAGCCGAGAACCATGGGCAGACCGTCGTCTGGCACCAGGTCCGCACAGCTGACCAGGTCGGCCAGCGCGCGGTCGAGGAGGTGGCCCGGCTCGACTACCGCGATACCATCCTGCATCGCTCCGCCTTCAACCTGCTGCCGTTCGAGACGATCCTCGGCCAGGTCGAAGCGGCGCTCCTCTCCGCCTGACACCCGTGGCGGCCCGCACCTGAATGCCCGATCTGGTCGATCTGCCGCCGGGACGCGTGGTCCATACCGTGTTGTCCCCGGGCTTCGCCTACGCGCCGCCTGACGTGACGCACGAGGCGCTGATCGACCCCTCGATCCGCCCCGGCCTCACCGCGACCTGGTCCCGCGCCGAGCCACCCCGGGTGACCGCGTTCCACAGCGTGCCGGACGTGTATGTCGTGGGCGAAGGGCTGGTGTTCGACCGGGAGCAGCGGCTGCTGCAGCCCAGCGTCACGCAGACCCCGCCCGCGATGGTGGAGGCTGCGGCCGCCACGCTCCGAGCGGCGGTGCAGGCCGGGACGGTCGTGCCGCACGCCGGGCCGCTGGTGCTGTGCGGGAAGGCCGGGCTGAACAATTACGGGCATTGGCTGGCGGAGATGCTGCCGCGCGCCTTCCTGTCCCTGCCCTGGATCGGCCTCGATCACGGATGGCGCGTGCTGGTGCCGCAAACCTATCCCTGGATGCGGGCAGTGATCGAGGACTCGCTCGATCTGCTGGGGGCCGGCGCGGGAAAGCGCGTTTTGGGCGACGGCTCACCGTGCCATGTCAGCGAGCTTGTGATGCTGACCGGCATGACGGAGCATGGGCAATATTTCTCCCCGCTCGTGCTCGGCGCCATGGACCGGATCGCGGCCACGGTGCCGGCCGGGGCGCCGGAGCGGCTGTGGATCAGCCGGGCCGGGGAGCGGCGCTGCCTGCTGGACGAGGAGCGGGCGCAGGAGCGGATCGCCGCCGCGGGCTGGACCGTGGTGCATCCGGGGCGGCTCGGCTTCCGGGAGCAGGTGGCGCTGGCGAAGGGGGCGCGGCACATGGCCGGGGTGAACGGCGCCGGGCTCGCGAACCTGCTGTTCATGCGGCGCGGCGGCTCCGTCACCAGCTTCGTGCCGGCCGTGATGCCGGACATCTTCTACTGGCAGCTCGCCAACCATCGCGGCCTCAGATACCGGGAGGTCCGCAGCCTGCAGGCGCATGAGCTGGGCGGACCGACGATCTGGGACGCCCCGCTGACGATCCCGCTCGATGAGGTGCTGCGCCAGCTCGACCAGTCGGCCCGGCTATAGGCCGAGCTGCGCGAGGACTTCGTCCACCGCCATCGTGAGCGGGGCGTTCCAGCCGCCTTCGTCCGCTTCCTGCGGGCAGCGGACCTCGACATAGCTCTGTCCTTTGAAGCCCGCGAGCATCCAGAAGAACACGTCCGGCATCGGCGCCGGCATGAACGATGTGACGGTGGCGCCCCGCGGCGCGAATACGAGGTTGGTGAGGCCGGCGCCGTTCACGCCCGCGACATGCGGGGCGCCTTTCGCCAGCGCGATCTGGTCGGCGAGGCTGAGGCTGCCCGGCATCGCGATCTCCCATCCCTCCTGACGCAACCGCGCGCACACCGCCGCCTCCTCCTTCAGGACCCGCCTGGAGCCCGCGCGGCTGAACCACACGCCGGCCGATGGTCTGGCCGGGACGCTGGATGCGATCTGCTCGAGGCAGTCGACGATCAGCGGCGAATACCACACCCCGTGCTGGCTCAGCCCGTGCACGATCACGAGCTGCTCGTAGTATTGCGGGCCGGGACGGCGGAACGCGAGCTGCTCGCCGGGAACACCGGCCAGGCGAACGGAGTCGAGGGTGACCCGGTTCATCGCCTCGGACGCGACCGGAAGCCGCAGCTGCCAGCCGCCGCGGAACAGGTGGCGCAGGTTGAGCGACGCGACGGGCAGCATCTCCACCAGCCAATGTCCGTAATTCCCGATCCCGGTCTTCTCGCACAGCAACGTCACGCCCCGTTGCAGCGGCACCCTGCCGGCTGCGTCGCGGACGGCATGGAACGCCGTCTCGATCTCCTCCGGGGTTGCCTGGTGGATGGTCTGCCGGATCAGGTTGAGGTCCTGGTCGAACACGAGGCCGGGGCCGTCGACATAGGCGCCGCAGAGCACGCTCGCGACCACCTCCGTCGGGCCATGCGATTGATGCCAGAGGGTGGCATAGAGCGCCTGCAGATCGGGCGGGATGAGGTTGCCGTGACGTAGGTCCGGCGGCCGGGTGCGGAAGGGCGGGGTGAAGAACGTGTCCACGCGCGCATTGGCGGGGATGTCGACGATATGGGGCGGCATGGGGTGCGACTATCGCGCGGCTTCGTGGGAGGCAACCACGCTCCTCCGCTTGACCCCACGCGCCTGCCCAGCAACAACGCCCGCCATGACAAGCCCCGGCATGACAACCGCGCTCCCCCGCATCTTCTCCGGCATCCAGCCCTCCGGCGTGCCCACCCTCGGCAACTATCTCGGCGCCATCCGCAACTGGGTCGCGCTGCAACGCGATCACGAGTGCCTGTATTGCGTCGTGGACCTCCATGCCATCACGCAATTCCAGGACCCCCAGGCGCTGCGCCTCGCGACGCGGGAGCTCGCGGCGTCCGTCATCGCCTGTGGCATCGATCCCTCGCAGCACATCCTGTTCCATCAATCCGCGGTGCCCGCCCATGCCCGGCTCGGCTGGATCTTTACCTGTGTCGCGCGCATCGGCTGGCTGAACCGCATGACGCAGTTCAAGGACAAGGCCGGTAAAGACCGGGAGCAGGTGTCGGCCGGGCTGTATGTGTATCCCTGCCTGATGGCGGCCGACATCCTGGCCTACAAGGCGACCCGGGTGCCGGTGGGCGACGACCAGCGCCAGCATCTGGAGCTCGCCAACGACATCGCGCAGAAATTCAACCACGATTACGGCGTGGCGTTCTTCCCCACAATCGAGCCGGTGATCCTCGGCCCCGCCGCCCGCGTCATGAGCCTGCGGGACGGGTCGAAGAAGATGTCGAAATCCGACCCCTCCGACCAGAGCCGCATCAACCTGACCGACGACGCCGACGCGATCGCGCTCAAGATCCGCCGGGCGCGCACGGATGCGGAGCCGCTGCCGTCGGAACCCGCCGGGCTCGAGGCGCGGCCCGAGGCGCGGAACCTGGTCGGCATCATGGCCGCGCTGCAGGACCGGGACGCCGCCGCCGTGCTGCGCGATCATGGCGGCCAGGGTTTCGGCACGTTCAAGGACGCGCTGGCCGAGGTCGTGGTGACCTACTTGGCCCCCATCGCCAGCGAGACTCGCCGCCTCCTGGCCGACCCCGGCGCCGTCGATGCGGTGTTGCGGGACGGCGCGGCCCGGGCCAGCGCGCTGGCGGAGCCGATCGTGCAGGAGGCGGAGCGGCTGGTCGGCTTCCTGCAGGCCTGATGAGCTGGGCGGCGGTGCGGGACGCCGCCCGGCCACGCACCGGGCCGCTGATCCTCACCATCTTCGGCGACGCCATCCTGCCCCGCGGCGGTGAGGTCGCGACATCCGCGCTGCTGGCAATTCTGGACCGGCTCGGCATTCCGGAGGGCGTGGTGCGCACCGCCCTCTCCCGCCTGCAGCAGGACGGGTGGCTGCATCGCGAGCGAGTGGGCCGGCACAGTTTTTACCAATTGGCCGAGCCGCACCGGGCCGCCTTCCTGGCCGCGGTACCGCGCATCTATGCGCCGCCCTCCCAATCGACGGACCGTTCGCTGCGCCTGGCCTGGCCCGAAGCCGGGGCGGAGCGGACCGGGCTCGAGGCCTATGTGACGCTGGCGCCGGGCGTGCTGGTGGCGCCCGGTTCGACGCCGGCGCCGACGGGCGTGCCGAGCGTGCTGGCAACGGAAGGCGACCTCGCAGCCCTCGCGAACCGCGCATGGCGATTGCAGGAGACCGATCGGCTCTACCAGGCTTTCATCAAGCGGTTCCGGTCACCACCCCGCTTGATCGACCCGGCCGATGCCCTCGCGGCCCGCGTTCTTACCATCCACGAATTCCGCCGCGCCCGCCTGCGAGACCCGGCACTCTCACCGGCCCTGCTGCCCTCGGATTGGCATGGGGCAGCCGCGTGGGAATTGTGCCGTGCCGTCCACAGGGCCATGTCTCCAGCGTCGGAAACATGGCTCGACTGCGCCGAAAACCGGTCCGGCCCTCTTGCGCGAGGGCCGGATCCGATGGTGCGGTTCAGCGGCGGCGATAGACCGGTGCCGGCTTCGACGCCAGTGCAATCAGGAAGCCCAACCCAGCCGCCACCAGCAGCGCGGTGATCGGACGCTGGTCGACCTGCTCGGCGATGTAGTCACCGGCTTCCTCGATCTGGTCCAGGAACTGCGAACCGACATCCCCGGCCTGCCCGCGCACACGGTCGGCGACATCCCGTGCGGTATCGGCGGCCTGGCCGTAGGCGCGCTGGGCGCTGCCGGCCATCTTGTCTACCATGCCGTCGGCCTGCAGCTTGCTATCTCCGGTAATGTTGCCGGCGGCGCTCTCGATCTTCCCGCCGATGTTGCGGGCGGCGCCTTCGAAACGGTTCTCGTCCATGATGTGTCTCCTTTGATGTGTCGATGGGGCTGAAACCCGCGGCGGCGGAGGCGGTTCCATGACGAGCGGCGCCAGGCCATACATTACGTAATTTCTTGCATGTCCTGGATTTCGTGATACATTCTCGATCACAAACGCAGGAGCCTCCGGCATGTATACGCAGGCACTCAACGCACCCGACGCCGCCCCCCGGGCCATCGAGGACGCGGACCGCATGGCCGCCTTCCAGGCCCGCATCGACGCCGATGACCGGATCGAGGCGAATGACTGGATGCCCGACGCCTATCGCCGCACGCTGATCCGCCAGATCAGCCAGCACGCGCATAGCGAGATCGTGGGCCAGCTGCCGGAGGGCAAATGGCTGACCCGCGCCCCCAGCCTACGCCGCAAGGCCGCGCTGCTGGCGAAGGTGCAGGATGAGTGCGGGCATGGCCTTTATCTCTATGCCGCCGCCGAGACGCTGGGCGTGTCGCGGGAGGAGCTGACGCAGCAGCTGCTGTCGGGCCGGGCCAAATACAGCAGCATCTTCAACTATCCCGCGCTGACCTGGGCCGATATCGGCGCCATCGGCTGGCTGGTGGACGGCGCCGCGATCATGAACCAGATCCCGCTCTGCCGCTGCTCGTATGGCCCCTATGCCCGGGCCATGGTGCGGGTGTGCAAGGAGGAGAGCTTCCACCAGCGCCAGGGTTACGAGATCATGCTGACGCTCGCCCGCGGCACGCCGGAGCAGAAGGCGATGGCGCAGGACGCGCTGGACCGTTGGTGGTGGCCCGCCATGATGATGTTCGGCCCGCCCGACGCCAGCAGCCAGCACAGCGACACCAGCATGGCCTGGAAGATCAAGCGCTTCAGCAACGACGAGCTGCGCCAGCGCTTCGTGGACGCCATGGCGCCGCAGGCCGCGCATATCGGCCTCACGCCGCCCGATCCGGATTTGGTGTGGGACGAGGCGGCGCAGCAACACCGCTTCGGCGCGATCGATTGGGAGGAGTTCCGCCAGGTGCTGGCCGGCAACGGCCCCTGCAACAAGGAGCGCCTGGCCGACCGCAACAAGGCGCATGATGACGGCGCCTGGGTGCGGGAGGCCGCGCTGGCCCACGCGGCAAAGCATCGCGCCCGGATGGCAGCATGACGGAGGCGCTGACCCCGCTCTGGGAGGTATTCATCCGCAGCCGCAACGGCCTCGCGCACAAACACGCCGGCAGCGTGCATGCGGCGGACGCGACCATGGCTTTGCAGGCGGCGCGGGATGTTTATACGCGGCGCGGCGAAGGCTTGTCCGTCTGGGTGGTGCCGAGCAACGCCATCACCGCCAGCGACCCGGCCGATAAGGCGATGCTGTTCGAGCCGACCGCCAGCAAGATCTACCGCCACCCGACCTTCTATGAGGTGCCGGACGATGTCGGGCACATGTAGGTGACCACCACCTCTATCCAGGTCGCGGAATCGCCCCTGGTGCTGTTCACGCTGCGCCGGGCAGACGATGCGTTGGTTCTGGGCCACCGTCTGTCCGAGTGGTGCGGCCGGGCGCCCACACCGGAGGAGGACATCGCGCTCTCCAACATGGGGCTCGATCTGCTCGGCCAGGCGCGGAGCCTGTATCAGTATGCAGGCACGCTCGAAGGCGCCGGGCATGACGAGGACGCGCTGGCCTATCTGCGGGACCCGCCGCAATACCGCAACCTCCTGCTGCTGGAGCAGCCCAACGGCGATTTCGCGGAGACCATCGTGCGGCAGTTCCTCTATGCCGCCTATGTCGATCCCTGGTGGCGCGCGCTGATGACATGCGCGGACCCGACGCTCGCCGCCATCGCGGCCAAGGCCGAGAAGGAGACGGCCTATCACGTCCGCCACGCCAGCGAATGGGTGATCCGCCTGGGCGACGGTACGGCCGAGAGCCATCGCCGGGCACAGGCGGCGCTCGACCGGCTCTGGCCCTATACCGGCGAGATGTTCGAGCCAGATGCCACTCCCGAAGCACCGGAGCCGGCACCGATCCGCGCCATCTGGGACCGCACCGTCGATGCCGTGCTGACCCAGGCGACCCTCACCCGACCCACCGGAACCTGGATGCAGAAGGGTGGCCGCCAGGGCCGGCATACCGAGCATCTCGGCTTCCTGCTGGCCGAGATGCAGCATCTGCCGCGCAGCTTCCCAGGCGCGTCGTGGTGACGTTGCGCGATCGCGCCTGGGCCGCCGCGGCGGAGGTGACGGACCCCGAGCTTCCCGTGCTGACGATCGCCGACCTCGGTGTGCTGCGGGAGGTGACGGAGGCGGAGGACGGCGTCATCGTGTCGATCACACCGACCTATTCCGGCTGCGCCGCCATGGGCGTGATCGCGATCGAGGTGGAGCTGGCCCTCGCCCGCGCCGGCATCCCAGGCCAGGTGCGCACGGTGCTGGCGCCGGCCTGGACCACGGACTGGATGACCGAGGACGGCCGCCGCAAGCTGCGCGACTACGGCATCGCACCACCGGGCAAGAACACGGGACGCCGGGCGCTGTTCGGCGTGGAACAGGTGGACTGCCCCCGCTGCGGCGCCGGCGATACCGAGGTGGTGGCGGAGTTCGGTTCCACATCGTGCAAGGCGCTGTGGCGCTGCCGGGTGTGCCGCGAGCCGTTCGACTATTTCAAATGCCACTGACCGCGCCCGCGCGGGGCTTCCAGCCGCTCCGCATTGCCGACATAAGGGCCGAGGCGGCGGAGACCGTGAGTGTCGCGTTCGAGCCGGCGCTGCCGTTCGTGCCGGGCCAGTATCTCACCCTGCGCACCACGATCGACGGCACCGAGACCCGGCGGGCCTACTCCATCTGCTCCGGCCTCGATGATGGCGAGATGCGGATCGCGATCAAGCTTGTGGCCGATGGCCGGTTCTCGCGCTGGGCGCACGAGGCGCTGCAACCGGGCCACACGATCGAGGCCATGCCACCCGAGGGCCGCTTCACCTGGCACGCCGAGCCCGGCGCCACCCGCCTCTACGCCGGCATCGCCGCAGGCTCCGGCATCACCCCGGTGCTGTCGATCCTGAAATCCGTGCTGACCCGCGAGCCCGGCAGCCGCTTCGTGCTGCTGTATGGCAGCCGCAGCACCGGCCAGATCATCTTTCGCGACGCACTCGAGGAGCTGAAGGACCGCTTCATGGGCCGCCTCACCGTCGCGCACGTGCTGTCCCGCGAGCAGCAGGATGTTCCGGTGCTGTCCGGTCGTTTGGATAGCGGCAAGATCCGCGCGCTGCTGGGCGGCATGGTGCCGGACCGCGCCTTCCTATGCGGCCCCGGCGCTTTGGTGACGGACGCGGCTCAGGCGCTGGCAGCGCTCGGCATGCCGCCCGGCCACATCCAGCGCGAACTTTTCACTCCGGCCTCCCCGACCGGCCCTCGCCCGATGATCGCCGTCGCTGCAGACGCGCCTCCGCATGGCTGGGCCACGATCGTGTCGGATGGCATCACGACGCAGGTGCCGTTGACCGAGCACGAGACGGTGCTGGACGCGGCGCTGCGGGCCGGGCTCGATCTGCCGTATTCCTGCCGCGGCGGCATGTGCAGCACGTGCCGCGCCCGCGTGACCGAGGGGGCCGTGCGGATGGACGTGAATTACGGGCTGGAACCCTGGGAGACCGAGGCCGGGTTCGTGCTGACCTGCCAGGCACATCCCACGACGGCGCGGGTTGTCGTGGATTACGACCAGGTTTGACTTCGATCGGTCGCCCCCCTCCGACGTAGGGTGGGTGTCAACCCACCACCCCAGGGGTCAAAGCGCCACCTGCCGTGCCACCTCCACGGACTGCCCCGGCGGCAAATCGAACCGGTCCGGCGCCCGCAGCGCGTTGCGGAACATCGGCGCGAACAGAGCCCGGCGCCAGGCCGATAAGCGCGGCCGAGCCTCGTTCTGCACGATCTCGTCGCGCGACGAGAAGAACACCGCGTTGTCGAGGTCGACCGGGCAGCCCTCCTTCAGCGCCGCCGCGAGCGCCTCCCGCACATTCGGGATGTCCATGAAGCCGTATTGCACCGTGACGTGCCACAGCCCCTCGCCGAGCTCCTCGACCTCGGCGCGCTCGCTATCCGGCACGCGGGGGGTTTCGGTGAAGCGGATCGTGAGGCCGATCACCGTCTGCTGCAGCGCCTTCATCTGGCTCACGTGGCAGGTGATGACGGCCGGGATTTCCTTTTCCATGCGGGTCAGGAACACGGCGGTGCCGGGCACCCGGGGGATGTGGTCACGCCGTACGCGGTCGAGGAACTGCGCGGGCGTCTCCCCCCCGCCCGAAAGCTTGCGGCGCAGCGCCTCGATGCCCTGCCGCCACGTGGTCATGACGATGAACAGCACCACAGCCAACACGAGCGGAATCCAGCCCCCCTCCAGGATCTTCAGCAAATTCGCGCTGAAGAATGCCGCGTCGATCAGGAGGAACCCGGCCGTGATCCCCCCCGCGACCCAGCCCGGCCAGCCCCATTGATGCCGCATGACACCCCAGAGCAGCACCGTGGTCAGCAGCATCGTGGTCGACACCGCGGTGCCATACGCGCCGGCCAGCCTGTCGGACGCGCCGAACCCGAAGGTGAGCACCAGGGTCAGCACCATCATCGTCCAGTTCACCGCGGGCACGTAGATCTGGCCATACTCGTCCGCCGAGGTCTGCCGGATGCGCAGGCCCGGGAAGAAGCCGAGCTGCATCGCCTGCCGGGTCAGCGAAAAAGCGCCGGTGATGATGGCCTGGCTTGCGATGATCGTGGCGCAGGTCGCCAGCACCACCAGGGGGACAATCGCCCAGTCTGGCGCCAGCTTGAAGAACGGGTTGCCGTCCAGCGCCGGGTTGTTCAGCAGCAGCGCCGTCTGCCCGGCATAGCTCAGCAGCAGCGCCGGCAATACCAGCCCGAACCAGGCGCCGCGGATCGGCCCCCGCCCGATATGACCCATGTCGGCATAGAGCGCCTCCCCGCCGGTGATGGCCAGGAACACGCCGCCCAGCACCACGAGGCCGTGCACGCCCTTGGTCGCCATGAACGCCACAGCGTGGGCCGGATTGACCGCCGCCAGCACCTCCGGCCGCCGCATCACCGCGAGCAGGCCGAGGCCGCCGATGGTCACGAACCACACGAGCATCACCGGGCCGAACACGCGCCCGATGGTCTGCGTGCCCCAGGCCTGCGCCGCAAACAGCGCAACAAGGATCACGAGCGCGCCCGGCAGGATCCAGGGTGTCACGCCGGGCGCCACGAGCTTCAGGCCTTCCAGCGCGCTCAGCACCGAGATCGCGGGCGTGATGACCCCGTCGCCATAGATCAGCGCGGCGCCGAACAGGCCCATGGCGGTCAGCACCGGCGCCACCGACCCGCCTTTGGTCACGATCGCCATCAGGGCCAGGATCCCGCCCTCGCCATGGTTGTCGGCCCGCATTACCACGAGGCAATACTTGATCGAGACGGTCAGCAGCAGCGCCCAGAACACGAGCGAGAGCAATCCGAGCGCAGCCTCCCGCCCCACTTGGCCGCCGACGGTGCCGACCAGCGTCTGGAACGTGTAGAGCGGGCTGGTGCCGAGGTCGCCATAGACGATGCCGAGCGCACCCAGCAGCAGCGTGGCGCCGCCCTTCTTGGCGTCACTCATTTCGGCGCTAGGCGGACCGCACCGTCCAGGCGAATGGTCTCTCCGTTCAGCATGGTGTTTTCCAGGATATGCCTGACCAGCGCCGCGAACTCGGACGGGCGGCCCAGCCGCGGTGGGAACGGCACGGCGCGGCCCAGCGCGTCCTGCACATCGGCCGGCAGGCCCTGCATCATCGGCGTTTCGAACAGGCCCGGCGCCACCGTCATCACCCGGATGCCCTCCCGCGCCAGCTCCCGCGCGATCGGCAACGTCATGCCCACCACACCGCCTTTGCTCGCGGCATAGGCGGCCTGCCCGATCTGCCCATCGAAGGCGGCGATCGAGGCCGTGTTGACGATCACGCCGCGCTCCCCGTCCGCGCCGGGCGTCATCGCCCGGATCGCCGCGGTGGCGAGCCGGATCATGTTGAAGGTGCCGATCAGGTTCACCTGGATCACGCGGGCAAAGCTCTCCAGCCCATGCGGCCCCTCGCGCCCGGCCACCCGCTCGCCCACCACGATGCCGGCGCAGTTGACCAGGCCATGCAGGCCGCCGAACACACGAACCGCCGTATCGACGGCGGCCTGCCCGTCCGTGGCGCTGGTGACGTCGGTGCGCAAATAGGCCGCGCCGATCTCGGCCGCGAGCGCCGTGGCGTCGCCTAGATCGGCCAGCAGCACGGCGGCGCCCTGCTGCCGCAACATCCGCGCCGTGGCCGCGCCCAAACCGGACGCCGCCCCGGTCACGATGAACGCCTTGCCCTCGATCTGCATGCCTTGGCTCCCTGTCGTGCTTTGCCATAGAACGCTTCAAACGACTGGAAACGCCAATGCGCATCCTCGACATCCGCGAGATCACCCAGCCGATCGCCTCCCCGATCCGCAACGCCTATATCGATTTCAGCCGCATGACCACGAGCCTGGTCGCCGTCGTGACCGACCAGGTCCGCGATGGCCGGCGCGTCGTCGGTTACGGCTTCAACAGCAATGGCCGCTACGGCCAAGGCGGCCTGATCCGGGAGCGGTTCGCGCCGCGGCTGCTGGCAGCCGATGTGTCGGACGGCTCCGGCGGGCTCGATCCGCATCGCGCCTGGGCGGCGATGATGGCGAACGAGAAGCCCGGCGGGCATGGCGAGCGCTCGGTCGCCGTCGGCACGCTGGATATGGCGGTGTGGGATGCGGCGGCCAAGATCGCGGGAAAGCCGCTGTTCCGCATGCTGGCCGAACAGGCCGGACGCACGGCGGACCCACGCGTGTTCGTGTATGCGGCCGGTGGCTACTATTATCCAGGCAAAGACCTCGGGGCGCTGCGGTCGGAGATGCGCAGCTACCTCGACCGCGGCTATACCGTGGTCAAGATGAAGATCGGCGGCGCGTCGCTCGACGAAGACCGCGCGCGGATCGAGGCGGTGCTGGCCGAGATCGGTTCAGCCCGGCTGGCCGTGGACGCCAATGGCCGCTTCGACCTCGAAACCGCCATCGCCTACGCCAAGATGCTGCGCGACTATCCGCTGTTCTGGTACGAGGAGGCCGGGGACCCCCTGGATTACCAGCTACAGGCCGCGCTGGCCGCGTTCTACCCGGGCGCCATGGCGACGGGCGAGAACCTGTTCAGCCACCAGGATTCCCGCAACCTGCTCCGGTATGGCGGGATGCGGGCGGACCGGGACTGGCTGCAATTCGACTGCGCGCTGTCCTATGGACTCTGCGAATATTTGCGCACCTTGGATGAGATCAGCGCGGCGGGCTGGTCGGTGGCGCGCTGCATCCCGCATGGCGGGCACCAGATGTCGCTGAACATCGCGGCCGGGTTGGGGCTGGGCGGCAATGAGAGCTACCCGGATTTGTTCCAGCCCTATGGCGGGTTCCCGGATAGCGTGCGGGTGGAGGCCGGGCACATCACCATGCCGGAGCTGCCCGGCATCGGTTTCGAAGGCAAGGCCGACCTGATCCGGGTGATGCGGGAGCTGGCGGAGTGATGGGTTGCCCCCATCCTACGTAGGAAAGGTGCAACCCATGATGGCCGTCAGCCCGAAGCCGGCACCCGCGCCGCCAGCAACGCCGCCGCCTGTCGCTCCGCCACGCGCTCGGTGTTGAAGCCCTCGATCATCTCGTTGAACATCCGGCTCCAGTTCAGCTCGGCGCCCAGGCGCAGGAACACGCTGCCGAGGCCGATGGCGCTCCTGTCCATCAGCACGAACTCCCGCGGCGGCTTCACGCCCCCCGTCTTCTGCAACCCGGCATGCACCTTCTCCACCACGGAGCGGCCATACTGGCTGTCCCCGTTCTCCTGGATGCGGCGCACGCGGTCGGACAGCAGCGGCTCATACACGAACGCCGCCCACTGGTTCAGGATCTCCATCTGCTCGATGGACAAATCCTTGAAGCCCCAGCCCTCGTAGGCGTGCCGGGCCTTGGCGTTGTCGTTGTCGCGAATGGCCTCATACAGCTCGATCACGCCGCCCACGAAGCGCGGCGGGAACACGCGGATCGCGCCGAAATCCAGCAGATTCAAGCCATCGTCCTCGCGCACCTGGTAGTTGCCCATGTGCGGGTCGCCATGGATCACGCCGTATTGGTAGAACGGCACATACCAGGCGTGGAACAGCGCCTGCGCGATGCGGTTCCGCACCTCGAGCGGCGGCTTCGTGTCGATCAGGCCTTGGAGGGACCGGCCCTCCAGCCACGTCATGGTCAGCAGCCGCGGCGTGCAATACTCCTCCACCGCGGTCGGCACCGTGATCAGCGGATCGTTGTCCAGCATCGCGTGATACAGCCGCATCTGCGCGGCCTCCCGCAGGTAATCCAGCTCCTCCCGCAGGCGTTCCGCGATCTCGGCATAGATGTCGGCACCCTGGATCGCGCTGTCCATGCGCTGATACAGGTTCATCGCCAGCCGGAGCTGCTTCAGATCGGCGTCCACGATGCTGGGCATGTCCGGATATTGCAGCTTGCACGCGACCTCCCGCCCATCGGGCAACGTCGCGCGATGCACCTGACCGAGGCTCGCGGCGGCGGCGGCTTCCTGGCCAAAGGACGAGAAACGCGACTGCCAATCCTGCCCCAACTCGCCCGCCATGCGCCGGCGCACGAAGGACCAGCCCATCGCGGGGGCATTGGCCTGCAATTGCGCCAACTCCTCCGCATATTCGGGCGGCAGCGCGTCCGGGATGGTGGACAGGATCTGCGCCACCTTCATCAGCGGCCCCTTGAGCCCGCCCAGGATCGCCTTGAGGTCCTCAGCATGGGACGCACGGTTATTCTTGATGCCGAACACCTTGGCGCCGGCCACCCGCGCCGCGATGCCGCCCACGGCGCCGGAGGTGCGGGCAAACCGCTTCAATTCGCCCAGCAGATTGGGCCGGTTCAGGTCTGACATCAGGCGCGCTCCAGCTCGTCGATGAAGCCGCTGATGATGTCGAGGCCCCGGTTCCAGAACGCAGGGTCGGATGCATCGAGGCCGAAGGGCGCCAGCAGTTCCTTGTGCCGCTTGGTGCCGCCAGCCCTGAGCATATCGAGGTATTTCCCCTCGAACCCGGGATGCCCGGCCTGATACTCGGCATACAGCGCATTCACCAGGCAATCCCCGAACGCATAGGCATAGACGTAGAACGGGGAGTGGATGAAGTGGGGGATGTAGGCCCAATACACCTTATAGTCCGGGGTGAAGTGGAATGCCGGGCCGAGGCTCGCGGTCTGCACATCCATCCAGATCTCGCCCAGCCGCTCCGGCATGATCTCACCCGTCCGGCGCTCATCGTGCACCTTGGTCTCGAACTGGTAGAACGCGGTCTGCCGCACGACCGTGTTCAGCATGTCTTCGACCTTCGACGCCAGCATGACCCGGCGACGCTTCGGGTCCGTCTCCGCATCCAGCAGCGCGCGGAACGTCATCATCTCCCCGAACACGCTGGCGGTCTCGGCCAAGGTCAGCGGCGTGCCCGATTGCAGGTAGCCCTGCGGCGCCGCCAGCACCTGATGCACGCCATGGCCCAGCTCATGCGCCAAGGTCATCACGTCCCGCGTCTTGCCGTGGTAGTTCACCAATAGATAAGGATGCACGGACGGCACGGTCGGGTGCGCGAACGCCCCGCTCGACTTGCCGGGCCGCAACCCTGCGTCGATCCACGGATTGTCGAAGAACTGCCGCCCCACCTCCGCCAGCTCCTGCGAGAAGCCGCCATAGGCCTGCAACACGCGGTCCCGCGCCTGGTCCCACGAAATTTCGCCATCCAGATCCTCCGGCAGCGGCGCGTTGCGGTCCCAATGTTCCAGTTTCTCGAGGCCGAGCCACTTCGCCTTCAGCGCATAATACCGGTGCGACAGCCGGGCATAATTCTGGGAGACGGCGGTGCTGAGCGCATCCACCACCTCGTCTTCCACCATGTTGGAGCGATTGCGGCTGCTGGTGGGGCGCGGGTAGCGGCGCCAGGTGTCGGAGATCTCCTTGTCCTTGGCGAGCGTGTTGGTCACGAGCGAGAACAGCCGCACGTTCTTCTGGAACGATGCCCCGATCGCCACCGCCGCATCGTGGCGCATCGCGCGGTCCCGGTCGCTGAGCTTGTTCAGCGCGTCACCCACCGTCAGCTCCTCGCCACGGAGTGTGACGCGCATGCCGGCCACGGTCTCATCGAACAGGCGGGACCAGGCATTGCGGCCCGTCACCTCCTTTTCGTGCAGCAGCTTCTCCACTTCGTCTGACAACTGGTGCGGACGGAAGACGCGGAGGTCGCGCAGGAAGGAGCGGAACCGGGCCAGCTCGGAATTGGCGAGCTTGGCGTCCAAAGCCGCGTCCTCGATCCGGTTCAGCTCGAGCGACAGAAAAATCAGGTGCGAGCTGATGGTGGTCACACGCTCGCTCACGGATTGATAGAACTTGCCGATCGCGGGATCATTGCTATCGGAGCTGAACTGCAGCTGGGCGTAGGACGCGAGGCGGCCGAGCCGTTCCTCCATCCGCTCATACTCGCGCAGCACCCCGGCCAGGGCAGCGCCCGTGAGACCCGCAAGCTTGCCGGCATGGGCGGCCTGGAACGCCTTTGCATCCGCTTCGGCCGCCTTGAAATCGGCCTCGAGCTCGGGGCTGTCCGGCGCCGGATAGAGGTCGCGCAGATCCCAGGCGGGCAGGTCCCCGGTCCTGGACGGGGCGGTGTCGGCTCCGTCTGGCGCGCGGGCACTCCGGTCGAAATCTCGGTCCATGCGGGTTCGGTCCATTTGTCTAGGAAGGGTCATGCTGATAGGGCGTGGCACAAAGGTGGGGCGTTTGGCCGTGGGAGCAAGCATGGAGAGTTCGGCGGCCGCTTCGCCCAACCTGGCGGCGATGATGCTGGGGCTCTCGCGCGCCCGCGGCAACCGGCCTTTGTTCCGGTATCACCGCGACGGCGCCTGGCATGGCGTGACCTGGGCCGAGTTCGGCCGCCGTGCCGCCTCCGTCGCCCGGCACTTGCGCGCCGCCGGGATCGTGGCCGGGGACCGGGTGCTGATCGTGAGCGAAAGCCGGCCGGAGGTGCCGATCGCCGAGGTGGCGCTGATGGCGATCCGCGCCGTACCGGTGCCGGGCTACGCGACCAACACGCCGGCGGACCACGCGCATCTGCTGCTGGATAGCGGGGCGCGGGCGGCCATCGTGTCCTCGCCGGCGCTGGCGGACCGGGTGGAGGAGGCCGCCGGGATGGTCGGCGGGCTCGATCTGCTGATTTGCATGGCGCCCGGCCGCGGCACGCATTTCGCAACGCTCGAGACCGACATGGCGGCGCCGGACGACATCGCGGCGGAGGCGGACCTGATCCCCCCGGGCGCGCTGGCCTGCCTGATCTACACCAGCGGCACCTCCGGCCTGCCGCGCGGCGTGATGCTGCCGCACCGGGCGATGCTGTCCAACATCCGGGGCGCCATCGACCTGGTGCGCGAGCTGCATCTCAAGAACGAGGTGTATCTCTCGTTCCTGCCGCTCTCCCACAGCTTCGAGCACACAGTCGGCCAGTTCTTCCTGCCGCTTATGGGGACCGAGGTCGTGTATGGCCGCGGCGTCGAGCACCTGGTGGCGGACATGGCGGCGATCCGGCCCACGGTGATGCTGGTGGTGCCGCGCCTGCTGGACGTGATCCGCAGCCGCATCCTGCAGCAGATGGGGCGGCAGCCCGCGTGGAAGCAGCGCCTGTTCCACCGCATGGTCGAAGCGGGGCTCCGCCGGGTCGATGGGCGGCGCACGCTGATGGACCGCGCGCTGGAGCCCGCGCTGGCGGTGGCCCGGCGCCAGGTGATGGCCCGCTTCGGCGGCCGATTCCGTGCGGCGATGAGCGGCGGCGCCCGGCTCGATCCCGAAGTGGGCCGCTTCTTCCAGGCGCTCGGCCTCGTGCTGATGCAGGGCTATGGCCAGACCGAGGCCGGGCCGGTCATCAGCGCGAACCGGCCGGAGAACGCCACCGTCTCCACCGTCGGGCCGCCGTTGCAGGGCGTCACGCTCCGCATCGCGGACGATGGCGAGATCCTGGTGCAGGGGGACCTGGTCATGGACGGCTACTGGAACCAGCCCGGCGCCACCGCCGAAATGATCCGTGACGGCTGGCTCCATACCGGCGATGTCGGCGTGCTGGATGCGGACGGCCGCCTCACGATCACGGACCGCAAGCGGGACATCATCGTGCTGGCCGGCGGTGAGAACGTGTCCCCGGCCCGGGTGGAGGCGCTGCTGACGCAGGAGCCGGAGATCGAGCAGGCGGTGGTGCACGGCGATGGCCAGAACGGGCTATCGGCCGTGCTGGTGCCCTCGGAGGGTGGCGACGCGCGGTCGGTCGCGGCGGCGGTGGCGCGGTATAATGGCCGGGTTTCGGTAACCGAGCGGGTGCGGTCCCACCGCCTGGCGCCGCCCTTCACGATCGAGAACGGGCTGCTGACGCCAAGCCAGAAGGTCCGGCGGCAGCTCGTGCTGCGGACGCATAAGACGGTCGGCTCGGCCTCGTGACGCTTGGCTCGCGATGGGTTTGACCTACGAAGCGGACGTCGAACTGCTTTGCCGGGCGGCTCGCAATGACGGGAATTACATCCCCAGCGCGCGCCGATACACGTCCAGCAGCGTCTCCTGCTCTTCCACGTCCGCCGGCTCCTGCTTGCGGATGCGGATGATCTGGCGCAGCACCTTCACGTCGAACCCGGCGGATTTCGCCTCGGAATAGATGTCCTTGATGTCGGAGCCCAGCGCCTTGCGCTCTTCTTCCAGGCGCTCGATCCGCTCGATCAGGCTGCGCAGCCGGTCCGCCGCGATGCCGCCGACCTGTGCCTCCTTGGCGGCCTTGCCGTCATGGATGGCGTTGTCGAGCGTATCGGAATCGTCGAGTTCGGCGTCGAGCGCCATGGCGGTCTCCTGGTCCGGAAGGCGCGGGCTTAACCGCCGGACCCGTCAGTGTCCAGCGCTGGACGCGAACGCCGCTTTCTGCTCGGCCGTGGCCTCCCGCTGGTGCAGCGCCTGCCATTCCTTGTAGGGCATGCCATAGACGATCTCCCGCGCCGCCGGGTCGGTGAGGGCCTGGCCGCGCGCCTCGGCCTCCTCGCGATACCAGCGGGACAGGCAGTTCCGGCAGAATCCGGCGAGGTTCATGAGGTCGATGTTCTGCACGTCGCTGCGCTCCCGCAGATGCTGCACCAGGCGGCGGAACGCGGCGGCCTCGAGCTCGGTCTGGCTGCTGGGCTGGTCGGGCATGGCGTGTCTCCTTTCCGCCCAAGATAGGGCCGCGGTGGCGCGATTCCGAGAGCCGGTCCATACTCCGGGTAACGGAGGAATGGCGATGGCGTGGGATGACGTGCGGGCGCGGACCGCGCTACGGGCGATGTTCACGGCCGCGATCGGCAGCGCCGACCCGCATAAGGTGCTCGCCGCGCATCTACCGCCTCCGCCGGCCGGCCGCGTGGTGGTGGTGGGCGCCGGCAAGTCCGCGGCCTCGATGGCGGCAGCGCTCGAGGCCGCCTGGCCCGGCGTCGCCATGGACGGGGTCGTCGTCACCCGCTACGGCCATGGCGCGCCCACGGAGCGCATCCGCGTGATCGAAAGCAGCCACCCCGTGCCGGATGCCAACAGCGAGCGGGGCGCCCGCGCGGTGCTGGCGGCGGTGCAGGGCCTCGGTCCCGATGACCTCGTGATCGCGCTCATGTCCGGTGGGGCCTCGGCGCTCATGGAGCTGTCGGCGGACGGCCTGGGCCTCGCGGACCTCGCGGCCGTGAACCGCGCGCTGCTGGCATCGGGCGCCGATATCGCGGCCATGAACGCGGTCCGCAAGCACCTGTCGGCGATCAAGGGTGGGCGCCTGGCCCTGGCGGCGGCGCCGGCCCGTGTGCTGACGCTCGCGATCAGCGACGTGCCGGGCGACGATCCCGCCACCATCGGCAGCGGCCCCACCGTGCCCGACACCAGCACCTGGGCCGACGTGCGCGCCATCGCTGCCCATTACAGATTGGACCTGCCCCGCCTGGACGGGCCGGAAACGCCGAAACCGGGTGAGATCGCGCAGGATGTGAGGCTGATCGCCACCCCCGCCATGGCCCTGCACGCCGCCGCCGCCGCGGCCCGCGACCACGGCCTCACGCCGCTGATCCTGGGGGACGCGCTGGAGGGTGAGAGCCGCGAGCTTGGCACCGTCATGGCAGGCATCGCGCACAGCGCACGGGGGCACGGCCATCCGCTGCCGGGCCCCTGCGTGCTGCTGTCGGGCGGCGAGACCACCGTCACCATCGGCGCCGTCAAACCCGGCCGTGGCGGGCGCAATACCGCCTTCCTGCTCGGCCTGGCGCTGGCGCTCAAGGCGGCGCCGGGCATCTGGGCGCTGGCCGGGGACACTGACGGGATCGACGGGACGGAGGACGCGGCCGGCGCGATCGTCACGCCCGACACCCTGGCCCGCGCCCGCGCCGCCGGGCTGGACCCGGCGCAGGTGCTGGCCGCGCATGACAGTTACGGCCTGTTCGACGCCGTGGGAGACCTCGTGCGCACCGGTCCCACCCTCACCAACGTCAACGATTTCCGCGCCATCCTGGTCGCCTGAAGGACAGAAATGAAGATCCGCCGCCGCCGCCGCACCAAGATCGTGGCCACCCTAGGGCCGGCCAGCGCGTCGCCGGAGGTGATGGGCCGGCTGTTCCTGGGCGGGGCCGACGTGTTCCGGCTCAATTTCAGCCATGGCAGCCATGCCGACCATTTCGCCAATATCGGCCGCATCCGGGCGCTGGAGCAGCAATACTCGCGCCCGATCGGCATCCTGGCGGACGTGCAGGGCCCGAAGCTGCGGGTGGGCCGCTTCCAGGGCGGGCGGGTGACGTTGCAGACCGGACAGGGCTTTCGGCTCGACCTCTCGGCGGTGCCGGGCGATAGCCGCCGGGTGCAGCTGCCGCATCCGGAGATCATCGCCGCGGCGGGCATCGGCACCTCGCTGCTGCTGGATGACGGCAAGCTCCGCCTGCGTGTAACGCATGTGCGGGAAGACCATCTGGAGACCGAGGTCGTGACCGGCGGCCCGCTGAGTGACCGCAAGGGCGTGAACGTGCCGGATGTGGCGCTGGACATCCCGGCGCTCACGGAAAAGGACTGCGCAGACCTCGCCTTCGCGCTGGAACACGGCGTGGACTACATCGGATTGAGCTTCGTGCAGCGCGCGGAAGACGTGGCGGAGGCGCGGGAGATCGCGGCGGGCCGGGCCTGGATCATGGTCAAGATGGAGAAGCCCCAGGCGCTCGATAATCTCGACGCCATCCTGGACCTGAGTGACGCCGTGATGGTCGCGCGCGGGGACCTCGGTGTGGAACTCCCGCCGGAGGAGGTGCCGCTCGCGCAGAAACGCATCGTCCGCGCCGCGCGGGACCGCGGCATCCCCGTCGTGGTCGCGACGCAGATGCTGGAGAGCATGATCAGCGCGCCGTCCCCCACCCGCGCCGAAGCGTCGGACGTGGCGACCGCGGTGTTCGATGGGGCCGATGCGGTGATGCTGTCGGCCGAGACGGCGGCCGGGCAATACCCGTATGAGGCCGTGAACATCATGGACCGCATCATCGAGCGCGTGGAGCGCGATCCCGGCTGGCGCACCCAGACCGACGCGAACCGCCCCCCCACGGAGCGCAACTCCGCCGCCGCCATCGCCGTGGCTGCCCGGCAGGTGGCGCAGACCACGGGCGCGGCCGCCATCGCGGCTTTCACACTTGGCGGCAGCACGGCGCTGCGTGTGGCGCGGGAGCGGCCGGAATGCCCCGTCCTGGGCCTCACCACCAGCCTCACCACGGCCCGGCGCCTAGCGGTCGTATGGGGCGTGCATGCGGTGGTGACGCCGGAGACGCATACAATGACGGAGACGGTGAGCCGCGCCGTGCGCCTGGCGCGAAGCGAGGGGTTTGCGACGACCGGTCAGGAGGTGGTGGTCACCGCGGGGGTGCCGTTCAATCAGCCTGGGACCACGAACGCGCTGCGGGTGGCGACGGTGAAGTAGGCGGACACTTGGCTTATCGGTGCCAGGATTGATGGGTTTCACCCATCCTACGCCGGCTGCGGTAGGATGGTGGAACCCATCGCAGCGGGGTGCGGGCTGGACGGTAATCCAGCCCGCCAGCAATCAGGCCTTCATGCTGTCCGGCACTTTGCCGCCATTTTCCGCCAGCTTCTGGCAGACGGCCTTGTGCAGCGCCACGTTCTGCTCCGCCGTGCCATCCGCGCCGGCATGGACGCCCAGCTCCTGACCCAGCTCCTTGCGGGCGTCGAGGCTGCTGTCGAGGTCCAGCAGCTTCAGCAGGTCCACGATCGAGGTCTGGTAGTTGCCGCCGCCGCCCTTGCTGGACGCCATCGCCGTCAGCACCGCGCCGACATCGACGCTGGCCGGCGCCGCGCCGCCGGAGGTGCCGCCAGCGGCCGGTGTGGCCATCGCCGTGTCCGTGCCGCCCGCCGCGGCCGGGGCAGCCTCGGCGTGGTGGAAAATCTTGTTCATGATCGAGCCGAAAATGCTCATAGCGCAGTCTCCATGGTTGGGCCGGCTTGCAACGCCCGGGAACGATCTGCACGGTTGCGGACGTTCCGCGGTGGCGCAGCCCTAACCGAGACCCCGGCGGGACACAACCTCCGGCCCATTGTCATCGGAGGTGCCGCCATGGCCACCCTGCCCCGCCGTCCGCTCCTGCTCGGCCCCGCCGCCCTGGTCCCCGCCGCCCTGGCCCCCGCCGCCCTGGCCCCCGCTGCCCTGGCCCCGGCTGCCCTGGCCACGACCGCGGCGGCGCAGCCCGCATCGCTCGACGACGCCCTTCGCCTTGCCCTGGCCCGGCGCGTCGATGCCCAGTTCTGTTCAGGGATCGTCATCGGGATGTGCGATGACAACGGCACCCGCTTCATCGCCCATGGCCTAACCCGGCCGGGAGGCGCGCCCGTGAACGAGCATACCTCGTTCGAGATCGGTTCCGTCACCAAGCTGTTCACAAACATCCTGCTGGCCGACATGGTGCTCCGCCACGAGGTGGAGCTGGCCACGCCGGTCTCGGGCCTGCTGCCGCCGGGGAGCGTCGTCCCGTCCTGGAACGGCACGCCGATCACGCTGGCGCAGCTCGCCACCCATCGGTCCGGCCTGCCGCGCTTGCCGGACGATCTCGACACCGCGTCGGCGGACCCCTACGCCCGCTACACCCCGGCCCGGTTGCTGGCGTTCCTGGCCCGGCATCGGCTGGCGCGGCCGCCCGGCGCGGTGGTGGAATACTCCAATCTCGGCGCCGGGTTGCTCGGCTACGCGTTATCACTGCGGGCGGGGCAGAGCTATGAGGAGCTGCTGCAATCCCGCATCCTCCGCCCGCTCGGCATGGACAGCACCTCGAGCCTGGGCCGGGCCGGACCGGGTGTGGCGACCGGGCATGATGCTGACATGACGCCGGTCCCCGCCTGGCATTTCGACGCGCTGGCAGGCGCCGGGGCGATCGGCTCCACGGCCCACGACATGCTGCGGTTCGCGCAGCTGTTCCTCGAGCCCGGATCAGCCGGGCCGCTTCGCCTGGCCGCCCGCCTGCTGATGAGCCCGGCGCCGGACGGCCTCGGTCTGGCGCGCACCGTGCGGGGCGTCGCGATCCTCGAGCATGAAGGCCAGACGGGCGGGTTCCATAGCGCCCTGACCTGCATCCCGCAGCACCGCCGCGGCGCCCTGGTCCTGTCGAACGGCGCCGGCACACCGGTCGCCGACCTGGCGCTTCATGCCTGCGACCTCCGGTTCCCGCTGGCGGTGATCCGCGCGCCCGTGCCGCTCACGCCCGCGCAGCTTGATCGCCTGATCGGCACCTATCGGCTATCCCCGGATGTCGAGATGCTGGTGTCGCGCCGCGGCGATAGGTTGATGGCGCAGCTCTCCGGTCAGGCGGCGGCGCGGGTGTTTCCGGATGGAGAATGGGACGCGTCCTACCGTATCGTGGCGGCAACCCTCGTTTTCGAGCCGGGCCCGGATGGCCGGGCGCGCCGCGTGGTCTTGCATCAGGACGGCCGCGCGATGCCGGGCGACCGGATGCGCTGAACTCGAGAGGTCGTGACGGAAAGCCCGCGCAACCAGCGCTCCCGCCACCGGTTTGGCGCCGGTAGGCAGCGGGAGCGCTCGATGACCCATCCCACATTCAGCGGCGGCGAGACGGCACGGCGGAGCCTGCTCGTGGGTCTTGCTGCCGCGGCCGTGGGTTTGGCGGCGGCGCAGGGTGCCGGTTCGGCGGTGGCGCAGGGCGCCTCCCAGCCGCCCGCCATCGATGCCGCGGTCGGCAGCATCCAGCCTGCCCGGGGCGCGCAGCTGCAGGGCAAGGTCGCGGTCGTGACCGGTGCCGCCTTCGGGATCGGGCGCGCCATCGCCGTCGAGATGGCGGCCAACGGGGCAGACATCGTGGCGCTCGACATCTGCGGCCCGGTCAGCCCCTCGTCCGACGCGGCACCGGCCACGGCGTCCGATCTGGAGGAGACGGCGCGCGGAGTATGAGGTGACGGGCGGGGACAGCGCGAAGGATATCTAGGTCAGGCCTCGAGTTGACCGGGCGCCCTGCAAACCGGAGTGTCGCGCGGCCATAGCCGAGAGCGAGCGTTGCCCCTCCCCTGGATCCACCGCGCCCCGGGCGCGCCGTATTTCGTGACCGACACCGGCGCCGCCTGGACCCCGATCGGGCAGAACGACTCCATCACCTGGCCCGATTTCCGTGGCCTCGCGCAGCGGCGGAACCTGGCGGAGGTCGCGGGCCACCTCGAATGGCTTCGCTTCCACGGCGTCACAACGCTGCGCTTCATGCTGGAATACGCCGAGACCGGGCAGCATTTCTTCCAGTCGCCGGATGGTGCCATCAACGCCGACCTGGTCGGGCAATGGGACGATCTGTTCGGCCTCGTGGAACAGGCCGGGCTGCGCGTGCTGCTGACGCCGCTCGACACGTATTTCCACTGGGTGCGCTGGGACCTGCATCCGTTCAACGCGGCCAATGGCGGCCCCTGCGCGGACCGCACGCACCTCATGACCTGCCCCGGCGTGCGCACCCTCATCAAGGCGAGGCTCGAGTTCGCGACCCGGCGCTGGGGCGGCAGCGGGCTGATCTTCGCCTGGGACCTCTGGAACGAGATGCACCCCGTGCAGGGCCAGGACCGGCCGGGCTGCTTCCAGGACTATATCGACGACGTCTCGCCCTGGCTCCGCACGCTCGAGACGCAAATCCACGGCCGCGCCCACCTGCAATGCGTGAGCGTGTTCGGGCCCGAGCTGCACTGGAAGCCTTGGCTCAACGAACCGATCTTCCGCCACCCCGCGCTCGATTTCGCCAACAACCATTTCTACGAGGAAGGCACGATCGACCATCCGGCCGACACCGTGGCGCCCGCGCTGGCGATGGGCAAGCTGGTGGGCGAGGCCTTGGCGGAGATCACGGACGATCGCCCGTTCTTCGACAGCGAGCACGGCCCGATCCACACCTTCAAGGACCACCGCCTCACTCTGCCGGAGCCGTTCGACGACGAGTATTTCCGGCATTGCCAATGGGCGCACCTGGCCTCGGGCGGCGCCGGCGGCGGCATGCGCTGGCCGAACCGGCATCCGCATCAGTTGACGCACGGGATGCGCCGGGCCCAGCGCGCGATGGCCGATTTCCTGCCGTTGATCGATTGGCCGCGTTTCCGCCGCCGCATCCTGAACGACGCGCTCATCGCCTCGGATCCCGCCATCGCCTGCTTCGGCTGCGGAGACGCGCACCAGGCGGTGGTGTGGCTGGTGCGAACCCGGCCGCTCCTGCCCGATGGCAGGGTCGATCCGGCGCCGGGCGGACCGGTCTCGGTGCTTGTCCCGGGCCTGCAAGGCGACGCGTTCGAGGCCACGCTGTGGGACACCGTGGCCGGGAGCGCCTTTGGCCCGGCGACCGTCACTGCGGAGGGCGGGGCGCATCGGGTCACCATTGCGTCGGTCGGCGCCGATGTCGCGATCGCGATCCGCTCGCTTGCCGGGTCTGCGCCGGTGTGATCGTATCTGCGTAACGACGGCGCAGCCCGTCCACCCCAGGGAGACAACGACATGACCGAGATCACCCGGCGCCGCCTTGCGCAATCCGGCGCGGCACTTGCCACCGTAGCGCTGGCCGCCCGCCCCCGCCGCGCCCACGCCGCCGACCCGATCAAGATCGGCATGGTGACCCCCAGCACCGGCGCCGGCGCCGAGTCCGGAAAGTTCGGCCGCCAAGGCGCACAGCAGGCGCTGGACATCGTGAACGAGAAGGGCGTGCTGGGCCGCAAGCTCGAGCTGGTGACCGAAGACGACCAGACCACCAACCCCGGCGCCGTGCTGGCCTTCAGCCGCCTGGCCGCGCAATCGGACATCGCGGCCTTCATCGGCTCCATCCGCTCGACCCAGGTGCAGGCGATGGCACCGGACGTGCTGAAGGCCGGCAAGCCCACCATGTTCGGCGGCACCGACCCCACGCTCACGCAGCAGGGCAACAAGTGGCTGTTCCGCTGCCGCCCCAATGACAGCTACTCCGCCAAGGTGATCGCGCAGTTCGGCGTGGAGGACCTGAAGAAGCAGAAATGGGCCATCGTCAACTCCACCGACGCGTTCGGCACCAACGGGGCGAAGGCGCTGGTGGGTGCCTTGAAGGACCGCGGAATCGAACCGGTGCTGACCCAGGGCTACACCAACCAAGCGAGCGATTTCTCGGCCGTGGTGCTGGCGGTGCGGCAGTCCGGCGCCGACGTGCTGGGCACGTATTTCACGTTCGAGACCGACCTCGGCATCTTCGCCCGCCAGCTGCGGCAATTGGGCGTGCGCATTCCCTGGGTGGGCTCGCCCTCGGTGATCAACGTGACCTCCCTCAACCTTGCGGGCCCGGCGCTGTTCGGCACCTACGGCGTGGCCGACTACGCGCTCGATGCCACCCCGGCGTCCAAGGCGTTCGGGGAGAAATACCTGTCGCTCTACAAGACCAACCCGGACAACCAATCCTCCTGGACCTATGACGCCGTGGGCCTGCTGGCGCGCGCGATCGAGGATGCGAAGTCCACCGAGCCCGAGGCCATTCGTGCCGCGCTGGCGGCCATTCGCGGCTATGAGGGCGCCGAGGGCCAATACAATTTCGACGACAAGGGCGACGGGCTGCGCGGCTACAACGTGGTGCGGAACGAGAACGGCAAGATCGTGTTCGATCGCCGGATCGAGGTGAAGGGGTGACATCGAGGGCATCTCGGCCTGTTCGTGTGACCCCACCCTCACCCCAACCTTCTCCCGCCAGCGGGAGAGGAGGACGCGCGTCATGGACCTGATCCCGCAGCTGCTGTTCACCGGCCTGGGGATCGGCGCCATCTACGCGCTGGTGGCGCTCGGCTTCGTGCTGCTGATCCGCGCGGCGTCCGTCGTGAACTTCGCGCAGGGCGAGTTCTCCATGCTCGGCGCCTATCTCATGGTCATCCTCGCGGCCGAGATCGGCGTGCCCTATTTAGTAGCTTTGCCCATCGCGATCGTCGTCATGGCGCTGTTCGGCATCGTGTTCGCCGGCGCCACCTACTGGCCGCTGCGCCATCGCGGGCAGCTGCCGGTCATCATCAGCACGATCGGCGCCAGCATCTTCCTGTCCAACTTCGTGCTGGCCGCCTATGGTCCCAGCCCGCAGGCGCTGCCCAACCTGTTCGACAGCCCCGGCATCGAGTGGGGCGGCGTGTTCATGGACAGCCAATACCTCGCGATCCTGGTGGCGGCGACCCTCATGGTGCTGCTGCAATATGCGATCTTCGAGAAGACTCTGCTGGGCAAGAAGCTGCAGGCCACCAGCCAGGACAAGGAGATGGCGAGCCTGCTGGGCATCCCGGTCGCCACCATGATCCTGATCACCTTCGCCTACTCCGCGGCGTTGGGCGGGCTCGCGGGCATCCTGGTGGCGCCGGTGTTGTTCGTCTCGGTCGGCATGGGGGCGATCATCTCGCTGAAGGCGTTCGCGGCCAACATCATCGGCGGCTTCGGCTCGATCCCGGGCTCCATCCTGGGCGGGCTCGCGCTCGGTGTTGTGGAGACGTTCGGCGCCGCCTACATTTCTGTTCCCTACAAGGACGCGCTCGCCTTCGGCCTGCTGCTGCTGTTCCTGCTGGTCCGGCCGCAGGGCTTGTTCGGCGAGAAGATCGCGGAAAAGGCATGAACGCCCCCATTAACGTGCCGCAGGCGTGGCGCTGGCGCGGGTTGCCCGGGCTGGCGCTGGCGATCCTCGGCGTGCTGGCGCTGTCGTTCGCGCTGCCGGAATCCGGCTACACGCTCAACATCTTCATGCAGGCCGCGACCTATGCCGTGGCGGTCGCAGGCCTCGTGGTAGTGCTGGGCTATTGCGGGCAGATCTCGCTGGCGCAGGCGGCGTTCTTCGGGCTGGGCGCCTACGGCGTCGCGATCGGCACCGTCGATTACGGCATCCCGTTCTTCCTCTCGCTCGGCATCGGCGTGGCGCTGGCGGCCATCTTCGGCGTGCTGCTGGGCTTCGCCAGCCTGCGCCTGGGCGGGCATTACCTCGCCATGGTCACGATCAGCTTCCAGCAGATCCTGACGCTGGTGCTCAGCAACTGGCTCGGCTTCACCCACGGGCCCGACGGCATCCGCGGCATTCCCCGGCCTCAGGTGCCGGGCCTCAGGCTGGAGGCGGGCGACCACTATCTAGCGCTCTGCCTCGTGGTGCTCGTCTGCGTGACGTGGTTCATCTGGCGGCTGAAATCCTCGCGCCTGGGCCGGGCCATGCAGGCGGTGCGGGACAACGAGATCGCGGCCAGCACCTGCGGCATCGACGTGTTCTCCACCAAGGTGATCGCCTTCGGCATCTCGGCCGTTTTGGGTGGGCTGGGCGGCGGTCTGTTCGCCGGCGCCTTCGCCTATATCAGCCCGGACCAGTTCAGCTTCGGCGAGAGCATCGTGCTGCTGACGATGGCCTTGCTGGGGGGCGTGCAGTCGCCGTTCGGTGCGTTACTCGGCACGATGCTGCTGGTGATCCTGCCGGAATGGCTGCGCTTCCTGAAGCAGGTCTATCTCGCCGTGTATGGCGCCGCCGTGATCCTGATCATGGTCTTCCTGCCGGACGGGCTGTGGGGCCTGTTCGCCACCCGCCTCCGCCGTGACGTGCCCGGCCCGCAGGGCAACGTGCCGCCGCTGCCGCTGCTGAGCCAGACTGGCGGCGCCAGCACCGGGGAGGCGCTGCGGATCGAGGGGCTGGCCAAGCATTTCGGCGGGCTCAAGGCACTGGACGGCGTGGACATCGTAGTCCGCGCCGGCACGGTGCACGCGCTGATCGGGCCCAACGGTTCCGGCAAGAGCACATTCATCAATGTCAGCACCGGCCTGTATCGCCCGACCGCCGGGCGCATCACGCTCGCGGGCCGGGATGTCACGGGCACCGCCCCGCATGAGCGCACCCGCGCCGGCCTCGCCCGCACCTTCCAGAACATCCGGGTGTTCCGCGGCCTGACGGTGCTCGAGAACGTCATGATCGGCGCCGAGCGGCCCGGCAACGACATCGCCGAGGATCCCGCCGCCGTCGTGACCCGGGCGCTCGCGGCGCTCGACTTCGTAGGCCTGCGCGCCGATGCCGGGCGGCTCGTGGGGGCCCTGTCCTACGGCCACCAGCGCTACGTGGAGATCGCCCGCGCGTTGGCTGGCAGCCCGGAGGTCGTGTTGCTGGACGAGCCCGCCGCCGGGCTCAACCTCACGGAAAAGCAGGAGCTCGGCGCGCTGCTCCGGCGGCTCAAGGGCCACGGCCTCACGATCCTGATCGTCGATCACGATATGGCGCTGGTCGAGCAGGTCGCGGACCACATCACCGTGCTGAATTTCGGCCGCCGCATCGCCGACGGCGCCCCGCGGGACGTGCT
Organism: Acetobacteraceae bacterium; assembly: GCA_965246835.1. GTDB lineage: Bacteria > Pseudomonadota > Alphaproteobacteria > Acetobacterales > Acetobacteraceae > JANPPS01. Next base: position 3,046,062 of record CBDFFQ010000001.1, on the reverse strand, counting down.
GTCCCACCCCGACGTGATCGCCGCCTATCTCGGCGAGCCCGTCATGGAGCCCGACCATGCCGCTGCTTGAACTCTCGGGCCTCGTCGCCCGCTACGCCGCCGCGGACGTGCTGAAGGGCCTCGACCTCGTGGTCGAAGAGGGCGAGATCGTGGCGCTGCTCGGCAGCAACGGGGCCGGCAAGAGCACAACCTTGCGCACCATCTCCGGCCTCGTGCCCAACGTCACGGGGCGGCTGAGTTTCGCCGGGCAATCGCTGATCGGCATGAAGCCGGAGGCGATCGTGCGGCTGGGCGTGGCGCATGTGCCGGAGGGGCGGCGCGTGTTCCCGGGCCTCACGGTGCGCGAGAATATTTTGCTGGGCGGCAGCAATCGGAAGGGCGTGGGCCGTCACGTGCTGGAGAAGGAGGCAGACGAGATGCTCGCCTTCTTCCCGGTGCTCGGCCCGCTGGAGCATGCGCTGGGCTGGACGCTGTCGGGCGGGCAGCTGCAGATGGTGGCCGTCGCCCGCGGCATGATGGCGCAGCCGCGGCTGCTGTTGCTGGACGAGCCGTCACTGGGCCTGGCCCCGCTCATCGTGCAGCAGGTGTTCCGCATCATCTCCGAAATCCGCCGCCGCGGCACGACCGTGCTGCTGGTGGAGCAGAACGCGCACATGGCGCTGAGCGTCGCCGATCGGGGCTATGTGCTGGAGACCGGCAGTCTGCTGGTCACCGGCAAACCGGCCGAGCTCTGGGGCAATCCGGACGTGCGCGCCGCCTATCTCGGCGGCAAGACCGTCACGGCGAACACGGCCTGATCGACTCCGGCGCCGGCGCCACCGCCGGGGGGACGAACACCGCCAGATACTCCGACCCGTCCGCCAGCTCCAGCGTATCGACCCGGCGAAACCCCATCGCCGCCATCTCGCACGTCAGCAACGGCGGCGGGGTGCCGTGATACTGCGTGGGCCGGGTGGTATCGAGGATCGCCACGACCCCACCCGGCCTCAGTGCGGGCACGAGGTTCACCAGCAGGCCGAAGGGCTGCTCGATCTCGTGATACATGTGCACCAGCAGCGCCACATCGACGGAGCCCGGCGGCAGCATCGCGTCATGCGCCACGCCTTGGCTGACCACCACGTTGGCCAGGCCCTCCCGCGTGACCCGGCGCCGCAATGCCGCGACATAGGCCGGCACGATATCCTCGGCCAGCACCTGCCCGCGCGGCCCCACGGCCCGGGATAGCCGCGCCGTGTAATAGCCGGCGCCGGCGCCGATATCCGCCACTGCCATACCGGGCTTTATTTTGAGGAAGGCCAGCACCTTCGCCGCCTCCCCCACACGCTCCCGGCTATCCTCCTCCGACCACCGGTCCGATACGATGCTGGCCACGGCGCGCGCGGGGGCCGGGAACCGCTCGGCCGGAATGCCCTGCGCGTAAGCGACTGCCAGCCCGGCCATCCACCAAGCCGTAACTCTGGAGCAAAGATTAAATCCCATGATCGCCTCCACCGTCATTGCGAGCGAAGCGAAGCAATCCAGGGGCGACACGCAGGCTTGCGGTCCCTGGATTGCTTCGCCAAGGGGCTCGCAATGACATGATCTAGAGCACTTACCGACCAGGCGGCATCGCCTGGACGGTAGTAGTGCTCGCCAAACCTGAAAAACTAGAGCCCAAGCCAACCCACTTCGGTCGGATTGGGATCTAGGACAGGTTTCGGATAAAACTACGCCGCGCGCCGGATGCCGGAATCCGGCCAATTATCTTCGCCGGCCAGCTGGTCGAACCGCGGGCGCAGCGTGCGGCTGACCCGGGCCCAGGTCTGACCCACCTCCCGCAGCGCGATCAGCACCCGCACCGGATCCGCCTGCCGCGCCGCGTCCTCCAGCAGCAACAGCCCGTCCAGCAGCCCGGTCACGCCGATCGTGCCGGCCACGCCCGCGACGTTGTGCGCCAGATGCGCGAGCGCCGGCAGGTCCCCGTCCGCGAGATCCCGCAATTGCGGCAGCGTGCCTTCCATCTGTGCCAGGAAATCCTCCATGCACGATCGTGCCCGCTCCACGCCGACCTCGCCGATCAACCCGACCAGGTATTCGTCAGCGATGTCCAGGGCAGTCGCACTGTCCAACGCATCGTCGCCCAATGGGGTCGCCGCCTCGAACGGCTGGGTTTTGATGCGCAGCGCCCGGCCCGCCGCCACGGCCTCCCGCAAACGGAACGGCAGCCGCGACAGATCCAGCGGCTTGTGCAGCACGGAATCCATGCCCGCGTCGAAGCAGCGCTTCCGCACCCCGGCGCCGGTATGCGCCGTCAGCCCCACGATCGGCGTATGCGCCGGCGCCTCGGCCGCGCGGATGCGGAGCGTGGCCTCCACGCCGTCGATGCCGGGCATCTGCACGTCCATGAGGATGGCGTCGAACCCGCCGCGCAGGGCCGCGTCCACCGCCTCCTCCCCGCTGCTGGCGGCGAAGGCGGAGAAGCCCGCGCGGGCCAGCACGTCGATGAACAGCAGCTGGTTGATGCGGTTATCCTCCACCACCAGCACGCGGAGCGGTGCCGGCGGCGCAGCCCGGGGGTCCATCTCCTGCAGCACGGTGCTGCTGCCGAACAGCGCCGTCACCGCCCGCTCGATTCCCTGGGCCTCCACGGGATGCGGCACGATGGTGTCGGCGAGGTCCGCGATGTCGGAATTGATCGCGCCATGCGCCACGGCAATGCTGCGCAACCGGTCCCCATGCGCGCCGGATTGCAGGCGCCGCAGCAGCGTTTCGGCCGACATCCCCGTCATCACGGCGTCCACCAGCACGAGGTCCAGGCAGCCATGGCGGAACACGGTCCGCTCCGCGAGGCCCAGCGCCATGAAGCCGTCCGCCGCGGTATCGACCACGAAACCCATCTGCTCCAGATGCGACGCGGCCCGGCGGCGCACCCCGTCCGACAATCCCACCACCAGCGCCGTCCGCCCCTTCAGCGGCGCGCCCGCGGATTCCGGCGCGATCCGCTCGGCCGGGATCTCGAACACGAACACGCATCCGCTGGCCTCGCCGGCCTGCAGGACGAGCGTGCCGCCCAGCAGCACCGCGATCTCCCGGCATAGCGCGAGGCCGAGGCCGAGGCCCTCCTGCCCCTGCATCACCGCGCCCCGCCCGCGCCGGAACTGCTCGAACACCTGCTCGCGCTCTTCCTGTGCGATGCCGGGCCCCGTGTCGGAGACGACGAAGCGCAGCCGGCCCTCGCTTTCCCCCATCTCGACCGCAACGGTCACGTGGCCCTGGCTCGTGTATTTGATCGCGTTGCCCGCCAGGTTGAACAGCACCTGCCGCAGCCGGGTCGGATCGACCTGCCAGGCGCCCAGCACGGCGGGATCGATCCGCACCTGGAATTCGAGCCCCTTGTCGTGCGCCTGCGGTCGCAGAACTTCACCGATCTCCTCGCTGAGGGTCGCGACGTCACAGGGTTCGCGGTGGATCTCGGCGCCATCCATCCCGGCCGCCGCGATCTCCAGCATGCCGTTCAGCATCGCCAGCAATGCGTCGCAACTGGCGCGGATGCGATGCAGCCACTTCCGCTGCCCCTCATCGACGGTCCCGTCCATCAACAGCGCGGAAATGCCGAGGATCGAGTTGATCGGCGTGCGCACGTCATGCCCGATCGCCGCCAGCACGCGGTTCCGCTCCGCCCCGGCTTCGTCCAACTTCTGCCGCAACGCCTCGATCTCGCTGGCATCCGCCATGGGGAGCGCCAAGCCCGGCTTGGCCCGGCGCCTGAGCGGCAGCAGGGTCAACACGACCATCGCCCCAAAGGCCGCGGCGCATCCGGCGCCCCATGCCTCCGCATGCGAAAATCCCGTGGGCGACGGCACGGCCACGCGGATCGACCCTGTGAGCCCCGCGGCCCCGAACGGCACGCTGACCAGCGCCGGCGCCTGCCATTCCGCCGGCGTATGCGCCAGCAGCCAGGCCGCCCAGTCCGGTGCGGACAGCGTCGGCGCCGGAGGGGTCATGATGCGGAAAAGCTCGCTGCCGCCGGCATCAGCCACGCGGATTTCGGCACCCGGCAACCGGCCCGGCACCACCAAAGCCCGCAGCGCCTCCGCCGAGACCGAGGCCGTCACGGTCCCGGCCAGGCTGCGCGAGCCGTCTTCGACACGCCGGGCCATCAGCACGCCGTCCCCGCCCAATCCGGGCCGGCGGACCAGCACCGTGCCGCGGGCGTCGGCCGTCGCCGTGGCCAGCATCGGCTGCAGCGCCTCGTCATCCGCCGTGGGGGGCGTCGTTGCCGCGACCAGGCGGCCGCGCGCATTGAACACGTGCAACGCCTGCGCCGGGGCCAGCAACGGCTCCGCCCGCAACAGCCGGGCCGACAGCGCCGTGGTGTCGCCCGACACATCGGCCGCGCGCAGCGATCCCGTCACCCGCTCGAACCGCGCCGTCAACTCCATAAGGCCTGCCTGCGCCCGCTCCGCCGCGGCCCCAGCCAGGGCGCTGGCGCGGGCATGCGCCGCCTCCCCGTCCTGCGACAGGCGCAGTGCCGAGAGCGCGATCAACGCGAAGGCGCCAAGGCCAAGAAGGGCCAGGCGGAGGCTCCAGGCGCCGATCCGTCCGGCCCATCCGGTCATGGCAGCAACTGCCGGCGCACGCATTCGAACCATTTGCTGCCCCGCGCCCCGGCCGCCGGGATCGCGAGCGGCGGCAACGTCCCGGCCCGCAGCACGCCGCCCGACAGCAGCACGAGCGCCCGCCCCGCGGCCTCCTCATCCATCGGGGACGTGGCGCCGACCGTGCGGCCCGACACGGCACCCTGCGTGGTCCACGATCCGGCCGGACCGGTGAATTTCAGCGGCACGGCCGACCCCCGCCGCACCCGCGCCGCCTCTCGCGATTGGACCGAGAGACTGGTGCCGGACCGGTTGACCACCAGGCGCAGGCCACCGCCCGCCCCCGAAGCCGCCGCCGTGCAATGGTCGTCCGTGCTGTCCAAGGTCCACCGCGTCAGTACCGGAGTCTTCAATACAGGTCGCGGCGTGGGAATTAAGGTTATTTGCGGTGATGTTCGTTCAGGTAATGTTAGCGGAGCCTCCGGCGTGGCACATGCAGCCAGCAACAGCATCGCGCCGGCCGTCCAACCAGACCCCCTCACGTGGGCCGCTCCCTGCCGCCGGTCCGATGCGTCTGTTCCATAATCCGCTCCCATGTTGGCGGGAGCCTAGCCGGAATGCGTCCCGACGCTACCCCCGCTCCCGCCGGAGCAGTGCCTGCTTCTGCGGAATGCCCCAGCGATACCCGGTCAGGCTGCCATCGCTGCCGATCACGCGATGGCACGGCACCGCGAGCGACACCGGGTTGGTCGCGCAGGAGCGCGCCACCGCCCGCACCGCGAGCGGCGCCTCGATCATCGCCGCGACCGCCGCATAGCTCCGCGTCTCCCCCACCGGGATGCGGCACAGCGCCGCCCAGACCCGCTGCTGGAACGCCGTCCCGCGCAAATCGAGCGGCAAATCGAGGCCGGAAGCGGGCTGGTCGAGATAGGCCAGCACCTTGTCCAGCTCCGCCTTCAACCCGGCATCGTCCGTCACGAAGGTCGCTGCCGGGAAGCGCGCCCTGAGATCACCCAGCAGCGCCTCGTCCGGTTCGGCATAGCCGAGATAGCACACGCCCCGCTCCGTCGCGCCGACCAGCAGCCGCCCGAACGGGCAATCCGTCAGCGCCGTCCGGATCGTCTCCCCGGCGCCGCCCCGCCGCATCGCGCCCGGCGTCATACCCAGAAGCCGCCCGGCATGCTCATAGACCCGGCTCTCGGAGCCATACCCGGCCCCGGCCACCGCATCCGCCACCCGTGCCCCCTGGCCCAAGGCCGCCTGCAACCGCCTTGCCCTGACGCCCTCGGCATAGCTGCGCGGGGTCACGCCGGTATGGTCGCGGAACAGGCGGAGGAAGTGAAAGCGCGAATAGCCGGAGCGGGTCGCGAGTTTGTCCAAAGACGGCATCGCCTCCTCCGCCGCGATGAACGCGCAGGCATCCTCCACTACAGCCCGCGCCAGCGCCGCGCGGGAGCCCACGGGATCGCACCGGCGGCAGGCGCGGAACCCGGCGTGCTCGGCCTCGGCCGGCGTGTCGAAGAAGCGCACGTTCCGACGCAGCGGCGGCCGCGCCGGGCAGCCGGGGCGGCAGAACACGCCCATGGTGGTGACGGCATAGAGGAACTCCCCGGGCTCACGCGCCAGCACGGTGGCCCAGCGGAGATCGTCTTGGTGGGGGGTGATCATCGTGTCCATGACGGAAAGATGCCGCTTCCTGCCACGCGGTGCCATCCGGCGATTGCGATCCTATCCAGCCAGCCCATCGATCGCGGCGCCGGACGGCAAGCTCCCTTGCGACCCCGCCCGCGTGCAACACAGCGCGCCCGCCGCATTGGCGCGCGCGATCGCCGCCGGCAGCGCCAGGCCGCTGTCGAGTGCGCCGGCCAGCACGCCCGTGAAGCAATCGCCCGCCGCAGTGCTGTCCACCGCGGCAACCGCATGGCCCGGCACATGGCCGCCCCCATCCCGCCCCACATAGTCCGCCCCCGCGGCGCCCAGGGTGCGGATCACGATCATGCCCAGCGCCCCATGCAACCCAGCCGCATCCGGCGACGCCCCATTCTGCGCGGCAAGCCAGGCGGCCTCGGTTTCGTTCACCACCAGCACATCCACATGCGCCCATGCCCCACACGGCAGCGGCGCGGCCGGGGCCAAGTTCAGGATCACGCGGCAGCCCCGGGCGCGACCCAGCAGCGCCGCCGTCTCCCCGGGATCAACCTCCATCTGCATCAGGAGAGTATGGCCGGGGCCCAGCAGCGCATCCTCGACCTGATGCGCCCGGGCCAACCGGTTCGCGCCGGCGCCGACCGCGATCTGGTTGCGGCCCGCCGGGTCCGTGCAGATGGCGGCGCAGCCCGTGGCAGCGTCCCCCCGGGCGATGCGCGACACGTCCACACCGGCGCCGATCAGGCCCGCCATCGCCATCTCCGCCATCGCATCCCGCCCCACGGCGCCCACCATTACCACGGCCGCCCCATCGCGGGCGGCGGCCACGGCCTGGTTGGCGCCCTTGCCGCCGGGCTGGAACATGACATCGGGGCCCAGCACCGTCTCACCGGGCGCCGGCAACCGGTCCACCGCGAACATCAGATCGAGGTTGATCGACCCGAACACGATGATCACAGCCGGGGACTCATGGCGTGTCGAGGATCTCCATCATCTCGGCCCATTCCCGCTTCGACAGCCCGCTCCCGGCCTGCTCGACCGCCTCACCCGCCAGACGCCGGCGCAGCACGGCCAACATCCCGGCCGAGAACGTGGCCGCACCCATGCGGAAATCCTGGAACGCGCGATAGGTCTCGGGCACCCAGGCCGCCACGGTCTGCAGCATCGCGTCGGCATAGACCCGGATCTCGTATTGCGCGTGCGGATCGGCCCGCAGCGACAGGAAACCCAGCAAATTGTGCAAATCCGCCTTCCAATACCACTGCGTATAGGTATTGAGCGTGAGGTTCATGCGCGCCAGCTCCCGCGCCAACCCTTTGCGGCCGGGGTCCACTGGCTGCCCGTCCGGCCCCTCGTTCAGCATGTGGGCATAATGGGCGTAGGTGTCGCTGGCATCCTGGCGCAGCATGTCGAGTACCTCAGCCGCCTCGGCGCCTTCCAGCAGCTCGCCGCGGCCCTGGCGGTTGCTGCTGCTCTGCGCCGCGAGCTGCTCGGGGGCCGGGATGTAGAACTCGCGGTCCAGGATCGAGTAGCGGGCGCTGTATTCGTTGACGTTGGCAGTGCGGTGGCGGATCCATTGCCGGGCCACGAAGATCGGCAGCTTCACGTGGTATTTGATCTCGCACATCTCGAACGGCGTGCTGTGCCGGTGCCGCATCAAATAGCGGATCAGCCCGGCATCCTCGCTGACCTTCCGGGTGCCCCGGCCGTAGCTGACGCGCGCCGCCTGCACCACGGCGCTGTCGTCGCCCATGTAGTCGATCACGCGGACGAAGCCGTGATCCAGCACCGGGATCGGCTCATACAGCATGGCTTCCAGCGCCGGCACGGTGGCGCGGCGGGTCGGCTGCGTGGCCTCACGTTGGGCGGCGATTTCGGCGAGTTGGTCGGGAGTCATGCTCATGCAGAACCCCCTAGCATCCGGCGCCGCAGAAGCCTACATATGAGGGGCTAGCGATAGCTATGGTGATAAACGGTAGTTGGAATAAGCGTTATGGACCCGGGGGCAGTGCCCGGCGCCTCCACCAGAACCACGGGGGCGACACAGGCTCGACATGCGTAGTAAAGACCTGCCTTTTGCCCGGCATGATACCGCCGTTATCGGGTCAAATCACAAGTGCCAATGACAATCATGAAGCACTCGCGATCGCTGCGTAAGCAGTGACACGCGCGGTTCGGGGGGCACCGGGCAACAGAAGCCCCCCACTTCGAGCCCCCGCCTTCCAAATCGCCTGAGACGGCGCTACGGTGGTCATCGGACGCGCGCTGCAATAGTTGCCGAGGCAAAGGAAACCGCTCGTCCTGAGCTTGTCGAAGGACATCGCGCCGGGTACCCTTCGACAAGCTCAGGGCAAGCGAAGCCGCAAGAAAACCGCTCGTCCTGAGCTCGTCGAAGGACGTCTTGCCGGGTGCCCTTCGACAAGCTCAGGGCGAGCGGAACCGCAAGAAAACCGCTCGTCCTGAGCTCGTCGAAGGACATCGCGCCGGGTGCCCCTCGACAGGCTCAGGGCGAGCGGAACCGCAAGAATACCGCCTGTCCTGAGCTCGTCGAAGGACATCGCGCCGGGTGCCCCTCGACAGGCTCAGGGCGAGCGGAACCGCAAGAATACCGCTTGTCCTGAGCTCGTCGAAGGACGTCGCGCCGGCTGCCCCTCGACAAGCTCAGGGCGAGCGGAACCGCGAGAAAAACGCTTGTCCTGAGCTCGTCGAAGGACGTCGCGCCGGGTGCCCTTCAACAGGCTCAGGGCTAGCGGAACCGCAAGAATACCGCTTGTCTTGAGCTCGTCGAAGAACAGCGCGCCGGGTGCCCCTCGACAAGCTCAGGGCGAGCAGAATCGCAAGAAATCTGCCCGTCCTGAGCTCGTCGAAGAACTTCGCCCAGAGTGCCCCTCGACAAGCTCAGAAAGAGCTTGGCTGGGTGCCGTTCAGCTTCAACCGTTTCAGCGGATTGCCAACGGTCCCGCTGACCATGGCGGCGGTGATGCGGGTCGCGGGCCAGAGATTGGACGCCGGGCCGATCAGCCAGTCGCGCAGCAGCGGCATCACCCGGCCATCGCCTTGGTAGGCCGGGGTGAACAACACGCTCATCGTCTGATACAGCGCCACATGCCGCCGCCGCAGCCGGATCGCGTCCGCGGCGCCACCGGTCCGCAGCGCCAGCGCCAGGGCATAGGCATCCAGCAGCGCCATGTTCGCCCCCTGCCCCGGCTGCGGGCTGGCGGAATGCCAGGCATCGCCGATCTGGATCACCCGGCCCGACACGGGCGCCGCTACCGTGCGATGCGCATACCGCGCGAAGGTCAGCGCGTCCGGCGAGGCGATCTGGTCCAGCAACGGGGCGGCAGCGGGCCACAGGGCCAGCACGTCCCGCTTCCACGACGCGAGCCCCGCCGCCTGCCACGCCGCCAGGGCATCCACCCGCAACGACCAGAAGAACGCCGCCTTGCCGTGCCCCAACGGCAGCACGCCGACCATGCGGCTGGCGCGCCAATATCGCTGCTCGAGCGTCATGGGATCGAAGCCGCCGCCCGGCCAATCCAGCGTGGCCCAGAGCGCGCCATACTCCAGCACCCGTCCACAGGGGTGCGCCAGCGGGGTCGCGGTGCCGAGCGCATCCACCACCAGGTCGAACGGCCCGGCACGGGCGGCGCTCTCGAACAGCAGCCAGCCCTCCTCCTCGCCCACCACGGCGTGGCTGGTGCGGATCGGGATGCCGGCCGCCAGCACCGCGTCATGCAGGACGCCGAACAGCGCCGCGCGGTGGATGCCGACGCCGAACCGCCCGCCGCTCAGCGCCGCATACCGCACATCCAGCACCGCCCGGCCCGAGGGCAGCACGCGGCCGAACAGCCGCTCGATCCGGGCGCCGGCCGCCACGATCGCCTGATCGAGTCCCATCGCGCGTAGCACCGCGAGCCCCGTCGGCTGCACCATCAAGCCGGAGCCGATCGGGCGCGGCGCCGCAAACCGCTCGAACAGCGTGACGTCATGGCCATCGCGCTGAAGCAGCAAAGAGGCAGCCAGTCCAGCCGGGCCGCACCCGGCAACGGCGATCCTCATCCCAGACGCTCCGTGTGAAGCAGGCCGGGCTGGGCGCCCACAGCCCAATACTCGGCGCCCAACGCCGCCCCGTCCAGCGTCAGCAGGGCAAAGGCATGGTCGAACACCGTACCGTCATGGCCCAGCCGGGGCGGCAGCAGCGCCGGGCCATCGGGGCGCGAATCCGGCTCGTCAGCCACGAACATCGGAATGGCGCCACAGCCAATGCAGCGCCCGGCCGGCAGGCCCAGGAACGGCTTATACAGCGCCAGCCGATGCTCGTGCCCCCAGAACCAGGCAGCGACCCGGCCAGCGGCGTTCATCGATTGAAAGCTGGCCAGCAAATTGGCGTTCCACGGCGTGGCCCCATCCCCGATCGTGCCCCGCGCCGTAAACAGCGGGTGGTGCGACAGCAAGATCGTGCGCCCCGGGAACTCCGCGATGCGCGCCACGGCCCACTCCTGCTCCGCCGGCTCCAGCGATGTGAGGGGATGCGTGTCGAACGGATCATAGGCGTGCAGGCCGGTGTCGAGCGCCACCAACTGCCAGTGCGTGGCCCGGAGGCAGAAAAAACTGGCCGGCTGGCGGAATGCCCCCGGGTTCAGCCCATCGATCAGGCCGTAATATCCGGCGCCACCGCCATACATGTCGTGATTGCCCGACAGCGTGAACACCGGGATTTCGCGGTTCGCGCGATCTAGCGCGCGATCCATCGGCTGCTGGAAGTTGGCGGCGCATTCGGCGGGCGTGCCGGCATAGTAGATGTCACCCAGATGGATCACGATGTCCGGGCGCTGCCGAGCCAGATCATCGAGCACGGTGAGCGCGGTGCGGCGGCCCGTGCCCCAATCGCTCAGCAGGGCGATGCGCGCCTGGTCCGGTATCGCGATGACGGCGGGCCCGGCGGCCTCCGGCCGGATATAGGGGATGGTCCGCCGGTGTCCGTCCCGCCCGAAGAACTGCAAGTAGGACAACAGGGTGGTGGCCCAGCGCGGATCGCAGCGGCTATTGTCCAACCGGTCCTCGATCTGCGCGCGGCGTGCCGGGTCCCGTCCCAGCTCGGCTTGCAGTAGCTTCCAGCCTAGCCGGGCGCAGGTCCAGCTTTCGTGGGCGATGCCGGGCGGGGTGTCGGCCTGAAGTGGCACGCCCTCCGCCTGCCGCGCCGCAACCATCGCGGCGGCCCGCTCCAGCGGTGGCATCGGGCCACCCGGCCGGCGTGAGGCCGCGGCGGCGGCGGCCTGGAACACCGACAGACGCTGGTCGCGGAACGTGCGAAACGGCAGCCGCGCCACTAGGTTCGCGCCACGTTCCAGAACACCGGCATGCCCGGCAGGATACCCGTGAGGTCCCGGCGATAGGCGGTCTGCTGGAATTGCTGGCCGAGCGGCACGTACGGCACGTCCTCGAACGCCTGCAGCTGCATCTGCTCGGCGATCGCCCGCTGCCGGTCCGCGGTCTCGGCGCGGAGCCATTCATCCCGCAGGATCTCGAGCTCCGGGCTTTGCGGCCAGCCCGGTGCCGCCGCGCGCCCGTTGCCGCGCAGGAACGGGTGCCCCGCCGGCGTCGCGTGGTCCAAGCCGGACCAGCTGGTCTGGAATACGCTCCAGCCGCCCTTATCCACGGGTTCCATATTGGTGCGCCGCTGCACGGCCGAAGCCCAGTCCATCGCCGGCGCATCGAGGTTGAAGCCCAGCTTGCGGAACAGCTCCGCCGTCACCTCCGCCAGGGCATGCACGCTCGGGATGTCGGTCGGCAGCATCAGCATCACGCGCTCGCCCTTGTAGCCGGCAGCTTCCACGGCGCGGCGGCTGCGATCGAGGTCGCGGGGACCGGTCAGCCGCTCCATGCCGGCATCGTTGGCCAGTGGCGTGCCGGGGCAGAAATAGCCCACGCCGTCCGCCCACAGCGCCCGGTCCGGGCCCGAGACCGCCTGCATGTGCTCGGCCTGGGTCACGGCGCCCAGCACGGCGCGGCGGAGCGCCGGGTTGTCGAACGGGGGATGCAGCTGGTTGAACCGCATGGTGCCGATGATGCCCGTGGGGTCCTGCGTCCGCACAGTGAGCCGTGGGTCCGCGCGCAACCGGGGCAGCAGGTCCGAATTGGCGGCCAGCCACCAATCGACCTCGCCCCGTTGCAGCGCGGCGCCGGCGGTGGCCGCATCCGGGATGATGGCCCACTCCACCCGCTCGAACCCCGCCCGCTTCGGCCCGGCGGTGCGGGACGGCGTGCCCTCCGGCCGCGGCACATAGCCCTCGAAGCGGGCATACACCACGCGGGCGCCCGGGATGCGCTCGTCCGGCAGGAAGCGATAGGGGCCGCTGCCGACCATCTCGCTCACCTGCTTGAACGCGTCGGTCTGCGCCAGCCGCTCCGGCATGATCACGCAGGGCGAGGGCGAGGTCTTGGCCAGCGCCTCCGGCAATAACGGGAACGGGCGGCTCAGGCGGAAACGGATCGTGCGGTCATCGGGCGCCGACAGCTCCTCCGTCGCGGCCAGCAGCGCCTGGCCGAACGTGTCGCGCGAGCCCCAGCGCCGGATGCTGGCGACCGCGTCCCGCGCCAGCACGGGCGTGGTGTCGTGGAAGTTAAGGCCGGGGCGCAGCCGCAAGGTCCAGCCCAGGCCGCCGGTGTCGGCGCCGGCCTGGTCCAGCATCTGCAACTGCGGCGCATAGGCCGCGTCCTGCCCGAACAGCGTGTCGAACACCAGGAAGGCGTGATCCCGCGTTTGGTAGGCGGTGGTCCAGATCGGGTCCAGCACGGCCAGGTCCGCCTGCGGCACAAAGCGCAGCACGCGGGCGTCGGCGGCACGGGCAACGAACGGCATGCATAAGGCGGCGGTCAGCAGGGTGCGGCGATGCATGGGAACCTCCTTGTGGCGACGAACCTGGCACAGAAGCGGCCCGTTCCCAATCGGGCCGGATGGCGCTAAGGGGTGCCGCATGGAAGACACCGAAGACGGCCGCAACGGCGGCCTACCGCCCCGCCCGGACAGCCTCCTGCCCTACGATTCCTGGGCGCAGGAGGCGCTGCGCCAGGTGGTGGTGCGCGCACTCGCGCATGTCGGCGCCGAGGGCATGCCCGGCGACCATCATTTCTTCCTCAGCTTCCGCACCGGCCACCCCGGCGTCATCATCCCCGCCCGCCTGCTCGCGCAATACCCGAACGAGATGACGATCGTGCTGCAACACCAGTTCTGGGACCTGCAGGTGGACGAGCCCGAGGGCTGGTTCAGCGTCGGCCTCTCGTTCGGGGGCATCCCTTCCTCACTGAAGATCCCGTTCGCGGCGCTGAGCGCCTTCGCCGATCCGCATGTGCAGTTCGGCCTCCGCTTCCACCCGCCCGGGGAGGAGGCCGCCAACGACGATCCGGTCGACCCGGCGCCCGAGCCAGAGCCGGAGCCGCCGTCCGAGACGCCGCAGGTCGTGAGCCTGGACGCCTTCCGCCGCCGCCCGCCCACCAAGGACTGACGCAGGGACCCCATGAACGCACCCGTGGCCACGCCCGTCCGCCCCGCCGGCTTCCAGTATGCGCCGATGTTCCCGCTGGGCGACGCCGGGACGCCGTGGACCAAGCTGGACATTGCCGGCGTCAGCACCTTCGTCTGCGACGGGCAGACCGTGCTGCGCATCAAGGCGGAGGCCCTGAGCGAGCTGGCGTTCCAGGCCTTCCACCAGGTGTCTCATCTGTTGCGCCCGGCGCATCTGCGGCAGCTCAGGGCGATCCTCGATGATCCCGAGGCCTCGCCCAATGATCGTTTCGTGGCGCTGGACCTGCTCAAGAATGCCAACATCGCGGCCGGCGGCATCCTGCCGATGTGCCAGGACACCGGGACCGCGCTGGTGTTCGGCAAAAAAGGGCAGCGCGTCTGGGTTGAGGGCAACGAGGAGGAGGCGCTGTCCTGGGGCGTGCACCGGACGTTCACCGAAACCAACCTGCGCTACTCGCAGATGGCGCCGCTCAGCATGTTCGAGGAGGCGAACACCGGTAACAACCTCCCGGTGCAGTTCGACATCGCGGCCGCCCCGGGCGAGCACCATGCGGACGAGATGAGCCTGATGTTCATCGCCAAGGGCGGCGGCTCCGCCAACAAGAGTTTTCTGTTCCAGGAAACCCGCGCGATCCTCAATCCGGGCAAGCTGCTGGAGTATCTGGGCACGCGCATCCGCACCCTCGGCACCTCCGCCTGCCCGCCCTATCATTTGTCCATCGTGATCGGCGGCACGTCCGCAGAGATGTGCCTGAAAACCGTCAAACTAGCGTCCACCAAGTATCTGGATGCGTTGCCGACCCAGGGGTCCATGGCCGGGCATGCGTTCCGGGACCTGGAGATGGAGCAGCGCGTGCTGGAACTCACGCGCACGCTGGGGATCGGGGCGCAGTTCGGCGGCAAGTATTTCTGCCATGACGTCCGGGTGATTCGGCTGCCCCGCCATGGCGCGAGCCTCCCGGTCGGCATCGGCGTGTCCTGCTCCGCGGATCGCCAGGTCATGGCGAAGATCACGCCAGAGGGTATCTTTCTCGAACAGCTCGAAGCCGATCCCTCGCATTATCTGCCGGAAACCACGGATGACATCCTGGGTGGCGACGTGGTGCTAGTGGATCTGCACCAGCCGATGGACGCGATCCGCCGCCAGCTCTCGGCCCATCCCGTCAAGACCCGGCTGTCGCTCACCGGCACCGTGGTCGTGGCGCGGGACATCGCGCATGCCAAGCTGAAGGAGCGGCTCGATCGCGGGGAGGGCCTGCCGGACTACCTCAAGGACCACCCCGTGTATTACGCCGGGCCCGCCAAGACGCCCGTGGGCATGGCGACCGGCAGCTTCGGCCCGACCACGGCCGGGCGCATGGACAGCTACGTGGCGGAGTTCCAGCGCGCCGGCGGCTCGTTGGTGATGTTGGCGAAGGGCAACCGCTCCAAGGCCGTGCGGGACGCCTGCCGGGCCTATGGCGGCTTCTACCTCGGCAGCGTCGGCGGCCCGGCCGCCCGCCTGGCGCAGGACTGCATCCGCCATGTCGAGGTGCTGGAATACGCGGAACTCGGCATGGAGGCGGTCTGGAAGATCGAGGTGGAGGATTTCCCGGCCTTCATCGTGATCGACGACAAGGGCCATGATTTCTACGACGGGCTGGAATAGAGATGCGCCTGACCCCGTCATTGCGAGCCCCTCGGCAAAGCAATCCAGGGGCCACGGACGTGCTCTTCGCCCCTGGATTGCTTCGCTTCGCTCGCAATGACGGGACCTATTGATGCGCTTTACCGTAGATCGCCTGGACCACGTCGTGCTGAACTGCACCGACGTCGAGATCACCGCCAGCTGGTATCAGCGCGTGCTGGGCATGGAGCGGGAGGAGTTCGGTGACGATCGCCGCACCGCGCTGAAATTCGGCGGCCAGAAGCTGAACCTGCGCCCGGCCGGCACGGACACACGTGCCTGGATCACCGGCGCCAACACGGCCCCGGGCGCCGCGGACCTCTGCTTCGTCAGCGCTGTGGGGCCGGAGGACGTGGCCGAGCATCTGCACGAGTGCGGCATCGCGATCGCGGCCGGGCCGGTGGCGCGGACCGGAGCGCTGGGCCCGATCCAGTCCGTGTATTGCCGCGACCCCGACGGCAACCTGATCGAGATCGCGTCCTATAAGGAAAGCCGGTGAACATGACGCTCGACCGGCCCCGGGCCATCGGCCTGGCGGCGTTCGGGCTGTTCCTGGCCTGCGTGCCGCTGGCGAACTGGATGATCCAGCATGTCGGCACCGTGTGCGTGCCGCAGGGGCCGTGCTTGCTGCCCGTCGCACCCGGGCTGATGGCGCCGTCCGGCGTGCTGGTGGCGGGTGCGGCGCTGGTGTTGCGGGACGTGGTGCAGCGCTGCCTGGGCGCGCAATGGTCACTGCTGGCGATCGTGGCCGGCACGCTGCTATCGGCGGGCATCGCCCCGGGCGCGCTGGTGCTGGCCTCGGCGGCGGCGTTCGCGGTGAGCGAGCTGGTGGACTTCGCCGTGTTCACCCCCTTGCAGCGCCGGGGCCTGGTGCTGGCGGTCGTGCTGAGCGCGGCTGCCGGGCTGGTGGTGGACAGCGTGGTGTTCCTGGGCCTGGCGTTCCACAGCCTCGAGTTCCTGCCGGGCCAGGTCGTGGGGAAGGCGTGGGCGGTGCTGGTCAGCATCCCGGCGATCCGCTGGCTGCGCCGGGTCACGCCGGCGCCGGGTCTGGCACTCGGTTAGGTGCGCCTCTCGGATTTCGACTTCGACCTGCCGCCCGGCCGCATCGCCCACGAACCGGCCCGGCCCCGCGACAATGCCCGCCTGCTGCACGTGAGCGACACTTTCGCGGACCGGCGCGTGTCCGACCTGCCGAGCCTGTTGCGGGAGGGCGACGTGCTGGTCGCCAACGACACAAGGGTCATTCCGGCCCAGCTCGTGGCAAGGCGCGGCGCGGCGCGGGTGCACCTCACGCTCGACCAACCAGCCCCGGGCGGCACCTGGCACGCGCTGGCCCGCAACGCCCGCCGGCTGCAGCCCGGGGACCGCCTGACATTCGAGGCCGAGCTCTCGGCAGAGGTGCTGTCCCGCACCGGGGCGAGCGTGACGCTGCGCTTCGATCAGGATGGCGATGCGTTCGCGGCGGCATTGCAGCAGGCCGGCGCCTTGGCCCTACCGCCCTACATCGCCCGCCCCCACGGCCCGACGGCGGCCGACGCCGAGGATTACCAGACCGTGTTCGCCACCAACCCCGGCGCCGTCGCGGCCCCCACCGCCGGGCTGCACTTCACTGAGGCGCTGCTGGCCCGGCTCGGCGTGCCGCGCGTGACCGTCACGCTGCATGTGGGCGCCGGCACGTTTCTGCCGGTGCGGACGGACGATGTGGGCGCGCATCGCATGCACGCCGAGCGCGGCACAGTGACGGCCGAAGCCGCGGCCGCGATCAACGCCGCCCGGCGCGTCGTGGCGGTGGGCACCACCACGCTGCGCATCCTGGAGACCGCGGTGGGTGACGATGGCGTGGTGCGGCCGTTCGCGGGCGATACCAGCCTGTTCATCACACCGGGCTTCCGGTTCCGGGCGGTGGGCGCGCTGCTGACCAATTTCCACCTCCCGCGCTCCACCCTGTTCATGCTGACCTGCGCCTTCGCCGGCACGGACCGCATGCGGGCGGCGTACGCGCATGCGGTGGCGGCGGAGTACCGGTTCTACTCGTACGGGGATGCGTGCTTGCTGGAGCGGGGAGCGTGACGGCCAAGAGCCCTCTCCCGCTGGCGGGAGAGGGTTGGGTGAGGGTGGAGTCACCTAGGCGGTGGATGGCGAGTGTCGTCACACCCTCTCCCGCCAGCGGGAGAGGGGGAAGCAAGTGATGTTCACCCACACCCTCACGGCCACCGACGGCCCCGCCCGCGCCGGCACGCTCCACACCGCGCACGGCCCCGTCGACACCCCCACCTTCATGCCCGTCGGCACCGCCGGCACCGTGAAGGCGATGACCATGGACCAGGTGCGCGGAACGGGCGCCGGGATCGTGCTGGGCAACACCTACCACCTCATGCTCCGCCCCGGCGCCGACCGCGTCGAGCGCCTGGGCGGCCTGCATCGCCTCATGGACTGGCCCGGCCCCATCCTCACCGATAGTGGCGGATTCCAGATCATGTCGCTCGCGGGCCTGCGCAAGCTCGACGAAAACGGCGTCACCTTTCAAAGCCACCTCGATGGCAGCGCCCACCGCCTCACGCCCGAGAGCGCCACGGCCATCCAGCACCAGCTCGACGCCACGATCACCATGGTGCTGGACGAGTGCACCCCCTTCCCCGCGACGCCCGAGCAGGCCGAGGCCAGCATGGCGCTCTCGATGCGCTGGGCGGCCCGCAGCCGGGCGGCCTTCGTGGCCCGGCCCGGATACGCGCAGTTCGGCATTGTCCAGGGCGGCGTCTATCCGGAGCTCCGCGCCCGCTCGGTCGAGGCGCTGACCACGATCGGGTTCGAGGGCTACGCCGTGGGCGGCCTCGCGGTCGGCGAAGGGCAGGCCATGATGCTGGACGTGCTGGACGCGACGGTGCCGAACCTGCCGGCCGACAAGCCGCGCTACTTGATGGGCGTCGGCACCCCCGACGACCTCGTGGCCTCCGTCCTGCGCGGGATCGACATGTTCGACTGCGTGATGCCGACGCGCGCCGGGCGCACCGCGCGGGGCTTCACGTCCCGCGGCGTGATCAACCTCCGCAACGCGCGTCATGCGGACGATACCCGCCCGCTCGACCCCGCCTGCGCCTGCCTCGCCTGCACGCGGCACAGCCGGGCCTATCTGCATCATTTGTTCCGCTGCAACGAGATGCTGGGCCCCATGCTGCTGACCCAGCACAATCTTACGTACTATCAGTCCTTGATGCAGGGCCTGCGCATCGCAATTGTGGACCGGCGCGCCCCGGCCCATGCCGCCGACATTCGCGCCCGTTGGCAACAAGGAGACCCGGCGTGAGCGACTACAGCACCCTCAGCCAGCTCGGCGCCCCCACCCTGATCCCGGCCTCCCCGGACGAGGCGATCATGGAGCGCGTGCAGAACCCGCACCCGAAGCAGGACTATCTGGTGCGCTTCGTATGCCCGGAGTTCACCTCCCTCTGCCCCCTCACCGGCCAGCCGGATTTCGCGCATATCGTGATCGACTACGTGCCCGACGAGTGGATCGTGGAAAGCAAGTCGCTGAAACTGTTCCTGGCCAGTTTCCGCAATCACGGCGCGTTCCATGAGGCATGTTCGATGCATGTGGGCGAACGGCTGGTGGACCTGCTGACGCCCCGCTGGCTGCGGCTCGGCGCCTACTGGTATCCTAGGGGTGGCATCCCGATCGACGTGTTCTGGCAAACCGGCAAGCCGCCCGCCGAGGTGTGGATCCCCGATCAGGGTGTGCCGGGGTATCGGGGCCGGGGGTGAGTCTTGCAGTGCCACGCTGGACTTGGGATCCTGTCAAAGATGCCAGCAACCGGGTTAAGCATGGTCTATCGCTCGAAGCCGGCGTGCTGGTTCTGGAAGGCGACCTCTATGCCGTGTCAGAGCCGGATGATCATGCGGAGGAAGATCGTCAGCGAACTGTAGGCCACGCCGGCGGAATCGCCCTGTTGTTCGTTGTGCACACAGACCCGACAGAGGATAGCCTCGGGCGGATCATCAGCGTGAGGCGAGCAACAAGATATGAAAGGAAGATGTATGAGGAAGGAAAGCCCTAAGCTTCAGAGTCCTGAGATCTCCGACGAATTGACGAGACAGCTGAGGGCGGCGGCGGCCATGCCAGATCATGAGATCGATCTGACCGATCCTGACGCTCCTGAAGCCTTGGACTGGAGCAAAGCGGTGCGAGGTAAATACCACCGGCCTGTCGAAGATTCGGCGAGCTTGCACGTGGACACCGACGTACTTAACTGGTTTCGGTCACAAGGTCCTGAATATCAGGCTCGAATGAACAAGGTCCTTCGGGCCACCATGCAGCGCGCACTCAAGCGGCGCCAAAATCTGAACAGGCGGCCGGGGTGATGGTTTCGGTCTGACGCAGCGAACGGCATGGCCGGCCCAAGGGCAGTTGGATCCGGCGCAATCAAAGCCGTCATCCGCACCAAGGCGCTCTCCCTTGGCTTCCACGCCATCGGCTTCGCACCCGCGACGTTAGGACCCGAGGCCCGCACCAGGCTCGCCGCCTTCCTCGCCGCCGGCCACTACGGGGATATGGGGTGGTTGGCCGACCGCGCCGAGCAGCGGGCGCAGCCGCAGGCACTCTGGCCCGAAGCCCGAACCGTCATCGCCCTCGGCCTGTCCTACGCGCCCGATGACGACCCGCTCGCCGTCCTCGACCAACGCGACCGCGGCGCCATCTCCGTCTATGCCCGGCATCGTGACTACCATGACATCGTCAAAGGCATGCTGAAGCACCTCGGCGCCTTCATCGCCAGCCGGTTCGGGCCACGCATAAAAGTGTTCGTGGACACGGCACCCGTCATGGAGAAGCCGCTGGCACAGCAGGCCGGGCTCGGCTGGCAGGGCAAGCACACCAATTTGGTCTCCCGCGCGCACGGCTCCTGGCTGTTCCTGGGCGAAATCATGACCACGCTCGACCTGCCGCCGGACCCGCCCGGCGAAGACCATTGCGGCACCTGCACGCGCTGCCTCGATGTGTGCCCCACTTCGGCATTCCCCGCGCCCTACCGCCTCGATGCCACACGCTGCATCTCGTATCTCACCATCGAGCACCAAGGCCCCATCCCGCATGATCTGCGGCCCTTGATGGGCAATCGCATCTATGGCTGCGACGACTGCCTGGCCGTCTGCCCCTGGAACCGGTTCGCGCAGGCCGCGCACACGCCGGACAAGCTGCGGGCGCGGGACGATCTGCGGGCGCCGGAGCTGGCGGACCTGGCGGCGCTGGACGATGCCGGGTTCCGGGCGCGGTTCGCCGGCGGGCCCGTGAAGCGCATCGGGCGCGACCGCTTCGTGCGCAACGTGCTGACTGCGATCGGCAATTCGGGAGACCCCGCGCTCCGCCCCGCCGCCGCGGCCCTCACCGCCGATCCCAACCCCGTCGTGGCCGAAGCAGCCCAATGGGCCCTCACGCGTTTAGACACCGGAGGCCCCACATGACCCGCACCGAAACCGACTCGCTCGGCAGCATCGACATCGACCAGGACCGGCTCTGGGGTCCGCAGACGGAGCGCGCCCGCCGGCTGTTCCGCATCGGGACGGAGCGGTTTCCGCCGGGCCTGATCCGCGCCGTAGGCCTGCAAAAACAGGCGGCGGCCGAGGCCAATCAGGCGCTGGGCGAGC
The DNA here is from genome assembly GCA_965246835.1 of Acetobacteraceae bacterium. Classification (GTDB taxonomy): domain Bacteria; phylum Pseudomonadota; class Alphaproteobacteria; order Acetobacterales; family Acetobacteraceae; genus JANPPS01. The sequence continues at coordinate 3,025,010 of CBDFFQ010000001.1, read as the reverse complement.
TTACCGCCGAGTTGGCCGCCCCGATCGCCGCCGCCGCCGCCCGGATCGCCGCCGGCACGATGGATGCCGAGTTCCCACTGCCCGTTTGGCAGACCGGTTCCGGCACGCAGACCAACATGAACGCCAACGAGGTGATCGCGACCGCCGCCAACGAGGCGCTGGGCCAGCCCCGCGGCAGCCGCACGCCCATCCACCCCAACGACCACGTCAACCGCGGCCAATCCAGCAACGACAGCTTTCCGACTATGATGCACATCGCCGCCGCCGAAGCCGTGGTGCATCGCCTGCAGCCGGCCTTGCGCACGCTGCACGCCAGCCTCGCCGCCCGCGCCGCGGAGTGGGCGTCGCTCGTGAAGGTCGGCCGCACCCACATGATGGACGCGGTGCCGGTCACCTTGGGGCAGGAGTTCGGTGCCTGGGCCCGGCAGGTCGAGCTCGGCCTCATCAGGCTCGACGGCGCCCTGCCCCGCCTGCTCAGCGTGCCGCAGGGGGGCACGGCGGTCGGCACCGGGCTCAACCGTCATGCCGGGTTCGACCGAGCGTTCTGCGAGCGCCTGGCCGCCTTCACCGGTCTCGCCTTCACGCCCAACCCCGACAAGTTTGAGGGCATGGGTGCGCATGACGCCTTCGTCGAGCTGTCGGGCGTGCTGAACGTGCTGGCGGTCAGCCTCAACAAGCTCGGCAACGATATCCGCCTGCTGGGCTCGGGCCCGCGCTCCGGCCTGTCGGAGCTGGTGGTGCCGGCGGATGGGCTCAGCTCGTCCATCATGCCGGGCAAGACCAACCCGACCCAGTGCGAGGCGCTGACGATGGTGTGCGCCCAGGTGATGGGCAACCATGTCGCGGTGACCGTGGGCGCCGCTCAGAGCTTCCTCGAGCTCAACGTATTCAAGCCCTTGATCATCCACAACGTGCTGCAATCCTGCGCGCTGCTGGCGGACGCGGCGGAGAGCTTTGCCACCAACATGGTGGACAAGATCGAGCCAAACCGGGAGCGCATCGCCGAGAACCTGGCGAAGTCCCTGATGCTGGTGACGGCACTCAACCCACGCATCGGCTACGACAAGGCGGTGCGCATCGGCAAGCTGGCGCTGGCGGAAAACCTGACCTTGCGGGATGCGGCGGCGCAGCTCGGGTTCGTGACGCCGGAAGATTTCGACCGCTGGGTCCGCCCCGCCGACATGACCCGGCCCGGCGCCACGCTGGGTGAGTGATACCAGAGCTCGGATGGGACCACCCTTTCCACCGTCATTGCGAGCGCAGCGAAGCAATCCAGGGGTAAAAAGGCGCGCATGTCACCCCTGGATTGCTTCGCCAAGGGGCTCGCAATGACAGCTTCATGGACAGCTCATTGGCGTCCAGTCCCGGCACAAAAAGCGGGCGGCCCATGAGGTTGGAAAAACGCAGCTTCACGCTGGCCGGGCATCGCACGAGCGTGGCCCTGGAGCCGGAGTTCTGGGCCGCCTTGGAGCAGGAGGCGGCTCAGCGGCAGGTTTTGCTGTCGATTCTGGTCGCATCCGTCGATGCAGGGCGGTCCCCGGAAGAAAAATTGGCTTCTTCGCTCAGAATCGTCGCATTGCGCGCCCGGCCTTAAGCTTTTCGCAAGGTACGGTCCTGCATGATGCCCCCGCGGCCACCCCGCCGCGTGTTGCAGGAGAAAACATCATGCTCGCCCACTCCACCGCTTACGCCGCCGACCCTCGTCATAGCGCCGGCCCCAGCCCGCTCCAACTGGCGGACCGTATGATCACCCTGGCGCAGGAAGCCGATCGCTCCGGCCATGCCGATGCCGCGGCCGGGCTGCTGACGCTGATGTATGCCGTGCTGGACGGCCCGCACCACTGAACATGGTGAATGGCCTCAGGGCCGCTCCGCCAGCCAGCGGGACAGCGCCGCCAGCTCGGGCGTGCGCGCCGGGTTCGACCACGGGCCGTTGAGACGCAGGCCGATCTCCGGCCGCTCCGTGTCAGGCCCTACCGGCCGCAGCGCGAGCCGAAGATCGACCGAGGTGCCAGGCATATCGAGCGCGCCGGCGATCTGCGCATCCCCGGCCGGCCCGGCCAAGGCGCCATCCACGCGCGCCACCCCGCGCGAGAAGCCCAACGTCAGGTTGAGCCGCTCGAACGGGCTGGCTCCACCCATGAGGGCCTGGCGCATCTGAGCACTGACGCGCCCTGCATCGCGTTCACTCAGCGCCGCCGCCGCCGCCGGTAGGTCGATGCCGCTCATGACTCCATCCCGCACGTCGATCCGAACGGGACCGCTCAGCGTCGCCAGCAGCGCAGCCGGGCTATACCCTGCCGCAGTCAGCTTCAGGGACGCGTCCGCGACGCCTGCCGCGACATCGACGGGCGGTCTGCCAGCAGGTGGCGCGGTCAGCGCGACCCCGGCGACATCGGCCTGCAGCGTGATGACCGGCGGATCGCGCGCGGCATCCAGGGTGGCTGCACCCGTAAGCTTTCCGCCATCGACCGCGGCGATGACCTGGTTCAATCGCACGACGCCGTCCTGCAGCACGAGGTGCGCCGCAAAGTCCCGCAGGGCAGGCGCCTGGCCCAGCAGGACCTCGCCCGCCTCGATCCGGACATCCGCCCGGCGCCCCAGCAGCATGTCGATGGGGAGGGGCTCGGGCGAAAAGGCATAGGGGAGCGGCAGCGGCAGGATCTCGGCCACGATGCTGCCCGTCACCCCGGTCGGCATCGGGCTGCCCTCCAGCACGAGCTGCCCCCGCGCGCGCAGGGAGCCTGCCGCCAGGTCAAGCCCATCCACCGCGATCCGCCCCGGCGCCGCCGTGACCTGCGCCAAGGCAGAAAGGGACCCATCCCCGAGCCAGGCCACGGTGTTGCCGAAACCCGCCGCATCCAAAAAGCGCGGCGCCCCGGGATGCCGGACCGTGAGCGGTCCCGACCACCGTCGGATGGCCAGATTGACCGTCGGCTGCGCCTCGAGGCGAAGATCGCCGATCTCGGCCGACAGCCGGGCCTGCACCGCCTCGGCAGGGCCCGCAAGCAGCAGCAATGCACTGCCGGCGCCCCGCACCATGCCGAGACGCTTCTGCCACTCGGCCGGCAGGGCGCCGCGGACCGCGTCCAGATTGGGCGTCGCCATCTCGACGCGGACATCCGCCAGCCGCACGCCGCCGCCCTCCGACCCCGCCAGGCCGCCCGAGGCCGCCACCTTCACGCCCAAGAGCGTCCCCTCCACCCGCCGGACCATGACCCGCCCGGCCTCCGCCTGGAGCTCGAGCCCGGCATTGCCGACCGGCCACCCCCGCCACTCCGCCTGCGCGACCTGGAGCCGGAGGTCCGCGTCCACGGTCGTCAACCGGGCCAGCAGATCGGCCAGACCGGACGGTGTATCGAGCCGCCCTGCTTCCGGCAGCCATGGGTCCACGATCAGCCGGGCCAGCTGAACGGACGCCGTGAACCCCGGGCGTGGCCGGGCCCGGATCATGCCCGATCCCGTCATGGCCGCCCCGTCCAGCTGACCCTGGACATCCTGAAAGGCCGCCTGGCCCTGACCGATCACGACACGCCCGGCCAGTTCCGCCCGGCGCGGCGTGCTGACCGGCAAGGCGCCGGCACCCGCCGCGGGAACGAGCCGCCGCAGCCAGTCCAGGGTCGCCCGGAAATCCGGGGATTGCAGCTGCAGCGTGCCGTCGAAGACCGGTGGGCTACCCGGGATCCGGCCCCGCAGCGTGATCGGGGCGTCGCCGGGCAGCAGCGCCGTCATTTCTCGGATCGTCACACCGGCCGCGTCCAGGTCGAATGCGCCCCGCAGCCGCCGCACCACGCCGCCGCCCAGCCCGGCCGCCTCCGCCGACAGGTCGATGCCGGTCGGGATGCCCAGCTGCGGCCCCTGCATCAGCACCGGCAGCCACGCATCCAGATCGAGCCGCCCGGCCGCGAGCGCCAGATCGAGCCGCGGCTCCGGCGTCACCCGGAGCGCGACAGCCCCCCGCGCGGGCGAGCCGTCGATCTCGACCGCGAGCTCGTCGGCTACGGCCAGGCCCGCCGTGGCGCCCAGCCGTCCCTCGGCCTTCCACGGCACCGCGGGGGCCTGCAGGAGCTGCGACAGGTCGGTGCCGCGGCCCGAAACCCGGCCGGCCAGGGCGCCGTCGCCGCCGATCTGCCCGGAAAACACGCCGCCCGTGTCGCGGAGCCGGTCTTGCCCATCGAGGCTGATCTCCAGCCCGGCCGCCCCGTCCCGCCCCGGCCGCGCCAGCCGCGCCTGGAATCGCCAGTCCCGCCCGCCCAGCCGGCCCGAGCCCCCGGTGGACAGCGTGCCGGTCTCGGGGTCGGTCGCGACCCGCGCCTCGATCCCCGTCAGCGCCAGTCCGCCGATCGTGATGCGGCTATCTTCCAGCCGGGCCTGCAATCCCTTGAGCCAGGCCGGCGGGCGCTGCGCCAGGGCGCCCGGCGCCGGTGGCCACGGCAGATGCAAATCGGCGCCGCGCACGACCACGTCCCGCGCATCCACCTGCCCGGCCAAAAGCGGCCCGAGACCGACCCGCAGCCGCAGCTCCTGCGCCGTCAACACAACGCCATCCCCGGTATCGTCCATGGTGATGCGCGTGGCCGTCAGGATCGGCTGCGGCAGCAGATGCAGCGTCACGTCGCCCTCGATCCGCACCGGCCGCCCGAGCCCGGCCGCGAACAGCGCGGCGATGCTGTCGCGATACCGGTTCCAGTCGAGCATGCCGGGCACGAGCCAGATGCACGCCACCAGGAGCGCCAGCACCGCCGCACCGCCCACTGCCCAGCGTCCGCCCCGCATCCCGTGCCCTCCACCCGCAATCGCACATAGCGGCACCGGACCGTGCTTATGCAAGCCCGGGTGCCTAGCGACCGCGCCCGTGGTATGATGCGGCGATGAGCTATTGGGGCAAGCTGCTCGGCGGCGTCGCGGGCATGGTGATGGGCGGGCCGTTCGGCGCCGTGATGGGCGCGGCGCTCGGCCATGCGGCCGATCAGGGCGCGATGCCGCGCTTCAGCCTGGGGGACGGCACCGGCTTCGGCAGCGCCTTCGGCCCGGCGCGGCTCGCGGCCTCCTTGGGGCAGCGGGACCAGGTATTCGCGATCGGCGTCGTGGTCTTGTCCGCCAAGCTTGCCAAATGCGACGGCCCCGTGGTCCGGGCGGAGATCGACACGTTCAAGCGCCAGTTCCGCATCCCGCCCGAAAGCGTGCGCGACATCGGCCGCCTGTTCGATGAGGCGCGGGACAGCGCCGAGGGGTTCGAGCCGTTCGCCGCCCAGCTGGGCGAAAGCTTCGCCGATAATCGCGGCCTGCTGGAGGACGTGCTGTCCGCCCTGTTCGCGATCGCGCGGGCGGACAAGCCGCTGACCATCGCCGAACACACGATGCTGCGCACGATCCACGCCAAGTTCGGCCTGGACCAGCTCGCCTGGGACCAGGCGCGGGGCGCCACGGAACGGCCGGTGGAAGACAGCGGCATGGATGCCGGGGACGCCTATGCCGTGTTGGGCATCGACCGCAAGGCCACGGATGAGGCGGCGCGGGCGGCCTGGCTGCGCCTGATGCGGGAGAACCATCCGGACAGCCTGGTCGCCCGCGGCGTGCCGCCCGAGTTCGTGGCGCGCGCCAGCGACAAGGTGGCGCGGATCAACGCGGCCTGGGATCGGATCAAGCGCGAACGCCGGCTGTGATCTGGCTCCCGAGCCCCAATCACGACGAACGGCCGGGGCCGGTCGATACGCTGATCCTGCACTATACCGGCATGCAGACCGCCCAGGCCGCGATCGACCGGTTGCGGGACCCGGCTGCCCGCGTGTCGTCCCACTATGTCGTGGACGAGGACGGCGCGGTCTATGCGCTGGTTCCGGAGGAGCGGCGGGCCTGGCATGCCGGCGTGTCGTGCTGGCGTGGGCGCACGGGCCTGAACGACGTCTCGATCGGGATCGAGATCGTGAACCCCGGCCATGACTGGGGCTATCGCCCGTTCCCCGCGCTGCAGATGGCGGCGGTATGCGATCTGTGCCTCGCGATCCTGCGCCGGCACGCGATCCCGGCGCGCAACGTGGTCGGCCATAGCGACGTGGCGCCGGACCGCAAGCAGGACCCGGGTGAGCTGTTCGACTGGGAGGGCCTGGCCCGCAACGGCGTCGGCTTCTGGCCCGGCCCCGATGGAGATCCGGCACCGGACGTGGACGCCGCACTGACCGCGATCGGGTATGGACCGGGCGACCAGGCCACGACGCTGCGCGCCTTCCAACGCCACTGGCGGCCCCGCCGCGTAAACGGGATCGCCGATGCCGAGACGTGCCGGCGGTTGCAGGCGGTCGTCGCGGCCGCTTGACCGGGTGGGCCCGGGCGCGCATGACCGCGACGCCAGACGGCCGGACGGCCGCTGCTTGGGGCAACCCAGGTGGAGGAAAGTCCGGGCTCCACGCGAACACGATGCCGGCTAACGGCCGGCGGGGGCGACCCCAGGGACAGTGCCACAGAAAACAAACCGCCCGGTCGCGCAAGCCGCCGGGCAAGGGTGAAACGGTGCGGTAAGAGCGCACCGCGCCCCTGGTAACAGGGGCGGCAGGGTAAACCCCATCGGGAGCAAGACCGAATAGGGGCAGCCGGCGAGCATGGAAGCATGTGACGCAGGGGCGTTCCCGCCCCGTTGCCCGGGTTGGTCGCATGAGACGCGCGGCAACGCGCGTCCCAGAGGAATGGCCGTCCCGCTTCTTTCGGGAGGCGGACAGAACCCGGCTTACAGGCCGTCTGGCATTTTTGCTCCGGAACGAATCGGGAAATCAACGCGCCCTCCTGCGCGCCCCGACTCATTTCCCGAGCTAAATCTTAACGCACTGTTAAAACACGTTCTTTTTTGGGTTATCCCCGCTATTTCCCGACTTATCCCTTTGACGCCCATGTTTGCCCATGATAGCCCATGTCATCCCACACGAACCCGCGAGGCGCGGGGTCCGGGGGATCGCGGGTCCGCGCTGGGCCGGGCTAGGTGAAAGGGGGCGTGCGGCGATGAGCCAGTTTCTCGGCACGCACCAGAACCGCCTGGACACCAAGGGCCGCGTCTCGGTCCCGGCCTCGTTTCGCCGCATCGGGGAGGCTGCGTCCGTGCTCGTGCTGCGCCCGTCCCACACCCATCCCTGCATCGAGGCATGGCCCGCACCGGTGTTCGATCAGCTGGCCGCGCCGCTCGATCGGCTCGATATGTTCAGCGAAGATCAGGACGATCTTACGACAGCGCTTTACGCCGAGGCGCACCGTGTGGAACCAGACAAGGAAGGCCGGATTTCCCTGCCCGATTCGCTGGTGCAGCACGCTGGTTTGACCGACGCCGTCTCCTTCATGGGCCTGGGCCGCACCTTCCAGATTTGGGAGCCCGCGGCCGCCTCCGCCCGCCTGGCCGCCGCGCGGGACCGCGCCCGCACGCGCGGCCTCACCCTCCCGGGAGGCAAGGCATGAACCACGTGCCGGTCATGCTGCCGGAGGTGCTGACGGCCCTGGCTCCGCGCACGGACGGCCTCTATCTGGACGGCACGTTCGGCGGCGGCGGCTATGCGTCCGCGATCCTGGACGCCGCGCCCTGCACCCTGTTCGCGATCGACCGCGATCCCGCCGCCATTGCCCGCGGCGCCGCCCTCGCCCAGCGCCACCCTGGCCGGCTGCACCTGATCCAGGGCCGCTTCGGGGACATGGTGGCGCTGCTGGCCGAACGCGGCGTGGGCGCGCTCGATGGTGTCGTGCTCGATCTCGGCGTGTCCTCGTTTCAGATCGATGACCCCATCCGGGGCTTCAGCTTCCGGCATGACGGCCCGCTCGACATGCGCATGGCCGCCGCCGGGCCCACGGCGGCGGACCTGGTGAACAACCTGCCGGAGGCCGAGCTGGCGGACACGCTGTATCAGTTCGGCGAAGAGCGCCTGTCCCGCCGCATCGCCCGCGCCATCGTGGCCGCACGGCGTGAGGCCCGCATCGACACCACGCAGGCGCTGGCCGACATCATCCGCGGCGTGGTGCCCAAGGACGGCTCCGGCATCGACCCGGCCACCCGCAGCTTCCAGGCGCTCCGCATCCGCGTGAACGACGAACTCGGCGAGATCGAGCGGGCGCTCACCCAGGCCGCCTCGCTCCTGGCCCCCGGTGGCCGTCTGGTCGTGGTGTCGTTCCATTCGCTCGAGGACCGGTTGGTCAAGCGCTTCATGCAGGACGCGGCCGGCCGCACGCCCGGGCCGTCCCGCCACGACCCGCGCGGCCTGGTGGCAGCGGAGGCACCGGCCTTCCGTCTGCTCGCCAACCGCGCCGCCCGGCCGTCCGACGCCGAAACCCGCGCCAACCCCCGATCCCGCAGCGCCCGCCTGCGCGCCCTTGCCCGACTTTCCACCGCCAATCTCCAGCCGTCTCAGGATACCCGGCCATGATCCGTCCCCTCACCTGCATCTGCATGCTGCTCGCCGGCGGGTCCGGCTTGTATTTGTATCAGTCCAAGCACCGCGCCCTGATGCTGGATCGCGAGATCGCGCGCACCATGAAGCAGGCGGAAATCGCCCGGGAGCGGATCACGGCGCTGCGCACGGAGTGGGCGCTGCTGAACGAGCCCGAGCGGCTCGCCGAGCTGTCCCGCCAACACCTCGGGCTCCGCACGCTGCAGCCCACCCAGTTCGTGACGCCGCAGGATCTGGGCGCACGCCTGCCGCCGCCGTTGCCGCCGGGCAGCTTCGGGGTCCCCGCGATGGAGCCGGCCCCCGTGGTCGCCCAGGCGACGCCGCCCGCACCGGCCCGCCCCCGTCCGGCCCCGGCGGCGCCGCTGGTGGCGAGCGCCGCGCCCGCGCCGCAGGCTGCCCCGCCTTCGCCGACATCCGCCCCGGCCGCGATCCGCCCGCAACCCCCAGCGACCCCGGCACCGGTGGCGCTCACCCCTCCGCCATCCTCCCGCCCGGCGCCGCCGCAATTCGCCTCGGTCGCGCCGCCTGCGCCGATGCCGCGCAGCGTGCCGACCGCGCCCGTCGTGCAGGTGGCCGCGGCACCGATCGCCCGCCCGCCCGCCGTCACGGCGTCGGCGATCGGCGACAGCGTGACTCGCGCCTCCGCCTTGGGTGGCAGCCGTCCCGCCCTGGCGCCGCCCACCCCCTACGGCGCGCACTGACCCGGCATGACCGCCGCCCCACCCGATCCGCCCGATGCCTACGACGCCCACGACGCCCCGCGCATGCAGCTCGTGCGCGTCACCGCCCCCGATCTCGAACGGCGCGCGGCGCTGGAAAAGACGCGGGGGCGGCTCGTGATCGCGGCGGGCGGATTTTCGCTGCTGTTCCTGGCGCTGGTCGTGAAGCTCGCGGGCGCCACCGTGCTGTTCCCGGTCGCGTCCAAGCGGCTCGATCGCCTCGCGCGTCTGCCGGACGCGCATACGACGATCCTGAACGCGACCCGCACCGCAGCCTCTGGCGAAGCGCCGCCGCCGGAACCCGCCGTACCGGGCGCGCACCGCGCCCGCGCCACCATCACGGACCGCAACGGGGAGATCCTGGCGATCTCGCTCCCGGTCGCCGGGCTCTATGCCAACCCGCGTGAGATGATCGACACGGCGGAGGCCGCGGCCAAGCTCAAGGCCGTGCTGCCGCGCCTGGATCTCGCGACCGTGCGCACCCGGCTCGCGAGCGACAAGGGGTTTGTCTACCTCGCCCGCAACATCACCCCGCGCGAGCAGCTGGCGGTCAACAATCTCGGCATTCCCGGCGTCTATTTCGAACAGACGGAGCGCCGCCGCTATCCGCAGGGCCGCGTGGCCGCGCACATCGTGGGCGGCGTGGACGTGGATGCGCACGGGGTGGCGGGCGTGGAACGGTCGTTCGACCAGCGGTTGCGCGATGACGGCGCGCCGCTCCGCCTCTCGATCGACGTGCGGGTGCAGGCGGTGGTGCGGGAGGAGCTGATGCGCTCCATGACCGAGTTCCGGGCCATCGGCGCCTGCGGCATCGTCATGGACGTCCGCACCGGTGAGGTCGTGGCGATGGTCAGCCTGCCGGATTTCGACGCCAACAAGGCGGGCGAGGCCAGTGCGGAGGAGCGGTTCAACCGGGCGGTCACAGGCATGTACGAGCCGGGCTCCACCTTCAAGCTGCAGACCGCCGCGATGGCGTTGGACAGTGGCGCCGCCAATCTGTGGAGCAGCTTCGACGCCGCGCACGACATCAAGATTGGCCGCTTCACCATCTCCGACTTCGAGGGCAAGCACCGCGTGCTCGCCCTGCCTGAGGTGATCGCCTATTCCAGCAATCTCGGTGCCGCGCACATGGCGCAGGCCGTGGGTTCGGAGCGGCAGCGCAGCTGGCTGCACGCCATGGGCATGTTCACCCGCGTGGGGATCGAGCTGCCGGAGCAGGGGCAGCCGATCGTGCAGCCCGCGGCGAACTGGAAAGAGATCGCGACCATGACCGTGGGCTTCGGCCACGGCATCGCCGTCTCCCCGTTGCATGTGGTGCGCGGCACCGCGGCGCTCGCCAATGGCGGCATCGTGCTGCGCCCCACGATCGTGGCGTCCGAGACCGGGCGCCGGGCGGAGGGCACGCAGGTGATGCGGAGCCAGACCTCCGACACGCTGCGCCGCCTGATGCGGCTGGTGGTGACGGACGGGTATGGCAAGCCCGCGGACGTGCCGGGCTATTTCGTGGGCGGCAAGACCGGCACGGCGGAAAAGACCACGGCGCACGGCTACAAGAAGCACGCCAACATCAGCGCGTTCATGTCGGTGTTCCCGATGAACGCCCCGCGCTACGCCGTGTATTTCATGCTGGACGAGCCCAAGGGCAACGCCAGTACCGGCGGCTACTCGACCGCCGGCGCCGTGAGTGCCCCGGGCGCCGGGCGGGTGATCAGCCGGATCGGGCCGATGCTGGGCCTGATGCCCGAGACGGTCACGGCCGCGGCAACGCAGGCCACGTTGTCCATGCCGCTGCAACCGGGCCGCACCCCGGCGCCGGCGGCCGGCCCACGGCGGGAGACGGATCGTGTCGCCACGGCCGCGAACCGCTGACATGCTCCGCGCGGCCGGCCTGCCGGAGATCGCGGGCTTGCCGGAGGGGCTGGCAGGGATCACGGCCGATAGCCGGGCGGTGACGCCGGGCATGCTGTATGCGGCGCTGCCGGGCGCGCGGGTCGATGGCCGGGCCTTCATCGCGGATGCGGTCGGGCGGGGCGCCGTGGCGGTGCTCGCGCCCTCTGGCACGGTTTGGCCAGAGGGGGTGCCGGCCCGCCCGTTGCTCCTGGCGCCCGAACCGCGTCAGGCCCTGGCCCGGCTCGCGGCGGCGCAAGCGGGGGCGCAGCCAGAGACGGTGGTGGCGGTCACGGGCACCAACGGCAAGACCAGCACGGCCGAGTTCCTGCGCCAGATCTTTGGCCGTTCAGGCCGTGCGGCGGCCAGCCTCGGCACGCTGGGCGTGATCGCGCCCGGGCATCCACCGCCCGTGCCGGGCCTCACCACGCTCGATCCCATCACCCTGGCCGAAACCTTGGCGCAGCTGGCGCGGGAGGGCGTGACCGCGGCGGCGCTGGAGGCGTCTTCGCACGGGTTGGACCAGTTCCGGCTCGATGGGGTGCGGTTCGCGGCGGCCGGGTTCACCAACCTGACCCGCGATCATTTGGACTATCACGGCACGCTGGACGACTATCGCACCGCCAAGCTGCGGCTGTTCCGCGAGCTGCTTCCCGCGGGCGCACCTTCCGTCGCGATGGCGGACCTCGACCCCGCCACGCTGGCCGCGATCCCGGGCGCCCGGACCGTGGGGGTCGGCGGCACCTTGCTCGACCTCGCGAGCGCCACGCCGCGGCCCGGTGGCCAGACGCTGGTGGTGAACGGGCGCACGATCGAACTCGCGCTGCCGGGGCGGTTCCAAGTGGATAACGCGCTGCTGGCCGCCGGGCTGGCGCTGGTGGTGAGTGTGGACGACGCGCTCGATCATTTGCCGGCGCTCACGGGTGTCCGCGGCCGCATGGAATTGGCGGCGGAGGCGGAGGGTGCCGCAATCTATGTCGATTATGCCCACACGCCGGACGCGCTGGAGCGGCTGCTGACCGCATTGCGCCCGCACACCACGGGCCGCCTGCACGTCGTGTTCGGCGCAGGCGGGGACCGGGATCGCGGCAAGCGGCCCCTGATGGGCGAAGTCTCGTCACGCCTCGCGGACTTCGCGATCGTCACCGACGACAATCCCCGGGGGGAGGAACCCGCCAGCATCCGCGCCGCCATCCGCGCCGCCTGCCCCGACGCCCGCGAGATCGGCGATCGCGAGACCGCCATCGCCGCTGCCCTCGATGCGCTCCGCCCCGGTGACGTGCTGGCCATCGCCGGCAAGGGGCACGAGCAGGGCCAGACCATCGGCGGCGTAACCCTGCCGTTCGACGACGTGGCCACCGTGCGGCGGCTGCTGTGACGCTCTGGTCCGCCGCCGATCTCGCCGGGGCCACGGGCGGGCAGCTCACGGCGCCGTTCGACGTCACGGGCATCTCGATCGACACACGCACCCTGCAACCCGGTGACCTGTTCGTGGCGCTGCACGGCGACCGAGACGGGCACGCCCATCTGGCGGAGGCATTCCGCCGCGGGGCCGCCGGCGCCATGGTGCACGGCCCGGCCGAGGGCGGGCCTTTGCTGCGCGTGGATGATACCCTCGCGGGGCTGCAGGCGCTGGGCCGGGCCGGGCGGGACCGGTTCCGGGGCCGGGTCGTGGCGATCACCGGCAGCGTCGGCAAGACCACCACCAAGGAGATGCTGCGCACGGCGCTGGCCCCGTTCGGGCCGACCCATGCGGCCGTCGCGTCCTACAACAACCATTGGGGCGTGCCGCTGACCCTCGCGCGCCTGCCGGCCGACGCCGCGTTCTGCGTGGCGGAGATCGGCATGAACCACGCCGGCGAGATTTTGCCATTGGCCCAGATGGCGCGGCCCCATGTCGCGGTGATCACCGCCATCGCCTCCAGCCATATCGGGCATCTCGGCAGCCTGGAGGCGATCGCGGACGAGAAGGCGTCGATCCTGCGCGGGCTCGTGCCGGGCGGCGTCGCGGTGCTCCCGGCGGAGACGCCGTTCCTGGACCGGTTGCGCGCGGTGGCGCCCGGGCCCGTGCGGCTGTTCGGCGCGGGCGAGCGGCGGGGCGGCGTGGTCACGGCCACGATCGACGGCACACCGGTCGCGTTCGCGTTGCCGGCACCCGGCGCGCACATGGCCAGCAACGCGCTGGCCGCGCTCACCGCCTGCGCCGCCCTGGGGCTCGACCTCGCGCGGGCCGCCTCCGCGCTGGAGTCGTTCACCCCTGTGCAAGGCCGCGGCCTGCAACAGGCGCTGGCGGACGGCGTCACCTTGCTGGACGAAAGCTACAACGCCAGTGCCGCTTCCGTCCGCGCCGCGCTGAAAGTGCTGCAAGAACAGCCGGGTCGCCGGATCGCCGTGCTGGGGGACATGCTGGAGCTCGGCCCCTTCGGCGTCTCGGAACACGAGAACCTCGCCCCGGATGTGACAGAGGCCGCCCACCTGCTGTATGCGTGCGGCCCGCTGATGCGGCATCTTTACGACGCGGTGCCGCCCCGGCTCCAGGGTGCTCATGCCGCAGACAGCGCGGCCTTGGCGCCCCTGCTGCGCGATGCCCTCCGGCCCGGTGACACCGTCCTGGTCAAGGGCAGCCTCGGCAGCCGGATGGCGGTCGTCGTGCAGGCGCTGGGGGGCCATCGGTCCGGGGGTAAGGGCTGATGCTGGTCTATCTGTCGCGGCAATTCGCAGGCGAGTTCATCCTCGCCAACCTGATCCGCTACATCACGTTCCGCTCCGCGGCCGCGTGCCTCACGGCGCTGTTCATCAGCTTCCTGTTCGGGCCCATGGTGATCCGCTGGCTGAAATCCGTGCAGAACGGCGGCCAGCCCATCCGCGAGGACGGCCCGGCCCGGCACCTGATCGAGAAGAAGGGCACGCCCACCATGGGCGGCGTGCTGATCCTGCTGTCCTTGTTCATCAGCACCTTGCTGTGGGGCGACCTCCGCAACGGCTATGTGTGGGCCGTCATGGTGCTGACCCTCGGCTACGGCGCCATCGGCTTCGTGGACGACTATCTGAAACTGTCCCGCCGCAACACCAAGGGCGTGTCGGCGCGGGGCAAGCTGGTGGCGCAACTGGCGCTGGGGTTCGGTTGCGCGGTGTGGATCATGTATCTCACCACCGGGGCCAACGGCACCCCGGCGCAATGGCTGCTCGGCACCGGGCTCGCGCTGCCCGTGTTCAAGGACATCCTGATCCCGTTCGGCCTCGCCTTCCCCCTGATCGGCATGTTCGTGCTGATCGGGTCGAGCAACGCGGTGAACCTCACCGATGGGCTGGATGGCCTGGCGATCGTGCCGACCATCATCGCGGCCGGGGTGTTCGCGCTGATCGCCTACCTGGTCGGCAACAAGATCTTTGCCGATTATCTGCAGCTGCATCCGGTGCCCGGCGTGGGCGAGCTGTGCGTGTTCCTGTCCGCGTTGATCGGCGCCGGCATCGGTTTCCTGTGGTTCAACGCACCGCCCGCCGCGGTGTTCATGGGCGACACCGGCAGCCTGGCCCTGGGCGGCGCGCTGGGCGCCGTGGCGGTCGCGACCAAGCATGAGATCGTACTGGCGATCGTGGGCGGGCTGTTCGTGGTGGAGACGGTCAGCGTCATCATCCAGGTGTTCTGGTTCAAGCGCACCGGCCGCCGCGTGTTCCTGATGGCGCCGCTGCACCACCATTTCGAGAAGAAGGGCTGGGCAGAGCCGACCATCGTGATCCGGTTTTGGATCGTGTCCATGATCCTGGCCCTGATTGGCCTGGCGACGCTCAAGATCCGATGACCTGGTCCCCCACCCTGTTCGCGGGCCGCCGCTACGCCGTCGTGGGCCTGGGCCGCAACGGGCTGCCGGCGGCGCACACGCTTGCGGCCATGGGCGCCGAGATCGCCGTCTGGGATGACCGGGCAGAGCGGCGCCATGCCGCGGCACCCCTCGCCCTGCATGACCCGGCACGGGGCTATGCCGGGTTCGACGCGCTGGTGCTGTCCCCCGGCATCCCGCACCGCCTACCCTTCGCCCATCCTGCGGCGACAGCGGCCCGGGCGGCCGGCATCCCGATCCTGTCGGATGCGGACCTGCTGTATCAGGCCGTCCGCGCCTCGGGCTCCACGGCGCGCTTCGTCGGTGTCACCGGCACCAACGGCAAGAGCACCACCACGGCGCTGATCGCCCACATCCTCATCCAGGCCGGGCTCGATGCGCCGGCCGGTGGCAATCTCGGCACGGCGGCACTCGATCTGCCGAGACTCGACTCCGCCGATGCCGTGTATGTGCTGGAAATGTCGTCCTACATGCTGGAACGCCTTCATACGCTGCGGTTCGACGTCGCGGTCCTGCTGAATTTGTCGCCGGACCATCTGGACCGGCATGGCGACATGGCCGGCTACATCGCCGCCAAGCGGCACATCTTCGACCGCGAGCCCGGCACCACGATCATCGGCATCGACGATTCCGACAGCGCCGCCCTGGCCACGATCCTCGGCGCCCGCACGATCTCCGGTCAGGTCCCGGCCGATGTCTGGTGCGAGGCAGGCACGCTGCGCGACGGCGCCGGCCCGATCCTGGCCATGCGGGCCGCCCCTGCCCTGCCAGGCGCCCACAACGCGCAAAACGCCGCCGCCGCCGCCGCCGCCTGCTTGGCGCTCGGGATCGACCGGGAGAGCATCGCCGCCGGGATCGCCGGTTTTGCCGGGCTGTCGCATCGTCAGCAGCGCGTCGCCGTGCAGGATGGCGTCACCTGGATCAACGACAGCAAGGCCACCAACGCAGACGCCGCCTCCCGCGCGCTCGCCTGCTATGACCGCGTGGTCTGGATCGCCGGCGGCCAGGCGAAAGCGGGCGGGATCGAGGCGCTGCGTCCCCTGCTGCCGCGCGTCGCCCACGCCGTGCTGATCGGGCAGGACGCACCGATGCTGGCGGAAACGCTCGGCCAGGCCGGCATCCCGCATGAGACCGCGGGCACGCTCGACCGTGCCGTGACGCTCGCCCGCACCCTGGCGCGCCGGGACGGTATCGCCACCGTCCTGCTGTCCCCGGCCTGCGCCAGCTTCGACCAGTTCAGCGGGTTCGAGGCGCGGGGTGACCGCTTTGCCGAACTCGTCCGGGGAGCCGCCTGATGCCCGCCTTGTCCCGCACCGACACCTCCGTCCTGGGCCGCTGGTGGTGGACGGTCGATCGCTGGACCTTGATGGCGGTCTGCACGCTGATCGGGTTCGGCTACATCATGATGCTGGCGGCCTCCCCGGCCGTCGCCGAGCGCATCCACATGTCCCGCGACATGTTCATCATGAAGCAGGTGATCTTCCTCGCGATGTCGGGCGCGGTCGTGGTCGGCGTGTCCCTGCTGTCGCCGCGCGGCGTGCGGCGGCTGGCGCTGCTGGGCTGTGCCGGAGCGATCGGGCTCACGGCCTTGACGCTGGTGGCCGGGGTCGAGATCAAGGGCGCCCGCCGCTGGATTTCGGTGCCGGGCATGACAATTCAGCCGAGCGAGTTCCTGAAGCCGTGCTTTGCGGTGCTGACGGCATGGCTCCTGAGCGAGGCGCATCGCGTCCGCCGCTTCCCGGGCATGCTGATCGCGGGCGGCGTGTTTTTGGTGATCGCCATGCTGCTGAAGGCGCAGCCGGACATGGGCATGCTGGCCGTGGTGGCGGCGGTGTTCTTCGTGCAGCTGTTCATCAGCGGCCTGAACCTCGTGTTCGTCGGCATCGGCGCCGGCGGGCTGGTGGCGGCCGCCGCCGGTGCCTACACCTTCTTTCCGCATGTCCGCAGCCGCGTGACCCGGTTCCTGGACCCCGCTTCGGGCGACAGCTACCAGGTCAACACCGCGCTGGAGGCGTTCGGCAATGGCGGCCTGCTGGGCCGCGGCCCCGGCGAGGGACGCGTGAAAGACGTGCTGCCGGACGCGCATGCGGATTTCGTGTTCGCGGTCCTGGGCGAGGAGTTCGGCCTGGTCGTGTGCCTGATCGTGCTGGGCCTGTTCGGCTTCATCGTGCTGCGCGGCCTGTTGCGGCTGCTGGCGGAGGGGGATTTGTTCGTGGTGCTGGCGTCCTGCGGGCTGGTCACCAGCTTCGGGCTGCAGGCCTTCGTCAACATGGCGAGCTCCCTCCACCTGATCCCGACCAAGGGCATGACGCTTCCGTTCGTGTCGTATGGCGGCAGCTCCGTCCTGGCGGTGGCGCTGGGCATCGGCATGCTGCTGGCCCTGACCCGGCGCCGCTCCCGCGTCGAGCCGCAATGGGAGCATGTACGGTGAGCGGCGTTTGCTTCCCCCTCTCCCGCTGGCGGGAGAGGGTCGGGGTGAGGGTGGCGCCACCGGCACCGGCCAGCACGCGTGACCCCACCCTCACCCAACCCTCCCCCGCCAGCGGGAGAGGACTTTCAGCCCACCCACGCCCCATCGTGATCGCGGCTGGCGGCACGGGCGGGCATTTCTTCCCGGCGGAGGCGCTGGCGGCCGAGTTGACGGCGCGCGGCCATGTGATCGCGCTCATGACCGACGCCCGCAGCGGCGGCCTTCGATCGCAGGCGTTTGCGGGCCGGGACATCTTCGTGCTGCGCGGCGCAGGGCTCGCCGGGCGGGGGTTCCGCGCCGCGACCGCGGCCCTCGCGCTGGCCACCGGTACCGTGCAGGCGCGAAAGATCCTGCGGCGCCTGAACCCGGCCGTCATCGTGGGCTTCGGCGGCTACCCCTGCGTCGCCCCCGTGCTCGCGGCGCGCACGCTCCGGCGGCGGCCGATCGTGGTTCTGCACGAACAGAACGCGGTGCTGGGCCGGGCCAACCGGGCGCTGGCGCGGTTTGCGCACCGCCTGGCGCTCGGCCTGCCCGGCACGCAGCGCCTGCCGCCGCTCGCGTCCGACATCACCGGCAACCCCGTCCGGCCAGCCCTCCGTGCCCTCCACGGCCAGGGCTACACCCCACCCGGGGACGGCCCGATCCGCATCCTCGTCACCGGCGGCAGCCTCGGCGCCCGCGTGTTCAGCGACGTCGTGCCCGCCGCC
Organism: Acetobacteraceae bacterium; assembly: GCA_965246835.1. Classification (GTDB taxonomy): domain Bacteria; phylum Pseudomonadota; class Alphaproteobacteria; order Acetobacterales; family Acetobacteraceae; genus JANPPS01. The sequence continues at coordinate 3,006,965 of CBDFFQ010000001.1, read as the reverse complement.
CTCGCGCATGTGCCGCACGAATTGCTGGACCGCGTCCACATCACGCAGCAATGCCGCGCCGAAGACCTGGATCGGGTGCAGGCAGCCTATGGCATGCTCGGCATCGCCGCCGAGTTGGCGCCGTTCTTCGACGGCATGGCCGAGCGCCTCGCCGCCGCACACCTGGTCATCGCCCGGGCCGGCGCCAGCACGGTGGCGGAGCTGTGCGTCGCCGGCCGGCCCGCCATCCTGGTGCCGCTGCCCGGCGCCATCGACGGGCACCAGCTCATCAACGCACGGGCCTCCGGCGCGCTGGTGATCGAGCAGCCCGCCTTCACGCCCGACCACCTGGCCGCCACGCTCACGCAGCTGCTGACCGCGCCGGACGCGCTGACCAGCCTCGCCGCCGCCCTCGCCGCGCACGCGAGGCCCGACGCCGCGCAGCGCCTGGCCGACCTCATCGAACAGCACATCAACGCGGAGACCGCACCATGAGGGCCCTCCCCCTCGGCATCGGCACCATCCACTTCGTCGGCATCGGCGGCATCGGCATGTCCGGCATCGCGGAGGTGCTGCACACGCTCGGCTACGCGGTGCAGGGCAGCGACATCGCCGACAGCGCCAACGTGCGCCGGCTGAAGGAGAACGGCATCCCGGTGGCCATCGGGCACGACGCCGCCAACGTCGCCAACGCGCAGGTCGTGGTGACCAGCACGGCGGTGAAGCGGGACAATCCGGAGGTGGTGGCCGCCCGCGCGCGGCTGATCCCCGTGGTGCGCCGGGCCGAGATGCTGGCGGAGCTGATGCGGCTGCGCTGGGCCATCGCGGTGGGCGGCACCCATGGCAAGACCACCACCACGAGCCTCGTCGCCTGCGTGCTGGAAGGCGCCGGCATGGACCCCACCGTCATCAACGGCGGCATCATCAACGCCTATGGCAGCAACACGCGCCTGGGCGAGGGCGAGTGGATGGTGGTGGAGGCCGATGAGTCCGACGGATCGTTCCTGCGCCTCCCGGCCACGATCGCCATCGTCACCAACATGGACCCGGAGCACCTGGACCATTGGGGCTCCGCCGAGGCCATGATCGCCGGCTACGACCAGTTCGTCGCCAACGTGCCGTTCTACGGCTTTGCCGTGTTGTGCGTGGACCACCCGACGGTGCAGCAGATGATCCCGCGGCTCAGCGACCACCGCATCATCACCTACGGCTTTTCGCCCCAGGCTGATATCAGGGCGGACCGCATGGTGATGGACCGGTTGGGCGCCACGTTCGAGGTCGTGGTCACCGACCGCGCGCGTAATAAAACGAGGCGCCTCGGCCCCTACCGCCTGCCGATGCTGGGCGCGCACAACGTGCAGAATGCGCTGGCGGCGATCGCGGTGGCGGTCGAGATGGATGTGGCCGACAGCGCGATCCGCAGCGCGCTGGCCGATTTCCGCGGCGTGAAGCGGCGCTTCACCAAAACCGGGGAGGTCGGCGGCATCACCGTCATCGACGATTACGGCCATCACCCCGTGGAGATCGCCGCCGTGCTGAAGGCCGCCCGCCAGGCCGGGGCCCGGGACGTGATCGCCGTCGTGCAGCCGCACCGCTACTCCCGCCTGCAATCGCTGTTCCCGGAGTTCTGCGCCTGCATGAACGACGCGGGCGTCGTGATCGTGGCGGACGTGTATGCCGCCGGCGAGGCACCGCTCCCGGGCATCTCGCGGGACGCGCTGGTGGACGGGCTGCGCGCGCGCGGCCATCGCAGCGTCGTGCCGCTGCCGGGGCCGGAGCACCTGGCGGAAATGGTGCACGCCATCGCCAAGCCCGGCGATTTCGTGGTCTGCCTCGGCGCCGGCACCATCACGCAATGGGCCGGTGCCCTGCCCGCGGAGCTGACGGCGTTGCAAACCCCGCGGCGGGCCGGATGATCCCCATGCGCCAGCCCGGGCACTTGGTGGACGCGCTGCCGCCCCTCGCGGGCCGCGTGCAGGCCGATGCGTCGCTCGCCCCGGTCACCTGGTTCCGCGTCGGTGGCCCGGCCGAGGCCCTGGTCCGCCCCGCCAGCGCCCAAGACCTCGCCGCTTTCCTGGCCGCGCTGCCGCATGACGTAAGTGTTCAGGTGCTGGGCGCCGCGAGCAACGTTATCGTCCGCGACGGCGGCATCCCCGGCGTGGTGATCCGCCTCGCCCGCGGCTTCAACGAGATCAAGGTCGAATCCGATGGCGTGATCGCGGGCGCCGCGTGCCTCGATGCGACGGTGGCGGAGCATGCGGCGGCCGCCGGGCTCGATGGGCTGGCGTTCCTGTCCGGCATCCCCGGCACCATCGGCGGCGCCGTGGCCATGAATGCCGGTGCTTATGGCGGGGACGTCGCGTCCTGCCTCGATTGGGCGGAGTTCGTGACGCGGGACGGGCAGAGCGTGCGCATCGCCACGAGCGGCCTCGCCTTCGCCTACCGCCACGCGAGTCTGCCGCCCGGCGCCATCGTGGTCCGCGCCCGCTTCCGCGCGAGGGCCGGGGACCCCGCGACGATCGCGGCCCGCATGGCCGAGATTCGGGCATCGCGTGAGGCCACGCAGCCCGTCCGCGCCCGCACCGGCGGCAGCACGTTTCGTAACCCGGAGGGCATGAAGGCCTGGGAACTGATCGATCAGGCCGGCGGCCGCGGCCTGGTGCGTGGCGGCGCACAGGTGAGCGAGAAACACTGCAACTTCCTGCTGAACACCGGTGACGCGACGGCGGCGGATATCGAGGGGCTGGGCGAGGAGCTGCGGCGCCGGGTGCATGCGGCGTCGGGCGTGACGCTGGAGTGGGAGATCAAGCGCATCGGCGTGCCCTTACTTCCCCCTCTCCCGCTGGCGGGAGAGGGTCGGGGTGAGGGTGGAAACGACGTGAACCGGCCATCATCGGGTGTCCTCCTAAACACGGCATCGAAGCCTCGGCTTGTGCCTCAACCCTCTCCCGCCAGCGGCAAAGGGGGCTCTTGGTCATGACGCGCGTCGCAGTCCTGTATGGCGGCATCTCGGCGGAGCGGGAGGTCAGCCTCTCCTCTGGCGAGCAGGTCATGCACGCCCTCCGCGAAGCCGGGTTCGACGTGGTGCCCGTGCTGGTCGGCGCAGACCTCAAAGCTGTCATCGACGCGCTGGAACCCCGCCCGGACGCGGTGTTCAACGCCCTGCACGGCCGCTTCGGCGAGGATGGCGCGATCCAGGGCGTGCTGGACTGGCTGGGCATCCCCTACACCCATTCCGGCGTCCGCGCCTCCGCCCTCGCCATGGACAAGCAGGCGGCCAAGGCGGTGTTCGCGGCCGCTGGCCTGCCTGTCGCAAAGGGCCGCGTGGTGGACATGGCGACGCTGGAACACGCCGACCCGGTGCCGCTGCCCTACGTGGTGAAGCCGCTGAACGAAGGCTCCTCCGTCGGTGTCCAGATCCTGCTGCACGGGGATAACCGCCGCGCCGCCATTGCCCGCAGCTGGCGTTTTGGCGAGACGGCCATGGTCGAGGAATATATTCCCGGCCGCGAACTCACCGTCGCCGTCATGGGCGACCGCGCGCTGGCCGTGACCGAAATCGCCTCCACCGGCGGCTTCTACGATTACGACAGCAAATACGTGGCCGGCGGCTCCCGCCACACCGTCCCGGCCGCGGTGCATGCCGACGCCTACGGCCAAGCGCTCGACATCGCCCTGCGCGCGCACCAGGCGCTGGGTTGCCGCGGCGCCTCCCGTGCAGACTTCCGCTATGACGACACCCAGGGCGAGCCCGGCCGCCTCGTGCTGCTGGAGGTCAACACCCAGCCCGGCCTCACGCCCACGAGCCTGCTGCCGGAACAGGCCGCCCACCGGGGCATCGCGTTCCCGGCCCTATGCACCTGGATGGTGGAGCAAGCCCAATGCCGCGCGTGATGGAACGCCCGCCACTCAGCACGGACCGCCGGGCCATGCCCCGCCCGGTCCGAAGCGAACGACCCTCCCGCTGGCTGTTCGTGCGCCGCCGCCTCCGCCGCTGGCTGCGCCCGGCATTCTGGGGCATGGCGGCGCTCGCGCTGCTTGTCGTGGGCGCGAGCCTGCTGCGCACCGTCCAGCCCGGCGCCATCAGCTGCGGGAGCGGGCCGGCCGCGCCGTCAGCCTACGGGTGGCAGAGATCGTGATCGAAGGCCGGGCCATGACGCCCGAAAGCCAGGTGCGCAGCGTGCTGGGCGTGTCGGTCGGGGACTCGCTGCTGGGCTTCTCGCTCGAAGACGCCCGGGCGCGCATCGAAAAACTGACCTGGGTGCAGCACGCAACCGTGGAGCGCCGGCTGCCCGGCACCGTCGTGGTGCAACTCATGGAGCGCCGGCCCTTCGCCGTGTGGCAGACGCAGGGCCGCTTCGTCCTGATCGACCGCGCCGGCCAGGTGGTGGCGGAGCAGGACCCCGTGAAGGACGCCGCCGCCTTCAGCATCTTGCCACTGGTCGTCGGCCCCGGCGCGCCCGAGCACGCGGCGGCGCTGCTGGACCAGCTGGCCGGCATCCCGGCCCTGCGCTCCCGCGTCGTGGCCGCCGTGCGCGTGGGGGAGCGGCGCTGGAACCTGCGGCTCAACAATGGCTGCGACGTGCTTTTGCCGGAGGGTCAGGAGCTCGCGGCCATGACCCGGCTCATGGAACTGCACACGGCCCAATCCCTGCTGGACCGGCCGCTGCAGACGCTCGACATGCGCGCCCCGGACCGGCTGGTGGTGCGCCCGCAATCCGAGACCCGCGGCACCGGCCCCCGGAGACCCACGTGAACGACATCACCCGCCGTCCACCGCCCGTGCGCCCTCCTGTTCTGGGCCCCGACCGCAGCCTCGGCCCCGTGCTGCCGCCGCCCATGCCGCCGGACCCGCCGCCCCGGCGCCCGCACCGCACCGGCATCTTCGGCGTGCTGGATATCGGCAGCACCAAGATCACCTGCCTGATCGGCCGCGTGGACACCGACGGCAAGCTGCGCGTGCTGGGCTTCGGCTGGCATCAGTCCCGCGGCGTGAAGGCCGGGGGCATCACCGACCTCGATGAGGCCGAGCGCGCGATCCGCGCCGCCGTGGGGGACGCCGAGACCATGGCGGACCACCGGCTGCGCAGCGTGGTGGTGAACCTCAGCTGCGGCCATCCCGAAAGCCGGCTGTTCAACGTGCAATGGCCCGTGGGCGGCCGCGCCGTGACGGACGCCGATCTGCGCCGCATCCTGCAGGAGGGGCGGCATCGCGGCGCCGTGGACTCCCGGGACACGATCCACGTCTTGCCGCTCGCCTTCGCCGTCGATGACACGCCCGGCGTATCGGACCCGCGCGGCCTCCATTGCGACCAGCTCTCCGCCCGGCTGCACGTGGTCGACGCCGGCGCCACCGCGCTCCGCAACCTGGAGCTCACGCTCGAGCGCTGCGAGCTGAATTTGGCCGAACTCGTCAGCGCGCCGATGGCGGCCGGCCTGTCGACCCTGGTGGAGGATGAGCGGCAGCTGGGCGCCACCTGCATCGACATGGGCGGCGGCACCACTGGCATGGCGGTGTTCAGCGAGGGGCACCTCCTGCACACCGCGCATCTGCCGGTGGGCGGCCAACACGTGACCAACGACCTCGCCCGCATCCTGTCCACCCCCGTGGCGCATGCCGAGCGGCTGAAAACCCTCTATGGCAACGCCGAAAGCAGCCCGGATGACGAGCGGGAGATGCTGCCGCTGCCGTTGGTCGGGGAGGAGGAGCATCACGTCAGCAAGGTGCCGCGCAGCCAGATCGTGAGCGTGATCCGCCCCCGGCTTGAGGAAACGTTCGAGCTGATCCGGGACCGTCTGGAAAGCGCCGGGTTGGCGCGGGAGGCGGGCAACCGCGTGGTGCTGACCGGGGGCGCCAGCCAGCTGGTGGGCGCGCGCGAGATGGCCGGACGCATCCTGGATCGTCAGGTGCGGCTGGGCCGGCCGACGCCGCTGCGGGGCCTGCCGGAGCATGCGGTGAACCCGGCCTTTGCCACCGCCGCCGGGCTGCTGGCCTGGGCGTCCGGCGCCGGGCGCGCCCTGTCGGATATCGACCTCACCGAAGAACAGGCCGGCGGCTGGCTGCGACGATTTGCGAATTATCTGCGGGATCGCGTTTAGGGGTGGCACGCGACTCCGAACAAGTATGGCACCACCTGTCCAACCGTTTCGATAGCGCCTGGGAGCAATTCCGATGACCCTGAACCTCACCGTCCTGCCGCAGATGACCACCGATTTCACGCCCCGCATCAGCGTGATCGGCGTGGGAGGCGGCGGCAGCAACGCGGTCGACAACATGATCGCGCTGAACCTGCAGGGCGTGGACTTCATCGTGGCCAACACGGACGCGCAGCAGCTGCAGCACAGCAAGGCCGATCGCCGCGTGCAGCTCGGCCCGCACCTCACGCTGGGCCTGGGCGCCGGCGCCAAGCCCGAGATCGGCCGCGCCGCCGCCGAAGAAGCGGCCGACGAGCTGATGCGCCATCTCGATGGCGCGCATATGGTGTTCATCACCGCCGGCATGGGCGGCGGCACCGGCACCGGGGCCGCGCCCGTCATCGCCCGCATGGCGCGCGAGAAGGGCATCCTCACCGTCGGTGTGGTGACCAAGCCCTTCACCTTCGAGGGCAACCGCCGCACCCGCGCGGCGGATGCCGGCATCAACGAGCTGCAGCAATACGTGGACACGCTGATCGTCATCCCCAACCAGAACCTGTTCCGCCTGGCCAACGAGCGCACGGGCTGGAAGGAGGCGTTCAAGATGGCCGACCACGTGCTGTACATGGGCGTGCGCGGCGTGACGGATCTGATGCTGGCGCCGGGCCTCGTGAACCTCGACTTCGCCGACATCCGCACCGTGATGGCGGAGATGGGCAAGGCGATGATGGGCACCGGTGAGGCCGAGGGCGAGAACCGCGCCATCCGCGCCGCCGAGGCCGCGATCAGCAACCCGCTGCTGGAAGACACCAGCATGGCCGGCGCCCGCGGCTTGCTGATCAACATCACCGGCGGCGAGGACATGACCCTGTTCGAGGTCGACCAGGCCGCGAACCGCATCCGTGAGGAGGTCGCGGACGACGCCAACATCATCTTCGGCTCCGCGATCGACGACAATCTGGCCGGCCGCGTGCGCGTGTCGGTGGTCGCGACCGGAATCGACGTGGTGCAGAACGAGGCCGCGAAGCCCCGCCTGGTTGCCGTCGGCGGCACGGCGGCCACGGCACAAGCGGCGCCTCCGGCCTTTGCGCCATCCGCGCAGCCGGCGCCCTCGATGCCGGCGCAGTTGCTGACGCCGCGCACCGCCCCCGACATGCCGGCCCCCGCCACACCGCAGCCGCAGGTTGGCGCCGCGGAGATGGCGGCCGGCATGCATCCGCAGGCCCCGGCGCCGCGCTTCACCGCCCCGCCGCTCTCTGCCCCCCGTCCGGCCCCGCAGCCCAGCCTGAGCGCCCTGCTGACCGACCGTCCCGCCGGGGCGCCGTCCATGCCGCCGCCGACTCCGGCGCGCAGCCTGCTCAACATCATGACCGGTGGCTTCCGCAGCCGGCGCCCGGCCGAGCCAGAGGAGCTGCAGCGGGCCGAGCCATCCTTCCCCGAAGCGCACGAGCCCACGCAGCCGCGATCGGCAAGCGCGGACGAAGCCCTTGAGATTCCAGCATTCCTGCGCCGCCAGTCATCCTGACGCACTCGCAGCAATGTGATGAGTTACAATCGCTTACAGCGTAATACGCAGAAACATTGATTGACTGGCTGTCCCGGGGCGCCTTCCGTAGGTTGCTCTGGGATGCCGACCTGGCGTCCGAGTGAGGAAGCGGATGGACGGATCGGCCTACAGCGTCAGCAGCCAGAGTTCGGTTCCGTTCGCCGGGTCCTACGGCGTGCCCGCGAACCCGGCGCAGCGCACCCTTCGGAACGCAATCTGCTGCCGTGGCGTGGGCCTTCATTCCGGGCGGGACGTGCGGGTCACGCTGGTGCCCGCCGCATGCGGAACCGGCATCGTCTTCTTCCGCACCGATTTGCGCGTGGTCATCCCCGCCCGCTTCGACCATGTGTCCGACACACGCCTCTGCACAATGTTATCGCATCCGGAGCGCCCGTCGGCCCGCGTCGGCACAGTCGAGCACCTGATGGCGGCGCTCGGCGCCTGCGGCATCGACAATTTGCGCATCGAACTGGATGGGCCGGAGCTTCCGGTGCTGGACGGTTCGGCTGCGCCCTGGCTGTTCCTGTTGGACTGCGCTGGAATCCATGACTTCGCCGCGCCCTCCCGCGTGATCGAAATCCTGCGTCCCGTGCGCGTGACGGACGGGGATGCCTTCGCCGAGCTGCGGCCCGGTCCGGCCCACGCCTTCGACATGACCCAGTCGATCGACTTCGCGGCGCCGGCGATCGGGAACCAGAAACTGACCCTGACCCTGACGGAGGCGAGCTTTCGGTCCGTGCTGTCCGAAAGCCGGACCTTCGCGCAGGCTCATGAAATCGCCGGGCTTCAATCGGCTGGCCTGGCGCAGGGCGGCAGCCTCGACAATGCCGTGGTGGTGGACGGCGCCCGGGTGCTGAACCCCGCCGGGCTGCGCCATGCCGACGAATTCGTGCGGCACAAGATGCTGGATGCGGTCGGTGACCTCGCCTTGGCCGGCGCTCAGCTGCGGGGTCGGTTCACCGGGCATCGGTCCGGCCACGCGCTCAACAATGCCCTGCTGCGCGCCGTGTTTGCGGATGCCGCAAATTGGCGGGAGATCGAAGTCACGCGGGACGTGGCCATCGCCGCCTGAGGTGGAGGCGGAACAGCGAAGCGCCTTCCGCCTCAACTGCCGGGCATGCTATAAGGCGCCGCTATGACCCTTCGCACGACTTCCCTGCCCGTCCTTCTCGGCACACTCGTGGTGCTGCTGCTGCCGGGTTGCGAGACCCTCAACTCCATCGCGCCATGGACTGGCAAGAACGAGGACCTGGTTCGCAAGCAAGACCCCTCCACCAAGACGGTCGAGGAGCTGTATAACAACGGTGTCGATGCGCTCAATCAGCAGCGCTACACCACGGCCGTCAACCAGTTCGATGCGGTCGAGCAGAACTACCCCTACTCATCCTGGGCCGTGAACGCGCAGCTGATGCACGGTTATGCCGAGTATCTGCAAAACCATTATACGGAGGCCGTGGGCGCGCTGGATCGGTTCATCCAGCTGCATCCCACCAACAGCAACGCCTCCTACGCCTACTACCTCCGCGCGCTGAGCTTCTACGAGCAGATCGCCGACATTCAGCGCGATCAGAAGGGCACCGAGCAGGCGATGTCCGCCTTGCAAGACGTGGTGAACCGCTTCCCCGAAAGCGCCTATGCCCGTGACGCCCGGCTCAAAATCGACCTGTGCCGAGACCACCTCGCCGGCAAGGAGATGGAGATCGGGCGCTGGTATCAGTCCCAGAAGCTGTATGCCGCCGCGATCGGCCGTTTCCAGCGCGTCGTGGACGATTATCAGACCACCAATCACACGCCCGAGGCGCTGCACCGGCTGACGGAGATTTACCTGACCCTCGGATTGATGGACCAGGCGAAGCGGACGGCGTCGGTCCTGGGCTACAACTACCCCGGCAATCCCTGGTATTCCGACAGCTACGCCACCCTGGCCGAGAACGGCGCCGCCCCGCCGCTGCCCGCGGGCTCGCAGCCCGGCTTCTTCTCGCGGACGCTCGGCAGCATTTTCTGACCGCCCATGCTGACCGCGCTCTCGATCCGCGAAATCGTGCTGATCGAGCGGCTGGACTTGCTGTTCGGGCCCGGCCTCACCGTCCTCACCGGCGAAACCGGCGCCGGTAAGTCCATCCTGCTGGACAGCCTCGGCCTCGCTCTGGGTGCGCGGGCCGAAAGCGGGCTGGTGCGGGTCGGCGCCGAGCAGGCCAGCGTCACCGCCAGCTTCGCCCCACCCCCGGGCCACCCGGCGTTGGACCTCCTGGCCGAACAAGGCGTGGCGCTCGAGGATGAGATCGTCGTCCGCCGCGTGGTCTCCCGCGACGGCCGCTCCCGCGCTACCATCAACGATCAGCCCGTGGGCGTGGCGCTGCTGCGCCGGGCCGGGGCGCTGCTGGTGGAGGTGCAGGGCCAGGGCGACCAGATGGGCCTCGCGGACCCGGCGGTGCACGCCCCCCTGCTCGACGCCTACGGCGTGAAGCCGCCGGTGCGGGCGGCGGTCACCACGGCCTGGCGCGCCTGGCGGGAGGCCGGTCAGCGCCTGGATGACGCCCGCGCCACCATCGCCGCCGCCCAGCGCGAGGAAGACTGGCTGCGCCACGCCGTGACCGAACTGTCCGCCCTTGCGCCGCAAGAGGGCGAGGAGGAGCACCTGGCCGGCGAACGCCAACGCCTGCAGCAAGGTGAGCGCCGGGCCGAGGCGATTGCGGCCGCGCTGGCGGACATCACCCCCAAGGACCGCCGCAACTCCGGCCCGGCCGCCGCACTCCGCAATGCCTCCCGCGCCCTGCAGAAATTAGTGCCCGCGCAAACGCCGGACGCCGACAACCCCGCAGCCCCCGCGATGGCCGCGCTGGAACGCGCCGAGGAGGCGCTGGCGGAGGCCGAGACGCTGCTCAGCCGCCTCGCGATGGAAGCGGACGCCGATCCGCGCCAGCTCGAACAGGCGGAGGAACGGCTGTTCGCGTTGCGCGCCGCCGCCCGCAAGCACGCCACCACGGTCACCGAGCTGCCCACCTTCCTCGCCACGCTGAAGGACCGGTTGCAGGCGCTGGATACCGGCTCGGCAGAGATCGCGGCGCTCGAGCAGCACGAGAACGCGGCCCGCGACGCCTATGCCAAGGCTGCGGCAACCCTCACCACGGCGCGGGCCAAGGCTGCCACGGCCCTGAGCACTGCCGTGACGGCCGAGTTGCCGCCCCTCCGCCTCGATCGCGCCCGCTTCGTGGTCACCGTCGATCCACTCGACGAACCGCGCTGGGGCGCCTCCGGCCAGGATTCCGTGCGCTTCCTGGTCTCCACCAACCCCGGCCAGGCCCCCGGCGCGCTGGACAAAGTCGCATCCGGCGGCGAGCTCTCCCGCCTCATGCTGGCGGTGAAGGTCGTGCTGGCGCAGGACAGCACGGTGCCGACCCTGGTGTTCGACGAGGTCGATAGCGGCGTGGGCGGCGCCACCGCGGCGGCCGTGGGCGACCGGCTGGCCCGGGTGGCGGAGGGGGTGCAGGTGCTGGTGGTGACCCACAGCCCGCAGGTCGCGGCCCGCGGCGCCGCCCATCTGCGGGTCGCGAAAGACGCCGTGACGGGCCGGGCGGAAACACGGGTCCACTCCCTCGATCTCCCAGCCCGGCGCGAAGAGATCGCCCGCATGCTGGCCGGCGAGACCGTGACCGAGGCCGCCCGCGCCGCCGCCGACAGCCTGCTGGGCGCCGCCGCGTGACGGAAGCCGAGCTGGCCGCCCTACGCGCCACCCTCGCCGCCGCGGACGAAGCCTACCACCAGCAAGACGCGCCGGTGATGACGGACGCGGAATACGACGCGCTCCGCCGGCAACTCACGGAATGGGAGGCCGCGCATCCCGGTCAGGCCGACGCCAGCGTGGGCGCGCCGCCCACCTCCGGATTCGTCAAGGTGCGGCATCGCGTGCCGATGCTCTCGCTCGACAACGCCTTCTCCGACGAGGATTTTGCCGACTTCGCCGCCCGGGTGCGGCGCTTCCTGAGCCTCGCGGACGACGCGCCGTTGCCCCTGGTCGGCGAGCCCAAGATCGACGGCCTCTCCATCTCCATCCTCTACCAAAAGGGCCGCCTGGTGCGCGGCGCCACCCGCGGCGACGGGACCGAGGGCGAGGACGTGACCGCCAATCTCCGCACCCTCCGCAGCGTCCCAGCCACCCTGCAAGGCGAGGCGCCGGACTCGATCGAGATCCGGGGCGAGGTCTTCATGACCAAGGCCGACTTCCTGGCGCTGAACGCGGCCCAGGAGGCGGCGGGCCAGCGGCTATTCGCCAATCCGCGCAATGCGGCCGCCGGCTCGCTCCGGCAGCTCGACGCCTCCATCACCGCAGCCCGGCCCTTGTCCCTGTTCGCCTACGCCATGGGCGACGCCAGCGAGGCCGTGGCGGCCACCCACTCCGCCTATCTCGACCGGTTGCGCGAATGGGGCTTCGACGTGAACCCCCTCTCCCGCCTGCTGCCCGGCCCGGCGGACGGTGCGGCGTTCCAGGCCGAGATGGCAGCCGGGCGCGCGGCGCTGCCGTATGACATCGACGGCGTCGTCTACAAGGTGGATGACCTCGCCCTGCAACGCCGCCTGGGCTTCGCCGGCCGGGCGCCGCGCTGGGCCATCGCCTGGAAGTTCCCGGCGGAGCGGGCCACCACCGTGCTCGAGGCGATCCACATCCAGGTGGGCCGCACCGGCGCCCTCACCCCGGTCGCCTGGCTCACCCCGGTCAACGTGGGCGGCGTCGTGGTGAACCGCGCCACCTTGCACAACGAGGACGAGATCGCCCGCAAGGACATCCGCCCCGGCGACACCGTGACGTTGCAACGCGCCGGGGACGTGATCCCGCAGATCCTCGGTCCCGTCCCGGACCAGCCGCGCGGCCCCACCGCCTGGACCCCGCCCGAGACCTGCCCCGCCTGCGGCAGCCTCGCGGCGCGCCCCCCCGGCGAGGTCGTGCGCCGCTGCACCGGCGGCATCATCTGCCCGGCGCAAGCCGTGGAGCGCCTCTCCCACTTCGTCAGCCGCGCCGCCTTCGACATCGAGGGGCTCGGCGACAAGACCATCCGCGAATTTTTCGACCTAGGCTGGCTCCGGACGCCGGCCGACATCTTTGCCCTCGCGTCGCATCGGGATGAGCTGCTGGCGCTCGAAGGATGGAAAGCGAGATCGGTCACCAACCTGCTGGCCGCGATCGAGGCCCGGCGCACTATCGGATTGGACCGCTTCATCTACGCGCTCGGCATCCGCCGGGTGGGCGAGACCAACGCCCGCCTGCTGGCCCGGCATTACACCTCCTTCGCCGAGTGGCGCGCCCAGATGCTGGCCGCGACCGTGGTCGGCAGCGAGGAACGCTCCGCCCTCGGCAGCATCATCGGCGTCGGCCCGGCGCTGGCGGAAGAGCTGGCCGGGTTCTTCACCGAACCCCGCAACCTCGCCGCGCTGGACGAACTGGCGGCGCAGCTCACGATTGAGGACGCGGCGCCCGTGGCGGCGGATGGCGCGCTGAGCGGCAAGACCGTCGTGTTCACCGGCACGCTGGAAACCATGAGCCGGCCGGAGGCCAAGGCCCGCGCGCAGGCCCTGGGCGCCCGCGTGTCGGACAGCGTGAGCAAGCGGACGGATTTGGTCGTGCTGGGCGCCGACGCCGGGTCGAAGGCGAAGAAGGCGGCGGAGCTCGGCGTGCGGACGGTCAGCGAAGCCGAGTGGCGGGAGCTGGCGGGAGCTTAAACCGTCATCGCCAGCGCAGCGACGAGAAGGGAAACACCATGTCCGAGAAAGCCGAGCGGTTCCAGGCATTGCACACCGGGGGATGCTTCATCCTCCCCAATGCGTGGGACGCCGGCAGCGCGGCCATCCTGACCCATGCCGGGTTCAAGGCGATCGCCACCACCTCCGCCGGCCTCGCCTTCATGCTGGGCCGCGCGGACGGCAAGGGTCTGGTAACCCGGCAAGACGCCCTCGCCAACGCCGCCGACGTCGTGCAGGCCACGCCGCTCCCGGTCTCGGCGGACCTCGAAGATGGCTACGGCCCCGATCCGGAGGCGGTTGCGGCCACGGTCCGGATGGCCGCGGAGGCCGGCCTATGCGGCTGCACGATCGAGGACACTACCGGTGACCCGGCCCACCCGCTCCACGATTTCGACCACGCGGTCGCCCGCATACGCGCCGCGGTGCTGGCCGCCCGCGCCGCGCCGCGCCCCTTCATGCTGACCGCCCGCGCCGAAAACTTCCTGCACGGCCGGCCCGACCTCGATGACACCGTGCGCCGCCTGGTGGCGTTCGCGGAAGCCGGGGCGGACTGCCTGTATGCCCCCGGCCTGCCATCCATGGACGCGATCCGGACGGTGGTGGCGGCCGTGGCGCCCCGCCCGGTCAACGTGCTGGCCGGGCCGCGCGACGGCCTGCTGCCGGCCGAGGCCCTGGCGGCGGCCGGGGTGCGCCGCATCAGCGTCGGCGGCGCGCTGGCCCGGGCGGCCTATGGACGCGTGCTGGACGCCGCAAGGCTTCTGGCGGCCGGCGACCTGCCTGGCGCGCTGGGCGTCGTGCCGGGCCATGCCGCGATCGAGGCGGCGATCACGGGGAAGGCGGCCGCCTGACGAAACTAGAGAAAGCCTGGATCAACTCGATCCGGTTCCCGAACGGGTCTGCGGTGTGAACCCGCGCGCATCCGTCCAGAGACTCGTCCGAGGTCACTCGCAACCCGGCCCGTGCCAGCGCGGTCGTCATCGCATCAAGGTCGGTGACGAAGAAGGCGGGATGCGCCTTTCGAGCGGGTCGGAAATCGTCCTCGACCCCAAGGTGCACCTTAAGTGCGCCACACTCAAACCAGCAGCCGCCGCGTTGGACCAGCGCACCAGGCTTGGCGACTTCGGAGATGCCCAGCAGACCTTCGTAGAATGCCCGCACGTCCGTCTCCCGTCCCTTCGGCATTGCGAGTTGGATGTGGTCCAGACCTGTCACGGACATTCCGGGCTCTCCCCTTCATTCGTTCCAGCTGGCACACCCCTCGGTCAGCCACTCCCGCGCCGCGCCGTCCAGCATGACTTCCGATAGCACCCGCGCATGGTAGGCGCGCAGCCACGCCCGCTCCGCCCCGCTCAGCAGTTCGATCGCCACCAGCCGCCGGTCGAACGGCGCCAGCGTCAGCGTCTCGAAGCGCAGGAAAGGCCGTACGGACCCGGTCTCGGCTGGCTGCACGATCAAAAGATTTTCCAGCCGGATGCCATACGCGCCCGGCAGATAGAAGCCGGGCTCGTCCGACAGGATCATGCCCGCCGCCAGCTTCGTCATCCGCCCGGCGCGCGACAAGCTGGCCGGACCCTCGTGCACGGACAGATAACTGCCCACGCCATGTCCGGTCCCATGATCGTAATCCAGCCCGGCATCCCACAACGCCCGCCGCGCGAACGCGTCCAGATGCGGGCCGGCCACCCCCTCGGGGAACACCGCCGTCGCCAACGCGATGTGGCCCTGCAGCACGCGGGTGTAGCGGTCGCGCAGCTCGGCCGGTGGATCGCCGGGACCGGTCCAGATCGTGCGGGTCACGTCCGTCGTGCCCATCGGGTACTGGCCGCCGCTGTCGATCAAATAGGCCACATCGGCCCCGATCACCCGGTCCGTCTCCGGGCTGACCCGGTAATGGATGATCGCCCCATGCTCGCCGGCGCCGGAGATGGCCGGAAAACTCTCGCCGCGGCATGCCGGGTGCTCCGCCCGGAAGGCGCGCAACCGGGCGACGGCCTGCATCTCGGTGGCGCCCCTTCCCTCGGCATCGAGCCAATGCAGGAAACGGCATAACGCCACCCCATCGGTGCGGTGTGCAATGCGGGCCCCCTCCTGCTCCACGGCGTTCTTGCAGGCACGGGGCAGCGCGCACGGGTCCATCCCGGCCACCAATTCGGCCCCGGCCGCGCGCAACGTGCTGGCGAACCAGGCCGGGGTGCCCGCGGCGTCCACGCGGACTCGCTGTCCCCCAAGCGCCGCCAACGCCGGCTCCAGCGCCTCCCGCCCGGCGCAGGTCACGTCCGGGCCGAGCCAGTCCCTGACACAATCCAGCTTGGCGGCGTCCATAAACACTGTAGCGCGGCCGTCGGCCCGCAGCAGGGCGAAGCCGAGCGCCACCGGCACGAATTCCAGATCGGCGCCGCGCAGGTTGAGCAGCCACGCGAGGGACGCCGGGTCGCTCAGCACGGCCGCATCCTGCTTGGCCGCCGCGAGCACGGCCCCGACCGCCCGACGCTTCTCGGCGGAGCCCTGGCCCGCGAATTCGAGCGGGTGCGGAAAGGCCGGTGCCGCCGGCGGGGCGGGGCGATCGGTCCAGACTTGGTCGATCGGATTGGCCGGGCACGCCACCATCTCGACACCGGCGGCGGTGAAACGGGCGACCCCCTCCTCACTCATCAGCCAGGGATCGTAGCCGATGCGGAGGCCCGGCGCCTGGGCCGCCAGCCACTCGGGCGCCGGGTCATCGACGCTGTGACGCAGCTCGAACGACGCGGCATCCGTCTCGCGCGCCAGCTGCGTGGTGTAGCGGCCATCGGTGAACACGGCGGCGCGGTCCTGCAACACGATCGCGAGCCCGGCCGAGCCCGTAAAGCCCGTCAGCCACGCCAGCCGCTCGGCGCAGGGCGGCACATACTCGCCGAGGTGCTCATCCGCCCGGGGCACGAGAAGCCCATCCATGCCACCCCTGGCAATAGCGTGCCGCAGGGTCGCAAGGCGCTCGCTCGAATTCATCTTATCTTCACCATTTTCACATACCTGAGAGCATTGTCATGCACCTGGTGCATGTCAGTTACGGCTACTTAGCGTGCTGCATCGCAGCATCAAAAGCTCATATTGCCTCTCAAGACGATCACGGAGCGGCGCCAGATGTGCCGGGCCGGACTGATCGCCAGATGATTTCGCAAGGACTTACTTCCATGAACGCCCCTCTCGCCAAGGAACAGATCGCCCTCCTGATGTCCGACAGCCTGACCTATCGTGGCTCGGCCCTGCAGGGCACGGACGGCACCGTCGCCGACCGCCAGTCCTCTCATGGCCTGATCGCCCGCCTGGTGGGCGCGGTGTCGGCCATGGTGCGTCGCCGCGCCGTGCTGGACGAACTGTCTAGCCTTACGGACCGTGAGCTCGCGGATATCGGCCTCAACCGCTCCGAGTTGGGCCGGGTGTTCGACCCGCGCTTCGCCCGCGCCCGCCACGCCTAAGCCACGGGGCCGAGTCTGACCGGCTTCCTGATCACAAGCGTCGTCCATTGCCCCTCGCAGAGCCGGTCCACCAGGACCAGGCCCTGCCGGCGATGGGCGGCAAGCACGAGCCGGGCCTGGCTGTCCAATAGCCCGGCCAGAATGGCGGTGCCGCCCGGCGCCAAATGCGCCGCAAGGCCCCCGGCCATCCGGCACAAAGGTCGCGCCAAGATATTGGCGAACACCAGGTCGAACGGCGCCGCCCGCCGCACCCGCACGCTGCGCCACCCATCGGCCAGCACCGGCCGGACCAATCGCCCGGCGCCATTCGCCACCGCATTCTGACCGGCCACGCGCACGGACCACGGCTCGATATCCGTCGCCAGGACCGGCACCCGCAACAGCCGCGCCGCCGCCATGGCCAAGATGCCCGACCCGGTGCCGAGATCCAACGCACGCGGCCGCGCCGGCAGCGTCCGCGCCACCCGCTCCAGCGCCCGCAAGCAGCCGCGGGTGGAGCCATGCTCCCCCGACCCGAAGGCCAGCCCGGCATCCAGCACCAGCGTGATCCGCCCCGCCGCCGCAGCACTCCGGTCATGCGTGCCCCGCACCGCGAACCGGCGCCCGACCAGCAGCTCCGGAAACGCCTCCTGTGTGCGCAGAACCCAACCCTCGGCCTCGACAGCCTCCCGGTTGAGCGGCGCGTCATACCCGCCCGCAAAGCCCGCCAGCATGACGGCGCGGGACAGCGGCCCGATATCCTCGTCCCGGTCCCGCACGCCTTCGACCCGCCAGATCCGGGCGTCCTCGTCGGCCAGGAACATGCCCACGGCGTCGCAATGCGCCTCGAACGCCGCTTCGAACGGCTCCAGCGCCGCCTCCGGCACCTCGACCCAGGCGGTCTCCAACGGCCCTGCCCGGCGGCGCGTGAACGGCGGGCTCACGCGCGTTCCACGAAGCGGTCCAGCAGACGCTTCTGCCCGGCCTTCTCGAATGCGATGTCGAGCCGGTCGTCATCCACCGCCAGCACCTGGCCATAGCCGAATTTCTGGTGGAACACCCGCGTGCCGACCGGGATCGCCTCCGCCCGCTTCGGCCGCTCCGGCAGCTCCCACGCCGCGACCTCCTTCGCCCGGCGCGCCATCAGCGGCCCGCCATTGAACACGCTCGGCGCCGACAGCAGCCGCTTCTCCCGCTCCATCGCGGCGGAACCCAGCCGCTCCGTATGCTCGTCCGGCAGCTCGTCGATGAAGCGGCTCGGTAGGCTGCTCTGCCACGTCGCATACAGCCGGCGATTGGCGGCGTGGCTCACGATCGCCCGTCTCCGCGCCCGCGTCAGCCCGACATAGGCGAGCCGCCGCTCCTCCTCGAGCCCCTTCTGGCCGCCCTCATCGAGCGTGCGCTGGCTCGGAAACAAACCCTCCTCCCAGCCGGGCAGGAACACGGTGTCGAACTCCAGCCCCTTGGCGCCATGCAAAGTCATCATGCTCAGCCGCTCGCCCTCCGCGTTCTGCTCGTTCTCCATCACCAACGAGACATGCTCCAGGAACCCCGCCATCGTCTCGAAATCGGCCAACGCCCGCACCAGCTCCTTCAGGTTCTCGAGCCGCCCCGGCGCATCCGGGGATTTGTCCTGCCGCCACATCTCCATGTAGCCGCTCTCGTCCAGCATCGTGGCGGTGGTCAGGATATGGCCCTCCCGCCCGATCTGCTCCCGCCAGCGGGCAAACCCCTGAAACATGTCTGCGAGCGCCGTCTTCATCCGGCCTTTGAACGCCCCGGCACTCAGCAGACGCTCGGCGGCCAGAGCCAGGGGTATGCCCTGCTCGCGTGACGCCTCATGCATGGCCCGCAGCGCCACGTCCCCCACGCCGCGCCGGGGCAGGTTGACGATGCGCTCGAACGCGAGGTCGTCATTGGGCTGATGCAGCACGCGCATATAGGCG
This sequence comes from Acetobacteraceae bacterium, assembly GCA_965246835.1. Taxonomy (GTDB): domain Bacteria; phylum Pseudomonadota; class Alphaproteobacteria; order Acetobacterales; family Acetobacteraceae; genus JANPPS01. The sequence goes on along the minus strand of CBDFFQ010000001.1, from coordinate 2,988,186 downwards.
ATGGCGTCCCGGATCTCGGCCCGCTCATAGAATCGCAACCCGCCCACCACGCGATACGGCAGGCCCAAGGTGATCATCCGCTCCTCGAATGCCCGGGTCTGGGCGGAGGTGCGGACCAGGATCGCAATCTCGGCCAAGGAATGCCCGTCCCGCCGCAGCTCGGCCGCGCGGTCGCCCACCATGCGCGCCTCCTCGTCGGAGTCCCACAGCCCGATCACGCTGACCGGATCGCCCGCGGCGTCGTTGCGGCCGGAGCGCAGCGTCTTGCCGAGCCGCCCCTCATTATGCGAGATCAGTCCGGAGGCTGCGGCCAAAATCGGCATTGTGGAGCGGTAATTGCTCTCGAGCCGCACGACCCTGGCCCCAGGGAAATCCTTCTCGAACCGGAGGATATTCTCGACCTCGGCGCCCCGCCACGAGTAGATCGACTGATCGTCATCGCCCACGCAGCAAATATTCTTGTGCCCCTGCGCCAGCAGCCGCAGCCACATGTATTGCACGAGGTTCGTGTCCTGATACTCGTCCACCAGGATGTAGCGGAACATGCGGTGATACTGCGCCAAAACGTCCGGCTCATTCCGCAGGATTTCCGTCATGTGGAGGAGCAGATCACCGAAATCCGCGGTGTTGAGCTGTGCGAGCCGAGCCTGATACGCCGCATACAGCGCCCGGGACTGTCCGCCCGCGAAATCCCCCTCCTCCGCCGCCGTCACGCGATCGGGCGGCAGGCCGCGGTCCTTCCAGCGCTGGATCATGCCCATCAGCGCGGGCGGCGCCCATCGCTTCGGGTCGATATGCGCGGCCTCCATCACCTGCTTCAGCACGCGGAGCTGATCGTCCCCATCCAGGATCGTGAAGCCGGAGGTGAGCCCCACCAGCGGCGCGTGCCGGCGCAGCATGCGGGCGCAGAGCGCGTGGAAGGTGCCGAGCCACAGCCCTTCCGCCGGGCTGCCGAGGATGTGACCGACGCGCTCCCGCATCTCGCGCGCCGCCTTGTTGGTGAACGTGACCGCCAGGACCTGGTTGGGAAAAGCGCGCTTCGTCAACAGGATATGCGCAAACCGCGTCGTCAGCACCCGCGTCTTGCCCGTCCCGGCGCCCGCCAGCACCAGCAACGGCCCGTCCACCGCCTCCACGGCCGCGCGCTGCTCGGGGTTCAAGCGAACGAGGTATTCGGTCATGCTGCGGGCGTCGTGATCATCCGAGGGATATAGAGCGCGTGGGGAACGGGGCCAACCCGATGAGCTGGGCCCGGGGAGCCCTGGCGTGGTCGGCGCGACAAGGCTCGATTTTGCTGGCGCTCGGCATTTTCGGCGGCATCGCCTCCCCATCGCTGGCTTCCACGTTCCACGACTTCGTGGCGCCCAACGTGCTGTGCATGATGACGCTGGTGCTGCTGCGGGTGGATGTGGGCGGCAGCCTCGCGCATCTGCGGCGGCCCGGGCGGGTCGGCGCGCTGATCGCGGTGCAGCTGCTGGCGTGCCCGGTGCTGATCTGGGTGCTGATCTGGGCGCTGACGGTGCCGCTCGGCCTCGATCCCGGCATCCGAGCCGGCATGATCATCTTCGCCACCGGTTGCGCCGCAACCTCCAGCCCGGCCTTCGCCCGCATGGTGGGGCTGGATGCGGAGCTGTCGTTGGTGGTGACGCTGGCCACCACCTTCCTCGTGCCCATCACGGCGCCGCCCATGGCTCTGCTGCTGATGGGGGTGGATCTGTCGATCTCCACCACCGCCTTCATGGGCCGGCTGCTGCTGATCGTGGGCCTGCCGATGCTGCTCTCGCTCGGCATCCGCCGCCTATGCGGCCCCCGGCGCCTGGCGGACTGGGCGGAGGCGACGGACGGCGCGCTGGTCTGGCTCGTGGTGTTCTATGGCTTCGCGGTGATGGACGGGTTGCAAGCCCGGGCCGCAGCCGACCCGGCCTGGGTGATCCAGGCCGTGATCGCCGCCTTCGCCATCGATTACGGCCTGAACCTGGTCACGTCAGCCCTGTTCTCGGCCTGGGGCCGGCGCCCCGCCGCGACAGCCGGCCTCATGAGCGGCAACCGCAACATGGCGCTCTATCTGGCCGTTCTGCCCGCCGCGGCGGACCCGCGGATCGCGCTGTTCTTCGGCCTATGCCAGATCCCCTTGTTCCTGAGCCCCTTCCTGCTCAGGCCGGTATACCGGTCTTGGCTCGCACGCCCAGCAGATGCGCGATCGCATACGTAAGGTCGGGCCGGTTCAGCGTGTAGAAATGGAACTCGTCCACGCCATTGGCCTGCAACAGGCGCACCTGCTCGGCCGCCACGATCGCGCCCATCATGCGGCGAGTCTCGGCGTCATCGTCCAGCCCCTCGAACAGCGGGCCCATCCACTCCGGCACGGATGCGCCGCACATCGCGCTGAACTTGGCGGCCTGCGCGTAGTTGGAGACCGGCATGATGCCGGGCACGATCGGCGCCGTGATGCCCGCGGCCAGCGCCCGGTCCAGGAACGAGAGGAACACGCTGCCATCGAAGAAATACTGCGTGATCGCCCGCGTGGCGCCCGCATCCAGCTTGCGCTTCAGATTATCCAAATCATGGTCGGCGCTGAGCGCGGTCGGATGCGTCTCGGGATAAGCCGCGACCGAGATCTCGAAATCCGCCACCCGCTTCAACCCGGCCACGAGGTCCGCCGCATAGGCATACCCATCCGGATGCGGCGCATAGTCCTGACCCGGCGGCGCATCGCCCCGCAGCGCCACGATATGCCGGATGCCGGCATCCCAATACGAGCGCGCCACGTCATCGACCTCCCCCCGCGACGCGCCGACGCAGGTGAGATGCGCAGCGGGGATCAGACCGGTTTCCCGCCGGATGCGTGTGACGGTCGCATGCGTCCGCGCCTGCGTCGTGCCGCCGGCGCCGTACGTGACGGAGACGAAGCGCGGCGCCATGGGCTCGAGCCGCCGGACGCAGGACCACAGCTGCGCCTCCAGCGCATCGTTCTTCGGTGGGAAGAACTCGAACGACAGCGCGGGCGCGTCGATTTGCGCCGGGCGGGCCGGCAGGGCCGCGAAGCGCGGGCCGGTCAGCCAGCGTTCCAGGGTGGCCGGATTGGTCGACAGGGGGGCGATCTGGTTCATGGGAGCGGGCTATCCGGGTTGTGATCGTGCAACAAGGGGTTTGTTGGGGTAGATATGCGTGCGGCGCTCGCCAGCGCCATGCCGGGCTTGACATTGTATTAAGGATTTCCCTGGTAAGGTGGCAAGCGCGGCACGCCGCCAGGCAGCAAAAGGGCTCATGATGCCATTGAAGAGACTTGGGCCATCGAAGGGACTTGGGCTTCTTGCGATTGCCGCGGTGTTTGGATTGTCTGCCTGCGCGTCCGCACCGCCCGCGTCCGATCCGGAAGCCGTGGCGGAGTTCCAGCAGAACAATGACCCGGCGGAGCCGACGAACCGCTTCTTCTACCGCGTGAATGACGGCCTCGACACGTACATCCTGGCTCCCGTCGCGCGCGGCTATCGCTATGTCGTGCCGGGTGCGGTGCGGCGGCCGGTCCATAACGTGCTGGCCAACATGTCCTCCCCGATCCTGTTCGCCAACGACGTGTTGCAGACCCGTCCGCGCCGGGCCGGGGACACGGTGATGCGCTTCCTGATCAACAGCACGGCCGGAGTTGGCGGCCTGTTCGATGTCGCGTCCGATCTCGGCTACCCCGCACATGACAGCGATTTCGGCGTGACGCTGGCGCTGTGGGGCGTGGGAGAGGGTCCGTTCCTGTTCCTGCCCGTGCTCGGCCCCTCCAACCCGCGGGACGCCGGGGGCTTCGCGGGTAATATCCTGCTCGACCCGTTCACCTATGCCACATTCGGCGGCAGCAGGACGCTCGGGATCGTCCGGTATGGCGTGAGCGCCGTCGATGCGCGGGAGCGGGTTTTGGATCCCGTGGACCAGATCAAGAAATCCGCGCTCGATCCCTATGCAACTTTCCGCAGCCTCTATCGTCAGAACCGTCAGTCGGAGATCGACGTGACCCGCGATGACCGGCGCGCCACCGTTCCGGCCTGGTTCAATCGGTAAGGTAGCCAAAATGATCTCTCGTCGCGCCCTTCTGCTGACCGCTGCCGCGGCCGCCCTCATGCGTGCGTTGCCGGCGACGGCTCAGTCCGCCTCCGACCCCACGGGCTTCGTGGTGCAACTCGGCAACCAGCTGACCGCGATCGTCAATGCCCAGGGCCCGTATGACGACAAGAAGCGCCGCCTGGGCCCGTTGATCGACGCGGCCGTGGATGTGGACGGCATCGCCCGGTTCTGCCTTGGACGGTTCTGGCGCACGGCGACCCCCCCGCAGCAGCAGGAATATCTGCGGCTGTTCCACCAGGTGCTGCTCAACAACATCTTCGGCAAGATCGGGGAGTTCCAGGGCGTCACCTTCAAGCCCACGACCACCACCCCGGCTGAGGAGGGCACGATGGTCGGAACGCTGATCCAGCGTCCGAATCAGCAGCCCAACAATGTGCAGTGGGTCGTGAGCACCGCAGCCGGGCAGCCGAAGATCGTGGACGTGAAGGCGGAGGGCACCAGCCTGCGGCTCACGCAGCGCAACGATTACGCGTCCTATCTCACGCGCAACGGCGGCAACATCGACGCTTTGCTCAGCGCGATGCGGCAGCAGGTTTCGGGCTGATCCGGCTCTCGAACAGCCACATCCGGTCCCTGTCCCGCTCGAACATCTCGACGGGGACCATCCCGATCGCACCCAGCACGGTGCGGGACGAATAATTCGTCTCCTTCGCGACCGCGATCACCCGGGGGATGCCCGCACGGTCATGCGCGAACCGCAAGGCCGCCCCGGCCGCCTCCCGGGCCAACCCACGCCCCCGCGCCTCCGGCCGGAACGCGAACCGTAGCGCAATGCCGCGGCCATCCGTGCGCTCATGCAAACCCGTGAGCCCGATCGCGTGCTCGTCCAGGTCGCGCACCATCCACATGCCGACCCCGTGGCGCGACCAGAACGCAACATCCGCCGCCAACTCCTCCGCCACCTGCAACGGCCCGCGCACCCCACCCAGCATCTGCGCATAAACGCCGGGGTCCGCCTTCAGAACGGTGAGGTCAGACAGATCCTGCCAGCCAACCGGCGTCAGCCAGAGCCTGCCGGTCTGGATCGACCAGACGGGGTGCAGCACGCCCTTTAGCGCGCGAGCGGCCGATACTTAATCCGGTGCGGCTCCGTCGCGTCGGACCCCAAACGGCGGCGCTTGTCTTCCTCATACGCCTGGAAGTTGCCCTCGAACCACTCGACGTGGCTGTCGCCCTCGAACGCCAGGATATGCGTCGCCAACCGGTCCAGGAACCAGCGATCGTGGGAGATGATCACGGCGCACCCCGCGAACTCGGCCAACGCCTCCTCCAGGGCCCGCAGCGTATCGACGTCCAGATCGTTGGTCGGCTCATCCAGCAATATCACGTTGCTCTCGGATTTCAGCATCTTGGCCAGGTGCACCCGGTTCCGCTCGCCGCCCGAGAGGATACCGACCTTCTTCTGCTGGTCCGACCCCTTGAAGTTGAACGCCCCCACATATGCGCGGGACGGCACTGCCCGCTTGCCGAGATAGATCACGTCGGTCCCGCCGCTGATCTCCTCCCACACCGATTTATCGGCATCGAGGCTGTCGCGGGACTGATCGACGTAGCCGAGCTTCACCGTCTCTCCCACACGAAGATCACCGCCATCCGGCGTCTCCTGCCCCGTGATCATGCGGAACAGCGTGGTCTTGCCCGCGCCGTTCGGTCCGATCACGCCGACGATCCCACCCGGCGGCAGCTTGAAATCGAGGTCGTCGATCAGCAGCCGGTTGCCATACACTTTCCGAACCTTGTCCGCCTCGATCACCAGGCTCCCCAGCCGCGGACCCGGCGGAATGACGATCTCCGCCACCCCGGTCTGCATCTCCTGGGACTTCGCCTGCATCTCCTCGTATTTCGCGATACGGGCGCGGCTTTTGGTCTGCCGGGCCCGGGGGCTCGACTGGATCCATTCCTCCTCGGCGGCCAACGCGCGCTGGCGGGAGCTCTCCTCCTTCTCCTCCTGCTGCAGCCGCTTGCGCTTCTGCGCCAACCAGGACGAATAATTGCCCTCGAACGGGTATCCCCGGCCGCGCTCGATCTCGAGGATCCAGTTGGTCACGTTGTCGAGGAAATACCGGTCATGGGTGATGATCATCACCGTCCCCGCGAAATCCCGCAGCGTCTTTTCAAGCCAGGCCACGCTCTCGGCATCCAAATGGTTCGTGGGCTCATCGAGCAGCAGCAGATCCGGTTTCTCCAGCAGCAGCCGGCACAGCGCCACCCGGCGCCGCTCCCCGCCCGACAGCTTCGCCACCCCCGCATCCGGCGGCGGGCAGCGCAGCGCATCGAGCGCGATCTCGATCCGCCGATCGAGGTCCCAGCCCTCCTCGGCGTCGATCTTCTCCTGCAGCTCCGCCTGCTCGGCCAGCAACGCGTTCATCTTGCCCTCGTCCATCGGCTCCGCGAACTCTTCGCTGATCGTGTTGAACCGGGCCAACGCCGCCATCAACGGCCCGAACGCCAGCGCCACGTTCTCGGCCACGGTCTTGCCCTCATCGAGCTTCGGCTCCTGCTCGAGATAGCCGACGCGCACGCCTTCGGCAGCCCAGGCCTCCCCCCCGAACTCCTTCTCCACCCCCGCCATGATCTTCAGCAGCGTGGACTTACCGGCGCCGTTGACACCCAGGATGCCGATCTTCACGCCGGGCAGGAACGACAGGGTGATCCCCTTGAACACCTCGCGCCCACCCGGGAAGGCCTTGGTCACGTCCTTCATCACGTATACGTATTGGTAGCTGGCCATGACGGCTCCTGAACAATTTTGGTGCGCCCGCTCGAACTTCGTTCGAACTCTTACTTTGAAAGAGGGCTTCCATTTCCCAAGGAAATGGTGCGCCCGGCAGGACTCGAACCTGCGACCAAGCCGTTATGAGCGGCCCGCTCTAACCAACTGAGCTACAGGCGCAGGCACGCCCTCCAAATCCCGCACCCCGGCCCATTTGGCAAGCCTTCTGCGCCTGGCTATGGTCCGCCGCATCAAGCCACAAAGGACACGCCCATGGACATCTCCAAGCTCTCGACCGGCAAGGACGCGCCCCGCGACATCAACGTGGTGATCGAGATCCCCCAGGGCAGCCAGGTGAAATACGAGATCGACAAGGACAGCGGCGCCATCGTCGTGGACCGCTTCCTGTTCACCCCCATGGCCTACCCCGCCGCCTACGGCTTCATCCCCGGCACCCTGGCGGACGATGGGGACCCGGCCGACGCGCTGGTGCTCGCCCCCGCCCCCATCGTCCCCGGCGCCGTCATCCGCTGCCGCCCGATCGGCATGCTGCAGATGGAAGACGAAAGCGGCCAGGACGAGAAGATCATCTGCGTGCCGCACGACAAGATCCACAGCCAGTTCACCGACGTGCACAAGGTGGAAGACCTGCCACTGATCACCCGCCAGGCGATCGAGCATTTCTTCACCCGCTACAAGGACCTCGAGCCCGGCAAGTGGGTGAAGGTGACCGGCTGGGCGGACAAGGCGGCGGCCGAGGCCGTGATCGTGAAGGCGATCGCGGCGGCTGCGTAGAAAGCGATGGGTTTCACCCATCCTACGTAGGATGGGTGAAACCCATCAAACGGGGATCAGCCGCATCAACGTCTCCAACCGGTCCGCCTCCTCCGGCGGTTTGTCCGGCCGCAGCCGCGCCACACGCGGAAAGCGCAGCGCCACCCCGGATTTATGCCGGTTGCTGCGCTGCGCCGCGTCGAAGGCGATCTCCAGCACCAGGCCGCGCTCCACCTCGCGCACCGGGCCGAAGCGGGCGGTGGTGTGGTTACGGATCCAGCGGTCCATCTGCACCAGCTCCTGGTCGGTGAAGCCAGAATACGCCTTGCCGACCGGCACCAGTTCCCCATCCTCACGCCACAGGCCGAAGGTGTAGTCGGAATAGTAGCTGCTCCGCTTGCCATGGCCGCGCTGCGCATACATCACAACCGCGTCGATCGTGAGCGGGTCCCGCTTCCACTTCCACCACTGCCCCTTCGGCCGCCCCGGCACATACGGACTATCCGCCCGCTTCAGCATCAGCCCCTCGATGCTGGCCGCCCGCGTGCCGTCCCGGATCGCCGACAGCTCCGCCACCGTCGTGAACGGGATCAGCGGCGACAAATCCAGCCGCGACGAGGGATGCGCCGCAACCCAGGCCTCCAGCCGCACCCGCCGTTCGTCGAACGGCAAATTCCGCAGATCCTCGGCACCGTCGAACAGCAGGTCATAGAGCCGGACATGGACCGGGAACTCCTTCAGCATCTTGGCCCCCGGCGCCTTCCGGTTCAGCCGCTGCTGCAGATCGGCAAACGGCGCCACCTCGCCCTCCCGCAGCACCAGCATCTCGCCATCCAGCACGGCCTTCCACTGCATCTCCGCCACGATCTCCGGAAACGCGCCGGACACGTCGTCGGACCCCCGCGAGTAGATGCGCTGCCCGCCCGGCGTGCTCACCAGCTGCACGCGGATGCCGTCCCATTTCCACTCCGCCCGGAACAGGCCGGGGTCCAGCACCGCGATGTCCGGCGCCTCCAACGGGTGCGCCAGCATGGGCGGGCGGAACACGGGCGCGCCGGCGGGGTCCGGACGGTGCCCGGTATCTTCCAACCAGGCGAACAGCGTGGCGTACGGCGGCGCCAGCCCGTGCCAGATTTCTTCTATCTCATCCGGCGCGATCCGCCCGCCGGCCATCTCCGCCAAGGCGATCTTGGCGAGCCTGGCCGAGGCGCCGACCCGGGGCGAGCCCGTGATTAGCTTCAGCAGCGCATACCGCACGGACGGGCCGGACGCATCGAGCCAGCCCGACACCACGAACGGCAGCTCCGATTTCGGCGTATCATGCAGCGCCTGGATCACCTCCGTCATGGTGGGCGGCGCCGCGTTGGTGCGGCGGCCGGGCCAGATCAGGGCGACGGTCTCGGCGAGGTCCCCCACATAGTCGTGGGACATCGCGAACAGCACCGGGTCCGTGCGTTCCTCGGCCAGCGCGCGGATCAGACCGGGCTTGGCGGCGGTGAACGACAGCTCGCCGGTCAGCGCCGCGAGGCCGTAGCCGCGATCCGGGTCCGGCTGCGTCTCGAAATACCGGCGCAGCAGCGCGATCTTGCCCAGCCGGCCCGGTGTGAACACCAGCCGCTCCAGCAGCTCCGCAAACGCGATCACGCCGCGATATCCTCGTCATCCTCGCCATAGCCCAGCAAGCGCAGCGCCCGGCCGCGGATGCCGCGCTTGGCGGCCTCGTGGATCAACGCCTCCTCCCGCCCATGCGTGACCCAGACTTCGGGCGCGCCGACCTCATCCAGGGTCGCGTTCAGCTCGTCCCAATCGCAATGATCGGAGATCACCAGCGGCAGCTCCACCCCCTTGCTTCGCGCCCTTTGCCGCACCCGCATCCAGCCGCTGGCAACGCACACGACGGGGTCCGCCAGGCGCCGGGCCCAGCGATCCGCCACCGCGGAGGGCGGTGCAATCACGATGGCGCCCGCCAGCTTTTCCTTGCCCTGCACCGTCGCGGGCAACAACTCGCCCAATGGCACGCCAAGCCGTTCATAGGCGGCACAGAGCGGCATCTGCGCCCCATGCAGATAGATCGGCCGGTCCCAGCCGGCTTCCCGCAACAACGCAATCACCCGCTGCGCCTTGCCAAGCGCGTAGGCGCCGATGACATGGGTGCGCTCGGGAAACAGCGCGACGCTGGTTAGCAGCTTGGCGATCTCGTCCGCCGCGGGCGGATGGCGGAATACCGGCAGCGCGAACGTCGCCTCCGTCACGAACACGTCGCAGGGGATCGGCACGAAGGGGCGGCAGGTCGGGTCGGCCGCGCGCTTGTAATCGCCGCTCACCACAGCCCGGCTGCCGCGCCACTCCATCGCGACCTGCGCCGAGCCCAGCACGTGCCCGGCCGGCTCCATCCAGACCCTCACGCCGTCCAGCGTGATCGGCTCACCATAATCGAGGGTCTGCTGGCTGGCTCCGGCACGGCCCACGCCCATGCGGACGTCCATCAGCGCCATGGTCTCGGGGCTCGCCAGCACGGCGTCATGGCCCGGGCGGGCGTGGTCGGCGTGGGCGTGGGTGATGATGGCGCGAGCCACTGGGCGGACCGGGTCGATGTAGAACTGGCCGGGCTCGCAGAACAGGCCGTCCGGCAGCACCTTCAGCCAGGTTTCGGGGTGGGGCATGTCATCCGATTAGGAGCCCTCTCCCGCTGGCGGGAGAGGGTTGGGTGAGGGTGGGGCGACAAACACGAGGACCGGTGAGTGCGACGCCACCCTCACCCCAACCCTCTCCCGCCAGCGGGAGAGGGGGCAGAAAAGCCTACCCAGGACGGCGCGCCGGGTCGGTCGCGAGCGGCACGGGAACCCACCGCAGCCCCTCCCCACTCTGGATCAGCATCAGCACCGTCCGGCGGTTCAGCTTGCGATACTTGTCCAGCCGCTCCGACACGTCGGCCGGGGTCGATACCGGCTCCTGCTGCACTTCCACGATCACGTCACCGGGCTTCAACCCACGGCCGGCCGCGTTGCCATCGGGCGTCACGTCCGTCACCACCACGCCCTTCTGATCCTGCGCGAGCTTATACTTCTCCCGCATCTCGTCCGTCAGCGGTGACAGCCGGGCGCCCAGCCCGGCAATCTCCGACGTGCGGTTTGGCACCACGGGCGGCGCGGTGCCACCCGTGCTGGCCTGCTGGATGTCATCCGGCAGCTCTCCGACTGCGGCTTGCAGCGTGACCTGCTTGCCGTCCCGCCACAACACGACGGGCACGCTTTTGCCGATCTCGGTTTCTGCTACGATGCGCGGGAGGTTCTTCATCTCCTTCACATCCTGGTTGTTGAACTTCAGGATCACGTCGCCGTTGCGGATCTGCGCCTTGTCCGCCGGGCCGCCATCGTTCACGCCCGCCACCATGGCGCCCTGATTATCCTTGAGGCCAAGGCTCTCCGCGATCTCCGGCGTCACCTGCTGGATGCGCACACCGAGCCAGCCGCGCCGCGCATGCCCGAACTCGCGCAACTGCGAGACCACTGTCTTGGCCAGGTTGGACGGCACCGAGAACCCGATCCCCACGGACCCGCCGGAGGGCGAGTAGATCGCGGTGTTGATGCCGATCACCTCGCCATCGAGGTTGAACAGCGGCCCGCCCGAGTTGCCGCGGTTGATCGCCGCGTCGGTCTGGATGAAGTCGTCATACGGCCCCTGCCGGATGTCCCGGCCCCGCGCACTCACGATGCCGGCGGTCACGGAGCCGCCGAGCCCGAACGGGTTGCCGATCGCCAGCACGCCGTCCCCCACGCGGGACTTGTCGCTGTCCCCGAACGCGACCGACACCAGCGGCTTGTCGCTCTCGACCTTCAGCAGTGCCAGGTCCACCCGCTCATCCTTGCCGACCAGCTTGGCCTTCAGCGTCGTATTGTCCTGCAACGTCACGGTGATCTCATCGGCGCCGTCGATCACGTGGTTGTTGGTGACGATGTAGCCGGCCGGATCGATCACGAAGCCGGAGCCGAGGCTGACCGCGCGCCCCCCACCGGGACCACCGCGGCCCGGTGGCGCATCCTCCTGCGGGCCCGGGCCACGGCGGCCCTGCTGACCCGGGTTCTGGCCGCGGTTGTTCCGCTCCATGAAATCCTTGAAGAACTGCTCGAACGGAGAGCCCGGCGGGAAGCTCGGCACCTCCGGCCCACCCCGGTCGGCCCGCACCTGCGCCGCCTGGGTCGAGGAAATGTTGACCACCGCCGGCAGCAGCTTCTCGGCCAGATCGGCGTAGCTCCCCTGCACGCCACGCGCAGCCGCTTGCGGCACGAAGGGCGGCATCACGGCCGGCGCCAGGAACACGGTCGCCAAAGCCAGGGCTCGCAGGGTGGAAAGGCGCATCGGGAATACTCCAGGACGGATCTGGGTTGATACGCACGGCGGGCCGCTTGGCCCACGCCGCCGCGCGAGCCTCACGAAAACGGGATCAGGGCTTCAGAGGTTCCCGCAGCAGCCTTAAGAAATCGTTATCCGGTGTCAGCACCATGCGGGACTGCCCGTTGCCGAACACTTCGCGATAGGCCTGCAGAGTCCGGTAGAACTTGAAGAACTCGGGATCCTGCTGATAGGCGTCCGCGAATATCTTCGTGCTCTGCCGCTCCCCCTCGCCGCGCAACCGGTCCGACTGCGCACGCGCCTCGGCCAGCAGCACCGTCCGGTCCCGGTCGGCGTCGGCCTTGATGCGGGCAGATGCCTCGTCACCCTCGGCGCGGGCCTGCTTGGCGATGCGGTCCCGCTCGGACTTCATGCGCTGCAGAATGGCGTTCGTGTTCTCCTCCGGCAGATCGGCCCGGCGCAACCGCACATCCTCGATCACCACGCCGAACGCCTTCATCTCGTCCGCCACCTGCCCGCGCACCAGCCCCATGATCCGCACCCGCTCGGCCGACAGCACGTTGAGCAAAGTCTCGTTGCCCAGCACGCGGCGCAAGCTTGAGGTCACCACGCTATCGAGCCGCGCCCGGATCGCATTCTCGGCGGAGCCCACAGCCTGATAATACAGCAGCGGGTCGGCGATGCGGAACCGGGTGAAGCTGTCCACGATCAGGCGGCGCTGGTCGTTGAGGATCACCTCCTCGCCGGGTATCTGGTAATCCAGCAGGCGGCGATCGAAGCTGATGACCGTCTGCATGAACGGGATCCGGGCATTGAGACCGGGCTGGCTGATGACCCGGATCGGCTGGCCGAACTGGGTGATCAACACCTGCTCGGTCTGCGATACCGTGAACAAGCTGGCGCTCGCCACCACCAGCAGGACGGCCAGGGCGATCAGCCCACCCATGAGACCGCGGTTCATCGGGCCGCTCCCGGCCGGGCCGGTGGCGTGGCGCGTGACGGATCGAGCGGCAGGTACGGCACGATCCCCTGCAAACGGTCATCCACCACGATCGAGGGCGTCTTGCTCAGGATCTCCTGCATCGTCTCGATATAGAGCCGCCGCGCCGTCACGTCCTTGGCGATGGCATAGGCGTTATACACGCTGAGGAATCGCTGCGCCTGGCCGGACGCCTCGGCGATGTTGGCCTGCCGCGCACCCTCGGCCTCCGCCGTCAGCCGCGCCGCCTCGCCACGCGCACGGGGAATGATGTCGTTGCGAAAACTCTCGGCCTCGTTGCGCGCGCGCTCGGCGTCCGTGTTGGCCCGCTGCACATCGCGGAAACTCTCGATCACCTGTTGCGGCGGATCGACCTTCTGCAACTGCACCTGCGTGATCTCGACGCCCGCGCCATAGCGGTCCAGCACGGTCTGTGTCCCGGTCATGACCGATTGCTCGATCCGCCCCCGCGCCTCCGTCAAGGCCGGTTGGATCGGCGTGCGGCCGATCACCTCGCGCATCAGGCTCTCGGATACGGACTTGACCGTCTGATCGGGGTTGCGGGTGTTGAACAGATACGAGCTGGCATCGCGGATGCGCCAGAAGACGGAGAAATTGATGTCGATGATGTTCTCATCGCCCGTCAGCATCAGCGCCTCCTCAGGCAACTCCCGCGCCGAGCCATCCCGCCCCGCCTGTTGACGGAGGCTGCCGGAGCCATCGGCCGCCACGCGGAAGCCGACCTCGGTGCGGTTCACGCGCGTGACGGCCGGGGTCAGCGCGGCCTCGATCGGCCACGGCAGATGATAGTTCAGGCCCGGTAACGTCGTGCGCTGGAACGCGCCAAATCGCAGGACCACGCCCTGCTGATCCGGTTGCACGCGATAGAAGCCGCTGCCGAGCCAGATCACGGCCGCCGCGATCGCCAACAGGCCGATCATCCGCCCGTTCGCTTGCTGACCGGCCGGCCCACCCGGCACGAAGCGCCGGGCCGAGCTCTGCAGCCGGGCGATCATCTCATCGAGGTCAGGCAGGCCATTATTGCCACCACCGCCCCAGGGGCCCCGGTTCGGAGGCCGCTTCGGGCCGCGATTGGGCTCCCGCGGCGGAGGAGTGTCCCCCGGCTCGCCCCAGGGCCCGCCGCCGCCACCATTATTCCAAGACATCGGCTAAAGTGGCTCCTCGAAGCAGCGTTGGCGGTGGGGACGGCATGCGCCATATGCGGCGCAGGCTTGCACCGGCTCTTGCACGCATATTGACCGCAAGGGCTTTATTTACAAGCGAACGGGGTTCGAACCAATGGCGCCACCAGATACCGACCTGCTGCGCGACGCGCTCCGCCAGGTGATCGACCCGGCGTCCGGGCAGGACATCGTGGCCGCCGGCCTGATCGACAGCCTGGAGCGCCGCGGCAGCCTCGTGCACCTGGCGCTCCGCACAGACCGCGCCGCCGCCGCCGCGATGGAGCCGGTGCGGGCGGAGGCGGAGACGCTGCTGGCCCGCCTTCCCGGCGTCACCAACGCCACCGCCGTGCTGACCGCTCATCGCCCGGAGCCCGCTCCCGTCATGAAGGCCGGGCCGAGGGCGACGCCGCACAGCACGCCGGGACCGAAGCCCAAATTGCTGCCCGACGTCACCCACGTCGTGGCCGTCGCCTCCGGCAAGGGCGGCGTCGGTAAGAGCACGGTGGCCGTCAACCTGGCGGTCTCCTTGGCGCAGCAGGGCCTCCGAGTCGGCCTGCTGGACGCCGACGTGCATGGGCCGAGCCTGCCGCGCATGCTGGGCGTGGGGCACAAGCCGGAGCTGCGGAACGGCCTCATGGTCCCGCTCGAGGCATGGGGCCTGAAAGCCATGTCGATCGGCTTCCTGGTGGAGGCCGACACCGCCATGATCTGGCGCGGCCCCATGGTCATGAGCGCATTGGAACAGATGATGGGGCAGGCCGAATGGGGCGCGCTCGACATCATGATCGTCGACATGCCGCCCGGCACCGGGGATGCGCAGCTCACCATGGCGCAGCGCGTGAGCCTGAGCGGCGCCGTGATCGTCTCCACGCCCCAGGACATCGCCCTGATCGACGCCCGCCGCGGCGTTCGCATGTTCGAGAAGACGCAGGTGCCGGTGCTGGGCATGATCGAGAACATGAGCGTGTTCTGCTGCCCGGCCTGCGGCACCCGCACCGAGCTGTTCGGCCATGGCGGCGCACGGCGGGAGGCGGACGCGCTGGGCGTGCCGTTCCTGGGTGAGGTCCCGCTGCTTCTGGACGTGCGGCTCGCAGGGGACGCCGGCACCCCGGTCTGCGCCGCAGCACCGGATAGCCCCGCCGCGCAGGCCTTCGCCGCCATCGCCAGACGGGTGCGGGACTCGCTGCCGAAGGCGCCGCAATGACGGAGATGCTGCGCGGCTTCTGGTATCTGGCGGCGCCGGGCCACACGGTCCTTCGCGGCAAGACACGGCCGGTCACGCTGCTGAACGAGGCGGTGCTGCTCGGACGCCGGGACGATGGCGGGGTGTTCGCGTTCGGCGATAGCTGCCCGCATCGCGGCATGCCGATGCGCCATGGCGGCTTCGATGGGCAGAGCCTGCGCTGCTGCTACCACGGCTGGGCGTTCCGCAGCACGGATGGGTGCTGCACCGAGATCCCCTCCGTCTCCGTGGAGGAGAAGGTGGACCCCGCCCGCTTCCGCCTCCGCGCCTATCCGGTGCGGGAGGTGCAGGGCAATGTGTGGGTCTATGTCGGGGACGGCACACCGGGCGCCATCCCCGAAGTGCCGGGCTTCGTGGGCGCCATGCCGCAGGTGAGTGTCACGGAACGGTTCCGCTGCGGCGTGGACCTCGCGGCATCCGGCTTCTTCGATCCCGGGCACCCCGCCTTCGTGCACACCTCGCGCTGGTGGAAAAGCAACCCGGCCGCCAACCTCCGCCCCAAGGAAAAGGAGTTCGAGCCCGAGGGCATGGGCTTCCGCATGAAGCGGCACCATCTGAAGCACGGCGCCAATCCCTACCGCCTGCTGGGCCGCAACGTGCATGTCGATATCGGCATCCAGCTCCCGGGCGTCCGCATCGAGTATATCCATGGCGACAGCCACTCCGCCGCCGTGCTGGCCGCCGCCACGCCCATCTCCGACACCGAGACGGATGTGCATTACTGCGGCTACTGGACCCCAGATTGGCTGGCGCCGTTCCGCCCGGCCGCGCGCTGGATGGCGCGGGACTTCCTGCGGCAGGATCGGGACGTCGCGGCCAAGATGATGGACAACCCCCGCCTGCCGGCACCGATGTATGTCGGCGATCCCGATACGCAGATCCGCTGGTATCTGCGGCTGAAGCGCGAATACCTGGCGGCGCAAACCGAGGGGCGGGATTTCGTCAACCCGTTGCGGGCACAGACGCTGCATTGGCGCAGCTGACACGAAACGGACACGCACGCTCCGCCGATGTTCTGATACCGTTTCGATCGTCAACGGAGGATGAACCATGGCCCACGGCCTTCCCATCCAGATCGGCCTAGCCTCGCGCAGCCACCAGGTGCAACCGGAGGAGCTGCTGCGCGTGGCGGCCGCCCTCGCGCAGCAGGTCAGCCGGGACTTCACGCCGCTATGGGGCGTCCACGCCATCGTGACGCCGCTGCCCAACCCTGATTCGATCGAGCCCGGTGTCTGGCCGATCACCATCGAGGACCACCTCGACGTGGACGCCGCCGGCTTCCACCTGACGCGGGACCACCAGCCCTACGCTGCGGTCGAAGCCGGGCCGAGCTGGTCGTTGACCGCGAGCCATGAGTGCCTGGAAATGCTGGCCGACCCATCCGGCAGCCGTCTGCATGCCAGCACCGGCATCGCCCTGGTGGGCGGCGCATTCCAGGACGTCCACGACCAGAAGGTCGAATACCTGGTCGAAATCTGCGACCCCTGCCAGGACGAGGCCAATGCCTACATGGTCGGCGGCGTGCTGGTGGCGGATTTCATCACCCCGCATTATTTCGATCCGCAGGCCGTGGCCGCCGTCCGCTACAGCTACAGCGGCCGCGTCATCCGCCCGCGCGAAGTGCTGCCCGGTGGCTACCTCAGCTGGCGGGACCCGGGCGGAAACGGCTTCCAGCAGGCGGCGTGGGACGGGGTGCCGTCCATCCGGCATATCGACCCAGGTCCGGCGCCGCTGCGGGAGACGATCGATCGCGCCGCCCCGCGCCGCCCGCTCTCGGCCCTGCCGCCGGGCTCGGCGCCCATGACGCTGATGCGGTCCCGCGCCGCCTATCTGGACCAGGTGTCTCCGGCCCGCGCCGCGCTGTATGCCGCCGGGCGCCGGACGGGCCTTGCGCAGCTGCTGCGCCCCGGCGTGCTGTTCGCCCGCCCCGGTTTCCTGGTCCGCGACAACTGGGTGCAGAACATCCCCGCTCACGTCGTCGTGACCCGTCCGGAGGCCGTCGAGGCAGTGCGCCAGGTCCTGCCGCCTACCCTGGACGGCATGCCGGTGGATGTGCGGGCGGCCAGCCCCGGCGAGATGCTGGCGGCGGACCAGCCCCTGCTATTCGCCCGCACCGGCGCCACCCGGCACGAATACCGCGAGCCCGAGTTCCCCGGCACCGTCCACGCCCTCTCGCAAAACCCGCCCGCCGCCGTGCTGGAAGCGAGCCGCCCGGCCAAGCCGCAACTGCCCTACGAACGCCCGGCCGGCGTCAGCCTCGATCCCATCACGGCCGACATGGAGCTCACCCTCTGCGCCAGCCCGGACGCCGGCTGGGCGGTGCTGGAGCCGTTCCTGGCGGCGAGCCCGAAGCAGACGCTGGTCGTCGGCATGTACGACTTCACGGCGCCACACATTCAGGCGGCGCTGCTGCAGGGCGCGGCAGACCTCACCCTCACGCTCGATCACCCCGCCGGCAAGGCCACGCGGGAGCAGACGATCGACACGACGGAAGCCGAGCTCGCCACCAAGCTGAAGCGGCATCTGCATTTCGCCTGGGCGCTGGAGAACAGTGACCCGAAGGCCGCCGCCTGGGTGTTCCCGAACGCCTACCACATCAAGGTCGCGGTGCGGGCGGATGACCGGATGTGGCTGTCATCGGGCAACTGGAACACCACGAACCAGCCGCAGATCGACCTCGGCGACAAAGCGGCCGCCGCCGTGATCGCGGCGAAATCGGACCGGGATTGGCACGTGGTGGCGCAGAGCCCCGAGCTATCGGCGGTGTTCCGCGCCTTTCTGGCCAAGGATTTCGACACGGCACGGCAGCACCAGGCCGCCGAGATCGCCACCGCCGCCGGTTCGGCTACGCCCATGGTGCCAGACGCGCTGGTGGCGCTGGAGGCCGCCGCCCGCGTGCCCACGACATGGTTCCCGGCCCGCACGCTCCGCGGCCGGTTCACGGTGCGCCCCCTGCTGACCCCGCTGGACTATCAGCCGCACGTGCTGGCGCTGATCCAGGGCGCGACCCAGCGCTTCTACATGCAAACCCAATACATTCACCCGAGCGGCCGCCCCGGCGACGAGGACCACGACGCCCTGATCGCCGCCGTCGCAACACTGATCACTCGCGGCATCGACGTTCGCCTGATCACGAGCCAGTTCCAGAATGCCGCCTGGATCGAGAAAGTCATGCAGGCCGGGATCGACAGCCGCGTGCTGCGCATCCAGCAACGGGTCCACAACAAGGGCATCGTGGTGGACGGCGCCCGCGTGCTGGTCAGCAGCCAGAACTGGTCGGCGGACGGCACGCTGCGCAACCGGGACGCCGGGCTGCTGATCGAGAGCACGGAGGCCGCCGCGTATTTCGAGCAGATTTTTCTTCATGACTGGGCGCACCTGGCGGCGCAGTCACTGTGATGCCGACAGCTGATGGGCTCACGCCCATCCTACGCAGCCAAGACGTAGGGTGGGCGAAGGCCCACTGGCTCAGAGGTCACACGTTGCTCGCCACCCAGGCCTTCAGCTCGCTCTTCGGCGCCGCCCCCACCTTGGTCGCGACCGGCTTGCCGTCCTTGAACAGGATCATCGTGGGGATGCCGCGCACGCCATAGGTGTTGGGCGAGGTCGGGTTGTCGTCGATGTCCACCTTGGCGACCGTGAGCTTGCCCTTGTACTCGGCCGCGATCTCCTCCAGCGCCGGGGCGATCATCTTGCAGGGGCCGCACCACTCCGCCCAGAAATCGACCAGCACCGCGCCCTTCGCGTCCAGCACGTCCGTCTTGAAGGTGTCGTCGGTGACGGCGACGGTGTTCTCGCTCATGGGGCTCTCCTGGTTGCTGTTCAGATTGGGCGGGGCGGGGATGGGATCAAGCTTGGGGCGCGTGGAGGTCCAGCAGCGCGCCGGGCAGCATCGCGACAGAGGCCGAGTCGGTCCACACCAGCGCGCAGTGCACAGGCCGGTCCGGGTAGATGTCGCGCAGCACGGCGCGATAGGCCGCGAGCTGGCGCAGATACCGCACCGGGGTGTCCGCGATATCCGCAGGCGCCGCGCGGTGGGTCTTGTAGTCCACCAGCCACACGCCCTCCGCCCGCACCGCCAGCCGGTCCACGATCCCGGTCACGACGGCGCCCGCCACCACGCCCGTCAGCGGCTGCTCCGCCCGGCTGCCTTTGGCAAACACCTCCACCAGCGACGGATGCGCCAGCACGGCCATGACCTGGTTCAGGATCGCATCGCCCAGCCCCGGCGCCAGCGCGTGCCCGGCCTGCGCCAGATAGGCGCGGGAAGCCGCCTCCCGCCCCTCCGGTGCCAGGTCCGGCAGATGCTGCAACAGCGTGTGCACCAGCCGCCCCTGCTGGAACCGCTCGCCGGCACCCCGCGCCAGCAAGGGGGAGGCCGCGCCCGGCACCGGGCCGAACGCGGCGCCCTCGGGCCGACTGGGCGCCAAGGGCACCGGGAGCGGCGGTTCCGGCGGGGGCGGCGCGGGCTGCCAATCGCCGGGACGGCCGGCCCAGGCCGGGAGTGCCTCATCCGTGACATGCGCCGCGTGCCGCTCCGGCACCGCCGGATCGCGTTGCGGGCTGCGATGCACCTGCACCGCGCCCTCCCACGCGCCCGGCACCTCGAACGGCACCGCCTCCGGCTTTAGCAGCGCGAGCCCGGCTTCCACCATGCGATACCAGCTCGCATCCGGCACCTTCTTGCGCGTCTCCCACCCGCACACGACCAACCGGTCCTCGGCCCGGGTCAGCGCGACATACAGCAGCCGGTTATACTCCCGCATGCGCTGCCGCCGCCCCTCCTCCCGCGCCGCGTCGGTCGCCGGGCAGCGCAGCTCCTTGCGGGGCACCCAGACCGGGATTTCGGCACCGGTCGGCCCGTCCGCCATCCACACGAAGGGCGCGTCCTCGGGCGGCAGCGCCGTCGTGTCCGGCAACACGACGATCGGCGCCTGCAGCCCCTTCGCGCCATGCACCGTCATCACCCGCACGGCCCCCCCGGCGCCCCCGGCCTCCCGCTTCACCATCGCGCCGGAGCGGCGGAGCCAGTGCAGGAAACCTTGCAACGAGGGCGGATGATGCGCGCCATGCAGCAGCGCGGCCTGCAACAGCTCGTCGATGGGCTCCGCCGCCTCCGGCCCCAACCGGGCCAGCAGCCGGGCCCGGCCACCCAACGCGCCCAACGCCTCCGTCAGCAAGGCATGCGGCGTCACGTGATCGGCCCGCGCGCTCAAGGTGCTGAGGAAAGACCAGGCCCGCCCCCAGGCCTCCCGCTCCGGCGCCCGCGCCCGCAGCGTGTCCCACAAACTGCCATCCCGCCCCATCGACAGCCGCATCAGGCTGTCATCCGTGAGACCCCCCAACGGGCTGGTCAGCACGCAGGCGACCGTCAGATCGTCCTGCGGCAGCAACACCGCGTCGCACGCGGCCATGAGGTCCTGCACCGCGGCCTGCGCCGTCAGTTCCAGCCGGTCGAGCCCGGCCACCGCCACGCCCCGCACCTTCAACGCCCGCACCACGGACCGCGCAAAATTATTCCGGCGGCGGACAAGGATCAAGAAATCGCCCGCCGTCACCGCCCTGCCCCGGCTCTCGAGCCGGATCCCGTCCGCGATCTCCCCCGCGATCCAGCCCGCCAGCGCATCCGCCAGGCGCTGCGGCGCCGAAACCTGCCCCTGATTCCGCTCCGGCACCGCCCACGGCTCCGACTCCGCCGCCGGCGGCACCGGTGCCAGGGGCCACAGCTCCACCCGGCCCGCCGCGCCCGCCCGATCGGGATCGTGATGCAAATCTCCGTCCGACACGCCCGCCGCGGCATCGGGGTGCGAGAACACCGCATCCACCAGCGCCAGCACCGGTGCCGTCGAGCGGAACGACACATCCAGCGCCACATCCCGCCAAACCGTGCCGGACTGTCCGACCCTCGCCTCCATCTGCGCCCGGCTGCGGTCGAACTCCGCGGGGTCGGCGCCCTGGAACGAGTAGATGCTCTGCTTCGGGTCCCCCACCGCGAAGAAGGTCCGCCCCTGCTCCCCCTTCGCACCCAGCCCGGCAAAGAACTCGTCCGTCAGCCGGTGCGCGATCTGCCATTGCGCGGGTGCGGTGTCCTGCACCTCGTCCAGCAGCAGATGGTCGATGCCGCCATCGAGCTTATACAACACCCAGGCCGCCCCGGGATCGACCAGCAACTGCGACGTGCGGGCAATCAGGTCGCCGTAATCGAGCTGCCCGGCCGTCGCCTTCTGGCCCTCATAGTCGCGCAGGATCGGCGTCGCCAAGGTCAGCAGCGCCATCGCCGCCTCGGCCGCGCGGATCGCCCGGCGCTGCCCCTCGATCGCCATGACCCGAACCTGCTCGGCCGCGACCTGGTCCATGATCCCCAGGTAGCGCGCCACCAGCTTGTCGCCGGCATAGGTCGAGGGCGCGCGGCCCTTGCTGCCATCCTTGATCAGCAGATCGTCCCGCCAGCCGTCCCAGCCCGCCACCCGCAACGGCCCCGGCAGCGCGAGCCAACCCAACACCGAGTGCGCCCAGGCCTGCTTCGGCGCGGTGCCATGCACGGCAATCAGCCGCACCATGTCGGCCAACGCTGCATCGCCGGACCACGCCACGCTGCCGGCCAGCAGCGCGTCCTCGCTATCCGTCCCGGCCCCGGTCACGCGCTGGATCGCCGCACGCAGCCGCGGCTCCGCCAGCCCGATCGCGCCATCGAGCCGCGGCCGCGCGCCCGCCAGCTCCGTCACCCGCTCGGCAAAGGTCGCGGCATCCGCCAGGCCCGCCAGCACCGCCAGCGCCGCCGGGTCGGCTGTGGCCAGCACGCCCTCCCGCGCCTGATCGAGCGCCGCCCGGGTCTCGGCCTCCTCCACCAAGGCAAAATGCGGGGAGATCGCGGCCTCCAGCGGGAAACGCCGCAGCAGGGACTGGCAGAACGCATGGATAGTGCCGATCCGCATGCCGCCCGGCAGGTCCAGCACGTCGGCAAACAGCGCCCGCGCCGCCCGGCGCGTATCGGCCGTGCGCGGGACCAGCAGCGCCGACAGCTCCTGGTCCAGCGCCGCATCATCCAGCGTCACCCACCGCCCCAGCCGGTGCTGCAGCCTGAGCGCCATCTCGGCCGCGGCCGCCTTGGTGAACGTCAGGCACTGGATGCGGGACGGATGCGCGCCCCCAAGCATGAGCCGCAGCATGCGGTCCGTCAGCAGCTTCGTCTTGCCCGACCCGGCGGACGCGGCCACGAACGCTGACACGCCCGGGTCCGACGCCGACAGCTGGGCCGCAATGGCGCGATCCCGGGCTTTCACGACCCCTCCTCCAACGCGGCCCATTCCAGCACGCGGGCGAGCTGCGCGTAGTCGGAGAAGCGGGGTGCCGCGCCCGGATGCGGCTGCGACAAATAGGCGCGGGCCGGGTCGTCATAGGCGTGGATCAGCGCCACGAGCTGCCGCGCCGCCTCCGCCCCATGCTCGGCCGCGTCGGCGCCGAACAGCGGCTTCACCTCGCCAGGCACGAACCCGCCCGTGAGATGCCAATAGGTCAGCTCCGTCACGTCGCCCCGGACATCCTCCCCGAACACGCCGGCGGCGGTCATCGCGGCCTCCAGCAGCAATTGCGGCGCCAGGCCCTGCGCGGCGGTGGCGCGGTTGGGGATCAGCCCGGTCTTGTAGTCCAGGATCGCGACGCCGCCCTCGGGATGCCGCTCGATCCGGTCCGCCCGGCCCCGCAGCGTGAACGGCAGCGCGCCGGCCGGCACCGCCCATTCGCCGGCGATCTCGGACCGGATCAGCGTGACCTGGTGCTGCTGCCGCCGCCCCAGCTCGGCCTCCGCCACCCAATCGGCGATCCGCATGAGCCGGGGCCGCCACCAGGCCGCCAGCGCCGGACGCACCCCGGACGCCTCGAGCGCGCGCGCCATCTCCGCCCGCAACCGTGGCTTCGCATCGGGCGGAAAGGTGGGCGGCAGCGCGGCCAAGAAAGCGGCAATGCCGGCATGCACCAGCGAGCCATAATCGGACGCATCCGCCGATTGCTCGAGCGGATCGAGCGCCCGCAGCCGCAGCACGTGCCGGGCATGGATGGCATAGGGATCGCGCAACCAGGTTTCTATTTCCGTCACCCGCAGGCTGCGCGGCCTGGCATGCACCGGCGGCTTGGGCGCGGGCGGCTGCACCGGCTGCGGCGGCCCCGCGGGCTGATCCAAGGCGCGTGCCCACGATGCGGCCGGATGCGCTGGCAACGCGGTGCCGAACCCGGCCAGGAACGCCTCGATCCGCACCAGCCAGCGCGCCGGCACCGCGGGCGCCCCGTCCCGCCGCCGCGGGCACGACAGCACCACGCGGGGCGCCGCCGAGACCAGCATCGCGAAATCATGCGCCATCTGGCCCACGCCCTCTTCCGGGGACGGCAACCCCGCCGCCAGCCGCATCGGGCGGCTCATCCAGGGCCCCGGGTCGGTCCCCGGCGGCCAGATGCTCTCCACGAGCCCACCCAGCACCAGCACATCCGCCGTCTGCAGCCGCGCCTCCAACAGGCCCAGGATCTGCACCCGTGGATGCTCCCGGTCACCCGAGCGGCCCCGCAGCGCCCGCCGCGTCCGCACCACGGCGCCCGCCATCGACGCCTCCAGCAAGCCCGGCAGCGTGCCCGCCGGTTGCGCCGGCAGCACCGGCAGCGCCTCCAGCAGCGCCGTCAGATGCTGGGCCAGCGCATCCCCCTCCTCCCGCGACCACAACCGGGCGGCGCCCTCGCTTTCGTCCGTGCTCGCGGCGGCCTCCGCGGTCGCGATCAATGCGCCCAGCGCCTCGACCGGGAGCGGATCGTCCCCAATGGCCAGCAGCGGCGCAAAACACCGGTCCAACCGGTCCAGCACGTCCGCCACGCCTCCCGTCCGTGCAGCGGCGGCGCGCAGCCCATCGAGCCCCGGGGCCGGCGCCGGGCCGCGCAGACAGGCCAGCTCCAACGCCCGCGCCGCCTGCCGGCACGCAGCTGGCGAGAGGCCGAACCCTGCCAACGGATGCTTCAACACCGCCAGCAACGACACCGGCGCGAACCCCTCCGCCACACTCCGCGCCAGAAGTCGCAGGAAAATACCGGGCGGCGTATCCGCCAGGCGCTCCCCGGCGCTGTCATCCGCCACGATCCCGAACCGCGCCAGCTCCGCCCCCACCCGCACCGCCAGCGCCCGATCGGGCGTGACCAGCGCGGCGCGGGCGTGCGGCGCCTCCAGCGCATCCCGCAGCACGAGCGCGATGGCCACGGCCTCCTCCTGCTGATCCGCCGGTTCGAGACGCGAGACGCCCTCCAGCGCCGGCTCGAACGGCAGCCGCCAGTCGCCCAGCGCCTGTGCCGGCAGCAGCGCGCGCCGGATCGTGGCGTCCCGGCCCGGCGGCACCGCGGCACCCGCCTCGGGCCAGGGCGTGACATCCCCCCGCGTGGCCGCGAGCCGGTGCAGCAGCCGGCGCAGCCCGGCCTGCGGATGGCCGTCATCCAGCGCGTCCCACACCGCATCCGCCATGCCGTGATCGACGCCGGGCAGCACGATGGTGCCCTGCGGCAGCCGCGCCACGACGCGCATGAGCCGCGCCACTGCCGGCACGCCGCCCGTGGTGCCCGCGATCACGATCGGGTGGCCCGGCGCCGCCGCCTCCCAGGCCTGGGACTGCGCATCCAGCAACGCGCGGCTGCGGGCGGCGGCGTCCATCAGGCCATTGTCCCGCAACCAGGCCGGCCAGGCCTCGGTCACGATCGCGAGGAACCGCACCGTGCGGTCCCAATGCGCCGCATGCTCGATCGCCGCCGCGGCGGGCAGCACCTGCGCCAGGTCGATCTCCGCCCGATGCGCCTCGTCCAGCAATGACGCCAGCTCCACCGCGAGCGGCCAAGCCCGGTCCGCCGTGCCCGGCGCGCCATGCCGGCCCTCGAGCTGCATCACCAGCCGGGTCAACACCGCAAGCCGCGTCGCCTCCGGCACGGCCGGCAACAGATCGAGCGCGCCTGACAAAGCGAGCGCCGCCTCGTCCTGCGCGCCCAGCGCCGCGATACGCGGCAACAGCAACGCCCGCCCGCCGCTGGCGCGCAGGAACGCATCCGACAGCGCCCGCGCGGACCGCCGTGTGGGCAGCAGGATCAGCCCGGACGCCACCGCCTCCGGCTCCGCCCCGGCCCGCCGCAACCACCATGAAGCCAGCTCATCGAGGAACGGCAGATGCGGCGGGATGGAGTGGAGGTTCACCCGAACCGCTCCGCCCAACCGGAGAGCACGGCAGTCCGCGCTTCCTCCTCCCCTTCCGGAAAAGGATCGGGGTGAGGGAGACCACATGCACGGTCCCCAACCGTCAACAACACCGTCAACGCCCCCTCAGGCCTCAAAGCCCCCAACCGATCCGGCCATTCCACCACCACAACGCCGTCCCGCGCCTCCTCCCACCCCAACTCCACCACGCTCCCCGACCCCTCGAGCCGCCACAGATCGAAATGCTGCACGAGGCCCACGCGCGACGGATAGCCCTGCACCAGCGTATAACTCGGGCTCGGGACCTCAAGCGCCGGATCCCCCACCAGGGACCGCAGGATCGCTCTGGCCAGGGCGGTCTTGCCGGCGCCCAGCTCGCCTTCCAGCAGCACGGCGTCACCCGGTCGCAGCAACCCGGCTATTCGCGCCCCCAACGCCTCGGTCGCAGCTAGGTCAGGAAGCGGCATCGCGATCGGCATTGACCCACCATACCCCGGGACGGACCACCTCGCCATCTCAGGACACATCGAACCCGGCAGCCGGTGCTATCGATATCACAGGGCTATCGGCGGTTCCTGCCGTGACGAAACGCCGCTCGCCAAGTGCCGGAACAGCCGGTTGGCCACCAGGATATTCGCCATGGAGATGTTCGTGGCCGGCCGGGACTGAGGGGGGCCGAGCAACGTCTCGACAAGGTCGTCCAGGTCCGGGCACCGCGGCGCCATCTCGGCCTCGGCCGCTGCAGCCTTGCGGCGCACCAAGTCGTCGATCAACCTGGCCGCCGCCGCCCCCAGCTCCGCCCCGGCCAGCAAGGCCGGCATATCCATGGGCGCCGGCGTGCCCCAGCGGCGCATCCAGTGCACCGCCAACGCCGGACGAAGCGCGTAACAATACGCCTTCAGCCGCACCGGGCCATTGCCCGGCGCCCACGCGCCCCGTGCCAGCCGGTCATAGTGATACCGCAGCGCCGGCAAAGACGCGGTCTCGACTGCCACGCCGCGCAGGGCCGCCACCGCACCGGGGTCGGCGCAATACACCACCGGGGAGCACAGCCATTCCCGCACCACCGCGTTGCCGCGCACCAGCAGCCCGAGCGCCTTGCGCACATCCCAGCCGCCCACATCCATGACCCCATCGAGCGGCGTCTCGATCACGTCCCGCACCGGCTCGATCGAAAGGTAATCGTCCAGCGGCCGCACATAGATGAAGCGAACGTCGTAATCGCTGTTCGGCGACGGGAAGCCCCAGGCGCGGCTGCCGGACTCCACCGCCAGCAGGATGCGCACGCCCTGCGCCCGCGCCACCGCGTCCAGCGCCGCCTCCGCGCGCTGCCGGGCCGCAGCGTCGATCACCCGGCCACCTGCGCCCGATAGGCGCGGAGCACCAGCGCCTCGGCCGCCGCAGCGTCGGGCTCCGCGGGCAGAGGTGAGGCCGCGGCAGCACGCTCCACTTCTGCAAACAAGTGCTCGATCTCGGCCACCACGTGGCCCTGCGGCACCTGGCCCAGCTTGATCGCCAGCAGATGCGGGGCGCCGCGCAGCGGGAACACCAGCCCGCCAGTGCCCAGCAGCTCGATCGCCTCCTGCCCGACACGCACGGCGTGGGACAGCGATTTCCACTCCGGCCCGCCCGCCTGCTCGGCCGAGAGCGCGCGGGTGCCGTATTCGGCCAGCAGCCGGGCCGCCATCTCGCGCGCCGTTTTGACGCTGGCATGCAGCGGCACCTTGCGGCCGCACAGGTCGAAATGCCGCCCGATCCTGCCGTCCGCGATCGGGATGTCCACCAGCGCCGCATGGGCGCGCGTGGCGGCGAAAGCGGCCAGGGCCGGCTCGATCGTGCCGAGCCGGGCCGTGCTGCCCCCGGTGCGCTCGGCCTCGTCCAGCAGAGCCAGGGCCTGCCGGGCCGTGGCGGCACGGGCGCCCGTGGTCACATACCGGTCCGCCTGCTGCCGCGCATACCGGAGGAAGATCGTGGCCCGGCGGCTCACCAAACGCGGCGCCAGTTCCTGCACCTCCCGCCACAGCGGATCGGGCGGCGCCGTCATGGCGCTGTCGGGCGCGAACAGCATTTCCAGCGCCACGGGCTGCCCCTCCAGCACCAGGCCGAGAAAACGCTGCAGGCTGTAGCTGTCATGGTCGGTATCGCCGGCCTGGTTGCGCTCGCCGGGCGGCCGGTCCCGCCCTGTCGTGATCACGGGCGCCGCACGCTGCAGCAGGATGTCCGTGGCCCCGGGCAGGTGCACGGCCTTGAGGTCGAAGTCCGATTGCGCCGTCGCGGTGCCATACAGATGCGACCCGGCCCGGAGCTCCACCAGCACTCTCACCCCCGCCGCCGCCGCAGCAGGATGCGCACGGAGCCCGGGTTCGCCGCATGCGGATGCGCCGCCGCCAGCACGAAGGGGCGGAACTCCGGCAGGTTGAGCCATAACGGGAACTCCCGCCGGATCACCCCGCCATGCTCGCCGCTGCCGCGCCCGGTGATGACCTCCACGCAGCGCATCTGCTCCGCATGCGCAGCCCCCAGAAAGCCCTGCAACGCCACGAACGCCCGCGCGGCGGTGCGGCCATGCAGGTCGAGCGTGCGGCTGGCTGGGAGCTTGCCGGTGCGGAACCGCTCCCAGGTGGCGCGGTCGACGCCGGGGGGATGGGTGCCGATCTGCAAGGCGCCGAGGCGCGCGACGGTGGGCCGCTGGATGGCGGGTGGCGGCGCGGCCGTCACAGGGGTCAGCGGAACGGGCGGCGCCTCCGGCACGTCAACCCCGGCGATCGGCTTGATGGTCTGGACATAGGCGGCCCAGGTCAGCCGGTCATGCTCGGTCAACGCCCGCCGCCGCCGCATGGTCAGCCCCGGGCGGCCGGGTCATCCTCGATCAGCACCACATGAAGCCGGCGTGGGCCGTGCGCGCCCAACTCCAGGGTCTGCTCGATATCGGCGGAGCGGGACGGGCCCGTCACCCACATCACGTTGCGCGGCATGAAGCCACCGGAGGGCTCCGCCCGATGCTCGACGCGCAGGAGGTCCCACGCCTCCTCGTACGCGCCCACCACCCGGCTCGTGCGCAGCACCACGATCTCGGTCTCCGCCAGCAGGTTCAGCGTGGTGGGGCGGCCGGGGTCGCTGGGCAGCATGAGCGTGCCGGTCTCGGCGACCGCGGCAAACCCGTGCTGCACGCTGACCTGGTCCGTCGCCTCCGCCCGGCCTTCGCGCAGCAGCAATAACGGCCGGCTCGACCATGGAATCGCGCGCAGCTCCGGATGCGGCGCCATCACGGCCATGGAGGGCAGGTTCTGGCCCGCGAGATAGGACGTCACGGCCTCCGGCACGGCATCCCCGTCCGGCACGCGCATCACGGTGCCGAACTCCTTTTCGATGTTGGCCACCAGCAACGCGATCTGGTCCGGCCGCGGCACCTGGCTGCGGGCGGGGATCAGGTGGCGGGGGTGCCGGGCCATGCGGTCCAGCAGCATGGCGCGCTGGTCGGCCGGCAGCTCGCCCCGCTTCAGGCCGCGGCGGATGGCGCCGAGAATGGCCTCCTTGGTCACGACTTCGCCCGTTGCGCGCGGGCATAGCGGGCGAAGAACGTGTCCCCCTCCGGCGCCGGCAGGTCCCGCCCCGCCGTCCAGCCGGAGGCCAGCGGCAAGGACGCGAACCGCCCGCGCCGCCGCCCCAGCAGCCCCAAAGCAGCCGCTCCCACCCGCGTGGCGAGCCGATACAATGCCGGGCGCCGCGCGAAGAACGCCCAAAGTCCCAAATTGGTGCGGATGCCGGCGGGCTGCAGATGCCGCTCGAACTCGCGTTCCCGCCAATGCCGCATCATCTTCGGCAGCGGAATCTTGACCGGGCACACGCTCTCGCACTTGCCGCAGAACGTGCTGGCATTCGGCAAATGCCCGGCCTGGTCCACCCCGATCAAGGACGGCGTCAGCACGGACCCCATGGGCCCCGGATACACCCAGCCATAAGCATGGCCCCCCACCGCGCCATAGACCGGGCAATGGTTCATGCAGGCCGCGCAGCGGATGCAGCGCAGCATCTCCTGGAACTCGGTCCCCATCATGCCGGAGCGCCCGGCATCCACGATCACCACGTGGTAGGCCTCAGGCCCATCGAGGTCGCCGGGCCGCCGCCCACCCGTGCTGAACGTCGTATACACGGAAAAATCCTGCCCGGTGGCCGAGCGCGCCAGCAGCCGCAGCAGGCTGGTCGCGTCCTCCAGCGTCGGCACCACCTTCTCTATGGAGGCCAGCGCGATATGCACCCGCGGCAAGGTCTGCGTGAGGTCGCCATTGCCCTCATTGGTCACGATCACGGAGCTGCCGGTCTCGGCAATGAGGAAATTGGCGCCGGTGATGCCGACGTCGGCCGCCAGGAACCGCTCCCGCAGCTTGCCCCGCGCCTCCGTCAGAATGTCCCGCCGCTCGTGAAAAACGCGGTCCGCCGGCAGATCCTGGTGCGAGATGCGGAACTGCGCCTCCCAATCTTCGCGATTGAGGTGAAAGGCAGGCGCGATGATGTGGGAGGGCGTCTCGTTGCGTAATTGAATGATGTATTCGCCCAGATCGGTCTCGATCGGGATGATGCCGTTCCGCTCGAGGTGCCCGTTGATGCCGAGCTCCTCCGAAATCATGCTTTTGCCCTTCGTGACCGTGCGCGCCCCGGCGTCCTGGCAGATCTTCAGCACCGCCGCCTGCGCGTCCTCGACCGTGCTGCACCAATGCACCTGGCCACCGGCCTTGATCACGTTGGCCTCGAACGTCTCCAGATAAAAATCGAGGTTCGCCAGCGCGTGGTTCTTGATCTCCCGCCCGATGTCGCGCAGCTGTTCGAACTCCGGCAGCCGCGCGACGGCGGCGCTGCGCCGGGCCATGAATTGCGGCTTGCTGAACGCCAGCGCCTTCTGCAGCCCGGCGTCGCCCAGCGCATTGCGGGCGTTCTGCTTGAACTCCGGCGAGGTGGTCAGCATGTGCGGCGCTCCCTTACCCTCTATCTAGCGATTGCCGGCCGGGACACCAGCCTCGTGACGATACAGCCAAGTTTCCATCAGCGGCCCCTGCGCCCCCACCAGAACGCACCGGAGCTCGGACGGGCCGGGCGAATCCAGCTCCAGGCTGATCCGCCATCCCCCCGTCTCCGGATTGGGCCCGGCGAACCCGGGCCGCAGCGTGCCGAAGCTCGCCTGCGCCTCGACCCGCGCCTCCGTGATGCCTTGCAACGCCGGGCCCTGCACATCGAGCACATAGACCTGCAGGCCCGGCGCATCGCCCGGACCGGTCATCACCTCCGTCACGCGGGCCAGCTTGGGATCGAGCGGCGCGTCGGCGCCCCAATGCAGGCGGTAGGTGAAGCCATGCTCGCTCCCGGCCCGCAACGGCTCCCGCCCCCGCCAGAAGGCCACGATGTTGTCGTTGGTCTCATCGGGTGTCGGCAACTCCACCAAATCTACGGCGCCGCCGCCCCAATCGCCGATCGGCTCGACCCAGGCGGAGGGGCGCTTGGCATACAGCACCTGTAAGTCCTTGAAATCATCGAACGCCCGCCGCCGCTGCATCAGGCCGAAGCCCCGAGGGTTCTGGTCTGCCAACGCGCTGAACCCAACCTGGTCCGGGTTGATCAGCGGCCGCCAGACCTGCTCCCCCCGCCCGGTCAGCATCGCCAGCCCGTCGCTGTCATGCACCGCCGGGCGCCAATCCTCGATCCGCTTGCCGCCGCCGCGCCGGTGGTCGCGCGGACCGAACTGATACATGCTGGTGAGCGGCGCCACCCCCCATGCCGCGATCTCCCGCCGCGGGAACAGCACGCTTTCGACGTCCATGACCGTGGTGGCGCCGGGCCGGATCGTGAGGCGATAGGCGCCGGTGGTGCTGGGACTGTCGAGCAGCGCGTGCACCACCAGGCTGTTGACGCCGGGTTGCGGCCGTTCGAGCCAGAAGGCGGTGAAGCGCGGGAACTCCTCCGGCGTCGGCAGCCCGGTGCCGATCGCGAGGCCGCGCGCCGAGAGGCCATAGGACTGCCCGGCGCCCACGGCGCGGAAATAACTGGCGCCGAGGAAAACGCAGAACTCGTCGAACTGGCCCGGCTGGTTCAACGGCGCGTGGATGCGGAACCCGGCGAATCCCAGATCGTCCGGCACGCGGACAGATGGATCGGCATAGTCGAACAGATCGGGCCCGGAGGCGAGCCGCGCCGCCTGGCCGTCCTTGACTTCATAGATCTCCAGCGCCTCCTTATAAAGGAACCCGCGCGGGAAGAACTGCACCTGGAACGGCAAATCCTGCCCGCGCCACAGCGCCCGGTCCGCCCGGAACTGGATACCGCGATACTGGTCATAGGACATGCCCGCGACCACGGCCGGCAGCTTCGTGTCGGCCGGGCGGAACGGCTGCTTTGCCAGCGCCTCCGCCCGGCGGCGCACGAGCGACGGCATGAACGGCTCCGCCCGGCCCGGCAGCGCGGCCGTGGCCAAGGCTGCGGCCAGAACGGCCCGGCGGGGCAGGCTCACGACCGCGGCGCCCCGATCGGGGCCACCTCCGCCGTCAGGCCCGCCAGCACCTCCGCCACGTGGCGCACGCGGATGGCGCTGCCCTGCCGCGACAGCCGGCCGGCCATGTTCAGCAGGCAGCCCATGTCTCCGGCCAGCAACGTGTCCGCCCCGGTGGCTACGATGTCGGCCGTCTTGTCCGACACCATGCGGGTAGAAATTTCAGGATATTTCACACAGAACGTCCCGCCGAATCCGCAGCAGATC
Source organism: Acetobacteraceae bacterium (assembly GCA_965246835.1). Lineage (GTDB taxonomy): Bacteria > Pseudomonadota > Alphaproteobacteria > Acetobacterales > Acetobacteraceae > JANPPS01. Next base: position 2,955,872 of record CBDFFQ010000001.1, on the reverse strand, counting down.
TCCGGCTCCTTCATCTCCCGCAGGCTCAGTCCCTCGACACTGCCGAGCAACGCCCGCGGCTGCGCCTTCACGCCCAGTTCGCGCAGCCCGGCGCAGCTGTCGTGATAGGTAGCGATGCCCTCATAGGGTGCATCGACCGCTGTCATGCCGCGGATGTCTGTCAGGAAGGCAATCAGCTCATGCGTGCGGGCGCCCAGCGCCTCGGCCCGGGCCTTCGTGTTGGGATCGTCGTCGAACAGATGCGGCAAGTGATGCCGGATCATGCCGCCGCAGGAGCCCGAGGGCACCACGACGTAGTCATAGCCGTGAAACGCCTCCAGCACGCCGCGCGCGATCTCCCGCGCCGTGTTGCGGTCCCCGCTGTTGAAGGCGGGCTGACCGCAGCAGGTCTGGGCGCGCGGCACCTCCACCTGGCAGCCGGCCTGTTCCAGCAGCTTGATGGCGGCGAACCCGACCGTGGGCCGGTGCAGGTCCACGAGGCAGGTGACGAACAACGCGACGCGGGGACGATCTTGGAGCATGGCGTCAACCTAGGCCACGGCCATGACCTCCGCCAGACGAAGCCGAGCCGTCTCGACATAGGCCGGGTCGATCTCGATGCCGATGCCGTGTGCGCCTTCCAACGCGGCGGCCACCAGGGTCGTGCCGGTGCCCATGAACGGGTCAAGCACCGTGGCCTCGGGCACGCCATGCAGCCGGATGCACCAGCGCGGCAGATCGACCGGGAAGGTCCCGGGATGCCTGAATTTCTGCGCCCGGGTCTGCACCGTGGCATACGGAATGAACCAGGTGTCCCCCCGGCAGCGCAAATCCTGCGCATGGCCGCGGCGGGCGATGTTGCTCTTGTCCTTAAACGGCACGCCGACCGCCAGCCGGTCCAGCGGCACGGCACCGCCTTTCGTCAGGTGGAACACATGCTCGTGATTGCGGTTCAGAAAGCGGGCGCCCTGCACCGGTTTGTAGTGCCCGGCGCTGTCCGCCCCCACCGCAATCGACTTCACCCAGGTGATGTGGTTCTGCAGATGGAACAAAGACCGCAGCCGCACGATCAGCTCGAGCGGCAGCCACGGCGCCGTGGACGAGCCCGCCATGTTGAGGAAGAACGACCCGCCCGGCCGCATCACGCGGCGCACCGCCGACGCGACCTGCATCATCCAATCGAGGTATTCCGCCTCCTCCCGCCGGTCCCCGTACCCGCTATAGGCGATGCCGAGGTTATAGGGCGGGGAGGTCACCACCACATCGACGGTCTCGGCCGCCAAGGTCGGCAGAAGATCGAGGCAGTCGCCGCACAGGATCGTGTGCGGCGCCGTGTCGGTGAGCAGTCTAGCCGGACCGGGTGGCCGACAGGCGCCAGGCCGGGTTGGGATCGCTCAGGTCGCGCTCGAACGTCCAGAGATCGATGATCTCCGTCACCGCATCCGTACCCGCCACGGGCAGGCCGGCCTGGTTCAGCGTCTCCGCCACCTGGTCGGAAACGATGCGCACGGTGATCGCGGCGTGGGTGCCCGTGAGCCCTGCCTCCTCGATCTCGGCCTGTTCGATGCTACGGATCTCGCTGCGCTGCGTCTCCCCGGCCGCTTCCCGCGCGGCGATCGCACCCTCGAACCCGCGATACGTGTCATCGGTCAGCAATGGCCGCAGCGCCGTCCGATCCCCTTGCGCGAAGGCGGTCACGATCATGCGGAACGCCGCCTCCGCTCCGGACAGGAAGCGGGCCGGGTCGAAACTGCGGTCGGTCTCGCCCATGCGCGCCAGGGCCTGGGCCGTCGGTGTCCCGGCTTCGGGCAGCTTGCGGGAGGGCGCGGCCGGCTTGCCGATATCGACCACGTTGGAAGGGGCGGGTGGCGCACCGGGCCTGACACCAGCCTGTGGACGCTCGAATCCGGTGCGGCGGCCCAGGATGCCGCGCAGGCGCAGCACCAAAAAGGCCGCGATCATGCCGAATAGCAGAAGGTCGAGTGGTAAGCCGGCGCCCATGGGTCTGTCCTTGGTAACGCACCATACATAGCGCAGAACAGTGTCGGAACAATGAAGGGCGGTTGCAGCCCGGCGGACCACCCCCTAATCGACCGGCATGATCCTTCTTCGGCACGGCCAAAGCGAGTTCAACCTCGCCTTCACGCAAACCCGGCGCGACCCCGGCATCGTGGACCCCAAGCTCACCCCGCTCGGCCACGAACAGGCGCGGGCGGCGGCCGTGGCGCTGCGGGGGCACGGCATCCGCCGCATCCTGGCCTCCCCCTACACCCGCGCGCTCGAGACGGCGGCACCGGTGTCGGAGGCGTTGGGCCTGCCGATCCAGATCCATCCCGTGGTGCGCGAGCGTTACGCCTTCACCTGCGACGTCGGCAGCCCCGTGTCGCATCTGGCCGCCGCCTGGCCGCATCATGATTTCTCCGAGATCGAGGAAGTGTGGTGGCCGCAGGCGGAGGAGGGGGCGGAGGGCGTGATCCGCCGGGCTGCGCAGTTCCGGGCGGAGATGGCGGCGCGGGATGATTGGGCCCACACGCTGGTCGTCAGCCACTGGGGCTTCATCCTGTCCATGACCGGGCGCAGCGTCATGAACGGGGACTGGCTGCGGTGCGACCCGACCGAGGCGCCGCCGGCGGAGATCAGCTGGAAGCATTGAGGCCATGGCCGTGAGGCTGGTTTCGGGGCCGCGCCCATGCTACCGGGCCCCCGACCCGTTCAAGCCCTGCGATCGAAGGACCCGAGATGTCAGACCAGATTCCCGCCCCGACCGACGTGCCGACCGCGCAGCCGCTTACGGTCAACATCCAGTATGTGAAGGATCTGTCGTTCGAGGTGCCGGGCGCGCCGGAGATCTACACGACCTTGCGCAGCCAGCCGAATGTGAACATCAACCTGGACGTGCAAGCCCGCCGCATCCAGGACGGCGCCGACGTGTTCGAGGTGATCCTGCAGATCAAGGCCGAGGCAACGGAGCCCGGTGCGGCGCCGGCCAACGGCAACGGCGCCGCACCTGCGGCCACCGCGCGCCCGGTGTTCATCGCCGAACTCGCTTATGCCGGTGTGTTCACGCTCAATGGCGTGCCGGAGAACGCGGTGGAACCGGTGCTGCTGGTGGAGTGCCCGCGCCTGCTGTTCCCCTATGCCCGCAACATACTGGCGGACGTGACGCGCGATGGCGGCTTCCCGCCCGTGCTGTTGCAGCCGATCGACTTCGTGGCGCTTTGGCAGAGCCGGCGGGATCAGACCAAGGCGGTGTAGCGCCTTTCCTCGGTGAGGATGGTGGGTTGCACCCACCCTACGTCTGATCGCGTGGGGTGGGTGAGACCCACCGGAGCCGACGCTAACCGATTTTGGCCTCGATCGCGTCCCAGATCTCCGCTGCGAGGTCGATCCCATCGAAGCGCGCGATCTCCTGCAGCCCCGTCGGGGAGGTCACGTTGATCTCGGTCAGGTAGTCGCCGATCACGTCGATCCCCGTGAACAACAACCCGTGGTCGCGCAAATACGGCCCGATCCGGGCGCAGATGTCCCGCTCCCGCGCCGTCAGTGCCGATTGCTCCGGCCGGCCGCCCACGTGCATGTTGCTGCGGGCCTCCCCCTCCGCCGGCACGCGGTTCACGGCGCCACGGGGCTCTCCGTCGATCAGGATGATGCGCTTGTCGCCCCGGCGCACCGCGGCCTCGTAGCGCTGGATCATCAACGGCTCGCGCGAGCGGGCGAAGTGCATCTCCAGCAGGCTGGCCAGGTTCTCGTCATCGTGGCGGATGCGGAACACCCCGGCGCCGCCATTGCCGAAGAGCGGCTTCACGATGATGTCCCGATACTCCGCCCGGAACGCCCGGATGGCGTCCACGTCCCAGGTGATGAGCGTGGGCGGCATCAGATCCGGGAAATGCGTGACCAGCAGCTTCTCCGGCGCGTTGCGGACCTGAGCGGGGTCATTGACCACCAGGGTGCGCGGATGGATGTGCTCCAACATGTGCGTTGCCGTGATGTAGGCCATGTCGAACGGCGGGTCCTGCCGCATCAGGATCGTGTCCATCCTGGCGAGGTCCTGCATAGCTTCCGGCCCGAAGCTGAAATGCGCGCCGCGCACCCGCTGCACCGTCACGGGGCGGACCCGTGCCATCAGGCGTTCGGTCCGCTTGCCGTCCGGCGTCGCGGCGCCCTCATGCAGGGACATGCTCCGCACGTCGTAGTGGAACAGGGCATGGCCGCGCCGCTGCGCCTCCAGCATCAGGGCGAAGGTGCTGTCCCCATCGATCACGACGGTCTCCATCGGGTCCATCTGGACGCCGACCTGCAACGCGCGGGCCATCAGGCCGGCACGCCCTTGGTGGTCGAGTATTCGAAATGCAGCGCCGTGTCCGGGAACACGATCGGGTGGATCGCGTGCGCCGCCATCGCGCCCTCGCTGAACCCCTGCAGGATCAGCTTCAGCTTGCCCGGGTAGGTCACGACGTCCCCGATCGCGAACACACCGGGGATCGAGGTCTGGCAGGTCGCGGGCGTGACCTGGACGTGGTGGTTATGCAGGTCCATGCCCCAGCCGGCGATCGGGCCGAGATCCATAGAAAGGCCGAAGAACGGCAGCAAATGGGTCGCTTCGAGCTGCTTGGTGTGGCCATCGAGGTCCGCCACCTCAACCGCCTGCAATGCGCCGCCGGCGCCGTGGAGCGCGTGGAGCTGGTAGGGGATCACCATCTCGACCTCGCCACGCCGGGCCGCCTCATCGAGCTGTGCCGCCGTCTCCGGCGCGGCGCGGAACTTGGCCCGGCGGTGCACGACGTAGATCTTGGCCGCGACGCCGCGCAGCGCCAGCGCCCAGTCCACCGCGCTGTCGCCCCCGCCCGCGATCACCACCTGGGCGCCGCGGAAATCCTCCTTGCGGCGGCAGGCGTAGCGGACGGCGCCGGTGGCCTCGTATGTGCCGATCCCGTCTAGGGGCGGCCGGTTCGGGCCGAATGCGCCGGCGCCGGCCGCCACGATCACCGCCTTGCACCGGACCTCATCGCCCTGGTCGGTTCCCAGCCGGAAACCGCCGACCTGGCCCTCGAGCCGCACCACGCGGCGGTCCAGCAGCCGGGCCACATCGAAGGGGGCGATCTGGCGGTCCAGGTTCTCGATCAGCGCGCCGGCCTCGATCGCCGGATGCGCGGGGATGTCGTAGATCGGCTTTTCCGGATAAAGCGCGGTGCACTGCCCACCGACCTCCGCCAAGGCGTCGATCAGGGTGGAGCGCAGCTTCAGCATGCCGCATTCGAAGGCGGCGAACAGGCCGACGGGGCCCGCGCCGATGATGGCCACGTCGGTCTGGATGGGTTCGCTCATGCTGCTTACCTAAAGGGTTACCCGGCGGGTTCAAGCCTGATGCCCGATCAGGCGACAAACCGGACGTCAAGCGTGAGTGCGAGCGGCGTCGCCTCACGCCGGCACCAGCCCGTGCCGCAGCATGATCCCCTGCACCTCCGCCTCGTCCGGCTTGCCCTTCGCGATCAGGGCGCCCAGTTCCCGGAAATACTCGGGTCCGAGTACACCCGGGGTGAGCGCCGCGAGACAGACGGCGTCCGCGCCGCTGCGGTTGTCGAAGCCATGCACCATACCGCGCGGGATAAATAGCGTGTCGCCGGGGCCGATCGCCTGTTCGGCGCCGTCCACCGTGAAGGTCAGCGTGCCCGTGAGGCCATAGACCGTCTCGTCCCAATCCTTGTGGTAGTGCGCGACCGGCATCTGACCCTCATTCGGCACCGTCATGCGCATGAGATCAAGGCTGCCGCCCGTCTCGTGCTTGCTGCGCAGGAATTCGAGCCGCAGCTTCCCGATCTGGATCGTCTCGGTCATGGGTCCCCCTACCGCAGCGTCTGCGTCATCCCGCCCATCGTCTGCGTCATGCCCGTGGCGCCCTGCACCTGCTCGGGCGCCGCCCGGAGCGGCCGCCAGTCGCGAAAGAACGCCGTGCCGATGAGGTCGGCCAACCCCTGAAGGTCCACCTGCAGCCGATCAAGAAACGCATGCAGCCCGTGCTGCAGCAGCGCCGGCACCGGCTCATGCATGCGGGCGCGCACCTCGCCGATCCGCTCCAGCACGTCCGCCGTGTCCCGCAACCCATAGCGGGCGCGCAGATCGTTGAGATGCCACTCCATCTGCGCGATGCACAAGGCGACCGAGCGGGCGAAGCTCGTGTCGTGCAGCAGGAACTCCACCACATCCGCCGGCACGAACCCGGCCACGGACACCCGGCGGAAGGCGTGATACCCGGCGGCCGCGCGCAGCACCGCGTTCCATTGCGTCAGCTCCACCACCCGCCGCTCCTCCTGCCCGGCGGGCGCCAGGAGGTGGTATTTGATGTCCAGGAGCCGCGTGGTCTGATCCGCCCGTTCCAGCAGGCGGCCCATCTCATAGAAATGCCAGCCCTGGTCGCGGAAGAACGTGCCCTCCGTGATGCCGGTATGGGCCTGCACGCCCTCCTTGATCCGGCGGCACAGGCGGGAGAGCGCGTCCCCATCGAGCTCACCGGGGTCGATGCCCATCACGTCGCGGTGGAACACGTTGAGCTGCATCCACATCTCGGTCGAAATGAGCGGCCGGAGCTTGCGGGCGTTGGTGCGCGCGGCCTCGAGGGCGCCGGGGATGCTGTTGGCGTTGGTCGCGTCCAATAAATAGAAGTGTTTGACGCTGGGCGCGTCGAAGCCGAGCCCGCGCTCCGCCATGCCGTCCCGGTCCGCGTTGATCGCGACCAGGGCGCCCCAGGCCTCGGCTTCGCGACCGGGGCTTTCGAAGGTCTGGGTCACGTCGATCAGCCGGGCCAGGTTCTCGACCCGTTCGAGGTAGCGCGCCATCCAGAACAGGCCCTCGGCGTCCCGGGTCAGCAGCGGCGTGGCGGTGCGGCTCATTCGGCCAGCACCCAGGTGTCCTTCGAGCCGCCGCCCTGGGATGAGTTCACGATCAGGCTGCCCTCCTTCAACGCGACGCGGGTAAGGCCGCCGGGCAGCACCCAGGTGTCCCGGCCGGTGATCGCGAACGGGCGGAGATCGAGGTGCCGCGGCCGCAGCCCGGCCTCCGTCAGGGTGGGCGCGACCGAGAGGCCGATCACGGGCTGGCTGATCCAGTTGGACGGGTTGGCCAGGATCAGCGCCCGCGCCGCCTCCAGCTCCGCCTGGGTCGCGCGGGGGCCGACGGTGATGCCGTAGCCGCCGCTTTCGCCCACGGGTTTGGTCACGAGCTCATGGAGATGCGCGAGCGTGTAGGCCAGACCCTCGGGCTCCCCGCAGATGTTGGTGTGCACGTTGGGCAGGATCGCGTCCTCGCCCAGATAGTATTTGATGATGCGCGGCATGTAGGCATAGATCGCCTTGTCATCCGCGACCCCGGTGCCGACCGCGTTGGCGAGCGTCACGTGGCCATGCCGCCAGGCGGAGATCAGGCCGCGGACGCCGAGCATGCTTTCGGGCCGGAACACGTCGGGGTCCAGGAAATCATCGCCGATGCGGCGATAGATCGTGTGCACGCGCTTCAGCCCGGCCGTGGTTCGCATCCAGACCCGGTCGTCTTCCACGATGAGGTCGGCACCCTCCACCAGCGGCACGCCCATCTCGCGCGCCAGGAACACGTGCTCGAAATAGGCGGAGTTGTAGATGCCGGGGCTGAGCAGAACGACTTGCGGGTCGATGATCCCCTCGGGCGCGATCTCGTCCATCGCGTTGCGGAGCCGCCTTCCGTAATCGTCGACGGGGCGCAGCCGCATGCCGGCGACCAGGTCCGGGAAGGCGCGCAGCATGAGATGACGGTTTTCTACCACATAGGACACGCCGGAGGGGGTGCGGGCATTGTCCTCCAGCACGCAGAACATCCCGGCCTCATCCCGCACGATGTCGATGCCGCAGATATGGACGTAGGTGCCGAAGCGGACGGGGAAGCCCTCCATCTCCGGACGGTAGTTGGGATTGCCGTAGATCAGCGCCTCCGGGACGATCCCGTCCCGCACGATGCGGCGCGCGTTGTAGATGTCACCCAGGAACAGGTTGATGGCCTGCACCCGCTGTTGCACGCCGCGCTCCAGCACCGCCCAATCCTGCGCCGGGATGATGCGGGGCACGCAGTCGAACGGGAGAATGCGGTCGATCGCCGTGGCATCCGAATAGACGGTGAAGGTGATGCCGAGGTTGAACAAATCCCCCTCGGCGGCACGGGCGCGGTTGCGGAGCGCATCGAGCCCGATGGCCGCGATCCGCTCCCGCACCAGGGCGGCGGCGCCGGCATCACCGTCCCGGGCCGTGAGTTCACAGTGGTAGCGGCCGGGGTCATAGCTATCGAACGGGTCGGACATCAGGTCGAGCCTATCTGCTTTTGCGCCGCAACACGACGGCTAGCATGCCCCAGCGTCACGCCAACGTCACGTTGGGCTGAGCGCCGTGGCGAATGTGGCTCCGTTGTCATGCGGCCGGCTGCGATTGGTGTTGCATTACGGGAAGATAGCCGGTTTACCTCCCGTGACGGATCACCTGCGGAGACCACCTGATATGCGCATCCTCGTTTCCACCCTCGTTGCCGCCAGCCTGCTGGGCGCGCCCATCGCCTCCGCGCAATGCGTGAACCCGGCGGACGCCACCGCGCTCGAGGTCACGGGCCTCAAGACCCGCCTGATGGTCGCCGCGCTGACCTGCCAGGCCAACGACAAATACGACGCCTTCGTGACCCGGTTCCGGCCGGAGCTGGTGTCGCAGGAGCGGGCGCTCGGCACGTATTTCAACCGCGGCCATGGCCGCAACGGCACGAAGCAGAAGGACGATTATGTGACGCAGCTCGCCAATAGCGAGTCGCAGATCGGCAACCGTCAGGGCACGCTGTTCTGCAACCGCAGCCTGCCGATCTTCGAGGAGGTGATGGCGCTGCGCAGCACGCAGGAGCTGCAGGCCTATGCCGGGGCGAAGTCGGTGTCGCAGCCGATCCCGGCCGCAGGCTGCACCGGGAACGAGCGTCCGGCCCCGGCGGCCGCGAGTGCCCGGCGCAGCACGGCCCGGCACCGGTCGTAAGAAGACTCCGTTACCGCCCCCTCTCCCTTTGGGAGAGGGTTGGGGTGAGGGTCACCAGCGGCACAGCCCGTACTGGTCTGTATCGCACCGACTTTGGCCTTTATAGGTCTGGCCCTGTCTTGACCCTCACCCCGACCCTCTCCCAGGGGGAGAGGGGGAACCGGGCTCTCTACCTCAGCACGATTTCGACCCGGCGGTTCTGCGGCTCGCGCACGCCCGCCGCCGTCGGCACCAAGGGGCGGCCCTGGCCGAAGGCCTGCGTCGTGATCGCGGCACGGGGCACGCCGAGCCGCACCAGCTCCGCCGCCACCGCGGCCGCGCGGCGCTGGGACAGGCCCTCGTTGTAGCGCGCCGTGCCGGAGCTGTCGGTGTGGCCCGCGACTTCGATTCGCGTGGTGGCGACGCGGGTGGTGGATTGCGCGGCCTCGTTGATGATCTGCCGGGCGCGGCTGGTGAGGTCGGCCCGGTCCCAATCGAAGAACACGAGGTAGGTCCGCATCGCAACCGCCTCACCGCCGACCGGGGCCGGAATCGGCTCGGCCGCGGGCGGCGCCACGTTGAAGGCGTAGCGCAGACCGAGCATCAGGCTGTGATTGTAGTTGTCGGTGACCTTGACCTGGCGCGTCGCGGTCGGCACGCCGCCGCCGCTGAACGTTTGTGTAAAGGTGCGATCCCCCGCCAGCGAGAAGTAGCGATACTCGGCGGTGAGCGACAGCCCGACCACGGGCGGAATCGGGAACGACAGCCCGGCGATCGCCTGGTAGGCGAAGCTGCTATCCGTGCCGCCGGTGCGCAACACCTGGGTGGTGAACGGCGAGCTGAACTGGTCCCGCCGGGCAACCCATTGGTAGCCGAGCCCGCCGCCGACATAAGGATAGATGTAGGCGCTGCCGATATCGAGATCGAACAACACATTGGCCATCGGCCCGTATTTCTGCTCCCGACCACCGGAGAACCCGGCATTGCCCCGAGCCTGACCCAACCGGTTATTCCGGTAGTCGCCCTCCACCTCGAGGCGTAGCCCGTTGCCGAAGCCGTAGCCGAGGCTGGCGACGCCGACCACACCGGCATCGAAGCCGACGCTCCCCGTGCCGATCGTGACTGTGTTACCCTGCCGGAACGAGTCTGTCCGCTGCCGCTGCAGGAAGTTCGCCCCGCCGCTGGCGCCGATGTAGATGCCGGTCACGGGCTGCGCCGTGGCAGTGGCGCCGAACAGGAATGGCGCGGACAGAAGCGTGGCGGCGGATAGGGCGGCGCGGAACATCGGCGGGTCTCCTCAGGTGGCGCGGATCATAGCGGGATCGGGCAAGCCTGCCATGGGCCGCAAGCGAAAAAGGCCGGCCCCATGGGACCGGCCTTGAAGTCGATGGCCGGCTCCTGGGAGCCGGCCGGTAGCACCGGGCTGCTTAGCGCAGCACGATCTCGACGCGGCGGTTCTGCGGCTCGCGCACACCGTCGGCGGTGTTGACGAGCGGCCGGCTCTCGCCGAACGCCTGGGTGGTGATGGCCGAGCGCGGCACGCCGAGGCGGACGAGCTCCGACGCGACGTTCGCTGCACGGCGCTGGGACAGGCCCTGGTTGTAGCGGGGCGTGCCGGACTTGTCGGTGTGGCCGGCCACTTCGATTCGCGTGACCGCGACCTTGGTGGTGGCCTGCGCCGCCTCGTTGATGATCTGGCGAGCGCGAGTCGTCAGGTCGGCGCGATCCCAGTCGAAGAACACGAGGTAGGTGCGCGTGATTGTGCCGACAGGCTGCGGAGCAGGCATCGGTGTCACCGGCGGCGGCGCGGCGTTGAAGGCGTACCGGATGCCGAGCATGACCGAGTGGTTGAAGTCGTCGTCGAACTTCAGCTTCGCACGGGTGGTGATGCCGCCGGCAACCGGGCCGGTGGCGAAGTACTGGTAGTTATAGGTCCGCTCACCGAGCAGGCCCTGGAAGCGGTATTCGGCCGTCAGAGCCAGACCGGGAATGGAGCCGATCGGGAACGCCAAGCCGAGGATGGCCTGATAGGCGAACGCGCCGTCACCCTGGTTGGTGCGATACAGCTGGTTGATGCCGCCCGGGAAGCCGGCCACCGGGCCGCCATTGCCGGAGAAGCGAGCATTCTTGTGCTGCGCCCACGAATAACCGGCGCCGACGCCGACATACGGCATCAACGGCACACCAGACGGCGTCAGGTCGAAGTCATACAGCACGTTGAGCATGCCGCTGTACTTCATCTCATCGCCGCCCGCACGGGCGTTGGAGGAGGTGACGCCGTTATTGGTGTTCTTCAGCGCGCTGAACTTGTTCTGGCGATAGCCGCCCTCGACTTCGAGGCGCAGGCCGTTGCCGAAGCCGTAACCGACGCTGGCGACGCCGACGAAGCCCACATCGAGCCGCGCCCGGGTGTTGCCGAACCCGCTATTCTGCAGGTTCACCTGGCCGATGCCGAGGTTCGGGTAGCCGATCGACTTCAGGGACTCTTCGTGCATGAAATTGGCACCGGCGCCGGCGCCGATGTAAAGGCCATTAACCGCCTGAGCGTTGGCAGCCATTGGAGCGGCCAGAACGGTCGCGACCAATAGGGCGCTGCGGAGCTTCATTTGTTCTCTCCTCGTTAACATGTCGGCATATCTCTATCCGGGGGATCGCGGGGACACGTCCCCCCGCCTCTCGGTAACGGGACAATACCAACTTCGACGCGAAGCGCGAGATGCATGTGGCACTTTCCCTGCCACTGTGACTTCCGGGCCACATCCCCCTCGCAGATTTGACACACATCGCCGTGAGCGAGGCTTCGCTACAGCAGCTTCCCCTCGAATGGCGGGAGCAAATCGGGCGCTTCGAACTCCAGCACCCAGATGTCCGGATCGCGCCCAACCTGCCGCGCCACATAGGCGTCCACCGCTTCCTGATCGACCGGTGCCGGGCCCGTGGCGCGCATCCAGGCCACGTCCCCCTCCCCGGCGCGCACTTGCGACAGCACGGTCAATCCCTCGCGCCCGCGCAACACCACCAGCACGCCCCCGGCATCGGCGTCCCCGCTGCGCAGCACGGCCCCGGGCCGGCCATCGATGTCACCCAGCCGGAGCGCCATCTGCACCCAGAGCTTCGCCTTCACACGCGGTTCCGCCATACGATACCCCCTTGGCGAACCTGATCCCGCCCACACAAGATGAATAGCCCCCGTGCGGAGACCCCCATGCGCCTGCTGCTGATCGCGTTGTTCGTCCTCACGCTGTCCCGCGCCCAAGCCGCCGATACCGTCAGCTTCGGCCTCGATTGGAAGGCGGAGGCGGAATATGGCGGCTATTATCAGGCGCAGGCGACCGGCATCTACGCCAAGCACGGGCTGGAGGTCACGATCCGGCAGGGTGGGCCGCAGCTGAACCAGGCCCAGCTCATGCTGGCGGGGCGGCTGGATTTCATGCTGACGTCCAACGGGTTCCTGGCGCTGAACCTGGTGCGGGAAAAGCTGCCCTTCATCACGGTGGCGGCGATGTTCCAGCGCGATCCCTCGATCCTGCTGGCCCATCCCGGCCAGGGGCATGACAGCTTCGAGGCGTTGCGCGGCGCTCCGATCATGATCGGGGCGGATACGCGCGTGGGCTGGTGGAATTTCCTGAAGTCCCGCTTCGGCTACACGGACCAGCAGATCCGCCCCTACACGTTCAGCCTGGCGCCGTTCCTGGCCGACAAGCGCGCGGTGCAGCAGGGCTATCTCGGCTCCGAACCCTATGCCGTGAAGACGGAGGCGGGGTTCGAACCGGTGGTGCTACTGCTCGCCGATGCCGGGTTCACGGGCTATGGCAGCCTGATCACCACGAGCACCAAGCTGATCGAGACCCGGCCGGAGCTGGTGCAGCGCTTCCTCGATGCCTCGATCGAGGGCTGGGTCTCCTATCTCTATGGTGACCCGGCACCCGGGGACGCCGTGATGCTGCGCGAGAACCCGGAGATGACGCCGGGCCTGCTCGCCTATGGCCGGCAAGTCTTGCGGGACCGCGGCATCGTGGATTCCGGCGACAGCCTCACGGGCGGCATCGGCGCCATGACGCCGGCGCGGTGGGAGGCGTTCTTCCGCTCCGTGCAGGCCGAAGGGCTGTTCCCCGCGGAGCTCGACTGGCAGCGCGCCTTCACCACGCAATTCGTCAATAAAGGCGTGGGCGTCCGGCCCCGATAAGGTGCTGACGCTGGAGGGGGTGGGCCGCCGCTTCCCGAACGGGGTCGAGGCGCTGGCCGACGTGTCGCTCCGGGTCGGCGCCGGCGAGTTCGTGGCGCTGCTGGGGCCCTCGGGCTGCGGGAAGTCCACGCTGCTGCGGCTGATCGCGGGGCTGGATCGGCCGGATGCGGGGCGGGTGGTGTGGGATCGGGGCGCGCCGGCGCCGGGCCGGATCGGGTTCGTGTTCCAGGATGCGACGCTGATGCCCTGGGCCGACGCGGCGGAGAACGTGCGCCTGCCGCTCCGGCTCCGCGGCGTGGCCCGGCGCGAGTCGGCGCCCCGCGTGATGGCCGCCCTCGCCCGGGTCGGGCTGCAGGATTTCGCCCGCGCCCGGCCGCGCGAGCTCTCGGGCGGGATGCGGATGCGGGTGTCGATCGCCCGCGCGCTGGTGGCGGAGCCGGCCCTGCTGCTGATGGACGAGCCATTCGCCGCACTGGACGAGTTCACGCGGCATGCCTTGCAGGAGGACCTTTTGCAGGTGTCGCGGGCTGCGGGCTGCGCCGTCGTGTTCGTCACGCACTCCTTGTACGAGGCGGCGTTCCTGGCCAGGCGCATCGTGGTCATGTCCCCCCGGCCCGGCCGGATCGCGCGGGAGGTGGTGTCCACGCTGCCGGACGGCCCGGACCGGCGGCTCAGCCCGGCCTATGCGGCGCTCGTGGCGGAGATCACCGCCGGGATGCGGGCGGCGCTGGCATGAGGGGAGTGGCTCTCCTGTTCGGCGTTCTGATCTTGGTGGTGTGGGAGGCGGCGGTGCGGTTCGGCTGGGCACCGGCTCATGTGCTGCCCGGCCCGATCGCCGTGGGGGCGGCGTTCATGGCGGATCCCGGGCTGTTGCTGGGCTCGTTGCTTGCCACCCTGACCGTCACGGCGGCGGCGCTGCTGGCCAGCGTGGTGCTGGGGGTTGGGATGGCCGCTGGGGTCGCGAGCTCGCGCTGGGCGCGGGCGGCGGTGCTGCCCTGGGCGGTGGTGCTGCAGGTCACGCCGCTGGTGGCGATCGCGCCGCTGGTGATCGTCTGGGTGGGGGACCCGTTCGCCTCGCTGGTGGTGTGTGCGACCGTGGTGGCGTTCTTCCCGGTGTTCTCCAACACGGTCGCGGGGCTGGAGGCCGCGGCGCCCGAGCTGCTGGACCTGTTCCGCCTGAACGGCGCCACGCGGTGGCAGACCTTGCGGTTGTTGCTGGTGCCGGCCGCGGTGCCGCTGTTCCTGGCGGGGCTGCGCGTGTCGGGCGGGTTGGCGCTGGTGGGGGCCGTGGTGGCGGAGTTCGTGGCAGGCACGGGCGGCGTCGGCTCGGGCCTCGCGTCCCGCATCCTCGAAGCCGGGTATCGCCTGCAATTCCCGCGCATGTTCGCGGCCCTCGTGCTGTTGTCGTTGGCCGGTCTTGCGATCCATGCGGCGCTGGGCGCGCTGTCGGGGTGGTTGTTGCGGCGAGTGCAGTAAGGCCATATCTGGCGCGGAGACGGGGGAGCGTGGGATGGCGGAACGGGCGATGACGCCGGGTCAGAAGGCGTATGAGGCGAAGCGGGCGGCGAAATCCGGCAAGTCGCTGGACAAGCACCTCGATGAGAAGCGGCGGCGGGCGGAGGCGGAGGTGAAGGCGGCCGTTGTCGTGCCGCCGAAGAAGCCGGGCCTGTTCGCGCGTTTGCTGGACCGGGCGCATAAGCCGTTGAAGCCGGACGCACCCGGCAAGAAGTGAGGCCGCTCGCGGTCCATGCCGATTGGAGCGTGGACCCGGGCAAGCGCTGGATGTGCGTGGCGACGCCGGAGGGGGATGGCTGGTCGGTGCGGGTGGAGCCCGTGGGCGATGTCGGGTCCTTGCTGGCGCGGTTGCGGCACGCGGGGCGGCCGGTGGCGCTGGGGGTAGATTTCCCGATCGGGCTGCCGCGGGCCTGGGCGGCGCTGCATGGCGGCGCGGGCGATTTTCCGGCGTATCTGCGGGCGCTGCCGCCCGGGTTTCTGGATGTTTGCGACGATCTGACGGACATCGGGCCGGCGCGGCCATTCTACCCGAGGCGCGGCCTGCGCGGCATGACCCGGCTGTCGCACGCCCTGGCCCTGGGCCTCGATGACGCCACCGGCCTGTCCCGCCAGTGCGACCGCGCCACCGCGGACCGGCCAGCGGGCGCGCCGCTGTTCTGGACGCTGGGGGCCAACCAGACAGGGAAGGCAGCGATCTCGGCCTGGCGGGACCTGCTGATCCCGGCGCTGCATGGGCCGGACCCGCCGGCGTTGTGGCCGTTCGAGGGCCCGTTCCTGAGTTTGTTGCGCGCGCGCTCCATCGTGGTGGCCGAAACCTATCCGGCGGAGGCCCTACGCCAGCTCGGCCTACGCATGAACGGCAGCAAGCGGCGGCAGGCCGATCGGGTCGCGCTGGGGCCGGCCTTGCGCGCGGTCATGGCCGGGCTCGGCGCCGGGCCGGATGCGGCGCTGGCGGCGATGATCGGCGTGGGGTTCGGGTCGGATGCGGCGGGAGAGGACCGGTTCGACTGCGTGCTGGGCGTGCTGTGCGTGCTCGGGGTGCTGGCTGGGCGGCGGCCGGATGCGGCACCGGAGGACCGCGCGATCCGGCGGTGGGAAGGGTGGGTTCTCGGGCAATTACCTGAGGGCACTGCCGATTGCCGGTGGGTTGGCCCTACGACCCCACCGTAGGATGGGTGGAACCCATCATCGCCCGTACCCGCACCATCGCCACCAGGAGATCCAGCATCGGTGTATGCACCCCGTGGCGCCGGGCCATCTCGAGCGGGACGCCATAGAGCGCCTCGATCTCCAGCCGCCGCCCGAGTTCCAGATCCTGCAGGACGCTTGGCTTGTGGGACGATTTCAGCCCGTTCTTGATCTGGCCCTCGGCATTGGCCTGCACGGGGCGGCCCATGGCGGCGGCGATGGCGGCGCCTTCGGCCAGGATCTGGCGGGTTGCGTCGCAACAGGCGGTTTCGGTGAAGAACCGGCTCGACGGCGCCCCGGTCAGCACCGCGAGCGGCCCGGTGCCGAGGTTCAGCAGCAGCTTGGCCCAGATCGCCTGCCGGATATCGGCGCTGACCTCCATCGTGAGCCCGCCCGCGCGCAGCACCCCGGCCAGCGCCTCCGCCCGCGGCGACAGCTCGCCCGTGGGTTCGCCCAGGATGATACGGCTCTGCACGCTGTCGACCGTGATCACGCCGGGTGCGGTGACGGTGCAGGCGGAATAGACTACGCCGCCCAAAGCGCGGTCGGGACCCACGGCGCGCCAGACGGCGTCATCGGGATCGACGGCGGGCAGGCGTTCGTTATCCTGCGCACCGCCATGATGGGCGAAATACCACCAGGGAATGCCGTTCATCAGGAACGCGACCGGCGTGTCCGGCCGCAGCAACGGCGCGATCGTGGCGGCCACGGCCGGGAGCGCGGGCGCCTTCACCGTGACCAGAACGGCGTCCTGCGGGCCGAGCGTGGCCGGGTTGTCCGTGGCTCGGACGCGCGCGTGGATGGTGCCGTCCGCCGCTTCGACCCGCAGGCCATCGGCCTGGATCGCGGCCAGATGCGCGCCGCGGGCGATGACCGAGACCTCGGCCCCGCCCCGGTGCAGCCGCCCCGCCACATGGCCGCCGATGGCGCCGGCGCCGAACACCGCGACCTTCATGCCAACATCTCCAGCGCCGCACGGGACAGGGCCTGGACGCCGAGCGCGATGCAGGCTTCGTCCGGCTGGTAATCCGAATTGTGCAGCCGGTCCTGCCGCCCGGGCTGCCCGGCGCCGACGCGCAGGTGGCAGGACGGCACACGCTCCGCCATCAGCGCGAAATCCTCCCCGCCCAGGCTCGGCTCCCCCTCGTCCAGCACGTCCCCAAGCTGCGCCTGCACGGCACTGACCATGCGGTCCAGCATGGCGCCGTCATTCACGGTGGGCGGGATCTCGCGGGTGTAGTCGATGGCGATGCGCACCCGCATCCCGGCCTCGATCCCCGCACACAGCCGCCGGATCGCGGCCTCCGCCAGGGTGCGCGTGGGTTCCAGCAGCGTGCGGACGGTGCCACGGACCAGGCAGGTGTCGGGAATTGTGTTGTGCGCCTCCCCGGCATGGATGGCAGCGACGGTCACGACGCAGGATTGGGTGGGCCTGACCTCCCGCGACACCACCGTCTGCAGCTGCGTCACCAGATGCGCCGCCGCCACGATGGGGTCGATGGCGTCATAGGCGTGCGCCGCGTGGCCGGAGCGGCCGTGCACGACGATGTCGAACGTATCGACCGACGCCATGCAGCCGCCGCGGCAGAAGCCGAGCCGCCCCACTGGCATGTTCGGGTAGTTATGGAAACCGATCGCCGCGTCCGCCCCATCCAGCACGCCATCGTCGATCATGGCCTGCGCCCCGCCCGCGACCTCCTCGGCGGGTTGGAACACCAGGCGCACGGTGCCGGCCAGAAGCGGCGCGAAGTCACGCAGCACGGCGGCAACGCCCAGCAGGGTCGCGGTGTGCAGATCATGGCCGCAGGCATGCATCCGGCCGCGGATCTCGCTCGCGAACGGCAGGCCGGTCTGCTCCAGGATCGGCAGCGCGTCCATGTCGGCGCGCAGCACCAGCGTGCGGCCCGGGCGGCCACCGGCGATCGTGCCCACAATGCCGGAGCGCCCCACCCCGGTCCGGTGCGGGATGCCGAGCCGCGCCAGCTCGGCCGCGACCACGCCCGCGGTGTGCGGCAGGTCGAAGCCGAGCTCCGGATGCCGATGCAGGTCGCGGCGGATCTCGATCAGATCTGGGGCGATCGCGGCGGCGGCGGCGGCGATGCGGGCCTGGGGGTCGTTGGCGATGGTCATCGCCCATCATGTCCGCGAGATCGTGGCATGGGCAAGGCTTGCGGCTGGACAGAGCTTTCGCAGCGCACCTATAGGACATCGCCCGAACCAGAGGACTCCATGACCGCACCAGCCGCGCCCGCCGCCCCGTGGATCATTGTCCCGGTGATCCTGTCGGGCGGCTCCGGCACCCGGCTGTGGCCCGTGTCCCGCGAGAGCTTCCCCAAGCAGCTCTGGCCGCTCGTGTCCGACCACACCATGCTGCAGGAAACGGCCCGGCGCGGCGTGGGGCCCGGTTTCGCGCCGCCGATCGTCGTCTGCAACCAGGAGCACCGCTTCCTGATCGCCGAGCAGATGCGCCAGACCGGGATCCACGATGCGGCGATCGTGCTGGAGCCCGTGGGCCGCAACTCCGCCCCGGCCATCACGGCGGCGGCATTGCTGGCGTCCGAGAGCGATCCCACCGCGGTGCTGTGGATGATGGCGGCCGACGCCTCCATCCAGCACAACGATGCGCTGCATGCGGCCCTGGCGCGCGCCGTGGTGGCGGCACAGGGCGGGCGGATCGTGACGTTCGGCATGCAGCCGCACCGGGCGGAGACGGCGTATGGCTACCTCGAGGTCGGGCCGGAGCTGGCGGATGCGCCCGGCGTGCACGAACTTACGCGCTTCGTGGAGAAGCCCGATGCCGCCCGCGCGGCCGCCCTGGTCGCGACCGGCACGCATCTGTGGAACTCCGGCATGTTCGTGTTCCGGGCGGATGTGCTGCTGGCGGAGATGGAGCTGTATGCGCCGGAGGTGGTGGCGGCGGTGCGCCGGGCCGTGGAGGGCCGGGCGCGCGACCTGGATTTCATCCGGCTGGACAAGGACGCGTTCGCGGCCTCCCCCGACATCAGCCTCGACTATGCGGTGGCGGAGCGGACCACCCGCGCCGCCGTGATCCCGGCCGATCTCGGCTGGTCCGACGTCGGCAGTTGGGACGCGCTGTGGGAGGTGTCGCCCAAGGATACCGACGGCAACGCCTCGGTCGGTGACGTGCTGCTGGAAGGGGCGCGCAACTGCTTCGTGCGCAGCGACGGCATCCTGACGGCCGTGGTCGGGCTGGAGGACGTGGTGGTGGTGGTGACCGAGGACGCGGTGCTGGCGATGCACCGGGACCGGGCGCAGGACGTGAAGCGCGTGGTGGACCGGCTCCGCAAGGCGGGCCGGCATGAGGCCGTGGCGCACAACCTGACGTACCGCCCCTGGGGCTTCTACGAGAGCCTGATCCACGGCAACCGGTTCCAGGTGAAGCGCATCGTGGTGGAGCCCGGGCAGAAACTGAGCCTGCAGAAGCATTTCCACCGTGCCGAGCACTGGGTGGTGGTGAGCGGCGTGGCGCTGGTGACGCGCGATCACGAGGAGGTCATGGTGCGGGAGAACGAGAGCATCTACCTGCCGCTCGGCTGCGTGCACCGCATGTCCAACCCGGGGCGCATCCCGCTGACGCTGATCGAAGTGCAGTCCGGCAGCTATCTCGGCGAAGACGACATCGTGCGGATCGAGGACACGTACGGCCGGGCCTGATGCCGTGACGGCCGATGTCATCCTCGACCTGCGCTGCCTGCAGGACCCGGAGTTCGCCCAACGCGGAATCGGCCGCCATGCGGCTTCCCTGCTGCGCCATGCCCGCGACACGCCGGCCATCGCGGGCTGCCGCCTGATCGGCTTGCTGGATCCCAAGCTGCCGGAGCTGCCGGCCGGCCTGCGCGCGCTGCTGGATGGCGTGCGTCACACCGGCTACACCGGCGCGCTGCAACGACCCACGGCGCTGGTGCAGCTATCGCCCATGACGCATGATCCGTTGTTCGTGGGCCGGTTGCTGCACCATCCCGCCGTGCGGGCGGCGGCCGTGGTGTATGATTTCATCCCGCTCGACGATCCGGACCGGTATCTGCCGGGGGACGCGGCCCGGCTCGAATATCATATCGCGCTGCGCTGGTTGGCCCGCTACGACGCGTTCCTGCCGATCTCCGCCGACGCGGCCGGCCGGCTGCGGGCGCTACTGGGCATCAGGGCGGACGAGATCCATGTGACCGGTGCATCGCTCGACCCCCGCTTCGAGGCGGCGGCGCCTGCATCCGGGGCGATACGGCACCTGCTGGTGATAGGCGGCAGCGATCCGCGCAAGGATCCGGAGACCGCCCTGCTGGCGCATGCAGCGTCCCGGGCGATGCAGGCGGCGCGGGTCCCCGTCGTGGTCACGGGCGCCTATACGCCGGCATGGCTGGAGGCGCAGCGCGCGGCGGTCGGGGCGGCGGGCGGCGATCCGGGGCTGGTGCACGCGCCGGGCCATGTGGATGAGGGGGCGCTGGACCGGCTGTATCGGGATGCGCTGCTCGTGGTGGCGCCCTCCCGCGCCGAGGGGTTCTCGCTACCGGTGATCGAGGCGATGGCCTCCGCCGTCCCCGTGCTGGCGTCACGCATCCCGGCGCATCGGGAGCTGCTGCTGCCGTCGCACGTGTTCGACCCCGGGGACGCGGACGCGCTGGCGGCCTTGCTGGACGGGCACGTGGAATGGCGCGGGGCCGCGCTCGAGGCACAGGCGGCCGTGTGGCCGCGCTTCAGGGCGCAGGACGTGGCGGGGCGGTTTTGGACCCGGGTGGCGGCGTTGCTGCCGGGCGCCGCCGCGCCGGCGATGCTGCGGGGCGCGCGGCCCCGGCTCGCGATGCTCACGCCCATGCCGCCGGACCGCTCCGGCATCGCGGATTACAGCGCGGCGCTGTGCCCGGCGCTGGGCCGCCTGGTGGAGCTGGACGTCTTCACGGGGGCGCACCACTTGCCCTGCCCTCCCGGTGTGGCCGACCTCATCCCGTTCTCGGCGGTGCCGCTGCTGTCATCGGAGTATGACCGGGTGGTGCATGTGCTGGGGAACTCGCACTACCACGCGCAGATCCTCGATGGACTGCTGCGGTATGGCGGCGCCTGCATCGCGCATGACGGGCGGCTGCTGGACTTCTACCACGGTCATTTCGGTCACGAGCATACCGTCAGGCTGGCGGAGGCCGAGATGGGGCGCCCGCTCCGGCCCCACGAGATCTTCCATTGGCTCGCCGGAGACCTGCCGCCCGAGGCGCTGATCTTCGCGGAGGTGGCGCAGGTGGCGGAGCCTTTGTTGCTGCATTCTCCCGATGGCGTGGACGAGATGGCCCGGCGCTACGGCGTGACCGCCGGCCGGCTGCCCTTCTGCCTCTATCGCAGCTGGGAACCCGACGCGCTGACGCCCTTGGCCCGGGCGGCGGCGCGGGCGCGGCTGGCGCGGTTCGGGGCGGGGCCGGACCAGAAGGTGATCTGCACGTTCGGGTTCTTGCATGCCAATAAGGGACCCGAAGACTGCGTCTGGGCGCTGGACCAGCTGCGCAGCTGGGGCGTGGATGCGCGGTTGCATTTCGTGGGCGCCGCCCATGGCCCGATGGGACCGGTGCACGCGTTGATCCGGACGCTCGGCCTGCAGGATCAGGTGTGGTTTGCCGAGGCGTTCGTGACGGAGGCCGTGTGGCGGGACCATCTGCTGGGCGCCGATGCGGCGATCCAGCTTCGCTCCGCGGGACCCGGCAGCGTTTCGGGCGCGCTGTCGGATTGCATCGGCGCCGGGCTTGCGGCGGTGGCGAGCCGGGGGCTGGCGCGGGCGGTCGATGCGCCGGGCTATGTGGTCGCGGTGCCGGACCGGCCGAGCCCGCTGCTGGTGGCCGAGGGGCTGGCGGAGGTGTTGGAACGGGGCCATGCCGGCCGGGAGGCGGAGCGGGAGGCCTATGTCGCGGCGCATAGCTTCGACCGGTATTCCACGATGCTGTGCCAGGCGCTCGGACTGTGAGCGGGCGCGAGATATATCTCGATATTTCACAATTGCTGCTGGACCCGCAGCGCACGGGCATCCAGCGGGCGGAGCGCGAGTTGATCCGCCATTGGCCCGGCACGCCGCCCATCCCCTGCTGCTTCGACCCCGCAAGCCAGTCGTTGCGCGTGCTGCCATCCCGCGTGCTCGAGGCCGTCTGCGAGACCGGGAGCGCCGATATCGGGGCCGAACGGCGGCGGCTCGCGCGGGGGGCCCGGCTGGGCGGCGTCGTGCGGCCTGGGGAACGGGTGCTGAATGCCGAGCTGTTCTTCGATCATGCGCGGGCCGCCTATTACCAGCGCCACGGCACCGGGGCGTTTTGGCTGCTGTATGACTTTCTGCCATGGCTCGATCCGCAATGGTTCGGCACCGGGGCCCCGCTGCGGCTGATGCCCTATCTGAAGGCATGCCGGACTGTGGAGGCGCGGGCGTTCATCAGCGGCCGGACGCGGGAGGCCTATGTTCGCCGCGTGGCGAGGCATCCCGACCCCGGTCCGGTCATCCCGATGGGCGCCGACGGGCTGGGGCTGGAGCCGCAGAGCTGGCATCCCGGACGCCGCTCGATCGTGATGCTCGGCAGCATCGAGCCGCGCAAGAACGCCGTGCCGGCGATGCAGGCGTTCCGGACGCTGCGGGCCGAGGGCCACGCGATCGAGTTGACGATGATCGGCCACGCCTCCCGCGTGTTCGAGGAGGAGGTTCGGATGCTGCGCTCCCTGGAAGGTGTGCCGGGCTTCCAGCATCTGGAGAACCTGCCCGATGCCGGGGTGCGGGACGCGTTGCGGCAGGCCCGGCTGGTGTTGTTCCCCAGTGAGGGCGAGGGCTATGGCATCCCGCCGATGGAGGCGCTGCACGCGGGCATCCCGGTCCTGGTGGCGGCGAGCCTGCCGGCGCTGGATGGGGTTTCACCGGCCGGGCAGATCAGGCTCGGGCAGGTGGATGCCGGGTCGATCGCGGACGGCTTGCGCCAGGTGCTGGACGACACCAGGGCAGCGGCGCTCTGGCGGGAGGCGCAGGGGCTGGTGGTGCCGGGGTGGCGAGATTTCGCGCGGGACGTGGCGGCCTGGGTTCGGGGCTGATCGCCGCCGAACCGGGGTTCGGGGCTGATCGCCGCCGAACCGGGGTGCGGGGCTGATCGGCGCCGCTGTCAGGATCGGGCCAGCGCGGGCTCCAGGCGAACGGCGGCATCGCGGACCGGGGCGGGACGGATGCTGAGCAGGAGAGCGGCAACCTCCCGGCTCGGCACGGGACGGCTGAACAGGAAGCCTTGCGCCTCGTTGCAGCCTTCTTCCTGGACGCGCTCCAGCTGGTCCTGGGTTTCGATCCCCTCGGCCGTCACTTCGATGCCGAGATTGGCGCCGAGCCCTGCCACGGCGCGGATGATCGCCTTGCAGTCCGCACTGGTCTCGATTTCGCGGATGAAGCACTGGTCGATTTTGATGCGATCGAAGAGGAAGCGGCGGAGATATCCCAGCGCGGAGTAGCCGGTGCCGAAATCGTCCATCGCGATCCGCACGCCCTGGGCCCTGAGATCATGGAGGATCCCCAGGGTCATGGTGCCGTCATGCAGCAAAGCCGTCTCGGTAATCTCGAGTTCCAGCCGTTGCGGCGTGAGGCCGGATCGGGTGAGCGCGGACGCGACCGCTTCGGCCAGACCGGGCCCGCGGAACTGCATGGCGGACAGGTTGACCGCGACCCGGATCTCCTCGGGCCAGGCGACGGCGTCCTGGCAGGCCTGCTGCAGGACCCAGGCGCCGACCTCGGTGATCTGCCCGGTCTCTTCGAGGAGCGGGATGAACTCCATCGGCATGACGCGGCCGCGGATAGGATGGTTCCAGCGCAGCAGCGCCTCGACCGCGGCGACACGGCCGGTCCCTAGGTTCACGAGCGGCTGGTAATGCAGTTCGAACTGATGGCCTGCCAGCGCGGCCGACAGGTCTTCTTCCAATCCGCGCCGATGGCGCTGCTCCGCATCCATCCCAGCCTCGAACGCCGCGTAGGTGCCGCGCCCGTTGGCCTTGGCGCGATACAGCGCGATGTCCGCCATCTTCAGCAATTCTGTTTTATTGGTCAGCTCGGGCCCAGCCAGGGCATACCCGACGCTGGCGCCGATCTGCACACGGTGCCCATCGAGGGTATAGGGCGCCGCCAGGGCATCCACCAGCCGGGCCGCCAGGGCTCCCGCCTGCAGCGGCCCGCTCGAGGCGCTCTGAACGATGGCGAACTCGTCCCCGCCGAGCCGGGCGACCGTATCCCCTTCGCGCACGCAATTGAGCAGACGGGAGGCGACCGCGCGCAGCAGGGCGTCACCGATGGGGTGGCCCAGCGTGTCGTTGACCGACTTGAACCGATCGAGGTCGAGGCTCAGCACCGCGACGCCCTCCCCCTCAGGGCGCAACTGGGCCAGCGCCGACTCCAAGCGCTCCGATAGCAGGAACCGGTTGGGCAGTCCGGTCAGCACGTCATGCAGGGCCAGGTGCTGGGCGTGCTCCCGGGATTGCGCAAGGTCGATGGTGATGCCCTGAACCGTTCCGACCGCGATCGTCGCGACCACGAACAGCACGATCGCGCCGAACACGGCGGCACCGGAGATGCCATGCAGCACGAGCGCCATCGTCCGGTGGGATTCGGCCCGCACCTCCTCGACCGAGGAGCGCAAGATGTCCCGCAAGGCATCCATCTCCGTCTCGAGCGCAGAAAAATTATGGCGGAATTTCTCGAAATACGCGCCGCCGGCTACCGGATCGCTCAACGCCAGCTCGACCGCGACATGGCCTGCGGCCAAGAAAGTCTCCATCAATCCGGCGACGCGCGCGTATCGCGCCAAGACGTCCGGCTCCAGCGGAAGCTCCCGATTCCCCTCCGCCGCCTTCTGCACGACGTCGACATGGTGCAGGAAATCGGCGCGGATCGCGTCGGGCCCCTCCCGATTGACGGACACCGCAGCCTGCAGCGCCCGCAACACGTCCGCCCGGATATTGTCCATGAACGCGTCGGCATCGTTGTGATTATGGAGCGCGCGCTCCAGCACCATCACCCGGTCGAGCGTATCCGCCTGCCGCTGCGTGCCCATGATCCCGAGCGCGGCCAGTCCGATCAGGCCCAACACGCTGAGACAGCTCAGGCCGATCAGGACATTGCGGATCGAGAGGGCGGGCGGCGGCTTCATCCAGTCGGGCTTCCCAAAGGGGGAGCGGCTGCTCCGTGGCACTCGCTGCCGACTATATTCACGAAACGTTTCGGTAAAGTTAATAGGTTTCGTCAGTATTGTTCCGGCATGTCACGCATGCCAGCGTGCGACATCATCTTTCGCCGCGTCCAGTCCGATGGGGCCACCGCTGTTCCAGTGCCAGCGTCAGCAGCAGCCGTTCCGACACTCGGGCCATTCCGGGATCCCGCGCCGCCGCGTCCCCGCCGGGCGCGCTCTGGGACTGCATGCGCGCGAGCATCAAGTCCTGCTTGGCGCGCAGATCCGCCATCTCCAGCATCAGCTCTGCCGTCAGGAACGCCCGCAGCCGCCAGGCGACGGGACGCAGCACCGGCCGCCCGATGCGGTATACGGCCAGCGCCAAGCGGCGGCCCCAGATCGATACGACAGTCATTGCTGGCATGGCTCCGTTCCCGCCGGATGGACGCGCGGCGATTGCTGGTTTAACCGGGCGCATCCCTATACCTCACGGCCGGAGCACAGGACCAGCATGCCCACAGCCCTCGTAACCGGCGTCACCGGCCAGGACGGCGCCTATCTGGCCCAGCTCCTGCTGAACAAGGGCTATACCGTGATCGGGCTCATGCGCCGCTCCGCCTCGTCGGACGTGATCGGGGAGCGGATGCGCTGGTTGGGCATCCTGGACCACGTGCAGCTCGTGGACGGCAACCTTACGGACCTCAGCAGCCTGATCCGCATCCTGCAGGACCATAAGCCGGACGAGGTCTACAACCTGGCGGCGCAAAGCTTCGTCGCGGCCAGTTGGCAGCAGCCGTTGCTGACCGGGACCGTGACCGCGCTCGGCGCCGGCAACGTGCTGGAGGCCGTGCGGATCGCCCGGCCCGAGGCGCGGTTCTACCAGGCCAGCAGCAGCGAGATGTTCGGGCTGATCCAGGAGCCCATGCAGTCCGAGCGCACGCCATTCTACCCGCGGAGCCCCTACGGCGTGGCGAAGCTCTATGCGCATTGGATGACCGTCAACTACCGCGAGAGCTTCGGCCTGCATGCCAGCTCCGGCATCCTGTTCAACCATGAAAGCCCGCTGCGCGGCATCGAGTTCGTGACCCGCAAGGTGACGGACGGGGTGGCCCGCATCAAGCTGGAGCTGGCCAACGAATTGCCGCTCGGCAACCTCGATGCCAAGCGGGATTGGGGGCATGCGCGGGACTACGTGCGCGCCATGCATTTGATGCTGCAACAGGACAAGGCCGATGATTACGTGATCGCGACCGGCGTCACCACCAGCATCCGCGAGCTGTGCCGGTTGGCGTTCATGCATGTCGGGCTGGACTACCAGGAGCATGTGAAGATCGACCCGCGCTTCATGCGTCCGGCCGAGGTGGACGTGCTGCTGGGGGACGCGGCGAAGGCGCGGCAGGCCCTGGGCTGGACGCCGGAGGTCTCGCTGGCGGAGATGGTGGCCGAGATGGTGGACGCCGACCTCGCCCGGCATCGCGCCCGCATGGCCAGGTAGATGCCCCATCCGGTGCCTCCTGGACGCATCCTGGTCACCGGCGCCGCGGGCTTCGTGGGCAGCCACCTGATGCCCGTGCTGCGCGCCGCGTTCCCGGATGCGATGGTCGCGGCCATGATCGCCGACGTGACCGACGGCGCCGCGGTCCGCGCCGAGATCGCGGCCGGGTCCCCGGATGCGCTGGTGCATCTGGCCGGGATTGCTGCGATCCCCGAGGCGCAGCAGGACCCGCGGCGCGCCTGGGACGTGAACCTGCACGGCACGCTGACGGTGGCGCGCGCGATCGTGGCGGAGGCGCCCGGCGCCACGATGCTGTTCGTCTCCAGCGCCGACCTCTATGGCGCGAGCTTCCGGCCCGGCGAACCCCTGGATGAACGGGCGGTGCCGGCGCCGCTCAACACCTATGGCGCCACCAAGGCCGCGGCGGACCTGGCGCTGGGCGCCATGGCGGCGGACGGGTTGCGCGTGATCCGGGTGCGCCCGTTCAATCACACGGGCCCCGGGCAGTCCGCCGCCTTCGTGGTGCCGGCGTTTGCGCGGCAGGTGGCGCGGATCGCAGCGGGGAAGCAGGCGCCGGTGCTGGAGGTGGGCGCGCTCGACGCGTTCCGGGATTTCCTCGACGTCAGGGACGTGTGCGCCGGGTATGCGGCGTGTTTGGCGGCGGAGTTGCCGGCCGGGACCATTCTCAATCTCGCGTCGGGCGTGGCGCGCCGGGTCGGGGACGTGTTGGCGGAGCTGATCGCGGCGGCCGGGATCACGGCGGAGGTCCGGACGGCGGCGGATCGCTTGCGCGCGGCCGACATTCCGCGCGCCGTCGGGGATGCCGGTTCGGCGCGGCGATTGCTGGGCTGGTCACCGGTCATTCCGTGGTCACAGACCGTGCAGGACGTGCTGGAAGACTGGCGTCATCGCATCACCACCGAACCGGAGTTTTCGCCGTGATCAGAGCCCTGTTGCTGGCCGCAATGCTGTTCGCCATGCCCGCGCTTGCCGAGACGCCGTACCTCACGGCCAAGCAGGTGGACCTGCTGACCCTGCTGGCGCCGCCGCCGCCGAAGGACGGAGCGAAAGATGCGGCCGAGATGGCGGAGGTGCTGGCGGCGCAAGCCAGCCGGACGCCGGAGCGCCTGGCCCGCGCGTCCGCCGACGTGGAGGAGAGCGTGTATGTGATGTTCACCCCCGTGCTCGGTGACGGCTTCACGGCCGCGCGCACGCCGCTGCTGGCCAAGCTGTTCGCCCGGCTCGCGGAGACGGAGGAGGTCGTGACCGACCCGGCCAAGAAAGGCTTCGCCCACCTCCGTCCGTTCCAGCGCAGCGCCGAGGTGAAGCCGGGCATCAAGCTGTCGAGCAGCGGCTCCTACCCTTCGGGCCATACGACGTTGAGCCGCATGACGGGCATCGTGGTCGCGGCGATGGTGCCGGAGAAGCGGGCGGAGATCTTCGATCGCGCGCTCGACTACGCCGAAAGCCGGCTGATCGGCGGCGTGCATTTCCGGTCGGACCTGGTGGCGGGCGGCCAGGCCGGGACGGCGATGGCGGCGGTGCTGTTCAACGACCCGGGCTTCCTGGCGGAGTTCGGGCCGGCGCGGCAAGAGGTGCGTGCCGCGCTGGGGCTCGCGAACTAGCATTTGTCACATGCGGCGCCATGAACCCCACGGGCACGGCGCCGTTCAGACCGGATGCATTACGTCGCGCTCGCCACCGACTATGACGGCACCATCGCCCATGATGGCGAGGTGGACGCGCCGACGCTCGACGCCCTGCGGAGATTGCGGGCCAGCAACCGCAAGCTGATCCTGGTGACCGGCCGGGAGCTCGATGACCTCATCCGCGTCATGCCCGATCTCGAGGTGTTCGACCGGGTGGTGGCGGAGAACGGCGCCGTGATCTACCGGCCCGACACGCAGGAAACCCGGTTGCTGGCGCCCGAGCCCTCCGCCGAGTTCGTGGCGGCGTTGCAGGCGGCCGGGGTGTGGCCGCTGTCGGTCGGGCGGGCGATCGTGGCGAGCTGGGAGCCGAATGAGGGCAAGGTCCTGGCGGCGATCCGGGACCTCGGCCTCGAGCTGCAGATCACGTTCAACAAGGGCGCCGTGATGGTGCTGCCGGCCGGGGTCAACAAGGAGAGCGGGCTGCGGGCGGCGTTGGAGGAGCTGGAGATCTCGCCGCTGAACGTGGTGGCGGTGGGCGACGCGGAGAACGATTTTGCCTTCTTCGACCTGTGCGGCATGCCCGTCGCGGTGGCCAACGCCCTTCCAAGGTTGAAGGAGGCGGCGGTGATGGTGACGGAAGGAGTGCGGGGCGCCGGCGTGACCGAGTTGATCGACCGCCTGTTGAAGACCGATCTGGCGGAGCTCGATGAGGGTAATGCACGGCAGCGCGTCTCGCTCGCCGCCGGACGCGAGGGCGATCCGCCGCTCGACATCGTGCCGGCGCGGCAGACCTTGCTGCTGGCGGGTGCCAGCGGCGGCGGCAAGACGACGCTCACGACCGGGTTGCTGGAACGGCTGGCGGCAGCGAAGTTCCAGACGCTGGTGATCGATCCCGAGGGCGATTATGACGATCTGGACACGGCGGTCAGCATCGGCTCCCCCCAGGCGGCGCCGGATGTGGACAGGGTTTTGGACCTGCTGCGCAAATCTGGGACGGACGTGGCGGTGAACCTGCTGGGCGTGAAGGTGGCGGATAGGCCGGCGTTTTTTGCCGGGCTGCTGCCGGAGGTGCTGGCGTTGCGCGCCCGCACGGGCCGGCCGCACTTCATCGTGGTGGACGAGGCGCACCACATGCTGCCGCACGGCTATGACCCCGGCGGCTCCGGCCTGCCGGCGGAGCTGAGCGGCGTGTTGTTCGTGACGGTCCGGCCGGAGGCGCTGTCCGCCCGGGTGGCGCCGTGCGTCGATCGCATGATGGCGGTGGGTGACGAGGCCGGCGCCGCGATCGGGCTGTTCTGCCGGGAGGCCGGGATCGCCGAGCCGGATGCGCCGGAGGCGGTGGAGCGTGGCCAGGTGCTGACGATTTCGCGCACCGGGCCGCTGCGGCACCTGGACGTGATCCCGGGGGAGGCCACGCGGCGCCGGCACCAGCGGAAATATGCCGAGGGCAAGCTCGGGGACGACCGCGCTTTCTTCTTTCGCGGCCCGGACGGCGCGCTGAATTTGCGGGCGACCAACCTGATGATGTTCATCGAGATGGGCGCGGGGGTGGACGAGGCCACGTGGCAGTTCCATCGCCACCGCGGCGATTTCTCGGCGTGGATCGCGTCCTGCATCAAGGATCGCGAGCTGCATGACGAGGTCGCGGCCATCGAGCAGGGCGATATGACGTCCGCGCAGGCGCGGGAGGCCGTGCGGGAGGCGATCGAGCGGCGCTACACGCTGCCGGCGTGACGGCGTTCTGGGTGATCCCGGCGCTCGTGGCGCTCGGGGTGCTGGTGCGGCCGTTCGGGTGGCCGGAATGGGTGTGGGCTGTGGCGGGGGCCGTGGCGATCGTCGGGGCCGGGCTGCCGGCTGGCGTGGCGCTCGCGGGCGTCCTGCGTGGCACGGACGTCTATCTCTTCCTGATCGGCATGATGCTGCTGGCCGAGCTGGCCCGGCAGGAGGGGCTGTTCGACCACCTCGCCGCCCGCGCGAGCCGGCTCGCCCGGGGCTCGGCCCGCCGGCTGTTCGCGCTGGTGTATGGCGTGGGGGTCGTGGTCACGGTGTTTTTGTCCAACGACGCGACGGCCGTGGTGCTGACGCCTGCGGTCTTGGCGGTCACGCGCGCGGCGAAGGTGCGGGACCCCCTGCCGTGTTTGTTCATCTGCGCCTTCGTCGCGAATGCGGCGAGCTTCGTGCTGCCGGTCTCCAATCCGGCGAACCTGGTCATCTATGGCAGCCAGATGCCGCCCTTGCTCGACTGGCTTCGGCGCTACGCCCTGCCCTCGGCGCTGGCGATCGGCGCGACGTATGGGGTGCTGCGCTGGACGCAGCGTGCGTCCCTTTCGGCGCCGATCGCGCTGACGGCCGAGGCGGCGCCGCTGTCACGCGGGGGCTGGCTGGCGGCGATCGGATTGGGCGCGGCCGCTTGCGTGCTGCTGATCGCGTCTGGCCTGGGCATGAAGCTCGGAGGGCCGACGCTGGTGGCGGCCATTTCGGCGTTGGCTCTGGTCGCCGGGGTGTCGTTCTTCGTCCGGGTGGACGACGGTGCGTGGCTTGTCATGGGGCGTGTTGCCGCTGGTCGCGGGCCTGTTCGTGATGGTGGAGGCGCTGGAATGGGCCGGGTTCGCGAATTGGCTTGCGGGCGAGCTGCGTGGTTTTGCCGCGGAATCGGCAGCTTGTGCCGTGTGGGTGGCGGGACCCGGGTTGGCCCTGGCCAGCAACGCCGTGAACAACCTGCCAGCCGGCTTGCTGGCCGGGCGGGTGGTGGCGCTGGCGGAGGCGCCGGAGCGGGTGCGGGCGGCGGTGCTGATCGCGATCGACCTGGGCCCCAACCTGTCGGTGACCGGCTCGCTGGCGACCTTGCTGTGGCTGCAGGCGTTGCGGCGGGAGGGGGTCCGCGTCGGGGCTTGGCAGTTCCTACGGTTGGGTGTGTGGGTCATGCCGCCGCCGTTGCTGCTGGCGCTGGCTGGGGTGTGGTGGGGGCCATGAAGCGGTCGAAGGCGGCCCAGACCTGGTCCTGGACCGCGTCCTGCTCCCGCAGCAGCTCGTGCCTGGCGCCGGGGATCTCGACGAGCGTGGCCCCCGGCAGGCGCGCGAAGAAGCGGCGCGCGGCTTCGTTGTCCACGATGCGGTCCTGCCCGGCCAGCAGGGCCAGCGCCGGGGCGGTGATGCGATCGGCGACACCCGGCCGTCGCAGCGTCGCAATGGATTGC
The DNA here is from genome assembly GCA_965246835.1 of Acetobacteraceae bacterium. GTDB lineage: Bacteria > Pseudomonadota > Alphaproteobacteria > Acetobacterales > Acetobacteraceae > JANPPS01. The sequence continues at coordinate 2,924,485 of CBDFFQ010000001.1, read as the reverse complement.
GTGGCCGCGCGGAGCCAGCCCCAGGTGGCGCCGCCGACCGCCAGACCAGGCTCCCGCAGCCATGCGAGGTCGGCCGCGAAGCGCACCGGGTCGGACGTCAGAGGATTATCGGCGAACGGCCGCGCCGGGTCGGGCAGCTTGCGAGTGCCGGGCCCGATCCGTCCGGCCCGGCCCGGGACGAGGCAATTGAGGCTGGCGATGGCCTGAACGGCGTGGCCGCGGGCCCAGCGCGGGCGGGGGAAATCGACCATGGGGGCGCATAGCACGAGGCGTTCGATCACGCCGGGATAGGCCGCCGCATGCCGCAGCGCGACGTGACCGCCCATCGAGATGCCGAGGGCCGTGAGCCGCCGCCCCCGAAGCCCGGGCCGCGCGGCGGCGATCAATGCGTCCAGATCGGCGAGATAGTCCGCGAAGGAGCGCACGTGGTTGGGCACTGGGTCCGCCAGCAAGCGGTCGGAGCGGCCCTGCCCGCGCCAGTCCATCGACCAGACTTCGTAGCCGCGGCCGGTCAGCCTGCCGACGGCCTCCGCGTGTTTTTCCATGAACTCGGTGCGGCCGTTGAGCAGCAGGATGACCGGACCGGGGCCGGGCCAATGGGCGGCGCGCAGGCGGGTGCCGTCGGCGCTGCGGAGCCATAGCGGGGATATCGGGGCGATCATGGTGGACCATTACCGCGGATGGCGGCTGGCGGATGCTGGTTCATTTGCCGGGTCCCGCGTATAGGGTGGCGGATGCGCAAGCCCCCATATCGCCCCGGTGCCGATGCCGGCTCCGGACCTCGTGACACGACGAAGCGGCCGCCGCGCACCGGCAGCTTCACGCCACGCGGCCCGCAACCGCCGCGCGAGGGAGCGCCCGTGGTTTCGCGAGACGCGGCCCCCCGGTCAGCCGGCCCCCGGCCGGAGCCCGCGCGCGATCGCAAGGCCAGCGGCCCGCGGCCGAGCCGTCCGAAGGACCCGGCGGAGATCCGGCCCGTGCGGCCCCGCCCGGCCGCTGTCGATCAGCCGCGCCTGGGCCAGCCGCGCCCCGCTCCGGTAGAATCCGCGGTGCCCGAGCGTCCGATTTTGCGCGCGCCGGCGCCGCTCGCAGTTGCGGGTACGAACGGCGGGGCAGCCGAGCCTCGTGCACCGCGGGATAGCGCGCCGCGCGGCAGCGTGTGGCTGCATGGCACGCACGCGGTGGCGGCGGCGCTTGGCAATGCGCAGCGCCGGGTCAAGCGGCTGCTACTGACGGAGGATGCCGAGGCTGCGCTGCTGGAGCGGCTGCCGCAGCCCTGGCCCGTGCCGGCGGAGCGGATCGCGCGCGCGAAGCTGGACCAGTTGCTGGGCCGGGACACGGTGCATCAAGGCGCCGCTTTGCTGGCGGATCTGCTGGCGCCGCCCGCCCTTTCGGCCGTGCTGGAACGGCCGGGCCCGGTGCTGGTGCTGGACCAGGTGACGGACCCGCGTAACGTCGGCGCCGTGTTGCGGAGCGCTGCGGCCTTCGGCGCCGCCGCCGTGATCACGCAGGACCGGAATGCGCCGGAGGAGACCGGGGTGCTGGCCAAAGCGGCGTCCGGCGCGCTGGAGACCATGCCGCTGCTGCGCGCCGTGAATTTGGCGCGGACCTTAATCGCGTTGAAGGCGGCCGGGTTCTGGATCGTGGGGCTGGATGCCGGTGGCCCGGCGCTGCGCGGCACCAGCTTCGCCCAGCGTCGCGTGGCGCTGGTGCTGGGCGCCGAGGGGGCGGGGCTGCGGCGGTTGACGCGGGAGACGTGCGACGAGTTGGCGGGGCTTGCGATGCCGGGCACGATGGAAAGCCTGAATGTGTCGGCCGCCGCGACGGTGGCGTTGTATGAGTTGACCCGCGATGTTTGATGCTGCCCTGACGGCCACACGCCTGCTTGCTGCCCGGAGCGCACGGCCACGCGTGCCTTTTCAGCCTTTCCCGGATGGGCCTTCTACGCACGATGAGGGTGTTGCGGCGCAGGTGGCGATGGCCGGGTTGCTGGGGGCGGTCCCGCCGGCCGGGTTCAAGATCGGCGCCACCACCCGGCGGATGCAGGAGTATCTCGGCCTGCCGGGGCCACTCGCCGGCTTCATGGTGGCGGACGGTTTGCATGGGTCTGGCAGCACAATCAGCCTGAGCGGCATGATCCGGCCCGGCGTCGAATGCGAGCTCGCGGTGCATCTGGCGCAAGATTTGCCGGCCGGCCCCTGCACGCGGGAGCAGGCGATGGCGGCGGTGGGCGAGGTGATGCCCGCGATCGAGATCGTGGAGAACCGCTACGCCGACGTGGCCACATTCGGCGCCGCCCATTTGGTGGCGGACCGGGCCTACCATGGCTGCACAATCCTGGGCGTTCCCTATACCGAGTGGCGCAGCCTCGATCTGCGAGACATCCTGGGCCGCATGACGATCGATGGCGCGCCCGCCGGCGAAGGCCGGGGGCTGGAGTTGCTGGGCGATCCGATGCTGGCGCTGGCGTGGCTCGCGCAATCGGCGGAGGCCGGGGCGTTCGGGGGCCTGAAGGCCGGGCAGGTCGTGATGCTGGGCAGCGTGACGCTTCCGGTGTGGCTGGACGGCCCGGCGCGGGTGGAGGTGCAGTTCGCGCCGATGGAACCGGTGGTCGTCGAGCTGACCTGAGCGGCATCTGAGAGACCATCTGAGAATGCTACTACGGCGGCCATCCGACGCGACTTTCCTGCGCTCCGCTGCTTACGGCCCAGATGGCCGCTGCGCTGCGGTGCTCGGAAAGCCACGACGGGCGGCGCCCGTGGCGCCTCTGCCTCGCCGAAGCGCATTCTCAAACGGTCTCTGAGTGGGCGCTAGCGGTTCATTAACTTGCGCCTGCTACAACACTGGAGACCGCGACGTTCACCTGCGGAATGTTCCACGCCAGAACGGCCTGTTGCGGGAAATATCCCATGCTGACTTCTTGGACCGTTCTTTCCGAAGACCTGCAGCTTGTCTTGGCGCAGCAGGCCTTTGTCAAAGCGATCGAAACCATTGCCGGCCAGGCGGAGACCCTGGCCGAAGTGATGGAAGACGGCGAGCTGCGCGATCGCGGCGGCCCGGATGCCTTGCGGCTCCTGGCGGCCGTGGTGCGGGCGACGGGGCCCGCGCACCTCGCTGTTGCCGGACATGCCTGACACGAACCGCCCGGGCCGGCCCCGGGCGGTTCGGACTTGTGCGGGCCCGGCTAATTTGGGACATGGGGGATGGGCCGGGTTAGCACAGCGGTAGTGCAGCGGTTTTGTAAACCGAAGGTCGGGGGTTCAAGTCCCTCACCCGGCAGGCCCTCCCAGCCCGACAAACATACCCAGAGTTAACAGTTCTTGACTGAGGAACCGGGTATTTTCGGTGTGCAGAAGTTCGTCCGCGATCACAGGCGTCACCCGCCCCGTCGCGCCGGATCGCTGCATCAGGACAGAGGGATACGGGCCGCCGATGCCGTTGATTATCGTCGTGGACGACCGGGTCACCAACCGGCGGATCTTCTCCCGGCTCAGCGCCTCCGTGGCGGAAGGGGTGGATGTCGAGTCGTTCGGTGCGCCGGAGGACGTGCTGACCTGGATGCAGACCCGCACGCCGGACCTCGTGATCACCGACTATAAGATGCCCGGCATGGACGGCTCCGAGTTCATCCGGCGGCTCCGTCAGATCGGCCCCTGCGCCGATGTGCCGGTCATGGTCATCACCGCGTATGAGGACCGGGATTTCCGGCTGCGCGCGCTGGAGGCCGGGGCGACCGATTTCCTGCAGAGCCCGGTGGATCATCAGGAGTTCCTGACGCGCGCCCGCAACCTGCTGCGGCTCGGCCTGCAGCAGAAGACGATCCGGGAGCGGGCCGTCGATCTGGAGCGTGAGCTCGCCATCAGCGAGAGGTCGCGGGAGACGGCGATCCGGGACAGCCGCACCCGGCTGGTGCAGGTGATCGACACGATCCCGGCCGTGATCAGCGCGGTGGACGATACCGGCCGGCGCGTTTTCGTGAACGCCTTCGGCAATGGGCTGCTGCCGGCCGCCGGGCTGGCGATGCTGGGGGGCGCCGGGGAGCATGACCGGCAAGTGCTCGAGACCGGGCGCCCCGCCGCCTCCTATGAGGAGGAGGTCGTGGACCGGCAGGGGCAGCGGCGCACCTTCCTCACCAGCAAGTATCCGCTGCTGGACGACGAGGGCGCGGTCCGCAACGTGCTCACCACCTCTTTCGACATCTCGGAGCGCAAGCAGGCCGAGCGGCAGCTGCACCATTTGGCGCATCATGATGCGCTGACCGGTCTGCCGAACCGCCTGATGGTGCAGAAGGTGATCGCCGACGAGCTGACCCGCGCGACCCAGAGCGGGACCGGGTTCGCGCTGCATTTCCTCGACTTGGACCGGTTCAAGAGCATCAATGACGGCTTCGGACACGCGCATGGTGACCGGCTGTTGATGGAGATCGCCGCCCGCCTCCGGCAGGAGACCCGCGAGGAAGACACGGTGGCCCGGCTCGGCGGCGACGAGTTCGCGATCGTGCAGGTCGATGTTCAGGATCGCTCGGCCGCGCATGAGTTCGCCTCCCGTATCATCAACGCGATTTCCGAGACGCTGCAGATCGACAACCATCAAACCAGCATCGGCGCCAGCATCGGCATCACGATGGCGCCCATGGACGCGCAAACGCCGGAGCAGCTGCTCAAGAACGCGGACCTCGCGATGTATTGCGCCAAGCGCGAGGGGCGGAAGCGGGCCTCGTTCTTCAGCTCGGAGATGCAGACGGTCGCCCGGAATTCCGTTTTGTTGGAGATCGACCTTCGCGCCAGCGTCGAACGGGGCGATTTCGTGATCTGCTACCAGCCGCAGGTCGATGTGACCACACATCGGCTGATCGGGGCGGAGGCGCTGCTGCGCTGGCGGCGGCCGGGGCATGGACTGGTGGGGCCGCAATCCTTCCTGAGCCTGGCGGAAGAGACCGGGCTGATGGGGCCGATCAATCGCTGGGTGCTGAACGAGTCCTGCCGCCAGGCCGCGATCTGGTCCCGCAGTCAGACTCCCGTGCGCGTCGGCGTGAACGTCGCCTCGATCAGCTTCCGCACGGAGAACATCCGCGATCTCGTGATCGACACGCTGGACCGCACGGGCCTTGATCCTTCTTTGCTGGAGCTCGAGATCACCGAGAGCACGCTGATGGAGAACCAACGCGAAGTGGCCGATGATCTGCATGCGCTGCGACGGTTGGGTGTCCGGGTCGCGATCGACGATTTCGGCACCGGTTACTCGTCCTTGGCCTATCTGCAGCACCTGCCGATCGACCGGCTGAAGATCGACCGGTCCTTCGTGCGCAACCTCGGCACCGAGGAGGACGAGGGCGCCATCGTGCGCGCGGTGGTGGGCATCGGCCGCAGCATGGGCATGGAGGTCCTGGCCGAGGGCGTGGAGCGATCCGACCAGCTCCGATGCGTGCTGGAATCGGGTTGCCAGTCCGTGCAGGGCTTCCTGTTCAGCCCGGCGCTGCCGGCCACAGATTTCGGGGCCTTTCTTCCCCTGGGGATGCAGCTCCCCACCCGGGAGCCCGTCTCGGCATGACGGCCATGGAGCGGATCGAGGGTTGGCGGTCGGCGGCACTGAGCCGGCTGTATTCGAGCGATGACCGTGAGCATGAGATGATGCTCAATCGCTTTGCAATCGGCTCGATCGTTTGTTTCTACGTCGGCGTGATCATGCCGGCGGCCGATGTGCAGCGAGGGCCGATCGAAATCGGCTGCGGTGTTTACCTGGTCTGCACGGTCTTGCTGCTCCTGCATGTCACCATGCGACCGAGGGCTTCATGGACCCGGCGCTTCTGCGCCATTGTTCTCGATACCGGCCTGCTTGCGCTGTGCCTCCATTTGGGCGGCGCCCAAACCGCCCCTTTCTTCCCGATGTTCCTGTGGATCATCCTGGGAAACGGGTTCCGCTTCGGCGTTTTCTGGCTCCGGGCTGCCGCTGTGTGCAGCTTCGTGGGTTTTGGCATTGTCAGCCTCGCGACCCCATATTGGCGGGAGAACTCTTCGCTGAGCATCGGTCTGCTCACCAGCCTGTTCGTCATTCCGCTCTACTGTCAGACGCTGATCCGCAAGCTGTCGAGTGCGAAATTGCAGGCGGAGCAGGCCAGCGCGGCCAAGAGCCTCTTTCTCGCCAGTGTCAGCCATGAGCTCCGGACGCCGCTCAACGCGGTCACGGGCATGTCGTGCCTGCTGCTCGCGTCCAAGCTCACGGGGCAGCAGCGAGAGATGACGACAACGATCCGGTCAGCAGCCGGGTCACTTTTGTCCATGATCGACGACCTTCTGGACCTGTCGCGCATCGAGGCCGGGCGAATGACGGTCACTGAGGCCTCGTTCGATCTGCTGGAGGTCGTGCGGGAGTCGCTGGCGATCGTTTCGGTCCAGGCGCGGGAGAAAGGGCTGCAGCTGTCACACCACATCAGCTCCCGAACGCCGCTGCACCTCGTTGGGGATGCGCGGCATCTGCGTGAGATCCTGATGAACCTGCTTGGCAATGCCGTGAAGTTCACGCAGGCCGGCAGCGTCGTGGTCGCGGTGGACGGCGTGGAGACGGGTGACGGCGTCTACCGGCTGCAGTTCGACGTGATCGACACCGGCATCGGGATCGCAGCGGCAGCACATTGCCGCATCTTCGAGGAGTTCTCGCAGGCCGACGACACCATCATGAACAGCTTCGGCGGCACCGGGCTGGGCTTGGCCATCACGCGGCGCCTCGCTGGGCTAATGGGTGGCCAGATCACGTTGGAAAGCCGGACCGGGATCGGCAGTACGTTCTCCGTATCGCTGCCCCTCCGAAGCTGCGAGGTCACGCCCGTCCAGCCGGCGGCGCCCACGATCCATGTCGCGATCGCCGACCGGACCGAGCTTCAGCCCATGATCGAGAGGCTACGGGGGCTCGGGCACACGGTGGTGGTGGGTGCTCCCCAAATAACGGATGGGCTGTCCTGCGCACTGCGTCCGATTGGGGCCGGGCCGATTGGCCTTATAGACCCGTCCCAACTGCTTCCGCCGGAGCAGACGATCCTCGTTGCCGGGGCGCGCGGGCTGCTTGGGCCGGCGTCCTGCCGCCGTGGAGCGACGGTGCTGCCCGAGGATGCCGACGACATGGAGGTCGCGCGGGCGTTGCGCATCGTCAGCGTGGAACCCGGCGGCGCCGAAGGGATGGCGGCCGAAGATTGGACGGCCGATCGCCCGGCCTTCGTTCTCGTGGCCGATGACAACGTCATCAATCAGCGCGTCGTCTCGATGATCCTGGAGCGGGCCGGCCACACGGTGCGTTCGGTGGCCAATGGAGAGGAGGCTCTCGTGGCCATCACGGAGGCTTCGCAATCCAAGCCATTCGACCTCGTGTTGATGGATCTCAACATGCCGGTGATGAACGGGATCGACGCGACCAAGCTGTATCGCTTCGAGTCCCTCGGGATGGACCACCTGCCCATCGTCGGGCTTACGGCAGACGTGACCGGCGATGTCGAGCGCCGCTGCCACGAAGCGGGTATGGACCGATGCCTGCTGAAGCCGATTCAGCCCCGGGCCTTGCTGGATGCCGTGGCCCAACTGGTTCCGGCGGCGATCAAAGCGACAGGGTCCGCCCTCCCTGCCCCCTCGCCTGGCGTCACGCACATCAACTCGCATCCGGGTTTCCGGCCGTCCACGATGCCGTCGGTGCAGCTGTCGGTCCTCGATCAGCTATCTGCTTTGGGGGGGACCGCCTTCCTCGACGAGTTGATCGACGAGTTCGGGGCTGACGCGGCCCGGTTGCACACCGTGCTTCGGCCCGCGATCCTCACCGGTGACACGGCAACGGTATCGTTCCATGCGCACGCGATGCTCAGCGCGGCCGGGAACATGGGGGCGTTGCGACTCCAGGAGATGTGCCGAGACCTGCAGCGGATGACCCCGGGCGAGCTTATGTCGGCGGGGAAGGATGTGCTTTCGTTGCTGACCCAAGAACTCGAGCGGATCGACCGCGTATTGCTCGGCGCGCGTTCGACGCCCCGCCCGGCCGAGACGGCCCAGCGTTGGTCCGAAACGGGCGATTGACCGCCCGATCGAGGTCTCAGTCGGCAGCGTCCGAGTTGGCAAGCCCGTGCCGGCGGCCCTGCGCCGCAACCAAACGGTTCATACGCCGGAGATCGTCCGCGCCAAGGCCCAGTGCTGCATCGACCCAGATATCGGTCATCCGGATCAGCTCCGCGCGCGTCAATGGCTGCATGACCTGGCGAGCCTCTCGAACGGCCCGCCTTGCGTGGCTGAACCGGAGGCTCTCCCGAGCGAACCGGTTGACGGCCTCCACGCCCTCGCCGTCTTCCGCCACGATATCGACGACACCATGCTCCAGGAGGTCGGCTGCCGTGTAGATCCGGCCGCCGAGGATCATTCGTTCCGCTGCGCTGACGCCGATGCGTCGGCTTAAGAAGTTGAAGGCGCCCATGCCGGGAAACAAGTTGAACATGATTTCCGGCAAACCAAACCGGGCCGAGCGCTCCGCGACCAGAGTGTGGCACGACAGCGCGGCTTCGAAACCGCCGCCGAGCGCCTTGCCCTGAACGAGCCCAATCGTCTCGATCCCGTCCCCAAAACCCTCGTGGATCGTGTGGACGAGATCTACGCATTTATAGGCGTAAGCGGTTAGGCGTTCCCGATCAGCTGTAGCAATCAACTCGGCAAAAAGCGCGAGATCGCCGCCCAAGTTGAATACGCCCGGTATTTTCGATGCAAGGACGAAGTTCCGGAACTTGATCTCACCGCGAGCGCGGTCTTCAGCCAGTGCCGTTCTAATCTCTGCTTGCGCGTCGAGCAGGTCCCCGAGGAGTCCGGGCGTAAAATTCGGGAGCCCTACGGGGTCTAGGAAGCACCACAGCGTGGATGTGCTTCCATCCACCTCAAACTTCACATGCCTGAGCGTGCTGCTGTCTGTGAGAGTGTTCGGGAAGACACCCGGCGTGTGAACGGCCTGCGCAGCGCCGCCGAAACTTTTTGATTGATTGCGTACCGGTAGCGAAACGACAGTGTTCTCGGAGCGCAACGAAGACATTCTGACTCCTGGGCAGCAGTTTCAATGGGTGCGGATTTCACGCAGAGGCCATCCGCGCCGCGACCCATCACCCTTCAGTTAACAAACCACATTTTTTGCTGCCAACGCGAGAATTTTGTTCGAGAAAAGTTAAGAAACTATTTCACAATTAGCGTCTCAGGCCAGTAACATCTCGGACTTGACGGCCCCAACCGACAAACTTGCGGAAGAATTGTCAAGTTTCGTCAAGGTGGGGTGAGCGGATCGCGGTCGGGATAAAATGCCTCCCATCCGCCGCCGAGCGCCTTGTAGAGGGCTACCATGTTCTGGCTCACCGTCGTCGTGCTCTCCGCAACCTGCTGCTCCGCCGCCAGTACGGTGCGCTGCGCCGTCAATACTTCGAGGAAGTCCGAGATGCCCTGACGGAAACGCGACTGCGCGAGGCCCAGGGCACGCCGGCTCTGCTGCGCCTGGGCCACCAGGCTGCGCCGGCGACGCTGCTCCGCCCCGTAGGCGATCAGCGCGTTATCGACCTCCGTGAAGGCCTGCAACACGGTGCGCTGGTAGGCGATCGCCGCCTCCTGCTGCTGGGCCTCTCGCAGCTCCAACGTCCGGCGAAGGCGGCCGCCTTCGAAGATCGGGATGCTCAGGCTGGGCCCGAACGCATAGGAGGCGGCGGCGATGTTGCCCAGGTTCTTGAGCTGAGTCGCCTGCAACGACAGGCTGCCGGACAGCGTGATCCGCGGGTAGAAATCTGCTTCCGCGGCCCCGATGTCGGCAGTTGCGGCGTGCAGCTGCGCCTCCGCCTGCCGGATGTCCGGACGGCGGCGCAGCACCTCGCTGGGGATGCCGATCGGGACCACCGGTGGCACGGGCGGCACGGCGCCCGGGGCCGAGAGCTCATTTACCAAGGCCGCCGGCGTCATCCCGAGCAGCAGGCCGATGCCGTTGATCGCCTGCGCCTCCTGCTGTTCCAGCAGGGGCACCTGGGCGGCGTTGCCCTCCGCCTGCGCCTGCGCGTTCGCCGCGTCCAGATCCGTGCCGAGACCGCCGCGCGCCCGCTCCTGCACCAGGCGCGAGCTTTCCCGGGCGGAAGCCAGGTTGTCGCGCGTGATGCGCAGATTGGCCTGCACGCCGCGCAGTTGGACATAGTTGCGCGCGACCTCGGCGACTGTCGAAATCAGTGCGGCCCGGCGCGCCTCGGCCGAGGCCGCGAGCGTCGCATCCGCGCTCTCGACCTGGCGGCGGACCCGGCCCCATAGGTCCAGCTCCCACGACGCATCGAACCCGCCCTGAAACAGGTCGAACGCCGGGATCCCACGGCTGGAGGGAATGGCGCCGCCCTGCGTGCCAGCCAGCCCGTTGGCGGCCGTGCCCGGCGAGGCGCTCTGACCGGCACCGCCTGAGAACAGGCTGATGGCGCCCTCCTTGCTCGGGCGTTGCCGCGTATAGGAGGTGTTGCCATTCAGCTGCGGAAATTGCCCGGCGCCCACCACGCCGCGCTGCGCCCGGGACTGCGCCAGCCGGGCCGTGGCCGTCTGGACGTCGAGGTTGCTGGTTACGGCCCGGGCGATCAGGCCCGATAGCACCGGATCGTTGAAGCGGGACCACCAGGCGGCATCGACGGGTTCGGGCCGGGGCATGCTGGCCTCGAGGGACCGGGCCGTGGGCGCCGCGCCCTGGCCGCGCCAGGCCGCAGGTGACCAGGGAAGCGGCGACTCGAAGTTCGGTCCGACCGTGCAGCCCGCGACCGACGCGAGCGCCATTGCGGCCAGGAGGGTGGCCCTGCCGTCAATGACCACTGGCTGCTGCCCCCTTCTGCATCTTCGGCAACAGCAGGGCGAGCGGCGCCACCGCCAACGAGACGATCGAGAGGATCGTGAACACGTCGAGATAGCTCATGATCGTCGCCTGTTGCTGCACGGTCCGCGCGATGGCGCCGAGCGAGCTTTGCAGGCCGAAGCCGTCATAGGGCGTGATGTGCTCCGCGAGCCGGGCATGATGGAACTGCCCGCGCCACTGCAACTCCGTCGTCGCGACCGAGACGCCCCAGCTGCCGCCCAGATTGCGCATCAGGTTGATGATGGCGCTAGCGTCCGGGTTTTGCCCGGGCGGCACCCCGGTGAATTGCACGGCCGAGAGCGGAATGAAGATGAACGGCATCCACAACACCTGGATCACGCGGGAGGTGGAGATGTCCGCAAACGATGCCTGCAGGCTGAGGGACGCGGCGTAGTGCAACGCGCCGGCGATCCCCAGCATCGCCGAGAACACCAGCCATTTCGGCTGGATCAGCCGGCCCGTGATCAGCCCTGCGGCCGGCATCACCAGCAAGGTCAGCAGGCCGCCCAGACCCAGCGTCTTCCCGGCCGTGGTGGCGTCGTAATGCAGCAGCTCCTGCGTGAGTTGCGGCAGCAACTGCGTGGTGGAGACGATGATGAAGCCGAACATGAACATGATGGTGCAGCTTACTGCGAAGCCGCGGTTCTTCAGCAATCGCAGGTTCATCACCGGCTGAGGATGCGCCAGCTCCCACACGATCAGGGTGAGCAGGGATACGACGCAGACGATCGTCATGCCGAGGATCATAGGGGACGAGAACCCGTCCTCGCGCTCGAACCGGTCCAGCACGACTTGCAGGCAGCCGAAGCCCAGCGCCACCAGCAGGAAGCCCACGTAGTCGATCTTGAGGCCGCGGGCCAGCAATGCCGCGCGCTCCTTGATCACCAAGGGGCTGTCATAAACGAACAGCCAGGTGAGCGTGAGCGACAGCAGGCCCACGGGGAGGTTGATCAGGAACACCCACTCCCAGGAATAGGCGTCGGTCAGGTAGCCGCCCAGCACCGGGCCGATGGCCGGGGCGGTGACGATGGTGAAGCCATACAGGGAGAAGGCGATCGCCCGCTGCTTGGGCGTGAAGCTGTCGGCGAAGATGCTCTGCTCCGTGGGCGCCAACCCGCCGCCGCCCAACCCCTGCAGCACGCGGAACAGCAGCATCATCGGCAGGCTGGTGGCGAAGGCGCACAGCACGGAGCTGATCGTGAACAACGCCACGCACAGCATGTAGAAGCGCTTCCGCCCGACGACGTTGCTAAGCCAGCCGCTGATGGGGAGGATGATCGCGTTGCTCACCAGATAGCTGGTGATGATGTAGGTGCTCTCATCCTGGCTGGCCGCGAGGGAGCCCGCGATGTGACGGAGCGCCACGTTCGCGATCGTGGTGTCCAGCACCTCCATGAACGTCGCGATCGAGACGATGACCGCCAGCAGCCAGGGCGAATTCGGCCCGGCCGCGGAGCGCGGCAGGTCGGCTTGGGCCGCCGCCATTCAGCGGACCGTGACGCGCGGCGTGACCGACATGCCCGGTGCCAGCCGGCACCGCGCCGCCGCGTCCTTATCCACGAAGCGGAGCCGGACGGGCACGCGCTGCACCACTTTCACATAGTTGCCGGTCGCGTTCTCAGCCGGGAGCGAGCTGAAGATGGAGCCGGACCCCGCCTGGAAGCTCTCGACCCGGGCCGCAAGGTCGGTATCCGGGCAGGCGTCGACCCGGACCCGCACCTCCTGATCGGCCCGCATGTCGGCGAGCTGGGTTTCCTTGAAATTGGCCGTGACCCACAGCCCGGGCTGCACCACGGCAAGCAGCGACTGCCCGGCGCTGACATAGTTGCCGAGCTCGACCGTCCGCCTGCTGACGCGGCCGGCCGCGGGTGCCATGATCCTGGTGTAGGAAAGCTGCAACTCGGCGTTCGCAACCCCGACATCGGCCTGGGACAGGGAGGCCTGCGCGGCAGCGACTGCGGCCTTTTGGGCCTCGATCTGGGCGCGGGCGGCCTGGACGGCTTGGCGGTTGGCATCTAGCCGGGCGGCCGCCGAGCGAGTGGTGGCGCCGGCGGTGTCGAGTTGCTGCCGGGTGATGGCCTTGGGGTCGATGGCGCGGAACCGGGCCAGGTCGGCCTGCGCCTGGCCCAGATCGGCCTCGGTCACCCGCACATTGGCGCCGGCCTGTTCGAGGCTCGCCTGCTGGAGGCCGAGTTGCGCGCGGGCCTGGTCCAGTTGCGCTGCGGCCTGCACGCGCTGCGCCCGGGCATTGTCCAGCTTCACCTGCAGGTCGCGCGGATCGAGTTGGACCAGCACTTGCCCGGCGCCGACCTGGTCGTTATCGGCGAACGCGATCTGGGTCACACGGCCCGCGACCTGCGACGAGACTTGGGAGATGTTGCCGTCGATGAACGCGTCGTCCGTGCTCTCGAAATGGCGGGAATGGAGGTAGTAGAGCGTGCCAGCGATCAGCAGGATCGCGAGGAGCGAGAGTCCGACGATCCAATACAGCGCCTTTTTCCAGCGCGGCATCGGCTTCGGCTTGTCATCCTTCTTTTCAGATCCGTCCTGCCCATCCTTGCCGTCCAGGGGCTGCGCGGGCGTCCAGCGCTGGATGGGGGCGCCGGCCGGGCCATGGCCCCAATCGAGGGGGGCTGGCGATAGCGGGGCGCCGTCCAGCCTGGACGCATATCCCCACTCTCCACCCGAACGCTCCGGCGCGTTAGGCAAGCCGTCCATCATCCACGCATTCCGTCCAGCGATATACCGGCGCGACAATGACGAAGGGTGCCCCGCGGTGCCAGAGGGCATTCGGTCCTGATTTGTTGCGAAACCCGTTTAAGCCGGCCGGAACCGACACGATCATCGTCCATGAAGCTCGCCCTCTGCGCCTGAAGTAGACCGTACGGTTTAGTTTTGCAAGTTCCCCTGACTGGGTTACGCTGGCATGACGGTTCCGGTTCCCCGCCGGTCACACATCACGGGAGATGCCACTCTGCGTTCGACACAGGCCCAAACCAAGCGTGAATTGGTGTTGAACTGCGCCGGGAACGCGTTCGCCCGGCACGGCTACGAGGGCGCCAGCATGTCGGACATCACGCGCGAGGCGGGCGTTTCGAAGGCCACGGTCTATCACTATTTCGCCAGCAAAGCCGCCCTGTTCGGCGCCTATGTGGAGCGCGAGTGCGAGCGCAGCCTGCTGCATTCGTTCGACGCACTGCCTGGCCCGCTCGGCGCGGCGCTCGAGGAGATCGGGCGGCGGCTGATCAGGCTGCTGATCTCGCCATCCGTCCTGGCCATCGACCGGATGGTTGTTTCGGAAGCCGGGTCGTTCCCCGATTTGGCCAGCACGCTGTATGATTCCGGACCGCGCCGGGGCATTGCGCGGATGGTGGTCTGGTTGCAGGGCCAGGCATCGCAGGGCCACCTGGCCATGGCAGACCCGGAGCTGGCAGCCGAGCAATTCTTCGCCCTGTGCCAGGCGCGGGTGGTGATGCGCAGCCGGCTTCGTCTGCCGGAGAAGCCGACGGCGGAGTCGATCGACCGGGTGCTGGACGGGGCCGTGCGGGTGTTCTTGCGGGCCTATGCCGTCGATATCGAGGGCAGCCTGGCTGCCTGGGCCGGCGCGGCGCCCACGGGATCTAGGCTGCGCCACGCTTCCGTTTGATGTATGCCTCGATCACATGACGACCGAGGCGGACCCACGCGGCTATCACCATGGCAATCTTCGCGAGGCGCTGGTCCGCGGGGCGCTCGACATGATCGCGAGCCGCGGTCTGGCCGGCCTGGCGGTGGCGGAGATCGCGCGCAGTTTGGGCGTGAGTGCGGCGGCACCGTACCGCCATTTCCGCGACCGCAACGCCCTGATCGCCGAGGTGGCCCGGCGCGGCTTCGACCAACTCGCCATCGCGCTGGAGCGGGCCCGCACCGAGGGGCGGCCGGATGCGGTGACCGCGCTGGAGCGATGCGGCCGGGCCCACCTCGCCTTCGCCGCCCGTGAGCCCGCGGCCTATAGTGCCATGTTCGGCGGGGGCGTCGAGGCCGATCCCGCCGTGGAAACGGCGAGCGACGCCGCCTTTGCCGTGTTGCGCAAAGGGGCCGAAGCGGCGTGCGCGACCGCGGCTGGCAGCCGTCCGCCGGCGCTGATGGTGGCGCTGCATGTCTGGTCGCTGACGCATGGCGTGGCGGCGCTGTTCCTGGGACCCAACCGCCGCATGCTGCCGATGCCGGCGGCGGACCTGCTGGAGGCCGGGCTGCTGCTGTATCTGCAATCGCTGGGCATCGCCCGCGCGGCGCGGAAAGCCGCCCCTTGAAAGAACCTGCCCGCATCTCCAATGTGATGACCGCTAACATTAGCGATGGAGCGCGTGATGATCCTGGCGAAGATGGATGAGGTAGGGCGGCCGGCCTGGTTCGCGGCCGTGTTGCTGGGGTTCTGGGTGTTCTGGCCGGTGGGGCTCGCCGTGCTCGGCTACCTCGCCTGGACGGGGCGGCTCGGCGCCATGCGGCATGAGGCGCGGGGCCAGTGGCACAATATGAGGCGCCAGGCGGGCAAGCGCTTCAACGCCAGCGGCAACGAGGCCTTCGACGAATACCGTGCGGACACGCTTCGCCGGCTGGAGGAGGAGCAGAAGGAGTTCGTCGCGTATCTCGACCGGCTTCGGAAGGCGCGGGACAAGTCGGAGTTCGACCAGTTCATGTCCGAGCGCAATGGCCGGACCAGCGGCCCGATCGTGGATCACGCCTCACTCTGATAGAAAATGGCCCGCGCTCCCCGGAGCGCGGGCTTTTCGCCTCACGCGGAGGCCAGCTCCAGCTCACCCACGAATTTCCGCCGCCGGCGCTGCAGTAATTTCCAGGCGAGCTTGGCGCTGATGGTCGATAGGCGCCCCCGTGGCGGCAATCCTACTGATTTCAGGATCATCCCCATGCTCCGCTCGATGTGGCGGAATCGGTAGAAGCCCATCGCGCGGCTCATGTAGCCAGCAATGCAGCGATTATGGTCGTAGGGCACGCCCGCCGCCTCGTTCCCGCAATGGTAGGCGTAGGCCAGCTCGTCATCCTCGGTCTCGGTCACCCGGCCGGCCGCGATGCGCAAGCGGGAGAACACGCCGAGTTCCTCCCGGCTCAGATATCGCTTCATGTGATCGTAGAACAGCTTGAAATGGCGGTATTCGTCGGCGGCGATCAGCCGGCACACCTGCTCCAGCACGGGCTCCCGGGTTTCTTCGGCCAGTGCCGTGTAATAGCTGCTGGTCCCGGTCTCGACGATGCAGCGCGCGATCAGCTCACCGGTCCGCGAGCCGCGCACGGAGGCGTCGGCGTCGAGCGGGAGCTTGTAGCCGTCCCGATACCGCTGGAATGCGGCGTCGAAATCCCAGCCGGGGTCCGCCAGCATGGCCCATTGGCCCAGGGCGTCCCCGTGCTGCACTTCTTCGACCGCCCAGCGGTCGGCGGCGCCGCGGAAATCGGGGTCGTCGCTAAACACGCGGCCGAGATAGACGGCGTAATCGACCCCGTTCCGCTCGACCATCGCCGCACTTTTGACGAGGGGCACGATGTCCGGATCGACCTGGGACGGGTCGAAACGGTCCCAGGCCACATCCGCCAGCTGCCAATGCTTCATAAGTCGCTGAACTCGATACTGATCACCCCGGCGCCAACGTTCGAAGCACCGCCGGGTTGCCCTAGGCGGCTTCGGCGGCCGCGATCATGGCGCGGGCGGACTGCATGCGGCCCATGATACGGTCGAGGTTCGGCACATCCATCTTGTCGGCCGCTGCATAGGCAGCCTCGGCTTCCGCCAAACGCGCAGCGCCGGTTGCCCGCGACAGCTCCGCCACCGGGATAGCCTCATCCGCCAGCACCGTGCAGCGCTCCGGCGTCACTTCGGCGAAGCCGCCGCTGACATAAAGCCGCGTGGTCGGGCGGCCGCCCTCATGCAGCACGATCGTGCCGCCCTGCAGCAGCACGATCATCGGCGCGTGGCCCGGCAGCACGCCCATGTCCCCCTCCGCCGCCGGGATCACGGCCATGTCCACCGGTTGCGACAGCAGCAACCGGTCCGGCCCCACGATCTCGAGCTGCGTCGGCATGTTAGGCGGCCACCTTCATGCCCTCGGCCTTCTTCACGGCGTCCTCGATCGTGCCGACCATATAGAAGGCGGCTTCCGGCAGGTGATCGTATTGGCCGTCGATGATGGCCTTGAAGCTGCGCACGGTGTCGGCGATCGGCACGAAGATGCCGGGCGAGCCCGTGAACACCTCGGCCACGTGGAAGGGCTGGCTCATGAACCGCTCGATGCGCCGGGCCCGGCTCACGACCAGCTTGTCGTCCTCGCTCAGCTCGTCCATGCCGAGAATGGCGATGATGTCCTGCAGCGACTTGTAGGTCTGCAGCACGCGCTGGACTTCGCGGGCGACCAAATAATGCTCCTCGCCGACGATGCGGGGGTCCATGGCGCGGCTGGTGCTGTCGAGCGGATCGACGGCCGGGTAGATGCCCTTTTCCGAGATGGCGCGGTTCAGCGTGGTGGTGGCATCCAAGTGCGCGAAGGAGGTCGCGGGCGCCGGGTCGGTCAGGTCGTCGGCGGGCACGTAGATCGCCTGCACCGAGGTGATCGACCCCTTCTTGGTGCTGGTGATGCGCTCCTGTAGCGCGCCCATGTCGGTCGCGAGCGTCGGCTGGTAGCCCACCGCGGACGGGATGCGGCCCAGGAGTGCCGACACTTCGGCGCCGGCCTGGGTGAAGCGGAAAATGTTATCCACGAAGAACAGCACGTCCTGGCCTTCTTCGTCGCGGAAGTATTCGGCCAGCGACAGGCCGGACAGCGCGACGCGCGCGCGGGCGCCCGGCGGCTCGTTCATCTGGCCATAGACCAGCGCCACCTTGCTGCCCTCGGTCGTGTTGTCACCGAGCTTGATCACGCCGGCGTCGATCATCTCGTGATAAAGGTCGTTGCCCTCACGCGTCCGCTCACCGACGCCCGCGAACACCGACACGCCGCCATGCGCCTTGGCGATGTTGTTGATCAGCTCCTGGATCAGCACGGTCTTGCCGACGCCGGCGCCGCCGAACAGGCCGATCTTGCCGCCCTTGAGGTAGGGCGCCAGCAGGTCCACGACCTTGATGCCCGTGACCAGGATTTCGGCGGACGTCGCCTGCTCCTCGAAGGAGGGGGCGGCGCGGTGGATCGGGTAGCGCATCTTCTCGCCGACCGGGCCGCGCTCGTCGATCGGCTCACCCAGCACGTTCAGGATGCGGCCCAGCGTCTCGGGCCCGACCGGCACGCTGATGGGGGCGCCGGTGTCGATCACCTCGGAACCGCGGACCATGCCCTCGGTGCTGTCCATGGCGATGCAACGGACGGTTTTCTCGCCCAGCTCCTGCGCCACTTCGAGCGTCAGGGTGTTGGCGCCGTTCTTGGCGTGCAGCGCGTTCTGGATGAACGGCAGCTCACCCTCGAACTGCACGTCCACGACGGCGCCCAGCACCTGTGTCACGCGACCGACATTGTTCTTTGCCATCTGGATTGTCCCTCTTAGACCGCTTCGGCGCCGGAGATGATCTCGATCAACTCCCGCGTGATGTTGGCCTGGCGCGTGCGGTTGTAGTTGAGCGTCAGCTTGTTGATCATCTCGCCGGCATTGCGGGTGGCGTTGTCCATGGCGGACATGCGTGCCCCCTGCTCCCCGGCCGCGCTCTCGATCAGGGCGCGGAAAAGCTGGATGGCCATGTTGCGCGGCAGCAGCGCGGCCAGGATTTCTTCTTCCGCCGGCTCGAACTCATACTGGGCCGCGGTGCTGGACGCCGGCTCGGAGTCCGGCAGCGACAAGGGCACCAACTGGCTTTCGGTCGGGACCTGCGAGATCACGGAGACGAAACGGTTGTAGATGATGGTGCACACGTCGAACTCGCCCGCCGCCAGCATCGCCGTGACCTTGGCCGCGACCTCGTTCACGTCCGAGAACTCGACCCGCTTCTTGCCGGCGAAGCTGTATTCGCCCACGAGCCGGCTGGCGTATTCGCGCTTCAGGTAGTCGCGGCCCTTGCGGCCCACGGTGATGACCTTGACGGTCTTGCCCTGTCCTTCGAGGCGCTGGATCGCGCTGCGGGCGGCGCGGCCGACGTTGGTGTTGAAGCCGCCCGCCAGGCCGCGATCGGCGGTCACCACCACCAGCAGCTGCACCTGGTCCCGCCCGGTGCCGACCAGCATCGTGGGGGCCGTGGGGCTGCCGGCCGCGCTGCGGGCCAGGGCCGCCAGCATGCGCTGCATCCGCTCGGCATACGGGCGCGCGGCCTCGGCCTGGCTCTGCGCGCGCTTCAGCTTCGACGCCGCCACCATCTTCATGGCGGACGTGATCTTGCGCGTGGACTTGACGCTGTTGATGCGCGCGCGAAGGGCCTTGAGGCTGGCCATCAGGCAAACGCTTTGGCGTAGCTGTCCATGAAGCCCTTGAGCGTCGCCTCGACGTCGGCCTTCATCTCCTTGCTGTCGCGGATGGCGGCGAGCACGCCGGGCTCCTTTACCTTCAACTCGGAGATCATCCGCCGCTCGAATTCTCCCACTTTGCCGACCGGGATGCCGTCCAGGTAGCCCTTGGTGCCGGCATAGAGGGAGATCACCTGCTCCTCGACCGGCATCGGCGAGAATTGGGGCTGCTTCAACAGCTCGGTCAGCCGGGCGCCGCGGGCCAGCAGGTTCTGCGTGCTGGCGTCGAGGTCGGAGGCGAACTGCGCGAACGCCGCCATCTCGCGATACTGCGCGAGCTCCAGCTTGATCGAGCCGGCGACCTTCTTCATCGCCTTGATCTGCGCCGAGGAGCCGACGCGGGACACGCTGAGGCCCACGTTCACGGCCGGTCGGATGCCACGGAAGAACAGCTCGGTCTCGAGGAAGATCTGCCCGTCGGTGATGGAGATCACGTTGGTCGGGATGTAGGCCGACACGTCACCGGCCTGCGTCTCGATGATCGGCAGCGCGGTCAATGACCCGGCGCCGTTCACGTCCGACATCTTGGCCGCCCGCTCCAGCAGGCGGCTATGCAGGTAGAACACGTCCCCCGGATACGCCTCACGGCCGGGCGGGCGGCGCAGCAGCAGGGACATCTGGCGATACGCCACCGCCTGCTTCGACAGATCGTCGTAGCAGATCATCGCGTGCATCGCGTTGTCACGGAAGAACTCGCCCATGGCGCAGCCGGTGTAGGGTGCCAGGAACTGCATGGGCGCCGGGTCGGACGCGGTGGCGGCGACGACGATGGAGTACTCCATCGCGCCGTTCTCTTCGAGCGTGCGGACCAGCTGCGCCACCGTCGAGCGCTTCTGCCCGATGGCGACGTAGATGCAGTAGAGCTTCAGGCTCTCATCCGTGCCGGCCTGGGCCGTCTTCTGGTTGATGATGGTGTCGATGATGACGGCGGTCTTGCCGGTCTGCCGGTCGCCGATCACGAGCTCCCGCTGGCCACGGCCGATGGGGATCAGCGCGTCGATCGCCTTCAGACCGGTCTGCATCGGCTCATGCACGGATTTGCGCGGAATGATGCCGGGCGCCTTCACCTCGACCTGCGTGCGCTTCACGTCCGTGAGCGGACCCTTGCCGTCGATCGGCTCACCGAGGCCGTTGACCACGCGGCCCAGCAGGCCACGGCCCACGGGCACGTCCACGATGTCCCGCGTGCGGGTGACGGTGTCGCCCTCGCGGATGCGGGTGTCGTCCCCGAACACCACGATGCCGACATTATCGGTTTCGAGGTTCAGCGCCATGCCCTTGATGCCGGCGGACGGGAACTCGACCAGCTCACCGGCCATGACGTTCTGCAGGCCGAACACGCGGGCGATGCCGTCACCGACCGAGAGCACCTGCCCGGTCTCGGCGACGTTCTGCTCGGTGTCGAAGGCCGCGATCTGCTTCTTGAGGATGTCGGAGATTTCGGCGGGACGGATTTCCATCAGGCGGCACCCTTCATGGCGTACTGCAGTCGCTGCAGCCGGGATTTCAAGCTCGTGTCATACAGCCGCGCACCGACGCGCACGACGAGGCCGCCGAGCAGGCTCGGGTCGACCGTGTCTTCAATATTCACCTGGCCGTACCCGGCCTCGATCATGCGGGCGCGCAGCTGCTCGCGCTGCACGTCCGTCAGCGGGTGGGCGCTGCTGACCTGCGCCACGACCACGCCGCGCTTTTGCGCGACCAGGGCGGCGAAGCCGCGCACGATGATGCGGAGCGCGTTCAGGCGGCGGTTGTTGGCGACGACGCCCACGAAATCCTGCACCAGCTTGCCGAACCCCTGCTGCGCCAGCACGGCGGTGGCGGCGGTGCGGGCCTGGGTCACGTCGATCAGCGGGCTGTCCAGCAGGCGGCGGAACTCGGGCGAGGTATCGATCAGCCGGCCCAGCGCATCCATCTCGGACACGGTCTGGTCCAGGGCGCCCGTCTCGTCTGCCTGGGCATAGAGGGCGTTCGCGTAGCGATCGGCAAGGCCGCCGCTGGAGGAGGTGGTGCCAGAGGCCACTCGGGGGTTCCTCGAATAGGTCGTGCCGGCTGGTTCTGCCGGCGGACGGGCGTCTAGCATGGGGTTTGTGACAGGGGAAGGGGGTGGGGCCGCCTTGCCACCGCGACCCAGCTTGTCCACCGTGACCGCCATGGAACCGCTCTCGACCAACCCTTTCCTTCCGGGCCCCCGCCTTCGCATCGAGGGGGCGCCGACCGGCCCGCTACGGGGCCTCACATTTGCCGCGAAAGACCTGTTCGACATCGCCGGGCACCCGACCGGGGGCGGCAACCCGGACTGGGCGCGGGCGCATCCGCTGCCGACGCGGCATAGCTGGGCGGTGCAGACGCTGTTGGACGCCGGCGCCACCCTGATCGGGAAGACCGTCACGGACGAAGTCTCCCTCGGTATATTGGGAGAAAACCAGTTCGATGGAACGCCCGTGAACCCGGCGGCGCCCGGGCGGGTGCCGGGCGGTTCCAGCTCCGGCTCGGCCTCGGCCGTTGCGTCCGGCTTGTGCGACATGGCGCTCGGCACCGATACCGGCGGCTCCGTCCGGGTGCCCGCCAGCTTCTGCGGCCTGTTCGGCATCCGGCCGACGCATGGGCGCGTGCCGATCCACGGCATGATGCAGCAGGCGCCGAGCTCCGACACCACGGGCTGGTTCGCGCGCGATGGCGCCATTTTCGCCCGGGTCTCGGCGGTGATGTTGCAGGAACCCGGGGGCGGTCCGCTTCCCACGCGGCTGCTGCGCGCGACCGACGCGTTCGGGTTCGCCGGGCCGGCGATGATTGCGGCGCTCGCCCCGATGATCGACCGGTTGCAGCGCCTGGTTGGCCCGGCGCAGGACACGATCATGGCGCCGCCGGGCCTCTCGGTCTGGACCCGGGCGCAACGCACGCTACAGCCGATCGAGGCCTGGGAGACGTTCCGGCCGTGGATCGAGGCGCATAACCCGCGCTTCGCCTTCAGCGTCGCCCGCGGCCTCGCCACCACGGCCGCAATTCCGTTGGCGGACCGCGAATGGGCCGCGCTGATGCGACAGGAGGCGCGGGGGCGGATGGCCGAGTTGCTGCCGCCCGGCACCATCCTGTGCCTGCCGACCACCCCATTCCCGGCGCCGCTTCGGGGCCTGCCCTTGCCGGAGATGGAGGCGGTGCGATCCCAGATCGCCTGCCTGTGTGCGCAAGGCGGGCTCGCCGGACATCCGCAGATCAGCTTGCCGGGGGCCACATTGGACGGAATGCCGGTGGGGCTCAGCATCATCGGCGCCCGTGGATCGGATGCTGCGCTCGTGGAGGTCGCCCGCCAATGGATGTGAACTTGCCGGAAGTGGTGGCCGAGGTGACCGCGATGTTCGAGCGGTATGAGCAGGCGCTGATCGACAAGGATGTCGCGGTGCTGGACGCCACGTTCTGGAACAGCCCGCATACGATTCGGTATGCCATGCACGAGAACGGATATGGCTTCGATGCCATCCACGCGCATCGCGTTGCGCGTCCGCCGGGACCGGGCATCAAGCTGGGCCGGCGGCGGCTGGCGATCCTGACGTTGGGGCGGGACATCGCGACCGTGAACCTCGAATTCGACCAGCGCGGCGGCGGGGTGGGGCGGCAGACCCAGACCTGGGTACGGTTTCCGGATGTCGGCTGGAAGGTCGTGTCCGCCCATGTCTCGACCCAGGCCGTCGCCGCGCCATGGTGAGCCTCGATCTCGCCCGACTGCGCGCCGCCTACGCCGATGGCAGCGCGACGCCGGAAGGGGTCATGGCCGCGCTCCTGCCGCGGCTGGATGCGGACCCCGCGGTCTGGATCGGCCGCGTGCCGGACGCCGACCTGCTCGCCAGCGCACGGGCGGCCGATCCCTCTCTGCCGCTGGGCGGCGTGCCGTTTGCGGTCAAGGACAATATCGATGTCGCCGGGCTGCCGACCACGGCGGGCTGCCCGGCCTTCGCCTATACGCCGGAGCGGCATGCGACCGTGGTGCAGCGCCTGGTGGATGCCGGGGCGATCGTGGTGGGGAAGACCAACCTCGATCAGTTCGCTACCGGGCTGGTCGGCGTGCGGTCGCCCTATGGCGTGCCGCGCAACCCGTTCGACCCGGCGATGGTGCCGGGGGGCAGCAGTTCGGGCTCCGCGGTGGCGGTCGCTTCGGGGCTGGTGAGCTTTGCGTTGGGGACCGATACCGCCGGGTCGGGCCGGGTGCCGGCGGGGTTCAACAACCTGGTGGGGCTGAAGCCGACCAAGGGGTGGCTCAGCACGACGGGGGTGGTGCCGGCGTGCCGGTCGCTGGATTGCGTGTCGGTGTTCGCGCTGACGGTGGCGGACGCGGTGGCGGTGGTGGAGGTGGCGGGCGGGTATGACGCCGCCGACCCCTACTCCCGCCATGCCGGCGCCGCGCACCGGCTGCCGGACCGGCCCCGCATCGGGGTGCCGGATGCGCCTGAGTTCTTCGGGGACGCTGCCGCGGCCCGCGCCTATGCCGCGGCCATCGCCCGGGCCGAATTGTTGGGCGCCGACATCGTGCCGTTCGACTTCGCCCCTTTCGCCGAGGTGGCGGCGCTGCTGTATGGCCCCTGGGCCGCCGAACGAACGGCAGCGGTCGGCACCATGCTGGCCCGGGCGGACGCGCTGCATCCCGTGATCCGCACCATCCTCGAAGGGGGCGGCGCCATCTCCGCCCCGGCCCTGTTCCAGGCCCAGCATCGCCTGGCCGCGCTATGCCGGGATACGGAGCCCCTTTGGGACCGGATCGATTTCATGCTGCTGCCGACGAGCCCGACCGCGTATTCGCTGGCGGAGGTCGCGGCGGAGCCGATCCGGCTCAATGCGCGGCTGGGCACCTACACCAATTTCGTCAACCTCATGGACCTCGCCGCGCTGGCGGTCCCGCAGGGTTTTTACGACAGCGGCTTCCCCCACGGCGTCACCCTCGTCGGCCCGGCTTGGAGCGACCGGATGCTGGCCGCGTTCGGAGCCCGTCTGCACCGCCAGGTCGCAAGCCCGCTCGGCGCCACATCGATCCTGCAGCCGCATGACGGGACGGAGATCGCGGTGTTTGGCGCGCACATGAAGGGCCAGCCGCTCAACGCAGACCTGGTCGCGCGCGGCGGCTGGTTCGTGCGGGACTGCGTCACGGCGCCCGCCTACCGCATGCTTGCCCTCCCCGGCCGGCTGCCGCGCCCGGCCTTGGTGCGCGATCCCCATGGGGCGGCGCTGACGGGGGAGGTTTGGGCGCTGCCGCCCGCCGCGGTTGCCGGATTTTTAGGCAGCATCGCGCCGCCGCTCGGGCTCGGCACCGTTGAGCTGGAGCGTGGCCCGGCGCTCGGCTTCATTGCGGAGGCCGGTGCGGAGGGGGAAGATATTACAGCGCATGGCGGCTGGCGGGCGTGGTTAAGCCGCGGCTGACACGGCACGCGCCTTGCTTTGGTTCATTCTAAACCGGAGATGAGCATGGATCGCCGCACCTTTCTCGCTGCCAGCGCCGCCACACTTGCCACGCCCGCCCTGGCGCAAGCGCCCACCCGGGCCGAGACGTTGCTGATCATCCAGGAATACGGCCCCAACAGCCTCGATATGCAGGGCATCGGCGCGTCACAGCCGGTGAACGGCGTGTCGCTCAATTGCTACGACCGGCTGGTGCGGTTCAAGCGCATCACCTTGCCGGACGGCACGCTCAGCTACGATCTGACGCAGCTGGAGCCGGAGCTGGCCGAGAGCTGGCAGGTCGCGCCCGATGGGATGAGCGTGACGTTCAAGCTGCGGGAGGGTGCCACCTTCCATTCCGGCCGCGCCGTGACGGCGAAGGACGTGAAATGGTCGCTCGATCGCGCGGTGAGCATCGGGGGGTTCGCGACGACGCAGATGAACGCCGGGTCGATGGAGAAGCCGGAGCAGTTCGTGGCGGTCGATGACCGCACGTTCCGCATCGACTTCCTCCGTGCCGACAAGCTGCTGATGCCCAACCTCGGTGTGACCATCCCGTTCGTGATCGATAGCGAGCTGGCGCAGAAGAATGCGGGTGGCGACCCCTGGGCGAAGGAATATCTCAAGAACAATATCGCCGGCGGCGGCGCCTATCGCGTCGAGAGCTGGAAGCCCGGTAACGAGACCATCTACACCCGCTTCGACGAGTGGAAGAACGGCCCGCTGCCGAAGCTGCGCCGCATCATCGCGCGCGACATCCCGAGCCCCAGCACGCGGCGCGCGCTGCTGGAGCGGGGCGATGCGGATATGTCCTACGGGCTGCCGCCCAAGGACTTCAAGGATCTGGCGGAGGCCGGGAAGATCCGAGTGAGCGGCGTGCCGATCCCGAACGCGATCTGGTATGTGGCGATGAACAGCCAGCTCGGCCCGTTCAAGGACAAGCGGGTGCGGCAGGCGGTGGCGTATGCCATGCCGTATGACAAGATCATGCAGGCGGCGCTGTTCGGCCGCGGCGTGCCGATGTGGGGCGCGGGGGCGGCACCGGCCGGCGAGAAATGGCCGCAGCCCTACCCGTATGCGACCGATGTGGACCGCGCGAAGAAGCTGCTGGCGGAGGCCGGGGGCGGGTTCAGCACATCGGTGCTGTTCGACGCCGGGTCCGGCACGATTGCGGAGCCGATGGCGGTGCTGGTGAAGGAGAGCCTGGCGGCGATCGGGATCGAGCTCGAGATCCAGAAGATCCCGGGCGCCAATTTCCGTGGCGAGCTGTTGAAGAAGACCGCGCCCATGGTGATCAACCGGTTCGGCGGCTGGCTCGATTGGCCGGATTATTTCTTCTATTGGAACCTGCATAGCTCGAACGCGGTATTCAACACGTCCAACTACCAGAACAAGGACATGGATGTGCTGATCGACGGGGCGCGGTTCACGTCCGATGCGGCGGTGTATGCGCGGGATGTGAAGGGCTTCCTCGCGAAGGCGATGGATGAGGTGCCGTTCGTGCCCGTGTGCCAGCCGCTGCATGACGTGGCGATGCAGAAGACGATCGGTGGCTATCAGTTCTGGCCGTGCCGGGAGCCGGATTTCCGGTCGCTGACGAAGGGATGAGGCTTCGGAAACCCCCTCTCCCGCTGGCGGGAGAGGGCTTCTAGATGCGTAGCGCGCTCACCCGCCTGGCTGGCGCGATCCCGGCGCTGCTCGGCGTGATCCTGTTCACCTTCGTGCTGACGCGCGTGCTGCCCGGCGATACCGCGGCGTATTTCGCCGGGCCCACGGCGAGTGCGGAAGCGATCGAGCAGATCCGGCATAGCCTGGGGCTGGATCGGCCGCTGCCGGAGCAGTTCCTGGCCTATGTCGCGGCGCTGGTGCATGGCGACATGGGCATGTCGCTCACCACGGGGCAGCCGGTGCTGCGGGACCTCGCGGCCCGGCTTCCCGCCAGTGCGGAGCTGACGCTCACGGGGCTATTTCTCGCGATCGCCGTGGCGGTGCCGCTGGGGATCCTGGCGGCGGTGAAGCAGGGATCGTGGATCGACCATCTGTGCCGGGTCGTGGTGACGGCGGGGGTCAGTTTGCCGGTGTTCTTCACCGGGCTGCTGCTGGTCTATGTCTTCTACTTCTTGCTGGGCTGGGCGCCGGCGCCGGTGGGTCGGCTCGATGCCTACGCGACGGCTCCGCCCACCATCACCGGGCTGTTTACCGTCGATGCGCTGATGGCCCGGGATTGGGAGGGGCTGCGCGGGGCCCTGTCGCAATTGATCCTGCCGGCCTGCACGCTGGGCCTGTTCGCGCTGGCGCCGATCGCACGGATCACGCGGGCCAGCATGCTGGCGGTCCTGGGCGCGGAGTTCGTGCGCACGGCGCGGGCGGCCGGATTGTCGTCCCGCCGCATCGTGCTGGGCTATGCGTTCCGCAACGCGCTGCTGCCGGTGGTCACCACGCTCGGTATGGTGTTCAGCTTCCTGCTGGGCGCCAACGTGCTGGTGGAAAAGGTGTTTGCCTGGCCCGGCGTCGGCTCCTACGCCGTGGAGGCGCTGATCGCGTCCGATTTCGCGCCGGTGCAAGGGTTCGTGTTGACCATGGCGGTGCTCTACGTGGCGCTGAACCTCGCGATCGACCTGCTGCTCCGCGCCCTCGATCCCCGTGCGAGGATGGCGTGACCGCCCTCACCCACGCGCGCCACACGATCGCGGAAAACCCTGTCACCGGCTTCGCCTTCGCGCTGTTCGCGGCGCTGGTGCTCATTGCCCTGTTCGGCCCGGTGATCGCGCCCTACGACCCCCTCGCCTCCGACACCATGGCGGCGCTGCAGGCCCCCTCCGCCAAACACTGGTTCGGCACCGACCAGCTGGGGCGGGACGTGCTGTCCAGGGCGCTGGTCGCGACCCGGCTCGATCTCGGCATCGCCGCGGCGTCGGTCGCGCTGGTGTTCGTGCTGGGCGGGTTCGCGGGGCTGGCGGCCGGGTTCTTCGGCGGATGGGTGGAGGCCGTGGTGGGGCGCATCGCCGACACCATCATGGCGTTCCCGCTGTTCGTGCTGGCGATGGGCATCGTGGCGGCCCTGGGCAACACCGTGCCCAACATCGTGCTGGCCACGGCCATCATCAACTTCCCGCTGTATGTACGGGTCGCGCGGGCGGAGACGGCGATGCGGCGGGAGGCCGGGTTCGTCGATGCGGCGCGGGTGGCGGGGCATCGGGACATGGCGGTGCTGCTGCGGCAGGTGGCGCCGAACATCCTGCCGATCATGACGGTGCAGATGTCGCTCACCATGGGCTACGCGATCCTGAACGCGGCCGGGCTCAGCTTCATCGGGCTGGGGGTGCGGCCACCGATGCCGGAATGGGGCATCATGGTCGCGGAGGGCGCGAGCTTCATCGTGTCGGGCGAGTGGTGGGTGGCGCTGTTCCCGGGCGCCACGCTGATGGTGGCGGTGTTCTGCTTCAACCTGCTGGGCGACGGCATCCGGGACATCGTGGACCCCCGGAGACGAACATGACGCGGCGCACGTGATCCTCGATGTGGACGGCCTGTGCGTGCAGTTCCGCACCCGCGCCGGGATCGTGCGCGCGCTGGACCGTGTGACGTTCTCGTTGGACGCCGGCGAGACCCTGGCGCTGGTGGGGGAGAGCGGCAGCGGCAAGTCCGTCACCGCCTTTGCGCTCCTGGGCCTGCTGGACGCCGCCGGGGAGGTGACGGCCGGGCGCGCGGTGCTGGAGGGCGTGGACATCGCCCAGGCCTCGCCCCGCGTGCTGGCCACCATCCGGGGGCGGCGGGCGGCGATGATCTTCCAGAACCCGCGCGCGGCGCTGAACCCCATTCGCCCCATCGGCAAGCAGATCGCGGACGTGCTGCGCCGCCATGCCGGGCTCGGGTCGCGGGCGGCGCGGGCGCAGGCGCTCGAGATGCTGCGCGCCGTCGGCATCCCCGACCCGGCCCGGCGGTTCGGCGCCTACCCGTTCGAGCTCTCGGGCGGCATGTGCCAGCGGGTCGTGATCGCGATCGCCGTCAGCGCCCGCCCGGCCCTGCTGATCGCGGACGAGCCGACCACCGGCCTCGATGTCACGACCCAGGCCGTGGTCATGGACCTGATCGCGACGCTGGCGGCCGAGACGGGCATGGCGACCTTGCTGATCACGCATGACCTGGCCTTGGCAAGCGAGCGGGCGGGGCGGATCGCGGTGATGCACGCCGGGCACGTGGTGGAGACGGCGCCGACTCGGGAGCTGCTGGCCAACCCGCGCCACCCCTACACACGGCGGCTGCTGGCCGCGACGCCGGGCGCCACGGGCGGGCTGGAGGCGCTGCACGCCATCCCGGGCCACCTGCCGGATTTGCGCCGCACCGATCTCCCACCCTGCCGCTACGCCGCCCGCTGCGAAAAGCACATTGCGCCCTGCGACGCGGCGCTCGAGTGGCGGGAGGTGGCGCCGCGGCACATCCTGGCGTGCATGAACTCATGACCCCCCTTCTGGACGTCGCCGAGCTGCATCGCCGTTTCCCCGTGGGCCGGCGCCCCTGGCTGCCTCGCCTCGGCCCCACGCCGAAGCAAAGCCAGGTGCACGCCGTCGATGACGTCAGCCTGGTGCTGCATCGCGGTGAGGCGCTGGGACTCGTGGGCGAGAGTGGCTGCGGCAAGTCCACGTTGGTCCGCCTGCTGGCCCGGTTGCTGGACCCCACCGAGGGTGTGATCCGCTTCGATGGCCGCGAACTCTCGCTCGACCCGGCGCACCGCTTCGCCCGGGACCCCGACCGGCGGCGCATCCAGGTGGTGTTCCAGGATGCCGGCGAGAGCATCAACCCGCGCTTCACCGCCGCCGACGCGATCGCGGACCCGCTGCGGCGCCTCCTGGGCCTGCGCGGCGCCGCCCTGCTCGCCAAGGTGGAGGAATCGGCCCGGCTGTGCGGGTTGGAGCCCGCGCTGCTGGGCCGCTTCCCGCACCAGCTCTCGGGCGGGCAGCGGGCGCGGGTGGGCATCGCGCGTGCCGTGGGGCCGCGGCCGGACCTGCTGATCCTCGATGAACCTACCGCGGCTTTGGACGTGTCGGTGCAGGTCACCGTGCTGAAATTACTGGCGGAGCTCAGGGCCACGCTGGGCATGGCCTATGTGTTCGTGAGCCACGACCTGAATGTGATCCGCATGCTGTGCGACCGTGTGCTGGTCATGTATCTCGGCCGCCTCGTCGAATCCGGTCCGGCGCAGGCGGTGTTCGACCGGCCGCTGCACCCCTACACATCAAGCCTGATCGCCGCCGTCCCGCGCCTCGATGGCATCCGCAGCGACGCGCCGCCGCCCCGGGGCGAGCCGCGCAGCCCGGTGGACCCGGACCCCAACGCCTGCCGCTTCCACGGCCGCTGCCCTGTCGGCACGGAGCTCTGCGGCCGCGAGATGCCGCCCTTGCGCCGCTTTGCGGATGGGCGGGAGGCTGCCTGCCACTACGCGGAGGGTGCATGACGGACGAATATCTGACCGAAGCCGCCGGGCTCCTGGGCATCACGATCGACCCGGCGTGGCTGCCGGAGATCCGCTTCAACCTGGAACTCATGCTGCGGCTGTCGGAAAGCGTGCTGTCGTTCGAGTTGCCGGACGAAGCCGAGCCGGCGCCGGTGTTTTCAGCATGAAAGGCGGGGGCATGACGGCCGCCGAGATCGCCGCCGCCGTGCGGGGCGGCACGCTGACCGCCGTCGAGGCCGTGCGGGAGGCGGTGGGCCGCGCGGAAACCGACCCCTATGGTGCGTTTACGGACGTGCTAGCGGAGCGCGCCCTGGCCCGGGCCGCCGCCGTGGATGCCGGCGCCAAGGGTCCGCTCGCGGGCGTGCCGTTCGCGGTCAAGAACCTGTTCGACGTGGCGGGCCTGCCGACGCGGGCGGGGTCCCGCATCAACCGGGAAAGGGCGCCTGCGACGGCCGACGCGCCGCTGATCCAGCGCCTAGAGGCCGCCGGCGCCGTGCTGGTCGGCACGCTGAACATGGGCGAATACGCCTATGATTTCACGGGCGAGAACGTGCATGACGGGCCCAGCCGCAACCCGCATGACCCGGCCCGCATGACGGGCGGCAGCTCCGGCGGCTCCGGTGCTGCGGTGGCGGGTGGGTTGGTGCCGATCGCGCTGGGGTCCGACACCAACGGCTCGATCCGGGTGCCGGCCAGCCTGTGCGGGGTGTTCGGGCTGAAACCGACCTATGGCCGCCTGAGCCGCGCCGGCACGTTCCCGTTCGTGTCGAGCTTCGACCATCTGGGGCCCTTGGCGCGCAGCGTGGCGGATTTGGTGCTGGCCTATGACGCGATGCAGGGGCCCGACGCCCTCGACCCCGTCTGCGCCCAGCGTCCGGCGGAGCCCGTGCGGCTGGTGGATTTGGGAGGCCTGCGCATCGCGGTGGCCGCCGGCTATTTCGAGCACGGCGCCTCCGACCAGGCGCTGGCCGCCGTCGCCGCCTGCGCCGCGGCGCTTGGCGTGACGGCGCGGGTGGAAATTCCGGAAGCCGCCCGCGCCCGCACCGCCGCCTATGTGATCACGGCCGCCGAGGGCGCCAGCCAGCACCTGCACCGCCTCCGCACGCGCCCCCAGGACTTCGACCCGGCCACCCGCGACCGCCTGATCGCCGGGGCATTGCTGCCGGCGCCGTTGGTGCAGCAGGCGCAGCGTTTCCGACGGTGGTATCGCGAGCAGATGCTGACGCTGTTCGCGGATGTGGATGTCG
This sequence comes from Acetobacteraceae bacterium, assembly GCA_965246835.1. Taxonomy (GTDB): domain Bacteria; phylum Pseudomonadota; class Alphaproteobacteria; order Acetobacterales; family Acetobacteraceae; genus JANPPS01. The sequence goes on along the minus strand of CBDFFQ010000001.1, from coordinate 2,893,016 downwards.
TGCTGGCCCCGGCTACGCCCTGCATGGCGCCGTTGCTGGGCCAGAAGACGATGATGCTGGCCGGGCAGGAGGTGCCGGTGCGGGCCAATCTGGGGCTGTTCACGCAGCCGCTGAGTTTCGTGGGGCTGCCGGTGGTGGCGGTGCCGGTGCCCGGGGCGCCGTTGCCGATCGGGGTGCAGGTGATTGCGGCGCCTTGGCGGGAGGATTTGGTGTTGAGCGTGGCGGCGGCGTTGGAGAGGGCGGGGGTGGTGCGGGTGTAGGAGGAGAGCCACGGCAGTGTGACACCTGCGCTGGAAACATTCTCGACGAGCGCTTACCATCTCTATATGTCAGCATATCCTGAGTCCGAAGAGTTGGGTGGCCCCTGGCGCCATCAGCATTCGCATCGGCTCAGGCCGCAACCGGCAGGGCTGCCGGCGCCTCCAGCGGGGACACCAGCACGGGCGCGCCGGGGGAGGCGCCATGCACCAGCATCGTGCGGAACTGACCGCCACCCGTGCGGTGGATCGTATAAACGGTGCGCTTCGCCGGGCCCGCCAGGTGCAGGGCGCCATTGGGCTCATGCGGTGCGTAAGGCTTGCAGAACGCCCCTTGCGCGTCGTTCCACATCGGCACGCCGCGGTCGCAGATCCAGTTGCATCCGGGGTCCAGCAATGCCGCCGGCAGCGCGCGCCCGAACGGCCCGGCATGCAGCGCGTGGTTCAGCGCGAACTGGTCATGCGGCACCAGCGCCCCGACAGAGCCTTGCTCGCAGTAAGGCACAGATTGCCTTGGGGGCAAGCAAAGCGTTACTCCGGCTCCTCGATCGGTTGCGGCATTCTGCCGAGTGCCTCGCAGCCGAGCATGGTGTGACGAAGGATGGCGAGGCCTAACCTCTGAGCGAATCTAGAAATCGCATAACGATGCGGTAGGCTGGTTCGTATGCTTCGAATGCTTTGTCATGCGGCTGTAATTCGCCGTGCAAAAGGGCGTTACGCATCGCATAGATGATCTCGATCAGGCCGGCGAAGAGTTGCGTGTCGGAGCATCGAAACTCCACATCGCCAGCTTTGATTAGACCGCCGGTCCCTGACATCAAATCGATCATTGGCCGTGGATTGCAGCGGTTATACAACTCAAGAAGCGCAATGCGTTGAGCAGTGGATAGAGCCGCAAATTGAGGATGACATTGCATCGCCTCAACGTCGAACTTGGCGAGTTCGATGGTCGAACGAACGTCGTCGGGGTAGGCTACCGAACTCACTACACTGCGAAATGAACCATTCGCCTTTTCTATCCTATAACGCAGGCCGTATGACTCAGAGAACTGAGGTAGGTTGGCGCCCCTGCCGAGGCAAACCGAGCGGAAGGAAATTCGCTCGATCGCTTCATCACGAGTGATTTCGAGGTGGAAGCTATCCAGGCAGACGTGCAGGTCCCTAGCCAACATCTTAAACTTCTGCGCCGCCTCGGCGTCAGGGGGATCGTCGCCGCTCGCGCTGCGCAGATGCGGCAAGATCGCATTCCGAACGGGGTTTGGCTGGTTCTTCACATACAGAAGCCCATCTACGTCGCGGTGCGTCTTGGACGCGTGACGAAACCACGCGTTGAAGGCCGCCCAGGCTTTTACAAACGGGCCGATGTAGTCTATGTCGGCGCGTTCTCGCCATAGACGGGCGCTCTCGGGCAGGTGGGGCAAGCGTCACGCCTCCGCAATATTGTGGGAGGGCAGAGCCGCTGCTTTTTCGCTCGAATTCATTCTTGCCTCGTTTCGGTCTTTTCGATATTGGATTGCCTTTGCGGCAGTGTCCAGTCAGCTTCGAATCTTGTGCTCCGTCCTGAAGGGGCGTCGCCCGAACAATACACTTCCGTCACGCGAGAACTCGCACTAACAGATTGCTCATATAATTGTGGTTACACAGCCGCGGAAATGGTGGAACGCAAGTCGCGTCCCTTAATCCTCACCTTCCCACCATGTCTAATTTACATTACAAAAACAAATTTATATTACAAAAACGAGATTGGATCGACATCTACGTCCACCCGCGCCCCGCCCCTGACCTCCACCGCCGCAAGCCAGGCCCGCAGCAAGGGTTGCACCGCCACATCCCGCCGCGCCTTCAGCAGCAAGCGGCGCCGATGCCGCCCGCGCAGGATCGCGAGGGGCGCCGGGGCTGGGCCGAGCACCACCACCCTGTCACCCCGCGGTGCCGCGCGGCCCAGGGCGGCGGCCAGCGCGTCCGCCTCCCCCGCGGTGTCGGCGCTCACGATCAGGGCGGCGAGGCGGCCGTAGGGGGGCCAGTGGCCGGGGCGGCGGCTGTCGGATTCGGCGGTCATGAAGGCAGCGAGGTCACCGCCGACGAGGGCCTGCATCACCGGATGCTCCGGCGAAAAGGTCTGCAGCAGCACCTGGCCCGGCGCCTCCGCCCGCCCGGCGCGGCCCGCGACCTGGTGGAGCAGCTGCACCGTCCGCTCCGCCGCGCGGAGGTCGCCGCCGGCCAGGCCGAGGTCGGCGTCCACCACCCCTACCAGGGTCAAGTGGGGGAAATGCCAGCCTTTGGCGACGATCTGGGTGCCGATGATCAGATCGATTTCCCGGCGTTCGATCCGGTGCGCCGCCTCCGCCGCGGCATGCGGGCCGGGGAGCGTGTCGGAGGCCATGACCAGCGTGCGCGCCTCCGGGAAGGCGGCGGCGGCTTCCTCGGTGATGCGTTCGACGCCCGGTCCGATCGGGGTGAGGCTGTGTTCGGCGTCGCAGGCGGGGCAGTGGTCCGGGATGGCCTCGGTATGGGCGCAGTGGTGGCAGGTCAGCACGCGGCGGGCGCGGTGTTCGACCAGCCATGCGGTGCAGTTCGGACATTGCATCCGGTGCCCGCAATGGCGGCAGAGCGTGAGCGGGGCGTAGCCGCGGCGGTTCAGGAACAGCATCGCCTGCTCGCCGCGCGCGATCGTCTCTTGCACCGCCGTGACCAGGACGGGGGACAGGAAATGCCCGCGCGCCGGGGGATGCAGGCGGAGGTCGAGCGCCGTCACCGTCGGCAAGGATGCGCCGCCGTGGCGAGAGGCGAGCGTGAGGCGGTGGTACCGCCCGGTCTCGACATTGTGCAGCGTCTCGAGGCTGGGCGTGGCGGAGACCAGGACGGCCGGGGCGTCGCTCAGCCGGGCGCGGACCACCGCCATGTCCCGCGCGTGATAGACCACGCCGTCCTCTTGCTTGAACGCGGTCTCATGCTCCTCATCGACCACGATCAGGCCGAGATCGGGGAAGGGCAGGAACAGGGCGGAGCGGGCGCCGACCACGACCGGGGCCGCGCCCTCCGCCACGGCGCGCCAGGTGATGCGCCGGGTGCGTGAGGCGAGGTCCGAATGCCACACGGCGGGGGGGGCGCCAAAGCGGGCGGTGAACCGCTCCAGCCATTGCGAGCTGAGCGCGATTTCCGGCAGCAGCACCAGTGCCTGCCGGCCCGATGCCACGCACTCGGCCACGGCTTCGAGATAGACCTCCGTCTTGCCGGAGCCGGTGACGCCGTCGAGCAGGGTTACGCCGAACTGGTGCGCGGCGACCGCGACGCGAAGGTGCTGGGCGGCGGCGGATTGGTCGGCGGACAGGACGGGGCCGGGGCGGATCGTGTCGGGCGGAGTGAACGGGGCGCGGGACGGCAGCGCCACCGCCAGCAGCAGCCCGGCCTCTGCCATGCCGCGCACGACGCCGGTGCCCACCCCGGCCAGCCGCGTCAGCTCGGCCATGGCGCGGGGGGCGCCGTCCGCGAGGGCGTCCAGCACGCGCTGCCGGGCCGGGGTTTTGGCCGTGGCGCCCGGCATCGGCGCCCAACCGGGGGACGGCGCCTCCGGTTGTAGCGCGTTGATCCGCAGCGCCATCGCCAGCACTTCGCCGGGGAGCGCGAGGGTGTAGGCGGCGACCCAGTCCACGAAGCGGCGCTGCGCCTCCGGCAAGGGGGGCGTCTCGAGCATGGCGGTGATGGGCTTGAGGCGGGTGTCGGCCACCGCGCCGTCGGACGGTCCGTCCCACACGACGCCCACCTCCTCCCGCCGGTTGAGCGGGACCAGCACGACATCCCCGGGCCGGGGGGCCAGGTGATCGGGCACGGCGTAGTCGAACGGCCCGCGGAACGGGCGCGGCAGCAGCACCGGTGTGCGCTTCCGCGAGAAGGCGCGGGCCTGTAGGGTTTGATCCGAGCTGTCCACCCGCCGACCCAGGAGTAGTGATGCCCCGCAATGCGACGAAGTGGCCGGGTTTGCAAATGGTCCGCCATGGCTGACCGCGCGGCCAAGCGGCTGCATCCGGCGCCGGAGGCGGTGGCGGCGTTCCTGCGGGCCGAGCCCGGCTGGCTCGCGCTGCATCCCGAGCTGTATGCCGCATTGGAGCCGCCGCGCCGCCTGCATGGGGACCGGCTGGCGGACCACATGGCGGCGATGCTGGCGCGGGCGCGGGCCGATCTGCGCGCCGGGACCGAGGACCGCCGGGCCGCCGAGGGGTTTACCCATAGGATGCAGGAAGCGGCGTTGGCCTTGATGCGCGCGGCTGACCCGGCGGCGACGCTGGGCGATCTGACGGCCTTGCTCCGGATCGATAGCGCGCGCCTCTGTTGCGAAGCCGCCTGCCCTGGCGCTGCCTGGGTGCCGCCGGGGACGGTTGCCGCGCTGCTGGGCCGCCGGGTTTCGGTGATACAGGACGCGCATCGCGACCCGATCCTGCATGGAGAGGCGGCGGCAGCCCTGGCCCGGCGGGAGGCCTTGGTCCGGGTAGATTTGGAGCAGGGGCCGGCCCTGCTGGCACTCGCGTGCCGGGACGGGCGGGCGCTGGCGGGCGCGACGGCCGGGGCGCTCGGCTTCCTGGGTCAGACGATCGCGGCGGTGCTGCGCTCGGCCCGCTAGCCCTGCGCCCGTAGAAGGGCGGTACCGCTGGACCGTCCTTCGACAAGCTCAGGACAAGCGGTATGGGGCTAGGTTTGCACCTGGTTGCGGGCGGCGGCGGGGGCGAGGTTGCGGGCAGCCTGCTTCGCCGCGGCCTGCGACGGTCGGGGCGCTCGGCTTCCTGGGTCAGACGATCGCGGCGGTGCTGCGCTCGGCCCGCTAGCCCTGAGCTTGTCGAAGGGCGGTATCGCTGGACCGTCCTTCGACAAGCTCAGGACAAGCGGTACGGGGTTAGCTTTGCGCCTGGTTGCGGGCGGCGGCGAGGGCGAGGTTGCGGGCAGCCTGCTTCGCCGCGGCCTGCGACGGCCGGGGCGCTCGGATTCCTGGGTCAGACGATCGCGGCGGTGCTGCGCTCGGCCCGCTAGCCCTGAGCCGGTCGAAGGGCGGTATCGCTGGACCGTCCTTCGACAAGCTCAGGACAAGCGGTAAGGGGCTAGGTTTGCGCCTGGTTGCGGGCGGCGGTGAGGGCGAGGTTGCGGGCCACGTCGGTCTCCGTCGTGCCGTGGCTCTCGACGGGGGCCCCGGGCGGAGGGATTTTGGCGGCGGCCTGCTTGGCCGCGGCCGACGCGACCGTGGCGGGGTGGCTCAGGGCGGCGGCTTCGTCGTCTTCGCCATAGGCAGGCACGTCAGGGGTGTGCGGCATGGGATGGCTCCGTTTCCGGAGGCAACGCGAGCGGATGCGGCAGGTTCGGCGCGAGGTCCACGCCCTCATACAGTTCAGCCAACGGCACCGTGATGCCGATTTCCGGCATGTGGAGCGTGGCGCCGTCCTTGATGACGTGCCCGACCCACTCCGATCCCTGACGCTCCCACATCGTGCCGCCGATCTGGTCTTGGTCGAGAATAACGTAGCGGCGGATGGAGGGGGTGGCCTCGTATTCGCCGTTCTTGTCCCTGAAATCGATCTTGGCCGTGCTGGGGCTCAGGATCTCGAACACCACGACGGCTCCGGTCACCACCTTGGTATCCCGAGGGAAGGTCGAACACAGGACGAAGCCGTCCGGGTAACGAATGCGCCCGACCACCTCGATCTTCAGATCGCTGCCGATGAACTCGCACTTCGTCCCTCGGAGGCGAGAGCCCACCGAAATCGCAAGATTTCGTTGAATTCGAGCATGAGCCAACGATCCACCAGCCATAGCGACTGGCTCGAACCCGTCGAACTCCCATTTCGTTTCCTGGCCGTCTTCCCACTCCAGGAACTCAGCCAGTGTCATGTGTCGCTGCAAAGCTTGGCTCATGCCTGAACCTACCGCAAAACCGATCAGACGCGCATATCAATGTGCCGCAGATTTGCCAATCCGCCACGCCTGCGGCCAGGATGCAGCCCCTTTCCGGCGCGGGCCTTGCGAACCCGGCCCGCCACGTCACGTTTGCGGAACAGCCGCGACCAGGAGCCCCGCCCATGACCGCCACACGCCGCGACCTTCTGGGCGCCGCTGCCGCCTTGCCCTTCCTGTCGGCCCCTGCCCTCGCGCAGGCCCGCACCGCCATCTCCGTCCGCGTCGACCGGGATTTCGAGGTGCTGGACCCCGCCTTTCGCAGCGGGCTGCAGGACGGCAATATCGTGCGGGCCATCACGCAGCGCCTGATCACGGTGGCGCCCGGCGGCGGCGCGCTCACGCTCGATGCGGCCGAGTATGTGAAGCAGACATCCCCGACCGTGGTCGAGTTTCGCCTGAAGCCCGGTCAGATGTTCTCCGACGGCTTCGGGGAGGTCACGGCCGATGACGTGAAGTTCTCCTACGAGCGGTTCATCAAGGGCTGGAACGGCAAGGAGAGCCCCTACAAGGGCGAGTGGGCCGGTCTCAAGGAGGTGGAGGTCACGGACAAGCTGTCGGGCCGCATCGTGATGGAGCGGCCGCGCGCCGGGCTGTTCACCATCGCACTTGGGGATGTCGCGGGCTGCATCCTGAGCCGCAAGGCGGTCGATCAGCGTGGCACCGAGCACAATACCCGCCCCGTCGGCTCCGGCCCGATGATGGTGACCAGTTTCGAGAAGCAGCGGCAGGTCGTGCTGAAGCGCAACCCGGCCTATACCGGCCCGCGCTCCGGCTTCGAGGAGGTGGCCGTACGCTACGTGCCGGACCCGAAGACGACCGAGCTTGGCTTGCGCGGCAACGACCTCGATTTCGCCGCCCTGCCGCCGCAGGTGGCGGAGCCCTTGAAGAAGGCGCCGGGCCTCGTCGTCGCGCAGCAGCCGGGCATCGCCAATGTGTGGCTGGGCATGAACGTGGAGAAGCCGCCGTTCGACGATGTGCGCGTGCGGCGCGCGATCGCGATGGCGCTCGATGTCGATCAGATGCTGCTGGCCGGCTATAACGGGCAGGCGCCGCGGGCCCGGGCGCTCATCATGCCGGAAGTGTTGGGGCACTGGGCGGAGGCGCCGGCGCCGAAGCGGGATGTGGCGGGCGCGAAGAAGCTGATGGCGGAGGCCGGGCATGCCGCCGGGTTCCGCGCCCGCATCCTGGTGCAGAACCAACCGGTGTATCAGACCATGGCGCTCGTGGCCCGGGCACTGCTGGCGGAGATCGGCGTGACGCTCGAGGTGGATGCGCAGGACGCCGGCGCCTTCTTCTCTGCCGGCAAGGGCGAGGTGGGCAAGACGCTCGACCTGTTCATCATCCGGTTCAACGGCAAGCTCGACCCCAACTTCCTCGCGCAATGGTTCACCACGTCCCAGATCGGCACCTGGAACTGGCAGCGCTGGTCCGACCCGGCGTTCGACACGCTGCTGGACCAGGGCTCCGCCGAACTCGACGACGCGAAGCGGACGGCGCTGTTCATCGAAGCGCAGAAACGCATGGCGGAGAGCGGCGCGTTCGTGTGGCTGACGTATGACCTCAGCGTGTTCGCCTACCGCGACTGGCTGAAGCCGGCGCTGTTGCCGACGGGGATCGATTGGGCGTTGGACCGGTTTTCGGGGGCTTGATCGGCCAGTGAGGTCACCGGCGCTGGCCCACCCGGGTCGCCCCACCCGCACCCCGACCCTCTCCCGCCAGCGGGAGAGGGGGAAGGGACGATGCTCCGCGCTGTCCTGAGCCGCCTGCTGACGACCGTGCTCGTCGTGGGTGGCGCCGTGGTGCTGCTGTTCCTGCTGACGACGCTCGTGCCGGGTGACCCGGCTTCCGCCCTGCTGGGTCCGCAGGCCAGTCCGGAGGCGGCGCGGCGGTTCATTCAGGAGATGGGGCTCGATCAGCCCGTGCACGTCCGGCTGTGGCGGTTCCTGGCGCATCTCGCCACGGGAGACCTCGGCACCGACGTGCTGAGCGGGCGCAAGGTGGCGGCCGTCGTGGGGTCCGTGCTGCCCTACACGCTGGTGCTGACGGCGGCGTCCATGATCCTGTCGATCGTGATCGCGGTGCCGCTCGGCTGCTGGGCGGCGGTGCGGCCGGGCTCGTGGCTCGATCACGGGCTGGCCGGCGCGTCCGTGGCCATGATCGCCATCCCGAGTTTCGTCATCGCGATCCTGCTGCTGGTGGTGTTTTCCGTCTACCTGGACTGGCTGCCCGTGCTCGGCACCGGGCGGGTGGATGACTGGGGGGACCAGGCCAGGCGGTTGATCTTGCCCACGGTGGCGCTGTCCGTCGGTTGGGTCGGGTTCCTGGCCCGGCTGGTGCGCACCTCGATGCTGGAAGTCCTGGCCGAGCCATATATCCGGACCGCCCGCGCCTATGGCCTGGCATCCCGCACCATCGTTTACCGGCTGGCGCTGAAGAACGCGGCCCTGGCGCCGCTCGCGGTCGTCGGGCTCGGCATCGGGCGGCTGCTGGGGGGCGCGGTCCTGGTGGAGATCGTGTTCTCCCGCCCCGGTCTGGGTCGGCTGGTGCTGGACGCGATCAACGCCCGCAATTTCCCGGTGCTGCAGGGCGCCGTGCTGGTGGTGGTCGGGCTGTTCGTGCTGACGAACCTGGTTGTGGACCTGCTGTTCCTGGCGATCGACCCCCGGCTCAGGCGATGAACGGCGCTGGCTGGCTGGGCGGTGTCATCGTCGCGGCGATCCTGGCGGCGGCCGTGTTGGCGCCCTTCGTCTCGCCCTACGACCCCGATGCGCTCGACGTGCTGGCCCGCTTCGCCCCGCCCTCCGCGTCCCATTGGCTCGGGACCGACCAGCTGGGGCGGGATTTGCTGAGCCGGCTGCTGCATGGCGCCCGGGTGGCGATGGCGGTGTCGGCCAGCGCGATCATCCTGGCCCTGGTCGCCGGCACGGGGCTCGGCGTGGTTGCGGGCTCCGCCGCCGCGTGGGTGGAGCGTGCGATTCTGGTGCTGTTCGACATCGTGAGCTCCTTCCCGTCCTTGATCCTGGCGCTCGCGGTGGTGGCGGTGTTCGGGCCGGGCGATGCGTTCCTGGTGGGGATCGTGGCGCTCACGCTCACGCCGCAATTCGGCCGGGTGGCGCGGGCACAGACCCTGGCGCTGCGCCGCTCCCCGTTCCTGGAGGCCGAGCGCATCCTGGGCGCCGGGCCCATCCGGATCATGGCGTGGCATATCCTGCCCAATATCGCCGGGCCATTGCTGGTGCTGGCGAGCATGGAGGTGCCGGTCGCGATCACGATCGAGGCCGGGCTGAGCTTCATCGGCCTCGGCATCCGCCCGCCGCTCGCGAGTTGGGGCACGCTGATCTATGACGGCTATTCCTACCTATCGGACAGCCCGGTGCCAGTGCTGGTGTCCTCCGTGGCGCTCGCGATCGCGACGCTCGGCTTCACCTTGTTCGGGGAGGCGTTGCGCACCCTGGCGGATCCCAGGGCATGACGCTGCTCTCGATCGACGGCCTGGTTGCGGACGCCCGCACGCCGGCTGGCACGGCGCACATCCTGCGTGGCGTGACGCTGGCGGTCGGGCGCGGCCGGATCGTGGGGCTCGTGGGCGAAAGCGGCTCGGGCAAGAGCACGCTGGCGCTGGCGCTGCTGGGTCTGGTGCCTGGCAACGTGACGCTGTCCGGTCGGGCGATCATGGACGGGACGGACCTGATGGCCCTCGACGACGCGGCGATGGCGGCATGGCGCGGCCGGCGCGTCGCGATGATCTTCCAGGACCCGGCAACCGCCCTCAACCCTCTGTTTACCATCGGCACCCACCTCACGGACGTGCTGCGCCGCCGCACGCCCGGCCTCTCGCGCGGCGCGGCGCGGGAGCAAGCGGCCGCGGCGCTGACCCGGGTGGAGATCGCGGACGCAACCGCCCGCCTCCGTGCGTATCCGCACCAGCTCTCGGGCGGGATGCGGCAGCGGGTGATGATCGCGATGGCGCTGGCCGCGCAGCCGGATCTTCTGCTGGCGGACGAGCCGACCACGGCGCTGGATGCGACGGTCGAGGCCGGGATCGTCGCGCTGTTCGAGCGGATGCGGACCGATTTCCAGGGGTCCGTCCTGTTCATCTCCCACCATCTCGGTCTGGTGGCGCAGCTCTGCGACGAGATCGCGGTCATGTATGCCGGCGCCATCCTGGAGAGCGGCCCGGCAGAAGCCGTGTGCCGGGCGCCGAAGCACCCGTACACCGCGGCGCTGGTGGCGTGCGAGCTGGATGATGCGCCGGGCCAGGGCCGCCTGGTGAGCATCGCGGGCGACGTGCCGGACCCGGCCTGGGATCCACCGGGCTGTCTGTTCGCCCCCCGCTGCCCCCATGCCGAGCCGCGCTGCGTGGCCGAGCGGCAGACCTTGCGGGAGCTGGCGCCGGGCTGGCGCGCCGCGTGCTGGAAGGCCGCATGATCGAGGCGCGGGACGTGGTGGTCCGCTTCGGCGCCGTGCAGGCGCTGGCGGGGGTGAGCCTCACGGTCGAGCGGCATCGGGTGACGGGGTTGGTGGGGGAAAGCGGCTCCGGCAAGACGACGCTGTGCCGCGTACTGATGGGCCTGGTCTGGCCCGAGGGCGGCGATGTGTGGATCGACGGCGTGCGCATCGCGGATCGGTTGCGGCAGGACGCCAAGGGCTTTCACCGGGGCGCGCAGATGCTGCTGCAGGACGCAGCGGGCTCGTTGTCGCCCCGCATGACCGTGCGCCGCCTGCTGGATGAGCCCGCTGCGATCCATGGGTTCGATCGCGCCGAGGCCCGGGCGCGCAGCCGGGGGTTGATGGCGCGGCTCGGATTGCCGGACTCGTTGCTGGACCGCTATCCGCACCAGCTCTCGGGCGGGCAGGCGCGGCGGGTGGCGATCGTGCGGGCGCTGGTGGCGGCGCCGTCATTGCTGGTGGCGGACGAGCCGACGGCGGGGCTGGACGTTTCGGTGCAGGGCGAGTTGCTGAACCTGCTGCTCGACCTCCGGCAGGAGTTCGATCTCACGATCCTGGTGTCGAGCCACAATTTGAACGTGGTCCGGCGCATCAGCACCCGGGTTGTGGTGATGTATTTGGGTGAGGTCGTGGAGGCCGGTGACACCGAAGCGGTATTTGCGGCGCCGGCGCACCCGTATACGGCCGCGCTGCTGTCCACAAATCCGGCGATCGACCCGGCCCGGCGTCGTTCCCGCATCGTGCTGGCCGGGGATCAGCCCAGCCCCGCCGCCCCACCCGCGGGTTGCCGTTTCCATACCCGCTGCTTCCAGGTGCAGGATCGATGCCGACGCGAGCATCCCTCGCTCGGGTCCGGCCGGACGGGCGGGGTGCGCTGCTTTTTTCCATTGTCCGGCAGCTAAATGGGAACCGGTTCGGCCCCTTGGTGTTGATGCTCCATTGCGGGTCGGCGCTGCGCCGGCACAACAGGGGAAGTCATATGAGCATCATCGCATGGGTCGTCTTCGGACTGATCGCCGGCTTCATCGCCAGCAAGATCGTCAACAAGCAGGGTGAGGGCTTCATCGTCGATATGGTGCTGGGCATCATCGGCGCCGTGGTGGGCGGCTTCCTGTTCGAGCGGTTCGGTCAGGCGGGCGTGACCGGGTTCAACATCTACAGCATGTTCGTCGCCGTGATCGGCGCCATCGTCGTGCTGTTCATCTACCACGCCATCACGGGACGCCGCACCACGATCTGAGACGTCTCAGATCGGCCCTGACAGAAACGTGATCAGGCAGTAGAAGCGGCGTAGCAAGCCCGGCGAATCCCGCCGGGCCACGCGGCGCCGTTTCGGCGTTTGAAAGGATTTTCATCATGGGCTTGCTTGATACGGTCTTGGGCGGGTTGATGGGCGGCAGCCAGAATGCCTCGCCGCTGCAGAGCATCCTCGGTTCGTTGCTGAGCGGGGGCCAGGCAGCGCAGCCGGGTCAGCAGCCGCAAGCAGGCCAGGGTGGCCTGGGCGGATTGGCCGGCACGCTGGCCGGCGGATTGTCGGGCGGCATGGGCGGCGGGCTGGGTGGCGCGCTCGCTGGGATGGGCGGGCTTGCCGGCCTGGGCGGGCTGCTGAGCCAGTTCCAGCAGGCGGGTCTCGGCCACATCGCGGAGTCCTGGATGGGGTCCGGCCCGAATCAGCCGGTATCGCCGGACCAGCTGCAGCAAGTGCTGGGCCATGAGCGCGTGAACGACCTGGCGCAGCAGGCCAATATGGCGCCGCATGACATGCTGTCCCAACTATCGCAACTACTGCCGCATGCGGTGGATCAGCTGACCCCGGGCGGCGAGACGCCGGGCGAGAGCCCGTTCGACAAGGCTGGCCAGGGCCTCTGAGCCCCACGGGCTGGATGCACGCAGCATCCAGCCCGTCATTTCAGGCGAACAGCAGCCCCTTGCGCAGCATGCCGTGCACGCCCTTCTCGCCATTCACCGTTTGCGTGACCCGGAAATCGACCGCCAGCGAGCAGAACTGGTAGGCCTGGTCCCGCGTCAGCGTTGAATGCGCCACGATCCAGGCGATCATTTCCCGTAATGCCTGCTTCATCGCGAGGTCGAGATCCTCGTTCATGCCCATCGAGATATAGTGCGTCGGCGTCTCGCCCCGCGGGAAGCGCAGGCCGCCTTGCTTGTGCAGGATCAGGGTGAAGGTGCCGGTAAGCGCCATTTCCAGCGCGTTGATGCAGACCTCGCCATCGCCCTGCACGCCATGGCCGTCCCCGGCCGAGAAATTGGCGCCGGGCACCCAGACCGGTAGGAATAGCGTGGCGCCGGCGCCCAGCTCCTTGTTGTCGAGGTTGCCGCCGTGCTCCCGCGGCTCCTTGGTGCTGATCACGCCGTAATTGGGCGGCGGCGCCACGCCCATCACACCGAAGAACGGCTTCAGCGGGATCGTGCCGCCCCAGGGCGGGCTGCAGGTGCCGGCCGCGCGATCCACGCGGATGTGGCTCAGATGGCGGTGGGGAAAATCTTCCGGCAGGGTGCCGGCCAGGGGGCGGTGGCCGCAGAAGCCCCAATCCGCGCCGAGTTCGACCTGGTCGATCCGGACCTCGAGCGTGTCGCCGGGCTCGGCACCCGCGACCGCCACGGGCCCGGTCAGGATGTGGGCGCCGGCCCCGGTCTTGTGCCGTTCATGGATCGCCAGCAGGCCGGGCGGGATCGTGGCACCCATCTCGGGCGGCGGCAGCACGTCCGGCGCGCCGCTCACGCATTGGAGCGTCACGCTGTCGCCGCTCTGGATGGTGATGAGCGGCTTATGATGGGCGCTGAAGGTGCCCCAATGGATCGTGTCGGGTGAGGCGTCGATGCGGTGATGGGCCATGGCGATGGACTCCGGCAGTGTGCCGTGATCCTCCGCCCTGGCCCTCTGGCGTCAAGCCTTAACCGTGGCGCGCCGTCGTGGTCTCACGCACCGTGGTGGTGGTTCCGGGGGCCGCGATCGTGCCGGCCGGGCGGTCGGCGGCGCTGGCCTCCATCGAGGCGTCCGGCTCCTCGGCCATGTTCTTCTTGAAGCTTTTGATGCCCTTGGCGAAGTCGCCCATCAGGCTGCTGACCTTGCCGCCGCCGAACAGCAGCAGCACGACCAGCAAGACGACCATCCAGTGCCAGATGCTGAAGCTACCCATGGTTCCTCCGTTGGGGCCGGGCCCCGCGTTATCCGGCAGACATGGCGCGGTCCGGGATGGCTTGCAAGCGATTAGCGCGCGGCGAGGAGGTCCGTCCGTGCGCCGGCCGGTCCGACGAAGCCGGAGGCGGCATAGGCGCCGGTGCCCATCGCCCCCGTGGGCGCCCACCAGACCCGCACGGCGCTCCAATCCCCGGATGCGGACACGTCCGTGACCGGCTCCTCCCGCCCGATGCGGTGGCGGACCCAGTTGGCGTGGGTGACGGTGATCTCCCGATCCGAGATGACGCGGGACACGACCGAGACATGCCCATGCGGCAGCCGGCCGGAGCGGCTGAAGACCAGCACGGCGCCGGGCTCGGGCGTGTGGGAGCGGGGATAGCGGCCCGCCGCCTGGTCCCACCAGGTTGCGGCGTCTCCGTAGAGCTGGACGCCGCTTACGTCGCGCGCGAAGGGCACACATTCGAGGTGGGTGGCGCTCTCGGGCCGCAAGACGATGCGCTGCCCTCCGCCGCAGGCCGACAGCAACAGCACGAGCAGCAGGGGACCGAGCCGGGCCAGCATGGGGGGCACTCCATTGCGAACGCCCTGACTCTAAAGCATTCCCGCCAGCGATGGCCACTGCTTTCCAGCGCTCCACACCAGCCAGGCCGCCCCGGTGCCGCCCAGGATCGCGAGCGACAGGTTGCGCGTGGCCGCCATGATCCCGGCGGTCGCGAGCCCGCCCACCCATTGCTGCACCCCGCCCGCGGCCAGCGCCGGCACGACGTAGCTGACGAACAGCGTGCCGGGGATGTAGGCCAGCATGGCCCGCACGACAGGCGGCGGATTGAAGGTGCGGAACAGCAGGTAGCCGCCGGCCCGCGTCGTATAGGTCGCGAGCGTCATCGCGAAGATCGCGGCCAGTACCCAGGGATCGAGCGTCATGGCCGCTGGGTTCCGAGCCGGTCCCGCCAGACCGCCGCGGCGCTGCCCGCCAAAGCACCGAACACGATATACCAGGATGTGCCCGGCATCATCCGCGACAGAACCAGCGATACCAATGCCGCGACTCCCCAGGGCAGCAGGTCCCGCCGCCCGCGCCACATCGGCACCAGGATCGCCACGAACACCGCCAGCGCGGCGAAGAACAGCGGATGCCCGGCTGGCGGCCGCAGTGCCCCGCCGAGCATGTGTCCCAACGCTGTGGTGGCGACCCACATGACCCACATCACGACACCGGAGCCGAACAGGAACGCCGCGTCCCATCGCCCGGCCTGCATCTGCGTCACCGACATCGCCCAGTTCTGGTCCGCCATCACGAACAGGCTGGCCCAGAGCCGCCAGCCACGCAGCCGATCGAGCCACGGCCCCAGCACCGGGCCCATCAGCGCCAGGCGCAGGTTGACCACGAATGCCGCCAGCGCCGCCCCCAAGACCGGCGCCGGCACGCCCCAATGCCCCAGCGCCAGCAACTGCGCCGACCCGGCATAGACGAACGCGCTCATCAGCGTCGCCTCCAGCAGGGACAGCCCCTGCTGCTGCGCCACCACGCCGCACACCAATCCAAATGGCACGATGCCGACCAGCAGCGGCAGGGCACCGCGCAGCCCGGCCCGGAACGCGACTTGGGAGAAGCGGGGGCGGCGAACCGACATCAGGCCTGTTTCAACCGGATGACGCGATCCAGCGCCTCCTCCACGTCCATCGCCAGCGCGCGCCGGGCAATCTCTTGCGTGAAACCGGCCCTTGCCATGGCGCCCAGGGCGCGCATCTGGCCCGGCTGGTCCGCGGGCTCCGCCGCAAACGGGCCCAGGCGGCGGCGGCGGGCATGGGCGAGGGCTGCGGCCAGTTCCTGTTCGGGGTCGGACGGGAGCACGGACAGCTCGGACGGCACGCCCTTTGCCGCCAGATGCGCCTGCACCGCCCGGCTCGAGCGGCCGGCGCGCGTCAGGCTGCGGGCGCGGGCCTCCGCGAAGGCGGCGTCGTTCACCACACCGGACGCCACCAGCGCCGCCGCGACCTCCCGCACCAGGCGGCGCAGCGGTGGCACGGCGTCGGCGCCCTTCCCGGCCGCCCTGATCCAGCGATCGACCCGGCGGTCCAACACGCGGACCAGCCCGGCCTCCGTCGCGGCGAAGCGGGCCAGGTGGCGCAAGGCGGCGTCATGCAGGCGCTGACGGTCGGGAGCCGGCCCGATGGGGCGTGCGGGAGCCATGGCGCAAGGATGCCATGCCTGGGACAAACACGGAACCCGCGGCATCTCGTGAACCGCAAACGCCCGTATTGCGTTGACTTCCCCGCGCAACACCTCCCAAGGTGGGCGCTTCCTTGGAGCCCAGTGGACCAGAAATGATCTCCGCCCTGATGCCGAACTACAACCGCGCCGACCTCGCTTTCGAGCGGGGCGAGGGCGCCTGGCTGTATACAACGGACGGGCGACGATTCCTGGATTTCGGCTCCGGCATCGCGGTCAGCAGCCTGGGCCACGGCCATCCGCACCTGGTGCAGGCCATCGCCGAGCAGGCCGCGCGCGTGATGCACGTGAGCAATCTGTATCGCGTGCCGGAAGCCGAGCGGCTGGCGCAGCGATTCGTGGATGCGACGTTTGCCGACAGCGTGCTGTTCTGCAACTCGGGCGCCGAGGCCAATGAGGGCCTGGTGAAGATGATGCGCCGCACGATGTCGGACCGCGGCGAGCCCGAGCGGTATCGCGTGATCTGCTTCGAGGGTGCCTTTCACGGCCGCACGCTCGCGATGCTGGCGGCGACCGGCAACAAGAAGTATCTCGCCGGCTTCGGGCCGGAGGTGGACGGCTTCGACCACGTGCCGTTCAACAACATGAACGCGCTGCGGGACGCGATCGGGCCGCAAACGGCCGGCGTGCTCATCGAGCCGGTGCAGGGCGAAGGCGGCGTGCGTCCCGCGACCTTGCAGTTCCTGCGGGACCTCCGCGCCGCCTGCGACGAGTTCGGCATCCTGCTGGGCGTGGACGAGGTGCAGTGCGGCATGGGGCGCACGGGCAAGCTGTTCGCGCATGAATGGGCGGGAATCGAACCGGATATCATGTCCATCGCCAAGGGCATCGCAGGCGGCTTCCCGATGGGCGCCGTGCTGGCGAAGGAGGCGGAGGCGAAAGTCTTGGTGCCGGGCACCCACGGCACGACGTTCGGCGGCGGGCCGCTCGCGTGTGCGGCGGCCAATGCGGTGCTGGACGTGATCTTGGCGCCCGGGTTCCTGGCGGAGGTGGACCGCAAGGCCCGCAAGCTGTGGTTCGCGTTGCAGGACGTGGTGGCGGATGTGCCGTCCGTGTTGGCGGATGTGCGGGGCGCCGGGCTGATCCTGGGGCTGAAGGCGAACGTGCCGAACACTGAGCTGCAGGCGGCGTTTACGGCCGAGGGGCTGCTGACCGTGGCCGCCGGGGACAACGTCGTGCGCCTGGTGCCGCCGTTGGTGATCAGCGACGCCGACATCGACCAGGCCGTGGACATGATCCGGCGCGGCGCCCGGCGCTGCATCCCCTCCCGCATGGCGGACGCCGCGAAATGAGCATCGGCACATGAGCGGCGCCCTCCGCCGCCAGGACCTCGGCGATCCCGCGGAGCCCCGGCATTTCCTCGATCTCAAGGATTTCGAGCCCGGTCTGTTGCGTCAGATGCTGGACGTGTCGGCCGGGTATAAATCCGGTGCGCCGTCTTCCCGGCCCTTTCAGGGCAAGACGCTGGCGATGATCTTCGAGAAGCCGAGCACCCGCACCCGCGTGAGCTTCGAGCTGGCGATGAAGCAGCTGGGCGGGGATGTGATCAACCTCAGTGCGCGGGACCTGCAGCTCGGACGTGGCGAGACCGTGGCCGACACGGCGCGCGTGCTGTCCCGCTACGTGGACGCCATTTTGCTCCGCACCGACGATGCGGCGAAGCTGCATGAACTGGCCGCCAACGCGACCGTCCCGGTCATCAACGGCCTGACCAACAAGAGCCATCCCTGCCAGCTGATGGCGGACGTGATGACGTTCGAGGAGCATCGCGGCCCGATCGCCGGGCAGATCGTGGCGTGGACCGGGGACGGCAACAACGTGGCCTGTTCGTGGATCGAGGCGGCGGTGCGCTTCGGCTTCACGCTCCGGATCGCGGCGCCCGAAAGCCTGCGCCCCTCCCCGGAGCTGGTGGCCTGGGCCGTGGCGGAGGGCGCGCGGATCGAGGTCATGGACGATCCGGTCGCGGCCGTGCGCGGCGCCCGCTGCGTGGTGACGGATGGCTGGCTCAGCATGTCGGACGATCCGAACCAGAACCGCCACAACCTGCTGGCGCCGTATCGCGTGACCCCGGCGCTGATGGCGGAGGCGGCGCCGGATGCGATCTTCATGCACTGCCTCCCCGCCCATCGCGGTGAGGAGGTGGAGGCCGCGGTGATCGACGGCCCGCAGAGCGTGGTATTCGACGGCGCCGAGAACCGGCTGCATGCGCAGAAGGGCGTGCTGGCGTGGTCCTTGGGCGCGCTGCGGTGAGCCTGCCGGCGGCAGGGGATCGGGTGTGACGGAAGAAATCCCCTCCACCCCCGGCTGGGTGGATTCGCGGCTCGACATCGTTCCCGCCAAGCTGCGCGCCGCCTATGCGGAGTGCCTCGGTCGGAGCAAGCAACCGGGGGCCCCCTCCGACCTGCTGGGCGCCGAGTTCGAGCCGTGCCGCGCGCCACTCAAGGCCGCGCTGAGTGCGGAGGACTGGGCCGCGCTGCTGCCGAAGCTGGAGGCGCTCGAGGCGGAGATCGCGGCGGATAGCTGATGCCGGGCTGGACGTGGGGCGCCCCGGCGTTTGCCGGGCTCATGCTGGGCGCCGCCTTCACGCTGGGGCCCTCTGGCCCGATCGCCGCCCTCTCGGCCCTGGCGCTCATCGCCGCCGTGTTTGCCGCCGTTCATCATGCCGAGGTCGTGGCGCACAAGGTGGGGGAGCCGTTCGGCACGTTGGTGCTGGCCGTCGCCGTGACCGTGATCGAGGTGGCGCTGATCGTGAGCCTGATGCTGTCCGCCGGGCCCGAGAAGGCGGCGCTGGCGCGGGACACCGTGTTTGCGGCGGTGATGCTGGTGTGCAACGGCGTGGTCGGACTGTGCCTGCTGCTGGGCGGTGCCCGGCATCACGAGCAGGATTTCCAGGTCTCGGGCGCCAGCTCCGCCTTGGCCGTGTTGGTGGCATTGACCAGCCTCACGCTGGTGCTGCCGAACTTCACCACGAGCACACCGGGCCCGGCATTCAACACGGCGCAGCTGACTTTTGCAGGTGTGGTGGCCTTGGCGCTGTATGGCACGTTCGTGTTCGTGCAGACCGTGCGGCACCGCGACTATTTCCTGCCGCCCGAAGCGGCGGAGGAGCATGCGCCGCCGCCCACGACGCGGCAGGCGTGGTTAAGCCTGGTGCTGCTGCTGGTGTCGCTCGTCACCGTCGTGGGATTGGCGAAAGCGCTATCCCCGTCGGTCGAGGGCGCGATCGCCGCGTTCGGCGCGCCCAAGGCGGTGGTGGGGATCGTGATCGCGGCGCTGGTGCTGCTGCCGGAAGGGGTCGCGGCCGTGCGGGCGGCGCGGGCGGACCGTTTGCAGACCAGCCTCAACCTGGCACTGGGCTCGGCACTGGCCAGCATCGGGCTCACGATCCCGGTCGTGGCCGCGGTGTCGATCTGGCTCGGTCAACCGCTGCTGCTCGGCCTCGGTTTGAAAGAGGAGGTGCTGCTGACCGTGACGCTATTGATCAGCGTGCTGACGCTCGGCACTGGGCGGACCACGGTGCTGCAGGGCGCGGTGCATCTGGTGATCCTGGCGTGCTTCCTGTTCCTGGCCGTGGTGCCCTAAACGGGCGGCGGCGCCGGGTCCTTGCGCTGGAACGGATACAGGAATTGCCGCCACATCCCCTTCGGCAACGGATCGCCCACGACGCCATAGGCCTCGGGCCAGCGATGCCGGGGCATGTGATAGGTGCCGAACAGGCGGTCGATTACCGGCAGATGGGCGGCGTAGTTGATGTCGATCGCCTCCCGGTCGCTGCCGTGGTGCCAATGGTGGAACAGCGGCGTCGCGACAAGATAGGTCAGCGGCCCGAAATTGAGCCCGCAATTCGAGTGCACCAGCCCGGCCTGGAACCCCGCCCAGATTACGTAACACAGCAGCGGCACGTCGCTGGCACCCAGCACGAAGGCCGGCAGCATGACCGCGGTGCGCGTCACCAACGGCTCCAGGATATGCAGGCGGGACCCGGCCATCCAGTCCATCCGCTCCACGCTGTGATGCACGGCATGGAAGCGCCAGAGTGCCGGCACCTCGTGCATGGCGCGGTGAGTCGCGTATTCCATGAGGTCTGCCGTGACCAGCACCACTCCGAACTGCACGATGCCGGGCAGCGACTGGAACCAGGATTGCAGCCCGGCATTGATCGTCCAGGAAAACAGGGACGGCACGGCGCGGACGCCCACGAACAGGAAGATGCCGATCGCCAGGTGGTTGAAGGCGAAATACCGGCTGTCGTGCCAGAAACCGGGCCGCAGGATCGGCTGGTCCCGGCGATGCGGCGCGATCTTCTCGAGCACGACGTAGGTTGCGGCCGAGGCCAGCAGGTCCAGGATGAACCAGTCCAGCCCGATATAGCCCTTGATCTCGTAGCGGGGCCCGACTTCGACCGAGCTGCCGCCCAGGTAGATCGACACCGCCGTCAGCAGCAATCCCAGCGCGCCCATCCGCTTCTGCCGGTTCAGCAGGAACGTGAGCGCCCCGAACGCGGCCGAGAACAGCAACCCGGCGGCCAGCAATGACCGCATCAGGCGCAGATCGTAGCCCGCCCGCAGCGAGGGCGTGGTCAGCAGGTCGGGGAACAGGAAGCACAGCACTGCCAGCAGGCTGAGCGTGCCCAGCGCCACGGAGGAGTAGCCGCTGATCCGGCCATCGCCGAAGCGGAACGGACGGTCTTGTTCATCCAGGCTCATCTACCATCCCTCATGCGTCGGCCTTCGCCGACAAATGCCGGTGCCACAGATAGAACGGCCAGGCCAGCCCCGCCGTGACGGAAGCGGCCAGCAACGCGCCGCCCGGCGTCCCGGCCCAGTCCGCCGCGCGCCCGAACAGCGCCGGCAGCACCGTGCCGCCGGCGTAATACACGGTGTAGAACACCCCCATGCCCGCCGCCCGGTTTTCCGGCCGGGCCGAGAGCGTGCCGAGCGCCACGATCACCCCGGCCTGCAGCGACGCCACGGTCCCGAACAGCAGCGCCCACACGACCGGCCAGTCCAGCACCGCCGGGCCGGCCACGGCCAGCACCGCGGCGGCGGTTCCCCAAGCGAACACCCGCCCGCCGCCATACCGCCCCGCAAGCCAGCCACCCGCCACCGTGGCCGGCAGGTTCAACCAGGTCGCGAGCGTCAGCACGAAGGCGGACAACGATGCCGGGTGCCCGCGCGCGGCCAGCAAGGACGGCACGTAGGACAGGAAGCCGTAATACCCGGCGTTGTAGGCGGTCCAGATCAGGCCCGCGACCACTAGGCGGCCGCATTCCGCCCGGCTCGGCATCGCCCAACTGGCGGGGCCGCGCGCGGGGGCCGGTTCGGGCAGCAGCAGCAACAGGAACGCCGCCGCCGCCAAGGCCGCCCCCACCGTGAACATGCCCGGCGCCCCGGCCCAGCGCACCACCGGCGCCAGCACCAGCCCCGCCAGCCCGACGCCGACCGGGAACGCGCCCACCAGCAGGCCCATGATCGTCACGAAATGCCGGCCGGCGAAGCGGTCGCTGACCATCTTGCCCTGCATCACGATCAGCGCCACGGCCCCCATGCCGGCCACCACGCGCCCCAGCCCGATACCCTGGGGCCCGGCGCTCATTGCCGCGACCGCCGCCCCCGCCGTCATGAGCAAGAACCCGGCGCCGACCAGCAGCCGCTCCCCATAGCGCCGCCCGAGCAGCCCGCCGGGCAACGCGACCAGAATGCCCGGCGCCATATACAGCCCGATCAGCGTGCCCAGCGCCGCGTAATCCAGCCCATATCGCGCCACCAGCTCCGGCCCCAGCGCGGCCAGCGACTGGAACTGGAAGCCGAACGCCAGCCGACCCACCGCCAGCGCCGCCACCAATGCTATTCCGGGCGGCATGCCACGCCTCATCTCTCGCTGCGCCCACCCTCCCCGGCGCACGCCGTGATGGCAAGTGGTTCACCTCGGGCCGGGCGCCCCCTATGTTGAGGGCATGAGCATGACCCCCGCCTTCCTCGACCCGAACCGGCCCGATGTGCCGGACATCGTGGTGCCCCGTGGCGTGACGCCGTTTTACCTGCCGGGCCGCCCGGTGCGGGGGCGGCTGGTGCGGCTGGGGCCGTTGGCGGACGCGCTGCTGACCCGGCACGAGAACCACCCCGTCGTCACCGCCTTGTCGGGCCAGGCTTTGGCGTTGGCCGCGGCATTGGCGACGGCGCTGAAGTTCCGCGGCTCCTTCAGCCTGCAGGCCAAGGGGGACGGGCCGGTCGGCATGCTGCTGGCGGATTGCACGCAGGATGGCGCGCTGCGCGGCTATGCCCGGGCAGCGCCGGAGAAGCTGGACCTGCTGCTGGCCGCGGACCCGGCGCCATCGGCCGCGGCGTTGCTGGGCCATGGCTACCTGGCCTTCACCGTCGATCAGGGGGCCGACGTGGCGCAGCACCAGGGGATCGTCGCGATCGAGGGCGAGTCGCTGGCCGACATGGCGCTGCACTATTTCGAGACCAGCGAGCAGCTCGAATGCTTCGTGCATCTCGCCTGCGCCCATACCGATGAGGGCTGGCGCGCCGGGGCTCTGATCTTGGAGCGCGTGTCCGGCGAAGGGGGCATCGACGTGACCCTGAACCGGGAGGAGCAGACCGAGGCCTGGCGCACCGCGACCGTCCTGGCCGGGACGCTGCGGGATGCGGAGCTGCTGGATGACACGCTGGAGCCGGACGCGCTGCTGTATCGCTTGTTCGGTGGCGAAGGCGTGGCGTCCGACCGGCACCGGGCGCTGGCCTATGGCTGCCGCTGCTCGCGGGCGCGGCTTTCGGGCATCTTGGAGGGGTTTTCGCGTGACGATCTGGACCACATGGTGGCGGAGGGCGCGGATGGCGGCTCGATCGTGATGACGTGCGAGTTCTGCAATCTGGATTTCCGGTTCGGCCGGGACGAGGTGCATGGCCAACCGGACGCGCCCGCGTGAGGCGGCGTTGGTTGCTGGGCGCGCCGCTGCTGCTGGCGGCCTGCGGCGGCGATGACGGCCCGGCGCCGAGCTTCGGCCCATTGCGCTCCGACTTCCTGACGCCGTTGCGGCTGGACGTGGCGTCGGTCGAGGTCGGGGACGCGCCGGCGCCGGGCCCCTTGGACGCGCAAAACCCGTCACCCCCCGGCCCGGCCCTGCGCCAACTCGGCCAAGACCGCCTGGCCGCTGGCGGCACGGCGGGCCGGGCGGTGTTCACGATCGACAAGGCGACGGTGAACCGGCTGGGCGAGAGCCTGGAGGGGGTGATGGCCGCGCATCTGGAAATTTTTGGTGCCGATGGGGCGCCGGTGGGTGTGGCGGAGGCTCAGGTGACCCGGCGCGTGGCGGGCGTGGGAGGGCGCGGGTCTTTGCGGCTGGCGCTGTATGAGGTGACGCGGCTGATGCTGGCGGACATGAACGTGGAGCTGGAGTTCCAGGTGCGGAAGTCGCTGCGGGCATTCTTGCAGGCGGCGGAGACGGCGCCGGGGCCGGCTCCGGTGGAGAAGCAGGATTTGGCGGTGCCTTGAGCTGACTGCGCAAAGCTGCCTCCGGCTTACTGCCAGCCCATCGCGGGCTGGGCAAACATCCGGCGCCTCCCACATGCGGCACGTGAGCAGGCGCTATTGCCGCCTGACGGTATGAGGAATCCCCTGTTGGAACTGATTTTCTACGTTGTCTTGCTGCTGGCCGTTGTTCCGGGCCTGCTCTTCCTTATGGCGTGGGGCATCAACCGATACGCAGAGAAATCGTCCGCTCGACCCAAACCTCAAATCGCGCCAAGCCAGCTGGCACGAACCGGATCACTCCAATCACCGATCTCTGATCTTTAACAGAACGATTGCTATCGACAGGACATTGCAGTTGATCACTGTCATCACGGCCATGGCCTCATGATCAGGCTACTGATCGCCAGGCCAGATGTATTCGTCCTCCCTGGGGTTCATGAGAGGAAAGACCTCCATTCCAAACGATCCTTTCAGGTCGGCCAGCCGGGCGACAGCACGCTCGGTCAGCACGTCACCGATGTTTGCCCCGCCAGGCAGGTCGATGATGAAGTTGGTTTCACCACCCGTCTCGGCGACCCGGCGCAGGAAATCCCGGTGCTGGCTGAACCGCTCCAGCACCTTGTCGAGACGCGTAAAGAAATACCGGTCACCATTCCTGACCTCCCATACCGACCAGCGCGTATCGGGCCACACTCCCCCTAGCGGGTTGCCCTTGGGGCCCAATCTCGGCTGCCCGACGGTCTTTATCATCCGAGGTTTGAGGTTGAGGGCAGCACTGATCTCCTCCGACGTGAGCGTCGGGTGGATGATCAGGATGCGGATGCTGTACAGAAGCTGCTGAGTGGACATGAAAACTCCTTTGTGAGCCTGGCCGACGGTCGCGCTCTTTGCCCGTCCTGCCCGAGGGTTCGCCGGATCCCGTGTAGTCGTCGGCAGGGCCGCGATAGCGCGGCATGCGTGTCCGCGGCAGCGACGTCGCGCATGATCAGCTGGATCGACCAGGCATCCACCGGATCGAACGAGGCGCTGAAGAAGCGGAGACGAAAGTCGATCGGCGCCAACCCGACCTTGGGCGCCATCATCGAGGCGAAGGTCTTAAAGCCGCCCCACCTCGGCCAGGACCGCCCCCTCCGTCAGCACCTGCCCCAGCACCACCCCTTCCTGCCCCGGCGCATACAGGACATAGAGCGGCACCCCGTCCCGCCCGTGTTCGCGTAGGAAGGCGGTGATCCCCGGGTCTTGCCGGGTCCAGTCGCCCTTCAGATACACCACGCCGCGCGCCCGGAACGCCTCTCGCACCGCGGCGGGTGACAGGGCCAGGCGTTCGTTCACCAGGCATGTCACGCACCAGGACGCCGTCATGTTGACGAAGACCGGCCTGCCCTCGGCGCGGAGCGTGGCGAGGCGGGCGGGGGTGAAGGGTTCCGTGCCCTCCGCCACCGGCACCGGGCCGGACGCGGCGGTGGTTAGGCCGGGCAGCAGCGCCAGGGCGGCCGCGACCGCCATCCCCGCCAGCGCCAGGCCCCATCTCACGCCCGCGCGTTGCGCCCGGCCCAGGGACCACGCCGCGAAGGCCAGCAGCACCAGGCCCGCGGCGCCGGCCAGCACGCCGTCCGGCCCGGCCTGTTGCGCCAGGACCCAGAACAGCCAGGCCGCGGCGGCATACATCGGGAAGGCCAGGGCGCCGCGCAGCGTGTCCATCCAGGCGCCGGGGCGGGGCAGCAGCCGGGCGAGGCCGGGGATGAACGCCAGCACCAGATAGGGCGCGGCGAGGCCCAGGCCCATCGCCAGGAACACCGCGGCCGTAACCATAACGGGAGCGGCCAGGGCGGCGGCGATCGCGGCGCCCATGAAGGGGGCGGTGCAGGGGGTCGCGACCAGCGCCGCCAGCAGGCCGGTGAAGAAGCTGCCGGCTGGACCCCCCTGCCCCGCCAGGCGTTGCCCGGCGCCCGTGCCCGGCACCGCGACCTCATACACGCCGGACAGATTGAGCCCGACCGCGAACAGCACCCACGCCATCCCCGCCACGAACACCGGCGACTGGAACTGAAAGCCCCAACCCGCCGCCGCACCCGCGCCGCGCAGGCCGACCAGCACCAGGCCCAGGGCCCCGAACGCCACCAGCACGCCGGCGGTGTAGGCCAATGCCTCCACCCGAATCGCGCCCCGCAGCTGACCCGGCATCCGCGCCACCGCCATCGCCTTCATCGCTAGCACCGGAAACACGCAGGGCATCAGGTTCAGGATCAGGCCGCCCAGCAGAGCGAAGCCGAGCGTTTCGATGAGCGGCAAGGATGCCGTCGCCGGGCCGGGCGCCGCGTCGACGTGGAGGTAGGATTCTTGGCCGGAGGGGTCGCGCAAGGTGACCACGCCGGCAAGGCCGGAGCCGAAGGCGGTGCCGGGGCGTAGGCTTATGGCGACCCGGCCGTCTGTGACCTCAAGCGATTGCGGGGCCGCGTTGACGATGGTGTCGGCCACGTCGGGGACGAACCAGGCTTCGCGGACCGTGGCGGCAGAGAGGCCTTGGCCTGTGAGGGTGAGGGTGCCGTCGGGGGCGATCCGGGCCGGGAACGGGCTGGGTCGGGGAACGCGGGCTGATGCAGCGGTGAAAAGCGGGGCTTCGGCGGAATTGGTAGCGGCCGGCGGGTCGTTTCTTTCATTCCGACCCTCTTTCGGGGAAAGCGATAGGGTGAAGGTGCCGTGTTCCGGGACGCAGATCTTTTCGCAGACCAGCCAACTGGCTTCCGCCGTGATGGTGGCCGGGCCCGTGGTGGTCGCGCGGACAGGGAGCAGCACTTCGCCGGAATAGCCGTAGGTCATGACCGGCCCCTCCGGCTGCCTTGCCGGGGCGGGCCAGGCGATAGGGCCGATATCTGCGCCGGTTACGGAGAACTCGGGGGGAGCGCCGGCGTCACCGGGGTTTTGCCAATAGGTGTGCCAGCCCGGCGCCATCCGCAGGCGCAGCGCCAGGCCGAACGGCACCCCGGGCGTCACTGCATCCACGTCCGAGACCAGCGTCGCGGTCAGGCGGGGGCTGCTCACGGGCGCGCTCTCCGCGGCCCAGGCCGATACGGGGCCGAGCAGGACGACCAACAAACACAACAGGCGGACCATGCGCGTCTCCTCGTGCCGGGGTATATAGGCATTCCCATGCTCCCTGTTGACCTCCCTGTTGACCTCCCCGGCGACCTCCCCGTTGCCGAGGCGCTTCCCGCCTTGCTGGCTGCATTGGAGGCCGGGTCGAACGCGGTGCTGGTGGCGCCACCGGGGGCGGGGAAGACGACGCTGGTGCCGCTTGCGCTGCGGGAGGCCGCCTGGTTACAGGGCGGCACGATCCTGGTGCTGGAGCCCCGGCGCCTCGCGGCTCGCGCGGCCGCGACTCGCATGGCGTCGCTGATCGGGGAGGCCGTGGGCCAGAGCGTCGGCTACCGCACCCGGCTCGACAGCGCCGTCAGCGCCGCCACGCGGATCGAGGTCATCACGGAGGGGCTGCTGGTCCGCCGCCTGTTATCCGATCCCACGCTCGATGGCGTGGCGGCGGTGCTGCTGGACGAGGTGCATGAGCGGGCGCTGGAGGCCGATCTGGCGCTGGCGTTGCTGCTGGATTTGCAAAGCGTGCTGCGGCCGGAGCTCCGGCTGCTGGCGATGTCCGCCACGCTGGATGGGGCGCGATTGTCGGCGTTGATGGGTGCTCCGGTGATCGAGAGCGCCGGGCGGATGTTCCCGGTGGACGTTCAGCATGCGGGCCGGGACGTGACGGAGGTCCGCGATCTGCCGGACGCCATGGCCCGCGCGATCCGGGCGGCGCTCCAGGCGCATGAGGGGGACGTGCTGGCCTTCCTGCCGGGCATGGGCGAGATCCGGCGCACGGAGACGGCGCTTCAGGGCTGCGGCGCGCTGGTGCTGCCGCTGCATGGCGACCTGCCGCCCGCGGAGCAGGATCGGGCGCTGCGTCCGGCCGAAACCCGCCGGGTGGTGCTGGCGACCAGCATTGCCGAGACGTCCTTGACCGTGCCGGGCGTGCGGATCGTGGTGGATGGCGGCTGGCGCCGGGCGCCGCGGATGGATGCCGCCACGGGGCTGACCCGGCTCACCACGCTGCGCATCAGCCGGGCCGCGGCCGATCAGCGGGCGGGGCGCGCGGGGCGGGAGGGGCCGGGCGTGGCGGTGCGGCTCTGGACCACGGCGCTGCACCGCGGCCTCCCGCCCTATGACCGGCCGGAGATCCTCGAGGCCGAGCTGTCGGGCCTGGTGCTGGATTGCCTGGCGTGGGGGACGGCGCCGGGCGCTCTGCGGTTCCCGGACCCGCCGCCGACCGGGGCGCTGGCGGCGGGATCGGCGTTGCTGACACAGTTGGGCGCGCTCGATCCGGATGGCATCACGGCATCGGGGCGGCGGATGGCGGCGTTGGGGTCGCATCCGCGGCTGGCGGCTATGATGCTGTCTGCGCGAACCCCGCCCGAAGCGGCGCTGGCGGCGGATTTGGCGGCGCTGTTGGAGGAGCGTGACCCGCTGCGGTCCCGGGATGCGCCGGCGGACATCCAGCTTCGGCTCGATGCGCTCGGGGGTCAGGGCGATGCGGACCGCGGTGCCGTGAACCGCATTCGGCGCCAGGCCGGGCAATACCGCCGGCGGCTGCGCGCGCCCGACCAGGCGGAGGGCAACCCGGCCCCGCTGCTGGCCGCCGCCTTTCCGGACCGGATCGCGCAGCGCCGGGGCGAACCCGGGTCGTTCCGGCTGTCGGGTGGTGGCGGCGCGCGGCTGCCGCGGACGGACCCGTTGGCGGACGCGAAGCTGCTTGTGGCGGCCTCGCTCGATTTGAAGGCCAGCGCCCGTATTCGCCTGGCTGCGGCGATCGAGCCGGCGGACCTGCCGGCCTCGTTGCAGGCGCAAATCACCGAGACGGTCGAAAGCGGCTATGACCCGGCCACCGGCACCGTGCTGTCCCGCCGCCGCCGGCGCCTGGGCATGCTGGTGCTGGACGACCGCACCCTCCCGGCGGACCCGGCGGCCTCCGCCCTGGCGCTGGCGGAAGCCGCGGGCAAGCGGATCGCCGAGCTGAACTGGACCGGCCCTGCGCGGCAATTCCAGGCCAGGGCGGCGCTGCTGCGCGGGCTCGATGACGCCGTGCCGGATCTGTCGGACGGGGCGCTGGCGGACGCCGTTCAGGACTGGCTGTTGCCCCATCTCGACGGCATTACGCGCATGGCGGAGGTGGTGGCGCTCGATCTGATGCCGCTATTGCGGGCGCGGCTGGGCTGGGCGGCGGCGGCGCGGTTGGACAGGGAGCTGCCGACCCATATCGAGCTGCCGGGCGGCCGGGCAACGATCGACTACCTCCAGGCGGTGCCGACCGCCCAGGCGCGGGCGCAAGCGTTCTACGGGCTCGAAACCACGCCCGTGCTGGCCGGGGGGCGGGTGCCGTTGCAGCTGTCCTTGCTGTCACCCGCGCAGCGCCCGATTGCCATCACCGCCGATTTAGCCGGATTTTGGCGTGGGGCATGGGCGGACGCTCGTAAGGATATGAAGGGGCGATATCCGCGCCATGACTGGCCAGAGCGCCCGGACTCGTGAATCTGGGCACCATGGAATGATCCTTGATGCAACGCAGGGTCATTCCATTGTAAGATCGAACACTGAGGGAGCTTACTGTCCAATGAACCGCCTCGTTCGTGCAATCCTGCTTGCCGCGGTGCTCGCGGTGCCGGGTTGTACGGCCCAAGCCCAATTGAGCTCGCCGGCCCCGCTGCGTCCGCCGGGCGTGGCACCCATGAGCCTGGCGCCGCTGGTGAAGCGCGTGGTGCCGGCCGTGGTCAACATCTCCGTCACCGAAGGGCAGGGCCCGGCCGAACCCGCCACCGTGCCGCCCGAGCTGCGTGGCACGCCGTTCGAGCGGCAGTTCCGGGAGCGGTTCCGCGGCCGGCGGGAGCAGATGCAGGGCGCGGGATCGGGCTTCATCATCGATCCGAACGGCCTGATCGTCACCAACAACCACGTGGTGGGCCGCGCCGACCGGATTATCGTTTCCCTGGCGGACGGCACCGAGCTGCCGGCTCGCCTGATCGGCTCCGACGATTTGACGGACATCGCGGTCATTCGCGTAACCTCCCCCTCACCCCTGCCGTATGTGATTTGGGGCGACAGTAAGCTGGTCGAGGTTGGGGACTGGATTCTGGCGGCGGGCAACCCGTTCGGGCTCGGCAGTTCGGTAACGGCGGGGATCGTGTCGGCGCGCGGGCGGGATATCGGCGCCGGGCCGTTCGACGATTTCCTGCAGATCGACGCGCCGATCAACCCGGGCAACTCGGGCGGACCCACCTTCAACATGGATGGGCAGGTGATCGCGGTGAACACGGCCATCGTCTCCCCCACGGGCGGCAGCGTCGGCATCGGGTTCGCGGTGCCGAGCGAGATCGCGCAGCGGATCGTGGCGGACCTCAGGGATAAGGGGCGGATCGACCGTGGCTGGCTGGGTGTCTCGGTGCAGGATGTCGGCGGCCGGACCGCCAGCGGCTCGGGCGTGGCCATTGCGGGGATCGACCGCACGGGCCCCGCGGCGAAGGCCGGGCTACGGACCGGGGATGTGGTGCTGTCCGTGGGGGCGGACCGGGTGGATAGCGCCCGTGGCCTGATCCGCGCCATTGCCGCGACCCCGCCTGGCAACGGCGTACGGCTCACGGTCCGCCGCGGGTCGCAGAACCTTGACGTCCCCGTGGTGGTCGGCCGCCGCCCCGCGGACCCGGCGAACTGACGCATGCGCATCCTCGTCATCGAGGACGATGCGGGCACGGCGGAGCTCATGGTGGGCTCGTTCCTGGATTGCGGGCACGATGCGGTGACGGAGGCGACGGGCACGGCCGGGCTGATGCAGGCGGAGGCCGGCGGGTTCGACGCGATCGTGCTGGACCGGCTGCTGCCCGGCACGATGGACGGGATCGACGTGCTGGGCGCGCTGCGGGCGCGGCAGGATGCGACCCCGGTGCTGATGCTGTCCGCCTTGTCGGACGTGGAGGACCGGGTGCAGGGGCTGAAGGCCGGTGCCGACGATTACCTGGCCAAGCCCTATGCGTTCTCGGAATTGCTGGCGCGGATGGAGGCGCTGGTCCGCCGCGGGCGGCCCGGCCCGGCCACGCGGCTGCAGGTCGGGGATCTCGAGCTCGATCTGCTGACGCGCATGGTGCGCCGGCGGGGCCAGCGGGTGGAGCTGCAGCCCAGGGAGTTCCGCTTGCTCGAATACCTGATGCGCCATGCCGGGGAGGTCGTGACACGGACGATGCTGCTGGAGGGCGTGTGGGACTATAATTTCGACCCGCAGACCAACGTGATCGACGTGCATGTGTCCCGGCTCCGGCAGAAGGTGGACCGGCCGTTCGGGGGGGCGATGATCCAGACGGTGCGGAATGCCGGGTATCTGTTGCAGGGCGAGGAGATCGCGACGGCCGGGGCGGCCACCCCCTCTCCCGGAGGGAGAGGTTTGGGCTAGCTTTCGCGGCGAAAGGTCAGCACCAGTACGTCCCGGTGCGCCGGCAATGCCGGGTCGAGCGGGCGGACGGCGGTCACGCCGTGGAACACGCGGTGATCGTCCACCAGCGCCGCGTCCATCGGCTGCTCCAGCATGAAATGGCCCAGGGGCGAGCGGTCCAGCGCGTGGATGCTGGTCTCACCGGACTGGATGTTGACCCGGCCGATCATCAGCACCAGCACCCAGTCCACCCCGTCCTGATGCATGCCCTCCGGCGTCGGTTGGCCGGCCTGGCCGGGGCGCGCCTCGATGCGGAATTGGTGCGCCTCCACGTGCCAGGCGGGCGCGGGCGTCAGGCGGTCGAACAAAGCGTGGCAGGTCGCGAGGATGGCGCGGAACGCCGGGCCGTCGGCGACATCCTCCAGCACCGGGTCGAACCAGCGGGCGATGCCGCCATTGAGCGCGTTGAAGTCCCGGCTTTGGTAGTGCGGCTGCGGCGGCTTGCGCGTCACGCCGGCGGCACCGACCGCAAAGGCGGCATGGCGACGTTTACGGTAGCGCCCGCCATCCGCCATGTAGGTGTCGAGGCCGAGATCGTTCCAGCTGGCGGCGAACGCATCCCATTCCGCCAGGCCATGCGCGGCCAGCCCGGCCCGCATCTCCGCCCCCGGCACAAAGCGGAACCCCGTGTCCCGCAACGACGCAGCCCAGCCCTCGATCATTCCGCGATCCCGATCGTTTCCAGCAATCCCGTCCGAATCGCAAAGCGGTAGCCCTGCAAGACCAGAGAGCCTTCCGCCACCCTGGACGCGATCCACGGAAAGGTCATCAGGTTGCGGAGTGACAGCCGCACGATTTCGGTCTCGCAATGCAGCAGCTTGGCAGCGGGGTCGAGCCCGCCCGGCACCGCCGCCAGCACCGGTTCCGCGATCTCCATCCAGGGCGCCACGAAATCCAGCGCGTCCACGGCCCCGCGCTCCACCATCGCCTGCACCCCGCCGCATTGCGCGTGCCCCAGCACCACGATGCGCGCGACCTGCAGCACGCGCACGCCGAACTCCAGCGCGGCGCTGGTGCCGTGATAGCCGGCATCGGGCGAGTAGGGCGGCACCAGCCCGGCCACGTTGCGGATGACGAACAGCTCGCCGGGTACGGCGCCGAACACCGTCTGCGGATCAACCCGGCTGTCGGAACACGAGATGACCAGGCTCTCCGGGCTTTGCCCCTCCTTCGCGAGCGCTTCGTAGCGGGTGCGCTCGGCGGGCCAGGTTTCGGCGCGGAACCGGCGATGGCCCTCCAGCAACGGGTCGGTCACGCCGCTTCCTCCGTGGCGGTGGCCGCGGGCTGGCCGCTCAGCACGCGGTAGCTGGTGAAGGGGCTCTCGATCGCCAGTTCGTCGAACCGCACCTTGATGCGGCGGTTCAGCTCGCGCCCCACGGACCAACGGCTGGCGGGCTGCGTCTTCAGCCGCACGCGCAGCACCCAGGCGGTGTCGATGAACCGCTCGACGCCCATGACGTCCAGCGGCTCCAGGATGACGGTCGCCCAGCGTGGGTCGGACCGCATCTCGGACGCGACGCCGCGCACCACGTCCGAGATGCGGCCGGGCTCCTCGTTCAACCCGACGCTCACATCCACGACGGCGAAACCGTAATCCCTGGTCTGGTTGGTGACGGTCGTGACCGCGCTAAACGGGATGATGTGCACGCTGCCATCCAGGGCGCGGAGCCGGATGGTGCGGATGGATAGGGCCTCCACCGTGCCGGTCAGGCCGCCCAGCGTCACCACGTCGCCGACCTGCATCGCGTTTTCCAGCAGGAGAAACAGGCCGGTGATCAAATCCTGCACCAGCTTCTGGGAGCCGAAGCCGACCGCGATGCCGATCACTCCGGCGCCGGCCAGGAGCGGTGCGATGTTCACGCCCAGCTCGCTCAGCACCATCAATCCGACCACCAGCACGATCGTGACCATGAGCGTCGTGCGCAGCATCGGCAACAGGGTGCGCAGCCGCCCGGCCCGCGCGAGGTGGGATTGCGCGGTGAGGCGGGCGAGGTGTTGCTCGACCGCCGCGTTCGCCCCCTCCCAGATCAGCACCGCCAGCAGCACCGTGACGCCGATCAGCCCGGCGGCCGACACCACGCGCCCGCCCAGCCCCGTCCGCATCAGCCAGGACCACGCGCCGAGGCCCCAGACCTCCAGCAGGCTGAACCCCGTCAGGGCGACGATCACGATGGTCACGAGGCCGCGGAGGAAGGGGTAGTAGAAGCTGGTCCGCGCCTCGAGCCCCGGGTGCCGGGCTGCGAGGTCGGCACCGGGGCGCAACCGGTCGAGAGCGCCCAAAGCCAGAACGGCGACGATCCGGGCGGTGACGATCACGGCCGACGTCACCAGGAAAAACTGGATCAGCCGCACGTAGCCGTTGCGCAGCTCGACCGCCCAGACGAGCCAGAGCGCCACGATGTAGAAGATCGCGATCAGGTGCCACACCGCTGCGATGCGCTGCCGCAAGGCGGGCCAGACGCCGGGGCCGGTGGCGGAGCCGTTGCCCTGCCGGATTCGCCGCGCCACGGCCGCCCGCGCCTGCAGCACCATCACCACGGCGCAGCCATGCACCACCAACGCGAACAGCTTCAGCAGCGCGTCATGCGCCGTGCGGTACATGCCGAACACCAGCCCCACTTCGGCGATCACGGCGCCGGTGACGCCGATGGTCACGATGCGCCGGGCCCATCGCGTGAGGAACACCGCCGCCGTGTCCGACACATGCAGCAGCCGGAGCCGCATACCCTCGGGCGTGACCAGCATGGCGATCGTGGCCAGCAGCGCGCGGGCGCCGACATAGGCCTGCACCACCAGCACCACGACACCGCGCGATAGGATGTCCGCGCCGAGCGGGGTGGTCATCAACCCGGCGGCCACCGCCCCGAACGCCGCGAACGGCACCAGATCCAGCAACAGCCGGCCCAGCAGATACGGCAGCCGCTTGAGCGTGCCGAGGGCGCGCGACAGGGTGCGGCGGCGCACGGTCGCGGCCTTGGCGTGCCGGGCTTCGGACTGTGCGGGGCCGGGCTCATGCGGCGAAGGATCAGGCTCGGCCTCGGCTTCGGCCGCGTGGATTTCGGCCACGGGATCGCTGCCCTGCGGCGCCCAGGCGCCCAGCACGGCGCGCATTTTTCGGAGTAGCCGGGCGACCGCGAACTCGGCGGCCCCCGCCAACATCAACACGAGCAGCAGACGCCAGGCAGCTTCCATGATGCGGGCGCGGGCGGCTGGGTCGGTGGCTGTGGACGCGACCCAGCGCCAAAGCAGCGGCAAATCGTTGACCGTGCGGACCGTGGCGGCGAGCTGCGCGCTTCCGGCGGCGATGGCTCCGGAGACCTGGACCAGCAGCTGCTCGCCAAGGCTATCGGGTTCGAGCGGCAACGCCGTCGCCGGGGCAGCGGCGGGAAGCGCCTGGGTCATGCCTTCCAGGGTGGCGGTGAACTCCGCCCGGCGCTTGTCATCCTTCAGCACGTCCAGCACGGCCTGTGCCTGAGCGGGCGTTACGGGCGGCTTCGCGGCTTGGGGGGCCTGCGCGGCGGCAGGGAGGGCAGTCCAGCATAGCAAGAGGCCTGCCAGGCAGCCGAGCGGGATCCGGGTGCATCGCATGCGTGGGTCCAACACCCGGGCTGCGTGGCTGTCAACCTTGGGTCGGTGGCGGATGGCCTCGACAATCGTGCCGCGCTGACCAGATGTCGGTCATGACGACATTCCTGACAGTTTTGGTTGTGCTGGCCATGCTTGCCACGGTCGGCGTGCTGTTTGCGGGGCTGCTGAGCATGGTGCGTGGCGGGGATGCCGCGAAGTCCAATGCCCTGATGCGCTACCGGGTGGTGTTCCAGGGCGCCGCCGTGCTGCTGTTCGTGATCCTGTTGAGCTTGCTGCGGCAGGGCTGAGGTGGCCGCACCGTTTGACTCGGCAGAGGGCGGGCCGGTATCTTCCGGCCAAAATCGGCCTGCCCCGGCCCTCCCTCACATGAAGAGCCCCCCATGAAGCTCCTGGTCCCCGTCAAGCGGGTCGTTGACTATAACGTGAAGGTCCGTGTGAAGACCGACGGCTCCGGCGTCGAGACGCAGGGCGTGAAGATGAGCATGAACCCGTTCGACGAGATCGCCGTCGAAGAGGCTGTGCGGTTGAAGGAAAAGGGCCTGGCCACCGAGATCGTGGCCGTGTCCATGGGTGTGGCTGCGTGCGCCGAGACGATCCGCACCGCGCTGGCCATGGGTGCCGATCGCGGCATCCTGGTGGAGACCGATGTCGAGTTGCAGCCGTTGGCCGTCGCCAAGATGCTGAAGGCGCTGGCGGACAAGGAGCAGCCCGGCCTGATCATCATGGGCAAGCAGGCGATCGACGACGACATGAACGCGACCGGGCAGATGCTCGCCGCGCTCCTGAACTGGCCGCAGGGCACGTTTGCCAGCAAGGTGGAGATCGCCGGCGACAAGCTCACGGTCACGCGGGAGATCGATGGCGGGCTCGAGACGCTGGAGCTGAACCTGCCCTGCATCGTGACCACCGACCTGCGGTTGAACGAGCCGCGCTACGCATCGCTGCCGAACATCATGAAGGCGCGCAAGAAGCCGATCGAGACGATCAAGCCGGCCGATCTCGGCATCGACCCGGCGCCCCGCCTGACGCTCGTGAGCGTGGCCGAGCCGCCGCGCCGCACGGCCGGGGTGAAGGTGGGCTCGATCGCCGAACTGGTCTCGAAGCTGCGAACCGAAGCGAAGGTGATCTGACATGGCGTCGCTCGTCCTCCTCGACCATGACGACCAGGGCATCAAGCAGCCCTCCCGCAGCGCGGTCGCGGCCGCGTCCAAGCTGGGCGAGGTGCATGTGCTGGTGACGGGCCTGAACGTGGGCGCCGCCGCCGCCGCCGCGGCGAAGCTGCCGGGCGTGACCAAGGTGCACGTGGCCGATGGCCCGGCGTTCGAGCACTCGCTCGCCGAGCCACTGGCCGCGCTGCTGGTGTCGATGGCCGGGCATCACGGGCACCTGATGGCCGCCAGCACCGCCACCGGCAAGAACGTGATGCCGCGCGTGGCGGCGCTGTTGGACGTGCAGCCGATCAGCGACGTCTCGGGCATCGTGGACGCCGACACCTTCGTGCGCCCGATCTATGCCGGGAATGCGATGGCGACGGTGAAGTCGTCGGACGTGAAGAAGGTCATGACCATCCGCGCCGCGAGCTTCGACCCCGTGGCATCAGAGGGTGGCAGCGCCACGATCGAGCCCGTGGCGATGGCGGACGGCGCCGTGGTGAGCCGGTTCGTGTCGGCCGAGCTGAGCAAGTCGGAGCGGCCGGAGCTGACGGCGGCGAAGATCGTGATCTCCGGCGGGCGCGGCATGCAGAACGGCGAGAACTTCAAATTGCTGGAGCCGATCGCCGACCAGCTTGGGGCGGCGGTGGGCGCATCGCGCGCGGCGGTGGATGCCGGTTTCGTGCCGAACGACTACCAGGTCGGGCAGACCGGCAAGATCGTGGCGCCTGACCTGTATTTGGCGATCGGGATCTCGGGCGCGATCCAGCATCTGGCGGGCATGAAGGACAGCAAGGTCATCGTCGCCATCAACAAGGACGAGGACGCGCCGATCTTCCAGGTCGCGGATTACGGCTTCGTGGGTGACCTGTTCACCGCGTTGCCTGAGCTACAAGCGGAGCTTGGGCGCCCGGCATGAATGTCGTTTCCAACCCGGCCGATCTGCAACCCGGTGCGCCGGTAATCCGCGCCGTGGGCGTGGTGGGCGCCGGTCAGATGGGCAGCGGCATCGCGCATGTGTGCGCGCTGGCCGGTGTGCCGGTCGTCCTGCTGGACATGAAGGCGGACGCGCTGGACAAGGCGATGGGCAACATCGGCCGCAACATCGACCGCCAGATCGCCAA
This sequence comes from Acetobacteraceae bacterium, assembly GCA_965246835.1. Classification (GTDB taxonomy): domain Bacteria; phylum Pseudomonadota; class Alphaproteobacteria; order Acetobacterales; family Acetobacteraceae; genus JANPPS01. The sequence goes on along the minus strand of CBDFFQ010000001.1, from coordinate 2,856,116 downwards.
GGGCGTGGTGACGGCCGAGCAGAAGGGCGCGGCCCTCGGGCGAATTACCACCAGCTCCGACTACGCCGCCTTCGCCGACAGCGACCTCGTGATCGAGGCCGCGACCGAGAAGGAGGAGGTGAAGCGCGCGATCTACAAGACGCTGACGCCGCACCTGAAGCCGTCCTGCATGCTGGCCAGCAACACGAGCAGCATCTCGATCACCCGCCTGGGCGCCAGCACCGACCGGCCCGAGAAATTCATCGGCATGCACTTCATGAACCCGGTGCCGGTCATGAAGTTGATCGAGGTCATCCGCGGCATCGCGACGGACGAGCCGACCTTCGACGCGATCCAGGCCCTCTCGGCGCGGCTCGATAAAACGACCTCGGTCTCGGAGGATTTTCCGGCCTTCATCGTGAACCGCATCCTGGTGCCGATGATCAACGAGGCCGTGTATGCGCTGTATGAGGGCGTGGGCTCCGTGGAGGGGATCGACACGGCGCTGAAGCTGGGCGCCAATCACAAGATGGGGCCGCTGGAGCTGGCGGATTTCATCGGGTTGGACACGTGCCTGAGCATCATGCAGGTGCTGTATGAGGGATTGTCGGACAGCAAGTATCGCCCCTGCCCGCTGCTGGTGAAGTATGTGGAGGCCGGGTGGTATGGGCGGAAGATCGGGCGGGGGTTCTACGATTACACCGTGACGCCGCCGCGGCCGACGCGGTAGGTGGAAGTCGTTCACGACCGGGCGGGGTTTGGCCGCCTGGTCATTGTTGTGGTCGCACTGCCGATCCCTCGGGTCTCGATCGTTTCTGTTCGCCCAGCGAGTGCTTTCGCAGCCTGAAGTATGCGCGCCTGCACAGCCGCATCGGCTAGGCCGACGATGCCGCGATCCCGATCCGCCAAGCGAGGGAACCAGTCTGCTGTCAGCCGCACCCTGGCCAAGATGCGCAAGTCGATGTGAAATGCCTTCTGGTTTAGCTTCGCCGCGGCCAAACTGGTAAACTCCACAATCCCCGGTGGCGTTCCGATGGCTGCGCCGCGCCACGGCCCTGAACTGGTGTAGGCGAGCAGAACCAATCCCGTCGTGCTGCTGCCGAGGTGGTAGGCGATGTGTGGCGACGGTCCCGGTTGGGACCGGGCCTCGAGCGGATCACCGAATGGGAAGTTCGTCCAGACAAAGGCACCAAATGGCAGGGCACTCATGCCAGGATCAATTTGCACCAAACAATTGGTTCAGAATGTTGGTGCGGTCCCTATGCTGCTCCTCGGTCTCGCCCTCGCCGCGGACGACTTCCCCGCACCACTTGGGAGCATCGGCGGAGACATAGACCCGAACGAGCCGCTCTTCTTCGTCACGCTTCAGGAGGTCCTGTTCAACTAGCCTCTCGATGTATCCCGCGGCTGAGCGATGCTCCAAGCGCGCCACGCTCTTGACGCGCTCCCGCACCGTGTCGCTGAAGCGGACGGTGATGCCGGACGACGAAGCAGATTTATTTCCCGTATCCATGTTGCGAGCATGCATCAAAATGATGCGCTTTTCAAGATTGAGTTTCCCATTGCAGCTTTCTAAACTCCGGGAATGGGTAGTGTTGTTGAAGACATCCAGCCTGCAGCAGCTTGGATCGCATCGGCCCTCCGGTCATCGGGATACGCAGCAGACTTCACGCTCGTGAGTCTTCGAGAGATCGACCGTTTTTTCGACGAGCACGCGGCTAGCGGCAAGGCGCGGCCCAAAAGCCTCCTGAGCAATGACTGACGTGAGCCCCTGATCTTCCGCCAGTTTTTAGTAGAGTCCGCCCGAGCAGGAGGCGGACGAATGAAGCGTTCGAGGTTCACGGAGGAGCAGATCATCGGCGTGCTGCGGGAGCAGGAGGCCGGTTCGACAACGGCGGATGTTTGCCGCAAGCACGGGATCAGCCCGGCGACGTTCTATCAATGGAAGGCGAAATTTGGCGGTCTCGAGGTCTCCGAGGCGCGGCGATTGCGGACGTTGGAGGCGGAGAACGCCCGGCTGAAGAAGCTGCTGGCCGAGGCGATGCTGGACAACGCGATGCTGAAAGACGTGGCTGGAAAAAAATGGTGACGCCCGCCGCGCGGCGAGAGGCCGTGGCGCACCTGCGTGAGCAGCACGCGGTGAGCGAGCGTCGGGCGTGCCGAGTGTTGGGGGCGGACCGGACGGCTGTGCGGTATCGGTCGATCCGGCTGGACGATGCTGGGACACGTGTCCGGCTCCGGGCCTTGGCGGGCGAGCGTCGCCGGTTCGGGTATCGCCGTCTGGGGCTGCTGCTGTCGCGGGAGGGCGTGGTGCTGAACCACAAGAAGCTGCGCCGGATCTACGCCGAGGAGCGGTTGCAGGTGCGCCGCCGGGGCGGCCGCAAACGGGCCCTGGGCATCCGGGCGCCGATCGCGGTGCCGGACGGGCCGAACCAGCGGTGGTCACTGGATTTTGTGTCGGACAGCCTCTCGGACGGGCGGCGGTTCCGGATGCTGTGCGTGGTCGATGACTGCACGCGGGAGTGCCTGGGCCTGGTGGCGGACACGTCGTTGTCGGGGCTGCGGGTGGCGCGCGAGCTGGACGCGATCGTGGCAGTCCGCGGGCTGCCCCTGACGGTGGTGAGCGACAACGGGACGGAGCTGACGAGCACGGCGATCCTGCGGTGGTCGCAGGAGCGTTGCGTGGGCTGGCACTACATCGCGCCGGGCAAGCCGCAGCAGAACGCGTATTGCGAGAGCTTCAACGGGCGGCTGCGGGACGAATGCCTGAACGAGACGGTGTTCACGTCGCTGCGGCAGGCGCGGGCGGTGCTGGCGGCGTGGCGGGAGGACTACAACCACGTCCGGCCGCACTCGGCGCTGGGTGGCCGCGCGCCCGGCTGGCTCAGCGTGCCGCCGTGCTCGCCTGCATCAAGGCCGCTGCGCGTCGCCTACGGCGATGGCCTACGGCCAGCCTTGACCCAGGCTGCGCGCGACGGCTCGGGAGAGGATGGCCGGGACGGAGAAACGGCGCTCGACCAAACAGAGAAACACCGACACGATAGGCGTGGCGGCAACCGCGGACTCTACTTCTGAATGGAGGGAAGAAGGGGCTCACGTCATGACCTAGGCAGAAGGCTGTTCGCGCACGGCGCCTATACTGGAGAGGTGATCCGTCATGGCATGGGTGGGGAATGGCGTGGTGACGACACCGACTCACAAGCCGAACTCAACATTACATTGGTTCTCCCTGACCGGCGTATTTTATGGCCGGTCCTCCGCGTGATGGCACGCTTCAATCACGGGCGCGAGGAGTCTCTGGAGCACTATGCCCTGCTTCTTGCCAAACCCGGGACGTAATCCGGCCAAGCCAGATGCATTGGAGCGGGTGAAGGGAATCGAACCCTCGTATGCAGCTTGGGAAGCTGCCGTTCTACCATTGAACTACACCCGCAGCGGACCGGTTATACGATTGTCCGCTTGACCCCGCAACCGCCGCGGCTCTAGATCAGCGTCCCTCGTGATTTGTCCGGCCGGATTGCGGCGAGGTTAAACAAGCGCGCTAAAAGGCCCCGCGGCGCGACACATGCGCCCGGTGCTCCGGCCAATGTTTGGAGCCGACCACCATGACGTACCGTCCCGCTACCCAGCTCGTCCACGGCGGCACCGTTCGCAGCCCGTTCGGCGAAACGTCGGAGGCGTTGTTCCTCACCTCCGGCTTCGTCTATGACAGCGCCGAGCAGGCCGAGGCCACCTTCGCCGGCACCGAAACCCACTACCAATACAGCCGCTTCGGCAACCCGACCGTGGTGATGCTGGAAGACCGGCTGGCGTTGCTGGAGGGTGCCGAGGCGTGCCGGGCGACGGCCACGGGCATGGCGGCGGTGCATGCCACCATGCTCAGTCATCTCCGCACCGGCGATCGCGTGGTGGCGTCCCGCGCGCTGTTCGGCTCCTGCCACTGGATCGTCTCCACGCTCCTGCCGCGCTACGGCATCGCAACGGAATTCATGGACGGCACCGACCTCCCGGCCTGGCACCAGGCGCTATCCACGCCCGCACAGCTCGTGCTGCTGGAAAGCCCGTCCAACCCGATGCTGGAGATCCTCGACCTCGCGGCGATCAGCACGATGGCGCACGCGGCCGGCGCGCTGGTGGTGGTGGACAACGTGTTCGCGACCCCCCTGCTGCAGAAGCCGATCGCGCTTGGCGCCGATGTGGTCATCTACTCCTGCACCAAGCACATCGACGGCCAGGGCCGCGTGCTGGGCGGCGCCGTGCTGGGCACGAAGAAGTGGATCGAGGAGACACTGCAGCCCTTCATCCGCAACACCGGCCCCAGCCTGTCCCCGTTCAACGCCTGGTTGCTGCTGAAGGGGCTCGAGACGCTGCATCTGCGCGTGCAGGCAGCCAACGACGCCGCGGCCGATATAGCGGACCGGCTGGCGGCGCACCCGGCCGTCTCACGCGTGTGGTACCCGTTCCGCGCCGACCATCCGCAGCATCGCCTGGCGCGTGCCCAGATGAGCGGCGGCGGCACGCTGATCACGTTCGAGCTGGCGGACGGCAAGCCGGCCGCGTTCCGCATGATGAACGCCTGCCGCCTGGTGGCCGTGAGCAATAATCTGGGTGACTCCAAATCCCTCATGACCCATCCGGCCACGACCACGCATATGAGGATCGGCGCCGAAGAGCGCGCCCGCCTCGGCATCACGGACGGCGCCGTCCGCCTCTCGATCGGTTTGGAAGACCCGGCCGACCTGGCGGAAGACCTGCTGCATGCGCTGGACAGCCTCGCCATGCGGCAGGCCGCGGAATGAGCGGCGCCTATACCTCCACCACCCGGGGCGTGCTGATCCGCGTGCGGACCGCCTTCCTCGAAGATCAGTCCGAGCAAGGCACCTGGGTCTGGGCCTACGAGGTCCGCATCGAGAATCGCGGCACGGAGGCCGTGCAGCTCATGCGGCGCACCTGGCGCATCACCGACGCGCGCGGCCGGGTGCAGGTGGTCGAGGGACCCGGCGTCGTCGGCAAGCAGCCGCTGCTCGAGCCCGGTGAGTCGTTCGAATACACCTCCGGCACCCCGCTCGCGACGCCCAGCGGCTTCATGACCGGGGCCTACCACATGGTGGTCACGGCCTCCGGCGAGGCTTTCGACGCCGCGATCCCGGCCTTCAGCCTCGATAGCCCCGACCAGCCCGCCCGCTTGCACTAGACGCCCGGCCCCCGGCCCCCACATCCCCGTGAGCCGGAGGATCATAGTGAACAGCATAACTCCAACGACAGCCGCCCTGCCGCAGCACAGTGAAGCGCGCCCCACGGCGGAAGAGGCCGAGGCGGCCGTACGCGTCCTGCTGCGCTGGGCCGGGGACGACCCCACCCGCGAGGGCCTGCGGGACACGCCGAAGCGCGTCGCCAAATCCTACAAGGAACTGTTCGCCGGCTACGCGATTGACCCGGTTTCTCTGCTGGAGCGCACGTTCGAAGAGGTCGATGGCTACGACGAGATCGTGCTGCTGCGCGACATCCGGCTCGAAAGCTATTGCGAGCACCACATGGTGCCCATCATCGGCCGCTGCCATATCGCGTATTTGCCGCATAACCGCGTGGTCGGCATCAGCAAGTTGGCCCGCGTGGCCGATGCCTATGCCAAGCGCCTGCAAATCCAGGAGCGGCTGACGGTGCAGATCGCCAACACGATCGACCAGGTGCTGCAGCCCCGGGGTGTCGGCGTGGTGATCGAGGCCGGGCATCAATGCATGACCACCCGCGGCGTCCACAAGCCCGGCGTCAGCATGGTGACCAGCCGCATGATCGGCGCCTTCCGTGACGATCCCGCGACGCGGCGGGAGCTGCTGGCCATGATCGGGCAGCGTGCGCCGGGCAACCTCGAACTATAACGTTTTGGCCCGGGCCTTCTTGGCCCGGGCCGATGACGGTCAGATCGGGAACGCGCTGCGCCCCTCGGCCTGACCGTAATTCGCGTAATGCGCCAACGGGTCGATATGCGCGGCCTTCACGTCGGTATAGGCCGCGAAGTATTTGTTGGTGCTGAACTGCGTGCTGGGATCCCGCCCCTCGGTCCAGCCGAAGGCGCGGTAATGATACAGCGGGTCCACATGCGCGGCCGCAACGTCCGGGTTCTTGGCGAGGTAGAAGTTCGCGTCGAACATCTCCTGTTCGGTGCGGATCACCTTGGCCGGCGCAGGCTCCGGCTTCAGGAACAGCGCCCGCCCCTCGTCACGGCCATAGTCGAGGTAGTGCACCAGGGGGTTGACCTGCGCCGCCTCGACATCCGGGTTGGCGTCGAGATAGGCCTGGTCGGAGAAGGTGGTGCTGGGGTCCCGCCCCTCCTTCCAGCCGAACAGCGTATAATGCGTAAGCGGGTTCATGCCGGCAGCGGCGACGTCCGGATTATGGGTGAGGTAGAAATTGGTGTCGAAATAGGCGTCCGGATTGTAGCCGAGCTTCCATCCCTCCGTATCATACTCCTTCCAGGCATCCTGGCCGGACGCCGCGACATCGGGGTGCTGCGCGTAATACCAGGCGGCGTCGATGCCCGCGGAGTAGGACGAATGTGGCGTGGCGGCCGGCGCCATCTCGCCAGCCGGCTTGCCGGCCAGCACGTATTGCGCCAGTGGGTTGGTCCCCTTCGCCGCCACGTCCGGATGGGCGGCGAGGTATTTCGCCGTGGAAAAATTGACCGAGGGGTCGCGGCCCTGGGTCCAGCCCACGGACATGTAGTGCTGGAACGGGTCCACCCCGCTCGCCTTCACATCGGGGTTCTGGTTCAGGTAGTAGGTCGCGTTGAACAGCGCGCCCGCCTGGGCCTGGGTGATCGCCGTCGTGGCGATCTTGGCCGCGCCCGGTGCCGTGATGCCGACGGTGTAATTGCCCCAGTTGATGTCGGCGCTGCTCGCGACCGTCACGCCGTTCAGGGTGGTGGACAGCACGGTCGCGCGCCCACCCTGGAGGGTCTGGCCGTAGGTGGCGTTGATCTCCGTGACCTGGATCATGTGGCGGCCGCCGCCCCAGTCACCCGTGAAGGTGAACGTCTGGTCACCATCCGCCACGCCGCCACCGGCCGCCACGCCATCCACGGTCACCACGAATTGCGGCGGCGCCAGATAGGTCTGTCCGACGATGTGCAGGCTCAGCGTGTCGGGGCCGGCCGTCACTGCCGAGGCCTGCGCCGCCGGTGCCTTCCAGGGCGCCGAGGTGTCGAGCGTGGCGCTGGTGCTGACCGTGGCGTTCAGGCTCGTGCCCCCGCGCACCTGCTCGCTGCCTGAGATGCCCCCCACGAATGTGTTGCCGGTCACGGTCAGCGGCGCCGCGACGCCGGCGGTGCTGCTGTCGTTGAACACGAAGTAGGTGTAGGGGTGCCACTGGTTATCCAGATCCGACACCAGGGTGTTGTTGGAGATCACGACGTTGGTGTTGGTATAGGTGGCGCCCTCGCCGCCCACATGCACCAGCACGCCATTGGCGGCGTTGGCGCCCTTTTCGATCGTGTTGCCGCTGATCACGGCGTCCCCGCCATGGCCCAGATTGACGTCGAAGCTGGCGCCCGAGGTGGCGCCGTCGATGATGCGGTTGTTCTGGATGCGGCTGAAATACGCCCCGTCCGTCACTTCGTGCGACACGACGGCGTCATGCACGTAGCTGTTCTGCAGCGTGAAACTGCCGATCTCGCCGATCACCATGTTGGGCGTCGCCTTGTCGGCATTGCCGTTGCTTGCGATCTCGGTGTCGAAGATCGATACGCTGCCGGCCGGGTTGGTCGCGGCATAGACGCTGGTATCGTTGCCGTGGAAATAGCAGTTCACCACGGTGGCGTGGCCCGCTGCGAGGAACAGCCCGGCGCCCTTACCGTCGTAGCTGCGGGTGCCCGTGAATTCCAGATTGCGAACCGTGATGTCGGCGCTGACATGCAGGATGCCGCGGTTGTTCTCCGGTATCTTGGTCGCGACGAAACGCGCCATGCCGCCCACGCCCTCGATCGTGACCTTATGGGTGATCACCGCGAAATCGTTGGTGTAGGTGCCGGCATCGACCCGGATGGTATCGCCGTCGTGGCTGGCAGCCACGGCCTGCTGCAGGGTGGTGAAGGCCTTGTTGGCGCCGACCTGCAGGATCTTGCCGCTGGCCAGCACGGCGCCATCCCGTCCGAACGTCGTATATTGCGCGCCTTCCGGCACGGCCTGTGTCACGGCCGTTGCGGTCTCACCGGGCGTGATTACGGGGGCACGGGTCGTCACAGGGATGATGGCGGGCTGCATGGTGGAGATATCGAGCGCCGGGCGGGCGGTCAGCACGGTGTTGCCGGCCGTGGTGGCGCCGGCGAAGCTCGCCGGGTCCACGTTGAACAGGGAGTTGCCCGTGAACGTCACCGGCGCCTGAGCCGCATTGACCATCCCGATCACGGAGGAGCGGTCATTGACGATGGTGTTGCCCGAGATATTGATCTTGGAGCCGTCGTATGGTGCGCTCTCACCGCCGAAATGGATGATCGTGAGGTTTTCGGCCTGGGCCCCCTTCTCGATCACGTTGTTGCGGATGTCGACCACGCCGCCGTTCGGCACGTCGATGCTGTAGCTGGTGGTGCCGCCATTGTCGAAGATCCGGTTGCCGACGATGGTGGTGGACAGCGCCCGGCTCTTGATCTCGTGCCCGATGACGGAGTCATGGAAATAGCTGTTCTCGACAACGAGCTGCTTGGCTTGACCGACATAGAGGTTGTGGGAGTAGCCGTCACCCGCGCCGTTATTGGCAAATTCGGAGTTGCGGATGGTGATGACGGCGTTGGGATCGGCGTTGGTGAGGATGCCCTCCTGGTTGTTCATGAACAGGCAGTTCTGCACGGTCAGGCTGCCGGCGTTCGACCGGATACCCGCGCCGTTCAAGTCCTTCACGGACGATCCGAAGAACGAAAATCCGTTCACCACAGTATCGGTGTAGCAGTCGAGGATCGCCTTGCCGTTTGGCGGAGACACGGTCGCGACCAGCGTCACCTGCCCACCCACGGCCTGCAGGGTGATCTTCGTGCGCACCTGGGCGAAATCGTTTGTGTAGGTTCCGGCCTGCACGTTCACGGTATCGCCGTCCCGGGCCGCCGCGACCGCGGCCTTGATGGTGGTATATCGTTGACCTACGCCGACATTTAGGAGTGTCATGGTGTTTTAGCCCTCTGCCCACACAGTCGTTGAAAACCTTTCGATGTCGCAGCCGATGCGAACAATCTCGTTTTACGACCTAATGGTTAACTCCGCGTTTCGATGCGCTGGTCACGGGACGGACCCGCGGTTTTGTGATCGCACGGCGAGAGCATTGGTGCTGGTCAGATTTTGTCTTGGAGGTTGCGATGCGTTTGACAGTTCTTCATGTGTTGTTAATCATTGTGGTTGGCATTGCTGCGCCCGCGTCAGCGCAGGCCCCGGCCGGCGCCACGCTCGCCGCCATCCGGGCCCGGGGCACGCTGGACTGCTCCGCAAGCCTCGGAAGCCCAGGATTCGGCGTGTATGACCGGGCCGGCGTGTTCCAGGGGCTGGATGCCGACACGTGCCGGGCGATCGCAGCCGCCGTGCTGGGGGAGCCGAAGGTGCGCTTCTTCCCGGTATCGTCCCCGCAGCGCCTCACGGTGTTGCAGGCCGGGTCGGTCGACGTGGTGGTCACGACCCTCACGTGGACACAGTCGCGTGAGGCCGCGAATGGGCTCGAATTCGCCTACATCAATTTCTACGACGGGCAGAGCTTCCTGGTGCGCGGCGCCTCCGGCGTGAAATCCGGCAAGGAGCTGGCGGGCGCCGCCATCTGCACGACGCAGGGCAGCACCAGCGAGCTCAATCTCGCGGACTGGTCGCGCAGCACGGGCGTCGCGATCCGGCCCGTGGTGTTCGAGCGCAACGTGGATGGCATGACCGCCTACGATGCCGGGCGATGCGACGCCTACAGCACCGATGCGAGCCAGCTTGCCGGGAACCGTACGGCGTTGCAGGTGCCCGAGGACCACATCGTGCTCCCCGACCGCATCAGCAAGGAGCCGCTGGGCCCGGCGGTCCGCAAGGGGGACGAGCAATGGCTCGATATCGTCAAATGGGTCGGCTACGCCCTGCTGACCGCCGAGGAACTCGGCGTCACCCGTGCCAATGTCGATCAGATGCTGGCCTCAACCAACCCCTCCGTGCAGCGGTTGCTGGGGGTGTCCGGGGACCATGGCAAGCTCATGGGGCTCGATAATCGCTGGGCCTACAACGCGATCAAGGCGGTAGGGAATTACGGCGAGATCTATGACCGCCATTTCGGGCCGATCGGGCTGCCACGGGGGCCGAACCGGCTGTGGAACGCGGGCGGCCTGATGTATGCGCCCCCGATCCGGTAAGGCGCTGCCGGGCTGCCTCCATCGCGGCGGCCTGGCTGACCCGAAGTGCCGGATCGCCCTCGAGCAAAGCCAGCATGTGCCGGTGCATCGCGGCGATCTCATCGAGGTGGCGGCCCGGGTCCAGGCGGTGGGTGACGCTCGTCGCGTGGCGGCGGTGCCGGTTGAGCGGCCGGGCGACATAGACGGCGGAGCCGGTCCCGCCCATCGCGGCGCCCAGCACCTCCGCATAGACACGCCAATCGCCGGCCATCGCAAACGTATCCAGGGCGGCCGCGCAGCGGTCCAGCGCGGCCAGCAACGCCGTGCGGCGCCACAGCACCGCGCTCGCATTCAGCATCGCGTTCTGCGCGCCCAGGCAGTGCCGCAGGAACAGCGCCGCCGGAAACACGCCATCCTGCGCCAGCAACGACAGCCCGGCCTGCGCATAATAGGCCTGGTGGTCCGGCCATAGCACCCGGCCCTGCGCATCGATGGCCGCGCTGTCGGTGAATGCGAGCAGCGCGTCCGGCGCACGGTCCAGCGCCTGGCACACGGTCTCCAGCCACTCGGGCTCGGTCTCGTCATCGGCTTCGGCGATCCAGAGCCACTCCCCGGCCGCCCGCTCCGCCGCGCGCCGCCACTGCCGGAATACCGAGCCCGAGTTGGTGGCGTTGCGTTCCCACCGCACGGCCCGCCCCGCGATCTCGGCCGCGCGGCGCACCACGCCCTCGCTCCCATCGGTCGACGCGTCGTCCAGCACCAGGATCTCCAGCAGGGGATGGGTTTGCCGGAACACGCTGGCAAGCCGGCCCTCGAGATAGTGGGCGTAGTTGTAGGTCGGGATCACGGCCGAGACGCGCCGGGGCTCCGGTTGCACGAGGTCGATGAGGCGATCCACGTAGCGGTCCCAGGCGAAGTCCCGCCGGGTCACGTCTTCGAGCGCCGCATCGGGCCCGGGTTCCGCGAGGCGGCGGACGGCACGGGCCATGGCTGCGGCGTCCCCCAGCGGCACCGACACGCCGGCGGCATAGGCGCGCAGCAGGTCGGGCGCGCCGCCCCCCTCCTCGAAGGCGATCGTGGGCACGCCGGCGGACATCGCCTCCAGCACGACGGAGGGGAACGGGTCTTCCCGGGAGGTCAGCAGATGCACGTCCGCCGCGCGGAACCAGGCGGCGGCGCCGTCCTGCCGCGGCAGATGATGGAAGGTGCCGGTGGTACTCGCGGCCGCCATCTCGGCGCCGAGATAGGCGTGAATCTCGGGATGGATGTCCCCGATCCATAGCAGGTGGATGGGCGGCCCCGGCTCCATTTGGGCCATCCGCCACACCTGGAGGAACAGGTCGAAGCCCTTGCGCAGATCGGCATGGCCCAAGCCGATGGCCAGGATCGCGTCGGCGGGCACGCGCAGCCCGGCCCGCAGCGCCGCGCCGTCCGCCCGGGCGCCGGGCGCCGGGTTATAGAGGCCCTGCGGCAGCACCACCGTCTTGCCGGCCGGAAGCGCCGCGAGCTCGTGGAACCGGTCCCGCACGTAGGGCGCCGCGAACACGACGTGCCGCGCCGCCGCCGCCCCGGCCTGCGCCGCCGCCGCCAGGTTCCGCTCCCGCAGCAGCCGGGGCAGTTCGTGCACCAGCAGCACGCTGGCGATCCCGGCGGAGGCCAGGGCCACGCAGGCCTGTGCCGCCGCCGTGGTGTTGACCAGCGCGGCGGTAAGGCCCTGCCCGGCCAACGCCCGCGCGGCGGCGGGCAGCAAGGACGGGCCCGGCATCACGGTGAGCGGCGCCACTTCGCGATAGGCGGGCTCCAGCGCGCCGCCGCCCAGCAGCAGGAACTCGATGGCGAGCCCGCGTGCCCGCATCTGCCGCCCGATATGCAGCAACAGGAGCTGCGCGCCCGCCGGGAAGGCGTCGTGCCCCACAAGCAGCAACCGGGGCCGGCTGCTTCGGGCCATGACGGCGCGCGCGGTGGCGTTCAGGTAGGCGCCGCCGAAATAGACGTCGGGCTCCAAGTAGGCGCCCTCCGCCCATTCGTTCCAGGCATTGACGCAGACCAGCGCCTCCCCGCCCACCGGCTGCGCCACGGCCGCGCGAATCAGCCGGTCGAGCCAGGCCTCATAGGCGGCGGGCGTGGAGCCATGCAGCACCATGCCGGCGCCCTGCCGCCGTGCGTCGTTGTCCCAGCCGGGCACGGCAGTGCGGATCAAGGGGTAGGGCTGGGGCGCCAGGTCGGAGGCGGCGGCGACGTCATCATAGGCATAGACCGGTGCGGTGGCATCCGGGTCCAGCCGGCGTAGGGTGGCGTTCATGCGCGGCGCCTGGTCCGTCAGCTTGTGCGGCGGGAACTCGACGGCGGCGTCCATGCCGGATGGGCGGGGGTCCTGCTCCCCGAAACTCTGCGCCATGACGAAGAACGGGTCTTCGCCCTCGGGCTCGAACAATGCCCGCCACTGGGCCACGGCCGCCGCCACGTCCGGGATGATCCCGGCGCGATACACCATCAGCACCGGCCGGCCCTGCAATCGGATGTAGCGGGGATCCCGGAAGTGCCGCACGAACTCCCGCACCAGCGCCGGGCTGTCTTCGGGGCGGTAGTCCTGGGAGATCAGCACGTCCTGGTCGGAGCCGTCCCAGCGGCGGCTCCAGTTCTCGTTCGCCCACATGAGGCAGAACGGGAAATCCACGGTGGGGTCCGCCAGCAGCGCCTCGAGCGGGCCATCCAGCAGCCGGCGGCCGTTGAACCAGTAGAAATAGAACACGAAACCCTGCAGCCCGGCGCCCCGCGCCAGCGCCACCTGCCGCCGCAGCGTCTCGGTCCCCTCCAGGCTGTAATGGCCGAGGTCCCTGGGGATCCGCGGCTGGTAGTGCCCGGCGAAACGCGGCAGCGCCCGCGCCACGTTCGTCCACTCCGTAAAGCCCCGGCCCCACCAGCGGTCATTCTCCGGCACGGCATGGAATTGCGGCAAATAGAACGCCAGCAGCCGGGCCCGCACGTGGCTGCCGGGTGGCAGGGGCGTCACCTCCTCGAAGAGCGGGCCGGGCGCGGTGAAGCGGCGCACTTCGCGGGCGATGTCGGTGTCATCGGCGGGGCGGGAGGGCAGGATGCCGGGCGCGTGGCGGTTCGCACGGTAGTGCAGCAGGGGGTTGCCGGCCGGCAGGTGGGCCATGTAGCGAACGCGATACCAAACCGGGTCGAACACGGCGGAAGGGGACCGGTCCTCGGCCGCGCCTTGCACCAGGTAATGCTCGAACGGGTCCATCCCGGCCGCCTTCACGTCCGGTGCCAGGCGCAGATAATGCACGGGATCGAACTCGGGGATCGGGCTGACCCAGCCCTCGTGACGGTGCGTGAGGAAGTGCAGCAGGCATGGCGTGCCGGCCGGCACGGCGTAGGCGAGGCGATACCATTCCGCATCGAAATACGGGACGGGCCGGCGGCTCTCGCGATGCCCGTGCAGGGCGTAGTGCAGCAACGGCTCCATGCCGGAGGCTGCCACATCGGGGTTTTCCGACAGGTACCAGGCCGGGTCGAAATAGGGGTTGGGCCAACGCCCCTCCCGCCAGCCGGTCCGGTAGTAGAATACCAGGGAAGCGGCCGGGTCGGGCACGAGGTCGGGGTGGCGAAGAAGGAACCAGTCCGCTGAGAACAGGCCAGAGTTGCGCAGGCAATCCAGCGCCTTGCGCTCAAGGGTTGCAGCGGCTTCGCAGGCAGCGGCGCGTGCCGCTCGATCGCCCGGCGACCCTGTCTTCTGGTTGCTGGGCGATCCCATGGGCCTCTACTTTCGATTGCATCGAACCCCGTCCGTATCGAACCGTCAATCGCTCGTTGCTTTCGTCCGCTTGTCCCATAGGTTTGCTGTTACGATTGGGAGGACATCATGCACCGTCGAAGCTTCATGCCACTGGTCACTGCCGCGTTGGCCGCCCCTGCATTGGCGCGCCCGGCACTCGCCCAACCAGCCAGCGCCCGCACGCTCGTGTTCGTGCCGCAGGCCAACCTCACCAGCCTCGACCCGATCTGGACCACGGCGACCGTCACCCGGAACTACGCCTTCATGGTGTTCGACACGCTGTTCGGGACGGACGATCAGCTCGTGCCCCGGCCGCAGATGGCGAGCGGGCATGAGATGGCGCCCGATGGCCTGCGCTGGACGATCCGGCTGCGGGACGGGCTGCGCTTCCATGACGGCACGCCGGTGTTGGCGCGGGATTGCGTGGCGTCCTTGAACCGCTGGATGCGGCGGGACCCCATGGGCGGCAGCATCCGGGAGCGGCTGGATGCGCTGGAGGCGCCGGACGATCGCACGATCGTGTTCCGGCTGAAGAAGCCGTTCCCGCCCCTGCTGACCGCGCTCGCCAAAACGCAGCCGAGCGCCGCCATGATCATGCCGGAGCGGATCGCGCAGACCGACCCGTTCAAGCAGATCACCGAGGTGGTGGGCAGCGGCCCGTTCCGCTTCGTGGCCGACGAATACAACAGCGGCAGCCGGGCGGTGTTCGCGAAGTTCGACGGTTACGTGCCGCGGGACGACGCGCCCAGCAGCATCGCCGGCGCCAAGCGCGCCCTGGTGGACCGGGTGGAGTGGCGCATCATCCCGGAGGCCGGGACGGCGGTGAACGCTCTACGGGCGGGTGAGGTGGATTGGCTGGAGATGCCGATCCCCGACCTGATCCCCACCCTGAAACGGGACCGCAACGTGGTCGTGGGCCGGCTCGATCCGTATGGGCTCTATCCGGTGCTGCGCTTCAATCACACGCAGGGGCCGACCCGGAACCAGAAGCTGCGCCAGGCGATTCTGGCGGCGATCGACCCGCGGGAGGTGATGCAGGCGGTGATGGGCGAGGATGCCAGCACCTACAACGCGCCGATCGGCTGCTTCCTGCCGGGCACGCCGTATGCGAACGGCGCCGCGATGGACCGGGTGGGACCGCGCCCGGATGCGGAGATCAAGCGGCTGCTGGCGGAAAGCGGCGTGGCGTCCGAGCGGATCGTGCTGATGCACCCGACGGACCAGCCCTTCTATGACGCGATGACCCAGGTGGTGGCCGCGACCTGCAAGCGGATCGGGCTCAATGTGGAGGATGCCTCGATGGATTGGGGCACCGTGGTGCAGCGCCGCTCGAGCCGGGAGCCGCTGGAGAAGGGCGGTTGGTCCCTGTTCTGCACCGCCTTCCCGGCGTTGGACTGGGTGGACCCGTTGTCGGCCCCCGCCATGCGCGGCAACGGCGCCGCCGCCTGGTATGGCTGGCCGGAGAACGCCAAGCTCGAGACGCTGCGGTCGCAATTCGTGGACAGCACGGATGAGGGCGAGAAGCGCCGGATTGCCGAGGCGTTGCAACAGGAGACGTTCGAGGCGGCGATGTTTGTGCCGCTGGGGCAGTATTTCCAGTCCGCGGCCTGGCGCACGAGCCTTAGCGGGCATCTGAAGGGGCAGCCGCCATTGTTCTGGAACGTCAAGAAGGGCTGACGGGCGGGCAACTTACCCGCGCTCCGGGCATTGAGGGCTGATGCGAACTCTGATCCTGGCCCTCTCTGCCCTGCTTGCGGCGTGCTCGCCCGCGGGTTTGCTCAACGCGACCGTCCCGGACGGCGATGTCATCGTGCAGCGGGGCACGCCCTATGGGGACGGGCCGCGCCGCACGCTCGACGTGTATAGGCCGAGGGGGGCCGCGGGTCTGCCGATGGTGGTGTTTCTTTATGGCGGCAGCTGGAGCAGCGGGTCCAAGGACACCTATCCGTTCGTGGCCCGCACCCTCGCGGCCCGCGGCGCCGTCGTGGTGGTGCCGGATTACCGTTTGTATCCCGAAGTGACCTACCCGGCGTTCCTGCAAGACAACGCCGCCGCCGTGGCCTGGGCCGTGCGCGAGGCGCCGGCATTGGGAGCGGACCCGGCACGCGTGTTCCTGCTGGGCCACTCTGCCGGCGCCTATAATGCAGCGATGCTGGCACTCGATCCGCAGTGGCTGGCCGGCGCCGGGCTCGGCAGGTCGGCGCTGCGCGGGGTGATCGCGCTGGCCACCCCGGCGGATTTCCTGCCGTCCCGCGATCCCACCGTCTATCCCGTGTTCGGGGCGGCCAACGACGCGGCGCACCAGCCGCTCGCCTTCGCAGACGGCAGCAACCCGCCGCTTCTGCTACTGCACGGAGATGCCGACACGACGGTGGAGCCCCGCAATACGCGGACGCTGGCGACGGCGATCGCGGCGCATGGCGGCGCAGTGCAGACCCGGTTCTACCCGGGTGTGGGCCATATCGGCATCATCACCGCCTTCGCCCCGCTCTTCCGCGGCCGCGCACCGGTGCTGGACGATGTGTGGCAGTTCATGCAGGCGGAAGGCAGAACAGAGCGATCACGCAGCCCAGCCCCATGACCCACACGACCGAGCGCAGCGTCGCCTGATCGGCGATGTAAACCGCGGTGTAAACGACCCGGAGCACCACGAACGCCACGGCCAACGCGTTGATCCAGCCCGGTGACGCCCCCGACACCACGGCGGCCAATACCGCCGCCGCAAAGGCCGGCAGCGCCTCGAAATGATTGCGATGCGCCGCATCCGCCCGGCGCCGCCACCCCTGCAACCCCGGCGCCCAATCCCGCGGCGCCTTGTTGTCATAGCCGCCGCCCGATTTCGCGAGGGCCGTCGTGATATACGGCAGCATCGCCGCCGCCAGGACCATTCCGAACGCCAACCGCATCATTGCCCCCTGAACACGGGCGGACGCCGGGCATGGAATGCCGCGATGCCGTCCCGGTAATCTTCGCTATCGAGCGCCAGGCGCCGCCCGGCCGCCAAGCGGGCCGCCACGTCCTCCGGCAACGCCGTGGCCTCGGCCAGGGCGCGCAATTGCTGCTTGGCGCTTTGCACGGAAAGCGGCGCCAGGGCGGCGATCCGATGCGCCATCGCGCGGGTAAACCCCTCCAGCTCCGCGGCCGGCACCACATGGTTCAGCAGCCCGGCCTGCAACGCCCGGGCGGCCGGGATCGGATCGGCGGTGGCGAACATCTCCATCGCCAGGTTGAGGCCGCCGCGCCGCATGGCGTGCAGCAGCCCGCCCGCATCGTAGGGCAACCCCAGCTTCCCCGGCGTGAAGGCCAACGTGCACTCCGGCGCCGCCACGGCGATATCGCATCGAAGCGCAAGATCGGTGCCGCCGCCCCAGGCTGAGCCCTGCAGCATGGCGATCACCGGGGCATGGCACTCGCGGACCGCCCGGAACAACGCTTTCAACGGTCCGTCCTCATCCAACGGATCGAGGCCTGGGGCCAGCGCGCCAATGTCGAACCCGGCGCACCAGACCCGGCCTTCCGCGGCCAAGATCACCCCGCGAGTGGATTTGGGGAGTTCCGTTAATGCTTGCGTCAGATCCCAAAGCATATCCGCGCCCAGAGCGTTCCGGCGCTCGGGATCCTGCATCCGGAACAGGGCAACGGGTCCGTCATGCTCGACGGCCAGCAAGGGCGAGATCATCCCCCCGCTATAAGCGAAGTGGGGACGGCCGCAAGCCGCCCCCGGATAAACCTTACTTCGCGGGTGTCGGCACCGTCTTGGCAAAGGCGTCGGACGGACTGCCAGTCGGCCCGGTGGAGCCCGAGGGCGCCGCCGGCGTGGTGCCCGGCGTCATCGGCTGCACCTGCTGGCCGGTCGCAGTGTTGGTCGTCACGCCGCCGCTGGAGTTCGGGTTCTGCGGCGCCGACGGGTTCATCGTGAGACCGCCAGAAGGCACGCTATTGCCGGATTGCGGTCCGCTGCTGCTGGAGTTGGGCGCGGGCGGGGACTGCGTGGCCCCACTCTGTGCAAACGCCGGCGCCGCCGTTAGAGCGAACGCGGCGACAAGGGTGAGAAACTTGGTCATAAGGGCAACTTCCAAAAATGTTCCGAGGCTCCCAACGTGCTTCAACGGTCTTGGTTCAGCGCCCGCCGTCCAGCAGCGCGCCCCAGGCGGCGAACATGGTTTCCTGGTTGAAGTGCCGCTCCGCCTGCATCCGATTGGCGTGCCCCAGCTCGGCCCGTTGCGCCGGGTTGGACAGCAAGCGGCCGAGGGCAGAGGCCAGCGCGGCATCGTCCAACGCGGTGACGAACGGCGCGTTCTCCGGAGCCAGCATGGCCCTGATGTCGCCCACATCCGTCGCCACCACCGGCAGGCCCGTCGCCATGGCCTCCAGCAGCGAGAGCGGCATCTGTTCGGTATCGGACGAGAGCGCGAACACGTCGAACCCGGCAATCAGCGCGGCGGGACGCTCGACATGGCCTGTGAACTCCACTGCCGCCCCGAGCTCTCGCGCCAGACCCTCCAGCGCGCTCCGTTCCGGCCCGTCCCCCACGATCACCAGCCGCCCCGGGGCGCCGCACGCTGCATAGGCCCGGATCAGCCGGCCCAAATTCTTTTCGGCCCGCAGCGCCGCGACGGTTCCCACGACCGGGCCGGCCTCGGAGGGGGACCCCGGGGCGAAGCGAGCGAGATCGATCCCGTTCGGGACATAGCGGAGCCGCGCCGGGTCGAGCCGCCACTGGTCGCGCGCGATCGACAGCAAGGTCTGGGACGGCAGCACCACCTGCCGCCGCCGCAGCACCAGCCGCCGTGTCCAGACCCGGCGGGGCAATTGCCGGCTGCGTTCCTCCGGTCCGAACCCGTCTTCGGCATGCAGATGCGGCACCAGCTCGCCCGCGTCGGCGATGGCCCAGTCGATGGCGCCCCAATTGTAAGTGATCAGCAGGTCGGGCCGCATCCGCTTCAACACGTCGCGGAACGGCCGGATATTGCCGAAATTGCGCCCGCGCCGGACCTCGATGTCCGGCAATTGCAGATGCAGCCGGGGATCCAGCCGTTCCCGGCAGGACAGGTTTCCGTCCATCGCGATGATGGCGTGGCGATACCGCCGGCCGAAATGGTTGGCGATCGAGGCGAAACGCACCTGCGGCCCCCCGGTCGCGAAGGTGGAAAAAGCGTGCAGCAACAGGCGGGGGCGGCGCGGTTCCGTGGGGTCCTCGGGCATGGCCCGGTATGCAACACTCCGTGTCCGCTGGCCACCGCCCCGCCCGGTGCTGGCGCGCGGCGTGGAATTCCGTCATGGTTCAAGGCTGCTGCACGGGGCCGGGCGTTATGTGTGGATTGACTGGTATCTTTCAGCCGGGCGCGCCGATCGACCGGGCGCTCCTGAAGGCCATGAACGACGCCATCGCCTATCGCGGCCCCGACGGGGACGGGTTCTACGTCACTGATGG
The DNA here is from genome assembly GCA_965246835.1 of Acetobacteraceae bacterium. Classification (GTDB taxonomy): domain Bacteria; phylum Pseudomonadota; class Alphaproteobacteria; order Acetobacterales; family Acetobacteraceae; genus JANPPS01. The sequence continues at coordinate 2,836,583 of CBDFFQ010000001.1, read as the reverse complement.
CATCGGCCTCGGTCACCGCCGCCTGTCGATCGTGGATGTCGCGGGCGGGGCGCAACCGATGTTCAACGAGGACGGCAACGTCGTCATCGTGTTCAACGGCGAGATCTACAATTTCCCGGAGCTGCGCCCGAAGCTCGCGGCCCTAGGTCACACGTTCCGCAACCGCTGCGACACGGAGGCGATCGTCCATGCCTGGGAGAGCTGGGGGCCGGATTGCCTGCAGCATCTAGATGGCATGTTCGCCTTCGCGCTGTGGGACCGCGCGCAGCAGACGTTGTTCATCGCGCGGGACCGGCTGGGCAAGAAGCCGCTCTATTATGCGCGCACCACCTCCGGCGCCTTCGTGTTCGGGTCGGAGCTGGCGGCCTTGGCGCCCGTGCCGGGCGTCAACCGCCGCATCAGCCCCGCAGCCGTGGACGACTTCTTCGCCTATGGCTACGTGCCGGACCCCCACTCCATCTTCGAGGGCATCCAGAAACTGCCGGCCGCGCATTACCTGCTGCTGCGCCCCGGCTCACACGCGGCGCCCCGCCGGTATTGGAGCCCGCCGACCAAGGCCATCCCGATCGGCGAGGCCGAGGCGATCGAGGGCGTCACCACCCATCTGCGGGAGGCCACACGCGCCCGGCTCATGGCGGACGTGCCGCTGGGCGCCTTCCTGTCCGGGGGCGTGGATAGCAGCGCCGTGGTCGCGACCGCCGCTGGGTTGCAGGGCGCGCCACTCAGCACTTTCACGATCGGTTTCCCCGGCACGCAGGACGAAACCCCCCTCGCCGCGCAGGTCGCCGCCCGCTACGGCACCGCGCAGCACAACGACACCGCGGCGCCCGATTACATCGAGGATGCGCGGCGGCAAGCGCGGCTGTTCGGAGAGCCGTTCGGGGACAGCTCCTCCGTGCCCACCGAAGCCGTCTGCGCCCTGGCCCGGCGGCATGTGACGGTGGCGCTGTCGGGCGATGGCGGGGATGAGGTGTTCGCCGGATATCGCCGCTATCGCTGGCATCGCTTGGCGGAGGGCGTGCGCGCCCACATTCCGGCCGGGCTGCGCCGCGGCGTGCTGGGCACCCTGGCGCGGGCCTATCCGAAAATGGACTGGGCGCCGCGCTTCCTGCGGGCCAAGCACACGCTGACGGAGCTCAGCCTCGATAGCGCGCTCGGCTATTACCGCACGCTGGCCAAGGTGCATCACGACCAGCGCCGCGCCCTGTTCTCGCCGTCGTTGCGCAGCGCGCTGGACGGGCATGACCCGTCCTCCCGCGTCGTGGACCTCATGCAGGCCTGCGAGACCGAGGATGGGCTGCTGCAGGCGCAATATGTGGATGTGCAGACCTATCTGGTCGGGGATATCCTCACCAAGGTGGATCGCATGAGCATGGCCCACTCGCTCGAGGCGCGGGCGCCGTTCCTGGACCATCGCTTCGTGACCTGGGGCATGACACTGCCGCCCGCGCTGAAATTGCGGGGACAGGAGGGCAAGTGGGTGCTCAAACGGGCGCTGGAGCCATTGCTGCCGCGGGACATCCTGTATCGTCCGAAGCAGGGCTTCGCCATGTCGCTCAGCCAGCTGTTCCGCACCGAAGCTCCGCGGCTGCGCGAGCGTTTGCTGGGGCCCGCCATGCTCGAGAGTGGGCTCTTCGACGGCGTTGCGATCGGGCGGCTGCTGGACCAGCATGTGAGCGGCGCCTTCGATCACGCCGGGGCACTATGGCTGCTGCTGACGTTCGAGGGATTCCTCACCGCCCAAGCCACCGTCGGCGCCCCGGCTGCCCGGCAAGAAGCCGCTTAAGGAGCACCCGTGCCTGACCTGTTCAGCCCGTTCGCCCTGGGCTCCCTCGCCCTGCCCAATCGCATGGTGATGGCGCCCATGACCCGCACCCGCGCCAGCCTGGATGGCGTGCAGGGGCCGTTGAATGCCGAGTACTACGCCCAGCGCGCGACCGCCGGGCTGATCGTGACGGAATGCACTACCGTGTCCGGCACCCATAAGGGCATTTTGCGCGGCCCCGGCATCCGCACGGACGCGCAGATCGAGGGCTGGCGCGAAGTGACCCAGGCCGTGCACGAGGCGGGCGGCCGCATCTTCGTGCAGCTCTGGCATTGCGGCCGCGTGTCCCACACCTTGCTGGACGGGGTCCGCCCGGTCGGCCCCTCCGCAATCGCGGCGCAGGGCGAGGTCTTCACCTCCGAGGGCCGCAAGCCGTATGAGGTGCCACGCGCCCTGGAATTGCAGGAGATCGGCGCCATCGTGGCCGAGTTTCACGCGGCGGCGGAGCGGGCGGAAGACGCCGGGTTCGACGGCGTGGAATTGCATGGTGCGTTCGGCTACCTGCCGGATCAGTTCCTGCAATCCGGCAGCAACCAGCGCACCGATCACTATGGCGGCAGTGCCGAGAACCGCGCGCGCTTCATGCTGGAGGTGGTCGATGGCCTGGTGGATGTCTGGGGCGCCACGCGGGTCGGCGTGAAGCTGTCGCCCAGCAACCGCGTGAACGGCATGATCGACGCGCACGCCGCCGACACCTGGGGCCACGTGGTGCGCGAGCTGGATCGGCGGTCCATCGGCTACATCCACCTGATGGAGCCCAATGCCAAGGACCTCGAAAGCGGCACGGTGCAGATCGAGCACGTGACCAAGCTGTTCCGCCCCATGTTCCGCGGCCCCGTCATCACCAATGGCGGCTATGACAAGGCGCGGGCGACCGCCGCGGTGGCCGATGGCCTGGCGGACCTGGTGTCGTTCGGCGTGCCCTATGTCGCGAACCCCGACCTGGTCGAGCGCATGCGCCACGACCCCGTGCCGCTCAATGCCCCGGACCCCTCGACCTTCTATGGCGAGGGACCCGGCGGCTACACGGACTATCCGTTCCTCAAAACGTGATGCTGGTGCGGGTGCCGAGCACCGCCGCGTCCCGCAACCGCCGCGCGGGCCGCAGCGGGTCCGCCACACCGCCGTTCAGGTTGAACACGTATTGCGCGAAGGGCTGGACCTGCCACCACGGCGCGATCTGCGCCTGATAGGTCGCCTCCAGCACCGTTTCGTGCCGGCGCACTGGGATGACGCCACCTGCCGCGATCGTATCGCTGTCGAGCTTGGAGGCCGTATCGCTGATGCGCGCATAGCCGACCGCCAGGCCCGCCGTGTCGGACCCGCGGCCCGGGACCAGCCCTTTATACGTGACACCGGCATCGGCGTAGAAGTTCACCAGGTTGCGGTCACCGGGCCCGCCCATGATGCGCGCAAACACGCCGATGCCCTGGTCCCGCGCCTCCGCCCGGCGCCATACGAGCTGGTCTGCCACGGCATATACGGCGAAGTTACCGCGCCGCAGCCGTCCCGTGGGGTCGCCCGGTGCCGCGGTGGTCGCCAAGGCATTCGCGCCGAACGCCGCCAGCGAGGCGCCAAGCGCATTGCGGCGCTGGTCCGCGAAGGTGCCGGAATGATACCAGCCGCCCAGCTTGTAGGTGCCCGGTAGGCCGGTCGCGTCCTCGCCCTGATTGATGGCGAATTGCATCTCGGCGATCGCGAATACGCCGTCCCGAAGCCGGAACGCGGTGCCGGAGGGATTGCGATCCTGCGGCGTGCCCGCGCCGGGGCCGGCAGGATCTCCGTTGAATACCGCCGCCAGCAATGTCAGGTCCTCCCGCGGAGAAACGCGGACCCGCACCCCGGGCGCCGCCAGCGGAAAGGACGGTCCGCTCGAGGGCAGCGCGACGCTCGGCTGCGTGGGCCAGCCGAACGTGTGGTTCACGAACAGCGCGGCATACTGGCTGATGATGAATTCCTGATCGGCCGCGAGCTGGCCGACCCGGATCGCGAGCTTCTTGTCGAACAAGGCTTGCTCGTACCACAGCTCGAACAGCAAGGTGCCCCGCTGCGTCTCCAAGCTGCTGACGGTGTTCAGGTTATTGCCGAGCGCATTGACGCTTAGGCCACGGCCGTGGACCTGATAGCCGCTGGCGTTGAATACACCGCCCGGCCAGCCGAATGCCTTTTCGCTGTCGAGTCCCACGCTGAACTGCGTCACACCCTCATACGTGACGAGGCGGCGGCTTCCACCGGCGACATTCCCCAGGACTTCGCTGGTTTCCTGCAAACCGAAGCTAAGGCCGCGTGCCGCCAAACTGGGCCGAATGCCACCCCAGGAGCCGAGCAAGGTGCCGCGCTGCCAAAATCCTGTCGCCTCCTGCTCACCTGGCCGTGCCGCAGTTTGTCCGCCAGGCGTGGATTCGCGGACCTCCGGCGCTGCGGGCAACGTCGGCACCTGCGCGAATCCGGATGCGATGGTGCACGCGGTGATTGTCAGGGACAGAACGAGGCGCGCCGAGACCGATGTCATGCCTGTCTTTCTCAGCGAATTCCCTGGGAATCACAAGCTCTTGACCGCTGCAACTCCGATCATCGTCAATCCTGCGCTAAAAACGGCGTTGCGAGTTCCCTTTTTTGTGATAGTGCTTTGTTATAAGCATGCAACAGAACAGACGCGTCGTGGGGCAGAGATGGATCAACAGCAGCCCGTAGTGCTTCACGGCTGGCCGGATGAGGGCAAGCGCCGCTCCGATCCGTCACGGGATAGGTTTCGCTACAATTTGGCCAAGGTCATGGCCGAACAACGCATTACCCAGGCCGGCCTTGCCCGGCTCATGGACGTGTCGCGCGTTGCCGTGCATGCCTGGATTTGGGGCACGTGCTTCCCAGAGACATCACGGCTGATCAAACTGGCCCAGGTGCTGAACGTGCAGATCGGCGCCTTGCTCGAGGGCCCTGCGGCCGAGGCGGAACCTGCAACCTATCCGGGCACGCCTTCGAACGAGGAAGCGCTGCTGCTCAACGCTTTCCGCAAGCTGCCAAATAGCGCCCGGCTCACGCTTCTGGCGGATGCGTATGAGATGTCCCTACGCCTGCCGTCCGCCGAGCGGCGTCAGTCTGACCCGATCGCGACGTCCACCGTCACGGAGTGACGGCCGGCCCGCTCCGCGATCACGCGGCGGAATAGGGCGAGTTGCCCGGCACTCGTGTCGTCCCATCCGAACCGCTCGGCATAGGCCCGGGTTTCTGCACGGCTATGCCCGGCGGAGACCAAGGCGCGGAGTGCCATCACGAGGCCAGCTTCCGTGTTTTCGGCCATGACCACTCCGGCAGCTGGCTCCTGCACCACTTCCGGATTGCCGGGTATGTTGCTGGCCACGACGGGGGTGCCGCACGCCATGGATTCCAGCAGCACGTTCGCCCACCCCTCCCGGCTCGACGCCAGCACCAGCGCGTCCGCCGCCGAGTAAAACCACGGCAGCTCATGATGCGGCTGCGGTCCCAAGAGTTGCACCCGGTCTGCCACCCCCAGCTGCGCCGCGAGCGTCAGCAACCTGGCGCGTTCCGGACCGTCTCCCACAATCAGCAAGCGCCATTCCGGCAGCATCGGCATAGCCTCGATCACCCGGTGATGGCCCTTGCGCTCCGTCAGGAGGCCGACCGACAGCAGCGTGGGCCCTTGAAGGCCTAAGCGGGCGCGGGCGGCCGCGCGATCCCGGGGCTGGAATATCGTGAGGTCGACGCCGTTGCGCAGAACCGTCACCTTCTCCGCCGGCGCGCCAAGCCCGACCATCGCCGCCTTCAGCCCGGCACTGACCGAGATCAGCGCGCCGGCCTCCCGCATCGCCCAACCGATCCAACGCCGGGGCAGCGTAAAATCCGGCAATTGCGTGACGTCGGAGCCGCGGGCGGTGATCACCACGGGCTTGTCAAATTGGCGGCCCAGCATGATTGCCGCGACTCCATCGGGGTATAGATAGTGGGCGTCGATGGCGTCGAAGGCAAAACCGGCCCGCACCATGCGGCGAAGCGCATGCGCGGCCGTGGCGTAAAGCAGCCAGGGCGCCACCGACATCCCGATCGCTGGGATCACCGGATAGCGCGGATGCAGCACGCGGATGCCGCCCCGATCGGCCTCCCGCTCCGCCTGCGCATAGCGCGACCAATGCCCGAACCGTGCATCCCGGCTGGGAAACCACGGGACCGGCGCCAGCACGGTGCTGGTGGCCTTCCCCGTGCTCAGCAGGTGACGGAGGCGATTCTCCACGAACACGCCGTGGTTCGGCATGCCCGCATGGGGAAACAGCGTCGAGAAGGTGAGGAGGCGAATCGGGTGGTCGGCCGTCACTTCCCGCCCAGCTGGTCCAGCAACTGGATCGCCGCCCGCTTCTCGTCGAACTCGCTGGTATCCGCCAGCGCCGCCTTCACGTTCTTCAGCGCCTCATCTTTCTGTCCCAGCGCCTTTTGGGCGGTGGCGAGGTGGACCATCATGTTGCGATCATCCGGCTTCGCCGCCAAAGCCTGCTGCAGCAACGGCAGCGCCTGATCCGGCTTGTTCTCCGTCACCAGGATCCAGCCCAGGGTGTCCGCCGTCTCGGCGCCGGGCGCCAGCAGATACGCGCGCTGCGCCGTCTGCCGGGCCAGGCCGTTGCCGCGCTGCTGATAGACCCAAGCCAGGTTGTTGAGGGCGATCGCGTCGTTCGGCCGGCGGTCGAGCACGATCTTCAGGTTGCGCTCGGCCTCCGGCAGGCGCTTGGCGGTGATGTCGAAGCTGGCCAGCATCTGCGCCGCCTCCGCATCGGTCGGGTTCTTGCCGATCCAGTCCCGCAACACCGTGGTCGCCTGCTCGGTCCCGCCGGCGGTCGAGAGGGCCTGCGCCTGGCGGATCACCAGCGCCGTCGAGGGATTGTCCCGCATCTCCGCCGCATAAGCCGCGGCCGCATCGCCATAGCGCTGCGACGCGAGGTAGGCATCTCCCTTCAGCACGACCGAGGCCGGCATGTTGCCGGGATCCCGCCGCAGCTCCTCCGCCATGGCGATCGCCGCCGGGGTGCCGGAGGTGCGCTGCTCGATCGCCAGCAGGGTGGACATCATGCCGAGATTGCCGGGCGAGGTGCGCAGGCCGTCCTTCAGCACGGCGGTCGCCTCCGGGAACTCGCGACGGTTGATCAGCAGCTCCGTCAACGCGCGCCGCGCCTCCAGCTCCGTCGGCTGGATCTGCAACACCTGCTTGTAGGTGCTCTTGGCCGTATCGACGGCGCCGGACGCGAATTGCGCCCGGGCCTGCGCCAGCATCAGCGGCACCGGCAGTTGCCCGTTGACCCGGCCGCTATCGAGGGTTTCGAGCGCCTTCTTCGAATCACCGGCCCGGACCAGCAGGTCGGACAGCACGACCGTCAGCGCGCCATCCTGCGGCTGCGCCTTCCGCGCGGCCTCGGCCGCGGCCACGGCCGCCGGCAACCGGCTTTCCTGCACCAGCATCTGAAGCAAGGTGTTCAGGGCTTGCGGATTGGCCGGTTCCTTGTCGAGCACCTGCCGGAGCACCGTCTCACCTTCGGGGCGCTTGCCTTGCAGGATCAGCACCTTCGCCAGATTGAGCTTGGCGCTCACCGATTGCGGGAATTTCTGCACGACGGCCGCGAACTGCGTTCGGGCACCTTCCAGGTTCTGCCGCGCGATCTCGATCAACCCGGTCAGCAACCCGACCGACTCCGTCTCCCCGTTTTGCGCGCGCAACCGGTCCAGCGCCTGAACCGCCCGGTCGAGGTCGCCCGAGCTCAGCGCGGTCGCGACCAGCGCCTCCCCGGCCGAGCTTTGGCCCGGTGCGATGTCGAGCGACCGTTCCAGCGCGTTGCTGGCCCCGAAGCTGTCGCCGAGTTGCAGGCGGGACGCCGCCAGGTTGGCCAGGATCGTGGGATTGCGCGGTGCCTCCTCCGACGCACGCTGGAAGGATTTCGCCGCGTCATCCGACCGTCCGGCCGCTGTATAGGCGCGGCCCAGCATATCCAGCGTCTCGGCATCCTTGACCCCGGCCGCGACCGCCTTCTCCAGCAGCTCGACCGCGCGCGCCGGGCGCTTGGCCGAGATCTCCAGCCGGGACAGCAGCCGCACGCCCTCGGGATCGGCCGGGTAGCGGGCGTTGTAGCGAGTGGCGGAATCGACGGCCTGTTCCATCTGGCCGAGATTGGCCTTCGCCACGGCCTCCATGAACAAGCCGCGCGGGAAGGATTGGATGGCCGGGCCGAGCTTGCCCAGTTCCGCATCCGCCTCGGCGAACTTGCCGGCACGGACGTTCAGCACGGCCTGCAGGTAGGTGGCCGGCGCGTTGCGGGGCTCCGCGGTCAGGACGGTGCTGACATCGGCTTGGGCCTTCGCATCCTGCCCGGCGGCGATCAGCTGGTTCGCACGCTCCAGCTTGAACAGCATGTTGCTGGGCGCCGCCTCCACCGCACTGTCGATCAGGGCGAGCGACCCGGCCGGGTCGGAGCTGGCTTTCATCTGCCCTTTGAGCAGCAAGGCCTCCCCACGGGCCGGGTCGATCGCGAGCGCTTCGTTGACCTTCTGCTCGGCGCGCACGGGATCGCGCAGACCGAGGAATAGCCGGGCGGAGGCAAGCTTGGTCTCGAGGTCCTGCGGCGCCGCCCGCTCGGCTGCGGCGAGGCTGGCCTGCGCGGCCGGGATGTCCTGCACCCCGATCTGCGCGACGCTGCGCAGCACGAGGAACCGCGCCGTCATCTCCGGGGTCCCCGCCTCGGCCGGGACGGTGGTCAGCACGTCAGCGAAGCGGCGTTGCGCCAGGATTGCCTGACCCAGCAACGGGGTCACGGCGCCGGGGTCGAACCCGGTCTGCCGTGCCAGCAGCAGCTCTTTCTCGGCGGCGATCGGGTCACCTGACTTGAGCTGCAGCTCGCCCAGACGAAAATGCGCCTCCCCATTGTTCGGGTCGGCCTTCACGGCGTTGCGGAGCTCGATCTGCGCGCCGCGCACGTCGCCTTTGGCCAGCATCGCCTGCGCATTCGCCATCGGCTGGCCGCCATGGGCGTACACGTACCATCCCCCTCCGGCAGCGGCGAGGAGAGCGATGGCGGTGGCCGGGATCACGATCTTATTCATGGTTCAGCCTATCCCTCGAGACATCTTGTCGTGTATCGCCGCAAGCGACCCGCTTGCCGCGTCGTCAGGCACCGCATCGCGACCGGCTATCTCGGTCTCGGCGCTCAGCCCATGCAGTTCCAGCAACGAATACAACGTCGGCCGGCTGACGCCCAGCAGGCGCGCCGCGGTGGCGAGCGTCCCATTACTCCGAGACAGCGCGCGTTGCACCACCTCCCGTTCGGCACGGGCCCGGGCACCCCGGAGGTCGTAGGCCGTCATGTCCTCGATCCCCGGGGCCAGCTCGAGATCGGCCGCGGTGATCAACCGCGCCTCCGCCATCACCACAGCCCGCTTCATGCGGTTTTCGAGCTCGCGGATGTTGCCGGGCCAGGCATGGGTGGCGAGGGCGGCCAGCGCGTCGTCCGTCAGGCCGCGGACCTGGCGCCCGAACTCGCGCGCGAACTGCGCCAGGAAGAACCGGGCCAGCAGCACCACATCGCCGCCCCGCTCCCGCAACGGGGGGATGCGCAACGTCATGGCATGCAGGCGGTAATAGAGGTCTCCGCTGAACCGGTTCTGCGCCATCGCGTCCTGCAGGTCCTTGCTGCTGCCGGTCACGACGCGCACGTCCGCCCGCACGGTTTCCCGGCCGCCGACCCGTTCGAACACGCCCTCCTTCAGCACGCGCAACACCCGGACCTGGGCGGCCCGCGGCAGCTCGCCGACCTCATCGAGGAACAGCGTGCCGCCGGCCGCCGCCTCGATCCGGCCCTGCGTGCGCGTGACGGCGCCGGAGAACGCGCCCCGCTCATGACCGAACAACTCGGTTTCGAGCAGCGCCTCCGGCATGGCGCCGCATGATAGGGTCACGAACGGCCCGGCGGCCCGCGGGCCTAGATCGTGCAGCGCCCGCGCCAGCGCCGCCTTCCCCGTCCCGGCCTCGCCTTGCAGCGCCACGGTGACGGCGGTGGCGGCCAGCTTATCGATCTCGCGGCAGATCTTCTGCATGCCGGGGTCTGCAGTCACGATATCCTTAAGGCCCGGACCACCCGGAATAACGCCGGGATGTCCGGCTGCGCGCCGGTTCTCGTCTTCCAGCGTATGCAGCCGCAGGCTACGGGCGACGATCGTGCCGAGCAGTGCGATGTCGATCGGCTTCTCGCAGAAATCGTAGGCGCCGGCCGCGATCGCCCGCAGGGCATGGTTCCGGTCCCCATGGCTGGTGGCGACGATGATCTTGGTGTCGGGCGCCTGCCGGGCCATGCCGTCCAGCGTGGCGAACCCCTCGCTCACGCCATCCGGATCGGGCGGCAGGCCGAGGTCCATGATTGCGACCGCCGGGCGTTCCTGGAGTGCGAGCGCCAAAGCCTGCGCCCGGTCATGCGCGAACAGCACCTCGCAATCCGGGAACGCCCATCGGTATTGACCGCACAGGCCCAGATCATCCTCGATGATCAGCAGCTTCGGCATACCGCTCAAAATGAAGGTACCTCGGCCAGCGAGCGACTGGCGGGCATTGCCTCGGGCCCCGGGCGGTCGACCCGGGCCAGCGTGATCCGCATCACCGTGCCGGCGCCGGGCGCGGTCACGACGTCCAGCGTGCCGCCCACTTCCTGCAGCAGCTCGCGCGCCTGGAACGCCCCGATGCCGGACCCGTCGCGCTTGGAGGTCTTGAACGGGCGGAACAGCTTGTCCCGCACGAAATCCTGCGTCATGCCGGGTCCCTTGTCCGCGATTTCGATCACGATCCGCTCCACCTCATGCTGCACCCGGATCGTGACTGGCGCACCGGCCGACGCTTCGACCGCATTGTTCACCAGATGTGTTACGGAAGTGTCAAACGCATCCGCCCCCATCGCCACGATCCCGGTGGACCCGTCATGCTCCAGCTCGAGCGGCTGCCGGCGCACCCGGCGATAGGTCGCGACCAGCGCCTCCAGCCGGGGCAGCGGCGCCAGCGCGGCGGGCGCCCGGTCCGCCTCCGGCGCGTCCAGCCGGTGCAGAAGGGCGGTGATCTTGCGGACCGAGGCGCCGACGGTCTCCAGCATGTCCCGCTGGAACTCCGGGTTGGCGATGTGACGCTCGGCGTTGGACAGCAGCAGCGACAATTGGCTCGACACATTCTTGATGTCGTGCGCGACGAAGGCGAAGCGCTTGCTGTAATCGTGCAGTTGCCGGGTTTGCAGCATGACCTGGGTCGCGCGCTGCTCGGCGATGTAGGTCGCGACCTCGCGGCCGACGATGCGCAGCAGGTCGTAGACCTCCTGGTCGAGGTTGAAGGGCGCCCGCGGCGGCCCGATCAGCACGAGGCCGATATGCACCTGGCGATGGGTGAGCGGCACGGCCAGCCAGAGCGGGCCCAGGCCGTCGAACCCTTCGGTCAAGGTCTGGCCGGGGCGGCAATCCGCGATCCACTCCCCCCCGCGCATGGCGGCGACCAGCGCATGCTCGGCCCCGACGGCGCCGGTGGGCGGCATGTTCCAGGACCCCGCCCATTGGAACGGCCCCGTCCCGGCGTCGCGCAGGAACAACGCCCCGTTCGGGCTGTCCACCACGTCTGCCAAGGCGCGGATCGCCCGTGAGTGCAGGGCGCTGCCGGCGTCCGACACCGTGTCGATGCAGTCCATCCACTGGCGGCGGTAATCGTAGCGGCTGGCGAAGAAGTGCTCCACGATGGTGCGGCGTAAGCGGGAGCGCGCGGAGCCCGAGGTCAGCACGACGCCGATGCCCATGACCCCGGCAAACAGAAGGCTGACCTTCGCAAGCCACCCCCACTCCGTCCCGAACTGCCGGAAGATTTCGCCCGCTGCGGACAGGGCCAGCAGGACGGCGCCGCTCAGGATCAAGGTCGCGCTATGGAATGCCGCGGTGCGGGACATCCGGAAATCCGTGCGCCACCGCCGCTCCCGCGCCGCCGCCACGACCAGGAGCGGCGCCACGATCGTCATGGCGACGGCCCGCGCATCGACCAGCGACTGGGCGCCATGCTGGAACAGCACCAGGTCCCCGCAAACCAGGATATCGAAGCACGCGAGGCCGCCCAGCAGGACGCAGGGGAGCGCCACGTGCCATCGCGCATGCCGGGGAAGGTTGAAATACAGGTTCTCGATCAGCAGCAACTCACACACTGCGATCGATAGCCGGATCAGGATATTGGGCGAAAAGAGCGGCACCCGGGCACCCGGCAGAAGGTCCGGTTGCGTCGCCACGATCACGACGGCCATCGCAGCCGCGACCGCGCCAGCCAGGGTGAACGCCGTGCCCGCGCGCCCCTTCTCCGGCATCGAGCGGCGATAGAGGTGAAGCATGAAGCCATACCAGCCGAGGGCGCGGAGCAAATCGAGCGTGCCGGGCACCCCCGTCAGCACGGAGCCCGGTGAAACCACCATCGCCACCGCCCAGCCGGCGGTGACCAGGCAGGCTCCGGCCAGGATCAACCCCGTGACCTGCGGCGCCCGCGCGGCGATCAGCAGGCCCAGCACGAGATACGTGGCAGCGCATGCGACGAACAGGATCGGCAGTTGATCGATCATGGTGCCACGAGCCCCATCGCCGAGGTTACGCCCACAGCAACGACGGCGAGGCCGCCGTTAGCGCGACCCCTCCTGGAACAGGATCACCCGGACGGTCGCGAACAGGATTGCCAGGTCGAGCAAGACGCCCCGATGCTTCACGTAATACAGATCATAGGAAAGCTTGATCCGGGCATCGTCGACCGAGGCGCCATAGGGGAAGTTGACCTGCGCCCAGCCGGTGAGGCCGGGCTTTACCCGGGCGCGCTCCGGATAGAAGGGGATGACCTCAGCCAGTTGCTCCACGAAGTGCGGACGTTCTGGCCGAGGGCCGATGAAGCTCATCTGGCCGCGCAAGACATTGAACAGCTGCGGCAGTTCGTCGATCCGGGTGCGGCGCATGAAGGAACCAACCCGGGTTACCCTCGGGTCGCTTTGACTGGCCCATACGGCACCGCCTGCTTCGGCATTGGTCCGCATGCTGCGGAATTTCAGCAGGGTGAATGGCACGCCGCCGAGACCGACCCGCTCTTGCCGATATAAGATGCTGCCCGGGCTGTCGAGGCGCACCAAAATCGCAACCAGCAGCATAAGCGGTGCTGTGAACACCAGCAGCAGCGAACTGATGACGATGTCACCCGCGCGGTTGATACCGGCCTGCACCCGGCCGACCCGGGCATGGTCGAGCTGAGCCGCCCATGCGGGATCGATGGTCACGACGTCCACCCGCTTCAGATGCCGCTCCCAGAACGCCGCCTCCGTCTCAAGGGAGATGCCCTTGGCCGCGAACGCCTTGCGCGAAGCGGGGTCCAGCGCCGCCAGGCCCGGGCCGGACACCACGGCATCGAGGACGCCGGCCTGCCGAAGCTGGGCCGGGTCGCTGCCGACGCTGCTGCCGGTCACGACCTCGATGAAGCCCTTGTGACTGGCCCGCACGGCGGCGATCGTTCGCGCCATTTCACCGGGCGGACCGAGCACGGCCACGCGGCGGACAAAGAGGTTGGATCGTACGGCAATCAGGAACGCCAATCGCGTCGCAAACAGGGCGGCGATCCACGTCACGACGATTTTGAGCGGCCAAAGCGTGTCATGGCCCACGAGATGCTCGACATCTACGCCCAGCGCCCGGGCCACGATCCAGGCGGCCGGGAAGGCCAACAAGCCGCCCAGAGCCGTATTGATCAGCATCCCGCGGGTGCGCGCGAAGACGGCGGGCCGATACAGACCGATCAGGAATGCAGTCAATGCGACTGTCAAGGCCAGCAGGAAGGCGTGATTGGCCCTCGGAACCTCGAGCCCGGCGGCCGACACACCCGAGCTCAGCAAGGCATAGGCCAGATAGTATGAGAGTGCGAATTCGAGCAGCCAGAGCGCGAACATCTCTATCGGCAGATTGTTGACTGCAAACCGCGACATTCTGACCTCAAGAAACGTTCGCTCGCCCGGCCTGCCGTCGGTATGGCTGGCCGGAACGGGAAATCCGGTCGCCAAGCGCAACGTCAAGGTTGGCCGGAAATACACCCCCGGCCCTCAACATACCAGTCATGAATTGATACCCGGCTCTGCATCTTCGCGTGTACGGATCGTGAGAACCGTGGCCCGCTTTCATGATCGGTTAAGGTTTCGTGGAATATGATTGCTCTACCGGGCGAAATTGTCACAGCCTGATACGAATGGCGCTCCCTCACTGGACGGGGGAGGCCGGCGGGTAGTATTGCCCTGGGGGAGACGGACGTCCAAGGCCGGCCGGCCAAGCTGCTTGCACCAGACTATCTCGATAGGACACACCGGACGATGCCGACGACGACTTCGTTCTTCTCACGACGCCGCACCACGATGATCGAATTCGGCCGGGCACGCCTCCATCGCTTCGGGGCGTGCGCCGCTTCCGCATCGAACGGAGGCTGATATGTCGGGATCGGACCATCTTATCGAACGGGCGGCCGCCCTCCTGCAATCCAGCCAGGCTGTCCGCGCCCGAACGGTCGATGGCCTGCCATCCGCCCAGCCGAATGAGCTGGATGGCGCCCGCGGACCGTTGCCGGTGCCGCACGCCTTTGTACCGTCCTCCCCTATTCCGGTCCCGGCCCCGACCTCATTGAACCGGACGCCGGCCGCCGCGGACGATGTGACGCAAGCGGCGCACACCAATCCGCAGGCCGAAACGATCGCCCCACCGATGATCTCGCTCGAGGCGCTCGAGCGGGCCGGGATGGTCGTGGCGCGCACGGCCCGCACCCGGATCTCGGAAGAATACCGGATCGTGATCGGCCGCATCCTGCGCGCCCTGCGGGCCGAAGAGGGCGGCGGCGCCCACAATGTCCTGATGGTCACGAGTGCAAGGCCGAACGAAGGCAAAAGCTTCAGCGCCCTGAATCTCGCTGGCAGCATCGCCCAGCATGGGACGGACAAGGTCTTACTGGTCGACCTCGACGCCAAGCTCAAGCCGATGACGGCCCAACTCGGCATGCAGGACCGGATCGGCCTGCACGACATGATCCTGAACCCGGCGCTGCGCCTGGAGGATCTGATCCTCAGCACGGCCGTCACCAACCTCTCGTTCCTCCCGGTGGGCACCCGAGCCGGTGAGACGGTCGATTCTACCCGGGTTCGCCCGATCCCGCCGACGATCACCCGCATCGCCCGCCGGTTCCCGAAGCATCTAATCGTGCTGGACGCGCCGCCCTGCCTCTCCACCAGCGACCCGCACACGCTGGCGCCGCATGTGGGCCAGGTCGTGATGGTGGTGGAAGCGGAACGGACGCAGCGGACGGAGGTCGAGGCGGCGATTGACCTGGTCCGTGTATGCCCGAGCATCACCATCTTGCTGAACAAGGTGCGGCTCACCACGAGCCATACTTTCGGCGCATATGACTATTATGGGTCTTATACATGACTCCTCCCCTGTCGACCGTCGTGCCTGGGCGTCGCGCATGGCATTGGGGCGGCTTGTTGCTGGTGTCCGGTCTATCGAGCCCTGGTGCCGCATGGGCGCAGGCCGGCGGGGGCTACCCGTCGCTGCCACCCGCCGGGGTCGACGTCCGGACAGGAGACTTGCGGCAGCAGCTACAGTCCTATGAGGCCAGCCCGCTCCTCCGGTCGACGCAGCCGGAGTGGATCGTCTCGCCCTCGATCGGCGTCGACGTGGGCGTTACCGACAACGCTTATCAAGTGCAGTCACCGCGCCGGGCCGATTTCATCACGATCATCTCCCCCAGCCTGGTCGTCTCGGGTGAGACGCCGCGGCTGAAGCTGAACTTCGCCTACTCGCCTCTGGTACAGATCTACGCATCCAACTCGCAGCAGACCCGGGTTGACCAGTTCTTCCAGGGCTCGGCCCTCGGCGTGATCGTGCCGGAAACGCTATTTCTGGACTTACGGGGCGCCATTACGCAGCAATCGCGGACCGGCGGCTTCAATTATACCAGTTCCGACCGGTTGAACCGCAACGATCAAGTCCAGACCATCACGGTCAGCGCCACGCCCTATGCCCAGCACCGTTTCGGCGGTTGGGGCACGGGCCGGGTCGGGTATTCGATCCTGCGCACGCTGCAGGATCCGCGCACGAACAGCACGAATTACAATTTCGGCCAGAGCAACGTGCAGAACGCGTTCGGCCAAAACCTCAACAATCAATTTTATTCCACCAACGGAAACCTGACCACGCAACGTGAGCGGGCGACGTTCGTGACCGGGGAAAACCTGGGCCGGTTCAACAACTTCACGCTGGTCGAGGCCGTGCAATACAGCGGTGCCGGCGCCTATCACAACGCGCATCGCAACCTGTTCAGCAACGATGTCGGCTACGCCGTCACGCGCACGATCACCGTGGTCGCGGGCGCCGGCTACCAGGAGCTGCAATTCAACGGTGTGCCGGGCTATCGGATCAGCGAGCCGATCTGGAACGTGGGCGTGCGGCTCACGCCCAACGCCGACAGTTCCATCTCCGTCGGCTACGGCCGGCGGGACGGCGCCAACTCCCTGTATCTCGACGGGACCTACGCGCCGACCGCGCGGACCCGGATTTATAGCCGGTATTCCCAGGGCGTTACGACCGACTCCGAGGATCTGCAGAACCAGCTCCTGTCCACCTCCGTCGGCAGCACTGGCCTGTTGACCGACTCTGCGACAGGCGCACCGGTCGGCAACACGAACGGCTTCGCTGGCACGCAAAACGGGCTATTCCGGTTGCGCCGCTTTTCCGTCGGCGCCTCCTTGCTGCTGAACCGGGATGCATTCAGCGCCTCCGTCGTGAACGAGGAACGCTCGAACATCACCGCCACCACGCTCGGCCCGGCCAACAACAACGCCCCGGTCTTCGTCCTGCCGGCCGGCAGCAGCTCCAATGGCACGTTCGGCACGGTGTCATGGCAGCATGAGCTGACGCCGCAGCTGACCAGCACGGCCTCGATCTCCTATGGCGTCACCGACTACTCTAACGTGGGCGGCGGAGGCGGCTACTCCACGCGCTCCATCTCGGGGCTGGCGGCGCTCAGCTATCAGTTCACGCAGACACTGAGCGGCAGCGCCCGCTATTCCTACACCGAACGGTCCAGCAGTCAGGGTCAGACGCTGTTCGGATCCCAGGGCAGTGTGACGGAGAACCTGCTTCTCGTCGGTCTTCGCAAAAGCTTCTGACGGGTCCGCGCCGTGTATGAAACCTTCTATCACCTATCCGGCACGCCGTTTCAGCTGACGCCCGATAGCCGGTTCTTTTTCGGCAGCACGGGGCATAGCAAGGCGATCGCGCACCTGAACTACGGCCTGGCACAGGGCGAAGGGTTCATCATCATCACCGGTGAGGTCGGCGCCGGCAAAACCACGATCGTGGAGTGGCTACGCTCCCAGATGGACAGCTCGACCTACACGATCGCCCGGGTCAGCACGACGCAGGTCTCGGAAAACGACCTGTTCCGCCTGGCGATGGCCGGCTTCGGGTTGCGGGACGAGAATGTGGGCAAGGCGGCGCTGCTGAACCGGTTCGAGGGAGTGCTGCGCGCCCACCAGGCCGAGGGCCGCCGCTGCCTGCTGATCGTGGACGAGGCGCAGAACCTCTCGCTGCCGGCGTTGGAAGAACTGCGCATGCTGTCCAACATCACGGTGGACGGCCGCACCTCGCTGCAAACGATCCTGCTGGGCCAGCCGCAGTTCCGCCGTATGCTGGCCCGGCCCGACCTCGACCAGCTCCGGCAGCGCGTGCTGACCTCCTACCATCTAGGGCCGCTCAGTCCCGAGGAGACGCGGGCCTATATCGAGCATCGCATGCTCGCCGTAGGCTGGCAGGATGACCCGCACTGGGACGATGACGCGTTCGAGGCCGTCTATCGCCACACTGGAGGCCTGCCGCGGCGGATCAACCGGCTGTGCTCCCGCGTGCTGCTCTATGGCGTGCTGGAGGAGGCGCATACCTTCACCGGCGCCATCGTGGACGCGACGGCGGTGGAGCTCGCCTCCGACCTCGAAGGCGCCGGCCCGCACGGGACGGACCCGGCGCCCCCGCCCCCTCACACCCTGAACGGCGCCGGCGGCAGCACTGCCGATTTGATCATGCGGGTGGAGGCGCTGGAGCATCAGATGGCGCAGCGGGAGCAGGTGTTCCGGCGGCTGACGCAGATGCTCGGCGTTCGCTGATGGTGGCGCCGGTCAATGCGATGACGGTCGATGTCGAGGATTATTTCCAGGTCCAGGCCTTTGCCACCTGTATCGACCGCGCGAGCTGGGACAGCATTCCGTGCCGGGTCGAAGCGAACATGGACCGGGTGCTGGCGCAGTTCGACCGCGCGGGCGTCAAGGGCACGTTCTTCACGCTGGGCTGGATCGCGGACCGGTATCCGGCCGTGGTGCGGCAGATCGTGGACGCCGGGCATGAGCTGGCGAGCCATGGCTATGGCCATGCCCGCGCCGATGGTCAGACGCCGGCCGAATTCGCCGAGGATGTTCGCCACGCCAGAACCGTGCTGGAGCAGATCGGCGGCGTGTCCGTCACCGGCTATCGCGCTCCCACCTTTTCGATCGGGCCGCGCAATCCGTGGGCGTTCGACGTGCTGGAGCAGGAGGGTTACGCCTACAGCTCCAGCATCTACCCCGTGAAACACGATTTGTATGGCGTGCCGGACGCGCCGCGTTTCCCCTACCGGCCCGCGGCGGGGCGGCTGCTGGAGATCCCGATGACAACGCTGCGTTTGGGCGCCCGTAACATGCCGATCGCGGGCGGCGGGTATTTCCGGCTGATGCCCTATGCGCTGTTCCGCGCGGCGCTGCGGCGCTTTCATCGGGCGGAAGCGGCGCCCGGCGTGTTCTATTTCCACCCCTGGGAGATCGACCCGGCGCAACCCCGCGTCCGCCAAGCCTCCCGCATGTCCCGCTTCCGGCACACCGTAAACCTGTCCGCCATGTCCGGCCGGCTCGAGCATCTGCTGCGGGACTTTACCTGGGGCCGGATGGACCAGGTTTTTGCCTCCGCGCTCGCCGCTCCCGACGCCATCCGCGCCGGCTGAGGACCGAATGGCTGTCACCGTTCGGCCGCTCACGCCGGCTGCCTTTCCGGCATGGGACGCCTTCGTGGACCAGGCGCCGACCGGTACGTTCTTTCACCGCGCCGCCTGGGCCGGGGTGATCGAGCGCGGCTTCGACCACACACCCCACTACCTCATGACGGAGCGGGATGGCGCGATCACGGGCGTGCTGCCGCTGGTGCACGTGAAAACGATGCTGTTCGGCAACAGCCTGATGTCCACACCGTTCTGCGTCTATGGCGGCCCGCTCGCCGCCGACGCCGAAAGTGCCGGGGCCCTCGCGGATGAGGCCGGTCGCTTGATGGCGCAAACCGGTGCGGCCTCCACCGAGTTCCGGTTCCTGACGCCGCTGCCGGATGGCTGGCTGCCGGAAGACCAGTGGGCCACCCGGGGTGATCTCTATGTCACGTTCCGCAAGCCGATCGTGGCCGATGACGACGCGAACCTGAAGGCGATCCCCCGCAAGCAGCGCGCCATGGTCCGCAAAGGCATCGATCGCGGCCTGGAGGCCACCGTGTCGCAGGAGGTGGACGGGCTGCACGCCATCTATGCCGAGAGCGTGCGCAATCTCGGCACGCCCGTGTTCAGCCGTCGCTATTTTCGCATCCTGGCGGAGGTGTTCCGGGACCGGATGGACGTGCTGACCGTGCGCGACGCCGGGGTGCCGGTCAGTGCGGTGCTGAATTTCTATCACCGGAACGAGGTGCTGCCCTATTACGGCGGCGGCACGGCGGCGGCGCGTGGCAGCTACGCCAATGATTTCATGTATTGGGAGGTGATGCGCCGGGCCGCGGCGAAGGGTGCCAGGCTGTTCGATTTCGGGCGCAGCAAGGCCGGCACCGGTGCATTCGCGTTCAAGAAGAACTGGGGTTTCACGCCGGAGCCCCTGCTCTATCGCTACCGATTGAAGCCCGGCGGCAGCATCCCGGACCACAATCCGCTCAATCCTAAATACCGGCTGTTCATTGCCGCCTGGAAGAAGCTGCCGGTACCGGTCGCGAACCTGATCGGGCCGCATATCGTGCGCGGCGTCGGCTGATCGATGGGGGACGTGCTGTTCCTCAGCCACCGGATCCCCTATCCGCCCGACAAGGGCGACAAGATTCGGGCCTGGGCGATGCTGGACCATTTGGCCCGCAGCCACCGTGTGCATCTCGGCTGCTTCGTGGACGATCCCGAGGACATGCAGCACGAGGCGTTCTTGCGTAAACTCTGCGCCAGCGTCGCCTGCATTCCCCTGGACCGGCGGCGGCAGAAGCTGCTCGCGCTGGCCCGGTTGCGGCCCGGCAAACCGCTCACCATGGGCTTCTACCACAGCGCCACCCTGCAGCGCTGGGTGCGGGATACCCTGGCGCGGGAGGACGTGGCGTTGCAGTTCCTGTTCTGCTCCGCCATGGCGCCCTACGCGAGGCCCGGCATCTCGACCGTGCTGGACATGGTGGACGTCGATTCCGAGAAATGGACCGAATACGCCAGCCGCGCCCGCTTTCCCGCCAAGCTGGTCTGGGCGCGTGAGGGGCGGACCTTGCTGCGGGCCGAAGCCGCCGCGGCCGCCGCCTTCGACCGCACACTGTTCGTCTCGGATGCCGAGTGTGCCCGCTTCGCCACGCTCGCCCCGGGGGTCGCGGACCGGTTGGACTGGGTGGAGAATGGCGTGAACCTGGCCTATTTCTCGCCGGAACATCGGTTCGAGACTCCCTTTACGGAAACCGGGCCGCAGATCGTGTTCACCGGCACGATGGATTACTGGCCGAATGAGGATGCGGTCACCTGGTTCGCGACCTCGATCCTGCCGCTGCTCCGCCACATCCAAACCGAGGCGCGGTTCACCATCGTAGGCGCGAATCCCACCGCCTCCGTGCTGGCGCTCGGTCAGCTTCCGGGCGTGACCGTGACGGGCCGGGTGCCGGATGTCCGGCCGTTTGTCGCCCATGCCGCGGCGATCGTGGCGCCGCTCCGGATCGCGCGCGGCATCCAGAACAAGGTGCTGGAGGCCATGGCGATGGGCCGCCCCGTGGTCGCGACGCCCCAGGCGCATGAGGGCATCCGGGCCGGCGCCGGCGAGGCGATCCTGGTGGCCGATACCGAAGCCGGGCTGGCCGGGTGCTTGGCCGCCGTGCTCGATGGCGCGCATGCCGGGCTGGGCGGCGCGGCCCGGGCGGCCATGGAGCGGGGCTATTCCTGGACGGCCACGCTCTCCCGGCTCGATACAATTCTCGACAATATTCCCGCGCCCTCCCGCCCCTTAGCCGCTGCCTGATCCGTGGTATAGGAAGCCCTATGTCGGCCACGACCTCGCTCTCGCAAATACGGTCCACGTTCGCACCGGTGATCCTGGCGTTGGGGTTGGGGCTGGCCGCGCTGGTGGCACTGTTCTGGCCGGAAGCGCGGGCGGCGGTCGGCGTGTGGATGTCGTCGACCGCATATGGCCACTGCTTCCTGATCGTGCCGATGGCGCTCTATCTCGCCTGGGACAGGCGGGACGCTATTGCCGGGATCACGGCTGCGCCAAACCCCGCCTTTGCCGTCCTCGCCATTCCCGCCGCCGCCGCCTGGTTCCTGGCGGAGCGGCTGGGGATCATGGAGGGGCGGCAGCTCGCGGCGATCCTCGCGGTGGAGGTGCTGGTCCTCACCGTGCTGGGCTGGCCACTGTTCCGGGCCTTGGTGGCGCCTTTGGCCTTCCTGGTCTTCCTCGTGCCGTTCGGGGCTTTCGCCACACCGTGGCTGCAGGTCGTGACGGCGCGGATCACGGCCATCGGGCTCGACATGCTGGGCATCCCCAACTTCGTCACCGACCTCACGATCGAGATCCCGGCCGGCACGTTCTATGTGGCGGAGGCGTGTGCCGGGCTGCGCTTCCTGATCGCGGCCGTGGCGTTCGGTGTGTTCTATGCGCTCCTCAACTATCAAAGCCCGGGGCGTCGCCTCGCCTTCATCGCGGCCTCGGTGATCGTGCCGATCTTCGCCAACGGCCTGCGGGCCCTGGGCATCGTCGTGCTCGGCCATGTGCTCGGCAGTGCGGAGGCGGCGGCGGCGGATCATGTCTTGTATGGCTGGATCTTCTTCTCGATCGTCATGCTGCTGCTGGTGTTGGCGGGCCTGCCGTTGCGGGAGCCGCCGGCCGGTCCGGGCGCGGCCCGGCACTGGGACCGGCCCACTGGCTCCGGCTACTCGCCCTGGCTGGCGGCGGCGGCGGTCTTCGCGGTTCTGGCCGTGGGCCCGGCCGCGACCGCGACGCTCGACCGGGATATGGGCGCGCCCAAGATCCTGGCGTTTCCGACCCTGGTTGTTCCCGCGGGCTGCGTGCAGCAGGGAGAGATCCAGGCCACTGCGACCCTGCGTGCCATGGACCTGCTCTGCGGCACGCGCACTCTACGCGTGGCGATGCAGGCCTTTTCGGCCGGCGTGAAATCGGACGTGCTGGCGCGGGAGCGGCGGCGGGAAACCGGGGAACTCATCGCCGAAGACGTCGAATACGGTGTGCTGCGGCCGGACACGGCAGGCGCCGGGCCGTGGTCGATCGTGCGCACCATCGATCCGTTCAAGGCCACCGCCGTCTCGTCCTGGGTGGATGGCGCCCCGGCGCAGGGCGGCCTGACGGGCCGGATCGTGCAGGCGCGCAACAGCGTGCTGGGCACCGCCTACGCCCCTCTGCTCATCACCGCGTCCATCCCCTTCCCGGCACGGCTTTCGCCCCAGGACGCGGCGGCGGTTGAAGCCTTGCTGACCCGGTTTGCGGCTGCACAGACGACCCTGATGGCGCAAGTTCAAGAAAAGTCGAAATTGATCAACTAAGGGCTTTGACGGGCGGCGGCGCCCGACTACCGTTGGCGCAAGAATGAGGGGGATGCGCCATGGCGTTGCGGCTTACGGGGAAGATTGTGTCTGCTGGCCTGGTCGCGGCCACCGCGCTGTGCACCGCCGTGCCGGCTCTGGCCGGGCCCTACAGCGCCGAATATGTCTTCGGCGACAGCCTCTCCGACCGTGGTAACCTGGCCGAGACCGGCTTCCTCCAAACCGCCTATGGCCGCCCAGTCACCACGAACTACCCCAATCCCCCCTCCAATCATGACAGTTTCAGCAACGGGCCCGTGGCCGTGCAGCTTCTGGCGCAAAGCTTCGGGCTGAACGCCGACCCATCCTTGTTCGTGAGCGGGTTCAAAGACGTGAACGGGCTGTTTGGCGGTGCTGCCTACGTGCCCGGCACCAACTATGCCGTGGCCGGCGCCACCGCAGCTGCCTCCCCGCCCGTGAAAGGCGGCGTGCCCGGCGCCAACCTCCCGCAGCAGGTCGGCGCTTTCGGCCTGAAGCAGGGCGGGGTGGCCGACCCGAATGGCCTCTATGTCGTCATGGTGGGCGGAAACGATGTCCGCAACGCCGCGCTGAACGGCACCGGCGCCGCCGCCGTGACCCTGGGTGTGCAGACCGAAATCGCCGCGATCCAAGCCCTGCTGGGCGAAGGTGCTCGCAAGTTCCTGGTGGTGAACGTGCCCGATGTCGGCGCCATTCCGGAGTTCGCCACCAACAACCCGTCGCTCGCCGGGTCCGCGACAAGCTATAGCTTGTCCTATGACAGCCAGCTCGCGGCCGGGATCGCGGGACTCACGGTGCCGACCGGGACCAGCATCACGTCGTTCGACCTGTTTGGCTACAACACCAAGATCCTGGCCGCGATCGCGCATAACCGGCTGCCGATCACCAATACGACCGATTACTGCTATACGGCGACGCCGATCCTGACCACGACGACCGCGGCCTGCGGCACGAACGCCGCCAACATCGACAGCCTGTATTTCTGGGACGCGATCCACCCGACCGGTGCCGTGCAGGCGCTCTGGGCCAGCGGCTTCCAGCAGGCTTTGGCGGGCAGTGACCCGTCCCCCGTGCCGGCACCGGGTTTCACGGTGCTGCTGGCGGCCGGGCTGCTGGGATTGCGGTGGCGTCGCCGCTCATAAGGCGGGAAGGAAACTCCCCGGCGCCCAGGACACCGCGCCCCGGGAGGTGAACCGAACGCCAGTGGCCTCCCCCCCGGCGCCATTCAACGCGGCGATGAGGCCGAGCCGGCGGGACGGCGGCGTCATGAACATCATGAACCCGCCGCCGCCGGCGCCCGAGACCTTGCCGCCGACCGCGCCCGCCGCGATGCCGCAGCGATAGAGCGCCTCGATCCGTGGCGTCGTGACCCCCGGGGCAATCCGCTGCTTCGCCGTCCAGGACCGGTCTAGGATGGTGGCCACCTCCGCCATCCGGCCCTGCAGCAGCGCCGCCCGCATATCGGCAGCGTCCTGCTTGAGCTGGTGCAGGTCATCGAGCGGCCCGTCCGGCGCTTGCAGCCGGCGTAGATGCGCCTCGATGATCTCAGCCGACTGGCGGGAGATGCCGGTGAAGCAGATCACCGTCGACAGCTCCATTTCCGCCAACACCCCCTCCGGCACCGGCAGCTTCGTGACTGCCGCGCGGTTATCGGCCAAGAACTCGATGTAGTTGGCGCCCCCGAACGCTGCAGCGTAATGGTCCTGCTTGCCGCCGGCGAGGGCCAGGTCGATCCGTTCGATCTCGAAAGCCATATGCGCCAGGCTGGCACGATCGAGCTTCAGGCCGAGATAGGTGCGGAACGCCTCCACTAACGCCACCACCAGCGCCGAGCTCGAACCCAGGCCCGATCCCGCCGGGGCATCGACGAAGGTGCTGACCCGCATCGGCGCCACCTGCCCGCCCCCGAACGCGCGGGCCATGCGCGCCACGACGCCCGCGTGCAGGGCCAGGCGGGAGCGCAAGATGTCAGCGATCTCCGGCGTAAAACTTTCGGACCGGCCCTGGTCTTGCGCGATCAGATGCACTCGGCCATCGAGCGAGGGCTCGATCATGGCGTAGGCGTAGCGGTCGATCGTGACGTTCACCACTGCCCCGCCGAAGGTGTCGCAATAGGGGCTGATATCGGTCCCACCCCCGGCAAGACCCAGGCGCAAGGGCACGCAGGCCCGGACGATGGGCGTCACAGGTGTCATGCCGCGCCGCCGGCCAGCAGCGGCGCCACGAAATGATCGAGGTCACCGCCCCGGAAACGATGCCCGGTGATGCCGGCCGCCGCCGCCGCCGCCAAATCCGTATCCTGGTCGCCGATAAGGAGAGCTCTCCCCGGAGCGACCTCCCACGCGCGCAGCAGATCCAGGATCATGCCGGGCGCCGGCTTGCGCCACGGGCTTGTTCCCCGATAGCGCGGCACCACGGCGTCGGGGTGATCGGGGCAATAGCGGATGTCGTCGATCACGCCGCCTGCCTGCATCGCCTCGACCTGCATCCAACCGTGCAGGGTTTGCACCGCGTGTTCGTCATAGAAACCGCGGGCGACGCCGGATTGATTGGTGACCACGAACACATGCCAGCCGGCCCGCGTCGCCCGGGCAATGGTGGCTTTGGCGCCCGCGATCCATTCGAACCTGTCTTGTGAACCGACATAGCCGTGATCGACGTTCACGACCCCGTCCCGGTCCAGGAACAGCGCCGGACGCAGCAGGTGTCGCGGCAGTTCGGCCCGGGCGCGGGCCAGCTCGGCCGGGACGCCGATATCCACGATCCAGCCCTCACCCACCTGGCCCCGCAACGCCCCGGCCTCGGCCAGAACCGGCAGCAGGTCACGCTCGAACGACACCGGCGGGACCGGACGATCCAGCACGTCCCGACTGAGGACGCTGGCGCCGCCATAGACCAGGCCCGGTCCTGGTCCGTCCGGGCGTTCCCGGAAGCGGGTGATGCGGTTCCCGGCGACCTCGACCACACCGAACCGGCTCGCGTCCGGAACGTGGCGCAGCATCAGGGTTCCATCGAGGCCGGGCTGCGGCGGGGCGGACAGGGCGGGAGCGAGATCGCACTCGAACCAGGAATCTCCGTTCAACAGCAGAAAGCGGGGCTGCAATCGGGCACGGGCGTGGTGCAGCGCCGCCAGGGTACCGGCCGGCACCGGTTCGACGCTGATCTCCACGGAGATGGGGCGCGGCAGTTGCGACAGGATTCCGGGCAGCGCCGCCGCAATTGCCTCCGCCAAATGCCCGGCCAGGATCAACGCGTCGGTCAGGCCCAGCCGGCAGACCTCCCGCAATAGCCACGCCAGGAATGGCCGGCCACCTACGTCGAGCATCGTTTTGGGCGTGCTCGCCGCGAGCGGCCCCAATCGCGTTGCCAGCCCGCCGGCCAGGATGACGGCCTGACGGACCGGTCCCGCTGCTGGCACGCCTAGGCCGGAAGCGGATGCAGCGCCCGCTCGACCAGCGCGACCAGAATGTGCCCGGCCGTAATATGAACCTGCTGGATCACCGGCGTGAGCGTGGATGGGGCGCGGAGCAGCCGGTCCGTGCTTTCCGCCAGGGCGCCGCCGGCCTGGCCGGTGAAGCCGAACCGGCGCATGCCGATCGTCTGCGCCGCCGCAAGCGCCCGCAGGACGTTGTCGGACCGGCCAGACGTCGAGAGGCCCAGCAGGATGTCCCCGGGTCGGCCGAGCGCCAGCACCTGCCGCTCGAACACGGCGCCGAAGCCGTAATCATTGCCGATGGCAGTCAGCGCCGAGCTGTCGGCATGCAGTGCCATGGCAGCCATGGGTGGCCGGTCATACAGCATCCGGCCCGTGAACTCCGTGGCGATGTGCTGCGCGTCCCCGGCACTGCCGCCATTCCCGGCCAGGAGGAGCTTGCCGCCGCCGCGAAGGCAGTCGGCAACCTCCGCAGCCATCTGCTCCAGCGTCTCCACCTCGGCGCTCGCGGCCGCGAAGGCCTGCATCGCCTCGGTCGATTGCGCCAAGAAGTCAGTCACGAAAGGATGGTCGGGATGGGGCATGGGACCTGAACGCGTTAGAGGTAGCGTCGGCGCCCTATCCCGTCAGTGCCTCAGCAAGCCGATACCGAGCCAGATCGAGTACCACAACACGGATGAGAGCGACACGATCAGTGGGACGGCGAGGCCCCATGGCAGCGGGGTAGGCGTCGAAATGGCACGGGACGGCGTAGTGCGGGGGACCGATACGGAAGCGGTCGGGGGCATGGCAACCTCCAGAAGCGGAAGCCATACCCTGGTCCCGAAACCTTAACCCTCCGTGAATCGTCTCAAATTAGCGCACCTGCTCTCAAAAGTTTGAGGAGCAATCCGCTATACACCACAGCCGGCAGTGCCGCGGCGATCCCGAAGCTCGCGACCGCAAAGGCCCGCCGTGCGAGTGGCACCGCCGAGCCGATCATCGATACGCCGCCCACCACGGGAAAGCCCAAGTCGCGGAGGTCATCGATGGTGTGATAAGATTGATCCATCTGCACCAGCAGGAAGGCGAGGGCGAACCCTGCGCCGATTCCCGCCGCCAGCACACCGGATAGCAGCAGCAGCCGACGCGGCGCGATCGGGTTCTGCGGCACCTGGGGCGGATCGACCACTTGGATCTTCACCTTGTCCCCGTCGACCTCGGCCGCACTCGAGATCCGCATCGACTCACGCCGGGCCAACAAATCTTCGTAGTTTTTGCGGAGCACGTCGTAGTCGCGATTGAGGTTCAGGAACTCGGCCTGCAGCCCCGGCGCGCCGCGGGCAATATCTTCGAGCCGATCCCGCTCCCGCGATCCCTCGGCGATCTGCCGCTGCAGGGACGCCATCACCGACTCGTTGTCCACGAGTTGCAGTTTTAGCTGCTCGTAGATCGGATTGGTCGAGGAACGGCTGCGGGGAGCTGTCCGCTGCGGTGCCGCCGCGGGGTCGCCGGAACTGATCGATCCGGACCGCAGCCCGGCGACGAGATTGCGGGCCGCGATCACATCTGGGTGCTGGTCCGTGTAGCGCAGCCGAAGCTCCTGCAGCTGGCGCTCCGCCTCCCGCAGGCGGCCGCCGCCCCCGCCGGGACCGCCCCCGCCGCCAGGATCGGTTTCGGTCACGACCAGCTGCGGCGTGGATGCAATGGCCTTGATCAGATTGTCACGCTTCGCCGTGGCGTCGAGCAGCTGTCCCTGCAATCCGCGCACAAGGTTCTGCGCTTGCTCCATCCGGGACGTCCCGGCGTCACCTTGGGGAAGCAGGTCGATATACTTGGTGCGGAAGTCCGCCCGTTTGCGCTCGGCATCCCGCAACTGGCGCTCATAGAGGGCAAGCTGTTCATTGAAGAACTTGCCAGCATTTTCCAGATCGGCGCGGTTGTTGCCGGTCTTGCTCTCGACGAAGGTCGCCAGCATCGTCTTGACCACATCGTACGATAGACGTGGCGAGGTGCTGCGATAGGAAATCGTGAACAGGTTGCGGGTCTGCGGAGTGATGCGGATCGAGTTGGACAGCGAGTCCACCAGGCGCTCTCGATCGGCTGGGCCCTTCAGGTCGAGTTCGAGATCGGTCTTGGAGATCAGTTTCTCGAGGTTCGGGCGGCTCAGCAACGTGCGCTGCAGCGTATCGAGCTGCCCGGCCGTTGAGGCGTCGACCGCCAGGCCGCGCAGCAGCGGCGTGAGCACCACGTCCGCATCCACATAAAGACGGGCATTCGCCTCATACTGGTTCGGGATCAAGAACGTCAGCGCCCAGCCGATTGCGCACACGAGCCAGCAGAACAGCACCGCCGGCCAGCGGTGCCGCCATGCGGCGGATAGCTGCTTGCGGAGGATGGCTTGCAGCGTGTGCATGGGAATACCTTAGAAGTAGCTTTGCGGAATGATCAGCGTGTCGCCCGGCAGCATCGCCACGTTCTGGTCGATGTCCCCGTCCTTCAGCAAATCGCTGAGCCGAACCTTGATGGTCTGGCGCTGGCCATTGACGTTGCGGACGATCACGGCGCTGTTGCCGGCCGCGAACCGGGTCAGTCCCTTGGTCTGGATCATCACGTCCAGCACGGTCATCTGATCGCGATACGGCAGCGCCAGCGGCTCCGTCGCCTCACCGATCACGCGGATCTGGCGATCGAGCGGGCCCACGAAGCTGCCGACGATCACCGACACGTTCGGCTGCTTCACGAATTCCTTCAGGCGATCTTCGATGTCCTTCGCCAGGACCGTGGGTGTTTTGCCGGCGGCGATGATGTCTGGGATGAGCGGCATGGAGATACGCCCGTCGGGCCGGACGGCGAGGCCGGGCACGCTTAATTGCGGCGCTTGATACACGAAGATGCTCAGCTGGTCGCCAGGCCCGATCAGGTAGGGCGTGCTGGAGGCTGCCGGCAGCGGCGGAATCTCGGTAGAGGCGACCGGCCCGCGGCAGCCGGGCAGCGCTGCGATGAGCAGGGCAGCGGCAATCCAGAACTTCGATCCGCGGAATACCATCACTGCGCTGTCTCCACTTTAACGACGGCCGGTCCGAAAATAGGCGCGGAAGGAGTCGAACCCCCGGCCTCTGCCATGTAATAGCAGCGCTCTACCACTGAGCTACACGCCTTCAGCTTTCGCCGGGGCGACCCATACCATTGCGCGTTCATGCACGACAAGCGGGGCTTCATGCCCGCTCCAGCGCCCGGGTTGGAACGGGGACCGGGGCGAGGCTCGCGAGCGTGGCGCGCAGGCCATCCTCCAAAGGCGTCACGGCGCTGATCCCTAGGACCTGCTGCGCCAAAGCCGGGGAGCCGAGGGAGCGTGCGATGTCTCCCACGCGCGGCGGCCCGTGCCGGGTGATCGCGTGCTGACCACTGAGCCGGCCCAGCACGTCCACCAGCGTCAGCAACGAATTCTCCCGCCCGGTGCAGACGTTCAGGACGTGGCATCCGGGCTCCGCCTCGATCCGGGTCATGCCAGCGCGCAGATGCGCCACCACATCGGCTACATAGACGAAATCCCGGCTTTGCGTGCCGGCGCCATGCAGCGTCACGGGCTGCCCGGCGCCGATCGCCCGCGCGAAAATAGAGATCACGCCGCTATACGGGGAAGCCGGATCCTGCCGGGGGCCGTACACGTTGAAGAAACGGAAACCCATCGTGGGCACGCCATGCACCAGGAAGCCGACACGGGCATGCAGTTCCGAGCCGAGCTTGTCCGCCCCATACGCGGTGCGCGGTGCCGGCACCCGGGTTTCGTCCGCCACGCCGTCCACGGTGCCGTAGATCGCGGCGGAGGAGGCGTAGGCCACCGGCACCCGCCCCGCCGCCCGGGCCGCATCCAGCACCGCGACCGTTGCGGATTGATTGACGCGATGGGTGCCGGGCCAGTCCTCGTTGCCACGCGCGACGGAGGCGATGGCGGCCAGGTGGAAGCAACCCTCGACCCCGTCCATCGCATGCGTCAGCAGCCCGGCATCTGCCGCGTCGCCCCGGATCAACTCGCAGCGCCGGTCCAAATTCTCGACCCGACCGGTCGACAGGTCGTCCAGCACGCGGACCCGATGGCCGGATTCCAGCAAGGAATCGCAAAGATGAGAGCCGATGAACCCGGCGCCACCCGTAACCAGGTAAGTGCCCATCGCCCGCTACTCGACCGTCACGCTCTTCGCGAGGTTGCGCGGCTGGTCCACGTCCGTGCCGCGTAGCAGCGCGGTGTGGTAGGCCAGCATCTGCACGGCGATCGCATACAGGATGGGCGCCACGAACGGGTCCACCGCCGGCAGCTCCACACATTCGGCCGCGATGCTGCGCAGCTTGGAGCAGCCTGCGGCGTCACTCAGGATCACGAGCTGCCCGCCCCGCGCTGCCGCTTCCTGCAGGTTGGAAGCGGTCTTTTCGAACAGGGGACCGGAGGGCACGATGCCCAGGATCGGCACGTGCGGGTCGATCAATGCGATCGGGCCGTGCTTCATTTCGCCGGCGGCATAGCCCTCGGCATGGATGTAGCAGATCTCCTTCAGCTTCAGCGCCGCCTCGAGCGCGATGGCGTGGTTGGCGCCGCGGCCCAGGCACAGCACGTCCCGCGCCTCCGCCATGCGGACGGCCACCTTGCGGATCGGGCCGTCATGGGACAGCAGCTCCGCCGCGCGGGACGGCAGTTCCAGCAATGCCGCGACCAGCCGTGCCTCTTCCGCCGCATCGATCGTGGTGCGGCCGCGGGCGGCGCCGATCGCGAGGCAGGCCAGGACCGTGAGCTGGGCAGTGAACGCCTTGGTGCTCGCCACCCCGATCTCCGGCCCGGCGACGGTCTCCATCACGACGTCGCTTTCGCGCGCCATCGTGCTTTCCGGTACGTTCAGCACCGACAGAACATGCTGCCCGCTGGCGCGCATGTAGCGGAGCGCGGCGAGCGTGTCCGCGGTCTCCCCACTTTGGCTTACCAGCAATCCCACACCACCCTTCGGCAAGGGCGGCATCCGATACCGCAGCTCGGAAGCGTAATCGATGTCGGACGGCAGCCGGGCCACTTCCTCCAGCCAATGGCGCGCCACCAGCCCGGCGAAATAGGTGCTGCCGCAGCCGCTCACGCTCACGCGCGGCACGTCCGGCCAGGCGAATGGCAGGTCCGGCAAGGTCACGGCGCGGGTGGAGGCGTCGAGCATGCGGGCCAGCGTCTGACCGATGGCGGCCGGATGCTCGTGCAGCTCCTTTTCCATGAAATGGCGGTAGCCGTCCTTGCCGACCACAGCGCCGGTCTGAACGGTAAGGCGGATCTCGCGGTTCACGGGCTGGTCCACGCCGGAGCCGGCCGTGTTGAAGAACGCCGCGCCCTCCCGGGTGATCACGACCCAGTCGCCATCCTGCATGTAGGCGATGCGCCGGGTCAGCGGCGCCAGGGCCAGGCTGTCGCTGCCGAGGAACATCGCCTGCTCACCGAAGCCCACGGCCAAAGGCGCGCCGTGCTGGGCGCCGATCATCAGTTCCGGATGCCCGGCGAACACGAGCGCCAGGGCATAGGCGCCCTCCAACCGCCGGAATGCCTCCCGCGCGGCTTCCACGGGCTCCTGCCCGCGCGCCAGATGCAGGTCGATGAGCTGCGCCACCGTTTCGGTATCGGTCTCGGTCTCGAATACCTGGCCAGCCGCCTCCAACTCGGCGCGAAGTTCGGCGTGATTCTCGATGATGCCGTTATGCACGACGCTCACGCGCGGGGTGCCATGGGGATGGGCGTTGCGCTGCGTGGGGGCGCCGTGGGTGGCCCAGCGCGTGTGGCCGATGCCGACGATGCCGGGCAGTGGGTCCTGATCCAACACCGTGGCCAGGTTCATCAGCTTACCCGGCGCGCGCCGCCGCTCGATTCCCGTGCCCACCAGCGTGGCGATGCCCGCGCTGTCATAGCCGCGGTATTCAAGCCGCCGCAGCGCCTCCAGCAGGACGGGTGCCGCCGGCTCGATCCCGATCACGCCCACAATGCCGCACATGCCCGACCCTCATTTTCCACACGACCCGGTTACACACC
This sequence comes from Acetobacteraceae bacterium, assembly GCA_965246835.1. Taxonomy (GTDB): domain Bacteria; phylum Pseudomonadota; class Alphaproteobacteria; order Acetobacterales; family Acetobacteraceae; genus JANPPS01. The sequence continues at coordinate 2,804,374 of CBDFFQ010000001.1, read as the reverse complement.
CGATCGGATTTTTGAACCGTTAGCCGTACCTATGCGGCAAGACCATGGCGCGAGACGGCGAGAGCCCGTCAATCTGGCACTTCCTGACAAATCCCATCCAGCCTGCCCTCGCTGTGACCTGTGCCACCATAGCGGCTGAACAGTTAAGATGCACTTAAGACCCGGCGGGCCCGCAGCCAGCGCCGCAACCGCCCGGCCCGCTGGCGCACGACGGACATCATGCCCGACAGTTTCCAGGGGTCGACCAGCACCACGCCCACGCGCTGCCGCCGCTCCGACACCCAGAGCTGCTTGTAAGGATCGTCACCGCGGCCGAAATCCAGCTCCTTGATCCCCGCCTCCAACAGGCCGCGGATCATCCAGGCCGTCAGCACCGTGCCCGGGGAGCGGGCCTTGAAGGCCTGGTCATGCGCCAGTTTCAGCACGGTCGCGACCCCGTCGCGCACGGTCCAATACTGCGCGGCCAGCGGCTGCTCCCCCGCCCACATGACGCCCATCCGAACCCACCCCGCGGCGGCCAAGCCCGGCAGCAAAGCTTGGTTGAAGCCGGGATACGGCTCCGGCTCCTTCCAGCTGCGGGCATAGATCGCCTCATAGGCGTCGAGCGCCGGGCCCAGCTCATCGGGATGCTGCACCAGTTGGAGGCGAACCGTGCCGTCCCGCGCCGCAGCCTGCCCCTTGCGCCGGATCGTCTCCCGATGCGCGCCGGAGCGGCTGGCGAGGTAGCGGTCCCAGCTCCAGCCCTCGACCGGCTGGTGCCAATTGCCGAAATGGTCGAATCGCTCCGGCAGCAGGCCGCTCTCCGCCATGCCGTCCAGCAGCAAAGGGAGCGCGGGCCACGCGGCGTCCATCGCATCCAGGCGGACCGGTCCGGCGCCCCGGCACGCGCGGCCGAACGCCGCCCCCACGCCCCGCACCGTGGCCGCGCCCAGACCGGGGGCCAGCAAGGGCTCATACAGCACGGTGTAGGGCGTATCCGGCCCGGCCAGGAAATCGTTGGGGCCCGCGACCATCGGGAACAGCGCCAGCGGCACGCCGTCCTTCCAGCAAGCGATGTAGACAACCACACGGCCGGGCGGCAGGGCGGCGCGGCCGATAGCGTCGAACCACTGCCGGGTCGATTGCACGGGGGCGCGGGCGAACAGCCCATCCCATTCCGGGCCCGGTGCCGCGATGCGGCGAGCCTCAACGACGGAACGCATACCAGGCCAGCCCCACCCATTCATGCAGCCCGAAATAGCTGTTTTGCCAAGCCGAGACCCGCGGCACGAATTCCTGCCAGCGTCCCGCGGGCCAGGGGTCCGGCCGCACGGGCGCCGGCACCGCCTCGATCCCATGCCGGCGGAACGCCAGCAGCGCGCGGCGCATGTGCCACGCATGCGTCACGAGGAACACGCTGCGGATGCCGTCCTGCGCCAACATCCGGGCGCTGAGATCGGCGTTCTCCCACGTGTCGAACGACACGGCCTCCGTCCAGCGGGCCGTCACCGCGAAATCCTGCGCTAGGCTGTCGGCCATCAGGGTGCCGACCGGGATCGCGGTCTCCCCCACGATGCCGCCCGTGACCAGGATCGGCAGCCCGGTGGCGCGATGCAGGGCGGCGCCGGCGCGCAGCCGTTCGAGCGTGAGCGGACCGTTCATCGCGAGGGCCGGCGTCTCGAGGCGGGCGACGTCCCCGCCCAGGATCACGATTGCCGCGGGCGGCCGCACCGGGGCCGGCACGCCGCCGGGATCGAGCGAGGCCAGCGCCACCATGCCCACCGCCGGCACGGACAGGATCACCAGCGCCATCAGGCACAGTGCCCCGGCGCTACGGACGGCTCTGACGAGGGCGCCGGGCCGGGCGGATCGCCACGCCAGCAACGCCGCAACCAGGCCGAGCACGGCGAGGTTCACGGGTGGGACCAGCAGAACGGTCATGGCGGTGCGGAGCACGGGTGGTCCCTGAGTAATCGCCTCTGTTCTGCCGGGAAAAGCGGGCCGCGGATAGCGGTCCTGCCGGGGATTGCGGCATGCTGTGGCGCCGCCGCACACCCGTGCCTCTCGCTCCCCGCGTCTCGGTTTGCGGGATGGGGCGCGTGCTCTACTGGTGCTCTTGATGATTCCGCCCCCGCCCTTCGCGCCTGAGATCCGCCAGTCCCGCCCGGTGTGGGACGCTGCCGGGATCGCGGTGCTGGGCGCACGGTGGCGGCAGGTCGAGGCGGAAGCGGGGGCCTCGTTTTTCCAGAGCTGGGCCTGGGTCGGGTGCCAGGCAGCCCAACGCTATCCGGACCCGGTGCTGCTGGAGGCGTGGCACCAGGGCGCGCTCATCGGCCTCGCGCTGTTCAATCGCCGCCGCCGCTGGCACGGCCCGGTGCTGCATCTGCATGAGAGCGGCGACAGCGTGCGGGACAGCGTGTTCATCGAGCATAACGGCCTCTTGCTCACCGGGCCCAGGGACCAGCAGGTCTTGACCAGCAAAGCGATGCTGGACGCCCTACCCTGGCGCAGCGGGCTCGTGCTGTCCGGCATTTCCAAGGAGTTGGCCGAGCTGGCGCGGCAGGGACGCCGCCGGGTCGTGAGGCAGCAGGTCCGGATGGCGCCGTTCGTCGATCTGGCCGCCGTGCCCATCCCGGGCAGCTACGCGGCGCAGCTGAGCCGCAACACGCGGCAGCAACTCAGCCGGTCCCAGCGGGCCTATGAAGCGACTGGCCCGCTCACCGTGACCCGCGCCGGCACGGTCGGTCAGGCAATGGCGTTTTTCGAGGCGATGTGTGCCTGGCATGTGAGCGCGTGGGCAGCACGCGGCCGGCCGGGCGCCTTTGCCGGGCCGGAGGTGCTGGCGTTTCATCATGCGCTGATCCGGGATGGGGTCGTTGCCGGGTCGGTGGACCTGCTGCAGATCTCCGCAGGCGGGCGAGCCTTCGGATATCTGTATAACTTCGTCCGCGATGGCCAGGTCTCGGCATACCAGAGCGGGTTCGACTACGACGCCGCCTCCCCCCATCAGAAACCGGGCCTCACCAGCCATGCCGCCGCCATCGAGTGGTGCCGGGCCCGCGGGGATACGCGCTACGACTTTCTGGCGGGGGATAGCCGGTATAAGCGCAGTCTAGCGGGCGAGGTGGTCGAGATGCAGTGGGTGGCCTGCTGGCCCCGGTGGCATCCGCTGGCGATCGCAGCCCGCCTCCGGGCAAGCGGCATCGGTCTTGCATGGTTGCGATCACGGCGACGTGAGCCGGATGTGCTGGAGGAGCGACAAAACCAATGAGCAGAGTTCGAAACTGGGTCCGCGGGCTTGGCCTGGCGGCCATGGCTGCGGCTGTTCCCGCCCTTGTCGCCCCGGCCCAAGCTCAGCCCGCCACCGGGCCGGTGAAGATCGGCATCCTGCATAGCCTGTCCGGCACCATGGCCATCAGCGAGACGACGCTGAAGGACGTGATGCTCATGCTGATCGAGGAGCAGAACAAGCGTGGCGGGGTGCTGGGCCGCAAGCTCGAGGCCGTGGTGGTCGATCCCGCCTCCAATTGGCCGTTGTTCGCCGAGAAGGCGCGCGAGCTGATCACCGTGCAGAAGGTCGCGGCCGTGTTCGGCTGCTGGACCAGCGTTTCCCGCAAGTCGGTGCTGCCGGTGTTCGAGGAGACCAACAACATCCTGTTCTACCCCGTGCAGTACGAGGGCGAGGAGAGCAGCCGCAACGTGTTCTACACCGGTGCCGCCCCGAACCAGCAGGCGATCCCGGCCGTGGACTACCTGATGGCCGAAGAGAAAGTGCAACGCTGGGTGCTGGCCGGCACGGACTATGTGTATCCGCGCACGACCAATAAGATCCTGGAAGCCTATCTGAAGTCCAAGGGCGTGAAGCAGGAAGACATCCTGATCAACTACACTCCGTTCGGGCATAGCGACTGGCAGACCATCGTGGCCGACATCAAGAAGTTCGGTTCGGCCGGCAAGAAGACGGCGGTGGTCAGCACGATCAACGGCGATGCGAACGTGCCGTTCTACAAGGAGCTGGGCAACCAGGGGATCAAGGCGACCGACATCCCGGTGGTGGCATTCAGCGTGGGTGAGGAAGAGCTGGCCGGCATCGACACGAAGCCGCTGCTGGGGCACCTGGCCGCCTGGAACTACTTCATGAGCGTGGACAACGCCGACAACAAGGCGTTCATCGCCCGCTGGCAGGCCTATACCAAGAATGCCAAGCGCGTGACCAACGACCCGATGGAGGCGCATGTCATCGGCTTCGCCATGTGGGTGAAGGCGGTGGAGAAGGCCGGCACGTTCGACACCACGAAGGTGATCGACGCGATGATCGGCGTGTCCGTCCCGAACCTGTCGGGCGGGCTGTCTGCCATGATGCCGAACCATCACATCACGAAGCCGGTGCTGATCGGGGAGATCCAGGCGAACGGCCAGTTCAACATCGTGAGCACGACGCCGGGCACGATCGTGGCGCAGGAATGGTCGCCGTATCTCGAGGGGTCGCGTGACCTGATCGCGGACTGGCGGGTGCCGATGTCGTGCGGCAACTTCAACGTCAAGACCGGCAAGTGCGGCGGCGGCTGATTGTTTAGAGTGACGTGACGATGACCTGCCCTCACATTCAGGACGCGCCCCGTGGCGACGCGATTCAGGGACGAATGGCCCGCCTGTGGCCCCTGGATCGCTTCGCTTGGCTCGCGATGACGGTGAGGGCAGGTTTTATCCTGGCTCTGCTTTGCGGCCCGGCGCTGGCGCAGGTCAGCGCGCTCGGCGGCTCGTTCGATGACGTCCGGCGTGGCGTCGAGACGCTGGCCACCAGCGGCGATCCCCGGGCCGCGGTCGTGCTCGATGCGCTGCAATCCGGCCGGCTGCTGACCGGGAACGGCGGCGTCTATATCAAGGAACCTTCCGGCGCCGTGGTGGATGCCACGACCGGCGCCCCGGCCGACGCCGCCGGGCTCCGCCCCGTACGGGTCAACAACGCCGTGCGCCGCGCAGTGGACGCGGCGATGGGCGGTCTGCGTCTGTTCGCACCGGACCCGGCCACCCGCGCCGCCGCCGCCGAGGCCGTGTTCAAGTCGCGGGACGCTGCCGCCCTGCCAGCGCTGGACCGTGCCATCGGCACCGAGCGGGACGCGGGCGTGCGCACCCTGATGCAACAGGCCCGCGCCGCGGCGATCCTGGCGACCGACGATGCGCCCGAAGCCGACAAGATCGCCGCCATAGCCGTGATGCGCGCCCGCGGTGATCTCGAGGCCCGGGCGCTGCTGGCCTCCCTCCCCGGCCAGAGCCCGGCCGTCACCACCGCGGCGGCCGAGGCCGTCACGGGGATCGATCGCATCCTGCAGGTCTGGAGCCTGCTGCAAGGCGCGTTCTATGGATTGAGCCTCGGTTCCGTGCTGCTGCTGGCAGCCGCCGGGCTCGCGATCACCTTCGGCGTCATGGGCGTCATCAACATGGCGCATGGCGAGATGGTCATGATCGGCGCCTACACGACCTATTTGGTGCAGGAGGCGATCCGCACCCACGCGCCCGGCCTGTTCGGCGCCAGCCTGTTCATCGCGGTGCCGCTCGCGTTCCTGATGTCGGGCGGATTGGGCGTGCTGATCGAGCGCGGGTTGATCCGCTTCCTGTATGGCCGGCCTTTGGAGACGTTGCTCGCGACGTTCGGCCTGTCGTTGATGCTGCAGCAGGCGGTGCGCACGATCTTCGGGCCCAGCAACCGCGAGGTCGGCACGCCCTTGTGGATGAGCGGCGCCGGCAAGATCGGGCAGCTGACCGTGACGTATAACCGGGTCGCGATCATCGTGTTTGCCTTTGCCGTGCTGGCGGCGTTGATGGCGGTGCTGCGCTACACGCCTTTGGGCTTGCGGATGCGGGCCGTGACGCAGAACCGGCGCATGGCGGCGGCGATGGGGATCAAGACGGGCGGCATCGATGCGCTGACCTTCGGCCTGGGCTCCGGTGTCGCGGGCATGGCGGGGGTGGCGCTGAGCCAGATCGACAATGTGAGCCCCAATCTCGGTCAGGGCTACATCATCGACAGCTTCATGGTCGTGGTGTTCGGCGGCGTGGGCAATCTGTGGGGCACCGTGGTGGGGGCGCTGACCTTGGGCGTGGTCAACAAGTTCCTGGAGCCGGTGGCCGGCGCGGTGCTGGGCAAGATCGTGGTGCTGGTGCTGCTGATCCTGTTCATCCAGCGCAAGCCGCGCGGCATGTTCCCGCTGCGCGGCCGGGCGGTCGAGACATGAAATCCACGTCGATCACCCTGGTCTGCGTGCTGGGCGGCGCGCTGCTGCTGGCCGGGCTCAATCTCGGCACGGCGCCCACCAGCGCGCTGCATGTGCCGACCTATGTCGTGTCCCTGGTCGGCAAGTATCTGTGCTTTGCCATCCTGGCTTTGGCCGTGGACCTGGTGTGGGGCTATGCGGGCATCCTCAGCCTGGGGCATGCCGCATTCTTCGCGCTGGGCGGGTATGCGATGGGCATGCATTTGATGCTGCAGATCGCCGGGCGCGGGCAGTATGGCGCGGCGTTGCCGGATTTCATGGTGTTCCTGAACTGGAAGGAATTGCCCTGGTTCTGGCATGGCTTCGAATGGTTCGGGTTCGCCGTGGTCATGGCCATGCTGGTGCCCGGCGTGCTCGCGGCGGTGTTCGGCTGGCTCGCGTTCCGCAGCCGGGTCACGGGCGTTTATCTCTCCATCATCACCCAGGCTTTGACCTACGCGCTGCTGCTGGCGTTCTTCCGGAACGACATGGGGTTCGGCGGCAATAACGGGCTGACGGATTTCAAGGAGCTGCTGGGCTTCCCGCTGTCGGCGCCGGGCACCCGGGCCGGGCTGCTGGTGGCGACGGCGGTGCTGCTGTCCGCCATGTTCCTGCTGGCCCGCGGCGTCACCGGCTCCCGCTTCGGCAAGGTCTTGATCGCCGTGCGCGACACCGAGAGCCGGACGCGGTTCCTGGGCTACCGGCCCGAGAGCTACAAGCTCGTGGTCTGGACGCTCAGCGCCGTCATGGCCGGGATCGGCGGCGCGCTGTATGTGCCGCAGGTCGGCATCATCAACCCGGGCGAGTTCGCGCCGGCGGGCTCGATCGAGGCGGTGATCTGGGTGGCCGTCGGCGGGCGCGGCACGCTGTATGGCGCGATCCTGGGCGCGGTGCTGGTGAACGCGGCGAAAACGGTCTTCACCGGGCAGCTTCCGGAGCTGTGGCTGTTTGCGTTGGGCGGGCTGTTCATCGTGGTGACGCTGTTCGTGCCGCGGGGGATCGTCGGCCTGGTCCGGCCCCGGCGCGCCGCCCAGGAGCCGATCGCCGTGGAAAAAACCGCATGAGTATCGGCCCGGTTGCGGACACGCTGCTGTATCTGGACGGCGTGAGCGTGACCTTCGACGGGTTTCGCGCGCTCAACAACCTGGCGTTAGTCTTGGCGCCGGGCGAGATGCGCGCCGTGATCGGCCCCAACGGCGCCGGCAAGACCACGATGATGGACGTGATCACGGGCAAAACGCGCCCCGACCAAGGCCGCGTGGTGTTCGAGGCCGAGACCGACCTCACCCGCCTCGATGAGCCCGCGATCGCCAGCCTCGGCATCGGGCGCAAGTTCCAGAAACCCACCGTGTTCGAGCCGCATACCGTCTGGGATAACCTGCTCCTGGCGCTGTCGGGCCCGCGCAAGCCCTGGTTCACGCTGCGGGCCCGGCAGACCGGGGCCGAACACGCCCGCATCGAGGGCATCCTCGACACCATCCGGCTCCGCGAACACGCGCATCGCCTGGCCGGCGCGCTCAGCCACGGGCAGAAGCAATGGCTGGAGATCGGCATGCTGCTGGCGCAGGACCCGCGCCTGCTTCTGGTGGACGAGCCCGTGGCCGGCATGACGGATGGCGAGACGGAGCAGACGGCGGAGCTGCTGCGCGAGATCAACCGCACCCGCAGCGTGGTGGTGGTGGAGCATGACATGGCGTTCGTGCGCGCGCTGGGCGTGCGGGTCACGGTGCTGCATGAGGGTTCCGTGCTCAGCGAAGGCACGATCGATCACGTGAGCGAGGATCCCCGTGTGGTGGAGGTGTATCTTGGGCGGTGATCTCTGCCCCCTCGCCCGCCAGCGGGAGAGGGGATTATGACCACCCTCACCGTGGCCGGCGTCTCGCTCCATTACGGCGCCGCGATCGCGCTGCGCCAGGTCTCGCTGGAGGTGCGGACGGGCGCCGTGACCTGCCTGCTGGGCCGCAACGGCGTGGGCAAAACCAGCCTGCTGCGCGCGATCACCGGGGCGCATCCGGTGAGCGCCGGGCAGATCGGCTGGGACGGCGCCGACATCACGCGCCTGCCGATCCATCAGCGCGCCGCGCGCGGCATCGCCTGGGTGCCGCAGGGGCGGGACGTGTTCCCGCTGCTGACGGTGCAGGAAAATCTCGAGACCGGTTTCGCCGTCCTGCCCCGGCGCCAGCGCCGCATCGACCCCGAGATTTTCGACCTATTCCCGATCCTGAAAACCATGCTCCGCCGCCGCGGTGGCGATTTGAGCGGCGGCCAGCAGCAGCAGCTCGCCATCGCCCGCGCCCTGGTGATGAAGCCGCGTTTGCTGGTGCTGGACGAACCGACCGAGGGCATCCAGCCCAGCATCATCAAGGATATCGGCCGCGTGATCGAATTGCTGCGCGCCCGGGGCGGGATGGCGATCCTGCTGGTGGAGCAATACTACGACTTCGCGCGGGCGCTGGCGGACACGCTGTTCGTCATGGACCGGGGCGAGATCGTGCTGGGCGGTGCGGTGGCGGGGGTGGACGAGGCCGAGGTGCGGCGGCGCATGTCGGTGTAGGCCATGCTCGATACCCATCAGCGCGCCCGCGGCCGGCTCGAGCTCACCTGGAAGGCGCGGGACGGCGGCGCCGTGCTCGATACGCTGCACCAGGAGGGCTGCCTCAAGGCGCGCTTCCCTCGCCCCGAGCACGGCGCCTGGCCCGGCGCCGTGCTGCTCAACACCACCGGCGGCGTGGCCGGGGGCGATCGGTTGGCGGTGCGGATCGGGGTGGCGCCGGGCATCCGGGCCACGGTCGCGATGCAGGCGGCGGAGCGGTTCTATCGGGCGGTGCCGGGCCAGGTGGCGGAGGTCGGGACGGCGCTCGATGTGGCGGAAGGCGCCGCGATGGAGTGGCTGCCGCAGGAGAGCATCCTGTTCGACCGCTGCGCCGTCCGCCGCCGGCTGGAGGTCACGATGGCGCCGGATGCGTGGTTCCTGGGTGTGGAGCGGCTGGTGTTCGGGCGGGGGGCGATGGGGGAGACGGTGCGGTCACTCTCGCTGCGGGACGTGATCGCCGTGCGGCGGGGCGGGCGGTTGCTGCTGCATGACGCGATCCGGATCGAGGGGGATGCGCAGGCCCTGCTGGACCGTGCAGCGTCGGGCCGGGGGGCGCGGGCGGTGGCGACGCTGCTGCATGTGGCGCCGGATGCCGAGGCGGCGGTGCAGGGTGTGCGTGACGCGCTGGCACCGTGGGACGCCGGGGTATCGGCCTGGGATGGCATGCTGGTGGTGCGGATGGTGGCGCCGGATGGGGTATCGCTCCGCGCGGGGATCGTGGCAGGATTGAACGTGTTGCGCCGCGGCCGCCCGCTGCCGCGCGTGTGGGAGTGCTGACGCCGTGCATCTGACCCCGCGGGAGAAGGACAAGCTGCTGATCGCCATGGCGGCGTCCGTCGCCCGGCGCCGTCTGGAGCGGGGCGTCCGGCTCAACCATCCCGAGGCGATCGCGCTGATCTCCGATTTCGTGGTGGAGGGCGCGCGGGATGGCCGCTCCGTCGCGGACCTCATGGCGGCCGGGGCGCATGTGCTGACGCGGGACCAGGTCATGGAGGGCATCGCCGAGATGATCCACGACGTGCAGGTGGAGGCGACGTTCCCGGACGGCACCAAGCTCGTGACCGTGCATGAGCCGATCCGATGAGCACCTGTTCCTTCCCCCTCTCCCGCTGGCGGGAGAGGGTCGGGGTGAGGGTGGCAACCGGGCTCACGGCGGCCTGTGTTGTCTGCCCCACCCTCACCCCAGCCCTCTCCCGCCAGCGGGAGAGGGGGTCAAAAGTGCCATGATCCCCCCCAAGCTCGTTCCAGGCGAGATCATCACCCAGGACGGCACGATCGACCTCAACGCAGGCCAGCCCCGCACGACGATCACCGTCGCCAACACCGGGGACCGCCCGATCCAGGTCGGCAGCCACTACCATTTTGCGGAGACCAACGCCGCGCTGCGCTTCGACCGGGACCAGGCGCGGGGCCAGCGGCTCGACATCGCGGCCGGCACCGCCATCCGGTTCGAGCCCGGGCAGAGCCGGGACGTGACGCTCGTGCCGTATCGCGGCCACCGTCGTGTTTTTGGTTTTCAGAGCGGCACAAACGGTTTGCTGGACCTACCAGCATGACCTTGAGTGCTATCATCAGTTATCTGATTGCGGCTTTCATACTGCTGGCGGCGATCAGTATGGAAACCACTGTTGGCAACACCTACAACACTGGCCTGCTTCAAACGCGGAATTCTCTCATCACTTTAAGCATAGCCCCCCTGCTGTCAGGAGCAGTCTTCAGCGCAGCTGCCTTGCTGAACCGGACTATCAGCCGCCACCTTCGGTCGGCGCCACAATCTTCAAGATCGGAGCCGACGCTACATAACGAGGCTGTCTCGGGTGACCCGTTGAACCCCGAACAAGGATCAGATCGTCTCTCGAACTACCTCATTGACAAAGGCTGGCGCATCACTGTGAGGTTGCCAAACGGCGGTGTAAGAGTTTCGAACGGAGGCGTTCATAAGTTTTTCGACTCCATCGTTCAGGCTGAGCAAAACCTCTAATGATCAACAAGATTAGCAGGCTATGATCACCCGCCGCGCCTACGCCGACATGTATGGCCCCACCACGGGCGACCGCATTCGCCTCGCCGACACGGATTTGTTCGCCGAAGTGGAGATCGACCACACGATCTATGGCGAGGAAGTCAAGTTCGGCGGCGGCAAGGTGATCCGGGATGGCATGGGGCAGTCCCAGGCGTCGCAGGCCGAGGGCGCCGTCGATACCGTCATCACCAACGCCGTCATCATCGACCATTGGGGCATCGTGAAGGCGGACGTGGCGCTGCTGAACGGCCGCATCCACGCGATCGGCAAGGCCGGCAACCCCGACGTGCAGCCCGGCATCACCATCGTCATCGGCCCCGGCACCGAGATCATCGCCGGCGAAGGCAAGATCCTGACGGCGGGCGGCACCGACAGCCACATCCACTTCATCTGCCCACAACAAATCGAGGAAGCGCTGGCCTCCGGCATCACCACCCTGGTCGGCGGCGGCACCGGCCCGGCGACCGGCACCAGCGCCACGACCTGCACGCCCGGGCCCTGGCACCTCACGCGCATGCTGCAAGCGGCCGAGGGCCTGCCGGTCAATCTCAGCTTCGCCGGCAAGGGCAACGCGTCCAAACCGGCGGCACTGGAAGAGATGCTGCGGGCCGGCGCGTCCTGCCTGAAACTGCACGAGGATTGGGGCACGACCCCGGCCTCCATCGACTGTGCGCTGTCCGTCGGGGACCGGTTCGACGTACAGGTCATGCTGCATTCGGACACGTTGAACGAAAGCGGCTTCGTGGAGGACACGATCCGCGCCTTCGCCGGGCGCACGATCCACGCCTACCATACCGAGGGCGCCGGCGGCGGGCATGCACCGGACATCATCAAGATCGCCGGCCTCCCCAACGTGCTGCCCAGCAGCACCAACCCGACCCGGCCCTACACCGCCAACACGCTCGACGAACATCTCGACATGCTGATGGTCTGCCATCACCTCGATCCCGCGATCCCGGAGGACGTGGCATTCGCCGAAAGCCGCATCCGGCGGGAGACGATCGCAGCCGAGGACATCCTGCACGACATGGGCGCCATCAGCATGATCAGCTCCGACAGTCAGGCGATGGGGCGCGTGGGCGAGGTTGTGCTCCGCACCTGGCAGACCGCGCACAAGATGAAACAGCAGCGCGGCGCCCTGCCTGGCGATGGGCCCGGGAACGACAATGCCCGCATCAAGCGCTACATCGCCAAATACACCATCAACCCGGCCATCGCGCAGGGGCTGAGCCACGAGGTCGGGGATGTCACGCCGGGTAAGCTCGCGGACCTCGTGCTATGGTCCCCGGCGTTCTTCGGCGTGAAGCCGGACCTGGTGATCAAGGGCGGCACGATCGCCGCGGCGCCGATGGGCGATCCGAACGCGAGCATCCCCACGCCGCAACCGGTGCATTACCGGCCGATGTTCGCGCAGTACGGCCGGGCGCTGGCGGCGAGCTGCATCACCTTCGTGAGCCAGGTTGCGCTGGATGACGGCATCGCCCAACGCTTGCGACTCGATCGGCACGTATCGGCCGTGCGCGACACGCGGGGGCAGATCGGCAAGCGCAGCATGGTCCTGAACGACGCGACGCCGGTGATCGAGGTGGATGCGGAAACGTACGAAGTTCGGGCCGATGGCGTGCTGCTGACCTGCGAACCCGCGATTGTGCTGCCGATGGCGCAGCGGTATTTTCTGTTCTGATTGGTGGCTGAAGGGGGTAACCAGATGATCCGCGCATCGCAGGTCTTGCCATCCGGGACCTGGGACCCCGGTTTGGCCATCGACCGCGTGCTGATCGACTTCGACCGCCGCCACCGCCGCCGCATCGTGATGCAGACCGAGACCGGCAAGGAATTGCTGGTGGACCTGCCGCAGGCGACGCGGCTGCGCGACGGAGATGGCCTGCTGATCGACGATGCGGGCGATGGCCAGGTGAGCGTCGTGGGCGTCGCGGCCCGGGCGGAGAAGCTGCTGGACATCCATGCGCATGACATGGAGCAACTGGTCCGTATCGCCTGGCACCTGGGCAACCGCCATTTGCCGGTGCAGGTGATCGGCGCCGTGCTGCGCATCCGGTATGACCATGTGATCGCGGACATGGTGCGCGGGCTCGGCGGGCATGGGCGCGAGATCGAGGCGGCGTTCGATCCGGAGGCCGGGGCGTATGCGCCGGGCGGGCATTCGCATGACCATGAGTGATGTGCCGGGGAGTGACATGCCGGGGAGTGATGTGCCAGGTCCGGCCGTTCTGCTGATGCTGACGGCGTGCTCCCCCGCCTTTCCGACGGGCGGGTATGCCTATAGTCAGGGGTTGGAATGGGCGGTGGAGGCCGGCGACATCCAGGACGAGGCCACGGCGCTCGATTGGATCGGCACCCTGCTCACCCACGGCTCCGGCCGTAGCGACGCGCTCCTTCTGCGCCACGCCCATCGCGGTGAGGACGTGGCCGAGCTTGCGGAGGCCGTCGCCGGCACGCGGGAGCGGCGGGCGGAGACGGTGGCGCAGGGCACGGCTTTTGCGCTCGCGGGCCAGGTCTGGGGCGGCGGGGAGGCCACCGTCGCCTACCCCATCGCCATGGCCCGGCTGATGAGCGCGCGCGGTGTCCCGGAAGACCTCGCCTGCACCGGGCTGCTGCATGCGCTGGCCGCCAACCTGGTGAGCGCCGCCGTGCGCCTGGTGCCGCTCGGGCAGACCGCCGGGCTGCGCATCCTGCAGGCGCTGGAGCCCGTGATTCTGGCGCTGGTGGCCGATACACGGGAGGCCGGGCTGGACGAGGTCGGTGGGGCGTGCTTCCGCTCGGACATCGCGGCGGCGCGGCACGAGACGCAACATACGAGGCTGTTCAGATCATGACTTCGCAGAACGGCCCGCTCCGGGTGGGCGTGGGTGGCCCGGTCGGCACCGGCAAGACGGCGCTGATGGACGCGCTATGCCGCAGCTTCTCGCCCCGCTACGACATCGCGGCCATCACCAATGACATCTATACCAAGGAAGATGCCGAGTTCCTGACCCGGGCGGGCTCGCTGACGCCGGACCGCATCCTGGGCATCGAGACCGGCGGCTGCCCGCATACCGCGATCCGGGAGGATGCCAGCATCAACCTGGCGGGCATCGCCGAGATGCGGCGGCGCTTCCCGGCGTTGGAGATCATCCTGATCGAAAGCGGCGGCGACAATCTGGCCGCGACGTTCAGCCCGGAACTGGCAGACCTCACGATCTACGTGATCGACGTCTCGGCCGGCGACAAGATCCCCCGCAAGGGCGGCCCCGGCATCACACGGAGCGATCTGCTGGTCATCAACAAGATCGACCTGGCCCCACACGTGGGCGCCAGCCTCGAGGTGATGGACCGGGACAGCAAGCGCATGCGCGGCGAGCGGCCGTTCGTGTTCGCCAATGTCCGCGCCGGGCAGGGCGTCGCGGAGGTGGCGGCGTTCATCGAACGGCAGGGGGGTTTGGTCTGACTTCCTTCCCTCTCTCTCTTCGGGAGAGGGGTGGCCGCTCTTTCACCCTGCCCCCTGCGCCGCCCGCAACAAATCCATCGCCACCGCTTCGGGGTCCGTGAAGGCGTACGTCGCCAGGATCCCCTCCCCGCGCGCCTCGGGCGGCACGCTCACCGTGGGTGCGAGATACAGCGCCCAGTTCAGGTTCAACCGGTCGATCAGCACCTGATTGTCCATCAGCGCCACGTTCACCGTCACCAGCCGGCTCGTGGGCTGCGCGAAGATGGCGGTGTGGAAGCTGGAGCCGCCGAGGCCCATGATCACACGGGGCGAGCCGAACAGCGCGACCTGGTCCTGGAGCGGCATCTCCTCCGGATACAGGATTTCTACCCCCTGCCGGGCGAGAACATCCGTGACCGCCTCCTCATTGGCGATGTTCTTAACACCAAAGCGCAGCCGGCTGCGGGACAGGTAGGCGGGCGGACCGGGCGGGCCCTGGGCCTCGGCTCCGATCGCGCGGCAGAGGCGCTGGAAGGCGTCATGGGCGAAATGCTGCTCCTCGAACGCCGGCGCCGGCACGATCACGTGGCGCAGGCGCGTGGGGCGGGTGAAGCGCACGCAGCGATCCGGTGTGATGCCCAGGGCCGCCAGCATCTCCCGCGCGAAGCCCGGCATCGCCGCGGGGTCCTCGTGCGCATGGAACAGGAAGCGCGGCCACTCGCCGCCCGATGCGAACGGCCAGAGCCGTGACAACGTGGCAAGCAGGAAATGCCCGTAATGCTGGATCAGCGGCCCGGCATAGATATAGGTCTCGTCCGGTGCATCCTCCGCCTCGATCGGGTCCATCCACGCGCAGCCGCCGACCGCCGCCCGCTCCGCCCCCCGGCAATAGGGCGACAGCCGGGCGCCGTCCTTCGCATACAGGCCATAGGCGCCATCCGCATCCAGCTCGTAGGACGCGAACGGGACATAGATCGCGTCCCGATGCTCCTCGATCGCGGGATCGGCGGCGATCAGGCGGAGGTGCGGGAGCGCCGGGTCGATGCGGCGGAGGATCATGCCCGGCTCCAGCGGCGCCACGCCACCAGCGCCCACACGGCCTCCACTACGCCGAACGGCCAGGCGCCCTGCAGGAACCCATAGGCCGACCCCAGCGCGCAGGACCCGGCGAAGCCCAGCACCCAGCCCCGCCCCCGGGCCTCCATCGCGTAGCACAGCAGCATCAAACTCACGGCAACCAGCCCGAACAGGGTCAGCGCGTCCATCGTCCTGGCCCCCCGGGCGTGGCATAGTCCTGCGATGCCCTACCGCCCCAGCCTGATCCACGCCAGCCTCGGCGATGCTTTCTTCGATGCGGTCGAGCCCGCGAGCTTCCCAGACACCATCCTGCGCTACCGCAATGACCGCGCCGCCGCAGCGATCGGGCTCGATGGGGTATCGGACGCTGACTGGATCAGGCACTTCGCCCGGTTCGAGCCGCTGCCCGGCGGCCTGCGGCAGCCGCTGGCGCTCCGCTACCACGGCCACCAGTTCCGCCATTACAACCCCGATCTCGGCGATGGCCGCGGGTTCCTGTTTGCGCAGTTGCTGGATGACCGCGACCGGGTGCTGGATCTCGGCACCAAGGGCAGCGGCCGCACGCCCTGGTCCCGCGGCGGTGATGGGCGGCTCACGTTGCAAGGCGGTGTGCGCGAGGTGCTGGCGACCTTGATGCTGGAGGCGCTGGGCGTGGATACCAGCCGGTCCTTCAGCCTGATCGAGACCGGGGAGGCGTTGCATCGGGGAGACGAACCCTCCCCCACCCGCTCCGCCGTGCTGGTGCGGCTCAGCCACAGCCATATCCGCATCGGCAGCTTCCAGCGGTTCCGCGCGCTGGAGCAGCCGGAGCATGTTCTGACGCTGATGGACCACACGATCCGCCACTATCTGCCGGGCGCCTGGCGCGAGGATGTGGCCCCCCGGGCGGCGGCATTCTTGGCTGAGGTGGTGGCCCGCGTGGCGCATACGGGCGCGCATTGGATGGCGGCGGGCTTCGTGCACGGCGTGCTCAACACCGACAACATCAACGTGACTGGCGAGAGCTTCGATTACGGCCCCTGGCGCTTCCTGCCGACCTACGACCCCGATTTTACCGCGGCCTATTTCGATTATTCCGGCCTGTATGCGTATGGCCGGCAGCCGGAGACGCTGTTGTGGAACCTGGTGCGGCTTGCGGAATGTCTGTTGCCGATCAGCGACAAAGCCGAATTGGAGGCGGTGCTGCAGGGTTTCTCCCCGGCGTTCCACGCGGCGCTCGATGCGGCGATGCTGCGCCGGCTCGGCCTCGCATCGCAAGGCGCGGAGGCCGATGCGGCCCTGGGACAGGCCTGGTGGACCTGGCTAGCGGAGAGCCAGATGCCGTTCGAGGCGGCGTTCTTCGCCTGCTACGCCGGGCGGGTGCCGGGCGATGCGGCGTTCGATCCGGTGCGCGATGTGCTGTCCGGCTACCTTCCGGCGCCAGGCGCGCAGCCCGGCCACCCCTATTTCGAGGGCGCGCCCTGCACGATGCTGGTGGAGGACGTGCAGGCGGTGTGGGAGCCGATCGCGTCCGGCGATGACTGGGGACCGTTCCATGCCAAGCTGGCCGCGATCGAGGTCATGCGCCAGGCGTATGGGGCAACGCTTAGCGAAACCGATGCGACAAACCGGCCTGTTTCATGATGGCGTTGGCGGTGTGCCGCGACAGGATCCTACTATCGACTGGAAACTTGAGATTGTTGAC
The DNA here is from genome assembly GCA_965246835.1 of Acetobacteraceae bacterium. Taxonomy (GTDB): domain Bacteria; phylum Pseudomonadota; class Alphaproteobacteria; order Acetobacterales; family Acetobacteraceae; genus JANPPS01. The sequence goes on along the minus strand of CBDFFQ010000001.1, from coordinate 2,787,337 downwards.
CGGGCTGACCCATATTTCGTGGTCGCCACGACCGTGACGAAAGAATGTGCAGCCCGCCTTCCGCAATTCTTCTTTGACGGCGGGAGTCCAGCTACCCATGCACCGGGAAGTGCAGCCGTGATACCTGCTCGGACATCAAGACGACGGGAGTGCCCTCCGCAAAATGTTCCTCGGCGTCTCCATTCAGCGAGAGGAGTTCCGGGATCAGGGTTTCGAGCTTGACTTGCAGCTCCGGTAAATTAGCTGCCTCGGCAACAAGACCTGGAACGTCGGTGCTGGTCGCGACGAACACCTCGGACTCGTCGTCCCAAATCGCACGGACGACGATCGTGTGGCTAGCCATGTCTTCCCCTCGTCCCATGGCACTAGCTTACTTAAATCCCGGCGCTCCGGCTACACCGCCAGCCCCGCATAGATCTCCCCCGACCGCGCCCGCGCCCGCCAGGACCGCACCATCGTCGGGCCGCTATAGGCCGGGGCCGTGGGATCGAGGACGTGGAACGCCACGCCGGGCAGGCCCGGGCGGCAACTCGCCACCATCTCGCCATCCGGTCCGATGATGCCGGACGGCACCCTGGCGCTGCACGCCACCACATTGGCGTGGCTGACCCAGAAGCCGTTGGCCGCGGCGTGCGCCCGGGCCAGCAGGCGGTGCGCCGGGTCCCCGCCATAGCTGGACAACAACACGCACTGCACGCCATCCCGCTCATAGGCGGCGAACAGTTCGGGGAACGTGACCTCGATACACAGCGCGGTGCCGAACCGTATGCCTCCCACGTCGAATACCAACGGCCGGGTGCCCGGCGTATACCACCACGTCACCTCCGCATTGGAGCAGAGCCGCTTGTCGTAGCGCCCGGCCACCTCACCGCGGTCGGAGATGACATACAGGCTGTTATGCGGCCGGTGCGGCGGCGGGAGGCGGTGGTTGCAGCCCAGCACGACCCAGAGCGACAGCCGGGCCGCGAGCGCGGCGATCGACTCCCGCTCCCGCTCGATCGCACCCCAATCCACCCCATGCCAGTCCGGAACTTGCAAATCCGGGTAGCCGGATAGCGCGGCCTCCGGGAAATGGATCATCTGCGCGCCGGCGGCGGCGGCATGTTGCATCATCAGGCGGATATGCGCGCCATTGGCTGCCACGCCGGCCTCGATATGTCCCTGAACCGTGGCCAGCTTGAGCATGACGGAACAGTAGTTGGCTGCTGCGTAGCGATACAGCCCTAAGTTGTAACCAAATGTGGCTATCGCCGCAGCCATCGTGCCGCGAAGAAGCCGTCCATTCCGCCCCGCTCGGTCCACAGCCCCGGATGCGTGCGCAGCCACCCCGCCGGAGTATGGCATTCGGGCAGGAAGGCGAGTTCATGCGGTGTAAACGGCGCCAGGTCGAAACCGGGGAGATCACGCAGTTGGCCCGGCCCTTCCTCAGGCTGCAGCGAGCACACGGCGTAGATCAGGCGTCCGCCGGGTCGCAGCATCGTGGCGGCCCGGGCGATCAGCCGCGCCTGCTGCGCCGCCAGTTCGGCCACGTCCCGCGGGCGCTTAAGGCGCAGCGCGTCGGGATGGCGGCGCAGCGTTCCGGTCGCGCTGCACGGCGCATCCAGCAGCACGGCATCGAGCGGCGCGGCCGGGGACCAGCTCAACGCGTCCGCCTGCACGATCTCGGCCGTGAGGCGCAGCCGGGCCAGGTTGTCGTGCAGGCGCCGGAGCCGCCCGGCATCGCGCTCCACCGCGATCACATGGGCGCCCGCCATCGCGAGCTGCGCCGTCTTGCCGCCGGGTGCGGCGCACAGATCGGCCACGCGCTCCCCCGGTTGCGCCGCCAGCAACCGGGCCGGGAGCGTGGCGGCCGCGTCCTGAACCCAGAAACCCCCCTCCGCGAAGCCCGGCAGCTCCGTCACCCGCGTGCCCGCCGGCATACGGACGGTGCCGTTGGGCAGCGCCTCACCCCCCGGATTCGCCGCGCCCGGCCGTAGGGTGAGGTCGAGCGGCGCCTCCTGCGCATGGGCCACGGCGATGGCCCGGGCGTCGGCGCCCCAGCTGGTCCAGAGCCAGGCCGGGGTATCGAGGCGCGGGGCGTCCAGCCCGTCCAGCACCGCCGGGCCGGCTGCTGCGACCTTGCGCAACACCGCGTTCACCAGCCCGGCAAATGGCACGAGCCGCCGGGACCGCGCCAACGCCACCGCCGTGCCGACCGCCGCATGGGCCGGCGTGTCCAGCAGCAGGAGCTGCGCCGCCCCGATCCGCAGAATGTGCCGCACCGCATCCGGCGGCGCCCGGGTCAGCAGAGGGTCCAGCACCGCATCGAGCGTGCCGAGCCGGCGCAGCACGGCGGCGGCCAGGCGATGCGCGGCCGCACGGTCCCTGGTCTCACCGCCCGGCGCCGCGTCCAGCGCGTCATCCAAGGAGCGGCGGCGGTCCAGCACGGCGTGCAGCAGGTCCCAGGCGAGGGAGCGGGTCGGGTCGGACAGGTCAGGCATGGGCGGGTTCATGGCGCGGATCGGGCCCCCATGCTAGGGCGCGCGGCATGACGTGGTTCGAATCGTTCGCGCGCGCGCGGCCCCGGCTGGTGCTGACACTGCTCTGCCTCGTGCTGTGGACGCCGGGGCTGTTCAGCCTGCCCCCCGGGGACCGGGACGAAAGCCGGTTCGTGCAGGCCACCAAGCAGATGCTGGAGACCGGCGACTACGTCCGCATCATGAACGGGACGGAGGCGCGCAACCGCAAGCCGATCGGCATCCATTGGGCGCAGGCGCCGTTCGCAGCGGCGGCGCGATGGGTGGGGATCGCCACGGAAAACCCGGTCTGGCCCTATCGCCTGCCCTCAATGCTGGGCGGCTGGGTCGCGGTGATGGCGCTGTTCGCCGCCGGGGGGGCATTGTTCGACCGCCGGGTGGCGTTGCTGGCGGCGGGGATGCTGGCGGCGACGGTGGTGCTGGTGGTGGAGGTGCACATCGCCAAGACGGACGCGGCGCTGCTGGGGGCCGGGACGCTGGCGTTCGCGGTGCTCGGGCGGGCGCGGATGGGCGGGCTCGGGCGTGGCGGCGCGGCGGTGTTTTGGCTCGCGATGGGGGCGTGCGTGCTGCTGAAGGGGCCGGTGCTGCCGATGGTGGCGGGGCTCGCCGTGGTCACGCTGCTGGCGATCGAGCGGCGGGGCACGTGGCTGCGCGCGTTGCGGCCGGGATGGGGCGTGCCGTTGATGTTGGCGGTGGTGCTGCCGTGGTTCGTGGCGATCGGGGTGGCGACGGAGGGAAAATTCTTCGTGGACGCCGTGGGCGGGGACCTCGGGCGTAAGCTGTCGTCTGGAGATGACGCGCATGGCGGGCCGCCGGGTCTGCATTTGGCGCTGCTGCCGCTGCTGTTCTTTCCCGCCACCGCCGCGCTGCCCGGTGCGGCACTCCTGGCCTGGCGGCAGCGGTCGGAGCCGGCGGTGCGGTTTCTGATCGCCTGGATCGTGCCGGCCTGGCTGGTGTTCGAGGCCGTGCCCACCAAGCTGCCGCACTACACGCTGCCGCTCTATCCGGCGCTGTGCCTGCTGGCGGCGGCGGCGCTGGTGCGGGGCATTGAGCCGGTGCGGACTTGGGTGCCGGCGGGGCTTGCGGCCGTGGTCTCCCTGGGCGTGGCGGGGGCTGCGGCGGCGGCGCCGATGGTGGTGCATGGGCCACCCTTCATCCCCGCGCTGATGGCGGGCGGGATCGTGGGATACGCTGCGATCCGGGCGATGACGCCGTGGCGCATGGCGCTGGCGGTCGCGGTGGCGCCGTTGTTCTACGCGGCGGTGATCGGGTGGGAGCTGCCACGCCTCACGCCCATCTGGCTCGCCCCCCGCGTGGTCGCCGCCCTGCCGCCCGGCACCCGGCTGGGCGCGGTCGGCTTCGCGGAACCGAGCCTCATGTTCCTTGCCGGCACGGGAACGCGCTGGATGCTGGCGGCGGAGGGCGTGAGTGCCCTGGCTGACGGCACCATCGACGCCCTTTTGATCGGCGACCGCGACCTCCCGGCCGCCCACGCGAAAGCCACGGCGATCGCCCTGACGCCCCGCGAAACCGCCACCATAGACGGCTTCAACGTCTCCCGAGGCCGAGCCGTGACCCTCACGATCTGGACCAAGTAGAACGAGGTCACCGGGCCCGCTGCGTCACCACCACGCACACCAGCACCAGCCCCGCCGCGACAACGGCCGGCGCCGTCACGACCTCCCCCAACAGCAGCACCGCCCACACCATCGACAGCACGGGCTGCGCCAACATGACCTGCGCCACCCGCGCCACCCCACCCCGTGCGAGCCCGGCATACCAGGCGAAGAAACCCAGGTACTGGCTCACGACCATCACATAGGCAAACGCCGCCCAAGCCCGGGCCGGCGCCCGCGTTACCCCCGGCCCATCCCAATGCAGCGCCAGCATCGGCACCGTGACCGGCAGCGCCAGCACCAGCGCCCAACCGATCACCCGCGTCCCGCCCATCGTCCGCGTCAGCACCGCGCCGGCCGCATACCCGGCCGCGCACAGCACCACCGCCAGCAGCAGCAACCCGTCCGCCGCATCGAGCCGCCCGGCGCCCTGCACCACGGCGAACGCCACCACACATCCGAACCCGGCCAGCGCCGCCAGCCAGAACCGGATCGACGGCCGCTCCCGCGTCAACAGCACCGCCGCCACGGCCGTCGCGGCCGGCAGCAGGCCCGTGACGACCGCGCCGTGGATCGCTTCCGCCTGCCGCATCGCGATCGAGGTCAGGATCGGAAACCCCAGCACGACCCCGGCGCTCACGACCGCAAGCCACCGCCATTCCCGCATCGTGGGCCACGGCGCCCGGGACACGCCCAGCACGAGCGCCGCCAGCAGCCCGGCCCCCACGCCCCGCCCGGCCGCCACGAACACCGGATCGAACGCCGCCACGGCCACGCGCGTGGCCGGCAACGACATGGAGAACAGCAGCACGCCCAACGCACCCAGCCACAACCCGCCCCGGCTTGACTTGCCCCGGCTTGACACGGCCTGGCTCGGCGCCGCCTCCGCCCACCTGCTCGTCATCTGTCGGCACCCCCGTTTGGCATCAGGACGGGCTTGTCCCGGCATTCCGCCCCGCGCTACCACGAGGCTCAGCCCGGAGACATCCATGTTCAGTCACATCATGATCGGCAGCAACGACCTCGCCCGCTCCCGGGCGCTCTACGATGCGCTGCTCGGTGCGCTGGGCGGCAAGCCCGGGCAGGAAGGCTTCAAGGACCGGCTGGTCTATGTGCATGGCGGCGGCATGCTGCTGATCGGCCATCCGCTCGACGGTCGGCCGGCCACCGGCGCCAATGGCGGCACGATCGGGTTCTCCGCCAGCAGTGCAGAGCAGGTGGAGGCCTGGCATCGCGCCGGTGTGGCGAACGGCGCCACCGCGATCGAGGATCCGCCGGGCATCCGCCAGGGCTCGATCGGGCCGCTCTATCTCGCCTATCTACGGGACCCCGACGGGAACAAGCTCTGCGCCGTGTTCCGGATGCCGGCCGGGAGCTAGCTATTCACGGGTAGCGGATCGTGAGGCCCACGGCGCCCGGCCGGTCCGTGACCGTGAACGCCGCGTCCGTGAACGGAGGCGGGCCGAATCGGGCCGTGGGGTCCCGCGTGGCGCCCACGCCGGACCGGGGCATGCCCAGCATGTTGGTCTCGACCCGGCCGAGCCGCTTTTCGTCATGGAAGGCGGTCACGGCGTAGGTGCCGGGGACGAGGCCGGTAAAGACCGTGCTGAGCGTGCCGGGCTGTGCCGGCAACCGGCGGCGCGCGACGGAGGGGTCGCCGCTGCAATCCGGAAAGCCGGCCGGTTTGGCAAATAGGCAGAGCTCGACCAGCCCCTCGGCATTGCGGATGCCCGTGACCGTCACCGTGAGATTCGCCCCCATCGCCGGCCCGGCAAGCATCGTCAGCATCAACGCCGCCCGGCCTGTCATTCCGCCGCGACCGGGAGCGAATGGCGGGCGCCCATCCGCTCATATGCAGACAAGGCCTGCGCCACCACCTGGTCCATGTTGTAATAGCGATAGGTCGCGAGCCGGCCCACGAACGTGACGTCCGGTGTCGCATCCGCCAGGGCCTGGTATCGCTTGAACAACGCCGCATTCTCCGGCCGGGGCACGGGGTAGTAGGGATCGCCCTCGGCTTCCGGGAATTCGTAGCACAGGCTAGTGCGCGGATGCGATTGGCCCGTGAGATGCTTGAACTCGGTGATGCGGGTGTAGGGCACGGCCGGGTCCGGGTAGTTCACGACACCGACGGCCTGATGCCGCGCCACATCCAGCGTCTCGTGCCGGAAGCGGAGCGAGCGATACGGCAGGCGGCCGTAGCAATGGCCGAAATACTCGTCGATCGGCCCGGTGAACACGGTGTGGCCGTAGGCGCCGGTGACCTCTGCATGGTCGGTGCTGGTCGCCACCGTGATGTTCGGGTGCGCCAGCATACGGCGGAACATCGCCGTGTAGCCGTCCCGCGGCATCTGCTGGAACCGGTCCTGGAAATAGCGCGCATCGTCATCCGTGCGGGTCGGCACGCGGGCGGTGACGGAGCGGTCGAGCTCGGACGGATCGAGGCCCCATTGCTTGCGGGTGTAGCCGCGGAAGAACGCCTCGTACATGTCGCGCCCCACGGTCGAGAGCACGACGTCCGCCGCGGTCCGCACGGTTCCGACCGGTTCGGCCCGCGCGGCCAGGAAGTCCGCCACCTCGTCCGGCGCCAGGTCCACGCCGAAGAAGCGGTTCACGGTGGTGCGGTTGATCGGCATCGGCAGCAACTGGCCGCGCACGGAGGCCAGCACGTGATGTTCGTAGGGGCGCCAAGCCGTGAAGCGGGACAGGTACTCGACCACGGCCGCGCTGTTGGTGTGGAAGATGTGCGGGCCATACGGGTGGATCAGCACGCCCGCCCCGTCCAGCGCATCGTAGGCGTTACCGCCGATATGCGGGCGCCGGTCCACCACCAGCACGCGCTGCCCGGACGCGGCCAGCCGCTCCGCCAGCACCGCGCCCGCGAACCCGGCGCCCACCACCAGCACGTCATGATCGGCGCGCCGGATGATGATGGGCGCCGGGCCGGGCCGCTTGGCCGCGATCAGGGCGGACATGCGGGACCAGGTCGCGTCCCAGCCCATGGCGGCGATCGCGGTATCGGCCTCCGGCAGCCACTCCGCCGGCTTCAGCGTCAGCGCCCGGTCGCAGGCGGCGGCGAAGGCCGGGGCGTCGGCCGCGATCTGCACGCCCCGCAGCGCGCCGTAATGCCGCACGACGTCGAGGATCGGGGTGGACACCACGGGGCGGCCGGCGGCGAGGTATTCCGGCGTCTTGGTCGGGCTGATGAACCGCGTGCTGTCGTTCATCGCGAACGGCATCAGCGCCACATCCCAGTGCGCGAGATAGGCCGGCAGCGCGGCATAGGGCTTGGGGCCGAGGTAGTGGAGGTTGGGGCGCTGCGGCAGGCAGGCCGGGTCGATCTTGGCGGTGGGCCCTACCAGCACGAACTGCATCGCCGGCCGCAGGTCCGCGACCTCCGCCAGCAGATCCTGGTCCAGCCGCTCATCCAGCACGCCGTAGAAGCCCAGGCGGGGATGCGGGATGCCGGCGAGGTCGGTTGGCTCCGGCAGGTGGCTGCGCGCCGGGATGAAATGTCCGGCATCGACGCCGCTCGGGAACAGATGGACGTGCGGATGCAGACGCTGCTTCGCCTCGAACAGGCTGGCGCCCCCGGTGAACACCAGCGTGCTGCGGGACAGGAGCTTGCGTTCCCATTCCGGCAGGTTGGGGTCGGCGCCGCTGAACGCCGAAAGCTCGTCCATGCAGTCATAGACCACGGGCCGGCCGATCAGATGGTCTGCGAACTCCAGCGCCGGGGGCGTGTAGAACCAGAGTATCGGGTCATGCACGCGAAGCTCGGCCAGCGTGCGATCCAGCAGGGAGCGGAGCGTGCTCTCGTAATCGCTGCCGTCCGGCAGGTGGGGGCGCAGCACCAGCACGCCCTCTGGCGTCGGGGTCTGGGTAACATGCGGGATGTCGGCGCCCCAGGACGGCTCCTCCCAATACAGCACCCGGTAGCGGCGGGCGGCGCGGGTCAGCAGGTGCTGCGGACGTTGGAACACGAAATCCCATCGCAGGTGCGAGAAGCACACCAGCACGTCCCGCTCGCCACCGGCCTGATCCACTCCATCCAGCATCCGACACTCCCCCGTCCAGGGTCAGGTAACGTGAGATGCCCGCACCGGTTCGGAACCGGTGTCACGGTCCGGTGTTGTGGCCCCATGCCCGACGCCCTGCCCTCCGCCACCGAGCCCGACCTCCTGGACCCCGAGGCCGCGGCCCGCGCGGCGCGCCTGCGGTATGTGTCGGACAAGAAGCCGGGCATCACCCGCGTGCAGACCGAGAACGGCTGGGTGTTCCACGACACCGATGGCAGCGTGATCACGGACGAGAAGAATATCGAGCGGATCAAGAAGCTCGCGATCCCGCCGGCCTATACCGATGTGTGGATCTGCCGCGACCCGCGCGGCCACCTGCAGGCGGTGGGGCGGGACGCGAAGGGCCGCAAGCAATACCGCTACCACCCCCGCTGGCGCGAAGTGCGGGACGAGGCGAAATATGGCAAGATGCTGACCTTCGGCCGCGTGCTGCCGCAGATCCGCGCCCGGGTGAAGCAAGACCTGGCCCGCCCCGGCCTGCCGAAGGAAAAGGTATTGGCGGCCATCGTCGCGTTGCTGGAAAAGACCATGATGCGCGTGGGCAACGAGGAATACGCCGCGCAGAACAACAGCTTCGGCTTGACCACGCTCCGCAACCGCCATGCGAAGGTGAAGGGCAGCCGCGTCATGTTCGACTTCCGCGGCAAGCATGGCGTCGAGCATCACATCGATCTCGCGGATAAGCGGCTGGCGCGGGTGGTGGAGCGATGCCGGGACCTGCCGGGCCAGGACCTGTTCCAATACCTGGATCAGGATGGTGAGCCCCATGGCGTCGGCTCGGACGATGTGAACGACTACCTGCGGGAGGCCAGCGGGGAGGAGATCACCGCAAAGGATTTCCGTACCTGGGCCGCGACCAACCTGGCGGCGCTGGCGCTGGCGGACATGGAGCGGTTCGACAGCCAGGTGCAGCAGAAGAAGGCCGTGGTGGCGGCGGTCGAGAGCGTCGCCAAGCAGCTGGGCAACACGCCCGCGATCTGCCGCAAATGCTACATCCACCCGGCGGTTTTCGAGGGCTATCTCGACGGCTCGCTCGCGGAAGGGCTGAAGGCGCGGGCGGACGAGGTGCTGGAGGCGCACGCGCCGGGGCTGTCGGCCGAGGAGGTGGCGGTGACGGCGTTCCTGAGCCGCCGGCTGGGGGAGCTGGCTGCTTAGGGCCCTTGCCTACGCCCCGCCCCGGGCGCCATCCTCCGGTCCAGCGGAGGAACAATGGACGATGTGCTGGTGCAGCGCGCCGCGGGCGTGCACACGCTGACCCTGAACCGGCCCGACCGGTTGAACGCCCTGACCGGCCCCCTGTTCACTCGGCTGGCCGCTGCGCTGGACCAGGCGGCGGCCGATCCGGCGTGCCGGGCCGTGCTGCTGCTGGGCGCCGGGCGGGGATTCTGCGCCGGGCAGGACCTGGCGGAGGTGGGGCCCGGTACTGATCTCGGCGAGGCCTTGGAGCAGCGCTTCAACCCGCTGATCCGCCGCATCCGCGCCCTGCCGAAGCCGATCATTTGCGCCGTGCAGGGTGTCGCGGCCGGGGCCGGGGCCAATCTGGCGCTGGCGTGCGACATCGTGCTGGCCGGGGAGGCCGCGCGGTTCATCCAGGCCTTCGTCCGTATCGGCCTCGTGCCGGACGCGGGCGGCAGTTTCTTCCTCCCGCGCCTCGTCGGCGATGCCAGGGCGCGCGGCATGGCCATGTTGGGGGAGCCCGTGACGGGCATGCAAGCGGCGGAGTGGGGCCTGGTCTGGCACTGCCTGCCGGACGAAGCATTGCTGCCGGAGGCGGAACGGATCGCCACGCATCTGGCGACGCAACCCACCCAAGCGCTGGCGCTGATGAAACAGGCCTTCGCGGCGTCGGCCGGGCACACGCTGGACCAGCAGCTCGATCTGGAGCGCGACCTCCAGCGGCGGGCCGGGCAGACGCGCGACCACAAGGAGGGCGTGGCGGCGTTCCTCGAAAAGCGGGCGGCCCTCTTCACCGGTGAAGCATGACGCCGGACGAGACGGCGAATGCCTGCGCCGAAGCCCTTTGGCGTCACGACCACGCCAGCCGTGGACTCGACATGCGGCTCGAGCACGTGGCGCCCGGCACCGCCCGCGTGTCGATGGCCATTACCGCCCGCATGCTGAACGGACACGGCACCTGCCATGGCGGCTACGTTTTCACGCTGGCGGATAGCGCCTTCGCCTTTGCCTGCAACACCGGCGGCATGGCCTCCGTCGCGCAGCATTGCAGCGTGAGCTTCTTGCGCCCCGTGCTGGAAGGCGAGCGCCTGGTGGCGACCGCGACCGAACGGCACCGGGAGGGGCGGAGCGGCATCACCGACGTGCGCGTGATGTCCGGTCCGGATGTGGTGGCCGAGTTCCGCGGCCACTCCCGCACCACGGGCCAGCGCCTGCTGCCGGAGAGCCCGAATGCGCCGTGACCTCTCGCCGGGGCCCGGCGAGCTCGAGCCGATCGAAACCGCCTCCCGCGACGAGCTGACCGCCCTGCAGACCACACGGCTGGCCTGGTCGCTCAGGCATGCCTACACGAACGTGCCGCATTACCGCCGCGCCTTCGACGCAGCCGGAGTGCATCCCGCCGATTTTCGCGAACTGGCAGACCTGTCTCGGTTTCCGTTCACGGTCAAAGCGGATTTGCGCGCCGGCTATCCGTTCGGGATGTTCGCCGTGCCGCGGGAGCAGGTGGCGCGCATCCATGCCAGCTCCGGCACCACGGGCATCCCGACCGTGGTCGGCTACACACGGCGCGACATCGACACCTGGGCCGACATCATGGCCCGCTCCATCCGCGCCGCCGGCGGCCGGCCCGGCATGCGGGTGCATGTCGCCTACGGCTACGGCCTGTTCACCGGGGGATTGGGTGCGCATTACGGGGCGGAACGGCTCGGATGCACCGTGATCCCCATGAGCGGCGGACAGACCGAGCGGCAGGTGCAGCTGATCCGCGACTTCGAACCGGACATCATCATGATCACCCCCAGCTACATGCTGGCGCTGCTGGACGCATTCCGCAGCATGGGCGTGGATCCCCGCGGCACAGCGCTACAGGCCGGCATCTTCGGCGCCGAACCCTGGACGGAAGCGATGCGGACCGAGATCGAAGCCGCGTTCGACATGCACGCCGTCGACATCTACGGCCTCTCGGAAGTCATGGGGCCCGGCGTCGCGCAGGAATGCGTGGAGACCAAGGACGGGCTGCATGTGTGGGAAGACCATTTCTACCCGGAGGTGATCGATCCCGAGACCGGCGCCGTGCTGCCCGATGGGTCACCCGGGGAGCTGGTGTTCACCTCGCTCACCAAGGAAGCGACGCCCATCATCCGCTACCGCACCCGGGACCTGACCCGGTTGCTGCCCGGCACCGCGCGCACCATGCGGCGCATGCAGAAGGTGACGGGGCGCAGCGACGACATGATCATCCTGCGCGGCGTGAACGTGTTCCCGACGCAAGTGGAGGAGCTGGTGCTGGCGCAACCGGACCTGTCTGGCCACTGGCAGATCGAACTGACGCGGGACGGCCGGCTGGACGCGATGCTGGTGCGGGCGGAGGCGCGGCCGGAAGCGTTCGGTAGCAGCGGAGCGGCATTGGCGGCGGCGATCAAGGAGCGGATCGGGGTGACGGCCGTGGTGGAGATCGTGGCCGCCGGCGGGATCGAGCGGTCATTGGGCAAGGCGCGGCGGGTCATCGACCGGCGGCCCAAGGGATAGTATCGGTCTCGGCTGGCCCACCCTGCCACCCTTCGACAAGCTCAGGGCGGACGAGAGCCGCCGGTCCGAAGGACCCTGCCGCGCGGCCACACTCGTTTTCTCAGACCTTAGGATCCAGGGATTTCGATCTCCACCAACCCTCCGGCCAGTACTTCCAGTAGCTCGCGCAACTGCAGCGCCACGCACCCCTCCGTCGGCGCACCATCCGGCCGGGCGACGTGCAGGAAGATCGCGCTGCCTTCGCCTCGCCGCACGGGATCGTCGTTCCAGCCCAGCACGCCGATCACGTCATACACGCCGTCCGCCCGCCAAAGCGCCTCGTGACGCCCGGCATAGGGCAACGTGACCGGTTTGTTGTAAAAGGCGTCCGAGGGATGGTCGCACCAGCCATCGGGGGGAGCCAACGGCGTCACCGGGACGGCGGCGCGGGGCCGGGCCACGCGGTCGGCGCGGTAGAGCACCCGGCGCAACGGCAGGATCGCAGCCGGGGTTCCGCCATCCCCCTCCCGCTTATCGATCCGGACGCCGCCATGACCCAAGATGGCCGGCACGCGCAGGCCCGCCATCGTCAGGAACCCGTCTCGGACCACGGCACGGCTCATCCGAGACCTTTCTCCACCATCTCGGCCCGGCGCCACTCGTGCTCGGCCGTCTGATATGCGCCGACCGCCGCCGCAAACCGGGTGGGGCCGCCGAGCCATTCGGGCTGGCTGGTGGCCAGCGTCGTATACTGGCCCTCCGCCAGCGTGCCGGGCGAAACGGTCTGCACACCCTGCTCGGACCCTGTCGCCGACATCCCGGCCGGGGCGGAGGGGCGGGAGGTGTCCGGCCCCATCTCGATCAGCTGCTCCACCAGGCCCAGCAACGCCGTCCCGATCATGCCCAACGGCCCCCCTGTGATGCCCGATGCCGCAACCCGCATCGGGATCGGGGGCGACGGCTCACCCGTTATAGCCCGGTAGATGTTGCCGACCACCGGCACATAATGCAGGGGGTTCAGCCCCTGGGTGAACTGCTCCCACGTGATCACGGCCTTCTGCGGCCAATGCTCATCCGGGCCGAGCGGGCCGGCGCCATCGGGCGGGGTGGCGGCGCCGAAATGGCGGGACATCGGGTCGGGTCCGGGGATTGGCGGGATCATGCCGCGAACATCAGCAAAGCCCGTGCCATCATCCGAGCAGGTGCCCGAATCGCCGCGCCTTGGTGGCGAGATAGTGGTCGTTGACCCCGTTCGGCGCCACCACCAGGCCCTCCCGCCCGGTGATCTCGACGCCGCACGCCTCCAGCGCCCGCACCTTGTCCGGGTTGTTGGTCAGCAACCGGATGCGCGGCAGCCCGAGCTCCCGCAGCATGGTCGCCGCCACCCAGAAATTGCGCTCATCGGCTTGCCAGCCCAGCGCGCGGTTGGCGTCCAGCGTATCGAGGCCGCGGTCCTGCAACGCGTATGCGCGCAGCTTGCTCGCCAGCCCGATCCCGCGCCCCTCCTGCGCCAGATACAGCACGGCGCCGGCGCCCTCCGCGCCCATGCGGGCCAAGGCACCCCGCAGCTGCGGCCCGCAATCGCAGCGCAGGCTGCCGAGCAAGTCACCGGTGAAGCACTCCGAGTGCACGCGCACGAGCGGCGCCGGCCCGGTGGGATCGAGGCGGTCCGGGCGCCCGATCACGATGGCCAAATGCTCGATCCCGGCATCGGGTGCGCGGAAGGCGATCACGCGGGCGTCCCTTGCGTCTTCGAGCGGGACCGCGGCTTCGGCCACACGCACCAGCGCCGCCGCCTCCCGGTCCGGGTGGGCCAGCACGTCGCCGGCCGGCACGCGAAGCAGACCAGCTGACGCGTGGCGTATGGGGGAGATCAGGGCGGCAGGCAGCAGGCGGGCCAATTTCACGAGCGCAAGGGCTGCCGGCCCGGCGTCCGGCGCCGCGACCAGGGCCGGGGGATCGGCCAATAGCTGCGCCGCCGTGGGGTCCGCCAGGCCGAGCAACACACCGGGCGAATCGAGCGCCCCGGTGCGGAAACCGAGGGCCGTGAGGCTGCGATCCGCCTCCTGCACCGGCCGCCGCAGCAGGGCGGCCGCCCGAAGTGGCGACAGCATCAGCACCGGGGGCGCCGCCGCGATGGCCATGAACTCGCGCAGGCCCGCAGCGCCCGCGGTCTCAGCTGCCAGAACGACGAAGGGTTCAGCCGCGTCCAAGATGACCGGTGTGCCGCGACGCAACTCCGCCACGGCGCGATGAACGCCGCGGAGGCGCGGGACCGGCTCGGCATACGGCTCGGGGGACGGCTCGGGCTGGGAGGGTTCGGGGACAGGCATCGGGGTCGCACTATGCCCGCCCCACCGGTGTTCCGGCCAGCCCCGCCGCACGACCGGTGCGCGCCGGGTGTGGTCACGGAATTGTGTGCGCTGTCCGTTCAGGGTAGAAGGTCCATCTCACGGTCTCGTGCGTTCTCATCCAGCGCAGTGAAGGAATGGCTGAATGTCTGGCGAACGCCCGATCTTGATTGTCGACGATGATGCTGTGTTGCGGGAGACTTTGGTCGAACAACTCCAGGTCGATCGGGAGTTCACCGCCAGCCAGGCGGGCAGCGTCAGTGAAGCCGAGGCGCTGGTCGCCGCTCAAGGCAGCCGGTTCGATGCGCTGATCCTGGACGTCACGCTGCCCGATGGCGACGGCCGGGATTTGTGCGCGAGCCTGCGCAAGCAGGGCATGCGCATGCCGATCATCATGCTGACCGGCTCCGATGAGGAGCAGGACGTGGTGCGCGGTTTGGACGCGGGCGCCAACGATTACATCGCCAAGCCGTTCCGCCTCGCCGAGTTGCTGGCCCGGTTGCGCGCGCAGCTCCGCATCTTCGAGAACAGCGAAGACGCCGTCTTCACCATCGGCCCCTACACCTTCCGCCCTAGCGCCAAGCTGCTGCAAGAGCCCGTGAAGAATCGCCGCATTCGGCTCACGGAAAAAGAGGCCGCGATCCTGAAATTCCTGTATCGCGCCGGCACGCGGCCGGTGGCACGGCAGGTGCTGCTGAACGAGGTCTGGGGCTACAACGCGGCCGTCACGACCCACACGCTCGAAACCCATATCTATCGGCTTCGGCAGAAGATCGAGCCGGATCCCGGCAATGCCCGCCTTTTGGTGACGGAGGGTGGCGGCTACCGGCTCGATCCCTTGGGTGTGGCGCCGGTCGCATGAAGCGGCGGTCCTTGCTGGCTGGGGGCGCCGGGCTGGCCCTTGCGCGCCCGGCCCGGGCGGAGGCGTCGGCCGTGCGGCTGAGCCATGGCTATGGCATCCTCTATTTGCCGCTGATGGTCATGCGGGACCGGAAGCTGCTGGAGGGGCAGATCGCAAAGGCCGGTCTGCCAGCGATCGAGGTCGCGTGGTCGTTGCAGGATGGCGGCAACGTCATCAACGACGCGATGCTGGCCGGAGCGCTGGACATCGCCGGCACGGGGTCGCCCGGGTTCGTGACGCTGTGGGCCAAAGCGCGCGGCGTCGCGCGGGCGGAGGTCGTGGGCGTCAGCGGGCTCAGCACCTGCGCACTCACGCTCAACTGCAACAAGCCCGGCATCAAGACGCTCGCGGATTTCGGGCCGCAGGACAAGATCGCGATTCCGGGGATCAAGACCTCGCTGGCCGCCGTCGTGCTGCAGATGCTGGTGGCGCAGAAATTCGGCGCCGAGAACTACGCCAAGCTCGATCCCATGACGGTCGGGCTGCCGCATCCCGAGGCGTATGGCGCTTTGATGTCGGGACGGACGGAGATCGTGGCGCATTTCGCCTCACCGCCCTTCTCGATCCTGGAACTGAAGGACCCGCGCATCCATAGCGTGATCCGTGCGAGCGAGGTGCTGGGGGACGGCACGCTGGACGTCGTGTTCGCGCCGCGCCGGTTTGTGGACGCCAATCCCCGGCTGATGGCGGCGTTCTTGGCGGCGCAGGACGAAGCCAACGCGCTGATCGCGAGCAAGCCGGAGGAAGCGGCGCAGAGCTTCATCCGCCTGTCCGCCGCCCGCATGGCGGAAGCAGACGTGCTGGCGATGGTGCAGGACCCCGACACGAAATTCGACACCACGCCCCACGGGGTCATGGCGTATGCCGAGTTCATGCACCGGGTCGGCAGCATCAAGGTGAGGCCGGCGCAGTGGGCGGAGATGTTCATGCCCGCGCTGGCTGGGCGCCCCGGCTCGTAACAAATCCGCACGAAAGCTGGATAGGGCCGCTCCAAGCCGACCATTAGTCTGGCCGGATGACGTCGCCCCTCCCAGCCGGAGCCGAACGCCGCGTGACGGAACTCGACGGGTTCCGCGGGCTCATGACCCTGGCCGTCATACTGTCCCACTATTTTGCCGAGCTGCCGAACGGCCCGGCAGCAGGGCGGCTCGGCTGGCTCGCGGTCGACATGTTCTTCGTGCTGAGCGGCTTCCTGATCGGGAGGCTCATCCTCGACAAGCGGGACTGCGGCAATTTCTTCACCGTGTTCTACGTGCGCCGTTTCGCCCGCATCATCCCGGCCTATGTGCTGACGGTGATCGTGCTGTGGGCGCTGATCCGTTGGATCGACCGGCCCTGGCTGGATGCGGAGGTGCAGTTTCCGCTCTGGTCCTATCTGACCTTCAACCAAGTGTTCTTCATGATCGGTGCCGACAGCATCGGCGCGCACTGGCTGGCGCCGACCTGGACCCTGGCGTTCGAGGAGCATTTCTATCTCGTGGCCCCGGCGCTGATCGTGTTCACGCCGCGGCGCTGGCTGGTGCCGGTGCTGCTGGGTGCGGCCGTGTTGGCCTTTGCGTTGCGGGTCGGCATCTATGGGTTCGGCTTTGGCAACGCGATGGCGGCGCTGGTGCTGCTGCCTGTGCGGGCTGATGCGATCGTGTGCGGCGTGCTGGCCGCCATCGCGGTGCGCGGCCCGGCGGCGTCCCTCACGCGCCTCATGCCGGTGCTGCGGGTCGTGCCGCTGGTGTGCCTGGTGGGCGTGGCGCTCGCCGGGCTGGCTGGGGATGCGATGGTCGGGATGATCGGGCACATGCTGGCCGCGGTTGGCGGCGCGGCCTATATCCTGTGCATCTTCACCGGGCAGCCGGAAGCGCGGCCCTACCGCTCCCGCACGCTGCAATTCTTCGGCAATAACGGCTACTGCCTCTATCTTACCCACCTGCCGGTGCTGGGGTTGATGCACGGCCTATTGCTGGGTGAGCAGCCCGACATTGCGACCTTGCCTCAAGCCGCGGTCACGTTCGCTGCTCTGCCAGTCTGCGTGCTGGTGGGCTGGGGAATGACGACGGCGATCGAGGAGCCTTTGACCCGGTATGGACGACGTTGGCGGTGGCAGAGCCGGGCCGTGGCCTATTCGTCCGTGGGCGGCGTGAGCTCCAGGTCGATATAGAATTCGGCGAGCGGCACCTCGATCCCGATCTCCGGCATCGTCAGCACCGCGCCATCGCCGGAGATGGGATCGCTGAGCCAATCCTCGCCCCGGCGATAGAACACCAAGGCGCCTGGGCGGTCCTGCTGCACGATGACGTAGCGCTGGATGGAGGGCGTGGCGCGATATTCCAGGTTCTTTTCCTGGAGGTCGACGCCGATCGAGCTTTCGCTGAGCACTTCGAACACCACCACGGGATCGCGGACCACCTTGTCCAGCCTCGGGAGCGGCGTGCACACCACGAACGCATCGGGGTAGCGGATGCGGCCCACGACCTCGATCTTGAGGTGGCTGCCATGGGGCTGACAGGGTTTGCCGCGGAGCCGGTTTCCAAGAGCGATCAGGATATTCCGCTGGATCGAGGAATGTGCAATCGTCCCACCCGTCATCGCGATCGCCTGAAATCCATCGAACTCGTAGCGCAGCTCCTGCCGATCCTCCCATGCGAGGAACTCGGCCAGTGTCATCGGGCGGCGGAGGGCGACGTTCATGGCGCCAGCCTACCGCATCACCCCCCTCACACCGCAAGCTCCACGCAGACCGGCACGTGGTCCGAGGTCTGGGTCCAGTCCCGCGCCTCCGTCAGCACCTGCATGGACCGCAGGCCGGGCGCGAGATCAGGCGATACCCACACATGATCCAGCCGCCGCCCACGGTTGGAGGCGCGCCAGTCGCGATTGCGATAGCTCCACCAGGTGTAGAGTTTTTGCTCCGGCGCCACGAAATGCCGCATCGCGTCGGCCCAGCCCGTGTCCATCCAGGCGATCATATGCGCCACCTCGATCGGCGTATGGCTCACCACGTCCAGCAATTGCCTGTGGCTCCAGACGTCATGCTCCAGCGGCGCGATGTTGAGGTCACCGACCAGCACGGCGCGTGAGGGCCGATGCGCCTGGAACCAGGCCGTCGCCTCGCTGACGAAAGCCAGCTTGTGGGCGAACTTCACGTTGACCGCGGGGTCCGGCACGTCGCCGCCCGCCGGCACGTAGAAATTATGCAGCGTGATCCCGCCGGGCACATCGAGATGCACCGCGAGATGCCGGCAATCGCCGCGACCGCACCAATCGGGAGTCTCCTCATCGAGGGTCAGGGGCACGCGGGACAGGATGGCGACGCCGTTATAGCCCTTCATTCCGCGCCGGGCCACGTGCGGGAACCCGATCGCTTCGGGAGCGCCGTCCGGAAACAGCTCGTCCGGCACCTTCGTTTCCTGCAGGCAGATCACGTCCGGGTTCAGGGCGTCCACCAGGTGCTGCAGCAATCCCTGGCGCAGGCGGAGCGAGTTGATGTTCCAGGTCGCGACCCGCAGGCCGGTCACTCGGCGTCCCGGAAATAGGGCTCGACCGTGCCCTGCAGCTTCATCGTCAGCGGGCGGCCATGCCGGTCCACGGTCTTGCCGACGGTGAGGCGCACCCAGCCCTCACTCACGCAATACTCGTCGACATTGGTCTTCTCCACGCCCTTGAAGCGGATGCCGATGCCGCGTTCCAGCAGCTTCTCGTCGAAATACGGGCTGGCCGGGTTGTTGGACAGACGGTCGGGCGGGGTGTCGGACATGGGGGCCTCGTGCAAACGATGGCGCTGTGTAGCCAGCCCGGGGCGGTTCGGCTACGGTCCGGCCAAATCGAGGGAGGGAACGCCGAAGATGTTGCGCCGTGATCTGCTTGCCGCCGCTGCCGTGCTCGCCGCCTCCCCGGCCTTGGGCCAGGCCGCCCCGATCCAGATCGGCGCCATCGAGATCCTGTCGGGGCCGAGTGCCGCCTATGGCATCGCGATCCGCGCCGGGCTGGAGTTGGCGCTGGACGAGATCAACGCGCAGGGCGTGCTGGGCCGCAAGCTGCAGCTCACGATCGAGGACAGCGCCGGCAACAAGGACCAGGCCATCAATGCGGCGCGCAAGCTGGTGGGGCGCGACAAGGTGGTGGCGATCATCGGGCCGACGCTCAGCAACGAGATGTTCGCGGTGGGCCCCGTGGTCAACGAGCGCAAGATCCCGATCATCGGCACCAGCACGACGGCGGCCGGCATCACCGACATCGGCCCCTACGTGTTCCGCACCAGCCTGCCGGAAAGCGACGTGATCCCGGTGACCATGGCCGCGGCGAAGGCGCGTGGCGTCAAGACGATTGCGCTGATGTATGCCAATGACGACGCGTTCTCGAAATCGGGGTTCGACACGATGAAGGCCGCCGCCGAGAAGGCCGGGCTGCAAATCGTGACGATCGAGAGCTTCGGCAGCAAGGACACGGATTTCAGCGCGCAGCTGACCAAGGTCAAAGGCCTGAAGCCCGATGCGGTCGGCATCTCCGCCCTGGTGGAGCCGGTGTCGGGCGTGCTGTTGCAGGCGCGGCAGCTCGGCTTCGGCAAGGAGACGCTGTTCCTGGGTGGCAACGGCAGCAACTCGCCGAAATTGGGTGAGATCGCGGGCGCCGCGGCGGATGGGCTGCTGGTGGGCTCGCCCTGGTTCGTCGGCAAGGCGGACCCGACCAACCAGGCCTTCGTCACCAAGTTCAAGGCGCGCTTTGACAAGAACCCGGACCAGTTCGCGGCCCAGGCGTATGACTGCCTGTATATCCTCGCCGCCGCCATCACCCGCGCTGGTGCTGCCGAATCGGACAAGATCCGGGACGCGCTGCTGCTCACGAAGCATGACGGCGTTATGGGCCCCTTCACCTTCTCGCCCGGGCGGGATCCCGCCAGCACGGAGGGCGTGGTGGTGCTGGCCATGCAGGGCGGCGCCTTCCAGGTCGCGCCGAAATAACTCGCCTTCTCACTCTCGCCGTAGCGCTCACCCTTCTCGCCGCCTGCGGCAAGAAGGGTGCACCGCAAGCGCCGGGCCCGGCGAACGAGATCAGCTATCCACGGGCCTACCCGGCGCGGTAACGTGCCGCAGGAGGTCCGGTGAGTCATTTCGAGCAAGTCCCCTATCGCTCCGACACGGCACCGCTCGATAGCGTGCCCGACAGCGTGTTCGTGGAGAACGCGGACCCCCGTTGCCCGGTGGTCTTGCTGCTGGACCGTTCGGGCTCGATGGCCGGGGCGCCGCTCGATCAGCTGAATGCCGGGCTGCGGGCGTTCCAGGCGGAGATGGCGAAGGACGCGCTGGCCTCCCGCAGGGTGGAGGTCGCGATCATCTCGTTCGGGCCGATCACGACGGACGTTGATTTCGTGGACATGCACGCCTTCGTGCCGCCGCATCTGCGCGCCGAGGGGGACACGCCGATCGGGCGGGCGGTGATCCTGGCGTTGGACATGCTGGCCGGGCGGAAGCGGGCCTATCGCGACAACGGCATCGCCTATTACCGCCCTTGGGTGTTCCTGATCACCGACGGCGCACCGACCGACGAATGGGCGCAGGCCGCCGCCCGCATCCGGGAGGAGGAGGCGGCCAAGCGCGTCGCGTTCTTCGCCGTGGGGGTGGAGGGCGCCGATTTCGAGACGCTGGCGCAGATCTCGGTGCGGCAGCCGATCCGGCTGAAGGGGCTGCAATTCGCCGCGTTGTTCCAATGGTTGTCGGCGTCCCTGTCCGCCGTGTCGCGGTCCCAGCCCGGCAATTCGGTGGCCTTGCCGCCGGCCCAGGGCTGGGCGGAGATCTAGCGCCCCCGATGTGGCGCTACGCCCTCGCGAGCGTGCCCGGCACGTCGCATCTGCGCGCAGGGACCGGCTGTCAGGATCACGCGCAGGTGCTCGCCATTCCTCCGCAGGGACTGATCGCGGTGGCGGCCGATGGCGCCGGCAGCGCGCTGCATGCGGCGGCCGGCGCGCGGGCGGCCTGCGCTGCGTTCGCGCAATTCGCCGGGCTGGCGCTGGGCTGGATCGGGCGGCCCGGGCACCTGACGGACGGGTTCGCGCAAGACAGCCTGCACGTGCTGCGGACCGAGATCGCCGCCATCGCCGCGGAGCACGGCGCCCCGGCCTCCGCCTATGCCTGCACGCTGCTGGGCGCGCTGGTAACTGAAGACAGCGCGCTGTTCGTGCAGTTGGGCGACGGCGCCATCGTGCACCGGGGTGCCGACACGGCCTGGCGCCTCGCCCTACCGCCGCAACGGGGCGAACACGCGAACGAGACGGTGTTCGTGACCGGCACCGATGCCCTCAGCCAGATCCAGGCGGTGCGGATCGAGGAGCCGATCCGGGAGTTCTGTCTGTTGACCGATGGGGTCGAGTTCCTGTCGATCGCGCAGCGCGGGGCCGTGCCGCATGCGGCCTTCTTCGAGCATGTGATGACCGGCTTGCGCGCGGAGCCCCGGTCCGGCGAGGCCGAGACGCATGGAGCCTGGCTGGACCGGTTCCTGCGGTCGGACGCCGTCAACCGCCGCACGGATGACGACAAGACGCTGGTGCTCGCCAGCCGGCTGCCGTGACGCTCACCACCCTGTCCGGCGCTCCGCTGCGGTTGGGGCCGGAGCTGGCGCGTGGCGGGGAGGGCACGATCTTCGACATCCCGGACCGGCCCGAGCTGGTTGCGAAAATCTATCACGCGCCGCTATCGGCCGAGCGGGGGCTGAAACTGCGCGCCATGGCCGGGGCGTCAGGGCTGGCGGCGGTGGCGGCCTGGCCCATGGATGTCGTGCTGCGGGACGGGCGTGCGGCCGGGCTGGTGATGCCGCGGTTGCGGCAACGGCATGATTTCGACGCGCTGCTCTCGGCGGCGGCGCGGCGGCGGGCCTTCCCGTCGGCGGATTACCGCATGCTGGTCGCCGTCGCGGCCAATCTGGCGCGGGCGATGGCGTCCGTGCACGCCGCCGGGCACGTGATCGGCGACGTGAACGAGCGCTGCGCCATGGTGGCGGCGGACGGCACGGTGCGGCTGATCGACTGCGACAGCTTCCAGATCGAGGCTGGCGGCACGCTGTTCCCGTGCGACGTCGGCACACCGATGTATCAGCCGCCGGAAATGCAGGACGGCGACCCGTTCCGCGCCCGCCACCGCTCCCGCAACCACGACGCGTTCGGCCTGGCGGTGCTGATCTTCCGCCTGCTGTTCTTCGGCCGCCACCCCTTTGCCGGCCGGCCCGCGAGCGGAGAGGCGCCGGAGCTGCCGGAGGCCATCCGGGCGAACCTGTTCGCCTGGAGTGGGCAGCTCGCGCTGCGCCAACCGCCGAACACGCTGGCGCTCGCCGATCTGGGACCCGGCGTCGAAAGCTATTTCCGCCGCGCCTTCGGGCCGGAGGGGGCGAACGCCGGCCGTCCGCGCGCAAGCGCCTGGGCAGAGGCGCTGGACAGGTTGCAGCAGGCTTTGCAGCCCTGCGCCGCCCGGCCAGCGCATTGGCATCTGGGCCTGAAATGCCCGATCTGCACGATCGAGGATGCCTCCGGCGTCAGCTTCTTCGTGGACCCCCATGCCGAGCCCCCCGAACGCCGGCCGGAGGCGGAGGCCGGGGCGCTCTGGGCCGCGGTGAACGCCGTGCCGCGCCCCCTGGTGCGGACCGCCGTGCCGGACCCGGCGTCGCTGCGGGCTGGGCTGGTGGGCACGCCCTACCCCGCCGTCACGCAGACCGGCTGGCTGGCGGGGTTGTTGCAGACGATCGGGCTGCTATCCCGCCACCATCCCGACCGGCCCCGGCGCGAACGCGCCCTGGCCGTCGCCCGGCAGCGCTATGACGGCCTGGTCCGCACCTGGCGCAGCCATGATCCCGGCATTGCTTTCGCCAACCGGCTGGCGTTGCTGACCAGTTCCTACGACACCGTAGCGCTGCGTGTCCGGCAGCGGGAGGCGGCGGTGGCGTCCGCACGGTCCCGGCTGATGCTGCAGGCGTTCCTGGGCGGCTTCGCGGTGCAGGAAGCGGGGCTTCGCGGCTTCGGAGAGGCCTTGCTGTTGACGCTTACGGCACACGGGATCGAGTCCGCGGCGGATCTGACGCCCGCCGCGCTGGCGATCGTGCCCGGCATCGGTCCGAAGCGCCGGGCTGCGTTGATGGAGTGGCGCAACACGGTCGCCACCGATTTCCGCCCCGGCGCCGCGCCCCCGTTGCCCCGCACCGCGCTCCGCCCGGTGGAGGCCCGGTTCGACGCCGATATCCGGGCCTTGCTCGCCGGCCTGCGGGCGGGGGCGGAGGCGTTGTGGAAGCTGCGGGAGCAGGAGGACGAGCGGACCCGGCTGGCGTGGAAGGCGCTGGGGGCCGCGGCGCAGGCGGTGGCTCAGGCGGAGGCTGATGTAGCAGCTGCGCTTGCAAACGAAAGCAGAACATAGTAAACCCACTTAGTCAAGTGAGGACGTGCCATGGTGAACATCAACATCCATGCGGCTAAGACCCATCTGTCTCGGCTCGTCGACCAGGCTGCGGCGGGTGAGGAGATTATCATCGCTCGGGCCGGCAAGCCTGTCGCAAAGCTAGTGCCGTTCGTCCCGGTGGAAAAGCCGGCTCGCATCCTGGGATTGTTGGACGGATACCTCAATGTGCCGGACGATTTCGACGATCCGCTTCCCGATGAGATCCAGGCTCTTTTCGACGGACGCTGATGCGCGTCCTGATCGACACCCATATCCTTCTCTGGGCTGTCGGCCGATCGGCCCGGCTGTCTCCGGAAATCAGGGCGGTCCTGTTGTCTTCGAACAACGAAATAATGTTCAGCGCGGCCAGTATTTGGGAGATCGCCATCAAGGCGAGCCAGAACCGCATCGATTTTGGGCAGCGCCCCAGCGATGTGGCCGCCGCCGCGATCCAAATCGGCTTCAACGAGCTGCCAGTCACGTCTGCCGTAGCGTCGCTCGTGGCGGACTTGCCTGACTATCACCGCGATCCGTTCGACCGGCTTATCATCGCACAGGCGTTGGCCGGGCCCTATTGCCTCTATACTGCCGATGCCGTTTTGGCGCGCTACTCCGAACTCGTCCGGCTCGTTCGCTGAGTGCGAGCCATGCGCTGCCACCCCGACTAAATACACCCGCATGACCCCCCTCCAGCTGCCCGACGCGCCGTCCGTCGTCGCCGGTCATGGCCGCGCAGCGGTGCTGACCGTGGATGGCGAGCTGCTGACCCTCACGGACCGGGAGGCCGCTTCCCACCTGCGGGACGGGCCACCGCCGCTGCTGGTGCATGCGCCCGCCACGCTCCGGCGGCTCGGTCTGCGTGACCTGCCGTGCCTCGACCTGTTGGAGCTGTTCGCCTTCGTGCTGCCGGCGCGCCCCGTGACGCCCACGCCGCGCGGCATGGCGCTGGCACTCGACCTCGATCCGCCCGCCAACGCGGAGGAGGCGGCGGCGCTGCTGCCGGAGTTGGCCGCCACCTTGTTGCGGCATCTCGGGCGGGCGAAGGACGTGCCGTTGAACAACGAGGCGGCGGGGCTCGCGGCGCGGCTGGGGCAGGCCGGGTGGTTGTGGGCAGCGCCGGTGCTGGCGGCCCTTGGACAGCCCGCCGCGCAGCCGCGCCAGGATGCGCTGAAAGCCTGGCGTCGCCTGCCCGATTGGGAAGACGAGGCGCCGGCCCCGCCGCCGGGTGCCCTGCCGGTGCTGCCGGCGGAGGCGCGGGCGCGGTTGGCGCAGATGCTGGGCGCTGGCTCCGAGCAACGGCCCGGCCAGGCCGACTACGCCAGTGCCGCCGCCGTCGCGTTCGATGCGCGGGCGGCGGCGGGCGACCCGCACATGGTGCTGGCGGAGGCCGGGACCGGCACGGGCAAGACCCTCGGTTACGTCGCGCCCGCCAGCGTATGGGCGGAGCGGAACCGCGGCACCGTGTGGATCAGCACCTACACGCGGCACCTGCAACGCCAGATCGACGCCGAGCTCGCCCGGCTGTTCCCCGACCCGGCCGAACGCCGCCGCCGCGTCGTGGTCCGCAAGGGGCGCGAGAACTACCTGTGTTTGCTGAACTACGAGGAGCAGGTGAACGGCGCCGGGCTCACGCAGAACCTGGTGGCGCTTGGGCTCGTGGCGCGCTGGCTGCTGGCGACGGCCGATGGGGATATCGCGGGCGGCGATCTGCCGGGCTGGTTTCCGGAGCTGTTCGGCCACGGCCTGCTGCCGGCCATCGCGGACCGGCGCGGTGAGTGCATCTTCGGCGCCTGCCCGCATTACCGAAAATGCTTCGTGGAGCACACCATTCGCCGGGCGCGTGGGGCGGAGCTGGTGGTGGCGAACCACGCGCTGGTGATGGCGCAGGCAGCCTGGGGCGGCCTCGACGATAACGACGTGCCGAGCCGGTATGTGTTCGACGAGGGGCATCATCTGTTCGATGCCGCCGATGGCGCGTTCAGCGCGGCGCTATCGGGCGTGGAGGCGGCCATGCTGCGGCAATGGCTCCTTGGCGCGGAGGAGGGCCGCTCCCGCGCCCGGGGCCTGCGCCGGCGGCTGGAAGACCTGGTGGCGGGCGATCCGAAGCTGGAGGCGCCGCTGGATGCCGTGTTGCAGGCCGCGCGCGCCCTGCCGGCGTCCGGGTGGGGCGGGCGGCTGGGGCATGGCGACCCCGGCGCCACAATGGTGGAAACGCTGCTCGGCCTGTTCCGCACCCAGGTCATCGCCCGGCTCGCAACGGTGGACGAGCAGGATTTGGGCCCCGGCCAGCATGAATGCGACCTGCATCCCGTGAGCCCAGAGCTGGCAGCCGCCGCGCTCACCGTGGCGCGGGCGTTGCAGCGACTGGCGGAGCCGCTGCAGACGTTGCTGCACCGCCTGGGCGAAAAGCTCGAGGACGAGAGCGAGGAGCTGGACCAGGCGGTGCGCCAGCGGATCGAGGCCGCGCGGCGCTCGCTCAAGCGCCGGGCATTCGACCGCGTGGTGGCGTGGCAGGCGATGCTCGCGACATTGTCTAGCCCGCCGCCAGAGCCCGGGGAGCGGCCGGAGCACATCCATTCTCTCCATCTCGACCGCCGATCCGCCGGGGATCGTGACGTGGGCCTGCATCGCCATTGGCTGGATCCCACCATCCCGTTCGCGACCGTTTTGGCCCGGCCCGCCCATGGCCTCCTGATCACCTCCGCCACGCTGCGCGACACTGGGGAGGCTGACGCCGAAACGTCGTGGCTGTCGGCCGAGGCCAGGGTTGGCGCGGCGCACCTGCCCTCCCCCGCTTTGCGCGTCTCGGTCGCGAGTCCGTTCGACTATGCGGCGCAGACGCGGTGCTTCGTGGTGACCGATGTGGGGCCGGGTGAAGTCGGGCCGCTCGCCGGCGCCTACCGTGCGCTGTTCCAGGCGGCGGGCGGCGGGGCGCTGGGCCTGTTCACCGCCATCCAGCGGCTCCGCGCCGTGCACCAGCGCATCGCGCCGGAGCTGGAAGCGGCGGGCCTGCCGCTGCTCGCACAGCACATCGACGCGATGGACAACGCCACGCTGGTCGACGTGTTCCGGACCGAGGTGGATAGCTGCCTGCTGGGCACGGATGCGATGCGGGACGGGGTGGACGTGCCGGGCCGGGCGCTGCGCCTGGTGGTGTTCGATCGCGTGCCCTGGCCAAGACCGGACATCCTGCATCGCGAGCGGCGCACCCATCTGTCGAACGGCGATCCCCGCGGCTTCGACGACAGCAAGGCGCGGCTGCGGCTGCGTCAGGCCTTCGGACGGCTCGTGCGGTCCGCGACCGATCGCGGCGTGTTCGTGTTGCTGGACCGGCGCACGCCCACACGGCTGCTGTCGGCGTTTCCGCCGGGGGTGGAGGTTCGGCGGGTGGGGCTGGCGGAGGCGGTCGCGGAAACGCGAACGTTCCTGGCTTCGGCACCGCTTGCGCTCCCCGGTTGATCCTCTAGGGTCCGCCCCATGAAGAAGGAACAAGTCATGCTCGCCCGAACCGGACTGGACCCGCAGGAGGCGCTGGTATGCACCATGGTCCTGGTCGCGGCGGCGGATGGCGCCATCACGGACCGGGAGATCGGCGTGATGGCCGGTGTGGTGCAGACCCTGCCGATCTTCCAGGATTTCAGCAGCGGCCGGCTCGAGGTCGCGACCGAGGCGGCCGTCGATCTGCTGGGCGAGGATGACGGCCTGAGCCATGCCGGGCAGCTGATCCGGGACGCGCTGGAGCCGCGGCTGCGGGAGACGGCGTATGCGCTGGCCTGCGAAGTGGTGGCGGCCGATCGCGGTGAGGCGCCGCAGGCTGTGCTGCGCATGCTGGAGCTGGTGATGGTGGAGTTGCGGCTCGATCCGTTGGTGGCCGCGGCGATCGAGCGGGCAACGCGGGCGCGGCATCAGAAGGTGAGCAAGGCTGCCTGACCTCCGGCTGGTTCGGCCGGCTGAGGAACATCTCGCCGGCTACGTGGCCGCGCTCGAGACCGGTTGGTCACCGAGCAACCTCGACCCGGAAGCGACGATCCGGGAGCACTTGCAGCAGATCGCGACGGACCCCGCCGCATTCCTGGCCGGTCTGGACGATCCCGATGGCCAGGGCGGGCCGATCACGTTGCTGGACGGCAGCGTCGTGCCCCGATTGCCCAATGTGTCGCGATGGATCTGGCACGGCGAATTCTGCGGCCGGGTCAGCTTCCGCTGGCAGGCCGGCACCTCTGCGCTGCCAGAATTCGTTTTGGGCCATATCGGGTATGCGGTCGTCTCCTGGAAACGCGGCCGCGGCATCGCCCGGGGCGCGTTGGCCCTGATCTTGCCGGAGGCACGGCGCCGCGGCCTGGACTTGGTGGAGCTGACTTCCGACTCAGAAAACCTGGCATCTCATGAGACCTGTGCGCGGGTGCTTGAGTTGGCGCGGCCTGCTGTGATTCGATAGGCTTGTAGGCAGTCGAGGCGGTCATGGCACGGCGTCGGATCGGACAAGAGAAGCTTTGGGGCGATCGGACGGGTCGGTCCGGCGGCGCCTCGCTGGAGGAGGTCGCGAGGTTGGTGGTTTGGGGGGAGCTGGACGAGCTCCTCGTCGGCATCTCTGCGTCGTCCAAGGGCGAGCCCGGCTGGCCTCCGCTGGCATTGTTCCGGGCCTTGCTGCTCGCCACCTGGCACGACCTGTCGGACGTGAAGCTTGCGGACGCGCTCGACGACCGGGCGAGCTTCCGCCGGTTCTGCGGCTTTTCGACGCACGAGGCCACGCCGGAGCGCACCGCCTTCGTCCGTTTCCGGGGCGAGCTGGTGCGCCTGGGTCTTGACCGGGCCTTGTTCGAGGCCGTCACGCGTCAGCTTGACCGCCGTGGCGTGGTGGTGCGGACAGGCACGCTCGTGGACGCGACGCTGATCCCGTCGGCGAGCCCCAGGGATGGCGAGGGGCGCTGGGCCGGGCACCGACGCCGCAAGCCGATGCATGGCTACAAGGCGCACGTCGCGACCGATCAGGAGGCCGGGCTGATCCGCGGTGTGGAGGTCACCACCGCCAACGTCCACGATGCGGCCGAACTCGGCGCCATCCTGCCCGAGGCGCCCGGCGACACGTTTGGTGACAGCGCCTACCAGGGTGACCGGCCTGAGGGGATCATCCGAGCCCGAGGCGGCAGGCCATGCGTGGTTCACACGGGCGGGTTTGGCGGTGAGGCGGCGGCACAGCGGCTGCGGGCCCACAATGCGTCCGTCCGTCGTGTCCGTTGCCGGATCGAGAAGGTGTTCGGCACGTGCAAGCGGAGCTATGGCCTGCGCCGGATGCGCTGGCTGGGACTGGCGAAGGCCGGCTTGCAGGTGCGGCTGACCGCGATCGCCTACAACTTGCGCCGCAGTGTGACGCTGCTTGTCGCAGCCGCGGCCTGATCACGCCCGGACTCCGTGAGCGGCGCGGCCTCGCACGCCCACACCGGACGGATCCGGTGTCACAACCGTCCGTCAGAGACGTGAACCCGACAGCACAGGCCAAAGCCGCATGAACCGGAGCCGTTCAGCCCTGCCGCGCACAGGTCTCCTCATACCAAGTCTCTCTGATCAGCACTGATGTGCCCAGTCGCGCAGGGTCGTGTCCCCGGTAGTGGTGTAGGACGCCACTGATCGGCTTGTCGGAGCGGTCGCCGTAGGCGGCTGCGGAGACGAGCCGATCAGTGGTCATCGCGATGTTGCTGGGTAGGGTTGGGTTGCGAGACGCAACTCTGACCCGAGGACCACCACGATGACCGATGACAAGATCGCCCTTCGCGCGCTTCTGGAGAAGGGCTCCGATACGACGTTCCTGCGCGAGATGATCGGCTTCGCCGCCGAACGCCTCATGGCACTCGAAACCGACGGCCTCTGCGGCGCCGCACCGGGCGAGCGCAGCGCCGAGCGGACCAACCAGCGCAACGGCTACCGCGACCGCGACTGGCAGACCCGGGCCGGCACCGTCGAGCTGCGCATCCCGAAGCTGCGCCGGGGCAGCTACTTCCCCGGCTTCCTCGAACCCCGCCGCATGGCCGAGAAGGCGCTAACGGCCGTGATCCAGGAAGCCTACATCCAGGGGATCTCCACCCGCTCCGTCGACGACCTGGTGCGATCCATGGGCATGGACGGCATCAGCAAGAGCCAGGTTTCCCGCCTGTGCGGCGAGATCGACGAGCGCGTCAACGCCTTCCTGGCCCGGCCGATTGAGGGGGATTGGCCGTATCTCTGGCTTGACGCCACCTACGTCAAAGTCCGCCGCGACCATCACATCGTCTCGGTCGCCGTCATCGTCGCCGTCGGCGTCAACACAGATGGCAGGCGCGAGGTGCTGGGCATGACCACGGGCCACAGCGAGGCCGAGCCGTTCTGGGTCGAGTTCCTGCGATCGCTGGCCAGGCGCGGCCTGCGCGGCGCCAAGCTGGTCGTCTCGGACGCCCATCCCGGGCTCAAGGCCGCCATCATCAAGGTGCTCGGCGCGACCTGGCAGCGGTGCCGGGTGCATTTCATGCGCAACGCACTGGCCTACGCGGGCAAGACGCAGCGCCGCATCGTCTCGGCCTGGGTCGGCACGGCGTTCGCCCAAGACGACGCGGCTGCCGCACGCAAGCAATGGCGCGAGGTCGCCGACCAGGCCCGGCCCCGCGTGCCAAAGCTCGCCGCCCTCATGGATGACGCCGAGGCCGACGTGCTCGCCTACATGGGTTTTCCCGTCCAGCATCGGGCCAAGCTGCACAGCACAAACCCACTCGAGCGCCTCAACGGCGAGATTAAGCGCCGCAGCGAGGTCGTCGGCATCTTCCCCAACGAGGCCGCCGTCACCCGTCTGATCGGCGCGCTGCTGCTGGAACAGCACGACGAATGGGCCGTTCAGCGCGCCCGATACATGAGCCTGGAAACCATCGCCCCACTCAGCGATGATATCGCCGTCAGCCTGCCGTCCTTGGCAGCCTGATCGAGCAGCCAGCCCTGCTCAGCAACGCCGTTGCTACACCACGACTCGGGACACGATCTCGCGCAGTCCGAGCGTCATGATGCGCCAGGGCTGGGCGACCAGCTTGTTCCAGGCGTCGGCGCAGTGATCGACGATGTTGTCGTAGCTCGTGAACACCCGGTTCGAGAGCCAGTTGTCGCGCATGAACTCCCAAACGTTCTCCTGCGGGTTCAGCTCGGGGCACTTGGCGGGCAGGGCCATAATGGTGATGTTCGAGGGCACGCTCAGTCGCTGGGAGATGTGCCACCCGGCCTGGTCGAGCAGGAGCAGGGCGTGACGGCCCGGGGCGACCCGAGTGGTCAGCTCAAGCAGGAACAGCTCCATCGCGGCGATATTGCACCAGGGCAGGATCAAGCCCGCCGCCTTGCCGTCCCTGGGGCAGATCGCGCCGAAGATGTAGGTCGATGCCGTGCGCTGGTCGTGAGGTGCCGAGGGGCGCGAGCCCCGACGGGCCCACCGCCGGGTAATCTTGTTCTTCTGGCCGATGCGGGCCTGGTCGCCAAACCAGATTTCTATGTTGGCCGTATCGGTGCCGAGCCGGCGCGCGACCTCCGCCAGGCGCGCGGGGAAGTTTTTTTAAATGCCTCGATCGCACCCTCGGCCTGGGCATGATGGCGCGGACGGGCCGAGAGCTTGCGATAGCCCAACGCCCGGACCTCGCGACTCAGCGTCGGCTTAGCAATCCGCACCTCGAACGTGTCCCAGAACCACTGGCACAGGTCGATCAGCCGCCAGCGGACCACGCCGTGGATGCTGGGAATTGGCCCATCCTCGATCGCCTGCACCAGCGCCGCCCGGTGCGCGTCCGTCAGTCGAGACGGCTGACCCGGCGGCTTGCGGTCGATCAGCCCGGCCGGCCCATGCTCGTTGAACTTCACCACCCAGTCCCGCACGATCTGCACCGTCACGCTGCCGATCGCCGCCGCCTCCGTCCGGCTGGCCCCTTCGTAGATCGCTGCCAGAGCCAGAAGACGTCGGGCTTGCGCTCCATCCTTGCTGCGCTTGGCTTCCAGGCGGACCGCCGTCGCATCGAAATCCGGTCGGAGTGGGATCGGCATGGTGAACTCCCCTCTGTTCACCACCTTGAACCAGATGCGCGACGTTTCGGGAATCCCCTTCCGAGTCAGGACCTCAGAGATCTGGTATCAGCGGGTCATTGCTGCTTGCGGCGGAACGTTCATCGAGGATTTCATCGCGCCGCCGGGCTTGGGCGGGCTCCCGAGTAAGCGATATCGGATCATACTCTGACGACCCCGCGGAACAGGAGCCGCCCTTCTGCGTTGCCGCTCCACACGCAGGAGACCCGGTTCCGATGTCTGCCCCCAACTCTGCCCCCACTGTCGAGCTTCAGGCCTATTTCCCGGACGAGGCGACGCTAGAACGCGCGATCAACCGCCTGGAGTCAGCCGGCTTCCCCCGCGGCGTGCTGAGCCCGCCGGAGGAGCATCCGAATTTCGGCATGCCGAATACCGAGGGCAATAACGACGCCGGGGAGACGGACAAGGCGCAGCTTCGCACGTTGGGCACCGGCATGGCCGGATATGCGGGGGCCGCGGCAGTAGCGGGCGCGACGATCGCAACCGGTGGGGCCGCCGGGCTAGCGGTGGCGGCCGCCGCGGCCGTCGGCGCCGGCAGTGCCGCCGCAGCCACAGCCGCGGGCCGTGCGGCGGACGAGACGACCGAGACCAAGCGCAACGTGCTCGGGATCGAGGGCCATCTGGTCCTCGGCGTGCGGACCGAGACAGAGGAGGCTCGCGGCAAGGCAGAGCAGCTTCTGCGAGAGGCCGGAGCCACCCGCATCGAGGCTATTCAGTCAACGGACGATGCCCTGACGGCAGGGATCAGCGCGGCATCCTGGACGGGCAACTAGGTAGGATGGGGCTGGCGCACACGCACCAGCCCCGCACCTCGATCAGGCGAGCTTCAAGTTGGTCGCAGCCGCCTTGCCGCGCTCCATCGCCACTTCATAGGTCACCTTCTGGCCATCGTTCAGGCCGTTCAGCCCGGCGGCCTGCACTGCCGTGATGTGGACGAACACATCCTTGCTGCCGTCCTGCGGCATGATGAAGCCAAAACCCTTGGTGGCATTGAACCACTTGACGGTGCCGACAGCCATTGGAGTCACTCCTCAGTCACGCGGACGATCCGCGCGTTAAAATGGGATCCCGAACGGGATAGGTATTAGGCGAGCTTGAGGTTGGTGGCAGCCGCCTTGCCGCGCTCCATCGCCACGTCGTAGCTGACGGCCTGGCCCTCATCGAGGCCCCGCAGACCGGCTGCCTGGACGGCGGTGATGTGAACGAACACGTCCTTGCTGCCATCCTGTGGCATGATGAAGCCGAAACCCTTGGTCGTATTGAACCACTTAACCGTGCCGGTAGCCATTCCTGCGTCGCTCCAAGTCATGCCGTCCGCAACAGCGCGGATGGCGCAACAATCGGGCCTTTGGACGACTTGTGGGCACCCGAAGCAGGCGGAAGCGCAGCAAGGCTAGTCAAAAACACGATCGAAGGGGCATGGGCGCAGAATTCTGGATAAGTGTCAATCGCAATGAAGTGATTGCATCCAGCAAAAAAAGGGGGTGGACCTCGCGGACCACCCCCACTCCTTGTTCGGCTGCTGCGTGGACTAGAAGTCCATGTCGCCCATGCCGCCCATGCCGCCGCCGCCCATGCCGCCGCCGCCGCCAGCCGACTTCTTCTCCGGCCGCTCGGCGATCATCGCCTCGGTGGTGATCAACAGGGATGCAACCGAGGCCGCATCCTGCAGCGCCGTCCGCACGACCTTGGTCGGGTCGATGATGCCGGCCGCCACCAAGTCCTTGTACTCGCCGGTCTGCGCGTCGAAGCCGAAATTGTAGTCGCCGTTCTCGAGCACCTTGCCGGCGATCACGGCGCCGTCTTCACCCGCGTTCTCGGCAATCTGCCGCAGCGGGGTCTGCACCGCCTTGCGCACGATCTCGATGCCGAACTTCTGGTCCTCGTTCACGGGCGTGAGGCTCGCCAGGATCAGCGATGCGCGGGCAAGCGCCACGCCGCCGCCCGGGACGATGCCTTCCTCGACCGCGGCGCGGGTCGCATGCAGCGCGTCGTCGACGCGATCCTTGCGCTCCTTCACCTCGACCTCGGTGCTGCCGCCTACGCGGATGACGGCGACGCCGCCCGCGAGCTTGGCCAGACGCTCCTGCAGCTTCTCCCGGTCATAGTCGGAGGTCGTCTCCTCGACCTGCGCCCGAATCTGGTTGCAGCGGCCCTTGATGTCGTCGGCAGAACCGGCGCCCTCGACGACCGTCGTGTTCTCCTTCTCGATCAGCACGCGCTTCGCACGGCCGAGCATGGCGAGCGTCACGGTCTCGAGCTTGATGCCGAGGTCTTCGCTGATGACCTGGCCACCGGTCAGGATCGCGATGTCTTCCAGCATCGCCTTGCGACGATCGCCGAAGCCCGGCGCCTTCACGGCCGCGACCTTCAACCCGCCACGCAGCTTGTTCACGACCAGGGTCGCGAGGGCCTCACCCTCGATGTCCTCGGCGATGATCAGCAGCGGACGGCCCGACTGCACCACGGTCTCGAGCAACGGCAGCATGGCCTGCAGGCCCGACAGCTTCTTTTCGTGGATCAGGATGTAGGGGTTGTCGAGCTCGGCAACCATCTTCTCCGCGTTCGTGATGAAATACGGGGAGATGTAGCCGCGGTCGAACTGCATGCCCTCGACCACATCCAGCTCGGTCTGGATGCCCTTGGCCTCCTCGACGGTGATGACACCCTCGTTGCCGACCTTCTGCATCGCTTCCGAGATCATGCGGCCAATATCGGCCTCGCCGTTGGCGGAGATGGTGCCCACCTGGGCGGTCTCGGCCTCGGTCGTGATCTTGCGCGTGCGCTTGGCGAGCTCGGCCACGATGGCCGTGACCGCCGCGTCCACGCCGCGCTTCAGGTCCATCGGGTTCAGCCCGGCGGCCACGCCCTTGGCGCCCTCACGGACGATGGCCTGCGCCAGCACCGTGGCGGTGGTGGTGCCGTCACCGGCGATGTCGTTGGTCTTGGTCGCGACCTCGCGCAGCATTTGCGCGCCCATGTTCTCGAACTTGTCGGCAAGCTCGATTTCCTTGGCGACGGTCACGCCGTCCTTGGTGATGCGCGGAGCGCCGAAGCTCTTGTCGATCACCACGTTGCGGCCCTTGGGGCCCAGCGTCACCTTGACCGCGTCGGCCAGGATGTCCACGCCGCGCAGCATGCGCTGGCGAGCGTCGCCGCCGAAACGAACGTCTTTGGCTGCCATATGTCTATTCCTTATCTATAGAGTAGGAGATCAAGCGGCCTTGGCGGTGATCGCGCTGCCCTCGATGATGCCCATGATGTCGCTCTCCTTCATGATCAGGAGCTCCTCGCCATCGAGCTTCACCTCGGTGCCGGACCACTTGCCGAACAGCACCCGGTCCCCGGCCTTCACGTCGAGCGCAACGATGGCGCCCTGCTCGTTGCGGGCGCCGGCGCCGACGGCCACAACCTCGCCCTCCATCGGCTTTTCCTTGGCGGTGTCGGGGATGATGATGCCGCCCGCGGTCTTCTCTTCGGCCGTGATGCGCTTGACCACGATCCGGTCATGCAAAGGACGGAATTTCATGCGAAATCGCTCCTGGTCATAGGTGTTAGCACTCTCGGTGTGAGAGTGCCAGCGATCTAGGCGCATCCAACTTGCACGTCAACCGCCATCCGGCAGCACTTTCGGCGAACGAGTGCTAATCTATTGTCATTAAACATTTTTTTGTTCGCTTACCGCGCTCTACACAGGCACCATCTCCCTGTTTCGGCGTTCATGCCGGAGAGGGTCGCAGGAAGGGATGCAGGATGGGATTGGCATTGCAGTTGAAAGACTACCGGCTGACCACGGCGGAGATCCTGTATCGTCTGCCGGATCACCCCGCCTTGTTGCAGACCTATGTCTGGCAGGAACTCGATCTGGCGCCCCGCTTTCCAATGCTGCGCCGCTTCCTGGATTTCTGGGCGCGTGAGCTGGAGGGTGAGCTACATTCCATCCGGGTTGCGAGCGGAGGGATGATCCGCCCCGCCGTCGTGCGGCATACGGCGCATCTCCTGACCTTGCATTAAAGCCGCCCCCGCGTCCGCCTGAGCAGCATCAGGCCCAACGCGATCGAAGCGGCGAACAGCGCCACGGCCAGCCCGATCTGTGTCGCCTGCGATACCCTGATGCCGCCGCCCAGCAGGGCGAATACCGCGGTTTGCGGCACATAGCCGAGCAGGGAGGCGGCCAGGAACGGTGCCGCGGCGATGCCGGACACGCCGGCGACCAAGTTGAAGGCCAGATTGCTGCCAACCGGCAGCAGGCGCACGATCAGCGTGGCCATGAAGGTATTGCCGTCCAGGAAGCGGGCCAGCCGGTCCAGCCGCTTGCCCCCCCGCCGCGCCAGCCATCGCCGGGCGGCATCACCGGCCAGCGCCCGGGCCCAGGTGAAGTTCAGCGCGCAGCCCAGCAACTCCGCCACGAGCGCCAGCGCGGCGCCGGGCCAGAACCCGTAGGTGAAGCCGCCGGCATAGGCCACGATCTGCCGCGGCACCCCCACGGCACACGCAAGCCCGGCGGCCAGCACGAAGGCGGCCGGCCCCTGCCCGCTCAGGGAGTCCGGTGTGCCGTCCACCCCCAGCCACCGGACCGCCAGTCCCGACATCACCAGCACCGCGATCAACGCGGCCGGCTTGCCCGCCACCCGGAACCACTCGGTCATACCTGCCCGGACCCGCCTTCCGTGGTCGGGGACTGCTCCAGCTCGGGCCGGCTCCAGCGGCGTTGCAGCCAATACACGCCGACCAAGTCGAACAGCCCGACCC
The DNA here is from genome assembly GCA_965246835.1 of Acetobacteraceae bacterium. Classification (GTDB taxonomy): domain Bacteria; phylum Pseudomonadota; class Alphaproteobacteria; order Acetobacterales; family Acetobacteraceae; genus JANPPS01. The sequence continues at coordinate 2,750,951 of CBDFFQ010000001.1, read as the reverse complement.
AAAGCCGGTCCAGCGTGCCGTATTTGGAGGCGCCGCGCAGCCGGGGGCGATGATTGACCGGGACCGACACCACGCGGCCCCCCGCCCGGATGAACAGCGCCGGCAGATAGCGATGCATGTGATCGAAGTGCGGCAGCGCCAGGAACGCGTCACGCCGGAACAGCTTGAGGCCGCAGCCCGTATCCGGCGTCGCGTCATGCAACAGGGCCGCCCGCACCCGGTTGGCGATGCGGGACGACAGACGCTTCATGCGCGTGTCCTTGCGGCGGGTGCGGTGCCCGGCCACCAGCAGCGGCAGGGCACCGGCCCCATCCTGCGCCTGCCGCAGCAGGGCCGGGATGTCCGCGGGGTCATTCTGGCCATCGCCATCCAGCGTCGCAATCCACTCGCCCGCGGCCGTGCGCACACCGGTCAACACCGCGGCACTCTGCCCACATCCGGCGACGTGCCGGCGCATGGTCACGGCGCCCTCCGCGGCCATGGCGCGCAGTTCGGTTAGCGTGTCGTCCGTGCTGCCATCGTCGACATACACGATCTCATGCGGGATGCCGGCCAGGGCGGCCGCGATCTCGGCGACGAGGGGCCGGATGTTGGGTCCCTCGTTGCGGACGGGCACCACCACTGACAACACGACCGGTTCCCCCATATGGCGGACGGGACCCGTTGAGGGGCCGCCATCGTGGCGTATCCCGGGAAAGAGTGGCTCCATTGCCGTGCGCGGTAGCATTCGTGACGTTGGGCTCGCAAGGCCGCGCTTCCTTGTCGTGCCGTTAACCGGGAGGTGATAGGCTTCAGCCATGCCGTTCGATACCGACCTGCGGCCGAGTTCCGTGCCAGCCCTTCGTGCCCGTTCCCCGCGCCACCGGGCGGTGGCGGCGTGGTTGTTCGTGATGTGTTTCATGCTGTGGGTCATGGTGGCGCTGGGCGGTGCCACGCGGCTGACCGGGTCCGGGCTGTCGATCATGGAATGGGCGCCCCTGAGCGGAGCGCTGCCGCCCTTGAACGAGGCGGAGTGGCAGCGGCTGTATGCCCTTTATCAACAAATCCCGCAGTATCAACTGGTCAACCAGGGCTTCGGGCTGGAGGGGTTCAAGGGCATCTTCTGGCTCGAATGGGCGCATCGGCTGTGGGGCCGGGTGATCGGGGTGGCGTTCCTGGTGCCGCTGGTGTGGTTCGCGGTGCGCGGCGCGATCGATCGTGGGTTGGCGCTGCGGCTCGGCGGATTGTTCCTGCTGGGCGGGCTGCAGGGCGCGGTCGGCTGGTTCATGGTCGCCAGCGGGTTCGCGGCCGACAGCACGGCGGTGGCGGCGTGGCGGCTGGTCATCCATCTGTCGCTGGCCCTCACGCTCTATGCGGCGATCTTCTGGACGGCGCTATCGCTTTGGCGTGGCCCGGCGCGGAAGCGCGGTGTGGTGCTGGGATGGACCCGGCTGACCAGCGCGGCCCTTGCGGTCACGATCGTGGCGGGCGGGTTCGTGGCGGGGCTGAAGGCGGGTTTCACCTACAATTCCTTTCCTTTTATGGATGGACACCTGATTCCAGAGGGTTATGGCTCGTTGCAGCCCGTGTGGCGCAACTTCGTGGAAGACATCGCGAGCGTGCAGTTCCACCATCGCCTGCTGGCCAGCGCCACGCTGCTGCTGGCGCTCATCACGGCCGGGCTGGGATTGCGGCGCGGCGCGCAGCATGGTGCGCGTGCCAGTTTGCTCGTTCTCGGCGCCGCGGCGATGGCGCAGTATGCGCTGGGCGTCCTCACGCTGATCTGGGTCGTGCCGGTGGCGATGGGGACGGCGCACCAGGCCATGGCAGTCGTGGTGCTGACGGCGTCCCTGGCGGCTTTGCATCATCAGCGGCCTGAACGGGATGTTTCGCCATGAACCATCTGGTGCTGCAGGGCCTCGAAGAGAGCCGGGCCATCCTGGAGGCGATGCCGGTCGGGCTGGAGATCTATGACGAGGACCGGCGGCTCGTGATGTCCAACGCCGCGTATGCCGAGGCGCTGGGCCTCTCACCCGGCACGTTCCGGCCCGGTTCCGCCCTGGCCGACAACCTGCGCGTCATGGCCTATCGCGGCGTGTTCGGCCCCGGGGATCCGGAGGAGCAGGCGGCGCAGCTCGCGATCCAGGATGTCTCGGTCGAACGCCGGGTCCGCCGCCGCCACCCCGACGGCCGCACGTTCGAGGCGCATTACCGCCCGCTCGGCCACGGCGCGCATATGGTGTGCGTCGTCAACACCACCAGCCACACCGCCATGCGGGACGAGGCCGAGACCGCGGTCGCCCGCATCCACATGGCCATGGCGAGCCTGCGGATCGGCCTTGCCGTATTCGGGCCGGACCGGCGGCTGGGCCTGCACAATCGCCGCTTTACCGAGTTGCTCGGCTTATCGTCCCCCAGCCTCGCCCCCGGCACGCCGTTCACCGACGTTCTGCAGATCATGCAGGTGCGGGACGAATACGCCGGGCTCGAGGGCGATCTGTTCCTCGCGAGCCAGATGTCGTTCGATCGCTCCCGCCCCGCGAGCTTCCGGCGGCAGCGCGGCAACGGCCAGGTGATCGACATCCAGTCGGACCCGCTGCCGGATGGCGGCTGGACGATGACGGTGTCGGACATCTCCGCGCTGGCCCGGGCGGAGGATGACGCAAGGCGCCGGGCCGGGATGCTGGATGGGATCGTGCGCCACATCCCGCACGGCATCGCCGTGTATGGCCCCGACAAGCGCGTGACGATGCTCAACGCCGCCTATAGCCAGATCATGCAGGGCGCCCCGATCGCCGTCGGGGACACGCTGGAGGAGGTGATCCGCCGCCGGGCCGAGCAGGGCGAATACGGCCCCGGCGCCCCGGACGAGCAGTTCCGCCGGCAGATGAGCCTCGCCGACCCGAGCCGGCCGACGGTGCGCCGCCGCACCCGCCCGGTCGGCGGCACGATCGACGTGCGCACGGCGCCCCTGCCCGATGGCGGCTACATGAGCGTCGTGACCGACGTGTCGTCCTTGATCGCGGCCGAGGTCGAGAGCGCGCGCAACGCCGACGCCATGACGGCGATGCTGGCCAATATCCGCCACGGGATCATCCTATGGGATCGCGACCACCGCATCGTGGCGAGCAATCCGATCGCGAGCGACCTGCTGGCCGCGCCCGCCGGCTTGATGGTGCCGGGCCGGACCCTGGAGGAGACGATCGAGTCGGCGCTGATCCGCGGCAACCTCGGGGACGGCGCGATCGGCCGCACCACGGCGCACTCGCTCCGCACCCGGGACCGGTCCAAGTCGCATCAGGACCAGCGCTACACCAGCACCGGCCGCGTGTTGGAGGTGCGGTCGGACCCGACGCCGGATGGCGGCTTCGTCACTACCTACACCGACGTCACCACGATCCGGGAGGCCGAGGAGGCATTGCGGCTGGCCAAGACCGCGGCCGAATCCGCCAATGCGGCCAAATCCCGCTTCCTCGCTGCCATGAGCCATGAGCTGCGCACGCCGCTCAGCACCATCATCAACCAGGCGGACGCGATCGCGCGCGCCGCGACGGACAAGATGGACCGCGTCTCCCGCAAGACCATGCCGCCCGGCAGCATGGACCCCTCTCCGATCCTGGAGGCGGCCGAGGAGATCAACGGCGCCGGCCGCAAACTGCTGTCGATGATCGACACCATCCTCGATGTGGCGCGGCTCGAGGCCGGCCGGTTCGAGCTGTCGGATGACCTGGTCGACATGTCCCAGCTCATTCGTGCCTGCGTGCGGCAGGCCGATGCGTCCGCGGCGGCGGCGGAGGTCGCACTCTCGACCCGGTTGCCCGACCTGATGCCCGCCGTGCGCGGCGATGAGCGGCGGCTGCGGCAATCGCTGAACCACCTGGTCGCCAACGCGGTCAAGTTCACCCATGCGATGGGGGAGGTCACGATCGGCATGCACCAGGACCCTGCGACCGGGGATTTGCAGCTTCTCGTGTCGGATACGGGCGTCGGCATCCCCGGTGCCGACCTGGACCGGGTCTTCGAGCCGTTCACGCAGCTGGACACAGCGGAGGACCGCAGCGGGGGACGGTTTACCGGGACCGGGCTCGGCCTATATGTAAGCCGCGCCCTGTTGCGTGCGCATGGCGGTGACCTGACCTTGCGGAGCGCGCCGGGCCAGGGGACGACCGCGATCATGCAGATCCCCGGCGCCCGGGTCATTCCGGGCGGGGTGTTGTTCTAGGAAGCCCGATGTCCTCACTTTCCCCGCTGGCCGCCACGGATGCGTTGTTTTTCGAACGGGGCGGGCTGGAGCGCGCCGAGGCCGACGCGATCGTGGTCGGCGCCCTTCGTGCCATGGACGATGGCGAGCTGTTCCTCGAATACCGAGAAAGCGAGGCGCTGAGCCTGGAAGACGGCCGCATCCGCAGCGCCGGGTTCGACACGCAAATGGGATTTGGGCTGCGTGCCGTGTTGGGCGAGGAGGCAGGCTACGCCCATGCCGGCGAGGTTTCGGCCGACGCGCTGAAGCGGGCCGCCGCGACCGTGTCCGCCGTGCGGGCCGGCCGCTCCGGCCAGGCAGCCGAGGCGCCGCGCGCCAGCAATGCCCGGCTCTATTCGGACGCGAACCCGCTGACCTCGACCGAGTTCCCGGACCGCACCGCGACGCTTGCCCATATCGACGCCTATGCGCGCGGCAAGGATCCCCGCGTCAAGCAGGTCATGACGTCGCTGATGGGCGAGTGGCAGGCCGTGCAGGTCATGCGGGCCGATGGCACGCGGGTGGCGGATTTGCGGCCCTTGGTGCGGCTGAACGTGTCGGTCGTGGTCGAACAGGACGGACGGCGCGAGAGCGGCAGCCATGGCGCCGGTGGCCGGTTCGGATACGCGCAATTGCTGGACGAGGCTTTCTGGCGCGCCGCTGTAGACGAGGCGTTGCGGCAGGCACTGGTCAACCTCGATGCCCGGCCGGCGCCCGCCGGGGAAATGCCCGTCGTGCTCGGCCCGGGCTGGCCCGGCATTTTGCTGCACGAGGCGATCGGCCACGGCCTCGAGGGCGATTTCAATCGCAAGAAGACGTCCGCCTTCGCCGGGCTGATGGGGCAGCGGATTGCGAGCCCGGGTGTTACCGTGGTGGATGACGGCACGCTGCCGGACCGCCGCGGCAGCATCACCGTCGATGACGAGGGCACGCCCTCCGGCCGCACCGTGATGATCGAGGACGGCATCCTGACCGGTTTCATTCAGGATCGCATGAACGCCCGCCTGATGGGCGTGAAGCCGACCGGGAACGGGCGCCGCCAGAGCTATGCTCACGCGCCGATGCCGCGCATGACCAACACCATCATGCTCGGCGGCCAGCATGAGCCCGGCGAGATGATCCGCTCGGTCAAGCGCGGCCTCTATGCCGTGAATTTCGGTGGCGGTCAGGTGGATATCACCTCGGGCAAGTTCGTTTTCTCCGCCAGCGAGGCCTATCTGATCGAGGACGGCAAGGTGACCGCCCCGGTCAAGGGCGCCACGCTGATCGGCAACGGGCCGGACGCATTGATGAAGATCGACATGATCGGCAACGATCCGGGGCTGGATCCGGGGGTTGGAACGTGTGGGAAGAACGGCCAGGGTGTCCCGGTCGGGGTCGGACAGCCGACGCTTAAATTGTCGGGATTGACGATTGGCGGCACGGCAACATAACGTTCCTGTCATGGTGATGGTATCCCGCCTCCTTCTTCTGGGCTGCCTGATGGCGGCGCCGTATCTGGCGACCGCTCAGGAATGTCCGGCCAGTCGGTTACCCGCATTGTCGCTCAAGGGCGTGCGCACCGCCCTCGACGCCAACAGCGAGATCACCATCGTCGCGTTCGGATCGTCGTCCACGGCGGGATGGCATTCCAGCGACATCGCCCATAGCTACCCGGCAATCCTCCAGGCCGAGCTGTCGGCTGCTTTGCCTCAAGCACACATCGCCGTGCTGAACCGCGGCGTGGGCGGGCAGGATGCCGCCGAGATGATGCCGCGTCTGGAGCGGGATGTGCTGGGGCCCCGGCCCAACCTGGTGATCTGGCAGGTCGGCGCCAACGGGGCCATGCGCAACGCCGATCCGGACGAGTTCCAGCGCATGGTGACGGCGGGCGTTCGCCGGCTGCAGCGTGCGCGGACCGATGTCGTGCTGATGGACAACCAGCGCGCCCCGCAGATCATGGCCTCCCCGGCCTTCCTCCGCATCGATCAGGCATTGGCGGAGACGGCGGAGCTGACCGGTGCCGGGCTGTTCGCTCGGAGCGCCTTGATGGATCAGTGGCAGCGTGATGGCCGCCCCTACAGGGAGTTCGTCTCCGACGACGGCATCCATCACAATGATTTCGGCTACCGGTGCGTGGCGAAGGCGCTGGCGAGCGCGATCCTCCGCGGGCTTGGCATCGATTTGCCGATCCAATCCGCGGCGATTCGTCGCTGATGAGCGTGGCCCGGTCGCGGCGGTCTTTCGACAAGCTCAGCACCAGCGGCAGGGACTGACCCGTTCGCGCCGAGCCTGCCGAGGCGCGACAGATGCGTATCGTCAGTCCGGCGACTGATCCTCCGGCACGCCGGCCAGGCGCAAGCCGTTGGCGAAGTGCTCCCGATCCTGAACGCGGCCGAACGGGCTTGCCAGCAAGAAGCGTTTGATATCGAAGCTCGGATCGATCGCAAACAGCCGGCGGCGCACCACGGCCGCCTCCTGCATCTGGCCGAGATGGCCAAGTGCGGCCAAATAGGGTTTGCAGGCGGCCGAGAAGGCCGGGTTCATCTCGCTCACGGTGCGCCCGGCGGCGACGGCGCCCTCGTAGTCACGCTTCATCAGCGCGACCAGGCTGAAACCCACGTCGTAATGGAAGGCGTTGGGGTCCATGGGCGAAAGCTGCTTGTAGCGTTGCAGCCGGCGCTCCCCCTCCTCCCACTGGCCGAGATAGAGCTGGTTCACGCCGCTGAAGGCCCACGCCATCGCCAGGTTGGGATTGAGCGCCAGCGCCCGCTCATGCAGCACCGCGGCCTCCTGCAGCCGATGATGCAAGAAGGCGCGAATGTGCCCGGCGATCGCGAAGCCCTTCGCATCCTGCGGGTCCAGCGTGATGGACCGTTCCGCGTGGTGCGCCGCTTCGGCCAAGGAGCCGCTGGCGTCATCCGACCACCCCTGGCCCACCAGGAAGTGCAGCCAGCACGCGTAGGTCGCATGCGCCGATGCATAATCGGGCTCGAGCTCGATGGCCTGGCGCATCAAGCCGCCGGCCTGCAGGAAGTGCCCCCGCTCGAGCCGGGTCATGCTCGGCAGCGCGCGCAGCACGAGGTCGTAGGCATTGGCGTCCTGCGGCGGGCGATGGGCGGCCCGGCGGCTTTCGATCAGCAGGATCTCCGGATCGATCTGCGCCACGACCTCGGCGGCCACATCGTCCTGCAACGTCAGCAGATCGTTGGACTGGCGATCGAACCGCCGTGCCCACACGACCTGGTTGCCATCCCGAAGGTCCACCAGGCGCAGCGTGATGCGCAGCCGCTTTCCCACACGCTGGATCGACCCGTCCAGCACGAAATCGAGCCCAAATGTCCGCCGCAACGCCGCATCGTCCCGCGTTTCCTGCACGAACTGGGCGATCGACGAGCTCGATACCAGGAACATCCACCGGAACCGCGCGAGGGCAGAGGTGATCTCCTCTGCCAGACCCAGCGCCAGATGCGCCTCGGTCTCATCGGTGCCGACCAAGGTAAGCGGCAGCACGCCGACACGGGCGCCGCCCCGGCTCGCGACGGGCCGCGGTTCGAACCGCGCCTCGGCCGCAGGCGCCGCGCCGTTCGTCAGCGGGCGCACGACCTTGCCGCTGCGGATTTCCGTCAGCAGGCTCTGGGTTTCCGGGGACGGCACGGCGTCCAGCATATCCGACAGAACGGCGCGGCAGCGATCGTAGCACTGGATCGCCATCCCGCGCTCCCCGCGCTCGGCATGGGCCCGCATCAGCGCCCGCCAGGCGCCCTCATGCGCGCGGTCGATCGACAAAAGCTGCTGCGCGACGGATATCAGCGCCTCCGGCCCGACCTGCTCGTGCAGCAACGCCTCCGCCACGCCGCGGGCCCGATCGCGCAACCGCTCCCGCTCGGCCAACAACCAGGTGTCCAGCGCGGGATCGACCCCGTCCAGCTCCTCGAGCAGCTCACTGTCCAGCAGGGCCAGGGACGCCGGGTGCGAGGTGGTGGCGCGCAGCACCTCCTCCACATCGACCCAAACGAGACCGGGGCGCAGCGCCAGGCTGTCGCGGTTGATCGAAAGAATGTCCTGGCCCGCGGGCGACAGGACCTCCAACAGCCGGTGGATCTCCTGCCGCAAGGAGGCGCGCGCCTGCTCCTCGGGCCGGCGGCTCCACAGCAGCTCGGCCAGGCGGGACCGCAGCACGGGCCGCGGCGATGATAGCGCGACGATCGCCAGCAGCGCGCGGGTCTTGCGCCCGGGCGGCAAAACACTCTCGCTCGTGAGGGTCCACGCTTCCATCTGGCCAATCAGGCGCAAACGGATCGCGACCATGTCGTTGGCGGTGCCCACGGTGCGCTGCGGCATCGTGGTAGGCGGGCTGATCATCATCCGATCACTTTACCGCGAAACTCACACGCAGAGGCAAGTTGATAATGCGCAATGAGCGCGCGGTAGCGGTCAGAGATCCCAGAGCTAACGCGGAAACGTCTCTTTTCGCGGGTCAGACCTGAGAGTCCCGAAATATGGACGTGATATCGCCCCGCCACTCTCCGTGAAACCGCTCGAGCCACGCCTCCGCCTGCGTCGGCCCGCCTGAGATCATTTCCCACAGAGGCTCGATCATAGTCTCCTCCCCCAAGCCCCGCGCCTTCAATCCGTCGGCGCCGATGGCGACCATGTCGCGCGCCAGGTCGCGGGCCGTGCCGCCCTGCCACGGCGCATCCAGCGCCTGTCGCGGCACCGCGGCCCGCAGCGCCTGATAATCGGCCCAGGGCGCCCGCCGCACCAGCGCCTCCGCCGCGCTCAACGCCGCCTCATCATACAAGATGCCGACCCACAGCGCGCTTTGCGCCAGCATCATCTCCGGCCGCCCGGCATCGGCGCCCCGCATCTCCAGGAAACGCTTCACCCTGACGTCGGTGAACGCCGTCGTCATGTGGTCCGCGAAATCACCCACGGTCGCGGTCTCGGACAGCACGTTGCGCAAGCCGCCCGTCATGTAGGACCGGAACGACTGTCCGGCCACATCGTGGTAAGTCCCACCGCGCTCGACGAAATACATCGGCACGTCCAACAGCCACTCGACATACCGCTCGAACCCGAAATCCTCGGCGAACAAGGCGGCGGGCATGCCGGCGCGGGCATTGTCGGTGTCGGTCCAGATATGCGCGCGGGTGGATAAAAACCCGGAGGGCTTGCCCTCCGCGAAGGGCGAGTTCGCGAACAGCGCCGTCGCCACCGGCTGCAACGCCAGCGCTACCCGCAGCTTCCGGGCCATATCGGCCTCGGACGAATAGTCCAGATTGACCTGCACCGTGCAGGTGCGCAGCATCATGTCCAGGCCGAGCGAGCCCACCAGCGGCATGTAGCGCCGCATGATCGCATACCGGCTTTTCGGCATCCACGGCATCGCATTGCGCGGCATCGTGGGATGGAAGCCGAGCGGCGAGAAACCGAGGTCCATGGGCTCGGCCACGGCGCGCAAGGCGGCGAAATGCGCGTCGAACTCGGCGCGCGTCTCGTGCAGCGTGGACAGCATCCCGCCCGACAGCTCGAACTGGCCCGCGGGTTCCAGCGAGATGGAGGCGCCCTCGTGCTGGCCCGTGCCCTTCAGCCCGATCGGGTTGCCGCGATCGAGGATCGGCGTCCATGCCGGATCGGCGGCAGCGAGGCCGCCCAGCACGCCGCGGATACCGCCGGGTTCGTAGGGCGGCGGGGCGTTGTCGGTGTGGCGGAAGCCGAACTTCTCGTGCTCCGTCCCGATCCGGTAGGCGTCGCGCGGCTTGCAGCCCTGGGCGATGTAGTCCGCGAGCTGCCGCACCGAGGCGATGGGCGTGTGGTCCGCGTCTCCGGGGTTCGACATCGTGGGGCGCGTCCTTGCTCTGGGTTCATCGTGGCCGAACCCGCCTTCGTGTGTTCCTGATTCGGGCGGGCGGGGCGGCGCGTCAAGCTCCCCCGGGCGGCGAAGGCCCTGGCCAGGTGGCGGGGGGCCACGTAAACCGGGGCATGGCGGATGCGGCATGGACGGATATCGATGGGCGGGGCTGGGTGGCGCGGCTGCCGCCGCCGTGGCGACCCTATGCGCTGCTGGCCCGGTTGGACCGGCCGATCGGGGCGTGGCTGCTGTTCCTCCCCGGCCTGTGGTCGATTTCGATCGCGCGGCCCGGCTGGGGGCGGGGCGCCTGGTTGCTGGCGCTGTTCGGCCTGGGCTCGTTGGTCATGCGGGGTGCCGGATGCGTCGTGAACGACATGTGGGACCGTGACCTCGACCGCCAGGTCAGCCGCACCGCGGGCCGGCCGCTCGCCAGCGGGGCGCTGCGGATGCGTCAGGCCGTGCTTTTTTTAGGTGCGTTGCTGGCGATCGGGCTCGCAATCCTGTTGCAATTGCCGCCGCTCGCGCAATTTCTGGGAGTGATCTCGCTCGGTTTGGTGGCACTGTATCCGCTCGCCAAGCGCGTGACCTGGTGGCCCCAGGCGGTCCTGGGGCTCACGTTCGGCTGGGGCGCGCCGATGGGGTATGCGGCCGCGGCGGGGCGGCTCGATGCAGTGGCGCTTGCCCTGTATGCAGCCGCCTTCGCCTGGATCCTCGGATACGACACGATCTATGCGCATCAGGACCGCGAGGATGACGCGCTGATCGGCGTGCGCAGCACCGCGCGGCTGTTCGCGCGGCACACGAAGCCGTTCCTGGCCGCGTGCTATGCCGCAACCCTGGCCCTCATCGGTGTCGCTGGTTGGCGCGCAGGGTTGTCGGCGTGGTTCTACCCGGCGCTGCTGCTCCCAGCCGCCCTGTTGGCCTGGCAGGTGCTGACGCTCGAAATCGACGATCCCCAGGGCTGTCTGCGGCGGTTCAAGGCCAATCGCGAAACCGGGCTCGCCATCGGCGCGGCGATCCTGGCCGGGTTGGCGTGACGGCCGGGTTCATCCAGGCCCACACCGTCCTGTCGCACGCGCCCCTGGTGCCGGAGATCGCGCTGCATCTCGCGACCGAGATCACGCCGATCTGGCGGGCGAGCGAGGCCTGGTTGCAGCAGGCCAATGTCGAGCCGCCCTTCTGGGCCTTTGCCTGGCCCGGCGGACAGGCGCTCGCCCGCCACATCCTCGATCACCCCGGCGCCGTGCAGGGCCGCCATGTGTTGGATTTCGCCGCGGGTGGCGGGATCGCGGCGATCGCCTGCGCCATGGCGGGCGCTCGGGTCGAGGCTTCGGAGATCGACGCCATGGCCGGCGCCGCGCTCCGCCTCAATGCCGCGGCGAACGGGGTGGCGATCCACGTGCTGGATCAAGACCTGGTCGGCGCCGAGTGCCGCTGGGACATGATCCTCTGCGGCGACGTCTGTTACGAGGCACCCATGACGGCGCACATCCTGCCATGGCTGCGCCGGATGGCGGCGTCGTGCCCGGTCTGGGTCGCGGACCCCGGCCGGGCCTATTTGCCGGACACCGGGCTGGAGCCGCTCGCAACCTATGACGTGCCGACCTCGCTCGAGCTGGAAGACCGCGAGATGAGGACGACACGGCTGTTCCGGCTGTTGCCCTAACGATACAGCGGCGGGCTGCGCGGAATGTCATCCCGGCGGCGTCGGTCGTCGTAAGGCCGGTCGTCGCGGCGATCGAACCGGCGCTCCTCGAACTCGCGCTGGTTGGAGCGGCGATCGTCGAAGCGCCGGTCGTCCCGGCGTTGATCGTCCCGGCGCCGGTCGTCCTGGCGTTGATCGTCGCGGCGCCGGTCATCCCGGCGGTCGTCCCTGCGCTCATCGCCCCGGCGCGACTCGTTCTGCCGTTCGCGCTCGGCGTCGATCCGGCCCCGATCGTAGGCGTCGCGGTCGCGCTGGTTGGGGTCGATGGTCTGCCCCGGGATCACGCGGGGTAGAACCTGCTCCTGCAAGAGCCGGCCCAAATCCTGCGCCGGGGCTGGCGTGGCCCACACCAATCCCGCCACCGCCATCAAACCCCAGCGCATCACCCTGCCCTCCTGATCTGTGGCTGAAACGCCGCTTGGGGTGACGAAGTTCAGACCGTCTCCACCAGCACAAGCTCCGCGTCCTCGGTGGCCCTGATCACCAGTTCGCGCTCGTCCCTGATCGCCACGCCATCTCGCGCCCCGGCCGCCACCCCGTTGACCTCGATCGCGCCCGCCGCCGCGACCAGATAGGCCAGGCGCCCCGGCGCCAATGCATGCCGCACAATCTGCCCCGCCGCCACCCGGCCCGCCAGCACGGCGCCGTCGGCATAGAGCGGCAGCGCGTCCCCTCCCCCGGCGCCGGACGCCAGCACAATCAATCCCTGGCCGGCCGCCGGGAAGCTGCGCGCGCCCCAGCCCGGCGCCACGCCGCGGCGGTTCGGCTCCAGCCAGATCTGGAAGATGCGCGTCTCCCCGCTCTCCTGGTTTAGCTCCGCGTGCGTGATGCCGGTTCCGGCATGCATGACCTGGATGTCCCCGGCCTCGGTCCGGCCTTCGTTGCCCAGGCTGTCGCGATGGGTGATGGCACCCTGCCGGACATAGGTGATGATCTCCATGTCCCGATGCGGATGCGCGTCGAACCCGCGCCCGGCGGCGATCTGGTCGTCGTTCCACACCCGCAGCGCGCCGAAGCCCATGCGCTTGGGATCGTGGTAGTGGCCGAAGCTGAAATGATGCCGGGCTTCAAGCCAGTCGTTCTGGAAGCCGCCCAGGCTGGCGAACGGACGCAACTCGATCATGGCACCCTCCGGGTTCAGCGATTCATGAGCACCGGGAGCGTGGCATTTTCGAGCACGTGCCGGGTCACACCGCCCAAGATAAGTTGCCGCAGGCGGGAATGGGAGTAGGCGCCCATGGCCAGCATATCAGCCCCGAACTCCCTGCAGGCCAGCAGCAGGCCGCGGCCGACCTCCTTCTCGATTGGGCGGAACTGCGCGATCTCGGCCGAGATGCTGTGCAGCGCAAGATAGCTCGCGAGCTCCGGCGCCCCGGGGCCACGGCGCTGATATTCCTCTGCCGAGAGGATGCGCACCGCCTCCGCCTTCTGCATCCAAGGGATCGCCGCCAGCACGGCCGCGGCACTCTCGGCGGTGCCGTTCCAGGCGATGCAGATCCGGCGGCCGACCGAGGGCATCGCCACCTGCGGCGCGATCAGCACGGGCCGGCCACTGTCGAACAGCACGGCATGCAACGCGTCGCTGCTGGAGATGTCGTCCCCGGCCTCAGGATGCGGCACGACGGTGAGGTCCGTGAGCCGGGCGAGCTGCGCCACCAGGTCGTCTTCCCGGCCGGTGATGCTGGCGAAATTGGCGGTGGCGCCGGCATGGGGATGCGGCTCCGCGACCGTCACGCCATGCTCGGCCACGAACCGGTCGAACATGGCGCGGACGGCGTTGCTGCGGTCGCTGCTTTCGCGCTCGGTGGCGGACATCATCTCCTCGATCATGGCGCCCGACAGGCCTTCCCCGGCCAGCGGCGCCACGTCCCGGCTATCGACGCGGACATGCAGCGCGGTCACGTGCGCATCCCACACGCGGGCGACCAGCAGCGCGGTGCTGAGCGCGGCCTCCCCGGCGGCGGTACCGGTCAGGGGGAGCAGCAGCTTGCGAATGGCCATGGGGCGCCTCCCGTCAGTGGTTTTCGGATCGTGACGCTAGCACGGATCGGGGAGCGACAAAGCTCCGTGCGCTTGCAGCAGGGCGGCGGCGCGGTCGCTGGCGGGGATGCGGCGCCAATTCGCGGGCGGAGCCGCCCCGGCAGCTGCCCGCAGCACCGCGACATCGGCGTCCGACGCGTCGTTCACCCGGGCCGCGACGCGCTGCTCCAACTCGGCCAAAGGCGCCTCGAGCCAGAGGCCGTGGAGTGGGGGACCGAGCGCCGCCGCCTGATCGCGGAACGCCGGGGACAGGAACGTCGCATCCAGGATCACGGAGTGGCCGCCAGCCAGCGCATCGGCGGCCATGGCCAGCATCTCGGCATCCACGCGCCGGTTCGCAGCGCCGTCATAGGCCCGGGGCGGCAGGCGCTGCTCCGGCGGCACGCCATGCAGGCGCTTGCGGGTGTCGTCGCTGCGGATCACCAGCGCGCCGGGCGCGGTGCCGATGGAGGGCGCCAGCGCGCGGGCCAGGGTGGACTTGCCCGTGCCCATCAACCCGCCCACCGCGACCAGCCTTGGCGAGGCCGGGGTGAGGAAATCGAGGGAAGCCGCGAGATAGGGGGCCGGGTCGTCGCCGCTGCGTGCCCGCACATGCGCGCGGATCATCGCCCGCAGTGACAAAAATACCGGCAGCGCCGCCACCAGCCCGGCATCCCTGGTCCGCGCCACATACCGCACCAGCACGCCGCACGCCGCCGCGCGGGAGACGCGGAGTTGCAGATCCATCAGCAGGAATGCGAGGTCATAGCCGAGGTCGATGGTGGCCAACTCCTCATCGAACTCCAGAGCGTCGAACGGCACGGGATGGCCCTGCCACATGAGCAAATTGCCGAGATGCAGGTCCCCATGCGCCCGCCGCACCGACCCGCGCGCAGCCCGCCGGTCCAGCACGCTGCGCAGCGCCTCGATCCCGGCGCCGCACTGCGCTTCCCACGCCGCGATCGCCGCTTCCGGCAACCCTGCCGCACGGGCGGACCCGGCATTGCCGCGCAGGACGCCGAGCATGCGGCCGGTCGCATCGCGGATCGGCAGCCCCGGCAAGCCGCCATGCCACGCGGCCACGGCGTCGCCCAGGGCGGTCTGCATCGCGCCGTCGATCCCGCCTTGCGCCGCGATCCGGTCCAGGAAATCCGCTTCGGGCACGCGCGCCATGCGCAACACCCAGTCCAGGACTGCCCCATCGCCCCCGATCCGCAAACCTGTGCCGGACCGGCAGACCGGCACCACGTCCCGATACAGGCCCGGAGTGGCCCAGGCATTCAGGGCGATTTCCCGCTCCAGGAACCGCCTCCGCTCGGACAGGTCCGAAAAGTCCAGGAATGGCAGGCGCACCGACTTCTTCAGCTTCCAGACGGTGTCTGCCCCGCGGAAGACGCGCGAGATATGCGTCTCGATCGGCGCGCCGCCCGCGAGCTGCGTCAGGAACGCCGTCACCTCCGCCTGCTCGGTCACGCTCCGCTCTCTCCCCTAAGTTCCTGTTGACGCTCCCCGGATAGGTAAGCAGGCTTGCCGAAGCAGCGCAGGATCCCGCCATGACCCATCGCAAACCCCGCCTCTCCGTCCTCCTGCTGCTCGCCCTCCTGCTTCCAACGGTTCCCGCAGCAGCGCAGACGCTCACCGTCGGCGTGCGCAACGGGCCGGAAAGCCTGGACCCGCATTGGTCCACCCTGGGCGGCCATATCGAGGCGTTGCGCCACGTGTATGACAGCCTGGTCGCACAGGACGAAAACCTCAACTTGAAGCCCGGTCTCGCCCTGTCCTGGACACCCGTCGCCGACAATGTCTGGGAGTTCAAGCTGCGGGACGGCGTGAAATTCCATGACGGATCGGAGTTCTCGGCGGAGGATGTGAAGTTCTCCTTGGAGCGCATCCCGGTCGTGACCGGCCCCATGCCCATGACGCTCTATACCAAGCGCGCCAAGAGTGCGGAGGTCGTGGACCGCCTGACCATCCGCGTCACCACCGATGGCCCGGCGCCCACGCTGCCCAACGATTTCACCCGCCTCATGATCGTCAGCCGCAAGATCGGGATGGAGGCGCGGAACGAGCAGTTCAACGCCGGCACCGCCGCGATCGGCACCGGGCCATTCCGCTTCGTCTCGTGGGAGCCGCGCGGGGACCTGGTGCTGGAACGGTTCCCGGGCTGGTGGGGCGGCCAGCAATCCTGGGCGCGGGTGATAAGGCGGGAGATCCCCAACGACGCCGCGCGGCTGGCGGCGCTGAAGAGCGGCCAGGTGGATATCGTGAACTACGTGCCCGCGACTGACGCCGCGGCCCTGCAACGCGACCCGAACCTCAGCACCGTGATCGGGGACAGCGTCTACGTATTCAACGTCTACCTGAACGTCCGCCCCAAGCTGCCGAAGCCCGCCAACGTCGAGGGCCGCGAGATCGAGGCCAATCCGATGGCAGACATCCGGGTGCGGCAGGCGATGGATCTGGCGCTGGATCGCCGCGCCCTGGCCCGCGTGGTGTTCGAGGGGCTGGCCAAGCCCATGAGCCAGCTGATGCCAGACACGTTCTTCGGCGCCAGCCCCAACCTGCCGGAGCGCCTGGTGGATTTGCCGCGGGCCCGGGCGCTGCTGGCGGAGGCCGGGTATCCGAAGGGGTTCGAGATGGAGCTGTATTGCACCAGCAACCGCCTGCCGGGCGACGGCGCGCTGTGCGAGGCGCTGGCGCAGCAATGGTCCCGCGTCGGGCTGAAGATCAATCCCAACGCCCTGATCGGCACCGTGTTCTTCCCCGCCAGCACGCGGGGCGATTATTCCTTGCAGATGTCGGGCTGGGGCACCCTGACCGGGGAGGCCGCCTATACCTACGGCGCCACCATCCATAGCGCCGACCCGGCCGTGGGTCTCGGCAACTTCAACCGCTCCGGCTACAGCAATGCGGACGTAGACAAGCTGCTGCTGGATGGCAGCCGCACCTTGGATGAGGCGAAGCGCCGGGAGATGTTCGTTCGCGCCACCGAGATCAGCATGAACGAGCGCCCGATGCTCCCGGTGGTGATGCCGCAGACCATCTGGGCGATGCCGAAGGGCAAGTTCCGCTTCACCCCGCGCGTCGATCAGGAAACGCTGGCCTACGCCATCACGCCGCAATAGGTCCGCTTGGCCGGGTTCGTCATCGGGCGGCTGCTCGGCGCGGTCCTGATCGTGCTGGTCATGTCCGTGCTGGTGTTCGCGGGCGTGCACGCCATCGGCAACCCGATCGACGTGCTGATCGACCCGGCGGCTTCCCAGGCCATGCGCGCCGCCATCATCCAGCAATACGGCCTCGATCAGACCCTGCCGGTGCAATACTGGCGCTTCCTGCAGGCGATCGCGGCCGGCGATTTCGGCACCAGCTTCATCTTCCGCCTGCCGGTCCTGCCGCTGATCCTGTCCCGCCTGCCGGCCACGCTGGAGCTGACGCTGGTGGCGCTCGGCATCGCCCTCGTGCTCGGCGTGCCGCTCGGCATCTGGGCGGGATACCGGCCCGATAGCGGCAGCAGCCGCGGGATCATGGCGCTGTCGGTGGCCGGGTTCTCGGTGCCGACATTCTGGGTGGGGCTGCTGCTGATCCTGCTGTTTTCGGTGGAACTGCGCTGGCTGCCCTCCGGCGGGCGGGGCGCCGTGGGGGAGTTCCTGGGCCTGCGCTCCTCGGCCTTCACCTGGGATGGCTGGCAGCATCTGCTGCTGCCGGCACTGAACCTGTCCCTGTTCAAGCTCGGTCTGCTGATTCGCCTGGTGCGCGCCGGGACGGAGGAGGTGATGGGCAGCGAGCACGTCCGCTTCGCCCGCGCCCTCGGTCTGCCGGAGCGGCAGGTGGTGGGGCTGCACGTGCTGAAGAACATCGGCATCCCGATCGTGACGGTGTTCGGCCTGGAGTTCGGCTCCACCCTCGCCTTCGCGGTGGTGACCGAGACCGTGTTCAACTGGCCCGGAATGGGCAAGCTCATCATCGAGAGCATCACCTCGCTCGACCGGCCCGTGATGGTCGCCTACCTCATCCTGGTGGTGCTGGTGTTCGTGGCGATCAACCTGGCCGTCGAGCTGACCTACGCGTTGCTGGACCCCCGGGTGCGCGCGCGATGAGGGCGTTCTGGCGCGAATACCGGCGCAGCCCCGTCGCCGTCATGGCGTTGGCGATCGTCGTGGCGGTGGTGCTGTTGGCCGCGCTGGCGCCCTGGGTCGCGCCGCAGGACCCGTATGACCAGGCCGGGCTCGAACTGGGCGATGCGCGGCTGCCGCCCGGGGAGGTCGGGTCATCCGGGTATGTCCATCGCCTCGGCACCGATGCGGCCGGGCGGGATCTGCTGTCGGCGATCCTGTATGGCCTGCGGCTGAGCCTGCTGATCGCGGTGTCTGCCGGGGCCGTGGCGCTGGTGCTGGGCACGATGGCCGGGTTGCTGGCGGCCTACAACGGCGGCCGGATCGAGGCGGTGGTGATGCGGATCGTGGATCTGCAGCTTTCGTTGCCCGCGATCCTGCTGGCGCTGGTGCTGGTGGCGGCGCTCGGCCAGGGCATTCCGCAACTGATCGCGGCGCTGGTGGCGGCGCAATACGCCTATTTCGCCCGGACGGCCTATGGCGCCGCCAAGGCGGAGCGCGGCAAGGACTATATCGAGGCCGCGCTCTCCACCCCGCTTTCCGCCCGGCGGGTGGTGCTGCGCCACATGCTGCCCAACATCCTGCCGCCGCTGATCGTGGTGGCGACGGTGCAGGTCGCGACCGCGGTATCGCTCGAGGCGACGTTGAGCTTCCTGGGCCTCGGTTTGCCGATCACCCGGCCCTCTCTCGGCCTGCTGATCGCCAACGGGTTCCAGTTCATGCTGTCCGGCCGCTACTGGATTTCCGTTTATCCGGGCGTCGCCCTCATGCTGACGGTGCTGGCGATCAATTTGGTCGGGGATCAGCTGCGCCAGGTGCTGAACCCGCGGCAGCGGCAATGATCCCGGCGCTCGAGGTGCAGGACCTGCATACCGAGTTCCCAACCCGCACCGGGCTGGTGCGCGCGGTGAACGGCGTGTCGTTCCAGGTCGAGGCCGGGCGCATCCTGGGCCTGATGGGAGAGAGCGGGTCCGGCAAGTCGGTGACCGGGTTTTCGATCATGGGGTTGCTGGAGCCGCCGGGCCGTGTCGTGTCCGGCCGAGTGAGGCTGGCGGGCGAGGACATCGCCGGGCTCCAGGGTGAGGCCATGCGGCGCATCCGCGGCGCCCGGGTGGCGATGGTGTTCCAGGACCCGCTCATGACGCTGAACCCCGTGCTCCGCATCGGCACGCAGATGGTGGCGGCCGTGCGCGCCCATGCCGCCGTGACCCGGCACGACGCCCGCGCCCGCGCGCAGGCCGCGCTCGCCACCGTCGGCATCCCAAGCCCCGCCGAACGGCTCGACGCCTATCCACACCAGCTCTCGGGCGGCATGCGGCAGCGCGTGGCCATCGCCATGGCGTTGCTGCACGGCCCCGCACTCATCATCGCCGATGAGCCCACCACGGCGCTGGACGTCTCGATCCAGGGCCAGATCCTGGCGGAGGTGCGCCGGCTGGCGGACGAGACCGGCACGGCGTTCCTGTGGATCACGCACGACCTGGCCGTGGTGTCCTCCCTCGCGGACGATGTGTGCGTCATGTATGCCGGGCGGGTGGTGGAGCGTGGCCCGGCAGACGCCGTGCTGGCCGCGCCCCTGCACCCCTACACCGCCGCGCTGCTCGGCTCCGTGCCGTCCGGGCACCGGCCGGGCACCCGCCTCCCGCAACTGCCGGGCGCCGCCCCGATCCTGGATGCGGGCTGCGCCTTCCGCACCCGCTGCCCGCGTGCGGCCCCGGATTGCGCCACGCCGCCACCCTGGGCCGGGGACGGGCACGCGGCGCTGTGCCATCACCCGCTATGACGCCGCTGCTCGAGCTGGACCGGGTCAGCAAACACTTCTCCCAACCACCCGGCCTGGGTGATCGCATTGCCCGGCTGTTCGGCGGCGCGGGCGGCTTGCACATGACGCAGGCGGTGACGGATGTGTCCCTGACGCTGGCGCCCGGCGAGGTGCTGGGCCTCGCGGGGGAAAGCGGCTGCGGCAAGAGCACGCTGGGCCGCATCGCCGCCGGGGTGTTCGACGCCAGCAGCGGCACGGTGCGGTTCAAGGGCGGCCCGTTGCGCCGGGGCGGGCGCAAGCTGACGCCGGGGGTCCAGATGATCCATCAGGACCCGTTCGCCAGCCTGGACCCGCGCATGCGCGTGCGGGACACCGTGGCGGAGGGGCCGGTGGCGCATGGGCTGGTGTCGCGGGCGGGTGCCGGCGCGCTGGTGGCGGAGCTGCTGCATCGCGTCGGCCTCGAGCCCGAGCTGGCCAGCCGCTACCCCCACCAGTTCAGCGGCGGCCAGCGGCAGCGCATCGCCATCGCCCGCGCCCTGGCGTTGCAACCGGAATTGCTGGTGCTGGATGAGCCCGTCGCGTCGCTCGACGTGTCGGTGCAGGCGCAGGTGCTGAACCTGTTCATGGACCTCCGGGCGTCCACGGGCCTGGCCGGGCTGTTCATCAGCCACGATTTGGGCGTGGTGCGGCATGTGTCGGACCGGGTGGCGGTGATGTATCTGGGTGAGATCGTGGAGCTGGCCGCCACCGCCTCCCTGTATGCTGGCCCGGCGCATCCCTACACGCGGGCGCTGCTGGCCAGCGTGCCGCGGATCGGCGCCGGCCGCGGCGCGTTCAGCCCGATCGCGGGGGAGATGCCGTCCGCGTTGGCGCCGCCCCCGGGCTGCCGCTTCCACCCCCGCTGCCCCCACGCGGGCCCCCGCTGCCGGACGGAGCGTCCGGTGTTGCTGCCGGTAGCGCTGGGGCAGGCGGCGGCGTGTCACTTGCATCACGGCGGGACGGGGTAGGGGTTTATAACTTAATCAGGTCATTTTTAGGGTAGTTGACTGCTTCTAAGCTTAGCGACGCCTCGCCACATATCGCCATCTGTCATGCCAATTTTCTGTGCAAGCATCTCGAAGAGCGTCCGTGTTTCTGAAGACATAGAAGATTCGGACTGAAGCTGAATATGGGCGATCAGATCCAAGGCAAGTTGATACTCGTGTACATAGATATACTGCATGGCTGTTGCATACGACTTCTCCTCTGGATTGACAATGGTTTTACACAGTGTATCAAGACCATTCTCGATCAGGTCATCATCACGCTCGGTGTTTGGCATCAGCGTTCCCTCCTTGGGTTGCGAGGCAGATTGGTAGGATATCCGGTCACCACAGTTCTTTAGTCGGCTTCGATGATAACCTCGATTTCGACGTCAGAACGAGTGCCAGCGGCTGCGATACGGCCGTTCTCCTGAACCTGTCGGGACGACCCGGGATCATTTGCCACATCCTTGATCGCATCGATGACCTGTTCATCAGACCATCCAGAGGGAAATTCAGACTTATGAGACCTGTGCGCGGGTGCTTGAGTTGGCGCGGCCTGCTGTGATTCGATAGGCTTGTAGGCAGTCGAGGCGGTCATGGCACGGCGTCGGATCGGACAAGAGAAGCTTTGGGGCGATCGGACGGGTCGGTCCGGCGGCGCCTCGCTGGAGGAGGTCGCGAGGTTGGTGGTTTGGGGGGAGCTGGACGAGCTCCTCGTCGGCATCTCTGCGTCGTCCAAGGGCGAGCCCGGCTGGCCTCCGCTGGCATTGTTCCGGGCCTTGCTGCTCGCCACCTGGCACGACCTGTCGGACGTGAAGCTTGCGGACGCGCTCGACGACCGGGCGAGCTTCCGCCGGTTCTGCGGCTTTTCGACGCACGAGGCCACGCCGGAGCGCACCGCCTTCGTCCGTTTCCGGGGCGAGCTGGTGCGCCTGGGTCTTGACCGGGCCTTGTTCGAGGCCGTCACGCGTCAGCTTGACCGCCGTGGCGTGGTGGTGCGGACAGGCACGCTCGTGGACGCGACGCTGATCCCGTCGGCGAGCCCCAGGGATGGCGAGGGGCGCTGGGCCGGGCACCGACGCCGCAAGCCGATGCATGGCTACAAGGCGCACGTCGCGACCGATCAGGAGGCCGGGCTGATCCGCGGTGTGGAGGTCACCACCGCCAACGTCCACGATGCGGCCGAACTCGGCGCCATCCTGCCCGAGGCGCCCGGCGACACGTTTGGTGACAGCGCCTACCAGGGTGACCGGCCTGAGGGGATCATCCGAGCCCGAGGCGGCAGGCCATGCGTGGTTCACACGGGCGGGTTTGGCGGTGAGGCGGCGGCACAGCGGCTGCGGGCCCACAATGCGTCCGTCCGTCGTGTCCGTTGCCGGATCGAGAAGGTGTTCGGCACGTGCAAGCGGAGCTATGGCCTGCGCCGGATGCGCTGGCTGGGACTGGCGAAGGCCGGCTTGCAGGTGCGGCTGACCGCGATCGCCTACAACTTGCGCCGCAGTGTGACGCTGCTTGTCGCAGCCGCGGCCTGATCACGCCCGGACTCCGTGAGCGGCGCGGCCTCGCACGCCCACACCGGACGGATCCGGTGTCACAACCGTCCGTCAGAGACGTGAACCCGACAGCACAGGCCAAAGCCGCATGAACCGGAGCCGTTCAGCCCTGCCGCGCACAGGTCTCCCTTATACCAAGTCTCTCTGATCAGCACTGATGTGCCCAGTCGCGCAGTCCGAGCGTCATGATGCGCCAGGGCTGGGCGACCAGCTTGTTCCAGGCGTCGGCGCAGTGATCGACGATGTTGTCGTAGCTCGTGAACACCCGGTTCGAGAGCCAGTTGTCGCGCATGAACTCCCAAACGTTCTCCTGCGGGTTCAGCTCGGGGCACTTGGCGGGCAGGGCCATAATGGTGATGTTCGAGGGCACGCTCAGTCGCTGGGAGATGTGCCACCCGGCCTGGTCGAGCAGGAGCAGGGCGTGACGGCCCGGGGCGACCCGAGTGGTCAGCTCAAGCAGGAACAGCTCCATCGCGGCGATATTGCACCAGGGCAGGATCAAGCCCGCCGCCTTGCCGTCCCTGGGGCAGATCGCGCCGAAGATGTAGGTCGATGCCGTGCGCTGGTCGTGAGGTGCCGAGGGGCGCGAGCCCCGACGGGCCCACCGCCGGGTAATCTTGTTCTTCTGGCCGATGCGGGCCTGGTCGCCAAACCAGATTTCTATGTTGGCCGTATCGGTGCCGAGCCGGCGCGCGACCTCCGCCAGGCGCGCGGGGAAGTTTTTTTAAATGCCTCGATCGCACCCTCGGCCTGGGCATGATGGCGCGGACGGGCCGAGAGCTTGCGATAGCCCAACGCCCGGACCTCGCGACTCAGCGTCGGCTTAGCAATCCGCACCTCGAACGTGTCCCAGAACCACTGGCACAGGTCGATCAGCCGCCAGCGGACCACGCCGTGGATGCTGGGAATTGGCCCATCCTCGATCGCCTGCACCAGCGCCGCCCGGTGCGCGTCCGTCAGTCGAGACGGCTGACCCGGCGGCTTGCGGTCGATCAGCCCGGCCGGCCCATGCTCGTTGAACTTCACCACCCAGTCCCGCACGATCTGCACCGTCACGCTGCCGATCGCCGCCGCCTCCGTCCGGCTGGCCCCTTCGTAGATCGCTGCCAGAGCCAGAAGACGTCGGGCTTGCGCTCCATCCTTGCTGCGCTTGGCTTCCAGGCGGACCGCCGTCGCATCGAAATCCGGTCGGAGTGGGATCGGCATGGTGAACTCCCCTCTGTTCACCACCTTGAATCAGATGCGCGACGTTTCGGGAATCCCCTTCCGAGTCAGGACCTCAGAGATCTGGTATTATTCGGTTTCTCACGGCCGGGTCCATGCCCCCTCCGCCTTTGTCATCTCCGTCAAGAATATGCGTACGTCGGTCATCCGAAACGACCACGCCTCCAGGTCCTGGCGTAAGGTCTGGAGCGATATCAGTGCCCGAAGTTGCTGTCGGCTGCTGACCCGCGGTAGTATCTTTCGATGTCGGAACGTCCGGAGGTGTCGTTGGAACGACCAAGGGACGCCTGGAGCCAGCGCCCTGATCTTTATATGCCAGCCCTAGCAGGACTAGCCCTAGAAGAACCGGCAGAAATGTATCTGTCGCCGGCGATCCCACTTTGACTACGCCCGGGACGGCCCCGTCGGAAACCGCCGCAACATCCCGCCGCTCGGCCTCTCCGATGAACCGAGGTCAACGGTCAAGCCCGATCGTCTGTGCGGCGGAGGCGAGATCCTCACCAGCCGCACCGAGTTCCGCATGACTTCGCGCATCCACGATGCCCCTCGCGGCCCGTCTCAGTCGATCGACGGTGACATCATCCGTCGTTGGGTCGAGCAGAAGCTGACGAAACGAGTTGCGGCTAATATTTGATGCGCCATACCAAACCGCGACGGCAGTCTAAAAGCTTTCCGTATTTGCACCGCCAACTCTGGACTCCCACCGGGATCGTTGCTCACGTGGCGAGTGCGCAACGACGCTGCCAGTCGCGTATTGGGAGCGCTGCGCGACGCTCAAGGAGTCGAACAAGCTTCCGGGCGTGGCCGGCGCGGCTTCCCCGTCCGTCGGCGCGGTTCCATGGCCGAACCACTGATGATATTGCCGTCCCTGGTATCGCCAGTGCTCGCTCACAGCCATAAATCCCGACCCTTTCAATCACGGTAATTATTCCTATTACCGGACCTGATCGTCAAGCACCCGTGCAGGCTGCGCCGGATTGGCTATGATCGCCGAATCGAAACGGAAAAAACGGCATGGAACGCATCTTGGTCTGGGGCGCCGGCGCCATCGGCGGCACGGTTGGGGCCTTTCTGGTGCGGGCCGGGCATGACGTGACGTTCGTGGACATCGTGCCCGAGCATGTCTCCGCCATCGCCGGTCCCGGCCTGCACGTGCACGGCCCGGTAGCGGACCTCACCGTGCAGGCCCCGGCCTTCCTGCCCGGGGAGGTCACCGGCACCTGGGACCAGGTTTTTCTGTGTGTGAAGGCCCATCACACCGCCGAGGCCTGCTGCGCT
This sequence comes from Acetobacteraceae bacterium, assembly GCA_965246835.1. Taxonomy (GTDB): domain Bacteria; phylum Pseudomonadota; class Alphaproteobacteria; order Acetobacterales; family Acetobacteraceae; genus JANPPS01. The sequence continues at coordinate 2,726,221 of CBDFFQ010000001.1, read as the reverse complement.
CTGCTGCCGCATCTGTCGCCGGGCGGGCATGTCGTGTCCCTGCAGAATGGCCTGTGCGAGACCGTGATCGCCGGCATCGTGGGGCCCGCCCGCACCGTTGGCGCCTTCGTCAATTTCGGCGCGGACTGGATGGGCCCGGGCAGCATCCTGTTCGGCAATCGGGGCGCCGTGGTGGTGGGCGAAATCGACGGGCAAATCACCCCCCGGTTGCACCGCCTGCACACGCTGATGCAGGCCTTCGAACCCGAAGCAATCATCACACCCGACATCCATTCCTATCTGTGGGGCAAGCTCGGCTACGGCTCCCTGCTGTTCGCGCAGGCCCTGGGCGATCTCGGCATCGCCGACTGCCTGGCCCGGCCGGAGCTGCTGCCCGCCTGGCGCGCCCTGGGCGGAGAGGCCGTCGCGGTCGCCGTGGCGGAAGGCGTGCAGCCCCGCGGCTTCAACGGCTTCGACCCCGCCGCCTTCATGCCCGGCGCTCCCGAGCACGCCGCCGCCGCCAGCGTCGCCGCCATGGTCGCGTTCAATCGGCCCAGCGCCAAGACCCATTCCGGCGTCTGGCGGGACCTCGCGGTCCGGCGGCGGCGCACGGAGGTGGACGCGCAGATCGCCCCCATCGCCGCCATCGGCGCCCGGCACGGCCTCGCCTGCCCGGCGGTCACACGGCTGGTCAATCTGATCCACCAGGTCGAGGCCGGGCGGCCGCAATCGGATGCGCTGTTGCGCGAGCTGCTGCCATGAACCTGCGCTTCGACGGGCAGGTGGTCGCGGTCAGCGGTGCCGGGCATGGACTCGGCCGGGCCATCGCGGAGAGTTTTGCCACGTTGGGCGCGCGCGTATTCGGCTGCGGCCCGGCCGCTTCGCCCGTGCCCGGCGTCGAGATAGCGGCGGTGGACTTGACCGACCGCAAAGCTGCGTCGGCCTGGATCGCGGAGATCGAGGCACAGGCGGGGCCGGTGTCGGTTCTGGTCCACAACGCCGGCGGGGTGGCCGGCCAGGTGTTCCAGCCGGTGGAAGACGTGCCGGACGCGGACTGGGATACGGTCCTCGCGATCAATCTGGGCGCGGCGTTCGCGCTGTGCCGGGCGGTGGCGCCGGGCATGAAACGGGCGGGGCGGGGGCGGATCGTCACGATCTCGTCCGGCGCCGGGCTGCAGGCGTCGCTGACCGGCATCCAGGCCTACGCCAGCGCCAAGCACGGCCTGATTGGCCTCACCCGGCAACTGGCGCACGAGCTCGGCCCGCACGGCATCACCGTCAACAGCGTCGCGCCCGGTCTGATCCCCTGCAACCCGGCAAGTTCCGCGCAATGGGACAGCTACGGCCCGGCACGCCAGGCCGCGATGCTGAACGGCATCGCGCTCCGCCGCCTCGGCACACCGGACGACATCGCCCGCGCCGTGCTGTTCTTCGCCAGCCCGCTCGCGGACTTCGTGAACGGGCAGGTCCTGCAAGTCGATGGAGGCAAATGATGGCCGATCCGCACCCCGACGGCGCACCCTGGCAATGGCCGGAGGCGACGTGGCGCCGCATCGTGGGCCGCGCCCGCGCCGGCCGCAGCCTCGCGCCCCGCACCTGGCCCGGTGGCGCCCGCTGCGCCGTCGCGATCTCGTTCGACGCCGATCACGACACCATCCCGCTGCGGGACAGTGACGAGAGCCCCATGCGCATCAGCCAGGGCCACTACGGCAACCGCCAAGCCGTGCCACGCATCCGCCGCCTCCTGACACGCGAGGGCATCCCTGCCAGCTTCTTCTACCCGGCCGTCTCCGCCCTACTGTATCCGGACGAAGTGCGCGCCGTGGCCGGTGACGGGCACGAGATCGGCATCCATTCCTGGATTCACGAGGCCAACACCACGCTCCCCCCCGGCGCCGAACGGGACCTCACCTTCCGCGCCGCCGACACGCTGGAACGCATCGCCGGCACCCGCCCCGTGGGCATCCGCACCGCGAGCTGGGATTTTTCCACAGACACCATGGGCATCATCCGCGAGCTGGGCTTGCTCTATGACAGCTCGCTGATGGCCGATGACGATCCCTACGAGCTGGTGGCGGATGGGGAGCCGACGGGTGTCGTGGAGCTGCCGCCGGAATGGATTCGGGACGACGCGGTGTATTATAATTTCGTCCGCTTCAGCGCCCTCCGCCCTTATACGCCGCCCTCCGCCGTGCTGGAGATCTTTACCGCAGAGTTCGACGGCGCCTGGGAGGAGGGCGGGCTGTTCCTGCTGACGTTGCACCCGCATGTGTCAGGCCACCGATCCCGCCTGCCGGTGCTGGAACGACTGATCGCCTACGCGAAGGCCCGCGGCGGCTGCTGGTTCGCCACGCACGCGGAGGTGGCGCGCTGGTGCAAGGAGCAGGCGGCTTAGCGGGCCGGGTTTGGCCGCCGTTTAATCCATGGAAGATGTGTCGGGCGGCACGTGAAGGCGGAGATACCAGCCTTGGTGTCGGCGGAAAGCAGACGGGTTGCCCAGGCGCGTCTCCGTTGGTGCCCCGTACGGGATTCGAACCCGTGTTACAGCCTTGAAAGGGCCGTGTCCTAGGCCTCTAGACGAACGGGACCGCGGGCGGTGGGTTAGCGGCGCGGGCCGGATCGGTCAAGCCAGAGCGGCGTCGGTTATGAAGAATCCGGCCGTCACGCTGCCGTTCCAGGCCTCCGCCCGCAAATGCCCGGCCAGATGCAGCGGCGCGCCCGGGCGGGATAGCGCGTCGGCCAGCGCGCCCTCCCGTGCCCGGAACAGCATCGCCTTCAGCCGGGGGCCGCCGCCCTCCCCTTCGACATAGGCGCGGATCGTCTGCCCCTCCTTGCCGATCCGGTCGGACCGGACCAGGTGGGCGCGCGGCAGCACGAACACCGGTTCCGCATTGCCGTTTCCGAACGGGGAGAGCCGCGCAACCTGCTGCGCCAGCTCGACCGTCGCGGCCGGCACCGCGAGCGTGCCTTCGATGTGCAGATCGGCGGCGCGGGGCAACGAGGCCGCATGGGCCAGGCGCTCGTTCAAAAAGGCATGAAACTCCGGCATCGCCGCCGCATGCAGCGAGAACCCGGCCGCCATCGCGTGCCCGCCCCCCGTCAGCAGCAGCCCGTGCGACCGCGCGGCCATGATGGCACGGCCGAGATCGACGCCGGGCACGGAGCGGCCGCTGCCGCGCACCACGCCGTCCACCAGCGCGCCGACGCAGGTGGGGCGGTTGTGCCGCTCCTTGATGCGGCCGGCCACGATGCCGACCACACCGGGGTGCCAGCCGGCGCCGTGCACCAGCATCGCCGCGTGCCCGGCCGCACCCTGCGCCTCCGCCTGCGCCAGCGCGTCGTCCAGCATCGAGGCCTCGACCTCCTGCCGGTCGCGGTTGGTGCTGTCCAACAGGAGCGCGAGGCGGCGGGCCTCGGCCGGGTCGTCGCACAGCAGCAATTGCAGGCCGAGGTCCGCGATGCCGATGCGCCCGGCGGCGTTGATGCGGGGGCCCAGCGCGAAGCCGCAGGTGAAGGCGTCGGGGGTGTTGTGCGCGGCGGCCACTTCCAGCAGGGCGGCGATACCGGGGCGGGCGCGCCGGGCCATGACGCGGAGGCCCTGGGTGACCAGCGCGCGGTTGAGGCCGTGCAGCGGCATGACATCGCAGACCGTCGCCAGCGCCACGAGGTCCAGCAACTCGCGCAGATCGGGCTCGGCCCCGCCCGCGAAATGCCCGGCCCGGCGCAGCGCCCGCACCACCGCGACGCAGGTCAGGAACGCCACGGCGGCTGCGCAGGCGCCCGTGAGGCCGGAGGTGCAGTCGAGCCGGTTCGGGTTGACCGTGGCCCAGACGGGCGGGGGCGGCCCCTCGGCGACGTGATGGTCCAGCACCAGCACGTCCGCCCGGCCCTCGACCGCCGCCAGGGCGGCGGCGGCGGCGGTCCCGCAATCGACGCAGACGATCAACGTGGCGCCCTGGGCGGCCAAAGCGAGCAGCGCCGGGCCGTTGGGGCCGTAGCCCTCGAGGATACGGTCCGGCACGTGATGCAGCACGCGGCATCCGAGGCCGCGCAGCACCGTGACCATGATCGCGCTGCTGCAGGCGCCGTCCACGTCGTAGTCGCCGAACACGGCCACGGTCTCGGCGCGCTGGACGGCGTGGGCCAGGCGGTCGGCGGCGCGGTCCATGTCGATGAGGATGGAGGGGTCCGGCAACAAGGCGCGCAGCGTGGGCTCCAGGAAATGCGCCGCGCTGTCGAGATCGAGGCCACGCACGGCCATAAGCCGGCCCACGATCTCCGGCAGGTCATGGCGCTGGGCGATGCCGAGGCCGACGCGGTGCTCGTCGTCGCGGAAGTGCCAGCGGCGGCCGGAGAGGCTGCTCGTCACTCCCAAGCCCATCATGGTGCTTCGCTGCGCTGGCAATAACGGGGTGGGCTTACTCCGGCTGCCACGTCTTGGTCTCGAAATTGTGGTGCGCCTCGATATACCGCACCGTGCCGGACTTGCTGCGCATCACCATGGAATGCGTGACCGCCCCCGTCCCGAACCGCCGCACGCCGCGCAGCAATGCGCCGGAGGTGACCCCGGTGGCCGCGAACATCACATCGCCCTTCGCCATCTCCATCACGCTGTATTTGTAGCTGGGGTCGGTCACGCCCATCTCCCGCGCCCGCTGCTTCTGCGCCTCGTCCTCATACAGCAACCGGCCCTGCATCTGGCCGCCGATGCAGCGCAGCGCCGCGGCGGACAGCACACCCTCCGGTGCGCCGCCGGAGCCCATGTAGATGTCGATCCCACCCTCCGGCATCGCAGCCGCGATCACGCCCGCCACGTCGCCATCGCCCAGCAGCATGATCCGCGCCCCGGCCTCCCGGCAGCGCGCCAGCTTTTCCTCGTGCCGTGGCCGTTCGAGCATGCAGACGACGAGGTCGCCGATGTCCCGCTTCTTGGCGCGGGCCAGGTTGCGGAGGTTGACCTCGACGCTTGCATCCAAGTCCACGACGCCCACCGGCAGCCCGCCGCCCACCGCGATCTTGTCCATGTAGATGTCGGGCGCATGCAGGAAATTGCCGCGCTCCGCCAGCGCCACCACCGCCAGCGCATTGGGCCCGCCCTTGGCGGTGATGCTGGTGCCTTCGAGCGGATCGACGGCGATGTCCATGGCCGGGCCGCCGGCGCCCACGCGTTCGCCGATATAGAGCATCGGCGCCTCGTCCATCTCGCCTTCGCCGATCACCACGGTGCCGTCAATCGCGACGCTGTCGAACGCGCGGCGCATGCCCTCGACGGCGGCGCCATCCGCGTCGTTCTTCTTGCCGCGACCCATCCAGCGGGAGGCGGCGAGGGCACCGGCCTCGCTAACCCGCACGAGGTCGAGCGCCAGGTTACGGTCATTGGTGATTTCAGGACGGATCATGCGGCCAGACATCCTATGCGGGTTCGATTCGGATCAACGCCGGTGGCTCCAGCACGGAATCCATGGCGGCGATGGTGGCGAGCGCGTGGCGGATCGCGGCCTCCCCGGTGTCATGCGTCACCAGCACGACGGGCACGGCCTCGCCAGGCGCCCGGCCGCGTTGCAGCATGCTTTCCAGGCTGACACCGGCATCGCGGAGGGCCGCCGTCACGTCCGCGATCACGCCGGCGCGGTCCAGCACCATGAGGCGCAGGTAATAGGCGCCGGAATGCGCGAGCATCGGCACGGACGGCACAGGGTCCTGCGCCGCGGAGGCCGCGCCCCAAACAGGCGTAACCCGGCCGCGTGCCAGGTCGATCAGATCCGCCACCACCGCGCTCGCCGTCGGCCCGGCGCCGGCGCCCCGGCCTTCCAGCATCACCCGCCCGGCGAAGTCCCCTTCCGCCACCACGGCGTTGAACACCCCGTCCACGCGCGCGATGGCACTGGTGAGCGGCACCATGCAGGGATGCACGCGGCTTTCGATCCCGGCCTCGGTCCGCCGGGCGATGCCCAGCAGCTTGATGCGGTAGCCGAGCTCGGCGGCGAACGCGATGTCCAGCGCGCTCACGCCACGGATGCCCTCGATATGCACGGCGGCGAAATCCACCGGACGGTTGAACGCGAGCGCGGTGAGGATCGCGAGCTTGTGGGCGGTGTCGATGCCGTCGATGTCGAACGCCGGGTCGGCCTCGGCGTAGCCCAGACGTTGCGCGTCGGCCAGCACGTCCGCGAACTCCCGCCCCTGCGCCTGCATCGTGCTGAGGATGTAGTTGCAGGTGCCGTTCAGGATGCCGGCGATGCGGGTGATGCGGTTGGCGGCGAGGCCCTCGCGCAGCGCCTTGATGGCGGGGATGCCGCCGGCGACCGCGGCCTCGAACAGGATGGTGCCGTCCAGGTTGGCGCCGTGCACGGCCATCAGCGCCTTGTTGGCGGTAACGACCGGTTTGCCGGCTTTCAGTGCGGCGTCGACCAGGGCGCGCGCCGGGCCGTCGCTGCCGCCGATGAGCTCCACCACCACGTCCACACCGGGGTCATTGGCAAGCCCGGCCGCGTCGTCATACCAGCGCAGGCCGTCAGTCGGGACGCCGCGGTCCCGCTTGCGGTCGCGGGCGGAGACGGCGGTAACCAGGATGGGCCGGCCGGCGCGGGCGGCGATCAGGTCGGCGTTGTCCCGCAGCAGGCGCAGCACGCCGCCACCGACCACGCCCAGCCCGGCGACGCCGACAGAAAGGGGCTTGGTCACTTCCCCCTCTCCCGGCGCGAAAGGGTTGGGATGAGGGTGGGGTGACACGGGAAGATTTCGGCGCCTGTCGTTTCCACCCTCACCCTACCCTCTCCCGCCAGCGGGAGAGAGGACTCACGGTCCGCAGTTTTCTCGATCATTCCGCGGCGGCCACGTTGCTCGGCGCCTGCAGGAAGCCCCGGATGCTCCGAACGGCCTGGCGCAGCCGCTGCGTGTTCTCCACCAGCGCGATCCGCACATGCGTGTCCCCGTGCTCGCCGAAGCCGATGCCCGGCGCCACCGCGACCTTCGCCCGGGCCAGCAGCAGCTTGCTGAACTCTACGCTGCCCAGATGCGCGTAGGCCGGGGGGATCGGCGCCCAGGCGAACATCGAGCCGTCCGGCGACGGCATTTCCCAGCCGGCCTGGCGCAACCCCTGGACCAGCACATCCCGCCGCTCCTTATACAGGACCCGCATCTCCGCCACGCAATCCTGCGGCCCGTTCAGCGCCGCCGTCGCTGCGACCTGGATCGGGGTGAAGGCGCCGTAGTCCAAATAGGACTTGATCCGCGCCAAGGCCCCGATCAGCCGCGCATTGCCGGCGGCAAAGCCCATGCGCCAGCCGGGCATCGAATAGGTCTTGCTCAGGCTGGTGAACTCGACCGCGATGTCCTTCGCACCCGGCACCTGCAAGAGCGAGGGCGGCGGCTCGTCGTTGAAGTAGATCTCGGCATAGGCGAGGTCCGACATGATGTAGATGTCGTGCTTGCGGCAGAACGCGACCACTTCGCGATAGAAATCGAGGCTCGCGAGATAGGAGGTCGGGTTGCTCGGGAAGTTCACGATCAGCGCCGTGGGCTTCGGCACGCTGTGGCGCACCGCGAGGTCCAGCGCCCGCAGCATCGTCTCGTCGGGCGTCGCCGGGATGCTGCGCACGCTGGCGCCCGCGATGATGAAGCCGAATTGGTGGATCGGGTAGCTGGGGTTCGGCACCAGGATGGTGTCACCGGGGCTGGTGATGGCGGCGGAGAGGTTGGCCAGGCCCTCCTTGGAGCCGAGCGTCGCCACCACCTCCGTCTCAGGATTGAGCGTCACGCCGAAGCGCCGCTCGTAGTACCCGGCCAGGGCCTTTCGCAGGCCCGGGATGCCCTTCGATTGGGAATAGCGATGCGTGCGCGGGTCCTGCACGGCCTCGATCAGCTTGGCCACGATGTGCGGCGGCGTCGCGCTATCCGGGTTGCCCATGCCGAGGTCGATGATGTCCTCGCCGCGGTTCCGGGCCTGGGCCTTGGCCTGGTTCACCTCTGCGAACACGTAGGGCGGCATGCGGCGGATGCGGTGGAATTCCTGGCTCATCGTGCGGGTCCCATTGGATTCGATCAGTGTAGCAGGCTCGCGCCGCCGCCGCGACCGATCGCGGTGGCCTCCTCCCGCAGCGCCGTCGCCGGCACCCCGGCCGCCACAAGCTGCGCCCCGATCGCGCGCACCCGGCGCAACGCGAGGGGCAGCGCCGCCGCCTGCGCCTCGGGGCTCGCGGACCGCGCCTCGCCCCCGGCGGTGATCCGCACCGGGTCATTGGCACGGCGCGCGGCCAGGTCCCGCAACGCCGCCTCCGCCCGCACCGGCACGTCCGCCGAGCCCGGCGCGAACGCCACCACCACGGATTGCAGTGGCTTCGCGGGCGCCGGCGCACCTGGTGCCGCGGGCAGGCCCGGCAATGACGGCAAGGGCGGCGGCGCGCCCGGCAGGTCCGGCAACGGACCGGAGACGACCGGCGTTTGCGTGCCCGCAGGCGCCGGAGCGGTCCCGGGCGGCAGGGTGGCGCGGCCGCTCTTACGGCCGGCCGGTGGCGCGGGCGGGGGTGGAGCGGGCGGGGATGGCGCGGGCGGGGGTGGCGGGGCACTCGCGCCGTCCAACACGACGATGGAGGCGTTCGGGTCCGGCACGGGAGCGGGGGCCGGGGCACGGGCTGGGCGGGCCGAGGGCGCCGCGACCCCGACGGGGTCCTGCACCATGTCGCGCCGGGCGCGGTCCCGCTCCGCCGCGAGGCTTCCGGCCAGCGCCACACGCTGCGCCGGCGGCGTGGGTGTCGGCCGTGGCGGGACCGCGGCGAGATTGGGATAGGGCTCATCGACGCCGGGCGGCGGCGGGCGGTTTGTGGCGATCTGCCCGCCTTGCAAGTCATGCCACCAGTCGATCGGCGTATCGGGGGAGAGCCGGCTGTCGTACAGGCGCTCGACCGGTCCGCAGCCCGCCACGGTCCAGGCGATCAACACCAGCGCAGCCGCGGTCCGCCCGGCTTGTTTCAGCCTGCCAGCCCGCCTAGTTTCATTACTCCCGCACGGCGCCATTGCTATCTCCTGCCTGGCACCATGTAGCGCGGGCAAGAAGCCTTCGGGAAGGACACGCCATGCCGAACGACGCCAAGCACGACACGAAACCGGTTCCGGGCCAGCCAGCGCTGCCGGCCGGGTTCAAGATGACGGACCCGGCGGTGCTCGGCCGCTCCATGGCCGACATCGCCGAACGCTCCCAGCGCGTGGTGTCGGACTGGCTGGGGCGGCAGTCGCAGGACTCGCCGGGTTTGGATCCCATGAACATCGGCCACGCCTTCCAGGAGATGACCAGCCATCTCATGAAGGATCCGGCCAAGCTGGTGCATGCGCAGATCGGCTTCTGGCAAGACTACATGACGCTTTGGCAGAACACGACGCGCCGGATCATGGGGATGGACTCCGAGCCCGTGATCCAGGCCGATCCAAAGGACCGCCGGTTCAAGGACGAAGCCTGGAAGGAGAGCGAGGTGTTCGACTTCATCAAGCAATCCTACCTGCTGTCCGCCCGCTACGTGCAGGATGTCGTGACCCGCGTCGACGGCCTGGATCCGAAGACGGCGCAGAAGGTCGATTTCTACTCGCGCCAATTCGTGGATGCGATGAGCCCCAGCAATTTCCTGCTGACCAATCCGGAGGTGCTGCGCAAGACGGCCGAGACCGGGGGGGAGAACCTGCTGCGGGGGCTGACGAACCTGCTGTCCGACCTCGAGCGGGGCAAAGGCAAGCTCACGATCAAGATGACGGACCTCGATGCGTTCAAGCTGGGCGAGAATATCGGGGTGTCACCGGGCAAGGTGGTGTATCAGAACGATCTGATGCAGCTGGTGCAGTATTCTCCCAGCACGGACACGGTGCTGAAGCGCCCGTTGCTGATCGCACCACCCTGGATCAACAAGTTCTACATCCTCGACCTGCGTCCCAAGAACAGCTTCGTCCGCTGGGCCGTGAGCCAAGGGCATACGGTGTTCATGATCTCCTGGGTGAACCCCGACGAGCACTTGGCCGAAAAGGGCTTCGAAGATTACATGACCGAGGGCTTCCTCGCCGCACTGGACGCGATCGAGCAAGCGACGGGCGAGCGGGAGGTCAATGCCATCGGCTACTGCCTCGGCGGCACGCTGCTGGCCAGCACGCTGGCCTTCATGGCGGCGACGGGCGACGACCGGATCAAGACCGCGACCTATTTCGTGACCATGATGGACTTCCAGGAGGCCGGCGAACTCGGCGTGTTCATCGACGAGGAGCAGCTGCGCGCGCTCGAGGAGAAGATGGACAAGCGCGGCTTCCTCGATGGCAGCGAGATGGCGACGACGTTCAACATGCTGCGGGCCAACGACCTGATCTGGTCGTTCGTGGTGAACAACTACCTGATGGGCAACGAGCCCTTCCCCTTCGATCTGTTGTATTGGAACAGCGACAGCACCCGCATGCCGGCGCGAATGCACTCCTTTTACCTCCGCAACATGTATCAGGACAATTTGCTTCGTGAACCCGGTGGCATCACCCTGGCCGGCCAGCCCATCGACCTCGGCCGCGTGACCGTGCCGGCCTACTTCATCTCCACCCGCGAAGACCACATCGCACCGTGGAAAAGCACGTATCGCGGCACGCATCTGGTGGGCGGCAAGAACCGCTTCGTGCTGGCGGCCAGCGGGCATATCGCGGGGGTGGTCAATCCGCCGGAGGGCGGCAAATACAGCCATTGGATCAACGAATCACTGCCGCCCGAGCCCGATGCCTGGCTGGAGCAGGCGACCGAGATGGCCGGCAGCTGGTGGCCGGACTGGCAGCGTTGGATCACGGCGCAGAACGGTGCCACGGTGCCGGCGCGGGTGCCCGGCGACGGCAAGCTGGTGCCGATCGAGGAGGCGCCGGGAAGCTATGTCAAGGTGAAGGCGAATTGACAGCTCGAAGAAGGGTGTATTGAAGAACATCCCACTCTGGGCTTCATTACCGACGATCCGCTCCTGAACTAGTCATTGCTGGGGGCGATAAGCACGCGTGTCGTCCCCTGGCTTGCTTCGTTGCGCTGGCAATGACGGTGAAAATGGGGATCTGAGCCTTGGTATCGGGCCCATTCTAGGTAGGGAACGTCATGACGCGCACGGCCATACTCCTGACGCTATGGACCTTGCTGGCGGGAGCGGGAATTCCGCTGATCGGCGTTCTGAACGGCGGGATGGCCCGCAGTATCGGAAACCCGGTTGGGGCCACCGCCGTCATGTTCGCCGTCGCATTCCTGGTCGCAACCGGACTTGCCCTGCCCCTCTATGGCGCCCCGACGATCGGCCAACTCAGCTCTGCACCGCCCAGCAGCTACGGTGCCGGCCTCCTGATCGGCTTCTATGCCCTCTCGGCAACGATCATCATCCCCCGATTAGGCGCGGGCACCTTCATCACGTTCATCCTTGTCGCTCAAATAGCCACTGCCGCGGTCGTGGACCATTTTGGCCTTTTCGGCATGACACGGAATCCACTCGGCCTTGTGAAGATCGGCGGGTTCCTGCTCATTCTTTGCGGGGCTGTGCTGGTGCAGGTGGCAGGGCAGAGATCTCCTACGCCATAGGCAGGGTCTCGTGGACGATCAGAACCGCTCCAGCGAGTTGCTGTCGAACAGCTGGTTCGCCGCCCGCATCGTCGATACGTTCGCCATGCGCAGATAGGGCATGTTGCTCAGCCGGGCGAGAACCTGATCGCCGGAAGACTGGAACACCGGTGCGCCAAGCTGTGCCACGGCAGCAGGTTGATCACCCGCTGCCAGCGCGTTGCCCGCGGCGGTCAGGTGGTCCACCACGGCCTGCGACGAGACCCCCGGTGCCACGCCGAGCGCCGCGCGAACCTCCTCCCGGCCCTGCAGCAGCTGCTCCTTCGTGAGGGGCGAGATGTTGGCCCAGCGGGGGCTCGTGTAGAGCTGGCCGGCGATGTAATCCATCGACGCCGCCGCCCGCGCCGCTTCGATCGGATGGCCATAGGTGCGGCTGCTATCAGCGAATGCCCATTGCGCCAGGTTCACCGCTGTCACGTCCGGATCGAAGCCGCTGCCGAGCTGCGCGCTGCTCATGCGAGCGGTATCGGGCACCGTGGGCGGCGGAAAGGCACAGGCAGATAGCAGCACGGGCATAGCCAGCATCAAGGAACGCATCGCGGTCTCCATCGGTCTCATCAGGAGATGGGCACGGCCCGCAGCCCTGCACGGTAGCGGACCGCCAACTCGGCATAGTGCACGGCGGTTTGATCGAACGCCGCCCGTTCCGCCGGCGTACGGTCCCGGATCTTCCGCGCCGGTGACCCGGCCCATAGCTCTCCCGCCGGCAGCCGCTTGCCCGGCGTCAGCAGCGCACCCGCCGCCAGCATGCCGCCGCCTTCGATCACGGCGCCGTCCAGCACGGTGGCGCCCATCCCGACGAAGGCGCCGCTCTCCAAGGTGCAGGCATGGATGATCGCGGCGTGCCCGACCGTCACGTCATCCCCGATCAGGCAAGGGTAGTTGCCGGCATTCACGTGCAGGATGCTGCCGTCCTGGATGTTGGTGCGGGCGCCGATGCGGATGTGGTTGGTGTCCCCGCGCACGATGCAGCCGAACCAGACGCTGGCGCCGGGTCCGAGCCAGACATCGCCGATCACGGTCGCATCGGGCGCCACCCAGGCGGTGGGATCGATCCGCGGCCGAACCCCGTCCAGCTCATACAGCATCGGCGAGCTCACGGACGGCCGCGTGATCCAGGCCCAGCATCAGCCGCAGATTCTGCACCGCGGCGCCGGACGCGCCCTTGCCGAGATTGTCGAGCTGCGCCACCAGCACGGCATGGCCATGCGCCGCATGGCCGAACACGCGCAACGCCATCTGGTCCGTGCCGTTCAGCACCGTGGCCTGCACGGCGCCCGTGGGTTCCGGCGGCAGCACATGGATCAGCGCGCTGCCGGCGTATCGCGCAGCCAGCGCCGCGTGCAGGTCCTGCAGCGTGGGATGGCCCGGCAGCGTGTCGAGGTGCAGCGGGATCGAGACCAGCATGCCCTGCTTGGTGTGGATGACGGACGGCACGAACAGGGGGCGCCGGGTCAGGCCGGTGTAGCGCTGCAGCTCCGGCACATGCTTGTGCTCGAGGCCCAAGGCATACAGCTCGAACGCCGGGCCGCCCGTGGCTTCATGCGTCTCGATCAGGGCGCGGCCGCCGCCGGAATAGCCGCTGACGGCATTGACGGTGATCGGATACTCCCGCGGGATCAGCCCGGCGTCGATCAGGGGGCGCAGCAGGGCGATGGCACCGGTGGGGTAGCAGCCGGGATTGGACACGCGGTCGGCGGCGGCGATGCGAGCGGGCTGCTCGGGGCTCAGCTCGGCGAAGCCATAGGCCCAATCCGGCGCGCAGCGATGCGCGGAGCTGGCGTCCAACAGCTTGGGCGCCTGGTCGCCGAGGCTGGCAGCCAGGGCCGTGGTCTCGCGGGCGGCCGCGTCCGGCAGGCAGAACACGACCAGGTCCACTTCGGCCAGCATGTCGCGCCGGGCCGCGGGGTCCTTGCGGTGCGCGGGGTCGATGCTGCGGATCGCCACGCCGGGCACGCCCTGCAGACGCTCGCGAATGCCGAGCCCCGTGGTTCCGGCCTCGCCATCGATGAACACGGTCTTGTCCATGGAGCCCTCCAGAAAAAAGGGGCGGCCCTTACCGGACCGCCCCCATGTAAGCACGGATGTGTGGGGAAGATTACCGCTTGCTGAACTGGAAGCTACGTCGCGCCTTGGCCTTGCCGTACTTCTTGCGCTCCACCACGCGGCTGTCACGCGTCAGGAACCCGGCCAGCTTCAGCACGCCGCGCAGCTCCGGCTCGTAATACGTGAGCGCCCGGCTGATGCCGTGCCGCACCGCGCCGGCCTGGCCCGAGAGCCCGCCGCCATTGCAGGTCGCGACCACGTCGAATTGCTGATACCGGTCCGTCACCAGGAAAGGCTGGCCCAGCAGCATGCGCAGCACGGGGCGGGCGAAATACTGGGTGACCTTCTTGCCGTTGACCGTGATCTCGCCCTTGCCGGGCTTGATCCACACGCGGGCGATGGCGTTCTTGCGGCGGCCGGTGGCGTAGCTGCGGCCCTGCGCGTCGCGCTTCGGCTCCCGCTTCGGCGCCTCCGGCGTGATCAGCGCGGAGGAGACGGCGAGGTCCCGCAGGTCCGCGAGGGTGCGGGTGGCGGGCGCGTCTTGCAATTCGTGGTCCGACATCGTCAGGCCCTCTTGTTCTTGGGGTTGAGGGCGGCGACGTCCAGCGTCTGCGGCTGCTGCCCGGCATGCGGGTGTTCGCCCCCGGCATAGACATACAGGTGCCGCATTTGCTCCCGCTGCAGCGGGCCGCGCGTGATCATGCGCTCGACGGCCTTTTGAATGACGCGCTCCGGATGCGCGCCGGCCAGGATCTGGCCCTTGCTGCGCCCCTTGATGCCGCCCGGGAAACCGGTGTGCTTGTAGAAGATGTCGGCGGCCGCCTTGTTGCCGGTCAGCTTCACCTTCTCCGCGTTCACCACCACGATGTGATCCCCGCAATCAACATGCGGCGTGAACTGCGCCTTATGCTTGCCGCGCAGGCGCGTGGCGATGATGGAGGCGAGGCGGCCGAGCACGAGACCCTCGGCGTCGATCAGCGTCCAGCGCTTATCGACCTCCGCGGGCTTCAGTGACAAAGTGGTCTTCAACATCTGAACGGGTTTCCAACTGAGAACGAGCGCGCGATATGCGCCGGAACGCCTTGTAGGTCAAGGGTTCCCGCGTGTGGTAACATGATACCACAGTTCCCGGTCCACGTCATCGGCGCCAGCGGACGGTCCGGTGCCGCGCTCTGCCGCTCCCTGCTCGCGGACGGCGTGCCCTTCGTCCCCATCGTGCGGGACGCCGCGCGCTGGGCCGCGACCGGGCTGCCCGGCGCGCCCCGCGTAGCGGATTTGACGGGCCCGCTCCGGGCCGCACTGGAGGGTGCCGTTCGCGTCGTATCCTGCGCCCATGCCCGCCATATCCCGGCCATCCTCGCCGCAAGCCCGGCACGAACCCACATCTTCATCGGCAGCACACGCAAATTCTCCCGCTGGCCGGATGCGCATGGGGATGGGGTGCGCGCCGGGGAGGCCGCGCTGATGGCGTCCGCCCGGCCCGGCCTCATCCTGCATCCCACCATGATCTACGGCGCCGCCGGTGAGGACAACGTGCAGCGCCTGGCGGCCCTCCTGCGCAGGCTGCCAGTGGTGCCACTGCCGGGCGGCGGGCGCGCGCTGGTGCAACCGGTCCACCAGTCGGACGTGACGCGGGCGATCCGGGCCGCGCTCGACCATCCCTGGACGGGGCCGGAAGCCGTGGTGGTCGCCGGGCCGGCCCCCCTCCCCTACGCCGCTTTCGTGCGGGCCGTGGCACGGGCGGCGGGGCTCGCGCCGCCCCGGATCGTGCCGGTGCCCGACTTGTTCCTGCGGGCACTGACGCCGCTCACGCGCCTCCCAGGCCTGCCGCGCGTCAGGGTGGACGAGATCAGGCGATTGCTAGAAGACAAAGCGTTCCCCATCGACGCCCTCCGCACCATGTTGAAGATCGAACCCATGCCGCTCGACCAGGGCCTCGCCCTCACCTTCGGAGATCGCTGACATGCCTGTCCTGAACCGTATCGCCGCTTTCCATGCCGACATGACCGAGTGGCGGCAGGACCTGCATCGGCATCCGGAGCTGGCGTTGCAGGAAACCCGGACCTCGGCTCAGGTGCAGCGATTGTTGCACGCGTTCGGGGTGGATGAGGTGCATACCGGTCTCGCGACCACCGGCGTCGTGGGCGTCATCCGCGGGCGGGAGCCCGGCCCCGGCGCCATCGGGCTGCGTGCGGACATGGATGCGCTCCCGATCCTGGAAGAGACCGGCGTGCCGCATGCCAGCCAAACGCCGGGCGTGATGCATGCCTGCGGCCATGACGGGCATACCGCCATGCTGCTGGGCGCCGCGCGGTATCTGGCCGAAACGCGCAACTTCGCCGGCACCGTCTATGTGATTTTCCAGCCGGCCGAGGAGAACCTGGGCGGCGGCAAGATGATGGTCGATGAAGGCCTGTTCGAGCGCTTTCCGATGCAGCGCGTGTTCGGCCTGCATAACTGGCCGGCCCTGCCGGAGGGCACGTTCCACTGGCGCACCGGCCCCGTGATGGCCGCCGTTGCCAACATCGAGATCACCGTCACCGGCCGCGGCGCGCATGGCGCCCAGCCGCATCTGGGCGTGGACCCGATCGTGGTGAGTGCCGCGATCGTGCAGGGCCTGCAGAGCATCGTGGCTCGCAATGTGGACCCGACCGAGCAGGGCGTGGTGACGATCGGCAGCATTCAGGCCGGGCAGGCCGGCAACGTGATCCCCGAAGTGGTGCGCATGACCGGGACCGCCCGCTGGTTCACGCCCGCCGTCGGCGATCAGCTCGAACGCGGTGTCCAGCTTCTGGCCACCAGCATCGCCCAGGGCTTCGGCGCCACGGCGGAGGTGGCGTTCCGCCGCACCTACCCGGCGACCGTGAACGAGCCCGCCGCCACCGGCCTCGCCCGGCACGCGGCCGCGACCGTGCAGGGGGAGGCGCGCGTGCACGAGCTGGCGCAGCCGAGCATGGGAGGCGAGGATTTCAGCTTCATGCTCAACCGGACCGAAGGCGCGTATTTGATGCTCGGCGCCGGCACCGGGCCCGAGACGCCCGGTGTGCATCACCCGAAATACGACTTCAACGATGCGATCCTGCCGGTCGGTGCGTCGTGGTGGGCAACCTTGGCCGAAGAGCTGCTGCCTCGGACGTCATGATTCGGTAACGCTGGCGACATCCCAAAGTCGTCAACCGTCGGTATCTCCGGTCCAATTCCAACTGGATCGGACTCGACATGACGCGCGCCGCTTCGTTTCGCCATACCCTCCTGGCCGCCTCCGTCCTGGGCGTGGCGGTCGCGCCCGCCCGTGCAGCCGTGTTCAACGCGGTGGCGGCCGGGGACATGACAGCGACCGACGCCATCCTGTGGACGCGGGTCGATAATGGCGGCGCCGCGACGCCGTTGACGGCACAGGTCGCGACGGATGCCGGGTTCGCCAACGTGGTCTGGTCCGGTGCGGGCAGCACGGTCGCGGCCAACGATTTCACGTTCAAGGTCGATGCCACCGGGCTGAAGGGGAACACCTCCTACTACTATCGCTTCACCGGCGCCGGCTCTGCGAGCCAGACCGGGCAGTTCACGACCAATCCGGCAGCGGGGCAGGCCAGCGCGTTCAAGTTCGGCTTCAGCGGCGATGCGGATGGCCGCTTCCGGCCATACACGTCGATGGCCGGCTTCGGCACGGCCGCCAACCCGGGCTCGCAAGGCCTGAACGCCTTCGTGTTCCTCGGCGACACGATGTATGAGACCGCAAGCACGGGCTCCCCGGCCGTACCGACGCTCACGCCCACCAGCACGGCGGCGCAGGCGGCGGCGGCGCTTCCGGTCTATAACCAGAAATACCTCGAGAACATCACCGGCGTGACCTCGACCGGGGCCATCACGCCCTCGGGTCAGCAGGGGCTCACTGCGCTGCTGGGCTCCGTCGGCACCTATACGCTGCTGGACAACCATGAGCTGGGCAACAAGCAGCTGCAATCGGGCGGCGCCCCGCTGGCCGCGGCCTCGCCGAACGCCAACCCGGCCTTCGACGTGAACACGACCGGCGCCTACAACAACCAGACCGTCGCGTTCCAGACCACCGAAAAATCCTACCTGAACTATCACCCGACCGCGGCCCAGATTGGCGGCACGCCCACGGGCGGCCTCACGATCGGCAACCTGCAGAACGCGACCGCCACCGTGGTGGCGCCCGGCGACGCGCGCAGCAACGGCACCGCGCAGACCTACCTGGCCCGGCAATGGGGCCAGAACGTCACCTACATCCAGCTCGATGACCGCTCCTACCGCGACGTGCGGCTCGATGTCGTGGGAGGGCGCGCGGACAACCCGGCGCGCACGATGCTCGGCAACACGCAGCTCGGCTGGCTCAAGGACCAGCTGCTGGCGTCGAAAGCGTCCGGCGCGATCTGGACGGTGATCGCCGTGTCCACGCCGATCGACCAGACCGGCGGCAACCAGGACAGCAAGTCCTGGTTCGGCGGCTTCCGCGCCGAGCGGAACGAGATCATGAAGTTCATCGTGGATAACAAGCTGGACCACGTGATCTTCCTGACCACCGACGATCACGAGATGCGCACGACCCAGCTGCAATACGAGCCGGACCCCGTGGCGCACCCCGGCGTGTTCGCCCCGGTGCCAGGCGCGTTCCAGATCCTGACGGGCCCGATCGGCGCCGGGGGCCCTGATGCCGTAACCGACCACAGCTTTGCCAACATCCAGGCGCTGCTGAACACGCCCAGCACGTCCGTCGACAACAACCCGGACCTGATCGCGCACGGCAACCCCGCCATCGGCCTGATCGGGCTGCGCGGCCTGACGGACGTGTATCGCCAGTTCGATCCCAACGCCGCGACGGCGCCCAGCAGCGTGGATTTCTTCTCACCCGACAAGTTCGGCTACACGACGCTCGCCTTCGACCAGTATGGCAATCTGCGTGTCGAGACCTGGGGCATCGACTCCTATCAGCAGAACGTCTTTCCGACTTCCGCTACCCCGGCCCTCGTGATGGCGTTCGGCGTGGCGGTGCCCGAACCCGCGTCCATGGCGCTGCTGGGTCTCGGCGTTTTGGGCACGGCCGCGTTTCGCCGGCGGCGCTGACATTTTCGACCGGCGAGGCGTGACCCGGGTCACGCTTCCTTAAGGTTTCGCTGCGCATACTGGCTCCCTTCCGATCCCGGTACTGGAGCCCGTGATGCATGATGCCAGCCAGGCTTTCTCTCCCGCTATCTCCCGCCCGGGCCTGTTAGCCGCGATCGCACAGCGGGTCGGGACGTTTCGAACGGCCCGCCTGGTCGCGTGGGAGCGGCGCGTCCTGAGCCAGGTGGACCCGCGGCTCACGGCGGATGCCGGGTTGGCTAGCTCCGCAACCGGGTTTCCCAGTGCTGAACGAGCCTGGTGAGCGGGAACAGCAGCGCGAAGTAGATCAGCGCCACCACGGTATAGACCTCGAGCGGCTTGTAGGTGTCGGCCGTGATCAACGTGCCCTGATACAGGAGATCGGGCACCGCGATCACGCTGACCAACGACGTATTCTTGAGCTGGATGATGGACTGGTTCATGAAAGGCGGCACCATCCGCCGGACCCCTTGCGGCAGCACCACGAGCCGCATGACGTGCCGCCAGCGCAGCCCGAGGGCCCGCGCCGCGTCCCACTGCCCGGCCTCGATCGAGACGATGCCGGCCCGGAATATCTCGGCATAGAATGCACCGGTATACAGCGAGAGCACGGCCACCGCCGCCACAGCCGCCGGGATCTGCACGTTCAGGATGACGGGCAGCGCGTAGTAGAACCAGATGATCTGCACCAGCAGCGGTGTGCAGCGAAACACCTCGATGAACGCGACCAGCGGCGCATTGACCCAGCGCGACGGCGATAGCCGGGCAAGGCCCAGCAGGAGGCCGATCAGCAGGCCGAGGGCGACGGTGCCGATCGTGTAGGCCAGCGTGTAGCCGATCCCGGTCCAGAACAGCCCGGCATATTTCCACAGGAAGCCGAAGCTCCATTCATAGGGCATGGGCGGCCCGTGCGGCCCGCTCCATCACCTCAGAACGTGACCCCCGCCGGCACGTCCTCCGGCCCCACGCCACTCAACGCCAGGCCGCCGATCAGCCAGTCCCGGATCTGCCCGGTGGCGCGGTTATAGTCGATCCAGGCGTTCACCACGTCCACGAATCGCGGATCGGGCTCGCGCCTGACGCCGAAATTGCTCGGCAGCGCCATCAGCGGCCCCGTCAGCATGTGAAACGGACCCAAGGACTTGTTGCGCGCGATGATGCTGAGGCCCAGCAGCGCCGCGGTGATCATCACGTCCGCACGCCCGGATTGGAAGGCGAGCGTTACGTCATCCCGCGTCTTCAGCGCCGTGATCTGCGCGCGCGGGGCATAGCGCCGGGCCGCCGTCTCGTTCAATGAGCCGAGGTCGCAAGCGATGCGGATGTCCGGATTGTTGATGTCGGACCAAGTTTTGGGCGCCAGCGAGTTCTTTGACAGGCAGCCATACGGGTGTTGGAAGAACGGCCGCGTGAACCCGATCGACAAGGCCCGCTGCGGCGTTGGGCCCAGGGCGAAGGCCAAATCCACCTTGTTGGCCTGCAGATCCAGCACCGAGTTACCGTACGTACTTTCGATATACTCGAGCTTCGCGTCGAACACCTTGGCGATGTCCTTCGCGAACTCGATGGCCGCCCCCTTCCACTCGCCGGAGGCGAGGTCCTTTTGAAAATACGGCAGCTCACCGGGCAAGGCTGCGATGCGCAGCACCTTCGTGCGGGTCACGCGCTCGAACGTGCTCTCGTTCCGACCCTGCGCCCGCGCGGCGCCCGCAAACGCCGGCAGCAGCGCCGCCCCGGCCAGCCCGCGCCTGGAGAGACTCATTGCACGCCCCATGCCGGCTCCTGCACCGCGACGGCGGCCGGGTAAACCGTGCGATACGTGCCGCTCACGACCTGCTGGATCACCGGTGTCGCATCCACGTTCTGCCCGGTCTCGTCGAAGCGGACGCCCTTCCACGGCATGATGGTCTGATCGCCGGGCACGTTGGTGGCGATCAGCGCCTTCCGGATATCGTCCGGTTTGGCCGACCCGGCGCGGTTGATCGCGTCCGCCAGGATCTGCACCGCCACCACCTGGCGGGACGTATTGTCGTTCAGGTCCTTGTTCGCCCGCGCGCGGAACATCGCCATCACGGGCGCGATCGCAGGGCGGGACTTCAGGGCGTCTCCGGCGAAGCTCGAGCGGCTGAACACTCCCTCCGCCAGCGGACCGGCCGCCGTCAGGAAAGCCTGCTCCTGGAACCCGGCCGCCTGCGCCATGATCACCCGCGGCTTGTACCCCAGCTCCGACAGGCTGCGCACGAGCGAGATCGCGTCCGACGTGTAGCTGCTGGGCATGATCACATCGGGGTCCGCCGCGCGCAGCTTCTGCGCCTCGGCCGACAAGGAGGGTGAGTTGGCGCGGTACTTGATGTCCGCCGCCATCGTGAACTTCGCTTCCGTCGCCAGCCGGCGCTGCACCGCGCTGCTATCGGCGCCGAAGATGCTGTCTTCGTAGAACAAAGCCACGGACTTCACGGGGTGCCCGGTCTTCTTTCCCACCTCGGCAAAGAAGTCGAACATCGCCTGCGTGAACATCTCGTCATGCGGGCTGGTGCGGAAGAACCATTTCAGGCCGCGCTTGTGCAGCGACGGGCTGGAGTTATCCATCGAGAGATACGGCACCTCATACCGCTCCGCCACCTGGCTGATGGTGACGGCCGTGGCGCTGGTGTAGCTGCCGATGAGCGCCACCACCTTGTCTTGCGTGATCAGCCGCTCGGCCTCGGCCCGGGCCTTTTGCGGGTCGTTCTGGTGGTCGGCGAACACGACGCGGATCTTGGCGCCGCCCAAACGGTCCAGCCCGCCGCCGCCGCCCATCAGCATCGGCAGCTTGTCATGCGTGCCGTTCACGATCTCCAGCATGGTCTCGATCGCGTTGCGGGCGTCGGCGCCGATCTGCGCCGCGTTACCGGTCAGCGGGTAGATGGCGCCGATCACGATGTCGTCGGCCGCGCGCGCCGGGGCGCCGAGCCACAGGAATGCCGCGAGGACCGCAGCCGCAAGACGCTTCATTGACGCAAAACTCCCAACCGATGGCGGGAGTGAAGCATGCACGCGCCTGGGACGCGAGGGGCTATTCGAGGGGAAAACTGGGGCGAACGACGGGTCTCGAACCCGCGACATCCAAGACCACAACCTGGCGCTCTACCAACTGAGCTACGTCCGCCATCCCAGCGAGGGCGCGGTTTAGGGCGTTTAGGCGGTGGCCGTCAATCTTTCCGCGGGCCTGGCGGAAAAATGCCGCTGGAGCCGGGCTACCGCCTCGTCCAACACCGCTTCCCGCTTGCAGAAGGCGAACCGGGCGTAGTGCCGGGGCGCACTCCCCTCATAGAAGGCGGAGACGGGGATCGCGGTCACGCCCGCCTGCTCCGTGATATGCCGGCAGAACGCCACATCGTCGCCTGCGAAACCGAGCGGGCCGAAATCCGCCGTCACGAAATAGCTGCCCATCGCCGGCAGCACCCCGAAGCCGAGCCCGGCCAATCCGGCCGACAACCGGTCCCGCTTCGCCTGCAACGCCGAACTCAACCCGGCGAAATAGGCATCGTCCTTCGCCAATCCCACCGCCACCGCACGCTGCAGATTGGGCGGCGTGGTGAAAGTGAGGTTCTGGTGCGCCTTGGCCACGAGGCCGCACAAAGCCGCCGGGCCCGTGACGTAACCGATCTTCCAGCCCGTCAAGCTGAATGTCTTGCCGGCGCTGCCGATGCGCAGGCACCGCTCCCGCATGCCCGGCAGCGTCATCAACGGGATATGCCGCCAGCCATCATAGGTCAGGTGCTCATACACCTCGTCACAGACGCCATAGGCATCGTGCTTGACCAGCAAATCCGCCACGAACGCCAGTTCGGCGGCGGTAAACACCTTGCCGGTCGGGTTCATCGGCGTGTTGAGCAGGATCGCCTTCGTGCGCGGTCCGAATGCCGCCGCCAGCTCGGCCCGCGGCAGCTCCCATTTCGGCGGTGTGAGGCGCACCACGCGGGGGATGGCGCCCAGCAGGCGCACGACCGGGAGGTAGGTGTCATACAGCGGCTCGATCAGCACGACCTCGTCGCCTGGGTTCAGCAGCGCCATGAGCGAGGCGGTGATGGCCTCCGTGGCGCCGGAGGCGACCACCACTTCGGTCGCCGGGTCCGCCTCGATACCATAGAAGCGGCGATTGGCGGCAGAAACGGCCTGGCGCAGCTCCGGCACACCGGTCAGCGGCGGGTATTGGTTGCGCCCGTCCCGCAGCGCGTCGGCCGCCGCCTCAATCACGTCATCCGGTCCGTCCGTGTCCGGGAAACCCTGGCCGAGGTTGATGGCGCCGTGCTGGGTCGCGAGCGCGGACATCACGGTGAAGATCGTGGTCCCCGTGGCAGAGAGCAGGGCGTTGGCGGGTTTCAACGGACACCTCGGATTATGGTCCCAACCAATGTGACGGCATTGGGCGCCGGGTTCAACCTGCCCTTGCGATGGGCATTTGACGCGGGAAGGTGCGTTTCCGGCCTGGGTCGCACGCCCCTCCCCCGCATTGCGGCGTGGCACGCTGCGTGCAAACCTTTCCCCCCGTCCTCCAAGCCACTGCAGGGCGGCGAGGGGGGCCAAGCGCATGAAGAAGATCGAGGCGGTGATCAAGCCGTTCAAGCTGGACGAGGTGAAAGAGGCCCTGCACGAGGTGGGGCTGCAGGGGATCACGGTGGTGGAGGCCAAGGGGTTCGGGCGGCAGAAGGGCCATACCGAGCTCTATCGCGGCGCCGAATACGTGGTGGATTTCCTGCCGAAGGTGAAGATAGAGGTCGTCTGCGAGGATGACGTGCTGGAGCGGGCCGTGGACGCGATCGTGACGGCGGCGCGCACGGGCCGGATCGGCGACGGCAAGATCTTCGTCAGCACGATCGACGAGGTGATCCGCATCCGCACTGGCGAGCGCGGGCCAGACGCGGTTTAACGGCGCGGTCTAAACGCAACCAACGAACCGGCCGCACGGGGCAGCCGGACCAAACAGGGATAGAGACAAGGCATGGCACAGGACGAGAAGGGCACCGTGGCCCACGTGCTCGAGATGATCCAGGAGCACCAGGTCGAATACGTGGACCTTCGGTTCACCGACCCGCGCGGCAAGTGGCAGCACACGGCGCAGCATATCTCGACGATGGACGAGGATGCGTTCCGCGACGGCATCATGTTCGACGGCTCCAGCATCGCCGGCTGGAAGGCGATCAACGAGAGCGACATGATCCTCATGCCCGACCCGAAGACGGCCGTGATGGACCCGTTCGCCGCCAAGCCCAGCCTGATCCTGTTCTGCGACATCTATGAGCCCAGCACCGGCCAGCCCTATGCCCGGGACCCGCGCAGCACCGCCAAGAAGGCCGAGGCCTACGTCAAGTCGTCGGGCATCGGCGACACCGTGATGGTCGGCGCCGAAGCCGAGTTCTTCATCTTCGACAGCGTGCGCTTCGGCAGCGGCCCCAACTTCGCCAGCCACCAGATCGACAGCATCGAGGGCCCCGGCGCCAACATGAAGGACTACCCCGAGGGCAACATGGGCCATCGCCCCGGCATCAAGGGCGGCTATTTCCCGGTGCCGCCCGTGGACTCCGAGAGCGATCTGCGCGCCGAGATGCTGAGCTCGATGGGTGAGATGGGCCTGCCGATCGAGAAGCATCACCATGAGGTCGCGCAGTCCCAGCACGAGCTCGGAACCAAGTTCGGCAGCCTGCTGACGATGGCCGACCAGATGCAGATCTATAAGTATTGCGTGCACAACGTGGCGCACAGCTACGGCAAGACCGCGACCTTCATGCCCAAGCCGATCTATGGCGACAACGGCAGCGGCATGCACACGCACCAGTCGATCTGGAAGGACGGCAAGCCGCTGTTTGCCGGCAACGGCTATGCCGACCTCAGCGAGATGTGCCTGCATTTCATCGGCGGCATCATCAAGCATGCCAAGGCCTGCAACGCGTTCACCAACCCCAGCACCAACAGCTACAAGCGGCTGATCCCGGGGTTCGAGGCGCCGGTGCTGCTGGCCTACTCCGCGCGCAACCGCTCGGCCTCCTGCCGCATCCCCTACACCACCAACCCGAAGGCCAAGCGGGTCGAGGTGCGGTTCCCGGATGCGACGGCGAACCCGTATCTGGCGTATTCGGCGCTGCTGATGGCCGGGCTCGATGGGATCAAGAACAAGATCCACCCGGGCGATCCCATGGACAAGGACCTCTACGACCTGCCGCCCGAGGAGCTGAAGGGCATCCCGACCGTGTGCGGCTCGCTGCGTGAGGCGCTGGGCGCCTTGGCTGCCGATCATGACTTCCTGCTGCAGGGCGACGTGTTCAGCAAGGAGCAGATCGAAAGCTACATCGAGCTGAAGTGGACCGAGGTCTACCGCTTCGAACACACCCCGCACCCGGTCGAGTTCGAGATGTACTACTCCGCCTAAGCCTCCGCCGCGCCGACCCGGACCCCCGGCCCGCTTGGCCGGGGGTTCGTCATATGTGGCATCTTGGCATCGGTGTTGCATCGCCACTCGCGCTGGGCGCGAATCAGCATGGCCCGTTTACGCGGACCGATGACATACCGAAGACCTTCTTGCCGATGGAGCCACGATGACCCGAACCGCCCCCGCCCTGATTTTCGGCGCCCTGCTGAGCTCGACCGCCGTGCAGGCGCAGCTCGCGACCCCCGCAGAACAGACCGGCACACCCGGCAACCCGGCCACCGCTCCGGCCGAGAAGCCCTATGTGGCGCCCGCCAATTTCAGCGATTGGGCCAGCAGCATCAAGCTCGGCTTCCAGGCCGATGGCGGCATCGTGGTCAACACGTCATCGCCGAACAGCCGCCGCAATTTCGGGCAGTTGTTCACCGATCTGTCGAACCGCCCGGTGCTGAACCAGCTGCTCGGCACCATCAGCCGTGACGTGGATCCGAAGGCGACCAGCATCGATGTCGGCTTCAAGCTGCAGCTCGCCTACGGCTCCGATAGCCGCATCACCCATACGCTCGGCGTGTTCGACCAGCTGATCCATAACCGCAACCAGCTCGATGTGCCGGAGGCGTCGATCTCCGTCCGCTTCCCGTCCATCTTCGCCAACGGGCTGGATGTGAAGGCCGGCATCTACCCGACGCCGTTGGGCGTAGAGCTGATCGACCCCAAGACCAACGCCTTCTATTCACACAGCTACATCTTCAACTACGGCCTGCCGTTCAAGCACACCGGCGTGCTGGCGACCGCGCACGTGTCCGACCTGGTCGACCTCTATCTTGGCATCGACAGCGGCACCAACACCGCCATCGGCTACGGCAACGGGGACAACAACAACCGCCCCGGCGGCATCGCGGGCGTCGGGCTGAACATGATGGACGGCAAGCTCGTGCTGCTGGCGCTCACCCATATCGGACCGGAAAATTCCAAGCGGAACACGCCGTTCGCGAATGAGGCGCTGCGCTACTACAACGACGCCTCCCTCGTGTACAAGGCGAACGACAAGCTGACGCTCACGACCGAGGTGAACTACGTGCGCGAGGATGGCTACCGGGCCGAGGCTTGGGGCATCGCCCAATATGCGTCCTATACCCTGACCGACACGCTGACGCTGAACGGCCGGGCCGAACTGTATCGGGACAGCAGCAATTTCTTCGTCAGCAACCCGGTGTCCGACCGCGACTACGCCAACGTGCAGCGCGGCACCTTCTCGCGCTTCATCACGGCCCCGAAGCCCACGACCTACTCGGAGTTCACCCTGGGCGTGACCTACAAGCCATCCGGCGTGCCGCAGCAGCTCAGCACGCTGCTGATCCGGCCGGAGGTGCGGTATGATCGCGCGCTGAACAATTCGCGCGCCTTCAACGACGGCAAGGATCGCGGCGCTTTCACGCTGGCGACCGATATCGTCATCGGTTTCTAACTTTGGTATACCCTCGCATAACGTTGGGATAACGTGATGACGGGGGGGTATGCAGATGAAGCGGTGGATGATGGGAGCCATGGCGCTGGCAGGGCACGCGGCCGTGGCGGCGCCGGCTCCTCTCACGACCAACCCGTATGCCCCCATCGTGTCGGGCGGCATCACCGTGCGGCTATCGCCGCTGACGTCCGTGCCGGCCGATGCACCGGGGTCGGCGCTCGCGCGGATCACGACGGTTGTGAATGACGGCACCGGCCGGCTGTTCGTCAGTGACCTGAACGGCACGATCTACCGCACCGATGCGGCCGGATCGACCCCAGTTCCCTATCTGGACCTGCGTACGCAGGGCATCGGCACGCCGGCGCCCTCCGGCTTCTACGGCGTGGGCCTCTCGGGTGTCGCGTTCCATCCGAACTTCGCCGGCGATCCCGCCAAGCCCGGCTACGGCATGTTCTACACCACCGCCTACACCACCGCTTCCGGCCCGGCGACGATCGGCGGCACCGGGCCGATCACGGTCGAGATCCGCGAGTGGTCCGCCACCAACCCGGCCGCCCCGACCTTTACGGGCGCATCCCGCTCGGTGCTGACCATCGGCGGTTACCAGGACGATCACAGCAACGGCTTCATCGGCTTCAACCCGAATGCGAAGCCGGGCACCGCCGATTACGGCAAGCTCTATATCGGCAGCGGTGACGGCCTGTATAACGACGGCAATCGCAACGCCCAGAACCTGGCCGTGCCGCAAGGCAAGATGCTGCGGATCGATCCGCTCGCCTCGGATGGCCAGCCCTACACTGTGCCGGCCGACAATCCCTATGCCGGGCAGGCCGGCAAGCTGGGGGAGGTCTGGGCCTCGGGCCTCCGTTTCCCGCAAAGCTTTTCCTGGGATACCGCGGGCACCGGGCAGCTGTTCATCAACGACATCGGACAGGCCTTCTTCGAGGAGGTCGATCTCGGCCAGAAGGGCGCCAATTACGGCTGGTCCGAGCGGCAAGGGCCGTTCGCCACCGGCTATGCCTATGGCCTCGTAAACGAAAACGCCTATCCGGTGCCGCCGGGCACGGCCGGGTTCACCGATCCGATCGCTGGCTACTCGCATTACGAAGGGGCGGCGCTCGGCAGCGGGTTCGTGTATCGCGGCAGCGCGATCCCCGACCTCTATGGCAAATATGTGCTGCAGGACATCGTGACCGGCCGGCTGTTCTACTTCGATCCCGCCGCTGCCTCGCCCGGGACGCTGGCGCCCCTTTACCAGCTCGATCTCACGACGGACCTGTACAGCCAATACTACCCCCGAGCCGATACGCGCCTGGCCGATCCCCTGGGCGAGTTGCTGCTCATCAGCAAGCAGGACGGTTCGATCTCCCAATTGGCCGAAGTCATCTCAGTGCCGGAGCCGCGCACGATCGCGCTGCTGGCCGGGCTGTGTTTCGTTCTGGCCATGGTGCGCCGCCGGAGCTGACGATTTGGCGCGCGAGACCGACCTATATCCGGCCGTGAAGCGGTTCCTGGAAAGCCGCGGCTTCGTTGCCAAGGGAGAGATCGGTCATTGCGACGTGGTCGGCGTGCGCCCCGGCACCGAGCCGGGCCAGCCGCCTGTTTTGGTCATCGCCGAGCTGAAGCTCGGTCTGTCGTTCGAATTGCTGCTGCAAGCCGTGGAGCGTATGGGCGCCGCGGACCAGGTCTGGCTGGCGGTGCAAGCGACCCGGCGCGGCCGGGACCGGGACAGCCGGGCTCGCAAGCTGTGCCGCCTGGTGGGCTTCGGGCTGCTGGCCATCCATGCCAGTGGCGCGACGGAGGTGTTGGCCGAACCCGAACCCTACCGCCCCCGCGGCGACCCGAAGCGCCGCCGTCGCCTCCTGGCGGAACACGCGGCGCGCCGGGGTGACCCGTCCCCTGGCGGCTCCGGCGGCCAGCCGATCCTCACGGCCTATCGCCAGGAAGCCCTGATCTGTGCCGCCCGGTTGCAAGATGGCCCGGCCCGGCCGCGGGACTGCCGCCCCGCCGCGCCCCGGGCTGGCTCCATCCTCAAGCGCAACGTGTATGGCTGGTTCGAGCGGGTGGAGCGTGGCGTTTATCGCCTGACGCCCCCCGGCGAGGAGGCGCTCCGCCACTGGAGTGCGGTGACCGCGGCGGCGTAGCGGTCAGGGCGCGTGCTGGGCTGTGTCGAGGATGCGGGCGTAGTCGCCGCTCGTCATCTCGCTTTCCAGCCATGCGCCGATCAGCGCCGCCAACTCCGGATCGCGTTGCACGAGGTAGGCCTTCTCCAGACGGGTGAACGGCGCCGGCACCATGGCCGGGCACAGCTCCGGATGCAGCAGGGCCTGGTGATCGACCTCGATCCCGTCGGTCACCATCACGTCGGCCCGGCCGGCCAGGATCTCGTCGAACACGGTGGCATTGTCACGATGGGTGGTGAGCTCGGCGCGGTGGATGCGGGCGCGGGCGAACTCCTCGTTGGTGCCGCCGGGGTTGACGATCACCCGGATTCCGGGCTGGTCGATCGCGTCCACGCTGGTGAAGCGCTCCTTGTCGGCGCAGCGCACCACCGGGCGTTTCCCATCGGTGAAGGTCACTGCGGAGAACGTGCCGCGCGCCGCCCGGGCCGCATTCACCGACACGCCGCCCATGGCGACGTCGAATTTGCGGGCCGTGAAATCATCGAGCAGGGTGGTCCAGGTCGTCGGCACGATTTCGAGCGTGACGCCGATGCGGGCGGCCAGGCGCCGGGCCATGGCGATGTCGGCGCCCGCATAGGTGCCGTCCGGTTGCCGGAACGTGAAGGGCTTGTAATCACCTGTGGTGCCGACCCGAAGGGTGCCGCGTGCCCGGAGCGCGTCGAGTGCCTCCCCTGCATGGGCGGCGGGGCTCGCCAGGATGGCGACCGCGAGGGCCAGTCTCACGACACGGTTCATGGGACGCTTGCCTTTCGAACAGGTGCGGGGTGCCGAACATAGCCGAATGTTCAATCCACATGGCATCGCTTCATGGCAAGAGGTTTTTGCCGGTCTTCCGATACATGCCGCCCCGTACGCTCATCAGGTTCAAACGCTATATTGGCCGGGATGCAGCGCATCTTCGTCGCGATCGCCGGGTCGGCGCTCGTCAAGAGCCTGATGCTGATTGCGGCCGTATGAAGCGGCCATGTCGACCGGGCACCCGCGGTGACTGTCGGCGGCGGTGTGGTCGAGGCGGCGCTGTTCCTGTCGCAGCTCGTCTGCGTCTTTTGTACATTAAATCGTGATTATCGTTTCGTTAACCTTTGTCTCATTTTACGAGAATGAGCATCCAAGTTTTGATCTTCCCTCCCCATACGTCCTGGCCAGCATGGACGGGCCGTCGCCCGGCCGATGATGAGGACCGGGAGCAGCCGTATCGAATCCTGTCACAACAGGGGATGACGTTCGAACGGCTGGAGATACACCCGTTCCCCCTGAACCCTGCGGCCCGCGCCCACACGCTGTTTCGGGCCGTCGATCCGCTCCGCGCATTGAAGGCCATGTTGGCCCGGCGGCATGCCGAGTTCGTATTTTGCTTCTTCGAATCATCTGCCTTGGTGATGCTGGCACTTCGCCGGTTGTTCGGCTTTCGCGCGCGCGTCGTCATTGTGGATCTGGGAACTCCAGAGTGGCTACCCCGGCGTTTGATCCTTGATTTCGTGGTACCGCGAGCCGACGCGATCCTGCCCTACAGCACGTCTCAGGCGGAGGCGATCCGCGTCAAATGGCCGAATGCCCCGCTCGTCATCCCGGTCCAGGCCCAGGTGGATACGGAGTTCTACCACGAGGCGCCGGACCAGCCCGAGGGCCCGGTGCTCGCCGTCGGCGACGATGCGTCCCGCGATTATCCGACCCTGCTGGCGGCAGCACCGTCGATCCAGGGGAAAGTCGTGGTTCGAAGCAGGGTGCTGCGGCAGGCAGATGCGGGGGCGGCAAGCATCCTTTCGGCGCCACTGCCGCTGCAGGAGTACCGCGACCTCGTCGGCTCCGCTTCCATCATGGTGCTGCCGCTGCACCCTGTGGTGAATGGCGGCGGCACGAGTGCCGTCGTGCAGGCGATGGCGTGCGGGAAGGCTGTCGTGGTGTCAGCCTCCCCGGGGATCCTCGACTATGTTGAAGACGGCGTCACCGCGCTGGTGGTGCCACCGCATGACCCCGTCGCGCTGCGACAGGCCGTGAACCGGCTCTTGTCGGACCACGATCTTCGCCGCCGGATGGGCCGTGCCGCCCGGGAGCGCGCGCTTCGCCTCAACTCCTACGAAGCGTGGGCGAGGACGATCGAGGGTGTGATGGCGACGCTGGACGCGCAGGGCGCGGGTGCCAGCACTTGATCGAGCGCATGGTGCGATCGGTGCCGATCGGGCTGTTCGATCCGCTACGGCGACAGGTGCATCGGTTCAAGCGCGGCGGCGTTGCGCGGAACCTGTGCGTGCTGGTGCTGAAGCACGCGGAGCGATCTTTCCGTGGGCGCCTGGCAACGCGGGTATCTGCGATCACGGCGATGGACGACCTGTCCCTCACATTCGAGCCCGTGGACTCCATGGTGATGGATGCCGTGTATTGGATGGGGATCCAGGGCTATGAGGGAGTCTTGGCGGCGGTCTGGACCGATCTCTGCCGGCGGTCGCAGAACGTGCTCGAGATCGGCGGCAACGTGGGCTTGTTCACGGTCTTGGGCGCGCGGGCGACGACCGGCCAGTATCGGGTGCTCGAGCCATTGCCAGGAAATGCCGCCGTGATCCGTGCTAACCTGGCCCGGAACGGCGTATCGGCCGTGGTGATCGAGGCCGCAGCGATCCCGGGCGCCCTGCCCGAACCAGTCAGCCTCAGCATCCCCAACGAGGGCCGGGGCGCCCCGGTCGGCGCCCATCTCATGCTCGGCAGCGAAGTGGCCGAGCGCAGCAGCGCGAATGTGGTGACGGTGGACGGCCGCCCCTTCCGCGACCTGGCGGCGTCGTGCGACCTGATCAAGATCGACGCCGAAGGGATCGAGGCCGAGTTGCTGCTGAGCGCGAGAGAAGCGATCGTCGCGACCAAGCCCATTTTGGTCATCGAAGTATTGCCGGAATCGGTTCGGCTCGCGGCCTTGCTGTCGGAACTGGCCGTCGAAGCAGGGTATCGGCTTTTCATCGTTCCTGCGTACGGCCAGCCAACATTGGTCGAAGTGGCGCCGAGCGCGTTCGTGGCCGGTCTGCCGGCACAGCACCGTTCAAAGGACGTGGTGCTCTCGCGAACACCGCCGTTTTCATGATGCAGGCCAGCCCGGTTTCCACATTCTGGAAATAACGCGCCCCAAGCGTCGAACCAAAAAGATCAGCGTGCCCGCTTCACTTTCCATAATCGGGCGCGCCCAGAGGGATTCGAACCCCCGACATGCGGATTAGAAGGCCGCCGCTCTATCCATCTGAGCTATGGGCGCTCGCGGCGGACCATAGACGACCCGGGATCAATGGGTCCAGTTCTCGGCCCGGCCGTAGCGGAAATTGTCGGCATACACTTTCGGCTTGAGCGGGCGCGTGGCAGGTGGGGGCTCCACGTCGTACGGCACGCCCTTCTTCTCCGCGAACGCCACCGCCTCCGCCTCCGTGTCGAAGCGCAGGCGCACTTGGCCGGAGGTGTCGCGGCTGCCCCACCAGCCCATCAGCGCGTCGTTCAGCTCGCGCTCGGAGGGTTCGTACTCGAACACCCAGTTGCCGGCGCCGCTCAGGCCGGATTGGGTGGCGGTCTTGGGGCGCTGGAAGATGCGGGCACGCATAATTCAATCCCTCATTGATGGTCGGGGCGGCCGGACTCGAACCGGCGGCCTCCTGTACCCAAAACAGGCGCGCTACCAGGCTGCGCCACGCCCCGACTGCGGCGCACCGTAGGCAGGTGCGCGGCCTAGGGCAACATCAGTGACTCAGTATCTTCGACAGGAACTGCCGCGCCCGCTCACTGGCGGCGCCGCCGAAGAACGCGTCCCGCCCGGCATCGTCCACCACCTCGCCCCGATCCATGAACACCACGCGATGCGCCACCTTGCGGGCGAAGCCCATCTCGTGCGTCACCACCATCATCGTCATGCCTTCGCCAGCCAGCCCCACCATCACGTCCAGCACCTCGCTCACCATCTCGGGATCGAGCGCGCTGGTGGGCTCGTCGAACAGCATGACCACGGGGTCCATGGCCAGCGCGCGCGCGATCGCCACCCGCTGCTGCTGCCCGCCGGAAAGCTGGCCGGGGTATTTGTCCGCGTGTGCCGCGAGGCCCACCCGGTCCAGCAACGCCAGTCCCTTCGCACGTGACGCGGCCTCATCCCGCCGCAGCACCTTTCGTTGCGCCAGCACCAGGTTTTCCACCACGCGCAGATGCGGGAACAACTCGAAATGCTGGAACACCATGCCGACCCGGGCGCGCAGCTGCGGCAGGTTCACGCCCTTCCCGCCCAACGCCACGCCATCCACGGTGATCGCACCCTTCTGGATCGGCTCCAGCGCGTTCACCGTCTTGATCAGCGTGCTCTTGCCGGAGCCGGAGGGGCCGCACACCACCACGACCTCACCCTTCTGCACGGCGAGCGAGCAGTCGTTCAGCACCTGCATGGTGCCATACCACTTGCTGACCCGGTCCATCGTGATCACAGCGCTCATAACGGCCTCAACGAATGATGGCGATGCGGGATTGCAGACGCTTCACGCCTTGCGAGGCGAGCAGGCAAATCGCGAAATAGACCAGCGCGGCGAACACATACATCTCGACCAGGCGGCCATCCCGCTGCGCCACCTTGGACGCGGCACCCAGGAAATCCGTGACCGACAGCACGTAGCAAAGCGACGTGTCCTGAAACAGCACGATCGTCTGCGTGAGCAGCACCGGCAGCATGGTGCGAAAGACCTGCGGCAGGATCACGGAGCCCATCACTTGCCGGTAGGTTAGCCCCAGCGCGAACCCGGCCGCCATCTGCCCGCGCGGGATGCTGCCGATCCCGGCGCGGATGATCTCGGAGAAATAGGCGGCCTCGAACAAGATGAAGGTCAGCAACAGGCTCGCGAAGGCACCGACCTGCACCGGACGGGTCGCCCCGGTCACCCACTGCCCGAGATAGGGCACGAGGAAGTAGAACCAGAAGATCACGAGGACGAGCGGCAAGGTCCGCATCAAATTGACATACCCCGTCGCCACCCGGGACAGCACCGGCCCCCCCGCCAGCCGCAGCAGCGCGAGCCCGGTGCCAAGCACCACCCCGCCCAGCGCCGCCAGGGCCGTGAGCAGCAGCGTGAACCGCATCCCGTCCAGGAACAGGTACCGCAGGCTGCGCCAGATCACGTCGAAGTCGAAGCTCATCCGCCGACATACCCCGGCACACGCAGCCGCCGCTCTAGCAGCCGCATCAGCAGCGTGGCCGCCAGGTTGACGATCAGGTAGCCGATGGTGGCGGCCGTGAACGCCTCGAACACCTGGAAACTGAACTCCTGCATCGCCCGCGCCCGCGCCGTCAGTTCCAGCAGGCCGATGGTGAGGGCCACGGAGGTGTTCTTGATGGTGTTCACCAGCTCGCTCGTGAGCGGCGGCAGGATGATGCGCCCGGCCATCGGCAGCAGGACGTAGCGATAGGTCTGCAACGTCGTGAGGCCGAGCGCCGTCCCCGCCTGCGCCTGCCCGCGCGGCAAGGCCGCGAGCCCGGCCCGCAACTGCTCCGCGACGCGCGCCGACATAAACAGGCCGATGCCCACGGCCGCGATCGCGAACGGCGCGTTCTGCAAGGATTTCAGCCAGTCCCCGGCCCGCTCCGGCAGGACCTCCGGCAGCACGAAATACCAGAGGAACAGCTGCACCAGCAGCGGGATATTGCGGAACAGCTCGACCCAGGCGGTGCCGATCGCCCGGGTTCCGCGGTTCGGCAGCGTGCGCGCCACGCCCATGATGCAGCCGAACACCAGCGCCACCGCCCACGCGATTGCCGCCACCTCGATCGTGGTCAGCGCGCCGCGCAGCAGGATCGCCAAATAGGTCCCGGTCCCCTCGGGCGAGAGGTCCCAGAACACGCGCCAGTTCCAGTTGTAGTTCAACTTTGTCTCCCCCTCTCCCGCTGGCGGGAGAGGGACGGGGTGAGGGTGGGATGACACACGCCGGGGTCTGGGAGTGTGGCTTCCACCCTCACCCCAACCCTCTCCCGCCAGCGGGAGAGGGGGAAGAAAGAACGGTTACTGCGCGTAATGCGCCGGGTCCGGATTGTCGCTCGGCGCCTTCCAGGATGCGGCAAGCACCGGCGCCATCGGCAGGTTCAGGTTGAGGCCCCTCGGCGGGATCGGTTGCGTGAACCACTTGGCATAGATCGCCGCCCCCTCCGGGCTCTGGAACAGCCGCGCGGTGGCGCCGTCCACCACTTTCTTGAACGGGGCATCGTCCCGCCGCATCATCAAGGAATAGGGCTCTGGCTTGGAGAACGCGTCCGTGCTGATGGCGTAGGCGCCGGGCTCTTTCGCGGACGCCACCAGGCTTGCGAGCAGCACGTCATCCATCACGAACGCCGCCGCCCGGCCCGTGTCGACCAGCAGGAAGCTTTCGGCGTGATCTTTGCCCGTGAGGATGTTCATGCCCAGGCTGCGCGCCGTGTTGGCCTGGTTGAGCTGCAGGATGTTGGTGGTGCCCGAGGTGGACACCACGGTCTTGCCCTTGAGGTCGTCGATCGTAGCGAGCTTGGCGGCCTTCTTCGCCACGAACATGCTGGCGGTCAGGAAGTAGGTGTTGCTGAACGCCACTTGCTTCTGGCGCTCGGCGTTGTTGGTGGTGCTGCCGCATTCCAGGTCGATGGTGCCGTTGGCCATCAGCGGGATGCGCGTGGCCGATGTCACCGGGTTGGTCACGACCTTGAGGTCCGCCAGCTTCAGCTCGGCCTTGATCGCGTCCACCACCTTCATGCAGATGTCGATCGCGTAGCCCACGGGCTTTTGCTGATCATCGAGATAGCTGAACGGAACCGAGCTGTCCCGCACGCCGAGGGTGATGGTGCCGGTCTCCTTGATCTTCTTCAGCGTGCCCGTGAGCTCCTGGGCGTGCGACGCGAAGGGGGTGACGAGCAAGGCCGCCAGGGCCCATGAAACGATGCGCATGCAGATACTCCTGTTCAGGAAACTAAGGTGCCATTTGCCAGCCGTGTCCAGAGCCGATCGAGCGCCGGGCGACGGGCCTGACGATCGCGGAACGCCACGGTGTCGACGGTCGATGCCCAGGCCTCACCGCCCAGCGGCACCAGCGCATCCCCGTCCCGCACCGCGCAATCCGGTAACCAGGCCGCCCCCTGCCCGGCCAAAGCCAGGCCGCGCAGCACATCCGCCATCTCGCACTCCATAACGGTGGTGGCATGAAGCGCCGGGCCGTCGTCGATCGCCATCGCGACCAGGCGGCCGAAATACACGCTGGCGGGGTAGCGCAGCAGCGGCACCGGATGCCCGGCACGCCCCGGCCACGCCGCAGCTGCCAGGGAGCCCGGCGCCGCATAGGGGCGCAACCGGTCCGTCCGCAGCACGTGACGGTCATAGCGCGCGGGGTCCAGCTCGATCGGCTGCTGCGCGCTGTGGAAGCAGACCAGGAGATCGACCGTCCCGGCGACCAGGCTCGTGACCATGTCGTGCACGTTGCCGGACTCCACCTGACAGGCCAGCGCGTCCTCACCTCGCCATCTGGCCCACCAGGCTGGAAGGGCCGTCGTGGCAAGGGCGAACGGGATCGCCAGCCGCACCCGGTCCGGCACCGGCCGCCCCTGCAGCTCGCCGCGGCTGGTGAGGATGCGGTCGAGGATCTCGGCGGCCTGCGTGCGGAAGCGCTCGCCCTCGGCCGTCAACCGGGTGGGGAACGCGCTGCGATCCACCAGGGTGGTGCCAAGCCAGTGCTCGAGCGATTGGATCCGCCGGCTGAACGCGGCCTGCGACGAATGCCGCGCCTGCGCCGCGCGGGTGAATGACCCGGCTTCAGCCAAGTTGAGGAAATCCTGCAGCCATCGCGTTTCCACTGATGCACCTTCGTTGAGGCTGCATAGCCCTCCGCTATTCGCCGGGCCAATGCATTTTCTGCATTGGACGGGCCGCCCGGCCCCACGCCACATCGTCCACAGGAGGTGGCTATGCACGTGTGCATCTTGGGGGCGGGGGTGGTGGGGCTGACCACCGCCTGGGCGTTGGCGGAGGCGGGGTGCGAGGTCACGATCGTGGACCGGCATGACAGCGCCGGGCAGGAAGCCAGCCGGGGCAATGGCGCGCAGCTTTCCTACCACTTCGTGGCGCCGCTGGCCTCGCCCGAAACGCTGGCGCATCTGCCGGGTCTGCTGGCGCAATCGGGCGGCCCGCTCCGGGTGCGGCCCGGCATGGACCCCGCGTTCCTGCGCTGGGGCCTGGCGTTCCTCTCCGCCTGCCGGCCGGCGATGGTGCAGCGGACCGTGGCGGCGCAACTCGCGCTGGCGGCGCTGAGCCGGCAGGAGCTGGAGGCGTTGCAACGGCGCCTATCGCTGCAATTCGGCTGGCGGGAGGCGGGCAAGCTGGTCCTGCACCGCAGTGGCGCCGGGTTCGCCGAAGCGCGGCGGAGCGCCGGCGCGGGTCAGGACGTGCTGTCCGCCGCGGAGTGCCTCGCCTGCGAACCCGCCCTACGCATCCCGGCGGATGAGCTGGCGGGCGGCGTCTATACCGCGGCCGAGCAGGTCGGGGATTGCGGGCAGTTCTGCGATGGGCTCGCAGCAGCATTGCGGGCGCGCAACGCCATCCGATGGCACATGGGCGAGGAAGCGGAGCCCGTGCTGCGGGAGGGCCGGCTCGTTGCCATCCGGGCTGCGGGGGCAGAGATCGCGGCGGATGCGTTCGTGCTGGCGCTCGGCTCCGGCGCGCGGCGGTTCGGGCGCGCGGCGGGGCTGCGCATCCCGGTCTATCCGATGAAGGGCTACAGCCTCACCGCCCGCCAAGCCTCCGGCCCGGGACTGCGCCATAGCGTGACCGACCTCGAGCGCAAAGTGGTGCTGGCGCCGCTCGAGCGGGGCGGCGCCGCCCTGGTGCGCGCGGCCGGTGTGGCGGACATGGTGGGCGAGGACCACACGCTCGACCCGGCCCGGCTCCGCACCGTGCAGGATGCCGCCACCGCCGCAATCGACCTGGACATCGCATCCGGCACCGAACCCTGGACCGGCCTCCGCCCCGCCACCCCCGATAGCCGGCCCCTGGTGGGCTGGTCCCGGCTGCCGGGCTTGTTCCTGAACACCGGGCATGGCGCGCTGGGCTGGACACTGGCCTGCGGCACGGCGCGGCTGGCGACGGACCTGCTGCTGAACCGGCCGCCCTCCGTGGCCGCCCCGGATTTCGCACCGGACCGATGAGCCAGCCCCGGTGGCGCAACATGACGCTCTGAGAGCCGTGTCTTTGATCGAGAGCGGGGCGTGGTCGTCGGGTGGGGAGCGGACTGTCCGCCTCCAGCGGTCAACAGGCAGAAGCCGACGTCAACGCGCGGCTCGCGATATTTTCGCAGGCCACTCTCGGGTTTCTAATCTGTCTTGATCTTGGCGGCGTAAGTGAGGCCATTACACATCAGCCTCAAGCTGTTCACGTTCATCGAGTGTCAGAGCCGGTGCGGCAACCAGGTCCGGCTCGACAGCAACAGTTCTACAACCAGCCTGCCCATGGCATCACCCGCCAATGCAGCTAATCGCGCTTTTCGGTCTGCAAAGAAACCCTCGAAGTCATTCGCGCGCAGTAAAGTGGGATTAATCAGATGCTCGCGTAAGATTCTGTCGAGATCCTCCCTATTTACCTTGTGGTCCTGCTCAATGCGGGCAAGGTACTCGGACGGTGCATCGCCACGTATAATCCATCGGTTAGTTGCTGCCGAAAGCGGGGTCTTATTGATGATGCTATCATAATCCTCGGGTGACTTTCCATGCACCTTGCACCAAGCCTGCGGGAAAATGTGGTGAACGTCAATCGGCTCTTGCCATAAGCTCATGACGTCAAAGCCGTCACCCGTCACGAAATCACGGCATCCCCGTTTCATCAGTAGAGCATGAAATCCTTTGTAAGCTGCAGCCCGCCGATTACGTAGCGAGTTAAGGCGATCGGCCTGCATGTAAGTTACGCTGAAGATCACTGGGTCTGGCGAGTTCGGGTCCAAAATCCAGCGGCGCAGTTCGGGCACATCGCGGGCGATCTTGGTATCTGTGCCGCTTCCGTAATGCTCTCCCAGCACTCCCGCCCAGAACCAGCGCGCTAGTTTAAATTTGGCTGCAGCGCTTCCACCTTGCGGTCCAGTTAAAGCGAAATAGGCGGCAAGTGCCATAATCTGCGGTGCATAAGGTAACGCATCATTATACAAGATTCGTTGCTCGCCAAGAAACTTTGCTGCTTCAGCGAAGCCCTGCTCTACCTTCGGCGCTAAGCGGAGAAAAACATCAAGAGGAAGCTGTAGTAATGTCTCTCGCTTGCAATTGACTTGGGGCAGATCGAGGCCGATCTTACCTGCAGCTGCAGCCAAGTCACGGCGCTCGACGGTGTGAAGCAGGGTGCATGCCTGGAGAAAGTCAGTCGATGCAAGCTTCACGAAGATACCGCCCTCGCGAGGGCTCTTCTGTGAAATTCGTGCACGGCGTCCATGCTGGGTAGGTGTTCCGAACCAATCCTCTCTCAAGTCGTAACCTTGGCCTTCGCCGGCATACATTGCGGTCAGCAGTTCGAAGGCATCCAGCTTGACGCCTCCCACATTCACTTTCTCAAAGATTGTGCAAATTGCTGCTCTGCTGTTTGTCTTGTCCAAGTTGATGATCGGCATCTGGTATTCGCGAAGCGGCCGGAGCACGCGCCTTTCCAACCCACGCTCCATATCGTCGACTTGGGGGCGTTCAGGCCTGTCGCGCCAATGATCGCGCCAACCATAGATCCAGTCTCGATCATCGAACACACGATCAAGAGGGAACAGGTGCTGCTCGAATTGCCGATCCTTGGTCGAAACGTCAAGATCAATTACTCTACCAAAGTCGGAGCGGATTATCCGATCTTCCGGCACGGCAGTGATAGCATCCGCTATATCGACCGCCTCACTCAGTGCTTTTGCAATATCAAGGAAAAAGTGCCGTTTCGCGTAGGTGCCTCGTCCGCGGTCCATCAGAGCCGGTTGCTCGCTGTAAAGAGCTTGGTAAAGGGACGTAATCCGCTGTTGACCGTCGAGTAACAACGTTTCGGGCCGGAGACCTTGGACTTTGGTTCCCTCCAATCCACGTGGTTTGAAGTCGACCTCTCCACCACGTTCCAAAGTCAGCAGTGCCCCGACGGGGTAGCCTCTCAGGATGCTTGCGAGCAGGCTGATTACGCTATCCTCGGTCCAGACATAACTGCGCTGAAAGTCCGGGAGCTGTAGCTTGCCTTCGTGCGCGCGCCGAAGCAGCGTTTCAAGCGGCTGTTTATCACTATTGAACACCAGTTATCCGATCAGTTCATCTTCTCTCGCCGCTGATACCGCATACCCGGATAGCGGGCATCAGGGAAAATGGGTCGGTTTCGCATACTTGTTTTCCGGACCATACGTAAGCAGCTGCACATTTGAGAAGGATCGACCTCAGGGTCTGCTTTGGGGCGACCGAGGTAAGTAGCTAGTTGCCCGACATGAGGTCGAAAGCAGCCCCTCAAGGATACAGCGCCTCCGCCGTCCATCCCGCCCCCGCCCGCGTATACACCCGCCGGTCATGCAGACGGAACGGCATGTCCTGCCAAAACTCGATCGTGGCGGGCACCACCCGGAACCCGGACCAATGCGCGGGCCGGGGGATGTCATCGCCCGGATACTGCGCCTCCAGCGCCGCCACCCGCCGCTCCAACTCCGCCCGGGCCGGCAAGGGGCGGGACTGGTCGGAGGCCCAGGCGCCCAGGCGGCTCACGCGGGCGCGGCTGGCGTAGTAGGCATCGGCGTCCTCGGCCGACACAGTCTCCACCACGCCCTCGACCCGGACCTGCCGATGCAGCGTCTTCCAATAGAACAGCAGCGCCGCATGCGGGTTGGCCAGCAGCTCGCGGCCCTTGCGGCCCTCGTAGTTGGTGTAGAACACGAATCCCCTGGAATCGTGGTCCTTCAGCAGCACGGTGCGGGCGGAGGGGCGGCCGTCCGGGGTGCAGGTCGCGACCGTCATCGCATTGGGGTCGTTCGGTTCCGTGCGCCCGGCCTCCGCCAGCCAGCTGGCGAACAGCGCCAGCGGGTCAGTGGCTTCGGGGATTCCGGACGAAAGCGCGGTGTCGGGCATGGTATTCCTCGGGCTGCGGGCGCATCTTGGCGGGATCGGGGCCGGGTCGCCAGGGCCATCCCCCTTGCCGCGCCGCGCCGGGTTGTGCCACTTGCCGGTCCTGCCGCATCAACAGAGGTTTGCCATGCCGGACGTCGCCCTACCTGAAACCGCCGCGCCCCGCACGGGAACGCTGATGCAGGGGCTGCGCGGCGTGGTGATGGGGGTCGCGAACGACCGCTCGATCGCGTGGGGCATCGCCGCCGCCTGTGCCGCGCAAGGGGCGGAGATCGCGTTCACCTATCAGGGGGACGCGCTGGAGAAGCGGGTTCGCCCGCTGGCCGCCTCCATCGGCAGCACCGTGCTGGCGCCGTGCGACGTGGCGGACGATGCCAGCATCGATGCCGCCTTCGCGACGATCGGGCAGGCCTGGGATGGCATCGATTTCGTGGTCCACGCTATCGGCTGGGCCGATAAAGCTTATTTGCGTGGCAAATACCTCGACACACCCCGGGCCGCGTTCCTGACGGCGCTCGACATCTCCTGTTTCTCCTTCACCGCGGTCGCGCAGCGTGCGGTCCCGATGATGCGCAATGGCGGCAGCCTGTTGACCTTGTCCTATCTGGGCGCCGAACGGGTGATGCCGCATTACAACGTGATGGGCGTGGCCAAGGCGGCGCTCGAGAGTTCGGTGCGGTATCTGGCGGCCGATCTGGGTGGCCAGGGCATCCGGGTGAACGCGCTGTCCGCCGGGCCGATGAAGACGCTGGCGGCGAGTGGGATCGGCGATTTCCGCTACATCCTGCGCTGGAACCAATACAATTCGCCGCTCGAGCGCAACGTGACGCTCGAACAGGTCGGCGGCGCCGGCATGTATC
Organism: Acetobacteraceae bacterium; assembly: GCA_965246835.1. Classification (GTDB taxonomy): domain Bacteria; phylum Pseudomonadota; class Alphaproteobacteria; order Acetobacterales; family Acetobacteraceae; genus JANPPS01. The sequence goes on along the minus strand of CBDFFQ010000001.1, from coordinate 2,684,516 downwards.
TGCTGAGCCCGCTTTCGGCCGGTGTCACGGGCGAAACCCATCACGTCGATAGCGGCTACCACATCGTCGGCATGAAGAACCCGGCCGCGCCCGACATCAACGTGGAGTCCTGACCCGATTGAGCCATAACAGCTTCGGGCACCTGTTCCGCGTCACGACCTGGGGCGAGAGCCATGGCCCGGCCATCGGCGCCGTCATCGATGGCTGCCCGCCCCGCCTGCCGTTGACCGAGGCCGATATCCAGCCCTGGCTCGACCGGCGCCGCCCCGGGCAGTCCAAGCTCACGACCCAGCGCCAGGAGCCGGACACGGTGCGGATCCTGTCGGGCACGATGGATGGGATGACCACCGGGACACCGATCGCGGTCGAAATTCAGAACGTGGACCAGCGCTCCCGCGACTATGGCGCCATCGCCACCCAGTTCCGGCCCGGCCATGCGGACCTCACCTACGAACTGAAATACGGCATTCGCGACCATCGCGGCGGCGGCCGCAGCTCGGCACGGGAGACGGCGATGCGCGTGGCGGCCGGCGCCATCGCACGCCTCGTGCTGGGCGCCGGCGTGCGCATCCGGGGCGCCATGGTGCAGATGGGCGCCGATACCGTGGACCGCGCCGCCTGGGATTGGAACGCGGTGGACCGGAACCCGCTATTCTGCCCCGATGCCGCCGCGGCCCAGCGATGGGAAGCGGAGTTGGTGAAAATCCGCCGTGCCGGGTCCAGCGTCGGCGCGGTGATCGAAATTGTGGCCGAGGGCGTGCCACCGGGCCTCGGCGCCCCCATCTATGGCAAGCTGGACGCCGATCTCGCGTCCGCGCTGATGGGGATCAATGCCGTGAAGGGCGTGGAGATCGGAGACGGGTTCGCAGCCGCCGCCGCGCAGGGCGAGGGCAATGCGGACGAGATGCGGATGCAGGACGGCATCGTGCAGTTCGGCGCCAACCACGCCGGCGGGATCCTGGGCGGCATTTCCACCGGGCAGCCCATCGTCGCGCGCTTTGCCGTGAAGCCTACCAGCTCCATCCTGGTGCCCCGGCAGTCCGTGGACCGCACCGGGCAGGAAGTGGAGGTCGTGACCACCGGCCGTCACGACCCCTGCGTCGGCATCCGCGCCGTGCCCGTCGGGGAGGCGATGATGGCCTGCGTGTTGGCGGACCATCTTTTGCGCCATCGCGCGCAAGTGCCGGATGCGCCGGACCGCGCGCGCATGCCGCTTGCCGTACACAACAGGGCATGACGCTGCAGGAACTCACAGTCTTGTCATTGCCTGCGGCGGAGTCGTGTGCGCAGACTCTGCATTCGATGGTCCCGCTGGACACCCTTCCCGATAGCGCCGCCCTCCAGAGCTTCGTGGGGCGGATGGGCGCCCGTCCGTGGCGGGAGCGGATGGCGGCTGTGCGCACCCTCGCCACCGCGCCGACCCGGCAGGGACGGCAGGCCTTGCAGCGCCATTGCATCGAGCTCGCGATCGATCGCCTGCGCCGGGGCGCACCGGACCGGCCGCTCAGCATGGCGGAGCGCTGGATCGTGACCCACGCCGCCGCCGCCGCCGCGTTGTTCGACACGCTGACCGATGCCGGGCGCCTCCGGCTCGAGGCGTTGCTGCGGCGCGCGTTGATCGACGATGACTGCCTGGTGCCAGCCTTCCACCTGTTCCGCACCGCGGCCTTGCAACGCTCCCGCGGGTTCGAGGTGGCGTATGCCGGACTGGAGGAGGCCGCACCGTTCGACCTGCTGCTGACACGGGAGGGGGCCGAGGCGGAGGTCGCCTGCGACGTGATCTCGGCCGAGGAGGGGCGCGGCGTGCAGCGCGGCGCCTGGTTCAACCTGGTGGACCGCGTGGATCCCGACCTGCAGACTTGGCTCGCTGCCCATCCCGGCCGCTACATCTTGAAAATGACCCTGCCGCGCGGCCTCCGGGCCGAAGGGGCGGATCTGCTGGGCGCGCTGCATGACCGCATCCGCGAGATGCTCTCCTCCGCCCGCCGCGCCGATCAGGACGAAGCGGCGGTGCTGCGCCTCGACCCGTTGATGCTGGCGGCGGCGCAGGCGGACGAGCTCGGCCTCATGCCGCGCCTACGCCGGGAATTCGGGCCGGAGGCGCATTTGTCCGTCACCGCGGCCGGTGGCGGCGTGTTCGTAATGGCCGCCCGCGCCGGCACGCAGAACGCCGTGGCCGGCGCCGTCCGCCGCCGGCTCGGCGCCCTCGCCCCCACGCGCCTCACCGGCACCCGGCCCGGCATCCTCGCGATGTTCATCGAAGACACCGACCGCGCCGAGTGGCGGGATTTGCGGGACCGGCTGGAGCTGGAGGGGGAGGCCCGGCAGTTCATGACCAACCCGGAGGCGCGCAGCGTGGTCGCCGTCACCTGCTCCTCGCGATTGGAGCTGTTCGGCATGCCGGAGCCCGATTCTGCCCCGGATGGGGAGCTCCGCTTCCGCAATCCGGCGCATCCTGCCGCCAAGGTTCCTGCCCTGGCTCCCGCGGTATTATCGTCTTTGTAGAACCGTCATAGGCTTGCCACGTTCATGATCCCTGATGGGCTCAGGAGGCATGATGGACCGGTCTGACGAAGGCGCGAAGCTGGCGGAACTCGAACGGCTGCTGAATGACCCCGAGGTCCCGATGCAGCCCGGCCGCGTCTGGCGCCTGCTGGACGAGCTGATGGAGCGCGAGTCCGTTCCGGCCTAACCGGCGATCGCCCACAAATCCGTATCGCCCGTTTCCTGCCCCGCCGCGGTCAGCATCGCGTGGACCTGGCCGCGATGGTGCGTTTGATGGTTGAACAAATGCGTCAGCAGCAACGTCCGCGGGCGCCGGACCTCCCGCTGGGCAGCACCACTGAACCAGGTCTGATCCTCCGCCAGCCACGCCGCGTCGATCTTGCCCGCCCATTCCATGAGGCGCGCATCGGTGTCCACCCGGGCCTGCGTCAGGTCGGCAAAATTCACGACCATGCCCGCACTTTCCGCCATGCTCTCCTTCGGACGCTCCCAGCCATCGAAGCGGGACATCCACACCCGGTCCGCCCATAGCAGGTGGTTGAGCGTGCCGTGGATCGATTCCCAGAACGCACCATGCGAGACCCTCCGCTCCGCATCCGAAAGTCGCCCGGCCGCGGCATAGAGGCGGCGGTTCATCTCGGCATTGTAGGCGCTCATCGCGAGCGGGTAGTCGAGCGTGATCATGGCGCGGTCTCCTTCGCCCGAGTATAGCGAGGCTGGAGCCGGAGGGGAGGGCCATGGACCTGCTGCTGCGAGAGGATCGGGACGGGGTCGCCTGGCTCACGCTGAACCGGCCGGAGCAGCGGAATGCGCTATCGGTCGCGTTGATGACGGCGCTGGAAGCGGCACTGGCGCATGTGGCGGCGGATGCGGCGGTGCGGGTGGTGGTGATCCGGGGCGCCGGACCGGCGTTCTGCGCCGGGCACGATCTGCGGGAGCTGCGGTCCTTGCCGCGGGAGGCGCATGCGGCGCTGTTCACGCAATGCTCTCGCCTGATGCAGGCCATCATCGGCCTACGCGTGCCCGTGATCGCCGCGGTGCATGGCGTGGCGACCGCGGCGGGCTGCCAGTTGGTGGCGACTTGCGACCTCGCTGTCGCAGCCGACACCGCCCGGTTCGCGACCCCCGGCGTCGATATCGGCCTGTTCTGCTCCACGCCCATGGTCGCGCTGTCCCGCGCGATCGGGCGCAAGGCGTCGATGGAGATGCTGCTTACAGGTGAGATGGTGGATGCCGGGCGCGCGGTGGCGCTGGGCCTGATCAACCGCGCGGTGCCGGCAGCGGAGCTGGACGCGGCAGTGCGAGCGCTGGCGGCCACCATCGCGTCCAAAAGTCCGGCGACGGTCGCGATCGGCAAGCCCGCCTTCTATGCGCAGGCGGAGATGCTGCTTGCGGACGCCTATGCGTATGCGGCGGACGTGATGACGCGGAACATGCAGGAACGAGATGCCGCCGAGGGCATCGGCGCGTTCTTGGAGAAGCGAAAGCCGGTTTGGGGCTAAGGCGAAACCGTGCCACGGTAGAAGGGGACGCTGGAGGTCGAGGGTGCAATGGTTGAGCCAGCCCGTAACATATCGTCTCGGTCACTACCGCAAGGCTCCGGATTGTCGGAGATGAGCCGCGTTATCCTGAAGCGGCCCGTAACGCTTCTCTATGACGCCAGAGGCAGCGGTTTCGATACCGCCAAGATCGTGCCCGCTGGCACACAGGGCACGATCGTGTCCGTCCTGGAAAGTGGCGTTCTGTTCCAGGTCGAATTCAGTGAACCGGAAGGCTTGGCAACAGTGAGCCGGGCCGACCTGGCTCCGTGAGTTTTCTCGACGTTTCGAGGGGGCTGACGATCCAGCCCGCTAAGCTTACGGCTTACCTGCTCAACATGTCCCATCCACAGGGCGGTTCAAAAGCGCGTTTCTTCATCGGACGGGGCTTCCCGGCGGACCGTCCGGAGGCGCTCGAGCGCGCACTTGCCCGGCACCCTGTCGAGAATGCGATCCACAGCAACCGCACGTACACGACGTCGGGCGGCCTCTCCATCACAACCGTAGCGGTCCGCTGCGTCATGACCATGGCGGACAGCTCACGCGTGTGCATCAAGACGATCTGGGAGGTTCGCCCCAATCAACCCCCGAAACTGGTCACGGCATACCCGGCATGACTCCCTTCTTCATGGGCTGCGGCGCCGGCTTTTCCGGCGATCGCGTCGATGCCGCGCTGCCGGTCGTCGAAACCATCGCTCGCTCCGGACGGCCCGGCGCCATCATGTTCGAGACCCTGGCCGAACGCACCCTGGCCCTCGGCCACCTCGCCCGGCGCAGCAACCCGGCCCACGGCTACGAACCGCTGCTCGACCAAATCATTCGCCCCATCCTTAAACAATGCATCGAGGCCGGCATCCCGATCGTCGGCAATTTCGGCGCCGCCAACCCGCATGCGGCGGCGCGGCTGATCCAGGCCATCGCGATCGAGGCCGGGATATCGGGGCTGCGCGTGGCGGTGATCGAGGGTGATGACGTGACGGCGCATGTCGATCTGGACGCGCTGTCGGTCTGGGAAGGCGATGCCGGACTGGCGCGCGGGACGGAGGGGTTGATCGCCGCCAACGTCTATCTCGGCGCCCGCCCGATCGCGGACGCGCTGCTCGCGGGGGCGCAGGTGGTCGTCACCGGCCGCGTCGCCGACCCGGCGCTGGCGCTCGGTCCGCTGATCGCGCATTTCGGCTGGGGTGAGACGGAGTGGGACCTGCTCGCGGCCGGCACGCTGGTCGGCCACCTGCTGGAATGCGGGGCGCAGGTCACCGGCGGCTATTTCGCGGACCCCGGCTGGAAAGACGTGCCGGACCCCGCCCGCATCGGTTTTCCCATTGCCGAAGTCCAGGCGGATGGCGGCTTCGTGCTGACCAAGGCGGCCGGCACAGGCGGCTGCGTCACGCGCCGCACCGTGACGGAGCAGATCCTCTATGAGATGCACGACCCCGCCGCGTATCTGACGCCGGATGTGACGCTCGATGTGACCGGGGTGACGCTCGAGGATGCCGGGCCAGACCGCATCCGCATCAGCGGCGCCCGCGGCCATCCGGCGCCGCCCAGCCTGAAGGCTACGGTGTCGTTCGAGGGCGATTGGATCGGGGAGGCGGAGATCGGCTATGCCGGGCCGAACGCACGGGCGCGGGCGCGCCTGGCGGCGTCCGTGATCCGGGAGCGGCTGGCGATCCGCGGCATCGACCTCCGTCATCGCCTGGACCTGATCGGCGCCACCAGCGCGTTCGACGACGATGGCGGCGCGCTGGCGGCGGAGGCTGCGGACGGGCCTGAGTTTCGCATGCGCCTCGCCGTCTCGGGCCAGGACCGCGCGTCCGTGGACGCCGCGCTGCAAGAAGTGCTGGCCCTGCTGTGCTGTGGCCCCGCAGGCGGCGGTGGGATGCGATCCCAAATGCGGGCCCGGGTGCGGACCGTTTCTTACCTCGTGCCGCGCAACCTGGTCAGCCCGGCCGTGGTGTGGGCATGACTCTCCTGCACGAGATCGCGCACGCCCGCGCCGGAGACAAGGGTAACCGGCTGAATGTCAGCGTGGTCGCCTACCATCCCGAGCTGTGGCCCCTGCTGGCGCAGGTGACGGCCGAGCGGGTGCACGCGCTGTTCCACCATCGCGGCGCCACGGGGGTGGTGCGGTATGAGCTGCCGCTGCTGCATGCATTGAACTTCGTGATCGACGAGGTGCTGGAGGGCGGGGTCAACAGCAGCCTCGGTCTCGACATCCACGGCAAGACGCAGTCCTTTCGCGTGCTGGGCCTCGAGATCGACGTGCCTCCTGCCCTCCTGGCGCGGCTGCCATTTTTACGGAGTGAGCCATGACACCACCACCGTCATTGCGAGCCGCCCCTTGGCGGCGCGGCAATCCAGGGGCGACAGGCCGTGTCCGGAGGCCCCTGGATCGCTTCGCTGCGCTCGCGATGACGATGCTTGTGGCGCTCCCTGTCCGTGCCGAAATGACCGAGATCGTGGTCGCCGAGCAATATGGCGTGGCGATCCTGCCGCTCTTGGTGATGCAGCAGGAGCGGCTGGCGGAGAAATACGCCGCTGCGGCGGGGATTGCCGGGCTGAAGGTCAACTACGTGCAAGTCGCCGGGCCGTCGGTGATGAACGATGGCCTGGTCTCGGGCGCCGTGCAGTTCGCGGCCCAGGGCGCGCCTTCGCTGATCACGCTGTGGGACCGCACCCGCCGCAACGTGGGCGTGAAGGCCGTGAGCGCCATCACGACCTACCCGCTGTATCTCATCACCCGCAACCCGGCGGTGCGCACGATCCGGGACTTCACGGAGTCCGACAAGATCGCCGTTCCCTCCGCCAAGATCAGCACGCAGGCGATCATGCTGCAGATGGCGGCCGCACAGGCCTATGGCGATGCGGAGTGGGCCCGGCTCGACCCGCTCACGATCTCGCTCTCGCACCCCGATGCCGTCGCGGCGCTATCGAGCGGCAATGCCGGCGTCACGGCGCATTTCAGCTCCTCCCCGTTTTACGAGCAGGAGATGAAGGTCCCGGGCGTCCGCCTGATCACCACCAACTACGAGATCCTGGGTGGCCCGGCGACCGCGCTGGTCTTGTTGGCCAGCACCAAGTTCCGCGACGCGAACCCGATCGTGTTCCGCGCATTCTACCAGGGCATGGCGGAGGCGATTGAGCGCATCAACGCCGACAAGCCCGCCGCCGCCCGGCTCTATTTGCAAATGAGCGGGGACCGGCGCAGCACGGAGGCGGACATATTGGGCATGATCGCCGACCGCGACTACGCCTACACATTGCGCCCCTCGAAGGTGATGGCGACGGCGCTGTTCATGGCGAAGGTCGGCACGATCCGGCAGGCGCCGGCGTCGATCGAAGAGCTGTTTTTCCCGGAAGGGGCCGGGTTGGGCGGGGATTGATGTGCCCGGCAATGGAGTTCGCGCACGGGATGGGTGCACCCATCCTACCCGTTCGTTCGGGCTACGGTTTGGGCTCGGCCACGGGGTGGAACAGCACCTGTCCGCCGATCCGATAAATCGCAATGGCCTCCTGCCCCGCCGCCGAGCCCAGCCACTCCGCCAGCCGCCGCGCAGCCTCGTGTTTCGCCTGTGGATGGCGCGCGGGGTCGAGCAGGATGACGTCGTAGCGGTTCAGCAGCCGGCGGTCCCCCTCCACCACCGGGCGCAACCTCTCCTGTCCGCCATAGCCGAGCCAGGTGCCGCGGTCGGTCAATGTGTAGGCCTCCATCGCCGCCGCCGCGTTCAGCGCCGCGCCCATGCCGCCGCCGATATCGCGATACCAGGCCCCGGCCGGCGCGATCCCGGCCTCCCGCCACAGGCGCAGCTCCAGCGCATGCGTGCCGCTCCGGTCCCCCCGGGATACGAACGGCGCACCGGCCCCGGCAATGCGGGTCAGGGCCGCGACGGTGTCCTTCATGCCGCCAATCGCCGCCGGGTCAGTTGCGGGGCCGACTATGAGAAAATCGTTCCAGGCGATCTCCGTGCGCGTGAGGCCGTGGCCCCCAGCCATGAAGGCTGCCTCCGCCTCGGGATCGTGCACCAGCACCAGATCCGCATCGCCCCGCGCCGCCAGCGCCAGCGCCTGACCGGTGCCGAGCGCCACCACCTTGACCTCGATCCCGCTCGTGGCCGTGAACGCCGGGAGGATGCGGGCCAGCAGGCCGCTATTCTCGACCGAGGTGGTGGAGGCCAGCACGAGGGTTTCCGCACGCGCCGCGCCGGGCAGCACTGCGAGGCCGATCAGTGCCGCCAGCACGAGCCGCCGGGCCCGGCGTTCCAGCCAGAACGCGCTGCCGCTCACCACCAGGCTGATACTCAGCAGCACGGCGCCCAACGCCAGCGCCACCGCGAAATGACCTTGGCTGGTTTCCAGCGTAATCGACGTCGTCATGGTCCGCGTATGCCCCGCGATATTGCCACCCACCATCAGGATGGCGCCGACCTCCGATAAACAACGGCCGAACCCCGCTAAAACGGCCGTCATCCCATCCCGCCGCCCGATCGCCAGCACCATGGCGACGGACCGCCAGCGCCGGGCGCCGGCAACCTGCAGCTCATCCCCGAACTCGCGCCACACCCCGTCCATCGCGCGATGGCTGAGCGCCACCACGATCGGCAGCGCCAGCAGGAACTGCGCCGCGATCATGGCCCCGGGCGTGAACAGCAACCCCAGCCCGCCCAAAGGCCCGGCGCGCGAAAGCAGCAGATACAGCCCGAGCCCCACCACCACTGGCGGCAATCCCAATAAAGCATTCGCTGCCACGATGATCGCGGAGCGCCCCGGAAAGCGCGACAATGCCAAAAGCGCGCCGAGCGGCAGCCCCAACACGCCGCCGAGGCCCGCCGCCGTAAGGCTGACGCCGAGCGAGAGCAGGACAACGCGGACGAACGCCGGGTCCGGCTGAAGCAGCAGGCCGAGTGCCTCCTCTACCGCCGTCATTGTTTCATGCGCGTAAGCCTGGACCATGCCACGGGGGGCCGTTGGACCGATCGTTTCGGCCGACTCCCCATCCACCGATACCGGGCCGCGCCGGGCAATCGCAATCGCTGAGCGGATTGCCTGCCATCTAACTCGGATTGTAAAGTTGGATGACCGAAATTTCCACTGGCGGGGCGTCGCTAGACGACAATGAAACGATAACAGAGCCTGCCGAACAGGTGCAAGCCCCTTATGACGAAAATTTGTCTTGGCTATCCCGGTAAAAACCTCTTTCTCTTAGTACCATTCGGAAATTTTCGTAGTCTCTATCCGATATCATCATACTGCGCGTTCGGTAGGAAGATCAGATGGTCGATAATCCAGAGTTAGATCCAATGAGCGCCGCCCTAGCATACTATTCGGGGGCGGAAAAGTCTACCGGCGAACTTATTGCAAGACTCGATTCAGCATTTCATGACTCTGATTACGAGACATTTAGGCGTTTGTGCGACGAAATTCTTCTTCGGTTAAGAATGGTAAGTCCAGTATTAGTGGTTGGTGTTCTGGCCCAGTGGTAACGGTAGGTCTCGAAAGAACCAACTTGGTTCAACACTGAGGATTGTGCATAGATCATATAGCTCTCCAGGCGTGAGGGCAGTGCTCCCTATTTCGATATTTTGAAGACGATCAGGTTCTATGCCTAAAGCGACGGCGACGTCGTCAACATGAAGCTTCAAAGCTTTTCGACGGGTTGCGACCTTCCGCCCCAAATGCTGATCGAGATCTGATTTGTGATGGGGCTGAGGATTGCCGCGCATGTTCGAAGCCTTCAATTTTTGAATGTTCCAAAATAGACGCATTTTTGACGTTTTTAAACAGTTTTTTCGCCCCTGGCAATATGGCTTGTTTTCGCGAACAGCGGAAGATCGGGTTCTGAAACCATTAGCAAGGTCGACGCTCACGAAAAAGTGATTTAGCCAAAGTTGGAGACTATTTTCATATCTCATGACCGTTTCACGAAAATCACACAAAGCCACGCCTGCAGCGTCGATGATTAACTATTTACGTCAGGTTTTGTTAGGTCATTGTTTGGTTTAGTCAAAAGAGTTCTGTTTTTGGAGATAGGCGTAAAACAATCATTATTTTTCTTCGGTTTGCTTGTCACAACTCGGTTTGACGGCAGTGAGACTCTTCTCTAGCAGAAATGTGATATGGGATGAGGTAGATGATAAACATGTCTGATTGCCGTGATCTTGCCGAACTCAAGCGTTTGCTCCTATCGGCAGACAAAGCGTTCTCTCAGGGAAATGAGCGCCTCTCGATGTTGTTAATTGAGGCCGCTTACGAATTCTCTGACAATTCCGAAGCTGTGGCACGGTCATGCGCATCCAAGGCCACGCCGCAATTACCTCTAGACATCCGATACCTGAAAAGGACTAGAAAGCAGACGCTCGCAGTCGAGTGATTGGGGAGAATACTACTAGACAAGCTGCGATTACGTTAGCGCCTTGCTGTCCCCCGACCGCGGGAGACCTGTGGAGAAGTTCTAGCGGACTGAAGGAGACTGGCGCAGGCACCATCCTCTCCGGTGCCAAGCTGGATTGTTGGCAGCAGCGCGCCTAAAGGCGTCAGGAGGATTCCGAGCCCCACCGCCGCCCCTGCGCGGGCGCCCAGCTCCACCAAGTCGGGCCGGACGCCGGGATTGGCGAACGTGCCCGTGACATTCACGGGTGCCGGCAACGAACCCATGCTGAAATGCTTCGGCTCTGTTTTCAGCACGAAGCTCAGGGACTCGTTCTGGAAGCCGATCGCCCCTGTCAGCCCCACCCGGTTCTCATCCGTATCCAGCAATGCCGTCCGCGCGGTGGCGGTGCCCTGCTGCAAGACGAAGTCCGTGATCAGGCATTGGATCTTCGCCCGGTTCGGGATGCCGAGCGCCGACAGCACCGCGTTGCCGAACTGCAGGCCTGACAGATCCACCAGCAACGCGCTGACATTGCCGCCGGAGCCCATGTACAGCTTCAGCTCGCCATTGCCACGCGCCAGGATCTGCGCAAGCGACCGCCCGGTCCCGTCGATCACTGCGCGGCCGCCGATCGAGCCCGCACCTCGCGCGGCGCCGGTGGCGGCCAGCAGCTTGTCCACGCTCACCCGCTGGAAGTCGATTGTCGCCTTCGCGTGCACGCCCTGACCACTCTCCGCCAGCGTGATGGTCGAGGTGATCTGCCCGCCGCCGATCCCGAACGCCAACGGAGCGAGCTTCACCTCCCCGTTCTGGATCGTGAGGTCCGCCCGCATGTTGTCGAGCGGTTGGGAGCGGCCCTGGATGCGGGCGGCGCGATATTTCAGGTCCACGTCCGCCGCGTTCAGCTTCGGCAGGCTGATCGGATCGCTCGGCAACACCCGGCCGGTCTGCCGCACCGGCGCCTTGGTGCCCTTGCTGGCATCGCCGGGTTCGGCCCCGATGAAGCCGCCGAGATCCTTGAGGTCCACCAGCCGCGATTGTAGATTGGCCCTCACCAGCGGGCGGTGCTCCGGTTTGGTATCGACCTCGATATCACCCTCGAGATCGCTGCTGCCGACCTTGCCGGTGAACTTGGTGAACTTCACCACGCCCTGCTGGTAATCCAGTTGCCCGGCGATTCGGTAGGCCGGGGTCTTCGGGATCGGCACGCCCGTGAGCGGCATCAGCAGCGACATGTCCGGTCCGGATAAATCCAGTTTCAGATCGGCGCCGGCGAAGTTGAGCGGGTTTTGCACCGTGCCGACCAGGCTCACCTTCGTCGGTCCGTTCGAGATGGCCAGGTTGATCGGATAAGGTGTCCCCGCGTCCCGCAGGCTCAGCAGCGCCCCACCCGTGAACTTTCCATCGATCGGCTGCCCGGCATACGTGCCCTTGGCCGTCGCCACGATCTGCCCGGCCTGGCCGCCTTTGTCGGTTGAGTCCTCGGTGGCTACGTCCAGCTTGAAGTCGGCCTTCAGCTTGGCCAGCGCCACATGCGCGTGCCCGTCCACGATCTTCAGCGTCCCCAGTCGCGGCCCGGCATCGGCCGGGGTCGGCGGAGCATTCGGGTCGCCGCTCGGGAAGGTGTAGTTGTTGCGGCCGTCCGCCCGCTGCTGCACCTCGACCTGCGGCCGGTCGATCTCGATGGAGGGGATCACGAGCGAGCGGTTCCGGATATACGCCATCGCGTCCACGTCCAGCACCAGGTGCTCGGCCGTGGCGAAGGTGCCGCCGCCCTCCCACTCCGCCGGGTTCCCGATCGTGACGCCGTCCAGCACGATATGGGGCACCCGGCCGAGCTTCACATGCAGGTGCTGCGCCGAAACGGGTCGCCCGAGCGCGGCCGAGGCCTTGCGGTTCACGAAGGGCAACAGCCAGTCCCACTGGAACAGCGCGACCGCCGCCACCAGCAGCACGGCGACGCCCCCGACGATGAAGGGCCAGCGGCGGCGGCGGGGCTGAACTTCGGACATGGATCGTGAACGATTCGTGACCGGGCGCAGTTCCCGTCAGGCGGCGGTCACGCCCCCATCGATCACGATCGTCTGCCCCGTCATGAACCGCCCGGCGGCCGAGGCCAGGAACACGGCCGCCCCCGCGATCTCATCCGGCTCCCCGATCCGGCGCAGCGGGGTCGTGGCAGTGCGCTCAGCCAGCATGGCCGGGTCCTCCCAAAGGGCGCGGGCGAAATCCGTCCGCACCAGACCGGGGGCAATGCAGTTGGCCCGGATGCCGCGCGGGCCCCATTCCACGGCCAGGTTCCGCACCAGCTGCATGTCCGCCGCCTTGCTGACCCCGTACGCCCCCAGCATCGTGTTGCCGCGGAGCCCGGCGATGCTGCTGACAATCGTGACCGACCCCTGTCCCCGCGCCGCCATCCCCGGCAACACCATGTTGGCCAGCCAGTGGTTGCTGCGGATGTTGGTCCCCATGATCCGGTCCCACGCCTCATCGGGGATGTCGAACGAGGGGCCGAAATGCGGATTGACCGCCGCGTTGCACACCAGCGCGCTGATTGGGCCCCACGCAGCCTCCGTCCGGTCCACCAGGGCGCGCAGCTCCTCCTTGCGCCCGATGTTGCACGCCACCGCCATGGCCGTGCCACCGGCCGCCACGATCTCCGTCACCACGGCGTCGCACGCCTCCTGTTTGCGGCTGCTCACCACCACCCGGGCCCCGTGCTCCGCCATCCGTATCGCGATGGCCCGGCCGATCCCGCGGCTCGACCCCGTGACCACCACGACCTGCCCCGACATATCGAACAAACCATTCATACCGATCCCCCGCCTTGCCAAACCGCGCCCCTTCCGGCAGCAAGGCGCCGCCGCGGAGAGCCATCGTGAACACCATCGAAGCCATCGCCATCGCCATCCTTCAGGGCGCGACCGAGCTGTTCCCCATCAGCAGCCTGGGCCACGCCGTTCTGCTGCCCGCCCTTCTGAACTGGTCGCTCGATCAGAAATCGCCGGAGTTCCTGCCTTTCCTGGTGCTGCTGCATACCGGCACGGCGTTGGCGCTGCTGATCTATTTCTGGCGGGACTGGCTGGCGCTCTGCACCGGGGTGCTCGGCATCGGCTCGCCCGACAAGGTCCGTTTTGCGCGGCATCTGTTCGTGCTGATCGTGGTCGCGACCATTCCGGCCGTGATCCTCGGTTTCGCGTTCAATCATTTCCTCCGCTCGCTGTTCGGCGCCCCGGTGGCGGCCGCGGTGTTCCTGGTGATCAACGGCGTCATGCTGCTGGGCGGCGAGCGGCTACGCAACAACGCGGCACAGGTTCGCACGCCGAAATCCCTTGCGCTCATGACCCCGGTCGATGCGGCGCTGATCGGGTTGTGGCAGTGCGGCGCGCTGCTCCCCGGCATCTCCCGCGCGGGCGCCACCATCGTGGGCGGCCTGCTGCGCGGGCTGGATCACGAGAACTCCGCCCGTTTCTCCTTCCTGATCGCGCTGCCGATCATCTTGGGCGCCACCGTGCTCGAGGTGCCGCATCTGCTGCACACCAGCGTGCCGGCGGGGGTTTTCCAACAGGCCGCGATCGCCGCCGTGGTGGCCGGGATCACCGCGTGGCTCGCGACCGCGTTCCTCATGCGGTATTTCCGTGACCACGAGAAATGGGCGCTGCAGCCGTTCGGCTTCTATTGCCTGGTGTTCGGCGGCATCGGTGTCGTGACCCTTCTCGTGCGATGAGGCGCCGCCTGCTGCTGCTGGGCGCCGCCGCGAGCGCCGCCCCCGCCTACGCCGAGCCCATCGAGCGCACCCCGATTGCCGCCGTGCCCCGCGCCCGGATGGACACGCCGTGGTGGCGGCAGCGGCACGAGCAGAAGCTGGCCGAACTCGCCCGCGGCCGGGTCGACCTGATCTGGCTGGGGGACAGCATCACCCAGGATTGGGAGATGGCGGGCCCCGAGGAGTGGCGGAACTTCGCTCCAGTCTGGCGCCACTATTATGACGGCCGCGGCGCCGTGAACCTCGGCTTCAAGGGCGACAATACCGGCCATCTGCTGTGGCGCATGCAGAATGGCGAGCTGGATGGGATCCAGCCCCGGGCCGCCGTGGTGCTGATCGGCGCCAACAACATGGGCCGCGTCCGCTGGACGGCGCCGCAGACCGTGGCGGGGGTTACGGCCGTGGTGGACGAGCTGCGCCGCCGGCTGCCGGGCACCCGCGTGCTGTTGCTGGGCATCCTGCCGAGCATCCGCTCCAAATACGTGACACGCACGACGGAGGCGGTGAATCGCGAGCTGGCCGCACGCTATCCCGCAGGTGGGGCCATCACCTTCATGGATCTGACAGCGCTGTTCATGCGGGACGGCCAGTTCGATCGCACGCAGTTCTACGACGATTTCCTGACCCCGCCGGACCCGCCGCTGCACCCGACCGCGCAAGCCCAGGCCCGCATGGCGGAGGCGATCGAACCCACGCTCGCCGCGATGCTGGGGGACCGGAGCCGCGGCCGGCGCTGACGCCTATTTGCCGCCGGAGATCGACCGCGGGTCCCAGGCGCCGCCGGGTTCCGGGTGCCCGGCGATGTGCTGGTAGTTCTGATAGACCGTCATTCCGGTCTCCAGGTCTTTCCAACTTCACCGTCCGATAGTCGCGCCCCAGGAGCCGCAGCGTCTCGGGCCCGTCATTGCGCAGCGTCTCGTGCCATTGCAGCCCAGGCCCGGCGCTCACATCGAAGCGCGCGGCCGTCCCGGGCGGCCCGGCCCAGATCGCCGCCAGGGCCCGCGCCGCCTCCGCCGCGCCTGGCCAATCCTGCCGCCAGGTCCCATACCAAAAAAGCCCGGCATCCTCGCCACGGGTGATGCGGCAGAGTGCCGGGTTCGAGGGATCGGCACCGAGATAGACCGCGGCGGGCCCCACGCTCCGATCGACGAAGCCGGGTGCCGGCGGGCATGCCGGCGGTGCCTGATCGGCCAACACCGGAAAGGCACAAAGCACGCCCGCGATTGCGGGGAGCAGGTAGCGTTTCGTTAATGTCATCGATGTAACATGGGACCCGGCAACGCTGGTTCCAGGTGGACTGGTGCTGTTGGAGGGGATTGAACTCTCGACCTCTCCCTTACCAAGGGAGTGCTCTACCACTGAGCTACAACAGCCACGCGGGCGTCATAGCCTGCGAGGACTGCCCAATGCAAGCACCGGCGGCGCAGAACGCGACGCTGACAAAACTAGCCTTTTCCCGACTTCTGAAACGTTTTGCCAAAGGGTAAAAAGGACACAGCGATCTGACTGGCAGAATGCCTGGAAACGTCACATTTCGAACCTTCAGGCGGTCAAATAGCATGGGTCATGTCGATCATGGGAGCAATTTTTCCCCGAACCGGGTCAACCTTACGTCTCATTTAGGCGCCAAGGGGACGGTGCGCGGGCGTAAGCGCCGGCTGGCGACGGGCGGGATTGTGGCCGTTCTGCTGATCGTGCCAGCGCTCGCGCTTTGGACGGCGGCGGTCAACTACGGCGCCAGTCAACGGGCCAGCCACGCGATCCTGGTCAGCAATGCGTTCGAAGAGGCCCGCTTCGCCTTGGCCACGGAAGAATCGCTCGAACGCAAATATCGGCTCGAACCCGGGCCGGAGGTGCGCGCGAAACACGCGGCGGCGGCGGCGGCGATGACGGCCGCCTTCACCCGGGCGGAGCGCCTGGGCAGCCCGTTCGCGCCCGAGGGCGTGCTGTATGGCCACCTGAAATACCTGGACGCCACGTCCCGAATGTTCGACGCGATGGACGCGAATGACATCCCGCTCGCGCTAGCTATCGACTCCGACGAGTTGGATCCCGTGTTCGACAGCATCGAACATCGCATCCAAGCGGCCGCCGCAAGCACGCACCAGGATGCGCTCGAGCAGCTCGCAACCCTCCTGTCGATCCAGACCCGGACGGCGTGGGCCACCCCAATCGTGCTCGCTTTGGCCGGCTTGGCTGTCATTTCCTTCTGGAGCGTTCTCAATGGATACCGGGCACATGCACGCGAATCCCGGTCCAGGGAGGCCGCCGCGCTGGAAGCGCGCGAGCAGCGGTTCCGCTTGCTGGTCCAGAACGCCGACGAGATGATCCTGATCTGCTCCGCAGATGGCCGGATCAGCTATCAGAGCCCGGCCGCCGAGTTCGGCTGGAAGTATGGTCCGACCGAACTTCTCGACCATGACATCGCCGACTTCGTCCACCATGACGCCCGTGCCGCACTGAGCGATTTGCTGGACCAGATGCAGCGAGGCACGTTCGCCGGGGGCCTGACCCGCACGACCGAGCTGCAGTTCCGGCGGCGCAGCGGGGAGTGGCGGTGGATCGAGCTGGTCATGACCAACCTGCTCCATGAACCCGCGATCGATGGCGTGGTGGTCACCATTCGGGACATCCAGGACCGCAAAACGTTCGAACAGCAGCTGATGCAGCAGGCGTTCTACGATACCTTGACCGGCCTGCCGAACCGCCTTCTGCTGCAGGATCGCCTGCATCAGGCGCTGGTCCGCAACGAGCGGCGCGGCGGCCAGGTGGGCTTGCTGTTCCTCGATCTCGACAATTTCAAGCTGATCAACGACAGCCTTGGCCATCAGATCGGGGATGCTTTGCTGGTCCAGGCCGCCGAACGGCTCCAGTCCTGCATCCGCAGTGAAGACACAGTGGCCCGGTTGGGCGGGGATGAGTTCGTCGTGGTGCTCGGCCATCTTCTGACGGATGGGGACGCGGCCGTCGTGGCCGACACGATCGTCACCCTGTTCGCCCGCCCCTTCCGGCTCGATGACCGGGACGTGACGGTCACCGTCAGCATCGGCATCGCGCTGGGCGGCATGCAACCCGATCAATCCGAGACGCTCCTTCGCAACGCGGACGTGGCCATGTATCGCGCGAAGTCGGACGGGCGCGGCCGGGCCGTCGTGTTCGACGCGAGCATGCACACGGACAGCCTCGCCCGGCTGGAAACCGAGAACGAGTTGCGCCGGGCCATCGAGGATGGGCAGCTTCGCGTCTATTATCAGCCGATCGTCAAGATGGATGCCGAGCACGGCGCCGAGTTGCAGGAAGTGGAGGCGCTGGTCCGCTGGGAGCATCCGGTGCGCGGGCTGATCCAACCTGCCGGGTTCATCGCCATTGCGGAGGAAACCGGCCTCATCGTGCCGCTCGGCCTGTGGGTCCTGGAGCAGGCGTGCCACCAGGCCGCCGCCTGGCACGCCGCCTTCCCCGACGCGCCCCGCATCACCCTCAGCGTCAATCTTTCGCCGCGGCAATTCCAGTCCAACAGCCTGGTGGCGGACGTAAAGCGCGTCCTGACCGAGAGCGGCCTGCCGGCCAGCTATTTGAAGCTCGAAATCACCGAGGGCGTGATCATGCGCGATGTCGAGGCCACGATCCGCACGCTCGAGGAGCTGAAGGACCTCGGCATCAAGCTGGCGGTGGACGATTTCGGCACCGGGTATTCGTCGCTCGCCTATCTCAAGCGCCTGCCGCTGGACGTGCTCAAGATCGACCGGTCCTTCGTGTCCGGTCTGGGTCAGAAGGCGGAGGACTCCAATATCGTCCGCGCGATTATCTCATTGGCGAAGTCACTCAACCTGGCGACCACCGGGGAGGGCATCGAGACCCACCAGCAGGCGGAGTTGCTCAGCACCTGGGGCTGCGATCGCGGCCAAGGCTATCTATACGGGCGCCCGCACGAGGAGGCGATCATCACGGACATCCTCCGCACGGCCGAGCATAGCCGGCGGCACGGGCACGCCCCCGCCGTGGCGGAGGCCTGACCGGACGCATCGCCCTGGCGGCTTGACGGGGGGCGGTGAAGGCGGCATCCCGCTGCCATGGACACGCCACCCGGCCAGCCGCCCCGCCCGGCCCCCCAGCCCACCGGCCGCCTCCTACGCCAGGAACGCGAGGCCGCCGCGCTCCGGGAGAACCTGCGCCGCCGGAAGGAACAGTCCCGCGCGATCGCGCGCGCGGCGGAGCCTACCCCGGGTTTGCCCGACACGCCGGACCGGGTGTAGAGCCCCGCCATGTCCGTCATGCCCGACCACTGGATTCGCCGCATGGCGCAAGACCACGCCATGATCGAGCCATTCGTGGACGCGCAGCGGCGGGACGGCGTGATCTCCTATGGCCTCAGCTCCTACGGCTACGATGCCCGCGTGGCCGACGAGTTCCGCGTGTTCACCAACGTCGATAGCGACATCGTGGACCCCAAGGCGTTCAGCGAGACCGCCTTCGTGACCCGCACCGGCCCCACCTGCACCATTCCGCCCAACAGCTTCGCCCTGGCCCACACCGTCGAGTATTTCCGCATTCCCAGGGACGTGCTGGTGATTTGTCTGGGCAAGAGCACCTATGCCCGCTGCGGGATCATCGTGAACGTGACGCCGCTGGAGCCGGAATGGGAGGGCCAGGTCACGATCGAGATCAGCAACACCACCCCGCTCCCGGCCCGCATCCACGCCCATGAGGGCATCTGCCAGTTCCTGTTCCTGCAAGGATCGAGCCCGCCCGAGATCAGCTACGCCGACAAGGCGGGCAAATACATGCGCCAGCGCGGCGTCAGCCTGCCGAGGATGTAAGTTCGATGGACCGTATTCGTATCCGCGGCGGCAAGCCGCTGCATGGCGACATCCCGATCGGCGGCGCCAAGAATGCGGCGCTCCCGCTCATGACTGCCGGCATGCTGACGGATGACCGCCTGGTGCTGACCAACGTGCCGCGGCTGGCGGACATCGCCACCATGGCGGCCCTGGTCGCGCAGCATGGCCCGGCGGTCGAGCCGCATGAGCGCAACCTCTCCATCGGCGGCCCGATCACCAATACCGAGGCGCCGTACGACATCGTTCGCAAGATGCGCGCCTCCATCCTCGTGCTCGGCCCATTGCTGGCCCGCGTGCGGGAGGGTCGGGTCTCGCTGCCCGGCGGCTGCGCGATCGGCACCCGGCCCGTGGACCTGCACTTGAAGGGCCTCGAGCAGATGGGCGCCTTGATCACGCTGGAGGCCGGGTATATCGACGCCCGCGCGCCCACCGGTCTGCGCGGCGCCACGATCATCCTGCCGATGCCCTCGGTCGGGGCCACGGAAAACCTGCTGATGGCCGCCGCCCTCGCCGATGGCCGGACGGAGCTGGCCAACGCGGCGCGGGAGCCGGAGATCGGGGACCTCGCCCACTGCCTGATCGCGATGGGCGCCAAAATCACCGGCGTCGGCACGGACAAGCTGGTGATCGAGGGCGTGCCCCGCTTGCACGGCGCCACCCACCCGATCCTGCCGGACCGGATCGAAACCGGCAGCTACGCCTGTGCGGCTGCCATCACCGGCGGCTCCGTCCGCCTCATCGGCGGTCAGATCGCTCATCTGGGCGCCGTCAGCCGCTCCATGCTCGAGGCCGGGGTGGACATCCAGCAGGACGGGGACGCGCTCGTGGTTCGCCGCCTGAATGGCCTGCGCGGCGCCGACGCGATGACGGAGCCCTATCCCGGCTTCCCGACCGACATGCAGGCGCAGTTCATGGCGCTGATGTCGGTGGCCGAGGGGGCCGCGATGGTGACGGAAACCATTTTCGAGAACCGCTTCATGCACGTGCCGGAGCTGAACCGCATGGGCGCCCGCATCAACGTGCACGGCGCCAGCGCCATCATCCGCGGGGTGCCGGGTGGGCTCAGCGGCGCCCCGGTGATGGCGACCGATCTGCGCGCGAGCCTGTCTTTGGTGCTGGCCGGCCTCGCGGCGCGGGGTGAAACGGTGGTGAACCGGGTCTATCACCTCGACCGCGGCTACGAGGCGGTGGAGCAGAAGCTCGCGGCGTGCGGCGCCGAGATCGAGCGGATCGGCGGCTGACCTCGCGCGTTACGAGCCGTCCAGGGCGCAATGCACCTGTTCGGCTCGTGCGGCACGGGCCAGGTCCTGGTCCAGAGTGGCCAAGGACAGGCCCGTTCGAAGCGCCAGTTCCAGATAAGCGGCATCATAACTCGTAAGCCCATGCCGCTCCATCAGGGCTTGCGTGTCGCGCCAGGCGTAGTGTGCGGTCTCGTCGTCAATGTCGATCGGCAGGCCTCTCAGGAACGCCGTCAGCCGATGGCGGCCCACTCGATCGATCCGTCGCTTGCGCTCTGACACCATCAAGACGTTCAATGCTTCCAGGGGCCAGAGCATGGGCGCCATAGCTCGCTCGACCAGGAGCCGCCGCAGCAGCGTGACCAGGTCGGGTGTGTGCTCGTCCTGAAAACACCAGCTTATTGCGACCGAGTTGTCGACGACGAAGGTCACTTCCGCCCTTCATCGATGAGGTCGCGTATTTTCAGGCCGCCCAGGCTCAGGCCTTTGCTGGCCTCGATCAGGCCTTCGACGGCCCAGCGCGCCTTCTCGCGGTCGAACTGCCGCACCACCGGAACCAGCCGCGCGACGGGTTTGCCGCGGCGGGTGATCACCACCTCGCCACCGGCCTCGACCTCGTTGATGAGCGCCGTCAATTTGTTCTTCGCCTCGAACACACCCACGCTGTGCATTGTATCCTCCTGGCCAGGAAGCTAGCTTAGTTGTCCGACCCCGCCCGAACAAGGGTTCCGCCGCCCGGCCTCCGGTGCTAGACCCCGCCCCACTCCAGCCGAAGCGAGCCCCATGACCGCCCCGTTCCCCGCCGCGACCTTCGCTGCGGACACGAACACGCCACTGATCCTCGCCTTGCCCAAGGGGCGCATCCTCCAGGAATGCGGCCCCCTGCTGGCCCGGGCCGGCGTGCGCCCGGCGCCCGACTATACCGACGAAGACAGCCGCCGCCTCCGCTTCCCGACCGAGGATGAGGGGCTCGACGTCGTGCGCGTCCGACCGTTCGACGTCGCGACCTTCGTGGCGTTCGGCGCCGCCCATCTCGGCATCTGCGGCGCCGATGTGCTGATGGAGTTCGACGATCCCGAGATCTACGCCCCGCTCGACCTCGGCATCGGGCGCTGCCGGGTGAGCGTGGCGGAGCCGGCGTCGACCGCCGGGCAGGACGACCCCAGCACCTGGTCTCGCGTTCGCGTCGCGACCAAATACCCCGGCATCGCCCGCCGCCATTACGCCGCTCGCGGCATTCAGGCGGAGATCGTGCACCTGAACGGCGCCATGGAGCTGGCCCCGGGCCTCGGCCTCAGCCGGCTCATCGTGGACCTCGTGCAGACCGGGAGCACGCTGAAGGCCAATGGCCTGGTCGAAACCGAGGTGATCGCGCACGTCACCAGCCGCCTGATCGTGAACCGCACGGCGCTCAAAACCCGGCCCGAAGCCGTCCAGGCCTGGATCGCCCGCTTTGCTGCCGCGCTCGCCCCGTCTTCCCCGGCATGAAGCGGCTTGTCACGACCGATGCCGGGTTCCCCGCCGCGTTCGAGGCGCTGCTGCATGACGGGCGCGACACCACCGCTCGCGTGGACCAGGCCGTAGCCACCATCCTGGCCGACGTGCGGGCGCGCGGGGATGCGGCGCTGATCGACGCCACCGCCCGCTTCGATCGCCTGACGCTTACGCCCGGCACGATCCGTATTCCGCAATCCGAGATCGACGCCGCCGAGATCGATCCTGATCTGGCCGAGGCCCTCGACCTTGCGGCACGGCGGATCGAGGCATTCCATCGCGCCCAGATGCCCACCGACATCGAGCACACGGACGCCGAAGGCCTGACCCTTGGCCTCCGCTGGGGGCCGCTCGATGCCGTGGGGCTGTATGTGCCGGGCGGCAAGGCGGCGTATCCATCCTCGGTGCTGATGAACGCGCTCCCGGCCCGGGTCGCGGGCGTGCCGCGCATCGCGATGTGCGTGCCGGCGCCGGATGGGGTGCTGAACCCCCTCGTGCTGGCCGCCGCGCGCCGCGCCGGGGTGACGGAGGTCTATCGCGTGGGCGGGGCGCAGGCCGTGGGCGCCATGGCGTATGGCACCGCCACGATCGCCCCGGTGGACCGCATCGTGGGACCCGGCAACGCCTATGTCGCGGAGGCCAAGCGGCAGGTGTTCGGGCGCGTCGGCATCGACAGCATCGCCGGGCCGTCCGAGGTGGTGATCCTGGCGGATGCCAGCCAGAACCCGCATCACGTGGCGCTGGATCTCCTGGCGCAAGCCGAGCATGACGAGGCCGCGCAGAGTATTCTGCTGACGACCGGCGCCACCTTCGCCGACGCGGTGATCGCCGCTGTTGACGCCGCCCTGATGAACCTGCCCCGCCGCGCCATCGCCGGGGCCAGTTGGCGGGACCATGGCGCCGTGATCGTCACGCGCGATTGGGATGAGGCGGTGGACCTCACCAACCGGCTCGCTCCCGAGCACCTGCAGATCATGACGGCTGACGCCAAGGCGATGTTTGCCCGCATTCGCCACGCCGGCGCCGCTTTCCTTGGGCCCTGGTGTCCAGAGGCGCTGGGGGATTACGTGGCCGGGCCGAACCACGTGCTGCCGACGGGCCGCACCGCCCGCTTCGCCTCCGGCTTGTCGGTGTTCGACTTCCTGAAGCGCACCACATGGGTCGAGGCGGGGCACGACGCGCTGGCGGCCATCGGACCGGCCGCGGTGCGCCTTGCGACGGCCGAGGGGCTGCACGCGCACGCCAGCAGTGTCTCGGCCCGGCTTGACCCATCCGCACCGCACCATCACATTCCGGCCTGAAATCAAATCATCCCACCCATTAAGGAACCTGATGTCCAAAGAAGACATGATCGAGTTCAGCGGTACCGTCCTTGAACTACTCCCCAATGCCATGTTTCGCGTCAAACTCGACAATGAGCACAGCATCCTGGCGCATACCTCCGGCAAGATGCGCAAGAACCGGATCCGCGTGCTGGCTGGGGACCGGGTCAATGTCGAGATGACACCGTATGACCTCAGCAAGGGCCGGATCACGTTCCGATTCAAGTAGGGCCGCTTCACCTAGCGCCATCCCTCACGCTAGCGTCCGCGAGCTCACGGCGCCTGGTTCTGCTGGCCCAGATCGGCATCGTGCCGGACCGCGTGATGGCTGCTCACATCGACGAAACACCGCACCGGGACGAGAACCCGCGCCTGTATGCGCTTCGCATGGCGCATGAGAAGGCCTCCGCCGTGCCAGCCGATGGCTTCGTTCTGGCGGCTGACACCGTGGTGGCGCTCGGGCGCCGCATCCTGCCGCAGGCCGCCGGTCCGGAAGCCGTGGCGACGTGCCTCAAAGCCTTGTCTGGCCGGCGTCATCGCGTGCTGACGGCCGTGGTCCTGCTGCGTCCCGGCAAGCCGTCTTCCGAGCGGATGGTCGAATCCGTGGTGGCCTTCGCCCGGCTCTCCCCGGCCCAGATCGAGGCCTACGCCCAGTGTGGCGAGGGTCTGGGCAAGGCTGGCGGCTACGCGATTCAGGGCCGGGCCGCGGCGTTCGTGCGCTTCCTGTCCGGTAGTTACAGCGCCGTGGTGGGCCTGCCGCTGCACGAAACCGCCAATCTGCTCCGCAGCGGCGGCTTCCCGGTCCCGTGACCGTGACGATCCTGGTGTGCCGCAGCCCGGGGGAGGTCCGCGCCGTCGCAGTCCGGGAGGGGATCGTGATGGAGTACGCGATCGAGCGGCCGGGCCATCCCGATGGCGTGGGTGATATCCTGCGGGGCCGTGTCCTGGCGCATCTGCAGGCGCTCGCCGGCGCCTTCGTGGCATTGCCCGACACTCAGGGGTTCCTGCCCGATAGTGCGGGCGGCAGCGGTCTGACGGAGGGCGAGGCCGTCCGGGTGCGTATCACGCGCGCGGCCCAAGCCGGCAAAGGCCCCCGCCTGGCGCGGGACGGCATGCTCGACGAACCCGGACTGCCTGCCTTGCTGCATCGGGGACCCGGCGCCGCCCCCCGCCTGGCCGCCATCCACCCCGGGGCATCCGTGGAGCGCTGCGCGCGCTTCGATGATGCGATCGAGGCTCAGCTCGACGCCCTCTCCAGCCCCGATGTGCCGCTTCCCGGCGGCGCCCGGGCCACCGTGCATCCCACCCCGGCCCTGGTCGCGATCGACCTGGACACGGCGGCCGCCAGCGCCGATCGCGGGCCACGGCGCGCCATGCAGACGGCGCTGAACCATGCCGCTCTCCCGGAGCTGGCCCGGCAGATCCGCCTCCGCAACCTGTCCGGCGCGATCCTGATCGACGCCGCGGGCCTGCCGGGTCGGAAGCGGGCCGCACTGGGCCCGGCCCTTGCCGCGGCGCTCGCGACCGATCCGCTGCGTCCGCGCTTCCTCGGCTTCACGCAGCTTGGTTTTGCCGAGATCACCCGGCCCCGCATCCACCCGCCGCTGCACGAGCTGTTGTCGAGCCCGCATGGCATCGGTCTGGCCGCCCTACGCCGCCTCGGGTTCGACAGCGATGCCGACCCGGCGACCGCCCTGGCGCTTCGCGCCCATCCGGCCATCTGCGCCGCCCTCATGGAAGACGCCGCGGCCCGTGCCGATATCCAGGACCGCACCGGCCGTGCGCTGATCCTGCGGGCGGACCCGTCGGTTGCGCTGACCGGGCCCGTCATCGAAAGGTTGCCCCGTGCCTGACTGCCCCATCTGCCACCGCCCGCTCGACACCGACGCGATCTTCAACGACGCGCGCTTTCGGCCGTTCTGCTCCAAGCGATGCGCCGACGTGGATTTGGGCCGGTGGTTCACCGGCACCTACGCTGTCCCGGCGCCCCCACCGGAGTTGGACGATGGCGCGTATGGAGACGGGGACAGCGACAATACCGCTTGATCCCCGCCCCGCCCTGGGCTACCTCCCCCGCTCTCGGCCGGCGCCCAGGTAGCTCAGCTGGTAGAGCATGCGACTGAAAATCGCAGTGTCGGTGGTTCGACTCCGCCCCTGGGCACCATCCCGCTTATCGTGTGCCGTTCAGCGTGTCCCGTTCAGCGTGTTGTGGGCTGAGCCGGCTGCTGCGGCTGGTCTGCCGCCCGCTGGCGCTCATTCGCCCGATGCCGCCCGACGGCGCACCCGGCCGCCGCTCCCACGACGCCATGGCCCACGGCATGCCCGGCCAGCCCGCCAACGGCCGCGCCCTTCAAGCATCCCGCCGCCATCGCCCCACCCGGCAGCATCGTCACCGCCAGCGCAACCACCATCAAACTTTTCATCGCAAGCCTCCTTCGTTCAGATGCCACAACGCGGCACACTGGGCCGGGATGCGTCGGGCCGGAGGCGCTTGACACCCCACCCACCGCAGCCCGAACGTGGTTTCGAAACCGGAGCCCCCGCGTGGCGACATTTTTCCGCCCAACCAGCCTCGGCCAAGCCCTTCACGCCCTCGCCGCCGCCCCGCGCACCATCGTCGCCGGCGGCACCGACCACTATCCGGCTCGGGTCATCCATGAACCGCCGGAAGAGCTGCTGGATATCACGGCCGTCCCGGGCTTGCGGGACATCACGCACCGGGCCGGCGCCTGGACCATCCCCGCCCTTGCGACCTGGACGGACCTGATCCGCACGCCGCTGCCGCCGTTGTTCGACGGCCTGCGCCACGCGGCGCGGCAGGTCGGCGGCATGCAGATCCAGAACGCCGGCACCCTGGTGGGCAATGTCTGCAATGCCAGCCCCGCCGCGGACGGCATCCCCGCCCTGCTGGCGCTGGATGCCGCGGTCGAGCTGCAGAGCGTCGCCGGCCGCCGCATCCTTCCGCTCCAGGATTTTATCCGTGGTCCCCGCCAGACGGCCCGGCGCGCGGAGGAGCTGGTGACTGCGCTGCACATCCCGTGCCGCCCGGGCCGCTCCAGCTTCCACAAACTTGGCGGCCGCCGCTATTTGATCATCTCCATCACCATGGCCGCCCTCACGCTCGAGCAGGCGCCGGATGGCGTCATCACCCGCGCCGCCATCGCGGTCGGCGCTTGCGGTCCGCGGGCCGTCCGTCTCATCGAGCTGGAGGCGGCGCTGATCGGTCATCGCCCCGATCCGGCCCTGGTGCAGCCGGACCACCTGGCGCCGCTCACCCCGATCGACGATTTTCGCGCCACTGCCGCCTATCGCCGCACAGCCACCGTCGAGCTGTTGCGCCGTGGCCTGCTGGGCTTCGCCGATCAGGCGCAGGCCGCATGAGGTCCCCGGCCGAGCCCCTCACTTTTACCTTGAACGGCCAACCCGTCGATGTGCGCGTGCCGCCGGGGCGCCGGCTGTCGGACGTGTTGCGGGACGATCTCGGCCTGACCGGGACCAAGATCGGCTGCAACGCCGGCGATTGCGGCGCCTGCACGATCCTGCTGGATGGCGAGCAGGTCTGCGCCTGCCTGTTGCCCGCCGCCCGGGTGCAGGGCCGTGAGGTCCGGACGGTGGAGGGTTTGGCCAGCCCGGCCCTGAACGATCTGCAGCGCGCCTTCTTGCGCCACGGCGCCGCCCAGTGCGGCATCTGCACGCCGGGCATGCTGATGGCCGCGACCGCGCTGCTGGCCCATACGCCGGGGCCGTCGGAGCCCGAGATCGAGGATGCGTTGGCTGGCGTGCTCTGCCGCTGCACCGGGTATCGCAAGATCATCGAGGCCATTCTCGACGTGACCGGCCCCGATCTGGCGCCGGACGCCGCCACGGCCGTCGGCGCCCGCCTGTCGAAGGTGGACGGGCCGGCCAAGTTGACGGGCCGCGAGGCCTTCGGCGCCGATCTTGTGCCGGAGGAGGCGTTCCTGACCTTGCGGGTCATCCGCAGCCCACACCCGCACGCCCGGTTCGCCCTGGGCGACATGGCGCCGCTGCTCGCCGCCCATCCCGGCCTGCTCCGCGTGCTGACGGCCGCGGACATTCCCTGCAACCGCTACGGCATCTACCCTACCGGCAAGGACCAGCCCGTGCTGGCCGCGCACACCGCCCTGTATCGCGGGGATCCCGTGTGCGCCTTGCTGGGCGATGCGGAGACGGTGGCCGCGATCGCGGACGCGGCCGTGCCGATCATGTGGGAGGTGCTGCCCCCGGTCACGTTCGCCGAGGCCGAGGAGGCCGCAGAGCTTCATGCTCATGCGCCGGGCAACGTGCTGTGCCGCGGCCGGGTCGTGCGCGGGACACCGGGGCACGCCGCGGCGCATGCCGGCATCGCCATCGAAACCGGCTTCGTCGAACACGCCTATATCGAGCCGGAGGCCGGCTGGGCCCGGCGCGTGGGGGACCGGATCGAAGTGTTCGCCTCCACCCAAACGCCCTACATGGACCGGGACGAGCTGGCGCTGATCCTGGCTCTGCGGCCCGACCAGATCAGGGTCATTCCCTCCGCAGTGGGGGGCGGGTTTGGCGGCAAGCTCGATCTCTCGGTGCAACCGCTCGTCGCCGTCGCATCCTGGCTTACGCGGCGCCCGGTCCGCTTGGTCTATACCCGGCCGGAGAGCATGGCCGCCACCACCAAGCGCCATCCCGCCCGCATCGAGGCGGAGGCGACGGCCGGCGCCGATGGCCGGCTGGCTTCGATGCGCTTCCATGGGGTGTTCAACACCGGCGCCTATGCCAGCTGGGGCCCGACCGTCGCGAACCGCGTGCCGGTCCACGCCAGCGGCCCCTATCGCATGCCGGCCGTGCACGCGACCACGGTGGCGCTGCACACCAACGATCCCCCCGCCGGCGCCTTCCGCGGCTTCGGCGTGCCGCAGGCGAGTATCGCGACCGAGGCGTTGATGGACAGGCTGGCCGACCAAGTGGGGCATGACCGGCTGGAGTTCCGCCATCTGAACGCGCTCCGCCCCGGTGATGCCACCGCCACCGGGCAGGTCATGGGCGCCGGCACCCCGCTTACCGCCTGCCTGGACGCGCTGCGCCCGCGGTGGCAGGCGCTCCGGGCGGAGGCCGCCGCGTTCAACACCGGGCCGGGCCCGATGCGGCAGGGCGTGGGCGTGGCCTGCATGTGGTATGGCATCGGCAACACGAGCCTGGCGAACCCGTCCCACATGGTCATGGGCCTCACGCCGTCCGGTCACGCCGTCCTGCTCTCCGGCGCCGTGGATATCGGCCAGGGCAGCAACACGATCATGCTGCAGATCGCGGCGGACGCGCTGGGTGTGCCGGTGGATCGCGTGGCGCTGGTGGCGGGCGACACGGACCGCACGCCCGACGCCGGCAAGACCAGCGCCAGCCGGCAGACCTTTGTCAGTGGCACCGCGGCGCGGCTGGCGGGGGAGGCGCTGCGGGCGGCGATCCTGCGGCAGGTCAATGCGGGGGTAGATGCCGTTATCGTGCTGCCGAAGCCCTCTCCCGCTGGCGGGAGAGGGTTGGGTGAGGGTGGGGTCACATACCCCCGATCTCCCGGCCTCGCGCCGCACCCTCAACCCGACCCTCTTTCGCCAGCGGCAGAGGGGGCTTCCATATACCACGACGGTATCACCCATCGCATCGACCTCCCCACCCCCGACGCCGACAACCTCACGCTCCGCGGCGACGGGCATTTCGATCCGCCCACCACGCCGCTGGACCCGGACGGCCAGGGCGTCCCGTACGCCAGCTACGCCTTCGCGGCCCAGCTCGCGCATATCGAGATCGACACCGGCCTCGGCACGGTCGTGGTGAAGCGGATCGTCGCCGCGCACGATGTGGGCCGCGCGATCAATCCGCAGCAGGTCGAGGGGCAGATCCATGGCGGCATCGCGCAGGGCATCGGGCTCGCGCTCATGGAGGAATACCTGCCGGGGCGCACGGAGAACCTGCACGACTACCTGATCCCCACCATCGGTGACGTGCCGCCGATCGAGGTGATCCTGATCGAGGATCGGGACCCGATCGGCCCCTATGGCGCCAAGGGCGTGGGGGAGCCCGCGCTGATCGCGACCGCGCCCGCGATCCTCAACGCCATCGCCGACGCCACCGGCGTGCGCCTCACCCGCGTGCCCGCCACCCCCGCCCGCGTGCTGGCGGCGCTGCATGGCTGAACTCGTCACCTGCGACGCTTGCCCAGTACTGTGCCGCATCCGGCCCGGCCTTACCGGCGCCTGCGACCGCTATGGCAACATCGATGGCGTGCTCACCCGCATGGACCCGCATATCGTGCTGGCCCACGACCCGGCTCGGATTCCCGTTGGAGAGTGGGACGGCAATCCGATCCAGGCCGGCGCGCTGACCGTGACGGCGATCGGCGCCGGCACCACCTATCCGGACTACAAGCCCGCCCCGTTCATCGTGGGCTCCGTGATCGACGGGATCGACATGGTGACGGTCGTGACCGAGGGCGTGTTCAGCTATTGCGGCCTCAAGGTCAAAATCGACACCGATCGCCATCTGGGGCCGGAGGGTGCGGCGGTGCGGGCGGATGGCGAGCCGATCGGCCATGTCACCACGGCCGAGTATGGCAGCCAGATGCTGAGCCTGGGCGGCGTCCGCCACCTCACGGGCGGCACCAAGCGGGAGGGGGTGGTGACCTGCGCGACGATGCTGACCCTCGCCAATCGCGGCGCGGCCGAGCTCACCATCGATGGCGGCGCCACGCTTACCATCCAGGCCGGGCAGCCGCCGGTGATCGACGGCGTGACCGAGCATCGCATGCGCGTGGGTTGCGGCAGTGCCACGATCGGCATCTTCGGGCCGCAATGGCGGGAGATCGCAGACGAGGTGATCGTGGTGGACGACCACATCACCGGCGTGCTGACGGAGCACCAGGCCGGGAAGTTCCTGGACATGCGCCCGGCAGGCATCCGCGTGCGCGGGCGGCGCAGCACGCCGGGCCGGTATTTCCAGGTCGCGAACCCCGGCCAGGGCTGGGGCGGCACCGACGTGCAGGACCCGCTCGACATTATCGAGGGCATCGACCCCAAGTGCGCCTGGCCCGGCCTGCGCCTGCTGATGGTGTCCACCACCGGCGAGCACGCGGCCTGGTTCGTGCTGGACGGCGCACTGACTCCCCGGCCGGAAGCGATGCCTGAAGCCATCGAGGCCGCGGTCGCCCGCATCGCCGAGAATTGCGAGCCCGCCTTGTGCAGCGTGCTGTTCATGGCCGGGGCCGGCGGCTCCTTGCGCGCCGGCGCCACCGAGAATCCGGTGCTGCTGACCCGCAGCATCCAGGCCCGCCTCACCCGCGTCACGGCCGGCGGCGCGCCCGTCTATCTCTGGCCCGGCGGCGGCATCACCTACATGGTGGACGTCACCACCCTCCCCGCCGGCGCCTTCGGCAGCGTGCCGACCCCGGCCCTGGTCGGCCCGATCGAGTTCACGTTGCCGCTCGCCGATTATGCGTCACTGGGCGGGTATATGGACCGCATCCGGCCGTTGGAGGACGTGGTCCGGACGGCGCACGTGATCGCGGCATGATCCACCTGCAACATGGCCCGATCGACCTGGTGTGCCGCGCCTGGGGCGAACCGGAGGAGGTGGCGGCGGCGTATGCGCAGGCGGAGGCGGCGTTCCCGGCCATCCTGCCGGGGCTGTGTGCGAGGCGAAGAGCACTGTCCAGCCCCCTCTCCCTCCGGGAGAGGGTTGGGGTGAGGGGGGTCACAGAAGCGATCCTCAACCCGGGGCGACCGGCGCACTGTCCCCCTCACCCCAACCCTCTCCCGAGGGGAGAGGGGGAAGTGATCGCCCGCGCCATGATCGCGGCCTGCCTCCCCCACGCCGCCACCTGGATCACGCCCATGGCCGCCGTGGCTGGCGCCGTCGCGGACCGTGTCCTCCACCACATGACGAGGGGCCGGCGTTTGACGAAAGCCTTCGTCAACAATGGCGGCGACATCGCCTTCCACTTGGCGCCCGGCATGTCCCTCGCCTGCGCCCTGGTCACGAATGTCGAAACCCCGACCCTGGACGGCCGCTTCGTCCTCACCCCAGAGAACCCCTCCCGCGGGATCGCCACCTCCGGCCGGGCTTGCCGGGGCCAGGGTGGGCGCAGCTTTTCCCGCGGCATCGCCGACAGCGTGACCATCCTGGCCCGGACCGCGGCCGAGGCCGATGCGGCGGCCACCGTCGTTGCCAATGCCGTGGACCTGCCGGGCCACCCCGCCATCCACCGCCGCCCCGCCGACACGATCGACCCCGATAGCGACCTCGGTCCCCGTCTCGTCACCTGGACGGTTGGCGCCCTGACGGCCAGCGAGATCGACCAGGCTCTCGGCAAGGGCCAGGCAACGGCACGAAACCTGATCGACCGAAACGTGATTCAGGGCGCCGTCCTGGCCTTGCAGGGCCGGATCGTTTCCGTCATTCCGGTCCACGCATGATCCGCAAGCTTCTTACTTTCATCGAGGAAACCCATCAGGAAGCCGGGCAGCCGATCGTGCCGCCTTGCCGCAAGGTCGCGGCCATCGCGGTGATCGCCAATCCATTTGCCGGGCACCATGGGGCCGATCTCACCGCTCTGATCGAGGAGGGCGAGCGGCTCGGCGCGTTGCTGGGCGCCCGCGCCATGGCTGCCCTCGGCGCCCCGGCGCAGTCCTACGGCAAGGCCGCGATCGTGGGCGAGGATGGCGAGCTCGAACACGCCGCTGCCCTGCTGCATCCCAAGATGGGCGCCCCCCTACGCGTCGCCGTGGGCGGGGGCGCCGCGCTCGTGCCCAGCGCCAAGAAGCGCGGCGGCATGGGCGCCGCGATCGACGTGCCGCTCGGCCATAAGGACGCTGCCTTCGTTCGATCTCATTTCGATGCAATGGAGGTCCGCGTGCCGGACGCTCCCCGGCGGGACGAGATCGTGGTCATCATCGTGGTGACCGATAGCGGCCGGCCGTTGCCGCGCATCGGCGGGCTCGACGTGCACGACATCATAGGACAGGACGGTTTGCGATGATCACCAGACGCACGGCTCTCACGGCCCTGAGCGGCCTCGCCTTGCCCGGCGTGCTCCGCGCGCAGTCCAGCGAGCCGATCCGGATCGGCGAGATCAACAGCTACACCGCGCAGCCCGCCTTCACGCTGCCATACCGCCAGGGCTGGCAGCTCGCCGTCGAGCAGCTCAATGCGCAGGGCGGCGTGCTGGGCCGCAAGATCGAGGTTATCAGCCGGGATGACGCCGGGCGCCCGCAAGACGCCGTCCGCATCGCAGGCGAGCTGCTGTCCGACCAGAAGGTGGACCTGCTGGCCGGCACCTTCCTCAGCAATGTGGGCCTGGCCGTCAGCGATTTCGCTTTGCAGAACAAGCGCCTGTTCGTGGGGGGCGAGCCGCTGTCGGACGCGCTGGTTTGGGAGAAGGGCCACCGCTACGCCTTCCGCCTGCGTCCCAGCACCTACATGCAGGCGGCGATGCTGGTGGAAGATGCGGCCAAGCTGCCGGCCAAGCGGTGGGTGACGGTGGCGCCCAACTACGAGTACGGCCAGTCCGCGGTGAAATGGTTCAAGCAGCTGCTGCAGGCCAAACGGCCGGATGTGACGTTCGTGGCGGAGCAATGGCCGGCGCTGGGCCGCATCGACGCCGGGGCGACGATCCAGGCGCTGCTGGCGGAGAAGCCGGAGGCGATCTTCAACGTGACCTTCGGCGCCGACCTCACCAACTTCGTGCGCCAGGGCAACACGCGCGGCCTGTTCGAGGGGCGCAGCGTGGTGTCCATGCTGACCGGGGAGCCGGAATACCTGGACCCCCTCGCGGACGAGACGCCGGCCGGATGGATCGTGACCGGCTACCCCGGGGACACGCTGGACACGCCGGCCCATCGCGCCTTCGCCCAGGCCTATAAGGACCGGTTCAAGGAGGCACCGAAATGCGGCTCGGTGGTGGGCTATGCGCTGTTGCAATCGATCGCGGCCGGCATCCTGCGCGCCGGCAGCACCGAGACCGAGAAGATGATCGATGGCTTCCGCGGCGCCAGTTTCGATACGCCGTTCGGGCGCGCGATGTATCGCGAGCAGGACCAGCAGGCGACGATGGGCGCCTTCGTCGGGACGCTGGCGCTGAAGGACGGGCGTGGGACGATGACCAATTGGCGGTATGTGGATGGCGCCAATGCTCTGCCGGGCGATGCGGAGGTCAAAAAGCTGAGGCCGGCCGGGTGAGGCACTTGCTTCCCCCTCTCCCCTCGGGAGAGAGGGGGCGGTCGTCCATTGCTGTCCAGCAAGCACCCTGATCCCCACCCTCCTCACCGGACTCTCCGGCGCGTCCTCCCTGTTCCTGGTGGCCGCCGGGCTGACCGTCATCTTCGGTGTGACGCGCGTGGTGAACTTTTCCCACGGCAGCCTGACCATGCTTGGCGCCTATATCGGCTGGTCCATCCTCACCCGGTTGCCGCGGGAGCCCGGCTGGTTCATCGCGGGCCTGGCACTCACGGCGTTGGCGGTCGGCGCGATCGGCGTGCTGCTGGAGATGACGCTGCTCCGCCGCATCTATCGGGCACCCGAGCTGTTCCAGCTCCTCGCCACCTTCGGCGTCGTGCTCATCGTGCAGGATGCGGTGCTGAAGCTCTGGGGTCCGAACGACCTCGCCCTCCCGCGTGCGCCCTGGCTGCGCAGCACCATCGCAATCGGGGATGATCGCTTCCCGGTCTATGACCTGATCCTGATCGGGGTTGGCCCGGCCATCCTGGGCCTGGTGTGGCTGCTGTTCACCCGCACGCGCTGGGGCACGCTGGTGCGCGCCGCGACGCTGGACCGTGAGATGGTGGCCGCCCTCGGCGTGAACCAGCGCTGGCTGTTCACCTCGGTGTTCGCGCTGGGCGCCGGGTTGGCCGGGCTGGGCGGGGCGCTCACCTTGCCTTCAGCTTCCGCCAATCCCGGCATCGATCTCGCGGTCATCACCGACGCATTCGTTGTGGTGGTGGTGGGCGGCCTCGGCAGCTTGCCCGGCGCCTACGTCGCCGCGTTGCTGATCGCGTTGCTGCAGGCGTTCGGGGTGGCGTTGCTGCCGAAGGTCACGCTGGTGCTGGTGTTCGCCGTCATGGCCGCCGTGCTGGCGATCCGGCCCAACGGTCTGCTGGGCCGGGTGCAGGCCGATAGCCGCGCCGCGCCGGACGCGCTGCCGGTGGTCCGGCCGGCGCCGCCGGCATTGCGCTGGCTCGGCGCCGCGGCCCTGGCCGGAGCTGTCCTGCTGCCGCTGATCGCAGGACCCTATGCGTTGGCGGTCGCGACCGAGATGCTGGCGCTCATGCTGTTTGCCGCCAGCCTGCATTTCATGATGGGGCCCGGCGGCATGCCCAGCTTCGGCCACGCGGCCTGGTTCGGCATCGGCGCCTATGCCGCAGCCGTTGCGACGCGGGACTTTGCCGCTCCGATTGCCGCCGGCCTGGTGCTGGCGCCGATCGCGGCCGGGGCGGTGGCCGTGGTGTTCGGCGCGTTCGTGGTGCGACTCTCGGGCGTGTATCTCGCGATGCTGACGCTCGCCTTCGCGCAGATCGTCTGGGCCGTGGCGTTTCAGTCCGTGGGCTGGACGGGCGGCGATAACGGCATCCTCGGCGTCTGGCCGCCCGATGCCCTGCGGAGCCCGGCCGCGTTCTACTGGCTGACGCTGGCATTGTGCTTGGGCGGAGTGCTGCTGCTGCGCCGGGTCATCTACGCGCCGCTGGGCTATGCGATCCGCGCGAGCCGGGACAGCGCATTGCGGGCGGAGGCGATCGGGCTCGATACGCAGCGCCTGCGCCTGGTGGCGTTCACCGTGGCCGGCGGCGCGGCGGGGTTGTCGGGCGGGGTCTATGCGTTTGCCAAGGGCAGCGTGTTCCCGACCTATGTCAGCATCCCGAAATCGGTGGATGCGCTGCTGATGGTGCTGCTGGGCGGGGTGCAGACCGTGACGGGGCCGATCGTGGGCGCCCTCGCCTACGTTGGCCTGTATGACGCGCTGCTGCGCGCGACCGATCTCTGGCGCGCCGTGTTGGGTGCGGTGATCGTGGCGCTGGTCCTGCTGTTCCCGGACGGCATCGCCGGCACCGCCCGGCGCTGGTGGGAGCGGGCATGACGGTGCTGGCGGTGCGGGACCTCGCGAAGTCGTTCGGCGGCGTGCAGGCCGTGCGGGGCGTGTCGTTCGCGGTGGCGGCTGGCGAGATGCTGGCGCTGATCGGCCCGAACGGCGCCGGCAAGAGCACCTGTTTCAACATGGTCGGCGGCCAGCTCCGCCCGGATGCCGGCACGGTGCGGCTGCATGGCGCCGACATCACGGGCCGGCAGCCGCGGGCGATCTGGCGCCTGGGCGTGGGCCGCACCTTCCAGGTGACCGCGACCTTCGCGTCCATGACGGTGCAGGAGAACGTGCAGACGGCGCTCACCTCCCATGCTCGGCAGGCCTACCGTCCCTGGACCGCCGCGCGCCATCTCCATGCCAAGGCCGCCCGCGCCGCGCTCGACCAGGTGGGCCTGGCGGACCAGGCGGACCGGGGGGCGGGCGTGCTGGCCTATGGCGACCTGAAGCGGCTGGAGCTCGCGATGGCCCTCGCCCACGGCCCCCGCCTGCTGCTGATGGACGAGCCCACGGCGGGCATGGCCGGTCCGGAGCGCACCGCCCTCATGGCCCTGACCCGGCGCCTCGCGACCGAGCGCGGCCTCGCGGTGCTGTTCACCGAGCATGACATGGACGTGGTATTCGGCGTGTCGGACCGCGTGCTGGTGCTGGATCACGGGCGCCTGATCGCCGAGGGACCACCCGCCGCCATCCGCGCCGACCCGGCGGTCCGCGCCGTGTATCTGGGCGCCTGATGCTCACGGTCCGCGATCTCGACGCTTTTTACGGCCGCGCGCAGATCCTGCATGGCTTGTCGCTCGACGTGGCGGCCGGCGAGGTCCTGGTCGTGCTGGGCCGCAACGGCGCCGGTAAGAGCACGCTGTTCAAGGCGGTGATGGGCCTGGTGCGCCGGCAGGGCCAGGTGCGCTTCCAGGACCAGAACATCGCCGGGTGGGAGACGCACCGCATCGCCCGCGCCGGGCTTGGCTACGTGCCGGAGGATCGCCGGGTGTTCGCGGACCTGACGGTGCTGGAGAACCTCGAGGTCGGCCGCCATCCCGCCCGCACCGGCCGGGCCTGGACGCCCGGGCGCCTGTTCGAGCTATTCCCCAATCTCGGCGCCATGCCGCACCGCCCCGGCAACCGGATGAGCGGCGGCGAGCAGCAGATGCTGGCCATCGCCCGCACCTTGATGGGCAATCCGAGCCTGGTCCTGCTGGACGAGCCGAGCGAGGGTCTGGCCCCCGTCATCGTGCAGCAGATGGCCGCCGCGATCCGCGCGCTCCGCCACGAGGGCATCACGATCGTGCTGGCCGAACAGAACCTGCATTTCGCGCGGGAGATTGCGGACCGCGCGGTGGTGATCGAGCGCGGCCGGGTCGCCTGGTCCGGCACGATCGACGCGCTCATGGCCGATCCCGAGGCGCGTGCGGCACACCTTGCCGTGTGAATACCTTGGCAGCCCGGCGATGCCGCTACACATTGCACTCAACATCAAAGGATTGCCGATGCCCCGTCTTCCCGTGCTTGCCCTGCTTGGCGCCGTGCTCGCGCTGCCTGCCCTGGCCCAAGCTCCGGCGACGCCGCAGCGCATCCGCGGCACGGTGCAGGCTCTGGAGGGCAGCACCCTCGTTGTGCTGAGCCGCGACGGCGATGCCGTGCGCGTCCAGCTCGCTCCCAACTACAGCGTGGCCGCCGTGATCCCCGCGACGCTCGCGGACGCCAAGCCGGGCACGTTTATCGGCACCGCCGCGACCGGCCCCAAGGACCGGCTTCGCGCCGTGGAGGTGCTGATCTTCCCCGAAGCCCTGCGCGGCTCCGGCGAAGGTCACTACCCGTGGGACCTGATGCCCGAGAGCACGATGACCAACGCCACGATCGAAAGCGAGGTCTCGGGCGCCGACGGCCGTGAGCTGACGGTGGTGGCGAAGGGTGAGAAGCTGCGCGTGACGGTGCCGCCCGGCGCGCCCATCGTGACGTTCGAGCCCGGCACCCCGGCCATGCTCACGCCGGGCGCCCACGTGTTCATCGGCGCGCAACGGGCCGCGGACGGCACGCTCAGCGCCGCCCGCGTGAACGTGGGCAAGGATGGGCTCACGCCGCCGATGTAGTGCCTGCAACGGATGGGGAGACGGCGGCGTTGTCCTCCGCCATGATGCGGCGGCAGACAGAAACTGTTTGGGGAAATGCAATGTCACGTTCCACTTTGATCTTGGCTGGCGCTTCGGCGCTCCTGCTTTCGGCGTGCGCCCAGCCGATGGTGTTCCAAAGCGCGCTGAGCGGCGCCCAGGAGGTGCCGGCGACCGCTTCCCGCGGGACCGGGACGATGACGGCCACGCTGTATCCGGACACGCGGGCGCTGAACTACACCGTCGAATACGCCGGCCTGTCTGGACCCGCGACGGCCGCGCATATCCATGGCCCGGCGGCCATGGGCGCCAACGGTCCGGTCGCGGTGCCGTTCGCAACGGCGGCGACTCCGATCAAGGGCAGCGCTACATTGACGCCTGCGCAGGAAGACGCGCTGATTGCGGGACAGACCTATGTCAACGTTCATACCGCGGCGAACCCGGGCGGGGAGATCCGCGGCCAGATCGCGCGCGTGCAGTAGCGCGTTGCGTCCGGCCCGTTCCTGGCGGGCCGGACCTGTGCGCGTGGCGCGACGCCGTCTGCCCCTGCACGTCAAACCAAGCGGGACCGCCGCACCGCATCCACGCGCGGTGTGGAGTGACCCTGCGGCGTGGAGCGGCGCTCGGTCTGTCCGCTATGGGCGAACTCGGCAAGGCCGGACACACCCGGCGTTCACGAACTGATGCCGCCGCCGTTCGTGGTGCCGTTGGGCCGGGCTCATGCCAGCAAGCCAGATAGGGCGGCGGCATAGCGGGCGGCGATCCGGGCGCGGTCCCGGTGCGCGCCATCGGCCACCACGGGCTGGCCACGGACCCAGACCCCGTCGATCACGCCCCGGTCCCCCGCGAAGATCCACCCATCCAGACAGTGGTCGCCGCGGCGGGATAGCAGGGCCGGATGGTCGGGCCGGAGTGTGACCCAGTCCGCGGAGGCGCCGGGCGCCAGACCGGCCGGGACGCCCAGCGCCTGCGCGCCGCCCGCGACCGCCGCTGACAGCAGCGTGGCACCTGTGGAGCCGCAATCGGTCATGACGTTGCGCGCCCGCCTTGCCAGCCGCTGCGACAGTTCCAGCATCCGAAGCTCCTGTGCCGCGTCGATCAGGACGTTGCTGTCGCTGCCGATCCCATACCGCCCCGATGCCGCCAGCCACGCCGACCCCGGGAAAATGCCATCGCCGAGATTGGCCTCCGTCAGCGGGCACAGCCCAGCGACGGTGCCGGTTCCGGCCAGGCGCGTGGCCTCGGCGGCGTCCATATGCGTCGCGTGTATCAGGCACCAGCGCGCATCGACGGGCGCATGGTCCAGCAGCCATTGCACGGGCTTGGCGCCGGACCAGGCAACGCAGGCCTCCACCTCCGCCTCCTGCTCGGCGATATGCATGTGCAGCGGCGCATCGGGCCGCATCGTGGTGAGCACGGCAAGATGCTCCGGCGTGACGGCGCGCAGGCTGTGCGGGGCCACACCCAAATTCGCACCTGGCAGACCCGCAATCACGCGCTCACTCGCCTCCAGCAAGGCGGCGTAGGCGTCCAGCGTCGTCACGAACCGGCGTTGGCCCGGTGCCGGCGGCTGCGCGCCGAACCCGCCCTGGGCATAGAACACCGGCAGCAAGGTGAGCCCGATCCCGGTGGCGGCCGCTGCGGCGGCGATCCGCACCGCCATCTCGGCCAGGTCGGCATAGGGCGAGCCGTCCGGGGTGTGGTGCAGATAGTGGAACTCGCCCACCCGGGTGAAGCCGGATTCCAGCATCTCCATGAAGGCGAAGGCGGTCACGGCCTCCACATCGTCGGGCGTCAGGCGGGCGAGGAGGGCATACATGACCTCCCGCCAGGTCCAGAAGCTGTCCGCCCCGGGGCCGCGCGTTTCCGTCAGGCCGGCCATGGCGCGCTGGAAGGCGTGGCTGTGGAGGTTCGGGATGCCGGGGACGCCGATCGCGTGCTGGGGTTCGTTCGGCTCCGGGGTCACGCCGGGCTCGACGCTGGCAAAGCACCCGGCTTCGATCGTGAGCCGCACGTCGGTGGCCCAGCCCGAGGGCAGGCAGGCCTGCTGCAGGAAGACGGAATGCATGCTGCATCCTAGCCCGGATCGGGCATCATAGGGCCAGGGCGGCGGGAGGCCTGGGTGGTCGATACGGTGTGGCGGAATGCGCGGCTGCTGACGATGGTGCCGGACCAGATGCCGGTCGAGGCGGGCGCGGTGGCGTCGCAGGGCGGGCGCATCGTGTTCGCGGGGCCGGAGCGGGATCTGCCGGCGCATGGCGGTCAGGTGGTGGAGTGCGGCGGGCGCTGGATCACGCCGGGGTTGATCGACTGCCACACGCATCTGGTGCATGCCGGGCACCGCGCTGCGGAGTTCGAGCGTCGGTTGGAGGGTGCGACCTATGAGGAGATCGCCCGCGCCGGGGGCGGCATCGCCAGTTCCGTGGCGGCCACCCGGGCGGCGAGCGAGGAGGAGCTGGTGGCGCAGGCCCTGCCGCGGCTGGACGCGCTGCTGGCCGAGGGCGTGACCACGATCGAGGTCAAATCCGGTTACGGCCTCGATACCGCGAGCGAGCTGCGCTGCCTGCGTGCCGCGCGGACGCTGGGCAGGCGGCGGGATGTGACGGTGCTGACCACCTTTCTCGGCGCGCACGCGATGCCGCCCGGGGAGACCGGCAAGGAGGCCTATATCGACCGCGTCTGCACCGAGATGCTGCCCGCGATCCTGGCCGAGGGCTTGGCGGATGCGGTGGACGCTTTCTGCGAGGGGATCGCCTTCAGCCCCGGCCAGGTCCGCCGCGTATTCGCTGCGGCTGGTGCGGCCGGGTTGCCGGTGAAGCTGCATGCGGACCAGCTCAGCAATACCGGGGGGGCGGCGCTTGCGGCAGAGGCAGGCGCGCTGTCGGCGGACCATCTGGAATACGCCGGCGCGGACGGCGTGGCGGCGATGGCGCGGGCCGGAACGGTGGCGGTGCTGCTGCCGGGAGCGTTCTATTTCATCCGCGAAAGCCGCGTGCCGCCGGTGGCACTGTTTCGGGAGCATGGCGTGCCGATCGCGCTGGCGACGGACTGCAACCCCGGCACCTCCCCGCTCACCTCGCTGCTGCTGGCGATGAACATGGGGGCGACGCTGTTCCGGCTGACGGTGGCGGAGTGCCTGGCGGGTGTGACGCGGGAGGCCGCGCGGGCGCTCGGCCGGCTCGGGGAGGCCGGCACGCTCGAGCCCGGCAAGTGGTGCGACCTCGCGATCTGGTCGGTCGAGACGCCGGCGGAGCTGGTGTATCGGATGGGCATGAACCCGCTGCATCGGCGCGTCTGGCACGGCCTATGATGCCCGGTTACGCACCGCTCAGCGCCTGGCGCGGCATCTATCGCGGCGGGCCGGTCACGCTCGACCCGGCCTGCCGCCCCGCCATCGCCGCCAGCGCCGCCGCGGTGCAGGCGATCCTGGGGCGGGGCGAGCCCGTGTATGGGATCAACACCGGGTTCGGGAAGCTGGCGCATATCCGCATCGGCGGCGGCGATCTCGCGGAATTGCAGCGCAACATCGTGCTGTCCCACGCGGCCGGGGTGGGGGCGCCGATGCCGGGTCCGGTGGTGCGGCTCATGCTGGCGTTAAAGCTGGCGAGCCTGGCGCAGGGGGCGTCCGGCGTGCAGCCGGCCACGATCGCCATGCTGGAGGCGATGCTGGCGCAGGGGCTGTTGCCGGTCATTCCTGAACAGGGCTCGGTCGGTGCGTCCGGGGATCTGGCCCCGCT
This sequence comes from Acetobacteraceae bacterium, assembly GCA_965246835.1. Taxonomy (GTDB): domain Bacteria; phylum Pseudomonadota; class Alphaproteobacteria; order Acetobacterales; family Acetobacteraceae; genus JANPPS01. The sequence continues at coordinate 2,643,497 of CBDFFQ010000001.1, read as the reverse complement.
CGCGCATATGGCGGCGGCGATGATCGGGGTGGGGGAGATCGCCGTCGCGGGCGCGTCGCTGCCGGCGGAGGAGGCGTTGCGCCGGGCCGGGTTGGCGCCGGTGGTGTTGGGGCCGAAGGAGGGCCTCGCGTTGCTGAACGGCACCCAGTTCAGCACCGCCTACGCCCTGGCCGCGCTGTTCGAGGCGGAGACGCTGTGGCGGACGGCGCTGGTGACCGGCGCGCTCTCGACCGACGCCGCGCGGGGATCGGACACGCCGTTCGACCCGCGGATCCACGCGCTACGCCGCCATCGCGGGCAGATCGAGGCGGCGGCCGGGTTGCGGGCGTTGATGGACGGCAGCGCGATCCGAGATTCGCACCGCACCGGCGATCCCCGCGTGCAGGACCCGTATTGCCTGCGGTGCCAGCCACAGGTGATGGGCGCGGCCCTCGATGTGATGCGGCAGGCGGCGGTGACGCTCGGGACCGAGGCGAACGGCGTGTCGGACAACCCGCTGATCTTTGCCGACACTTTGGAAGCCTTGTCCGGCGGCAATTTTCATGCGGAGCCCGTGGCGTTCGCGGCCGACATGCTGGCGCTGGTGCTGTGCGAGATCGGCTCCATCGCCGAGCGCCGCATCGCCATGCTGATCGATCCGGCGCTCTCGGGCCTTCCCGCCTTCCTCACCCCCCGCCCCGGGCTGCATTCCGGCTTCATGATCCCGCAGGTCACCGCCGCCGCCCTGGTGTCGGAGAACAAGCAGCGCGCGACGCCGGCCAGCGTGGACAGCATCCCCACCTCGGCCAACCAGGAAGACCACGTCTCGATGGCGGCCCACGGCGCCCGCCGGTTGCTGCCGATGGCGGCCAATGTGGCAAATGTGCTGGGGATCGAGCTGCTGGCCGCCGCCCAGGGCTGCGATTTCCACGCGCCACTGCCGTCCAGCCCGGTGCTGGAGGCCGTGCGCACCCGGCTGCGGCAGGAAGTGCCGCATCTGGACGGCGACCGGCATTTTGCCCCCGACATCAGGGCCGCGACGCGGTTGGTGACGGAGGGCGTGGTTGCGGACATGGCCGGCGATATCGTGCCCCGTTTGGAGGATCTGCCATGACCCCGTCATTGCCAGCAATGACCCGGCTCGACAACATGCGCACCATCCGCGCCGCGCGGGGGCCCGAGATCACCGCGCGCTCGTGGCTCACGGAGGCGCCGCTCCGCATGCTGATGAACAATCTCGACCCCGATGTGGCGGAGCGGCCCGGCGAGCTCGTGGTCTATGGCGGCATCGGGCGCGCCGCGCGGGATTGGGACAGCTTCGACCGCATCTGCCACGCGCTGCGCCGGCTGGATCACGACGAGACGCTGCTGGTGCAGTCCGGCAAGCCCGTCGGCGTGTTCCGCACCCATGATGACGCGCCCCGCGTGCTGATCGCCAACTCCAACCTGGTGCCGCGCTGGGCGACGTGGGAGCATTTCAACGAGCTCGATCGCCGCGGGCTCATGATGTATGGGCAGATGACCGCGGGCTCCTGGATCTATATCGGCAGCCAGGGGATCGTGCAGGGCACCTACGAAACCTTCGTGGAGGTCGGCCGCCAGCACTATGGCGGCAGCCTCGCCGGGCGCTGGATCCTGACGGCGGGGCTGGGCGGCATGGGCGGTGCGCAGCCGCTGGCGGCCACCATGGCCGGCGCCTCGATGCTGGCGGTGGAATGCCAGCCGAGCCGGATCGAGATGCGGCTGCGCACCGGGTATTTGGATGAGCAGGCGCCCGACCTCGATGCCGCGCTGGCGCGGTTGGACCGCGCGAAGCAGGAGGGCCGCCCCGTCTCGATCGGGCTGCTGGGCAACGCCGCCGACGTGTTTCCCGAGCTGGTGCGGCGTGGCGTGAGGCCGGACGTGGTGACCGACCAGACGTCGGCGCACGATCCCGTCAACGGCTACTTGCCGCAGGGCTGGACCTTGGCCGAATGGGAAGACCGGCGCGAGCGCGATCCGGCGGGCGTGACCGGGGCGGCAAAGCGTTCGATGGCCGGGCATGTGCGTGCGATGCTGGATTTCCACCGCATGGGCGTCCCCACGCTCGATTACGGCAACAACATCCGGCAGATGGCGAAGGAGGCGGGCGTGGATGACGCGTTCGACTTCCCGGGCTTCGTGCCGGCCTATATCCGGCCGCTATTCTGCCGGGGCATCGGGCCGTTCCGCTGGGCCGCGCTGTCCGGCGATCCCGGGGATATCTACCGCACCGACCAGCGCGTGAAGGAGTTGTTGCCCGGTAACGCGGCGCTGCACACCTGGCTCGACCTCGCGCGGACCCGCATCCAGTTCCAGGGCCTGCCGGCGCGCATCTGCTGGGTGGGGCTGGGGGACCGGCATCGGCTTGGGCTGGCGTTCAACGAGATGGTGGCGCGGGGCGAGGTGCGTGCGCCGATCGTCATCGGGCGGGACCATCTGGATAGCGGCAGCGTCGCCTCCCCCAACCGGGAGACGGAGGCGATGCAGGACGGTTCGGACGCGGTGTCGGACTGGCCGTTGCTGAATGCGCTGCTGAACACGGCCTCGGGCGCGACCTGGGTGTCATTGCACCATGGCGGCGGCGTGGGCATGGGCTTCTCGCAGCACGCCGGCATGGTGATCGTGGCGGACGGCACGGCGGACGCGGCGCGGCGGCTGGCGCGGGTGCTGTGGAACGACCCGGCTTCGGGGGTGATGCGGCACGCGGATGCCGGGTATGCGACCGCGATTGCGTGCGCGCGGGAGTATCAGTTGGATTTGCCGGGGTTATAGCCGGGCTTTGATGGGTTGCACCCATCCTACCAGTAGGATGGGTGCAACCCATCCAGTGCTATTGCACCAGCGGGCACCCGCCATCCGCCAACGGCCGGAACGCCTGCTCCGCCGCGAGGCGCTGCGCATCACTTGCAAAGTGGGCTTTTCCAGCTCTGCCTCAGCCCGCAATGCGGCTTCGCCTCCACGCAGGAGGGCAACTCGCTGGCATCCGACGAGCAATGGGCCAAGCTGCGCATGATCGTGGATGTAGCCGGGCAGGTGTGGGGCGCGTAAGGCACGGATCGGTTTTGTCGCAAAACGTCCGCGGCGGGGTGACGGCGGCCGCTTAATCCGGCAAGCGGGAGGCCACAACCTGGACTTGCATCCCGATGCCGGACCGCTTCCTCGCTTACCTGCCGCTATCCGAGATGCGGTTCACGACGTCGGAGCGGCTTGTGGAGCGCATGCGGGAGCTGTTTTCCGCAGTGCCGATGCAGGTCACGTCGCTCGGCCCGATCCGAAACGGGGACGAGGTCGGACCCGGGTTCCTGGTGGGGGTGGACGACGTTGTGCTGGCGATCCGGCCGGTAGATCTACCGCTGCCGCCGGCCGCTTTCACCACCGCACTCGACCTGAACCGCAGGTGGGACGGCGCCCCCGCCGCCATGGCCCGGCATAGCGCCCATGTCATCGTGGGCGTCGTGACCTCATCGCATGCCCTGGCCGCCGCGGGCGCGATGACCTTCGCCTGCGCTGCATTGGCCACGCTATTGCCGGCTGTGGCAGTGGTGTGGACCAACGCACACACGATCCTGAGCCCGGAGGCGCTGCACCAGGCCGCGCTGACGGTGGCGGAACCCGGTGTGCCGCTCGCGCTATGGGTCGGGCTGCACTACCTCGCGGCGCCGGGCGGCCAGGTTGCCGTGCTGACCAGCGGCCTGATGCCGTTTGCCGGGCGGGAGCTGGAATGGCTGCCGCATGACCTGCCGCTCGAGATCGTGACGGAGCGGGTGATCGGCACGTGCTGGTATCTGATCAGCAAGGGGCCGGTCATCGCCGATCGGGAGACGCTGGGCATCGACGAGGAGGAGTGCATCCGCGCCACCTACGCCGATGCAGGCCAGCGGCCGGGAGTCCCCGTGATCCAACTCAGGATGGAGGCGCGCCGCCTGGAGCCGCCGCCGCCGCCGCCGCCGCCCTACGACCCCGGGGCGGCGCCCCCTCGGCGGGCTTTCGGGCGCAAGCTGGTGTCCTGACCGGCCCTTACGCGCGCAGGACGTCGATCCGGTATTTCTCCTCCCGCCTCGTGGCATGGACCCGCAGGCCCGGCGCGCAATCGGCGATGAACAGCTCCGCTGCCTCGTTGCCGGAGCAGGCGCCGTCGGTCGGTCCCTGCCAGTTCACCAGCTCGATCGTGCCCCCGGGCGACAGGCTCGCGACCGTGCGGCGGGCCGCCTCATGCAAACCGGGGATGCCGAGGTAGTACAGCACTTCGGAGAACAGGATCAGGTCGAACGCGCCGTCCGGCCACTCGGCCGGCACGGACATCGGGGCGAAGCTCACGCCCGGCAAATCCGCGCAGCGCTCCCGCGCCTGCTGCAGCGCGTTCTCCGCGACATCGACGCCCAGGATCGTGTCGCAGCGCGTGGCGAGTTGCCGGGTCAGCACGCCGATGCTGCACCCGACCTCGAACGCGCGCCCGAACCGGCCCGGCGGCAGCGCCTCCATCGTCGCGGCGTATTTGTCCCGCTCATAATCGCTGGTGGCGAACTTCCAGGGGTCGGGGTCGCGGGCATAGAGCTGCTCGAAATACTCGGACGTCAGATAGGGCTGTGTCATGCGCGCTCCTCGTGGCTCGGCAGGAGTAGGTGGATTGGTTTCGCCATTGCGAGCCGTTTGGCAAAGCGATCCAGGGGCCATAAGCGCGCCCGTTGCCTCTGGATTGCATCGCTTCGCTCGCAATGACGGGAAGGGGCTACAGCGACACCACCCCCTGCATCACCGGCACCGCCCCGCCGCCGACCGAGGCCCAGATGGCCTCCCCGTCCCGCCACGCCCGCGCCTTCAACAGGCTGGGCCGGCCCATCTCCACGCCCTGATGGACCGTGAGCGCCAGCTTCGGCTCCGTGGACCGGGACAGCAGCAGCGCCACGAGGGCGGAGGTGGCGCTGCCGGTCGCCGGGTCCTCCGGGATGCCGGCGAGGGGGGCGAACATGCGGGCGCGGACCGTGCCGCGCCCGGCCTGCGCATAGAGCAGCAGGGCGAAGCCGGCTCCGCGGGTGGGATGCTGTTCCATCGCGTGCCGGAACGCCCCTGTGTCCGGCTCGGCGCGGGCCAGCGCCTCGGGCGAAACCTGGGCGATCGCGAAACCCAGGCCGACGCTGGCGATCACCGGGAGGTGCACCCCGATCCCGATATCCGCCGCCACCAACCCGGCGCAGGCCGCCACCGTGGCGGCCGGAACCTCCTGCCCCAATTGGAGCGGGACCGGCGCCTGCAGCGTGGCCGTGCGGGATTTTTGCGAGCCGGAGAGTGCGATGCGGACCAGACCGGCCTCTTCTTCGAACACCATCTCGTCCCCGCCCTGCGCGGCGCCCAGGACCAGCGCGGTGCCGACGTTGGGGTGGCCGGCGAACGGCAATTCGTGCTTCGGGCCGAAGATGCGGACATGGGCGGTATGGGCCGGGTTGCGTGGCGGCAGGACGAAGGTGGTTTCGCTCAGGTTGAACTCCCGCGCGAGCAACTGCATCTGCGCGTCCGACAGGCCGGCGGCTTCCGGGAACACGGCCAGGGGATTGCCGCCGAACCGGCGATTGGTGAACACGTCCACGGTGACGAAGCGATACTCGGGCATCGAAACCTCTGCTGGCACTGGACACCCTGTCCGACGTGCCGATGTTGCAGGCATGGAAAACCCGAACGCAACCCCTTCCCGCCCGCGCGAACGCGTGGCCGAGTATCCCCGCCCGCCAAGACTGGAGCGGGACCAGCGGCGCGTCCGGGTCGTGCTGGGCGGCGTCACGCTGGTGGACACGCGGGAGACGTGGCGCGTGCTGGAGACCACGCATCCGCCCAGCTTCTACATCCCCATTACCGCGTTCCCGCCCGCGGCCTTGGTGCCATCGCGCCGGGGGTCCGTGTGCGAGTGGAAGGGCGCGGCGCGGTACTGGTCCATTCAGGCCGGCGGGCGCGTGGCGGCGGATGCGGCCTGGGGCTATCCGGAGCCGACGCCGGCGTTCCTGCCGATCCGGGACTGCGTGGCGCTGTATGCCGGGGCCATGGATGCCTGTTACGTGGATGATGACCGCGTGATGCCGCAGGAGGGCGGGTTCTATGGCGGCTGGATCACGCCGGAGCTGATCGGGCCGTTCAAGGGTCCGCCGGGGACGATGTTCTGGTAACCCGTCACTGAATCTTGGGGTGATCGCGGCCGCCGGGCCTGCTATGGGACCGGCCTCATTTCGCATTGGACTTTGATCGTGGACGGGACCCTGGTCGCGCCGCCGCGGGGTCTTTCGTTCCGCCGCCACGCTAACGAAACAGTGATGCTCGCCACGCCTTTGGCCGTTGCGCAATTGGCGCAGATGGCGATGGGCGTGACCGATACCGTTTTCCTGGGCGGCCTGGGAGCGGAGGCGCTGGCGGCCGGCGGGCTCGGCACCATGCTCTACATTACGGTGGCGATCCTGTTGCAGGGTGTCATGACGGCGGTCAGCATCCGGGTGGCGCAGGCGCAGGGGGCCGGGCACGGCGCCGCGGTGCCGGAGATTTATTGGACGGGCGTGGCGCTCACCGGACTGCTGATCGTGCCGGCCTTCATGCTGTTCAGCGCGGCGGAGCGGCTGCTGCTGCTGGTGGGGGAGCCTGCCGCGTTGGCGCATGACACCGGCCGCTTCCTGGATGTGATGCGATGGCAGGTGCCGGCTTCTTTGGTGGCGGTCGGGTTGATGCGGGCCTTCCTGCCCGCGATCGGGCGGGGCAGCTTTTTGTTATGGACGTCGCTGGGGTCGGCCGTGGTGAATGCCGTGCTGTGCTGGGCGTTGATCTATGGCCGGCTGGGCTTGCCGGCGCTGGGCTTCCTCGGCGCGGCCTGGGCGTCTGTGATCGTAATGTCGGGCGCCGCGGTCGTTTTGTTGTCGTTGCTGCATGGCCCGGCCTCGCTCCGCCGCTTCGTGGCGTGGCGCCGGCCGTCGCTGCGGGAATTCACTACCCTGCTGCGGCTGGGGCTGCCGGTCACTGCCACCTTTGCCGTCGAGACCTGGCTGTTCCTGGCCGTGGGGTTGATGATCGGCATGATGGGGCAGGCGGCGCTGGCGGCGCATCAGATCGGGATGACGGTGATCTCGGTGTCGTTCATGATCCCGCTGGCCTTGGCGCAGGCGGCGAACGTGCGCGTGGGCCGCTGCACTGGCGCCGGGGACCGGGCGGGCGCGCGGCGGGCCGGGCTGGTGGCGATCGGGCTGGGCGCCGGGGCCGAAGCCGTCGCGGCGGGCGCCCTGCTGTTCGCGCCGCATATTTTGGTGGGCTGGTTCGTGGACGGCACCCAGGCGGAGGTGACGGCGATCGCCGTGGGGCTGCTGGCCGTGGGAGCGGTGTTTCAGGTGGCAGATGGCGTGCAATCCGTGGCGGCCGGTGCGCTGCGGGGCCTCGGCGACACCAGGGTGCCGTTCCTGATGGCGGCGGCCGGGTATTGGGGCCTCGGCTTCCCGGCGGCCTGGTTGCTGGGTTGGCATCTCGGCTGGGGGGCGGGCGGCGCGTGGTGCGGCCTGGCGGCAGGACTGATGGCCGTGGCGATCCTGCTGACCCGGCGTTTTATGCAGCGAACCCGTTAGTCGATCCGTAACAATGTATTAACGACCGCTCGGTCAGGCACTCCGCTACCGTTCCGGGATCGGCCTTGTGAGACGGAGCAGTCATGGCGCGCCCCCCCACCATCACGATCGGTAGCGGCGCCGATCAGTTTCAGCTCGATATGGCCGAGGACGCCTATTTGGGCGATGCGATGTTCACCGTGTCCGTCGATGGCGTGCAGATTGGCGGGGCGCAAACCGTGGTGGCACCACGGGACGTGCAGCAAACCTTTGTGGTTCAGGGGAATTTCGGCGCCGGGCCGCATGCGGTCGGCATCGCCTTCCTGAACGATGCCTATGATATCGGCGGCGACCGCAATCTGTATGTGCAGAACATCCGGTCTGGCGTGCTGACCGATCCACGGAGCCGGCCGTTCTTCACGGAAGGGACCCAGATCTTCCAGGTGATCACGCCGCCCCCGCCGATCACGGTCGGCTCCGGCCCGGATGCAGTCACGCTACGCCTGTCGGAAGACGCCTATCAGGGCGATGCTCAGTTTACCCTGGCGATCGACGGGGTGCAGGTGGGTGGCGTGCTGACCGCGCAGGCGCTGCACAGCACCGGGCAGCAGCAGGAGGTCACGCTGTTGGGCGATCTCGGCTACGGCCCGCACACGCTGACTGTCACATTCCTCAACGACCTGTATGGCGGCACACCGGACACCGACCGCAATCTGTATGTGGACCTGATCAAGCGCGGCACGATCGCCACCGGCGGCCAATTGGCGCCGTTGTTCGCCACGGGCGCGCGGGGTTTCCAGCTGACACCCGTGCCACCGCCCTCCGGTCCGCAAACGATCGGCACGGGGCCGGACAGCCTGGTGGTGTATGTCTCCGAAGACGGCGCCGTGGCCCGGGACGGCTTCGATGCGCAGTTCACCATCGCTGTCGATGGCACGCGGATCGGCGGCGTAAATTATGCCGCGATCCCGCATAGCCGGCTGCAATCCCAGGCATTCACCGTCCTGGGCAGCTTCGGCGCGGGGCCTCATACCGTAACGGTCGATTTCTTGAACGACGTGTATGGCGGCACACCGGTTCAGGACCGCAACCTGTATGTGAACAGCATCGTGAATGGCGGCCTGGTCACGCAGTTGGATGCGCCCCTGTTCTATCAGGGCCCCCGCAGCTTCACCGCGCCCGCCCCCGCCGCCGTCCTGAGCGGGAGCGACCTGACGGGCCCGGCGGCGGGCCAGGCCGTGCTGAACGGCACGCCGGGCAACGACACGCTGGTCGCGCGCGGGGGCGGAAACACCATCAACGGCCAGGGCGGCACCGACGTGATCACCGGTAGCGAAGCCGGGGGCGACGTGATCCGCGTGGGTGAGGTCGGGGATGGGCTGAAATCCGCCATCGACCGGATCACGCTATTGGGCCCGGGCAACGTCGTGCTGGCCGGGGATGCGGCCGTGACGGTTAACGGCCGCACCTCCGGCAGTGTCGTGCGGCTGGGCAACGGGGCCGATCGGGTCACGATCGACGGGGCGGGCAACACGGTGTTCGCAGGCGTCGGCGCGAACGTCATCGCGGCCACGGGCGCTGCGGCGACGATTAGGATATCCGGGTTCGAGTTCGTCTATTCCGATACCGTGAGCATCAGCGGGGACCACAATACCGTCACGACGCAGGTGACCGGAACCAAGTATCCCGCCAGCGGCACGGTCAAGATCGATGGCGGCACCGGGTATGGCACCTTCCTGTTCGGGTGGGGCACCGGCACGCTGCGCACCGGGGGCGACTACAACGACATCACCATTGGCGGTGGCACATTCGACATCACGGCCGGCAGCGGGCACGACACGGTGACGGCGTCGGGCTTCCCCGCAACCCCCAGCGGAACGATCAGGCTGGGCGGAGAGTACAACACCGTCAAGGCATTGGGATCCACACTGACGGTGGTGGGCGGCGAGGGGCATGGCAGCTTCGATTTTTCGGGCATCAGCGCGGGCGGGCCCGTGCGCAACAGCGTCACGACGGGCGGCGCATTCAACGTGGTATCGGTGCAGGGCGGCTCGGCGACCGTGGACCCCGGCAGCGGGGACGACACCGTGACCCTGCTGGGCAGCAATGCCTCCCTCATGTTTCACGGCTCCGGCAACCTGCTGTTCCTGCGGTTCTCCGGGGCATTTGGCGCGGGGCCCGCCGGTGCAGTGGTGCAGGACCAGTCGACCGGTCTTCAGGTGTATGTCGAAAGCCCATTGCAGTCCTTGGACTTTCAGTCGTTCGGGGCGGGCGGAGTGATCCACCTCATCGGCGGCGCCGGCGGCTTTACCTCCTCACAGCAGGCCGCCGATGCGCTCATGGCCGACGGCGCCGGTGGTGCAATGCTGAAGATAGATACTGGCAGCATCCATTTTGCCGCCGGCATCAGCCTCGATAGCAGCCGGTTCGCGATAGGGTGATCCGAATTTGGGGCGATCGAGCCCCCGGGGTCCCACCCTCAGGCCGGCGTCTTCTCTCCCGCCCGCACCGGAATCGGCAACCGGTTCATCGCCGGCGCCAGCGGGCACACATAGCGCGGCGAGTAGGCGCAGGACGGGTTGTAGGCGAAGTTGAAGTCCAGCACCGTGCGGCCCTCCATTTGGCCCAGATCGGCGCTCTTGATCGTGTCCAGCAGGTATCGCCCGGCGCCATAGGTCTCCCGCCCGCTGGTGCCGTCCCGGAACGGCAGGAACACGCCGCCGCCATAGCCCGTGAGCCAGAACAGCGTGAGTTCCCCGCCCAATGGAGCGAGGCCTTCGGTGCGGGCGAAGGGGTGCATCGTCAGCTCGCCATCCGCGCCGGCGGGAAAGGCCATCACCTCCCCCTCGATCGGCTGTAGCCGCACCAGGAAACGGAGCGCCGGGTCATAGGCGAAGAATGGCAGGGCGATGAAATCAGTGCCGGGCTCTATCGGAGTTTGGGGATGGGTGCGGAACAGCTCGTCCCGCGCCGCGCGCCAGTGATGCCAGGCCGCCACCGGGTCCGGCTCGGCACGCACCGCGGCATACAGGTCCGCGATGCGGCGGCGCCAGTCCCACAGCGTGATCATGCCTGCTTGATCTCGATCAGGTTGCTGCGGATCTTGCGGCCGCGGTTGATGCGGTCCTCGATATAGGCGCTGTCGCCCCAGCGCACCGCACGCGCCATCGCCTGCGCATCCTCGGTAAAACGTGCCAGCATCTCCAGCAATGCTTCGCGGTTGTTGAGGAAGATGTCCCGCCACATCACGGGGTTGCTGGCGGCGATGCGGGTGAAGTCGCGGAAGCCGGAGGCGGCGTATTTCAGCACCTCCGTCCGGCTCACATCGTCCCCGCCCTCTTGGGCCAGATCGTCCGCGGTGCCGCAGATCGTGAAGGCGATCAGGTGCGGCAGGTGGCTCACGATCGCCATCACGCGGTCATGATGCTCGGGGTCCATCACATCCGTCATGCTGCCCGCCCGGCGCCACAGTTCGGAGACGCGCTCCACCGCCACGGGGTCGGCACCCTCCGGCGGGACGATCAGGCACCAGCGGCCCTCGAACAGCGTAGAGAACCCGGCATCCGGGCCGGAATACTCGGTGCCGGCCATGGGGTGCCCGCCCACGAACTGCACGCCGGCCGGCAGCAACGGGACCACGTCCCGCAACACGGACACCTTGGTGCTGCCGGTATCGGTCACGATGGCGCCCGGGGCCAAATGCGGCGCCATTTCCGCCATGATCGCGGCATAGGCGCCGACGGGCGCGCAGAGCATCACCACATCCGCGCCCCGCACCGCCTGCGCCAACGACGGCTCGATCCGGTCGGCAAAACCAAGATGCCGCACGCGGTCCAGCACGGCGGCGCTCTGGTCCTGCACCACCACCTCACCAGCGATCGACCCCCGCTCCCGCGCCGCCCGCGCCAGCGAGCTGCCGATCAGCCCGGCGCCGACCAGCACCAGCCGCTTGAACACCGGATCAGGCATGCGCAGGGGACAGATGCCCTTCCAGGATCTCGGCCACGAGCGCACATTCCTCCGTGGTGCCGACCGTGATGCGCAGGCAGGCCGGCAGGCCGTAGCCGCGCATGGCCCGCACGATCACGCCCCGCGCGCGCAACGCCGCATCCGCGGCCTCCGCAGCTTCTGCGCTGCCGAAATCGGCGAGGAAGAAATTGCCCTCGCTTGGCCACACCTTCACGCCCATCCCGGTCAGCGCGGCCGTCAGCCAGGCGCGCTGCGTGGCGTTGTGCCGCCGGCTGGCTTCGACCCAACCGGGCTCCGCCAGCGCGGCGACCCCCGCCGCCTGGGCCGGGAGGTTCACGTTGAACGGGCTGCGCACCCGGTTCAGCACGTCGACCACCGCGGGCGGGGCATAGCACCAGCCGAGCCGCGCGCCGCCCAAGCCGAAAATCTTGCTGAAGGTGCGGGTCATCACCGTGTTGTCCCCGGCATCCACCAGCTTGGTGCCGGCGTCGTAATCCGGCCGCTCGACATACTCGGCATAGGCGGCGTCCAGCACCAGCAGCACGTCCGGCGGCAGAGCGAGGCGCAGCCGCTCGACCTCGGTTTGTGGCAGCAAACTACCGGTCGGGTTGTTGGGGTTCGCCAGGAACACGACGCGCGTGGCGGGCGAGACCAGCGCCAGGATCGCGTCCACATCCGCGGTCAGGTCCCGCTCCGGCGCCTTCAGCACGCGGCTGCCGGCGTATTGGCCGTAGATCTCGTACATGCTGAAGCCGTAGCGGCTCATGATGATCTCGGTGCCGGGTCCGCCATAGGCGAGGCAGAGCTGGGCGATTAGATCGTCCGACCCGGCGCCGCACACGATCCGCTCGGGGTCCAGCCCGAAATACCGCCCGATCGCCTGCCGCAGCGCGGTCGAGCCGCCATCGGGATAGCGGTGCAGCCCGTCCTGCAGCGCCGCGAACGCCGCCTGCGCGCCGGGCGGCACGCCGAACGCGCCCTCGTTGGAGCTGAGCTTCACGACGCGGTTCTGCCCGGCCACCTTGCTCTCGCCGCCCACGTAGGGCGCGATGTCCAGCACTTCCGGCCGGGGGCGGGGGCTCATGATCGCACCGGAACGGCGTAGGCGCCGAGCACCACGGGCGGGCGCAAGGAGCCGAGCGCGGCCAGGCGCGGATCGGCCTCCGTCACGAAGCCGTCCACGTCCACCAGCGCGTGGGCCACGGGCGCGCCGGGATCGCGGCGGAGGATGGTGGACCCGGCGTCGAACCCGGCGGCCGCCACCACGGTCGCGAGCCGGGCGCGGCTGACCTCCAGCGGCAGTTCCAGGCCCAGCAGGCTGCGGTCATGGCCGGATGGGTCCGCGGCGGTGGCGCATACCACCAGCGCCTCCACATCCGGCGCGCCGTCCGGGCGGGGCGCCCAGAACGGCAGCCGGGCCACCACGTGGATGCGTGGATCGTCCTGATGCAGCAACGCGGTCCACCAAGCGGCCCGGGGCTCCTCCCCCTCCGCCGGCAGCGGCAGCACGGCTGCGGTCGCGACGCCGGCACTGACCTCCCCGATCGCCTGCGCCGGGGTGCGGTGGGTGCGGAGCGGGGTGAGCGACCCGAAATGCTCGCGCGCGGCGGCGCGATAGGCCGGGCCGCCCTCGGCCTCCGACACGGTGATCAGCATCGGCTTCTGGATATGCGTCATCGCGACCAGCAGCTCCCGCCAGATCCGCGCCACGCCCAGCGCCGGCAGCGGCCCGGTATGCCGCGCGAGCAGACGGCGCAGGATCGAGGCTTCCCGGCCCGGGCGGATCGGCACCACGCCCTTCACGCCGAGCTGCCCAACCTGCGCCACCACGGCAGCGCGCTCCATCAGCAAATCATGGATCGCGTCGTCCAGGCGATCGATCTCGGCACGTAGGGCCGGGAGGTCGGGCGTCAGGTCCGTGCGGAGCGGCGGAGGATGCAGGGTGGAGGACATGAGGCACAGATACCGGAAGCCCGGCCCCCTGCAAACAATGCTGTCATCCGAAGGCCCCAACTTCGTGCGTGATGGCCGTGCCGATCTCCCGCACGATGGCGAACCAGTCGCGCATCGGCTGGATCACCGCCGCCTGCTCCCGGGCATAGGAGCTGCCGCCGCGGGGCGCCGGGGGCTCGCCATAGTCCTGTTCCAGGGCTGCGGCTTCCGGCGTGGGGAAGATGGTCTCGAGGGCGGTGAGCGCCGCCGGGATTTCGAGCCGCAGGATCGCGGTCTCAAGGTCTTGCCGGGTTGCGCCGTGGCGGGGCGAGAAATCGGGGATGGTGGTGGCCAGCAGCCAGATGCGCTGGATCACCGCGAGCCGCAGCGCGTGCAGCAGCACCTCCCGCTCCGCCATGCGGGGCGCGTCAGGCCAGGCGGCGCGCAAGGCCAGGTGATCGGCCTGCACCCGGCGGAACATCGCCTGCACCGGCGCCCCCAGCGCCAGCCGCTCGAGCGCGCGGGCGATCGAGACCAGGGCCTCTCGACGGCCGGGCCGGGCCGTGTGGGCCGCGCGGTCCAGCCATGACCCGGCGTCCAGCGTGCCGACGATCGCGCGCAGCACCTCCAGCTCCGAATGGCGCAGCGCATGCAGCGGGAGATCGAGTGCCCGGCGGAAGCGGCGGCTGTCTTCGCGCATCTGGCCGAACGCCTCCGGATGGCGTGCCGCGGCCGAGCCGATCCCCTGCAGCGTGTTGGCGCACCAGCCGAGCTGCTGCAGGATCGCGTTGTTGGGGATGGCGCGCAGCTCGCTCGGGTGGCGGATGGTGGCGGCCTGGGCGACACCGTCGGACTGGCGGGCGGCGGGGCGGGAGCCGGTTTTGTCGATGAGCGCCGGGCCGAATGCGCCGAGCAGCGCGGTGTAGCCGGGGTCCTCGACCAGGGCCTGCATGCTGGAGCGGACACTCGCAAAAAAATCGGCGGCGAAGTCGGGATCGGCGTAGATCGGGTCCTCGATCGGGCCGGCCGCGGGGTGGAAGGCGTGCTCGGCGATGCGCGCGACCGTGGCCAGGGCGAGCGCGCCGGTGCCGAACAACAAATAGCCGTCGCCGCCCTGGAAGGCGCTTTCCTCCCGCACCGGCAGGTTCGCCTGGCTCAGAGATTGCCGGCTCGCAGTCGGTGACAGGTATTTCAGGCGGTCGATCAGGGACCCCGGATGCGCGCCGCGGCCGATGCTCTCGCCATGCGTGTCGAACAGCACGATCTCGACGCCCGAGAGGCCGAACCGCGCCAGGGTTTCGGCGATCTTGAAGCGCAGCCGCTCGATCAGATAGCTGGCGGCGATCTGGCCCACGTAGCGGCCGCTGTCGGAATAGCCGAATTGCAGGGCGAGGCGGCCGGTTTGCTTCAGATAGGCACGGTAATGCGGGCTGCGCAGCGCCTCCTCCAGCACGCGCTGGCCGCTTTCCAGCGCCTCGGCGGTTTCGAATAGCGGGCTGATCTCGATGTTTCGCTCGATCCCGAACAGGCGCGCGAGCCATAGCGCCGAGAGCAGCGTGTAGCCGCTCTCGGTCTCGGCGATCAGGAAGCGGACCGGGACGGCGCCGTCGATGTGCTTCACGATCTGCGCCACCGTCATCATCAGCCGCGCGGCCGACGCCTGTTCCGCCAGCAGCCCGCCCATGTCCACCGGGACCGGTTCCACCGCATCGAGCGCCGCATTGATCGCGACCAGGAGGGCGCGGCGGTGGGAGGGATCGTCCACCGCGTCCATCAGGCCCAGGCGTTGGCGCGCGGTGTTGTGCAGCTGGGTCGCGTTCAGGCGGACATGGATGTGCGCGAGCGAGAGGCCGTGCGCCAGCAGCCCGGCGCGGGCGACACAAAGCGCGCGCTGCGCGTCACCCTGCGCCGCCGCGATGGCCGGGGCGAACAGCGCCTCGAGCGGGGCGGTGGTGGTCAGCGCGTCTTCCCGCCGTCCCACGAGCAGCCGGGCCAGGGCGGCAACCCCGGCGGGATCCGTCGCGTCGCAGGCCGCGACCTGCTCCCGCACGGCGCCGGCGGCTTGCTCGACCCGCGCCGCCAGGGCCGCGTCGAGCGGCGCCACCTGGCTGTGCAGGCGCTCCAGCTGCATCCGCTTCATCGTGAGACGGAGGCGCAGCATGTCCGCCCAGCCGATATCGACCCGGCCATCCGTGTCGAACCCGACCCAGCTCGCCAACACGATCGGGCGGGGGCGCAGCTCCGTCCAGCGATCCGGCCACACGTCCTCGGCCGTTCGCAGCAGCGCGTCGTTGAAGCGGTCGAGCGCGTCCCGTCCATGGACGATGGCGGCGGTGGCGCGGGTGAACTCTTCCGTCAACGTGATGGGCGGGGGCCGGTGGCTGGTCAGGTCCGGCACGTCCCCCCCAACGCTTGCGGCCTGGGCCAGGCCCTCGAACACTTCGGGCGCCAGGGCGAAGGTGGGATGCGCGGTGAACACGGCGGCGTAGCGCGCACGCTCCACGCTGGCGCGGAACGCGGCCCAGCGGACCGGGCTGTCCGACGGGTCGGGCCGGAGCACGATGCGGGCCACGGCGGTGAGCGCGGCCTCGTTCTCCGCCGTGCCGGTGCCGCCCACATAGACGGCGAGGCGGCGGGCGCGGTCGGCATAGGCCTGGTCCCGCAGGGTGCGCACGATGGCGGCGATCTGTGCCGCGTCCAGCTCGCTTTCGTCGATCAGCCGGGTGATGCCGAGGGCGACGGACATGACGGGGCTGCCGAACGGATCGTCTGCGGCGAGGGTCATGCGCCGGGCCACCAGGTCGGACAGACGCTGGATCATGGGCGAGGGTTCTTGGGAGTCCATTCCGGGATGGTGCACTGCAATATGGCGCAAGCCAAGCCGAAATGACCGTCGGCCGGAATGACCGTCGATGGCCGGCTCAGGCTGCCCGGCGGCTCGCGATCGTCGTGGCGCAGAAGCCGGCGATCATGGTGTCGATCACGGTTGCAGTCACGCTCTCCGGCGGGGACCGGACATGCTGGCGCAGGTCGATCAGCAGCGCCGTGGTGCCATGCAGGCACGCCCAGACGGCCTCCGCGGTCAGGATGTCGTCCGTGGGGGCGAACACCCCCTCCTGGATCAAGCAGCGAATGCCGCTCTGTACGATGGCGAAGCTGCGTTCCGCTGCCTCGGTCTGGCCACAGGGCACGGCCTGGCGGCCCGGCGTCGCGGCGCCGATCATCTTGGCCAGGAAGGTCAGCCGGTATTCGTCGGGCCGGGCCAGGCCGAAATCGACATAGGCGAACAGACAGGCCCGAAACCGCTCGAGCAAGGTGCCGGGCGCCGCCTGGGCTGCCTCCAGGGCAGTCAGCATATCCGTGAAGGTGGACTCCGCGATCGCGCGGAGGATCGCGTCCTTGTCGTCGAAATAATCGTAGAGGGCGGTAGCGGTCAGCCCGATTTCGGACGCGATGCGCCGCATGGTGGCGCACTCGAACCCCTCAGTCACGAAGACTCGCTGGGCGGCTGCCAGGATCTGGGCCCGCCGGGCGATGCCCTTCCCCCGCCGTTTGCGGGGCCGGACCGAGCCTGCGTCTGCACCAAAGGTCACGATCGTGGACAGGGACGTATTCCTCTTACGCCTGAACGTTAAGGCATGGCGGGGATGCGTGGTCAAGCGTTGCGCTGCACTGCGGTATAGACTAAGTGAAAGCTACGGCGGCGGTGCAACACTGCACACGGCGCCGCTGTTTCCACACAAGATTTCGGGGCCATTCCGGCCCACGAACCGACCCGGCGCCAGGGGGCGCCCCCTGATGCCTGACCAGAATGTGACCACCCTTCCCATCCAATTCACCGACCTCGGCCTAATGGAGCCGCTGCTGCGCGCCCTGTCCGATGAGGGCTATACGACGCCGACACCGATCCAGGCCGGCGCGATCCCGCATCTGCTGCAGGGCCGGGACCTGTTGGGCCTGGCGCAGACCGGCACCGGCAAGACCGCCGCCTTCGCGCTGCCGATCCTGCAGCATCTTGCGCAGAAGAAGGTGCCGGCCACGCCGCGCGGCGCCCGCGTGCTGGTGCTGGCGCCAACGCGGGAGCTGGCGTCCCAGATCGACGAGAGCTTCGCCTCCTACGCCAAGCACATGAAGCTGACCCATACCGTGGTGTTCGGCGGCGTGGGGCAGCAGCGGCAGGTGGACGCGATGCGCCGGGGCGTGGACGTGCTGATCGCCGCCCCCGGGCGCTTGCTGGACCTGATGGGCCAGGGGCACATCAATCTCGCCTCGCTCGAGGTGCTGGTGCTCGATGAGGCCGACCGCATGCTGGACATGGGGTTCGTGAAGGATATCCGCCGCATCGTGGCGACGGTGCCGAAGGACCGGCAGACCCTGCTGTTCTCGGCGACGATGCCGGGCTCGATCGCGGAGCTGGCCGGTAGCCTGCTGCGCAATCCGGTGCGGGTCGAGGTGGCGCCGCCCTCCACGACGGTGGAGCGGGTGCGGCAGGCGGTGATGTTCGTGGACGAGGCCGATAAGAAGGCCGCGACGCTGATGCTGCTGAAATCCCCCAAGGTGGTGCGCGCCATCGTGTTCACGCTGATGAAGCACGAGGCCAACAAGGTTGCCGAGTTCCTGACGCAGAACGGCGTGGTGGCGGAGGCGATCCATGGCAACAAGTCGCAGGGTGCGCGGGAGCGCGCGATGGCCGGGTTCCGCAGCGGCGCCGTGAAGGTGCTGGTCGCGACCGACATCGCCGCCCGCGGCATCGACGTGGACGAGGTGAGCCACGTGTTCAACTACGACCTGCCGAACGTGCCCGAGACCTATGTCCACCGCATCGGCCGCACGGCCCGCGCCGGGCGGGACGGCATGGCGGTGACCTTGTGCGACGCGACGCAGCGGCAATGGCTGCGGGACGTGGAGAAGGAGATCGGGGCGCCGATCACCGTCCTGAAGGACCATGCCTACCATAGCGAGGCAGCTTCGGCTTCGACGATGCGCCCGCCCGTGCTGGGCGGCGGCGGCAATCGCGGTGGTGGCAATCGTGGCGGCGGCGGGCGCGGCCAGCCCCGCGGCGGCCAGGGCGGCCGTCCGGTTCGCCGGGCGGCGTAAGGGGGGTCAGGCCGCCAGGGCCTGCGTTCGGACCAGGCGGGCGAACAGCCCGTCCTGCTCCAGCAGCGCCGCGTGGGTGCCCTGCTCCACGGCCTCCCCATCCGCCATCGCCACCACGAGGTCGGCGTCCCGCACGGTCGAAAGCCGGTGCGCGACGATGATGGTGGTCCGCCCCTGCCGCAGCCTGGCGAGCGAGGCCTGAACCGCCGCTTCGCTCTCGGCATCGAGCGCGCTGGTCGCCTCGTCCAGCAGCAGGATACGCGGATCCCGCAACAGGGCGCGGGCGAGGGCCACACGCTGGCGTTGGCCGCCACTCAGGCGCTGTCCACCGGGGCCGACGCGGGTCTGGAAACCGTCGGGCAGTTCCGCCACGAATCCGGCGGCTGCCGCGTGCGCGGCCTGCTCGACCTCGGCTTCCGTGGCGGCGGGGCGGCCCATGCGGATGTTGGCGGCCACCGTGTCGTCGAACAGCAGCGAGTCCTGCCCCACATAGGCGATCGCGTCCCGCAGGCTGCCGAGCGACACGTCTCGCAAATCCGCGCCATCGACCAGGATTCGGCCGGAACAGGCATCCTGCAACCGGGGGATCAGCGCCAACGCGGTGCTCTTGCCGGCGCCGGACGGGCCGACGAGGGCCACGGTGGTGCCGGGCTCCGCGGTGAAACTGAGGTCATGCAGGCCCACGCGGCCATCGGGGTAAGCGAATCCCACACCCTCGAACACCACCCGGCCCGGCCCGCGCGGCAGGGCGGGTGCGCCGGGGCGGTCCACGATGCCGGCGGGTTCGTCGATCACGGTGAACACGCGCACGAGGCCGCCGAGACCTTCCTGCAGCGCCGCGTTCATCGAGCCCAGCGCCCGCAAGGGCTGCGCCGCCATCAGCAGGGCCGCCACGAACCCGGTGAACTCCCCCACGCTGCCGCTGCCTTGGGAGGCGCGCCAACCCGCGAAGCCGATCACCGCCGCCACCGCCGTGCCGCCCAGGACCTCCAGCAGCGGATCGACCCGGGCGCGGCTGCGGCTCATGCGCATCAGGGCGCGATACAGCTCCTGAAACGCCGCATCGGCGCGGCGCGATTCAGCCGCCTCCAGCCGATAGGCGCGGACCGTGCGGGCCTGGGCGAAACTCTCGTTCAGCAGGGCCGCGGTCTCGCCCAACTGCTCCTGCATCCCGCCCGAGGCGCGGCGGATGCGCTTGCCCAGGCGCTGGATCGGCATGGCGGCGAGCGGATAGAGCGCCGCGGCGATCGCGCTCAGCACCCAGTCGAGATAGAGCATCGACAGCACCAGCCCCACGATGGTGATGCCGTCCTTCAGTCCGTTCACGGTGCGGGTCAGCGCCTCCCGGATGATGGTCGCGTCCGTCGTGAACCGCGCCGCGAGTTGGGCCGGCGCTTCCCGCTCCACCTGGCTGAGGTCGGCGTGGGAGAGATGCGCGAACATGCGGGTCTGCACGTCGCGGATCACCAATAATACCACGCGCTGCACCAGCACGTTCTGCCCATACTGCGCCGCGGCCTTGGCAGCCGTGACGGCCACGACCAGCACCGGGATCTGATACAGGATGCGCTGGTCCTTCAGCGTGAACAGCGTGAAGGCGCGCTGGATCACCACAGGATACAGCGCCGTGAGCCCGGCCATGATGGCGGTCAGCACCACGACCCACACGAGCTTGCCCCGATGAAGCCGCACATGCTCCCGCCACAGACGGGTCAGGAGCGCCCTGGTGCTGTCGGGCTTGTGGGTGAGGGCATCCATGGGCGCCCGTGTATCAGCCGGGTGCCGCCCTCGCCAGTTCGGCCCGGAGCTCATCGAGGCAGGCGGCGCGATCGGCCCGGCACCCGCCCGCCATCCACCAGGCGCGGACGGCGCGGAGATGCGCGCCCACCGCGGGGCCGGACGGGATGCCGAGCTGGACCACGTCCCGGCCTTCCACCGGGAACACCGGGCGGGGCAGCGCGGCGAGCCGGTCGGTCATGGCGTGCCCCGCGAGCCACGCCCGGCCCGCGACGGACCCGGCCGGCGCGTCGGCCAGCAGGCGGCGCAGCGCGTCGTCATCCATGTCGGGTGCGGGCGCCGGGCCATCCCAGGCGAGCAGGCGGTCGCGTTCGGACAATGACATACGGAGTGGTTCGGCCAGCTCCGCAAGACGTGGCCGCACCGCTGCCAGCCTCAGCAATGAGTCGGGCGGCGCTTCGGTGGCGAGCAGCCGGTCCAGCCGGGCCGGATCGGCGCCGGGCAGCAATGCGTCGAGCACGCCCAGCTCCGCCATGAGCCGCACGGCGGCCAGCGGCTCCGCCGTGGCGAAGATGCGCTTCAGCTCACCCCACACCCGCTCCGGTGACAGGCGCGCAAGGCCGGGCACCCCGGCGCGGATGGCGTCGAGGGCGGCGGGATCGGGCGTGCCGTGGCCGTAGCGGGCATGGAAGCGGAAGAAGCGCGGGATGCGGAGGTAGTCTTCCGCGATACGCTGCGAGGGCTCACCCACGAAGCGGACCTGCCCGGCCGCGAGATCGCGCGCGCCGTCGAAATAATCATAGATCGTGCCGTCCCGGGTCATGGACATGGCGTTCATGGTGAAGTCGCGCCGGGCCGCGTCTTCCTGCCAGTCATCGGTCCAGGCCACTTCGGCATGGCGGCCATCGGTCGCGACGTCCCGGCGCAAGGTCGTGACCTCGAACCCGCGATGGTCGCTGATGGCGGTGACGGTGCCATGGGCGAGGCCGGTCGGCGCCGATTTCAGCCCGGCCGCCGCCAGGGCACGCACGACCTGCTCCGGCGGCTCCGGCGTCGCGAGGTCGATGTCCGATGACGGCACCCCCGCGATCGCATCCCGCACGCAGCCGCCGACCAGGCGGGCGGAGGGAAGCGCGTCGAGGACGGCGATCAGGGCGGGGTCGGAAAGGAAGGCAGGCGTTAGAGGCACGGGCAGAACCGAGGCACCCTCTCCCGCCAGCGGGAGAGGGGGAAGTTGCATTCACCCCGCATGACCAGGCACCACCTGCCCGTGATCCAGCCGCGCCGGCACATACTGCGCGCCGGCCGGGAGCCGTTCGTGCACGCCGAACCACGCCAGCCCGGCGCCGAACGCCAGCAATCCCGCCGCGATCGCCACCATCGTGGGGCGGGACGGCGCCGCACCGCGCGAAGCGGTCCGGTGCCACACTACATAGAGGGCCAGCGGCATGAGAAAGACTGCCAACTCCGCAAACCGCATCAGGCCGCTTCCTGCACGCGCAACCGGTGCGCCAAATGCACGAGGATCGCAGCGGTGGCGCCCCAGATGTAGTGATCGGGATGCGGCCAGACCCAGAACTCGCGATTGCGGCCGCGGAACTCCCGGCGCTGCCGCTGCGGCGCGCGCGGGTCGAGCAGCACGTCCAGTGGCAGGGTGAAGATCTCTGCGACCTCATCCGCGCAGGGGCGCAACGTGAGCCCGTCCGGCAGCAGGGCCAGCACGGGGGATATCTTGAAGCCGGTGCCGGTCACGTAATCGGGCAGCCGCCCCACGATCTCGGCCGCCTCGCGCGGGAGCCCGACCTCCTCCTCCGCCTCACGCAACGCGGCATCCTCGACGGATGTGTCGCTGGGTTCGATCCGGCCGCCCGGAAACGCGACCTGGCCGGGGTGCTTGGCGAGGTGCGCGGTGCGCTTGGTCAGCAAGACGCCGGGGTGGCGGCCGTGCAGGATGCCGACCAGGACGGCCGCCGGCACCAGCGGGCCCGGCACCAAATCCAGCGCGTCATCCGATCGGGCCGGCATGCCCATGGCTTCCGCCGGTGCCACGCCCAGCCGTTCCCGCAGCGCCTCCAGGTCCAAGCTCAGTCCTCGAAGGCGCCGGACGGCAGGTCGCCCAAGGAGAAGAAGCGATGCTGGCTCCAGACGCCCAGCACCTTGCGGCAGTTCAGGATGCCCGGCACGGCCAGGGCCACGAGCTCATAATAAACCGCCCGCCCGATCCGCGCCTCGATCGGGGGCGCGCCGTCCGGCTGACGAACCGTGATGTACGGGGTGGGCTCGCAGGTCAGCACGTCATGGCGCACGCGGATCGGGTTGTCCGGCCCGGCCGTCACGACCTGGTCCACGTTGGTGCGGAACGACAGCGTCTGCCCGCGATCGACGCCGCGCCAATCCAGCTCGACCGCGACCCATGGCGTGTCCTCCACCTCGATCCGGCCGCGCTCGGCGGGGGTTTCCAGCCAATAAGCGCCGTCCGCCGTGCGGGTCAGCACGCTGCTGAACAGGCAGACCAGCTCCTTCCGCCCGATCGGACTGCCTTTATACAGCCAGGTGCCGTCCCGCTTGATGAGGAACGGCAAGTCCCCGCACTCTACCGGCGCGCGGCGCGGCGCGGACTTGGACCGGGCCTGCGGCAGGGCAACCGGGCTCGCGGGGCTGTTCAGCGACAGATCACTCACGGTCGTGCATCATCATAAAATCGAAGTCCCCGTCGAAGCCGTGCTTCGCGTCCAGACTCGATATAGGTAGCCTGACCCGGTTGATGAAAGGCCTGGAGTAGGCAGATCATCACGAAGCGCTTCGATGGGGGATCAAGACGTTGCCGAGAAGCGACAGAGTACCGGAAGACACTGCCGACTTTGCCCCCGGCGCGCTCGCCGCAGCGATCGAGGCATTGGGCCACCGCGCCGCCGCCGCCCGGGCGGAGATCGGCCGGGTGATCTTCGGGCAGGACGAGGTGGTGGAGCAGGTGCTGGTCACGTTGCTCTCGGGCGGTCACGCGCTGCTGGTGGGGGTGCCGGGCCTGGGCAAGACGTTGCTGGTGGAGACGCTCGGCACGGTGCTGGGCCTCGATCCCAAGCGGGTGCAGTTCACACCGGACCTCATGCCTGCCGACATCACCGGGAGCGAGGTGCTTGATTCCGTGGGGGATGATGCACGGCGGGGATTCCGCTTCATCCCGGGGCCCGTGTTCTGCCAGCTGCTGATGGCGGACGAAATCAACCGCGCCAGCCCCCGCACCCAATCCGCGCTGCTGCAAGCCATGCAGGAAGGGCAGGTCGCGGTCGGGGGCGTGCTGCACAGCCTGCCGCGGCCGTTCCATGTGCTGGCGACGCAGAACCCGATCGAGCAGGAGGGGACGTATCCATTGCCGGAGGCGCAGCTCGACCGGTTCCTGCTGCAGGTCGAGGTCGGGTATCCGTCCCTGGAGGCGGAGCGCACGATGCTGCTGGCCACCACCGGGTCGGAGGCCGCCCGCGCCCGCCCGGTGCTGGACGGCGCGGAGTTGATGGCGGCGCAGCGGCTGATCCGCCGGGTGCCGGTCGGTGAGAGCGTGGTGGAGGCGATCCTGGCCCTGGTCCGCGGCGGCCGGCCGGAAACCAGCCCGCATGAGGGCGTGCGCCGGCACGTGGCCTGGGGCCCCGGCCCCCGTGCGGCGCAGGCGTTGATGCTGGCGTGCCGGGCGCGGGCGGTGCTGGATGGCCGGCTGTCCCCCAGCCTCGATGACGTGGCGTCGTTGGCGCAGCCCATCCTGCGGCACCGCATGGCGCTCAATTTCTCGGCGCGGGCGGAGGGCGTGGACCTCACGGGCGTGATCGACGGCCTCACGAGGCATATCGGGTGACGGCGACCGTCGCCGCCCCGGTTGCACGACGGGCGGAGGCGCTTGGCGCCACGCTCCCGCCGCTGCTGGTGCATGCGCAGCGGGTGGCGGCGACGGTGGCGCAGGGGGTGCATGGGCGGCGGCGGGTCGGCCAGGGGGATAGCTTCTGGCAATACCGGCCCTTCGTGCAGGGGGACGCGCCCACCCGCATCGATGGCCGCGCCAGCGCCAAATCCGACCGCTTCTTCGTGCGTGAGACCGAGTGGGAGGCGGCGCAGACCGTGTTCCTGTGGCGCGACGGCTCCCCCAGCATGGCCTGGCGCTCCGGCCCCGATCTGCCGGAAAAGCGGGACCGGGCGGAGCTGCTGCTGCTGGCGCTGGCGGCGCTGTTGCTGCGCGGGGGCGAGCGGGTGCGGCTGCTGGGCGGCCCCACCCGGCTCGCGGCGGGCCGGCGTGCCTTGGACGGGCTGGCGGAGGCGCTGACCGAACTGCCCGCGGGCGGCGGCGTGCCCGCGGCGGCGCCCCTGCCCCGCCATGCCCATGTGGTGCTGATGGGCGATTTCCTGTCGCCCTTGTCCGACATCGCCGCCACGCTGGGCGCGCTGGGCGCCATCCCGGTGACCGGTCATCTGCTGCAGGTGCTGGACCCCGCGGAGGCGCTGCTGCCCTATGCCGGGCGCATCCGGTTCCAGGGCACCGAGCAGGAGGCCGACCACCTGGTGCCGCGCGTGGAAGGCATCCGGGACGCCTACACCGCCGCCCTGGCCCGGCAGCAGGACGGCCTCGCCACGCTCTGCGCCGCCGCCGGATGGAGCTTTGCGACCCATCGCACGGATCATCCGCCGGAGGCCGCGCTGCTGGGCCTGTTCACCGCCTTGGCGCCTGGCTGAGCGGGTGATCTTTGCCGCGCCCTGGCTGTTGCTGGCGCTCGCCGCTTTGCCGTTGCTGTGGTGGCTGCTGCGCGTCACGCCGCCCTCCCCGCGCACCCAGCGGTTTCCGGCGATCTCGCTGTTGCTGGGATTGCAGGCGGAGGAGCGTAGTTCGGCGCGCACGCCCTGGTGGCTGCTGGCGCTGCGGGTGGTGGCGGCCGGGCTGCTGATCGTGGGGCTGGCCGGACCGGTGCTGGACGCGGCGGGCGGGCTGCCGGGTCAGGGGCCGGTGCTGCTGGTGATCGACGATGACTGGGCCGCCGCCCCGGGCTGGGCCGCCCGGCAACAGGCCGCGACATCGGTGCTGGACCGCGCCGCCCGCGCCGGCCGCGCCGCGATGCTGCTGACCACCGCCCGCACCGAGACCGACCAGCCGCCCACGCCCACCCCCGCGATGCCGGCGCCGGAGCTGCGCACCCGGCTCGCGGCGCTGCGGCCCAAGCCCTGGCTAACGGATCGCGCGGCGGCCGCGCAGGCACTGCGAACATTGCGCGCCGGCTCCGTCGTGTATGTGGCGGATGGGATCGCCACGCCGGCCGACGAGGCCTTCGCCACCGCGCTCGCAGCTGTCGGGACGGTCGTAGAAATCCGGCCGGACCCGTCGCCCGTGCGACTGATGCGCCCGCCCCGCGCCGAGCCCGGCCGGCTGATCGCCCGGGTGTCGTTGTTGCCGCAGCCGGCGCCCACCCCGCTCGCGGTGCTGGCGCAGACCGGCGATGGGCGCACTTTGGCGCGGGCGGAGGGAGTGGTGGCGGCCGGGGCGGACTCTGCCGAGATCGCCCTCAATCTGCTGCCGGAGCTGCGCAACCAGCTGGCCCGGCTGGTGCTGGATGGTTCCGCAGGCGCCGGGTCGGTCGTGCTGTTGGATGAGCGGTGGCGGCGGCGGCCCGTGGGGCTGCTCTCGGCGGAGTCCGGGGCCGATACGCCGCTGATCGGGCCTTTATTCTATGCCCGGCGCGCGCTGGCACCCACGTCGGAGCTGCGGGAGGGCAACCTCGACACCGTGCTGTCGCGGGACATTTCCGTTTTGGTGCTGGCGGACGTGCTGCCGACGGCGGAGGAGGCGGCGCGGCTTACACGCTGGGTCGAGCAGGGCGGCGTGTTGATCCGCTTCGCCGGGCCGCGTTTGGCAGAGGCTTCGAACGAGCCGGGGTTTCGGGACGATCTGCTGCCGGTGCGTCTGCTGGCCGGCGATCGGCAGTTGGGCGGCGCGCTGTCGTGGAGCCAGCCGGCGCCGCTGGCCCCGTTCGCGGCGGGCTCGCCGTTCGTGGGTTTGGCCGTGCCGGCGGAGGTGCTGGTGAACCGGCAGGTGCTGGCGGAACCCTCGGCGCAACTGGCCGCGCGCACCTGGGCCTCGTTGCAGGACGGGACGCCCTTGGTGACGGCGGCGCCGCGCGGGGCCGGGCGGGTGGTGCTGTTCCACGTCACCGCCAATGCGGACTGGTCCAATTTGCCGCTGTCGGGCCTGTTTGTCGACATGCTGCGCCGGGTGGTGGAGCTGTCGGCGGGTGTGGCGGCGGTGGCGGAGGACGCGGTGCTGGCGCCGGCGGAGACGTTGGATGGGTTCGGCGCCCTGTCGACGCCGCCCCGGGCCGCGACCGGGATCACGGGGGCGGAGCTGGAGGCGGCGGCCGTGTCGCCGCGGCATCCGCCGGGTTTCTATGGGTCGGATACCGGGCGGCGCTCGATGAACCTGGCGCGGGCGATCCCTTCGCTGACTGCTGCGGCTGTGATGGGCGAGGTGCAGCCCTTGGGGGCGCTGCCGCGGGAGCGGGTGCTGGGACCAACGCTCCTGACCGTCGCCGTCGTGCTGCTCGCGGCGGATTTGCTGCTGTCATTGTGGTTGCGCGGGCTGCTGAGCCGGGCCGCCGTCGCCGGATTGCTGCTGATCGCGCTACCCGCGCACGCTGAAGACCTGCCGGCGCTGATGACCCGGCTCGCCTATGTGCAGACCGGGGACGCCACGGTGGACGGCATCTCCCGGGCCGGGCTCGCGGGGCTTTCGACCTATGTGAACCGCCGCACGGCCGCGAGCCTAGGTGATCCCGCGGCCCTCCGGCCCGGCGTCGACGCACTCGGGTTCTACCCCCTGCTCTACTGGCCCATCATTCCCGGCGCGCAGCTCGATCCCGCGGCGATCGCGGCGCTCAACGATTACACCAGCCATGGCGGCATCATCCTGATCGATACCCGCGGAGGCGCCATGGGAAGCGGGGGGAGCGGCGAGGGGTTCGCACCGGGGGCGGACCAGGCGTTGCGCCGGGTCACGCAGGGGCTGGCGGTGCCGCCGCTGGCGCCACTCGGGGGCGAGCATGTGCTGGCGCGGTCGTTCTACCTGCTGCAGGACTTTCCGGGCCGCTTCACTGGGGACACGGTGTGGGTGCAGCGGGACCAGGACCGCAGCAATGACAGCGTGAGCCCGGTGATCATCGGCGGGCATGACTGGGCGGCGGCGTGGGCGGTGGATGCGCAGGGGCGCAACCCGTATGCGACCGTGCCGGGCGGGGCGCGGCAGCGCGTGCTGGCCTACCGGTTCGGGGTGAATCTCGTGATGTATGCGCTGACGGGCAACTATAAGGGGGACCAGGTGCACGTGCCGGCGATCCTGGAGCGGCTGGGGCAATGAGGCCGGGGCAATGAGGCGGGGGCAATGACCGCCGCCGCGTTGCGCTTCGACCCGGCGGCGCCGTGGTGGGCGCTCGGCTTGCTGGCCGGGCTGTGCCTGCTGGCGCTGGCCCCCGCCCTGATCCGCCGGGCCCGCGGCGCGCTGTGGCGGGGGCTCGCCTTCGCCGTGCTGCTGGCCTGGCTCACGGGGCCGCGGCTGGTGCGGGAGAGCCGGGATGCGTTGCCCGACATCGCGCTGCTGGTGGTGGATGAAAGCCGGTCGATGCAGGTCGGGGATCGCGCGGCGTTGCGGGACGCCGCCCGCGCCAACTTGCAGGACCAGGCGCTGCGCCTGCCGGACCTCGAGCTGCGGACAATCGTGGTGCCGGAACAGGGGCGGGAGGGCACGCAGCTATTCGCCGCCATCGACCGTGCGCTGGCCGACATCCCGCGCAGCCGGCTATCGGCGATCGTGGCACTGACGGATGGCCAGGTGCACGATGTGCCACAAGCCGCGCCCGCGCCGCTGCATGCGCTGATCCCTGCCCGGGGCGAGGAGACCGACCGCCGGATCCGTTTGATCGAAGCGCCGTCCTTCGGGGTGGTGGGGCGCAGCGTGCCGATCCGGTTCGCGATCGAGGACCTCGGTGTGACACGGCCCGCCGCCGCCGCCCGGCTCACGATCCGGCGGGATGGCGAGGCGCCGGAGACGCAGGCGGTGCCGATCGGGCCGGAGCAGTCGATCGACATCCCGATCACCCGCGCCGGGCCGACCTTGATCGAGCTGCAGGCCGAGGCTCTGCCGGGCGAAGCCAGCCAGCTGAACAACCGGGCCGTGGTGACCATCAACGGCGTGCGGGACCGGCTCCGCGTGCTGCTGGTATCGGGCGAGCCGCATCAGGGGGAGCGCACCTGGCGCCGCCTGTTGAAGGCGGACCCGGCGGTCGACCTCGTGCACTTCACCATCCTGCGCCCGCCGGAGCGGGATGACATGACGCCCTTGAACGAGCTGGCGCTGATCGCCTTTCCGGTGCGCGAGCTGTTCCAGGTCAAGATCCGGGACTTCGACCTGATCATCCTGGACCGGTTCCAGAACCGCAACATCCTGCCGCCTTTGTATCTGCGCAACATTGCCGATTACGTGCGGGCGGGCGGCGGATTGCTGTTGAGCGCCGGGCCGGAATTCGCGAGTGCGGCCAGCCTGTCCGCCACCCCGCTCGGCGCCATCCTGGCCGCCCGGCCCAGCCTGGGTGGGTCCGGCGTGATCGAGGGCGCGTTCCGCCCTGAAGTCACGCCCACCGGCACGCGGCACCCTGTGACCTCCGGCCTGCCGGGCTGGCGGCCGGAGGGGGAGCCGGCGTGGGGCCCCTGGTATCGCCGGATCGCGGTCGGTGCGTCGCCGTCCACGCCGCTGCTGAGCGCGCCGGATGGCGGGCCGTTGTTGTTGCTGGACCGGGTGGATGAGGGGCGGACGGCGCTGCTGCTGTCCGACCAGATCTGGCTGTGGTCGCGGGGCGCCGAAGCCGGGCCGCAGGCGGAGCTGCTGCGCCGGATCGCGCACTGGCTGATGAAGGAACCGGCTTTGGAGGAGGAAGCGCTGCGGGCGGAGATCACCGAGGGGCGCCTACAGATTGAGCGCCGCAGCGTGCTGGATGCGCCGCTGCCGGCTCTCAAGGTGACGCCGCCGGAAGGGGAAGCCGTGGCGCCTGTGCTGGCGCCAGCGGGCGCCGGGCGCAGCACCGCGGTGATGGCGGCCGAGGCGCCCGGCCTTTGGCAGGTCTCGGATGGCGTGCATACCGCCTATGCCGCCGCCAGCAGCGGGAACCCGCGGGAGATCGCGGACCTTCGTGCCACGGCTGGCGTGCTGGGGCCGCTCGCCCGCGCCTCGGGCGGCAGCGTGCGGTTCGTCGGCGGCACCCTCCCAGACCTGAAGCTGCCCGAGCTGCGGCGGACAGAGCCGGGGCGGGATGCGAGCGGCGCCGGCTGGATCGGTCTGCCGCGGCGGCACGACCACATCGTCACCGGCCTCGATGCCGTTCCCTTGCTGCCGGCCTGGGCTGCGCTGCCGCTGCTGCTGGGCCTCGTGCTGGTGGCGTGGCGGCGCGAGGGCAGCGCTTAGCAGGGCGCAAATTGGCGCGCATCTTAAGACTGTCGTAACCTGCCTCCCCTATCGTATCGCCAGGCGCCCCGATCGGGCTGAGGACATTCATGAACCGCATGAAGCAAGCCGTTCTTCTCACCGCCCTGGCAATGGCGGCGCTGCCTGCCGGCGCGCAAACCCCGAGCAACGTGCAGCCGCAGGGCCTGCCGGCAAACCCCAACGCCAAGGGGGCCCCCCGGCAGCCCGCGCCCCCCGCGCTGCCGGGCTCCCGCGCCGAACCGAATGCCGTCACACCGGCTGAGCGCGCCGCCTCCGACCTGCCACCGACGGAGGCCTTGTTTGATGCCATCAACCGCGGGGACCTCGCGACCGCACGGGACAGCGTTAATCGCGGCGCGGACCTGAACGGCGTGAATGTGCTGGGCCTGACGCCGCTGGAGCTTGCGGTCGATCTTGGCCGTAACGAGATCTCGTTCCTGCTGCTGTCGTTGCGGGGCGGCAGCGGCTACAGCACCTCGACCGGTCCGGTGGCGAGCCGCCCGCAGACCCGCGCCGAGAAGCTGGCCGCCGCCCGCGCCGAACAGGCAGAAGCCCGGGCCGCGCGCCGCACCACCGCCGTTGCCGCCCGGCCCTCGGCCGCCAGCACGCCGCAGACCGCGCGTCTGTTCGCGGGCAATGGCGGCGCACCGGTGCCGCAGGCCGGGTTCCTGGGCTTCGATGCCGGACGCTGAGGCCGAGCCTCCGCTCACCGATAGCCCGGCGGACGAACCCTCCCCGGGCCTGCCGCGGGACAAGCGGCCGCGCACGCCCGGCACCGTCCGGCAATACTGGAAGCTGGCCGGCGGATACTGGCGCGGGCCCACCGCCCGCATGGCCTGGGTGCTGACGATCGCCACGATCGGTCTCGTGATCGCCAATATCGCCGTGCAGTATGGCGTGAACCGCTGGAACAAGTTCTTCTTCAACGCGCTCGAGGCGAAGCAGCAGAACGTGGTGCTGAGCGCGATCGGGCTGTTCGCCGTGCTGGCCGTGGCCTCCTCTGCGGTGGCGGTATTCCAGCTCATCGCCCGCATGAAGCTCCAGGTGCTGTGGCGGCAATGGCTGACGGAGCGGCTGGCGGCACGTTGGCTGGGCGACCAGCGCTTCTACCGGCTCAGCATCGCCGCACCCGACCTCGATGCGCCGGAGTTCCGCATCGCCGACGACGCGCGGATCGCGACCGAACCCGTGGTGGATTTCGGCTCCGGCATCCTGAATGCCGTGCTGACGGCCGTGGTGTTCTTCGGCGTCCTGTGGACCGTGGGCGGGGACGCGGATGTGTTTGGCATCCATATTCCCGGATTCATGGTGTTCGCCGCCATCGCCTATTCCGGCATCATGTCCGGCTCCATGGTGCTGTTCGGCCGCCCGCTGATCGCCCGGATCGAGGCCAAGAACAGCGCCGAAGCCCGATTGCGCACCGAGATGGGCCGGGTGCGCGAAAATGCCGAGAGCATCGCCCTCATCGGCGGCGAGGCCGACGAAAATACCGGCATCAAGGCGACGCTGCAGCACCTGGTCGATACCTGGATGCGGCAGATCCAGCAGCTGGCGCGCATGACATGGCTGATGGGCAGCAACTGGGCGGTGGCGCCGATTTTTCCCTTGTTGCTGGAGGCGCCGAACTACCTGGCCGGGACCATGACGCTCGGCTCTTTGATGCAGACGGCGGCGGCGTTCGTGCAGGTGCAGGTCGCGCTGAACTGGCTGTTCGACAATTATCCCCGGATCGCGGAATGGCTGGCCTCCGCCGGGCGCGTCACGGGATTGTGGACGGCGTTCACGCAGCTGGACGCGTCGGTCGGCACGGATGCCACGGACCGGATCGTGATCGGGGACAGCCCGGACCAGGCATTGCGCCTGGTGGGCCTCTCGGTCGCGCAGTTCAACGGCCGCGTGATGATCGACGAGGCCGATACCGCGATCGAGCGGGGGGACAAGGTGCTGCTGACCGGGGAAAGCGGCACCGGCAAAAGCACGCTGATCCGCGCGATCGCCGGGCTATGGCCGTGGGGCTCCGGCCGGGTGCTGATCCCCGCCGGCGCGCAGCTCGCCTTCCTGCCGCAGCGGGCCTACATCCCGAACGGGACCTTGCGCCAGGTGCTGCAATACCCGGTGGCGAAGGAAGACGCGACGGATCAGGCGCTGGCGGACGCGCTGGAACGCTGCGGCCTGCAGCGCCTCACGCCGCGGCTCGATGAAGAAGACCGCTGGGACAAGCAGCTCAGCGGTGGCGAGCAGCAGCGGATCGGTTTCGCCCGGTTGCTGATCCAAAAGCCCGACATCGTCATCATGGACGAGGCGACGGCCGCGCTCGATGTGCACAGCCAGGCCTCGATGATGGAGCTGTTCCAGCACGAGCTCGCGGATACGACGGTGATCAGCGTGGGGCACCGCCCGGAGCTCGAGCAATATCACACCCGCAAGCTGGCCTTGCGCCGTCACCAGGCCGAGGGGGAGGGCGACGAAACCGATGGCCTCCGCCGTCGCAAGCTGGCCCGGCTGCTGCGCCGCACCTTGCGCCCGCGGGCGACGCCGGACCCGTCGCACCCCGTTTCGAGCTGAGCCTGCCCGGGGCGTCACTCCGGCCGCGGCGGCGCCCGCAACCGTTTCGTCTCGCCCCGCTGCACCTTCGCCTCAACGCGCTTTTTCCGCGCCGAGAAACTGGGCTTGGTGTCCCGCCGCAGCACGGGCCGGATCGCGGCGGCGCGGAGCAGCGCCACGATACGCTCCTGCGCATCCAGCCGGTTGCGGTCCTGGGAGCGATGGGTTTGGGCCGTGATCACCAGCACGCCCTCGGCGGTGACCCGGCGGCCGCCCAGCGCCTCCGCCCGCTCCCGCAGACTGGCGGGCAAGCTGCCCTCTCGCCGGAGATCGAGCCTGACCTGCACGGCGGACGAGACCTTGTTGACGTTCTGTCCGCCCGGACCGGAGCTGCGGATGAAGCTTTCCTGGATCTCGCGGGGGTCGAAGGCGATGCCGGGGGCGATGGCGATCAGCATGGCGCTTCCCTGGTGTCCTTCGTCCCGACGGTGCTGGGCCATTCCGGCGGTGCTAAGCCCTCGAGCAATGGTTGGGGCGGAAGGACCCTATCCCCGTTTCCGCCGCAACCCATTGTATCCGCTCATCAAATCAGGGGCCGGAAACCACGCTGTGTTACAGATGACCATGTGGATGTAACACAGCGTGCACGGGAATTGTCAACTTTCGAGGGAATGGGAGACAGGAGTTCGCGGTAGCAAGCGACCATTTCCGTCATCGATAGCCCCTGTCCTGCTGGACCGCAGTGTCACAAGCCGCGCATATCAGTCTGGTGTTCGCAGCCGTGTAACCGCCGGAAGCGGTCATACGGTCGAGAACGTTGTACGTGGGCGGCAGCGCCGTCCCGCACACAGCGCACAAGCCACCCTGCTCCGCCATTTTGTCCCTCTTGAGCTTTCGCCGCATCATGGGCTTGCCCCGCTCGAAGTAGGTCAGCTCCTTGCCAATCTTTCGGGTGTAGGCGAACAGGAGTTCCGAATCGGAGCCCGCGAGGGACGCTATCTCGGCCTTGATGCTCGCGAGCAGGGCCGTAGCATGTATGAGTTCCTCTGCGGTGAGGTTTCGATTTGCCATTCAGGCCGCCATCGCCCGGCATTCAATTGAATGGCCTGCCTGCGCACCAACAGCCATCACCTTTGGCCTCGTCTTGGTTGCTGGCTTAACAGAACGTCCTGCACAGAATAGTCGGCCGGGTCATCGAACATTCTGGGCTCCTGTCCGCTGCCGCCGAGCACAACAGGATGCTCATTCTGAAACAAGTGGCAGAGCATTCCGGAGGGCATGACCAAAGAAGGCCGCGGACGTTATCCGCGGCCCCCCAAGTAAACTCCTTGCATTGCGCCTACAACCAAGGATATCCTATAGTATTACGCCGCGTGCAGCAGGACCTGAGAACCCTGAGGCAAACTACAGACGGCGTTGTTGAACGCACGAGGACAGCATAATGCGCATTTCAGCCCATTACAAAAGAATCCCCGCGCACCTCCTCAGGTGAGCGCCGCTTCCGAACCCGTCAGCCGACCATTTGTGCCTGGCACAGGTCGGTTTCAGCGGGTCGAAAACACGACCGACATCCTTTACGCGCCGGGTGACGACATATTCGCCATCGCCGGACCGATGATGCTGGGCAATGGCTGGAGCGTATGGCCGCAGGACCGGGATGGGAAAAGAATGCCGTCCCGTATCGAGGACGCTGTGGTCGCCTGGAAGCCTTTTCAGGAACGTCCGCCGTCCGAGGCCGAGATGAAGCGGTTTGTGCGGCATGCACCGCGGGCCAACGTAGCGTGTGCGCTCGGGACGGCCAGCGGAAACACATTCTGCGTGGACGTCGACTGCATGGACGAGGCTGTAAGCCGCCGCATCCAGGCCATTGCCGCCGAAGTCCTGGGCCAGACACCGTTCATCCGCATCGGACGCGCGCCGAAGGTCGCCCTGATTTACCGATACGATGGTGGTGGCTCGCCTGCCAGTCGGATGGTTAAACTCGAAGGACGCGATGAATGTGCGGTTGAGATTCTCGGAGCAGGCAAAGCTCTGACGCTGCACGGCATCCACTACATCACGGGCCGATTTTTCCACTGGCCTGAACTCAGTCCATTGACCTCCTGCCCCGATGAAGCGCCCGCAGTGCCTGCGGCATTGGTCGACACATTCATGTCTACCGTCGCGGCCGAATATCCGTTCGCTCTGTCGGCACGGGGTCAAGTCGGCACACAACTACACACAGCATCCGTCCCGGGACGGACGGGCGTGCTTACGGACGGGCGTGAGGGCCACCTCCGCGATTTGGCGTGGAACGTCGTGCGCTCGAACAGCGCATCGTTGAAATCCGCTCACGCTGACGGGGACATCTCGAACGTTACCGCTCGCATCGTCGCGCAGGTTGTTCAGGAATTTTCCGACGGCTGCGAGGTGTCAGGACGATGGCTGAACAGCCTTCAGGCTGAGGCCACCGTGAAGGTCCGGAGTGCCGTCGAGAAACTTCTGACCGGCGAGATGCACAGTGCCGCGGCCGTCGCCCCTCAGACGACAAACGTTCCGGTAGGCGCGCTCTGGCAGGATTACCTGAATCTGGAGGCCATCCTGTCGGAGCCGCCTCCGCCGCTCGACTTCGTGTTGCCGGGCATCCTCGCGGGTACGATGGCCGTGCTCGTGAGTCCGGGGGGTGCGGGTAAGTCAATGCTGGCGCTCGGGCTGGCCGCATGTGTCGCGGCAGGCCGCAGCATGTGGGGGCTGCTGCCTCACGACCCCGAAGCGGGACCGGTGCTTCTGCTGTCTGCGGAGGACCCAAAGGCGATACTGGCGCATCGGCTGCACGCGCTGGTGAACGTGCCGGGTGCGAATATCTCCCTTGGAAATGATGAGCTCTTCCGGCGCAACTTCAGAGTCAAGGCGGTGCAGGGCACAAATTTCGGTTTCGGCACGTGGTCGCCAGCGGGATTCCAGCCTTCAGCGGCATTCGAGGTGCTTCGCAGGGAAGTGCTGGAGTTAAGGCCGCGGCTCGTAGTTCTCGATACGCTGAACCGCTGTCTTGCCGGCATCCCCGAAAACGACAATGCGGCTCAGGGCCGAATCGTGTCGGAGTTGGAGGCCATGGTCGCCCCTGTCGGCGCTGCGTGCCTCGTGCTGCACCACGTCAGCAAAGGTGCCGCACGAGAAGGCCAGGGAGATGAACAGCAGGCCGCACGAGGTGCCGGAGCCATAACCGATAACGCCCGCTGGCAGAGCAATTTGGTAGGGTTGAGCAAGGATGAGGCGCTGGCCCACGGCATCGCTGATGAGGAGCGTCGAAGGTGGATTCGCTGGGTGGTCAGCAAGAGCAACTATGCCGCGCCACCGCCGGAGCGGTGGCTGTTCCGTGAAGCGGGCGGCGTTCTGAGAGCGTGTGACCTGCCGGCAACTGTCAGTCCTGAAGGGAGAGGCCGGATTGTACGCCGTTCCGATGACTAGGCTCGCTGTAGCCAGAGAACTCACGGATTTCGCCATGGTTGACCCCGGGTTGATGGGGCAAAATCTTTTCAGGCCGTTGCCGCGGAAGGGGAGAGCGTTGGCCCGGAAGAGAATGTTCGAAGTTGAGGCAGTTCATGACGGGCGAAAACTCAAGGTCGTTGGCCCCTACACTCTAGGAGCCGACGACCTGTCGGTTCTCTTATCCATAATGGCTCTTGCGGGGTTTCTGGGCAGCACTATTACGGCCGCGGGCTCTGAAGCCTCGCGAGTGGCGATAGTTGATGGCCTGGAGACGAAGGGTGAAGTCGCCGAGTCAAAACATATCCGTATTCGGACGACGCTTTATGCAACATGCCGAGAAGCCGGTCTTCAAGCGAACGGAGACAGTTACGACCGGGTTGCCTCCTCGCTGGAACGTATGTCGATGGTTGCTTACACTGACCTCGGGCCGGTGAGTGCAAATGCCCGTTCGCACAGAACCGGCGGCTCCCAGAGACTTTTGTCCTTCAGCATGGATGAGGCGACCGGGGAAGTTGTTGTGGTCATAAACGCGCGCTTTGCAGCCGTAATTCTGGGAGCGCATTTTGTCCGCGTCAACCTGACTGAGTCGCGTCAGCTCGGCGAGATGGCGAGACTTTTGCATCTTCGGCTAACCCTGACCGTACGTCAGGGTCGGTCCCTCACTGTCAGCACTGATCAGCTGGGTGACTGGATATACGGCTTGGCAGCATCCTCTATGCGGGAACGAGTTCGCCGTCGAGAGGAGGTTCGTCACGGTCTTGAAGACCTAAGTGCTCTCGACGGCTGGTGTTTGTCGGAGAACCGGCGGCGATTGCTCGTCACGGTAAAAAGGGAGAGCCATGCGGAGAAACAAACTTTATCACGACAAAGAAACTCCGACCAATTCGTAATCGGAGTGTCGGCTTGAATGCACGCCGCGCATCCTGTTGTTCTTTAGCCCCCAAGTTCAACCTAAGCAATTAAAATAAAAAGACAAAATTTTCGGGTGGTCGCAGGTGCTGTATCTAGAAGATTGCGCAAAGATATGCGCCGTTCTGTCTTTATCAACAGTGACAACAATGTTGTCGTTTTACCGTCGTGGTATTGTCGTTTTACCGTCGTGGTATTGTCGTTTTGCCGTCGTGATGGGGGTCTAACCCATTGGAATCGTTGAGCGTCTGGCGCGTATACTAGGATATACTAAGATATCCTAGGAGTGCGGCCCTCGCCGCCGCGCTCTTGGCGCGTCGTCTTCGGCCCTCGAAGAAAAGCACAACCCCGAAGGACGTGGGACCGGTGCCGTCGGAGCATGAGGGACAGATGCACGCATGCCCCGCGGATGCCGTCAGAGACGCGCAGGCGCATGAAATGGCTTCGGGATGTATGCAGACAGCAGACGGACGAAAAACACCCACCTGAGAGCCTTGTGAGGCGATTTTCCCGTTCAGGCCCGAGTTGTTGCGCGGACAGCGGCGCTGAGATTGCTGAGGAGAAACTCGGACTCGTAGGTGCTGAGGATGCCGAGTGCCGTCATGGCGGCTTCGTCCTGACGAGCGATGATGCGGGCGACGAAGCGTTCAACCTGGTCGTCACACTCCTGTCCGAGTTCGCGCGCTGCCCACTCCTTCGCTTCGGCGACAGCCCGCCCGTGACAGCTGCGGACATACCTGACCCAGTCAGCATCCGTGTCAGGCTTCAATGCGACGGTTTCGGGTTTGCTGTACGGCCTGTCGTCCGCAGGCGGGTTCTCCCGCAGTCGCCTGCGCAGCCGTTCCTTTCTGGCGGCAGCTTCACGTCGTGCTTCGTCCGCCAGCTCCGCCCCGCGTCTCTCCGCCGCAGGATGGTGGATCCACTGTCGCACCGGGGAGAAGCCGTGGCCGTCCGAAGCGCTTTCCAGTCCGAGGATGCGCCGCTCGTGGTCGGCGCGGCTGCCCGACCAGTCGAAGCCCCGCAGGTCGATTTCAACGCAGAAGCGTCCTGCTTCACGAACGCGCCTTGCCTTATCCTCATCGACGGGGTGAGAGACGCGGAACTCGACAAGCACCTCGCGGTCCTCGACGCTGATAACCGCGTCCGGGCGAAAGCCGTTCATCGACACCTCGACCGCGACCTCGTCGGCTACAGCGACATGGGCCGCCTCGACGGTTACCTTAAAAATGTCCGTCGCTGCAGTGGCCGCGGGGAGCAGGATGCGGCGGTGTTCAGCAAGGGCGTGCTTGGCAAGCAGGTGCAGGGCTGACTCCCCGCCCAGCGCTCCGCATTCGGGCCCGACATGGGCGAAGTGGTGGACAACAATCTTGCCCTTCCGTGCGACGAGCGTGTCGCCGCAGCCCGGACATGTGCAGCCGCAGGCGAGGCCTTGCGCGACGTCATCAACGCATCGGAGTTCTCCGGTTTTGTCGAGACCATAGGGAAGGAGGTGAGCTGGGGCGGTTTGGCGGGGCATCTACGATTTTGACGAACATCGATGTTCATACGCAAGCGGAACAATAATAGCTGTGTTCCGCACCGCGCTCCGGTATTCTGGCAGATGAACACGCTGCCGCTCTCAGAGTCCGTCAACACCGCAATTGACCACATCCGCACCGCAGTGCTGGCCGTCCGTGCGGCCCCGGTCACGCACAGGACGGCCGAGACGTTCGCTGACCAAGTTGAGGCTGCCCTCGACGGTTTGCGGGGTGTGGTGGATCTAAACCGACCACTTAAATCTAGGATTGCAGGGCTTTTCTACGCGCTCGGTGATCCACCGTCGGTTAGCCTCTCCGAGGGCGACCAGCTTCAACTGAGGCGCGAACCGGACAACCGCGTTGATGGGAATGCATTGGCCGTGCATTCCGCTTACGGCATACGCTGCGGATACCTGCCCCGTGCTGTGGCGGCTGACCTCGCGCCACACCTTGACGCTGGCCTGTCTGCTCAGGCGGTAGTGTCGGAGCGCTGGGGCACGGACGTCCGCATTGAGATATCCGGGCCGGCCGTGGTTGCCATTAAGAGACTGGCAGGATTGCACAGTTAGGTGGTGTTCTAACGTGGCGGCTCTTCGGTTCCGTCCTCTGCAAGGAATTCCTCGGCGCTCACATGGCCGGGAAGCACATTTCCGAAGCTGCCACGTAGGTGCTCGGCAATCTCCATGTCGCTCTCTGCAATCCGCTCCCGAATGGCCGTGCGCGTCTCTGCAATCCGCGTGCGGTTGTGCTCGACCCGTGCCAGCGCGGCATACTCGGTCAGCCCTTCACGGGCCATCAACTCCCGGATGAAATCCGTTTCATCGGCCATGCAATCATCTCCGGTCCTGCACGCTCCCACATAATCCATCAGTGCCGATGGGTTCAGCAAGCAGGCCCCGGAGGCTTGAGCCTGTGCAGCTTCCTCGAAGGTGGCAATCTTAGCAGTTCCTGATACGTTCTTGTCTATGTCACCACCCTTCGACCGCTCTGTCGCCCTTGCCTGCACGCTGGGCAGCATCCGTGCTCGCTGGTTATACGTGCGCTGCGGCTGCGGCCATTCCACTCCTCATCCCGTGCGCCTGATGCTGGACACCAACCCTGAGCTGAACGGCCAGACCGTGGCCGATACGATGATACGATTGCGGTGCAACGGCTGCCGAGGACGGCAGGTCTCCATCTACCTCTGCGAAGATGCCCACGGCCCCGGCCCTCTAGTCGGCTCCCTCGTTCCGGGATGGGCACTCCTTCTCCACGGCGATGGTTGACTATCCCCATCAGCACCGATGGCTTTCAACGTCCCGACACCGCACCCTCGGCCATCGTAAAATACCGCGTGGGTGACACACCGTACGGCATGGAAGACCGCAAGCCTCAGTTAAACACAGTCAGCCTCTTCTGTCCCGGGACGGAACCCAATTACTTCCATAATACGATTTCACCGGTAATTTGCGTACGGGCCGACTATCCTCAGTAACACGGATGGTGAAGACTATCAGGGATTGCGAGGCATGTTCCGTGTGCCACAGAACAACTCGCCAAAGGGCTGCGCCCCTGTGGAACCCCCGCCTGAGCGGCCCTGAGCGGTCAAGCAGGTATCGGTCTTCTCATCCGTCCCGGGACGGCACTGATGCCGCTCCGCATGAAGGAGAGTGGGCTATGACGACAGGAATAAGCAGCAATGAAACGGTTGACGGCAGCGTGCCAGCGGTTCCGCCGGAGACGGTCAGGTACATCGCCGAAAACCTACCCCGCTGGATGGACGAGAATACGCCCGAGCCTTTGCTTGAACTTCTTCGGCCCGTCTTCGCCGACATGGGGCGGGTTGCAGGCACTGAGGAGCCAGCTGACGCTGGGGCAGTCACGCTATGCCAGGCCCACGTTGACGAGGAAACAATGTCGCCCGCGGTCCGTGTTTTCAATCATTACGCTGAAAACCTCCAGACAGCGGTTAACTGGGGCTACGCTGTGGAGTGTGCGCTTTACGGCTACCTCACGCACGCCCGCACCTATGGTGTCACGCCGCCTGTGGAGGTGCTCAGTAACTCAGGTGACCACGGAACCGGCGGTCATGAAAGCCCGGCTCCCTGACATGGCAGATTGGCTGTCCGACCCCTTCGCGTTACCGGATGGGAAGCCCGCGACGAAGCGTGATCGTGGTGGCCGTCCGCCGTCAGTCAGGGCTTTCCGAAGCGGGTTTGTTCGCTTCAGGGTTCTACCGAGTGAGAAGATCCGGCTGACCGCAGCATCCAGGCGGGCGGGATATCCTGACCTCTCATCATGGTCGCGAGGGCTTCTGCTTTCGGCTGCTGAGGGGGAGAGTACGCCACGGCTGTCGGATGAGGTGCTTGCCGAGATTGCGCGGCTTCGGCGGGATATCGGGAGCGGCGTGGGCAGCAATCTCAACCAGGCCATGGCGCACGCAAATGCGGCTGCCAAGGCCGGGCAAGCCGTGGATGCCGAGGCGCTGTCTAAGGCAGTGCGGGATGCACACACGGCTCTGGACGGGCTGCGGGGTGAGCTTACCGCGCTGTTACGGCCAAGGGGGCTGCGGTGATTGTCCAGAGCGCCCGCCTGCTGGCTTCGAAGGGTGCGAAAGCCACGGCTGACCACGTATTCCATGGCACGGCGAACGAGCGGATTGTCGTTCTGCAAGGGAGCGAACAGGCCCTGTATGATGCCGTTGATGACGCGCGCCATTGGCGGCGGACATACGGGATTCGGCATTTCAAGATAGCTCCGCGCGAGACACCCACCCGTGCGCAAATGGCGGAAGCGGTGACGGACCTCGCGCTGGAATTCGGCTTTAGCGAAGATGATGCCGTAGTCGTGGGCCATCAGAAACGGCGGCTGCACGATGCGGCTTCAGAATTCCACCTGCACGTGCTGGTGCCGGAGGTGAACCCAACAAACGGTCGCGTGCTCAGTAGCCGCTGGAGTTACGCGCGGCAGGAGAAGGTTAGCCGCGTCCTCGAAGCTCGCTGGGGCCACAGCATTGTTCAGGGCGCGTTCAACCGCATCATCATCGAGCGCCTGCGTGCTGAAGGGCGGGAGGACGATGCAGACTTGTTGATTGGCGACGGCCTAAACGTGAAGGCAGAACCGCAGGCCGCCTACACAACTCACCAAGTGCAGGCGGTGAAGCGTCGGGCGAGCCGTTGCAAGGACGAAGACGACAAGGAAACGCAAAAACTCGCAGAACGGACGTTGCCGGAGATTGCTGACCAGGTGCGGGAATGCCGCATGCTCAGCGACGGACCTGAGGCATTCGCAGCATCGCTTGCCGAATACGGCCTGCGGACCGTCCCGGGACGGAAAGACAGCCGCTGGATAATCGAGGTTCAAAGCCGCGCGGGCAACTGGTCGTATGCCGGCGCGCTGCACAGGCTGCTGAAGGTGAAGCTCGGAGAAGCCGAAACATGGATGGGCGGCTGGAAACCGCTCCAAGGGGAGGAACACGATGATACAGGGCAAATCGCAGAACAGGATTTG
The DNA here is from genome assembly GCA_965246835.1 of Acetobacteraceae bacterium. Classification (GTDB taxonomy): domain Bacteria; phylum Pseudomonadota; class Alphaproteobacteria; order Acetobacterales; family Acetobacteraceae; genus JANPPS01. Next base: position 2,601,771 of record CBDFFQ010000001.1, on the reverse strand, counting down.
GGGAACGGGCGAGTACGACGAGTTTCTCGCAGGTATTGGCGAGCCGGCACAGCTCAGAGAGTTGGACAGGCGCGGGATGACCCCGCCGGTCGCGGCAGCGCTCGACGCGGGAAGCGGGGTGAGCAGATTGATGTCGCTGCTGGACAGAGCCGAGGCGACGGACGGAGCAACGTCACTCGACAGGATAGAGGCGTTACTGACGGAGCAAGTGCAGGAACTGCGGGAAGTGAAGCAGCTGCTGAACGCACTGCTGCGTATCGCCTCGCCCAGAGCAGCACGGCAGGCGGACGAGGCAACGCTGGCCGAGAAGATAGAAGTGGAGCGGGCGGTGCCGAAGCCGAGGAAGCAGAGAACAGGCGAGCAGCGCGCCTGAAGAAGCTTCTTGAGGCCGCATCACTCGAACAGCATTTTCGACGGCATCAGCGCGATGAGTGGCTTGGTGCGGCACTCCGCAGCATCGACCGCTTTGACATCCGTCCTGCGCCTGAAGGTAGCCCCAAGGTGTCGCTGCGCTGTGCCGAGGACCCCAAGACCGTCAGGGAACGCCGGCTGCGCTTTCTCGCGCTGGTCGTGAAACGTACATACAAACTGGTTGATTACCTGCCCGTGGAGGCCGTGCTGGCGCTCAGGCGTGTGGACGTTGAGGAGGACGGCAAATACGTGATGCTGACCCTGTGGAGCGGCACGCAAATTCTGGATACAGGCGACAAGATAACCGTCAAAGGTCCGGCGGACGACGTCGCCGTTGCCGAGTTGGTCGCCTGCGTCGCCCGGCGTGGCTGGCAAGCAGTCGAGGTGGATGGCGACCCGGAGTTCAGGGTTGCTGCGGCGCGGGAACTGCTCAGGCAAGGTATTAAGGTGTTGGATTGTCCCCTCAGCGATGAGGAGCAGGCTGAGTTGCGGGAGGAAGCAGCCGGCCTCGGTTTTGATTGGGCAGTGCTCGATGAGGCTCCCGCATATGTTCCGGTGCCGCCATGGGCGAGATGAACCTGCTTACCGCGGCCCGAACGGACAAGCTCTGGCATGAGATGCGGGCAGACCTGGAAGCGGTCAGCGGGCCCGTAGAGGCCGACCGCCTGCGCTGTTGTGTTTGTGGCCGCCTCCTTCAACGCAGTGCATTCAGCCTTGAGCACATCGTTCCGCGGCAAGCCCTGGCCGATGACCCTCAGTTCGTGAAGGCAAGCCTTTCGGCCAGCATGCGCAGCGGCCACATCCTGCTGTGCAGCGCGCCGCTGACCGTGAAAGGGCGGCGAACGCAGGGCAACGGCTGCAACGGGTGGAAGGGCAGCTTCTACGACGCGTCATTGCGAGCGCTGATGAACCGTTCGGTTTTCAGAGGCAAAGGTAAGCTAACGGAGCGTGTGAGCGTTGCTGCGTTTTCGGTGGGCTATCTCGCGATGGTCGCAAGGTTTGGCTACAAGGTCGCTTTCACGCCTGCCGGCATTCTGGCGCGGAGGCAGTTCTTCGCACCCGACAGATTCCTGCGGGATATACCTGCGATGTCCCAGATGGTCCTCGGGGGTGACGCACCCGCACCGTCCGCTGAAAACATGCCGTTCTGGAGCGACCCGTTCCGTTTCGAAGTCCGGGGTGATGTTTGCCACGTCGTGGTGCGGAACTTCTCGGTCACGCTGCCCATCTCCCGCGACCCGCAGCTCCCTGTAGTCAGGCATCTGCGGTTTGCACCTCAGCGCTATCTACTGCGGCCGGACTTCAGTTCGGTGCTGGACTGAGGCGCTGACCCGCTTCCTGCCTTTGCCGCCTATCCACTCGGGACGTCGCCTGTAATGATGTGCCCGCCTGACCAGCCACGCTTCCAGCGACGCACTCTCCACCATTTTGTTCCCGTCAACGGTTGTCCCCGCTACCTGCCCTCGCTTCAGCCACTTCCGTATGGTGTCCCTGTCGGTGCCCGCCTGCTCCGCTGCCTTCCCGACCGTGATGTGCCCGGGCAGGTTCGGCTCTTCGGTCCGCCGCAGCAGCCACGCATCCAGTGATGCCCGGCTGAGCAGCCAGCGCCTGGTTCCGACATGCACGGCAGACACCACGCCCCTCTTGACCCACCCCTCAACGGCACTCTTCGTAAACCCGCTGTGCCGGACTGCATCGGCAATGGTGATGAAGTCCTGAGAGACGGAGGGGTCTGACCCCGGGGCCTCGACCGCGGCTTTCCCGAAGCTGCGATACCAGTTCTTTGCGCAGTGGGCGGCGCGATGGCGCAGGAACGCCTCGAACTGCTCCCGCTCAATGCCCCACGACCCACCCAGCCGACGGGCACCGGGAAGACCGCGGTGGATCCACAGATTGAGTGCCTGCTGACTCACACCGGCAAGCTCCGCAGCCTCGGTCGTTGAAAGCAGAACAGTATCTTTGCTCGCGTTTGTCATCGACAACAGCGTATCAGCGCCCGGTAACAAATGCAGCTAGCAACATATATTGCGCTAGGTGAACAGAACAGCTGACACACGCCGTTCATCCATGACATTCTGGACTGGAAGCAGTTAATCCATCGCCACCGATGGTTCTCTTCCGCAATCCGGGAGAACCATCATGAGCCGTCACATACTTTCATTCTCAACCGGACTCGGTCAGCCTATTCGGCGGCAGGTGTCCTTCATCCGGCAGGATTTGTTGCTCGAAGGTGAGGCTGTTCATCCCGAGACGGGTGAAATTTTCGAGTTGCCGGTCAGAGGGGAGAACGCGCTTATCGGTCCTGCAATCTCCCACACGCTGGTCAGGCGCGTCGTTCCTACGGATGGCCTTCCCGAGCACCGCAGGGCGACGGCAAAAACGGCCAACGGTGGCGTTCAGCCCGCGTACGTAGCTCTGTGGACGCTTCTCGATACGGCACACCTGTGGCGCACGGACGAGCCGCCACCGCCTCGGGAGCCGTCGGTAGCAGCGGACGACAGAGAACCGGAGCATCCATTCAAGCGGGAGCTTGTCACGGGCGGCACGCCCACGGGCGGAAACGGACCGACAGGATGGCAAGCCGTGAAGAAGAGCAGCACGGTTTGGGTGTCCGATGGGGCATTCAGACTTGCCGCTGCAATGCACGGCTCTGCTGACGCGGGGGCAAAGCGAATCGGCGCGCTGGCAGCGGAAGCATGGGAGCGTGACCTTCAGCGCTGCATTGAATTGAACAGTGTTGTGGCCGAGGCAGCCGATGGTCTCCTGGAGACAGAGGAGGTTCAGATGTTGCGACCCGCTTCATCGGTTTCCCAGGAAGTGGAAAAGCTGGTTCTTGACGAAGCACTTGTTTGGCTGGGCGTAGACCCCACCGAGCAACTGAAGCGGACCTCTGGCCGACGTAAAAAGGCCGGGGACGACGGCGATATCATCGTCGTGGACGTTGATGCCGATGGTCGTGTTCACGGGCACCTTCGTCGTGGGTTCGGCGGCTGGCCCGCTGAAACGACCTTCACTGACATAACAGTGCCGCGCCTTGTCGAACTGCTCGGTCTGCTTCGAACGGAGAAGCACGGGATGGACGCTGACCTCCTCGAAGCCTACCTAGATGCGGCTCATCCCGCATGGCGCGACGTTGCAGCCGAGGAACCTGCTGACGCGACGACAGCATCCGATCCGTGGGAGGTGCTCGGCCTGACACGCGGAGCGTCCCGGGACGAAGTGACAGCCGCATATCGGACCATCATGAAGAAAGTGCATCCCGACGTATCAGGATTGCCGCCATGGGTCAGCCGCGCCGTTGCTGACGCATACAGGAACGTCAGGGAGGCCGCGTGATGGGCAATCTCGTCGTACCTCCTCGCCGCGGCCTCCCCGTTATCGGCAAGTCTTCGGCTGCCCTGGACCGGATACGTGCAGCTAAGCCGCCCGCTCTCGTTCAACCAACGTCAGCCGACCTCCGACGAGCAGCGCTGGACGCAGGCCGACCGCGCCTGTTGCTGGCGGTGGATGCCACGGCCAGTCGGGAACCGGCTTGGGTGACGGCCAAGCAGGTCACGGACAGCCTGTTCTCTGCCGTGCCTGACGGGCTGGATGTCGGTCTCGCCGTTCATGGCGGCTCAGAGGTTCACACCTGGACGGACTTCTCTGCTGATGCCGCTCACCTCAGGGACAGGGCGGCATCCGTGCGCTGCAAGGGAGGTGTAACGCGCTTGGTCGAAGTTCTGGACAGAGCGCGGTTGGTCGAGCGGCTGAAGGTGGCCGTGTACATCGGTGACGTATTCGAAGAGGCCCTGCCCGAGGCGGTTGCAGCAGCCAAGGCTCTGCGTTTGAAAGGCTGCCGGGTCATCGTCCTCCACGACACGGCAGACAGTTCTGCCCGTGAGCATCGGTCGGCATTTGATGCGATTGCTGACGCGTCAGGCGGCTGTGTTCTGCCTTTTGAAGCGGGCAGCGTGGACAGATTACGGGAGCTTCTGGAGGCTCTGGCTGTCCTTGCGGCGGGCGGGCTGAAGCTTTTGCGGCAGAAGCGGAAGGCGTTGCCGGGGGCGGTTCTGCTGCTGGAACATCTGCCCGACGGGTAGGAGGAATGTGTGTCCGTCCCGGGACCATAGCGCGGACAGTAAACCATCAGCACCGATGAGAATGAATAAGAGTAAATTAGGGCTATGAATAATAATTCTTAATACTGTTGACGAGGCACCAGCCCATGACGATATACTAACGTTAACGAACGTTCGCTAACGTTAGAGGAGGACCAGGATGCCAGCAATTTCAGTTATTACAGAAGAGCAAGTGCGTGCGGCTGCGGAGGAGCTTACCACAAAAGGGAAAACCATAACCGGCTGGACGCTTCGGACGATTATCGGCTCGGGACGAGCCGACCGCTTGGCCGCAATCTGGGACAGTCTGAACGTCAGCGCTCATGCAGCGCCGGCCACTGAGCTTACGGTGGCATTGCCGCCTGCTGTGGCCGACAGCCTCGCAACGGCCGAGGAACGTCTGACATCCGAGTTGAGGGCGGCGTTCTCCGCTGCGTGGAGGGCAGCGTCCGAACTTTCCGGCCAGCGTGTCCAGGCGGAAATTGGCGCGGCGCGCGCACGGGTTGCTGAGCTGGAGGATGACAGCGCCGAGGCGACCCGACTGCTGGAGATAGCTGACGAGCGGTATGCAGCGCTTTCCAGAGACCTTGAACAGGAGCGCGGCGACCGTGCGAATGACACGCAGGCTGCTGCGGCGGCTGTTGCTGCAGCGAGGCAGGCAGAGGCAACGGCGCGGGGAGAAGAGCAGGCAACCCGACGAACGGTGGAGCACCTGCAAGGTACGCTGGGCGAGTTGGTCCGGCGTTTACCGTCACAGGTCGATGTTGAGGAAAGCTCTGCGGCTCTTGCACCACGTCGTGGACCGGGGAGACCACGACGTGAGCCGCTCCCGGAGGTGGCAACTCCCTCCTGATGGACGGACCCAACAGCCCGCTCACACTGCACCGGTCTCCGACAACGCGAGATGCTGGCGAAGGTAAGCGTCCATCTGAGCCCTGTCGGGGAACTCACCGCCGGTCTTCAGCATGCGAATGCCGTGTGGGACGAGCGCAATCGTGACGATGATACCGATGATGGTAACTGCAATCAGAGCTCCAAACAGGCAAAACATCGTGCCCATGCGGATGAGCGTTCCCTTTCCGGCGGCCATTTCCGAGATGTCTTCCGAGACATCCTTTCCGGATATCGCTGCGAACACCCAGTGCTTCCCCTCGGCCTCGAAACCGAGCAGGGTCAGGTGCGCACCGACCCCCATGTCGGCGTGCGTGTTGGTGGCGCAGACGACCTTATGGCCGGTGAAAAGATGACCTGCCCCGTCCCGCATCTTGACCACGGAATACTCGGTCGCGGCCTTGTTGAACGTCGAATTACCCAGCGCCTCAACCGTGCCCGTCGCGTTCCAGAACGTCGCCATGCAAACCTCATCATTGTAGGAAATTCGTGCCGGGGAAGCCGCTACCGCTGCGTTAGCACTCCGGAGAAGCCACAGGACGGCCCGTGAGTCGGCAGGCATTGCGGTGCTTCCTCAACCGTCAGCCGCCGACCGTTTCGGGTCAGAGTGAAACTGCACTCGGGGACCGTCTCGTCACGAACAACCAGCGACTGCCCACGAAGCGGACCACTCCCCGAAAATGAGCCGGCGCAGAAGCCTCCGCCAACACCCGACACCCCGCCCTCAGCGCGGACATTCCCGTTGCTTATGGTCGTGAGCTTGACCGTGATTTTGCTGCCGTCGCCGCTTCCCGCGAAGTTTGTCACCGTCCCGGGACGAACGGACGCACCTCGCTGTGGGACGGGCTGAGGAGGGGCAGTGTAGACGGCGGGCTGTTGCTGTGCCCCGTAGTAGGGCTGCGGTGCTGCGACACAGGAGGCCAGCAGCACAGGGAGGAATATAGACATATGACGCAAATGAGCTACTCCGAAGCACGTTTCGGACTATGGCTCATTGGTAAGTGGGCCGGAAGGCTGTTTCAGGTCGCCCCGAAGGATACCGGGTCAGGTTTTTAGGCGCTTCGGCTTCAGCCGATCTGCGGCAGTGACCGGTGGCGGACAAGCTGCCATACCCTCAACGGCTGCGACTGCCGGGAGGAGGTATTCGGCAGGCATGTTGTCGAGCGCCGACAGTGCGCGCCTGGCCGCATCGTCCCGCGGCTCCGCTGGCCTCACACCGAGAACGTAATCCGGCGTGGTGCTCAGGCCCGCGCAAACCCTCAGCAGGTCTGCGAAGTTCGGCTCGCGGCTCATATTCACGTAGCTCGAATATCTCCGCTGCGTCATGCCGATACGGCGAGCAACCTCGGAATCTGACAGTCCCAGTTCCTGCGCGCGGGCACGCAAGCGCTCACCCCATGTTCCTGATTCGGCCATATCGAACCGTGTCAAAACGGCTCGTTTCGGGCTAACAGCTTATAGAGCTGACGCGTGGTTCATTATGAGCTATATTATTGCTGTTTAGATATCCTGCGTGGTGCTGGATAGGCGGCTCTCCGGCCGCAGCGACCGAAGGAGGGGTTGAGCCGGAGAGATTTGAAAGGGTGCCCGAGAGGAGGGCAGAAATCGTGTTTGAAGGTGATACGAATATTGGGCTGCTGAACACGGCTCGAACCAACCAGTTCATCGCCGGCAGGAATGCCAGGCAGGCGGATATCAATCTCCAGTCGGCTCTGGAATGGAAAGAGTATGCTCACGGGCTGGAGCGCAGAGTGGCCGAACTGGAAGCGGCTTTGAACCTGCGAGATTTGCTGGCAAAGGCCACCGACCAAGCGAACGGCGCAGTGACGACGGCATGGCGCGGTGCTCACCCGGTCAGTCCACTCCACGATGTTGTGGGGAAGTTAAGGGATGGCAGGCCGTTGAAGAGGAATTACAGAGTCTGGGCAGCCGAGTTCGATGCTGCGGCCCGGAGGCTTGGCATAACGAACCCCGAGGCCCATCGAATATCCTGAGGGCTTCGGGGAGCAGGAACGGGATGGTTTGGAAAGGGGCCGCGAGGCCCCTTTCTGTTTTGGAACGCGACCTTCATGGGTCGTGTCCCCGGTAGTGGTGTAGGACGCCACTGATCGGCTTGTCGGAGCGGTCGCCGTAGGCGGCTGCGGAGACGAGCCGATCAGTGGTCATCGCGATGTTGCTGGGTAGGGTTGGGTTGCGAGACGCAACTCTGACCCGAGGACCACCACGATGACCGATGACAAGATCGCCCTTCGCGCGCTTCTGGAGAAGGGCTCCGATACGACGTTCCTGCGCGAGATGATCGGCTTCGCCGCCGAACGCCTCATGGCACTCGAAACCGACGGCCTCTGCGGCGCCGCACCGGGCGAGCGCAGCGCCGAGCGGACCAACCAGCGCAACGGCTACCGCGACCGCGACTGGCAGACCCGGGCCGGCACCGTCGAGCTGCGCATCCCGAAGCTGCGCCGGGGCAGCTACTTCCCCGGCTTCCTCGAACCCCGCCGCATGGCCGAGAAGGCGCTAACGGCCGTGATCCAGGAAGCCTACATCCAGGGGATCTCCACCCGCTCCGTCGACGACCTGGTGCGATCCATGGGCATGGACGGCATCAGCAAGAGCCAGGTTTCCCGCCTGTGCGGCGAGATCGACGAGCGCGTCAACGCCTTCCTGGCCCGGCCGATTGAGGGGGATTGGCCGTATCTCTGGCTTGACGCCACCTACGTCAAAGTCCGCCGCGACCATCACATCGTCTCGGTCGCCGTCATCGTCGCCGTCGGCGTCAACACAGATGGCAGGCGCGAGGTGCTGGGCATGACCACGGGCCACAGCGAGGCCGAGCCGTTCTGGGTCGAGTTCCTGCGATCGCTGGCCAGGCGCGGCCTGCGCGGCGCCAAGCTGGTCGTCTCGGACGCCCATCCCGGGCTCAAGGCCGCCATCATCAAGGTGCTCGGCGCGACCTGGCAGCGGTGCCGGGTGCATTTCATGCGCAACGCACTGGCCTACGCGGGCAAGACGCAGCGCCGCATCGTCTCGGCCTGGGTCGGCACGGCGTTCGCCCAAGACGACGCGGCTGCCGCACGCAAGCAATGGCGCGAGGTCGCCGACCAGGCCCGGCCCCGCGTGCCAAAGCTCGCCGCCCTCATGGATGACGCCGAGGCCGACGTGCTCGCCTACATGGGTTTTCCCGTCCAGCATCGGGCCAAGCTGCACAGCACAAACCCACTCGAGCGCCTCAACGGCGAGATTAAGCGCCGCAGCGAGGTCGTCGGCATCTTCCCCAACGAGGCCGCCGTCACCCGTCTGATCGGCGCGCTGCTGCTGGAACAGCACGACGAATGGGCCGTTCAGCGCGCCCGATACATGAGCCTGGAAACCATCGCCCCACTCAGCGATGATATCGCCGTCAGCCTGCCGTCCTTGGCAGCCTGATCGAGCAGCCAGCCCTGCTCAGCAACGCCGTTGCTACACCACGACTCGGGACACGATCCCTTCATGGTGGCGGCCTCAGCAGACAAGGCGGTTGACAGTGGCCCTACCCTTCATCTGGCGCGGCAAGGAATGCTACCAGTTCCGGTCCGAGCGAAGTGGCTTCCTGACCCGAGTTTGCGCCAACGAGGCCGAGGCGAATTACGAACTCCATCGACTCGATGACAAGTGGGAACTGCTCCAAAGACTTTGGGATGACAGCATCTTAGACCAGCAACAGCTTCATGTTCGTTTGACGCTGGAGTTGACCCTGGTATTGGAGGCAGGGCGGGTCGGTATGGTTCCTCACTCCCTGTCACCGGAGGACGAACCCGCGGACGAGGATTTCGAAATATGGCAGAGCGTGCGCCCTGATGACGAGGCGAAATACGTCATTCTGCCGGTTGGAGGAGTGGAGCTTGAACAGGCCTGGCGGGGTCGGGTCACGGACGTAACGCAGCTGACAGTCATTCTGGAGCGGTTGAGGCAACTTTCCCTAAGGCGCACCGGGAACGATACCTGAACTCTGCAAAATGCTGAAGTTGATGTGGCGTTGCGTGTTTGACGATGTCACCACGAAGCTTTCTTGGTCGGTCGGTGGCAAAGAGTATCGCTGTCCATTCGGCACTGTCGCGCATTCTGCCAAGTGCGCCCAGATAGATGTCCAGATATTCATTCCAAGTCGGCCGCGAGTTGCGCGCCCCGCACCGTATACAGTTAGTGGCCTTCTCGACGGGAGATTTACACCCACCCTCATCATTGGGAACATATGGCAAACTATCATTCCTACGCTTCAAGTTTGGTCCTCGTGCCATCACCTCAGCCACTCTCTGCACTGCGGGATGGGTGCGGTCCAGAAGCGAGCCCTCTCCGTTCAGTTTCTCGTAGCGCTCCGCTTGAGGGAGCCACGCGGCGCACTCTTCCCCGAGTTGCTTCCAGTTCGCCCGTAGCCGTGGCGGTCTTCTCCGCAGGGCTGCTTACTCGGTTGCCGTTCATACCTTCCGTCATGTTTGACCTCCCCCGCCGGTTCCTGCGGCTGTGACCTTGTTCTCTGTCGGCGGGCGGGGTTTCGGGTTTTCAAGCTCCTGCCCGGGCTTAGGTGCCAACCCACGCATCAGTCCCTGGCTGGTGGCGCTCACACCGCTCCGGGTAACGTTGCCGATGGCAGCGAACACCTGGTTGCCCTCGTGCTTCTCACCCCGTTCCTGGTCGCCCACCTGAAGCAGGCTACTGACCATCGCAGGCACCGCCGTTATCAGGTGCATGCTGCGCACGACCATCTGATAGTGCATGTAGAAGGCGAGCACGGTCAGCGAGATGAACCCCATCACGCCCACCACGCTGTCGCCGTTCGTCGTGGTCACGGCCACACCGTAAAGCTTGTTCAGGAAGTTGGCCGAAACGCTCAGCACCAGGTTGCTGACGACCAGACCGCACAGCAGCAGGCTCGGCCGCAGCAGCGCGTTGAAGCTCATCATGTAAATGGTCCGCTGCTCGGCGTTGATGAGTTCCTGACCATCCGCACGGATGTGCATGAACGCAGCAAGCGGAGCCGCGATGACCAGCTCGGCCGCCAGAGAAACCACGGCGATGATGGCATAAAACCACAGCAGGAACGGCAGCATCGGCAGGATGTAGGCGTGCATGGTTCCGCAGATGAACAGCGCCCCGAGCAGCGTCCAGATAATCGGCCCCAGCGCTTCCAGCGCGCCCTGAATCGCACCTCCGGCCATACCGCCAACGATGGGGATGCCGTTGATGAAGCCCCCTCCGCTCTTCGCGGCTATCAGCACGGCCACGCCGCTCCATCCGCCCGCCAGCATCAGATTGCCGAGGTTCTGGATGTCGGCGATGGGATGCACAGGGTCGATATAGGCCACCTTGTCGGTGAGACCGCGCATGATGCTGTCGGTGATGGGCTTGACGATTTGGGCCAGCAGATTGCGGCCCTGCATGTCGTCACCAAGCGTCGTGCTGCGGGGGTTGGTCTCGCCGCGCGCTTCCATGTCGCGGACGATGTTTCCGAGGTAGCCGAGGCCCGCTTCCAGCTGCGTGCGGTACTCGGCGGGTGCCCTCTCGGCTACCGTCCTCAGCTCGGTCAGGTTCGGTCCCGTGGCGCGCGGGGCTGCGTTCGTCACCAACTCCTGCGCCCTTGCGGCAGCCCGCACCATCGTGCTGTTCAGTCCACCCGCCGAAGCCCAGCCGAGCGCCTGCGCGCGAGCCTTGAACGTGGCCCCGCCGCTGCTGTTCAGAACCGTGACGAGCTCCTTGGCCGCATCATCCACCGACGCGTCGAATGCGACGGCGGCAGCGCGCACCGCATTGTACTTTGTAACCATATCCGGACCCGAGACAGGGTTGCCGGCGACGACCACGTTCTGTCCTGCCGACACGGCATTCGCGACAGCTGTGTGCAGGCCTGCGGCCCTGACAGACGTGATGAGAGTCGTCACCGCCGCATCCCGTGTGGTGATGAAGGCGCTGTAAGCCTGGTTCGAGGCGTTCGCGAAGGTAAGATTGACCCCGGTGTTAACACCGCTGCCGACCGCTCCCAGTCCTGTATTCACGACCCCGCCGAGAGCGCTGGCTATTTCGTTGCCGGGGTTATCGTTGGCGCTTGTGCGGATGAGGCCGCAGACGGTGCCGTAGTCCCATATCTTCGTGGGGGTGAGAGCCGAGGCAAGGCGCAGGTTTGCAATGTGGCCGGCATTCACGTCGGCAGTGCCTGCCGTTCCGGCCGGGCTGGGCAGGTTCGTCGCAGGCACTCCCGTGTCGTACAGGCCCATGCGGATGCTCAGGCGGGCGAGCGCGCCGCGGTTCTGGGAGTCCACGCCGCGACGGTAGTTGTCGAGAACGGCCACGCAGGTTTCGGAGCCGAGCACCGAGTGCGCGAGGTCCAGCCCCATGCTGGGGGCGGTGCTCGCGGCGACAGATGCCATTTCACCTGACAAGGCCTTGTCGATGTATGCGGACCACAGCCCGTTCGCCATGTTGTAGCCGCCGACGATGACGAGCAGGACGGCGAACTGAGCGCCGCAGTAGCCCTTGACGGGCACCAGCATACCGAAGCCGAGACACACCCGTACGGGTGCCCACATCGTATGCCAGCGCTGGCCCATAACCTTGCCCTCGTGCGCGGTGGCTACGGTGCCGGCAATCGTGTGCCATGCGAGAATGATGCTGCCGAACCCGCAAAGAATGCTGTTCAGCGCGCCCATCATCGCGCCGAGAACATCCGCGTTCGAAGCGGCGCAGGAGTTCGCCGCTGCCGTGACGGGATTGGACGGACAGGCAAGGTTCGCCATTCCGGGGAACAGCCTGCGCAGCCATTCCAGTGATAGGTCTTCCGCGCCCGCATACGTTGCCAGCGTCTGCAAGGAAGCACCGGCTCCCTGAATTCCTGCGGCGGCCGTCACGGCGGCCCCCTGTGCCAGCGCGGGCGCGTTCAGGAAATGACCAAGGCCGAGGCCGATGGCGAGTGCGGTAAGGGTCGTGCCGAGGTGCGGTTTCCCGCCCAGCCACGCATTCGGGTCGCGCAGGAACTCACGAACAGGGACGAGGCTGCGCCTTTGTATACGGTACAGCGCGACACTGGTCGCGAACGCCTTGGAGCCGATTAACAGGACGACACCAACGGGCAGCATCAGGTCGGCGAGCCGCCAGCCGCTTGCGCCGCCGAGGCCGAGCGCGGGGGCGACGAACAGCCACAGGACGGCTATCAGGGTCAGCACGGCGTAGAGCTCAAACGTGCGACCGGCCTGCTGCTCGATGGCTGGCAGGTCACGCTCTCCGCGGCCTGCCACGAACAGGGCCACCTTGAAGCGCTCCTTCGGGTCTGAAACGGCAGCAACGCGCGGGTCGGGTCGGTAAGGGGAGAATGCACCCGCGACCACGCTGCGAGTGCCGCGTGCCTCTTCGGCAATGGTGCTGTGCATGTCTTTGAAGGCGGGCACGATGGCCGGAAACAGCAGACTGCGGGCACGCCGGAACGCGCTGTGATTACCGTCCGCCATCGCGCGCCTCCATCACTGGACGGACGTGCGCTCGGAACAGGATTTTGCCCGCAGCGATGAGGAGGCGGGCGACCAGCGACAGGCCGGCGAACCCCACTGCGGTCTGGGCTGCCGAGATGATTGCTCCTCCGAAGAAGGCGACCCGGAGAAGCGCCTCATGGTCAGCAAGGGTAATATCCCAGGCAGCGGCGAGGGGCCTGAGCATGTCCGGGGTCAGGCTGTCCGTGGCGCTGTAGGTCATCGCCGTCATCGCAGCGAGAGCTATGCAGCCGTCACGTGCGCCGAGCAGAGATTGCTTGCCGAGCCAGCGCAGGCCGCCTTCCGCTTTACTCAATTGTGTCTTTGTTTCGCTCATGCCGGCCTCCGGTAAGGCCTGCTGCGGCCTATACTTACAATATAGCTGACTCATGCAAGTGACCGCAGCTAGTATTGTGAATATATCCAGGCGAGGGCCGAATGGAGAACCGGGAACAGTATTCAAGATTGGTCGGTTATGCTGCCGGAGTGGTTGCTGCGGCTCCCTCCGGCCCGCCCGCGCGCACCGACACGGCCAGAGCATACCGCCGTTATTACGCCCGCTGGCAGGCTGGTGAGCGCTTCGATGAGTGCCTGCGCGGCACGAGGGCTTACGCCGCCGCTGCCGTGCGCTGGTCTGCCGCCGAGGAACTCAGGACTGCTGTTGTCGAGCTTGAGAGCGCGATGGAGGACGGTGACGAGGGAGCGGCTGAGCACGCTGCTGCCAGTGTCGAAGAACTCATCAGGACGCTGATGCTGTCTGTCCCGGGACGGAGGGGGCGACGTGCCCGGGCTGATGCCGCTGGTGGAGCTGCGGCGTGAGTGCCGTGTCGGAACTCGTTGGCCGCTACACCGTGACGGACGGCGTTGTTATCGGCTCGTGGCTGGGGTGGGTGGCGTTGCGGTTCAGGGCAGCGGCGAACGTACACTGGAAGGCCGGCCGTCATCGTGAGGCCAATCTGGGACGCGTGCAGGCAGTTGGTCTGTGGGGGCTGGGGATGGTCGCATTCGCGGTCGGCTGGAAGCTGGAGGCGGGCGGCGGGCCGACGGTTTGGAGCTGGGCTGCGGGGTTTATCTGGGGACTACACTGGGCAGCCGACATCAGAACCGAAGATACCTCGACTCCTGCTAACGATGGCTTCTGGAGATTACCGAAAGAGGAGAGAATGCGAGAAATAAGGGTCTGCCTTGTCCTCGGATTTTTTATTGGGCTTGCACTTTTCCGCTCATAATTGCGAATGACTGCATTGATGTAGTAGGAATGCGACTACCACCAATGCAAGTGTCAGAAACTTTCGAACTAAAGAGATGAGTTCCTTTTTGATATTGAACCCGTCGCTTAAGAGTAATAGCGAAAGACCTGCAAAAGTCCCCACAAAACCAATTTGATTGGACCCGGGCTCGTCTTGTAACTTTCCGCTCAGAAGATAAGCACCAGCAAGGGCCAGAATCAAGCAGGACGTATGGACGGCAGATCGTTCGAGAAAGCCCGAATTGTCAAAATGGCCTGCCGTATTCGAGTCTGCCCTCAGCCAGTCTACAATCCAAACAAAGAAGTTGATGATGGTGAACAGCAGGGTAGGTCCCGTGGACGTCAGTTACAAAGTCGGCAAAAAAACCCAGGAGACTTACACGTACCGGACAGGTGTTGGTCCGCGCCTCCTGTCACGACGGGAAAGCGGATCGTCACCTGCGCCACCTTGCTCAGCAACCAACAACCTCTAGCGCCTGCTCCATGCTTGTCACAATCTCCGCAGACAAACCGAACTCGCTGACTACCTGGTCCGCAATCGTTGCCGCGTAACCGTCACACCGGAATACATCGACGTATGGGAGATACATCATATGGATCATATCGCCGCCGTCGCTATCCCGGGGTTGACGGGGTTGAGCCGAAGGCCGGAGAGCTGCGACGATGTGCAAGACGCAAGCCGTGACGAGTGCATCCAGAGCCGGCATTCGGCCCGAGCCCGAGCCTTTGACGATGCCGTCCCAGTCGCGAGCGGTTACGCCTGAGGACGTGAGGGCCAGATGTTCCGCTTTCCAGAGAGCTTCCAGTAACTGAGTACGCAGCTTGACGAGCCAAGTCTGTGAGATGGATTCCAGCTCACTCTGAGCATGTAAGGAGCGAACCCGGTCCAAGCCCAGGCGGCCAATCATGTCGAGAAGGTTTGCGCGGGCCTCTCGGAGCGGGGCGGAAACTGACTGCCCTGTGCTTCGGATCCAGTGGAAAAGCGCGCCTTCGTGTTTCCGGACGGCTTCCTGTTGAAACAGCGTTGGCAAGTCGCGGAGAATAGCACCGAGCAGTGCACTCATAGCTGAAATGGGCAGCTCTCCCAGTATGACTTTGGCCGGGATGTCCGTGGTGAGGGCTGAACCAGGAAGATGAAAACGCTGGCCGATCGCCGCACTGAGTTCCTGACGCTGTTCCAGCGTGAACAGCGAAGCCATCTGTCGGGTGGGAGTACCGTCTCGGGAAAACATCGAGAGTTCAAGTTTTCTCCGGGCCTTCCGGTTCAGCAGCCTGGACTCCTTGAGTTGTTCACGAAGCTGGCTGGGCAACCCGGTCCTGAAACCTGCGATTGATTCGCTGAGCAGACCATCAGGATTTGGGTGCCACGCGCCATCGTTTCGCCAAGCGGCGGCCCTCTCGAACTGCTCGCCCCGAAGCACAAGTGCTTTGCTCTCTTCGGTAACAAGCGTGAGAAAATCAAGAATGCAATCTTTCCCGCACACTTCGCCGATAACGGCAGCTCGCCCCACGGCGTGGGCAAGATGGTCCGGTGATGTCGGGTAAGCCTCCATCACGATGGGGTATGAAAACCTGAAAACGGCTCTACCGTTCGCTTTTGCCGCCAGAATTCGTGTCCGCAGATCCAACCATCGCTGACGGGCAGCAAAGGGTCCGTCTCCCACAGCAGCTGCAAGGTTCGAGTAATCGCTGCTGTCCATGTAAAGCGTCGGCGGAGGCATGGGAGCAGGATAGCACGACGCGAACCTGCAGATATGCACGTGTCCCGCAACCGGTCGTTTATGGACCGGCCGCCAGCCAGCAGCTTTTCCCCGGGGCTCGCCGTCCAACAACGTTCCCCTCTAAGTTTGGTTATTTGCTCACTCCGTGCCGATGGCGCAGATGCAATTTCTGCATACCTATTCGAAAGAGAGGCGGCGCACTGTATGTGGGTCAGGCTGGTAAACGTAGTGCCGGCCTTTGATCTGGGAGTGCAACCGATGGCTTCCGATGACGAGTTCTCAAGGCAGATGCAGTGGGCCGCCGACCAAAAAGCGGCTCGGCGAGAACAAAACCACGCCCTCGCTCAGCAGAGCCAGATTGATTCATGGCAGATCGCCTCGGCTCACGGAAGCGAAACGGCAAGGGACAACTTGCTCTGGTCGGGGCAAACGCCTTGGACCAGCGAACCGGCTGAAAAAAAGAAAGTGATCTGCACCGAACTCTACTCACAGGGCAGGATGTCACAAGACGATTACCGGTTGTGCTCCGAAGATGCTTCTTCACGGATTTCCGAACAGACTTATCGCGGATATCATGTTTGGGCGATACCGGTTGTGAAAGCCATGCGCAATTCCCGGCACGTGTCTGCCTTGATGGCTTTTCTGGCAATGGCTCGTGTTGATGAAATTGCCGCACGTCGAGGCGATCTATCCAGGAAGAACCTGCTGGGAGCGTTGTTGATTGCCGCCGGTGAGCCGTTGTGCAGACTCATCGGAGCTTTTGTTGCCAAGTCAGACTACAACGCGCTTTACGGCGGCCACTGAGACGAGCGAACCGGGGAGACGTGCAACGCCTGCAAAGGTCCTCCAACGGCTGAGCCAGCGCTCAGGCCCGGAGCGGGCTACATGTAGAAGCGGAATGGGAGGGGCGGCGTATCTTCGATAGGTGCAGCGACTAGAGCGGTTTCCATTCATTCTGGCTCATACCCGGCGGCAGTGAAGTAGCTGGCGCAGTCCTGCGCGGTAAAGCAGGGAAGCGCGTTGCGGATCACGTCCCATAGGTCGTCGATCGTGCGTGCTGCTGCCTTGCGCAGGTAGGCTTTGAGCTTGGAGAAGGCATTCTCGATTGGGTTGAAGTCGGGGGAGTAGGGCGGCAGGTAGCGTAGCGTGGCCCCAACTGCCTCGATCGCCCGCCGCACGTCTGCGCCTTTATGCGCGGGCAGATTATCCATGATGACGGTGTCGCCTCGGTGGAGCGTGGGCACCAGCACCTGCTCGATGTAGGCCTGGAAGGCGATGCGGTTCATCGGGCCGTCGAGGACCATGGGCGCGGTCATGCCGCTGACCCGAAGCGCGCCGGTGAAGGTGGTCGTCTTCCAGTGACCATGCGGCACGGCGGCGCGGCAGCGCTCGCCTTTGCGGGCGCGGCCGCGGATCCGGGCCATCTTGGTCGATGCGCCGGTCTCGTCGATGAAGACCAGGCGCTTGGGGTCGAGGTCAGGCTGGCCTGCGAACCAGGCTCGCCGTCGGGCTGCGACGTCGGGCCGCTCCTGCTCGGCTGCGTGCGCTGTTTTTTTTGAAGGTGAGGCCGTGGCGGTCGAGGCAGCGCCAGATGGTGCTGGGGCCGAACGAGGCGCCGTGGTGGTCGCGCAGCAGGTCCGACAGCTCAGCCAAGCTGATGTCCTTCTGGGCCGCGACCGCTGTCAGGATCACGCCGCTGAAGGCCTCGATCCGACGCGAGCGGGTGTCGCCGCCCTGCGGCTTGGGCGCGACGGACCCGGTCGTATTGACTGCCTGCACCCACCGGACGGCGCTCGCAGCTGAAACACCAAACCGCTCCGCCGCAGCGCGCCGAGACATGCCGTCTGCAACCGCCGCAACAAGCCGGGACCGTAGATCGACGGAAAGAATCTTCCCCATGCACGCTGGCCTCCTAACCAGCCTGCATGGTGAATCACATCACGCCCGCGTCGGGGAATCCCTTTGATTCAGACCGGACGAGAACCGCTCTAGAATCTCTCCGACAGCATCGGCAAAGCCGAGAGTGACCGGAAGGCCGGACCCGTAACCTGCGGAATTGTAGTTGAGCTTGGTCAACGCCAACACGTCACCGAGCACCGTTTCCATGCCCGCCTCGCCCCGGACGACGTCAATCGCCAGCGGGCGCGGGACCTCCCAGCCGGGATACGTGTCCAGGCGTGGCACAAAGCCGTTGCTCCACAAGAAAGCCTTTGTCGGTGTCAGGATTAGGGCATGACCCCGGAGCAATGGCATCTCACCCGGTGTGAATGCCTTCAGTTCATCGGTCTGACGGATGCGAACCCCGACGAGATTCGTTCGGTAATCGACAGCGGCTGAAAAGCCACGCCACTCAGCATCGGAGAAGGCAATGCGTCCGTGGATGAACAACTCGGTCGGCCGTGCGCCGTGATGCTTCCGCTCAAACTCGGCGATGACGACCCTCGCGAGGTCGGCGGCAGCGTCTTCCGAGAGGTGATATGATTTGTCCTCAGGGCTACGCCAGGGACCCATGGCCCCTCGAAACACCGTGCCCACGCCGGAGTCCAGAAACATCTGGGCTCCGCAGGCAGAATACCCTACCGGTCCCCCCGGAACCTTCTTGAAGACAAGGCCTATGTAGCACACCCCCGGCCGAGCGGCGGCCAGGCTCCACGGCTTCCCCTCACCTTTGAAGAAGGTTCCGACACCGAGATTCCACGCCCGTGTCGCCTCATCCTCCATGACCCGCGCAGGCTTGCCGAAGTTCGTCAGGAAGTCCTCGGGCGCAAGCGTCGTCTCCCGGACGATCTGAATGGCAATGCGCTCTCGCAGCAGCCGGGCCTTCAGCTGATTGTGGAAATCCCTGGAAAACCGGTGAAGCCGCGCACCTTCAGCGTCGTCGGTTAACAGAAGCCCCTGACCAAGCTTCAGGCTGGCCCTTACCACCTTGTCACCGGCCCGGCTTGATGAGGGCTGTCTGAGGTGGGGCGGTATCAGCGATTTCTCCCTGCCGAACTTGTATATGTCCTCCGGGATGACGACGAACCACAGAGTAGGCCTGCTTTCCTCCTTGCGTGTGTGGGCCAGCATAGGCTGAAGGAACAGGTCGACAGTTTTGTAAATTGCCTCATGGCGGTCCCGGATATGGATCGCATTGAATATTTCGGTGCCGTCAACAACCAGGGTGGCAACAGGCTCTTCCGGCCATTCGCAGCTGAAAGCGGCTTCGAAGCCGGGCCACGCCATGTGAAAGGCACGGGCCTTCTCAGGCGCGGGAATGAACCCCCGCATGCGCTTTGCCCAACGCTGATACCGAAGTAAGCCCTCCGTGGTTCCGATGATCCCGAGCCGGAGTTGGCGTGGGTGCTCTGCATCGATAACCGGCCCGAAGAGAAACAGACCGTCTTTCGGATTATCCGTCAGCTGTGCATGTCCAACGCGAAGAAGTGGCTCCGGCAGCTTCAGGAGCTTTCGCACGGTCACTTCTCGTCCTCGTCGTCATCGTCACCGTCCGGTAGCTCCGGCGCGCGAACCTCCTCGTCGAATGCCTTGTCGTTCGGCTCTTCCCGCTCTGCCTCCGTGCGTGGGCGCTGGAACGAAGACACGCTCTCGAAGAGCATGGAACGGGCTGCCACATCGACCCATGCGTCACCCAAGGTAAGCCGCAGGGTCGGGCTGTGCCGAAGCGGCAGACGGAGCGCTCCCTCGCGTTGGCTCAAGTATGCCATGGCAAGTTGAAGCCGGTCCCGCCATTCGTCGTTCCACCAACCTTTGCAGAGCGATTTGCGCAGCCGCTGGGCTTTCTTGCTGTCCAACATCGCCGTCCCGCCTTGGCTGAACAGCACATGCGAGCGGACGATCAGGCGGCTTGGCTCACGCAACTCGAACCTTGCCGACAGGGCAAAATGCCATCGCACTCCCAACTTCCCCTTTCGACCGATCAACGCTCTTTCACCGATTCCGCCGACTTCCTTCTCGAACCGGGTTTTTCCGCCAAGAAGGTCGAGCGGGAAAAACCATGCGGTCGATTTCGAGAGTTCATGACGGTGCAGCCCACGAGAGGCAGCAAAAATGTCCCAGCTCCGGTTGATCATGCCGGCGACGAGCCGTTGCGCTTCCCCGGGTCGAATACGCAGTCCGTTTTTTCCCGTGTCACCCACGAGGAAACGTTCCGTGCGGTGCTCTGCCGATTGCCTGACAGGGATGTCCGCGCCCAGTCGCTCCTCGATGTGCTTCGCGGAGGCAAAAGTAAGCACCTCATCCCCATGGATGGCATGCGGCACACCATGATTCGTCAGCAGCCTGGTCCAGGTGTCGAATGCCACAGGCGATTTAACCAGACGAATGCGGGGCGGCAGACCGTCGATGCCGAACCATGTGGTCGAGAGACGCTCGGGATCGTCCGCCTCTTGCGCAGCCCCGGCGGCGCTTGCCTGATAGCCACGCCAAGCCGAAACCGCCTGTGTCGGCGGGTTGTCCGTTCTGGGAACGCCGGACTTTTCCAGTGCAGTGATGAGCCTCAGAAGGCCGTTCGCCCAGCCTCCGGTGAAGTCGATGTAGTTGAGCTGAATAAGCGGAGGAGGGACCGGATGAACCCGCTCGATCATGACCGGCTGTATGAACCGCTCCATGTTCGGGGTTCTCATAATCTGGACGGCCATGGCGATTTCATCGTGGAAGCCGCGTCGCTCGCGGTTCACTGAGGAATTTGACAGGATCGGAACGTAGACTGCGGTGTGTTGCCGAAGTCCGTCCTCGATGTCGTTCCAGAACGTCTCGCCTCCGTGGAGCTGGCGCAGGTCTGACCAAACCTCAAACCCTGCGGCGCTCAGTCGAGCACCCAGCCACAGGGTAAATGCGTTGTCATGCGGGTTCGCGTGACCGAGGAAAACGAATCGGCGGTTTGCCATACTTCAGGCTTACCCGACGCGCCCGACTCGGAGGAAGCTCTGCCTGTCACTGACGGATACCGTTGCGTCCTCGTGGGCCGCTAAATACCCGCTTCCTGCGTAGTAACTGCCGGTTCATCGACGGAATGGTGGCGTGTTGTGCAACTCGTCAGCGGCGTGCTTCTGCTCAGAACTCGATATACGCTCGCCCTCCCAATCCCCATCTCGCGGGCCACCTCAGTCGGGGTCATACCGCCGTCGAGTAATTCGCTGATGCGGTCGGCCCTTATCTTCGCCGGTCTGCCCTTGTAGACCCCGCGGGCTTTGGCTTTGGCGATGCCTTCCATCTGACGCTCGCGCCGCAGGTTCGTTTCAAACTCCGCGAACACGCCCAACATGTCCAGAAACGCCTTGCCGCCGGACGTGCCGGTGTCAATGCGCTGTTCGGTGGCTTCCAGCGTCACGCCCTTTGCTTTCAGTTCGCGCATCAGGTCCTGAAGGTCGGCAAGGCTCCTCGCCAGCCGGTCCACCCGGGTGACGACCAGCCTGTCACCGGCGCGGAGGAACTGGAGCAGGAGCGCGAGTTCGCCGCGTCCGTCCCGGGACGCTCCCGATGCGTGTTCCCCGCGCACCACGTCGCACCCCGCCGCCCGCAGCTGCTCCTGCTGTACGTCCAGGCTCTGGTCGTCTGAACTTACCCGTGCATATCCGTATTTTGCCATCCAAAACTCCGTTGCTGTGTCTCGGATTATCCTAGACCCCGGTCCGGAAAGTCAGCTGTTTGTCTCGGATATCGGCAAGCTAACCCTGACGAGACGGGTTCGTCCCAGGACGAATGTTCGGCGTGGGTGTCTCGGGAGGGAGCACCCATGTGGACGGGTGAGCCCTTGTGACGGAAAGCGGCCATTTGCGGTCTTGCCGCAGTAGGCTAAATTATCCCCTTCTGGGGTGTTTTGGGGGGGCGTGCGGCAGGTCAGACTTAGTGCCTGGACCAGCTTTGCGCTACAAGAGGGCAGGATGGACGTTACGAGAATTTACTTTGACGAAAGTGGCAATACTGGCACTGAGTTACTCGACTCTGAGCAGCCCTACTTCACAATTGGCAGCACGGACATCCAGGAGGATGAGGCTACCGACATAATAAGGCGCTGCTTCCCGCTTCAAAAAGGGCCGGAAATTAAGTCGAAGGAAATATTTAAGCGATCTCAGGGTCGTCGTGCATTTCTTTCATTTGCACAGGAGGTAGGCTTACAGCCCGAACGCTTTGTTGCGACCAAAATAAATAAGCACTTTGCAGTGCTCTGCAAGATGGTTGACTATCTTACAGAGCCAGTGGTGCGTGCAAATGGTTATGATTTCTACAAAGATGACTATGCTGCACGCTATGCTAATATGGCTTATTTCGCGTTTGACAATTTCCTGAACAAAGATGCTCTGACAGTTCTTTTTGCGGCTTACAACGCGTTTGGACGCGCGCCGGATGCCAACACGCTTAGCCGTCTTCAGGCGGCCCTCAAGAATGTAACACTCAGTGCGCCTGAGGAAACAACCCCCTTCCTGAGCTTGATGGTGGAGGGAGTCAATCGCCTCCAAGGTACTAATCTGTCACTACTCAAGGATTCGAACGATATCCATGTTACAAGCTTAGTGTCGAGCATGGCTCACTGGCAGAGCCGTCACACAGGGCCGTTCGCGGTCTTCCACGATGAGAGCAAGCATTTCTTCGCGCGTAGTCGGCGCTGGTCGGAGATGACCGATGCGACCCATCCCGCTCAAGTCATCCAAGTGGGCAACAAGAAGACGCTCACGTTACCAATATCTGTAACGTCGACGACCAGCGCCCGTAGCCACGAGTGCTCGTCGCTGCAGCTATGCGACCTGATCGCCGGCTTCGTCTTTCGCGCGAACGCGGCCCCAAATGCCGAATTTCAGGCGTTCGTTCAGGACGCGGTAACAGCCGGGATAGGCAAGATGAGCGTTTACCCGGTCGATGCTGGCTTGGAATTTGTTGATGGCCCGCCCGCTTTGGCCGACGGGCCAGACGCTATCGATCGCATTCTCATGGGTGTTTTGGCCGTGCGCAGCAGCCGAAGCGATTGAGCCGATTTCTCGGCCAGGGGCAATAGGTGATCCGATGTCTCAATTTTTCGAGGTCTGGCGTACTGGTAGATCTTGCTGAGAGTGCTGGGCGACTGACAGTTGGGCTGCCGCCAACGTATTTTTTAGCAAATCAATGAGGCAGGACGATAAACCTTGGATCGGACGCGGACGTCCGCGTGTGAACGGCATAACTCATGCGGCCTATTCCAACACCACCTTCCGACAGTGTGCTCGGCCAGCAATCCCGGTGTAAGCTGTTTGCCTTCAGAAGGAAGTCCTTTCGGCAGAGGTGCTGGCGTGCATCAGGGGACGGCGACCGTGGAAAGAGTGACAGCGATTTAGGTCTGTGCCAGCAGTGGGATCCTTTGATAGAGCGTCACTCATGAGGCAGTTCCTGAGCTATCTCTGGCCATTGAAGGCTGCGGCAGATCCCAACGCATCCGCGTCGTCAGAGAACCGGCCGGCTCCAGTTGTGAACTCGACTGCCAATCCGAAACCGTTTCAAATTTGGGGGGGCCAGCACTCCAGGCTGAATGTCAAAACGGCTGGAATACCGACCATTTCGGACAAGCGCGCATCCATTATGATTTCATGTCTAGAGCGGTTTCCATTCATTCTGGCTCATACCCGGCGGCAGTGAAGTAGCTGGCGCAGTCCTGCGCGGTAAAGCAGGGAAGCGCGTTGCGGATCACGTCCCATAGGTCGTCGATCGTGCGTGCTGCTGCCTTGCGCAGGTAGGCTTTGAGCTTGGAGAAGGCATTCTCGATTGGGTTGAAGTCGGGGGAGTAGGGCGGCAGGTAGCGTAGCGTGGCCCCAACTGCCTCGATCGCCCGCCGCACGTCTGCGCCTTTATGCGCGGGCAGATTATCCATGATGACGGTGTCGCCTCGGTGGAGCGTGGGCACCAGCACCTGCTCGATGTAGGCCTGGAAGGCGATGCGGTTCATCGGGCCGTCGAGGACCATGGGCGCGGTCATGCCGCTGACCCGAAGCGCGCCGGTGAAGGTGGTCGTCTTCCAGTGACCATGCGGCACGGCGGCGCGGCAGCGCTCGCCTTTGCGGGCGCGGCCGCGGATCCGGGCCATCTTGGTCGATGCGCCGGTCTCGTCGATGAAGACCAGGCGCTTGGGGTCGAGGTCAGGCTGGCCTGCGAACCAGGCTCGCCGTCGGGCTGCGACGTCGGGCCGCTCCTGCTCGGCTGCGTGCGCTGTTTTTTTTGAAGGTGAGGCCGTGGCGGTCGAGGCAGCGCCAGATGGTGCTGGGGCCGAACGAGGCGCCGTGGTGGTCGCGCAGCAGGTCCGACAGCTCAGCCAAGCTGATGTCCTTCTGGGCCGCGACCGCTGTCAGGATCACGCCGCTGAAGGCCTCGATCCGACGCGAGCGGGTGTCGCCGCCCTGCGGCTTGGGCGCGACGGACCCGGTCGTATTGACTGCCTGCACCCACCGGACGGCGCTCGCAGCTGAAACACCAAACCGCTCCGCCGCAGCGCGCCGAGACATGCCGTCTGCAACCGCCGCAACAAGCCGGGACCGTAGATCGACGGAAAGAATCTTCCCCATGCACGCTGGCCTCCTAACCAGCCTGCATGGTGAATCACATCACGCCCGCGTCGGGGAATCCCTTTGATTCAGACCGGACGAGAACCGCTCTAGTTCGTTATCAAACGGCTCTGGGAGAATGCATTGCTTTGGAAGTCGGGATCCCTGACCCGATGGCCGAATCGGATTTCGAGCTTCTGACTATGCTTGTAGCGCTTGACGGGAGGGTATCCCTGTCAAAAGCATCTGACTTGCTCCGCCTGAGTCGGGACGGAATCGAAGAGGACGGCGAAACTTACTATCCCGATGAAGACGAGGACGGCCATGAGGTGCCAAATTTTGAGAATGACACGGCTCGAAGATTCATTGAGTTGGCGACCCGGTTTGAGCCGGCTGAAGTCGCGGCCTTCATATACTTAAACGATTGCGATGAACTTGCGGACGGGCTTCACGAGTTGACTGAGGCAGAGATCGCGGCCCGCATCGAAGAAACCTACCAGTGGGCCTTGGGTTTTGTGCATTAACCATTCGCCCCTCGTCCCGGGACGGACAGCATAGCTGACAATCCCGGCCCCCCGTGCGACCACCTTGGTATGGCCGACCTCACCCTTACCGACCTGCACGCCCGCCTTGACCACGATGCTCAGCACTCCGAGGCCGTCCTGCTTCGTGACGGCTCTCTCGCGCCTTTCGTCGCCCTGACCACCGCCGACGGCACCCTGATTCCGGTCGTCCCGGACTTCAGCAGCGCCGACATGAAAGCCGCGTCCATGACGGCCGTACGGCTTCTCGCCATCGCCGAGGATGCCGTCCTCGCGAGTCACTTTTCGGAAGTCTGGATGGTAGTCGGCCAGCCGACACCCGGTGTCGCTCCTTCAGAATCAGAGCGCCGCGTCGAAGCTGTCGCTGTTGTCGTCCAAGGCAGGGTCGACAATGAGGTGGTCAGCCTTTCGTCCGTAAGAGAAATCCTGCGTGGCAAAGATGGGCAGCCGACCGGCTTGCGTGCGCTCGGTCTGCCCGGAGAGGAGGGAACGGCAAGCCTTGGCGGGCCGATGTCGGAGTTGCTGCCGCCGGAACGGCCGACGGAGATGCAACGCGCAGTGGCAGGGGCGGCTCTGGTGAGGATGGGCGTTCTGCCGCAGACCTGACGTTCGTACAAGCTTTGGTGGCGAACTACCGAACAGCATACCATAGCTTGGTCAAGCTACTGGCCGAAAAATAAGTATATTGACAAACGAGTGACTGGCTGTCAGTAGAGCGCCCCCATGCCAAGCAACTCCCGCCGCAACAGCACAGTATCAGCCGCGTCTACCCGAGTAAAGGGTGGCGTGGCGATGCTGTTTTCGGTTTGCGTCGCAGGCATCTCGGGCACCTCCCTCATAGCCGTCTGACCATCCGAAGGGGCGGTCACGTGCTGACCTTCCGCGCACGCGGCGGGTCTCTTTCCCATGCGTCGGCCAGTTTGCCTTTCCGCACTCCGCGGTAAGGGTGTCTGACTGTTCATCGTGTGGGTTCCGAAATGAGGAACCACAAACATGAAGTACTTCGATCCTGAACACCCGGTCTACGGACGCGTCCTCGACCGGCCGGAACTGCTCGATGTCAGCGAGCCGGTGCCCGTGTCTCACGGACCGGGTTTCCACCTGTTGATTAAACGACCGGATACGGCCTGGCAGCACACTCGCCTGTTCCTTGACGGAAGGCCGCTTTCGAATGCCGGTATGGCGGCCGCCACTGCCGTCATCTGCCGTTCGCTCGTTGGTGGATGGCATGTGGCCGGCAACTCCGCCCGCCCGAAATGGCCCTATCGCTTGGTTGTAAACGAAACCGGCCACATCGACGGACTCCAGCAGTCGCTGACGCTGAACCCTGTCACGGGTAACGCCGAGCCGATGCTCATCTGCGGCCCGGCGCTTCTCGTGAAGCAGCGCCTTGTTCGCCGGCCGCTGATGTGGACTCCCCGGAGCATGGACTGGTCCAACGACGATGACCGCAACAACGTCATTCAGCACGCGCGCCGAACCATGATCATCAACGTCGTCGAAGGCGAGATTGCCGACGGCCTGTTCCGTGTGGACCTCACAACGCCCGACTGGACTTAAAGCGATGAACCTCCGAACCGACTGTTTCGAAATGATAACGCGCTCCGGCCCGTGCCATCCGGCGCGCGGCCCGCCCCCGACGGGACCCCTGACCCTACGCCGGTCAGCCGGTCCGAACGTGCGCGCGTGTTCGGAATTTCAAAATGGACGACAATCAGCAGGAAACCTACACTCTCATTGAGTTTTTCGCCGGTATCGGCGGCGCAGGCATTGCTCTCGCCCCCGCTTTCAAGACTGCTCTCGCCAACGACAACAGCCCGCTCAAAGCTGCCGTTTTCCGGCAGAATCATCCCGATGTCCCTTTCGATGAACGGAGCATCAAAGAAGTCCGCGCTGTCGGAATGACTGTCGCTGACCTGTTCTGGGTCAGCTTTCCCTGTGTGAACCACTCAGCGCTCGGAGACGGCGCAGGCCTCAAGGGTATGCGGGCCAGCCTCGTGTTCGATGTGTCCCGAATCCTGGGTGAACACAGTCTGCTCGGCACGATGCCACCGGTAGTCTGCTGCGAGAATGTGACCCGGTTCGCCTCTCATGCTGAGAGCCGAGACTTTGCGGCCCTTGTTCAGACCTTTCTGAACCTCGGCTACCGGGTCGGCGCTGTGGTCATCGATGCCGACCGGTTCCGTCCGGTTCTGCGTAAGCGCCTGTTCATCGTAGCCATCCGGCGCGATGTGGTCGTCCCTTCGAACATGCTGCTGAAGAAGCCGGACCCCGCATGGCACCCCGCGCCACTCGTGCAGGCCGTCGCCCGCCTTCCTCTGGCTGCGCGACGGGAATGGTTGTGGCTGACGATGCCGCAACCGGACGCTCCGGTGCCGTCTCTGGCAGAATTGCTGGACGATGACGATGGTCACGCCTGGTTCAAGCCGGACCGTGTGGAGCGCATCCTTGCCGGTTGCCGAGCAGCCGACGTGGCTGATGTGGAGCGCATGCGGGCCGATAGCTCCGTGCTCGGCATCATTGCCGCCCAGCGTACCGACCGGCGTGAAGGATGCACTCCTGCACTTCCCATCTACACCGATGGGATTGCCCGGTGTTTCACCGCGGGGCGTGCGCGCCAGCTGGTGCTTCGTGCCGACCCGACCGGTGTCCGCATCCGAGATTTCTCCGGTCGGGAGTTGGCGCGGTTGTCGGGTCTGCCGGATGATTTCGTCCTTCCGGATGCCCTGTCGTCGGCTGTGAAGTGCATCGGTGACGGCCTGTCCATTCCGGTCGTCGCGTGGCTGGGCAAGCACGTCCTGGCTCCGCTGGTGAAAGCCGCGCGAGAGGTCGCGGTCGTCCGTCCCGGGACGGAGACGAAAGCGGCGGTGACAACCCCGCCGACGCGAAACCGCCGCGACGAAAAGGATGATACCCGGACCGGCATCAAGCGCGAGACCTCGGCCACTTCGCTTTATCTCTATCGCGAGGACCTGGACCGCCTTCACCGGCATGCAGCCAATGACGGCGCGCCACTCCATGAGTGGGTTCTTCGTCAGTTGGATGGTTGCCTTGCGCGACGGGGAGAGCAGCCGCTGCGGCGGCATGTCTCGAAGCGCGGAAAGCAGCGGCCGACGGCTGCCAATGATGTCGGTGCGTCCCAGGACACACATCGTGCCTTCGAACGGCTTGCAGTGACCGGCGAAGATGAGGTGAAACCCTTTTTCGGGCGCGGACCCAGTACCCATGTCGAATGGTACACGCCCAAGCCATTGCTCGCCCGTATTCTCAAGGCCCTGGGCCGCGAGCAGTTCGATGTAGATGCGTTCTCGCCGGGGATGGAGCGAAGCCCTGTGCCCGCAATCCGCTACATCACCCGCGAGGAGGATGCACTAGAGCGGTTCTCGTCCGGTCTGAATCAAAGGGATTCCCCGACGCGGGCGTGATGTGATTCACCATGCAGGCTGGTTAGGAGGCCAGCGTGCATGGGGAAGATTCTTTCCGTCGATCTACGGTCCCGGCTTGTTGCGGCGGTTGCAGACGGCATGTCTCGGCGCGCTGCGGCGGAGCGGTTTGGTGTTTCAGCTGCGAGCGCCGTCCGGTGGGTGCAGGCAGTCAATACGACCGGGTCCGTCGCGCCCAAGCCGCAGGGCGGCGACACCCGCTCGCGTCGGATCGAGGCCTTCAGCGGCGTGATCCTGACAGCGGTCGCGGCCCAGAAGGACATCAGCTTGGCTGAGCTGTCGGACCTGCTGCGCGACCACCACGGCGCCTCGTTCGGCCCCAGCACCATCTGGCGCTGCCTCGACCGCCACGGCCTCACCTTCAAAAAAAACAGCGCACGCAGCCGAGCAGGAGCGGCCCGACGTCGCAGCCCGACGGCGAGCCTGGTTCGCAGGCCAGCCTGACCTCGACCCCAAGCGCCTGGTCTTCATCGACGAGACCGGCGCATCGACCAAGATGGCCCGGATCCGCGGCCGCGCCCGCAAAGGCGAGCGCTGCCGCGCCGCCGTGCCGCATGGTCACTGGAAGACGACCACCTTCACCGGCGCGCTTCGGGTCAGCGGCATGACCGCGCCCATGGTCCTCGACGGCCCGATGAACCGCATCGCCTTCCAGGCCTACATCGAGCAGGTGCTGGTGCCCACGCTCCACCGAGGCGACACCGTCATCATGGATAATCTGCCCGCGCATAAAGGCGCAGACGTGCGGCGGGCGATCGAGGCAGTTGGGGCCACGCTACGCTACCTGCCGCCCTACTCCCCCGACTTCAACCCAATCGAGAATGCCTTCTCCAAGCTCAAAGCCTACCTGCGCAAGGCAGCAGCACGCACGATCGACGACCTATGGGACGTGATCCGCAACGCGCTTCCCTGCTTTACCGCGCAGGACTGCGCCAGCTACTTCACTGCCGCCGGGTATGAGCCAGAATGAATGGAAACCGCTCTAGTGGCGCGGTGGGAGGGTGTTGTGTACGCGAATCCCCCGTACGGACGCGAAATCGTCGCCTGCGTCGAACGTTGCGCCCGAGCGGTCGATACTGGTGAGGCCTCGCTGGTCGTGGGGCTTGTCCCCGGAAGCTTTGATACCCGGTGGTGGTCAGCAAGTGTTTACGGTGTCGCTGACGTGCTGCTGCTGAAGCGTCGGGTGAAATTTATTGACGGCTCTGGGCAAGGGCGGAATTCTGGATCCGGCAAAGGGTCAGCTCTCGTCCTGTGGGGGGCCGATGCAGCGGTCGTCGCCGCACTCCGTGCCGAGTTCCCGGATGCCCAGTACGTCTCCCGTGACCAAGGATTGAAGGCGGCTTAGCAGCGGTCCCAAATAGTCGTGCTGTTCGTCATTGAGTCGGAGCGGTGCCTCCTCTAGACCGCCCTGACCCATTGGCAGCCTCAGTGGTGTTCTAAACTGAGCGTGCCCCCGGCCGGAATTTGACGATGGTTTCAGACGCGTTACCCAGCCTGCCGCCCCGGTCATCTTAGGGATAATCCGCCGTCGCGGGTCGCCACAAGCTGCACGTGTTTGCTATCGTCGATGTCAGGTGTCCCGAGCTCCTTGGTCAGCCAGGTTGCATCTACGTCACGATGAACGAGCCACCAGGACAGGCCTCCGAAATAGTCCCGTATCAAAACGCGCGGTCCGACAACCCTGAGCAGCGGGCTGAACCGAAGTGACCGAACCGCTGCGGAATAAATCCCGAACCCCAGACTGTCCTTCACGACTTCCAGGGAGCCATCAACCTCCAAAGCCTCAATCCCCTTTGGGCACGTATACGCTGAAACGGTGAGCATCTGTATCTCGTGCGCGTTGAGCGCTACCCACCAGTCTCGATTATCTCGATTAGCTACAACTGCAATGCCATACGGGATGCGCCGGACCAGCGTCTCCGCCTGCCCAAGCGGCAGACCCAGCGCCGTAGCCAGACCGGGCGCGCAATCAGCTTGTGGCTCGCCGTATCTGAATGCGCGCACCTGGGGCAGAACGTGCTGGTAAAGCGAGTGCGTCGTCAGCTCGACCTCAATGATGAACCAGTGAGACAGGTCACGCGACAGCAAGGCCAGGTCCGGCCGGAATGTACGGCCTTCGTATTGAAACGAGCCCGTGAAGATAACGCAGCGGTAGCTCGGGAACGCGCAGGCCAGTGCCCGGACGACCCACGCCTCAAAGGCTGTCTCCGACACGCTGTCGGGGTCCGTCATTTCGAAGAGCGTCTCCGGCGAACAGTTGCCGACAAACATCTTTTTCATGCATGGACCCAGGTGACTGTCGCCAGGTCCGCCAATCCATCTTCCTCTTCCTTCAGCCTGCCTACCTCGGGTCCCGTGGCAACCAAGGTATACACAACCGCTTCGCTCTTACCTGCCGCAGGTCGGAGGACGCGGCCCAGTCGCTGAATGCGCTGACGGCGCGTTGCCGTACTGGCCGCGATGATGCCCACCTGCGCTTCAGGAACATTGAAACCCTCGTCAAGCGCACGACACGTAATCAGGATGTCGAGGTCACCCCGGCGGAAGGCCGCAAGTGACTCGACACGTTGCCGGGCCGGAAGTCTGGAGTGGTAGGCCCCCGCCCGGAACTCCGCCTCCCTGAGGAATTGCAGGATCAGATCGCACGCTTCGATGTCCTCGTGGAAAACGAGGATGCGCGCACCCTTGTGCCGGTTTATGAGCCTGATAGTGATACGAATGCGTTCCAGGCTGAGGTTTACCAGCCTTGTCCGTCGGAGCAGGAGGGCAATTGCCTGCTCGGACTCAATCCCGAATCGATCAACCGACCGGGCAATGGATTTGGACAGCTTCTCGTATTCCGCTGCTCGGTCAGCCTCCAGTTCGAAGACGATGTTCCTAAGCTCGAAGCGGACGATCACGCCGTCCAGAATGGCTTCGCGGTAGCTGTATTGGTAAATGACCGGGCCGAGCGCCGGAATTAGAATTTGCGCCAGACCGTCATCATACTGGCGCTCCGGGGTAGCCGACAGGCCCAGTGCCGCAAATTTCGGAATTTCGAGAACGGCTCTGAACTGCGGGGTCGCCGCCTTGTGGCACTCGTCTACGATAAGGAAGCAGTCCTTGATACCGCGTCTGCCTGCGAGCTTCGCCGCCGTATTTAGAACGGCGATGTTGATGGTGCCGCTCACGACCGAACGGTTGCCGGAGATGATGTTTATCTCATCCAGATCCAGACCGAAGAACGAGGCTGCCTCCGCCCACCACTGCTCCAGGAGAGCGACGGTCGGAACGACGATGAGCACCGTTTCCGCCTTAAGGTCGGCAATGCACGCAAGCGCAAAGACAGTCTTTCCGCCCCCGGTGACCACCTCGACAATTCCCCGATGACCTTGTGCACGCCATCGAGGCAACGCCTGCTCTTGCCACGCTCGAAGTGCCAGCGGTGACATTACTCGTCCGTGTCTGGATCAACCTTGCCGGTATCGACCTCGTCCCCGTCCTGCTCTGCTGCCGCCCGGTTCTCAATCTGAACGAGTTTCGCCTTCAGAAGGTCATCTTTCAATAGCCGCACGCTTTCCCAGCTTATCTTGCTGGACAGCTTGCGTACTCGGTATTCGGCTATCGCATCATAAACAAACTGCTTCATGCACTCGTGGATCGCCTCGCCGGTTTCCAGCGATGAGTAATAGGGGTGCAATCCGTTTATAATGACATGGATCGTGCCAGGGTTCGCACCCGCGACGAGCGTCACGTAGGGCTCGTAGACACTCTTCTCCAGGAAGGAGACAACCACCTTCAGGTCCGGCGGAATGTCGAACGTGCCAATATGGTCGGCTGGCTCGATGCTTTCGAGCTGCTTCTGGTTGCCGGCCAGAATAACCTCGATAGGCGGAAGAACCGAGTTCGTTACGGTATCTTTGAATTCCGGACTGCTAAACTCCTTTTTCAGGTCGACCATCAGGTCGCGCACTTTCTCCCGCGTCCAGGTGGTCTTCTTAGGGCCCCGTCTATTCTTTGCGTAGTCGCGATAGTCCTTCGTGAAACCTTTGAGGAACGTCTCCAGCTCCTCTTCCTCATCCCCCTGAAAGAGTATGGCATCCTTGGTGTGTGACACCTCGAACCCGTCCAGATTGAGCACTCCGGTCAGTCTCTGAGCCACAAGATTGTTGGCCCCTTCGTCGTCTTCCCCGCCGAATATGACCTTTGGCTTCCAGGCGTTCGGAAAGCCCTGAATCTGGCGTTCATTCTGAAACAGCGAAAACCCACCGAATTTCCTGCCGCCCTTCTTCAGGATGGCTACCCATCCCGTCACGGCTTTACCGTTGATGGTCAGACCTGGGAGGTCCATCCGCATTAAGTTCCCAGCGGGGTCCGTGTCCACGTCATACTCATCGATGGGCTTTATTTCGGTACCGTTATAGAGAAGCTTTGTCGCGCCACGCGCAAGGTCAAAGCGATACATCGAGCCAAGATAGTCGCGAATTGTCCCCTCTGTTCGTTTCTGAACATTCCGATGAAGCTTTGAGATGGTTATCGAAGTGCCGTGTTCGTTTTCTCCGACCGGGCTACTCAGAATAGTTATCCTGCCGCCTTTGCTCACAGAATCGACGTCGATGACGGCTGAGTAGCGAGTTCCGCTCAGCCACTCGACCGTGCTTATTTCCCAGACAGCTCCTATCCAGCAGGCAGCTGTCTTCATGCCCATCCCGTACTTCGACCTACCGCGGCTGTCTTTCGTCGGCATTGCAATCTTCAATGCGTCAACCAAGTCGTCCTTGGTCATGCCAATCGAGTTGTCGGAGATTGTGATCGTTTTGGCGACGCGATTGTGGGTGATATCCACCACCAGGGGCGTACCCTCCTGGTTCAGGACATCATCTATGATGGAGCCGTAGTTTAGGCGGGACTGGGTGGAGTTGTCGATGAATTCCGCCAGCGCGTGCCACATCGTGTAGCTCAGGCGACTGTAGTTGGCGATTGCCTGTGGGCCGACGGAGAAGTCGGTCTCGAAACTATCCGTGGCTATCACGTCATTCATGTTCGATATCCTGCGAAGAGGAGGGCTGCCCTTTCGACCCGGCACCGAAGAAGCCGCTGAAGCGGCCTTTTGACCCGATTACATATTGTTCCTCGGCTTCGACCCCTAGCCATCTCCGGCCTAACTGCTCGGCAGAGGCACCGGTCGTGTTGGAACCCGCGAATGGATCGAGCACCAGGTCCCCTGCGTCAGTCAGGTAGCTTATGAAGAACGCGGCCAGACTCATCTGCATGCGAGCCGGGTGGGCATCCACTCCCATCTCCTTGCAGTAATCCCTGTATTTCGTGTCCCACCCGGTGCCGGCGAACTTCATCAACGCTGGAGGAAGGCGGTCGTCGCCGTCCTGAAAGTCGAGAACGTTCGCTGGAATGGCTCCTCCCTGGTCGGTCATGAAGCCCCGCTCTGAAATCTTATGCCCCGAGGGGCGCTGGCCGGAGTTATAGGACTGGCGAGCGAGCAGCTTCAGCATTTCTTTGCTGTAGGGAGTCAGCACTTTGCGGGTGTCTGCTTTCGGATATTCGCTTTTCGACATCCACCAGACATGTGTGTAGGTGTCTTTCAGGCGAAGGCGCTTGATGGTTACCCAAGCTGCCGGGCTCGGAAGACGGGCAGGATTGTGACAAATCACATGCTGGCAGAGATGCAGGTTTCCTGCCTTCTTAAAGGCCAGTAGCGACTCCAGCGGCAACGTGGACATCGTGGGCGAACCCTTCTCCCACGCATTTCCAACCTCCATCACTATAGAGCCGTTCGGTGCCAGCATCTCTGCCAGTGGCTCGGCCAGCGACGTAAGCCAGTTCAGATATGCCTCGCCCGTCTCGTTGCCGTAGCGCTTTTTGGTGACAAGTGGGAACGGCGGAGACGTGAATATCAGGTCCACCTTGCCGCGAGATTGCCTGACGTCGGGCCGCTTCAGGACATCTTCTATAAACCCGTGATACATGGAGCCGGAATCGGTCGAATAGGCGATTCTGGATGCCTTCCGCTGAGGTGTTCCCTTCAGGTGCTCTACTGCATCTGGTGTTGGCACCGCTTCCGCTAACGCCATTAGAATGCCTTCAGCCGAAGGTTAACCAGCGGCAATTCCGCCCCTATGCCGCGAACACAGGCTGGACCCTCACAGCCGGATGGCAAGCGCGCTAAAAGGCCGGAGAACTGTCCCGGAACAACGCCATATCTCCCGCTCTTGATTTGGTCCACCGACTCGATACCTGCTCATTCGGGCGGGACCGTGCCAGCTTGAAAAGCAGGGAGCAAGCAGAGCTTATCATCCCGGCGGACAATGGCACGCCTCCCACACAGCGTTGCGTGAAGCTACACTTCGTGCCGCCAGCACTCCGCGATGCCGAGCCCCCGGACCTCAATTCCGTCTTGGGACGCACCGCGATAACCGACGTGATGATGGCCGTGCACGACTAGCCTCACCCGCATCGCCTTCGCCAGCTCATCAATCCCGCCAAACCCATGCGGATGGCTGGTGGGTGCTTCATGGCACACGAGCACATCAGCCCGCAGCCGCTTCAGCGCGTCGTGGTCCTCCGAGAAAATCAAAGCACGGCGCTCAAGGGGCAATTCCGTCCCGGGACGACCAGAGCGCGGCAAGCTCTTCAGGAATTCCCGCCGTGTGCGGAGACGGGGTTCCTCGTTGCCGACCTTAGGATACCAGATTTTAGCGGCGTAATTGCCGCCCAGCCCGGCCAGCCGCAGGCCCGCCACATCGGTCACTCGGCCATGCAAACCGCTCGGGGCGCTTGTGAGGTTGTCCCATTGGTTTTCAGTGTGGTTGTCATGATTCCCGTAAATCCAATGAATGGGACACCCATCAGTGCTGATGGGTTTCAGCGTCTCTGCGAGAGGAGCCGACAACTCGCAATCGCCGAGGAGGACCACGGCTTTGGCAGGATGGCGGGCATATTCGTCGAGCAGCGGCTGCCAACGTCCGTGCGGGTCGCCGTAAAAAAGGATGCCGGATTTGGAAGGCATGAGATGCCTCGGAACGGACGACGCGACGGGTGAGGTCAGGCCCGGGAGGGCCTTGCGTCAGCGTCCTATGTCGTTCCGGAAGCGGCTCATAACTGAGGTGCATACCGGGCTGACAGGAGTTTGTCAGCTATCTTCCATTGACGGCTCCTGCTTTTCGAGAGGCAAGCCGATGTCCGCCGCCCTGACACGACCACGTGGACCACCTGCGGCCAGCACTGTCCGGCGAAGGTGTGACAGGTCGATGCCCTGGGCTTCCCAATCCAGCCGTTCCAACGCTTCAAGGCGGGCCGCCACCGAAAAATGGGTGTAGCCCTCGGTCTGCTTGAAGTCCTTGAGCGCCTGGTCGCGGGTGTGTCCCACCATCGTCGCCACCATGCCTACATCGGCCTTCGCCTTCTCGCGCATGGCCGTGATGAACGTGTGCCGAAGCGCATGAAAATCCAACAGGTGGATGTACATACCCAGCTCCCGACGGTATTTGGTGAAGTGCTGGCTGTATCCTGCACTCAGCTTCCCCTCGGTCCCTTTCAGGCGAAGTTCGCTGAAGACCCGCCCTTTCTTCCCCGCCTTGAACAGGTCCAGGAAGCCGATTTCCCGCAGGAACGGGTGAATGGGCACGGCACGTTTGCTGTGCTCGTTCTTCAACTCGCGGTCGCCTTCGTCCGTCAGGTCAAGGAAAGGCAAGCCGCCTGAGTCGTAGAGCAGGTCGTGGTGATACAGCTGAGCAATTTCCTCAAGCCGTGCGCCCGTGTGCAGGGCAATGACGGGCAACCACCAGCATGCATCAAGGTGTATCCAGGGACCGGGCTTCGAGCGGGACGAGAACACGGCTTTCAGGCTGTGAGTGCCTGTCCAGACAGGGCCTGTGAGCAGCTGCCGGAGCTTTACCGTCGACCAGATGATGCGCTCCTTCGCCACAGGCACAGCCTCGCTCAGGACGATGTTGCCGAACCATCCGCGCACATCATCGCCGGTGGCAAACTTGTGGTGCGTGATGGCCGACAGGAAGAATGCCTGAAGGTGGGTGACGTGCTTCCTGATGGTGGTCTCCCCAAGGCGAGGCTTCTTGCCTTTGTTCGCCTCCCGTAGAATGACGGCGATGGTCTTATGAGCATCCTTCCCGCCCTTGCCGTAGCTCGTCGGCACCCGCTCCAGCGTCTTCACCCATTTCAGGACGTCGCTGCGTTCGAACGTGTTCAGCGGCCGGTCACCGAGGATTTTCGCAAACAACCTCACATACCCCTGCATGTGACGACGGCCGTCGTCCTTCAGCCGACGCTCCAAAAGGTAGGTCTTTTCGAGGTAGGTCAGGACGGTAGGAGACGGCGTATCCCGCATCACCATCCCCGCGGTGGACATGATGCTGCGGAGTGACTTCAGGGCGGCGGGAGACAGGGCTGCCGCGTCCCGCTGCTGACCAACCGACCGTCCCACACGCTCCAGTTCCGGCACCAGTTCCGCGGCCCTCTCCTGCATGCCCGCGATAATCGTGCTGTTTGCCTCAGCCTGCCGCACCAGCGTCACCGCATTTTTCAACGCAGTCACCTGTGCGGCGACGTCGTCGCGGCGCGCAGCCGCGACCGCTACGGCTTCACTCACCGCAAGAGCCGCTTCCAGAACCTCGATGATTTTTTCGGGGGTTGCTTCTTCGTCGCTCATTGCCCGGATCCGATACCACGCCTCCAGCAGACGGGCATACGCTCCTGCCCCGCGGACGCGAGCCAGACGCGGGCAGTTTGTCCCGAGAGCACGGATAATCTCGGGTCGGCCGATACGAAATCTTAAATCCGAGGGGACGCGGGCGCGCAGGCTGTACGCGGCTCCGCGGCGGAGGAGATAGGGGGCGGCCAGAGGGTGCTCCTGTGTAACACATTGGGGCCACGTGTGTTACAGAGCGAATTCCGGCAAGTTATTGATTTAAAGGACGAAAACATGTTGGTTGGGGCGGAAGGATTCGAACCTTCGAATGGCGGATTCAAAGTCCGCTGCCTTACCGCTTGGCGACGCCCCAGCGCCCCCCTGATTAGGCGGGTAGCAGCCCCGGCGTAAAGCCCCGTGTGGGACACGCCCCGCCCCACGCCCACCAGCCCGCCGGCGCCGATTGCGCCGCCACCGCCGCCGCTTCCCCCTCGGCAAACAGGCCGAAGCACGTGGCGCCCGAGCCGCTCATGCGCGCCAGCAGGCACTTGGGCTGCCGTTCCAACCACGCCAGCGCGTCGGCGATGGGGGGGCAGAGCCGGATCGCGGCCTGCTGCAGTTCGTTGCGAAGCGGCCGCAGCCCGTCTGCCATGGACGCCACGTCGTCCCAGCGAGGTGGCAAGACGGCTTCGGTGGAAAACGCCCCTGCCCGGGCCCGGAACACATCCGGTGTCGCGACACCCACGCCCGGATTGACCAGCACCATCGCGAACGGCGGTAAAACCGGGGCCGGTGCAAGGACCTCGCCCACGCCCCGCATCACCACGGCCCGGCTCTCGACGCACACCGGCACGTCCGCCCCCAACGACGCCGCGACACCGCGCAAGAACTCCGCCGACGACCCGAGGCCCCAAGCGCGGGATAGCACCCGCAGGGCCGCCGCCGCATCTGCGGAGCCGCCGCCGATCCCGCTCGCGACCGGAAGATGCTTGTCCAGGATCAATGATGCGCGCGGCTCGATGCCGGCAGAAGCCGCCAGCGCACGGGCCGCCCGCAGCACCAGATTGTCCGTCTCGGCCGCCAGTGCGGCGCCCGCCGGCCCCTCTATGGCGAGGCTCAGACCCGTCGACGGCCCGGCCCGCAGCGCATCCGCCGCCCCGGCGAACACCGCCAGGCTGTCCAGCTCGTGATAGCCATCCGGCCGCCGGCCCAGGACGTGCAGGAACAAATTGACCTTGGCCGGCGCGAACTCCGTCAGCATGGCGCCCTGTTACTGCGCCGGGAGCGGCACGATGCCCCGGGCGCGCAGCTTCGCCTCGATCCGCTCGCGGTCTTCGGGATCGGGTTTCAGGTTGAGCGCGCGCAGCCATTGGAACTCGGCCTCCCGCGCGCGGCCCACGGCATCCAGCGCGTCGCCCAGATGCGCGTTGATGACGGGGTCCTCCGGCATCAGCTCGGCCGCCCGTTCCAGCTGCGTGAGCGCCGCGGCGGGCTCCTTCTGCTTCAGCATGACCCAGCCCAGGCTGTCGATGATCGAGCCGTCGGTGGGGCGCTGTGCCACCGCACGCTCGATCATGCCGCGGGCCTCGGGGAGGTTCACACCCTGATCCGCCCAGGCGTACCCCAGATAGTTCAACACGTTGGGCTGGTCGGGCGACAGGCGCAGCGCATACTGGAAATCGGCTTCCGCCTTCGGCCACTCGCCGGACCGTTCGTAGGCGATGCCGCGCTGGTAGAACAGCGGCCAGTTGGCCCGGCTCGGCGTGCCAACCCGCGCCAGCGCGCGATCATAGGCCTGCGCCGCGGCCGCGAACCGCTTGGCCCGGCGGTAATTATCGCCGAGCTGGGTCAGCGGCTCCGGGCTCACGGGATACTCCGCGGCCAGCCGTTCGAGCGCCGCGGCCGCCTCGTCCGGCGTTCCGGCCTCTTCGAGCAGCACGGCCTGCCGTAGGCGCACGACGGCGATCAGCGGGTCGTCGGCCGGCACGGCGGCCAGCAGCTCGGCGGCGGCGGCGTAGTGTCGTCCGCTCTCCTGCGCCTCCGCCAGCACCAGCCGGGCGGCAGCGTTGTCGTCCCGCATCGCAAGCGCCAGGCGCAGCAATACCTGCGCCGTGTCGGCCGTGAGCTGCCCGCCGCCTGCGGAGGCCGGTTGCCCGACCTGCGCCCGCAGCGCGCCCGCGAGTGCCAGATAGGCTTCGGCGATGCCGTCGGCGGGGGTGCGGACCACGGGCCGGGCCATCGCTGCCTCAAGCGCCGGGCGCGCCATCGCGAGGTCCCCGCTGGCGCCCAGCATATCTTGCAAGGTGCGCAGCCCTTCGGAGGCGGCGCCAGACCGTGCGCGCCAGCTCGCGAGCATTTGCCCGAGGCGAAGATTGGTGCCGCCATATTCGGCCTGCGCCAGATCATAGAGGCGCGTGGCGTTCCCGGCCTGACCGCCCAGATCGGCGATCAGCGCGGCGTGCAGCGCCATGACGCCGCGAAACCGGTTGCCGTCGAAATAGGGTTGCAACGTCGCGAGTGCCGCTTCCGTCCGCCCCTGCCCTTGCTGCGCCCAGGCGACCAGCAAGGGGCGCAGCACCTGGGTGATGCCGGTGTTGGGCAAGGTCGCGAAGCGCGCTTCGGCGGAGGCCCAGTCCCCCGCCAGCGCGTCCCGGTTGGCGAGCACCAGCTGCGCCACCGGATTGTCCGGCAAGGCCGCCGCCAGCCGCGCGGCATCGGGGCGCCCGGCCATGGTGGCGGCGATGAAGGCCTGCTGCGCCACCTCCGGCACGCCGGCATCCTGGGTCAATGCCCGATCGAGCTGGTCCGCCGCCATCGCCATGTCCGTCCGCTGCGCGGCGAAGCGGCCGGTCAGGTAGGCGCCGAACGCGCCATTGGGCTGGAAGACCGAGACCCCGCTGGCGGTCTCGAACCCGTAATCATTGGCGGCGCCCCCGGCGATCATCGCCAGGAACAGGAGCGCGGAGCGGCGGATCGGGTGCATCGGCGGAGTGTAGGCCGCTACATGCCGCTCGGATAGTTAGGACCGCCGCTGCCCTCGGGGGCCACCCAGTCGATGTTCTGCGTGGGGTCCTTGATGTCGCAGGTTTTGCAGTGGACGCAGTTCTGCGCGTTGATCTGCAGCCGCGGCTCGCCTTGCTCGACGCCCACGGCCTCATAGACGCCCGCCGGGCAATAGCGGCTTTCGGGGCTGGCATACTCGTCCCAATTCACCCCACGCCAGCGTGCGGGATCGCGCAATTGCAGATGCGGCGGCTGGTCTTCGGCATGGTTGGTGTTGCTGATGAATACGGAGCTGAGGCGGTCGAAGGTCAACTTGCCATCCGGCTTCGGGTAGGCCGGTTTCGGCGCGGCGCTGGCGAGGCGCAGGCTCTCGTGGTCGGCATGGGCGTGGTGGAAGGTCCAGGGTGCGCGGCCGCGGAATACGAAGGTATCCACCGCGGAATAGGCGATGCCGCCCAGCAAACCGAGCTTGGCGAAGGCCGGGCGGATGTTGCGGGCGCCGTGCAACTCGGTGTGGAGCCAGCTCTGTTCGAAGCGGGCGGTGTAGCTCTCGGGCTCCGCCGGGCGGTTCTGCGCCAGCGCCTCCGCCACCGCCTCGGCCGCCAGCATGCCGGATTTCATGGCGGCATGGGTGCCCTTGATCTTCGGCACGTTCAGGAACCCGGCGG
Source organism: Acetobacteraceae bacterium (assembly GCA_965246835.1). GTDB lineage: Bacteria > Pseudomonadota > Alphaproteobacteria > Acetobacterales > Acetobacteraceae > JANPPS01. Next base: position 2,561,102 of record CBDFFQ010000001.1, on the reverse strand, counting down.
TGTCCCCGATCAGCGCGCCGCCCGGGAAAGTCAGCTTCGGGATGGATTGCAGCCCGCCTTCGCTGAGGGCCCGGGCGCCGTAGCTGATGCGCCGGCCGCCCTCGAAATGGCCGCGGATGGCGGGGTGCGTCTTGAAGCGCTGCATCTCGTCGAACGGGGACAGCCAGGGGTTGGCGTAGTCCAGCCCGACGACGAACCCATACGAAACAAGATTGTGGCCGAAATGATAGAGCCAGGAGCCGCCATACGTGTTCCGGTCCAGCGGCCAGCCCACCGCGTGTTCCACCAGGCCCGGCTTGTGCTGCGCGGCCGGCACCTCCCACAGCTCCTTGATGCCCAGCGCGTAGGTCTGCGGGTCCCGCCCCTCCCGCAGGCCGAAGCGCTGCATGACTTGCTTGGTGAGCGAACCCCGGCAGCCCTCGGCGAACAGGGTGTAGGCGGCGCGCAGCTCCATGCCGGGCTGGTAGGCGGAGCCGTGCTCGCCGGATTTGGTGATGCCCATGTCCCCGGTCGCGACGCCGCGCACCTGGCCGCCTTCGATCAGCACCTCCGCGGCGGAGAAGCCGGGATAGATCTCGACGCCCAGCGCCTCCGCCTGCGTGCCGAGCCAGCGGCAGACATCGCCGAGGCTCACGATGTAATTGCCCTCGTTATGCATCTGCGGCGGGGTGGGCAGCTTGAAGGCGCGGGTTTCGGTGAGGAACAGGAAGCGGTCATCGGTCGCCTTCGTGTGCAAGGGCGCGCCCTGCTCCCGCCAATCCGGCAGGAGTTCCTCCAGCGCGCGCGGCTCGATCACGGCGCCCGAGAGGATGTGCGCGCCCACTTCGCTTGCCTTCTCCACGACGCAGATGCCGGCGTCGGGCGCGAGTTGCTTCAGGCGGATCGCCGCGGCCAAGCCAGCCGGCCCAGCGCCCACGATCACCACGTCAAACTCCATCGCCTCGCGGTCGGTCCGGGCCTGGCCGTCCTGGCCCGTCTGCGGGGCGCTCACCTGTTCCGACATCTCGCTCTCCGTCTTCCCTCCTAAGGTAGGGCGAGTTGGCGGTTGCGCAAAACCCGGGGCCGCCACATTTTCGCGGGATGGATGATCTCGCGGCGCTCAGGCTCATGGTCGAGTGGGGCGCCGACGAGGCGCTGGCTGGAGAGCCGTGCAGCCGCTTCCGGTTGGCGTCCGCGTCCCTGCACGTTTCGGCGCCCGTGCCACCCCCGTCCCCGCCCTCAAAAAGCATGCGGCCACGGTCGCTGCCCGATCCTGGGGTGGCGCTGGATGGGCTGCTGACACCGGAGGCGGTCTACGCGGCCCTGTCCGCGCTGACGGAGTGTCCGCTCCGGGCCACCGCCACCACCACCGTGCGTCCCTCCGGCACTACGGCGGCCGCGCTGATGTTGATCGCCGAGGCGCCGGGGGCGGAGGAGGACCGGTCCGGCCAATCTGGCGCCGGGGCGGTGGGCGTGCTGCTCGACCGGATGCTCGGCAGCATCGGGCTCAATCGTACGCAGGTTCTGCTGACCAGCATGGTGCCCTGGCGACCACCGGGCGGCCGGGCGCCGACCGAGGCGGAAACCAAGCTGTGCCGTCCGTATGTCATGCGGCTGCTGCAGATTGTCCGGCCGCGCGTCGTGCTGCTGCTCGGACAGGGCCCGGCGCGTACGGTGCTGGGCACAGCGGAGACCGTTCGCCGACTTCGAGGCAAGCCCCATTCGATCGACGGGGTGGACGGCGCGGTTGCGCTGGTCACGGCGCCGGCCGACCAGTGGCTGCGCTCGGCTGCCGCCAAACGTGAGATCTGGGCTGATCTTTTGACCGTGGCGGAGGCGTTGAGTCGGTAGTCTGTTATGAACAGTCGCGGATTGTTCAACGGATGTGACCGTCCCTAACCATTGCGCCGGTCACGTGCGACGTGTAGGCGACTGCGAATGAATGGGATCGGCCTCGCGCTTTCCCGGATACCCGCCGCCCGGGCGTTGATCGCCGGGGCCGCGTTTCTCGCAGGGGCCTCGGCCTCGGCGGCAGCGGCAGATGTGTATGACGACGTGGCTCTGGCCATTCCGCGCATGTCACCGGGTTCCGGCACCATCGGATTACCGCACCCGCTATCAGCAAGCGATGCGCTGCGGCTGCGGCGTATCTTCGCGGCGCAGGCCAAGGGCGACCTTCAGATCGCCCGAACCGAGGCCGAGCAGGTATCGGACCCGCTTTTGCTCGGCCATGTGCTGGCCGATCGCTACCTCGGCGCCTCCGCTTTCGCCGAGCAACCCGGCGAGGAACCGCTTCGCCAGTGGCTGGGCCGGTATGCGGATTTGCCGGATGCGCCGGGTATCCATGCGTTATTGACTGCGGCTCTGCCCAAGGGCGCGGTGCTACCACCTCTGCCCTTGCCTCGCCCGATCGCTCCCGCGGCGGTCCCTGCGGATGACGTGGATCCCGTGATCCGCGTCCTGCCGCGCAATCCCAGGCTGGATAGGTCGGTCCACGAGCCGGCCCGCGCCGGGCGGGCGGACCAGGCCGTGCGCCTGATTGCCCGCACCAAGGGCATCGATGTCCTGTATGGCGCGCTGCTCCGCGCGGAGGTGGCTCGGATCCTGTTCAGCCAGGGTCGCGACGCCGAGGCTTTGGCGCTGGCCGAGGCGGCGCATCACCAGGCGCATGGCAAGATTGGTCTGGCGCCGTTCATCGCCGGGCTGGCCGCCTGGCGTCTGGATCGGACGGAGCAGTCCCGTTCTTTGTTCGATGCCGCTTATCGCGCAACGTATTTCAGCGCCGGAAACCGTGCCGGCGCCGCGTTCTGGGCCGCCCGCGCCTCGTTGCGGGGACGCAGCCCGTCAGCCTACGCGCCGTGGATGCAGCGGGCGGCCGAGAGCCCGCGCACCTTCTACGGCCTCCTGGCCCGGCGTGCGCTCGGTCAAGCGACGCTCACGCCCGAGCCGACGGCGTCATGGACCCTGGGTGAGGCGGACCTCGACCTCGTGCAGAGCCTTGCGGCCGGCAAGCGCGCCTTCGCCCTCCTGCAAGTCGGGCAGGGGGCGCGAGCGGAGGCCGAATTGCGCCGGTTATGGGCGGATACGCAGGACGTGCCGGGCTTCAGCCGGTCGATCATGCTGGTCGCCCGCGCGGCGGGGTTGCGGGACCTCGGCAGCCAGATAGCCACCGCCATGCTGCCGGCCGACGCGCTTGCGATGCGGCTGCCGCAGTCCCGGTTGCGGCCGCGCGGCGGCTTCCGGGTGGACCCGGCGCTGGTCTATGCCATGGCGCGGCTCGAATCGAACTTCGACTCCGACGCGGTGTCCCGTGCCGGCGCGCGCGGGTTGATGCAGCTGATGCCGATGACGGCCGGGTTCGTGATGCGCGATGGCGGCCGCGGTCCGCAGCGGACGCCGGCGCTCCATGACCCCGGGACCAACCTGGACGTCGCGCAGCGCTATCTGCTGCAGATGTCGCAGTATGATAGCGTGCAGTCCGACTTGATCCGTCTGCTGGCCAGCTACAATTCCGGGCCCGGCAATTTCGCCCGATGGAGCGCGGAGCTGCGGCATAACGGGGATCCGCTGCTGTTCATCGAGAGCGTGCCGAATGACGAGACCCGGGCCTACATCCCCCGGGTTCTGACGTATTCCTGGTTGTATGCGGCCCAGTTGAAGCTGCCGTCGCCCAGCCTCGATGAGCTTGCGGCCGGGACCTGGCCCCGCTTCTATGCCAGCGCCGGCCGGCCGGAGACGGTGGCCCGCTTCCACTGACGGAGCGACCTGTCATGACCTTATCCCCATGAGCCTTGATCCCGCCCGGAATTTTCTGCCGGTCCGCATCGCGGCTCTCACGGTGTCCGATACGCGGACCCTGGCCGATGATCGATCGGGCGATACTCTAGCGGCCAGGATCGAAGAAGCCGGTCATGTCGTGGCCGAGCGCTCGATCGTGCGCGACGATGTGGGCGCGATCGAGGCCCTGCTGCGGCGGTGGATCGCCGACCCGGGCGTGGATTGCGTCATCACGACGGGCGGCACCGGCATCACCGGCCGGGACGTCACGCCGGAAGCGTTCGACCGCGTGCTGGAGAAGCGTATCGAGGGGTTCGGCGAGCTGTTCCGGATGCTGAGTTTTCAGAAGATCGGCACGTCCACCATGCAGTCTCGGGCATTGGCGGGGGTGTCGGGCGGGACCTACCTGTTCGCGCTGCCGGGCAGCACCGGGGCGGTAAAGGATGCGTGGGACGATATCCTGGTATGGCAGCTCGACAACCGGCATCGGCCCTGCAACCTGGTCGAACTTATGCCCCGCTTGCAGGAGCATCTTCGCGCGGCTGAGTAGATACGAGTTGCTATTTCGTTCTTGACGATGGCTGGCGATTTCGGCATGGTTCGCGTGAGAACACATGAGGAACTTGGCCATGCCGGACGGAGGACGCCAGCTCACGCGTGAGGTCGATCAGGACGCGCTGGCCGCGTTCAGTCTGTCGGAGATGCCGGAGGCCGCGCCGGATCTTGGCGCCCGGACCGATCGGCGGCCGGGGCGGGGCGCCGTGTCCAACCCGAAACCCCGTTTCGACCAGCGTGAGGCCATCTCGGCGACCGATGGCTGGGAGGCGATCACGGCCGAGATGGCCGATCTGCCGCCGTTGCAGACAATCCTGTCACGCGACAAGAGCAAGTCCGCCATCAGCTGGAATGACAGCCCGGATATCGGCTTCGACCGCGCGGTCAATCCCTATCGCGGCTGCGAACATGGCTGTGTGTATTGCTACGCCCGGCCCAGTCACGCCTACCTGGGCTTCTCGCCCGGGCTCGATTTCGAGACCCAGATCGTGTTTAAGCCGGAGGTGGCGCAGCTTTTGGAGAAGGAGCTGTCCAAGCCCGGTTACGTGCCGAAGACGCTGGCGCTCGGCTCCAATACCGACCCGTATCAGCCCGTGGAGCGCACCTTGCGGCTGACCCGCAGCGTGTTGGAAGTGTTGGAGCGGTTCGGGCATCCCGTCAGCATCGTCACCAAGTCGGCCGGTGTTTTGCGAGACCTCGATATCCTGCGCCGGATGGCGGCGCGGGGGCTGGTGCGGGTTTGGCTGTCGATCACGACGCTCGATCCGGCGCTGGCCCGCGCCATGGAGCCCCGGGCCGCCACCCCGGCGCGGCGGTTGCAGACCGTGGCGGAACTGACGGCCGCCGGGGTGCCGGCCGGGGTGCTGGCGGCGCCGATGATCCCGGGCCTGAATGACATGGAGCTCGAGAGCATCCTGAAGGCGGCCCGGCAAAAGGGCGCGCAGCATGCCGGGTATGTGCTGCTGCGGCTACCGCATGAGTTACGGGACATCTTCACGGCATGGCTGAACGAGCACGTGCCGGACCGGGCAGCCCGCGTGCTGACCTTGATCCGGGAAACCCGCGCCGGCGCGCTGAATGACAGCCAGTTCGGGCAGCGCTTCACGGGCGCCGGACCGTATGCCGATCTGCTGGCCAGCCGGTTTGACCGCGCGAAGCGCCAGTTGGGATACGAGGGGCGGGACCGGCTGGCCACCACGCATTTCAGTCCACCGGTGGTGCCAAGCGCCCAGCTATCGCTTTTGTAGCCGCTCGGGCCGACTCGGAAAGCGCGCTACAGATGCGGCATGCGCCCGCATTTCAAATTGGAACGCGCCCATGGTGGCCGGGTCGCTGGAATCGACGAGGTCGGGCGGGGTCCGCTGGCCGGGCCGGTCCTGGCGGTGGCGCTCGTGTTTCCGACCGGTGTCCCTGCCCGTCTGGCCCGCATGCTGGATGATTCCAAGAAGCTCACCGCCGCGGCGCGAGAGGCGGCCCTGGACGCGCTGCTCGCCAGCGGCCGGGCGGAGATCGGCGTTGGTGCCGCGTCAGTCGATGAGATCGATCGGATCAACATCCTGCAGGCGTCGCTGCTCGCGATGCGCCGGGCAGTGGCGCGGTTGCCGTCGTTGCCGGACCTGGCGCTGGTCGACGGTAATTGCGATCCGCGCCTGCCCTGCCCCGTGCAGTGCTGCGTCGGCGGGGACGGGATTTCGCTCTCGATTGCGGCAGCCTCGATCGTCGCCAAGGTGCTGCGGGACCGCGCGATGGCCCGGCTGGCGGCGCGGCACCCCGCCTATGGCTGGGGCGAGAACGCCGGGTATGGCACGGCCGCGCATCGGGCGGCCCTCCATGCACATGGACCGTGCCGGCATCACCGAGCCAGCTTCGGCACCGTGCGTCAGCTCAACCTGGCCCTCGCCACGCGCATTGACGCGGCAACCGGCCCTTCGCCACCATGAGCGATCACCGCACGGGCCTGTAAGCTTGGAAGTCGTCCGAGAATTGCCGCTGGACCAGGTCCTGCTGGGCGACTGCATCCCACTCATGGGCATGCTGCCGCCGGCTTCGGTCCACTGTGTCTTTGCGGACCCACCCTATAACCTGCAGCTTCGGGGCGAGTTGCGGCGGCCCGATGACAGCCTGGTGGACGCCGTCGATGACGATTGGGACCGGTTCCAGGACTTCGCGGCCTACGACGCCTTTACCCGCGAGTGGTTGACGGAATGCCGCCGGTTGCTGCGCAAGGACGGCACGCTGTGGGTGATCGGCGCGTATCACAACATCTTCCGGATCGGCGCCATCCTGCAGGACCTTGGCTTCTGGATCCTGAACGACGTCGTGTGGCGCAAGGCCAATCCGATGCCCAATTTCCGCGGCCGCCGCTTCACCAACGCGCACGAGACGCTGATCTGGGCCGCCCGCGGGCAAGACAGCCGGTATCGCTTCAACTACCAGGCCATGAAGGCGCTGAACGACGATCTGCAGATGCGCAGCGACTGGTTCATCCCGCTCTGCACCGGTGCCGAGCGGCTTCGTAACCAGCACGGCCTCAAGCTGCATCCGACCCAGAAGCCCGAGGCGCTGCTGCATCGCATCCTGCTGGCCAGCACCTCCCCGGGCGATATCGTGCTGGACCCGTTCCTGGGCACCGGCACCTCGGCGGCCGTCGCCAAGCGCCTGCATCGGCACTTCATCGGCATGGAGCGGCATCCGGCCTATGCCGAAGCGGCGATCGGGCGGGTGCGGCGGGAGAAACCGATCTCGCTCGATGGCATGAGCAGCACGCCCACGAAGCGGGAGGCGGTGCGGGTTCCGTTCGGCAGCCTGGTCGAGTCCGGTGTCATCGCGCCCGGCACCCAGCTCACCGACAAGCAGCGCCGGGTGGCCGCGACGGTCGCGGCCGATGGATCGCTGGTATCCGGCCCGCACCGTGGCTCCATCCACCAGGTCGGCGCCCTCGTGCAGAATGCGCCGAGCTGCAATGGCTGGACGTTCTGGCACCTGGAGCGGGAGGGCCGGCTGGTGCCGATCGACGTATTGCGCACGCCCCCGCCGCTCAACGACCGCTGAGCGCCTCCTCCATCGGCAGGGCCACGCGCTCCATGGAGGCCGAGGCGCGGGCGGCGGCCACGCAGGCATTCACGGCGTCCCGCAAGGTGGTCACGTACTCGTCGGCGCCCACCGCCGCCCGCATGCGCTCATCGGCCACCAGCGTGGTATCTGCCTGCCAAAGCCCCACGAGCAAGGGCGCCCCGGGCATCCGCTCACGCAGGCGCCGCACCAGATACCGTAGTGCGGACGGGCTGCCATCGGCCTCCAGGAACGAGATGCACACGATCGCTACACCAGTGACATCGAGTGCCGCGATGGATTGCCGCGACACGGAGGCGGCGGATACCACGCGGGCCCGCAACCCATGTTTGGCGAGCACCTGCGCCAGCATCGCCCCGGCCGCCTCGTCCAACGGCCCGCGCCCGGCCACGCACAGCACGGGGGCGGCGCCGGCCCAGACGGGCGCGAGCCCTTCGGCCGCCGGGTCGATCCGATCGGGCACGGCTTGCTGCGGCGTTTCGGGCACCGTTCTTGCCGCTGGTGCCTCCGGCCCGTCCGGTTTTGCCGCCGCGGGCCTGACATCCTCGTGGGAGGCGAGGTCCACGATCACGCCGTCGATCGCGTCCTGGATATTGCGCAGCTGGTCCTCGGTCAGCACGCCGCGCACGCTGTCATTGGCGGCGAGTTGCAGGCCCTTGAGCGCGACCTCGTCATAGTAGGAACTGAGCGACCGGTCCCGCAGCAACGCCTCGGCCTGGTCCAGCGCCTCATCCGCGTCGCCGGCCAGGATGCGCTGGTAGAAGCTTTCGGCCGGGGTCAGCGCCGGTTGGTCGCCGAGCAGCACGTCGATGAACTCCAGCCGCTCGATATGCCGACCCAGCACGACCAGGCAGAGCGTGAGCGGCATCGACAGGATCAGGCCCACGGGTCCCCACAGCCAGCCCCAGAAGATCGCCGACAGCACGACCGCAACCGGGGTAAGGCCGGTGCTGTTGCCGTAGACCAGCGGCTCCACCACCTGGCCCATCAGCGGCTCCAGCACGATGAACATTCCTGTCACCGCGATCAGCATGCCCCAGCCGGGATCGACCGCCGCCGCCATCGCCAACGGCATCACCGCTGCCCCGATGGCGCCGATATACGGCACGAAGCGGAACAGCGCCGCCACGATCGCCCACAGCATCGCGTTTGGCACGCCGATGATCAGCAGGCCGATCCCCACCACTACGCCGAAGCCACCATTCAGCAGTAGCTGCGTCAGGAAGTATCGGCTCAGCCGGGTTCCGGCCTCGTCCATCGCGGCCGTCGTGCGGTGGAGGTCACGCGAGCCGAATAGGCGGATGATGCGGTCGCGCAGGTCCTCGCGCTGCAACAGGATGAACACCGCCACGATCAGCACCACCGCCATGGTGCCGAGCGGCCCCAGCACCGGCGCCAGCACCCGCTCCGCCACCGCCATCGGGTCCGGCTGCGGCGGCTTGACCTCCACCAGCTGCGGCTTGGGTTCGTTGGACGGCGCCGGTGCCGCGGCGGGGCGCTGCTCCACGCTGCGGTTCAGCTGCGCCGTCATGGCCGAGAGCCGGCCCACGGTCATGGTCCGCAGCGTCTCGACCTTGCGCTCGACCGTCCCGGCATAGAGCGGGATGTCGCTCGCCAGCTGCGCCACCTGGGTGCCGATCACGGCGCCCAACACGAGGATCACGCCCAGCGCCAGCACGATCGCCGATACGACGGCCGGCACCCGCGGCAGGCCGACCCGGCGCAACACGCCCACCAACGGCGCCAGCACGAATGACAGCAGCACCGCGAGCGTCACCGGCACCATGACCTCGCGCGCGAGATACAGCGCCGCGACCACGACCACACCGACCATCAGCGTCAGCAGGCTTTGCACGCCCGGGATCTCCGCCGGCGGCACCTGAGTCTTGAGCCGCGTCGTGGGTTGGGGGGAGTTGGCCATCAATCATACCTCGGTCGGGCACCCTGCCCGGCATGCCTGCAACGCGGCGGAGGCCATTACGCTCCCGGGGGTGGCCAAATAGTTCCGGGCGGGCCACATGCCGGTCATGCTCCACTCAGCCACGGCGTTCGACGCCATCGTGATCGGCGCCGGGGCGGCCGGGTTGATGACCGCCATGACGGCGGGGATCCGGGGGCGGCGCGTGCTGCTGATCGACCACATGCCGGAGGCCGGGGCCAAGATCCTGATTTCCGGCGGCGGGCGCTGCAACTTCACCAATGAGCAGACGGCGCCTGAGCGATTTATTTCCGGCAATCGGCATTTCGCCGCCTCAGCCCTCAGCCGCTACACGGCGCAGGATTTCATCGCGTTGGTGCGGAAGCATGGGATTGCGTTCCATGAAAAGACGCTCGGCCAATTGTTCTGCGATGGCTCGGCCCGGGCGATCGTGGCGATGCTGCTGGCGGAGTGTGCGGCGGCGGGGGTGACGGTGCGGCTGGGGTGCCGGGTCACATCCGTCACGCGGGACACGGGTTTTCGGGTCGAGAGCTCGGCCGGCACGTGGATCGCGCCGGCGTTGGTGCTGGCGACAGGCGGGCTGTCGATCCCGAAGATGGGTGCCACCGGCTTTGCGCATGACGTGGCCCGGCAGTTCGGCCTGCCGCTCACGCCCATTCGCCCCGGCCTCGTGCCGCTCACGTTCGATGGTGAGCTGCTGCCCATGATGCGGGGCTTGAGCGGCGTGTCGTTGCCGGTGATCGCGACGGCGGGGCAGCAGGCGTTTCCGGAGGCGATGCTGTTCACCCATCGCGGCCTGTCAGGCCCGGCGGTGCTGCAGGCCTCCTCCTACCTGGATGAGGGCGGCGTGGCGCTGGACATGCTGCCGGGCCAGGATGCGGCGGCGCAGCTGCTGGACCGCAAGCGCACCCGGCCGCGGGCGGAGGCGCGGACGGTCCTTGCCGAGTTGCTGCCGACCCGCCTGGCCCACGCGATGGCGGAACGCCTGCCGCCGCGGACGATGGCGGAGCAGCCGGACCGCGCGCTGCGGGAGCTCGCGGCTCAATTGAAAACCTGGAAGCTGCATCCCAGCGGCACGGAGGGCTATGCCAAGGCGGAGGTCACGCTGGGCGGCATCGACACGCGGGCGCTGTCATCGCAGACGATGGCGGTGAAGGAGGTGCCGGGCCTGTTTGCCGTGGGCGAGGCGGTGGACGTAACGGGCTGGTTGGGCGGGTATAATTTCCAGTGGGCGTGGTCGAGCGGGTGGTGCGCCGGGCAGGCTGTGTAGTCAGAGCGCACCCTTGCTGCGCAGCGCCGCCACTTCCGCTGCATCGTAGCCGAGCCCGAGCAGCACCGCCTCGGTATGTGCCCCGGCCTCCGCCGTCGGGGACCGCACCGTCTTCGACACGCCAGAGAGGTTCAGCGGGGAGGCCACGACGCGAATATCGCCCAACCGGGGATGTGTGACGGGCGTGGCGAGGCCGAGGTGCTGCACCTGCGGATCCGCAAACACCTGGTCGATCGTGTAGATCGGCCCGGCGGGAATGCCGGCGCCCTCGAACAGCGCGATCCACTCTGCCGCCGGGCGGGTGCGTGTGACGTCGGAAATCGTGGCGTTGATCGTCTTGCGGTCCGCGCTGCGCCCGGCCTGGGTGGTCCATCCCTCCCGTTGCGCCCATTCCGGATGGCCGATGGCGCCGCAGAACCGGTCCCAGAGCCGGGCGGAGCTGGCGGCGATGTTGATGTGGCCGTCCGTGGTCGGGAACACGCCGGTGGGGATGCCGGTCGGATGGTCGTTGCCGGCCTGTCCCGCGACTTCGCCTTTCATCAGCCAGCGCGCGGCCTGGAAATCCAGCATGAAGGTCTGCGCCTCGAGCAACGAGGTCGTGACCCAGCGGCCGACGCCCGTCCGCTCCCGCTCGAACAGCGCGGTCATGATGCCGAAGGCGAGGAGGTTGCCGGCCGTGAGGTCCGCGACCGGGATGCCCGCCCGCACCGGGCCCTGACCGGGGAGGCCGGTTATGCTCATGAGGCCGGACATGCCCTGCGCGATCTGGTCCACCCCGGCGCGCGCGCCATACGGCCCATCCTGCCCGAAGCCGCTGATGCTGCCATAGACCAGGCGCGGGTTGACGGCATGCACGTCATCCCACGCGATGCCGAGCCGGTGTTTGACCGAGGCCCGCATGTTCTCGACGATCACGTCCGCGGTCTTCACCAGGCGCATGAAGGCGGCGTGCCCCTCGGGCGATTTCAGGTTGAGCTGCACCATGCGCTTGTTGCGATGCAGGTTCTGGAAATCCGGGCCATCCCGGTCCCCGGCAATGTCCTCCCCATCCGTCGCCGGCGGCTCGATCCGGATCACGTCGGCGCCCCAGTCCGCCAAATGCCGCACGCAGGTGGGCCCGGCGCGGGCGAGGGTGAGGTCCAAGACGACGAGGCTCGAGAGCGGTAGGGGCGTGGTCATGCGGGGGACTGTCACACGGAGGTTTTGCGGGTGCAATCGGGGCTGGGCGACGGCGGTGCTGACCCGGTTCGGTCATGGATTGCCCTCCGCCAGCATCTTCTTACCATCGATTTGATACCGATTTGATGGGTCAGCGGCAAGATTTTCTCACATGCTGTTTTTTGAAATATCTGGTCTTTACTTGGGAAGATGATCAACGTGATGTATCTATACTTGCCGGGTGCGCTTAGTTGATGTCGGCACTCGGCGCGCAAAACTGCCGTTTGGACGTGGCCGTCAAGGCTTCATGACGAAGTTTCCCAATGGCGCGATGTCGGGTTCATTCTTGGAAAGCTTCGGGGCAGAGCTAACCAATTTGGAAAATTCCGATCAAATTAAGCGCCGATTGTCTCACGGTCTTCAGCACGACATAGGGAAGAGTGTGATGTGGGAGAAGTTTAAGGAGATGAAAGTAGAAAGGGAGATACTGCTGTATTCGATCGTATTTACAACTTTTATTTATTTTTATAGCGACAACGGTACGGTCTTTCGGTGCGCTTAATCCACAACATGTTTTTTGGTTTCGAAGTTATTTGCACAGATATTCGTGTACTGCTCGCTGTTCGAGAAGCGGCAAAGTTGATCCGGAGGCTACATTCATGAACGTCGTTACTCTGGTGTTTAAACTCCAACCATTTATCCTTTTGGCAGCCTGCGCTGCCCCGATCGCGCCCCCAACCGACCCTGGCCCGGTCGGGGCCATAAACGGTCGCTGGCGGGAGCAAGCGCACTGGGTTCCGATGGTGGACAAGGACAATACGTCCCGGCTGCTCTACGCCCGCATCTGCAGGCCAGAGGGCGAAGGGCCGGCCCGGGTCGCAGTCCTCAATCACGGCACCGGGCTGACTAAAGCCATCCTCCGACCGCATAATTGCGATGACGAAGCGCCCCGATGGTTCCTGCGACATGGCTACATGGTCGTGATGCCGCTCCGCCGCGGGTATGGGGCAACGGGCGGCGTCGACAGTGCGCTGATGGCACTCGGGCCCAACGGCTTGCGCAAGTGCGACGATCTGCAGCCCGGTGTCATCGCGCTCGAGTCCGCGCGGGACGTTGCCGCGGCCGTCGAGTATGCCACCGCCCTGCCCGGCGCGCAGCGAGACCAGGCCGTGGTGATCGGCGCCAGCACCGGCGGCTACACCGCCATCGCTTACAACAGCCTTCCGCACCCCAAAGTCTCGGCCGTCATCAACGTTTCTGGCGGGATCGGCGGGCGGATCGGCGGCGCCATCGGCCAGGTCTGCCATGCCGACCGGATGGTGGCGGATGCCGGGAAGCTGGGCGCCACGGCGACCACGCCCATGCTGTGGGTGTATGCGACCAATGACAGCTTCTTCTCGCCCGATCTGGGCCGGGCCATGCACGGCGCCTACACAGCCGCCGGGGGGCGCGCGAATTTCGTGGAGCCCGGCGTCTTTGGCTATGACGGGCACGCGATGTTCAACGGCGTCGGCGGCGTCCGGCTTTGGGGACCGCCGCTCGAGGAGTATCTGAAAGGAACTGGAAGTGGCTCTTAGGAACGCCTTCAAAATCGGTTTTTTTGCCTTGATCGCGCCAGCGACCTTCGTCGTCGCCACGCGCTTTCCGGGCACGGAGCTCGACCATGCCCTGACGACCGTCGCGGTGTCGTTCTTCCTGCTGCTCGGATATTCATTGTATCGATACAGGACCGATCCGAGATGACGAGAGCTTTCCAGCACCGACGCTGATCCATGCCCGGAAGGACCCCAGCCATGTCAGAGAAGATCGTGAGACCGTTTGGCTTGCCCGGCGGAAGATACGCCGTGAGGGGGCGGGCCCTCCCCATCCTCGGCGCCAGCCTGCTCGCCATCGGTGCCGCCCGTGCCGAGCCCGCCGCCAGCATCCGCCTGCTGCGCGCCACCACCGTCGTCGAGGCCGATGGCCGGGCCGTGCAGACCATCGAGATGCAGATCGCCGTCGCCAACGACGCTGCCGCCCGGGCCGATGCGCAGCAAAGCCTCACCTATACCAGCGACATCGAGGACCTCGAGCTCATCGAGGGCTATACCCAGAAACCCGATGGGCGGCGCATTCCCGTCCTGCCGGGCGCCATCCGCACCCAATTGGCACCCGGCACGCCCAACGTGCCCGAGTTCACCAATCGCAAGCAGATCGTGGCCGTCCTGCCCGACGCGGCCGGAGGGGACCTGCTGTCGGTCACGTGGCGCCGCACCGTGCACAAGCCGGTATTTTCGGGGCAATATGCCAACACCCATTTTTTCATCCGCACGCTGGCCTGGGACAACGCCGAAATATCGGTCAGCCTCCCCGCCAGCATGACGCTCACGCGCGAGGAGCATGGGCCCGGCTATACCGTGGCCGAGGAGGGCGGCCGGCGCGTTCATCGCTGGCACTGGAACGCCCCGCCCCAAACGAGCGACCAGGCGGCGCTGTCCCCGCTCGATCGCGCGCCGCGGCTGTTCCTCTCCACCTTTGCGGACTGGCCGGCGTTCAGCCGGACCTACGCCGGGCTGTTCGCGCCCAAGACGGCGGTGACTCCGGCGATCCAGGCGCTGGCGGACGAGGTCGCGTCCGGGGCCACCACCAAGCGGGAGGAGGCGCAGCGCCTGTATGAATGGGTGAGCCGCCGGGTGCGCTGGGTGGCAATCTATGTAGGCGACGGCGCCTTCGTGCCGCATGCGGCGGACCAGGTGCTGGCGAACCGTTATGGCGATTGCAAGGACCAGGTGGCGCTGCTGGTGGCGCTGCTGCGGGCGCGGGGGATCGTGGCGGAACCGGTGCTGGTCAACCTCACGCCCACCTACACGCTGAGCGGACCGCCCACGCTGAGTGCATTCAACCACGTGATCACTTATTTGCCGGACTGGGAGCTGTATGCCGACACCACGGCCGGCGGCGCGCCGTTCGGGACGGTGCAGGCGCAATCCTATGGCAAGCCGATCCTGCATGTGACGGCAGCCGGCGCCGGGGCCACCCGCCTGGCGCCGATGCCGCCGGGCCTTGCGACCGAGCGGCTGCAGACGACCATGATCCTTTCCGCCGAGGGCGTGGTGACCGGAAAAAGCGTAACGGACAGCGCCGGGCCGTATGCGACGGTGCTACGGCAGTTCGCCAACCGTGTGCTGGCACGGGGCGGTGCAGCGGCGGCGGCGGATCAACTCCGCTCGCTCGGCCAGGCCGGTGGCGGAGTGCTCACACCGGGTGCGCTGGACACGATGGGCCCCGACTATCAAATGCGGGGCCACTTCACGCTCGAGCCGCACCCGGAGTGGCTGGACGGGGACGGCTTCGCGTTGCCGACCGGGCTGCGCCTGCTGCCGCGGCCGGGCGATGGCATGCTGGGCCCGCTTTCGATCCGGGATCTGCCGGTGGCGGAGCCGACCCCCTGCTATGCCGGCGAGCAGACGGAGGAGTTGAGCCTCGAGTTGCCGCCGGGTTACCACCCCGCCCGCCTGCCGCGGCCCCGGCAGGTCGCGGACGCTGCGTTCAGCTACGACAGTCGCTGGACATTTGCCGAGGGCACGGTGAGCGTGAGGCGCAAGTTCGTGTCCCGCATCGACCAGCCGCTGTGCGAGGGCGCGTTGCGGCTCGCGGCGGCCAAGGCACTGGAGGAGATCCGGCGGGATATCGCGGCGCAGATCACGCTGGAGAAGGACGGCTGAATCGAAAAGGGGCGGCCCGCCGCGCGGACCGCCCCTGATTTCATGCGGCAGACGGCGTTAAGCCGCTTCGACCGACACCGCCTCCGGCCCGCGGCGGCCGTCGGCCACCTGCATGCGGACGGTCTGGTTGGGCTCGAGGCCCGCGAGCCCGCCGCGGTTGAGCGCGGAGATGTGCACGAACACATCCTTGCCGCCGCCATCGGGCATCACGAAGCCGAAGCCCTTCTCGGCGTTGAACCACTTGACCGTGCCGCGCATCTCGACGGCCATGCTGGCGTCCACCGGGGCGCGCGGGGCGGGGCGCGGACGCTCGGCAGCGTAGGAGCTGGTCTGCACCGGGGCCGTGCCCTCGGTCACGCTGTTGACCTCGGCGATCTGCGGACCCTTCTGGCCCGGCGTCACCAGCACGCGCAGCTGCGCCCCGGGCTGCACCGTTTGGTGCCCGGCGCGGGACAGCACGCTGATGTGCAGGAACGCATCGCCGCCACCATTCTCGAGCTCGACGAAGCCGAAGCCCTTCTCGGCGTTGAACCACTTGACCACGGCGCCGGTCTCAGGGCCGGAGGGTGTGGCGCGGGGGCCGCCGAAGCCCGGGGGCGCACGGTCCCCGCCACGGGGGACGAAAGAGTCCCGCGGAACATACGGCTCATCCCGGCCGCGTGCGGGGGGAAAATCATCGTTACGGTCGCGCCCGCGGCTGCCGCGGCGGGGGCTGTCGAAGGAGCGGCGATCAGGGTTGCTCATGCAGAGGTCTCGGCGTGTGTGAACAGGAGGGCGGTGGAACGAAAAAGAACATGGTGCCGCCCCGGCTGGATGCCAGCGGGGGGAGCGGGCCGAGCCGTGGCGGTGGCGGACCTTCCGTGTCTATAGCGGTTTACGCCGGGGCGCGCGAGTCCTCTACCCGCGGCGCACGCCGCCGCAGCGGGCCCGCGCCGGGGCGGCCATGTAGTCCCCCAGCACGCTGGCCACCTGACACGCCGTGAGGCGGCGCGGCCGGGGCGCCGGCTGCCGCCGCACGTTGATGCGCAACACGCCGCCGCCCGCGAGCTGGATGCGCAGGCTGCCTTGCTGGATCGCGCGCATATAGAGCGGCATGCCGAGCGATACTGGCGGCGTCCGCCCGGCCGCGATCGCCGCCACGCGCTCCCGGTAATTGGCCGCCAGCTCCGGCGTGCGGGAATGGTAGTAACCGGTGGCCACGAACCAGTTGCCGCCGGCGTCGTCGCGCAGGCGCAGCAGGAAGGTTGCGGCGTAGTCGGCGTTGGCAGCCGGGTCGAACGCCTGCTCGATGCTGGCGAAGGCCGCGGGGTGGGCTTGTAGATTGATCTGCATGCAGCCCACGTCGATCTGCCGGACGCCCCGCGCCAAGGCCTGCGTGACCCATATGACGGCCGCGGGCTTGCTGTCGAAATACAGGGCCGCGCCATCCGCGTTGATCGCCCAGGGCCAGGGCTGCAGACCCGGCAAGGGCGGCACCGGCCGGCCGCTTTCGGCGCGGGCAATGGCAGACAGCAGGCCCGGTGCCGTGCCGCGCCGCGCTTCGGCCTCCGTGATCGCGGTGGTGCACAACGCCGATTGCTGCTGGGCCCAGCCATCGGGGATCGCGGCCTGAGCCGTGTGCGCCGCCAACCAGGCAATCAGGATCAGACCGGGCTTCATCGGCCGGGGCATATCCGATCCAGGGCCCGGCTAATAGATCGCCCACAGGCCGGGGCCCGCAACCTCCAGCGAATGGCCGTCGGGATCGCGGAAATAGAGGCTGGTGCCGCCGACATTTTGCACGACGCGGCTCTCGAGCGGCACGTCGCAGGCGGTCAGGTGCGCCGCCCACTCCTCCACTGCCGCGAGCGGCACGGCGAAACAAAGATGCTGCGTGCCGTGCCCGTCATGCGGCGGGATCACCCCGCCCGGGACCTCGCTGGGCGTGACCGAGCCGCCACGCCGGAACAGCAGCAACACCCCCATGCCCGGCACGGAGAAGGCCGCCATGCGCTCATCGGTTAGCAGCGGCTGAAAGCCAAACACCCGCGCATAGAAGGCGCGCGACACGTCGAGGTCTGCGACGTAAAGGCTGGTCTCCAGCAGGCACGTGACCGGCGGCGGCGTCATCGCCGCGCCAGCAAGCGGCCGCCGAGCATGGCGCCGGCGGCCAGCACCTGCATCAAAGATTGCGCACCCGGCGCGCGGGGCAATCGGGGCGGACGGATCGCCAGCGCCAGCCCGGCGACGGCCAGTCCGATCCCGGCCCAGGCCACGGTGCGATTGCGCTCCGCCCACATCTGCGGACAGACGCCGAGGCTCTCGGCGTCGAACGGCCCATGCGTTCCGCCCGTCGTGCCGGCTTGCATGAGGTTGGGGTCGCGCAATGCCACGGCACCGTCTTGGTTGGATTGCTGCGTTTGCACCCCGAAGCGGCCCGCGAGCTGGTCCATCAATCCGGGCGCCACCTTGTTCGCCAAGGCGAACGCCACCGTGGACCCGCCGACCATCACCTCCCGCCGCCGTGTCGTCGCGGCCAGATGGATCGCATCGGCCACGATCTCCGGCTGATAGATCGGGGGCGGCGGGCGGACCGGGCGCGGCATGTGGGACTGGGCGTGCGGGTAGAACGGCGTGTTGACGGCGGGCGGATGCACCATCGTCAGGTGCACGGCGCTGCGATCGGCGATCAGCTCGGACCGCACGGCCTCGGTGAAGCCGCGGATCGCGTATTTGGAGCCGGAATAGGGCGATTGCAGCGGCACGGCACGGTAGCTGATCGTGGAGGCCACCTGCACGATAGTACCGCGTCCCCGCGCCTGCATGCGGGTGAGGGCCACGCGGGTGCCGTTGACCACGCCGAAATAGTTGATGTCGGTGAGTTGGCGGAACTCCGCCTCCGGAATGTCGAGAAAGCGGCCATAGATGCCGACGCCCGCATTGTTGACCCAGACATCGATCGGGCCGAGCGCCGCCTCGATCGCGTCCGCCGCCGCCGTGAGCGCCGCGCTGTCGGTCACGTCCGCGACTTGGACGAGGGCGGTGCCGCCCTCCGCCACCACTTCGGCCCGCGCCGCGTCCAGCTGCTCGGCACCGCGCGCGATTAGGCCGACCCGCCAGCCCTTGCGCGCGAACAACGCCGCGGTGGCGCGGCCGATGCCGGAGCTGGCGCCGGTGATGGCGACGACGCCCATCGAGGGCATCGCGGCCGGCAGGTGGTCGGTCATGGTGGTGTGCTCCCGCGTCGAAGGTGCCCTGGGAACGCCCGGAACGGCCCAGGTTTCCCCTTGGACGCGGGCCTATCCGCCCCAACTTCCCGAAATCACCAGATCGGAGTTGTCCTATGCCCCACGCCCTCATCATTGGCGCCTCCCGCGGCCTTGGGCTCGGTCTGGTGCGGGAATTCGCATCGCGCGGCTGGGACGTGACCGGGACGGTGCGGGACGGGGCGGCCGAGGCGGCCGTGCGGGACGCGGGCGGCACCCCGGCGCGGGCGGAGGTGACGGATGAGGCGAGTCTTGCGGCCTTGCACGCCGCCACGCCGGGGGAGCTCGATTTGCTGTTCGTCAACGCCGGCATCTCGGGTCCGAAGCACCAGGATGCCGGGCAGACGACGCCGGAGGAGGCGGGCACGTTGTTCCTGACCAACGCGGTCGCCCCCGTCGCGATCGCCCGGCGCTTCCTGGACCGGCTGGCGCCCGGCGCCGTGGTGGCGTTCATGTCGTCCCGCATGGGCAGCGTCGCGCTGAACGATAATGGCTCGCTGGAGCTGTATCGCGCCAGCAAGGCGGCGCTGAACTCGCTCACGCAGAGCTTCGTGGCCAAGCTCGATCGGGACCTGACCGTGCTGACGCTGCATCCTGGCTGGGTGCAGACCGATATGGGCGGGCAAGGTGCGGACCTCGATGTGCCCACCAGCGTGCGGGGGCTCGCTGATGTGGTCGAGGCGCGGCGGGGCACGCCCGGCGCTGCGTTCCTGGACTATAGCGGCGCGACGCTGGCTTGGTAGATTGGATGGGTTGCACCCATCCTACGGTGCGGATCGTAGGATGGGGGCCACCCGTCAAATGGCCTCCACCCCGCACCAGCCGGCGATCAGCAGCGCCAGCACCCCCGTGACGTCGTGCAGGCTGTCGAGCCCCACGCTCTCATCGATGCCGTGGATCGCGTCGGCGTCGGGGCCGTAGCAGGTGGCTTCCGTGCCCTGATACAGCGCGTAGAACCGGGCGTCGGTCAGGCCGGTCGCGGCGTAGTGGCGCAGCTTCGTGCCGCTCACGTCCTGATGCAGCCGGCTCACGGCTTGGGCGATCGGCTGCTCGGGCGGGAAGACGCAGCCATCGGCCATGAAGCCGCGGAAGGCGACCGCGAGGTGGGCGCCGCGGAGCCGAGGATCCCGCGACGCGTCCGCCACCAGCCGCCCGATCGCGTCCCGCACCGCGAAGCAGCTCTCGCCGGGCATGACGCCGACGCGCAGGCTCATGCGGGCGCGGGTGGCGACGCTGCTGGTCCATTCGCCGCCCTCGATCGTGCCGAGGTTCACGTTGATGGGGTGGTTCTCGGCGGCGAAGGCCGGGTGCCGCCGCTCACCGCGATTGGCGTGGTGTTCGTAGGTGCGGACGTGTTCCATCAGCACATACGCGGCCTCGATCGCGTTCACCCCGGCCTGCATCTCGCGCACATGGGCGGGCCGGCCGGTGACGGTGACCCAGGCCCAGACCACGCCGACCTCGGCCACGTAGAGCGCCGGGTAGCCGGGGCCGGGCTCCGGGATCACGCAGGCATCGGGCTTCGGCAACGCGTGCATCACCGCGAGCGCGCCGTTGCCGGTGCACTCCTCCTCGATCACGGCGGCGAATTGCACGGGGGCCGCCGGCTGCAGCCCGGCCAGGCGCAGCGCCTGGAACGCCGCCGTCATCGCCACGAGCCCGGCCTTCATGTCCCCGGCGCCCCGGCCATACATCCGGCCGTCGCGGACCGAAGGCTCGAAAGGCGGCGTGGTCCAGAGATCGGCCGCCCCCTCCGGCACCACATCCACATGGCCCTGCAACAGCAGGCTGCGGCCCGTCTGCGTGCGCGGCTGGTGCAGCGCCACCACGTTGTCGCGGCCGGCATAGGGGATCAGGGGCGGGGAGAAGCCGGGCCGGTCCGCGAGCGCGTCCGCATCGACAGGGACGCGCCAGGGCTGGAGGCCGAGGCCCCGGAACACCGATTCCATCGCGTCGAGGCAACCGGCCTCCGCGCCCAGCACGCTGCGGTGCCGCACCAGCGCGGCCAGCGCGTCATGGGTGGCGGCGCGTCCGTGGTCCACGGCGTCGAGAATGGCGCGGCGGGCGCCGGGATCGAGGGAAAGCATGGGCGGTGACCTTCGTAGCGAAGATGCCAGCACAGCATCCCCGCCGGGACAGCGCACGCGCTTTTCTGCTAGGGTCCGGCGATGGCGACTCCGTTTCCCCTCCGCGCCGCCGCGGGGCTGCCCATCCGGCAGCTGGCCGTGGGCCTGGTCAACCGCATCGCGGCCGGCGAGGTGATCGAACGGCCGGCCGCGGCGGTGAAGGAGCTGGTGGAGAACGCGCTGGATGCCGGCGCCACCCGCATCGCCGTCACGCTGGAGGGCGGCGGCATCGACCGGATCGAGGTCGTGGATGACGGCCATGGCATGGATGCGGCGAGCCTGGTGCTGGCGGTGCAGCGGCATTGCACCTCCAAGCTCACGGACGAGACCCTGGTGCGGATCACGACCTTGGGCTTCCGCGGGGAGGCGCTGCCCAGCATCGGCGCTGCAGCCCGGTTGTGTCTCACCTCCCGCCCCCGGGGCACGCCGCACGCCTACGCAATCCGGGTGGAGGGGGGCGCCGTGGAGGGCCCGGCGCCGGCGGCGGGTGCGCCGGGCACCCGCGCCGTGGTCGCCGACTTGTTCTACGCGACGCCGGCACGCCGCAAATTCCTGAAGCATCCCCGCACCGAGGGCGAGCACGCCGAACAGGCCGTGCGCCGGCTGGCGCTCGCGGCGCCGGAGGTGGCGTTCCGCTGCGAGACCGATGGCCGGGTCGCGTTCGACCTGCCGGCGCAGGACCGGGCGGCGCGGGTGGCGGCGCTGCTGGCGGCGGATTTGGTGCCCGTGGAGGCCGAACGGGGGGAACTGATGTTGTCGGGGTTTGCCGGGCCAGCGACGCTGCATCGCGCCACCGGAGCGGCGCAGAGCCTGGTGGTGAATGGCCGGCCGGTGGCGGACCCCGTGCTGAAGACGGCGCTGCGCGTCGCGTATCGCGACGTGATGCAGGCCGGGCGGCATCCGGTTGCGGCGCTGTATCTCACGATCCCGGCGGAGGCGCTGGACGTGAACGTGCATCCGGCCAAGACCGAGCTGCGCTTCCAGGACCCCGCCGCCGTGCGGTCCCTGGTGATCGGGGCGCTGTCCCGTGTGCTGGCCGGCGGGGCGGGGGCGGCCGCGCCGCCCTGGTCGCCGGGATCGGGCCGTCCGAGCCATCGCCCGGCGCTGCATCTGGTTCCGCCCCGGCCCGGAACGGCCGGCTTCGCCGAGGCGGTGCTGCCGTTCGACGCCGGGCCGTCCGCCCGGGCACTGCCGGCGCCGATGCCGCGGCCGGAGCATCCGCTGGGCGCCGCGCTGGCCCAGGTGCTGGACACCTACATCCTGGCGGTCGCGAGCGATGGCAGCCTGGTGCTGGTCGATCAGCACGCCGCGCATGAGCGCCTGGTGCATGAGGCGCTGCGGGCCCAGCACGCGGCGGGCGGGGTGCGCGCGCAGCCCTTGCTGCTGCCGGCGATCGTGGATCTGCCGCCGCATGACGCCGCGCGGGTGCTGGCGGCGACGGCGGCCCTCGCGACGCTCGGGCTGGAGATCGAGGGGTTCGGCGCCGGCGCGATCCTGGTCCGCGCGCTCCCGGCCGCGCTCGGCGCCGCGGACCCGGCGCCCCTGCTGCGGGACCTCGCGGACGAGCTGGCGGAGAGCGGCGAGAGCACGGCGCTGGCTGCGCGGCTGGACGCCGTGCTGGCCCGCCTCGCCTGCCACGGGAGCATCCGCGCCGGCCGGCGCTTAAACCAAGCGGAGATGGACGCTTTGCTGCGCCAGATGGAACAGACGCCGCGCGCCAGCACCTGCAGCCATGGCCGCCCGACCGTGTTGAAGCTCAGCCGGGCGGAGATCGAGGCGTTGTTCGGGCGGCGCTGAGGCGGGGCTGGCGGGTCAGCAACCTGCCCGGGGCCATGCCCGAGGCCGGCGGGGTGCCGCCCGCTGACATTCATCTCGCGAACGTGAAAACCTGTATCCGCGCGGGCCCGTGAGAAAACGTTGCGAGGGCCGGGGAAGGATCGTGCGGGACATCGCTGTCGGCGGTCTCAGTAACGCACAGCGTCGTGGGCCCGACCCAGCCGGCCCCGGCCAACGCCGCCAGCGCCTGCGTGAGGGAGACCGCACCATAGGGCGGGTCCAGGAACACCAGCCCGCAGGCCTCACCCGGCGGCGGCCGGAGCGCGTCACCCGCGATCACCCGGGACCGCGCCTGCGCCCCGCACGCGGCGATGTTGGCCCGCAGTGCTGCCAGGGCCGAGCGGTCCCGCTCGATGAACACGGCCCTGACCGCCCCGCGGGACATTGCCTCCAGCCCCAAAGCTCCGGTGCCGGCGAAGGCGTCCAGCACCAGCGCTCCCTCGAGCACCGGGCGCCCGGCATCGTTCAGGGCCCAGGGTGCATGCATCAACCGGTCGAACAGGGCCTGCCTCACCCGGTCCGCCGTCGGCCGCGTCGACGGCCCGTCGGCTGCCCGAAGTACCCGCCCGCGCCAGGCGCCGCCGATGATCCTCATGCCAACCCGTCAGCCGCGGACAGGCGCCACCAGCCCCGAAAGCTGTTCGCGCAGCACCTTGCCCGTGATCTCGTCCACTGCGCGGCGCTCCAGATTGCCGAGCTGGAACGGGCCGTAGGCCACGCGGATCAGCCGGGTCACCTGCAAGCCGAGATGGCCCATCACCTTGCGGACCTCACGGTTGCGCCCCTCCTTCAGGGCCACGCTCAGCCAGGCATTGGTGCCGGTGCGCGCCTCCAGCGCCGCTTCGATCTGGCCGTATTTCACGCCGTCCACCGTGACGCCCTTGGCCAGCAGGGCCAGCGCCTTCGGCTCCACCGGGCCATAGACGCGCACGCGGTAGCGGCGGATCCAGCCATTGGCCGGCAGCTCCAGCCGCCGGGCCAGGGCGCCGTCATTGGTCAGCAGCAGCAGCCCCTCGCTGTTGAGGTCGAGCCGTCCCACGCTCACCACGCGGGGCATGGCCTCCGGCAGCTTCTCGAACACGGTTGGGCGGCCTTGGGGGTCCTTATGGGTGGTCATCAGGCCTTCGGGCTTGTGATAGCGCCATAGCCGCGTGCGGTCCGGCGCATCGACCACGGTGCCGCGGACTTGCACGATGTCCCCGGGGGCGATGAAGGTGGCGGGGTGGGTGACGGGGGCGCCGTTCAGTTTCACGGCGCCGTCCTCGATCAGCTTCTCCGCGTCCCGCCGGCTGGCGACACCGGCGCGGGCCAGCCATTTGGCCACGCGCTCGCCGCGCTCGGCGGTGTCGTCAGTCATGGGTGGGCGGCCGCGATGAGGGCGTCGAAGATGCGGCGGTCGCCGGGGTCGATGAGGAACTCCGGATGCCATTGCACGCCGAGGCAGAAGCGGTGGCGCGCATCTTCGACACCCTCGATCACCCCGTCCGGCGCATGGGCGTTCACCATCGCATATGGCCCCGGCGTCGCCACGGCCTGGTGGTGGGCGGAGTTCACCTGCATCGTGGGCGCCCCCACGATCCGCGCCAGCAGGCTGCCGGGCACCAGCGTGATGGCGTGGCCGGGCTGGTCCCGGGGGTTGGGCTGCTCGTGTTCCAAGGCGCCGGGCACGCTGTCCGGGATGTGCTGCATGAGGGTGCCGCCCAGCGCCACGGCCAGCAATTGCTCGCCGCCGCAGATGCCGAGCACGGGCATGTCCCGCGCCAGGGCACCCCGCACCAGCGCCAGCTCGGCGGCGGTGCGGCCCTCCTTCAGCGTGACGGTCGCGTGCCGCTCGCCCTCGCCATACAGGGTGGGGTCCACGTCGAACGCGCCACCGGTCACGACCAGGGCGTCGATGCGGTCGAGCATGTCGGCCGCGAGCGCCGGGTCATGCGGGAGGGCGACGGGCAGGCCGCCATGGGCCGCGATCGCCTCGGCATAGTTGGCGCGCAGCGCATACCAGGGGTATTTCGAGTAGCCACCCGGCGATTCCGCGTCGAGTGTCACACCCACGAGGGGTCGGCGGCTCTGGCTCATGCGCCGTGACTAGACCCGGAGCCCGGCCCGGAGCAAGCGATGCACATGCAGATGGCGCTGGAGGAGGCGCGGGCGGCGGCGGCGCGGGGGGAGGTGCCGGTGGGCGCCGTGCTGATCGGGGCCGATGGCGCCGTGCTGGCGGCCGCCGGCAACCGGGTGGAGGCCGATCGGGACGCGAGTGCGCATGCCGAGATGCTGGTGCTGCGCGCGGGCGCGGCGCGGCTGGGCTCGCCCCGGTTGGTGGGGTGCACGCTGGTGGTGACGCTGGAGCCCTGCCCGATGTGCGCGGCGGCGCTGAGCCATTTCCGCGTGGCCCGGCTGGTGTTCGGCGCCTACGACCCGAAGGGCGGCGGGGTGGAGCATGGGCCGCGCGTGTTCGATGCGCCGGGGTGCCTGCATCGGCCGGAGGTGGTGGGGGGCGTGCGGGAAGCGGAGTGTGGGGCGGTGTTGCGGGCATTCTTTGCGGGGCTGCGCCTCGCTTCCCGTCCTTTTTGCCTTTAACTAGACCCATGTCCGCCACCCTCCCCGCCCGTACGCGAAAGCCTCGGGGCCAAGGTCCGTCGCGCAAAGGCGAGATCCTGGCGGCAGCCAAGCGGCTGTTCCTGGCGGAGGGGATCCAGCACGCCACCATGCGCCGCATCGCGGCCGACGTGGGGGTCAGCAGCACGGCACTCTATGTCTATTTCGCCGACAAGACCGCCATCCTGGACGCGATCGCCGAGCAGATGTTCGAGGCGCTGCTGGTCGCCTACGCCCAGTCGCAGGACCCGGCCCTGCCGCCGCTGGTGCGATTCCGCGCCGGGCTGCGCGCCTATGTGGACCTCGCCTTGGCGCGGCCCGATGAGTATCGGCTGACGTTCGACCAGGCCTCTCCGGCTGCGTGCACCGAGATTGCGGCGGCGGACAAGTCCTTCGACATGCTGCGCGCCAACGTCGATGCCCTCATGCAGGCCGGGCAGTTCGCCCCGGGCGATCCGCTGGCGGTGGCGGAGGCGCTGTGGGCCTGCCTGCATGGCGTGGTGATGCTGGTGCTCAACCAGCCGCAGCATCTGGAGACGGCACCGCAGCAGCTGATCGACATTGTGCTGGATGCTGCCATACGCGGGTTCTGCCGGACATGAACGTTGATAACTGAACGTTGATCGGATAGAAGCAGCCATTCGATGAGGTGAGCCGATGCGCGCGAGACGGTTCTGGCCAGCCTTGGTGCTTCCCCTGCTGCTCGCGGCGGGCGAGGGTCCGCGTCCGGTGCGGGTCGCGACCGTCGCGTTCCGGCCCTTGCCGGCGCAGCTGGTCTATTCCGGCACCGTCCAGGCCCGGGTGCAGGCCGAGCTCGGCTTCCGCGTCGGCGGGAAGGTCACGCAGCGTCTGGTGGAGGTCGGTGACCGCGTGCTGCCCGGCCAGGTGCTGGCCCGGCTCGATCAGGGCGATCTCGTGCTGGCCGAGCAATCCGCCGCGGCCGCGTTGCAGGGCGCCAGCGCGGACCTTGCGAACGCGCGGGCGGAGCTGGCCCGGTATGACCGCCTCGGCCGCGCGTCCCCGGCCTTCATAGGGTCCGAGCTGGACAAGCGGGACGCGGCCAACCGGATGGCGGAGTCCCGGGTGGTGCAGGCCGCGCGGCAACTCTCGATGGCGCGCAGCCAGCGCAGTTACGGCGTGCTGACGGCGGAGGCGGAGGCGGTGGTGACGGCGCTGCCGGTGCAGGCCGGGCAGGTGGTGGCTGCGGGGCAGACCGTGGCGGTCCTGGCGCAGACGCAGGGGATCGAGGTGGTGGCGGATGTGCCGGAGAACCGGTTGCCGGAGGTCAGGGCCGCCGGACCGGTGGCGATCACGCTGTGGGCGGCGCCGGGTCAGGTGCTGCGGGGGCGGGTGCGGGAGGTCGGGGCGCTGGCGGATGCGGCGAGCCGGACGTTCGCGGTCAAGGTCACGATCGACGACCCGCCGAAGGGATTGCTGGCCCTGGGCATGACGGCGACGGTCGCGTTCGACCGCCCGGGCCCGCCCGTGGCGCGGCTGCCGGCCACGGCGCTGGTGGATCGCGGCGGCGTCCCGGCGATGTGGGTGCTGGATGCGCAGAAGCAGCGGGCGGCGCTGCGGCCGGTGGAGGTTGCGGGCCTCGATGGCCAGGGGGCCGTGCTGGTGCAAGGCGGGCTGCGCGAGGGCGAGCAGGTGGTGACGGCGGGCGCCGGGCAGATCGACGCGGAGATGGCGGTCTCCGCATGGCCGGGCGCGTCACGATGAACCTCTCGCTCTGGGCCTTGCAGCACCGGGCGTTGACCTGGTTCGCCATGGTCATGCTCGCCTCCGCCGGCGTCTTCGCCTATGTGCAGCTGGGCCGTGCCGAAGACCCCGCTTTTACCATCAAGGACATGGTCATCATCGCCGAGTGGCCCGGCGCCACCGCGGACGAGATGGCCCGCCAGGTCACCGACCGGATCGAACGCAAGCTGCAGGACCTGCCACGCCTGGACCACACCGAGAGCCAGACGCAGCCGGGTCAGACCGTGGTGCGGGTCACGTTGCGGGACGATACGCCGGTAAAGCTGGTACCGGACTTGTTCTACCAGGTGCGCAAGAAAGTGGGCGACATCCGGGGCACGCTGCCGGAGGGCGTGCAGGGTCCGTTCTTCAACGACGAGTTCGGCGACACGTTCGGCATCGTCTATGCGCTGACGGCCGAGGGCTTCACCCTGCCGGAGCTGAAGCATGTGGCGGAAGACCTGCGCGAACGGCTGCTGAGCGTGCCGGGGGTGGGCAAGGTACAGCTGTTCGGGCAGCAGCAGGAGCAGGTGACGATCGAGCTGTCGCACCGCAAGCTGGCGGAGCTGGGCCTGACGCTGGCGGACGTGTTCGACACGGTGCGGCGGGAGAATAGCGTGGTGGCGTCCGGTTTCGTGGACACGCCGAATGACCGCATCCGGGTGCGGACCCGGGGGGCATTGGACGCCGCGGCGGCGCTGGCGGGGCTTCCGGTGCAGGTGCGGGGCAAGCTGCTGCGGTTGGGCGATTTCGCGACCGTGCGGCGCAGCGTTGCGGACCCGCCGGCCTCCACCATGCGGTATCGCGGGCGGCCGGCCCTTGGCATCGGTATCTCGATGGCGGAGGGCGGCAACATGCTCGACCTCGGGCACCGCATCGCCCAGCGCGTGGCGGAGGTGGCGCCCACCTTGCCGTTGGGGGTGGAGCTGGGGCGGCTGCACGACCAGGCGGAGGTGGTGGCGGTCGATGTCGGGGATTTCCAGGAATCGTTCCTCGAAGCGCTGGCGATCGTGCTGCTGGTGAGCTTCATCAGCCTGGGCTGGCGCACCGGGATCGTGGTGGCGATCAGCGTGCCGCTGGTGCTGGCGGGCGTGTTCGTGGGCATGAAGCTGCTGGGCATCGACCTGCAACGCATCTCGTTGGGCGCCATGGTGATCGCGCTGGGGCTGCTGGTGGATGACGCGATCATCGCGGTGGAAACGATGGTCGTGAAGCTGGAACAGGGCTGGGACCGGCTGCGTGCCGGCAGCTTCGCCTATACCTCGACGGCGCTGCCGATGCTGACGGGCACGCTGGTGACGGCGGCCGGGTATCTGCCCGTGGGGCTCGCACAGTCCAGCACCGGGGAATACACGCAGGACATTTTCCGCGTGGTCGGGTTGTCGTTGGTGTTGAGCTGGTTCGTGGCGGTGCTGTTCGTGCCGCTGCTGGGGGCCGCGTTGTTGCCGAAGCCGCGGGCGCATGCGGCCGGGCATGACGTGTATGGCGGGCGGGCGTATCGCTGGTTCGGCGCCGTGGTGGGGTGGTGCATCCGGCGGCGCTGGGTGGTGATCGCGTGCACGGTGCTGGCGTTCGCGGCGTCGCTCGCCGGGTTCACGCGGGTGCCGCAGCAATTCTTTCCGGCGTCCGACCGGCTCGAGATTTTGGTGGACGTGCGGCTGCCGGAGGGGTCGAGTTTCGCGGCCACCGCGGCCGAGGTCGCGCGGCTCGAGGCGCTGGTGGCCGCGCAGCCCGGCATCACCTCGTTCGCCGCCTATACCGGCACCGGCACGCCCCGGTTCTTCCTGGCATTTTCGCCGGAGCTGGATCAGCCCAACTACGCGCAATTCGTGGTCAACACCGGCTCCATCCCCGACCGCGAGCATCTCCTCCGCGTGCTGATCGCCGCGATCGAGGCCGGCGAGTTCCCGGACATCAGGCTCCGCCCCTCCCGGCTCGAGCTTGGGCCGCCCATCGGCTACCCGGTGCAGTTCCGCGTGACCGGGCCGGACCCGCAGCGCTTGCGCATGATCGCCGAAGACGTGCGGCGCGCGGTGCGGGGCTCACCCCTGGTGCGCAACGTGAGCGATAGCTGGGGGCAGATGGGCAAGCAGGTCACCATCGCGCTGGACCAGGACAAGGCCCGGCTCCTGGGCCTCAGCAGCGAGGCCGTGTCGTCCACACTGCAGACTCTGCAGCAGGGCGCCACCATCACGCAGTATCGGGAGGGCACGGAGTTGATCCCGGTCGTGGCCCGCGCGATCGCCTCGGAGCGGCAGGACGTTGCGTCGTTGGGCGAAGTGACCGTCGCCGCTGCCAACGGGCGGCCGGTGCCCCTGGCGCAGGTGGCGACGATCGGCTGGGGGCTGGAGCCGCCGGTGGTGTGGCGCCGCAACCGGACGCCACTGCTGATGGTCCGTGCGGACACCCTACCCGGCGTGCAGGCGCCGGACGCGACGGCCGCGATCCTGCCGTCGCTCGCGGGCATCAAGGCAGCGCTGCCGGCCGGCTACGCGATCGAGACGGCGGGCGCCGTGGAGGAAAGCGCCAAGGGGTCGGCCAGCATCAACAAGGTGATGCCACTGATGCTGGTGGCGACGCTCGCGCTGCTGATGATCCAGATGCAGTCCTTCGCCCGCGTGCTGATGGTGGTGGCCACGGCGCCGTTGGGGTTGATCGGGGTGACGGCCGCCTTGCTGGTCACGGGCGCGCCGTTCGGGTTCGTGGCGACCTTGGGCGTGATCGCGCTGTCGGGCATCATCATGCGCAACTCGGTGATCCTGGTGGACCAGATCGAGCGCGATATCCGGGACGGTGCGGCGCCGGCGGCGGCGATCGTGGGCGCCACCATCCGCCGCTCCCGCCCGATCGTGCTGACGGCGGCGGCGGCCATTCTGGCGTTGCTGCCGCTGGCGTTCTCGATCTTCTGGGGGCCGATGGCGATCGCGATCATGGGCGGGCTGGTGGGGGCGACGGTGCTGACGCTGTGCTTCGTGCCGGCGCTGTATGCGGTGGTGGCGCGGGTGGCGCGGGACGAGGCGAACGTGCCGGCGGCTGCAATGCAGGTAGCGGAGTAGGCGCTCGATGGTGAAGCTGATGTGGCTCGGCCTGGCGCTTCTCACGCTGACCTGCGCCGCCGCCGCACAGCCGGCAGCCGATCGCGAGGCAGCTCGAAACCACGTGTCTGCAGCCGTGCAACGGAAAGATTACCCGGCGGCGATCGCGGCCGCGGTCGCCTGGGCCCGGCAGCACCCGACCGACCTGCGATTTCGCAAGATCGAGCCGCTGCTCTATCGCCTTGCCGGCAACGAGCCCGGATGGGAGGCCTCCCGCGCCAACCTGATGGGAACTTGGCGCACCAGGACGGGTGTTCCCGAGTCCATGGACAGCAGCTTCACGATCGACCGGCTGACCGCCGGGGCAGTGCGGATCGTGGCCGAGCAATGTTACGAGCAGGCCGGGCGCTTCGGCGTGAGCTACCGGCTGAATGTGATCGGGGCCGACAACCGGATCGGCTCGTATTTCACCGTGGAGTCGCCGCCGTCGGAGAACCAGATGCGGCGTGAGATGGGCCTGCCGTCACCCTCGTTCACGCTGGACTACTTCGTGCCGGGGCGGCATGAGACCGTGGCACTTCTACCGGGCGCGCCGGTGTATGCGGACGTGCGCCAGCGTGCGTTGGATTATTTGGCGAATCCGAAACCGGTGAGTGGGTCGAATACGGGCACGGGCTTAGCGAATGTTGGCTGTGAGGTTGGCGGGGGTTAGGGGGGACGGGGATGTGAGGCCGTTTTCGACCGCGTGGCGGACGTTCTTGAGCGGCTCAAATCAGAGCCGTCAGGTCGGCGACACGCCAGACGTGCCAGACATCGTCGTCTACCAAGTGGAGCATATCGCCCCGGCCACCCAGCAGGGCCGGGGGTTCCCAAGCTGGCCCATGCTCATTTGCCGCCCCTCGTGAGCGCATGGGGAGGTTCCATTCAGCAACCAGACGCGTGCTTTCCCCTTGTCCGGCCCCTTCCAATGAAACCAACGCAAGCCTGTTTGCATCACCCCCGTAGCCGCCAGCGAGAAGTGCACGGGATCCATCGATTGCGATGGCTCTGGGACCAGTGACCTCGTTTCTCCACCAACGTGCGGGTTTGCCCGGAATCAGTTGGACCAGTGGGAAGTCTGTATAGGTGCAAACCCAGGTATCATTCCCCGTGGTGTTCAGAGCAAAGCAGTCCGCGACGGACTCGGCTTCGTTGGGCCAAGTCACAAAAGGCAGGATATTTCCATTATCGGCGAAGCATGCGACGCCAACGCTTGACGGTGGCCACTTCTGGTCAGGTATTTTCCAGTCGGCATTTCCGAATACGCCCTCATCAAACCATCCGACCCAAATGTGGTTGTCCACATCTATCGCGACATGCTCGATCCCGTCTCCAAGCAGGAATCGGTCGAGCTCAAGGCCTTCGGTGTCGAGCACTCGCGCGTTGGCGTCGGTCTGGGTTCGAGTTCCCACAACGAGCCATCGTCCATCACCGAACCGATCCAGGGTTGGGAATGGCGTTTCCAACGGGAAGGCAGGGCCATCCGTCCAGCCCGATGCTGTCGCCACCCATATCCGCCCGGCGGCCCTCGCGACCAACTCACCGATTTGGGAGGGGGGATCCGAGGGGAACCACGGTCCCTTTAAAGTCGCAAAGATGCGTTGGAATTCGCCTGTCAGGTCAACATTAGTGCCCACTGCCGCGAGCGCGCCATTGCTCAAGGCCACGTAGCGAAGCACTTGCCACCCTTTGGGCGGGGCAGCGAGCCGAACTTTCAGAGATGGGGTTGGAGCGGCTGGCCGGACTGACATCAGGCAATCATAGGACAGGACGGGGCTGTCGCAACGTTATGACCGCTTCCCAGCCACACGCCCCACGCGACGTACATCCGACCGCAGCACCGTCAACCCCCGCCCGGATCGCCGATGTCCCGCCGGAACGACCCATCCCCCCATCTGACCGCCGCCACCCCCGCATAGGCGGTTTGCCGAGCCGCTGCTGCATCTGCACCCACGCCCACAAGTGTCAGCACTCGGCCCCCGTCCGCCACCACCGCACCGGCCTCCAGCCGCGTTCCCGCATGGAACACCAGCGCGCCCTCTGCCTCGGCTTCCGCTAACCCCTCGATCGCGCCCCCCTTCGCCGGTGCCGCCGGGTAGCCGCGGGCGGCCATTACCACGGCCACGCTCGCCGTTTCGGCCCAGCGCAGGCTGAATTGCGCCAGTTCCCCGTCGCAGGCGGCCACCAGGGCGGCCAGCAGGTCAGTTCGGAGGCGGGGGAGCAAGGCCTGGCATTCCGGGTCACCGAAGCGGACGTTGAACTCGATCAGCTTGGCGCCCTCCCCGGTCAGCATCAGCCCGGCGAACAGCACGCCGCGGAACGGGGTGCCGCGGGCGGCCATGGCGCGGAGGGCGGGTTGGACGATGCTGGCCATGGCGGGCGCCGGGTCGAAACCGGGGACGGGGGAGAAGGCGCCCATGCCGCCCGTGTTTGGGCCTACATCGCCGTCGCCCAGGCGTTTATGGTCGCGGGCGGCGCCCAGGAACACGGCGTCCGTGCCGTCGCAGAGGGCGAACAGGCTGACTTCCGGACCGGTCATGCACTCCTCGATCACGACGGTGGCACCGGCCTCGCCCAGGGTGCGGTCCCGCAGGATCGCGTCCACCGCGGCACCGGCTTCGGCCAGCGCTTGCGCGACCACCACGCCCTTGCCGGCGGCCAGGCCGTCCGCCTTCACCACGATGGGCGCGCCGCGGCGGCGGAGGAAGGCGTGGGCATCGTCGGCGGAGTCAAAACGCTCCCAGCGCGCGGTGGGGATGCCGGCCTCGTCGCACAGGGTTTTGGTGAAGGCCTTGCTGCCTTCGAGCTGCGCCGCGGCCGCCGTAGGGCCACAGCAGCGGACCCCGGCCAGCGTCATGCGGTCCGTAATCCCGGCCACAAGCGGACCCTCGGGGCCGGGCACGACCAGGTCGATTTCTTGGTCCACGGCGAAGCGGACCAGCGCGTCCAGATCCATCGCGCCGACGGCGACGTTTTCGGCGAGAAGGGCCGTGCCGGGGTTGCCAGGTGCTACGAACAGCTTGGTCAGCAGGGGCGACTTCGCCAGGGCCCAGGCCAGCGCATGCTCCCGTCCGCCCGATCCGATCACCAAGACTCGCATCGCGTGCTCCTTCTAAGCCGGGGCGGCGTAGCATAGGGTGGGGCGATGAGCGACCTGCTGAGCAATGTGCCGGAGTATACGGTTTCGGAAATCTCCGGCGCGGTGAAGCGCACGCTGGAAGGGGCGTTCGGCCGGGTGCGGGTGCGGGGGGAGATCACCGAGTATAAGAAATATCCGTCCGGCCACATGTATTTCTCGTTGAAGGACGAGGGCGGGAAAATCAGCGGCGTCGTTTGGAAGACGGCGGTGTCACGCCTCGGCCTCGTGCCCGAGAACGGGGTGGAGGTGATCGCGACCGGGCGGGTCTCGTCCTATGGCGAGCGCAGCTCCTATCAGCTCATCGTCGAGAAGATGGAGTATGCCGGCGCCGGGGCGCTGCTGGCGCGGATCGAGATGCTGCGGGTGCGCCTGACGGCGGAGGGGCTGTTCGAGGCGGCGCGGAAGCGGGTGCTGCCGGTGCTGCCCGGTGTCGTGGGCGTGGTGACGTCAGGCCAGGGCGCCGTGCTGCAGGATATCAAGACGACGATCCTGCGCCGGTTTCCGCGCCCGATCCTGGTTTGGCCGGTGCCCGTTCAGGGCGAGGGTGCAGCCGCCCGCATTGCGGCCGCGATCGCCGGGTTCGATCGCCTTCCTTCCGGATCGGTGCCGCGGCCCGATGTGTTGATCGTGGCGCGGGGTGGCGGCAGCCTCGAGGACCTGATGGCCTTCAATGACGAGGCCGTGGTGCGTGCCGCGGCGCTGTGCCGCATCCCGCTCATTTCCGCCGTGGGGCATGAGACGGACCACACTCTGATTGACCTCGCGTCCGACCGCCGGGCGCCCACGCCGACAGCCGCGGCGGAGCTGGCGGTGCCGTCGCGCGTCGAATTGGTAGCGACGCTGGATCAGGAGCGGACACGCCTGGCCGCCGGGTTGCTGCGCATGGCGCAGGAGCGGCGGCTGCGGTTGGGGCGGGCGGAGCGTGGCTTGCCCGACCCGGTGGCGCTGGCCGGTGCAGCCCGGCGCCGGATGGGGGAGTGGTCGCAGCGTCTGGCGCTGGCCGGCACCAATCTGCTGGCTTCCAGGGCGGCGCGGCTGGCGCGGGCGGATCGCGGTCTGCCGGATCTTGCGGCGTTGACGGTGGCGGCGCGGCTCGCGGTGCAGGGGCGGCAGGACCGGTTACGGCTGGCGTTGCCGAACCTGATGCGCATGCGGCGCACGGCGCTGTTGCGGGCGGAGCGGCTGTTGCCGCATCCGGGCGGGCTGCTGGCGGCGCAGCGGGGGCGGCTGGGACTGGCGGGCGCCGGGGTGGTGGCGGGGTTGCGGCACGCGGCGCAGGGGCGGCGGGCGGCGGGAGGGCAGGTGATGGCGCGCCTCACGCCTTCCCCGTTGCTGGCGGCGTTGCGGGAGGGACGGGCGCATCTGGGCGGGGCGGCGGCGCGGCTCAATTCGGTGTCACCGCTGGCAGTGCTGGCGCGGGGGTATGTGCTGGTGACGGCGCCGGACGGGCATCCGGTGACGGCTGCGGCGGCGGTGAAGGCCGGCGCGCGGCTGCGATTGCGGTTCGGAGATGGGACGGTGGATGCGACGGCGGCGGGGGGTGCGGGCCAGGGGCGGTTGCTCCTCTAGCCGGCCGGGCTTGTTTTCCACGCCGAAGAAGCCCATGTCTGAGATGGCGCTTTTACGTGTTGGGCTGTTTTCTTTGGAACGACGCTACGGATCTGGTTGATGCCTGGTCCTCCTGCTGCTCCGGTGCTCCCCTTAATGCAAAAGTAATTCGGTCCGCACCGTGCGGGCCGCCGTGACTATGGAGAGCAGATATGGCCGTCGGAACAGTCAAGTGGTTCAATGCGCAAAAGGGTTTCGGGTTCATCCAGCCGGATGACGGCAGCAAGGACGTGTTCGTGCACATCTCCGCCGTCGAGCGGGCCGGCATGGGCTCGTTGAACGAGGGGCAGAAGCTGAGCTTCGAGCTCGAGCGGGGCCAGCAGGGCAAGACCTCTGCCGTGAACCTGCAGGCTGCCTGAATGAAGCGGGGCCGCCGGGGTAACCTGGCGGCCCTATTCTTGACCGACCCACCACCAAGGACGATCCCATGGTGTTCAAGCCGAACTACAACATGCAGCGTGCCGAGCGGGACCGGGCCAAGCAGGCCCGCAAGGACGAAAAGTTGCGTGAGAAAGAAGAGGCCGCTGCCCGCCGCAAGGCCGAGGAAGCTGCTGGCACCGCGCCGTCCGACAGCCCGACGCCCACGGAGTAGCTACTCCTTCGGCCAGCGTCGGTGCAGCCACAGCCAGCTTTCGGGCCGCGCCCTGATCCACGCCTCCAGCCGGTCATTCACGGCTTGCGTCAGCGCCAGGATATTGGCGGTGCGGTCGTTGCCGTCGGGTAAGGGCAGCGGCGCCTCGCACACCAGGCGGAACCGCGCCGGGCCGATTCGCTCGACGTAGCCGGGCACCACCGGGCAGCGGAACCTCAGCGCCAGGATGGCCAAGCCCGGCGTCGTCATGGCCGGGCGTCCGAAGAATTGGGCGACGATCCCGTCATTCAGCTTCTGGTCCATGAGAATGCCGAGCGCGCCGCCCCGCGCCAGGATGGCGAAGGCGAGCTTGGCGCCGGCCGCCCCCTTCGGCACCATCGGCACATCCGCCCCCACCGCCTGCTGCCGCAGGCCCACGATGATCTTGTCCAGCTCGGCATTGCTGGCCGCACGATACATGCTCGACATCGGCATGCCGTATTCCCGCGCGGCGGCGGGCATGATCTCCCAGTTGCCGATATGCCCGCTGAAGAAGATCTTCGCCCCAGGCTGCGCCGCGAGGCCGGTGAGGATGTCTTCGCCGGCCAGCTCCCACCCCGGCCCGGATGCGGTGCGGCGCAGATGCGGCAAATGCGGCAGCTCGCCCACGGTGCGGCCCAGATTGTCCCAGACGCCGCGGATCACACGCCGCCGCGCGGACTGATCCAGCGTCGGCAACGCGCGGCGCAGATTGGCGTCCGCCACGCGGCTCACCGGCAGGAATGGCCCGATGGTGCGGGCGATCGCGCCGCAAAGATTGCTGGCCGCGACCGGGCCCAAACGCCGCAACCCCGCGATGGCGGCGCGCACGACCGAGGCCTCCAGGCGCATGAGCGCGTCGTGCGGTGTCATGCTGTGGCCATCAACTCGTCCAGCAATGCCTCGATGGCGCCGGGGTCGTCCCATTCCAGCTTCACGCCCACCACCTGCACTTGCTCCCGCTCAATGGCGCCCAGGCGGACAGCGTCCTTGGGCGTGGTCACGGGGGTGGCATACAGCGCGGCGGCACGGTCGAACACCGATTGCAGCTCGCTGCTGCGATAGGGGTGGTGGTCCGGGAAGTCCTGGTGGCCGACCAGCACGGCGCCGGCGTCCCGCAACGTGTCGTGGAACTTGCCCGGCCGGGCGATGCCGGCGAAGGCGAAGACGCGGACGGAGGGCAGCCGGGTGTCGGGGACCAGCCGCGCGGTCAGCACCGGCATGCGTGCCGGCAGCGCCGCCCGGGCGCCGCTTCGGTCCGGCCCGATCAGCACCGCCGCCCGGCACCGCCCGGCCGCGTCGCGCACCGGCTCCCGCAGCGGCCCGGCCGGCAGCACGCGGCCATTGCCGAAGCCCACGGCGCCGTCCACCACCAGAAGCGACATCGTGCGCCGCAGCGTCGGGTTCTGCAGGCCGTCATCCATCAGCAAGGCCTGCGCCCCTGCCGCCACGGCCGCCCGCGCGCCGGCAGCGCGATCCGCGGCGACCCAGGTGGGCGCCAGTGCGGCGAGCAGCAGCGGCTCGTCTCCGACCAGGCTGGCGCCCGCGTCAGGCTCGACCCGCATCACGCCTCGCACCCGTCCGCCATAGCCGCGGGTGAGGCAGTGCACATCTATGCCCCGGGCGCGGAGCCGGTGCGCGAGGTCCAGCACCAGGGTGGTCTTGCCGGCGCCGCCCACGCCCGCATTTCCGCAGCACAGTACCGGCATCGGCGCGCGCCAGCCCGGCCGCGCGACCCGGCGGGCGGTCATTGCCGCCACCACGGCCGAGGCCGGGCTGAGCAGACGCGGCACGACGCCGTCGTGCCACCAGAAGGCGGGCGGGGTCATGGTATCAGGGCCAATAGCGCCTGCGCCGTTCGCTCCGGCAGGTCCGAGGTGGCGGAAGCGGCGGCGCGAGCCGCCTCGCCGGCTGCTTGGCGACGAAGGGGATCGCGCAGCATGGCGTCCACCCAGGCGGCCAGGGCGGCACCGTCAGCCACTTCGGTCAAGGCGCCGGCCTCGCGCAATACCTGGATGGCTGGCGCGAAATTGGCGGTGTGGGGGCCGGTGGCGAGCGCGCATCCCAGCCGCGCCGGCTCCCATGGGTTCTGCCCGCCCGGGACCGTGAGGCTGCGGCCCACGAACACCAGGGGCGCCAGGCGGTAGAGCAGGCCGAGTTCGCCCAGCGTGTCCGCCACCCAAATGCCGCCCAGCGGATCGGCTGTGGCACTGCGGTGCGGGGCGGTCGGGTCGATCGTGGGGCCGCGGCCGGGATGGCGGGGGGCGATGATCGTCAGCAGGCCCGGGTGCGAAGGGGCCAGTTGGGCATGCACGCGGATCGCGATCTCTTCCTCGCCCGGATGCGTGCTGGCCGCCAGCCAGACGGGGCGGCCGGCGACGAGGGCGCGCAGGCGGGTCAGCTCGGCCTCATCGACCGGTAAAGGCGGCGCCGACAGCTTGAGGTCCCCTGCTGTCACGGGGTTCCGTGCGCCCAGCCGGGCCAGGCGTTCGGCATCGGCGGTGGACTGCGCCCAGACCGTCGTGAACCCGCCCAGCATGGGGTGGGCCAGGCCGGGCATGCGGCCCCAGCCGCGGGCACTGCGCTCGGACATGCGGGCGTTCACCAGCATGGTGGGGATGCGCCGGGCGCGGCAGGCGGCCAGGGTGTTGGGCCATAGCTCGCTTTCCACGAACCCGGCTGCATCGGGGCGCCAATGGTCCAGGAACCGCGCCACCCAGCCCGGCACGTCCAGCGGCACGAAACGATGCAGCACGTCCGGCGCCCGCTCGGCCATCAGGGCGGCGGAGGTGACGGTGCCGGTGGTCAGCAGGATCGTGACGCCGGCCAGGTGTGGCAGCACCGGCAGCAGGCTCACGCTTTCACCCACGCTCGCGGCGTGGAGCCACAGCAGGCGTCCGGGGGGGCGGGGTGTGGCGTCGATGCCTTCCCGCTCTGGCAGCCGCGCCGCGATCTCCTTGCCGCTGGCCACGCGGCGCCGCAGCATGACCCGCAGCGCCGGCTGCGCGAGCGTGGCGGCGCCGTGCCAGAGGGCGCTGCTTAGCGGCACAGTGCCTCCGCCCGGGCGGCCGCGTCCGTTAGTGCGCCGGCGATCGTGGGCAGCGTGGCCTCCCATCCCTCGCGCGGCACCGCGATCGGCGCGCCGCAGACCAGCACGCCGCGGCCGAACGGAAGCGGCAGGGCCATGCGGTCCCACGTCGGGAGCAAGCGCAGCCGCGTGCTGTGCGCGGCACAGGGGACCACCGGAACGCCGGACAGCGCCGCGAGGTGCGCCACCCCGGGCGCCGCGACGCGCCGCGGCCCGCGGGGGCCATCGGGCGTGATGCCGACATGCCCGCCCTCGGCCAGCACGGTCACGAGTGCGCGCAAGGCAGCGGCGCCACCTTTCTGGGCACCGTCCTTGGCGCGGGAGCCGTGGATGGGCTCCACCCCGAAGCCACGGATGATGTCGCCGATCAGCCGGCCATCGCGGTTCCGGCTCACGAGCACCTTCATCCGCCCCGG
Source organism: Acetobacteraceae bacterium (assembly GCA_965246835.1). Taxonomy (GTDB): domain Bacteria; phylum Pseudomonadota; class Alphaproteobacteria; order Acetobacterales; family Acetobacteraceae; genus JANPPS01. The sequence goes on along the minus strand of CBDFFQ010000001.1, from coordinate 2,522,171 downwards.
TGGCTGCCCGGCTGCGGCGCGGGCGCGCACGGCATGGAGGAACAGCGCGGTGACGGGTGGCAGCCGGTCATGCCAGAAGGCGAAGATCGTAGGCTCGCCCGTGACGAAGCGCTCGATCGACCCCTCGAGCTTCCAGCGCGTGGTGCGCAGCGCGAACCGGAGATAGGCGCCAAGCACGCGGGCCCCGGCCTGCCGGACCGCGGGGTGGCGCAGCGCGCGCTTCAGCATGGCAGGCGGACCGGCATCGCCGGGCGGTAGCATGCGCCCTGGCGTGCGGCAAACCGCCGTAACACCTTATACCGGGCTTGACCCGGGATCCCGCTCTTCAAGGGCTGGTCGACGGCGAAAGCGGGGCCGGTTGCCTGTTGGCCCGCGTGGCCAAGCCGCCAAGAGAGCGGGACCCCGGCTCAAGCCCGGCGCGACAAAGACTAGTCGAAGACGACGTTTCCGTCTCGATCGGAGGCGGGCGCTTAGGGCAGCTTTTGGCCGTTCGCCTCCATACGGAGCTTCAGGTCGTCATAGGACCAGTTGGTCAGCTCCAGCACATTGCGAGCCTCCTTGCGGAACCGCTCCGGGAGGCCGGCGGTGTAGCGGCGGCCCGCGTCGCAGGCGGCCGGGCCGTCGAAGGTGTGGTGCATGACGTAGCGGGCCTGGTAACTCTCGCGATCGGCCGTCTCTTGCAGCGCCAGGTCTTCGGGGAAATGGTCGCGGTCGTAACGGACATGGAGGCGGGTGATGAACGCGCCGCCGAAACGGCTCCGTGACGTCCAGGTTGCGCCGAGTTCGCGCAACTCGTCCTGACTCATGGGGCGGGAGGAGCACGGGTCGCAATTACCGAGGTCCCAGGCGTATTCGAGGAAGGTGGCGGTGCCGCCCGTGTCCTCCACCTGGCGGTCGAACACGGCGCGGTAGAACCGGGAGAAATCGGATTTGAGCGCCACAGGGATGTCCGTTCCCGTCGGCATGCGCTGCGTGCGATAGTTGGTGGTTTCGACCCGGCCGCGCTCGGTCAGCGCCAGCACCACCATATCTTGCGGGCCCCGGGCGTTCACGGTGCCGAGGCGGATCGGCAGCATGAATTTTGGCGAATCGTATTCGACCTGGATGGGGCGGAGGAAGGTCTTGCCGCCGGGCTGGGTGGTGACGCGGGCCATGTTCACCTTGGCGACGAAGAACTGCATCCGCTGCCGCAGATAGCTGCCGATGACCGGGGCCGCGCCGTCCGGAATTTGGTAGTTCCGGCTGTTGAGATAAGCCAGGAGGCCGCCGCTATCCTGGGCCGAGAGCACCTGGATATCGTATTCACCGACGCTGTACTCCGCCTCCACCCGCACGCCGGTGGCTGCACGTTCCGGCGGGGCCGCCATCGGCGCTGGGACCGCCAGCGATCGCAGCCGCGCGGGTTCGAGAGGTTGGCACGGGTCCGGATCGTAGTATTCGACCAGGCGGGGCACCGTGTATTCGTCCAGGTGCTCGACGGTTGCGGACTGGATCACGCGCACCTGGTCGCGCTGGACCGTGGAGGGCACCGGGATCACGAGCGCGAACTCGCGCGGGTTGCCGCTCACGTCGCTCGACATGGTGATCGCGGTGCGGCTGCCGGAGCGCGCGAGCACGACCTTGGAGGCCTCGTTGAACAGGGTGCTGCCGGGCTGTGCGACATAGAAGCCGCAGAACGCGCGGACGCTCTCGCATCCGGCAAAGACGATCACGGCAGCAAGGGCGAGGGTGCGCATGGAGCCTCCTGATAGCGCCAGCGGAATCGCTGGGCGGGACACAGCCAATCGAGCAGCGGGGTCATGAGCGAGACGGTGGCCAGGGCATAGAACAGCCCGGTGCGCACCTGCCACACGAATTGCAGGTGATAGGCGAGGGCGGCGACGGAAGCGGCGAACACCACGCGGGCCATCGGATGGTCCGGGGTGGAGCGGGGATCGGTGATCATGAAGCAGGTGAACAGCAGCAGCGCCCCGGATTGCAGCTGGTGCAGCGGGATCGCCCAGGGATCGCCGAGCCACATGGCGCGCATCGCGAGCAGCCCGGCATAGCAGACGAAGAACGCGCCGGCGGTATCGAGCCGGCGCGCCCGCGCCAGCACGAGGCCGCCGAGGCTCACGAAGATGGCCGCAAGCCAAAGCGCCGTGCCCCATTGCCCCGGAGATACCCAGACCTCGGCGCCCATCGCGAGCAACGTCACGATGGCGGCGTTGGCCGGGTTGAAAAGGTGCTTCCCGCGGAGGCGGAGCAAGAACTTGCTGCCGATCGCGATGCCGGGCGCCGCGATCCACAGCGCCGGGTCATGGGTGCGGAGCAGAAGGCCCAGGGAGAGGCCGGTGATCGCGGGGCTCAGCGGATCGAACGGTTGTCGGAACAGCCGGCAGAACAGCGCCTGCCAGCCCAGGATGGCGATGAGCATGACGGCGGATTGCGGGATGGTGGCGGCGAGGTCGAACAGGGCGATGTTGGCGGCGAGCAGCATGCCGAGGCTGGCGACCTGGAACAGGCGGGGGTCGATCGGCCGGCGCAGCATAGCAGACCCTGGTTCGTTACGATATCGACTATACAGGGTTGTCTTGGGCGTAGCCAGCACTCGCTGCGAGCGAGCGGCTAAACGGGCACCAGGTGGGTCAGGAACGTCTCAGCGCACGCCCGCCAGGAGAAGCGCTCCGCATGCGCGCGGCAGGCTGCCCTGTTCCCGTTGAGCGCCCGCAGCGCGGCGGCGCGGAGATCGTGGTCCAGCGCACCCACGCCCGGCGCCGCCCCTTCCAATATATCCACTGGGCCGGTCACGGGATGGGCTGCGACCGGAGTTCCGGAGGCGAGGCTTTCGAGCAGCACGAGGCCGAACGTGTCGGTGAGCGATGGGAACACGAAGACGTCCGCCCCGGCATAGAGCGATGCCAGCTCCGCGCCGTGGCGCTCGCCCAGGAACACGGCGCCGGGATAAATGCGGGCCAGCGCCTCACGCTGCGGCCCGTCCCCCACCACCACCTTCGTGCCCGGCAGATCGAGCGACAGGAACCCGGCCAGGTTCTTCTCCACCGCCACCCGGCCCACAGAGAGGAAGATCGGGCGCGGCCATTCGAGGGGTGGGGCGCCGGGCTGGAAGCGGGCGAGGTCCACGCCGCGGGACCAGGGGCGCAGGTTGGTGAAGCCGCGGGCCGCGAGTTCGGTGCGGAGGCTGGCGGTCGCGACCAGCGTGCCGGCGCCGGCATTGTGGAAGCGGCGCAGGAAGGCGTAGCCCAGCGCCATCGGCAGCCCAGTGCGGGCGTGCAGGTATTCGGGGAAGCGCGTGTGGAACGAGGTGGTGAAGGCCAGGCCGCGCCGGATGGCCCAGCGCCGGGCCGCAAAGCCGAGCGGACCCTCGGTCGCGATGTGCAACGCATCGGGCTGGAAGGCGGTGATCGCGCGATGGAGCCGGCCGCCCGGGAACATCGCCAGACGGATGCTGCGATAGGTCGGCATCTCGATGGTGCGGAAGCGGTCGGGCCCGATCACCTCGATGGTGTGACCGAGGGTTTCCAGATCGGTCTTGATGGTCGCCAGCGTGCGGACCACGCCGTTGACCTGCGGATGCCAGGCGTCCGAAACGATGAGTATCCGGGTGGGCGAGGTCAGGCTGGCTCCGTCATTGTTTCGGGGGCGACTTTCGGCGCGAAGAAGTTGAGGTTGTTGACCGCCGCCCACTCCAGCAACTCCATCCGGCCATCCGCGTGTTCGACCAGCGCGGTGCAGCTTTCGACCCAATCGCCGTCGTTCATATACAGCACGCCGTTCACGCGGCGCATCTCGGCGTGGTGGATGTGGCCGCAGACGACGCCGTCGAAGCCACGCCGCTGCGCCTCGTTCGCGAGCGCCGTCTCGAACAGGTCGATGGCCTTCACGGCGCCCTTCACCTGTCGCTTCAGCCATTGGCTCAGGGACCAGTAGGGGTAGCCGAGCTTGCGTCGCACGACGTTGAACCAGCGGTTCAGCACAAGCGAGGTCACGTAGGCGCCATCACCCAGATGAGCCAGGAACGGGGCGTAGCGCACCACGCTGTCGAACTGGTCGCCATGGGTGATCCACAGGCGCTGGCCGTCGGCAGTCACGTGCTCGGCTTCGGTGCGCAGCTCGATGCCGGCCATCTCGAGCCCGGGATCCCCGGCGGCGGGGAGCCAGGTGCGGAACATCTCGTCGTGGTTGCCGGGGATGTAGGTGACCGCGGCGCCGGCGCGGGCGTGGCCCAGGATCAGCCGCACCACCTGGTCATGTCCGGCGTCCCAGTACCAGGATTTCCGCAGCCGCCAGCCATCCACGATATCGCCGACCAGGAACAAATGATCGCAGGTGATGCGCGACAGGAAATCCGCCAGGAAGTCGGTGCGGGCGCCCTTGGTGCCGAGATGCGTGTCGGAGATGAAGACGGCGCGATAGTGGGTGGTGCGGGGCGGCGCGAGGGCGGCCCGGGGGGAGATGGCGTTCATGCGAGCGGTTGAACCTCGTGCCTGAAGGGAACGACTTTCGCCTTGCTGACCGCTCCTTACGTCAGACTCTGCACGTTGCTTGTGAAGATATGATGATGCAGCAACACTGTCACATATGCGCCAATGAGATAGGGCCGCCGAGGTTGCCCTCGGCGGCCCTTTATGCGTGCGTGACGAGAGGCTTAGCGGGTCTGCTGGATCGCCGAGAGCAGCCAGCGTCCGCCCTGGGTGCGCACGAACGTCCAGAGCTCCGTCGTCATGGTGCGAAGCGCCAAATCCCCGTCCACGACGCGGCCGGCCGAGTCGCGGGTGACGTCCATCGCGGAGAACTGCATCGCGACCGTCGCGTAATCCCGCGGCCCCTCGGACCAGGCTTCGGACAGGTCACCCTTCTCCAGCTTCACGTGAGTCACGCTGTTGCTGACGCCGCGGCTGGCCTGGTCGGCGAGCTGCTCGGCGAAATAGCCCGCCATCTCGGGCGTCGCGACCCGGCGCAAAGCATTGGTGTCAGCCGCGGTCCAGGCAGCCTGAACTTGCTGCAGCAACTGCTCGAACTGCTCGTAATCGGGCTTGGTGATCTGGAGGGTGGCGCCCATCGGGGCGGCCGCGCCTTGCATCGCCATGGGCGCGGGCGCGGCCTGGCGCGGCATCGAGGCGCCGCCGGCCATCGCGGGCTGTTGCCGGTTCATGAACATCCGGATCAGCCACCGCGCCACGAAGAACAACAGCAATCCCTGCAGCATCAGGCCGATGAAGCCCATGAAGCCCATCCCGCCGGAGCCGCCGAACATCCCGCCGCCGAACAGCATGCTGCCGATGCCGACACCCAGCAGGCCGCCGGCGAGACCAGACATGAAGCCGCCGCGCGCCGGCTGCATTCCGGGCGCCCCCATCGGAGCCCCGGCGGCCGGCGCGGTGCGGGGCGCCATGCTGCGCTCCATCGGCGCCGCGGCAGACGGCGCCGTGTTGGTGGAGGGTGGCGCGGAATAGGTGCGGCTGCCGCGGCTGCCCATCGATGCCCCGCCCCCCGCCTTCGCGAAGGCGACCGCGGGCGTGAGCGTCAGGGCTGCGACGGCGAGGGCGGTGATCAGGGACGAGGAACGGCGCATGACGGTAAGAACCTCTGGTTACGGGACCGGATATAGATCGATCCAGAGCTGGATAAAGGGCCTGCATCCGAGACGTTGACAGATATGCCCGGCACCCGCCAGCGTTCGGTAAAACGGCGGGAGGATCGACGATGCGCACCGTGATGGTGGCGGGCCTGCTCACCTTGGCAGCCCTGCCGGCGGAGGCCCGTGTGACCGAGTTGCGCATCCTGTCCGAAGCGCCGTTCGCGGCGGGCGCAAATTTCGGAAATGCCGGGCCATATGTTCGGATCGATGCGGTGGCGCGGGGCGAGCTCGATCCCGGGGACCCCGCCAATGCCGGCATCGCGTTGCTGGACCAGGCGCCGCGGAATGGTGCGGGGCGCGTGGAGTATGAGACGGACGTCACCATTCTGCGCCCGGCGGACCCGGCCCGCGGCGCCGGCGTGCTGCTGTATGATGTGACGAACCGGGGCAATAAATACGTACCGTCCTGGATCAACGACGCGCCGGAGCCGCCGGGCGGGATGGTCAACGATCCGCGCGCGGCCGCCGACGCCGGCAATGGCTTCACGTTTCGCCGCGGCTGGACGGTGGCGTGGTCCGGCTGGCAGCCGGAGGTCAGGGGCGCCGGGTTGATGGGCATTCGTCTGCCGGTGCTGCCGGGCGTGGTGGGCCGCATCCGGCACGAGTTCCAGGCCGGCACGCGCGGCCCGGCGGACGTTGCCCGCGTGGCCCTGCCCTACCCCGTCGCCAACACCGATACTGCGCGGCTTACGGTCCGCGCCAGGGAGGCGGATGCGCCGCAGGAGGTGAAGCGGGACGATTGGGGGTTCGTCGACAGCTCGACCATCCAGATGCTGCCGTTCGGCACCAAGCTCGTGCCCCGGCACATCTATGAGCTGACCTATGTCGCGACGCGCCCAACCGTGAACGGCATCGGCTTCGCGGCGACGCGGGACGTGGTGGCGCATTTGCGGGAGATGCCGGGGATCCGGCACACGATCGGATTCGGGGTTTCGCTGAGTGGGCGGTTCCTGCGCCATTTCCTCGACCTCGGCATGAACCGGGCCGAGGGGGGTGGGCGCGTGTTCGACGGCGTGCTGTCGCATATCGGGGGCGCCGGGAAGGTGTTCGGCAACGAGATGTGGGCGATGCCGGGCCGGACCGCGACGCAGCATGAGGACCGGTTCTATCCGGAGGTCTGGCCGCCCTACGGCGCTGCCGGGTTACTGCGGCGCCCCGACAGCGACCCGGTGCTGATCGAGAGCAACACCAGCACCGAATACTGGCAAAAGGGCGCCTCGTTGATCCACAGCGAGGGCGAGCGGGACCAGATGTTGCCGGAGCGGGCGCGGGCCTATCTGGTGCCGGGCACGCAGCATGGAGGGCATTCGTCGTCGCAGGCGACACTGGGGTATTGTGCGGCGGCGCGCAATCCGAACAGCTCCGGCCCCGCATTGCGGGCGATGCTTTCGAACCTGGAGGCCTGGGTGGTGCGGGGCACGCCGCCGCCGGCCAGCGTGGTGCCGCGCCTGGCGGACGGGACCGGGGCGCCGGCGTCCGCGATCCGCATGCCGGCCGTGCCCGGCGTGACCTGGGCGCCGCGCGACAACCCGATTGCGGCGCCGACGGATTGGATCCGCCCGGTGCGGGACGGTGCGGTGCTGCCGAGTTTCGTATCCGCCGTGGATGTGGACGGGAACGAGAGCGCGGGCATTCGCCTGCCGCATGTCGCGGTGCCGCTCGGCACGTTCACGGGCGTCAACGTCTACAAGGACCTGCCGGATGAGCTGTGCGACCGGGATGGAATGTTCGTGCCCTTCGCCGCGACCCGGGCGGAGCGGGAGCGGAATGGCGACCCCCGGCCCTCGCTGGCGGAGCGGTATCCGGATCGGGCGGCCTATGTGGCGCGGGTGCGGGCGGCGGTGGACGCGCTGGTGTCGGCGCGGCTGCTGCTGAGCGAGGATGCGGAGCGGTATGTGGCCGCGGCGGAGACGCAGACTATGCCGTGAACACCGTCACTGCTCTGCCTCGCACTGAAGGAGTTAGCATGATCCACGTCCTCGCCATCATCACAACCAAGCCCGGCCTGCGCGACACCGTCCTGGCGCTGTTCCGCGCCAACATGGCGGCCGTGCATGCGGAAGACGGGTGCATCGAATACGGGCCCGCCATCGACGCACCCGGCGCCGGGCAGACGGAGCTGGGGCCCGACACGTTCGTGGTGGTCGAGAAATGGGCCAGCCTCGCGGCGCTCCGCGCGCACGCCGCGGCGCCGCACATGGCCGCCTATGGGGCAGCTACCAAGGAGCACCTGGCGGGCCGGGTCATCCATGTGCTGGAGCCCGCCTGATGGATGTCGCGCTCAGCCGGGACACCCATGGTGAGATCCGGGAGGAGGTCCGCAAGCTATGTGCGCGCTTTCCGGGCGAATACTGGCGCAAGCTGGATGCCGTGCGGGGCTATCCGACGGAGTTCGTGCAGGCGCTGACCGCGGGCGGCTATCTGTCCGTTCTGATCCCGGAGGCGTTCGGCGGCTCCGGCCTCGGCATATCCGCCGCGGCGGCGATCCTGGAGACGGTGCAGGCCGAGGGCTGCAACGGGGCGGCGTGCCACGCGCAGATCTACACGATGGGCACGATCCTGCGGCATGGGTCGGAGGCGCAGAAGCAGCGGTACCTGCCAGGGATCGCGAGCGGCGCGTTGCGGCTGCAGGCGTTCGGCGTGACGGAGCCCGGCAGCGGCACGGACACCACGGCACTCCGCACCACCGCCACCCGCACCAACGAAGGCTATGTCGTCAACGGCCAGAAGATCTGGACGTCCCGTGCCGAACATAGCGACCTCATGCTGCTACTGGCGCGCACCACGCCGCGGGACCAGGTGGCGAAGAAGACGGAGGGGCTCAGCACCTTCATCGTGGACATGAAGGCCGTGCGGGGTCTCACGATCCGGCCGATCCGCACGATGATGAACCATAATTCGTGCGAGGTCTTTTTCGACGACATGCACATCCCCGCGGATGCGCTGCTTGGCGAAGAGGGGCGCGGCTTCCGCTATATCCTGGATGGCATGAATGCCGAGCGGCTGCTGATCGCGGCCGAGTGCATCGGCGATGCGAAGTGGTTCACCGCGCGGTCCACGGCCTATGCCCGGGAGCGCCAGGTGTTCGGGCGGCCGATCGGGCAGAACCAGGGCGTGCAGTTCCCGATCGCCCGCGCCTATGCCCAGATGCGGGCGGCGGAGTTGCTTGTGCAGGATGGGCTGGAGCGGTTCGAGGCCGGGCTGCCGTGTGGCGAGCAGGCGAATATGGCGAAGATGCTGGCGGCCGAGGCGTCCTGGGCGGCGGCGGAGGCGTGCGTGCAGACGCATGGCGGCTTCGGGTTTGCGGAGGAGTATGACATCGAACGCAAGTTCCGGGAGACCCGGCTGTACCAGGTGGCGCCGATCTCGACCAATCTGGTGCTGTCCTATGTGGCCGAGCATGTGCTCGGGATGCCGCGGTCGTATTGATGGCGTGCTTGCCTGGATTGCGATCGCGGGTGGGTGAAACCCGCCATGTTTCGGCTGGTGGCTTGGTGGGTTGCACCCACCCTACGATCCCATGACGGGCGCGCTCGAAGGGATCCTGGTAGTGGCGTTGGAGCAGGCGGTGGCGGCGCCGTTCTGTTCGTGCCGGCTGGCGGATGCCGGGGCGCGGGTCATCAAGATCGAACGGCCGGAGGGGGATTTCGCCCGCGGCTACGATAAGGCTGTGCTCGGGCAGTCCAGTTATTTCGTCTGGCTGAACCGTGGCAAGGAAAGCCTGGTGCTGGACATCAAGGACGCCGCCGACGCGGCCCTGCTGACGCGGTTGGTGGCCCGGGCTGACGTGTTCATCCAGAACCTGGCGCCCGGTGCGGCGGAGCGGGCGGGCTTCGGGTCGGCGGCGTTGCGGGCGCGCCATCCGCGGCTGATCACGGTCGATATCAGCGGCTATGGCGAGGGCCATGCCTATGCCGACATGAAAGCGTATGACCTGCTGGTGCAGGCCGAAAGCGGGCTTGCAGCATTGACGGGCCTGCCCGCCGGACCGGGCCGCGTGGGGGTGTCGGCGTGCGACATCGCCTGCGGTATGGCGGCGCATGCGGCGGTGCTGGAGGCGCTGATCGCGCGCGGCCGCACGGGTGAAGGCCGGGCGTTGAAGGTGAGCCTGTTCGACGGCATGGCGGATTGGGCGACGGTGCCGCTGCTGCTGTATGAGGCGACCGGCGTGACGCCGCCGCGGATGGGGCTGGCGCACCCGTCGATCTGCCCGTATGGCGCGTTCGACACGGCGGACGGCGCCAGGATTTTGATTTCGATCCAGAATGAGCGGGAATGGGAAGCTTTTTGTCGGCACGTTCTGGATGACCCGGGACTGTCTGCGGCGGCCGGTTTCGAGACGAACACTGCCCGGGTAGCCAATCGCCCGGAGGTGGACGGCCGCGTTGCCGCCGCGTTTGCCCGCTTGAGTCGCGATGATGCAGCAACCCGCCTGCGCACGGCTCAAACTGCGTATGGGTTCGTCAATGACATGGCCGGGCTGGCGGCCCATCCGGCTTTGCGCCGGGTCACTGTCGACACGCCGCATGGCCCGGCCTCGCTGGTGGCGCCACCGGTCCGGCGTGAGGGCCTGCCGCCGTTAAGACCGGTGCCGGCTGTGGGCGAGCACTCTACGGCCATCCGGGCTGAGTTTGCATGAGCCTGACCATCCGGCCTGACGACCTCACGGGTGAGGCCGTGCGGGCGCTGCTGATGTTTCATGCTCGGGCTATGCTGGACAGCTCGCCCCCCGGCACGTCATACGCGCTCGACCTCACGGGATTGCAGGCGCCGGAGGTGACGGTCTGGACCGCGTGGGACGGCGCCGCGCTGGCGGGCGTGGGCGCCATGAAGCGGTTGGGGCCGGACTGGGCGGAGCTGAAATCGATGCGGACCCATCCGGACCATCTGCGCCGCGGCGTGGCGCAGGCGATGCTCGCGCACATCATCGCGGAGGCGCGGGCCGTTGGCATCATCCGGCTCAGCCTCGAGACCGGCACGGGCCGACCGTTCGACGCGGCGGTCGCGCTTTATCGCAAGCGGGGCTTCGTCGTGGGTGCGGCATTCGCCGGATATCCGGATGGGCCGGATAACCAGTGCCTGCATTTGGTCTTGTGATCGGGCCCGCCCCGATCGAGAGATAAACAATTTCGTGAAGTCGGATCAGAGCCGCATCCACTGTGCGATTGGATGCGTAGGGAGAGTTGTGAGCAATTTTGTTCACTTCTGTGAGGAAATTTAGAATGGCGCCTCGACGCTGGACTGACCTGTCAGCGATAACCGCCCGTTTCGCTACCACGGCCATCGCATTGAGCACGGTCTGGTCAATGACCGCTCAGGCTGTTCCGCTGGTCGGTGTCGTGGGCAACGACCTGATCGGGTTCGACTCCGCCACGCCGGGCGTTGTCACGACCAGGCTGACCACCAGCGGGTTCGGAACGAAAATCGTTCGCGGCATCGATTTCCGGCCTTCAACTGGTCAGCTCTTCGCGATCGCCCAGGATAATTTCAGTCAACCGGTCGGCCTTTATACGGTGAACACCGTGACGGGTATCGCGACGAACGTCGGTACCATCAACAACAGCAGCAGCGTCGATTTCGACATCGCGTTCAACCCCGTCGTGGACCGCATTCGGGTGGTGAATGCGGATAATACGAATTTACGGGTGAACCCGAGCAATGCTGCGACGACGATCGACACCCCGCTCGCCTATGCCGCCGGGGACGCGAATGCGGGCGTGGACCCGACGCTGACGGCCGCGGCGTACACCAATCAGAGCCCCGGTGCTCAAACCGCGACGGTGCTGTATGGCATCGATGCGGCGACCAACGCGCTCGTAACGATCAACCCGCCCAACAACGGCACGCTCAACACGGTGGGCGCACTGGGCGTTAATTTGTTCAACTTCGGCGTGGGACCTGGCCTGGGCTTCGATATCGATGGCGTGTCCGGCACCGCCTTTGCCTCGCTCACTACCGCGACGGGCGGAAACAACCTTTACACCATCAATCTGACGACGGGTGCCGCGACCCTTATCGGCGCATTCGGGCAGGACACGGTGCGTGACATCGCAGTCGGCAGCCTGGGCCTCGGCACGGGAGATGGCACGGGTAGCGGGGTTGCGGTGCCGGAGCCGGCCAGTCTTGCCATCCTCGGCTTCGGGCTGACCGCGTTGCTGGCCCGGCGCCGCCGCACCGTCTGACTTTGCGGCGGCGGAGTCACCCCTCCGCCGCCGGCTCCGGCTCGGCACTCACGCGGCTGACCCGGCGGCCCTCCATCGCGACGACCTCGAACCGCCAGCCGCCAAATACGATCCGGTCCCCGGTTCGGGGCAGCCTCCGCAGCAACGCCAGCAGCAGGCCGCCCAGGGTGTGATAGCTGCCTTCGGACGGCAGGTCCGGCAGGTCGAGCCGGGCTTTGATTTCGTCCACCGGCATCGCGCCGTCCAGCAGCAATGCACCGGCGGCCGACACGCCGTCGGTGGGCGAGGGCATGGGGTCCGCCCCCTCCCCCACGATCGCCTGCAGCACGTCGGCGGCGGTGACCACACCTTCGAAGCTGCCATACTCGTCCATCACCAACGCGAGGCCGAGGGGGTCGTTCTTGAGCCGCTCCAAGGCGTCGAGCGCCGTGGTGGTGTCCGGGATCACCATGGGTTTCTTCAACGCAGCGGCCACCGACAGCTCGCCGCCATCCAGGATGCGGTCCAGGATGTCCTTGGCCTGCACCACGCCGACCACGTTGTCGATCGAGCCGTCGCAGACCACGAACCGGCTATGGGAGGCGGCTTTGAAGTCGGAGATGATGTCTCGCCGGGGATCCGTGCGGTCGATCCACGCCAGCTCGTTGCGGGGGGTCATGATGGCGCGGACGGGTTTGTCGGCGAGGCGGAGCAGGCGCTCGATCATGTCCCGCTCGCCATGCTCCAGCACCCCCTCCTGCGCGCCCTCGGCCAGGAGGGCGCTGAGCTCTTCTTCGGTGACGCCCTGCCGCTCGTCGGAATGGGCGCCGAACAGGCGAAGCACGAAACCGGAGGATTTGCCCAGGACCCAGACGATCGGCGCCCCGATCTTGGCCAGCGACGCCAACGGCCCGGCCACGGCCGCCGCGACGCTTTCGGGCCGGCGCAAGGCGAGCTGCTTGGGCACGAGCTCGCCCAGCACGAGGGTCAGATAGGTGGTGCTGACGACGACGAGGAGGAGCGAAAGGGTCTCGGCGAAGGGGGCCAGGGAGGGGATGTCGAGCAACCAGGCTTGCAGCCGGGCCGTGACGCGGGCGCCGCCATAGACACCGGCCAGCACGCTGACGAGCGTAATGCCGACCTGGACGGTGGGGAGGAAGAGTTGCGGGTCCTCGGACATGAGGCGGGCGGTGGTGGCGCCGGGCACGCCCTTGCGTTCGAGCACCACCAGGCGCGCGCGGCGGACCGACACCAGCGCCAGCTCGCTCATGGCGAACAGGCCGTTGAGCAGGATGAGGAGGAGGATGACGAGGAGTTCGAGACTGAGGCCCATGCGCGTTCCATAGCGGAAGCGGCGAGGGATTGCAGCGTGTGCTTGCCTCAGGCTTTTTTGTTTGGCGAGCGGGCCGATGCGCGGCGGCGGATCGGCTTGATGGAGAACCGCGCCTTCGCCGCTTCGGTATGGGGCTGGAGGGTCGCTCCGACATCGCCGCCCCGCTCGAGACAAGCGATCACTTCGGGTATGATGCTCCACCGATGTCCAGAGCCTGCGAGTGCCTTGTCTGGGTAGTCCTCAACAACCCGGCGCAAGACTGGCAGTGCCGCCGCTCCATTTCCATCCAGTGCGCGCATCACCGCCCGATCGACCCAGATGTGGGGGTCACCCCCGGGTTCGCCGGGGTAGAAGCGTGGGTCGAATATCCACGGCTGTCCCGGATCGGCCAGGACACAGCGGCGGATCCCGTCGTCGTTGGCGAACTCCTGACGAACGCCGTCTACGATGCGTTCGAGACCGCCACTCAGCCAATCCTTCATCTCGAAACAGTCATTAACGTGGATGTGTTGGCCGAGCATGCACCACAGTAGCTGGATCACCCTGAAGCGGTAAACGCCCGGCGCTGATGTTCTGTCTATGGCAAGGCCGCGTAGATAATGCCCTTCGATGGAGCGGCACACCACACTACTATCTACAATGCAGCACCAATCGATATCGGGCATCCTCGATACTGCACGGACGACTTTTTGCACCGTCAGCGCTCGGCTGCTCTGTTCAAGAGCCTCCATCGTCAGCATCGCCGCCATTTCGCGCAGCCGCGGCAGGCCGATAGGCGTCGGCCCCTCTGCAGGATCATAGACAACCGCGGCGAATGCTTCCATCAGGCCCGCGGCAGCGCTGAACGCGCAGGCGCACTCCAGCAAGTCGCCACCCCACCGGAATGCGATCACCTGGTGGAGAGCGGTCCATCCGGGATCGCCGGGAACAGCCTCCAAACCGTCACCATGGATCTCCACCCCGCTGACGACCTTGCCGGCTCGCATGGGGCAAAACCCCTTGGCTGCGCCGGGGTCCGCCGACGTTTCGAAATGCCAGGGGAGATCGAGGGCGGTAAGTGCGGCCTGCCATTTCCAACGATCCGGGGCCTCGGAGCCGGGCAAAACGGCGATCAGTTCGCTAGACATGAACACCCGCTCGGTATGAGAAAGCCGGCCGGCGTTTGGGTATTAATGAGTGCGTCGCCGGCGACGGCGACATCTTCTTGTAAGCGGTGCGACACGGCAACCGGCCATTGCGCGACGGCTCAGCCGCGACTACGTGCCCGGGTATGAACCGACCCTTGCCGACTACAGCCGTCATCCTTGGGCTCCTGGGCCTGCTGCCGTTCCTGGGCTGCAGCCTCGGTGCACTGACGTTCTCCAGCGATGGGGCGAGCCGGTCGATGCTCGGGTTGTCGGCCTATGGTGCCGTGATACTGGCCTTCCTGGGCGGGGTGCATTGGGGGTGGGCGCTGGACCCGCGGCCCGAGACGGCGGCGCGGGTGGAGCGGTTGCGGCTGGGGCTCGGTGTGGTGCCGGCGCTGGTGGGGTGGGCCGGGATGCTGGTGACGTTCATCGGGCTGCCGCTGATCGGGCTGGCAGTGCTGGCGGCGGGGTTCATCGGGCTGACGATCGTGGAGGCGCGGGGGACGAAGGCCGGGTTGGTGCCGCCGGGGTATATGTGGCTGCGCTGGGGGCTGTCGGTGGTGGTGATTGTTTGTCTGGTGTCGGTGTGTCTGGTGCGGCTGTTGGGCGGGCATGTGGTTTTGTGAGAGGTGCGGGCGCTGCTTCGGTGATGGGCTACGCCCATCCTACGCCGGCTGGGGGGCCTCGTGTCGCTCCTGAGAGAGTTTCGCAACTCGCCCGGCTCCGCCCGACGGGTCACTTCAGGTAGAGCGTCGCCTCTCCGAAAAACCTGGTCAGGAGCGTGATTCGGACGGGGATCAGCGGGCCGCCCGGGGTGACGGCGGCGAACCAGGCGCGGGCCTGTTGCGGCTGGCCGCGGGTGGCGGGGTCGGAGTCCTTCATGAAGCCGCCGGTTTGGCGGGAGACGATGTCGCAGCGGAGCGCCGGGCCGGTGTAGCGGGAGCGGGGGCTGGGCGGCACGGTGTCGGGGCCGAAGGTGGTGGCTTCGAGCGCGGAGAGGCGGCGGCCGTCGAATACCGTCGTGCGGCGCTCGCAGCGTCCGGTGGCGTTCACCTGGTGCATCAGGTCGGCCATGGCGCTCACGCTGTCGATGGTGCGGACCTGGTCCTCGGGCGGGACTGGGAGGCGGTCCTCCTCGGGCGGGGGGATGAGCTGGCGAATTTGCGGGGTGCCGCCGGGGTATTCGAGCTGGATGGCGCGGGGGGTGCCGCGGAAGACGCCGGTGCTGAAGAACCGGTTCGGCACGGGTTGGCCGGCGACGAAGCGGCCTTGGGCCACGGTGTCCGACGTGCCGCGAAATGCGACCGCGGCGGGGCCCACGGTCTGGAATTGCAAGCGGACGCGGTAGGCGTCGGGCGCCACGTCGATCTCGGTATCGAGCACCACGATCTCGACGCCGCGGACATAAGCGGCGTATCGCGCCGGAATCGGGTCGGCGCGGGCCGGGAGCGCCATCGCGAGTGCGAGCAGGGCTGGGGACCACCTCATGCGGTTCCATATAGGGCGGATGCCGGGCTTGGTAACTTGACATCCGGTTGAGGCGGTCCCTACAACCCGCGCCTTCGGATGGGCGCGTAGCTCAGCGGTAGAGCATTCGCTTCACACGCGAAGGGTCACAGGTTCAATCCCTGTCGCGCCCACCACTCCATCCGGAACGCCCGGCTCCCCAAGATCCCACCATAGCCCGGCGAATGCGGCCATGCCCTCGCGCGCCGGGGCGATGAGCAAGTGCTCGTCGGGGCCGTGCTGCTTGCAGCCATTATAGCTGTGCGGCACCCAGAGCAGCTGGACGCCGAGCGTGTCCATGAAGGCGTCGTTCGGCAGGCCGCCGCCGCTGTTGGGAATGATTTGAACCTTCTTGCCGAGCGTGCGCTCCATGCTCGCGACGGCCCAGTGCACCCAGGGGTTGCCAGGGTCGGAGCGGCGGGCGGGCATGCGGATGCCGTAGGGGACGAGCGTGACCTCCGGGAAACCGGCCTGGTCCAGGTGGGTGCGGATCGCGGCCTCGAACGTGGTGGGGTCGGTGTCCACGGTGTAGCGGACCTGGCAGTGGGCGATGGCGTTGGGGGCGACGGCGTTGACCGGGTTTTCCGGGCGGCCGGAGAGCATCGAGAGCACGATGAGGCTGGTCCAGCCATAGACTTTCTCGGCGGCGGTGAGGCCGGGCTCACCCCATTCGGGGTCGATGGTGGCCGCCTCCCCTTCGGCCCGCATGACGCAACCGTCGAGCGCGGCACGGACCGTCGGGTTGATCTCGGAAGGCACGATGCCGCGGACGAGGATGCGGCCGTGGCGGTCCACGAGGCTCGCGATCGCGTGGGCCAGCACGATGGCGGGATCGGTGGTCATGCCGCCCCAATTGCCGGAGTGCACGCCACCGGGGCGGAGATCGAGGCGGAGGTCGAAATGCCAGGTGCCGCGGGTGCCGGTCGAGAGGGTAGGGACCGTCGAGTGCATGCGGGGGCCGTCGCTGGCGAGCAGCACGTCGGCGGCGAGGCGGTCGCGGCGGGCGGCGATGACCGCATTCAGGCCGCGGGAGCCGGTTTCCTCGCCGGTCTCGATGACCATCTTGATGCTGTAGCCGAGGCGGCCGTTCCGCTCCGCCAGCACGGCCTCGAGTGCCGTGAGGTTGATCGCGTGCTGGCCCTTGTTGTCGGCGGTGCCGCGGCCATACCAGCGCCCGGCCTCCTCCGTCAGTGTCCAGGGGTCGAGCCCGGCGCGCCATTGGTCCTCCAGGCCGCGGACGGTGTCGCCATGGCCGTAGGTGATGATGGTCGGGCCCGAGGCCTCCAGCCGTTGCGCCAGCAGGATCGGCCCGGCGCCCTCACAGGGGTTTTTGAGCACTTCCACGGTGAAGCCAAGACGCTCGAGCCAGGGGCGCATGCCCTGCTCGAGATAGAGATGTAGGTCGGCGTCGTGACCGGGGTCTTGGCTGGTGCTGCGGATCGCGACCAGGCGGGCCAGACGCTGCTTGAATGCGCCGCCGTCAAAGGCGTGGAGCGCGCGAGTGATCGCCTGTTCCCTGGTGCCAGCCATCGTCTTTGGTCCCTTTTTGTTCTTTATCATCGATAGCGACCCTTGGGTCCGGCGTCCATACCCAAACGCCGATTTCAGCGCCGGCGGCGGCCTGGAACCGGCACGATCGGGTGCGCCGCTGCCTCATCTTCCCACGGATTGAAGATGGCGGCCCCCGTCAGCTGGACGTCACGCACGTTTCGCGTTGCGAGGTATAGGTTATGCTCCAGTGCCGTCGCTGCCAGCAAGGTGTCGATCAACGGGGGCGGGTGCCCCGTGTCGCGCCGGATGACCCCGCTCATGAGGCCCCAGCGGCGAACGGCTGCATCGGACAGTGGCAGCAGGCGGCTGGCGAACCGGGCGATCAGGCTATCCCGGGCCGTCATGTAGGCGGTGCGCCGCCCGTCGCCGTCCGGCAGATTGGCGATACCTTTGTCGTATTCGGCGATGGTGAGGATGCTAAGATAGAGGTTGGTCTCGTCCTGAGAAGCGGCCCAGGTCTGACGCGGGCCGAACCGCCAGAGCGTATGAGTTCCGCGACCACATTGGTGTCGAGCAGCCAGCCGATTAAAAAACGACGTCCCGCCCGGGATCACGCTCCCTGGTGAGGTCGATGCCGTCGACGGACAGGCCTTTCATGAAGGCGACGAAAGGCAGGGCCACTCGGTCGTTTGGCACCAGGCGGTTCAGCTCGTCGACCGCGATCACCACGACGGTCTCACGGCCACGGACCGTGACACGCTGCGGCCCCTCCGCCCGGGCACGGCGGACCACCTCGCTGAAGCGCGCCTTGGCCTCGTGCAATTTCCAGGTGGTGACCATCTGACCAGGTTAGCGTGTTTCGAGATATCTGGCCAGGAATCGCTGGTCGGCCCGCGTCCATGGCGTAAGGTGGGCACAACGATCAGGGAGGGCACCATGCTGCGCCGAACCATGCTGACCACAGCGGCCGCAGCGTTGGCTGCGCCGGCCGTTGCGCAGCGCGTGCCGGTGTTGCGGTTCGTGCCGCAGGCGAACCTGACGTCGTTGGACCCGATCTGGACGACGGCGACGGTGACCAGCAATCACGCCAATTATGTCTATGACGCGCTCTATTCCGCGGATGCCGCGCTGAAGCCGCGGCCGCAGATGGCGGAGGGGCATGAGGTCTCGGCGGACGGTCTGGCGTGGCGGTTCCGGCTGCGGGAGGGCTTGCGGTTCCATGACGGGGTGCCGGTGCGCAGCGTGGACTGCGCGGCCAGCATCGAGCGGTGGAGCCGGCGGGACCCGTTCGGGCAGTTGTTGGCGAAATTGGTGGAGAAATACGAGACGCCGGATGACCGGACGCTGGTGATCCGGCTGACGCGGCCGTTCCCGCTGCTGCTGGATGCGATCAGCAAGCCGGATGCGTCGTCACCCTGGATCATGCCGGAGCGGATTGCGCGGACGGACCCGAACAAGGGGTTTACCGAGGTGGTGGGGTCCGGCCCGTATCGGTTCCTGGCGGACGAGTATGTGTCCGGCAGCCGGGTCGCCTATGCCCGGAACGATGCGTATATGCCGCGCTCCGAACCGGTCGAGTGGGCGACCGGTGGCAAGATCGCGCATTACCCGCGGATCGAATGGCACGTGATCACGGACCCGGCCACGGCGTCCGCCGCGCTGCGCAACGGCGAGGTCGATTGGTGGGAGCAGCCGCTGGCGGACCTGCTGCCGAGCCTGGAGCGGGCGGGGATCCGGACGCAGGTGGATCAGCCGGCGGGGCGGCTGGCATTTGCGCGGCTCAACCACCTGCAGCCGCCGTTCAACGATGTGCGGCTCAGGCGCGCCGTGTTGATGGGGGTGCGGCAGGAGGATTACATGCGTGCGGCGCATGGGGATGACCGGTCGCTGTGGAACCCGTGCCGCAGCCTGTTCCCGTGCGGGACGGCGTATGCCCGGGATTACGGCGCCGAGAGGATGCGGGGGGACGTTGCGGCGGCGCGGCGGATGCTGAATGAGGCCGGGTATGCCGGGCAGGTGGCGGCGGTGATCAACCCCACGGACTTCCCGGCGATCGGGCCGCTGGGCCAGGTGACGGCGCAGACGCTGCAGGAGATCGGGTTCAAGGTGGAGCTGCGCGAGAGCGATTGGGGCAGCGTGATCCAGCGCCGGGCGAACCGGGAGGGTGTGGAGAAGGGCGGGTGGAGCGTATTCCACAGTTTTGGGAGCGCACCGTCCTACTACAACCCGGCGGTTTCCACGCTGGTGCGATCGCAGGGTGAGGCGGCGTGGTTCGGCTGGCCGTCGGACGCCAAGGTGGAGGCGATGGTGCAGGACTGGCTGGCGGCGCCCGATGCGGCGGCGCAGGCGCGGATCGCGGATGCGATCGGGGTGGCGGCGCTGGAGAACGTGTCGACGGTGCCGCTGGGGCAATTCTTTATCCGCACGGCGTTTCGGAAGGAGATTACGGGGGTCTTGCAGGGGATCGCGCCGTATCCTTGGAATGTGCGGCCGGCGTAATCATCGGCCATCGGCCAGGTTGCGGAGGGCAGCGAGCCGGCTTTTCCATGGACCGTGCAGGATCGCCGTCATGGCCGCGAACCGGCCCGCATCGGCCGGGGTGGGGTCGGCCAGATGGGGGCGGAAGCGGCGGCGGAGGCTGATGGATTTGGGGACCGTCATGCGCAGCAAACCCTCGGCGCCGCGCGTCGTGCCGAAGCCGCTGCGGCCGCGGCCGCCGAAGGGGAGGCGGGGGTCGGCGGTGGGGACGATCAGGTCGTTGATGCAGACGGAGCCGGCGTTGATGCGGGCGGCCAGCGCGCGGGCGGCGGGTTCGGGGCCGAAGATGCTTGCGCCCAGGGCGTAGGGGCAGTGGGCGGCGGCCTCCAGCGCGTGGTTCATGTCGCGGACCGGGACCAGGGCGAGCCAGGGGGCGAAGATGTCGTCGTTCACCAGATACATGTCGGGTTTCACATCGGCGAGCACCATGGGGCGGCCGAGGCCGTCATAGACGCGGCGGGCGCCGTCGTGCACCGCTTGGGCAATCATCTTGCTCACGATGATCTTGAGAGTGGCGGGAAGCGACACATCCGGAATCGAGGCGAGGCGGGGCAGCAGCCGGGCCTCGATCCCGGCCTGGTCCGTGCAGAACACGCGGCGGGGGGCGATGCAGGTGGCGCCCCCATTCAGGCGGAGGCCGTAGGCGAGGCAGGCGGCCACGAGGTCGAGGTCGGCGCCGGGCAGGACGAAGACGGCGTCAGAGCCGGAGAGCTCCATCGTGCAGGGGGTGAGCCCGGCGGCGGCCACAACGCGGGCGCCAGTCTCGGCGGACCCCGTTAGGACAATGTGGTCGAAGCCGGCGCGGACGGCGCGCTCGCCGTGGGCGGGGTCGAGCAGGGTCAGCACGCCCGTGGGTAAGCCGGCTTCGTGCAGGAGTGCGGCCAGGGCCCGCATGGGGGCTTCGCAACCGGGCGCGGGTTTGATGGCCACGGCGTTGCCGGCGGCGAGCGCCTGCAGGGCCTGGGCGCCGGGAAGGAAGAGCGGGTAGTTGGCAGGCGCTAGGATCAGGATTGCCCCGCAGGGTTCGCGCCAGATTTCCGCGCGGACGCCGAACAGCCAGAGCGGTCGGCCGCCTCTGGGGCGGGTGGGCGCCAGGATGCGGGCGGCTTCGCGGACCAGGAAGCGGGCGGCCTCGGCCAAGGGTAGCACCTCGGCCACCAGCGTGTCGGCGGCCGGGCGGGCGATGGTGGCGGCCAGGGCGGCGGCGTCCCGCGCCATCAGGCGGCGGACGCGGGCGATCACGGCCAGGCGGGCGGCGATCCCCTGCCCGGCCCAGGCACGGCCGGCGTCGCGGTTCGGTAGGATGACAAGATCGTTCATGGCCCCACCTGTAGCCCTGATCTATCGGACCATCGAGAGAGGGGTTAGGTTTCGCCGCATGCTGTTTTCCACAATGGACCACCGCCCATGACCCGCACCGCCGCCATCATGGGTGCAGGCCCCGGCGGACTTGCCGCGGCGATGCTGCTGGCCAAGGCCGGTGCGGACGTTACCGTTTATGAATCGCGCGAAATGGTGGGGGGCCGGTCCAGCACCATCACGGCGCCGACCGATGTCGGGACGTTCCGGTTCGACATGGGGCCGACCTTCTTCCTGTATCCGCGCGTGCTGGCCGACATCTTCGCGGCGTGCGGGCGGCGGCTGGAAGACGAGGTGGAGCTGATCCGGCTCGATCCGCAATACCATTTGGTATTCGAGGGCGGAGGCGACATCCAGGCCACCGGGGACATGACCCGCATGGTGGCGGAGATTGCGCGGTTCTCGCCCGAGGATGCGGCGGCGTTCCCGCGGTTCATGGCGGATAATCGCAAAAAATTGGCGGTGTTCCGGCCGGTGCTGGAGGGCGCGTTCAACTCGATGGCCGATCTGATGCGGCCGGCGGTGCTGCGCGGGCTGTCGCGGTTGCGGCCGCATCGCAGCGTGGACAGCGACCTCGGCACGTATTTCCGGGATGAGCGCATCCGGCTGGCGTTCAGTTTCCAGTCGAAATACCTGGGTATGTCGCCGTTCCGGTGTCCGAGCCTGTTCACGATCCTGTCGTTCATGGAATACGAGTACGGCGTCTATCATCCCCGGGGCGGGACCGGCGCCGTGATGGCGGCGATGGCGCGGGTGGCGCGGGACCTGGGCGTGCGGATCGAGCTGAATGCCCCGGTGCAGGAGGTGCTGTTCGAGGGGCGGCGCGCGACGGGCGTGCGGGTGGGCGGCGAGGTCCGGCGGCATGACAGCCTGGTGATCAACGCGGATTTCGCGCAGACGATGACGACCCTGGTGCCGGACAGGGTGCGGCGGCGGTGGTCGAACAAGAAGATCGCGGCCAAGAAGTTCAGCTGCAGCACGTTCATGATGTATCTGGGCATCGAAGGCGATCTGCCCGATCTATCGCATCATACGATCTATCTTGCCGAGGATTACCGGCGGAACATCGCGGAGATCGAGGCCGGGCTGGCTCCGGCCAATCCCAGCTTCTACGTGCAGAATGCCTGCGTGACCGATCCGGCCTTGGCACCGCCGGGGCATTCGACGCTGTATGTGCTGGTGCCCGTCGGCCATCGGATGGGTGAGGGCGTCGATTGGGCGGTCGAGGCGCCGCGGTATCGGGCGTTGACGCTGGAGCGCTTGAAGAAGATCGGCATCCCGGACATCGAGAGCCGCATCCGTTATGAGAAGATCATGACGCCGCAGGGCTGGGAGCAGGATCTCAGCATCTATCGCGGCGCCACGTTCAATCTGGCGCATAATCTGGCGCAGATGCTGCATTTCCGGCCACGCAACCGGTTCGAGGATTTGGACGGCGTGTATCTGGTGGGCGGCGGCACGCATCCTGGGAGCGGGTTGCCCGTCATCTTCGAGAGTGCGCGCATCACGTCGCGGCTGATGGCGGAAGATCTGGGGTTGAGCCCGGATTGGGAGCAGCCTTCGGCCATGGCGTCCGACCATTACGTTCCCGCCATTGCGGAGGCTCTATGAACGCGATTTCTTTTGGGCGTGACTTGCCGGTGGGCGTCGTGGGCGCCGGGCTGGGTGGGTTGGCCGCGGCGTGCGTGTTGGCGGCGCGTGGGCACAAGGTGATCCTGTTCGACAAGAATCCCTGGTTGGGCGGCAAGGCGGCGCCGCTGGAGGCGGAGGGGTTCCGGTTCGACATGGGGCCCACGATCCTGACGGTGCCGGAGGTGCTGGGGCGCGTGTTCAGCGAGGCCGGGCGGTCGATGCACGACTACCTGGATCTGCGGCGGTTGGACCCGCAATGGCGCTGTTTCTTCGAGGATGGGTCCGTGCTGGATCTGCAGGAGAATGTGCCGGCGATGAAGCAAGTCATTGCGAAGTATGCGCCGGGTAGCGAACAGGGGTTCGAGGACTTCATCGCGATGTCCAAGGGCCTGCATTCGGTTTCCGAAAAGTTCTTTTTCTGGAAGTCGGTGGAGGGGATCACCGACACGCTCGAGATGAAGGGCATGAACCTCAAAACTTTGAGGGAGGTTCTGAGCCTGCGGATGGGAACGTCGGTCGCCGGGCAGATCCGCAAGCGGGTGCCGGATGCCCGGGTGTGCCAGATGCTGGACCATTTCGTGCAGTATGTCGGGAGTTCACCCTACGCCTCGCCGGCGGTGCTGTGCTCGATCGCGCATATGCAGACGGAGTGCGGGGTCTGGTATCCGATCGGCGGCACGCGGGCGGTGCCAGTCGCGTTAGAGCGCCTAGCGAGCGAGCTGGGCGTCGATCTTCGGCCGGGTATTGGGATTGCCAGCATCGTGTCGGAGAACGGGCGCGTGGCGGGGGTCGTGACCGAAAGCGGCGAGACGGTGCGGCTTTTGGCCGTGGTCAGCAACATGGATAGCGTGCGGACCTATCGGGAGCTGGTCGGCGGCAAGCCGGCGCAGAGCTTCGCGCGGCGGTGGAAACGGGACCCTGCTTGTTCGGGTGTGGTGCTCTACCTCGGGCTCAACAAGCGATATGAGCACCTGGCGCACCATGATTTCGTGTTCTCGCGGGACCCCGAGGAAGAATTCGACTGGATCTATGGCAAGGGAGAGCCGGCGCCGGATCCCACCGCCTATATCGCCGCACCGTCCGGCACGGAGCCTGGCGTGGCGCCGCCGGGTGGGGAGGCGCTGTATGTGCTGGTGCACACGCCGTTCCTGCGGCCGCATCATGACTGGTCCAAGATGTTCCCGGCGTATCGCCAGGTGATCCTCGACAAGCTCAAGCGGTGCGCGGGCATGCCGGACATCGAAGAGCGGATCGTGTTCGAGCATCACCTGACGCCGCAGGACATCCATGAGCGGTATCGCGTGCTGGATGGGGCGATCTATGGGCTGGCGAGCCATGGCAAGGTGAATGGCGCGTTCAAACCGGGCAACCGGTCCCGCGATTTGGCCGGGCTGTATTTGGCGGGGGGTGCGGCGCATCCGGGGCCGGGCATGCCGATGGTCCTGATGAGCGGCTGGATCGCGGCGGATAGCCTGGACCAGGATGTCGGTGGCTCTGTCCCGGTCAGCAGGGCCGTGAGCGCCTGACCATGTCAGCCGGCGGGCCAGACCCGATCGCGGCGCGGTCGGCTTGGGTGAGCTGGCTGTTCGGATGGTATCTGCGGTGGTTCTTCTTCCGGCGCTTCCATGCGGTACGGCTGTCGCTGGCCGGGATGCCCCGCGTGGGTGCGGGCCGGCCGGTGATCGTGTTTGGGAACCACCCATCGTGGTGGGACCCGGCGTTGTATATCCTGATGCAGGAGAAATTGTTCCCGGGCCGGGGCGGGTATGGGCCCATGGATGCCGCCTCCCTCGGCAAGTATGGCGTGTTGCGGAAGATGGGCGTGTTCGGCGTCGACCTGGACAGCCCGCGCGGGGCGGCGCGATTCCTGGAGACCAGCCTGCGAGTATTGGCGGAGCCCGGCGCGATCCTGTGGATCACGGGCGAGGGGCACTTCACGGACCCGCGGCAGCGGCCAATTCGGTTGCGGCCCGGCATTGCGCACCTGGCCCGGCGCGTTCCGGACGCCGTGCTGGTGCCGCTCGCGATCGAATACAGCTTCTGGAACGAGAGCAAGCCGGAGGCGCTGGCCCGGTTCGGCGCGCCGATCGCGGCCGGGCGGGACCGCAGCGTGGCGGCGTGGACCACGCAGCTGGAGGCGGCGCTGACGGACACGATGGATGCGTTGGCGGCGCAGTCGATGCAGCGGGACCCCCGGCTGTTCCGGCCGCTTGTGCGCGGTGGGGCCGGGGTTGGCGGAATCTACGATCTGTATCGGCGCGGGCGGGCCTGGATGTCGGGGCGGCGTTTCGATCCGCGGCATGAGGTTCGGGAGCCCGGGGAGTGAGTCTTCTTGCCACGGTAGTGCTGCTCTTGGCGGTTGGGCCGTGCGTGCTCGGGTTTTGGAACCTGTTTCTCTATCGCACCCCTGCCCTCGCGGGTGGCCGCCCGCGGGTCTCGGTGCTGATCCCGGCCCGCAACGAGGAGGCGAACATCGCGGCGGCCTGTGCGGCCGTGCTGGCGAGCGAGGGCGTGGAGCTCGAGCTGGTGGTGCTGGATGATGGGTCCACGGATCGGACGCCGGCGATCCTGGCCGCGATTGGCGATCCTCGGCTACGAGTGGCGTCGGCACCGCCGTTGCCCGCTGGATGGTCTGGGAAGCAGCATGCGTGCTGGCAGCTGAGCCAGGTGGCCCGGCACGAGCTGCTGGTCTGGGTGGACGCCGATGTGCGGCTGGCGCCGGATGCGCTGAGCCGGATGGCTGGCTTCATGCAGCGGGAGCGCGTGGCTTTGGCCAGCGGCTTCCCACGGCAGGTCACCGTGACATGGTCGGAGCGGTTGTTGCTGCCCTTGATCTATTTTCTGTTGTTGGGGTTTCTGCCGCTGTGGGTCATGCGGCGCCGGGGGGATGTGGGGCTGGGCGCGGGGTGCGGTCAGGTGTTCATCGCGCGGGCGGATGCCTATGCTGCGATGGGCGGGCATGTGGCGATCAAGGCGTCCCTGCATGATGGATTGATGCTGCCGCGGGCGTTTCGGGCGGCCGGGTTCATGACCGGGTTGTTCGATGCGAGCCGGTTTGCGACCTGCCGTATGTATGCCAACGCCGGCGAGGTCTGGGAGGGACTGTGCAAGAACGCGACCGAGGGGATGGCGAAGCCGGTGGCGCTGCCGATCTGGACCGCGATCCTGGGCTTGGGGCAGGTGCTGCCGCTGCTGCTGTTGGCGGTTCGGCCGGGTTGGTTGACGGGCGTGGCGGTGCTGGCGTCGATCGGGTTCCGGCTGGTGCTGGCGTGGCGCTTCCGGCAGCCGGTGGTGTCGGCGTTGGTGCATCCCGCCGGCGTTCTGGGCGTGCTGTACGTGCAATGGGCGTCGTTGGTGCGGCAGCGGCGCGGGCAGCCGGCTACGTGGCGCGGGCGGGCCTATACGGCGCAGTGATGTGGCCTTGCCTCTCGTGGGGTGCGGAGTTGCAGGTGGTGGTGACCAACGTGCGGAATGCGCGGGGGCATGTGCAGGTGGGGGTGTGCACGCAGGACACTTTCCTGACGGAGAACTGTCCCTATAACGCCTCCGCCGTGTCGGTGCCGGGGACGACGGTGGTGACGGTGGACGTGCCGGAGGGTGTTTGGGCGCTGCAGGTGTATCATGACGAGAACGATAACGAGCAGGTGGACCGGGACCTGCTGGGCATTCCCACGGAGGGGATCGGGTTCAG
Organism: Acetobacteraceae bacterium; assembly: GCA_965246835.1. Taxonomy (GTDB): domain Bacteria; phylum Pseudomonadota; class Alphaproteobacteria; order Acetobacterales; family Acetobacteraceae; genus JANPPS01. Next base: position 2,495,692 of record CBDFFQ010000001.1, on the reverse strand, counting down.
CAATAATGCGCCGTTCCGGTTCGGGCCGCCGTCTTGGGCGGATGCGCAGTTCCGGCTGGGCGTTTCGGGGCGGGTGACGTTGCGGTTGCGGTATTTTAATTAGAGGTGTGCGCTGACCTTAGAAGCTCCCTGGCAGACGAGACGAGAAGCGGAGCGTCGTATATCGGCTCCCTTTGATCGCTTTTTTGCGACTTTCGATTCCGACTTTCAGTTTCTTGGATTTGCAAGGTATGGAATCCAGCAGGTTCACGAACTTGGAAATGTTCATCATACCGTATCAACGATTGTGAAGCACAGTGTTTTTGCTGGTTTGTTCGTAGATGAGCAAGTTCCTGGGGGAAGCGAACGGCGGGTCCTGGACGACATTGCCGGCGAGGTCGCGATGGCGTATCCCCGTCTTCACTCTTCTTACTGCGTCAATCTCTGGACAAGCTTCGAAGTATTTATCAAAGATCTAGCGTCGATGTGGGTGCAGGATTTTCCCGAAACACTCTCCGAACGCTCATTACGCCGGAATGTTGATGTTACCGTAGGAGGCCTCTTGGGTCTTGAGAATATGAGGTCCGAGGCGATTTGGCAGGCGTGTTTGCGCCTTTCTGGGCAAAAGGGCTGTGCCGCAGATCGTTTTAGTGAGATGTTCGAAGCTATAGGATTACAGGGCTTTGCCCTATCAAAGAACGACCGAGACGATTTGTCGGAGTTAGAATCGGTAAGACACCTGATTGCTCACACGGGGTCCCGGGTAGATGTAGCCTTCAAACTCCGCAATCCTTCCCCGATCCGCGTATCGGAAAACGTAGGAGAGGTCTTTGTTGTCTCTGAGCATCGCCTCGAGAGATATCGACGCGCCGCAAAGAATTTCGTAAAAGAAACCATGAGAATATGTAAAGCCTCAGTGCCAGAAAGCCATCTACTCAAAATCGACGGATGGTGAGAATGTTCTTCGACATTCATATGTTTATCTGCACCAACCGGCGGCCCGATGGGCATGAGCGGGGGTCATGTGCGGAGCGCGGGTCGGAGCGGTTGCAGAAATATATGAAGGCGCGGGCGAAGGAGTTGGGGATTGCCAACATCCGGGTGAACAGCGCCGGGTGCCTGGATCGGTGCGAGCTGGGGCCGTGCGTCGTGATCTATCCGGAGGGGGTTTGGTATCGCGTGGATACCACCGAGGACGTGGATGCGGTGTTGCAGGGGCATGTGATCGACGGGCAGCGCGTGGAGCGGTTGGTGCTTGCGAATCAGCGGTGAGATAGCCACCTTGGTCCCTTAACTTGATGAAAGGAGGTGATCCAGTGTCTCATTGTTTGACCCTACGGACTTGCGCCGTGACCTGGACGCCCGCCCTGGCCCGTGAGGCCACGGGGGGCTAGTCGCCACCGTCCGGCGGGAGAGCCCGTCGAACAATGCTTGAGGCCCCGGAGGACGCTCCGGGGCCTTTTTCATGTCTCGTCCTCGTCCAGTGGCTCGGGCTCGATCGCGGCGATGTGGCGCAGCTTGCGGCTGACTTGGCGGGTTCTGGTGCGGGCGTCTTCGATCGTGTTGCTGAAGACGCCGGCCTGTTTGGCGAGGCGGGAGAGCACGTCATCCATGCGGGCCATCTCGGTGCGGGTCACGCCCAGCAGGTGCTGGATTTCTTGGCCCTTTTGTTCCAGCGACAATGTTAGGACGCCGAGGTGAATGGTGCGAAGCAGCGCCGGGGCGAGGCTCGGTCCCATGATCAACACGCGGTGGTCGCGGTTCATGGATTCGATGAGGCCGGGCATCCGGGCGGCTTCGACATACAGGCCGTCGGTCGGGAGGTAGAGCACGGCGAAATCGACCGTGGTGGGTGGGTTGATGTATTTGGCGGCGATCTTCTGCGCTTCGGTGCGGAGGCGGAGTTCCAGGCCGCGGCGGGCGCGGTTCTCGGCCTCGGAGTCCCCGGACTCGGCGGCGAGCAGTAGGCGGTCGTAGTCGGCGACCGGGAATTTGGCGTCGATCGCGAGCCAGGGGCGGTGGGTGCCGCGCATCGGCATCGCGATGGCGAACTCCACCATGTCGTCCGTGTCGTCGCGCAGCTTGCGGTTGGTGGTCCAGCCGCCGTGGGGCAGCACGTCTTCCAGCAGGGCGCGGAGGTGGGTTTCGCCCCAGGCGCCGCGGGCCTTCACGTTGCCGAACAGGCGTTTCAGGTCGCCGATCTGCGCCGTCATGGCCTGCACGTCACCCATGGCGCGCTGGACCTGGGTGAACTGGTCGATGACGCGCTGGAAGCTGCCCTGCATCTGGGTTTCCACGGCGTCATGCAGGTGGTGGGCGTTGTGGTCCGCGAGTTCGCGGAGGCGGGTTTCGAGGGCTAGGCGGGTTTCGTGGTGTTCGCGGAGGGTGGCGAGGGTGTGAGCGTGGAGGAGGGTCTCCATGTTGGGGCGGCGCAGCGCGAGGATCAGGACGAGGACGGCCAGGAAGGCGCAGGCGGCGAGGAGGAGTTGGGTTTGGGAGTCCATGCCGGGAGGGTCGCAGGTTGGCGCGCGCCGGGTCTATGGTCGAAATTTCAGGCCTGCTTCCGTGATCCACCCTCACCCCAGCCCTCTCCCGCCAGCGGGAGAGGGGGAGACTTACCCCCTCTTGTAGCCGACTTCGTTGCAGGTGGTCTCGACGGCGCCGTCGCGGCCTGACATCGCTTTGCGCCAGTGTTGGGCGTCGAAATTGCGGGTTTCGTGGATGCGGTTGGCTTGGGCGCTGGCGCGGAACTCGGCCCATTCGAGGTCTTCCGGCAGGGTCGGGTCCGGCACGTCCTTCAACGCGGACTGGCCGGAGTCGCCTGCGACCCAGAGGGCGCGGACGCGGTCCAGGAGGCCGTCCACCTCGGAGAGAGCGGGGGCGAGGCCGGGCTGGGCGATGTAGGCGGCGGTGAACGGGTTCCAGACTTCAAAGACGAAGCTGGGTGTGCCATCCGCGGCGTCATGCCGGGTGATGCGGAGGGCGGGGCGGCTCATGCTGTATCCTGATCGTCGTGGGCGCGTGTTATCGGCACCCACGACGATTTGGGCAAGCTCAGCTTTGGAGCGCGAACACCAGGAACGACCGGCACGTCACGTCGTAGGTCTCGCCGATGGCGAAGGATTGTGCGTCGTCGCGCTCGGGAACGTTCGTGTCCAGCACCAGCTCCCAAGCTTTGCCATTTGTGCAATCCGGCAGGGTGAAGGTCACCATGTCGTGGTGGGCGTTCATGACCAGCAGCATCGTCGTGTCACTGCCGGGCTTGCGGATGCCGGTCGCCTGGGCGCGGCCGTCGATCAGCATGCCGAAGCACTTCATGCGGGGGTCGCCCCAGTCCTTGTCTTCCATCTCGGCGCCGCTGGCGTTAATCCAGGTGACGTCTTTCACGCCGGCGTCTTCGATCTCGTGCCCGGTAAAGAAGCGGCCGCGGCGGAGGATAGGATATTTATGGCGCAGGCGGGTCAGGCGCTTGACGAAATCGAGCTGGGTTTGGCCGGCTTCGGTGATGTCCCAGTTGACCCAGCTTATCTCGTTGTCCTGGCAGTAGGCGTTGTTGTTGCCGCCTTGGGTGCGGCCGAACTCATCGCCCGCCAGCAGCATCGGCGTGCCCTGAGACAAGATCAGGGTGGCGAGCATGTTGAGCTGGCTGCGGCGGCGGTCCTTGTTGATGTCCGCATCGTCGGTTTCGCCTTCGACGCCGTGGTTCCAGCTGAGGTTGTTGCTGTGACCGTCGCGGCCGTCTTCGCCGTTGTCGTCGTTATGCTTGTCGTTGTAGCTGACGGTGTCGTTCAGGGTGAAGCCATCATGGGCGGTGATGAAGTTGACCGTGGACCAGGGCTTGCGGCCGCGCTTGTTGAACATGTCGGCCGAGGCGGACATCCGGGCGGCGAGTGCGGGGGTCTTACCCTCGTCGCCTTTCCAGAAGCTGCGGATCTCGTCGCGGAACTTGTCGTTCCACTCGGCCCAGCCAGGGGGGAAGCCGCCGACCTGATAGCCGCCGGGACCGCAATCCCAGGGTTCGGCCACGAGCTTCACGCCGTTCAGCACCGGGTCCTGCTGACAGACGTGGAGGAAGCCGCTGCTTTCGTCGAACCCGTGCGGCTCGCGCGCCAGGATGGTGCCGAGGTCGAAGCGGAAGCCGTCCACATGCATCTCCTGCACCCAGTATCGCAGGCTGTCGACCACCATCTGCAGCACGCGGGAATGGCTGAGGTTCAGCGTGTTCCCGGTGCCGGTATCGTTGATGTAGAAGCGCTTCTTATCCGGTAGCAGGCGGTAGTAGCTGGCGTTGTCGATGCCCTTGAACGACAGGCTGGGGCCGCGCTCGTTGCCTTCGGCGGTGTGGTTGTAGACGACGTCCAGGATCACCTCGAGCCCGGCGTCATGCAGGTGGGCCACCATCTCCTTGAATTCGGCATGGGCGAAGGCGGGCTTGCTGGAATAGCGCGGGTCCGGCGCGAAGAAGCCGATCGTGTTGTAGCCCCAGTAGTTGGTGAGGCCGCGCTCGATCAGCTGGCTGTCGTTGATGAAAGTGTGGATTGGCAGCAGCTCGACACTGGTGACGCCGAGTGCCTTCACGTAGTCGATCACGTCCTTCACGGCCATGCCGGAGAAGGTGCCGCGCAGCTCCTCGGGAACGGAGGGGTGGCGCTTGGTGAAGCCGCGTAGGTGGGTCTCGTAGAAGATCGTGTGGTCCCACGGCACATTGGGCCGGCGATCGCGCAGCCAGGTGAAGGCCGGGTCGATGACGACGCATTTCGGCATGTGGGCGGCGCTGTCGCGCTCATCGAACGTCGTGTCGTCTCCGGATTCCATCACGTAGCCGAAGACCTCGGGGCCCCATTTCAACTCACCGACGTGGCCCTTGGCGTAGGGGTCCAGCAGGAGCTTATGGTGGTTGAAGCGGTGGCCCTCTTCGGGCGCCCAGGGGCCGTGGACGCGGTAGCCATAGACGGTGCCGGGACGGGCGTCCGGCAGATACCCGTGCCAGACTTCATCCGTGTATTCGGGCAGCTCGATGCGCTCGATCTCGTTCTTGCCTTCCTGGTCGAACAGGCACAGCTCGACGGATGTGGCGTTGGCGGAGAAGAGCGCGAAGTTGACGCCGACCCCGTCCCAGGTGGCGCCGAGCGGATGAGGTAGGCCCTCGGACAGGCGGGACGATCGGGAGGCGTCAGGCAAAGGGAAGTCTCCTGTGTGGAAGGGCTGGACCCAGCGGTCCAGCGCAGGGCAGGAAGGAAGGTTCCCCGCCATGTGAGGCAATGTGGCGACTTTTTGCAGTGCAGCAATGGCCGGGGTTGCCGGGCATGGCGCCGGCGGCCAGGCTTGGGCAACCGAGCGGAGGGCGTCATGGTCGATGAGCGGTTTTTCGAGGACCTGGTGGTCGGCCAGGTCTTTACCTCGCGGACGGAGACGATGACGCGGGAGCGGATGGTGGCGTTTGCGGCCGAGTTCGATCCGCAGCCGCAGCATCTGGACGAGGAAGCCGCGCGGACCACGTTGTTCGGGGAACTCGTGGCCAGTGGGTGGCACACGGCGGCGCTGACGATGCGGTTGCAGATCGAGGGATTCCTGGCCGGGTTCCCGGGCGGCATGGCGGGGGCGCAGATCGATAACCTGGCTTGGAAGCAGCCGGTGCGCGCCGGGGACACGCTGCGGGCGGAGGTCGAGATCCTGGCGATGCGGGAGTCGCGGTCACGGCCCGATCGGGGTTTGCTCACGTTGCGGACCACGACGCTCAATCAGCGGGACGAGGCGGTGCAGGTGATGACGGCGGCGATCCTGGTGCCGAGGCGGCCGTGAGCTATTCTGCAGTGGGCTATTCTGCGGCGTCTGCCAGGGCGGTTTCGGCGAGTTCGGGCAGGAGGGGGACGAGCAGCTTCAGGTCCCGTTCCGCCACGCAGCAGAGGTAGTGCGCGACCGGGGGGAAGCTGCCTTCTTGCTCCGGGAGCGGCATGCCGTGGGAGTCCAGCGGGATGGCGGTAAGGCCGAGGTCGGCATAGACTTGCAACAAGCCCGGGCCGGCTCGCCAAACGGCGGGGTCCAGCCCTTCCTGCTGGGCGAGGTCGCGCAGGTTCCAGATGGCGGATGCGCGATCGGATACGGCGCCGGCGGGGTCACCCAGGCCGAGCATGACGCGACCGACGCGACGGAACGGGATGCCGGCGCGGCCGCTTTCGCCCATGACGATGCCGTCGGCCTGCACGGGTGGGATGGCGCCGAGGGCGGCATAGCGAGCGCGGCCATCGCCCGCCCAGGGCAGCGATTCGACTCGGCCCGGGCGGATCAGGCGCCATAGCGCCACGAGGGCCAGGGCGACCGCGAAGGCAATCGTGAGGCGGACGCCGTTCGAAACGTCCCGCGACAGAATGATCTCGACGAAGTTGTTCTCTGTGAGCAGGCGCATCCGGGGCTCCAGCCCGGCCAGCGCCACGACGCAGAACACGAGTGCCAGCAACGGCAGGCCCGTGCTGGTGCCGAGTGGGCCGGAGATGAGGCGGGCGCGGCGGTAATAGGCGTCCCGGAACGGGGCGATCAGCACCGTGGCAAGCACGAGGACGGCGGGAATCCAGAGGTTCGTGCCCTGCGCCCCGGTATAGCCGGCGGCGAGCAGCAGCATGACCAACGTGGCGCCCCAGGCGAGGGTGACGCGCTGGGACAGGCCGATCGACAACACGATCAGGGCGGCGCCGATCAGCGACGGGATGAACTGCCCGGCGTCGGCCGCGGCTTCTGCAAAATCGGGATCGATCCAGGAGAAGTCTGGCCGGTCATCCAGGATGCCGATGGCGAGGAGAAGGGCGCCGCATAGGGCGACGGCACCGGTGGCGGCGCCCACGGCGAAGCTTGGTTCGCTCCAGCGGGCGAGGGCCTGGCGGCGGCGGCCGGTGGTGCCGGGCTTCACGAGGGCGCTGCCGCGGAGGAGGATCTCGTTACCGGCGAACATGCTGCCGGCGAGGAAGAGGGGGATGATGTAGTAATACAGGCGGAACACGACGATCGCGCCCAGGATCTCCGGCGGTTTCAGATAGGGTTCGAGGCCGAGGAGCATGGCGGTGTCGAACACGCCGAGGCCGCCGGGCACATTGGCGGCGAGGCCGGCGGTGTAGCTCGCGACATAGACGCCGAGGAAGCGGACGAAGGTGAGGCCCGGTGCGTCCGGCAGCAATTGGTAGACGATGGCGGCGGTGACGGCGACGTCCACGGTCGCGAGCGCCACCTGCACGACGGCCATGCGGTAGTCGGGCAGCGTCACCTCCGTCCCGAACAGGCGGATGGTGCCGACGAACTTGGACAGGCTGACGTAGGCGCCGACGATGCACCACAGCAGCAGGCCCACGAGATACATGCCCCAGCGGGGAACGTAGGAGCCGAAGAACGGCACGGCGTCGGGCTCGAGGAACAGGATCACGCCGCCCAGGACCATGCCGCCCAGCCCGAAGGTGAGGCTGCAAAAGGCGACGACCTTGGCGATCTGGAACGGCGTCAGGCCCCAATGGGCATAGAGGCGGTAGCGGACGGCGGCGCCGGACACGGCGGCGAAGCCGAGGTTGTGCGAGAGGGAATAGGCGCAGAAGGACGCGAAGGAGACACGGCCGTAGCTGACCTTGTGCCCGGCATAGATCGTGCCGAGCCGGTCATAGAAGGTGAGCACGCCATAGGACAGGATGGTCCAGATAAAGGAGATGACCAGCGCCTTGGGCGGGATCGCGGCCAGGGCGGCCTTGATGTCGGCGATCTTGAGGTGCCGGAACTCCTTCCAGACCACGTAGATGGCGCCGAAAAGGAGAATGAGGCCGAGGAGCGCCGGGAGTTGCCGGGCGACTTTTTTCAGGAGGTTCATGCTCAGGCGGCGTCCCGCTGCAGGGCGGCGTGGATCAGCGCGACGGTTTCCCGGATGCCGTAGAGGGCGACGAAGCCGCCGAAGCGGGGGCCCTCCTGTTGGCCGAGCAGGACTTGATACAGGGAGGCAAACCAGGATTTCAGGTCGGGATAAGGGTGGCGCTTGCCGACGGCGTAGACCTCGTCCTGGATCGCCTCGGGCGTGCTGTTTTCGGGGAGGCCGGCGAGCGTGTCGGCGAGGTCCTGCATGGCCTCGGCCTCGAATGGCTCTGGTGCGCGGAAGCGCTTCGCGGGTAGGACGAAGTCGCGATAATATTGGACGGCGTGGCCCACGAGGCCGTCGAGGAACGGGGATGCGCCGGGTTTACTGCCGGGGGCGTAGCGTTCGAGGAAGCCCCATAACATTTCTGGGCGCGCGGCGTTCACGACGCTGGCGAGGTTGAGCAGCATGCCGAACGGGACCGGGCTCGTGTGGGCGAGCGGCTTGCCGCCCTGGATGTGCCAGGCCGGGTTGGTTTGGCGGTCCTGGGCGGACTGCTCCGGCAGCTTCGCGGCGTTGGCCAGGTATTCGTCGACGGCCCGGGGGATCACGTCGAAGAACAGGCGCTTGGCGCGGTGGGGCGAGTTGTACATGAACTGCGCCAGGCTCTCGGGCGGGGCGTAGCGGAGCCATTGCTCGACGCTGAGGCCGTTGCCCTTGCTCTTGCTGATCTTCTGCGCGTGCTCGTCGAGGAACAGCTCGTAGGTGAAGCCGACCGGGGGCGGGCTGCCGAGCACGGTGCAGACCCGGCCCGAGAGGCGGACGCTGTCGATCAGGTCCTTGCCGGACATCTCGTAATCGACATCGAGCGCGTGCCAGCGCATGGCCCAGTCGGCCTTCCATTGCAGTTTGCAGGCGCCGCCGCGGATCGGCGTCTCGAACCGCTCGCTGGTGTCGGGGTCCTGCCATTGCAGGGTGCCGGCCCCGGAATCCACGCGGTCGATGCGGACCTGCATGACGCGGCCGGTGCGGGGATGCAGGGGGAGGAAGGGGGAGTAGGTGGCCTGGCGTTCGGCGCCCAGGGTGGGGAGGATGGTGGCGACGATGGCGTCGTGGCGCTCGGCGGTGCGGATCAGCGCGTCATCGAAGCGGCCCTGGCGGTAGTAGTCGGTGCTGGAGGCAAATTCGTAGTCGAAGCCGAAACTGTCGAGGAAGGCGCGGAGGCGGGCATTGTTGTGTTCGCCGAAGCTCGGATGGGTGCCGAACGGGTCGGGCACGCGGGTGAGCGGCTGGCCGATGAAGGGGATGAGGCTCTCCCGGTTGGGGATGTTGTCCGGCACCTTGCGGAGGCCGTCCATGTCATCGCTGAAGGCCAGGAGGCGGGAGGGTTTGCCGGTGAGCGCGGTGTAGGCGTGGCGGACCCAGGTGGTGCGCGCGACCTCGCCGAAAGTGCCGATATGCGGCAGGCCGGAGGGGCCGTAGCCGGTCTCGAACAGGGCCGTTTGCTTGCCGCTCGCGGTGAGGCGCTGGGCGATCTTGGCGGCTTCCTCGAAGGGCCAGGCCTTCGGGATCGAATCGCTCGTGTTGCGAAGTGTATCTGGCATGGGGGCAAGCTAGAAACGGGGGGGGCCCGGGTCAATCGCGGGTGTGGTGGTTTGTGGTGGCTGAGCCGCGATGGCTACGTCCTGACCTGCAGCTGCGCGATCGTGGCGCGTGTGGTGATCTGCTCGGCGTCCTGCCGCAGCTCGATCAGGGCGGGGCGGCCGCTCGCTACGGCGCGTTGGAAGGCCGGGGTGAAGGCTTCGGTGTCGGAGACGGTCTCGCCGTGGCCGTCGAAGGATTCCATCAGCTTGGCGAAATCGGGGTTGGTGAGGGCGGTGCCGGAGACGCGGCCGGGGTAGGTGCGTTCCTGATACATACGGATCGTGCCGTACATGCCGTTGTTGAACACCAGCACGATCGGGGCCACGCCGTGGTGGAAGGCGGTGGCGATCTCGGTCCCGGTCATCAGCATGCCGCCGTCGCCGACGAAGGTGATGACCTGGCGGCCCGGGCAGGCCACCGCCGCGCCGATCCCGGCCGGCACGCCGTAGCCCATGGCGCCGTTGGTGGGGCCCAGCAGGCGCTGGTGTTCGCCGAAATGCATGAAGCGGGCGGGCCAGGTGGCGAAGTTGCCGGCGTCCGAGGTGAAGATCGCGTCGGGCGTCGCGAGGGTTTCCAGCTCGCGCATGATCTGGGCGAGGTTCAGGCGGCCGGGATAGGCGGGCACGGCGCGGCCGGCTTCGCGCAGCGCGCGGAGTTCCTGCGTCCAGGCTGACCAGATGGGCGCCACGCGCGGCAGGGCGGCGGCGGCGAGGGCGAAGGCGTCGAGGTCGGAGGTGATGGCCTCGGCACAGCGGAACACGCGACCGAGTTCGCCGGGATCGGGATGAACATGCACGATCGGGGTGGCGCCGGCGTGGTCGAACAGGGTGTAGCCCTGGGTGGTGGCTTCGCCGAGACGGGTGCCGATGGCGAGCACGAGATCGGCTTCGCGCGCACGGGCCACGAGCGCCGGGTCGGAGCCCACGCCGAGGTCGCCCACGAAATTGGGGCGGGTGCCGTCATAGGTGGATTGGCGTCGAAATCCCACGGTGGTCGGGATGTCGTGCGCGGTGAGAAAATCCTGGATCGCTGCGCGGCCCGGCGCCGACCAAGTTGAGCCGCCCAGGATCGCCAGCGGGCGCTTGGCGTGGGTCAGCAAGGCGTGCATGCGCTGCAGCGCCGCCGGGTCGGGCATGGGGCGGGAGGCCGGGCGGCGCGGCAGGTCGGGCACGGCGGCCTGGTGTTTTTGCATCTCCTCGCTGAGGGCGATCACGACGGGGCCGGGGCGGCCCGATGTCGCGACGTCGACCGCGTGGGCAACCAGTTCCGGGATGCGCCGGGCGTCGTCGATCTGGGTGACCCATTTCGCGAGTGGGCCGAACATGCGGCGGTAATCGACCTCCTGGAAGCTGTCGCGGTCGGTTTCCTCGAACGGGATCTGGCCCACGAAGAGCAGGAGGGGCGTGCTGTCCTGATTGGCGACGTGGACGCCGATGGCTGCGTGGCAGGCGCCGGGGCCGCGGGTGACCATGGCGGCGGCGGGGCGGCCGTACAGCTTGCCATAGGCCTCGGCCATGTGGACGGCGCCGGCCTCGAACCGGCAGGTGATGAGGCGGAGGCGGTCCCGCACGGCGTGGAGGCCGTCCAGCACGTCGAGGTAGCTTTCGCCGGGGACGGCGAACACGGTGTCGATCCCCTGGGCCACGAGGGCGTCGGCGAGGATGCGGCCGCCGGGGCGGGGGTCGGGCATGGCGTGGGTCCGGCGTTGTTTGTGGGCAGCGTATGCCGGCTTATGCTCATGTCCAAGGGTGGGGGAGCAGCTGATGCGGGCGATATTCGTGCAGGTGAAATGCGAGATGGGTCAGGCCTACCGCGTGGCGCAGCTGGCGGTGGATACCGTGGCGGAGCTGTCGGAGATCTATTCCACGTCGGGTCAGTATGACCTGCTGGGCAAGTTTTATCTGGAGCCGGAGCAGGATACCGGGCTGTTCGTGACGGAGAAGCTGCAGACCCTGCCGGGGGTGGCCGATACCTACACGCTGATCACGTTCAACGCGTTCGCATCTAAGGGCTGAAAGGCAAGCCTCTTTTGCATGGGGCGGGGTGCGGCTAAGGTGGGGCATGTCGATCGGGTCCCCTGCCCTGCCGTGCCGCGCGTCCCTGCCATCTCGGGCAGGCTGATGCGTGTGCTGACGGGGAGAGTGGCGGGGCTTGCCCTAGCCCTTGCCGTGATGGGTGCCGGGGGAGCGCAGGCGCAGTTCGTGGCCGCGCGGCGACCGCCGGGGGCGCCGGCTCCGGCTGCGCCGAACCGGCAGGACCCGGTGACCTTCACGGCCGACAGCGTCGAGTATGACCGGGACAATGCGGTCGTGTCGGCCACCGGCAACGTGGAGGCCTGGCAGAACGACAACCTGCTGAAGGCGGACCGGGTCACGTTCGACCGCAACACCAACGTGGCGGCGGCGAGCGGGCATGTCGTGATGGTGCAGCCGGATGGGCAGGTGCTGTTCAGCGACTATGCCGAGCTGACGGAGGGGCTGCGGGACGGCGTGCTGAAAGGCATGCGCGCATTGCTGGCCGAGAACGGGCGGCTGGTGGCGAACGGCGCGCGGCGGACCGAGGGCAAGATCAACGAGCTGAGCCGGGTGATCTATTCCACATGCAACCTGTGCGCCGAGGATCCGACCCGGGCGCCGCTCTGGCAGATCAGGGCGCGATCGGCGGTGCAGGACACCGAGAACAAGCGCATCGAATACCGGGATGCTGTGCTCGACATCCATGGCGTTCCGGTAGCGTGGACGCCGTATTTCTGGCACGTGGACCCATCGGTCCGGCGGGCGAGCGGGTTCCTGGTGCCGTCCTTCGGCAGCAGCAAGCATCTGGGTGGGTTCCTGACGACGCCTTATTTCTGGGCGATCGACCAGGTTTCCGACGCGACGCTGACGCCGACGTTCAACACGGCCAACTACATCAACCTGAACACCGAATACCGCCGGCGCTTCAACGATGGAACGCTGACCGTGGATGCCGGGCTGGGGATCGACCGGGGGAAGCCGGGGGCGGACATTTTCGCCAAAGGGCGCTTCGCTTACGACGACACGTGGCGGTATGGCTTCGACATCGATCGGGCGACCAGCGCGCAGTATCTGCGGGATTATCGCGTGCAACACCGGGCGGACGTGTTGACGACACGGGTGTATCTGGAGGGGTTCGGGACGGGCGCCTACACACGGCTCGACAGCATCGCGTATCAGTCGCTGGTGACCAGCGTGGCGCAGCAACGGCTGCCGTATGTGCTGCCGCGGTATTCGTATAGCTATTTCGGCGAGCCAGATGCTCTAGGTGGGCGGCTCAGCTTCGACACGCAGAACTTCAACGTGGTGCGGCCCCAAGGGACCAACACGCAGCGGGCGGCGGCCACGCTGAACTGGCAGCGGCCGTTCCTGGGCAAGTTCGGCGAGGTGTATGGGCTGACGCTGCAGGCGGACATGGCCGGGTATACCGCGACCAGCTTGGACCAGAACCCGAACTATGCCCGCGTGCGCTCGACCGAGACGGCGCGGGCGCATCCGCAGGCGGCGCTGAAGGTGAGCTGGCCCTTCGTGCGGGCGACACAGCGGGGCGGCACGCAGCTGATCGAGCCGATCGTGCAGGTGATCGCCGGGCCGAACACGGGCGCCGGGCTGCGATCGCGCATTCCGAACGAGGACAGCCTGGATTTCGAGTTCACGGACCAGAATTTGTTCGCCTTGAACCGCTTTCCGGGCCTGGACCGGCTGGAAGGCGGGATCCGCGCCAATGTCGGGCTGCATCTGAACTGGACGCAGGGTGGAGCGATCGTGGATGCCTTGGTGGGGCAGAGCTTCCGCACCCATCGCGACACTACGTTCCCGGTGGGCTCCGGTCTTGAGAAGCGGGCGTCTGACGTCGTGACGCGCACCAGCGTGAGCCCGGCGCCCTGGCTGGATGTGACGGCACGGACGCGGCATGACCACAACAACGGCAACGTGCGGTTCGCGGATGCGCTGGGCACCGTCGGCGGGCCGAAGCTGCGGATCGGGGCCGGGTATATCTACTCGGCGGTGAATCCTTACGCGCTCTATGACACCGCGGCGGTGCCGGCCTCGTATTTCACGCATCGCAACGAGATCACGGTGAACGCGGCGTCGCAAATCACGCCGAACTACAAAGTGTCGGGATTTGTGCGGCGGGACCTCAATAGTTCCAAGTTGACGGCCGCCGGCGTGCACGGAACGTATGAGGATGAATGCTCGATCTTCGACGTAAGCGTCAGCCGGCGCTATACATCGCTCAATGGCGACACCGGGTCTACGCTGGTGTTGTTCCAGATTACGCTTAAGACGGTGGGCCAATTCGGCTACCACGCGCTTTGACCCCAAGGATGACTTGATGTTTTTGCGGACAATCTTGGCTTCGGTGCTGATGCTCAGCGTGAATGCGGCGGCACAGCCCCGTCCGGCGGCGCCCCCGGCTCCGGCCGCGACGCCGCAGCAGGCCGGGGGTGAGCGCATCATCGCGGTGGTCAATGGCGACGTGATCACGACGGGGGACGTGGATGGTCGCGGCAGGCTGTTCGCGCTCAGCACCGGGCTGCCGGTCACCCCAGAGGTGCTGGCGCGGCTGCGGCCGCAGGTGAGCAAGCAGCTCGTGGATGAGCGCCTCCGATTGCAGGAGGTGCAGCGCCGGAAGGTCTTGGTCAGCGACCGGGAGATCGCGGAGGCGATCGGAGAGATCGAACAACGCAACGGCATGCAGAAAGGCGCGTTGACGGCCAGCCTCCGCGGCCAAGGTGTTGCGGTTCGCACGTTGATCGACCAGGTGCGCGTGCAGCTTGGCTGGACCAGGGTGCTACGGCAGGAGCTCGGCACCAAGGCGGAGGTGACGGACGCGGACATTCAGGAGCAGACCCGCATCTTCAAGGCGCAGACGGGGCGGCCGGAGTTCCGGGTGGCCGAGATATTCGTCACGATCGACGACCCGGCCAAGCGCGCCGATGCGCAGCGTTTTGCTGACACCATCATTGGCCAGCTTCGCGCCGGGGCACCCTTCCCGGTGGTGGCGGCACAATTCAGCCAGTCGCAAACCGCGTTGCAGGGCGGGGACCAGGGCTGGGTGACGGAAACGCAGCTGGATCCCGAGGTGGCCATCATCGTCAAACAGATGCCGATTGGCGCGGTCAGCAACCCGATTGCGGTGCCGGGTGGATTGTCGATCGTGAGTGTGCGCGCGAAGCGGGACGTGGGACGCGATCAATCGACCGTGCTGGATCTGCGTCAGGTGTTCCTGCCATTCACCGGGGCGCTCGACCCGCGTGCGCCGTCCGAGCAGCAGAAGCGCACGCTCGAGCAGGCGCAGGGCGTCTCGCGCAGCGTGCGGTCTTGTGCGGAGATGGAGGCGGCGAACACGCGCGCCGGGTCCGTGCGGCCGTCCAATCCCGGGGAGGTCCGTCTGGAAGGGGTCGGATCGCCGCCGCTGCGCCAGTTGCTGTCGACGATGCAGCCTGGGGTGCCGAGCAAGCCCGTGGTCTCGACCGAGGGCGTCGTCGTGTTGATGGTGTGTAGCCGGGAGCAGAAGGCCGAGGCGGCGCCCAGCAAGGAAGAAGTGAGCAACCGGCTGCTGAGCGAACGGATCGAGCTGACGTCCCGCCAGTTGCAGCGGGATCTGCGGCGCCGGGCCGTGATGGAGGAGCGGAGCTGATTCAGCACGGCCCATGACCGCGGGGGCGCCGCTTCCACCCTTACGGGACGTGATTGCCAGGCACGGCCTGGCGGCACGGCGCAAGCTGGGCCAGCATTTCTTGCTGGATCTCAACCTGACTGGCCGGATCGCGGCCCTCGCCGGGGATTTAACCGGGCGAAATGTGGTGGAGGTTGGCCCGGGGCCGGGCGGGCTGACCCGGGCATTGGTTGCGACTAATGCGGCGTCCGTCCTGGCCGTTGAACTCGACCCACGGGTCGTTCCCGCGCTGGACGAGGTCGTTGCAAGTTCCGCTGGCCGGCTAAGCGTCGTGCTGGCCGATGCGCTACGAACCGATCTTGTGACACTCGCGCCGCCGCCGCGTCAGGTGGTGGCCAACTTGCCCTATAATGTCGCGAGCCCGCTGCTCATCGGGTGGCTCCGTCAAGCGGCCGCGTGGGAGCGGTTGACGCTGATGTTCCAGCTCGAGGTTGCCGAGCGGATTTGCGCTGCGCCGGATACGTCCGCGTATGGGCGGCTATCGGTGCTGGCCCAATGGACGTGCCGGACGGCACTCCTGATGCGGCTGCCGCCGGAAGCTTTCACGCCACCGCCGAAAGTGTGGTCAGCCGTGGTCGGGCTGGCGCCCCATGCGGAACAGCCGTCCGCGAAGCTGTTCGCCGCGATGGAGGCATTGACCGCGGCGGCATTTGGCCAACGGCGCAAGATGCTACGCGGGTCCCTGCGCGGCATGGGCGGGGCGGAGCTGCTGGAGCGGGCCGGCATCGATCCTGCCCGGCGGGGAGAGACGCTCAGCGTCGCGGAGTTCGACGCGCTAGCCCGGCTGCTGCAGCACGGCGATACCAGGGCGGGCGGGCCGTAGGCTTAGGTGCGCCCAGCCGTTCGGCCATCGCCTGAAACTCGGCATAGGCCAGGCGCACGGGCCGGACCTGCGCAGCCCGTGCCGCCGTGACGAATTCCTGTGCCGTCGCCCAATCCGCCAACAGGTCGGACCGCATCCAGCGGCTGTAGAACCGCTCGTCGAGAATATCGAGACTGCAGCCGATCGCCACGAGCTCGTAATGGTTCAAGTAGGCGATGATGTCGCGTCGAAGAGCCAGGTCCGTGTCATTTTGCGGGTCCATCAGGCGGGGGATCAGGTCCGGCGCGTGGTTTTTCCGCATCATCCGAAAGCTTCGAAAGAGCTTTTGGTAGTGTTCTGAAGATTCAACACGCTCGATTAGATCGAGGGTTGCCTTCAGCCGGGCGGTCCGGCGGTTGGAGAACACGGCATAGAATGCGGCGATCAGGCTGGCGGAGCCGACGAGCGGAACTGCCCACCAATATGGCGCTGCTTCCATCTACACTGCGGCGCCTGTCAGCGCCGACACCTAGCCCCGAAGACCTTCGTCAACCATGCTTCCGCCTCCACAAGGAATGGTATCAGGTTTTTACCCGACACCAAACCTGAAGTGGGAAGCAGACGGCCACCCTTCAACCCGGCCCGCCACGCTCCAGCCGAGCCAGACGGTCATCCTTGCGCGCGCTGCCGACCGAGGAG
Source organism: Acetobacteraceae bacterium (assembly GCA_965246835.1). Classification (GTDB taxonomy): domain Bacteria; phylum Pseudomonadota; class Alphaproteobacteria; order Acetobacterales; family Acetobacteraceae; genus JANPPS01. Next base: position 2,479,049 of record CBDFFQ010000001.1, on the reverse strand, counting down.
CCGACCCAATAGCCCACAACGCTTGTTGCCATCGCGCCGAGCGTACCAAGGAGGACGTTAAGGACGGCCTCAGACCCAGATGGCACCTGGTGAAACAGCACCAGCGACATGACGGCGCCGAACGTTAGAAGAACGACCACACTGACCACTGGGGCGCCCCATGCCATGGGGCTGCCAGCCTGGGCGAGTTGCACCGCCATGGCGCGCGCGCCGGCTACGTCGGCCAATTGCGAGACCAATCGAGCATTCGCCCCGGCATCCGCGGCCGCTGCTGCGTCAGCCGCGATCTGCGCAAGCTGCAGACGAAGCTCGCCCGCCTTGGCCGGATCCTGCAACGCGCCGGCCTGTTGCGCCGGGTCCGCCGTTCCCGTCACGCTTTTCACGGCGTCCCGCACCGCCGCGACCACAGGCGCCGCTTCGGGCCCGAACAGCCACCGGCTCAACTCCGGCGCCAAATCCAGCACAAGGCCACCCGCTGCGCCCAGCGCCGTTCCGATCCCAGGCACGACCGCCGACCCGGCCGCCGCGCCCTTTGCCACGTCCTCGATCAGGTTGCCGATATTCATGTTGCGTCTCCAGTTGGAAGGCCAATCCCAAGGGCGTCATACGGAAGGCGGCACAGGCGGCGGGCCCAACCGTGGCCGAAGGTTCGCCACGTTGGTAAGGCCGTCATGAACAGCAGGCGCTGGGCCTGGAACTCCGCCATTGCCGCGGCGCCCGCGACACTCCGGGCGCGGGTCAACGTGTCGGGGCCGAGCTGACCATCCACGACCGCGCCGACGGCAGCCTGCAACCATCGCACGGCCCGCCCCGGCCCGGCATTCACTGCCGCGTCGAAAACCAAAAGAGCTAAGGGGGGTGGAAGCGCATCGCCCTGCACCCGATCCCAGTAGTCCCGCCGATAGATCGCGGCGGCCCCTGCCAGGGTGAGACCACCGATGTCCAGGTTCGGATACGCAGCCCCCGAGATGCCATATCGGGTTCCAAGCAGCCGCCCACTGCCGCAGGCGCCCCCGGTCCAATTGCCGGGATCGGCCGGGTTCATACTGAGGCCGCCTTCCTGGGCGACTACGATGGCGAAGGCTCGATCGAAGCTATTCATTTCGGCTCCTCCAGATGCGGCAAAGTCATGTCGGGCCAGGTGGGTGGCGCCAGGTCTTCGCGGGCACAAAGTCCCACAACGATGGTCTGTGCATTGAGCCCGGCATGCCGAAGCTCGTGCGCCCGGCGGTTCCACCAGCGGGCCAGGTCCCAGCCACGGTCGCGGTCACGCTCCAGTTCAAGAAGTCGCGCCTCCTTGCGCAGCAACTCCGCCCGCATTCGATCGAACAGATCGGCGTGCTCGCGGCTCAGCGCCGTCCGCTGCGCTTCGAGTTCGCGCATCAAGCGTTCTTCGCGGGATCGCGCACCCTCGATACGCTTGTCATCCCGCTCGACCCACCAGCGCCAGAAGACCCAGACGGCACTGGCGATCGACGGCACCCCGGCCGCCGCGACCACCCACCACGGACCCAAAGCGCCCGGCGCTAGCGTGGAAGCGATCGGAGCCAGAAACGAAGGGATCGGCTCAGCCATGATGGCGCAACAGACGCAAGATGCTGAATACATTGATTCCGCACCAGCCCGCATAGATCGCAGTGCCGGGTGCGCCGGGCATCGCCACCCAGACCCCCAAGGTCAGCACGGCCCAAAACCAGCAGAGCGCCACCGCACCGGCCCAACGGAGCCAGCGATGATCCGCCAGTAGAAAAGCGAGTTGCATCGCGCCCAACCCGAAGCCGATGAGCGACCAGAACCGGTCATCGCCCAATCTCAGCAGAACCTGCATGCTGGGCCACGGCACGACCGGGCTGTGGAGAGAGAGGCCGCCCCACAACATCGCCGTGCAGGCAGACCAGAACTCGGCCCACCACGGTTCGTGCCGAAATATCTGCCGGACCGAGCGCAGCAATGATCGCAGCGGCTCAGACACCTTCATTCGTCCGCCTCCAGGCCAAGTAATATCCAAGACCTGCCAAAACGGCGTAGGTCCCACTGGCAGTACTTGTGGGATTTCCAAATGCAAAACATAGCGCCAGAACACCGTGCATCGTGGCGAGAACGAGGACTGTAGCGAGACGGATCAGGGCAGATGGTGTGATAAGCCCAATCAATCCGATCGTTGCTGTCAGCCAGAACATCATGGCCCAGGTGTTTTCCTCGGCCATCTGCGCCATGAACCTGTAACCTCGGCCCGTGGCGAAGGTCTGATCTGGCATGAACAGCACGATCGCAAGCCAGGCCATCACCAATGTTAGTGCGGCATGGATGGCCAATTGCGCGTTCAGCAATGGCCGGGGCGGATTTCGCAATCCCATCTGCCGCCTTTCATAGATCAATTCGTGGACAAAACAGCCGAAAATTTCGCTTTCCGGTTGCAGTTGTTAGGTTTGGTTTTTCGGTCCCGGGAAAGTCTTGACCATCCCCTTCTCTCTTGGAATGAAGGGAAGGCGTTCAAAACGAACGGGAGACCGCGGCATGAAAGCCAACAACTTCGACGTGCTACGGCTGATTGCAGCACTCGCAGTTTTGGTGTCCCACGCCGTGCCACTCTCGTATGGCTCGAATCAGCGTGAAGCAGTGTGGCGGTTCAGCCACGGGCAGACCACCCTGGGCGAGCTATCGGTTGCCGTGTTCTTCGTCATCAGCGGCTACCTCATCACCATGAGCTGGATGCGCTCACCAGATCCGCTGAGTTTCGTCTCGGCGCGTATGCTTCGGCTCCTCCCAGGGCTGCTCGCGATGCTGGTGCTGGTCGCCGTCGTGGCAGGACCGCTTCTAACGAGCTGGACCCTGGCAGAGTACACCGCCTCACCCACGGTACAGAATTTCATCATATCCAACGCGTTCTTATTGAACGATGTCTCGGTGCTTCCCGGGGTCTTTACCAAAAATCCATTTGGCCCTGCAGTGAACGGTTCGCTGTGGACGCTTTATTATGAGGCCGTCTGTTACGCCCTTGTGCTCGCCCTCGGTCTCGCCGGCTGCCTTAACAGATGGACTGCCGCCGGCCTGACGATTGTCGGGCTTTTGGCCAGTGCGGTTTGGTGGGGTGGGGCATATGTTCAGTTCGGTACCCTGTTTCTTGCCGGCTCGACGATTTACTTCTGGCGGCCGCCTCTCCGAGGGTGGATCGCCGCCCTTTGCTGTTGTGCCGTGATGGCCGCGATGATGACGGGCGGCTTACGTCTGATCCTTGCCACCGCCGGCGCTTACCTCACCATCTATTTGGCAATCGCAACTCGGCCGATCCGGCTACCAATTTGGGCCACCCGGACCGACATGTCCTACGGGATCTACATCTACGCCTTCCCCGTCCAGCAGGCCGTATCCACGGCGCTTGGGAACGAGGCGTCCTGCATGGCCAATATCGCGCTGAGCACGCCCGTGGTGCTGGTCCTATCCTGGCTCTCATGGCGCTTCGTCGAGGGACCGAGCCTAACTTGGAAACGTCGATTCCTCTCACATAATCGAGCGCCAGCTCTTTTTTGAGCAGATACTTGACGCGTGGCGGTGCCACAGACATAGTGTGGTGTGTCAAATTGTATATTGTCTGTCGTATTTCAGCGTATCTCCGCAGAGCTCGTGGGATGGATGGCTGAGGTCTGTGCGGGGCCGCCAGATTGGTGTCCGCCAGAACAGCCTGGCCCTCGACGCGACCGCTACCTTTACGACCGCGCCGAAAGGACCGAACCCGCCCTTATCTGGTAGGCCGGACGTCGAAACTGCCCGGCGGCAATTTTCAGTGCGTCCATCGGGGTGGAACAGGAAGCAGGGATTTCACAGCCGCGGCAACTTTCGGGGCGATAACGCCCGCGCTGTTTGGGCCGCTGGGATGAAGACCAACCCCGTCGGCGCCCAACGCCGTCGAAAAGAAGCCTGCCGACGAAATATACCGCACGCGCGCCGGAACCGAGATCCCGGCAGCGGCCCCTCGCAGATAGGTGTTGTCCGGCCTAGGAAGCGGGTTCAGCACCGCGATCTGAGCCTTGGAGCATACGCTCAACAATGCATTGATCGTCGCTTTCGCAGCAGCCGTGATGTCACCCCCATCGTTCGCCCCATGGTTTATGATGACCAGATCCGGGGACGGCGTGAAGCTGCGCGCGACCCCTGCGGCCAACAGAGCATACGAGCTGCCAAAGACCGGAACGTTGCCGAAGCTCGCGCTGAAACCGGTGCCACCCCAGCCAACAACGCCGACCTCCGCCCCCAACTGGCGCCCAAGCTCGAAGGCCCAGCAGAACATGGCATCGTTGTTATCCGGTGTGGTGCTGACCGCTTCGCCCAGGGTTCGGACACCTTCCGTCAAGCTGTCCCCGTAAATGAGGATGTTGAGCGGCGCCCGGGCTGGGAGGGAGACCGTCGATCCCGAAGCCAGAACCAGTCCCGTAAACCGGAGCGCCGTCGCAGATGGGGAGTTCCAGCGGTTCAGGCCCCCATTGGCGCTGTCGATCGACTTGAAGACAACCTCCAGACGATGGAACGGAACATCCGCATTCCCTGCCGTGGCGACGGGAATACTGCACACGACTGAGCTCGCGACCGCTGCTTGCGTCCACGGACCGTGATCGACGCGCCACCACAGCTGCGAAAGCGGAGAGCCGTTATTCGTGACGTCAAACGTCATCGTGCATGATGGCCCACTGAACAGCGTGCGGAAATAAGCTCCCGGGTTCCAGGCCGTCGCAGCGCCGTGCGTCACCTGCCACGTATAAGGGCTATACAGGATGCCCGAGTCATCGGGAAAGATCGTGAGGGTCGAGGGCGGCGAAACCGTGCCCGCACTATCCGCTCCGGTACTGTCGAGATGCCAGAGCGCAAGCAATCCGCTCTCGCCCCCCGTATAGGCGCCGCTCGGCGGGCTGAACGTGCCGGTATACCGCGCCCCGCTCCAGATCGCCGCCTCATCGATGCTGCCGACCCACTCGAACACCGTCCCGTTGCCGGCCCCGTTCGCTTCGAAGTTCGCGATCCCGAACGCGGCGCCAAGGGTCCCGCCAGTGCTCGCAAACGGCGTGGCGCTCGTGGCAACCGCGGCCCCATCCAGGAACAGCGTGCTTCCCCCGGACCCGCAGACCAGCGCGACATGACGCCACCCCGCCCCGAGCGCCGGGCCGGTGAGCGTGACCGCAGACCCGCCCTGGCCGATGCTCGCCATCAGGGTCCCGGCGTTCGCACCCACCCAGAATGCCGGCGAGCTGCCAAACGCGACCTTCACGCCCGATGTTCCGGCCGACTTGATCCACGCCTCAGCCGTGAAGCCGCCGGCCGGAAGGATCGCCCCCGCCGTGGAGGCATTGCCGGCCGAAAGCGCCGCCGTCCCGAACTTGAACCCCGTCGTGTCGAAGCCGGCCCGGGTCAGTGTCAATGGATTAGCCATGCTCAGTAGCTCCCAAACCAGGTCGCGCCGGCGTCCGGCGTGGTGAACACGAACACATCGATTCCCCCGGCCGCGCTATTCGGCACCGGCACCACGCCCCCCGCCCAGCGCACCCCGGCCGGCAAGATCGGCACCCGGCCCGCTGGGCCGTCCTGACGCAGGAAAATCGTGATGGACTGCATTTGTCCACCGGCCCCCCCAGCAAGCGACAGGGTGCAATTCGCTGTCAGCGTAACGTCGTAGGCAACGCTGCCCGATGCCGGCGCCGTCAACGTTTGAGACGCGCCAGAGGCCGCGATCGTCGTCACCACAATCGCGGACCCGGCCCCACTTGGCCCCGTTGCACCCTGAGGACCGGCCGGTCCGGCCGGCCCGGCGGCACCCTGCGCACCAGCCGCTCCAGTAAGGCCCGTTGGTCCGGCCGGTCCCTGGGCACCGGTGGCTCCGGTCGCTCCGGTTGGACCCGCCGGCCCGATCGCGCCAGCCGCCCCAGCAGGGCCGATGGCTCCTGTCGCGCCAACGGGGCCCGCAGTACCGATCGGCCCCTGCGGCCCCGCCGGACCAGCCGGTCCTTGGGGACCCACAGTTCCACCCGAGCCGCCGGAGGCTGTCAGCACGCCTCCCGAAAGGCTTAACCCGCTGCCGAACGACAGGTTGCCCGCATGCCAAACCACATTCGTGCCGGCTCGCACCTGCCCCGTCCCAACGGGCCCTAGCAGCACATCCCCGATCTCGTTCGACCCGATCGTCGCCGTCTGCGTTCCGGCTGCATTGTTGAAGCCGACCCGCTGCCCCGCCCCAAGCCGCAGCGCCACCGTGTCGAAAATCACTGCCGACGCGAAATCGACGCCATGTCGCCAGTTTCCCAGCAGCGACCACGGCCCCCACGGCGTCGCCGCCACCGGGGCGCCCGGCCCGCCCGTCACATCGCCGGTCATCGTCATGGCCCGGCCCACCGTGCCCGCGATCGCATTCGGCTCGATCAGCACGCCGCTATGCGATCGGACGAAATCCGTCCCGTTCGTCGCGGGCGACTGCGCAATGACCAGCGCCGCCGTGATGTTTTGCGCCGTCCCGCCATGCGTGAATGAGTTCGCCTCCGGTACTAGCTGGAGCGCTACACTGAACCGCGCCAAGCTGTCCCGGCGGCTAGTCCAACCGGTGTCGTTGCCCCGGTTCACCGGATTGATCTCGTAGCCCACGATTCCATAATTGCTGGTGGAGTCGATCGGCCCCTCGGCAATCGTCCACTGCCCGAACATCTGCCCGCCAGCCACGCCCGGCGCACGCTGCCACACCGCCTGCACTGCATGACCGAAATCATACATCGTCTGCCCGGCAGCTTCGTTCGTGTAGGTGGTCCGCGTGGCATACACGATCGACGTCGGCTGCAGCGTGCCTGGATTATACACGTCCAGATGCATGCCGATGGTGCTGGAGGCAGCATTCGGCTGCCCATTGACCGTGATCGTGCCGATCACCGCCTGTTGCGCGCCCGCTGCCGTCACAAACGCCGGCACGCCCGCGATGTCCCCGAACTGCCCCGAGCTCGCGACAGCCGACAGCCCCAAATTGGCCCGGGCCGAGGTTACGGAAGCAAGGTCAGCCAAATTGGCAGAGCGCTGCGCCGCGCCCACGATGCGCGCATCGTTTCCGGCCGCGACCGTGCCGGCCGTCGTCCCGACCGTAGCGCCACCGCCACCCCCACCTGTTGCGCTCAGCACGCCGGAGATCAGGCTAAGCCCAGCCCCCAGGGCCACCGGCTCCGGCCCGCCCGCCCCCGCTGACGTCCGGCCCAGCAGCTTGCCCTCTCCAACCGTCAACGCCGGCTGCGTCCCGGCCAACAGCACCCCGGCCGTGACTGACCGCGTAAAACCTCCCTGGCTGATCGGCAGCACATCGCCCGCCGCAACCGAAGCGGCTGCAGGAAGTTGCTTGATCGTAGGCATGGAATGTCCTCAGAAACGGCCCGGCTGCGTTCCCGCGCCAGGTATGGTCGTCGATGCCGCGGCCGGCCCAGAGCACGTCCGCCTCAAGCAGGTCGGCTTGAGGCTGAGTCGTGCTCGCTAACCAAAAATGCTGAAGCCTGCCCGGTTCAACTTGAGCCGGGCACGCTTCAAGCCACCGCAAACCAGCCAGTCGCCCCAGTCCCGATCCGTTTGATCCACAACGTCGAACCCACGCCGCCATCAAGGTTACGGTAGTCGGACCCGGGCGGCGCGTTCACCTGCCCCTCCGGGCTGCCTCGCCCGAGCGTCAGCGCACACCCGAACGGCTCCGCCTCCGATCCGATCCGCACCTGCCCACCACCGCCCGGCCGAAGCGTCACGTCATGCGCCGCGCTGCGCACCACCAGACCGCCATCCCCTGTCGGCGCCACATAGTCGGCCCCGGTGAACATAACCGCCTGCCAGCCCCCCCAGGCGCCGACCCACTCCACGACCGAAGCCGCCGGCACAGTGATGTCGGCCCCCGTCCAGTTATCCTGGAACGGCAAGCTCCCAACCCGCCGGAACCGCACAGTCGCGTTGCAATGCAGCCGCAAGCGCCGCCCCTCCGGCACCGGCACGCCAATTTGTGCCGTGGCAGACGCCCCACTGCCATCGCCATCGATCCGCACTGAAGCCGCCCCGGCATACCCGCTACCGCCCGCCAGCAGCGCCACGCCGATCACCACTCCATCACGCACGTGGGCAACGGCCTGGGCGCCACTGCCGGACCCCGTGATGGTCACCGCCGCCGAACGATACCCGGTGCCCCCCGCCGTGACCCGCACGTAAACGACCTGCCCAGCCGTCGCCGCCTGATGCTGCCCCACGATGCTGCCGATACCTCCGGCCGGTGAGGCCGTGACCATGGCTTCATCGATGATGTCAGGCACCTGCACCTGCGCCAATCCGCCTACCTGAACCGGATTGCAGATCATCCGTGCCTGGTTGTTCCAGCCATTATTACGCACCAGAACCGCATCGGTATGCGCCCACAACGCCTGCGACGGTGACGTCCCACTACCCCCGGCGATCTGATTGTCCACAACAGCAACCCCCTGCGGGGCATCGATCAGATAAATGCCGCCGCCCTGTCCGGCCGAGGCCCCGTCGCGTAGCGCAATCCGGTTCCCCTCGATCGTGAGTCCGTCCGTCGCAATCCCGAAATTCTGCCCGTGCCCGTCCGTCTCAACGTTGTAGACGATGACGCCCCAGACATTGCTGCAAAGCTGGTTGCCCCGAACCCGGCATCCACGGCTTCCGCCCGGATTGATCCCCACCGCGCAGTCCTGCACCAGATTCCCAGCAATCTCGACATCGATGGATCCCCCCGAATCGATGCCGAACTGACCCAAAAGCGGTGCCTCGGGGCCCCGCACCACATTCTCGGAAACCCGGCTCCGCACGGCAGTCGCAAGGATACCTGACGCACCAACCCCAACCTCGATCTGATTGCCGGTGACCTGCATCCCAACGCCGGCCACCGCGATCCCATACGCCGCATTGCCGGCACAGTAATTCCCCGCAACCAGCACCCCCACCGCATCCGGATGGGCGTTCCCCCAGCGGGGCGGCTCCGCGTTGGTTTCGTTAAAATTCCCGATCGAAATGCCGCGCTGATTGCCCGAAGCCCGGCACCCCAGAACCTGCCCCCGCCGCGCCCGCTGCTGAAACGCCGGGTCGTTGAAGTCGAGCGCAATGCCATACGCGCCGTTGCCCTCCGCCACGCACCCTTCAACGAGCGCCCCGCCAGCCGCCTGCACCCAAAGCCCATGCTGCTGATTGTTCCGGAATGTGCAGTCCAGGACCCGCGGACCCGACCCGGCGCCCTCCAGCCCATCCCGAGCCTGAATCGTAAGCCCACTGCCGAGCGTCGCCCCGGTTGCCCCCTGGAACACGCAACGCTCGATCCGAACCTCGGTGCAAACCTGCGTCACCAACACACCCCAGCTGTCGCCCGCCAGCTGCCCCGCGTCGAACACTACGCCATAGGCCCTGAATGCCGGCCCCCCGATGCTGATGAACGCACCGCCCCCGACCACGCGCCGTCGTAGAACGCTCTGCCCCGGCACCCCGACCAGCGAAAGCGCCTGCGTCACCGTCCACTGCCCAGTCAGGACGTATGTGCGTCCCAGCAACCGAACCGGCCGCCCACTCCGCATGGCCCGGTCGAACGCCGCCGTGTCGTCCGTGAGCCCATCGCCCTTGGCCCCATAAGCCTCCACCGGCACCGCATCGCCCACCCACTCCGACAGCGGACGAAGATCGGCGCCCGGCGCCCGTACCCCATGCCCCGACAGGTCGATGCCATTAAGGCCACCCAGCCCTGCCATCAGGCCGCCGTACGGCACCGCCACATCCCGCCCGCCCTGCGTCACCGCGACGAGGTCCGCCGAACCCGGTGCGCTCCCAACCGGCAACGCCCCCGGGCTGAACCGCGCCGGGCCGCTCAGCACTCCGGCCTCGAGCCGAAGCGGCGCGCTCACCCGAACTACCTCGATCGGCCCGACACCTGCCCCGCTCCGCCCCAGCAATGCCCCGCTTGGGACCGCCAGCTCCGCCTGCATGCCCGCCAGGAGCTGCGTCCGCGTCACATGCCGGGCGATTCCCCCCTGACTGACCGGAACGAGATCCCCGTCGGACGCCGCTTGAGCTGGCGCCAGTTCATCGATCGTCGGCATGTCTCAGGCTCCGATGCTAAGCGGCTGACCATTCTGGTCCACCACGACCACGCCGCCTTCCGTCACCAGCGACCCCGCCGGCACCCCGGGCGTCGACAGCGCCAACACCGGCAACAGCACCGACCGGGACAGCGTCCGCCCGGCTTGGGTGCCGATCGTCAGCGTAACCGTATAGGTCGTACCTCCCTGCCCTCCGCCCAGCCACAGCACCGCCCGCGCCCCATCCGCCGCGGCCGAAACCAAAGCCAGGTCCCCCGGCGCGGAAGGCGAGATCCCAACATCAAGCGTCGAAACCGCATCCCCATCATTGCCAGTCAAAGCCGGCGCGATGTCGAACTGATAGTCCAGGACATCCGCCGGATCCTTTGCGGGCCAAGCCGGCAGGGCTCGCGACACAGCAGGCGTCCCCCGCGGCACCGGCACAAACCCATCCACCACCAGAACCCGAGCCGCACTCGGCCGCCAAACATGCGATGCCGTAGTTGCCATGAAATCCTCCGTCTTCCCCCTCTCCCCTCGAAAGAGGGGCGGGGTGAGGGAACCAACAAGCCAATTCTCGATGGGCGTAAGTCGATCTCAGTATTCGACGATGACAAGCCCATCCGCACCAAGGCCGCCCGACGCGCCAGGCCCGTACCCGCCACCAGCCCCGGACCCAGGCGCCTGACCGTTTGCCGGCACCCCGCCCAGGAACGAGCCGCGGCCCCCGCCACCCAGGATCGACATCCCGCCAGCCCCCGCCGGCACCTGCCCGATCCGCGGGCCATCGGTCCCGAACCCACCCCGCAGCAACAGAACCCCTTGCAGCCCCACCCCCCCGGCACCCCCTCGGCTATCCGGATTGTTGGACCCACCACCCTGCCCGCCAGACGCCGCGACCAGCCCGCCGGCAAATTTCGTGTCCCCGCCCGATCCGCCGTTGATGCCTGGACCCGCCCCGGCACCACCGACCCCGATCAACAGCGGCACACGGCTGCCCGGCTCCACCGGCACAACAGCCTCGGCAAACCCGCCCGCGCCGCCGCCGCCACCGCCAAACCCGTTATCGCCGCCACCTCCACCGCCGCCCGCACCCACGAGCCGAACCCGCGCCAACCGAACCCCCGCCGGCACCCGCCACGTGCCGCTCGCCCCGAAAACCTCTTCGCGCGAAAAGCCCGGCGTCAGTTGTGGCAGCCGGTAACTCAGGAACGGCGCACCCGGCAGCCGCACGATGTCCGTATCCGCAACCACGGACTGCCCACCCCGGACCGTGACCCCATACAACCCGACCCACCCGGCATCTGGATCGGGGGCCGCCTGCGTTCCATCTGTCGCCGGCCCGCCCGCCTTCACGGAAAGTGCCGCCCGGACCAGCCGCTGCGTGTTCTGGGCCAAACCGCTATTCGCCGGCCCGCTCCACGCCACCGCCGGATTACCCGAATTGTAATACGGCAGCGCCACCGGCCCGGAATCCGCCTCCGCCACCGTCGCCTGCACCAACCACACCCGCGTCGTGCCCTGTGGCGAAGCCGTCAACGGCAACACCACGTCCGCCGGATTAAGCCCCAGCTTCACCAAGGGATGCCCATCGGCCGGCAACGACCCGAAGGCCAAGCGGTCCACCTGGACCAACTCCGACAGGCTACCCGCCCCAACAACGACCGAAAGTCCGGGCCCAGGACCGCAGACCAACCCCTCCGCCACCGGGTCGGAACCCAGCACCGCCCGCGCCAGCATCCCAAGCGTCACCATCGCATTCCGCTGCAACTGCAGCAGATCCGTGTCCAACGGAATCGATCCCGGATAGACCAGTTGCCGGTCCATGCACGCCTCCCAAAAAAGTCCGAATCAGCCGCTGAACTTGACCCAAAGCGCCCCGCCCGCGGGCAGCGCTTCATCCAGCGCCGCCATGACGGCCGCGTCCCGCACGCCCGACACCGTCGCCAGCGCCTCGAACGGCATCTGCAACGACCCCCACGCCCCCGCCACGCCATAGCCAAGCCGCGGCCCGCCATACACACCGGTATCCCCGGGCTGCGCCGGCTCGAACACGACGATGGTCCGCCCCTGCTCGGCCGCCTCGGCAATTACCGCCGCCCGCGTCGCCCGCTCCCGCCGCAAGGCGCGCAACAATCGCGCCCGATACGTCGCATCGTCCTCCCCAGCCCGCCGCAGCAATCGGCGCCCAAAGAAGTCCAGCCCAGCCAAATCAAGGAACTCGCCAGTCGCCGTCCGAACGCGCGATTGCTGCCGCACACGCTCGAGCAACGCGAACAGCCCAGCCCACCCCGCCCCGAACCCGGCCAGCAATCCATCCAGCACCGGCGAGGCGTCGGCGAACCAACGGTCCGGCAACACCGTCCGGATGCGCCGCACAATATCTTTCGGATCTATTCCCGGTGCACTCATGTCGTCACCACGATCTGACCAGGCCGCACCAACGCATGCGCCGGAACCTGCAAATCCGCACCCACACCGTTGATCGTCACGGCATAGACGCTCTCCACCCCCGCATCCGCCTCATGCGCCACCTGCACCAGCCGCGAGACCACCAGCCATCCGCCAATCGGTCGTGACGCAACGAACGCCCCGACCGCCGCCCGCACCGTCGCAAGCGACGCACCGGCCCCGGCAATCCGAAGCGCCACCTCCGCCCGCACGATGAGCGGCGCCCGAACGCTGAACGTGCCGCCCAAGGGCCGAACCGCATCGACAGCCGCACCAGCCGCCGCCAACAGCGAGGCAGGAGGAACCCCGCTCCCATCATCAACAGTCACGGTGAAATGCCCGGCCCGCGCCGAGCCCCCACTATCGATCCGCTCCGCGATCGTGAAGCTGATCCCCTGCTGCAAACTCCGGAGCGCAAAACCCACCGCCTGCGCCGTCGCCCGGCTCCGGCTGTCGATGAACCCCCCGAATCGCTCCCGCAACGCCGTGTCCGCCTCCGCATCCAGCCCGCCTTGCAGCGGCGCCGCATTGCTCACCGCGTCCACCCCGGGCACGGCACTGCCAAGCAGCCCAATCTCCCCAGCTCGCAAATTCCCCTGCGAACCCACCGCCCGCGCCACCACCGGAAGCTCGACCTGCAAGGACGTGGCATCCAGCCCGTAGCCCGTCCCGTTCCACGCGGCATGCCCCGCATCCGCCACGACACTGAAACTCAGCCCACCCGCCGCATTCCGCACCATGGCGCCCACCGGCACCACAGCCGGTAGCCCCGGCGTCAACCGGCTGAACGTCACCAGCCCATACGCCGCCACCCCCGGCAGCCTCGCCATCCCGAAATCCTGCACCCAGCTATCCAGGTCGGCGCCCCGGCTCGTCTGCGCCCGCGTTGTCGTCAACACCTCAACGATCAGCCACTGCAGCCAAAGCCCGATGCTCGCATTCGCCTCCAGAACTGCCCGCAACACGCTGCCGACACTCAGATCGACCAACTGCCGCGTCGCCGCGCCCACCGCCGCCGCCTGCGTTCGCACCAACGTGGCGAAATCCTGCAATTGCAACTGCATGGCCTACCCCGGAAGCTGAATGTTGAGCGTGCGAGTCTCTGCCGTCTCGGCATCCGCATAGCGGACCTGGACCGACAAGGTGCCCGGCAGCTCCGCCTGCACCTCGATCACCGGCTCTGGCTCCGCTGCCACCGCCGGCTCCCGCCGCATCTGGACCCGGATCAACGCCGCCACCGCCGCGCTATCCGCCGGCATCCCCACGAAGCGCGCCAGCCCGGCGCCATAATCCTTCTGCCAAATGTAATCCCCCGGATTGGTCAGCAACCGCCGCAGCACCCGCTCCGTCCCCGCCGGTCCACCCCCCACAACCGCGAGATCTCCCGTCGCAGTCGTCCCAAGGTCTCCGCCCCACCCCAAATGAACATCTGCCACTCACTGCCCCCTCTCCCTCCGGGAAAGGGCAGGGTGAGGGAAACCACACGCCGTACCATCACCCAGAAAATATGGATCAAAACCTGGATCAATCCTGCGGCTTCGGCACGTCCGTAGTCCCGCCCTGCGGATCCGCATGCTGATGCTGGTTGTAGTGCCGTCGCAACGAATCCAGCGATCCATGCTTGTCGAAGACTTCTCCCGCCACATGCAGGTCCCCCCGCACCGAAACGGTCCCGTCATTCAACAGTCGCACGAAACTCCCACTCCGATGCGTCAGCCAAAGCTCCCCCACCGGCGTCGCCGGCGCTTGGCCCGACCAAGCCCGCGCCGCGATCACCCCGTGCTCCGCGTCGCCCTCTTGCGGCAACACCAGCACCTGGTCCCCCGGTGACGGTGGGCACGACACACCCCATCCCGGCCCCACCCACGGACTGAGCACCGGCAGCCACCCGCTCTCCACCCCCTCGGGCTGCAGCATCACCCGCGCCGTACCCGCCGCCGGATCAACCGCGCTCACCACCCCGAACCGGGCCTGCCCCGCAGCAGCATCCTGCGCCGCCGCGTGCCGCTTGATGGCGTTAAGCAGCCGATCCATCGATCATCCCCTGCAGTTCGACGCTCTGGGAAAATCCCCGCCGCGCATCGAGGTGCCGATCCACCCCCAGCACCGCATACCGCCCGTCCCACCCCGGCCCCGCCCCGCTCAGCGCCACGACACCCTGCGCCCCCAGCGTGAGCTCACCCGGCATCACCACCCGCGCCCCGCGCGCATGCCGCCTCAAATCGTCCAGTATCCGCCCCGCCAGCCGCTCAGCCTCCGCCGAGGTCAGGTTCGGCCGCGTCACCACCTGCCGAAACGCAGCCCCCTCACCCCCTGACCGCGCAGACCCTTCGACAGCCTGCGCCCGCCGCGTCCCCCAGCTCCGCACCACCACTTCGATCGGCCGCAACAACCCGGGCTGCTGCGTCACCTCCACCTGCGAGCAATCCGCAACAGCCAGCTCGACCGCATCGCCATTCCGCTTCCCGAACCGCAGCCGAGCGCCAACCATCCCCAGCAGAAACCCCTCCTGTCCCGCCAGCCACGTCAGCAGATCCCATTCCGTCGTCGCCCGCGCGTGCTGCGCCAACGTCAACCGCTCATGCCCAGCCTGATAGAATCGCCCCACGGCCTCCGACGTCGCCGTCACATCGGCCTCCAGCCCATGCCGCGCCGCCACCGTCGCCACGATCTCGCTCGCCGTCTGGTTGGCAAACGCCTCCCCAACCTGTGCCTCGACCAGCACCGCCGCGAGGTCCCGGCCCTCGACCTCCAACACCTGATGCACCGCATCGAACGACAGGCTGTCCACCCGCCCCACGATCAACGACACCCAGCCATCGGCCTCCAGCGCCACCTGAACCTCGATCCGCCCATCCGGATCCCGCAGCCGCGCCACCCCGTCCTCGCCAAGCGCCGACGCCGCAAACCGAACCCGGAACCGGTCAGTACTCAAATGGCTGTTGGCAAACACATCCGCCGCCAAGGCCCCCGGTAACTCCGCCCCCCCAGCCAGCACCCGCAGCCGGGGAGTCCTAACCGCGAACAAGGCCACCCCCCGCCTGCGTATCCCGCGCCGGGACCCGCACCGTCACGACCCCGTCGAGTTCCGGGTCCAACAATCCGTTCAACCCCGCGATCCGGCTCCACTGCGTCGCGTCACCCAGCTCCAGCATCGCAAGCCGAAACAGATTGCCACCCACAGCCGTCAAAATCCGCGCTGAGTTCATGGTATGTTCCATTGTGCCGCGCCAGCCAACGCCCGCGCCGTAATCAACCGCGCCAATGACCCCGCCGCCGCGGCAACAGACGCCAGGCCCCCATCTGCCAGCCCCGCCGACGCCACCGTCACCGCAGCATCCAGGCCTGGCCCAGCCCCCAAATCGACCGCCGCCGCCATCAACGCCGCCGCCTGGTCCACACCGGCCGGAGCTCCCTCGAACACGACCGGCTCCCCCTCGCACACCACCGCACACTGGATCCGATATGGCATGAAGAAGGCCCCCCGGACCTCCGCCTGGAACCGCTTCACGATCACCGTGTAGCGCCATCCATCCCAAGCCAGCGGCCAAGCTTCGCCGCCCCGCCGCAACGCCTCCAACCGTCGCACCCGCGCCGCGGCACCAGGTCCCGTCATGATTCCAGACCAGCGCAGGTCCGCGTCATCCGGCCCCAACGCGTCGATCACCCGCTTCCCGCCCGGCAACACATGCACCTGCAACCGCTGCGTCCCGCCTAGTGCAATCCGCTCCGGAACCTCAAACCCCGAAAACGCCACAGGTCCCAGGACCACCATGGTAATTCCTTTTCAGCTCATACCGCGCCAGACGGCCCCCAACTCGCACCCTGCCGAGCATCGAACCCAGTCATCCCGGCCGGCGCCCGCGCCGCATCCCGCCCCATCCGGTCCGCCAGCCAATGCCCCACCAGCCGACCATCCAGCATGACGGTCCCGCCCGTGCCAGCCGAGCTCCCGCTCTCCCCCTCACCCGCACGCCCCTTATCCGGAGCCCGCGCAGCAGGCGCATCCTGAAATGCCTGCACGAGACTTCTCCCAGCACTGACAGCCCCCACGCCGGACGCCACCCTTACCGACCCGGCACCACCCATGCCGACCGCCAGCCCGCCCTGCACCGCCTTCGACCCGGCATCCAACGACCCAGCCAGGCGACGAACTCCCTTCGCCTGGCCCATACCGTCCAGACGCGGCAATTTCAGGGACACCGCAGCTCTCTCCAACCCTGAAGGCAGGAGCCGCGCCGAACCAGCACTGGACTCGCTCCGTCCAGCCGCCACTGATCCCACCATGACCAGGTCCGCCACCGCCGCCACAGGATCGACCCGCTCCCCCGCCGCGACCCCACCCGGCAACATCGGCGCAGTGCTCGACAGCCAACCTCCGACGGCCGCATTCGACCTGGTTCGCACAGCCGTAAGCGCCCGCGGCTCAAGCGAACTGGGCCCTGCAACGATCGCCTTCTGAACAACTCCTTCGGCCTGCCGAACGAAATCCAGGCCAAAAGAAGGTTGACCCGATGCTGCGATCGCCCGCGGACCCGCCCGCAGCCCAGCTGGAGCAGCCATCCACTTGATCGATGATACTGCGGGAGCAGCAACAACCCGCTGCCCGCCCCCATTGTCAGGCGCTCCAAGCTCCCCCCTTCCAGGGCGATCTCCGCCCAAACCGCCCGTCCTGAACCGCCGCATCGCCACAGCCGCCCGACCAAGCCGCCCGAGAATCCCCAACACCGGGCCAAGGCGCCCCGCCCGAGACAAAACCGGCGTCACCCGTCCAACAGTCTGAACATCCCGCATCAGCGACATCCAGGCCGCACCAGCCTGGCCGGGCAGCATTCTAGCTGACACCCTGTAAACCTGATCCGCCAACGCCTCCTCCATCATGTCTCTCGGACTAGAAAACGATCGGCAGATCCCTCGAAGCCAAATCGTCGATGAGACAGGAGGCGTCCCCGGGGATCGTCGTAAACGCAATCAAGGACGGATCCGGCCCATACGGCAGAGAAGCGTTCGCATTTCGGATATTGCTCACCTGTTCGCCTCCCACCGCATCGCCCCCCAATCCCACTGCCGCCCCTCCAGCTCATGCAACGCCACCACCCAGGCCAGCCGCTCCCCGGCACCCAGGCTGAACGCCACATCGAACGGCACCCCGTTCCTCACCAGGAACAAACAGTCCAGCAGATCGCCTTGGCGCGACAGCCCGCGGAGCACCCCCCGCTCATCGGCCGCCGCGCCACTCAGTTTCCCGCCAACTCCTCCGGCGCCAAAGCCTCTCCCACCGCCACCAACCCGGCATCCCCCAGCCGCGCCACCAAAGCCTCGAGCTGCCCCTCAGTCGCCGGCGTCGGCACCGGCACCCCATCCACGCTCACCACCGCCATCGCCAGCATCGCATAGCCAAGATACCGCTCATTCTCCGCCAGCACCGGCCCCACCGCCTTGAACAGCCGCAACCGGTCCAACGCCCCCGGCCGCCGCACCTCCAACTCCCGCCCCCCCGCATCGCTCACCCGCAACACAGCAGAAGCCTCCGCAACAATCCGAGAAGACGGCGTATCGACAGTCATGCAAACTCCTTCCCCCTCTCCCGTCGGGAGAGGGTCGGGGTGAGGGAAACCACAAACCTAAGCCAATACAAACGTCAAACCCGCTTCCGCCGCCCCGCAAAGAACTGCAGCCGCTGCTTCACCGCCGCATCCCCCTTCCAACTCCCGGCATTCTCCATCTTGAACACCGCTCCCTCGAACTGATACGTGCTGACCGACCCATCGCTCTCGGTGATGTATTGATAGAGTGTACTGCCCGGCAGCTGCCCCTGCACATGCCAAGCCTGCTCGAGCCCGGCGATGAAATCATCCGCCGCCGAACTCCCCCGCTCCAGCTCGAAATGTCCCTCCCACCCCTTCGGCAACTCCGCCGCCAGCATCAGCCCGTCCAACCGCTCCACCCGGATCGCCGACGTCACCTGCTTGCTATCGAACCCCGTCACATGCGTCAGATCCACCCGGACCCCCGCCTTGCCACCCACCGCCGGCCCGATTACCACGAGCTGGCAGTCCCGCCCTGTCGAAAAAGTATTCGCCGGCATGTTCCCAACCCTCCCTTAGATCACTTGACCGGCCGGCAAAGTCTGCCGCGTCACCTGCACCGTCTGCCCACCTTCGAGATTGACGATGAACCGCTCGTTGATCGCCTGATACTGGACCTGCGCATCGCTCTGCACATACCCAAGGCTTGTCCGGCCCGGCGGATTATTGCTCTGATCGCAAATCACCGTAAACGGCTGCGCCCCGTCCGTGCTCCCCAGGATACCCTGACCCAACAGAGCCTGCAGAAAACTGAGCTGAGTGCTCCGAATACGCCGAAACAACCCGGCAGTAATCACCTGCCCCACATACTGCCCCATCCCCGCCGACAACGTCGCCGCCAGATAGTTCGTCAGACGGGTATAGTTGTCCCCATTCGTCGCCGCCGAGGAGGAGCTGTTATGCCCCCCTCGTACGCCCCAGAACGCCCCACCCGGCTGCGGATTGCAGATCACGTCCAGCCCCTGCCCGAGCAGCGCGGCAAGCTCCGCCGTCGAATACCCGCTCGCCTGCGAACTCCCAGGCACCCCGGTCCGCTGCGTCCCAACCACCCCATACAGCGGCTTGTTGAGCGAAGACTGCTCCGGCGACAAATTCGCCAGCCGCCCCGCCACGAACCCCTGCGGCGACACCAGCCGGAGGTCGTGTCCCCGGTAGTGGTGTAGGACGCCACTGATCGGCTTGTCGGAGCGGTCGCCGTAGGCGGCTGCGGAGACGAGCCGATCAGTGGTCATCGCGATGTTGCTGGGTAGGGTTGGGTTGCGAGACGCAACTCTGACCCGAGGACCACCACGATGACCGATGACAAGATCGCCCTTCGCGCGCTTCTGGAGAAGGGCTCCGATACGACGTTCCTGCGCGAGATGATCGGCTTCGCCGCCGAACGCCTCATGGCACTCGAAACCGACGGCCTCTGCGGCGCCGCACCGGGCGAGCGCAGCGCCGAGCGGACCAACCAGCGCAACGGCTACCGCGACCGCGACTGGCAGACCCGGGCCGGCACCGTCGAGCTGCGCATCCCGAAGCTGCGCCGGGGCAGCTACTTCCCCGGCTTCCTCGAACCCCGCCGCATGGCCGAGAAGGCGCTAACGGCCGTGATCCAGGAAGCCTACATCCAGGGGATCTCCACCCGCTCCGTCGACGACCTGGTGCGATCCATGGGCATGGACGGCATCAGCAAGAGCCAGGTTTCCCGCCTGTGCGGCGAGATCGACGAGCGCGTCAACGCCTTCCTGGCCCGGCCGATTGAGGGGGATTGGCCGTATCTCTGGCTTGACGCCACCTACGTCAAAGTCCGCCGCGACCATCACATCGTCTCGGTCGCCGTCATCGTCGCCGTCGGCGTCAACACAGATGGCAGGCGCGAGGTGCTGGGCATGACCACGGGCCACAGCGAGGCCGAGCCGTTCTGGGTCGAGTTCCTGCGATCGCTGGCCAGGCGCGGCCTGCGCGGCGCCAAGCTGGTCGTCTCGGACGCCCATCCCGGGCTCAAGGCCGCCATCATCAAGGTGCTCGGCGCGACCTGGCAGCGGTGCCGGGTGCATTTCATGCGCAACGCACTGGCCTACGCGGGCAAGACGCAGCGCCGCATCGTCTCGGCCTGGGTCGGCACGGCGTTCGCCCAAGACGACGCGGCTGCCGCACGCAAGCAATGGCGCGAGGTCGCCGACCAGGCCCGGCCCCGCGTGCCAAAGCTCGCCGCCCTCATGGATGACGCCGAGGCCGACGTGCTCGCCTACATGGGTTTTCCCGTCCAGCATCGGGCCAAGCTGCACAGCACAAACCCACTCGAGCGCCTCAACGGCGAGATTAAGCGCCGCAGCGAGGTCGTCGGCATCTTCCCCAACGAGGCCGCCGTCACCCGTCTGATCGGCGCGCTGCTGCTGGAACAGCACGACGAATGGGCCGTTCAGCGCGCCCGATACATGAGCCTGGAAACCATCGCCCCACTCAGCGATGATATCGCCGTCAGCCTGCCGTCCTTGGCAGCCTGATCGAGCAGCCAGCCCTGCTCAGCAACGCCGTTGCTACACCACGACTCGGGACACGATCCAGCCGGATCGTCCCACCGACAGGATCGGACCAATACACCCAATCCCCGAACATCAGCTTGGCGCCATAACTATCCAGCCCAGCCGCCTGCTTCGCCGCCACCGCCTCCGGAATGGACTGCCCGCTCGACCCTGTCAGGATCGCATACAGCCCCTCCTGCAACGCGAACCCAGCCTGCGTGCTCCACGTCGCCGCATCATCGCAATCCGACAGCACCAGCAGGCTGCAACCCTGCCCCCGCAGCGCATACATCCCCCGCCGCGGCAGCCCATCCTGCCCCACCAGCATCGCCGCCGTCACACCCAACGCCCCGTCCGAGCCACTCAGCAGGCTTTGCCCGCTCAGCCCCGTCGGCGCCGTCCCGGTCCCACTCCCCAGACTCGCCACGCACAGCTGACTCGGCCCCCGCAAAGGGCCCTGCCCGTTGTTGATCGCCTGCACCAAGTTGGCCCAGAACGCCCCAGGCGTCGGCGCCGCGATGTTGTCGAAACTCTCCGCAACCTGGCCCAGCAGCCCCAGCGTGAAACGCCACGTTCCCGCCGCACTCCCAGCCCCCAACGTCAGCCCGATCTGATTGCCTAACGACCCCGAATACCGCGCCGTCAACAGCATCGGGTACTGCCCGGCCGCATAGAACAGCGCATAGCTCGCCGCCGTATCCGTCCCGTCCGTGACCCGCACGCACCGGAACGCCTGCGCCCCCTGCTGCACCGCAGTCGCAACCGGCGTCCCCATATCGTACCGCCGGCCCTGCAACGGCCCGAACGCCCGCGCATAATCCGCCATGGTCCCAACCACGACGGGCTGGTTGACCGGCCCCCAACTCGCCGACCCCACGACGCCCACAACATTCGTCGGCACCCCGTTCAAAACGAGGTTCTGCGGTGGCACCACCTGCACATACAGATCCGGCACCACCAGCGCCGTCGTGTTCAACGTCCCAGACTGAACGATCGGCATGACTAGATCTCCTCCGGCGGATCGATCCGCACCACGTGCCCGGCATGCTCCGAACCCAGGATCTCCTGGACCCGGCCCTCATCACTCACCACGTCGCCCACCCGATACGGCCCGAACGGCCGCACCACGATCAAATGCGTCATGCTTATTTTCCTATTCACCATCAAACAACGACGACAACCCCGTCCACGACACCCACCCCGAATAGCATCGACGGCAACGGCCCCTCCCGGACCGTCGGAAACTCCACCACCACGCCCAGCTCCCGCTGCCAAACCCCGGCCGAAACCTGCTTGTCCGACACCTCGCCCGCAGCCCCACGCACCTGGCAGCCCCACCCTTCGACATCGAGGAAAAAAGCGCCCGCCACAGCAACGTCCACCGCCGCAGCCACACGATCCCGCGTCAGCGCATCCGGCGCCCAAACCCCAACCCGGAACTGCATCGTCTGCCGCCGCAGCTCCTCGCCGCCATATCCATCAACGGCCACCCGCCCCAGCACACCCCGCCCACCCACGAGCCCCAGCGCACCGCCGCTCAACGCCACCGGCCGATCCACCCGAACCCGCTCCGCCAGCACCGCCGCCACCAGCTCCGGGGTATCTCCCGCCCGCACGCGATAGGCATAAGCACGCCCGTCGACCCGAACCCCGGCCACCTGCCCGACAGCAGCCACACCGCCAAAAACAACCCGCTCACCCCCGCTCGCGACCGTCAACGACGGCAAAGCCGGCGGCACCGTCACCTGCATATCCGCCTGATACCGCGTGGTGTCCTTCAGCGTGCCCGGCATCGCCCGCACCGCCACCTGCACCACCCCCGCCGCCAAATCCGCCTCCAGCGCCGAACCCACCGGCCACCCCGGAAACACCCGGCACACCGCCTCCACCGCCGAAACCCGCTCCACTCCATCCGGATACAACGCGCGAGACAGCCAGCCCGCGAGCGCCCGCTCCACATCCGACTGATCAGGCATCCCTAAACCCCTCCCAGCCGCGCCGAAACCCGGAACCCGAGCTCGCTCTGCTCCACCGCCCCCACCACGAACCGCCGCCCCAACCCATCCACCAGCACGTCGGACCGCCGCAGCAACGGCACCCCCACCGGCAACAGCACAGAATGGTCCGCCAGCACCCCATCCCCCGGCAGCATCCCCCCTTGCCCGCTCGACGCCATGACCTGCCCAGGCCACCCCGAGAACACGGCCTCAAACCCGAGCGTCCCCACGCCGCCATACGGATTGAGCCCCGCCACCCCCGGCCCCATCGGCCGCAAGGCCTCCAGCGTCGCATTCGTCAGCACGCACAGCGGCCGCGCCAACGGCGGCAACGCCGCCACGAACAACACCCCGCGCGACCCCACGAGATAATCCCCAACAGCCACATAGGCCGTATCGAACATCCCCCGCAGCGCCCGCTCATACCCCCGCGCCCGGCGATACCCGGGATCCCCCCCATCGAACACCGCCGACAGCCGCAAAACCCGTCGCTCCGCCAACACAGGATCGACCGCCCCCCGTGGCCGCATGAGGTCATACGCCTCCCCCATGACCCGAGCCGCCGCCCCCATTCCCCGAGCCAACCGGTCCTGCAGAAGAACACCGTCCATGAATCTCCTTCCCCCTCTCCCGCTGGCGGGAGAGGGTCGGGGTGAGGGTGGAACAAACAAAACCGGCCCAACGATTCAGACCGTCAAGGCAACCGCCCCACGCCCCCCCAGCCCCGGTCCAGCCGGCACCCCCAGGAACGCGCACAACCGCCGTCGCCACCCATCGAACAACCGCTCCCGCTCCCCAAGCTCCGCAGGGTTCCGCACCCACCCCGCCGCCGAAGCCGTATCCAAGGAAACCTCTGGGATCGCCCCTTCCAAAGAAGCCAGCGTCGCCAAATAGGTCCGCAACACCGCCTCCTCAGTCCCCGCCAAGTTCACCAGCCGGAACTCGACTTGCCCGAACCCCTGGTAATACTGGTAACCAAGGTTCCCCCCCGGCGCATTCCCATGCACCGGGTAGCCTAAGAACCGCCGCACATCCGTCTTCTCAGCATCAGAGAGCAAGAATCCTCCTTCCCCCTCTCCCGCTGGCGGAAGAGGGTCGGGGTGAGGGTGGAACCACCAGAACCGGCCTAAATCAGGCCACAGCCCTACCCCACATGCTCCACCATCACCGCCCGCTTGAACGCCGCATTGGTCGCCGTCGGCACAACCGTCGGATTGGTCATCGTGTCGGACGGTGCACAGAACCCCCCGATCCAGTACCAGCTCTGCGCAATGATCTGCTGCAACCGGTCGATCGGCTCGCGCGTCACCATCGCGATCCCATCCACCACGCTCACGATACTGTCCGCCGGCGCCACGTCGTTCGCCGCCATGCCTGCGAAGTCACCCTCGATCAGCGCCCCCTGACCCACGATGATCGGCCGCCGCACCACCGCCCCGGCGATCGTCGGATGCGCCTGCACATAAGCCTCCGTCGTCGGCACGAACCGCAGCCCCAGGAAGTCGTTCACCATCCCCTGCCGGAATACTTGGTTGGCCGAGGTCGCACCCTGGAACAGCTGCCGGAAATCCCCATCCGCAAACAACTGCCGCGAACTCACCGGATCCAAGTAACAATTATACGCCCCATCGATCTCAGGCACCGCGTTCATCCGCAGCTTGCTGACCGCATCGAGCAAACTGCCCATCGTGAGCGTGTCCCCGGCCTGCAAAGCCGACGTTGCGCCCCGCCCATTCGGCCGAATGATCACGCTGGCATTCGCCGCCTGCACCGCACTGTTCAACGCTCCATCCGGCACGCTCACATTGCCAGACAGCGTCAGCGTCCCCGAAATCCCGCCCGGCGTCGTGGACACATTCGTTCCATCCGCCGTCGTTCCCACCACGGAGTAAACGCCAGCCCCGATCGTGACCGTGAGCGCCGTTGCTCCGCCAACCGGCGCCTGCACCCCGTTCACGAACACCGTCGTGAACCCACGGAGGTCATCGACCGCCACCACCGGCCCCGGCGATCCCAGCGCCACCCGAACCCGCGTATTCCCGCCGAAATACGGCGCAAACAGCGCATTCCGTGCCAGCTCGTCCAAAGACCGCGCCGCCTGCTCCCCGTTGATCGCCGCGTTCTGCAGGAACTGCCCGGCAATCCCCACCCGCGACGTCACCATGTTCAGGTCCGTCGTCGCCGCATAATGGTTGAGTGTCAGCGTATACTGCTCCACCCCCCACCCGGTCGGCACCAGTCCGTTATCGAGGTTGGTATTGCTCCCCGCCGCGACCCGGCGTCGTCACCGACGGCTTCAGCCCCGCCCGCGTCTTGGTCAGCGTCTCGCCGATCCCGACCGAAAACTCCTGCCGGTCCGCACACGCGCGATACCCCAGCCGCGACCGCATCGCCTGCTCGAACTCCCGCTCGAGAAAACCCTGCTGCAGGATCGGCTGCAGAGCCGCCGGAAAATTGGAAATACCCATGCCCATCCCCAACAAAAAACCCGGCCTCAAAACGAGGCCGGGTTGAAAACAAGTCGGAAGCCTACTGCCCCCTCTCCCGCTGGCGGGAGAGGGTCGGGGTGAGGGTGGCAATGACCAGCCCCCAACCCCAGAACCGCCACCCTAGAAAATCACTATCGACTTCCTGGGGCATCCAGTCAACGACTATTTTCCTATTTAGGAACGCCGCAACAACTCTGCCCGCGCCGCCCGCCACTCTTCGACAGTCATCTGCATCGCCGTCTTCGGCACAACCGGCACCGCCCGCGGCGGCACCGCCCCGCTGCTGCTGCTGCCCCGTCCGAACAACCACGGCTTGCTCACCCGAAGCGCCGCCATCAACGCCGCCCCACCCTCGAGCTCGCCCGCCGCATTGAGCGCAAGCCCGCTCATATCCACCAGCTTCACCCCATCCAGATCAACCATCCCCGCCCGGACCGCCTCCGTCCGCAACTCCGCCCGCAACAACTGCGCCCGCAGCGCCGCTATCTCCGGCGCCACAACAATCTCCGGCACCGGATCCACCAAATCCTCGCTCATCCCCGCACACCCTCCAGCAAAGCTCGCTCCTCCGCCCCATCCAGCCCCCAATCCGCCGCCAGCAACCGCCGGCCAGCCTCGGGGCTCATCTGCCCGGCCTTGATCAGTGCCACCACTGTCGCCGCATCCCGGGACCGATCCTCACTCGTCGCCGGATACCAAGGCGGCCAAACCAGGCTCAACGCCGCATCCGCATCCAGCCGTCCAACTGCCACACCGCCCACAACCAGCGGATACACCGCCGCAGCCCGCAGGATCATGCGATACAGCGCCAGCAACCCACCCTCGCCATACGAAACCCGCAGCTGGTCCGCCAACCAAACCAGCCCCTGGTTCATAAGCTCCAACGCCCGGCCGGACGTCGCCGCCCCAAACCGGCTCGCATCCGCCCGGTTGCCATGCACGCTCTCCAGCGCCAGCTCCCGCAACAGTCGCACATAGTCCAGCACCGCCCCGGCCGCCGTCCCGTTGATTTCGAGCAGCCGGGCATCCCCCTTCTCGCTCACCACCAGTGCGTTGGCCGCCCCCCGCACCAACTCCCCCTCGAACCCGGCCGGCTCCTTGATCAGCAGCGTCGGATCCGACGAATACTTCAGCCCCCGCCCCGCCTGGCTCAGCTGGTAGTCGATCTCGATTCCCGTTTCGACCGCCGCCCGGAACGTGCACGCCCCATCCGGCGCCACGCCACCCGGCAGATTGCGGATCCAGACCAGCGGCACGAACCCTAACCCGTGCCGCACACACCGCGCCTCATCCCGAACCGGCTCCCCCGCAGACACAACCGGCTGCGGCACGAACCAGACCTCCTCTTGCGCGTCCCACCGGCGCTGAAACCAATACACGGCGCCAGGATCCGCCACCGAGATCCCAGCACCCACCAGGTCAGCCCCAGAAATCTTATAGCGCTCGGTGACACTTGCCAGCACGTCGGGCGCCTCCGCCTCCCAAACCGGCACCAACCAAGCCGCATCCAGCACATCCAGGAACACCCGGCCCCGCAGCACGCGCAGCAGGATCGCAACCGACCCCACGCTCCCCCGCACCGCCGCCTCGGTCATCACCTGATTGAGCCGGCACTCCCGCGCCACCCCCTGCAACGCCGCCCGCACCGCCCCATCCGGGCTCGCCACCCCCGGAAAATGCCCCTCGCTGAACAACAACGCCACGCTGTCCTCGACAACCACCCGGCTCAACGCATACCGAACCGACGGACGACGCCGGCGAAGCGGGATATACTCTCCGTTTGCGGACCGCTCCTCATGGAATTCGAACGGCAGCGCATCATACAACGTCCCGTCCAACACCCGCCGCAGCAGGTCCAGCCGGCGCGATCGTGCCGAAATATCCCCGTCCCAAGGGACCTGGTCGCAAATCGTCTGGAACATGTCACCTCACCGGTATCTTGGATCTAAGGTATCCACTTACCGGGGCAGTCGTGCAAGCAATTTTTCCTATCACGTCCTGACTTCTGGGTCGCGCCGTTCTTAGCAATCCCGTTTGGAAAGGAGCGCCCGGGCTCGGGCCCGCTTCGCAAGGATCACATCGGCGTCCTCATCAGGCTCGGCCCTGGCACCTAAGCCTGGCGCAACCGGAACCGCCCCATTCGCCTCGCTCCAGACCAAGTCCAACCGCAGCCCGATGAGGTCGGACGCAGCCTCCAGAACCGCATCGCGTGCAAAAAGATAACCAGCCGGCAGCTCCGGAACCCGGAATACCGCCGCAGCCGTCGCAACCCGATCCGCCCGAAACCAAAGCTGACGCGCCGACAGTAGGAAACGCATCTCACCATCGTCGACCCATTCGGCCCCGTCGCCGAACGTCTCACCCGCCAGCGCGTCCACCTGCACCAGCGAATTGAACCACCAATGCCGGCGCCCCTCCACCAGCACCGGAAGCAGCTCACCCGCCGGCCGCAGCAATGACCCTAACGCCGCGACCGCTCGCCCGCTCAAGATCGGGCCATCCATCAATCCATTCACCGGAAATGCATCCACCGCCAGCAAATCGACATCCCGGTCGTCGCCGAAACGCGCCAACGAAGGCTCCGGCCACGCATGAGGCCCCACCCAGCGAACGCCGCTCAATCCTGACCAGTCGAACCTGTCATCCGGCCGCAGCCAGTGGTAGTCACGGTCGCCGCGAAGCAGATACACCCGCATCCCCTGCGTTCTTCCTCCCGAAACTAGCCATGCGGTTCGCAGTCGCTCTGCCGCAATACCACTTGCAGGGCGATCGCCACCGCATCACCCGACGCCTCCACTAGGTGATCTCCCAATTTTTGCAACATTTTTACGAATATGCGACGCGCCCGAACTGAATTTTCGTCGCGGCTTCCCGACCCTCTCGACTGTATGGCCTGCGCAGCACCGTCCGCAGCCAGCAAACGGGTGTTCACCCAATCCAACGACGCCGACCGGTGCAAGCCCTTCCGCTGATGATAGCTGCGCGGAAGGATGGCCGCGTTGGACGTCCCATGCAATTCGACCTCCCAACGCTGCAACAACAACCGAGACGCCGCCGCCCGCTCGAGCGCCGCCGCCACGACATGATGCACATCAAACCGCGCGCCATCCGGAATGCCCCACGCCGTCAACGGATCGGACGAGTAGCTCATGGGGCTGAGAGTACCAGCCTGACGCAGCGCCCGCCTCACAGCCACCCGAAGACGCTCCGGAAGGCCGCGATCATACTCCCCTCGGGCACGACCTCCCCTGACCCAACCCGGCGGACGACGATCCAGCCCGTTCGGCTGCCCCAAGGGGCCGTCGAAGATGTCCCCCGCCGGGGACACCCCAACCCGGCCCCCTCCGGACCAACTACCGACTACCGAACATTCGGCAACTTCGATCGTACCCCGACCCATCTCGCCAAGCCCTCTTTTCAACCGACGCGCGCTGACGTCGGTGCGAGCACAACCATTGTGGCTGCCCGTCTCACGAGAGCTTTGACACAAAACACAACCCAGACCGCTGCAATCTATCGTCGATCTTTGTCAACATTCGATAGAATCGACGGTATTACGTGAATGAAACGTCAATCGACCTCCCCAGCGATGCTTTATCGCGTTGACCATCCGATTGAACCAACCCGAGCGCGGCCCGGCACCTCAGTCAGAACGCCAAAGGCACGGGATAGCGCGTCCACTTGGTCATCCTTCGCTCCACCAGGAAAATCTGCCAGTTCCTCCAGGAACGCGCCGTTCCACCCCCCTCGAAGCAGCGATAGGTTGCCCGCATTGATTTGGCTCGCGACGGGCATGGCACGCACCGCCTTCGCCCCGCTCTCTTGACCACTCACCACGCGAAATCCCGCCAAGCGCCCCGTCAAGAACGCAACCTGCGCCCGCCCAGCCTGCCCAGGATCTTGCGGTAATCCGATCGTGACTCGCCGCCCATCTTTGGCCGCCGTCTCCAGGATTCCACTGACAACCACCTCAGGCCCACCACGAAACCGCACAACGTCGGCCACCTGGAACACCCCCTCCCCGCCCACCAACAAAACGCCGACCGTCCAGTCCCCAGCCATGCTCGCCGCCAGATCCCACGCCCTCACCGCTCTCCCGGGAAGCAAGCAATCACCCACCGGGATCTGCGACACGCGAAACAGGCTTGCCCCGCCAACCCGCGGGTTCTGCTGGAACAAAGCCTCGAATGCCCGGTCGCCTAACGCCAACCGCTTCCGGCGCAGCGCTGCCGCATCCTCCCACGCCGGCCAAAGCGCCTCGCCCTCAGCCCGTCCAAGCAGATCGCAACCAGCCTCCGCCAGCGCAGGAAGCCGGATTACGCGCCAACTCTCACCACCCGCCAAAAGACGCCCGCCAAGATCGTCGGGATGCCACCGCGTCATCACCAAAACAATCCGGCCCCCCGGGCGCAAGCGAGTCATCAAGTCGGAACGGTACCAGGCCCAAACCCGCGACCGCATGACCGCACTCTCCGCCTCGGCCTGGCTCCGCACCGGATCGTCGATCAGCAACAGGTCCGCGCGCCGCCCCGTCACGGCGCCCTGCACACCCGTGGCAAAATAACCACCCCCACCCACAACACCGAACCGCCCCGCCGCCCGGCTCGCTCTGGAAAGCCGGACGCCCAGCCGCGGCCCATGCTCACGGATCAGATCACGCACGCCACGCCCAAATCCTTCCGCAAGCGCCGCCGTGTGCGACACTGCAATGACCTCCGATCCAGGCTCCCGCGCCAAGAACCAAGGTGGAAACAAAAGACTCGCATAGGTCGATTTCGCCGACCCCGGCGGAAGCAACAGCATCAACCGGTCGCACTCGCCATCCGCCACGGCCGTCAGTGCATCGATCATCACCCGGTGATGTGCCGCCGGCACCTGCCCCTGCGGCGCCAGGGCATGCACGGCCCATTCCGTCAGACTACCCCGGATCCGTACCCTCAGTGCCCTCTCCGCCCTCGTGTTCGTCAAGCTCGGCATCGCTCATCCCCGCTGGCTCCGATGCCGGCCGCATCGCCGCCCGCGGATGCACGTATGGCGCCGCGGCCTTCGCCAGCTGCACCGCCCCATCCCAGTCCCCGTCCTGCCATTTGCGCTCCATAACCGTCAGCATCACATCGAGCGGGCTCACCCGCGCCCTGCTCGCCCCCAAACCCCCCAACCAACCCTCCCGCAACAATCCCATCGTGCCCATAAAGCTATCAAAAACCCCTGTCATTCACCAGGAAAAAATACCTGCTCAAGGACATGAGCTCACCCAACCCACAACCTACAAAGCTTCCGCCATCACAATTGCGAGAACTATCGACGGGATTACACTGTTCCGCCGCATCCCAACATTTTAAGGCTTGCGCGCCATGGTAGTCCCGCAACAGTGACGCCTTACTCACGGAAGAGCTCGGCAAAATGTCGACATACTCCTGGCGCGTCGGCATCGGCGTCTTCAACCTGGCATCATCTTGGCGCAACGAGCCCAGCCAGATCCCTGCAACCGAGGCGCCAGGCTACAACGATACCGCCATCCTGAACGGACCCGGTCAGATCCTGACCCAAGGAACAGCCGGGCCGGCCTATATCGACCAACTCACCGCCCAAGCGACGCCAGGCGCCGCGGCATGGACCCTCGCCCTTCCCCTGACAGCCCGGCAAATCACCACCTCCACCGGCCTCGTCATGTCTGCAGGCGCCGCCATCACCCTCCTCGGACGTCCTTCGACCACCGCCGGAACCCTGCCAACCGCAGCCCTGTTGAACGGCGCCACTACCATAGACAACGCGACCCTGGATGCCGCCGGTGCCCTCCTGGTGGGCGTCGCATCGACTGTCGCCGGCGCCCCGCCCGTCGTCGCTCCCAGCCTCCTCATCACGAACGGTGCTCGGGTCTCTGCGATCGCCGCAACGATCGGCACCGGAACCTCCGCGGCACTCGGCCTCTACGGCCCCTCCTCGTTGCAAATCCGCGCCACCACAGACGGCCCCTCAACCGGAACTCTCCGCATCGGCAGCGGCCAAGGCGGCAACGGCCAAATCAGCATCGCCGCCGGTGCAGCCCTGACCCTCGATCGAGACCTCATCCTCAGCGCCGGCACCGCCACCTTCAGCAGCGGCGGCACCGCTCAGGTCTCTGGCCTCACAACCCTGTCCGGTTCCACTACCCTCACCGGCGCTGGCACAACCCTCGCCAGCACCGGGCGCCTCACGATCGGCCAACCAGACACGACGCTCCCCACCGCCACCCTCGCAGTCGCCGCCGGTGCCCTCCTCTCGACCTATGCCGACATCCAGCTCACCGGCCGCTCCACTCTCAACATCCAGGCCGGCGGCACCCTCCGCAGCAACGCCGCCCTCCAGTCGAATCCAGTCCTCCGCCTAGCGGACGCCGCCGCCGCAACCCTCTCCGTGACCGGCAGCGCCGCCCTTCTCGACCTCGGACCGAACAGCCTTCAAGTCGGCACATCCAGCATTCTATCCCTCCGCAGCGGCGGGCAGGCTACCATCGGCAACCTGCTCTCCGCCGGCACCGCCCAACTCGACGGTGCCTCGACCCGCCTCACCCTCGGCACCCTGGCCCTCTCCGGCTCCCTCGCCCTCACCGCTTCAGCCGCAGTCAACGCCGCCGGCCCGGTCAACGCCGCCTCGGGCAGCACCCTCACGCTGTCCGGTGCCGGCACCACCCTGACCACAAACACTCTGACCTCGTCCGGCACCACGTCCCTTTCTGACGGCGCCACCCTGACCGCCACGCCCCTCGATCGGTCCACCCCAGCCCTTTCCCTCGCAGCAACGCCGGGCTCCAGCACCATCTCCGTCAGCGCCGCCACCCTCGACGCCCGCGGCACGGTCAGCCTCGGCCGCGCCGGGAGCGCAAACCTCCTGTTGGACCGTGCGGCAATCTTCCTCGGCGGCATCGCCAACCAGAACGACGTCATCCTCGGCGATGGCTCCACTCAGAACCCGGGCGGCAGCGGCACCGTCTCCCTCCAGGCCGGCAGCACGCTGCGAAGCCGCGCCAACCTGATCGTCGGGCAAAGCGCCAACGGCCGCCTCACACTCGATGCCGCCAGCATCGCCAGTGCGGATACCCTCATCCAAATCGGCACCGGATCGGCCGGTCTCGGCACCGTCCTGGTCCAAGGAGGCAGCACCCTCCGCAGCACCGGCCCCCACATCCCCGGCATCTCCAGCATCCAGCTCGGCATCGATCCAGGCACCACCGGCAACCTCACCATCACCGGCCCGAACTCAACGCTCGACACCGGCGGGGACGGCCTCGCTATCGGCCTTCGCGGCGCCGGCACCCTGCTGATCGATCAGGGCGCCACCGCAACGGCCGGCACCGGCGCCGATGGCCTGACGCTCGCCCCCACCATCGGCAGCAGCGGTACTGTCACCGTCCGCGCCTCCCAACTCACAGTCGCCGGCACCGCATCCCTCGGCGGCACGGCGGTCACCAGCGGCGGCATCGCCTCCCTCACGCTCCAAGCCAGTGCCGTCGCACGCTTGGGCAGTCTTACAGTCTGGTCCGGTGCAGCCCTCCGACCAGACGCGTCCAGCCAGGTCGTCATCGGCAACGCGACGGCTCAAACCGGCATCGGCACCCTCATCGGCGTTGGTGCCACCCTCACGCTCCAGAACGGCCTGATCGATCGCTCGATCGCCAACGCCGGCACCATCCTCTCCTACGGCGGCACCATTTCCGGCACTCTCTCGGGCAACGGCCAACTCATCCTCGCCGGCGGCACCACCTCCCTCGCCGGCTTCAGCGGCCGCGCAACCTTCACCGCGCCGAACGAAACGCTCCGCCTCTCAAGTCTCACCGGCTTCTCCACGATCGATACCATCGCACCCGGCGACACCATCGAACTCCCCGGCCAATCCGCCACACTCACGAACAACGTCGTATCGATCGGCACCGCCCGCCTGCAACTCACCCCACAGCCCGGCACCACGATCCGCCTCGAATCCCTACCCTCGGGCACCCGAATCACGGTCCAGGACCCCCTCTTCGACACCGCCTATTACCTCGCCACCAACCCCGACGTGAAAGCATCCGGAGCCGACCCCTACCTCCACTACCTCAACGCCGGCTGGAAAGAGGGCCGCAACCCCAGCGCCCTCTTCGACACCAAATACTATTTGGGCACCAACCCAGACGTAGCCGCAGCCGGAGTGAACCCCCTTCTACAGTTCGAATCATCCGGTTGGCGGGAAGGCAGGCGCCCAGATCCCGTCTTCGATACGCGCTATTATCTGGCCACCAATCCAGACGTCGCCGAAATCGGATTGAATCCTTTGGTCCACTATACCCAGAGCGGCTGGAAAGAGGGCCGCAACCCTAGCGCCCAATTCAGCCTCGCGAACTATCGCGCAGCATACCAGGATGTGGCGGCGGCCAACCTCGACCCCCTTTCGCACTACCTGGGCTTCGGCCGCGCCGAGGGCCGTATCGCCTTTACCCCCGGCCCACCCCCCGGACCCGGCTTCGACAGCGCCTACTACTATGCCCAGAACTCAGATGTGAAATCTGCCGGTATCGACGCCTTCACCCACTGGAAGACCGCCGGCCTCGCCGAAGGCCGCAACCCAGGCGCTTGGTTCGACGCCCGCTTCTACCTGACCCAAAACCCCGACGTAAAAGCCGCGGGCTTCGACCCGCTCGCCCACTTCATCTCCAGCGGTGCCCTCGAGGGTCGCGATCCCAGCCTCATCTTCTCGGCCACCAAATATACTGCGGCCAATCCCGACGTGCGCGCAGCCGGCCTGAACTCTCTTGTGCATTACCAGAACGCCGGTCGGCTCGAAGGCCGCATGACCTTCCTCTCCGGCCCAACCGCCCCCGCAGACCCCCTCGTCCAGACCGCCTTCTACGACCGCCAGCTCGGCGCAACCCTCATTCCCACCGGCACCGCCGCCGCCCAACAAGCCACAGCCAGCTACAACACGACGGGCTGGCAGCGCGGCCTCGATCCAGACCAGTTCTTCGACACCAAATACTACCTCGCCCAAAACCCAGACGTCGCAAGGGCTGGCTTGAACCCTTTGCTCCACTACGAAAACGCGGGATGGCGGGAGGGTCGAAACCCTGGACCGCTCTTCAGCACCGCCAAATACCTCGCCACCTATGCCGACGTTCGCGCCGCAGGTCTCAACCCTCTCGCCCACTACCTGTCAAACGGTCAGGCCGAGGGCCGCACGGCCTTCTCCGTCTGATCACGACCCTTGGCCGCCAGACGACTTCTGCTACGGTCGAGTATGCGACCGCTCTATTTCCTTATCCCGATTGTGGCCTGCTCGTCCGCAACACCAGCGGCTCGCTACACCGGTCCACTTACGCCCATCAAACCATCGGCCGCCTGCACTCCCACACGAGCCTCCCTCGTGTTGACGAACGGAACCGCTTTATTCACGCCGGGCGAGGGCACCTGGAATCTCAAGGGCATCGCCTCGGCATCCGGCGAAGTCACGGCCGAACGGACCGTCATCGGCGCCGACAAGAAGCCATATGTCACGCGCCTGAGCGGCCAATGGACGCCAACCCGCGCCACCGGAACCTACATCACGCCACGCTGCACCTACGCTCTCGAAGCCTCCAAAGCCTGAGCCACGCCGCTCAAGGCTTTGGCACCACCCGAGTGTCCCCGCCCGGTGAACCCGGCGGCGGCAGGACCGGCATACTCCCACTCGACGGCGGACGGACAACCGGCGTGTCCGGGACAACGGGCGGCACGATCACACCCCGGTCCGGCACAGCCCTGTCCGGCAAGGGCGGCGTCCGGTCGATCTGCTCTGGCACAGCCTGCCGGTCAGTCGGCGGCGTCAAAACGCCCCGGTCCCCACCAGCCCCCGGCGGCAAGGTCGGCGTGGGCGAGACGCTCTGTCCATAAGCCGGCACGCCCAGCAGCAATCCAATGGCCAAAACGCCCCACAGCCACCACGCTTGCCAATCCGGCACCTGCCGATCCACTGCGCATATGGCGACTGCCGCACGCCTGCGCCGCCCTCGACTACCAACCATTTTGCACTCTCCACGATCATCTCGAACCGCCAGCCCTTTCGGACCGCGCCGCTCTGGGATATGGGCACGAACGCGATGCCATCCCATCCAGCCGCTCAACGACACGCGCTCGTGAACCGACCACCGCACGGATGTTCAACTTTATGAGCGATGCCACCCTCGTCCCGCTCCCGATCGACACCGACCTCGTTCCCATCCTGAATACGGAGCGCGCCCGCCTTCAATCCGGTCGCATCGTCAGCCGTATCCTTCGCGCCCAGACCCCGCACGCCAACACACTCATGGACGCCATCGGCCGTCTCAAGACCCACGCCCACATGCGCGGCCTCACCGACGCACTCCTCGAAGAAGAGCTCCACGCCGCCAACGCCGAAAACCGGAGCTGACGCCCCACATGGTCGTCTTCGACGCAGCTACCCTCGCGATGGCGCTCATCGGCCACGATACGCAGGCCGAGCGAGCCTACTGGGCGGCCACCGCCGAACAGCCGCTCCCCCTGTCCGATGCCGTGGAGGCCGCCCTCGTCGACCTTCTCACCCGCCCCTTCATCGCCCGCTACCTGGAACCCGGCCTCTGCGCAGACGCACTGGGGGGCCTCCTCGCTCGCGCCACCCGCTTCGAACCCCGCATTACCGTGAATGAATGTCGCGACCCCAAAGACAACCGATACCTGGAGCTCGCCCTCGCCGCCGGCGCCCTCGGGATCGTCAGCTCGGACGAAGACCTCCTCTCCCTCCAGACCTGGCGAGGCATCCGCATTCTACGCCCAGCCAAATTCCTCGCCGCACCCGACCGCTTCTAATCAGCGTCCGACACCCGCGACCAGAGCTGACCCATCCCACAAGGCATCCCCCGCCAGACCAAGATCCAGCTTGAACCGATCCTTCTCCCGCGTGCGGCGCGAATCCTGCAATTTAGAAATCCAAGGCTTCAGCAACGCGCCCTCGGCGCCGAGATCGCCACACAGCCGCGGCAGCCGCGCAATGTTGTGCACCATCGCGCCCCACTCTGAATTCGGCACTCTCTGATGTGCATCTATCTCCGGCCCGGCAAAAGCCTGCCCCCGCGTCCGCTCCAACCGCCGCAATCCCAGATCGAGGTCCGCATACCGCATATGCAGGAGATATAGCCCCGCAAACACCATCGGCGCATCGCTGCTGTGGAAACCCGGTGACCACGCCACCTCCCGGCTGACCAACGCCGGCTTGCACATCGAGGCAGCGAATCGAACCCACCGCCGCTGGCCCCCGATCGGCCGGGTCAGATCGAGCGCCGGTTCCTCCAACGGCAGATGCTGGACATCGAGCCCCACCGCAGTGACCGCCCCACCCGGCACACCCGCCCGGAACACAGCCTCCGCCACCGCCCGCAACCCCTCGGTGCAACCCGGTCCCGCCACCAGCAACTCGTCCGCATCCGTGTGGAACACCGCATCATAATCGAGCAGCAGCCGACGCACCCGCGCCGTCACCACCTCGACCCGCCACTCTTCGTCCAGCGGTGACCGCTCCAGCCGCTCGACCCGCACCGGCACACCCAGCCGCTCCGGCGCCATGCTCCCATCATCCGTTCCATGGTCCAGCATCACGCAATGCGCCGCACCGATCTGTCGCGCATAATGCCGCGCCCAAACCCCAGCCCACACCGGTTCGTTGTAGACCATCGTCAACGCCGCCAGCCGCATCCCCTCGCAACCCCACTTCGCAACCGCCGCGATCGCCGTTAATGATCTCGTGAACGGAGACCCACACAGTGAACCAGAGCGACTCCCTCCTTCGAGCCGTCCTCGGCAACAATCTACAAACCGGCGCTCTCCGCGCCGTGCTGATCCTCGCCGTCTTCTCGGCCGTCGGCGCCCTGCTCGCCTACGCCATCCGCTAAGCCGGCACGGCCCCAGGCCGGACCTTCGGCCTTGCGCCAATGAACGTGACCAGCACGCTCGCCACGAGGCAGAGCCCCCCGGCCGTCAGAAAAGCCGGCACGTAGCTATCCGCCGCCACCCGCACCACACCGGCGCCCCACGCCGCAGCGGCCGCGCCCACCTGATGCATGCACGCGATCCAGGCGAACATCACCGGCGCATTCTCCTCTCCAAAACACCCGGCCGTCAGCCGCACCGTCGGCGGCACCGTCGCGATCCAGTCCAGCCCATAGAACACCGCGAACACCACCAGCCCTGCCTGCCCGATGAAATCCCCCGCCAAGGCAAACGGCAGGAACAGCAAGCTCAGCCCCCGCAATCCATAATACCAGGCCAGCAGCGCCCGATTGTCCCACCGGTCCGACAGCCAGCCCGACAGAGTCGTCCCCACCATGTCGAACACGCCCATCGCCGCCAGCAGGCCCGCCGCCGTCACCTCCACGATCCCGTTATCCAGGCACGCCGGGATCAAATGCGTGCCGATCAACCCGTTCGTGCTCGCCCCGCATACGAAGAATGACCCGGACAACAACCAAAAATCCCGCGATGCCACCCCGGTCCGCAGCGCATTGACAGCCCGCACCGCCGGATTGACCGTCGGCGCCACCCGCGGCACCACCGCCGCCCCGCCATAGGGCGGGATGCCAAGATCCGACGGCCTGTCCCGCATGAAACCCAGCACCGGCAGGATCAACGCCGCCGCCACACAGGCCAGCAGCACACTCACCGCCCGCCACCCCACGCCCAGCACCAACTGCGCAAACAACGGCAAGAACACGAGCTGCCCCGTCGCCGTGCTGGCCGTCAGCACCCCCATCACCAACCCGCGCCGGGCACTGAACCAACGGGACGCCACGGTCGACGCCAGCACCAACGCCGTCACCCCGGACGCGCCACCGACCATCACCCCCCAAAGCCCGACCAACTGCCACGGCGCAGTCATCAACGGCGTCAGCGCCACACCCAGCGAAAGCAGCGCCAACGCCACCCCCACCGTCCGCCGCAGCCCGAACCGCTCCAGCACCGCCGCCGCAAACGGCCCGGCAAACCCATACAGAAAGATGTTCACGCCCACCGCAAAGCTGATCGTCGCCCGGGACCAGCCGAACTCACGCTCCAACGGCACCATCAAAACGCTCGGCGCCGACCGCACCCCCGCTGCCACCAGCAGTACCAGGAAAGTCACCGCTGCCACCCGCCACGCAGGATGAATCCGGCCCATCACCTCGCCCCCATCTGCGGCCTGCCGCATGCAAGCCGCAATCTCTGCTTTGCCTCAACCCGGCGCAAGCCACCCGCCACCCGGCGTTGCCCGAAACACCGAACCAGACGAAACTCGATCTCCCTCAGAAGCGAGTGCCGCATGAACCGCATCGAACGCACGTTCGAGTCCCTGCTGTTCGGGAGCCGATGGCTCCTGGCCCCGCTCTATCTCGGCCTCGCCCTCAGCCTCGTCCTGATGCTGGCGAAGTTCGCCAAAACAGCCTGGGCCCTCATCCTCCAAGGCCTCACCGGCACCAATGCCGACCTCATCATTGGCGTCCTCGGCCTCATCGACATCTCGTTCATGGCCAACCTCGTCATCATGGTCATGTTCGCCGGCTACGAGAACTTCGTGAGCCGCATGCACATCGGGGACCACCCGGACCGGCCGGACTGGATGGGTCACGTCGGGTTCGCCGACCTGAAGCTCAAGCTGATGGCCAGCATCATCGCCATCTCCGCCATCCATGTTCTCGAAGACTTCATGCACGCTGAAGACCTCCCCGATCGCACCCTCGCCTGGCGCGCCGGCCTTCACCTCCTGTTCGTCGTAAGCGGCGTCCTCCTAGCATACATGGACCGCCTATCTGCCTCGGCAGGGAACAAGTAATGCCCCGAGCCGCACCCTTGTTGAACCGGCCGCCGCAAGGCAGGGTCGCATCAATGCAGCCTCAGGTCCCCTCATGCCCCTAAATACCAACACCATGCGGGCGATCCGCCTCCTCCTCGTCACCGGCCTGGTCGCCGGTTGCGCGACCCTTCCCCCCGAAGGCCGCACGCCCTACACGCCTACCCCCGCAATGGAAGCCGTGCTGACCGAATGGCAGGCCATGCACCCCCGCCCCCTCCCAGACGTCTCGCCATCCCGCGCTCGCGACGTCCCAACCCTGGCCGACGCCGCCCGCGCCATCCCCAACACCCACGGCCTCCCCGCCCCCACGACCGAAACGCCCCAGGTTACCGACCTGGTCGCAAGCGGCGCCGAAGGCCCCCTCAGCGCGCGCCTTTACCGCCCCGCCCTCGCCCGCGACACGCCGCTGATCATCTACTTTCCCGGCGGAACCTGGGTAACCGGCACCCTGGACGGCTATGACGAATCCGCCCGCCAACTCAGCGCCCGCACCGGCTGGGCCGTCGTCAGCATCCGCACCCGCCTCGCCCCGGAAGCCCTCTTCCCCGCCGCCCATGACGACGCCTACGCCGCCTATCTCTGGGCCCGCGGCACCATGCGCGCCTGGGGGGCCGACCCCACCCGCGTCGTTCTCGCCGGCGAAGGCCCCGGCGCCAATCTCGCCCTCAGCACCGCCCTCCTCGCCCGGGATCGCCACGTGGCTATCCCCGACCACTTGCTCCTGATCACCCCCCAGCTCACCACGACTCTGGACAGCCCCAGCATGTCGGAGAACCGCCGCAGCAACCCCCTCGATCGGCGCACGGTGGACTGGGCCCAAGACACCTACACCGACACCAACCAGGACCTACGCGATCCGCGCCTCGATATCCTGCCGCGTCTCACCCGCGGCGCCGCGGAAACCAGCCAGCTGCCGCCGACGACGATCGTCCTGGCCGAAATCGATCCGCTCCGGTCCGACGGCGAGGCTCTGGCGGCAACCCTCACCGCGTCCGCCATCCCAACCGCGATCCGGATCTTCCCCGGCACCACGCATGACTTCTTCGGCCTCGGCAAGTCGATCCCCGAGGCCGCTTCAGCCGAACAATACGCGGCCGATCAGATGAAGATCAGGTTAAACCGTAACGAGATCCCCGCCCTCCGCCCCGCCCCCCCCGGCAACCGCCGCGGGAGCACTCATCACCGCCGCTCCACTTTCCGGCATCGCTGAGGCCCCGCCATCGCGAACCACCGCCTGAAACCCAAACTGTAGATATTGAATGTCCGAAAAATACCCGAAGGTCGCCGCGATCAGCAGACGCGATAAAAGATAATACCATCGCCCCCGCCCCTCCCTGGGCACCCCGGCATTCAGCAATCCCTCTAACCGCCTGATCTCGAGCCCACCCCGCCCGATTGTCTTCCGAAGGCTCTTTTCAGTGAAAAACCGGAAATGCGTCCGGTCTAGAATGCCCCAGTCGCGATACTCCCAGTCTTTCTCGATCAAGAACTCGAACAGGTTCTGGTAAAACCGTACATTCGGGATCGACCCCACCAGCACAGCCCCCGGCGCCATGTATCGCCCGATCCGCCCGAAGAAATAATCCGCATCCGGCATATGCTCGATCACGTCGTTGCAGATCACCACGTCGAAATACCCGGCCGGCAACTCCGCCTCGGCCGCCTCGAACGGGCACTGGAACACCCGGTCCAACCGCTCCCGGGCAACCACCGCCGCCGGCGAGGGCTCGATCCCCCACCGCTCGGTCACCCCAGGCAGTGCCGCCAGGAACCGCCCCTCGGCGCATCCGACCTCCAGCACGCGCCCGCGCCGATCCGGCACGAACGACACCATCTCCGGCCGCAAATGGCTCGAATAGGCCGCATCGCCACTCATGAATTTACCCATCGGTAGAGAGCCAAAGACTATCGGCGCCGCCCACCCATGACAACCATGCCGTGTATCGCTATACGCGTCTGCCGGCGCGGCATGAATCCCAGTGCCAAGGAGAGTCACGCCCCATGCAGGTCTCGGTCCGGCGCAGTCTCGCCTGGATGATGTTGTCCCAAGGCGGCCTCTTCGTCATCATGTTCGGCGCATCCGTCATCATCGCCCGCCTCCTGACTCCCTATGAGATGGGTATCTACGCCGTGGCGAACGCCGCTGTCGGCCTGCTCGGGGCGATCCGCGCCACCGGCCTCGGCCACTACATCATCCGCGAACCCGAACTGCCGCCCCACGCCGGGCACACCGCGTTCACGATCAACGCGATCCTCGCCATGATCACCTCGCTCGCGATCGTGCTGATGGCACAACTCGGGGGCGCCCTGTTCGAAGAACCCGCCGTTCACCTCGTACTCTTGATGCTATGCCCGGTTCCGCTCGCGTCGATCCTGGATTTCCTGCCCGCCGCCATGCTCGAACGCGCCGGAGCCTTCCGTGCCCTTGCCGCCCTCACGCTTCTGCGCGTCGCCGTCACCTGCACTGTGAGCATCACCCTCGCCTTCAACGGCTTCAGCTACATGGCGATTGTATGGGGCACCCTCATCGGCACCTTCGCCTCCGCCCTGTTCACCAACATCATCGGCCGCCATCACGTGAGCGTTCGGTTGGGTTTGCGGGATTGGCGGGTCCTCACCCGCTTCGGAGTCCAGATGCTCACCATCAATATCGTGGTCGGCATTGCCGGCCGCCTATCCGAAATCATCCTCGGCCGCCTGGCCGGCCTCGCCACCCTCGGCCTCTACGGTCGCGCATCCGGCCTCAACAATCTCCTGTGGGACAACGTCCACATGGTGATCAGCCGCATCGTCTTCGTCGACTTCGCCGAGCGCCGCCGCCGCGGCCTTCCCCTGCGCGAAACCTACCTCAACATCGTTGCCATGGTGACGGGGCTTCTCTGGCCCGCCTTCGCCGGCCTCGCCATCCTCGCCGGCCCCGTCATCCACACCCTCTACGGACCCGCCTGGACCGCCGCAGCCCTGCCGCTCTCCATGCTCTCCATCGCCGGCATCGTCCTCACCTCGATCACCATGACCGGTGAGATTTACATGGTCTCCGGCGAGCAGACCCGCCAGATTCGCTTCGAGCTGAAACGCAACGCCATCGGCCTCATCCTCTTCAGCCTCGGCTCCCTCGGGGGCATCGTCTGGGCCGCCGCCTCCAGGATCGGCGAAGCCATCGTCATGGTCCTCCTCTGCCGTTTCGACCTCAATCAGATGACCCAGACCAACAGCCCCGACTACCTTCCGATCTTCACCCGTAGCGCCGCCCTCACCCTGATCGCCGTCGCCCCGAGCGCCTTGTTCATGATCGCCAATGACTGGGACCCCGCGCTCCCGATTCTTCCCGTCCTGGCGTCCGTCGCCGCGGGTATCGCGATGTGGCTGATCGCCCTCTGGCGCCTGCGCCACCCGCTCTTCCAGGAGTTCGAACGCCTTCGCCACCACCTTCCGCAACGCGCAGTCCCCGATGCCTAGCGCCAGCTCTACCCGGCGAGGGCGCGCCCTCGTCCTCAGCCCCATGGTCCCCCCAAGCTCCGAAGCCGACCGCGCCGGCATGCAGCATCGCGTCGGCGTTTTCATCCAAGCCCTCGGCCAGCGCTTCGCCCGGATCGACATGGTATTCATGGTGCACCCCACGATCCACGCCCGCTGCGCCGCTCTGCCTCCCGGCCAGCTCGACCTCCGGCAATCCGAGTTTTGGGATACCGAGGTCCACGCCACCACCCTCCCCCGCAGGATCCGAACCGAGACCTACTGGTCGCATTACGGCATCGGCATCCTCGATGGACTGCAGCAGCCCCTCCTTCACGCCTATGGCGGCGCACCCTTGACCCAGGCCGTAGCCGCCCATCTCGACTCAAGCCCCGACATCGTGTTCGTCGATCGGCTCGAGGCCATGCTCCCGGTCCTCCAAAGCCGTCGGCGTCCCCCGCATGTGCTGCTAGACTTGAACGATGTCGACCATAAGATGCGCCTGCGCGCCGCCGGCCTCACACCCCGTCAAGTCGCGCTCCTTTTCCAAATCCCCGCCCTGATTTTCACAGAACGTCGCGCCGTCGGCCGGGCCCGGATTACGACCGTCTGCTCCGAAACCGACCGCGCCCACCTCCGCCGCATCCGCTTTCCCGACACCGTCCGCGTCGTCCCCAACGCCCTCCCCATCCCGGCCGAGCCGCCCGGTCTCGGCGCAACCACCAGCCTGCTCTTCCTCGGCGCCGCCGATTACGACCCCAACCGGGACGCCGCCCTTCGCCTCGCCACCCGCATCTGGCCCCTGATCCACGCCGCCATGCCCACTGCCCGCTTGATCCTCGCCGGCCGCGGCATGGAAAGCCTGCTCTCCCAGGCGCACCCGGGACGAGATTTCCCCGGCATCGACGCGCGCGGCTTCATCCCCGACCTCGCTGCCCTCTACGCCGAAACCCGCATCGTCTGCTGCCCCCTCACCCAAGGCAGCGGCACGCGCCTCAAGCTCGTCGAAGCCGCAGCCTACGCCCGCCCGATCGTCAGCACCCGCATCGGCGCCGAAGGCCTCGACCTTGCTCCGGACCACGCCATTCTTCTGCGCGAAACCGACACCGACATCGCCGCCGCCTGCCTCACCCTGTTGAACGACAGCCCCGCTTGCCTCCGCCTCGGCCAGGCCGCCCGCGCCGCCATGACCCGCATGTACGACCGCGCCGAGGTTCTCAAAGCCGTCCACACCCTCATCGACCAGGTGGCCGCATGAGCCCGGTCACCATCATCGTCGTTCTCTATCGCAGCGCCGGCGCGATCCCCGGCCTCCTTGCCTGCCTGCAGTCACAGACCGCGTCCGAATGGTCCCTGATCGCCGTCGACAACGGCGGCGACACCGCCGCCCGACTGCTCCATGACGCCCAGGATCCACGGATCAGCGTCTTGACCAGCCCGGGCAATATCGGCTTCGCCCGCGCCGCCAACACCGGTCTCCGCCATGCTCTCGCACAGGGCGCCTTGAGAACCCTCCTCCTCAACCCCGATACCCACTTCGGACCCGAGTTCCTGGATTTGCTCGATCGAAGCTGGACCGGTCACGAGGCGCCCGTCATCGCACCCCGGATCATGCTCGCCGAAGATCCCGGCCGCGCCTGGTATGCCGGTGGACATTTCGACCGCGAATGGGCCTTCCTCAACATCCACGAGCCCCATGACCCC
Source organism: Acetobacteraceae bacterium (assembly GCA_965246835.1). Taxonomy (GTDB): domain Bacteria; phylum Pseudomonadota; class Alphaproteobacteria; order Acetobacterales; family Acetobacteraceae; genus JANPPS01. The sequence goes on along the minus strand of CBDFFQ010000001.1, from coordinate 2,434,957 downwards.
TACGGGCCGCCAACCCGCACCGTCGCCTTCGCCAGCGGCTGCTGCCTCGGCATCACGGCCGAAACCTGGCGCACGGTCGGCCTCTTCGACGAGCAATTCTTTCTCTACTGGGAAGATTCCGATCTCTGCCTTCGTCTGGAAGCGGCCGGGATCCCCATCCTCTACGCCGCCGATCCCGTCATCTTCCACGAGGGCGGCGCATCCTCCGATGGCGAACGCAGCCCCGCCGCCCTCCGGCTCTACAACCGCAGCTACACCCGCTTCCTCCGCAAGCATTTCGGCATCGTCACCGCCCTGCGCACGACGGCCCGCCTATGGCTTAAGCACGGCCCAACCCGCCCCGGCGCCACCCGCCAGCTCTCCAACCACCTCCGCGGCCTCGTAGGGTAGCAGAGCCTACCCGTTCAGCCGGGCCACGATCATCTCTATCCCCTGCCCATGCCATCGCTGCACCGCCTTGTGATCCGCCCCAACGGCCTCACCGATCCGCCGCCAACTATAAAGCTGGCGCCCATTCATCGGGCTCACAAGGCACCGCGCCCCCACCACGCGCCGCACCACATACCGGTCGAGCGGGATCAACGGAATCCAGGCCAGCGCCTCGTCCATCCGATCGATCGCCGCCGCCCGCGGCACCGGCGGCCGGATCGGCCCGGCGCCCGCCCGCCCGCCGTAACTCTCGGCCACCTCCCGCACCCACTCCAACCCGCCCTGCCGCAACCGGGTCGACGGGCCGGTGTGCGGCAACGCGAGCAAAGTCGCCCCAGCCTCCGCCAGCCGCCCCACCACGAACGCCGCATCCGCCGGCGCCCCATCCGGCGTGAACGCGTTCCGCATCGTCCGGAAAGCCGCACTTGCCGGCCGCGTCCGCCCCACGGCCGGTACCGTCAAACAACCCGTCATTGACCCCTCCTACTGCTCGAACACCGGGAACGGATAGACGGCATCCTCCAGCACCGTCCCCGCCGTGATCGCCCCCCACGACAACTCATGCCCAGCCGGCAGGGGCCCCCGATCCAGCAGCCCCGGCCGCCCCCGCACCACAAAAATCATCGGCCGACGCGATCGCTGCGCCAAACCCTCTTCCCGCGACGGGACATCCTCGACAGCGAACATTTAAGTTCCTATTATGTTCCTGTCATAAGCTAGTTTTCCTATGCCTCTCCCGTCAAGCTCCGTCCGGCCTATATGTTTGTCATGAAATTTCAGCCGCCTGCCCTCAGCCCATATCCCGCAACGCCAGCCGCCGGAGCCTTGCCGCCAGAGGTCCTGGCCGAGCTCGAACGAGCCTGGACCCACCTGGAACGCGACCCCGGCCTCACCGCCCGTCTCGCAAATCTGCTCGGGACCGCTCTGGGCGGTATGGGCCGGATCGCCGGGTCCTGGGGATTACGCGCGCTCAACGCCGTGCCCGGTATCGAAGCAAGCCTGACCGGCATCGCTCACGCCGCTCTCACCCAAGCCTTCGACATCGCCATTCTGAAACTCGGCAGCCCAACCGAGTCCGCCCCACCCCGAAGCTCGGGGCGCTCCGCTCGCATCGCGGTTATGGCGTCCGGCGCGGCCGGGGGAGCTGCGGGGCTGGCCGGCTTCGCCCCCGATGCTGCCATCACAACACTCGCCATCATGCGCCGCATCGCCCGCATCGCGCAGGAAGAAGGCGAAGACCTGCAAACCGAGGCCGGACGCCGCGCCTGCCTCGAAGTCTTCGCCCTACGCGCCGGCCTTCCCGCCTCCGCGACGGCCCCAACCATGCCGGACGCCGGATATTTCCCGACCCGGCTTCTATTGCAAGGCGCACCCCTCATCCGCCTCATGGCCGAGATCGCCGCTCGCTACGGTATGCAGCTCGGCCAAAAGCTGGCCGCTCAAGCTGTCCCGGTCGTCGGCGCGATCTCAGGTGCCGCGATCAATACTCTTTTCATGACGCAATTCGAACGCCTAGCCCGCGCCCACTTCACGATCCGCCGGCTTGAGCGCCAATGGGGTCCCGCTTCCATCGCCACCGCCATCGCGGACCTGAACCGGGCTAAGAATTGACCGTTTTTTCATCGCTTCGCGCCGCCTGTTAACAATCCGGAACCCCGACGGCGAAAACTTATGCTGCTTCGCACTCTGTGATTGATTCTGGGGTTGCCCCGGCCCGGGGCTTGGGTTAGTCGGTGCACCAGGGTAACCGATAGGGGTTCTTACGATGGCGACGATTACCGGCTCGAACGGCAATACACTGACCACTCTCAACGCTGGCTCGAACGATACGAACGGCACCGCTGCAACCGTCTCGACCTCGATCTCCAACGCCCTGCGCGCTGGCACGACGACCGTGACCGGCAACGTGAACCCGCCCACCGGCCGTGGCCTCGTCCAGATCACCGCGCCGGGTACCGCCACCAATCTCGAGCTCGCGGTCACCACCGTCCTGGTCTCCGCCGGCGGCGGCTCCACCACGGTGAACGCATCCGGCTCCACCGGCCAGGTCGTCCTCGCCGACAACACCAACCTGACCTACAGCACCGGCGGCGGCACCGGCACGATCGTCACCGGTGACGGCAACAACACCATCATCTCCCCGACCGTTGGCGCTGGCGGCTTCAGCATCACCACCGGCACTGGCAACGACATCATCCTCGCCCGCAGCGGCAACAACACCATCTCCGCCGGCGGCGGCGTAAACACGATCGGCCTCGGCCAGGGCAACAACAACGTGGCCCTCACCGGCAGCACCGATTACGTGGTCGGCTCCAACTCGTCCGAAGACGCTGGCATCAACGCCATTATCGGCGGCTCCGGCACGGCGCTGATCGCGCCCGGCGGCAGCGACCTCTACTTCGTCGGCGGCACGGGCCCGGCCACCGTCTTCGCCGGCACCGGCAGCAGCACCATCTTCGCCGGCAGCGGCGGCGGCGTGTATGCCGGCGGCACCGAGGGCCAGAACGCTCTCGTCGGCAGCAACACCGGCAGCTCGGTCCTCTACGGCAACGGCGCCGGGGACATCCTCGCCGCCCGTGGCGCTGGCCAGACCATCATGGTCGCCGGCGCTGGCAACGAGACGCTGACCGGTGCCACCACGGTTTACGGCATCTCCACCGGCAACAACACGTTCTACGGCTCGTCCACCGGCCTGACGAACATCCAGGGCGGCGCTGGCAACGACGTGATCTTCGCCGGCCTCAGCTCCACCATCGATGGCGGCAGCGGCGCCGACCTCATCGCCATCCAGGCGGGCCGCGCGAGCGGCACCATCCAGATCAACGGCTTCCGCCCGTCGATCGACGGTGACCGGGTGCAGTTCCTGGGCTTCTCCGGTGCCCCGACCAACAGCTCGGTCGGCGCATTCAGCATCGTGAACGTGACCAACGCCGCCGGTCAGACCCTGGCCAGCACGCAGATCACCCTCTCGGGCGGCACCACCGTCCAGTTCGTCGGCGTGACCAACCTGACGGCCAGCAACATCGTCTAACTCGGCTGCCCCCTGGCAACAGGGTTCAGATGGCAAGAACCGGGCATCGAAAGGTGCCCGGTTTTTTGTTGGCCACTGCATAAAACCTGCATCCAAAACCCTCCGCCGCCGTTTCCTCCTTCATGACGCCACTCTGCCAAGCTCCAGATCCGCTCCCTCCCAACGATCCTCCCCCGGTCAACGAACCGCCCGACCAAGACCACCCCATCCCCATGCAGGACCCGCCCGACCCGGCACAGGACCGTCCCGCCCGTCTGGAGTGACCTCACCTCCGCGGTCAGCGCGAAGGTAATCGTCGCTAATCGGCCGTAATGCCCAACGCCGCACTTGATTTTACCGCTGATTTAGCCGATTTCTGACGCCCACCAGGGAGAGTGTCATGGCCAAAGGTGAGCAGAAATCCAACCGGGAAGCGAAAAAGCCCAAGGCGACCAAAACCGCCGCGGCCAAAACGCCCGCCGCCCCGCCACCGCGTCCCGAGCCCGCCAAGAAGTAACAGAGGCTTGGCCGTCCGCTCCGCCGGAATAAGGCGGCCAAAACCTTGCCCAGGAGTGACCCCCGTCACACGCTGAAGCCGCCGCCCTTGCCATGCTCCCGTCGTGCCCACCCCGGGCGTCGAGGATACACCATGCTGGACCGCGCATCATCGACCGATCGTTCTCCCCACGGCGCCACAATCCTTGCCTTCGCCCCCCTGCGGCCAAGGGTCGGTGGCGAAGACGACCTTCAATTTACGCTGCAAGATCGGCTCGACATCGCAGCCTGGTCCCGGGCATGCCGCTTCGGCCGGGTCCTGATCGAACCCGGACAACGCGGCGCCGGACCTGACCGCGCCTCCTTCGCCTTGATCTATCTCAGGGATGACCCATGGTCGCGCTGGGGCGTGCACCGCAGCCCGCGCGGCATCGTAACCTGGTGCTGCCGGAGCGGAGCCGATGTCGCACTTCACCCGACAATGACGCGCGCCTTGGCTAACGTACCGTCGGTCTAACGCAGCCTTCAGTGCTTCACCGCAGCCGTGCCCGTAAGTCGCAAGCGCATCGTCATCATCAGCGCCGCCGCCCCCGCCAACAGCATCGCAACCGCCCACCGGCCGCTCGACGGCCCGCCATCCAACATCCCGCCGGCAAGCAGCACAAAAAACAGGCTCACCCAGAACAAGGCGCCCCGCGCCCTCCCGCCCCGCCTGAGCACCGCAAGTCCCAACCCGACGAATGTGGCATACAAGCCGATCGCAAGCGCCCGGACAGCATCCAGAGTAAGCAACGAAAGCTGGTCAACCAACTCTCCGATCTGCCACGCGATAAGATGCATGTTGTCCAGCAACCGGAACAGGAACCGCTCAGGCCCGACGACATAGACCAGCACTGCCAGCAGCAATCCGCCGCCCCACGCCAACAAAATCGGATCCCGCCGAGTCATCACCATTCCTATGCCATGCACAGATAGCGCGGGCATTACGTTGTGAGCCCGCGCGCCTTTTACCACCCCGGCACCTATCCGCCATGCAACCAACCCGGCACTAAACGGTTCAAACCAGCCGCCCGAACCTGGCCACGCTGGAGCCCGCATGCCCGATACGCAGCCCACCACTCATCCGGCACGCGACGCAACCGCCCTCCCCGAGCCGGCCCTCGCTCTATGGCTGCTCGATCAAGCGCGGCAGCACGGCGCCGTTTTGGCCATCCTGCGCAGCCAGGGCCGATTGAACCGGATCGCCAGCATCGCCCAGGTCGCCGCCAGCACGATCGAAATCATCGTCATGCCCCCGCTCGACGTGCCCCCCTACGAACGCACCCCTTCAAGCGCCGCCGCCATCGGTCAGCGGGCCATGGCAGTAGCCGCCCTCGCCAACTCTGTCACCACACCCCGGCTCCTGCTTACCAGCGCCACCGCCGTGCTCCCACGCGTCATCCCTCCGACGACACACGATGTCATGACGCTGGAACAAGGCGCGGTAATGGACCTCGATCAATTCCGCCTCGATCTGGCGCAAGCCGGTTACCACTGGGACGAGCGGGTCGACGAGCCCGGCGAAGTGGCCCTCCGCGGTCAGACCATCGACCTCTTCCCAGCCGCCGCCGCGTCACCAATCCGCTTGGAACTGACCGGCGACCAGCCACCCCGGATCGAAATGCTCCAGCTCTTCGATCCCCTCACCCAGCGCAGCACCGGTCAGACGCTCCGACAGGTCCTGCTCCATCGCTCAATCGATCAACCCCTCGCAGACGACGAAATCCAGGAACTCGCCGCCCAGATGGCCAACCCCGACGAGCCAGCGGCGCCAGACGACCCTCAGCCATCTCAGCCCGCCCCAACCGAGCGCCGCATTTCTCTCTTCAGTCTCGTCCATAACTGCCCGGCCTACCTCGATGCGGAGGTCACCGAGCGCTGGTCGGATGCCCATGAAGGCATCGTAGATGCCTACGAGGCCGGCCGCATCGCCCGCCGGCGCCAACCAACCGCACCATGGTTGCCCAAGCCGGCCCACCTCTATCTCACCCCCGCCCAGGCCGAAGCCGGTCTCCAAAACCGTAAGCGTCTCCAACCCCCGCCCGACCTCGCCACGCCGCTTCCCACGCCCACCCAACTCGCCGACCTGATCCGTCTAGTGCAGGATATGCCTGCCGACAGCGCCATCGTCGTCGCCACGCCGCAAGACCCCGCCGCTCTCGCCACCAGCCTGACCCGGCGAAACCTGCCCGCCCACCACGCCCAGACATGGCAAGACGCGACCCAGCCAGGTCTCCACGTCCTACAGCTCGATATACGAGACGGGATCCGGCAAGGCGATTTCTGCCTCATCCCGATCGGCCCCCTGCTGAAGCAACGCGCCAGCTCGACGGTCGGCAAACCTGCCCTGGGCAGTCCACAGGACCTGCGTCTCGACGATATCGTGGTTCACCTCGATCACGGCGTGACCCGCCTCACCGACCTTCGGACCGTCGACGGCGAAGACCGCCTCGCCCTCGAATTCGCAGACGGCGCCGAACTGCTGGTGCCGACTACCGATCTCGGCCGGATCTGGCGCTATGGCAATGACGGCACGCCCGTCCCACTCGACCGCATCGGCGGCGATGCCTGGCACCAGAGACGCGCCGTCCTGGAGGCCGAGATCGCCCAGACGGCCCAAGACCTCGCCGCCGCCGCCGCCCTCCGCGCCGCCGCAACTGCACCGGTGATCCAGGCCACTCCGGCCGCCAACGCCCTAAACCGCCGCTTCCCCTACCCGCTCACGCCGGGACAACGTGCCGCCATCGAGGCCGTAGCCGGTGACCTCGGCAGCGGACGTCCCATGAACCGCCTCATCTGCGGTGACGTGGGCTTCGGTAAGACGGAAGTGGCCCTACGGGCGGCAGCCTTGGCCGCGGCCGCCGGGCACCAGGTCCTCGTCGCCGCCCCAACGACCGTCCTGGCCCGCCAACATCTCGACGTATTCCAGCGCCGCTTCCAGGGCTCCGGCATCCGGGTCGAGGGATTGATCCGCGGCGCCAACACCCCGGCGGGCCGAGCAACCAGCCGAGCCATCCGCCGGAACGAGGTCCACATCGCCGTCGGCACCCAGGGCCTGGCTGGCATCACCTGTGCCAATCTCGGCCTGGCGATCATCGATGAGGAGCAGCGCTTCGGTGAAGACGTGAAGGCACGCTTCCTGGCGCCTCACACCCTGGTCATGACCGCCACCCCGATCCCCCGCACCTTGCAGTCCGCCCTGGTGGGCCTGCGCGACGTCAGCGTGATCGATACGCCCCCCGCCCGCCGCCAATCGACCCGCAGCTTCGTCCTCCCCTGGGATGGCCCAACCGTGCGCAGCGCCCTCTTGCGCGAGCGGCGGCGCGGCGGCCAAAGCTTCATCGTGTGTCCCCGCATTGGGGATCTTACCGCGATGCAATCCGAACTGAAACAACTGGCGCCCGAACTCGGCATCAGCGTGGCCCACGGACGCCTGAAACCGGAAACCCTGGAAGAAGCAGTCCAGACCTTCGCGGACGGTGACGGCGACGTCCTGCTGGCCACCAACATCATCGAGGCCGGGCTCGATATCCCGCGCGCCAATTTGATGATCGTCACCGGCGCCGAACGCTTCGGCCTCGCCCAGCTCCACCAGCTCCGCGGCCGCGTGGGCCGCGGCAGTCGACAGGGCACCGTGTACTTCCTGACCACCCCCGGCGCCCGGCTCGCACCTCCAACAGCCCGTCGCCTGAAGCTGATGGAAACCCTGTCCAGTCTGGGCATGGGGGCTCAGGTGGCCGCGGCCGACCTTGAGTTGCGGGGCGGCGGCGACCTGTTCGGCCAACGCCAGGCCGGTCACGTCCGGCTTGTCGGAACCGCCCTCTACCAACACCTTCTAAGGCAGGCCATCGCGGCCAGCCGGGGAGAGCGCCCACCGCCGCCCGCGCCGGAACTCAACATCGGCCTGAACGGCCGCATCCCCGCTGACTACGTTCCGGAAACCTCGATCCGGTTGGACCTCTATCGCCGTCTGGCTGACATCCCGGACCTCGAAGATTTCGCCGCTGAAATCGAGGACCGTTTCGGCCCTCCACCCGCGGAGATGCTCACCCTTTTGGCGATGTCCCGCCTGAGGCATTTGTGCGCCCACCACGGGATCAGCCGCATCGACGCCGGCCCGCAGGGCATTGCAATCATGCCTCCGATCCAACTCGGCTCCGGCACGGTCCGGGATGGCCGGCTGATCATCCCGGAAGCAATCGCAGACCCGGCCGCGCGTCTGCAGGCCGTCACCGGCCTGCTGTTAACGGAATGAACGCCTACTTGTAGGTGATGTAGAGCAATCCAGGGTTGCTCGTGTCGAAGTTCAACAGGCTTGTTGCGTTGGCAACACTGATCCCCGCCAACGTGATCGACCCGTTGACGCCCGTTCCCGCACCATTGATCTCCGAGTGGATCGTCGCTCCGGTAAACCCCGGCGTTCCGTCATCCGAAAGGGGTAGCGTGCTCACCCCACCCCTCCATCCGAATACGGAGATCGCGTCGCCACGATGGAAGTTGAGGACCGTGCTCCACGTCTCCTGACCGCCGCGCTCATCCAGGAAGAACGTATCGTTCCCGCCATCCGAACCCGTCGCGCCAACCAGGAAGTTGGAGCCCCCGCCGCCATCCAGCACGTTGCTGCCGCCGATCGCCACCAGCGCGTCCGTCCCGGTTCCGCCATGCAGGAACACGTTGTTGACGTTGGCCCCGATCACGACATCATCGGTGCTGTTCCAGATGTATTCATACTGAAGGTAGGAAACCGGCCCGACATACGCGACCGCCGGGTCCGACCCGGAAACGCCCGTGATGGTATCGGTGAAGGAAACGCGGCCCGGCACCTCCGCCACCCGCGTCTTGATGTCGGTCCGCGCGATCGCCCCGACATTGGTGTCCTTGGTCAGCGTGAAATCCGCAAGGCTCGTGTAGTTGCCCACGAATTTGAAGCTCGACACCACCGCGCCATTTGCGAGCAAAGCGAGCGTCCCGCCGCCCCCGCCCACAGTCGGCGTGAACGTCGCCGTGCTCCATTGCGGCCCGGTCCCGGCAATGTCGTCGTTCGAGCTGAACCCAGCGATACTGCCCTGGAAAGCCCCCAAGGACGTGAAACCGAGCGCGCTGGCACCCGGCTCGAACACGATCGTCTGGCCAGGTCCGACCAAACCGCTGAACGTCAACGCGATCGGGCCGTTCAACCGGATGCTGCCCGTGCCCGTGATGTTGGCGAATATATTGTCAGCCTGCGCCGCGGTCTGCGCATTACGATAGGAGATGGTGCCGTTGTTCGTGAATGTCGCCGTCCCGAACGAACTGATCAGCGACGCGGTCCCGACGGCGCTGATTCCACCCTCGTTGGTGAATGAGGCGGTCGTGTTGCCCGACGGGAACGAGATGACCGGGCCATTCCCGGATAGGGTGATGTTGCCCCGGTTGATCGTCGTACCTGCGACTGCAAGAATTGAGTCCGGACCAGCAGACGAGACGTTGACCGTGTCCCTGGCAACGATCGTCGCGTCGGTCAGGTTCAGGACTGGGCTGTTTCCGGCATTGGACGTGAGATTGATGGTCAGCGCGACCGGCAATAGCCCCGTGGCGAACACCGTGCCGGCATTGATCACCGCCGTATCGCCCACGCCGGGACGAACCCCACCCGTCCAGTCCGCATCCGTCGTGAACGGGGCCGTCGCGCCGTTCCAAGTCTTGGTCGCCATGCTGTCTTCCTGTCTTGCGTTGACGCTTTGTTAGCAGGAAATGATCGCTACCGCCATTTCCTCCGCTTTAAAAAATACTGAAACAGCGGCAATAAAATGGCCGCCCCAAAACAAAAACGGCCGCCCTTGTGGGGCGGCCGTCCTTGTGTCCTCGCTTAGGCTCTTCCGAGCCGCGCAGTGTTACCCGCGGCGGCGACGGATCAGGCCCAGGCCAGCCAGGCCCATGCCGAGCAGCGCCATGCTGGCCGGCTCCGGAACCGTCGTCGGCGGCGGCGGGGCGGCGGTGTAGGTGTAGGTCACCTGAACCGTGCCCGACGCGCTGGACGCGATCGCCGCACCGATGTTGTTGCCGCCGCCCAGGATCGTCGTGCCGGACAGCGTGCCCGCCGTGAACGTGAGCGCCGCGCCCGTGAAATCGCTGAGCGGCAGCGCCGACGCAACCGCCGAGCTGTTGGACGGCGTGTACGGGCCGTAATTGGCCGACGCACCAGCCGCAACGCCCGAGTAGCTCTGCGTCGTGACCAGGTCGAGGTTGACGCCGTTGACAGACGCGATCCCGCTCGCCAGGGCAACGTTCGTCGTCGTCGTCACCTTGAAGGCCTGCGCCGAAGTCGTGTTGTTGGTCACGGTCCCGCTCACCGTCGCCGAGGACGACAGCAGCAGGCTCACGCTGGTCAGCGTGCCGAGCGCCGTGTTGAACGCCGGAAGCGTCAACGTGCCCGTCGTGAAGTCCGTCTTGGTCGGGCCAAACGTGGTGTTATAGGAAACGGTGGCCGCCGAAGCCTGCGCCGCGCCGAGCGCAACGAAGCCGGCTACCGCCGCCGCAAGAAACTTGTTCATCAGAAACTCCTAGGTTTTGTTCGCTGCCAACAACTAGGGTTTTGCAGCCTCGCCGGTCAAGCGAACCAACCATTCCAAACCCGGACACAACCCAAGATTCGCAAAAAAAACGTCATTTCCATAAAAACCTGAGCCAAGAGCCCGGACGCCTGGAAAGAGTCTCTTACACCGTTGCGAACTAGTATCGAATGGCCGCGCCACCCTCCAATGCAAAACGGCCGCCCCGAAGGACGGCCGTTCCGGCAAACCCTAGAAGGGAAAATCAGCCGCGACGGCGGCGAACCAGCCCAAGCCCGGCCAAACCCATGCCCAACAACGCCATGCTGGCCGGCTCCGGCGTGTTGGTCGGCGGCGGCGGCGGCGGCGGCGGCGCGGCGGTGTAGATGTAATCCACCGTGATGGTGCCGCTCGCCGACGACGCGATCGCCGCGCTGATGTTGTTGCCACCACCCAGGATCGTCGTGCCCGACAGCGTGCTCGCCGTGAACGTCAGCGCCGAACCCGTGAAATCCGACAGCGGCAGGGCCGGTGAAACGGACGCGTTCGCCGTCGGGGCATACGGCCCATAACCAGCGGTCGCACCGGCCGCCACCGCGTTCGCGCCTGTATAGCTCTGGGTGGACACGAGATCGATGAACACGCCGTTGATCGAAGCCGTTCCACTGTTCAGCGTGATCGTCGTATCGGTCGAGACTTTGAACCCCTGAGTGGTCGCCGCATTGTTGGTCACGCCGCCCGACACCGTGCCGGACGAAGCAAGAGTCAGGTTGACCGCCGTCAGCGTGCCAAAGATCGAGCTGAACGCCGGCAGCGTCAGCGTGCCGGTCGTGAAGTCGGTCTTGGTCGGGCCGAACGTCGTCGAATAAGACACCGTCGCCGCGGAAGCCTGGGCCGCGCCCATGGCGACGAGACCGGTCACCGCGAGGGCTAGAAACTTGTTCATGAAGAAACTCCTAAGGCGTTGGACACCCATTGGAGATACCGGCCCAGGACCGCCTCGGTCAACGCAGAACAAGCCCGTTTCACTGCCCCCAAGCCAATACCGCGTCAGGATTTGTCCGCTCGATCAACTAATGTCAGGGCAGCGCAAAGCATACAAAAGCACCTTTACACCATTTCGATCTCGTTACAGATTGCGCGGCCTAGTTGGAGTCCGGCAGCCCGCGCCTTAGTCGCTGCTGGCGCAACCACGCCATCGAAAGCCCTGCAAACCCGATCGGCCGCCAACCCCGCGCCCGCATCGCCGCTCCGATCGCAAACACGGCCCGGTGGTTCGAAAGCACACGGCGCAGGGCTTGAAACAGGCCAAGACGAGGGTCCCAGGCATCGATCGCCTCAGACCCAACCCCATTCACCTCGATGATCACGAATTCCCCAGCCCGCAACCGCTCCATCGATGTCGCCATAACGTCGAATCGCCCGGCGTGAAACGCACCCATGCCCCTGGCAATCAGGTCCACCCGCCGCGCCAAAATTTCGAGACCACTCTCCACCACCTCATACCGCCCGCCGACCCGAAGGCTGGCGACGGTCGAAAGCCTGACCTGCTCCCCAACGCCCGGCACATCGGCACCGCCCCGCAAACCAGGCTGGCGCTTCAAGCGCGGGTCCGCCGCAATAAGGGCATCGACGCTGCGTCGCCCATCTCCCACGACCGAGGGGCCATGACGCACCGTGACCGCCACCAACCGGCCCACCTCGGCATCCGGCATCCGCTGATACATGAGCCCCGCCTCCACGGGCCCCTGGTGCCACGCCTGTAAGAGAAAGGAGTGCCCCGCCGGAAAACCCCGCGCATATGTTCGCAACTCCTCCACGTCGTTCACCCGGCGAACCCCATGCCCGCACCAGCCGACATCCGGTTTCGCCACTAATGGAAAGCCGATCTTCGCGCCCCGGCGCACCATCTCCGCATCCATGCCGGGCGCAACCAAAGCGGTCGCTGCGACCCAGCCGGAATCCTCCCGCCGGATCAACCGCAAGCACCCCAGCTTGCTCTCCCCGGCCATCCCGCCCGACTCAATGTCCGGATTGGCGCAGCTGGGAAGCGTCAGGCTCCCATATCGAACACCAAGCATCAGCCAGTGAGCGACCAGCGGCACACAGAACAACGCTTTTGGAAGGCGCTCCAACATCGATACCGGCATGACCGGTTCGCACTCGCGGTCGGGAGCCGCCGCGAAACCAGCCCCCGCGCTCACGTGAACACCCATGCCCAGGAAAACGTGGCCGCCGCCCACTTAGTTGCCGGGCAAGTTGTTGCCGGGCAAGCTCCGGCCCGACCGTAACGGATAGGCAAGCGGCACGATCACCCGTATCATCCCCGTCAACGCCCCGGCACAAACCAGGGCAAGCAAGGGAAGCGTCCACCCATGGCCACCGTCTCCATCCGCGGCGTCCGCAAGTCTTTCGGCTCGACACCCATCCTCCACGGCGTCGATATCGAGATCGACGACGGCGAGTTCACCGTCCTCGTCGGCCCATCCGGCTGCGGCAAGAGCACCCTGCTGCGCATGATCGCCGGCCTCGAGGAAATCGACGCCGGGGAAGTCGCGATCGGCGGCCGCGTCGTGAACAAGGTCCCGCCCAAGCAGCGCGACATCGCCATGGTCTTCCAGAACTACGCCCTCTATCCGCACATGACCGTGCGCGACAACATGGCCTTCAGCCTCAAGCTCGCCCGCGCCCCCCAGGCCGCCATGGACGAGCGTGTGAATCGCGCCGCCAGCATCCTCGGTCTCGCCGGACTGCTCGACCGCTACCCCCGCCAACTCAGCGGCGGTCAGCGCCAGCGCGTCGCCATGGGCCGGGCCATCGTGCGAGACCCGCAGGTCTTCCTGTTCGACGAACCCCTCTCCAACCTCGACGCCAAGCTCCGCGTCCAGACCCGCGCCGAGCTGAAAGACCTGCACCAGCGCCTGCGCACCACCACGATCTACGTCACCCACGACCAGATCGAGGCCATGACCATGGCCGACAAGATCGTCGTCATGAATGGCGGCCGCGTCGAACAGATCGGCTCCCCGCTCGACCTCTATGACCACCCCGCCAATCAGTTCGTCGCCGGCTTCATCGGCAGCCCCGCCATGAACTTCCTCCCCGGCACCGTCGAACACGGCGGCTTCCGCGCCGAGAACGGCTCCCTCTGGCCCCTCCCGGCCAACACCCAGCCCGGCACCCGCCCCGCCATCTACGGCGTTCGCCCCGAACACCTGCAGCTCGCGCACGAGGGCGGCGTGCCGCTCATGGTCCAGGTCGTGGAACCGACCGGCTCCGAAACCCAGGTCCACGGCCGCCTCGGTGACCTCGCCGTCATGGGCGCCTTCCGCGAACGCGTGATGGTCGCCCCCGGACAGCCCATCGCCGTCACCGCCGACCCCGCCCTCATCCACCTGTTCGACCGCGAAACCGGCACCCGCCTGGCCGCGTGACTTGGAACAACCCGGCAACCATTAACAAAACCACCAAAGGGAGCGAATAGATGCAGAACATCACCCGCCGCGGCATGGGCCTTGGCGTCACCGCCCTCGCCTCCGCCGGCATGCTCGGCCGCGCCAACGCCGCACTGGTCATGGGCGCCAGCATGCCCGCCCTCACCTTCCCGGTCGAAAAGGGCGCCACCCTCCGCGTCCTTCGCCCCGCCAAGTTCGTCGAGCCCGACGAGGTCATCTTCCGCGAGAACACCAAGGCCTTCACCGACGCCACGGGATGCCAGGTCCGCATCGACTTCTCCGGCTGGGAAGACCTCCGGCCCCAGACCGCCGTCACCGCCAACACGGGCGCCGGGCCGGACGTCGTGGTAGGCTGGACCGACGACCCCCACCTCTATGCCGACAAGCTGCTCGACATCACCGACATCGGCGAATACCTCGGCAAGAAATACGGCGGCTGGTATCCGCTCGCCGAGAAATACGGCAAGAAGTTCGGCACCAACCAGTGGATCGCCATCCCCATGGGCGCCAGCGGCGGCCCGGCCATCTACCGCATCTCCTGGCTGAAGGAGATCGGCTTCGACACCTTCCCCACCACGCTCGACGGCATGCTCGACATGTGCCGCAAGCTGAAGGCGTCCGGACACCCCTCCGGCTTCGCCCTCGGCCACGCCGTCGGTGACGCGAACTCCTACTGCCATTGGCTCGTCTGGGCCCATGGCGGCGCCATGACCGACGAAGCCGGCAAGGTCGTCATCAACTCCAAGGAAACGATCGAGGCGCTGAAGTTCGGCCGCGCCCTGTATGAGACCTTCATCCCCGGCACCCAATCCTGGCTCGACCCGTCCAACAACAAGGCCCTGCTGGCCGGTGAGATCGGCGCCACCCAGAACGGCGTCTCCCTCTACTACTCCGCGAAGAATAGCCAGGACCCCGTCATCGCGAAGATGGCCGCCGACCTCAATCACGCCCGCATGCCCATCGGTCCCGCCGGTGTCAGCACGGAGGCCGCGCTCGCCATCAACGCCATGATCTTCAAGCACACCAAATACCCGAACGCCGCCAAGGCCTACATGACCTGGATGATGGAAGGCCCCCAATACGACAAGTGGATGTCCGGCAGCTTCGGCTACTGGGGTCAGCCTCTGAAAGCCTATGCCGAGAGTGACGTGTGGAAGTCCGACCCCAAGATCACCCTATATCGGGAGACCATGGAGAAAAGCCGCTGGCTCGCCTACCCCGGCCCCATCACCGAGGCCTCCGGCGCCGTCACGGCCGACTATGTGATGGTGGACATGGTCGCCGCCGCCAGCACCGGCTCCGTCACCCCGGAAGAAGCCGCCAAGGAAGCCGAGCGCCGGGCCAAGCGCTACTACCGCAGCTAACAAAACTTAGCCGGTCCGGGATCACCCCGGACCGGCCCCGCCCATGGCTTTAACCCGCCCATTCTGGTAGTCGCACTCGCGATCAGCCAGGGTTTGTCTCATGAGTCGCATCTGCCTCGTCGGCGCCGGTTACATATCGCGCATTCACGCCGACGCCGTGGCGACGCTCCCCGGCCACACCATTACCACCGTGGTCGACGTCAACCTTCCCGCCGCCCAGCGCCTCGCGCAGCAGATCGGCGCCCCCCACGCCTTCGCCTCGGTTCAGGAAGCGCTTGCTGCCGACGCTACGGCCCCGATCTTCGACCGCGCCCACGTCCTGGTCCCGCCCGACCTCCACGCCGCCACCGCAGCCCCGCTGCTCGCGGCCAAGAAGCCGGTCCTGCTGGAGAAGCCACTCGCCACCAGCGCGGAGCAATGCACGTCCCTCATCGCCGCCGCCGCCAGCACCCCTCTTGGCATCAACCAGAACTTCGTCCACCACCCCGCCTTCGCCCGCCTGCGCCAGATGGTGGACGCCCGCGCCCTAGGCCGCCCCACCTGGATCGGCTGCATCTACAACGTCCCCCTCCGCCAGCTCGCCGCCCGCCAGTTCGGCCACTGGATGTTCCGCGAGCCCGGCAACATCCTCCTCGAACAGGCCGTCCACCCCCTCTCGCTTCTCACCGCCCTCGCCGGCCCCGTCCGCGATCTCACGGCCCTCGCCGGCCCCCCGCTCGAGATCGCGCCCGGCGTCCCGTTCGTCCAATCCGTCGATGCCTCCCTGGCCTGCGAGCGCCTCCCCGCCCAGCTCCGCTTCGCCGTCGGCCAGGACTACCCCTTCTGGCAGATCACCGCCGTCTGCGCCGATGGCGTCGTGGTCGCCGACATCCTCGCGAACCGCGTCTTCACCTATGGCCGCACCCGCTGGCTGCCAGCCGTGGACGAAACCCTCTCCGGCCTCCGCACCGCCACCTCCGTGGCGGCCGAAAGCGTCAAGGGCCTGCTCAACTACAGCCTCTCCACCGCCAAGCTCCGCCCCCGCAGCGACGCGTTCTTCGTCAGCATGACGGGCAGCCTCGGCGCCTTCCACCGATCGCTCGACGCCAACCAGCCCCTGGAGCTCGACGGCGCATTCGGCGCCGACCTGGTCCGCACCTGCGAACTGATCCGCGACCAGGCTTTCCCCAAGGCCAGCCCCGTCCCGGCGTCATCCCTCACGGACGCCCAGCCTTGTGACGTTGCGATCCTCGGCGGCACCGGTTTCATCGGCGGCCACGTGGTCCAGCGCTTCCTGGACGCCGGGCAGCGGGTCGCCGTCATGGCCCGCAGTACCGCCAACTTGCCCGCTCTGTTCAGCGACCCCCGCGTGGTCATCCATCGCGGCGACATCCGCAACGCCGACGCCGTCCGCCAGGCCATTCGCGGCGCACCGGTGGTGGTGAACCTCGCCCATGGCGGCGGCGGCGCAGACTTCGCCGCCATCAAGGCCGCCATGGTCGGCGGCGCCGAGACCGTCGCCCGCGCCACCTTGGCGGAAGGCACGAAGCGCCTCATCCACGTCGGCTCCATCGCCTCCCTGTATCTCGGCCCCCAACCGGCGCCCGTCACCGACGCCACCCCGCCCGACCCGGAGGAGACCAAGCGCGGCGACTACGCCCACGCCAAAGTCCTCGCCGACCGCATGCTCCTCGGCCTTCACGCGACGGAAAAGCTCCCGGTCGTCATCCTCCGCCCCGGCGTCGTCGTGGGCGCAGGCAGCTCCCCGTTCCACAGCGGCGTCGGCCTGTTCAACAACGAACAGCACTGCATCGGCTGGAACCAGGGCCGCAACCCGCTCCCCTTCGTCCTCGCCGAAGACGTCGCCGACGCCATCTTCCGTGCGTCCGAAGTACCCGGCATCGAGGGCCGTGCCTACAACATCGTGGGCGACGTCCGCCTAACCGCCCGCGAATACATCGCCGCCCTCGGTCAGGCCCTGGGCCGCCCGCTCCGCTATCACCCGCAAAGCACGCGCTGGCTCTGGCTCGAAGACAGCGGCAAATGGGTCGTGAAACGCGCCACCGGCCGCGACGTCCCGGCGCCCGCCATGCGTGACTTCCTCTCGCGCGGCATGATGGCCGGTTTCGACACCACTGCCGCCCAACGCGACCTCGGCTGGACCCCCACCAAAGACCCCGCCCGCTTTGCCGACCGCGCCATCCGCATCCACGCCGCCTGACCAGAGCCGCCCCTCATAGAAGGCAGACCTACTCCACGGCCTGCGCCAGCGACCCTCGCAACCGCCGCACCTCCCCCGCCGTCACCCCGCCCGCCGCGTTTCCCCACGCGTTGCGGACGTAGGTCGTGACCGCCGCCACCTGCCCGTCATTCAGTTTCCACCCGAACGCCGGCATCGCCGCCCCAGTCGGCGCCCCAGTCGGAGCCGGGCCGGTCGCAACACTTTGCGCGCCCCTCAGCACAACGCGAATCAAGCTCGTCGCATCGTCCCCCTGCACGGAGGGCGCCCCGGCCAACGCCGGCAGCAGCCCAGCCGCCCCCCGGCCATCCATCCGATGGCACGCCGAACACTGCGCCTCATACAGCGCAACCCCCTCCTTCATCACGGCGTCATCCGCCGCCAGCGCCGTCGCCGTTCGATCCTGACCCGGCAATGACTTCAAATACACCGCCATCGCCCGCAGGTCGGGATCGCTCATCCCCGACGTCGAATACGACACCACCTCCGCCATCGGCCCAGATGCCGAAGCGCTCCGCACATGCCCGGTTCGCAAATAGGTCACGATCTCCTCGACAGGCCATGACCCCAACCCCGTCCGCCGATCATTGGTGAGGTTGGGCGCATACCACCCCTGCAGCACCCCGCCCTGATACGCCCGCCCGCTATCGCCCCCCAGCGTGTTCTTCGCGGTATGACAGGCGCCGCAATGGCCCAATCCCTGGACCAGATAGGCCCCTCGGTTCCATTCCTCATCCCGCGCCGGATCCGGCTGGAAAGCCCCAGGCGAAAAGAACATGGCATTCCACGCCCGCAAGCTCGCCCGCATGCTGAACGGGAACGGCAGCTGGTTCGTCTCGACCGCGTTTCGCACCGGCCGCAGAGTGGCCAGATACGCCCGGATCGCCAGCACATCCGCCCGCGACGCCTTCGTGTAATAAACATATGGCAGCGCCGGATACAGATGCTCGCCGCCCCGCCCGATCCCCTCCGTCACTGCCCGGACGAACTCCCCATCGGACCACGCGCCGATCCCCGTCTCCCGGTCCGGCGTCAGATTGGGGCTCAGCAACACGCCAAACGGCGTCTCCACGGCGCGCCCGCCCGCGAACGGCGTCCCACCCGGCACGGTGTGGCAGGCGATGCAGTCCCCGACTGTCGTCAAATACCGCCCACGCTCGATCTGCGTGAACGACCCCTCCTCCGCGAGGGCCGGCGCAGCCATCAGCAGCGCCGCAAGCCAAAGCGCCCTCATACCGGCACCAACGGGCCGGGCTGCTTCAAATAGGTCCCGGTAATCGCCTCCGCGGCATGATACGCCAGCGCCGCCACCGTCCCGGTCGGATTATAGCCGGCATTCTGCGGAAACGCCGTCGCCCCCAGGACGAACAGGTTCGGCACGTCCCAACTCTGCAGATATTTGTTCAGGGCCGAGGTCTTGGGATCCGCGCCCATCACGGCACCACCGCACGTATGCGTCGTCTGATACGGTGTGACGCTATAGGTCCCCTTGCGCGGTGTTTTCACCATCTGCTTCGGCCCCATCGCCTGCACGACCTCCGCCAGCCGATCGGTCAAGAAGGCGCTCATCTTGAGATCGTTCTCGTGGAAATCGAACGTCATCCGCATCAGCTTCCGTCCGAACCGGTCAGTATAGGTAGGATCGAGGTCCAGGTAATTTCCGCGATAGCTGTAACTGCTTCCGTGAGTGGCAAAGTCATACGCAGACAAATAATTATCCCGCAACGCCGCCTTCCACCCGGCCCCCCAGCCCGGCGTGCCCGGTGGCAGCCGCGTCGTCGCCTGGATCGGCCGGCCCCCGGTCATCACGGCCCCCACATACCCGCCCCCCACGAACCCATGCGGCCCATGGTCGAAATTATCCCCGTTCCACTCATCGAGGCACATCCCGATCGCCCCGGAACTCACGAACGGATTGAAGTTCTTGTCCGGAAAAAAGCCGGTCACACTCGAAGTCACCTGATACGAGTAATTGCGCCCGATCACGCCCTCGTTCGACCGCGGATCGTACGGCTTCCCGATACCCGACAGCAGCAGCAGCCGCACATTGAACAGCTGGAACGCGCAGAGCAGCACCAACTCCGCCGGTTGCTCGAACTCCTCCCCGCTCGCATCTACATACGTGACACCGGTCGCACGCTTGCCATCCCGCGACAGGTTGATCTTCGTCACTTCGCACAAAGTCCGCGCCTCGAACTCAGGCCGCCGCACCAGCACCGGTAACAGCGTCGTCTGCGGACTGGCCTTCGAATAGTTGCCGCACCCGAACCACTCGCAGAACCCGCAATACGTGCACGGCCCCAGCGTCACCCCATGCGGATTGGTATAGGCCGCGCTGAGATTGCCCGATGGCTGCGGAAACGGACTGAACCCCAGCTTGCGCGCCGCTTCCGCAAATAGCGTCGGCCCATAGGGCTGCGCCTGCGCTGCGGTGGGATACGGCCCCGATCGCGCGCCTTCGAACGGGTTGCCCCCGTCCTGCTTCACCCCGCCGATATTCCCCGCCGTGCCCGACGTGCCGCACAGCGCCTCGAACGCCGCGTAATGCCGCTCTACGTCGGACCACCCCACCCCATAATCCTGGACGGTCATATCCTCCGGCATGAACCCGGCGCCATATCGCTCCGTCAGATGCGTCTTCAACACGAAGTCGCTCTCCAGGAACCGCCACGTCTCCGCATTCCAATGCACGCCGCCGCCGCCCACGCCATTCGGCGGCATGAAGCTCCCCCACGCCCGCACCGGCAGCGCCGTCTGATCGAGCGAGTTGCGGAACGTGAGCGTCTCCTGCGCCGGGCGGAGGAAAAGATCGTGCCGTATCCGATGCCGCAGCTCGTCCTGCGCATACGTCGTCGGAAAATCCGTCGCCGTATCCCGCCACGGCCCCCGCTCGATCGCGACCACGCGCTGCCCCGCCCGGGTCAGCGCCTCCGCCAGGATCGAGCCGGTCCATCCAAGCCCGATGATCACCACATCCGTGGCCGGCAGCTTCGTCGCCATCAGCCACGACCCCCGACCCATTCCGCCCGGCCACCGATACTCACGGGGGGCCGGGGGTATTTCTCGTTATGCCGCCCGATCCAGTCGCTGTAGTCGTACCGCGCCCCTGGAAAGCCGATCATCTTCCAGCTCACCATATCCCGGTTGCCGCCATATACCGGGTCGGCCAAGAACCCTTCTTTCGTGTCCTTCCACAACAGGTCGAAAAACGCCCGCGCAGAGGGGCCTCCCTCCCACTTCACCTGCTCCTTCTCGAGCCCGGCCAGCAAAGCGTCCCGCTGCGTCTCCGACAGCTCCTCGACCCGCTTGCCCGCGAACGCCTGCACGACATGCCGGCGCAGTGCCGCGATCGACTGCCGGTATCTTTGCGCCGGCGTCAGAGGCGATTGGGGCCCCTGCATCGGTGTGCCTTCATGGAACGGCGGGCGCATATACAGCGCCTCCGATGTCCCATACGGCCCGGCCAGTTGCCGATCGATATAGACCGCGACCCCCGACCACTTCGCCCCCGGCACATCGTCGTCCGCTGGGATCAGCCGGTCCACCAAGGCCTCGATGAAGGCGCCCTCCTCCGGCGTGAAGAACTGCCAAGGCCCCGGCGTGACCGGCACCGGCGGAGATCCCGCATCCGGCCGCCACGGCAAGCTGCCACGCACCGTTGCCGCCAGCGCGCTCCCGCCACCCAGAAAGACGCAGGCAGCCGTTCCCGCCATCAGCGAACGCCGGGTTACCGCGTGATCCGGCATGCAGGCCTCCCTTGAACCACCACGCCAACGGCTCGCGCCCGCTCAAAGTTGCTGACCGCATGACAAGGAACCGGTGTTGGTCCTACCGCTCCGCCCGCTCTACGCTGGGCCATGCCCTTCCCCGACCACGCGGCCCCGATCGCCGCCATCTTCCTGCTCGCCGGTATCGTGAAGGGCGTCACCGGGATGGGCCTGCCGCTCATCTCGATCGGCCTGCTGAGCCTTGTCATGCCGACCGCTTCCGCCGCCGCTCTGGTCGTGGTGCCCAGCATGGTCACCAATGTCTGGCAGTTCGTCGGTGGCCCGGCCCTCCGCCCGCTTGTCCGCCGCCTCTGGCCCCTGCTGGCCGCCGTCTGCGCGGGAAACTTCGTTCCGTTCCTGGTCACCCCGGGTGGCTGGCTGGTCGGCGCCGGGCACCTCGCGCCCGCCCTGCTCGGCGCCGCCCTTGCCGCCTACGCCGCACTCGGCCTTTCACCCATCCGTCTGCCGCGCGTGCCCGGCGCCGCCGAGCCCTGGCTCGGCCCCATCATCGGCTTCCTCACCGGCCTCGTCGCTGCCGCCACCGGCGTGTTCGCGATTCCGGCCGTGCCGTATCTCGGCTCCCTAGGCTTTAATCGGGACGAACTGGTGCAGGCGCTTGGCCTCGCCTTCACAATTTCCACGATCGCCCTTGCTCTCAGCCTGGCGTCCGCCCTCGGTCCCGGCAGCGCGTCGCTCTGGTGGGCCTCCGCCTTCGCCCTCGGCCCAGCCCTGCTCGGTATGGCCGCGGGCACGCGCATCCGGCGTGCCGTTCACCCGGAGACCTTCCGCCGCCTGTTCTTCCTCGGCATCCTGGCACTGGGGATCAGCCTGCTCGCCCGCGCCGTGAACTGATCACCCCGCCTTGCGCCGGGCCGTTTTCGGTGCGGGCGCCGGGGCCGACTTCTTGACCGCTGGCTTGGCCAGGGCTGCGGTCTTCTTCTTAGGTGCCTTCTTGTCGGCCGCTGGCGCAGACCCGCCCAGGCTGCGCCGCAACGCCTCCATCAGATCGATCACATTACTCTCACCCGGCTCCTCCGCCGGCACCGTCGCCCCGCGCTCCCCGGCCTTGCTCGCCACCAGCTCCCGCACCGCCGCCGCATACCGGTCATGGAAGCCCGACGGGTCGAATGGCCCGGCCTGCTTCGCGATGATCGCCTGCGCGATCTCCACCATCGCCGAGTCTGGCGTCACCTCAGCCATCCCGCCAAACGCCACCGCCTCGTCCCGCACCTCCTCGGCCGCCCGCAATGTCGTCAGCAGCAGCCCCTGGTGCCGCACCTCGATCGCCACGATCCGCTCCCGCCCGCCCATCACCAGCCGCCCGATCGCCACCCGCCCGGCATCGCCCATGGCTTCCCGGATCACGGCATACGGCTCCTGCAGCTCCTTCTTACCAGTCGGCACCAGGAAGTAGGGTTGATCCCAATACAACCGGTCTATCTCGCCCTGGTCCACGAACCGCTCGATCTGGATCGTCTTGGTGCTCTCCAGCCGCACCGCCTTCAGGTCCGCGTCATCCACGATGACGTATTCACCCTTTTCGAGCTCATACCCATGCAACAAAGCCGAGCGCGGCACATCCGGCGCATCGGGCAGATCGGGGTCCCGCCAGGCCTGCTTCACCCGGTGCTTGGTCTCCGGATGCAGCAGATGGAAGTGCACGCCCTCCCCCTCGCTGGTCGCCTTGTGCAGCGCGACCGGACAGGTCACGAGCGACAGGCGGAGATGTCCCTCCCAAATCGGCCTCGGCATCGCGGCTCCCCTTCCGTCACCCCAACGACCCCTGCCGCGCCTGAGTTCCCGGCCAGGCTGGCTTTGACGATCGATCAGCCCGGCAGCCCAACCCAAGGCCGCACCAGGCAGAATCGGCATCCTGTCACGCGATATTTCCACCGCGATACCCACATACAGCACACATCGTTAAAAAACCGCTTGCAGCCTAGCGTCGCCCCTTGCATCCCTAGCGCACGACGGAACGGTCCCGAGTCGCAGCATCTCGTGCACCGGCTCCCCGCGAACTGCCGCCGACGATCGCCGCACATATCAGCCTGCTTGCGTACAGGGTCGAGGGGATGATCGAGACAAGCACTATCCCACCGGACTCCGATCGGCTTCTGGCCCTTCGGGAGTGCGCCATCCTCGACAGCCCGCGTGAGGCTGAGTTCGACCGTATCGTCTTTACGGCGTCCCAGCTCTGCAATGCCCCGATTGCCGCGTTGGTCATGGTCGATCAGGCCCGCCTGTGGTGCAAGGCCCATGTCGGTCTCCACACCAACCAGTACCCCCGCCTGCACAGCTTTTGCGACGCGGCGATCCAGACCGACGGTCTGCTCGAAGTCACGGATACCGCGATCGACACCCGCTTCACCGATAGCGAGATCGTTCGCCACGAGCAGGTGCGCGCCTATGCCGGGCTTCGAATTCTTGGGCCACGCCGGTGTGCCGTTGGCGTGATCTGCGTCATGTTTCGCCAACCCAGGCAAATCGACGCCCGCCGCCGTCACTTCCTCAAGGAGATGTCGGCCCAGGTCAGCGTGCTGCTGCTCGCCCGCGCCCGCTTCTACGCCTGACCAGCCCTGGCGATCACGCCTCGATCGGCGCCGCCGCCGCCAGGAAATCCGCCCACGGGTCGTTCCGACTCAGCAAGCTCGGTGCGGTCTTGATCGTGAACGCCGCCGGGTCGAGCCGCTTTCCCACCTGGCTCCAAGCCAGCGGCATCGCGACGCCCGCCCCGGCCCGCGCCCGCGGCGACCACGACGCTACGGCGGTGCTGGTCCGGTCGTTCCTCAAGTAATCGAGGAAGATCCGCCCCGCCCTCGCCTTCTTCGCCATCACCGCGACATACTGGTCTGGCGAGTCCGCCGCCATCGCCTCGCAAAGTGCGCGCGCAAACGCCTTCGCCTCCGGCCACTGCGCGCGCGCCACCAGCGGCGTTACCACATGCAACCCCTTGCCTCCCGTGGTCCGCACAAAGGCCTCCAGCCCGGCCGCCTTGAGCCGCGCCCGAACCTCCCTCGCCCCAGCCACCACGCGCTCGAACGGCAGGCCTTCATCGGGATCGAGGTCGAATACCAGCCGGTCCGGCCGCGTCACATCGCTCAGCAGGCTGCCCCAGGGATGCAGTTCCAGCGCCCCCAACTGCGCCAGCGCCACCAGCCCCTCCGCGCTATCCACCATCAAATAGGCCGGTTTCCCCGGATCGGCCTCGACCGCATGGATCAGCGCCGACTGGCCCCGCATCGCATGCCGCTGGAAGAATCGCTGCCCATGGATCCCATCCGGCGCCCGCACGATCGACACTGCCCGCCCCGCGATATACGGCAACAACCGCTCCGCGACCGCAGCGTAATAGGCCGCGAGGTCGCGCTTGGTGATGCCATCTTCCGGCCACAACACCTTCTCCGGATGCGACACCGCCAGCTTGACCGCCGGAGCCGGAGCGGCGGCCGCTTTCGGCGCGCGAGACACCTCGGCCGGCACGGCCACATCCTCCGCCGGCTTGTCCTCCCGCACCCCCTTGAACGAGGCCTGCCGCAACCGGCCCTCGCCCGTGAAACCCTCGTACTCGATCTCCGCCACCAGCACGGGCTTCAGCCACCCCTCCGCCCCCGCAACCTTCCCCGCAAACGGCGACACCGACGCCTTGGCCCCCGTGAACCGACGCATCAACCCATCCGCCGCCGCCCCGCCCACCCCGGAGCCGACCCGGCCCAAATACACCAGCGCACCCTCCCGATGCGCCCCCACCAGCAACACGAGCTGCCCAGCCGAACCCCGACTCCATCCCCCGATCACGAACTCGTCCCGGCCCCGGCACTTGGCCTTCACCCAACCGGCCTGCCGCCCCGACGCATACGGAGCGTCCCCCCGCTTCGACACCACGCCCTCGAGCCCAAGCTGGCACGCGGATTTCAGCACCGCGTCCCCCGCCGCCTCAAAATGCGCGAGGTATCGCACGCCCGCCTTTTCCCCGGTCAACAGGCCCTCGAGCGCCGCCTTCCGCTCGAGCAACGGCCGCGCCCGCTGATCCCCGTCCCGCCACAGCAAGTCGAACGCGAAGAACACCAGCGCCCCGGTCTGCCGCCGCTCGATCGCCGCCTGCAGCGCCGCGAAATCCGGATGCCCGGCGACGTCCAGCGCCACGAGCTCTCCATCCACGACGCAATCCGGCAACGACGCCAAACCCGGCGCCGCGCCCGGGAACCGGTCCGTCCAGTCATGCCCGTTGCGGGTGAACAGCGTCACCGCCCCACCCCGGACATGCGCCTGCATCCGATACCCATCGAGCTTCAACTCATGCACCCACGGCACCCCACCCGGCGCACGCGCGGCGCCCGTGCAGAGCTGCGGCGGGATGAAGCCCGGCCACGCCGCGGCCTTCGCCTTCCGTTGCGGTGCCTTGGCCTGCTGCCCCTCCCGCAACGCCGCAAGCGTCCGCCCGCTCAGCACAGACGTATCCGCCTCCAGCAGCGCCGCCCCGCTCCCCGGCTGCGCCATGGCGTCCTTCTCCTTGATCAGCAGCCAACTCACCTGTCGCTCGCCAGGCCGGGGCTTCATGCGCACCAGCACCCAGGCACCCCGCATCCGCTCGGCTTCGACCTCGAATTTCAGCTCGCCCTTCGCGAGATCCCCGGCTGCATCCAGCCCGGCCCCATGCCGGATATGCCGCCAAATGCCCCGATCCCACACGATCACCGCCCCGGCGCCGTAATTCCCCGCCGGGATCAGCCCCTCGAACCCGGCATACTCCAACGGGTGATCCTCGACCTCCACCGCCAGCCGTTTCTCCTTGGGATCGAGGCTCGGGCCCCGCGTCACAGCCCAGCTCTTCAACACCCCGCCCAACTCGAGCCGCAAATCGTAATGCAATCGCGTCGCCGCGTGCTTCTGCACCACGAACAGGTGGGTCTCGACCTTCCCCGCTTCGCCAGCCGGCTCCGACGTCTGATCGAAATCCCGCTTGGCATGATACCGCTGCAACGAATGGCCCATGCTACCGCCAACGAGTGTCACCAACCCTGGTTCCACTCTGGCCCCGCCGCGCCAACTCCCGCATACTGCCCTCAACAAGGTCCGGAGGGACGCCGTGAGTGAACAAGTCGCCGCGCCGGCCACAATGGCCGCGGCTCATCCCTGGCGCTGGTCGCCGCCCGAGAACACGTGGCTTATCCGCCTGTTCGACAACCGCGCCTTCCTGGCCGCGCTCTGCCTGTTCCCGGCCCTAGCCTTGCTGCTGGTGTTCCTGACCTACCCGCTGGGCCTCGGCATGTGGCTCGCCTTCACCGACACCAAGATCGGCCGCGCCGGCGTCTTCGTCGGCCTCGATAATTTCGAAAGCCTCTGGAACGACCGCATCTTCTGGCTCAGCGTCACCAACACCCTGTTCTACACGGCGATCGCCACCGTCGGTAAGTTCGGCCTTGGCCTCTGGCTCGCCTTGCTGCTGAACAACAACATTCCGTTCAAATCGCTGATCCGCGCCATCGTGCTGGTGCCCTGGATCGTGCCGACGGTGCTATCCGCCATCGCGTTCTGGTGGATCTACGACCCGCAATTCTCGATCATCTCCTACGTGCTCAAGAACCTGGGCGTGATCGACGGCAATATCGACTTCCTGGGCTCGCCCTGGCACGCCCGCATCTCGCTCATCGCCGCCAACATCTGGCGCGGCATCCCCTTCGTCGCCATCAGCCTGCTGGCCGGCCTGCAAACCATCTCGCCCTCGCTCTACGAGGCCGCCATGCTGGACGGCGCCACGCCCTGGCAGCGCTTCATCAACGTGACGCTCCCGATGCTGATGCCGGTGCTCTCGGTGGTGCTGACCTTCTCCGTGCTGTTCACCTTCACGGACTTCCAGCTCGTCTACGCCATCACCCGCGGCGGCCCGTTCAACTCGACCCACCTGATGGCCACCCTCGCCTTCCAGCGCGGCATCCCCGGCGGCCAGCTTGGGGAGGGTGCGGCCATTGCCGTCGCCATGATCCCCTTCCTCGTCGCCGCCACCCTCATCAGCTATTTCGGCCTCGCCCGCCGCAAGTGGCAGCAAGGCGAAGCCAATGACTGACGCAACCGTTCCAAACACGACCCCCGAACGCCAGGGCGCCATCTCCTGGGACAGCATTCCCCGCCGCATCGTGACGCTCTATGTCCCGCTGCTGCTGTTCATCATCGTGCTGCTATTCCCGTTCTACTGGATGGCGATCACCACCTTCAAACCCAACAACGAGCTCTACAACTACAAGGACCACAACCCGTTCTGGGTGACATCGCCCACGATGCAAAACGTCAAAAAACTGCTGTTCGATACCGACTACCCGCAATGGCTGCTCACCACGATGGGCATCGCGGCCGCCGCTACCTGCATCAGCATCTTCGCCAGCGTCCTCGCCGCCTACGCCATCCAGCGCCTCCGCTTCCGCGGCAGCAACTGGGTCGGCCTCGGCATCTATCTCGCCTACCTCGTCCCCCCCAGCATCCTGTTCATCCCGCTCGCCACCATGGTGTTCAAGCTCGGCCTGTTCGACAGCCCGCTGGCGCTGATCCTGACCTACCCCACCTTCCTGATCCCGTTCTGCACCTGGCTCCTAATCGGCTACTTCAAGTCGATCCCCTACGAACTCGAGGAATGCGCCCTGATCGACGGCGCCACCCGCCTGCAGATCCTGCGCCGCATCACGCTCCCCCTCGCCGTCCCGGGCCTCATCAGCGCCGGCATCTTTGCCTTCACGCTGAGCTGGAACGAGTTCATCTACGCGCTGGCCTTCATCCAGAGCTCCGAAAAGAAGACCGTCCCCGTCGCCGTCCTCACCCAGCTGGTCCAGGGCGATGACTATCAATGGGGCGCGCTCATGGCCGGCGCCCTGTTCGGCTCCATTCCGGTGGCGCTGCTGTATTCTTTCTTCGTCGAATACTATGTCAGCTCGCTGACGGGTGCAGTGAAGGAATGAGCGGCAACGGCAACGGGCATGGTGACGGTGAGATCGACATCGCCGCCGTCTATGGATTGATGCAGACGCTGGCGGGCCAATTCATCGTCATGCAGCGGGACATGACATTCCTGAAACAGGAACTCGCCTCGATCCGCCGCGAATTGGCCACCAAAGCCAATCAAACCGAGCTGAACGCCCTTCGTCACGACGTCCTCAGCCTGAAAGACGACGTCCTGAACTACCGCAGTGAAGTGCGTGACTACCACGGCTCCGTCATCGGCCACGGCATCGCCATCTCCGACCTCGAAGACCGCGTCACCCGCCTCGAACCAGGAAAACGCCAATGATCCTCCATAGCTTTTGGCGCTCCCTGGCCACCTACCGGGTCCGCATCGCGCTCAACCTCAAGGGCATAACCATCGCGAAGGAAATCAACGTCGATCTCGACGCCGGGGACCAACACCAGCCCGGCTTCCGCGCCACCAATCCCATGGGCGCCGTCCCCGCCCTGATTTTGCACGATGGCACCGTGCTCACCCAATCCATGGCCATCCTGGAATACCTCGAGGAGCGACACCCAGAACCTGCCCTCCTCCCAACGGACGCCAAGGCCCGCGCCCGCGTCCGCATGCTGTGCGCCATGACCGTCGCCGACACCCACCCCCTCGTCGTCCCGCGCGTCCAGCAGCAGCTCGCCAAGCACGGCTACTCCGAGCCAGACCGGATGGCCTGGGCCGCCCACTGGTTCACCCTCGGCCTGCAAGGGTACGAAGCCCAGGTCGGCCCCGGCCCGTTCTGCGCCGGGTCGGCGCCCGGAATGGCGGATATCTGCCTCGCCAGCCACGTCGCCGGCGCCCAGCGCTTCGGCGCCGACATCCGGCCCTACGCCGCCGTGAATCACATCCTGGCGAACTGCATGGCACTCCCTGCCTTCGCCACCGCCCATCCCCTGAAGCAAGCCGGAGCCCCCGCCAGCCACTAGACGCAGAAGCCCGGCATCGCCATCTCCGGCCCAAAGGAGACTGACCAATGTCAACTGAACAGATCACCTTGGGCGGCGGCTGCTTCTGGTGCCTCGAGCCCGTGTTCACCAGCCTGCGCGGCGTCCACAGCTCCGTCTCGGGCTATGCAGGTGGCACCGTGCCCAATCCGACCTACGACCAGGTTTGCGGCAAGCGCACCGGTCACGCCGAAGTCGTGCAACTCACCTTCGACCCGGCTCAAATCGCCCTGGCCGACATCCTCCGCGTCTTCTTCACCCTCCACGATCCCACCACGAAAGACCAACAAGGCGCCGACATCGGCCCGCAATACCGCAGCGTCATCCTCACCACCTCCGACGAGCAGGCCGAGACCGCCCGCACCGTCATGGCCGAGATCGACGCCGCCAAGGTGTGGCCCCGCCCGATCGTGACCGAGCTCGTCCCCCTCGCCCAATTCTGGCGCGCCGAGGACGAGCACCAGGACTACTTTGCCCGCAACCCCTGGTCCGGCTACTGCCGCGCCGTGATCAATCCGAAGGTCGCGAAACTGCGCAAGCTGTTCGGTGACCGACTCAAAGCCGCCCAAGCTGCCTGATCTACCCACGTCTGAACGGATCGCCCTGGCCGAGGCCTACCGCAGCCTCGGCCAGCAGGGCCTAATCCAAGGCAGCAGCGGCAATATCAGCCTCCGCACCCCCACCGGAATGCTGATCTCCCCCACCCGCACGACGCCTGAACGCGTGACACCTGAGGCGCTGGTCGCCACCACGCTCGACGCGCCCGAACCCGGCGCCAGCAGCGAATGGCCCCTCCACGCCGGCCTCTACCGCGAACGCCCCGACCTGCACGCCATCATCCACACCCACGCCGATCACTGCACGGCATTGGCCTGCCTGAACGAGCCCATCCCCGCCTTCCACTACCTCGTCCTCAGCTTCGGCGGCCCCGATATTCGCTGCGCGCCCTATGTGACCTTCGGCACCCCCGTGCTGGCCGAACTCACCGTGGAAGCCATGCAGGACCGCACAGCCTGCCTGCTCGCCAATCACGGCATGATCGCCGCCGGTCCCTCCCTCGCCGCCGCGCTCGACGGCGCCCGGCTGCTGGAAACACTCGCCCGGCAATACCTCCTGGCCCGCGCCGCCGGCCAACCCCGCCTGCTGACTCCGAGCGAGATCGCGGACGCGCTGAACCGCTTCAAAAGTTATTGAAGCAACTCGCACGCTCCGGCGCAGTTCGGATGAGCTCACGAGGGAGTTCCCGATGCGCATACTGACCCTGGCACTCGCGCTGGCCGCCGCCTCGCCCGCGATCGCCCAAACCGCCGGCGGAACCGAAGCCCGGCCCAACCAGACCCCACCTGCCCGCAGCCCCTCGCCACCCTCCGCCACCCGGCAGTTCCAGCCGCTGGGATCGTTCCCGACCAACAGCATGACCACCCGGCCGTTCGTCGGCCCGCAAGGCGGCGCAGAAGGCGTGAAGAAAACGGTCGCCTCCCTCCAGCGCACCCTGACCGAACTTCAGCACCTGCAGCTCCAGATCAAGCAGGCCCACTGGAACGTCTCCGGCACCCTCTGGTATCCGCTGCACGAATTGCTGCAGGACCATTACACCGGCACGTCCAAATACGCCGACATGGTCGCCGAGCGCCTGCTCTCCATCGGCTCCTCGGCGGACGGCCGCGCCACCACCATCGTCCAGACCTCGGCCTTGCCCGAGATCCCCGGCGGCTTCGTCGATGACGCCCAGGTCATCCTTTGGTTCACCACCGCCTACAAAACAGTCGGCGACGAGATCCGCCAGGCCGTTCGCGACACCAACGAACCGGACCCCACGACCTCCAACCTGCTGCAAGGCGTGGAAGACGCGATCGACAAATATCAATGGCAGATGCGCGCCTTCATCCAACCCACCCCAACCGACCCCAACGCCGGCCGGGACCTGAACGACGGCAAACCCATCGACGAAGCGAAATAGTTTTTATCTCCACCTCTCCCGCGGGCGGGAGAGGTGGATCTCTGAAGTCAACCCATCCGCATCATCGCCCGCCCGATCATCGCAGCAACGGCCGGCACGACCGCGTTCCCTAGCGCCTGCACCCGCCAGCCCCGGTCCACCCCTCCGGAAATCCCATCATCCACTCGACGAACCCGGGGTGCAGCCGGCCACCCACTGCATCGTTCAACTGGCAAGCCCGGCGCCGCCCGATCTGCGCCCGCGACCCCCACTTCCAATCCCGCGCCACCGGAGTCGGCAGAAACGGCTTGCGCCACCACCCAAACCCGTGCCCGCCGGTGGGGTGCTCCGGCATGAGCAGCACCCACCACGACCGGCCAGCAGGCGTAGCCCAAAGCCTCCAACGCGCCGAGCACCCGGTCCGCGCCGCGGCTTCGCAGCCCAGGGACGTTCTCAACCACCACCCAGCGCGGTCCGCACTCGGCGACCAGGCGCGCCATCTCGGCCCAAAGTCCCGACCGCTCCCCATCCAGGCCGGCACCCCGCCCCGCGAGGCTGACGTCCTGACACGGGAACCCGCCGCAGAGCACGTCTGGCAGCGGCACGCCATCCGCCCGCAACCGAGCGGCATCCAGGCATCGGATATCGGGATAGATCGGGACGCCTGACCAATGCCGCGCGAGCACACCCCGCGCAATTGGATCCGATTCGCAGAATGCCCTCGTCCGCATACCCGCCCAATGTAAGCCGAGACTGAACCCCCCGATGCCGCTGAATAGGTCGACAACATTTAAACTCCGACGATCTACCATCATGGCAGACGTAGAATTTACGTAATTTCAACGCAACATCCCCGGTTTCGGGATGCTTCGCCCAGAGTTAACGTTTGGAATTGTCAGGCGATTTACCTTTTTAGTTGTCGAAACCTCTCGACAATCTGACACAGGAACGCCACATTTCTTCTAGCGCATGGGAGGGCTGCAAAAAATGATGAACCGGACGATCACGGCGGATCGCACCATACCCTCACCATTCTCGCCGGTCTTGGGCGTGGCAGTAACCGCCGCACTCGCCGTCGCGTGCTGGGTCGCGGTGATCAATGTTGTGCAAATGGTTCTCAGCTAAGCGTCCCGGGCCAACGCCTGACCCCGCCGGTCCCCGGGGTCGCAATCCAAATCTCGTGATCATCCTTGGTGGGCGGTGCGGCTTTTAGCTCTCCGCGCGTGCTACCATCGCACGAAATCAACGAGGTCTGCAGATGCATGGGGCTACGGTTGGCGACCCCCGATTTTACGCCCGCCGCGGGCCATTCGGTCTTCAAGCCGTGGCGTTGGCTGCTGGCGGTGATTGCGCCGGGCCAGACCGAATTCTAACAGGCATCGCGCCGCTTGCGGCGGCCGGGCCGACTGACGTTACCTTTCTGAATAGCCGCCTGCATCTGCCGACGCTGCAATCGACCCGGGCTGGTGCGGTGATCGTGCATCCTGACCTCGCCAACCACGTGCCCACTTCGGCGAGCGCGATCACGGTCGGCAACCCGGACCAGGGCTGGGCCCAGGTCGCCGACCTCTTCCACCCAATCCCACCACCCGCCCCGGGCATTCATCCGACCGCCTGCGTCGCCGACAGTGCAGAGATCCATCCCGGCGCCCAAATCGATCCGTTCGCTCTCGTGCAGCCTGGCGCACGCATCGGCGCTGGCAGCCGAATCGGTGCGTATGCCTGCATCGGGGAGGGGGTCGTGATCGGACCGGGATGCCGGATCGGCCCTCACACGACCGTCAGCCACGCAGTCCTCGGCCTGCGCGTGTGCCTCCATCCTGGCGCGCGGATCGGGCAAGAAGGCTTCGGCTTCAGCCAGACAGCATCCGGCTTCGTGACTGCCCCGCAACTAGGACGTGTGCTCCTGGAAGACGACGTGGAGGTCGGCGCCAACGCCACGATCGACCGGGGCTCCGTTCAGGACACCATTATCGGCGCCGGCACTCGGATCGATAACCTCGTCCAGATCGGACATAACGTACGCACGGGCCGCTGCTGCGTCATCGTGGCGCAGGTTGGCATCTCCGGCTCGACGGTGCTCGAGGACTTCGTCCAAATCGGGGGTCAGGCGGCCTTCGCCGGGCATCTGCGGATCGGTCGCGGAGCGCAGGTGGGGGCTCAGGCCGGCGTGATCGCCGACGTCCCACCCGGGGCCATCATGCTCGGCAGCCCGGCGCAACCCAAGCAGGATTTCTTCCGCCAGATCGTCCTGCTCAAACGAATGCTGCACCCCGCGAAGGGCAAACCCTAATCGGAGGCGGATTGCGCAGCCAGCGCCCGGGCCATGTTGCTGAGCGCTTCCTGATGACGCTCGTTGCCGATCGCGGCAAAATTGCGGGCTAGTTCCAGCGACATACGTTGCCGGGTTGAGAGTTCAACCTCGGGCGTCTCGCCATCGAGGCCATCGAAGAACCAGCTGACCGGTGCATGGAGCACCAGCGCGATCTCATACAGCCGCCCCGCCGAAATCCGGTTCAGCCCACGTTCATACTTATGAGCCTGCTGATACGTGACGCCGATGAGCTGGGCGAGTTGCTGCTGAGAAAGCCCCAGCATGACCCTGCGCTCCCGAATCCGGGAGCCCACATGCCGATCGGCCAACCCCGCACGCGCAGCCGGCCCGGCCTCGGTATCCAAGGGATCGTCGCTCATCCCTGATCCTGCCGCGACGATGCTTCCCAATCCATTGATCCAAGATGCTGGATTTATCTCAATAGCACAGATCACGAGTCCGTGTTAGCGGAATGCGATCCCGCCGTCTTGGGCCGGCCTCCGCGCTGCCGGAGAACGCGCGGGATGTTCGTCGATGGCGGCGGAAGATCGGCCACCACGTTCGGCGCCTCGGCGGCATGTGCCTGAACCGTGGGTGATACGCCCGCCTGGGCCAACACGGCATCCGCCCGCGCAATCGCCAATTGAGCCCGCAAGCTTTCGATTTCGTGCCGAAGCATCGTGACATCGCCGGCTTCGTCCTGGCCCGGCGAACCCGCGTCCTGCGCCGCATCGTCGCGAACGACCGGCACGTCCGCCGGCAACGGCTCGCTCCCCCGGTGGAACGGGTTGAACAAGCTCATCGCCCGCTCGATGACCGCCATGTTCTGCCGGCTCAGCTCCTCGACGCCCGCCGGCATGAACGGGCTGAACGTCTGCTGCACCACCTGCCGCAACTGCTGCTGCTGCCGCGCAAAGCTCGACATCGCGGTCTCGAGATAGCGCGGCACCACCGTCTGCAGGCTGCCGCCGTAGAAGCCGATCAACTGCCGCAGGAACGCCGTCGGCAGCATGGACGTGCCCTTGCTCTCCTCCTCGACGATGATCTGCGTGAGCACGCCCCGGGTGATGTCCTCACCGGATTTGGCGTCATACACCACGAAGTCGCGCCCGGCGCGGATCATGTCAGCCAGATTGTCGAGCGTAATGTAACTCGAGGTCTCCGTGTTATACAGCCGGCGATTGGCGTATTTCTTGACCACAACGGGCGGGGCCGCAGGGGCGCCGGGTCCACCGGAAACGGCGTCGGCGGCGGGAACAGGATCGGACATGACAACCTCGGAGCGTACGGTCGCGCATGCTAGCACGCACTTGCAGCATGGGCGACTACACCGATCGGATCGCAGTCATTTCAAAGGCCGGCGTCGCCTTCCCTCCTGTGCCATGCCATGACATCCACTCCAGACCGGATCACCTTAGACTGGATCACCATTTGGCAAAGCGAGTCGGCCGCCCTGGCCATGGACCGCGAGATGCAGGAGGGCCTGCAGCGCATGACCGATCTGTGGGCCGCCCAAACTCGCGCCATGCTGGCATGGACCACCCCTGATGCGGGCGGACGCACCGGGGCCATTCCGGCGGCGCGGGCCACGGCCCCTCATGATGCACCTGCTGGGACCGGAGAGCTGGACGCCCTCAACCGCCGCATCGACGAGCTCGAGCGGCGATTGGCCGGCATCGCACCCTGATGCGGCGCTGATCGCCGGCATCGCCGCCTATCGCCGCCATCCCTACCAGCGCACCCTGCCCGACCCGGCCGCGATCTGGCAGGAAGGCGATAGCCGCATCCTGGATTTCAGCACGCTGCAGCGAACCCGGGCCGACGGACCGGCCGTGCTGTTCCTACCCAGCCTGGTCAACCGGGCCTACGTGCTCGATTTGGCGCCCGGCCGCTCCATGATGCGCTGGCTGGCCGGCCACGGCCTGCGCCCGCTTCTGATGGATTGGGGCTGGCCCGGCGCCGTCGAACGCCAGTTCACTCTCACCGACTATATCGCCGGCCGCATCGAACGCGCCCTCCTGGCGTTGCACGCCGAATCCGGTAAGCCCGTGGTGCTGGCCGGGTATTGCATGGGCGGCCTGCTCGCGCTGGCGGCGGCGCTCCGCCGTCCGGACCTGGTCAAGGCGCTTGTGCTGCTCGCGACCCCTTGGGATTTCCACGCCCCCGATCCCGAAGGCGCCAAACGGCTGGGCGGCAGCCTGATGCTGCTCGAACCATTGCTCGCCAGCACCGGAACCCTGCCGATCGACGCGCTGCAGGCCCTGTTCGCCGCCGTCGAACCCGGCGGCATCGCCCGAAAATACCGCCATTTCGGCGCCATGGATCAAACATCGCCAGAAGCCGCCAGCTTCGTGGCGCTCGAGGACTGGCTCAACGATGGCGTGCCCCTGGCGGCGCCAATTGCCCGGGAAACGGTCGCCGGATGGTATGGCGCCAACACGCCAGGGCTCGGCGAATGGCGGGTGGCGGGCGCCCCAGTGCAGCCCGCATCGATCACCATGCCGTGTTGGATCGCCGTGCCAGCACGGGATCGGATCGTCCCGCCCGAGGGCGCGCTGCCGCTGGCGAGCCTGATGCCCAACGCCACACTGCACCGCCCCGGCGCCGGGCATATCGGCATGGCGGCCGGGCCGCGGGCGCAAACGATGCTGTGGGAGCCTCTCCTGGGCTGGCTCCGCACCCTCTGACGGCCTAGGGTGCACACAAAGCCTGGGGGAAATGCCATGGAAGACGTCGTGATCGTATCCGCCGCCCGCACACCGGTCGGCAGCTTCAACGGGGCCTTCGCGGCCGTCCCTGCCCACGTGCTCGGCACCGCCGCCCTCACCGCCGCCATGGAACGCGCCCACCTCGATCCCAATGACGTGCAGGAGGTCATCCTGGGCCAGGTGCTCACCGCCGCCCAGGGCCAGAACCCCGCCCGCCAAGCCGCCCGGCACGCCAGCATCCCGGACGGCGCCACGGCCTTCGGCATCAACCAGGTCTGCGGCTCCGGCCTGCGCAGCGTCGCCTTGGCCGCCCAGCAGATCCGCACGGGCGAAAGCGCCATCGTCCTGGCCGGCGGACAGGAAAGCATGAGCCAATCCACCCACGCCGCCTATCTCCGCGCCGGCACCAAGATGGGTGACCTCGGCCTCGTCGACACCATGATCAAGGACGGCCTCTGGGACGCCTTCCACGGCTACCACATGGGCACCACGGCCGAAAACGTCGCCACTCAGTTCCAGATCACCCGCGCCGAGCAGGACGATTTCGCGGTCCGCAGCCAGCACAAGGCGAGCGCCGCCCAAAAAGAGGGCCGCTTCAAGGACGAGATCGTCCCCGTCACCATCAAGGGCCGCAAGGGCGACACCGTAGTGTCCGACGACGAATACATCCGCCACGACAGCACGCCCGAAATCATGGCCAAGCTGCGCCCGGCGTTCAGCAAGGACGGCACCGTCACCGCCGGCAACGCGAGCGGTCTCAACGACGGCGCGGCCGCCCTCGTGGTGATGTCCGCGGCCGAGGCCAAGCGCCGGGGCCTTACGCCCCTAGCCCGCATCGCAAGCTTCGCCACCGCCGGCGTCGACCCCTCCGTGATGGGCACCGGTCCCATCCCCTCCAGCCGCCGCGCCCTCGAGCGGGCCGGCTGGCGCATCGACGAGCTGGACCTGATCGAGGCCAACGAAGCCTTCGCCGCCCAGGCCTGCGCCGTGAACAAGGACATGGGCTGGGACACCGCCCGCGTGAACGTGAACGGCGGCGCCATCGCCATCGGCCACCCGATCGGCGCATCCGGCGCCCGCGTGCTGGTCACGCTGCTGCACGAAATGGCGCGGCGCGGCGCCCATAAGGGCCTCGCCACGCTCTGCATCGGTGGCGGCATGGGCGTCGCCATGTGCGTCGAGCGTTAGTCTGGTCTGGGAAGGAAACAAGAAGATGCCAAGAGTAGCCCTCGTCACCGGCGGCACCCGCGGAATCGGCGCCGCCATCAGCACCGCGCTCAAGGCCGCCGGCCGCACCGTCATCGCCTCCTACGCCGGCAACGACGCCGCCGCCGCCGCCTTCACCGCTGAAACCGGCATCCCGCACATCAAGTTCGACGCCGGCGACTATGCGGCGTGCGAAACCGCGGTAAAGCAGATCCACGCCGACCACGGCGCCATCGAGATCCTGGTCAACAACGCCGGCATCACCCGGGACACGACGCTCGGCCGCATGACGCGGGACATGTGGGACGCCGTGATCGACACCAACCTCGGCAGCTGTTTCAACCTGTGCAAGCTGACGTTCGACGGCATGCGCGCGGCGAAATTCGGCCGGGTGGTGAACATCGGCAGCATCAACGGCCAGGCCGGCCAATATGGGCAGGTCAACTACGCCGCCGCCAAATCCGGCATCCACGGCTTCACCAAGGCCCTGGCTCAGGAAGGCGCCCGCTTCGGCATCACGGTCAACGCGATCGCGCCCGGCTATGTGGACACCGAGATGGTCCGCGCCGTCCCGCCCGACGTGCTGACGAAGATCATCGCCCGCATTCCCATGGGCCGTCTCGGCCACGCCGAAGACATCGCCCGCGGCGTCGTGTTCCTGACCAGCGACAACGGCGACTTCATCACGGGGTCCACGCTGTCGATCAATGGCGGCCAACACATGTACTAAGCCCGTCATTGCGAGCGAAGCGATCCAGGGGCGACATGCCCGCTCGCACTGACATGAGGGCCAACCTGGCCGGCGCCGGCGCCATCGCGTTATGGGCGTTCCTCGCCCTGCTATCCCGCACCGCGTCCGCGATCCCACCCCTGCAACTCGTGGCCATGAGTTTCACGGTGGCGGCCGTGTTGGGCATCGGAGGGCTCGCGGCAACGGGGCGGCTGCACGACCTCAAGCAGTCCCCCGCCGCCTGGCTCCATGGCGCGGGCGGCCTGTTCCTCTATCACGCACTCTATTTCGCTGCCCTCGGCCAGGCGCCGCCCGCCACGGCCAACCTGATCAACTACACCTGGCCCCTGCTGATCGTGCTGCTATCCGGCCCCATGCTCGGCTTGCGGCTCACCTGGAGTCATGCGGCCGGGACGGCGCTGGCACTCGGCGGTTGCGCCATCCTGTTGGCCGGGGGCGCCGCCTTCCCGCCCGGTGCAGCGCTGGGCTATGCGCTGGCCGCCGCCGCCTCGCTCACCTGGGCGCTCTACTCCGTCCTGGCCCGGCGGCTGCAAGCCACCCCGGTCGGCGCGGTCGCCGGTTTCTGCGGCGGTGCCGCAGCACTCGCGGGCGGCCTGCATCTCCTGACCGAGCCCACCGTCACACCCGATGGCCCGGCGCTCATCACCGTGCTGGCCATGGGCGCCGGTCCGGTCGGGATCGCCTTTGCCCTGTGGGACATCGGCATGAAGCGAGGCGATCCGCGCCTGCTGGGCACCCTCGCCTTCGCCACACCGGTGCTGTCCACCCTGCTGCTGGCCGCCTCTGGCCTGGCTCCGTTCACCGCCGTCACGATCGTGGCGGCGGCGCTGGTCGCGGCAGGCGGCTTGCTGGCCGCTAGCCGGGCGGCACCGTCTGCCGCAGCTCCGGCCGCTCCATCATCGCCGCAAACCACGCCGTAAGCCGCGGCCGCTTCTCCCGCCACCCCTCGGAGGCAAACCGCAAATCGAGGTAACCGAGCGCGCAGCCCACAGCCAACGTCCCGATATCCAAATGCTGCGTCAGCGCCTCCGCCTCCAGCAGATCGAGCGCCCGGGTCACCGCCAGCGCCTGCCGGTCCATGAACGCCGTCCGCGCCGCCTCCGCCGGGCGGCCCTGCTCCATGCGGCGCATGACGGCCGCGTCCATGATGCCGTCCCCCACCGCCTGCAGCTTCAGCGCGCGCCAGCGGGCGGCACCCGCGGGCGGGAACAACCCACCTGTCCCAATCGAATCCAGGTATTCGCAAATGACCGGGCTATCGAACAGCGCCAGCCCATCCTCCGTCACCAAACACGGCACCTTGCACAGCGGATTGTCCGCCACGAGCTCGGCCGGGCTCGTGTGCGGATTGGTCTCGATCCGCTCGATCTGCGCATCGAGGCCGCAGGCCATGGCGGTGGCGACGACTTTGCGGACATACGGGCTGGTCGCTGAGTAATAGAGCTTCACCTGAACGAGTCCTTTGCTGAACGAAGGGCCGCGAGCGCGTCCACGCTGGGCGCTCGCATGAACGGATTGGCGGCGCGCTCCTCCCCCAACTGGGATGGCACCGTGGCGCGCCCGGCCGCCCGCAACCGGTCCA
The DNA here is from genome assembly GCA_965246835.1 of Acetobacteraceae bacterium. GTDB lineage: Bacteria > Pseudomonadota > Alphaproteobacteria > Acetobacterales > Acetobacteraceae > JANPPS01. The sequence continues at coordinate 2,395,221 of CBDFFQ010000001.1, read as the reverse complement.
CCTCGGCCGCCCGCGCCTGCAATGCCGGATTTCCCGGATCGGCATGGACCGCGAATCGCGCGTTCGCCTGGGTATATTCATGCCCGCACAGCACCAGCGTATCGTCCGGCAGACCGGCAAACTTGTGCAGGCTCGCAAACATGTCCGCCGCAATCCCCTCCAGCAAGCGGCCGCAGCCCAGGCTGAACAGCGTGTCCCCACACACCAGCACGCCCCCACCCGCGAACGCGATGTGTCCGACCGTGTGCCCCGGCGTGTCGATCACCCGCAGCGCCGTCTCCCCCACCATCACGGTATCCCCCTCGGCGACTGAACGGTCCAGCTTCGGCAGCCGGCGCCGGTCCGCCTCGGCCCCCACCACTTCAGCCCCGAACCGCGCCCGCACCGCGTCCGTGCCGGCGACATGGTCGGCATGGTGGTGCGTCAGCAGGATAAGATCGAGCCGCCCGCCGGCCCGCTCGATCGCGGCGATACACGGCCCGGCATCCGCGGGGTCCACGATCGCCACGGCCCCGCTTCCATCCCGCAATAGCCAGGCATAATTGTCAGACAAGATCGGAACAGCTTCTACAGCCAGGTTCATCGCGGGCTCCGGGTTGGCTGCGGACGGTGTCCCAAGCCAGCTTCCCGCGCAAGGCATGCTACACGGGTGTTCGATGGCAGACACGCACGACATGGCAGCCTTCTACGCCAGCCCCCGCGGCCGCACGGCATGCCGGCTCCTGACCGACCGGCTGGTGCGCTCCTGGCCCGCGCTTCCGGCGATGGACGTTCTGGGGTTGGGCTATGCTGCACCCTATCTTCAGAATTGGCAGGCCAGCGCCCGGCGTTGCATCGCCGCCCTCCCGGCGCAATCCGCCCCGCCCCGCCCGTGGCCCACCCCCCGCAACGCAGCCTGCAGCGTCGAGGAGGAGGCGCTGCCCTTCGCCGATCTCAGCTTCGACCGCGTGCTGCTGGTGCATGGGCTCGAGGGCGCCGACAACGCCCGCCGCCTCCTCCGCGAAGTGTGGCGCATACTCAAGGATGACGGCCGGCTCCTGGTCGTGGCGCCGAACCGGGTCGGCCTATGGGCGCATGTCGAGAGCACGCCTTTTGGACATGGGCAACCCTATTCGTCGGGCCAGATCGGGCGCCTGCTGGCGCAAAGCCTGTTTCGGGTCGAAGCGAGAGACACCGCGCTCTACGTCCCCCCCGCACCTTGGCGACCCATCCTGCGCAGCGCCCGGTTATGGGAGCGCGTCGGGCGGCGATTGGCGCCGCGTCTGGCCGGGCTGACGCTCACAGAAGCCGTCAAGGACGTCTATGCCGGCCTGCCCGTCGATCCCGCCCGCGCGCGCAGCCGGCGCATGGTGCTCAGCCGTGCCGGACCCTGACGGTCAGGCGAGGATAGCATCCGCCAGGCATATCCGGTTCCGGCCCAGCGCTTTGGCCCGATAAAGCGCAGCATCGGCCGCCTCCACCAGTTCAGCCGGACCGCTATCGGCCGCCGAGGACACCAGCATGGCCAAGCCGACGCTCAAGGTTACGATCCCATAGACCGACCCGGCATGCGGGATCGACTGCATCTGGACCGCGTGCTGCAACCGTTCCGCCGCGGCCAGCGCTCCATCCCGATCGGTCCCGGGCATCAGCACCGCAAACTCCTCCCCACCATACCGGGCCGGAACGTCGCCCGAGCGGCGCAGGACAGTCGTAAAGAGGCCGGCCAGGGTGCGAAGGCAGTGGTCCCCGGCAGGGTGACCGTATAGGTCGTTGAACGGCTTGAACCAGTCCACGTCCACCATCATCAACGACAATGGCTGCCGGGTCCGCTCCGCACGGCGATACTCCTCCCCCAGCAACTCGTCGAAGCGGCGCCGGTTGCACAGATTGGTCAGCCCGTCCTGCTGGGCCTGCACCCGAAGCCGGCTATTCGCTTCCTCCAGCCGCGCCTCCAGCAGCTTGCGCTCGGACACGTCCCGCGTGACCACGACATAGCCCGAGCCGTCCGGCAGCCGGCGGCCACTGCTCTCGACCCAGACTTCGCTTCCGTCCTTGCGGATGCTGCGGAAACACGCGCGCTGGATCGGGGCACCGGTGCGCAACGGCTCCTCGAACTCGGCGCGCATCCTCACCCGGTCGGCAGGATGAATGAATTGGCTCGGACGGCGCTGTAGCATCTCCTCGACCGTGTAGCCCGTGAGCTCCAAACATGCCGGGGAGACGTAGATCCGCTGGAAATCAGGGGTGAGCCGGGTAATAAGGTCGTTGGACGTGTCGGCGAGCAGCCGGTGATGCGCCTCGCTATCGGCCAGCACGCGCTGCATCTGCAACAACTCGGTTTGGCGCGCGGACAGCCGGCTCGCCATGCCGGAGAACGCGTCGCCCAACGTCTGCAGTTCCCAGGCCGCGCCGGCCGGCATCCGGGGCGTCGCCGCGGTATTGCCGCCGCCGACCTGCCGCGCCGCCTCCGACAGGGCGCGGATGGGCCGCAGCACCGAAACATGCGCCACGATCCAGGCCGTCAGCACGGCAGCCAAGGCCGCGGCCACGGCGAGCATGATCGCACCACGTGACCGTCCGCCTGCAAGGCCCCTGATCTCCGCCTCGTTCAGGCCCACGACGACATACAACCCGGTCTGGCTGCCAAGCACGGGCATGAAGCCAACCACCCGGTTGACACCATCGAGGTCCACGATGCACGCGCTGCCGCCCTCGGGATGCGCCCGCAATTCGGCAAGCCACGGCGCATCGCCGAACCGCTCCCCGACGAGGGCAAGGTCGCCGGAGGAGCGGGCGATCAAGGTCCCATCCCGAACATCGATCACCTCGGTCACCTGGTCGACGCCCAGCGGCTGGTGGCGACGGACCCGGGCAAAGAAGTCGAGCTTCAGCGAAGCGACGATCACCCCAGCGTTCGAAGCACCCTCCGACGGGATCGGAGCCGCGGCGAACAAGGTCGGCAAGCCCGTCACCCGGCTCATGACCCGGCCGCTCAGGAAAAAGCCGGATTCCGCTAAGGCCTGCTCGAAATATGATTGGCCCTTGATGCTGATCCCGATCGGCGCCGGGTGACTGGCACAGGTAACGATTCCATCCAGGCCGGCGACCGCCAGGGCGCGCAGTTGCGGATGGTCCGCCACCACGCTGGCCAGCAACAAGCTGCACCGCTCACCCGCATCGGGCTGGATCGCAGCAACGCGTGCCAAGGCACTCAGCAGGGTACGCGTTTCGGACAGCGTGTCGTCCTGTTGTTGGGCCGCCAGCGTGGCAAGCTGCCGGGCCGTCTCCCCTGCCGCGGCAATCTCCCGGCGTTCGTCCATCACCGCGGAATGGATCAGCAACGCGAGCAGCGGCCCTGCGGCCGCCACCATCAACATCGCAAACCGGGGCCCCAGCTTGAACGGCCAGCGCCGGACCCCGTCCACCATGCGGACAGCCATCACCCGCCAGGGCCGAACCCCATGATCCAGATCGCCTGTGTTACCTATCCCAAAAATCGTCGAATGCCCCCGCTCACCCATCCTGACCCATTTCGACGTTGCGAAGGGACCCTTCGACAATACCTCTACGCGACTCGTGTTACGTAAACGTTAATACCACCGGGCCGGGCCGGGTCAGGTTATCAATTGTTCCCACGAGCTCGCGGGGATCATAGGGCTTTGTCATCACTGCAAGCGGCGGCCCGAGGCCGGCCATCCGCGCCGGCACATCCGCCAAGCCCGAGACGAACACCACCGGCAGTCCCGGATGCACCTCCCGCGCATGGATCGCCAGTCCCACCCCGTCGATCGCGCCCGGCATCGTGACATCCGTCAAAAGCAGATCGAACCGGTCCTGATCCGCCAGCAGGATCGCCGCCTCGTCGCCCGTGCATGTCGCCGTCACGTCGAATCCCGCCGCGCTCAAAGTCTCGGCCATCAGCTCCCGGATCAAGGCCTCGTCCTCGACAAGCAAAATCCGGCTACCCGCCACGCTGTCCTCCTGTCCCGGCGCCAAGGTGCACGACTTGCCCTGCCAATCAATGCGTCGATGGCTGGGCGGACCGGGAGCTCCGTGCCACGCTGGGCCATGTCCGAACCCGCTGCCAGCCTCCTGCTCATCGCGCTATCGATCCTGGCCGGAGCACAGAACGCGCTCGCCGGGGGTGGCAGTTTCATCACGCTATCGGCCCTGCTGCTGACCGGCCTCGATCCCCGCGCCGCCAACATCACCTCGACCATCGCGCTGTTCCCGAGCCAGGCCGTCTCCGGCTGGGCAGGGCGGAGCCTGCTCACCGGCGCCACCCCGACCGGTCCGCAAGGTTCGGGTCTGATCGGCCTCTGCGCCCTGGGCTTGGTGGGCGGCATCGTGGGCGCGCTGCTGCTGCTGGTCACGCCTACCCCGGTCTTCACCCGGCTGGTGCCATGGCTGGTCCTGTTCGCAACCGGGGTATTCGCCTGGGGAAGCTACCTTCGGAAACCCGTTGTCGCCGCATCCGGTCTGTCCCGGCCCGCCGCCATGGCCGTGCAGGGGGCGATCGCGATCTATGGCGGCTATTTCGGCGGCGGCATCGGCTTCCTGCTGCTGGCGGCCCTGACCGGGGCGGGCCTGCCCGTGCGCATGGCCGGCGCCACCAAGAACGTGCTGGCGGCGGTGATCAACTGCGGAGCGGTCGGCATCTTCCTCTGGTCCGCCGAAACGCGGTGGAAGGCCGCCGCCCTTGTCTGCGCCGGCTCCATTGCGGGCGGCCTGTTCGGCACCTGGGCGCTGCGCCGCATTCCGGAGCGCCTGTTGCGCGGCGGGATCGTAGCCGTGGGCCTCGCTCTCACGGTGGTCTTGTTCGCACGGGCCGGGTGAACGCTTGCCGGGACTCGCAGCCGCCTTGCACCATGGCCCGATGCCGGACCTGCACGAGAAGGTGTCGCTCCCCAACGGCCCCGTATCCCTCGAAGCCAGCGTTCACTGGCGCCGGAGCGCGCGGGCCCGGCGCGTCAGCCTTCGCATCGATGCCGCCAGCGGCGCCGTGATCGTCACCCTCCCGCCCCGCACGGCACAATCGGCCGGCCGCGCTTTGCTGCTGAACCACGCCGGCTGGATCTTGGACCGGCTGTCTCGCCTACCGCCGCCCGTGCTGCTGGCAGACGGCGGCGCGATCCCGCTGCATGGCACGCCGCACCGCATCCGGCACCGCCCTGGCGCCCGCGGCACGGCCTGGATCGAACAGGGAGAGCTCCATGTCGCTGGTGACCCGGCCTTCCTGCCCCGCCGCGTCACGGATTTCCTCCGCCTCGAAGCCCGGCGAACCCTTGGCGCCCAGGCCGCCAAGATCGCGATAGAAGCCGGGCTGGTCCCGCGGCGGATCGTGGTGAAAGATACCCGCACGCGCTGGGGAAGCTGCACCGCGGACGGCACCCTCATGTTCTGCTGGCGCCTGGTGATGGCGCCGCCCGACATCCAGCACTACGTGGTGGCGCACGAGGTCGCGCATCTGCGCCACATGGACCACGGCCCGGCCTTCTGGTCCCTGGTCCGCCGCCTCACGCCGCACCGCATAGCGGCAACGGCGTGGCTGGCAGCGGAAGGGCCGGGACTGCAGCGAGTCGGTTAGCGGGCTGTCGGAGCCCGCGTCCCGCTGCGGCGGGCCGGTGTGCTGGCCGCGCGATTGGCCGGGCGATTGGCCGGGCGGGCCGGTGTCGCGGCCGGCGGCGGGGCGGCGCGCTCGCCCTGGGTGACCGTCACCGCAACCTGCACCATGGCATCGGCCCCGCTGCCGCGCGGGTGCAACGTTACGCCGAAGCTGTCAGCGCCCACGAACCCGTCATTGGCCGTGTATTCGACCCGCGTGCGGCCGTTCACCGCCTGCACATACACCCGCCCATGCTGCGCCCGCTTGGCGATCGTGCCATAGGCGAACGGCCCGCCACCCGGCTGCGTCACGAACACGCCGCAGAATCCGTCATTGGTCATGGCGATCGTGCCATTGGCGTTGCCGGCCGAGAGGTCCGGATTGGTCTGGGTGCACGTCTTCGCCTGACCGTCCAGCACGTCGTCTCCGGCCACGCCCGGCACAACGCCCTTGGTGGTGCAGCCCTGGACCAGGACGGCGGCGGCAAGCGAGGCAAGACAGGTCATACGGAAGGTCAAAGGAGTGCTCCAGACGTCGATTCGAGCGCCCCCTCTGCCACAGCCCTCACCCGCCGCCAAGCGAAAGCGGGAACCCCGCCCCACGCGGCGCCGTGCCGAAGCGATACCGCGTCCATGAGGTGAATACCTGCCCCGGCCGCAACACCGTGGACGGGAAGCCGGGTTGGTTCGGACCATCCGGGAAATGCTGGGTTTCCAGGCACAACCCATCCCCCTGCCGATACGCCCGCCCTCCCACGCCCACCAACGTCCCGTTCAGCTTGTTAGCCGTGTAGAGCTGCACCCCCGGCTGATCGGTCGTGACCACGAGCGTGCGGCCCGACTCGGGCGCATGCACCTCCGCTGCCCCGGCGGCAGGCATCTCTGCCGCCCCGGCGGCAGGCACTCTTGGCGCCCCGGCGGCATCCAGCACGAAGGTATGATCGTAGCCGCGAGCCGCCAGCAACGACCGATCCCGTATCCGATCCCCGATCCGCTGCGGCTCCCGAAAGTCGAGCGGCGTGCCCGCCACGGCATCGATCGCCCCGGTCGGGATCCCTGCTCCATCCTGGGCCAGCACCCGTGCGGCGCCGAGGCGCAGGACATGCCCCATCACGTCCCCGGTCCCCTCGCCCTCGAGATTGAAGTAACTGTGATTGGTGAGGTTCAGCACCGTCGCCCCGTCCGTCTCCGCCCGGTACTCGATCCGCATCGACTCCGCATCGGCGGTATAGGTGACCCAGGTCCGCAGCGCGCCCGGAAACCCCGCCTCGCCATCCGGGCTCAGATACTCCAGCGCCACGCGCCCGGCCTCCAGCTCCACCACGGACCAAACCACATGGTCGAACCCGCCCGGCCCACCGTGCAGCGCATGGGGACCATCGTTCGCCGTCAGAGTGTGCGTCACGCCATCGAGCGTGAACCGGGCCCGGGCGATGCGCCCGGCATACCGCCCCGTGATGGCGCCGAAATGCGGGCTCCGCGTGAGGTAATCCTCGACCGTTGGCAGCGCCAGCACGACGTTCGCCCTGGCGCCATCCCGGTCCGGCACCTCGATCGCCGTCACGATCCCACCCAAGGTCAGCACCTGGACCCGCGGCCCGCCCCCCTGTTGCAGGGTCAGGCGATGCACAGGCTGACCCCGGGGCGTATGGCCGAACAACTCCATCCCACGAAATTGTCACGCCCCACGGCACCCGCCAAGCCGAGACCGACTCGGCGCGCCCGGTTACGTTCGGGCGATGAAGTTCCTCCACACCGCCGACATCCACCTCGACAGCCCGATGTCCGGTCTCGCCGCCCTCGACGCGGAGCGCGGCGCCGATCTCGCGCGGGTGCGCGCCACCTGCACCCGCCAGGCGTTCAGCAACCTGATCGACCTCGCCATCGCCGAAAACGTCGCCTTCATGCTGATCGCCGGAGACCTCTATGACGACGCGCTGAAGGATTACGGCGTCGCCCTGTTCTTCGCCCACGAAATGCGCCGTCTGGCCCGGCCCTGCTTCGTCATCCACGGCAACCACGACTCCCTCTCATCCGTCACCCGCACCCTCGATCCGCCCCCGAACGTGACCGTCTTCGGCAGCCGCCGGCCGACGACGGTGGAGCGGCCCGATCTGGGCATCGCGGTCCACGGCCAATCCTTCCCCGCCCGCGCCGTGCCGGAGGACCTGGCCACCACCTACCCGTCACCGGCGCCGGGCCTGTTCAACATCGGCCTGCTGCACAGCTCGGTCGAGGCGCCGGACGGTGAGCATCGCACCTACGCCCCCTGCCGGCTCGAAACGCTGGTCAACAAGGGCTATGATTACTGGGCGCTCGGCCACATCCACACCCGCGCCACCCTCCACGACCAGCATCCGGTGGTGCATTTCCCCGGCAACCCCCAGGGCCGCCATATCCGCGAAACCGGCAGCCGCGGCGCCACGATGGTGGAGGTGCAGGGCACTACGATCACGCTGTCGCACCGCGCCCATGACGTCCTGCGCTTCGCTGCCGTCCCGGTCGATGCCTCGGGCGTGGCGAGCTGGGATGAGCTCGCCCTCCGGCTGCGCCTGGCCTTTGCCGAGGCGCGCGATGCCGCTGAAGGCCGTCCCCTGATCCTGCGCGCAACGCTCACCGGCCAGACTGCCCTCCATGGCGAGCTGATCGCGGACCCGGCGAAGCTCACGGCCGCCTGCCAGGACGCCGCCTCCACCGCCGGCGCCGACCTGCACCTGGAAAAGGCGGTTGCCCTGACCGAAGCCCCCGTCGCCACCGACCTCGACCCGCTGAAGGCCGCTTTTCGGGAGGCACTGACGAAACCGGGCCTGATGGACACCCTGCTGAAGGATTTCGCCAAGCTGCATGCCGGCCTCCCGGATCAGGCCAGGGCCGGCATCCCGCTCACGGCGGAGGCGGTGACGGCCCTGCAGGACGACGCGTGGCACGTCATGCGACAGGCGCTCGCGGGCCGCGCGCCATGAGGATCGGCCAGCTCCACCTCGAACGCTACGGCCACCTCACCGGAGACACGCTGGACTTCCCGCCGGACCGCCCGCTGCACATCGTGCTGGGCGCCAACGAAGCCGGCAAATCCACGGCCCTGGCCGCCCTTGCGGACGGACTGTTCGGCTTCGAACACCGCACCACGCGCGATTTCCTGCATCCCTCCGACAGCCTGCGCATCGGCTTCGTCCTGCACGACCCGGCCGGCCCGCCCCAGGCTTTCGCCCGGCGCAAAGGGCGCAAGGACACCCTGCTGGACGGCGCCGGCGCCGCCCTGCCGGAAGCGGCCCTGGCCCCCTTCCTGCGCGGCATCTCGCGGGAGCGATTCTTGTCGGTGTTCGGACTGGACGCCACCCGCCTGCGATCCGGCGGCAATGCCCTGCTGCGCGAACAGGGCGGCGCCGGGGCCGCGATCCTGCAGGCACAGACCGGCCTGCGCGGCCTGCGGGACGTGCAGCGCCAACTGGACGAGGACGCGGCCAAGCTGCACGGGGACGGCCGGGGCACGAGGGCGATCGCCGGGTCGATCAAGGCGATCCGCGAACACGATACCGCCATCCGTGACCGCAGCCTGAACGGCGCCCAATACCATGCGGCCTTGAAGCGGCGGGATGAGGCCACCGACGCCCTCGCCAGGACCAAGGCAGACCTCGCGGAGCTGGACCGCACGCGCACCCGCCTCGAACGCATCCGCCGCACCGCCCCCGCACGTCGCGCCCTGACCCGCGCGCGGGAGGAGCTCACGCGGATCGGCCCCGTCCCATCCTTGCCGAAGGATGCCGAAGCGGCCCGCCTCGACGCCTTGAATAACCGGGAATTCGCCGCTCACGACAGGGCCGGCCACGCCGACCAGCTGACGAGGCTCGAGTCTGAGCTCGCAGCCCTGCCTACCGACCCGGCGATCCTTGCTGAACAGGCTGAGATCGCACGCCTCGTCGCCCAGCGCGTCCAGGACTCCAGCACCCGGGAGGACCGCGCCAAGCTCGAAATTGCCGTCGCAACCCACGCGCAAAGCCTGGATCGGCTGGCAGCCCGGCTCGGACTTCCAGAGCGGGGCGAGGCGGTGCGCGGCCGCATTCCCACCCTCCCGGCCCGGAGCCGGGCCGAAGCCCTGATCGACAATCACGCGAACCTTGCCGGCAAGCGCGAGACACTTGCGGCACAGGACGCTGCTGCCGCGTCCGACCTGGCCGCAGCCATCGACGCGCTGTCCGCGCTTCCCCCGGCCGCTTCGTCCGACGCCATGCGCGCCGCCGCCGCCACCGCCGCGGCCGAGGGGCGGATCGACCATGAACTGGAACAAGCCGAGACCGCTTCATCACAGGCGGCGCTCACCGCGGCCCATCGTCTGGCGACCCTGCCACTCTGGACCGGTTCGGCCGAGGCGTTGAACGCCGGCACGGTGCCCTTGGCATCCGAGATGGAACGGCTCGGCCACGCGCTTCAGCAGGCGGAGGCCACGCGGAACGACGCGACATCGAAACTGGCGGACCACCAGGCCAAGCTGACCGCAACTCAGGCGACGTTGGAAGGCATGCGCGCTGCCGGGCCGGTGCCGACCGAGGCCGCAGTCCTGCAACGGCGGTCGGAACGCGACGCCGCTTGGGCCGCCATCAAGGCCGGCGCCGCGGACGCCACCCTGCCGGACCGCCTGGACGGCTTGATCCGCGAGGCCGACACGCTGGCGGACCGCCGGCTACATGAAGCCAAGCGGGTCACCGATTGGGACCGCCTGGCGAAGGAGGCGGCGCGCGGCACCCACCTCTCGCCCAGTCTGGAAGCAGCCGTGATGCAGGCCGAACACGCCGCCAGCGCCGCACAGACAGCCTGGGAAGCCGCCTGGGCGCCGGCCGGCATCGTGCCGCTGGATCTACCGGCCATGCGCGACTGGCTCCGCCAGCGGCACGACGCGATCGAGGCATACCAGGACAGCGGGAGGGCCGCCCGGAACCGCGACGCCGTCCGTGCCCGGCATACCCGGGTGCGAACCGGCCTGATCGCAGCCGGGCTCGGCGATGCGCCAAGGGTCGAGCACCTGCTTCATCGCGCGACCACGCAATTGGAAGAAGCAAGCGCGGCCGAAACCCGGCGCCGGGACGCTGCAAAGGCCGTGACCGACCGCACCACCCTCCGCAACGCCGCAGCGCTCAACCTGAGCCGCATCGAGGCCCAGCTTGGGGAGTGGTCGGCCGCATGGCAAATCGAAACGGCCGCACTCGGCTTGCCCGCCGCCTCCGGCCCGGTGGAAGGCCGCGCCGCCCTCCAGCTCTGGACCGATATCGACCGCGAATTCGCAGCCCTCGACGCCGCTCAGGACCGCGTCTCCGAGATGGGCGCCGCAATCCATGGCACGGAAGCAGCGCTCCACGCCGTTGCCACCCGGCTCGGGGTCGGCGGAGACGACGCGACCGTCCCCGCGCTCGCCGCTCGTCTGGCACACGCCGAGCAGGCCGAGCAGGCGCGAGACCGGCTCACGACCGAGCGCGCCGGCGCGACGAAACACCTGCGGGAAGTCCAAACAAGGCTCGATCAGGCCGACCGGCAGCTCGCAGCCCTTCGCAACCTGGCCGGCGCCGCCGATGACGCCGCGCTGCAAACGGTCATCGCGCACTCCGTCCGCGCCCGCGAGCTTGCAAGCGAAATCCAGGAGAAAACCGCCGAGCTCGACACCCTCGGCGATGGCATCGACCCGGCCACGCTCGACCAGGAAGCCGCGCACCAGGACCCGGATACGCTCGACCAGCAGCTCGCAACGGTGCAGGACCAGACCAAGGCCCTGACCGCAACGCAGCTCGAGCAGGTGCGCGAGCAGGTGGAGCAGCAGGCCCAGGTGCAAAAGCTGCAAACCGCCCAAGACGTCTCCACCCCCGCGCTGGCGATCCAGGACCAACTCGCGACCATCGAGCAGCACGCCGCCCGCTACGTCCGCCTCCGGCTGGCGCATGCCTTGCTGCATGGCGGCCTCGACAGCTACCGCCGTAGCCAGCAAGGCCCGCTGCTGCAACGCGCCGGCGCCTTGTTCGAGCTGGTGACCGAAGGACGCTACGACCGGCTGGAGCTGGATGAAGATGACAAGGGTGGGGCCGAGATCATCGCCATCCGCCCAGAAGGGACGCAGTGCAAAGCGGAGTTCCTGAGCGAAGGCACGCGGGATCAGCTGTTCCTGGCGCTCCGCCTCGCCTCGATCGAGATCGAGGCCGCGGGGTCACCGCCATTGCCGTTCGTCGCGGACGATCTGCTGGTCAATTTCGACGACCGCCGGGCCGCGGCCGCATTGCGCATGCTGGCGGCGTTCGGGGCCACGACCCAGGTGATCCTGTTCACGCATCACGCCCACATTGCCGAGCTGTCAGACCCGTCCTTCGCTTCCTTGCACCGTCTGCCGCAAGCGCTGACGACATAGCTCATCTCCGTTTCGTGCGCTGGGCAGTACGGCGTTCTCCGCATACGCTTACCCGCAGGAGATCAGCATGAGCGAGACGATCGACGACCGCCGCGCCCGCGCCAACGTGCTGCGCCTGGCTGCAGCGCAGGCGCTGGCCGGCGCCAATGCCTCGGTGATCTTCGCCACCGGCGCCATCATCGGCTCCACCCTCTCGCCCGACCCGGCGCTCGCCACCGTGCCGATCTCGGTGTTCGTGGTCGGCATGGCGGCCGGCACGCTCCCCACGGGCTGGCTCGGACGGCGCTATGGGCGCCGCGCCGCGTTTATGGCGGGCGGCACCTGCGGCGCGCTGGCCGGGTTGGTGGCGGCGCTGGCGCTCGTGGCCGGGTCTTTCCCGCTCTATTGCGTCGCGACCCTGTTCGGCGGCCTGTATGCCTCGGTCGTGCAATCGTTCCGGTTCGCCGCCGCCGACGGCGCCAGCGCCGCGTTCCGGCCGCGCGCGCTGTCCTGGGTCATGGCAGGCGGCGTGCTCTCAGGCGTGATCGGACCGCAGCTCGTGACGTTCACGATGGACCTCTGGCAGCCCTATCTGTTTGCCGCGAGCTACCTGGCGCAGGCGGTGGTGGCGCTGATCGCCATGGCCGTGCTGTGGGGCGTGGACCTGCCGCCCCCGCCCGTCACGGCCTCGGGGGGGCGGCCCTTGCTGGAGATCGTGTCCCAGCGCCGCTTCGTGGTGGCAGCGCTGTGCGGCACCGTCACCTACATGCTCATGAACCTGGTCATGACTTCGGCGCCCCTGGCGATGCGCATGTGCGGCTTGCCGCTCAGCCAATCCAACATGGCGATCCAGTGGCATATCGTGGCGATGTATGGCCCCAGCTTCTTCACCGGCGCGCTGATCGCCCGCTTCGGCGCGCAGCGTGTGGTGGCGGTGGGCTTGGTGCTCTTGGCCGCGGCCGGCATCACCGGGCTGGCCGGCATCACGCTCGGGCATTTCGTCGTGGGCCTGGTGCTCCTCGGCCTCGGCTGGAATTTCGGCTTCGTCGGCGCCTCCGCCATGGTGCTGGAATGCCATCGGCCCGAGGAGCGGACGCGGGTGCAGTCCGTCAACGACTTCCTGGTGTTCGGCACGATGGCAGTGGGCTCGTTCTCCTCCGGCCATCTGCTCGCGGTCTATGGCTGGGCGGCGGTCAACTGGGTGGTGTTCCCGCCGGTGCTGCTGGCGCTCACGATGCTCGTGGCCGTGGGCGTGCTGCGCCGGCGGGTGGTCGCCTCTGCCTAACCGGCCAAGCCCCGGGCCGCGCAGGCGGACAGCGCCTTGATCGCGTTGGCCGAACCCTGCAGCGGCTCCTCATGCTCCTTGCCAGCCACGGCGATCGTCAGCATGTTCCCGGCCGCCAGTTGCGCCAGCATCGGGTCCGGCTGTTCCAACGGCACGATCAAGGCCTGCTCTGTAACCGCGACGCCCATACCCAGCACGGCCTTGCCGCTATCGACCTGCAGGCTGACGGGATAGACCTTCTCCTTGGTCAGCCCGGCCGTCGGCTCCGACACGATAATCCCGGTCGACTTATCCTTCGCCTTGATCACGGCGAAGGTCGATTTGTCATCCCAGGTGAACGACGCGACGCAGGACGCAAAACTCCCATCCGCCTCCCGCGTATCCGAAATGGTCCATCCGCCGACGTCGATCTCCTGGCCGGCCTTCTGGGCCAAGGCTGGGGTGGCAAATCCGGCAACAAGGAATGCAGCGAAAGCAATACGCATCGGGGAGTTCCATCCAAAGGAGATCCCTACTACCTGCGAATTCCCGCCGTCGCTACCCAAGTTTGTTGATGATTTGTTCGGACCTCAGATCGCGTTCACGCCCTCGAGGTTGGCCGGCAGCGGGAAGTAGCGATAGCCCTCCCCCACCTTCGCCACATGCCCGACACCGGGCCAGGCGAAGTGATACGCCAGGATCGGCACGCGGTTGGCAGCGAACATGTCCATCATCCGCACCCGGCTTTCGGCGGATTGCGCCGGGTCGGTATCGAAGGCGAACTGCGTGCGCGGCCGCTCCAGCAGCAGCACGGGATGGTGCGCGAGGTCCCCGATATAGCACAGGCTTTTCCCGCCCGAGCTGATCATGAACACCGTATGGCTCACCGTATGACCCGGCGCCGATAGCGCCACGACCCCCGGCAGGATCTCCTGCTCGTTCTTGTAAAAGGTGATCCGGTCGCGGACCGGCAGCAGGTTCTTCTGCGCCTGCTTCAGGAAGTTGGGCCGCGCCGGGTAGTTGGCCGGGATTTTGGTGTCATCCGTCCAATACGCGAAATCGGCCTCCCCGATGAAATATCGCGCGTTCGGGAAGTTCGGCTTGCCGTCATCGCCCACGAGCCCGCCGCAATGGTCGATATGCGCGTGGCTCATCACCACCGCGTCCACATCCCCGGGCGCAATCCCGGCCGCCTTCAGGCTTGGCAACAGTTGGCCCGTCGTCTTGCCGAACAGCGTCTCGGTCCCCATGCCGGTATCGAACAGCACCACGCGATCGCCGAAATTCACCACCAGCACGTTCTGCTCGAGCACCGCATTATCCGTCGGCAGGAAATTCGCCGTGAGCTCGCGGGTGATCTCCTCCTTGGTGATGTTCTTGAACGAGGCATTGGGATCGCCCAGCGGCAACTGCCCGTCCGTCACCACCGTGCACTCCGCGGCGCCGAGCTTGAACCGGTAGTAATACGGCGCCTGCGCCTGCCCCATCGCCATCCGCGCAAAGGCGGAACTCGGCAGCACAAGACCGGCGCCGGCAGCAAGAACATGACGGCGCGACAGACTGGACGGGGACAGGCGCATGCTGCTTCCTCCTGGTTCGGTCCTACTGGACTCTGCCGTCCACCGTGCGCCAATCGGCGCCGCGCCCTCAATGCGAAAAGCTCTGTTGATCGAACTTTGACGCCGTTGGAACAGTGTCTAGGGCGTGTCATGTCCGATGCCGCACCAGACGGAGATCCACTATCCCATCGTGATCGAGGGCGGCACGGGCAGCACCGGCGAGCATAGCTCCACCAGGCACCCATTCAGGTCCCGCACATACCCCACCAGCTGCCCCCACGGCTTCGGCGCCACGTCCTTCACCGCCACCGCCCCCGCCGCCACCGCCCCAGCCGCCACCGCCCGCGCGAACGCCGCCGCCGGCTCGTCCGAAACGAGACAGAGCTCGAACCCGGCCGCTACCTCGCCCGCACGGTTCGGACGGACCTCCACCCCGTTGAACCCGGCCATTGCATCGGCCGCAAAACCCAGCGTGGTCTCACCCGTCTCCATCTCGGCAAACATCCCGCTCTCATGCACGAACCGCCGCGTAAGACCGAAAGCCGCCTCGTAGAACGCGACCGCCGCGGCCACATCCGGCACATACAGGATGGTCCACCCGAGTTTCATCCCCAATGCCCGCCGCCGGACTCGAACCGGCACGCCTTTCGGCCTCGGATTTTAAGTCCGCTGCGTCTACCATTTCGCCAGGCGGGCCTTGCCTTCGACAATGCGCATACGTGGGTGGTCACGGACGTGATCCCTGATTAGCAACCTGCCCCGCGATGTCCAGCGCCCGGCGGATCAGCGTCTCGCTCGCCTCGGGCGTCCGGAACGCGCTGTGGGCCGACAGCGTCACGTTCTCGAGCGTCGTCAGCACGTCGCCCGCCGGCAACGGCTCCTCATCGAACACATCCAACGCCGCATGGCCCAAATGCCCGGCCCGCAACGACGCCACCATCGCCGCCGTATCGACCACGGCCCCGCGCGCGGTGTTGACCAGGATGGCGCCGGGCCGCATCTGCGCCAGCCGGGTGGCGTCCAGGAACCCGCGCGTTTCATCCGTCAGCAGCAAATGCAACGACACGACATGGCTCTCGGCCAGCAGCGTCTCGACATCCACGAACGCGACCCCCGCCTCCTCCCGCGCCGTGCGGTTCCAGGCGATCACCTGCATGCCGATGCCCTGCGCGATCCGCGCCACCTCGGCGCCGATGCCCCCGAACCCGATCAGGCCCAGCGTCTTGCCGCGCAGCTCCATCCCCTCCATCCGCTGCCACGCCCCCGCCCGCATCTGCCGGTCCATCACCGCGAGCCCCCGCGCCGCGGCGAACATCAGCGCCACCGCATGCTCCGCCACCGCCACGTCGCCATAGCCCTTGATGGTGTGGACGGTGATGCCAAGCGCGGCCAGCGCCTCCGGATCCATGTAGCTGCGGGCGCCCGTGCCCAGGAACACCACGTGGCGCACATCAGGGCACTGGCGCATCGCCTCGGTTGGCATGAAGGTGTGATCGTTCAGCACGATGCTGTAACCACGTAGCTTGGCGGGCAGCTCCGATGGGTCCACATGGGATTGCGTGTTGACGTCCATCGGCGGGTCGCTGTCCCGCTTGACCGCATGGAACACGTCGGCCAAGGCATCACTCGCGTCGAGGAACAAGGCTGTCATGCGGTCTCCAGCGAACCCGGTTTTTCGAAATGTCATGCTGGCCGTGCCGCGCCTGCAGCGCAATGCCGTCCTGCTGGCCCTGCTGCTCGCCGCCGTGCCGGCCTGGGCGCAAAAGCCGCCACCGATCGGCGCGCCCGACGGTTCCCGCACACGACCCGCAGCGCCAGTCGCCCCGGATGACGACGAGGCCCCACCCCGCACGGAAGCCGTGCTCCCCGGCAAGCCGCCCCCCTTGGGCGCCCCCGACCGCGCTACACCGCCGCGGCCCGATCGCACGCCGGGCCCCCAACCCTCAGACCGAGCGGACCGCCTGCCCGGCGCCAACGAACGCCCGACCTCGTCGGGCACCGGGTTCGTGGTGGCGGACGGCAAGCTCATGACCAACCATCACGTGATCGAGGGCTGCAACCGCCTCGTGGTGCAGAACGCCGCCAAGCAGCGCGTGCCGGCCCGCGTGACCGCCTCCGACGATCGGCTCGACCTGGCCCTCCTCACCGCCGCCCCCAGCGTCGGCCCGCCCCTCGTGTTCCGGGAGAGCCCGGCCGTGCGCCGCGGCGAGACCGTCATCACCTACGGCTTCCCGCTCACGGGCATGCTGTCCTCCACCCCCAAGCTCACCAGCGGCGATGTCAGTGATCTCGCGGGCCTGCGCGACAACCAGAACAATTTGCAGATCAGCGCCGCCGTGCAGCCCGGCAATTCCGGCGGCCCCCTCTTCGACAGCCAGGCCAACGTGATCGGCATCGTGGTCTCGAAGCTGAACGCGCTGCGAACGGCAGAGATGACCGGTGGCGACATCCCGCAGAACGTGAACTTCGCCGTGAAGGGGACGGAAGGCCTGGCCTTCCTCCGCGCCAACGGCGTCACGCCCCGCACCGCCGCCAGCAACGGCCCGGACAAGCGCAACGCCGACATCGGGGACATTGCCAACCCGTCCACCGTGCAAATCCTCTGCTTCCGGTGATCTGACGGCCATGCCGCGGGCGCCGCTCTCCTCCCCGGCGGCCCTGCCCCGCGCCGCCCGCCCGGCGCCACGGCGGCTCCGCTGGCGCCTGCTGCGCTGGGCAGTGATCCTGGGCATATGGGGCGCGCTGGCCGCCACCGCGGTGCTGATCTGGTTCGCGCGCGACCTGCCCCGCCCCGAAGCCGCCCTCGACGCCGCCCGCCGCCCCGGCCTCACGCTGCAAGACCGTGGTGGCGCAACCTTCGCGACATTCGGGGACGTGGTCGGCGACAGCCTTCGCCTGCGCGACATGCCCGCCTATCTCCCCGCCGCCGCCGTGGCCGTCGAGGATCATCGCTTCTACCGCCATTTCGGGGTCGACCTGGTGGGCGTGGCGCGGGCCATCGCCACCAACATCCGCGCCGGCCGCATGGTCCAGGGCGGCAGCACGCTCACCCAGCAAGTCGCCAAGAACCTGTTCCTCACCAGCGCCAAGACGGCCCGGCGCAAGATCCAGGAGCTGATGCTGACATTCTGGCTCGAACAGAGCTTCACCAAGGCGGAAATCCTCGAGATCTGGCTCAACCGCGTCTATCTCGGCTCCGGCGCGTGGGGCGTGGACGCCGCGGCCCGCATGTATTTCGGCGTCTCGGCCCGGCGCGTGAATCTATGGCAGGCCGCCGTGCTCGCCGGGCTTCCCCGCGCCCCCTCCCGCATCAACCCCCGCGCCGACCCCGCGCTCGCCGCCGCGCGTGGGCGCGAGGTGCTGAACGCCATGGCCGAAACCGGCGTCATTACCCGCGCCGAAGCCGATCAGGCCGCCGCCCAGATCGCCTTCCCGCCCCGCCCCGCCACCGCCGGCTGGTTCGCCGACTGGGCTGCCGAGCAATCGCAAGCGATCGTGCCGCCGGGCGCCGACGCCGTGCTGCACACCACGCTGGATACCCGGCTGCAAGCGGTGGTGGAGACCCGCCTGGCCACCCTGCTGGACGGCCCAGGCGCCACCGCTGCCGCCACCCAAGGCGCCGTCATCGTGCTGGACGCGACCACCGGTGCCGTCCGCGCCATGGCCGGCGGCAGGGATTGGCGCACCAGCCCCTACAACCGCGCCACCACCGCCCGGCGCCAACCGGGCTCCGCGTTCAAGCCTTTCGTCTGGCTGGCCGCGCTCGAAGCCGGTATGGCGCCCGGCGACACCGTGCTGGACGCCCCGATCCGCATCGGCACCTGGGCGCCGCAAAACTTCGACAACAGCTTCCGCGGCGAGGTCACGCTCGAAGAGGCGCTGGCCCAATCCCTCAACACCGCCTCGATCCGCCTCATGCAACAAGCCGGCGGCCCGCGCACGGTGGCCGCCGTCGCCCGCCGCCTCGGCATCGCGGACACGCTGCCGAACGATCTGTCATTGGCGCTCGGCACCGGGGAGGTCGGCCTGCTGGAACTCTCGGCCGCCTATGCCACGATCTTCAACGGCGGCCGCCTGGTCACGCCGCAAGCGATCGACAGCCTGGAAACCGACGGCCGCCGCGTGCCCGTGCCCCGCGCGGAAACGCCTCGCGTGATCGAGCCGGATCGCGCCGCCGAGATGGCCCGCATGATGGCCGCGGTCGTGTCGCGCGGCAGCGGCCGGGCCGCCGCGATGCCGGGCCGCTTCGTGGCGGGCAAGACCGGGACGACACAGGATTTCCGTGACGCCTGGTTCGTGGGCGTGATCGGCACCGGGCCGTCGGCGGCCGTGATCGGGGTCTGGCTCGGCAACGATGACGGCCACCCGATGAGGGGCGTCTCCGGCAGCGGCCTACCGGCACGGCTGTTCCGGGAGATCGCTATCGAGATCAGGCCGTAGAACTCCGGGAGAGGGTTGGGATGAGGGAAACGACGAACGTGCCGCAACCACCTGCGCCCGATAATGCCAGCGATCCTGCCCACCCCAGGCATATTTATATGCCTCACCCCCCCGCAGGAAATCCGCCTCCCACCGCCCCTCCGCAATCGCCTCCTCGAGCATCGCCCCCAACAGCAACGTCCCCGGACTGACCTCCGCGAACACCGCATCGAACCCGCTCAGATAAAACAGGATCCGCCCCGGCATCAGCAGCGCATAGCACCCCGCCGCTGCCACGCCGCCGACGCGCAGCACCTGCAGCCGCAACAAACCGGCCGCCAGCAAGCCCGGGGCAGCATCCCGTTGGAAAGCCATCACGATCGGGTCGGCCAACACGCCCGACTCACCTTGTGCCACCCAGCGGGATCGATGCAGGCGGATCAGCACGTCCAAATGGCCAGGCAACGTGACTGCCGTGGCGGTCTCGATGGCAAAGCCGCCCGCCCGGGCCGCCCGGTTGCGGTTCATCCGCAGCTTGCGATGCGTGCGCGCCGGCAGGATCGCCGAAAGCGCGCCCGTCAGCGGCAACACCGGGGAGACCACGCCGGGAGACCACTCCAGGCCGGGGACGCCCCGCAATGCCGCGCCGGCTGGCACATCGAGCAGCTCGGCAGCCGCTTCCCCGTCCATCGCCGCTGCCAGCAGCGGTGACGCAACGCGGCCCGGCTCCACCAACGCATCGAACTGATCGCTGAGACTCACACCAATCGGCAGCAGCCGGTCCTCGTAACGATACAGCGGCAGCACACCCGTGAGCCGCCCCTCGATCCGCTCGATCGCCACCCGGGGCTGGCCAGTCCCGAACTGCCGCCACCATGGCAGCAGCCAGGCCGGATGCTGAAACGGCAGCGCGCCCGGCACCCGCCGCCACAGCGCCGCCCACTCCTCGGCCAGGGCGAACAGCGCGGCGTCGGTATCCAGCCGCGTGATCACGCCGCGGCCAATTCCTGGTAGCGGGCCAGGTAGGCCGCCGACATGCGGTCCCGGCCGAAGCGGCGCCGGGCGGTCTCGCGACAAAGCGCCGGGTCGATCGCATCGATGGCGCGGATCGCGTCCGCCATGCCCGCGGCGTCATCCACCAGGAACCCGGTCCGCCCGTCCTCCACCACCTCCGGCAAGGCACCGGCGCGGAAGGCGATCACCGGCGTCCCGCACGCGGCCGCCTCCATCGCCACGAGCGAGCTGGTCTCCGCCACCTCACTCGGGATCAGCAAGCAGCGCGCCGCCGCCAACAACCGGCGCTTATGCCGAAAGCCGAGCGGGCCAAGGTATCGCCGGCGCCGGTCCAGCCGGGGCGCGACCTCGTTGGCGAAGTAGGCCTGGTGCGCCGCATACGGAAAAACCTCACCCCCGATCAGCAAGGTCGTGCCCGTCGCATGGGCGGCCGCCAGCGCGTGATGGACCCCCTTCTCCGGGCAGATCCGCGCCAGCATCAGACCATACCGACACTTGCGGGGATGCACCGCGCCCAGCTCCTCGACCGGCACGCCATTCGGGATCGGCGACAGCATGCGCGAACTCGGCGGCGCGCGCCGCATCTGACTGTCGGACACGCACTGCACCCAACTCCGCGGCCGATCCGGCTCCAGCGTGCCCGGGGGATACCAGTCGGGCGGCAAGTGCAGCGTGGCCAGCATCGGCGGGCCCGCGGGCGGCAACACGGTGTGGAAATCCAGACCATGCATATGGATCAGATCGACCGGTTCCGTCGCCAGCACCTGCCGGGTGGCAGCGCGGATATCGCCACGCCGAGCCTCGTGGAACGCAGGGTCGATCGGTCGGTCGTGCGGCGGGCCAGGGTAGGCAACCAGCGTGCCGGCCGTCTCGGACCCGTCGCACGCGATCACCACGCTGCGGTGCCCGGCCCGCACCAGCGCCTGATCCAACGCATGCAGCACCTGCTCCGACCCGCCGACCGCATCCGGCCCCACCGGGGCGAGCGGATAGCCGATGCTGAGGACCGTCAGGCGTCGCATGATTGCCGCGCCCAGCCCCAGAGTTCGTAGTTGAGCGGGCCGTCATGCGGGGGTTGACTGAAATCGTAGGTAGGGGCGGCGCGGAACGACTCTGTGCCGGTACCGAACTGCGAGAGAATGCTGGCCTGAGTGGCGAAGCAGGCCAGCATCTGCCGTTTTCGGGCCTGTTCGTCCGGCGTGAGCGGGACGCGCGCGGCGGCCGGGCCCGGCAGGAACTGGCCCGTCGTGAAATGACCCGGCGCCGCATGATAACCGGCAAACTCCACCCGCTCCCGCCCGCCCGCCGCACGCTGCACCGCGCAGGCCGTGGCGTCGTGATCGGGATGCCCGCCTTCGTAGGCGTGCGTGAGGATGGCCCGGACGCCGTGCTGATCGAATAGGGCCGCGAGGCCATTGGCGATGGTGGGTAGACGACCGGCCGCCTGCTGATCGGGAATGTCCAAAGTGTGGAGAACTACCCTGGGAGATGAACGAGCCACGCACAGGCCGTCGCCGGGTGTTCCACCCTCATCCCGACCCTCTCCCGCCAGCGGAAGAGGGGGAAGCAGGCTGATCGCTTGGTCCAACTCCCGCCGCCGCGCCACCGCATACGCCGCAGCCGTCGCGAACCCCGCCCGCCCCACATCTCCGCCATCGCGCGGCGCCCCGTCCGTCACATGCACCAGCACCAGCCGCGGCAGCAGATGCAGGCTGCCGCCCGCCCCCAAAATCTCATCGTCCGGATGCGCCACCACCAGCGCGACCGGCGCCTCGAACACGCGCCGCTCGGCCAGCGCCCGCAGCAGGCTCACGCCGTAACCAGCGCATCCGCCCGGCCCGGTGCATACCGCCGGGTCATGGCCGCGCAGAACTCGGCGAATTCCTCCGGATGCTTCGGCACCGCCGTGTAATGCGGCCATTGTCCCTTATCCTCCGGCGTGAAGCAGAAAGTGGCCGTCACCCGGAAATCCTCCAACGCCCGCATCTGCTTATCGAACCAGCGCTCCGCATCCGGCCGGAACCAGTCCGCCCAAGACAAGCCGGTGCGGAGATAGGTGACGCCCATATCCTTCAGGTGCCGCACCGCGTCATCCAGCCGATGATCCTCGAAATGGAACCACTGGCAAATGCCCATCTCCGGCGTGAACTCGTGGAAGATGCGGGCGGCGCGCTTGGGCTGGCCATGCTCGTCCAGCAGGCCCATGTGGAAATGGCGGAAGTAGCTGCTGCCCTCGGCCTCCCGATGCCGCGTGGTGGCGGGCCAGGCCGCCGGCAGGTCATACAGCGAATACCAGTGGATCCGCGGCGCCTGCTGATGCAGCAGCCCGGCGGTGCGGCGCAGCCCCCATTCCTGCACCTCCTCGGCGCCGAACGTGCTGATCCCCACTTCGCTCACCCACACCGGCAACGACGTCACGGCCTGGATGCTCGCAATCTTCTCCGGCCACTCCTCGATCATCCAGTGGTTCCAATCGAGCGGAAAGCCATGCACCGCCACCGCATCCAGCTCATCGAGCGCGCCATGACCCTCCAGCACCCGGATGAAATCCGGATCGATCGGCGAAATCCCGCCCAGCACCCGCGGCAAGCCCGGCGCCTCCGCCGCGATCGCCTGACCCGCGAGCTTGGTCATCTCTCCGAACACGGCCCACCCTGGATCGTTCTCGAAATCCCAGTGGGACTTGTTGTTCGGCTCGTTCCAGATCATCGCCGCTTCGATCATCGCCCCACCCCCCTGGCCGGATAAACCGCCCCATACCGCTCATCCGGCAGACCGGCCCGGCGACAGATGAACACCTCGTCCTCAGGCATCGCCTCGATCCGGAACCCTGCCGCCCGCAGCATCGCCGCCGAGCATGCCCGGTTCGGCGCCCACCAGTTCGTGTTGTCGTGGCTATAGCTGTGCTCGATGAAATGCAGCTTGGGATAGCCGGGGTCATCGAATACAGCGGTCTCGCTGAACGGATAATCCGGCGCGACCGGCAACATCGCCGAGGACCCCCGCTGTAACGATTGAAACACCAGGATGTCTCCCGCGACATGCTCATGGATCAAATCCAGCGCCAGCAAAGGATGCCGCAAATGATACAAGACGCCGATGAAGAAGACGACATCGAACATCTCGCCAAGCGATCCCACGTCATAGACCGACATCTGCCGGAACTCGATATCGAGCCCCTCCACTTCCGCCGCAAAGCGCGCCTGCGCCAAATAGTCCTCATCGAAATCCAGGCCCAGGACCCGCGCCGCGCCGCGCCGCTTCATCTCCATGGCGTAGAAGCCGCCATTGCAGCCGATATCCAGCACCGTCTTGCCCGAGAGGTCGGCCGGCAGCGCGTCCGAGAAATGCCGCCATTTCACGGCCGGGTAATCGCCCAGGAAATGCTCCGGCGCCGTCCGCACGCCCCGCAGATCGAGGTTATGGAACCACGGGCCCAGCGCCGCCGCGCGATCCCGGATGGTGTCGGTGGTCCAGTCGGTCAAACCTTCGCCTCCTCGCTCAAAGTCGCTGCACCCTGCCGCTTGCTGCCGGCCGGGCTCAACGCGGGCGCAGCGGCCTCCCCACCCAGCAGGCGCATCGCCTCGCGATACCCATTCAATGTTCCGACATCGACATAGGAGCTGCCGCCACGCACAGCCCAGGCGGCGTTGCCCTCCGCCAGCCAGGCATTGATCAGCGTGCCGATGAACTCGTCCTGCCGCTCCCGCCGTAGCCAAAGCGCGTGGAGGGCGTGGAGCGTGGCCCCAGGCATCTTGAACGCGCCCCAAATCCAGTTGGACCGGGCGGTGGCGGACTTCACCTGGATCTCCCGCACCCGCCCCTGCTCGTCATGATCCACGGCGTCGAACAGCTCCGGCCGCTCCACGGGAAACAGCAGAAACGTCAACCGATCGTCCGGCAGACCGCACAGCGCCTCGGCCGGGAACCAGATCGTGTCCGGCAATCCCACGATCACCGGCTCGTCCCGCGGGATCAGCGGCAGCGCCCGGAAGATGGCATCGCACAGGCCCGAGGCGCCCGCCTGGCACACATAGGCGATGTCCACATCCCCCACGGACCCGCCGTAATACTGCAGGATGTCGCTTTTCCAGGGTGAGATCACGAAGCAGATCTTGCCCGCGCCCGCCCGCACCATCCGCTCGATCAGATATTCCGACACCGCCCGCGGCCGCTCCACCCCGCCCTCATCGAGCCGGGAGCCCACGGGCAGCAACTCCTTGCTGAACGCCAGCGGTTGGATGCGGGTGCCGTTGCCGGCGGCCGGGATGATGCCCCACATCAGACCCGCTCCCCCACGCTCTCGAACGCCGCCACCATCTGCGCAGCCCGGCGTTCGGCACTGTGTTCCGCCAGAGTCCGCTCCCGCGCGCGCCGGGCCAGGCGGATCAGCGCCTCCTCCGGCATCGCCAGGGCCGCCATCGCCTCATCCGTCGTGCGCGCGACCAGGATCTCGCGGCCGGGTTCGAAGAAAGCGTCGAGACCGGGCCAATCATCCGACAGGATCGGAACGCCGCACGAAGCCGCCTCGAACAGCCGGCCCGACGGGCACCACCCCATCCGCGCCATCGGCTCCCGCGTCACGTTCAGCGTCAGCCGGGAGGAGGAATAGAACGCAGGGTGCTCCGCCGGTGGCAGATGCCGCACGAAATGCGTGTTGGCCGTCCAGGGGAACCCGTCCGGATACTGCGCGCCGCCGATCACGAAACGCTGTGCCGGCAACAGCCGGGCGGGCTCCACGAACAGCCGCTCCAACGTCGCCTGCCGATCCGCGGCATAGGTGCCCAGGTAGGACAACGCCGCCTGGTATTCCGGCCGCGGCGGCGCCGGCCGATGCACGCCGGGGTCGACCGAGCCATAGATCGGCACAACCACCCGCGCCCCCAGCCGCGCCCGCAGTGCAGAGAGCGCCTCGCCACCCGTATAGCTCAACACAAGGTCGAAACCGGACAGCCCGGCCGGCCCGATATACTCTACGCACTCCCCGGCTTCGAGCCGGGCCAGCGTCACCGGCGTATCGAGGTCGTAGAAGCAGCGCAGGCCCGGCGCCGATCGCACCATCTCCGTCGCGGCGATCCCGTCCGGGCAATAGGACGTGACCATCGCCACGTCCGCCCCAGACACGGCCACGCGCATCCGGGGATCGGGCCATTGGTCATACAAGGCCAAGGTGCCGCCCTCCGGCAGCGCATGCAGGTCCCGGTGCTCGGCATAGAATGGCCGGTCCCGCTCGAAGAACGTCACGCGGTGCCCGGCGTCCAGCAGCGCCCCGATCAGCCCGCGCCACAGCGCCGCATGCCCGTTGCCCCAGGACGAGCTGACCGATAGGCCGAAGATCACGATGTTCACGCGCGCACCCGCATCGCCGCCGCCTCGGTCGCGTAGGCCTCCAGCTCGGCCGCCCGATGATCGCCGGTATGGGCGCCCACCACCCGCGCATGGGCCGCATCCGCCACCCTCTGCCGCGTCGCGTCTGCCACGTCCCGCAGGATCGCTAGCACCTCGGCCGCCGTCTCGGCCACGAAGATCTCCTCGCCCGGGCGGAAGAACGCGTCGAGACCGGGCCACGGATCGGAGATGATCGGCACGCCGCAGCACGCGGCCTCGAACAGCCTGACACTCGGGCTATACCCGGCCCGCACCATGTCGGCCCGCGTCACGTTCAGCGTATAGCGTTGCGCCGCATAGAAGCCGCGATGCTTGTCGGGCGGAAGGTGGGTAGTGCGCTCCACATTGCCCGGCCACCTTATAGCCTCCGGATATTGCGGCCCGGCCACCGCGAACCGCCCCGTGGACCACGCCCGCGCCGGCTCGCACAACAACCGCTCCACCGCCGGCTGCCGGTCCAGGCTGTAGGTGCCGAGATACCCGAGGTCGATCTCCGGCCGGATCGCGGGGTCTGGGCGGTAAACCTCCGGGTCCGCCGAGCAATACAGCGCGCGGGCGGCACGGGCGCCCCATTTATGCTCCAGGTACTGCAGGGTAGGCCCGCCGGTGAACGACAGATACAGGTCGAAACCGCGCACCAGATCGGCGGTCAAATAGTCGCATCGCCCGGCCTGCAACGCCGCCAGGGTCACCGGCGTGTCGATGTCGTAGAACGCCGTCACTCCCTTGGCCCGGCGCTGCACCCATCTACCCACCGCGATCCCGTCCGGCACATAGGACCCGACCATCACCACATCCGACGCCGCCACCGCCCCAGACCATCGTTGATCCAGCTCATCGAGCGTCCCATACAGGTGCGTCTCGCCATAGGGCGGCGCCGGCAGGTCACGGTTTTCCGCATACCAAGGCTTGTCCCGCTCCAGAAACAGCACCGAATGCCCACGCCGCACCAATCCGCGCACCAACCCGCGAAACGTGGTCGCGTGGCCATTGCCCCAGGACGAGGTGATCGTCAGGCCGAGGATCGCGATCCGCATTGACGGTCCCCCGGAATAAGCATCTGGTTGGTCATCTAGCTACAAACCCGAGCCTCCCGCGTGAGTTCCCCCGCCTTGATCGCCCCGGCACCGATCGCTCGCTGCAAATCATGACGCAGCCGGGCCACCGGCGCCCGCCATTCACCCGCGACGGCCTGGCGGTACAGCCGCATCGAAGGATACCACGGGCTATCGGACCGGCCCTCCATCCAGCGCCAATCCGCCCGGTGCTGAAGCAGCAGGAAGGTCGGCCGGCCCAATGCGCCCGCAAGATGCGCCACCATGGTATCGACCGTCACCACCGCATCCAGCGTCATCATCAGCTGCGCCGTCCGCAACACGCTGGGGCTTTGGTGCAGCGGGTCCGGCAGGCCGGAGCCAGCGGCCGCCTCCCCGCGCTGCAAGCTGATCAAACAGCCCGGCAGATCGCGCAATAGCCCGAGCGGCATGCTCCGTCGCGGATCCCAGCCGCCTGCGGACCAGCACAGGCCAATCAAAGGCCCGGCCTCCGGCCGCTCCATCGGTGGCACATGCAAATAGGGCGCCGGCGGCGGCCGAAGCCGGAGCGCGTGGGCCAGCTCCATGATCTCGATGTCGCACTCCTGCGGCGGCGCCGGGTGCGCAGGATCGAACGGCACCAACCGGTCCGGCCCTGGCGACCCCGCCAGCAACGCCAGCAACTCCGGCTGCACCTCGACCGTCAGGGACGCAGCACGGGCACGCAGCGGGGCGAGATACCGCCAGAACTGCAACGTGTCGCCCAGGCCATGGTAACACCGCACCAGCACGCGCCGCCCGTCGAACGGCCGGCCATCCCACACCCAACGTTGGTGATAGGGCGCTCCGGGATCATCGCGATCCGCCGGGTCGCGTGCGGCGAGCACGGCGTCGTTGACCGACCACGCGGCCTCGAACGCCCCGGCGCGCATGGCGGCGTCCCAGGCGGCGGCGCTGTCCTGGATCGTGATGCTGGCAAGACGTTGAGGCAGCAAGGGATGTCCCCTAATCGAAGCCGAGGCCATGGCAACGCCTCACCGCGGGCTGCGTTGCCAATTCGGAGACAGATCGATGCAAATGCTGGCGGGAACACGGGCGGGGCGGCGATTCGCGGCCCTCATGGGCTTCCTGCGCTCGGAAAGCGCAGGCGGCGCTGTATTGATCGCCTCCGCCATCGTGGCGCTCGCCTGGGCCAACTCCCCCTGGGGCGGCGCCTATCGGTCGGTGCTGGAGGCCGAGGCCGGGCACCTCACGATACAGGCCTGGATCAATGACGGGCTAATGGCCGTGTTCTTCCTGCTGGTCGGGCTCGAACTCCGGCGGGAGATCGGGAGTGGTGAACTCGCGTCCTGGGACCGCGTGGCGGCGCCCGGCATCGCGGCGCTGGGTGGAATGGCGGTGCCGGCGCTGATCTTCGTCGCGTTGAATTGGGGGGACGCCGGGGCCTTGCGCGGCTGGGCAGTCCCGGTCGCGACCGACATCGCCTTTGCGCTCGCGGTGCTCAGCGTCCTCGGCCGGCGCGTGCCGATGGGGCTGAAGGTGTTCCTCACCGCGCTCGCGATCATGGACGATCTCGGCGCGATCCTGGTGATTGCGCTGTTCTACACGCGGGGGCTCGATCTTTGGTCGCTTTTGGCGGCGGGCGCGCTCGTGGCAGCTCTGTATGCCGCGGGCCGGGCCGGATTCCGGCGGCTCTCGGTGTTCGTGGTGGCGGGCATCGGGCTGTGGTGGCTCGTGTTCCACTCCGGCGTGCACGCCACCCTGGCCGGCGTGGCGCTGGCCTTCGCGATCCCCCCTGGCGAGATGGCGGAGCGGCTGGAGAAGCGGCTCGGCCTCTGGGTCGCTTACGGTATCCTGCCTCTGTTCGGGCTGGCGAATGCCGGGCTGCGGTTCGACACCTTGCCGGAAGGTGCTTGGCGGGATCCGCTGGCGCTCGGCATCGCGGCCGGGCTGTTTTTTGGCAAGCAACTCGGAGTATTCGGCGCCGTGATGGCCGCCGCCCGCCTCGGCCTGGCCCGGCTTCCGGCCGGCGTCACCCGGGCCCAGCTCTATGGCGGCGCAGTGCTGTGCGGCGTGGGCTTCACCATGAGCCTGTTCATCGGGGACCTCGCCTTCCGCGCCGGGCCACGCGGGGACGAGGTGAAGCTTGCCGTGTTCGTGGGCTCCCTCGTATCCGCGGCGATGGGCCTCGTGATCCTGCGCGTGGTCAGCCGTCGATAACGCTCACGTGGGCCGCCACGACCCGCCATCCCTCCGGCATTCGAACCCAGCTCTGCATCTGCCGCCCGAGCTTGCCCGGCGCCCGGCGGAACATCACGGACGCCGTCGCGAAATCCCGCCCGAACGTGGTGACCACGGCGCCGAACGCCTCCCGCGCCAATCCCGCGGACGGACGTGCCGTCCGAAACGCTCGAATTTCGTCGATCCCGTGCAACACCTCTCCCCCGCCATAGCGGATGGTATGCGGGCTATCCCAGAACAGCTCGTCCAGCACGGCGACGTCGTTCGATACAAGGGCAGCTTCATAGCGGGCGAAGGCGGCGATGACTTCGGCGTGCACGTCGGGGAGGTTCAGGTCCATAGAGCTAGCTCACCAGCAGCCGCTCGCCTCCGCAAGGGTGACGGGAACGGCGTGCCTCACTATATCAAGATCGCCGCCGACAAAGGACAGCCGAGTGATTCTGCTTGAGGCCATGCGTGGGTCGGGGATGCGGGGCCTGGTCATGGCGACGGCGGCGCTATGGCCCGCCCAGGCCGCAACCGTCCCCGAACCCCGGCCCCCCGCCGTCACCGTCGTGCGCGCGCAAACCGGTCCGATCGCCGAATCCGCCGTCCTGACCGGCACTCTGGTCCCGCGCGAGGACGTGGTGGTCAGCCCGCAGATCGAGGGCCTGGCCATCACCGAGATCCTGGTCGAGGAAGGGGACACCGTGACCCGCGGCCAGGTGCTCGCCCGGCTCTCCCGGGAGGTGCTGGAAGCCACCCTCGCCCAAAACACCGCCCAGCTCCTCAAGGCCGAGGCCGCCATCGCGCAAGGCCGCAACCTCATCGCCGAAGCCCAGGCCAACCGCCAGCAGGCGGACCTCGCCCTCACGCGCACCCGGGAACTCGTGCAGGGCGGCAACGCCTCCCGGGAGGTGCTGGAGCAACGGCAGGCCGCGGCACAGATGACCCAGGCGCGGTCCGAGAGCTCGTCCAACGCGCTCCGCGCCGCCGAGGCGGACCGGGCACTCACCCTCGCCCAACGGCAAGAACTTGCAGTGCGCCTGGGCCGGACGGAATTGCGGGCGCCTGTGGCGGGCCTGGTGAGCCGCCGGGTCGCGCGGCTGGGCGCTGTGGTGGCCGGCGCCGGGGACCCGCTGTTCCGCATCATCGAGGGCGGCGCCGTGGAACTCGAGGCCGACGTGCCCGAGACTCTGCTGGCCCGGCTCCGCACCGGCCAGCCCGCCCGGATCGACAGCGCCGCCGGCCCCCGCACCGGCACCGTCCGCCTGGTCTCCCCCGAAGTGAGCCGCACCACGCGCCTCGGCCGGGTGCGCGTCGCGATCGAGGGGGATACCCCGCTGGTCATCGGCGGCTTCGCCCGCGCCACCGTCGAAACCGCCCGGCGCGACGGCGTGCTGACCCCCCTCTCGGCCGTGCTGTTCCAGCCGGACGGCGCCGTGGTGCAAGTGGTGCGGGACGGCGTGGTCGAGACACGGCGCGTGCAAGTGGGCCTTCGCAACGGCCAGCAAGCCGAGATCCGCGACGGTCTGCAGGCCGATGAGGACGTGGTCGCCGTCTCCGGCACCTTCGTCCGCGGTGGGGACCGCGTGACCGCCGTGCGGGCGAAGTAACCCATGGCCCTGAACATCTCCGGCGCGGCCATCCGCAACCCGATCCCGCCCCTCGTCCTGTTCGCGGTGCTCACCCTGCTCGGCGTCTGGGCGTTCGGCGCCCTGCCGATCACGCGCAGCCCCAACATCGACATCCCCTTCGTCAGCGTCACCATCACCCAACCCGGCGCCGCCCCCGCCGAGCTCGAGGCGCAGGTCACCAAGAAAGTCGAGGATTCCGTCGCCAACGTCACCGGCGTCAAACACGTCCAGAGCACCATCACCGACGGCCGCAGCCTGACCGCCATCGAATTGCGCCTGGAAGTCAGCTCCGACCGCGCGCTGAACGACGTGCGGGACGCGGTCAGCAAGATCCGCGCCGACCTTCCCCGCGCCATCGACGAGCCCATCATCGAGCGCATCGACATCGTGGGCCAAAGCATCCTCACGATGGCGGCCACGGCGCCCGGCCTGACCGCGGAACAACTCTCCTGGTTCGTGGACGACACCGTGACCCGGGACCTCCAGGGTATCCGCGGCATCGGGCGCGTGGAGCGGATCGGCGGCGTCACGCGCGAAATCCGGGTGAGCCTCGATGCCGACCGGCTGGCCGCCCTCGGCATCACCGCCGCCGACGTGAACCGCCAGCTGCGCGCCACCAGCGCCGACCTCAGTGGCGGCCGCGGCGAAGTGGGCTCGCAAGAACAGGCGATCCGCACCCTGGCCGGGGCCCGCAGCATCGCGCAGCTCGAACAGACCCGGCTCGTGCTGCCCGGCGGCCGCGAGCTCCGCCTGTCCGACGTCGCCAAGGTGCAGGACCTCTATGAGGAGCCGCGCGACTTCGCCCGGCTGAACGGCAGCACCCCCGTCGTGTCCTTCGCCGTCTATCGCGCCAAAGGCGCCAGCGAGGTCACGGTCGCCGACGCCGTGCGCGCGCATCTGGACGCGCTCGCCGCTTCGCATCCGGAGGTCAGCTACAACCTGATCGACGACGGCGTCCGCGCCTCCCGCGGCAGCTATCTGTCGGCGATGCACGGTTTGCTGGAGGGCGCGGTGCTCGCAACCATCGTCGTGCTGCTGTTCCTGCGCAATTGGCGCGCGACCCTGCTGGTGGCCGTCGCTCTCCCGCTCAGCGTCATGCCCGCCTTCGCCGTCATGCAGCTGCTGGGGTTCACGCTGAACTTCGTGAGCCTGCTGGCCATCACCCTCGTCACCGGCATCCTGGTGGACGACGCCATCGTCGAGATCGAGAACATCGTCCGCCACATGCGCATGGGCAAACGCCCCTATGAGGCCGCAGTCGAGGCGGCGGACGAGATCGGGCTCGCCGTGATCGCGATCACCATGACGATCGTGGCCGTGTTCTCCCCGGTGTCGTTCATGGGCGGCATCGCCGGGCAGTTCTTTAAGCAATTCGGCCTCACGGTCGCCGCCGCCGTCATCGCCTCGCTGCTCGTGGCCCGGCTCATCACGCCGTTGATGGCGGCTTACCTGCTCGTGCCCGTGGCTCCGCATGACGAGCGGGACGGCTGGATCATGCGCGCCTACACCCGCTTCCTGCGCGGCACCCTGCGCTGGCGCAGCCTGACGCTGCTGGCCGGGCTCGTGGCGTTCGGCCTGTCGCTCTGGTCCACGACGCTGCTGCCGACCGGGTTCATCCCCCCGCCCGATGAAAGCCGCGTGGTGCTGTCGATCGAGCTGCCATCGGGCTCCGTGCTGGACGACACCCGCCGCAAGACCGACGAGATCGCCTCGACCTTCCGCCGCGTCCCGGAGGTCACCAGCGTGTTCGTGGTGGGCGGCACCACGCCGACCGGTGCCGGCAAGGAAATCCGTCGCGCCAAGATGATCGTGAACCTGGTGCTGAAGGACCAGCGCAGCCGCAGCCAGAAACAGGTCGAGGCCGAGCTGACGGCCCTGCTGTCCCAGGTGCCCGATGTGCGCGGTTGGTACGTCAATGACCGTGGCGAGCGTGAGCTGTCCGTCACCCTCCTGGGTGAAGATCCGCTGGCGCTGGACCGCGTCGTGGCCAAGCTGGAGGGCGCCGTCCGCCGCCTGCCAGGCTTCGGCAACGTGGCGCCGAGTGCCGGCGCCGACCGGCCGGAGATCCGCGTGGTGCCAAGGGGCGACGAGGCGGCGCGCCTGGGCGTCAGCACGGAGGCGATCAGCGAGGCCGTGCGGGTCGCCACCATCGGCGACGTGCCATCCAATCTGGCGAAGTTCAGGGACGGGGACCGGCTGATCCCCGTGCGCGTTCAGGTAGCGGACGGGCTGCGCCATGACCTCGGCGCGATCGAGACGCTGACCGTGCAGGGCGCCGCCGGCCCCGTGCCGCTGCTGGCGGTGGCGGATGTGTCGATGGGGCAGGGCCCCGCCAGCATCGAACGCTATGACCGCGTGCGACGCGTGGTGATCGGCGCCGATCTCACCAGCGGTTTGGCGCTCGGCGCCGCGGTCGCCCAGGTCTATGCACTGCCCGAGGCCAAGAACCTGCCGCCCGGCGTCACGCTGAAGAACGCCGGTGACGTCGAGATCATGGCGGAGGTGTTTTCGTCGTTCGGCCTCGCGATGGGCGCCGGGCTCACGATCGTGTTGGGCGTGCTGATCCTGTTGTTCCGCAACGTGTTCCAGCCCATCACCATCCTGTTGTCCCTGCCGCTCAGCCTCGGCGGCGTGATCGCGGCGCTGCTCATTACGGGGCAGCCCATCAGCATGCCGGTGGTGATCGGCGTGCTGATGCTGATGGGCATCGTGACCAAGAACGCCATCATGCTGGTGGATTTCGCGATCGAGCAGCGCGCCCGCGGCATGGCGCGGGCGGAGGCGATCATCGACGCCGGGCGCAAGCGGGCGCGGCCGATCGTCATGACCACGATCGCGATGGTGGCCGGCATGATCCCGAGCGCGCTCGGCCTCGGCGATGGCGGGGAGTTCCGCTCGCCCATGGCCATCGGGGTCATCGGCGGCCTGATCGCCTCGACCTTGCTGTCCCTCGTGTTCGTGCCGAGCTTCTACACCGTGATGGACGACGTCGCCGGCTTCACGGGCCGGCTGTTCGGGCGCCTGCTGACCAAGCGGGACGCGCCGATGCCGGAGCCGGCCCATCCGGAGCCGACCCGGGGCGTGCCGCACCCGGCGGAGTGACGGGCGCCACAAGAGTCGCCCGTAGACAAGCGCCCGGGGCGACGCCATCGTGCGCCGATGCCCGCTTCCGACCAGCTCGTCCTGTTCATCGCTACGGCGGTCGTGCTCGCCATCATGCCGGGACCGGGGATCTTCTACGTCGCGGCCCGCACCCTGGCCGGCGGCCGCGCCGAAGGCATCGCCTCCAGCATCGGAACCGGTCTGGGCGGCCTCGTGCATGTCTGCGCCGGCGCCCTCGGCGTGTCCGCCCTGGTGCTCGCGAGCGCCGAGCTGTTCGGCCTACTGCGGCTGCTCGGTGCGGCCTACCTGGTGTGGCTCGGCGTGCGCACCATCCTCGCCGCCCGGCGGAATGCGGGAGCCCCGGGTATGCTGGATGCGACCCGGACCGGGACGGCGCGCGCCTTCCGCGAAGGAGTCCTGGTCGAGGCGCTCAATCCCAAGACGGCCGCGTTCTTCCTGGCATTGCTGCCCCAGTTCGTGGACCCCGCCCGCGGCCATGTCGCCACGCAGTTCGCGGCCCTGGGCCTTGTTTCGGTCGCGCTCAACACCGGGGTCGACCTGCTGGTGGCCTTTGCGGCGGGCGCCGTGCGCGGCGGCCTGGTGGCCCGCCCCCGCCTGGTGCGCCGCCTTGGGGAGGCGTCGGGCGCCGGGCTGATCATGCTGGGCGCCGGCTTGCTGCTGGCCCGGCGCCCAGCATGATCAGGCCGGCGGGTTGAGACCAGGCGTCGCTGGCCGATCAGACCAGGTTCAGGCCCTCCACCCTGGCCCCCCCGGACCAGACGGACAGGACGCTGCGGGATGCGGGCGCCAGGTCGAAGCGATGCAGCAGGTCGAGCGACAGGCCCAGCGCCTGCGCCAGCACGGCCTTCAACACGTCCTGATGGCTGACCAGCACCAGCGCGCCCTCCGGCTGCGCCGCGGCCAGGCGCCGGACCGCTGCCCAGGCGCGGGCCTGGGCCTCCAGCATCGTCTCGCCGCCGGGGGTGGGCGCGATGCCGCGGTGCTGGTTCCAGGCGTCCCAGGCCGGGCCAGCCAGTGCCGCGAAGGGCTGCCCGGTCCAGGCGCCGAAATCGATCTCGTTCAGGCCGGGGTCGGTCTGGACCGGCAGGCCGTGCCGGGCCGCGATCGGCGCCGCGGTCTCCTGCGCGCGCTCCAGCGGGCTCGCCACCACGGCCACGACCGGCTCGCCGGCCAGCGCCTCCGCCAAGGCCACCGCCTGCGCGTGCCCGGCCGCGCTCAGATGCACGCCCGGCATCCGTCCAGTCAGCACCTGCCCCAGCACGCCATGGGCCGCATGCCGCACGAGATGGAGCGTCGTCAGGCCCGGAACGCCTCGTCCAGCGCGGGGTCCCACAGGCGGACGCCGCCCGTGATGCCGGCGTCGTTGGATACGATGTGCGTGTCGGCCGGCAGGTCGAAGTCGATCAGACGCGCATCGCCGCCGCCGATGTACAGCGTGTCGAAATTCACCACCACGCGCAGCTGCGTCAGCGCCACCTCGACCCGCTTGCGCCAGCGCTTCTTGCCGATCCGCTTCACCGCGCCCACGCCCAGGTACTCGTCATAGGTCATGTTTTTGCGGATCACGTGCTGGCTCATCTCGAGATGCGGCGCCAGCCTGCCGTCCTGATACAATGCGAAGCCGAACCCGGTGCCGAGCGTGATCACGCACTCCAGATCCTTGCCGGCGATCACGCCGAGCCCCTGCACCGTCGCGTCATTCAGCAGCCGCACCGGCTTGCCCAGCCGCTCCTGCAGCTTGCCGGAAAGGTCATACCCGGCCCACGCCTTGGTGCCGAGGTTGGGCGCAGTCTTGACCACCCCCTTGCTGACCACGCCGGGAAAGCCGACCGAGATGCGGTGGTAGGGGTCGAGCGGCTTCACCAACGCCACCAGCGCCTCGAGGATCACGTCCGCCTTGGCGTGCGCCGGTGTGGGTGTGCGCACGCGCTCCCCGATCATCTTGCCCGCGGGGTCCAGCAATCCGGCCTTCAGCCCGGTGCCGCCAATGTCGATTGCCAGCGTCACGGGGGTGGGCGGGATCTCGTCGGTCATGGACGCTCCAGGATGCGTGGGCCGGACGGGGTGCCGGCGATGATCCGGGTCGCCATGCCGATGAACAATCCTGTCTCTACCACACCTGTGACGGATTTAAGACAGCGGGCCAGATCCGCGGGATCCGGGATGTCCACCGCGCAATCGAGGATGAGATTGCCGCCATCCGTGCGGAACGGTGACCCATCGGCCATCCGGCGCACCACCGGCCCGGCCCCCAAATCCTGCAGCCGCGCCGCCGTCGACTCCCACCCGAACGCCACCACCTCGACCGGCAGCCGCACCTGGCCCAGCCGCGGCACCAGCTTGCTTGCGTCCACCACCACCGTCATCCGCCGGCTCGCCGCCGCCACGATCTTCTCCCGCAGCAAGGCGCCGCCCAGCCCCTTGATGAGGTCGAGCGTCCCGGTATGCACCTCGTCCGCCCCGTCGATCGTGAGGTCGATGCGGGGGTGGTGCGCGAAATCCGTGAGCGGGATGCCGAGCGAGGCCGCCTGCGCCGCCGTCCGTTCCGAGGTCGGTATGCCCACGACGCGCAGCCCCTCCGCCACCCGCCGCCCCAGCGCCGCGACCGCCAGCGCCGCGGTGGAGCCCGTGCCGAGGCCGAGGACCATGCCCTCGCTCACCTCCGCCACCGCCGCCTCCGCCGCCTGCCGCTTCAGCGCGTCCTGGTCCATTCAGGCGATCTGCGCCAGGATGTTGTCCACGATCTGCCGCGGCTTCGGCTCGACCGAAACGGTGATGGGGCGCTCGTCGGCGCCGGGTTCCTCGAGCGTGGCGAACTGGCTTTCCACCAGGCCCGGCGGCATGAAATGGTTGAGCCGCGCCGCCTGCCGCGCCCCGATCACCGCCTTGCTGCCCTGCAGATACACGAGCCGCACATCCGGCCGCGCGCCCAGCAGCACATCCCGATAGGCCCGGCGCAGCGCCGAACAGGCCACCACCCCGTGCTGCCCGGTGCTGCGCGTGGCGTCGATCCATGCCGCGATCGCCTGCAGCCAAGGCCAGCGGTCCTCGTCGGTCAGCGGGGTGCCGCCATGCATTTTGGCGACGTTGGCTGGAGGGTGGAAATCATCCCCGTCCTCGAACGCCCAGCCGAGCTTGCCGGCCAGCAAGGCCGCAACCGTGGTCTTGCCGGAACCGGAGACGCCCATCACGACGAAGACGGCTGGCATGGGAGGAGCGGTCATGCCGCATTATACAAGGCGGACGGGTCCGGCGGAAGGCGCGGCGCTTTTTCGCCTGCGAACACGCGGCCAGGTAGCCAGGTATGGCGGAAAGGCGAAGCGCCTTCCGCCAACCATCACCGCATGCGCCGCCGAAGCGCAGCCAAGCCAAACAGGCCCAACCCCAACAACGCGATGCTGCGCGGCTCAGGCACGGCATAGGTATACGTCAGGTCGAACTTGCCATTGAAAACCGTGTGATCGCTGGCGCCGCCCGAGGGGGTGGTCAAGGACGGCGTACTGGTCAGGAATCCGAACCCGGCCAGCAACACCGGCGCCGGCGCCGCGGAGATGAAATCCGCGACCACGGGAAAGGTCACCATCTGCGAGAACGCGGTCGAAACCCCGGTGTAATCCCCGCTCAACCCGCCCGTGCCGCCCGACAACGTCCCGGTCTGGTTGGGCAGCGTGCCGCTGAACCGGTTCAGCGGGCTGAACTCGGCAAACAGGAACCAGCTCGTAGCCAGCGGCGTCGTGGCCGGGAACGGGCCCAGGCTGCGGAAGATGTCCGGCAGATACGTCCCGCTCAGCGTTCCCGTCACCTGGGTCAGGATGCCGAGCGCCGGGTTGAAGGGCTGGCCTTTCAGGTCGAACGGCGTGAAGTCCGGGATGTTCTGGATCGCAACGATCGTTTGGGTCAGGGTCGCGGCCGACGCGGCCGGGACGGCAACCGGCGCCAACAGCAAGCCGGCCATGAGAGCGGTTCGGCGCATGGTCTTTCCTCCATTACGCGACAACACTACGCGCTTGCGTTACGATAGCGAATTAAAATTGTTGTAACGAATGGCGGCGGGGCTACGTGGCCGCCAACGGCCCCAGCCCGGCCGCCAGCCGCTCCGTCACCGCCAGCCCGAAATCCGAAGGCGTGAGGCCCGGCGCCCGGTCCCACACCCGGCCCAACCCCAGCCGGGCCGCCACGATCCGCTTGCCGTAGCACACCAGGTGATCGACGGACGCCATCGCGAACACGATCGCCGGCAGGATCTCGCGATACAGCCGCTCCGCCTCCGACTCGTGGCCCCGCGCCATCGCGTCGACGATCCGCACCTGCACGTCGAAGCAATCGGGCGCCGGGATCATCCCCGCGGCGCCCGCGCGCAGATTGTCCGGCAATTCCAGCCCGCCCCGCCCGTTCAGCACCGGCAGCGCGGTCCGCCGCACCACGTCCTCGATCAGCGTGGCCGGCCCCTCGGCTTTCAGTACGCACAGCTTAGGATGCCGGGCAGCCAGCGCGGCCAGGTTGGCCGGGCTGAGGCCGATGCCCATGAGGTCCGGCGCGTTCTGCAGCCCGACTGGGACCGTGGCGGCGTCGATCACCGGTCCCAGGAACGCCATCAGCTCCGGCTCCGGCATGCCCGGAAATGGCGGCGGCTGCAGGATCACCCACGCCGCCCCCGCCGCCTCCGCCTCCCGCAGCGCCGCGACCTGCTCGGACGGGGACCGGCCGAAGATCGTGGCGGCCAGCGGCAGACCGGTGCCCGCGAGGTCCTCCACCGCCCAGGAAATGACCTGCCGCCGTTCGGCCGGCGTCAGCTTCGACACCTCGGTCGCGAGCCCCAGCACCATGGCGCCCTGCGCGCCGCCCGCCACCACCGCCTGCATCTGGCGGCGCATCGCTTCCCGGTCCAGCCGGTCCTGGCTGTCGAAGAACGCATACAGTACGACGTGGATGCCGGCAGGTCGGAACATGCCGCCACGATGCCGGAGCGGGCCGCCCCCGTGCAAGGCTGACCGCGGCCCGTTTTGCCTCTATAGCGGTCCCATGCTGACCGACCTGCCCAACGTGCTGACGCTGTCGCGCATCGCCGCTATCCCGGTGCTGGTGGTGCTGGTGGCATGGCGCACGCCGATGGGCGACCTTCTGGCCTGCATCGTGTTCGCCGCGGCGGGCATCACGGATTATTTCGACGGCAAGCTGGCGCGCAGCCGGCGGCAGATGTCGGACGTGGGCCGCATGCTGGACCCGATCGCCGACAAGCTGCTGGTGGGCGCGACCCTTATGCTGCTCGCCGGGCAGGACCGGCTGTCGATGTGGGGCCTGTATCCCGCCATCGTGATTTTGCTCCGGGAAATCCTGGTCAGCGGGTTGCGGGAATACTTGGCCGGGCTCCGGGTGGGGCTGCCCGTCACGGGACTGGCGAAATGGAAGACCGGGGTGCAGATGGGCGCGCTCGGCACCTTGCTGGCCGGAGACGACACGGGGGCGCTGCTCCACCTCGGCTTCCTGCCGGTGCAGGATATCGGGGAGGCCATGCTCTGGGTCGCCGCCGCGCTCACGCTCTATACCGGATGGGACTATCTGACAGCCGGGCTGCGCCACGCCGGGCAGCATGGCCGGGGTTGAGCGATTGCACCCGAGCGTGCACATTCCCGCCCGCTTCCGCCCCAACAGCCAGCCGGCTCGCGGCGCCGGACCAGGAGCCTACAGACCCATGCGGCGCACCGCCCTGATCATCCTCCCGCTCCTGCTCGCGGGCTGCACCGGGTTCGGGGAGTTCCTGGATCACACCTTCTCCATCCCGGACTACAACCCCAACCTGCCGATGGCCGATAGCGAGAACGTGCGCCGCGCGCTGGGCCAGCCGACCGAGATCACGCCCCTGCAGCCCGAACCCGGCAATGTCTGGCCCGGCCAGCAAGCGCCGGACCCGACGCTCTCGGACCTCCAAACCAACACCAATCAAGAATCCCGCCGGGGCTTCGAGCCCACCACGGTGCCGGGCGCCGAACCGGGCCTGCCCGCCGGGCGGCAGCCCCGACCCACTGCGCGGGGCAGCTCCACCCCGCCCGGCTCGGTCGAGCCCGATCTCGCCGCCCCGCCCCGCTTCCGCGCGACCCCACCGCCGCCGCGCAACAGCGTGCCAGGCCGCGGACCCCAGGGCGGCGTCGTGCAAACCCCACAGGGCCCAGCCATCGATTCCGGCGGCACCAGCGGCTACCGCCAGCTCAACACCCCGCAAGGACCCGGCGCCATCATGGTCCCCAACGGCAACGGCACCAGCACGATCATCAACCCGAACGGGACCGTGCAGACCATCCCCACGCCACGCTGATGCAGATCCTGTATTTCGCCTGGCTGCGCGAACGCATGGGCCGGGGCGAAGAGGCCCTGACATTACCAGGGGGCGTGACGGACGTGGCCGGCCTGGTCGGACACCTCCGCGCCCGCGACGCCGCCGGCATGGCCGCTTTTCGGGATGACGCATCGATTCGGGCGGCCGTGAACCAGGAATTCGCCACCCCGGACACCCCGGTCCATGACACCGACGAGGTCGCGTTCTTCCCCCCGGTGACCGGCGGCTGATGGCCACGATCCGGGTGCAGGCGGCGCCGTTCGATACCGGGGCGGAGATCGCGGCACTCCTCACCGGGCGAACCGATATCGGCGGCCTCGGCTGCTTTCTGGGGGTGGTGCGCGACAGTCACGCCGGTGAGCCGGTGGTGGCCATGACGCTCGAGCACTACCCCGGCATGACGGAGCGCGCACTCACGTCCATCGCAGAGGAGGCAGAGCGGCGGTGGGAGCTGTCCGGCTGCACCGTGGTGCATCGCGTCGGGCGCATGCTGCCGGGAGAGCCGATCGTGCTGGTGCTGGCAACCAGCGCGCATCGGCAGGCAGCGCTGGACGCGACGGCGTTCCTGATCGACTGGCTCAAGACCCGGGCGCCGTTCTGGAAACGCGAGGAATCAGCCGGCGGCGTCTCTCGTTGGGTCGAGGCGCGGGCCGACGATGACAGGGCTGCGTCACGCTGGGGGGAACTCGGCCGCGCGAACGGCTTTGAGACAGGGCAACTTCGATAGGAATGCCCTGATGACCATCCGTTACGCTCTCCCGCTCCTCGCCCTCGTGGCGGTCGCTGGCTGCCAGACCGCCGATCGCGCGGCCGGCATCAATTCGAGCGGCCGCTTCCCTGCGCAGTCCGACGGCACCGCGATCAACCCGTCCGGCACCGCCGCCACCCGCGCGCTCGATCGCGCTGCCGGCACGGACGTGAGTGGCGCCTATCCGGCGCAGCGGGATGGCACGCCGGGCAACCCGTCGGGCACCGCGATCGAGCGGACCTATGACCGCGCGACCGGCAACAACACCTCGGGCGCCTATCCCGCCCGGCGCTAATCGGCTTACCAAGAGGGCGCCGGCCGTAATGGCCGGCGCCCTTTTGCTTGTCTGGCCCGCTTTCGTAAGCGGCTACCCGCTGCTGTTCAGTGACACCGGCGGCCTGATCGAGATGTCGCTCGAACCCACGATGGGGTGGGACAAGCCCTGGATCTACGGCCCGTTCGTGCATCTGTTCCACTGGCGATGGTCTCTGTGGCCGACGGTGCTGGCGCAGGGGCTGATCGTGTCTGACCTGGTGTGGCGGACCACACGAGCGAGCGCCTCCTACCTGCAGAAGGATGGGGCGACCGTCCGATCCCATCTCCTGCTGTGCCTGCTGCTCGCCTTCGGCACCTCCGCCCCCTGGTTCACCGCCCTGCTAATGCCGGACGTGTTCACCTCCGTGGCGGTGCTGTGCCTGTTCCTGCTCGGCTGGGGGCGTCTATCCACCTGGGTCGTGCTGATCGGCGCCATTGCGATCGCTGCCCATTTGGCCCACCTCGTGATGGCCGCCGCCTGCATCGCAACGATCGGACTGCTGCGCCGTCAGTGGCCGTGGCGGCCGGCGCTGCCGCTGCTGGGCGCGCTCAGCCTGCTGCTGCTGACCAATTTCGTCGGCTATGGCCGCCTGACCATCTCACCGCACGGATCGGTGTTCGCGCTCGCCCGGCTGATCGGCGATGGGCCGGGCCACCGCTACATCGACCGCGTGTGTCCCGAAGCCGGCCTCAACCTCTGCGCCTGGCGCGGCCGGCTCGCGACCAGCAGCGACGATTTCCTGTGGGCGCCCTACGGCCCCCTCTGGGACCGCGCGCTGTGGGGCGAGGCGTTCGGCCCCGTGGCGCTGGCGCCGGAAGCCGCGCGCCTGGTCCCCGCCATCATCGCGGCCGAGCCCGGTGCGGTCGCCCTCGCCGCCCTCCGCAACACCTGGGCCCAGCTGCAACGTTTCCAGATCGGGGACACGCTCGGGCCGGACTGGCTGGACGACGCGGTCCTGCCCAAGCTGCAGGTCTACTTCCCCGCAGCCGAAACCGCCCGCTATCGCGCCTCCCGCCAAGTCCAGGGCCAGCTCGCGCCGCTAGGGGATTCGTTCCGGCCTCTCCATTTGGCGGTGCTCGCCATCGGCCTGGCCGGCACGATCTTGATCGCGCTCGCCCGGCCGGGCCCGGCGCTCCCCGGTTTGGCCGTCCTGGTGCTCGTGGCCCTCATGGCCAACGCCGCCGTCAGCGGAGCGCTGTCCGCCCCGCATGACCGCTACCAGGCGCGCCTCGTTTGGCTCCTGCTGCTGCCGCCGTTTTATGCCGCGAGCCGGCGCGCCACCTCGGCCGGCGCCATCCGCACCAGCGCGTCATAGTCGCGCAGCAGCGTCTCCGTCACCGGGCCCGGCGTATAGTGCCGCCCGTCGATCTCCCGCACCGGCGTCACCTCCGCCGCCGTGCCGGCCAGGAACACCTCGCTGGCACGCGCGATCTCCGGCAGCTCGATCGTGCGCTCCACCACCTTCATCTGGTGCTTCCGCGCGATCGCCATCACGGTGCGGCGGGTGATGCCGTCCAGGAAGCAATCGGG
The DNA here is from genome assembly GCA_965246835.1 of Acetobacteraceae bacterium. GTDB lineage: Bacteria > Pseudomonadota > Alphaproteobacteria > Acetobacterales > Acetobacteraceae > JANPPS01. The sequence goes on along the minus strand of CBDFFQ010000001.1, from coordinate 2,352,682 downwards.
GGTCGGCGTATGCAGCTCCCCATCCAGCACGAAGAAGATGTTGGCGCCCGTCGCCTCCGACACCCGGCCGCGCCAGTCCAGCATCAGCGCGTCGTCATAGCCCGCCGCCTCCGCCGCATGCTTGCTCAGCGTGCCGATCATATACAGCCCGGCCGCCTTGCTCGCCGTCGGCGCCGTCTCCGGATGCGGCCGCTTCCACGGCGCCATGCCGAGCCGCACGCCCTTCATCCGGTCCGCGCCGAACAAATTCGGCCACGCCCACACCGCGATGGCCAAATGGATCTTCGTCTGTTGCGCCGAGACCGAAAGCTGCTCAGACCCCCGCCAAGCCAGTGGCCGCACATAGGCGTCGATCAGGTTGTTGGCCGCCAGCACCTGCATGCACGCCGCATCGATCTCCGGCGCGGTATAGGGGATCTCGAACCCCAGGATCCGGCCCGATGCGATCAGCCGCTCGGTATGCTCGCGCAGCTTGAAGACGTTCCCGGCATAGGACCGTTCGCCTTCGAACACGCCGCTGGCATAATGCAGCCCATGGGAGAGAACATGCAGCTTCGCGTCCCGCCACGGCACCATGGCGCCATCCATCCAGATCACGCCATCACGGTCATCGAAAGGAACCAGCGCCATCATCGCCTCCGGAGTAATAATGTTGCGTCAACAGGCCTGACGCTATAATGATGATCGTAGTATGTCAACGAAGCTGTCGTATGCGGAGTGCAACCCAGCCATGCCCTCGACCTTGCCCGACCTGACAGTGGCCGACAGCCGCGCCCCGGCCGGCGCCAACCTGCTGTTCCTGCGCGAAGAGCAGATCCGCCTCGCGCAGGATCTGCTGTTCTTCGCCTACCGTGACTTCACAGGCGCCGCCGACGTGATCCTGGACGAGCTGGGCCTCGGTCGCGCCCATCACCGCGCGCTGCACTTCGTCGGCCGCAGCCCGGGTGTCACGGTCGGCGAGCTGCTGTCCATTCTGCGCATCACCAAACAGAGCCTGGCGCGGGTGCTCACGGCCCTGATGGAGCAGGGGTATGTGCAGCAATTACCGGGCCGCCACGATCGCCGCCAACGTTTGCTGAGCTTGACGGACGCAGGGCTGGCGCTGGAACGCCGGCTGTTCGAGCGTCAGCGAGAAGTATTGGCGCTCGCCTACCGCGACGCGGGCGGTGCGGCGGTCGAGGGGTTCCGCCGGGTGCTGCGGGGCATCATGGATGCCGACGCCCGGGCCTACATGGACCAGGCTGAAAGCCGCAAGGCGCCCCGGAGCGTCTTATGAGCGACGGCACCCACATCCTGGTGGTCGATGACGACGCCCGGCTGCGCGCCCTGCTGTCCCGCTATTTGGCCGAACAAGGCTTCCGCGTCACCACGGCCGGGCACGCGGCGGAGGCGCGGGAGCAGATGCGGTCCATGCACCCAGACGCGCTCGTCCTCGATGTCATGATGCCCGGCGAAACCGGCCTCGATCTCACCACCTCCCTCCGCGCCCAAGCCCGGCATGACCTGCCGATCCTGTTGCTGACCGCCCGCGGCGCGCCGGAGGACCGGATTGCGGGGTTCGAGGCCGGGGCGGACGATTATCTGGGAAAACCGTTCGAGCCGTATGAGCTGGTGCTGCGGCTCCGCGCCATGCTGCGCCGCGTGGCGCCCCCTGCCCCGGCGGAGGCAGCCGGCCCCATCCGCCTCGGCCCCCTCCGCTTCGATACCGAACGGGCGGAGCTCAGCGGGCCCGAGGGCGTGGTGCACCTCACCGGCGGCGAATCCGCGCTCCTGACCGCTCTGGCCGCGCATCCGAACGAGGTGCTGTCCCGCGAATGGATCGTGGACGTGCTGTCCCGCGACAAAGTGGGCCTGGACGAGGCCGGGGAACGCGCGATCGACGTGCAAGTGACTCGCCTCCGCCGCAAGATCGAGGCCGATCCCCGGGAGCCCCGCTTCCTCCATACCGTCCGCGGCCGCGGCTACGTGCTGAAGCCTGGCATCTAGCGATGTTCCGCTCGCTCAAACGCCTGCTGCCGCGCGGCCTGCTCGGCCGAAGCCTGCTGATCGTGCTGGTGCCGTTGGTGGCGCTGCAGGCCGTGGCGTTCACCTTCTTCTATGGCAGCCACCTGGACATCGTCTCCCGCCGGCTCTCGGGCGCCATCGCCGGGGAGGTCGCGCAGACCATCCAATTGCTGGACCGCTTTCCAGACGAAGAAGGCTGGATCTTGCGCGGTGCGTTCCGGCAGTTCGAAGTGCCGATGCGCCTGGTGCGTGGCGCCACTCTGGAGCCAAACCGGCACGTGAACCAGCTTGGTCCCATGGATGACGATCTTTCAGCCGCATTGCAGGCCAAGGTCGGCCGGCCCTTCATCATGGACTGGACCAGTGACTCCCGTGCCGTGCGGGTGCAGGTGCAGCTGAACCAAGGCGTGCTGGAGATCGAAGCGCCGCGCAAACGGCTCTATGCCAGCACGATCTATCTGTTCGTACTATGGGTAGTCGGCACGGCATTGGTGCTGTTCGGCGTCGCGGCGCTGTTCCTGCGCAACCAGGTGCGCGCGATCCGGCGCCTGGCGCAGGCGGCCGAGGCGTTCGGCATGGGGCGGGACCGCGGCCCGATCAAGCCGGAGGGCGCCACCGAGGTGCGCCAGGCCGCCACCGCCTTCAACCGCATGCAGGAGCGCATCCTCCGCTTCCTCTCGCAGCGCACCGAGATGCTGGCCGGCGTGTCGCACGATCTCCGCACCCCCCTCACCCGGTTGCGCCTGGCGCTCGCGATGCTGCCGCGCACGCCGGAGCTGGCGGAGGACGTGGCGGACATGACTGCGGACGTGACCGAGATGGAGCGGATGATCGGCGGTTACTTGGCATTTGCCCGCGGCGAAGGCGCCGAACAGGCGCAATCCATCGACCTCACGGCTTTGCTGGAAGACGTGGCCTCCGCCGCACGGCGGTCGGGCGCGCGCGTGGCGCTCGATAGCCCGGCCGGGCTGATGCTCAAGCTCCGCCCCGATGCGGCCCGGCGCGCGGTGACCAACCTGGTGGACAACGCCCGCCGCCATGCTCGCCAGGTGCAGCTCAGCGTGCTGCCGCAGGAACGCAGCGTGCAGGTCATGGTGGACGATGACGGGCCGGGCATCGAGGCGGATCGGCGAGAGAGCGTGTTCCGCCCGTTCGAAAGCGGCGCCACCGGCGGCACCGGCCTCGGCCTCACGATCGCCCGCGACATCGCGCGGGCGCATGGCGGCGACATCGTGCTGGAAGATAGTCCGCTGGGCGGGCTCAGGGCGCGGATGCGGCTGCCGGTTTGAGGCGGAGCGGCGTCATGACATAGAGATCGGCCAAGGGGATCCGCAGCCAGATGCTGTCGAATACGAGTTCGCCGCCCGAGAGCTTTTCCGGCTCGACAGGCCACGACCCATCGGGTAGCCGCCGCAGGACATCGGCCCCGATCACGGCGGTCCGCAACACCACGATCTCCGTGATGCTCGTAATCGTGGTATAGGTCCAGACATTGGACCAGGTCTCAGCCTGATTGCTCGGCGACAAGATTTCCACGACCAGGATGGGCTCCGTCAGCACAGCCTCGTTGACCATAGGGTCGGAGCAGGTCACGGCGAGGTCCGGTATGCGGATGTTCTGGTCGGCCCTCACCCGGGGGACGATGCCGGGCTCGATCACCACTGAACATCGCCCACCTTGGGCCAACAGATGCGGGTAGATCTTGGCACTGAGCGCCGCCTGTAGAATGCGGTGCATGCGCCGGGCCGGTGCCATGGCGTGCGGCTCGCCATCGACCAGCTGCCATCGCTCGCCACCCCCCGGGTTCCAGTCGAGGAACTCGGCCACCGACATCTGAACCGGAATTTTCAGAGCCGTTTCCATGCTCAGCTCCGATCAGGGGTGAGCTGAAGCCCAACCCGCCGCGTCACCCCACCTTCACCGCCTTCTCCGCCAATTGCTTGACCTCATCCATCGCCTCGGTGAAGCGGTGGTTCAACATGCCCAGCGCCTCACCATTGGAGCGTTGGATCAGGTCCGCGACCTCCTTCATGTTCGCCACCGCCTTTTCGTAGGAGCTCTTCATCAGCTCCGTCTGCTTGGCGGCCTTCGCGGCCGGGCTTTCCGGGGCGGCGAGTTCCTTCATCGTGTGCGTCAGGTCCTGCATGGTCTGCTGCAGGATTTCCATGTGCCGCTTGGCGACCGTCTGCGCACCCTCGAGCGCCACTTTGTTGGCCGCCGACAGCACTTCCATGTTGCGGCGATGCGCCGCCAGGAACGGCTCCATCCCGGGCATCGCCGGCATGTTCATGCCGGAGAACATCTTGCTGAACTCCGCCATCTTGGCCATGCCGGCTTCCATGGCGTTCCGGCCCATCTGCTGCGCCCCCTCGGCCATCTTCTCCATGTTGACGCGCGCCATCTCGGTCGTCTGCTTGGCGGCTTCGGTCATGTTGGCGGCATTTTCGTCGGACATGGCATAACTCCTTTAAGGCTTAGGCCGTACATCCACCTAGCACGGTATCGCTCCCATCACAGCGGTCAGATGTCGATCGGGCCCTCATCCGCCCGCACCATGGGCGGGATATCGGTCACTTCTTCGGGGGATCGCGCACGATGGCCCGGCAGCATCCCCTCTGCCTGGAGTGCCCGGTCCAACCCGCGATCGACCGCCGCCATGGTCGCCGACAAATCCGCACTGTCATCCCGCTCCCACGCGCGCAGCGCATACAGCCATAACGCCAGCAACCCATGCACCCGCAGCGTGCCGACCACGCCAGTGGAGGGGATGCCCGCCCCGTCCAGCAGCCATTTCATGCTGCGCAGCGTTGCGCAATACAACAGCAGCGACGTGCCGGGATCGGTCCGCAATGCCTGAATGAGCGCCAGCACACCGTCCCGATGCTTCTGCAGTGCATCGAAGCGCAGCATGACCATGTCGAACAGGCGTTCGCGCGGGTTCGGCTCCTGCGGACCCAGCAACGCCGCCTGGTCTGCCAGCACACCGAACCGCAACAGCACGGCGCCGCGATGCGGGAAGCGCGCGCGCACCTGGTCGAGCGGCAACCCGGCGTCCCGCGCAGCCTCGGCAATGTTGACGTCCGCCCAGCCCCGCAACGCGGCCTGTTCGAACACGGCGGCCACCAGGGCCTGGTCCAATGATGTGTCTTCCATGCCGACCAGTATGGGCAGCCCGGCCGCGAACGCCAGGGGCCGTTACGCCGCCAATTCGCGTGAGCGCGCCGTGGCCGCCGCGATCGCGCGGGACACGAGGGCGGGCCAAGCCGCGTCCTCCATCAAAACCTGCAGGGCCCGCTCTGTCGTGCCGCCAGGGCTGGTCACGTTCTGCCGCAACACACCCGCGTCCTCGGAGGAGGCCGCCAGCAGCGCGCCGGAGCCCGCGACCGTCACCCGTGCCAGCCGGGCGGCCAGGGCAGGCGGGATGCCCTGCTCGACCGCGGCCCGCTCCAGCAACTCCGCCAAAAGGAACACATAGGCCGGGCCACCGCCCGACACCGCCGTCACGGCGTCGATCAAACCCTCGTCCTGCACCCAGGCGACCTCACCGACCGCCTGCAACAGCGTGTCGCACAGCTCATGCTGGGCTGCCGTCACGCCCGGCCCGGCATAGGCCACGGTGATGCCTTGCCGGATCGCGGCGGGCGTGTTGGGCATGGCGCGCACGATCGAGACCTGGCCGAGCGGGTCGGTGAAGCTGGCCACCGGCCGGCCCGCCATGATCGACATCACCACCCCACCGGCAAACCGGCGCAAAGGCGGCAAGGCCGCTGCCGCCTGCTGCGGTTTGACCGCAATCACGACGGCGGCAGGCAGAAAATTCGGCACGGTCTCGATCGAGGCATGCACGGCGACCCCGATCCCCGCCAAGACAGACGCTGCGGGCGCCGGGTCGATCACGATCGCGTGGGACAGCCCCCGCTCCCGCCAGCCCGCCAGCAGCGCCGCCCCCATCTTACCCCCGCCGACCAGCAATAGCGGCGGCAGCGGTGTCGTCATGCCTCGCCCACGCACTCCAGCATGGCGGCCTGCATCGCATCGGCCGGTGTCTTGCCGCCCCACAGCACGAACTGGAATGCCGGGTAGAACCGCTCGCACTCCGTGATGGCGATATCCACCATGTCCTCCAGGCTTTCGGCACTGGCGGACGGCGCGCCGCGCAGCAGCACGCTGTGCCGGAACAGCGGCATACCGTCATCGGAATCCATGCCGAAATGGCCGATCCACAGCTTCTCGTTGGCCAAAGCCAACAGCTCATACAAGGCCTGTCGCTGCTTCTCCGGCACCTTCAGGTCGAAGGCGCACGTGAAGTGCATGGCGCTGATCTCCTCCGACCAGCTGAAATACAGCCCATAATCGCACCATTTGCCCGGCGCCTCCGCCGCCATCTCGGACGCGTTGCGGCGATCGAACGCCCAGTCATTGGCCGAAACCACCTGCTCGACCAGATCGAGCGGATTGGCGGCGCTGTCGGATACGAGGGAACTCAGGGCTGACATGCGGGGTCTCCCCAAAAAGCGGGCCGGTCAGGGGCTTGGGGCCCGTTCCCGACTCGCGACATCACCAAGCCTACCGGCCCCAGGCCACGCGCCGCAAGCGACCGGAGCGCCGGTGCGGCACCGTCATCAAGATGCCATCACCCCGTCATTGTGCAGTGCGGGGCGCCCGCGCGCAACTCACACCGGCGGCAGGGCGGATGGATTGATCCCCGAGGCGCCAGGCTGCGGAGCCGGTGCGGACGACGCCCGGGCATCCCCGTCCTGCCCCTCGAGCGCCATGAGCCGCGCCTCGAGCGCCGCGATCCGCGCATCCGCCGCCTCCTGCCCGGTGCGGGCATTGGCCGCCATGTCCTGCACGGCCTCCAGGTCTTCGCGCCGCACCAAATCCAACTTGCGGATCGCCTCATCCACCCGGGCGCGCATCAGGCTCTCGGCTTCCTCCCGCACGCCGGCCAGCGCCGACAGGGCGCCCCCGGCCACACCGGCGATATCGTCGAAGAAGCGGGGACGGTCGGTCATGGCACGGGCTCCGTATGAGGACCCCAACCACATAGGCAGAGCAGGGGGCTATGTCAGCCCGCAAGCGCCGCCTATAACGCCGGCCCATGATCATGGTCACCGGCGGCGCCGGCTTCATCGGTTCCAACCTGCATGCCGCCCTGGCCCGCCGCGGGCAGGAGACGGTCGTGGTCGATTGGCTCGGCACCGAGGGCCAGTGGCGCAACCTCGCGCGTCATCCCCCCACGCACCTGATCGCCCCGGAGAAGCTCGACGAGTTCCTCGCCACCTCCCCACCTTTGGCCGCCATCGTGCACCTCGGCGCCATCAGCGCCACCACGGCGACGGATGGGGACCTGGTCTGGGCCACGAATGTCGAGCTCTCGACGCGGCTCTGGCGCTGGTGCACGGATCGCGGCGTGCGGTTCATCTACGCCTCCTCCGCCAGCACCTATGGCGACGGCGCCCAGGGCTTCGACGATGATCCGGCACTCCTGCCCACGCTACGCCCGCTCAACCTCTATGGCTGGACCAAGCACGTGTTCGACCTGCGGGTGATGGCCGCCTCCCGCCGGCCGCCGCAATGGGCCGGGCTCAAGTTCTTCAACGTCTATGGCCCGAACGAATACCATAAGGGCGGCATGGTCTCGGTCGTGAAGGTGAAGCATGCCGAGGTCGCGGTCGGCCACCGCGCCCGCCTGTTCCGCTCCGACCAGCCGGGTCTCCCGGATGGCGAGCAGAAGCGGGACTTCATCCACGTGCGGGACGTGGTGGACGTGATGCTCTGGCTGCTCGACAGCCCGAAGGTGAGCGGTCTGTTCAACCTCGGCACCGGCCGGGCGCGCTCCTACCGGGACCTGGCCCACGCCGTCTGCGACGCCGCCGGGGTGCCGCGCGCAATCGAGTTCATCGATATGCCGCTGGCGCTGCAGGGCCAATACCAGTCGTTTACCGAAGCGCGGATGGAGCGGCTGCGGGCGGTGGGATATGCCGGGCAGTTCACGCCGCTGGAAGACGGGGTCCGGTCCTATGTGCAGGACCACCTCATGGGACCGGAGCGCTACGTGTGAACCAGTGGTTCACCTACCCGCATATCGACCCGGTGCTGATCCAGCTCGGCCCGCTCGCGATCCGCTGGTATGCGCTGGCCTATATCGGCAGCCTGCTGCTCGGGTGGCGCATCATGCGCCGGCTGGTGCGCCTCTCCCCTCCCGTCGCCACGGAGTTGCAGACGGACGACTTCCTGACCTGGGCCGTCCTCGGCGTCGTGCTCGGCGGGCGGCTAGGCTACGTGCTGTTCTATCAGCCGGGGCAATATCTGGCGAACCCGCTGAAGGCTTTCGCCGTGTGGGAAGGCGGCATGAGCTTCCATGGCGGGGCGCTGGGCGTGATCGTGGCGATCATCGTCTATTGCTGGCGGGAGCGCATCCCGATGGTGGGCTTCGCCGACCGGGTGGTGACGGTGGTGCCAATCGGGCTGTTCTTCGGGCGGGTGGCCAACTTCATCAACGGCGAGCTCTGGGGTCGCGTGGCGCCCGACACACTGCCCTGGGCCATGGTGTTTCCCAACGCCGGCCCGGCGCTCCGCCACCCGAGCCAGCTCTACCAGGCCGGCATGGAGGGGCTCGCGTTGCTGGCGATCCTGGGTCTGCTTTGCAGCCGGCCCTGGGTGCGGGCGCGCTTCGGCATGCTGTCGGGCGTATTCCTGGTCGGCTACGGCGTCGCGCGCAGCATCGGCGAGCTGTTCCGCGAGCCCGATGCGTTCCTGGGCTTCCTGGTGGGCGGCGCCACGATGGGGCAGCTGCTGTCGGTGCCGATGATCCTGGCCGGGCTGTTCCTGATCCTCCGCGCAAAGCCCGCCACGGCGTGAGGGAGCGCCTGAACGCCTTCATGGCGCGCGCCAATGCGGCCTACTACGCCGGCCGCGACCCGTTCAGGGACTTCACCACCTCCCCGGAGATCAGCCAGGTCTTTGGTGAGGTACTGGGAGGCTGGGCGTGCGTGGTGTGGGAGGCGATGGGGCGGCCCCACCCCGTGTTGCTCGTGGAATGCGGTCCGGGGCGGGGCACGCTGATGGCCGACGCGCTGCGGGTGATCGCGCGCGTGCCGGATTTCGCCGCGGCGCTGAGGGTGCATTTCGTCGAAACCTCGCCGCGGTTGCGGGCGGAGCAGGCGCAGCGTGTGCCGGGGGCGGTGTGGCATGACCGTGTAGAGGATGTGCCGGATGGCCCCATGATCCTGCTGGCCAACGAGTTCCTGGATGCGCTGCCGATCCGGCAATTCGTGTGGGATGGGACCTGGGCGGAGCGTTTCGTCCAGGACGGTATGTTCGTCCAAGCACCGGCCGAACCCCCTCTCCCGCTGGCGGGAGAGGGTTGGGGTGAGGGTGGGGTCACGACTACCGACCTCTGTGTGCCTTGCGCCACCCTCACCCCGGCCCTCTCCCGCCAGCGGGAGAGGGGGCAGATCTGGGAACACTGCGGACCGGCGCATGACATCGTCGCTCTCGTGTCCCGCCGCATCATGACACGGGGCGGCGCCGCCCTGTTCGTCGATTACGGCCCGGCCCACAGCGGACCCGGTGACACGCTGCAGGCCCTGCGGAACGGCGCCCCCGCCCCTGTTCTCACGGACCCCGGCACCGCCGACCTTACCGCCCATGTCGACTTCGCCGCTCTCGCCAGCACGGCGCGAAACAACGGCGCCGCCGTGCACGGCCCCATCCAGCAAGGAAAGTTCCTCGCCACCCTCGGCCTGTTCCAACGCACCGGCCGCCTCGCCCAGACACAGCCAGCCCCGCGTGCGGCCGCGCTCGTGCAGGCGGCACAGCGGTTGGCGGAACCGGACCGGATGGGCAGCCTGTTCAAGGCGATGGCGATCTGCCACCCCTCGCTCCCGACGCCACCCGGATTCGACCCATGACCCCCCTTCTGGCCACCACCATCCCAGCCCGGCACGGCTTCTTCACCCGCGCGGGCGGCGTCAGCACCGGGCCGTATGCCAGCCTGAACGGCAGCACCGCCGGCGCCGATGACCCGGCTCACGTCATGGAAAACCGCGCCCGGATCGCCCGCCATCTCGGCGCCACGACACTCTTGGGCCTCAGCCAGGTGCATGGCGCCGGCATCGTGACCGTTCTGGAACCCTGGACGCCCGGCATGGGCGCCAAAGCGGATGGCATGGTCACGAACCGCCTTGGCCTCGCGCTCGGCATCGTCACCGCCGATTGCGCGCCCGTGCTGCTGCACGATGCCGCCGCCGGGGTGATCGGCGCGGTCCATGCGGGCTGGCGCAGCGCGGTGCTCGGCGTGCTGGAGGCGGCGATCCACGCCATGGCCGCCCTGGGCGCCAAGCCGGACCGCATCGTGGCGGCGATCGGTCCCTGCATCCGGGCGGAGTCCTACGAAGTCGGCGACGATCTGCGTGACCAGGTGCTCGCCTCCGGCATCCCCGGCACGTTCTTCCGCCCGGGCCGCCCCGGGCACTGGCAGTTCGACCTCCCGGCCTACTGCGCCGCCCGCCTGCCCGGCGCCGTCGAGATCATCGGCGCCGACACCCTGCCGGACCCGGACCGCTTCTGGAGCCACCGCCGCCGCACCCTGGGCGGCGGCGGCCCGATAGGGCACCAAGTCTCGGCGATCGTGCTATAGCGCCCGCATGGGACCCTACATGGCGCTTTTTCTGATGGTGTTCGTCCTCGTCGGTCTGGTGAGCTGTGTCCTTTAGAGCCCTGCTCGCGCTGCTGCTGCTGGCCGGCTGCGGAGACCTGCCGCAGCCCTTCCTCGGCCGCCCCGGCGCCACCGCGCAGCGCCTGGCGCAGCCGCCGCCCTCCCGCCTGTCGATCCCCTCGCCCACCGGCGCCCTCTTGCCGGACGCCGCCGCCGCGTCCCTCGCGCAGCAGGTCGCGGACGCCTTGCAAACCGAGGATGTTCCCGCCGTGGCCAGCCGCGCGGCCCGCCGCGGCGATTGGATCCTGGTGGTGGCTGCCGAGCTGCACGGCAACGAGGTGATCCCGAGCTTCACCGTGCAGAACCCGGCCGGCGAGACGCAAGGCGTGTCCGACGGCGCGCCCATCCCCGCCGCCGCCTGGGCCGGGGGCGATCCCACCGTGCTGCGCGCCACCGCCCGTCAGGCCGCGCCCGGCATCGCCTCCCTGTTGGGCCGGATCGACGCCGCGGCCCGGCAATCCGACCCCAACAGCCTGCAGAACCGCCCCGCCCGCATCTGGTTCACCGGCGTCACCGGCGCCCCCGGCGATGGCGGCACCAGCCTCGCCACCCAGATGCGCACCAAGCTCACCGGCCTCAACCTGGTCATCCAGGACACCGCGAAGGACGCCGACTTCCAGCTGACCGGTCAGGTCGAAACCGCGCCCGGCGCGAATGGCACCCAGCGGATCGAGGTGCAATGGATCCTGACCGACGCACGCGGCGAACGCGGCCGCATCCTGCAATTGAACGAAGTGCCCCGCGGCTCGCTCGATCGATACTGGGGCGATGTCGCGGTCGTCGTTGCGGCCGAGGCCTCGGTCGGCGTGCGGGACGTGGTCGCGAACGCGGGTGGCCGCAAATCGCAGTGACGGTAGCGTGACAGCGGCCACCCTTGTTGATAGAAGGCGGCGCCGCCCCAAGGGAACGCCGCCCCCATGAAGATCGTCGCCTGCAACAGCAACCGCCCCCTGGCCGAGGCGGTGGCCAAGGCGCTCGGCCTGGAACTCGCCCGCGCCTCCATCCGTCGGTTCGCGGACATGGAAGTGTTCGTCGAGATTCACGAGAACGTCCGTGGCGAGGATGTGTTCGTCATCCAAAGCACGTCGTTCCCGGCCAACGACAACCTGATGGAGCTGCTGATCGCGCTGGACGCGCTGCGCCGGGCGAGTGCGCGGCGGGTGACGGCGGTGATCCCCTATTTCGGCTATGCCAGGCAGGACCGGAAGGCCGGGCCGCGCACGCCCATCAGCGCGAAGCTGGTGGCGAATTTGATCACCGAGGCCGGGGCCAACCGCGTGCTGACGATGGACCTGCATGCCGGGCAGATCCAGGGCTTCTTCGACATCCCGGTGGACAACCTTTATGCGGCGCCCCTGTTCACACAGGATATCCAGGATCGCTACAACGGCCAGGAAATCATGATCGTGTCGCCCGACGTGGGTGGCGTGGCGCGGGCCCGGGCGCTGGCCAGCCGGCTCAACTGCGACCTTGCGATCATCGACAAGCGGCGGGAGCGCGCGGGCATGAGCGAGGTCATGAACGTGATCGGCGACGTGCGGGGCCGCGCCTGCATCCTGGTCGACGACATCGTCGATTCCGGCGGCACGCTGTGCAACGCGGCTGTGGCGCTGATGGCGAACGGCGCGGCGTCGGCAAGCGGCTATTGCACCCACGGCGTGCTCTCGGGCGGGGCGGCGGCCAAGATCGCGGCGTCGCCTTTACACATGATGACCATCACCGACAGCATTCAGGCGACCGAGGCAGTGCACGCCACCCCCAATCTCCGACAATTCACCATCGCGCCCTTGCTCGCGGAGGCCATGCAGCGGATATCCGATGAGAGTTCGGTAAGCTCGCTGTTCGACTGAAGGAGACCGCGATGAAGCTCTACATGGCCCCCGGCGCCTGCTCCATGGGCATCCACATCCTTTTGGAAGAGATCGGCGCCCCCTATGAGACGGTGAAGCTCGACCTCAAGGGCGGCGAGCAGCACAAGCCGCCATTCAGCGACACCAATCCCAAGGGCAAGGTGCCGACCGTCCAGCGCGATGACGGCACGGTCATCACCGAATACCCGGTGATCGCGCATTGGCTCGGCGAGACCAATCCCGGCGCCCAGTTGCTCCCGGCCGATAAGGAGGCCGCGCTGCAAGGCGCCATGGCGATGGACTACGCCGTCGCCACCATCCACATGCAGGGCTTCGCCCGCCTGTTCCGCCCCGAAAACTTCAACGCCGCCGACCCCGAGGCCGCGAAAGCGATGGGCAAGACCCTCGTCGAGAAAGGCTACGCGCAACTCGACAAGCTGCTGGCAGGCAAGGAATGGGTCGCCGGCACCTACAGCGTGGCCGACAGTGCCGTGTTCTACGTGTCGTTCTGGGGCGCCAAGCGTATGGGCATGACCCTCCCATCCAACCTCGAAGCCCACTTCAACCGCATGCTCGCCCGCCCCGCCGTGCAGCGCACGCTACAGCAGGAAGGCCTTGCGGGTTGATGGACGCCGCACTTCCTTTCAACCATTTGATTCGCCAGCCCTTCTACTTCCTCCGCCACGGCGAAACCGACTGGAACGCCCGCGGCTGGTCCCAGGGCAACGTGGACATCCCCCTCAACAATGTCGGCCTCGCGCAGGCCGAGCACGCTGCCGGCCTGCTGCGCCATCGCGGCATCCGCAGCATCGTGAGTTCCCCCCTCTCCCGAGCGCACGACACGGCCAAGGCCGCCGCCGCCGCAATCGGCGCCCCCGTCACCCTCGAGCCCCACCTTCGCGAAGTCTCCTTCGGCGCGCAGGAAGGCCAGCCGATGGCGCAGTGGTTCGACGACTGGGTGGCCGAAACCTACACCCCGCCCGACGCCGAAAGCTTTTCCGATCTGCGCGCCCGCGCCGTGCTCGCGGTGAACCGCTGCCTCCAGCAGGAATCACCGGTGCTGATCGTGGCCCACGGCGCGCTGTTCCGCGCCCTGCGGGCCGAAATGGGCCTGGAACGCAATATCCGCACCGCCAACGCCACGCCCTTCTTCTGCGAACCCGGCCCCGACGGCACCCCGTGGACGCTGACCCCGGTCTGACAGCAGTGGCGGCCATTCTGAACCCCGTGGTGGGTCGGCACCCACCCTACATCCCGTGCCGTAGGGTGGGTGCCAACCCACCATCGGGCTGATCGAACGTCATGAAAATCCTCTACAGCCACCGCATCCAGTCGAAAGACGGCCAAAGCGTCCACATCGAGGAAATGGTCGCCGCCCTGCGGGAGGCCGGGCACGAGGTGCTGGTCGTCGGCCCCGGCTTCTACGAAGACAGCGGCTTCGGCGGCGAAAGCAGCACCGTCGCCCGCCTCCGCCGCCTGCTGCCCGGCGCCTTGGGCGAAATCGCAGAGCTCGCCTACAACGTCCCCGCCTATCGCCGGCTCGCAGCCGCCGCGCGGGCGTTCAAGCCAGACCTGATCTACGAACGCTACAACCTCTACTACCTCGCCGGCCACTGGCTCGCCCGGCAGACGGCGCTGCCCTACTACCTCGAAGTCAACTCCCCCCTCGCCCAGGAACGCACCCTGTTCGGCACGCTCAAGCTGCAGCGCCTGGCGCATGGGCTGGAACGCCGGGTCTGGCGATCGGCCACGCGCGTGCTGGCGGTGACGCAGGTGCTGGCGGACATGATCGCCGCCCGCGGGGTGGACCCCAAGCGCCTGGAGGTCACCCCCAACGGCGTCGTGCTGGACCGCTTTCCGGCGCCCATGCCGCGCGACGGCGCCACCGTCACGCTGGGCTTCGTCGGCTTCGTGCGGGACTGGCACGGCATGGACGACCTGATCCGTCACATGGCGGCCGGCGCCCCCAATACTGCGCTCACCCTGGTCGGCGACGGCCCGGTGCGCGAGGCGCTGGAAGCGCAGGCCGCCGCGGCCGGCCTTGGCACCCGCGTCCGCTTCACCGGTGTCGTGCCCCACGCGCAGGTGCCGGCGGAGGTCGCGGCGTTCGACATCGCGCTACAGCCGAAAGTCACGTCCTACGCCTCACCACTCAAGATCTTCGACTACATGGCCGCCGCCCGCGCCATCGTGGCCCCGGACCAGCCCAACATCCGCGAGATCCTGGTGCACGAGGAGACCGCGCTGCTGTTCGACCCCGCCGATCCCCACGCCCTGTGGCACGCCATCGCCCGCCTGGTGGATGACCCGGCGCTGCGCACCCGCCTGGGCACCGCCGCCCGCGCCGCGCTGGAACGGCGGGACTACACCTGGCGCGGCAATGGCCGCCGGGTGGTGGAGTGGGCGGAAGCGGACCGCCAGCACCACACGATCGCGTAACCCGCGAACCGCCCTCCGCCCGCCCGCGTTGGCCCACCCGCCCGGGAAACCCTCTCGGTAAAACCGCCCGGCTGTGGAGCGATGCCATGAAGACGATGAACGACCTCTATTTGCACTTCCTGCAGGACATCTACTACGCCGAGAAAGCGTTCGCGAAATCCTCGACCAAGCTGATGAAGTCCGTCCAGCATGACGAGGTAAAGGAGATCCTGAAGAAGGCCAAGGAGCACGCGCAGGAGCCGATCGAGGCGCTCGATCGCTGTTTCGAAGCCGTGGGC
Organism: Acetobacteraceae bacterium; assembly: GCA_965246835.1. Lineage (GTDB taxonomy): Bacteria > Pseudomonadota > Alphaproteobacteria > Acetobacterales > Acetobacteraceae > JANPPS01. The sequence goes on along the minus strand of CBDFFQ010000001.1, from coordinate 2,337,389 downwards.
AAGCGCCCGCGCGGCAAGGCGTGCGAGGCGATGAACGGCTTGCTGACCGAGTGCCAGGAGGCGATCGACGAAGGCGAGCCCGGCCCCGTGCTGGATGCGGCGCTGATCGCCGGGCTGCAGGGCGTCAAGACCTACCAGGTGACCCGCTACGGCTCGCTCGCCGCCTTCTCCCGCCAGATGGGCTTGGAGGACGCAGTCACCGAGTTCGAGAAGCTGCGCGATGCCGCCCGCGACGACGACGAAGCGCTGAGCCGCATCGCGGAAGAGGGCGCCAACGCCGAAGCCTCCGACGAGGAGGGCGAGGATGACGAAGGCGACGAGCCCGAGGAGGACGAGGAGCCGAAGGAGGAGGCTTCCGCCAAGAAGCCACTCAGCCGTAAGCGAGCCTGACCGGACATCCAGGGGCGGTCAGCGCCCCTGGATCGCCCCGAAATTGGCTACTTTGCCGCGGGCGTGAGCTTGTCCAACAGCGTCGTCGCGGCGTCGATGCACGCCTTCATCGGCTCGTCGGCGGCGCACTTGATGTCCACCGTCGCGTCGCCGCGGGTGAAGTGGAACCGGGCGGCGCGCCCGCCCTCCATCATGCGGCGCATCATCCCGTGGCCGTGCGGACCGCGCATCTCCTCGCCGCGCATCCCGTCCCGCGGCCCCTCCGGCGGCGGGGCCGGCTGTGCGCTCGCGACGCCCGCCGCGACCAGCGCCAGCACACCCACCAGCATGTATTTGACCATGACGAACCTCCTGTTCCCTGAGCGGATTACGCGGCGTCCGGCGCGTTCCCACGCGGCGCCGCGACCCCGAAACGCCGGTAGAACGCGGCGAGCCCGATCAGGCTGAGGCCCAAGCCCAGGAAAGACACCACTCGCCACAGCCCAGCCAGACCGGACATGTCGACCAAGAACACCTTGGCCGTGGTGAACGCCACCAGCGCCAGCGCCGCCAGCCGCAACCCCCGTCGGTCCCGCCAGATACCCGCCGCCATCAGCGCCGCCCCCAGCAGCAACCACGCGCCGGAGTAGGCCCACAGCTCCGCATCCGACGCATCGCCCCGCCAGATCGATAGCCGGCCCGGATGGAACATTTGCCGCACCTCCAGCGTGGCCCAGGTGAACACCGCCAGCAGCGCGTATCCGCTCAACACCGTCCGCCGTGTGCCGGCACCGAGCGACAATGCCGCGAGCAACGCCGGTATCGCGTAGGCCGCCAGCAGAGGGTTGATGACCGCACCGGCGCCGATCCAGGCGCCGGTCAGTGCCGGGTTCGCCAGGATCAGTGCCGCGCCGCCCAGCAGCGCCACCGTGCCCGCGATCCGCCCCGCCCAGTCCAGCGCCGGCAACGCCAATCGCCGGCCCAGCCCGTCGAAAGCCACCGCGCACGCGGCGAGCCCACTGACCTGCACCGCGAGCTCGCCGAACGACGGATCCCGGCTCCCGAGCCGCCCGGCATGGGCGCCGTGATGGATTTCCAGCACCACCAGCAAGGCCGTGAGCGCCGCGGCGCCCCCGGTCAGCAACGCCATCAGCCGCGGTCCCGCCCGATCCCGCCACATCCAAGCCGTGAGCGCGAAGCTCACGCCAGGCGCGCCATAGGCCGCGAGCAACCCGTTCAGCCCCGGCGCCGTGCCCAGCGCGTAGTCCAGCACCAGCGGGTTCGCCACGAGCCGCACCAGCACCACTCCCGCCACGGCTTCCGCCACGCGGCGCAGCGGCGGCAGATCGGCCCGTGCCTCGATCCACGCGAGCGGCGGCAGCAGCAGCGACACCGCCAGCGTCAGCCATTGATCGGACAGGAGCATCGCGGCGCCCAACGCCAACGCCGCCACCGCCCCGGCGGCATGGCCGCCCGCGCGCTGGACGCCCCCCTCCCGCCGCGCCCCTTCCGCCGCACCAACCGAGACCGCGGCACACACCAAGGCCAGCGCGGCCCACGCTGCCTGCGACTGGAAGCGCCCGACCTCCAGGAACAGCGCCGCCAGCACCAGCACCGGCATCGCGGCTGCCAACCCAGCCCAGGGCAAGGGCCGCGCCGACCGCCGCTCCTGCCACAGCCCCACGGCCAGATAGAACAGCGCGATCGCCGCCCCCGTGAGCAGATAGGGCTGGATCGCGTCGGGCGCCCACGCGCCGGGCAGCACGGCCTGCACCACGCCCTCGATGCTCAGGACCTCCCCGGTCGGCTGCCATGGCGGCAGCGCCCAGGTCAGCAGCACCAGCAACGCCAGCCCCGCCGCCAGGAATGGCAGGCGCGCGAGCCGCGTCTCCCGCCACGCCACCGCCGCCGCCACGGGCCCGAGCAGCAGCACGCCGGCCCGGGCGGACGCTGCCTCCGTCACGATCGCCAGCAACAAGCCGACCACGCCCAATGTCAGGAACGGCGCCCATGACAAGCGGCGCCCGATCGGGTGATCCAGTGCGGCCCCGGGCAGCAACGCGACCGAGAGCGCCGCAGCGGCCGGCACGAACAGCGCGGGCGCCCAGACATCGACCAACGGCCCGGTTGCGGAAAAGACCAGCACATAGACGGCGCCCACGACCCCCGCCGTCCAGCCCAGCCAGGCCCAGCCGGTGAACCGCACCACCGCCCAGCACGCGGCCGACACGAACAGCAGATAGCCGAACAGGCCCGGCATCGACGGGTTGTCCGACTGCACCAGCAGCGGCGTCCCAAATGAGGCGGCCAGCCCCACCCCCGCCACCAACGGCCCAAATCGCACCGACAAGGCAAGCCCGGCCACACCCGCCGCCGCCAGCAGCACGAACCCGATCAGCGACGGCACCAGCTCATACAACGGCCCCGCGCCATAGGCCGCCGCGAACCACGCGCTTACGGCTCCTGCCGCCAGCGCCGAAGGGGCCAGGTCGATCCACGGCGCCCCCTCCGGCGCCGGCCGCCGCCGCAGCCACTCCGCCGCTGCAAGCAGGGCGAAGCCCAGCAATCCCGCCATGGCACATCGCGGCCCCGGGCCGAGCAGCCCGGCCTCCGCCACCACCCGCACCAGGAACACGCCCGCCAGCAACAACGCCGCCGCCCCGGCCCACACGCCCCATCGCTGGGTCAGCAGCATCTCGATATCGAAGCCGGACCGGGCGGGTGGGGGCGGCTCCGTCTCGACGAGTAGGGGCGCCGGCTCGAACGCAGGCTCCGGCGCCGGTGGGGCCGGTTGCCAGATCGGCGGCTCCGGCACGGCAGGGCGGAGCGTGTCCGGCACAGCGCCGCCCTCCAGCTGGGTGCGCAGGCGACGCAGCTCGCGATGCGCGCTCTGGGCGGAGAAGAAGCCGGCGATGCCCAGCACGTAGCCGGCGACCAGCAGCAGGCCGAGAAGGATCCATTCCATCCCATCAGCCTTCGTCCGCCCCGCCGCGCCCGTCAATGCGCGGTCGGCCCTGCGGTGTGAGCAGATGATCGATCAGACGCCGTGCCCGGGCGATCATGACGCCATCAAGAAAGGGCTGTGCCGGGAGCGGGACTAAACTTTGGGACACTGCCCCGTCTGCCGCTTGCTTGCGAAAGCCCCCCCGATCCGCTATGCCGCGCGCTTCGCTGGCACCCCTGGAGGCCGGCGCACTACCCATTAGGAGCAGACCGTGGCCAATTTCGTGACGATTGAGGCCGAGGCGCGCGGGCGGGCCGGTAAGGGGGCGGCACGCGCATCTCGGAGGTCCGGTATGGTACCGGGCGTGATCTATGGCGCCAAGCAGACGCCGACCCTCGTGCAGCTCGACCCCCGCGTGGTCATGCGCGAGCTGGTGCGCGGCGGCTGGCGCAGCCGGCTCTATGAGGTGAACGTGGGCGGCACCCCGTCCCGCGCCCTGATGCGGGAGGTCCAGTATCACCCCGTGAGCGACAAGCCGATCCATGTCGATTTCCAGCGCCTGGCGCCCGGTGAGCGCATCCGCGTCTCCGTCTCCGTCACGTTCCAGAACGAAGCGACCTCCCCAGGTCTGAAGCGCGGCGGCGTGCTGAACGTCGTGCGCCACGTGGTGGAAGTCATGGCGGACCCGGAGACGGTGCCGGAATCGTTCCAGGCGGACCTCGCGAGCCTCGATATCAACGACAACGTGCGGTTCAGCGACCTCGCGGGCACCGCCGACGTGGTGCCCGTGATCAGCGGGCGGGATTTCGTGATCGCGACCGTGGCGCCGCCGACCAAGGGCGCCGAGCCCGTGGCCGATCCGAACGCGCCGGCCGCCGCCGCCGCCCCGGCCAAGGGCAAGGCACCCGCCAAGGGCGCAGCGCCCGCCGCTGCCGCCAAGGCCCCTGCCAAGCCGGCCGCCAAGAAGTAAAGAGACTGTTTGAGAGTGCGCTACGGTGAGCCAGAGGCACCGTCTGGTGCCGCCCGGCGTGGCAGTGCGAGCACCGGAGCGGAGCGGCCAGCAGGCCGTGAGCACCGGAGCACAGCACAGCCGCGTCGGATGGCCGCCGTAGTAGCAGTCTCAGACAGTCTCTGATGTTGCTCTGGGCCGGGCTCGGTAACCCCGAGCCCGGCATGCTGCGCCAGCGTCACAACATCGGCTTCATGGCCATCGACGTGATCGCACGGGAGCACGGCTTTTCACCCTGGCGCCAGCGCTTCAAGGGCTGGATCGCCGAGGGCACCGTGGGCGGTGAGAAGATCCTGGCGCTCAAACCCGGCACCTACATGAACGGCAGCGGTGACAGCGTGCAGCCCGCCGCCGCCTTCTTCAAGCTGGAGCCTGGCGCCATCACTGCCTTCCATGACGAGCTCGATCTCGCTCCCGGCAAGGTCCGCGTGAAGCGGGGCGGGGGTGCGGCCGGGCATAACGGGCTGCGCAGCATGGACCGGGTGCTGGGCACGCCGGAGTATTGGCGAGTCCGCCTCGGCATCGGCCACCCCGGGCACAAGGACCGCGTGCACGGCCATGTGCTGGGCGATTTCCACAAGAACGATCTGCCGTGGCTGCAGGAGTTGCTGGGCGCCGTGGCGGACGCGGCGCCGTTGCTGGCGCAAGGCAAACCGGAAGAATTCATGACGCGGGTGGCTTTGCTCACTCACGAGGAGACCAAGTAGATGGGTTTCAATTGCGGCATCGTCGGCCTGCCGAATGTCGGCAAGAGCACGCTGTTCAACGCACTGACTGCAACCGCGGCGGCGCAGGCGGCGAACTACCCGTTCTGCACGATCGAGCCCAATGTCGGCCGCGTCGGCGTGCCGGACCCGCGGCTCGATGCGCTGGCCGAGATCGGCAAGTCCAAGAGCATGGTGCCGACCAGCCTCGAATTCGTGGATATCGCCGGCTTGGTGCGTGGCGCCTCACGGGGCGAGGGGCTGGGCAACAAGTTCCTCGCCAACATCCGCGAAGTGGACGCGATCATTCACGTGCTGCGCTGCTTCGAAGACGGGGACGTGACGCATGTCGAGGGCAGCGTGGACCCGATCCGTGACGCCGAGACGGTCGAGACCGAGCTGATGCTCGCCGACCTCGACAGCCTGGAGCGGCGGCTGCCCGCGGCGCAGAAAAAGGCCCGCGGCGGGGACCGGGAAAGCGCACAGCTGGTGGCTTTGATGGAGCCGATCGTGACCGCGCTGCAGGCCGGGCACGCGGCCCGCACCGCGATCCCCGCGGACCAGATCGAGGCCGCGAAGCTGCTGCAGCTCATGACCAGCAAGCCCGTGCTCTATGTCTGCAACGTGGAGGAAGACAGCGCCGCCACTGGCAACGCACACTCCGCCCGCGTGGCCAAGCGGGCGGCCGCCGAGGGCGCCGGGGTGGTGGTGGTGTCCGCCGCGATCGAGGCGGAGGTGAGCCTGTTGGCGGAGGCGGACCGGCGGGAGTTCCTGGATGGGTTGGGCCTCAGTGACAGCGGGCTCGATCGCGTGATCCGCGCCGGGTATGCGCTGCTGGGTCTGGTGACCTATTTCACGGTGGGCCCGAAGGAGACCCGGGCCTGGACCATCATCCGCGGCACCAAGGCGCCCCAGGCGGCGGCCGTGATCCATAACGATTTCGAGCGCGGCTTCATCGCGTCCGAGACCATCGCCTACGACGATTTCGTCGCGCTGAAGGGCGAAGCCGGCGCCAAGGAGGCCGGCAAGATGCGGATCGAGGGCCGCGATTACGTGGTCAAGGACGGGGACGTGCTGCTGTTCCGGTTCAATGTGTGAAGTTGGGACGAACAACACCCAACCTTTGCTGATTTTTCTGCTCGCCTCAGTTGTGCAATGATCCCATTCGCACTCTGAGGACGAATCGACGACATGATGGTGCTCCTCGGACGACGGGCCGGCCTGCTGGCGGCCGTGGCAGCGATGGTCCGCCCCGCCCATGCCCAGCTGCCATCCGTCATCACGCCGGACACACCACTGCCGTCCGTCGTGCGCCCGACGCATCAGGCTTATCGCACCATCGCCTCCGCCAAGCGCGCGCATAACGGGCAGTTCTATTTCGATGCGGCGGTGAACGGCGCACCCGTGCAGATGCTGTTCGACACCGGCGCCTCCCAGATCGTGCTCCGCGCCGAAGACGCCGCGCGGCTCGGCATCAACATGGGCACCCTCACCTACAATCACTCCGTCAGCACCGCCAACGGCAAGACGGACGTGGCGCCCGTGCTGATCCCCGTGGTGACGATCGGCAACATCAGCCGGCGGGACGTGCAGGGCGTGGTCGCCAAGCCCGGCACCCTCGGCGTCAACCTGCTGGGCCAATCCTTCCTCACCCGCCTCGCCGGCTATCGCACCGAGGGGGACGTGCTCATCCTGCACGGCGGGGAGTAGTCTTCGCGCACACCAGGCCCGCATCGGCGAAGAACAGGAAATCGAGCGGCGTCCGCAGATAGCAATCCAGCGCATCGCCCGGCGTCTGCACGATCGGCTCGTTCTCGTTGAACGACGTGTTCAGCAGAACCGGCACGCCCGACACGCGATGCCAGGCCGTCAGCAACGCATGCAATCCTGGCGTCAACGCCGCATGCACCGTCTGCACCCGCGCCGTGCCGTCATGATGCAGCACGGCCGGGATACGATCCGCCCGTTCCGGCCGGACCGGTGACGCAAACGACATGTAAGGCGACTGGAACCCCGCCGGGCACTGGAACCAGGCAGCAGCATGCTCGGCCAGAACCATCGGGGCCAGCGGGCGAAAGGCGGCGCGGTGCTTGATGTCCTTGTTGATACGGGTGCGGCTCTGCGCGGTGCGGGGATCCGCCAGGATGCTGCGGTGGCCCAGGGCGCGCCGTCCGCTCTCGGCCGGCCCGGCGAACACCCCCCCGATCTCGCCACCCGCCAGGCGCACGGCAATGTCATGCGGGGTCGCGGCCATTGAGACAACACGGACGTGGTCGCACGCCGCCGCGATCGCTGCCCCGTCATACACCGGGCCGGACGCGAATGCCGCCAGCGCAACCGGCTCACGCGGTGCGCCCAGCACCGCATGGCGCAGATACAGCGCCGCGCCCTGGCTCAGCCCGCCATCATAGGGCGCCGGCGGGATGAACACGTGCTCGAGCTGGGGGAACCAGTCCCGCACCTTCCCGGTCCATTGGCAATTGAGCGAGACGCCGCCTGACAAGCAGAGCACCCGGTCGTGCGGCGTCAATGCCCTGGCCAGAATGGCCCGCACCCGCCGCTCCGTCGCCGCCTGCAGCCCGGCCGCCAGGTCGAACCGGTCTTGCTCCGTGCGCATGGCGGCTGTGAGCGCAGAGAGCTCGGCATCATACGCCGCCTGGTTCGTCGTGGTGTCCACATTCCCCGGCGACCATAGCTCCGGCCCAGCCAGGGCGGTGGCGAACCGGGCCGGGTCACCGAACGCGGCCATGGCCATGGCCGTGCCCTCCTCCCCGAACTGCAACCCGAGGACCCGCACCGTGACCCGCGCCCACGCGGTGCCGATCGCCTGGTGATGGTCATAGGAAACGGGCGTGATTGTCTGCCCCTCACCGCGAAAGATGCCGCCATACACGAGCGCACGGGTTTCGGAGCCGTCCGGAAAATCGTAGCCGCCGCCGTCCAGGGTCACGCACAGCGCGGAATCGTGAGGCGACACCAAAAAGGCGTCGGCGGCGTGGCAAAGATGGTGGCCGAGCACACGGAGCCCGGCGCCGGGCCGTAAGCCGTGGTCGACGAAGGCACGCAGCCCGTCCCGCACCTCCTCGAAACGGGCGGGCCGGGTCAGGTTGAGCGGAAAGTTCGGCGGATGCCAGTCCAGTCCGGCCTGCAGTTCGGACATGAAGAATTCCGTCAGCGCCGCCGGCTCTCCCCCTAGCATCAATCGGCGCAGCAAAGGCGTCGTGAAATCGCCCTCCACGATCCCGATCGCCGCCGTGTCCGCCAGCACGTCCGCGAGGCCATCGTCGAGCAGATGCACGAGCCCGACCACCGCGCTCAGCCGCTCCAGCTTGCGCCGGGAGAAGCGTTCCAGCTCGACATGCATGGTGCCGCGGTCACCGGCCAGGCAGAACGACGAATCGTGATAGACGTCGTTCAACCCGATCGTGAGCGTCACGCCGCCTCCGCCCGGATGCGGCGCAGTTCCAGCCATTGCCACGCCGCCAGCACCGGCACGCCGATCGCAAGGTCCCGCCCCCGGCGCAGCAACGATACGCCGAGCGCCACATCGGGCGGCACGCCGAACACGGCGCCCACGCCGACATAGCCCGCTTCCTGCACCCCCGCCGCCGCCGGCACCACGAACGCCGCGGCGATCAGGGCGTCCAGCAACGCTTCCAACGCCAGGATCGGCAGGATGTCCCCGTGCCAGCCCAGCAGCCGCAGGCTGATCCAGGTGCCCACCCCGGTCACGAACCACCCGGCCAGATGCAGCGCGAGGGCGGCGGCGAAGCGGGCGCGGTTTCCATAGAGGCGCAGAAGCTCGGCCTGCAACCGGTCGGTCCCGGCCTGCGCCGCGAACCACTCCCCCAGGAGCCGCCGCCCCAGCGCCCGCAGTCCGGTTCCCAGCCGCGCCCGGAACATGACCAGCAGCGCAAGCCCGGCGACGACGACCCCGAGCCCCAAGGCCAAAGGCGCGATCAGCGCGGCACCGGGCTGCAGGATCAGCAGCACCGACAGGCCGAACAGCGCGAACAGCAGTTGCGCCACGATCTCCGCCGTCACGTCCACGACCGTCCCCGCGGCGGCGAGCGGCCATGCCACGCCCTGCAGCGTCAAGGCCCGCGCCCCGATCACGTAGCCGCCCACCGGGGAGAATGGCAGGCAGGTGGTGGCGGCATCGCGCACCATGCGCCCCCAGATCATGCGCAGCGCGCCGCCGCCCGGCAGCACCATGGCCCAGGCCAGGCCCAGCAGGATGAAGGTCAACGCCTGCCACGCCACCAGCAGCCCCGCCCCGCCCCAGCCGACGGACAGCACCGTCGCCAGGACCGCGCCGGCATCGAACCAGACCACGAGGCCGAGCGAGAGCGCCAAGCCAGCCAGCGCAAGAAGAAGTGAGAGTTGCTTCATTCGAGCCCGGCACTACACCAGCAGGGCAGGGTCGGGCTATAGAGGCCGACCCTTCGGGAGACCGCCCTTGCCCCGCCCGCCGCTCAACGACGCCGACCCTGCACCCACCGTCCGCATTCCACCGCTGGCACCGCAGCGGGCGCGGGGCATTTATCGGGCACGGTCTTTGGAGCCGCGCGGTCAGGTGACACCGGACCCGGTAGCGGCCGCACCGGCAGCCCGGACGGCGGAGGCGCCTGCGCCAGCCGCGCCACCCACCGCCCCGGCAATGATGCGGACATCGATGCCCGTGGCGACTGAACTGCCTCCCTCCAAGACCGTTGGCGGGCCGGCCTCGCGCCCGGGGCCCCTGCAACGGTCATCCGCACGCGGGCTCTACCGGACGGGATCACCGATGCCGCCTTCGCCACAGGCCGAAGCCCGTGCGACACGCCCCGACCCGGTACCGGCAGCACCGCAGCCTGTGCGGTCTCCGCCAGTGGCCCGTGCCACCCCCGCGAAAGCACCGGCGTCGCCCCGCGGCAAAAGCATGGGCAAGTCACTGCTCAACTACGTCTCGTTATGGAGCGACACGCCGCAACCGCTTTACCGCCCAGCGCACGTCAAGCCCGCGACCGCAACCCCGGCGGTTATCCCGGTTCCCGCCACCCCGGTTCCCGCCGCCCCAATTGCTGATGCCACACCGGTGGCCGAGGCACCTCCATCGGAACCTGAGCCGGCTCCACCGCGCCCGGCGGAGCCTGCTTCGCAAGCGTTCGAACCCGTCCGGGCGACTCAGGCGCCGTTGGAAAAGGCGCCCCGCCCCCTGTATGACACGCGGGCGGCCAGTGCGCCGGGGCAAGCCGCTTTTCCCATGCCCGCCATCCTGGGCGGCAGTGGACCGCGCCCAACCCTTGTGACCGGGGCCACCGGCTTCGTGGGCTCCGCCGTCGCCCGCGCCCTGCTGGCCCGCGGCCACACCCTGCGCCTCCTGGTGCGTGCGCAGGGAGACCGGCGCAACATCCAGGGCCTCCCGGCCGAGCTGGTGGAGGGGGACCTGACCCGGCCCGAAACCCTCGTTGCCGCCGTTGCCGGCTGCCGCAACGTCGTGCACGTCGCGGCGGATTACCGGCTCTGGGTGCCCGACCCGCGCAGTATGAACGCGGCCAATGTGGAGGGGACGCGCGCCCTGATGCTGGCCGCGCGGGATGCCGGGGTCGAGCGGATCGTGTATTGCAGCAGCGTCGCCGCACTCGGCCTGGTGGGCGACGGCACGCCCGGCACCGAAGAGACGCCGGTGCATCGGGACGCGATCATCGGCGCCTACAAGCAATCCAAATACGCCGCCGAACAGGAGGTCCGCCGCCTCGCAGCCGACGGCGTGCCGGTCGTGATCGTGAACCCGACCGCCCCGGTCGGCCCGCGCGACATCAAACCGACGCCCACGGGCCGCATGGTGCTGGACGCGGCCGGCGGGCGTATGCCGGCCTATGTCGAGACCGGGCTGAACGTCGTGCACGTGGATGACGTGGCAGCCGGGCACGTGCTGGCGCTGGAACGCGGACGGGTCGGCGAGGCCTATATTTTGGGCGGCGAAGACCTCGGCATGGCGCATCTGCTGGCGCTGATCGACGATGTGATGGGGCGGGAGGGCGTGCACCGCAGCAAGCTCTCGACCGGGATGCTGCAGCCCGTGGCGGTGGGCGCGGAGCTGAAGGCCCGCCTGTTCGGGTCGCAGCCGCGGGTGACGCGGGAGATGCTGGCGATGGCGGACAAGCAGATGTTCTTCAGCTCCGCCAAGGCCGAAGCCGAACTCGGCTACCACGCCCGCCCCGCACGCCAGGCGATCGTGGACGCTGTCGCGTGGTTCCGCAGCACCGGGGCGCTGCCCCCCGGAGCAGCCCGCGGGTGATCTGGCTGGCGGCATTGGCATGCCTGACCTGGGCGTATCTGCTGTTCGGACACGGCCGCTTCTGGCAGGCCGGGCCGTCGCTCACGCCCGCGCGCGGCCCGGCTGTCGCCGTGGACGTCGTCATCCCGGCGCGGGACGAGGCCGACGGGATCGCCGCCGCGGTGCAGTCCCTGTTGGCACAGGACTATGCCGGGCGGCTGCGCGTGTTCGTGGTGGACGATTGCAGCACGGATGGCACGGCAGAGATCGTGCGCAACCTAGGTGCGATTGAGCCCTCTCCCGCTGGCGGGAGAGGGTTGGGTGAGGGTGGGGTTCCAGAGCCGGACGAGAATGCGTGTGATCCCACCCTCACCCTCAGCCCCGGCATCGCCCGCCCGCCGGGCTGGTCCGGCAAACTGTGGGCCGTCTCGCAGGGCGTGGCCCGCACCGGGGCCCCGCTGATCCTGCTGACCGACGCCGACATCGTCCACGACCCGCTCCACCTTGCGACCCTGGTGCGCAAGATCGAGCAAGACGGCCTGGACCTCGTATCGGAGATGGTGGAGCTGCGCTGCCTGAGCCCGGCGGAGCGCGCGCTGGTGCCGGCCTTCGTGTATTTCTTCCAGATGCTGTTCCCCTTCGCCCGCGTGAACGATCCCATGAACGGCACCGCGGCCGCTGCCGGGGGCGTGATGCTGCTGCGGCGCCGGGCGCTGGACCGCATCGGCGGGATCGGTTCCATCCACGGCGCGTTGATCGACGACGTGGCGCTGGCGGCGGCCATCAAGCGAGGCGGACGCATCTGGCTCGGCCACAGCCGCCTCGCCCGCAGCCTGCGGCCCTACCCGGCCGCCGCCGACATCTGGCGCATGGTGGCGCGCACCGCCTACGTGCAGCTGCGCTTCTCGCCCTGGGTCCTGGCTGGGACGGTGCTGGGCCTGGCACTGGTCTGGCTCGTGCCGCCCGGTGTGGCGCTGTTCGGGCAGGGGCTGGCCCGCTGGCTGGCGGCGCTGGCGTGGGCGGGCTCGGCCCTCTCGTTCGTGCCGACGCTGCGGCGGTTCGGCCTCACGCCGCTCTGGGCGCTGGCCCTGCCCGGCATCGCCGCGTTCTACATGGCCGCCACGCTCGGCTCCGCGCTCGACCATCATCGCGGCCGCGGTGTGCAGTGGAAGCGCCGCGCCTATAAGGATGCCCGCGCATGACGGTCGAAGCGCCCTCCGGCAAGGGCCGGCACGACGAGAACTTTCCCGTGGGCTCGCTGCTGATTCGCCGCGCGCTCCGCCCGCACGTGCACGCCTTCTACGCCTTCGCCCGCAATGGCGACGACATCGCGGATGACCCGGCGCTCGACGCCGCCGACAAGATCGCTCGCCTCGATCAGATGGAGGCCGTGCTGGTGGGCCGCGCGACCGGGGGCTCGCCCAGCGCCACCGCACTCCGGCGCAGCCTCGAGGAGACCGGGGTCACCTCCAAACATGCGCGCGACCTGCTAGTGGCCTTCCGGCAGGACGCGACGAAACAGCGCTACGCCAATTGGGACGAACTCTTGGACTATTGCCGCCACTCCGCCATGCCCGTCGGCCGCCACGTGCTGGATCTGCATGGGGAGGAACCCTCGACCTACGCCCCGTCCGACCCGCTTTGTGCCGCGTTGCAGATCATCAACCATCTGCAGGACGGGTCGAAGGACCTGGCGGCGCTTGACCGGTGCTACCTCCCGCAAGACATGCTGGACGCGGCCGGCGCCTCCGTGGCGGACCTCCGGGGCGCCGCGGAAACGCCAGGCCTGCGGCAGGTGTACGACAACCTGCTGGACCGTGTGGACCGCATGAACCAGGCCGCCGCCGCCCTGCCGCGCCGCACGCGGGACCGGCGGCTGCGGATCGAGACGGCTGTCATCCACGGCCTGTCCTGCCGGCTGACGGCACGGCTGCGCAGTGGCGACCCCGTGGCGACCCGCGTTCGCCTGCGCAAGACCGATGCCGTCGGCGCGCTGTTGGCCGCCCTCCGGTTCACGGCATGACCGTTCTGGGTGCAGCCGAGGCAGACCTTGCGGCGGTCGAAGAGATCGTGCGCCGGGCCGGCACGTCGTTCTACCGCGGCATGAAGATCCTGCCGCCGGACCGGCGCGCGGCCATGTATGCGATCTACGCCTTCTGCCGCCTGGTGGATGACGTGGCGGACGAGCCCGGCCCCCTGGCGGACAAGCGCCGCGACCTCGAGCAATGGCGGCAGCGCATCGCCGCCGTGTTCCAGGGCCGGTCCGACGATGCCGTAACCCGCGTCCTGGTCCCCGCCGCCCGGCACTACGCGCTCCGCCAGGAAGACTTCGTCGCGGTGATCGACGGCATGGAGATGGACGCCGAGACCGAGATCGTGGCGCCGGATCTCGCGACCCTGGACTTGTATTGCGACCGCGTGGCCGCCGCCGTGGGCAGGCTCAGCGTGCGCGCGTTCGGCGATGCCTCGTCGGAGGCGGACCGCGTGGCCTGGCATCTCGGCCGCGCCTTGCAGCTCACCAACATTCTCCGCGATGTGCACGAGGATGCCGGGCGCAACCGGCTCTATCTGCCGCGCGAGTGGCTGGACGCGGCGGGCGTGCCGCCTGATCCCGCGGCGGCCCTCCTGCATCCGGGCCTTGCCGGGGTCTGTGCCCGGGGCGCCGCGGCCGCGCATGAGCACTTCCGCCAGGCCCGCGCCAGCATGGACCGCTGCGATCCCCGCGCCATGCGCCCGGCGCGGATCATGGGCGCGACCTACGCCGCCGTGCTGGACCGGTTGGAGCGGCGCGGCTGGCATCGGCTGGACCAGCCGGCGCGCGTGCCGAAATGGCGCAAGCTGCTGATCGCGGCGCGCTACGCATTTTGATGCGTCACGTGCATGTCATCGGCGCCGGGCTGGCCGGCCTGTCTGCCGCCATGAGGTTGGTGGAGGCCGGGATGGCCGTGACCGTCCACGAGGCCGGGCCGGCGGCGGGGGGGCGCTGCCGCTCCTATTTCGACAAGGAACTCGGCTGCCGGCTCGATAACGGCAATCATTTGCTCCTGTCCGGCAACCGCGACGCCTTCGCGTTCCTCGACCGCATCGGCGCCCGCGGCACGATGGCCGGGCCAGCCGAGCCCCTGTTCCCGTTCATGGACCTTGCCACGGGGGAGCGCTGGACGGTGCGGCCCAACCGGGGGCGGCTGCCGTGGTGGGTGGTGGCGCCGGGGCGCCGGGTGCCAGGCGCGCGGCTGCGGGATTTCTGGGCCGCGACCCGGCTGTCGCATGCCGGGCCCGATGTGACGGTCGCGCAAGCCTTGCCGCGGGGCGAGCTGTATCGGCGGTTGCTGGAGCCGCTGGCAATCTCGGCGCTGAATACCCCGCCGGACGTGGCGAGCGCGCGGCTGCTCGGCGCCGTCATGGATGAGAGCCTTTCCCAGGGCGGCGCCGCCTGCATCCCCTGCTTCCCACGCGACGGCCTCTCGGAAAGCTTCATCGACCCGGCGATCGCTTGGCTTTCCTCACATGGCGCCACGATCCGGCTCGGCAGCCGCGTGACTGCGCTGACCCTTGAAGACCGGGTGAGTGCGATCGATGGCAGTAGCCTGGCGGGCGATGAAGGGGTGGTGGTCGCCACCCCGGCTCCCGTTGCTGCGGCGTTGGTGCCTGGCCTGACCGTTCCGGACCAGTTCGAGGCGATTCTCAACGTGCATTTCCGCGCCGAAGCTTCGGCGGGCGAGGCCGGGTTCATCGGATTGATCGGCGGTCTGACGGAATGGGTGTTCACGAAGCCCGGCGTGGTCAGCACGACGATCAGCGCCGGCAACTCACGCCTGGACCTCGAAACTGAGGCTTTGGCGCAACAGGTGTGGCAGGAAGTGCAGCGTGTGCTGCATCTATCGGGGCCTATGCCGCGATATCGCGTGGTGAGAGAGAAGCGCGCCACCTTCGCCGCCACACCGCAGCAAGACCGTCGCCGCCCGCCGGCCCGAACGGCCTACCGAGACCTCGTGCTCGCTGGGGATTGGACAGCCACCGGCTTGCCCGCAACGATTGAAGGTGCGATCAGGTCTGGATGCACCGCAGCAACTGCGATTCTAACTCGTTGACCACCCGTCCACAGCACGCACCGAGACCATGCCTGACACCATGACCCCCGACTTCGCGACCCATACGCTGACCGCCAGCCATGCTGGCTTGGGCGAGCCCGCGCTCGACCAGGCGATCGGCCGAGCGTCCGCCGCACTCGCTGGCCGCCAGAACGCCGACGGGCACTGGGTGTTCGAGCTCGAGGCCGACGCGACGATCCCGGCCGAATATATTCTGCTGGAGCACTATCTCGACCGCATCGATGCGCCGTTGCAGGCCAAGATCGCCGTCTATCTCCGCCGCATCCAGGGTGCCCATGGCGGCTGGCCGCTCTTCCATGATGGCGCGTTCGACCTGTCGGCCTCTGTGAAGGCCTATTTCGCGTTGAAGGCGGTGGGCGACTCGCCGGACGCCCCGCACATGCGCGCCGCGCGCGACGCCATCCTGGCGGCGGGCGGGGCCGAACGCGCCAACGTGTTCACCCGCATCCAGCTGGCGCTATTCGACCAGGTGCCGTGGCGCGCCGTGCCGGCCATGCCGATCGAGATCATGCACCTGCCGCGGTGGTTCTTCTTCCACCTGTCGAAGGTATCCTACTGGTCGCGGACGGTGATGGTGCCGCTGCTGGTGCTGATGTCCCTGCATCCCCGGGCCCGAAATCCGCGCGGGATCGAAGTCCAGGAACTGTTCTGCACGCCGCCGGACCAGATCAGGGACTGGATCCGCGGCCCATATCGCTCGGCCTGGGGCCGGGTGTTCAAAGCCGTGGATCGCGTTGTACGCCTGGCGCAGCCCGTGTTCCCCGGCCCAATTCGCGCCAGTGCCATCGAGGAGGCGCGCCGCTTCGTGACGGAGCGGCTGAACGGCGAAGAGGGCCTGGGCGCCATCTACCCGGCCATGGCCAACACCGTCATGATGTTCGACGCGCTCGGCTACGACGCATCCCACCCCGACTCCGCGATCGCCTGGACCGCCGTCCGCAAGCTGCTGGTGGTCACCGAAACGGAAGCCTACTGCCAGCCCTGCCTGTCGCCGATCTGGGACACGAGCCTGGCCGGCCACGCCGTGGCAGAGGCCGAGGGCGTGGCGACCACCGGGCTCGACGCCGCCTGCGCCTGGCTCGTGGCCCGGCAGGCGACCGAGGTGCGCGGTGATTGGGCGCTGCTCCGTCCCGACGCACCGCCCGGCGGCTGGGCATTCCAATACGAGAACGCGCATTACCCGGATGTGGACGACACCGCCGTCGTCGGCATGCTGCTGCATCGTAACGGGGACCCGGCGCATGCCGAAAGCGTCGCCCTCGCGCGCGACTGGGTGCTGGGCATGCAAAGCCAGAATGGCGGCTGGGGCGCGTTCGAGGCGGACAACAACCACGAATTCCTGAACCACATCCCATTCGCCGACCACGGCGCCCTGCTGGACCCGCCGACCGCCGACGTGACCGCCCGCTGCGTGTCATTCCTGGCGCAGCTGGGCCACGACTCGAACGAGCCCGCGATGGCCCGCGCCATCGCCTATCTGCGCCGCGAGCAGGAGCCGGATGGCAGCTGGTTCGGCCGCTGGGGCACCAACTACATCTATGGCACCTGGTCGGTCCTCTGCGCGCTGAACGCCGCCGGGCTGCCGCATGACGACCCGGCGATCGCCCGCGCCGCCGCCTGGCTGTTGTCGAAACAGCGCGCGGATGGCGGCTGGGGCGAGGACGAAGACAGCTACGCCGAGGCCCCCCGCGGCGAATACCACACCAGCACGCCGTCCCAGACTGCCTGGGCCATGCTCGGCCTGATGGCGGCCGGGGAGTGCGGCCCGGCCGTGGACCGCGCCGCCGCCTATTTGGCGCGCACGCAGCGGGAGGATGGCGAGTGGGACGAGGCCGCCTACACCGCTGTCGGCTTCCCGCGCGTGTTCTATCTTCGCTACCACGGCTACCGCCTGTTCTTCCCGCTGCTGGCGCTGGCGCGGTTCCGCAATCTGCAGCGGGGCAACAGCCGGCGCGTCGGCTTCGGCTTCTGAGCCGTCTGGGAATCGTCGTCGGGCTTCGGGCAGAGGCGCGGATCGCGACGCGGCTCGGCGGGGTGGTGGAGATCGGCGGCGGCGATGCGGCGGGCGCGGCAGCCGCGGCGGAGCGCCTGATGGCGCAAGGAGTGGATGCCCTGCTGAGCTTCGGCCTCGCCGGCGGCCTCGATCCCGCCCTGAAGCCCGGCGCCCTCGTGATCCCCGCCTGGGTGCTGGACGGCGCCGAACGCTGGCCCACGGACCCAACCCTCTCCGCCCGCTTCGGCCCGGCCCACGGCGCGTTACAAGGCGGTGGCGACGTGCTCACGACGGCCGCCGCCAAACGCCGCCTCCACCTCGAAACCGGCGCCCTGGCCGTCGACCTCGAGAGCGCTGCGCTGGCCCGGGCCGCCGCCCGGCACGGACTGCCGTTCGCCGTGCTCCGCGCCATCTGCGACCCGGCTGCCCGCGACCTCCCGCCCGCCGCGCAGATCGCGCTGGATGCGCAGGGGCGGATCGGGATGTGGCGGGTCGTGCGCTCGGTGCTGACGCGGCCGGGTCAGATCGGGGGTTTGCTGGCGCTTGCGCGGGATGCCGGGGCGGCCCGGCGGGCTCTGGATCGGGTGGTGACCGCCACCGTGGCTTGACGCCCGCATCAAAACGTGGAAAATACCGATCGGTCTTTTTCATGGTGTTGGATGGGCAAGGGATCGGAGACACGTTTGCGGGTGATCTCGGCGGCGGCGGCCTCGCTCAACCGGGGTGGCTGGCTGGCAACGCCCGTGTCCGAGGTTCTGGCTGCGGCAAACCTCACCAAGGGCGGCCTCTACAATCATTTCGGCAGCCAGCGCGAGCTGACGGACACCGCTTTCGACTTCGCGGCCGGGCGCCTGATCGCTCTCGTGCAAAGCCGGCTGGCCGGACCCGGTCCGGCTCAGGAGCGTTTAACCCGGCTGCTGGATGCGTTCGACCGCATCGGCACCCGGCTGCCGCCGTTTGAGGCAGGCTGTCCGATCCTCAATGCCGCGACGGAAGCGGATGACCAGGACGAGGCGATGCGGGAGCGCGTGGCGTCCGCCGCGCTGCACCTGATCGGCCTGCTGGCCGAATGTATCGCAGAGGGCGTCCGCGCTGGAGAGTTCCGGCCCGGCCTCGACCCCGTCCGAGCCGCGCGCCTTCTGTTCGCGACATTCGAGGGCGGTGTGATGCTGGCGGGTCTGACGCGCGATGGGGCGGCGTTCGCGGACCTCAAAGCGGATATGCTGGACCTGGTCGCGGGGTGGACGGCATGAACCTGCTGTTGCGATTGTTACTGATGCTCATGAGCGCGTCCCGCCGCGGGCCGCTCACGCCACTGCAGACTTCGAGCGTGGCGATGATCGTCTGGCCAACTGACCTGGATGTGCAAATGCACATGAACAATGGCCGCTATCTCTCGCTCATGGACCTCGGCCGCATCGACATGCTGATCCGCTCCGGCTTCGCACAGGAAGCCAGGCGGCGTGGCTGGTTCCCGTTGGTCGGGACGAGCCTCATGGACTATCGCCGGCCGCTGCTGGTGTTCGAACGCTACCGGCTCCAGACCAAATTGCTGGGCTGGGACGAGAAATGGTTCGTGTTTGAACAACGGTTTTCGCGAAACGGCCGGATGATGGCATCCGGACTCGTCAAAGCCACGATCCGCGGCGTCGACGGCGGCGTCTCGACGGCAGACGCCCTGGCCTCGATCGGCATCACGCAGCCATCGCCGGCGCTTCCGCCCCAAGCGGCTGCGCTGCTGGCGGCACGCCCGGCGCCAGCCACCCCCGGTAGCTGACCAGCAAGCCCGTCAGCGGCAGCCCGATCTCCACATGGAACCGGAACCGGCCCTCCTCCACGGTCTCATACGTATTGGAATGCGGGCACAGCGTCATCGGCATCGGCACCCCCAGCACGCTCCACCGCCGCAGCACGTAGCGCAGCGTGGCGCCGTCCACCACCAGCGCAATGCCGAAGCGAAGCGGACCGAACCGCTCGATGACCAGCCCCTCCGCCCGGCCCCGCCCTTCGGACAGCGCGCTGCTGAACCGGCGCCCGGCGAAGCCGCGGACCCATCGCTCGCCCCCCGCTCCCACGCTGAACCGCACCTCCACCGGCGTGTCCGCGCTGGCGGCCGGGAAGCCGACCAACCATGCCACCAGCCGGGCCAGGGGATGACGGCCGCGCTCCACCACGGCCCGCCCGGTCGCCAGGCCCGTGGCCTCGTGCATCGCGCGGATTTCGGGGGCGAGCCTGTCCCATGCCGGGCCGAGCAGGCGGGCGAACAAGGGGGCGCCGGGGCGATCCTCCCGGATACCCGCCACGATGCGGCGGGAGGCGAACAGCGCGTCGTAATCCGCCAGCTCGAGCTCTTCCAACGCCGGGCGGGCGCCGGGGGCCGGGAGGCGGCCCGCCAACCGGCGGCGCACCAGCGCCACGACCGCCATGGCGGGAACGAGCGGCCCGTCCTCCCCCTCGGCCACCATGTGCCAGCTCCGCCGCATGGTCCGGCCGGTCGCGTCCCGCCCCTCGGCCTCAACGATCAGCCCGCCCCGATGCTCGCCCCAGCGCAGCCCGTTGGTGGCGCGGTGCATCAGCCCGGCGAACGGCAGTAGACCCCGCAGCATGCGCAGCCGAACGAGCCAGGCGCACGCGATCAGGACTCGGTGCAACGACGCGGGCACCGGCCCGGCGCCCATCCAAACGCTGCGCACACCGGGGTACAGCGTGGCGAACGCCAGCAGGTCCGGCACGTCCACCAACGAGAACAGCGTGGTGTGCAGCGGCAGCGCCCCGGGCGGCGCCACCGTCGCGCGCCACTGCTCCGTGAACGGCCGGGCCATGTGCGTGGCGCCCCCTCGCCGGATCGGCACCGGTTGACCGGCATAGGCGGCCACGGCGCGAACCACGTTCTCGCCCACTCCGGCAAACGGCGTGGGCGCCACGCCGCCGCGGATCGTCTCGACCGTCGCCATGCCGTCAGCCAGGCCCCGAACCGCGGCCGCGGTCAGCACCGGGAAGGTCGAGACGCCCGACAACACGGACCGCCCGGCAGCTCGGGCCCGCATATCGAACGCCGCGATACCGCCGACGAAAGCGGCCCCGTCCGCCAGGTCCATATAGTCGGCGCCATGGGCCAAGCAGGCCTCGACCACCTCATAACCGCTATAAGCCTGAAAGGGTCCACTGGCATCCACCACCAGGTCAGGGCGATATGTGGCCAACACCTGATCAGGTTCGCGGCGGTCGAGCTCGACCGGAATCAACCGCGCCGCAACGCCGCCACGACCGCTGCAGAACGCTGTCGCTCGGGCCAGCGATCGCCCGGCTACCAGAACCGTCAGTGCCGGCTCCTGCTCCAGCATCGCGACGATCCGGCTGCCGAAGACGCCATAGCCGCCGATGATCAGAAGGGTGGTCATTTGAAGAACCGGTCCGCATGGGCCGCGTCAGGCCGGTACCACACGGCAAGCTGCCCGAACCAGCGCAACCGGTTGCGGGCCAGCAGGCGGTAGAGCCGGTCCCGCAGGCCGCGCGGCAGCGGCCGGAACACCAAGGCGGGGACGGTGGGGCCGGTCCGCCAGCTATAGGGCCCGCTCGGCGCGATGTGCATGATGTCCTGTCACGTCTGCGCGCCTATCCTGCGCCGAGGTCGGCAGGGGCGCCAATTTCTGCTACGGCGGCCGACATGAATGCATTGAAGCCGGCCGCCCACTACCCCGCTTTGTCGGACCCGCAGCAGCAGCCGCGCTACACCGGCATCCCCACCTTCTTCCGAACGCCGTATGTCCAGGACCTCACAGCCGTCGATATCGGCCTGATCGGCGTCCCGTTCGATGGCGGCGTCACCAACCGCCCCGGCGCCCGCCACGGCCCGCGCGAGGTCCGCAACCAATCCAGCCTGCTCCGCCCCATCAACGGCGCCACCCAGGCGATGCCGTTCCACGACCTGCGTATCCGGGATCTCGGCGATTGCTGGATCGAGCAACCCTATGAGCTCAGGGGCGCCCTGGCGGAGATCGAAGGGTTCTACCGCCGCGTGGTGGAGGCCGGGGTGACGCCCGTGACCTGCGGCGGGGACCACTCGATCGCCTGGCCGATCCTGCGCGCGGTCGCCGCTTCCGGTCCCATCGGCATGGTGCATATCGACGCCCATGGCGACACCGGAGACGACTACATGGGCAGCAAGTTCCAGCACGGCACCCCCTTCCGCCGCGCCGTGGAGGAAGGATTGCTGGACCCCGCCCGCTGCATCCAGATCGGCCTGCGCGGCACCAGCGTCGTGCCCGGCAGCCTCTGGACCTTCAGCACCGAGAGCGGCATGCGCGTGATGCCGATGGACGAGGTGCATGACCGCGGCTGGCGCTGGGCCGTGGAAGAGGCAAGGCGCGTGGTGGGGGATCGCCCCTGCTACCTTAGTTTCGACATCGACAGCCTCGATCCTGTCTACGCCCCCGGCACCGGCACGCCGGAGGCCGGGGGGCTCACGATGATCGAGGCGCAGCGGATGGTCCGGGGCTTGATGGGGCTGGACGTGGTCGGCGCCGACATGGTGGAGGTCTCGCCCCCGTTCGATGTGGGCGGGCTCACGGCGTTTCACGGCGCCACCATGCTGTTCGAGATCCTGTGCGTGGTGGCATCAGCCCGGGTCGCGCGGGGCTGATGATGCGCGGGGCCGTGCTGGCGGCATGCCTGATGGCGGCGCCGGCGGCGGCCGAGACGTGCTCGTTCGTGGGCGAGACCAGCTATCGCGGCCGGGTCGCGGTGACGGCGGCGGCCACGGAGACCGGGGGCGTGCTGACAGTGCATGTGACGGCGCGGATGGACGCGGCGCCCTGGCGGCTCTGGGATGTGCAGTTCCTGGCGGAGGAGATCAGCCAGTGGCGCGGCGGCGTGCTGCAATCGGTGGCGGTGAACGGACGCTACAGCGTGAACGGGTCCGTGAAGCGCCAGCAATGGGATGTGTTCGTGCCGGGGCCAGGCGGGCTCGTGGCGAGCCGGGTGCAGGCGAAGCGGCTCTCGGATTTTTCCCGCCGGCACCCGGCCTTCGCGGCGCATTGGTCGCCGGCCGATTTCGGGCGGCCCTGGCTGGGTGAGTTCCCGATGGCGCAGCCGGAGCGCCGCCCGGACCTCGACCTGCCCCGCACCGCCATGCCGGCCGGAGTGCGGACGCCGTTGGCGCTGGCGTTCTACTGGTCGCGGTTCCTGACGCCGGGCCCGGTGCCGGTGTTCCTGCCGGGATGGAAGCGGGATGCGCGCGTGGATGAGGCCGTGAGCGGCGGCGGCGGTCGCTGGCACATGACCTTGGCACACCCGGCCCTGGCCGGCTCGGCGTCGTCCTGGGCGGAGGCGCAGGTCACGGACGGGCGGCTGCAGCGGCTGACTTTCGAGGCGCATACGCCGATGGGGGACGGCACCGGGTCCGTGACCGCGCTGAGGTGTGCACCGTAAGATACAGGCCTGGCGGCCCCCTCTCCGGGAGGAGAGGGGGACGTGAGCAGCCTAGTCCGCGGCGTCGGCCACCTGAGCCTTCTTCACCGGCTTGTGCTTCAGCTCTGCCATCTTCTCCTGCACGTGTTTGCTGAACACGTAATCGGCCGGGCGCTGTTGGCTGAGATCGATCTCCGGCGCCATCGGGCCCGTGAGCTTCGGGCCGCGCATCGCCACCATCATCGTCTTGAGCGGGCTCTTCACGGCATCCATCACCGCGGTGCTCTCATACCCGGAATGCACCATGCAATCGGCGCACTTCTCATAATTGCCGGTGCCGTACTTGTCCCAATCCGTGCTGTCCATCAGCTCCTGATAGGTCTTGGTGTAGCCCTCCCCCAGCAGGTAGCAGGGCCGCTGCCAGCCGAACACGTTGCGGGTCGGCTTGCCCCAGGGCGTGCAGGTGTAATTCTCGTTGCCCGCCAGGAAGCTCATGAACAAGGGCGACTGCGTGAACTTCCACTTCTTGCCCTGCCCATAGGTCAGGATGTCGCGGAACAGCTGCTTGGTCTTCTGGCGGGACAGGAAATGCGCCTGGTCCGGCGCGCGCTCATACGCGTAGCCCGGGGACGTCATGATCCCGTCCACGCCCATCGCCATCACGTCATCGAAGAACTTGCCCACCCGCTCCGGCTCGGCGCCGTCGAACAGGGTGCAGTTGATGCTGACGCGGAAGCCCCGGCGCTTTGCCTCCTTGATCGCGGCCACCGCGCGGTCATAGGTTCCATCCTGGCTTACGGCCCGGTCATGCATCTCCCTGTCGCCGTCCAAATGGACGTCCCACGAGAAGTCCGGATGGGGCGTGTAATCGTCCATCTTCTTTTCGAGCAGCAGGGCGTTGGTGCAGAGATAGATGAACTTCTTCCGCGCCAGCAGGCCCTGCACGATCTGCGGCATCTCCTTGTGCAGCAGCGGCTCGCCACCGGCGATGCTCACCACGGGCGCGCCGCATTCGTCGGCCGCCGCCAGCGCGTCCGCGACCGAGAGCCGCTGGTTCAGGATCTCCGCCGGATAATCGATCTTGCCGCACCCGGCGCAGGCCAGGTTGCAGCGGAACAACGGCTCCAGCATCAGGACCAACGGATACCGCTTACGGCCCAGAACATGCTGCTTCACGACATAGGCGCCCACGCGCGCCATTTGCCTCAACGGAACGGACATCGATACGGGCTCCCTCGGCCTTAACTCAGTTCAGCCGGAAACTTGAATTTCACGTCTTCCGCGACCCCGGCCAAGGTCGAGACGTCCACGGTTGCGAACCGCCGCAAACCATCAATCACGCCCTGCACCAGCATCTCCGGCGCGCTCGCCCCGGCGGTGAGGCCAACGGTATGAACACCGGTGAACCACTCCGGTTGCAAGGCGCTGGCGTCATCGATCAGGTAGCTCGGCTTGCCCAGCTCGGTCCCGATCTCCGCCAACCGGTTGGAGTTCGAACTGTTCTTGGAGCCCACGACCAGGATCAGATCTACCTGCTTGGCCAGGTCATGCACCGCTTGCTGCCGGTTCTGCGTGGCGTAACAGATGTCCCGCACATCGGGCCCGACGATGCCCGGGAACCGCGCCTGCAACGCCGCGATGATGCCGCGCGTGTCATCGACCGACAGCGTGGTTTGCGTGAT
This sequence comes from Acetobacteraceae bacterium, assembly GCA_965246835.1. GTDB lineage: Bacteria > Pseudomonadota > Alphaproteobacteria > Acetobacterales > Acetobacteraceae > JANPPS01. Next base: position 2,312,905 of record CBDFFQ010000001.1, on the reverse strand, counting down.
GTAGGCCAGCCGCTCCGGCGTGCCGACCTCGAGTGTGGCGACGTCCGCCACGGTCTGCACCAGGTGCACGCGTCCGGGGATTTGCCCGATCGTGCCCTCCACCTCTGCGTGCCCCGCATGGCCGACCAGCACGATTTCCCGCCCCTGCGCCGCATAGCGCCTTCCCTCGGCGTGCACCTTCGATACCAACGGGCATGTCGCGTCGATCACCGGCAGCCGCCGCTCGGCCGCGACCTCCTCCACGCGCTTGGCCACGCCATGGGCGCTGAAGATCGTCATGGCGCCGGGCGGGATCTCGTCGATCTCGTCCACGAACACGGCGCCCCGGGTGCGCAGATCCTCCACCACATGGCGGTTATGCACAATCTCATGCCGGACGTAGATCGGGGGCCCGAACTTGGCGATGGCGCGCTCCACGATCTCGATCGCCCGCTCCACGCCCGCGCAGAACCCCCTTGGTTGAGCCAAGACAACCCGCATCTTCAAACCATCTCCATGCCCGGCTCGATCAGCCCGGCTCCTGCCGTGCCACCATAGTGCATTGCAACGCCCGTTCCCGCCGATGCCAAAACTGTGTCCGGATCTGGCTGCGGTATGTTGCATAAAAGCGACACTCGGCTTCGATGCGCGGGGCGGTATGGCATGGGATCGCCGGGTTGGGTAGTCTCACTCTTTGTTACACAGGTGCGACAACGGCGAACCGAAGCCGGCGTGTCCTGTTGCCTGACTGACCCGGACGTGGTTCTTCCGGCCCGGATCGGTCAAAGATATCGGTCCGGGCGCCACCGCCCGAGTCGTCAACCACCGGCCGCCCGGGAATCCCGGGTGGGGGGAGCAGACAGAACCACATGAACGCGAGCACACCGCTGTCGCCCCGGCCCGCCACTCCGACCCTGGATCGCGTGCGCGTACCGTCGGATTTGCGCAATTTCTCCGCTGAACAGCTGCGCGCCGTGGCCGACGAGCTGCGGGCGGAGACGGTCGATGTCGTGAGCACGACGGGCGGCCATCTCGGCGCGTCGCTGGGCGTGGTGGAGCTGACTGTCGCACTGCATGCCGTGTTCGATACGCCGCATGACCGCGTGCTGTGGGACGTGGGGCACCAGGCCTACCCTCATAAGATTCTCACCGGCCGGCGGGACCGGATTCGCACCCTGCGTCAGCCTGGCGGCCTCAGCGGCTTCACCCGCCGTAGCGAGAGCGAGTATGACCCGTTCGGCGCCGCGCATAGCAGCACCAGCATCTCCGCGGGCCTCGGCATGGCGGTGGCGCATGACCTCGCGGGCGAAAAGAGCCGCCATGTGGTAGCCGTGATCGGCGATGGCGCCATGAGTGCCGGCATGGCGTATGAGGCCATGAACAACGCCGGCGCTCGCCGCTCCCGCCTGCTGGTGATCTTGAACGACAACGACATGTCGATCGCGCCGCCCGTGGGCGCCATGAGCGCGTATTTGTCGCGCCTGATGAGCAGCCGATCGTTCCTGAACCTGCGGGACCTCGCGGCCCGGATGGCGCAGCGATTCCCGAAGGGCATCCAGCGCACCGCGCGCAGGGCCGAGGAATATGCCCGCGGCATCCTGACGGGCGGCACGCTGTTCGAGGAACTGGGCTTCTACTACGTGGGCCCGATCGACGGCCACAACCTCGATCACCTGTTGCCGGTGCTGCGCAACGTGCGGGAGGCCGAGGAGGCCGGGCCGATCCTGTTGCACGTGATCACCAAGAAGGGCCACGGCTACCCGCCGGCCGAGGCGTCCCCCGACAAGTACCACGGCGTCAGCAAGTTCAACGTGGTGACGGGCGAGCAGGTGAAGGCGCCGCCGGGCCCGCCACAATACACGAAAGTGTTTGCGGACGCGCTGATCGCGGAGGCAAAGGCCGACGACAAGATCGTCGCCATCACGGCGGCGATGCCCACTGGCACCGGGCTCGATAAGTTCGGAAAAATGTTTCCGGAGCGGACGTTCGACGTCGGCATCGCCGAGCAGCACGCCGTGACATTTGCCGCCGGCATGGCGACCGAGGGGCTGAAGCCGTACTGCGCGATCTACAGCACGTTCCTGCAGCGCGCCTACGACCAGGTGGTGCATGACGTGGCGCTGCAATCGCTGCCGGTGCGGTTTGCGATCGACCGCGCCGGGCTGGTGGGTGCCGATGGCGCCACGCATGCCGGCAGCTTCGACCTTGCCTATCTCGGGTGCCTGCCGGGCTTCGTGCTGATGGCGCCGTCCGACGAGGTCGAGCTGATGCACATGGTCGCGACCTCCGCGATCATCGACGACCGGCCCAGCGGCGTGCGGTATCCGCGCGGCGAGGGCTTGGGCCTCGCGCTGCCGGAGCGCGGCACCGTGCTGCCCTTGGGGCGCGGCCGCATCCTGCGGGAGGGCAATACGATCGCCATCCTCTCGCTCGGCACCCGCCTGGCGGACAGCATGAAGGCGGCGGACGAGCTGGCGGCGCGTGGCCTCAGCACCTCCGTGGCCGACGCCCGCTTCGCCAAGCCGTTCGACACCGCCATGGTCGAGCAGCTGGCCCGGCATCACGCCGTGCTGATCATCGTCGAAGAAGGCTCCATCGGCGGCTTCGGCGCCGTCGTGCTGCAGCATCTGGCGTCCCGCGGCTTGCTGGATGGCGGCGTGCGCGTGCGCTCCATGACGCTGCCGGACCGCTTCATCGACCACAACACCCCGGCTGCGCAGCTGATCGAGGCCGGGTTGGGCGCCAAGGACATCGTGGCGACCGCGATGGACGCGCTGGGTCGCGATGCCGCGATCGGGCCAAGCCTGGTGAAGCCCGCGGGATGATCGCGCGCCGCCTCCTGCTGCTGGCGCCCCTTGTCTTGGCAATGCCGGCACGGGCCGCCGATGCCGACGCCGCGGCGCCCATCGCGGCGTTGTTGCAGGCACTGCTGGCCTCGATGAAGGCCGGGCAGACGCCATTCGCGCAGCGATACGCCGCCTTGGCCCCTGTCGTTGACCGCGCGTTCGACATTCCTGCGACGCTGCAGGCCGCGGTCGGCCCGCGCTGGGCGCAGTTCACGCCGCAGCAGCAGGCGCAATTGCTGGACATCTTCCGCAAGTTCACCATCGCCCGCTACGCCGACAGCTTCGACGAATACCACAACGAAAAACTGGAGATGCTGCCTGACAGCCGTATGTCCGGCACCGACCAGGTGGTCGCGACCCGGATCGTGCCCGGCAGCGGGGACCCGGTTCGCATCGACTACGTCATGCGCCGGGGCCCGAATGGCTGGCGTGCGGTGGACGTGCTGCTGAACGGGTCGATCAGCCAGGTCGCGGTCCAGCGCTCGGATTTCCGCGCCTTGCTCAGCGGCGGCGATCCGGCGCCCCTGATCCAAAGCCTGCAGAAGAAGGTGGCCGACATGTCCGGCGGCACACTGTCCTGACGGGATGCCAGCAGTGATGGACCTTCTTGCCACCGGTGCCGCCGGCTTTGCCGCGGTCGGGCTGGCGCAATCGGCCGCCGGGCTGCTCGCGTTGCGGCGCTTCCAGGGTCGCGCGGCCGGGGCACCGTCCTTGCATCCGCCCGTGACGGTGCTGAAGCCCCTGCATGGGGACGAGCCTCTGTTGGAGGCGGCGCTCGCCAGCTTCTGCGCCCAGGACTACCCGGCGCTGCAGATCGTGTTCGGCGTGCAAGACGCCGCGGATGGGGCTTTGCCGGTGCTGGACCGCTTGCGCCAGCGCTTCCCGGCGCTTGACATCGGCATCGTAGTGGATGCCACGCCGCACGGGGCCAACCGCAAGATCGCCAACCTCATCAATATGTTACCGGCGGCCAAGCACGGCATCCTGGTGATCGCCGACAGCGACATCCATGCCGCGCCGGACTATGTGGCGCAGCTGGTGCACAGTCTGCAGGAACCGGGCGTCGGCCTCGTCACCACGCTTTATGCCGGGCAAACGGCGAACCCCTCGCTCGCGGCCCGCCTCGGTGCGGCGCAGATCAACCACAGCTTCCTCCCCGGTGCCTTGCTGGCCCGCGCCATGGGGCGGCAGGATTGCCTCGGCGCAACCATGGCCCTGACCCGCGCGACGCTGGACCGGATCGGCGGGCTGCCGGCACTGTCCAACCATCTGGCGGACGATGCGGTGCTGGGTCGGCTCGTGGCCGCGCTCGGGCTGCGGGTGGCGCTGGCTCAGACCGTTCCCTCCACCACGGTGCCCGAAACCCGCCTGCCGGCCTTGCTGCAGCATGAGCTGCGCTGGGCACGGACGATCCAGTCGCTGGTCCCGGTCGAGTTCGCGCTGTCCGCGGTGCAGTTTCCGCTGTTCTGGGCGGCGCTGGCGGCCGGGCTGTCGGGGGCGGATCCGGCGTTCGTGGGCGCGTTCCTGGTCGCCTGGCTGCTGCGCGCGCTGATCGGACGGGGGATCGACCGGCGGCTCGGTCTGACAGCCCGGCTCCCCGCGCGTTGGCTCCCGGTGCGGGACCTGTTGTCGATCGGTGTCATCGTCGCCAGTTACCGGACCAACCGCGTCGCCTGGCGCGGGCAGATTCTGCGCGCCACGCCCCCGATCCTGGGCGCCCCGGCCTTGAACCATCGCGTGCTGTCCCACCCCCGCTTATTAAATCAGGGGCTGGCGCCCCAAGGAATGACCCAGCCATGATGAAGACCCTGTTCCTGCAGCCCCCCTCCTTCGGCGGTTTCGACGGCGGCGCGGGCTCCCGCTACCAGGCGAAGCGGGAGATCAAGTCGTTCTGGTATCCGACGTGGCTCGCGCAGCCCGCGGCGCTGGTGCCCGGCAGCAAGCTGATGGACGCGCCCCCCGCCCGCCTCGGCATGGAGCCCGTGCTGAAGGAGGCCAAGCAGCGCGATCTCTGCATCATCCACACCAGCACGCCGTCCTTCGCGTCGGACGTGAAGGTCGCGGCCGCCATGAAGGACGCGAACCCGTCGCTCAAGATCGGCTTCGTCGGCGCCAAGGTCGCGGTGCGACCGGCCGAAAGCCTGCAGCAAGGCGCCCCGATCGACTTCGTGGCCCGCAACGAGTTCGACTTCACCTGCCTCGAGGTGGCCGAGGGGCGGGACTTCAAGGACATCGACGGCATCAGCTACCGCGACAGCAACGGCCTCCTGGTCCACAACAAGGACCGCGCCATCCTGCAGGACATGGACCAGCTGCCGTTCGTGACCGACGTGTACAAGCGCGATCTGCACATCGAGGACTACTTCATCGGATATCTGATGCACCCGTACATCTCGATCTACACCGGCCGCGGCTGCAAGAGCCGCTGCACCTTCTGCCTGTGGCCGCAGACGGTGGGCGGGCACACCTACCGCGTCCGCAGCCCGGCGCATGTGGCCGCCGAGATCAAGCAGGCCATGCGGGACTTCCCCCAAGTCCGAGAATTCTTCTTTGACGACGACACCTTCACCGACAACCTGCCCCGCGCCGAGGCGATCGCGATCGAGCTGGGCAAGCTGGGCGTCACCTGGTCCTGCAACGCCAAGGCCAACGTGCCGCGTTCCACGCTGAAGGTGCTGAAGGATAACGGCCTGCGCCTGCTGCTGGTGGGCTATGAGAGCGGCAACCAGCAGATCCTGCACAACATCAAGAAGGGCCTGCGGATCGACGTTGCGAAGCAGTTCACCAAGGACTGCCACGAGCTCGGCATCAAGATCCACGGCACCTTCATCCTGGGCCTCCCCGGAGAGACCAAGGAGACCATCCAGGAAACCATCAAATACGCGGTCGAGATCAACCCGCACACGATGCAGGTCTCGCTGGCCGCGCCGTATCCCGGCACATTCCTGTATGACCAGGCCGTGGAGAATGGCTGGCTCGATGCCGAACATGCCGAGTTGATCGACGAGCGCGGCGTGCAGATCGCGCCGCTGCACTACCCGCACCTCAGCCACACCGAGATCTTCGGAAGCGTGGAAGAGTTCTACCGCAAGTTCTACTTCCGCGGGCCCAAGATCGCCTCCATCGTCGGCGAGATGGTGCGCAGCCCGCAGATGATGAAGCGCCGCCTGCGCGAGGGCGTGGAGTTCTTCACCTTCCTACGGGAGCGTAACAAAGCGGCGTGAGTCCCAAGCGCGTCATCATCTCCGCCGACGATTTCGGCCTGTCGGAGGCGGTGAACGAGGCGGTGGAGCGGGCGCATCGGGACGGCATCCTCAGTACCGCCAGCCTGATGGTGGCCGGCGCCGCGGCCGGCGATGCGGTGCGTCGCGCCCGGCAGATGCCCGACCTCAGGGTGGGCCTGCACCTCGTGGTGATCGAGGGCGATGCCATGCTGCCCGGCGCCGTGCCGCATCTGGTGGACGGCGCGGGGCGGTTCCCCTCCAACCAACTCGGCCTCGCACTGGAATACTTCTTCCGTTCGCGCAGCCGGCGGCAGATCGCGGCCGAGATCGCGTCGCAATACCGCGCCTTCGCCGCCACGGGCCTGCCGCTCGATCACGCCAACGCGCACAAGCACATGCACCTGCATCCGACGATCGGCCGCATGCTGATCGAGGCCGGGATTCCGCATGGGCTCCGGGCCGTGCGCGTCCCCGCGGAGCCGCCAGGTGTCATGCGCGCCTGTGGCGTGGAGCAAGGGTTGGGTGCGCGCGCGCTCTATCGCTGGTCGGATGTGTTCCGCACCCAGGCCCGCCGTGCCGGGTTGCGCACCAATGACCATGCGTTCGGCATCGCCTGGAGCGGCCATATGACGGCGCCCCGGCTCGCCACGCTCGCGGCCCACCTACCGGATGGCCTCAGCGAGATCTACTTCCACCCGGCCGCGCGCCGTGACGAGCGGATCACGGCGTTGATGCCGGATTACGAACATGTGACCGAATTACACACGTTGCTCGATCCAGAAACCGCAGCCAGCCTCCGCGCAGCGGGCGCGGAACTCACGACCTATCTGGCGACCTGAATCGCGATCGGAAGGCTACGGGCCGATGTTTGCGAGCGGATCGCCGTCCAGCCCAGCACCAACGCCACGATAATCAACCCGGTCTTCACAATCGCTGCCACGTTCAGTCTCCGCCCCCGGACCGCTCCGGTGTCACGCTTGTATGTCACGCATTGATGAAGAAATTGTGGCGAGTACAGCAGGAACGAACAGCAGGCTGGCGAAAAGCGTGCAGGCGAGACTTAAAAGCAACAACTCCCCCATGCTGGCGGTCCCCGGGTGCCGCGAGAGGGCCAGCGAACCGAACGCCGTCGCGGTGGTCAGCGCGGAAAACGCCACGGCGCGGGCGGTCGGTGACGCTAGATGGCCCCGCACCCCCCGCCGCCAGTTCATGACGAAATAGATGTTGAACGACACGCCGACACCCAGCAGCAACGGCAGCGCGATCACGTTGGCAAAATTCAGCGGCAGCGGCAGCAGCACAGCGCCCAGCACCGTGAGCGCCGCCGACAGCAGCAACGGCGCCAGCACCAAGGCCACGTCCAACGCCCGCCGTAACGCCACGGCCAAAATCAACGTGATCGCCAGCACCGCCCCCAGGGCCGCGCGGGTGAACGCGCCGATGATCGTGTCCGCCGTCGCCGCGATCGTGACCGCCGAACCCCCGGCATCCGGCACCACCGCCCGCACCTGCTCCACGAACTGACGCAGCCCGGCGGCGCCCCCCGCCTCCGGCTTGGCCGCGATCTGCACCCGCACCCGCCCATCCGGCAGCCGCCACTCCTGCGCGATATCCGCGGGGATGCTGGCCGCCGTCACCGGTTGGGCGCCGAGGCTGGTGCGCAGCCGCTCCACCTGCAACGGCAGGAACCGGGTCAGCGCCGCGTTGGTGGCGAGCAGCACGGAATCCGGCGCCGTCTCCAACGCGCGCAAATCGGCCGCGATCGCGGTCAACGGGTGGTCGGGCGGCAGCTTGGGCACCGCCCGGGCCAGTTGCGTCAGCGCCGTCCGCGCCGCCAGCCGGATGTCGGCGACGCTCACCGCCGCGGCCGGCGCGCGCGGCGCCAGCGTCGGCCCCAGCAGCCCGGCGGCGTCGGCGATCAGCGCCAGCTTGGCCGCCTGATCTTCCGGCACGAAGCTCGACAGCGTGATGGCCTGCGACACCAGCGGCAATGCCTGCGCCTTCGCCGCGATCGCGGTCGCGGCTGCGAGGTTCGGCGCAAGCACGTCGATCGTGTAGGGGTTGGTAAGCGGGTTGGCGGCCAGGTCCGTCAGCGTCCGCATCGCCTCGGTATGCGGATCCTTGGTGTGCAGCGGATCGCTGTCGAACACGAGGCGCGGGATGGCCGCGACGCCCGCCGCAAACAGGCAGGTGAACAGCGCCAGCACGGGGCGGCGATGCCGGGCCAGGAAACGGTCGAGCGGCGCGGCCCAGGCGAAACCCACCTCGTGTCCGGCCGCCGCCGGCCGGAACAGCGCCAGCGCCGCCGGCAGGAACATCAGCGTGCAGGCGAACGCGATCAGCATCCCCGCGCCGGCGATCAGACCGAGCTCCGCGACCCCCACGAAATCCGTCGGCACGAAGGCCAGGAACCCGGCCGCCGTGGCCGCTGCCGCCACCAGGATCTGCCCGCCGGCCCGCCGCCCGGTTTCCGCCAAAGCCAGCGCAAGCTTGGCCTGGCCCCACTGCGCCTCCCGGAACCGCACGCTGAACTGGATCGCGAAATCGACGGCGATGCCCACGAACAGGATCGCGAACGCAACCGAGATCAGGTTGAGCGGTGAACTGGTGATGGTCGCAAAACCAGTGGTGAGCAGCAGCCCCAGCAGCAAGGTCAGCACGATCGGCACCACCACCCGCCAGCTCCGCACCGCCAGCACCAGCCACACGATCACCAGCACCAGGCTGCCGACCAGCCCGGCCACCGCCCCCTCCGCCACGGTCGCGAACTCCTCGTCCGCGAGCGCCACGGAGCCGGTGACGCGCACATGCGCCTGCCCGGATTTGACGAATTCGAGCTGCGCGGCGGCGTCCCGCAAGGCCTGGGTCGCAGCGGCGCCGGGTTGCAGGGCGCCGTAATCCTGGTGCGGCTGGGTCAGCACGAAGCGATAGGGTCCGCCCAGCTCGGCCACGGGGCCAGATAGCAGCCGCTGCCAAGACAAGGGCCGCGCCTTACCGGCGGCAGCGTCCGCCAGTGCGGTGTGGAAGCCTCTCAACGGTCCCTCGAACGGCTTGAGGTTCTGCCCTTGCTCGACCCCCATCCCCACCAGCGACAGCGCCGCGAACAACCCGCGCGCGCTCGGGTCCGCCACGAGCTGGCCGAGGAAGGGCTGCGCGTCGATGGTCTGGTCCATGAGCGCACCCAGCGCCGCGCGATCGAGGAACAGCAGGCCGTTCTTGTCGAAGAACGGCGAGCTGTCGGGCCGGCGCACCGCGCGGAAATGGGCGGTATCGGCCGTCATCGCCCGCGCGAGCCCGGCGGCTGTCGCGTCCGCCGCCTCCGGCGTGTCGGCGTCGATCACGGCGACCAGCAGGTCGGTGCTGTCGGGGAACAGCCGCTTCAACTCGGCCTCCCGCTGTTTCCACGGCAGGCTCGCGGCAAACAGCGTGTCGGTATCCGTGGTGACGCCCAGCCGCAGGACGGCCAAGCCGGCACACAGCGCGCCGAGCAGCAGCCCGGTGGCGAACACGAAGCGGGCCTGGCGGACACAGGCAAGCACGAGGCGGGGCAGGACAGCATTCATGCCGGTTGGCTATGCCAGCCCCGGCGCCGCCGCAAGCCGCCCATCGGGTCCGTTCCAATTGACACGTTTCGGGGCGGGACATACCAGTGCAGCAGGGTTCAATGCCTGCGCCCAAGCGGGCTTTTCAAGGAAATCGATCCATGCAGCGCCGTATTGCGATCATGCTCCCGACGTTCTTGTGGGCGGCCACTTCCCTGGTCGCTGCCACGGCGGCACAGGCGCAAATCAAGATCGGCGTCACCATTTCGACCACGGGGCCCGCGGCGTCATTGGGTGTGCCGCAACGGAATTCGATCGCGCTCCTGCCGATCGAGATCGCGGGGCAGAAGGTCGAATACATCGTGCTCGATGACGGGGCGGACAGCACGCGCGCGGTCGCCAATGCTCGAAAGTTGATCGATGAGAGCAACGTGGACGCGCTCATGGGCTCCTCCACCACCCCGGCCTCGCTCGCGATGATCGACGTCGCGGCGGAGAAGAAGGTGCCGATGGTGAGCCTCGCCGCGTCGGCCCGCATCATCGCCCCGATGGATGCCGCCCGGCACTGGGTGTTCAAGACGCCGCAGAATGACAGCCTGATGGCCGACGCGATCGCCGCGCATATGGCGGCGAATGGGGTCAAGACGGTGGGGTTCATCGGTTTCAACGACGCCTATGGCGATGGCTGGCTGGCCGAGGCAAAGCGCGCCTTCGCCGCCAAGGGCATTCAGTTGGTGGCTGAAGAAAAATTCGCCCGCGCCGACACCAGCGTGACCGGCCAGGTGCTGAAGCTGGTCGCCGCCAAGCCCGACGCGGTGCTGATCGCCGGCGCCGGCACCCCGGCCGCCTTGCCGCAGAAGACGCTGCAGGAGCGGGGCTATGCCGGGCGCTACTATCAAACGCATGGCATCGCGAACGCAGATTTCCTCCGGGTGGGCGGCAAGGATGTCGAGGGCACGGTGCTGCCCGCCGGACCGATCCTGGTCGCGTCGCAGCTCCCCGACAGCAACCCGATCAAGGCCGTGGCCGGGGATTACGTGCGCCGGTATGAGGCCGCGAACGGCGTGGGCTCCGTCGCGACATTCGGGGCGCATGCGTTCGATGCCGCGCTGATGCTGCAGGCCGCGATCCCCGTCGCGCTGAAGGCCGCAAAGCCGGGCACGCCGGAGTTCCGCAGCGCGCTCCGCGATGCGCTTGAGGGCTCGCGGGAGCTGGTGTTGACCCACGGCATCTCCGACATGAGCGCCACGGACCATAACGGCTTCGACCAGCGGGCGCGGGTGATGGTCACGATCCAGAACGGCGCGTGGAAGCTGCTGCCATAGGCCTTTCTATGCGTCACCCTCTCCCGGCGGGAGAGTGGGCGCCCGTTCACGGCACGTGATGGACACCTCCATCGCTTTGATCCTGCTGCAGGACGGCGTCGTGAACGGCGCCATCTACGCGCTGCTGGCCCTCTGCCTTGTGCTGGTGTTCGCCGTAACGCGCGTGATTTTCATCCCGCAGGGCGAGCTGGTGGCGTTCGCCGCGCTCACCTACGCCGCCCTGCATGACGGCCGTGTGCCCGGCAGCATCTGGCTTTTGGCCGGGCTGGGCGCCGGCGCTTTCCTGGCCGGCGCGTGGGGGATGCGGTTCGCGCCCTCGCTGAAATCGATCGCCGCGCTGGGCCTCGAGACGCTGGCCATCCCCGCCCTCGTGATCGCCGCCGCGCTGGCGATCGGCCCCACCCGCCCGGCGCCTTGGCTGGCCGCCATCCTCACCCTCGCCGTCGTCGCCCCGATGGCACCCTACCTCTACCGCCTCGCCTTCCAGCCCATGGCCGAGGCGTCCGTGCTCACCCTGTTGATCGCCAGCGTCGGCGTACACCTCGCATTGGTCGGCTTGGGCCTCGTGTTCTTCGGGCCCGAGGGATTCCGTGGCCCTTCCTTCTCCGACATGAGGCTCACCCTCGGCCCATTGCTGATCCCAGGGCAGGCCCTATGGATCCTGGCCGCCACCGCCACCGCCATGCTGGCGCTGTTCGCGTTCTTCGAGTTTACGCTGTTCGGCAAGGCATTGCGGGCCACCGCCGTCAATCGGCTCGGCGCCCGGCTGGTCGGCATCGGCACCGGGCTCAGCGGGCGGATCGCGTTCCTGATCGCGGGCGGGATCGGCGCCGTGTCGGGCATCCTCATCGCGCCGCTCACCACAATCTATTACGACAGCGGCTTCCTGGTGGGGCTCAAGGGCTTCGTCGCCGCGATCATCGGCGGGCTCGTCAGCTACCCCGTCGCCGTGCTGGCGGCGCTGGTGGTGGGGTGCGTCGAAAGCGTCAGCTCCTTCTACGCCAGCGCGTTCAAGGAGGTGATCGTCTTCACCGTCATCATCCCGGTGCTGCTGTGGCGCAGCTTCCGCGGCGGTGAGGCCGAGGAATGAGCCGCCTCACCTGGCTTCTGCTCGTGCCTTGGCTCAGCCTGCCGTTCATCCCCGGCGTCCCCGCCTTCTGGGTCACGCTCGGCAACTATGCCGGGCTCGCCAGCATCGTGGCGATCGGACTCGTGGTGCTGACCGGCTATGGCGGCATGACGTCGTTCGGGCAGGCGACGTTCATGGGCTTCGGTGCCTACCTCACCGCCGTGCTCACCACGCAGGCCGGGCTGTCGCCGTGGCTCACGTTGCCGTTGGCCCTAGGTGTCAGCGGCCTCGCGGCGCTGGCGATCGGGGCGATCACCCTGCGGCTATCCGGGCATTACCTGGCGCTCGGCACCATCGCGTGGTCCGTCAGCCTGTATTACCTGTTCGGCAACCTGGACCTGCTGGGCCGCAACGACGGCATTTCCGGCATCCCGCCGCTCTCGATCGCGGGACGGGCGCTGACCTCCAGCCGGGACTACTTCGTGGTGATCTGGCTCGCGGTAGGGGGTGTGCTGTGGCTCACCCGCAATTTGCTCGACAGCCGGGCGGGCCGCGCGATCCGGGCGTTGAAAGGGGGCGCTGCGGCGGCGGCCAGCTTCGGGGTGGACCTGCCGCGCACCCGCATCCTGGCCTTCGTCTATGCCGCGGTGCTGGCGGGGCTCGCGGGCTGGCTCTACGCGCATCTGCAGCGCAGCGTGAACCCGACGCCGTTCGGCCTCAACGCCAGCATCCAGTATTTGTTGATGGCGGTGGTGGGAGGCGCCGGGTCGGTGTGGGGCGCGTTGCTGGGCGCCGGGCTGGTCACCATCGTGAATGACCAGTTGCAGAACATCCTGCCGCGGCTGTTCGGCGCGCAAGGCAATTACGAGGTCATCGTGTTCGGCGTGCTGCTGGTCCTGGTGCTGCAAACCGCGCCCGACGGGCTGTGGCCATTGCTGGCCCGGCGCCGCCTCCGCCCGCGCCCCGTCCCCCACGCGACCGCCCTCCCCGCCCGCACGCTGCCCCAGCCGGGCTCCCCCGTGATGGCGGCGGACGGCATGACCAAGGCGTTCGGCGGCCTGGTTGCGGTCAACAATTTGTCGCTCGCGGTGGCGGCGGGCGAGATCCTGGGGCTGATCGGCCCGAACGGCGCCGGCAAGAGCACCACCTTCAACCTGCTCACCGGTGTGCTCCGCCCCGGCGCCGGCATCATCCGCTTCCTGGGCCAGCCCCTGCCGCCGCTTACCCCGCCCGCCGCCGCCCGCCTCGGCATCGCGCGCAGCTTTCAGCACGTGAAGCTGGTGCCGGGCATGTCGGTGATCGAGAACGTGGCCCTGGGCGCGCACCTCCGCGGCCGGGCCGGGTCGCTCGCGGCGCTGTTCCGGCTGGACCGTGCCGAGGAGGCCCAGCTCTTCGCCGAAGCGGCCCGGCAGCTCGACCGCGTGGGCATGCGCGCCGCGGCGGACCGCCCGGCCGACAGCCTGGCGCTCGGCCAGCAGCGCGTGGTGGAGATCGCGCGCGCCCTCTGCCTCGATCCCGTAATGCTCCTGCTGGACGAGCCCGCGGCCGGCCTGCGCCATGCCGAAAAGCAGGAGCTGGCCGCCCTGCTCCGCCGGCTGAAAGGCCAGGGCGTCACGGTGCTGCTGGTCGAGCATGACATGGAGTTCGTCATGAACCTGGCGGACCGGCTCGTGGTGATGGAGTTCGGCACCCTCCTCGCCGAGGGCCTGCCAGCCGCCGTGCGCGCGGACCCCCGCGTGATCGAGGCCTATCTCGGCGTAGCCGCATGAGCCTGCTGGAGATCCAGGGCCTGTCCGTCGCCTATCGCGGCATCGGCGCCGTGTCGGACGTGACATTGACGGTGGATGCCGGGCAGGTGGTGACGGTGATCGGCCCCAACGGCGCCGGCAAGACCACGCTGCTGAACGCCGTCATGGGCGTGCATCCCGGCCAGGGCGCCATCCGCTTCAAGGGTGAAGCGATGGGCCGGCTGGATGTGGAGGCGCGGGTGCGGGCCGGCCTCTGTCTCGTGCCGGAGAGGCGCGAGCTGTTCGGCACGCTCAGCGTCGAAGACAACCTCCGCCTCGGCGGCTTCCGGCACCGCCGGCTCGGTGCGCGCGTGCTGCGGGACCGGATGGAGGACGTGTTCGAGCTGTTCCCCCGCCTCCGCGAACGCCGCACCCAGCACGCCGGCACGCTCAGCGGCGGGGAGCGTCAGATGCTGGCCATGGGCCGCGCGTTGATGGCCCGGCCCGACCTGCTGATGCTGGACGAGCCGAGCCTCGGCCTCGCGCCCCTGATCGTGCGCGAGATTTTTCGTATTGTGGCCGGGCTCAGCCTGCGGGGGTGCGCCGTGCTGCTGGTCGAACAGAATGCCCGAGCCGCCTTGCAGACCGCGGAATACGGCTACGTGCTGGAAACCGGGCGCATCACCCTGCAGGGGCCGAGTAATGACCTCGCGGGGGATCCCCGGGTGATCGAGACGTATCTGGGGCTGGGCGGCGTCACGGCTCCGTGAAGAAGCGGAGTGGCGGCGTCCGGCGTTGTTCCCCCGACCCAACCGGAGCCATCCCATGCGCGAACCGCCCAGTGTAGCATCCGACCTGATCTGGGGCATGATCGCCGGCGCGGCGGCTGTCTGGGCGATGGACAAGCTCGATCAGGCGATGATGGACGCGGAGTCGCCCGCCACGCGGCAGAAGACCATCCTCGCCCGCCCCGGTGGTCATGACCCGGCCCACGTGATCGCCAATCGCGCCGCCGACGCCGTGAGCGTTCGCCTGTCCCCCAGCCAGCCGCACGCCGCCGGGATCGGGGTGCATTACGCGATCGGCGCCATCCTGGGCGCCACGTTCACCGCCCTGCGGGACCGGGCGCCGTTCGTGGGCAAGTGGCGCGGCCTGCCGTTCGGGGTCGCGACGTTCGTGGTGCAGGATGAGGGGCTGAACACCTATCTCGGCACTGGCGGCCGGCCGCTGGACTATCCGTGGCAGGCGCATCTACGCGGACTGATCTCGCACGGGTTCTTCGGCATCGCGGTCGACACTTTCCTGCGTGCGGTGCGCGGGCGGTAGGGTTAGGCTCCCCGCGGGAGGGGAGCATGCGGTGGTTCGCGGTCGTGCTATGGATGACGGCCTGCCCGGCCTGGGCCCAAACCGACCTCCACACCTGCAGGGTCTACCTCACCGGCTCCGACACGCGCAGCCGGCCGGCGGGGTTGAACCGCTGCGTGCGGGACGTGCTGGTCAAGCTCTCGGGCGATCCCGCCCTGGCCGAGGAGCCGCGCCTCGACACCCTGCGCGGCGAGGATCTGGTGCAGGATTTCGCCTATCTCGACCGCATGTCGCATCTGCCGACCCATGACGAGCAGGGCACGCGGGACCGCCCGTTCGACCTGATCGGCCATGTCGATCCCGCGGGGGCCGAGGCGCTGCTGGCAACGCTCGGCCGCACGATCTGGCCCGATCGCCCAGTGCTGCTGGTCCGCGCCACCATCCAGCAACAGGACGCGCCCTACCCCCTCACCGCAGACGGCCAGTATGGCGAACGGCAGCGCCAGGCCGTGCTCGCGGCGGGAGAGAAATTCGGCATGCGCGTATCGCTGCTGACCTACGCCCAAGCCACCGGCCCGGCGCTCGACCTCGACCGCTTGCCCATCGGCCGCGTCTCGGACGGGACGGTCGCGGTGCTGGACGGTTCGCTGCGCTGGTCGGAGGCGGCGGGCGGCTGGGTTTGCGCCTGGGCGCTGGATGGGCAACGCTGGGGCACCGAGGGCGTGTCGTTCGACGAGGGTTTTCGCGCCGGGGTCGGCGGTGCGGCGCAGCGTCTTTCAAGTAGGCGGTAGGCATGGGCGTGCGGATCGTGGCGGGGCTGACCGTGCTGGCGGCGTCGTGCATTCTCGCGGTCAGCGCCGTCGCTCGCCCGGCGGAACCCAACCCGCCCGGTGCCGGCTCCCCCTACAAGGCCGTTCTGATCGCCGGCGACACCGGCATTCCGGTGTTCGACAACGCCGTCGTCACCATGCAGCGCCGGCTGCGCGCCGCGGGCGTGCCGGATGCGGACATCCAGCGCTTCAGCACCACCCCCCGCATCATCGCGTCCCGGCGCGCAGGCCGTGCCACGCAGGTCTCCGTCACCCGCGCGATTGGCCGCATGTCTCCCGCGCCGGGTCAGGCCTGCCTGGTGTTCGCGACTTCCCACGGCAGCCAGGGGCGCGGCCTCGCGCTGACCACGCTGGAGGAGGTTTTGACGCCCGCAGCGCTCGATGCCGCGCTCACGGCGGGATGCGGGGACGCGCCGACGGTCGCGATCGTGTCCGGGTGCTTCACGGGCGATTTCGCCGGGCCAGCGATGGCGCGGCCGAACCGGATCGTTCTGACGGCTGCGCGGGCAGACCGTCCCTCCTTCGGCTGCGGCGCAGGGCGGCAATACACGTTCTATGATAGCTGCCTGCTGGCCGTCATGGCGCGGGCGGAGGATTGGCGATCCGTCGCCTCCGGCACCGGCGCCTGCGTGGCGGCCCTGGAGGCGCAAGCCGAGGTTCAACCCTCGGAGCCACAGGTGTCGATCGGCTCGGCGGCGGCCGGGCTTATGGTGCCGCGAAAGGCGCGCGTGCGATAAGCCGGCGCCCGCAACGAAACCGTACAATCCAGCACCTGCCGCGACCCCCGCAAATGATGCTAAGTTCACAACCGGGCTAAAAAGCCGGTTGGAGAGCTGGGGTGGACGCTATGCTGGTCGTGCTCGTGGTCTTGGCCTTCGTCGTGATGATCGGCGTCGCCCTCGGCGTGCGCACCGTGCCGCAGGGACAGGTCTGGACCGTGGAACGCTTCGGCGCCTTCACCCGCCTGCTGGAGCCCGGCCTCAACCTCATGCTCCCGCTGGTCGAGCGGGTCGGCCACAAGATGAACGTGCAGGAGATCGTGCTCGACATCCCGGAGCAGGCGGTGATTACCCGGGACAACGCCGCCGTCATGGTGGACGGCATCATGTATTACCGCGTGCTGGACCCCGTGAAGGCCGCCTATGGCGCGCAGAACCTGGTGCAGGCGCTGACCAGCATGGCCATGACCAACATCCGCAGCGTGATCGGCGCCATGGACCTCGATGGCGCGCTCTCAGGCCGCGAGGAGATCAACGCCAAGCTGCTGGTCACCCTCGATCACGCGACCGCGCCCTGGGGGGTGAAGGTGAGCCGGGTCGAGCTGCGCAAAATCGAGCCACCGGAGAACCTGGTGCGCGCCATGAACCTGCAGATGACCGCCGAGCGCGAACGCCGCGCCACCGTTGCCCGCGCCATGGGCGAGCGGGAGGCCGCGGTGGCGAAGGCGGAGGGCGCGAAGCAGGCGACCGTGCTGGCCGCCGAAGCCCGGCTCGAAGCCGCGATGCGGGACGCGACGGCCCGCGAACGCCTGGCGGAGGCCGAGGCGCGGGCGACCGAGATGGTGGCCAAGGCCGCGGCCGGAAACGGGGCCGAGGCGCTGAAATACTTCATCGCGCAGAAATACGTGGAGGCCGTGGGCCGTCTCGCCGCCAACCCTAGCGGCCGCACCTTGGTGATCCCGCTCGAGACCGGGGCGCTGGCGGGGGGCATCACCCAGGCGATCACGGCGATGCGGCTGGAGAGCAATCCCTGATGACCCCGGCGGGATGGTGGGTCGTGGCCGGCCTGGTCGGCTGCGCGCTGGAGATGGTGGCGCCCGGCGTGTTCCTGTTGCCGATTGGCGCCGCCGCGGTGGTGACGGGTGGGGCCACGGCGCTGGGCGTGGCCGGGCCGGGTCAGTGGGCGGTGTTCGTGGCGGCGGTCGCGGTCCTGATCGGCGGCACGATCGCGGTCCGTGGGCGGCATGCGGCGGTGCCGAACCGCGTGAACGCGCCGGCCTCCGGGCTCGTGGGCACGACCTGCCGCGCCTTGGCCTTCGACGCCGGGGAGGGCCGGGTCAGCGTGGGGGACGGCACCTGGTCCGCTCGCCTCTATGACCGTGCCGGCGTCGCGCCCCGATCGGGAGAGGCCTTGAGCATCGTCGGCCTGGATGGCACCACGTTGCTGGTGGCGCCGATGTCAGGGAGCAGCACCTAAGTATGCCGATGATCAATGGTCTAATCGTGCTGGCGCTCCTGCTGGCCATGGGCGGCGGTTGCGCGGTGGTGCTGAAGCGCATGCAGGCCCGGCTCGTGGAACTGCAGAACGCGCTCGAATCCTCCCGGCTGCTGCTGGAGGGCGCGAACAACAAGGTGGAGCAGGTCAAGGCGCAGGCGGCGCTGATGTCCAACACCGACCCGGTGACCGGCTTGCTGAACCGCCACGTCGTGGTGGAGCGGTTCCATTTGTCGCTCGCCCTGGCCCGGCGCGAGAACAACATGCTCGGCATCGCCCTGCTGCGCCTGCCGGGCTTCGTCAGCCTGTCGGACCAGCACGGGCCCGACACGATGGGCAAGCTGCTGACCGAGATCGCGGAACGGTTGCGCGCTGCCACGCGGGAGACCGACTCGATCGGCCGGGTCAGGGATGACGAGTTCGCCGTGCTGCTGCCCGCCGTGGCGGGGGTGGAGGCGTTGGCCAGCGTGATGCAGAAGCTGCGGGAAGCCATGACTCCGGCCGTGGCGGTGCCGGGCATCGCGGCGCCGTTCGGCTTGGACATGCAGATCTCGGCCGCCGCCTATCCCCAGGATGGCGAAAACTGGGCCACCGTCGTGCGGGCCGCCGATGAGCGGCTGCGCGTGGGGCGGATCGGGCGGTAATCAGGCCGCCGCGAATTGCAGCTCCGCCAGCCGGGCATACAGCCCGCCCTCCCGCACCAGACGCTCATGCGGCCCGGTCGCAACCACGCGGCCCCCGTCCATCACCACGATCCGGTCCGCCCGGCGCACCGTCGCCAACCGATGGGCGATCACGATCGTGGTGCGGCCCGCGGCCAGCACCGTCAGCGCATGCTGCACCGCCGCCTCGCTCTCGGCATCGAGCGCGCTGGTCGCCTCGTCCAGCAGCAGCACCGGCGCATCCCGCAGGATGGCGCGCGCGATCGCGACCCGCTGGCGCTGGCCACCGCTCAGGCGCACGCCGCGCTCCCCTAGGAACGTGTCGAACCCCTGCGGCAGCTCATCGAGAAACCCGGCGGACGCGGCCCGTGCCGCCTCCCGCACCTCGGCATCGGTGGCGCCGGGCCGGCCGTAGCGGATGTTGTCCCACACGTTGGCACCGAAAATGACCGGGTCTTGCGACACGAGGCCGAGGCGCCCGCGCACGGCATCCGGATCGGCCTGACGGAGGTCCACGCCATCGAGCGTCACGCGGCCGGATGCCGGGTCATAGAAGCGAAGCAGCAGCTGGAACACGGTCGTCTTGCCGGCGCCGCTGGGGCCCACGAGCGCCACGGTCTCCCCGGGCTCCACGGTCAGTGAAAACCCGTCCAAGGCCGAGGTATCGGGCCGCGAGGGATAGCGGAACGTCACATCGTCGAACGCCACGCGTCCACTTGGCCGGCCCGGCATCGCGGCCGGCAGCGCCACGGGCCGGGCCGGCGCCTGGATCGTCGGCACCTCCGCCAACAGCTCCGCGATCCGGTCCGCCGAGCCCGCGGCGCGTTGCACTTCCCCCCACAGCTCGCTCATGGAGGCGACGCTGGTGGCGACCAGGATCGCGTAGAACACGAAGGCCGAAAGCTCACCCCCGGTCATCTGCCCATCCACGACCTCCCGCCCGCCAATCCACAAACTGAGGGTAATGGCGCCGAAGCCCAGCACGATCACGGCCAGGATCAGCCCGGACCGGACGGCCGCCCGGCGCAGCGCGGCGCCCACGCTGTCTTCCACCCGGGTGCCGAACGCGACACGGTCCACGCCCTCATGGGTGAAGGCCTGCACGGTGCGCAGCGCGTTCACGGTCTCCTCCGCATACGCGCCGAGGTCCGCGATCCGATCCTGCGCGGTGCGGGACAGCTTGCGCTCCCGCCGCCCGAACAGGATCAGCGGCACCACCACCAGCGGCACGACGGCCACCACGAGGCCCGCGAGCTTCGGGCTGGTCACCACCAGCATCACGAGGGCCCCCACGGCGATCGCCGCGCTGCGCAGGAATTGCGAGACGGCGGAGCCCACCAGGTTCTGCAGCGCGGACGTATCGTTGGTGAGCCGGGTCAGCACGTCCCCGGTGCGCATCGTCTCGAAGAACGAGGGTGACAGGCCCAGCACCCGGCCGAACAGCGCCGCCCGCAGATCGGCCGCCACGCGCTCCCCCAGCCAGGACATCAGGTAGAACCGCGCCGCAGTGGTGACGCCCAGCGCCAGCACGACGGCCGCCATCGCCAGCGCCGCCTCGTTCAGATGCGCCGCACTCCCGGTAGAGAAGCCGAAATCGATCAGCCGCCGCACCCCCTGCCCCAGCAGCAGCACGAGCCCGGCCGCCAACGCCAACGCCAGCGCGGCGCCCCCCGCCCTCAGCCGATAGGGGCGCAGGAACGGAAACAGCAGACGCAGCGCGGACAGGCTGGGGCGTTTCACGCCAGGAGGTACAGGTCTGGTCACAGATGGTCTCCGAGGATCGTGGCCAGGGTCACGGGCCGGAACTCCCACACATCCACCCCCACGTCGAATTGCCGCGGCATCCGCGGCAGGCGGCCATGGCTGTGGCCATGCAGGTTCACGGCGCCGCGGGACTGGTTGCGCCAGCTGCGGAAGGCATAGTGGCACAACACGAGCGCGATCCCGTCCAGCGTTGTTTCGATGTAGGGCGACACGCTGGCCCAGCCAGCCAGCGGGATGGCCGGGTCGTTATTGCCCGTGATCAGATGCTTCGTGCCATTCAGCGCGGCTAGTAAACCGGCGGGATCGCAACGGTGCAGCGCAAAATCGCCGAGATGCCAGACCGTGTCCTGCGGCCCGACCGCCTCGTTCCAGCGCGCCTGCATCGCGGCGTCCATCTCGGCGGTGCTGGAAAAGGGGCGTCGATACAGGCCGCGCGCGCCCCCATGGCCGAAATGCGTGTCGGCGGTGAAGAACACGGTCATGCCCAGAATGTGCGCCGGATGGGCAGGACCGCCAGTGGCGATTTCCATTGACCTCGGACCGCTTGCGGGCATATGTAACCAGATGGTTACGGAAAATCTCGACACCGTCTTCGCCGCCCTCGCGGATCCGACGCGGCGCGCCATCCTGGCCCGACTGACCCAGGGCGAGGCCTCCGTGACCGCGCTCACTTTACCCTTCCCGATCAGCCGGCCGGCCGTCTCGAAGCATCTGCGCGTGCTGGAGCGCGCCGGGCTGGTGGCGCGGGGGCGGGATGCCCAATGGCGCCCCTGCCGCCTCGACGCCGCCCCGTTGCGGGCGGCGGCGCAGTGGATCGAAGGCTACCGCCGCTTCTGGGACGGCAGCTTCGACCGCCTGGACGACTACATCGAGACCCTCACCCAACCCGAAAGGACCGCGCCATGAGCTGCAACCCGTACCTGTTCTTCGACGGCACCTGCGCCGAGGCGTTCCGTTTCTACGCGACCGTGCTGCACACCACGATCGACATGATGATGACCCATGGCGAAAGCCCGATGGCCGCGCAATCGCCACCGGGCATGGCGGACCGGGTCATGCACGCGCGCCTCACCTATGACGGCACCATGCTGATGGGATCGGATTCCATGCCCGGCATGAACAAGGCCATGCAGGGCTTCGCAGTGTCGCTGCAGCCCACGGACGTCGCGGAAGCCGAGCGCCTGTTCGCCGCCCTGGCGGAAGGCGGGGAGATCCGGATGCCGATCGCCGAGACCTTCTGGGCCAAGCGGTTCGGTATGGTGACGGACCGATTCGGCACGCCGTGGATGATCAACTGCGAGACGCCGGCGTGATCCAGACAGGGGCGGCGCTCACGATCACGCGCCGCTTCGCCGCCCCGCCCGCGCTGGTGTTTCGCCTCTGGACCGACCCGGCGCATGCCGTCCGCTGGTGGGGCCCGGCCGACCATCCCGCCGTGCAGCTCGCCATGGACCCCCGCCCGGGCGGCGCCTGGCGCGCCACGCTGCGCACGGTCGCGGACGGGAATGAGCTGCATCATCACGGCGTGTTCCAGGTGGTGGAGCCGAACTCCTTGCTGACATTCACCTTCGCCTGGACGAATGCCGGGTGGGAGCATGAGCACGGCGCCGAGACCCTGGTCACCATCCGGTTCGAGCCCGATGGCGACGGGACCCTGATGCACTTCCACCAGGCCCCCTTCGCCCATCCCGACAACCGGGACGGCCACGGCGCGGGCTGGATCAGCAGCTTCGACCGGCTGGAGGCCGCGCTCGGCTGACCCGTCAGGCGCGCGCTCTGGCCTCCCGCTCCTGACACCGTTCCAGGTCACGGACGGAGTTGTTGTAGTAGGTGCCAAACCGTTCCGCCGGTTGCGACGGATCGCTGCCGGACTTTATGTCCCGCGCCACGTCCCGGCCGTAGCCGATCAGGCTGTCGAGCGTCTTGGCGTAGTTGCTGCAGCTCGATTCCGGCTTCGGGCTGAGCGCATCCATGGCCCCATAGAGCGCCTTGTTGCTGGCCGACAGCTCGGCGATGGACGCCAGGAACGGCGCGGTATCGGCGCCCGGTTCAACGGCTTCGTAGTGCCGTACCACCTTGCGCGCGATCAGGCTGGTAGCCAGGACGCGCCGGGCCAACGAGGCGTCCGGCAGGCCGGCCAGGCGCTTTTCGTCCCGCGCGATCTCCCGGTCGAACAGTGCGTCCCCGAATGCGTCGGCAGCCTGCATCAGGGTGCGGGCGCGGCTCAGGAAGATAGGGTCCTGTTCGCGGGCAAGCTTGAAGCTGTCTTCGTTGAACTCGCGCGATTCCTGGTAGCGGTCGAGCGTCTTGACCACGGGATTGAGCCCCTTCATGGCCGCCAGCAACGCGGCCGCCGGCCCGTCCAGCTCCGGCACAGGGGTGGGCAGGGCGACGGCGGCTTCCAGCTTCTCGATCAGGGAGTCGTAGTCTCCGAACCCGAAATGATACCAGTTATTGCCGCCCGGTTTGGCGCCGGGCTTCAGCACCCGTTCGTTGTCGCGCCGATACTCGGCCAGCCCCTTGGCCAACGAGCGGCGGCCGACATAATCGTTCTGAACCTCCACGTAGGCATTGACCTTCTCGATCGATCGCTGCTCGGCCGAGGGCGGCGCCGGGGGGCGGGCGGTGGCGCTCTCCTCCCGCCGGGGCGGAATCGGGGGCGCCGATAGGCCGGCGGGCACGGTGGCTTCCGGCATCGCGCACTTGAACGCCTCGTTCAGGCTCTGGCGCACGCTGGACTGCATCTGCAGGCATTGCTGGCGGAGCGTTGCCGCCACCCGGGGATTGCCGGCCACGCTGCTGCGAAACGAGTCGCGCATGCTGGTGATCCCCTGCTGCAGTCCGGGCCGTGCCGCCGCCGGCACGCCGGAGGATGCGGCGCATTGCTCATAGGCCGTGAGGAACGCGTCGCAGGTGTCGATGCCAACGGGTTGTGCGCGGGCCGCACCCGTGATGCCGACCAGAATGGCTGCCGCAATCAACCGAACGCTCATGACGATCCCCACCGGTGACAGCGCCCACACACCAGCCGCGGCGCGTTCCGTCAATCGGCTCAAGGCCATCTCACGCAGGGTTCAGACGGGGTCCCAGCCGAACACGTCCTGACTGCGATCGAGCGGCAGCAACGAGGGTGTCAGCGCCGGCAGCGCGTGCTCCGCCAGGCTCTCCGGCGTCCAGCCCTCCCCGCGATGCACGGAGCGGACCGGCCGCATGGCGGACATCAGGAACACCTCGTTGTGCCGCACCGTGAACACCTGGCCCGTCACATGCGCCGCCCGGTCGGACGCCAGCAGCACCGCCAGCGGCGCGTTCTTCTCCGGCGCCATGACGCTGAGCTTGCCGGCGCGGGCCTGCTGGTCCGGCGTGTCCATCGGGATCGAGCTGGTCATCCGGCTCCAGGCGAATGGCGCGATGCAATTGCTGCGCACGCCGAAGCGCTGCATGTCGATGGCGATCGACTTGGACAGCGCCACGATGCCCAGCTTGGCGGCGGAGTAGTTCGCCTGCCCGGTGTTGCCGATCAGGCCCGACGTGCTGGTCATGTGCACGAACGCGCCCGACCCTTGCGCGCGGAACCCCTCGGCCGCCGCCCGGCTCACGTAGAAGCTGCCGTTCAGGTGCACGTCGATCACCGCGCGCCAATCGGCCGGGTCCATCTTGTGGAAGATCGCGTCCCGCAGGATGCCGGCATTATTGACCACGATGTCGAGCCGGCCGAACCCGTCCATGGCCGCCTGCACGATGCGCTGGGCGCTCGGCCACTCCGCCACGCTATCGGTATTGGCCACCGCCTCCCCGCCACGCTGCCGGATGATCTGCACCGTCTGCTCGGCGGGCCCCGGGGAGCCACCGTCGCCGCCCAACGAAGCGCCGACGTCATTCACCACCACCCGCGCGCCCGCCAGCGCCATGGCGAGCGCGATCTCCCGCCCGATGCCGCCCCCGGCGCCGGTGACCACGGCCGCTTTTCCGTCAAGCATCAAATGGGCAAGCATCAAATGGGCTCCATCTCAGGCAAGACCGACGAACACCGCCAAGGCGCGGTTGACGGCCAGCAAGGTCGCATCGTCCAGCCGGCCAACGGGAGCCCCGACCTTGCTGCGCGGTGGAGTCTGCGGCTTATCGACTATGATTTGCGACCGCTCCGTCAGCCCATTGGCGGCACTCGGCTCGACCGCCACCCGGAGCAGCGGCGCATCCACAAGCATGCTCGTGATCGGCAACACCGTCACTCCTGACAGGTCGGCAAAAACGTCCGCCTGCACCACCAAGGCCGGACGTGGCTCGCCCTGGTCGCCATGGAGGGCGACCGTGACCAGGTCGCCCCGCCTCACGCCGTCCAGCCAGTTGTGTCGGACACCCCGAACCAGGCCTCGTCGTCGCGATCATCCTGGGGCGTCTCGGCGGCCCGGATCAACCGGATCTGGGTAGCGCACGCGGCGGCGAAATCCGGCGACCGTGTGTCTGGCACCCAGATCTGCACGGGCCGCATCCCCGCCGCCCGCAGGTGATCCCGCCGCCGCCGGACGCGCTCAGTACTCGTGCGGGAGGGTGTGCTCGCCATGCGCTACATGTAACCAATCGGAACTGGGTGCGCCAGCGGCAGCCCATCGAGCATCAGGCCCGCTCGATCAGCATGGCGATGCCCTGGCCCACGCCGATGCACATCGTCACCACTGCCCGGCGCCCACCCCCGGTCTGCAGCGCATTCACCGCCGTCATCGCCAGCCGCGCGCCGGATGCGCCCAGCGGATGGCCCAGCGCGATGGCGCCGCCATGGGGGTTCACGCGGGGATCGTCATCCGCCACGCCCAGCTGCCGCAGCACCGCCAGGCCCTGGGACGCGAAGGCTTCGTTCAGCTCGATCACGTCCACATCCCGGAGATCGAGGCCGGTGCGGGCCAGCAGCTTTTCCACGGCCGGCGCCGGGCCAATCCCCATGATGCGCGGCGCCACCCCGGCCGTCGCCATCGCGACCACGCGGGCCCGGGGCGTGAGGCCCTGACGCCGGGCCGCATCTTCGCTGGCGAGGATCAGCATGGCGGCGCCGTCATTCACGCCGGACGCATTGCCGGCCGTGACCGTGCCCGGCGTGCGGAACGGTGTTTTCAGCTTGGCCAGCATTTCCATCGTGGTGTCGGCGCGGGGATGCTCGTCCCGGTCCACCACGGTGTCACCGCGGCGGCCCTTGATCGTGACGGGCGCGATTTCCCGCACGAAGAACCCGGCCGCCTGCGCCGCCGCCGCCTTCTGCTGGCTGCGCAGCGCGAACGCATCCTGGTCGGCGCGCGTCACCTGGAACTGCTCGGCCACGTTCTCCCCGGTTTCCGGCATGGAATCCGTGCCGTGCATCGCCTTCATCAGGCCGTTCACGAACCGCCAGCCGATCGTCGTGTCATGGATCTCGGCCTGCCGCGCAAACGCCTCGGTCGCCTTGCCCATCACGAACGGCGCCCGCGTCATGCTCTCCACGCCGCCGGCCAGCATCGTCTCGGCCTCACCCGCCCGGATCGCCCGCGCCGCGGTGCCGACCGCATCGAGGCCGGAGCCGCATAGCCGGTTCAGCGTCGTGCCCGGCACACTCGTGGGCAACCCGGCCAGCAGCACCGCCATGCGCGCCACGTTGCGGTTATCCTCCCCGGCCTGGTTGGCGCAGCCCATGATGCAATCATCGATGCGATCCCACTCGACGCCCGTGAGCCGCTCCTTCAGCACCCGCAGCGGGTGCGCCGCCAGATCGTCGGTGCGAACATCCTTCAGCGCCCCGGCGTAGCGCCCGATCGGGGTTCGCACGTAGTCGCAGATGAAGGCCTCGGCCATGATGGCTCCTCCCGGGTGTTTGAGTGAGCCCTATCGAAGCCGGCCCGGCCCGGCAAGCCAGGAGACCGCAATGGATCCCACCCGTTTCGAGCTGAGCTTCGTCCTGACGCCGGAGGAGGAGGCGCAGGCGGTCAAGGTGCAGAACGATCTCGCGCAACCGCCCCGTCCGGCGTGGGCCGACATGGTCGAGACTGGTATCCTTACCTTCTTCATCCTGGGTCTCCCGGTGCTTCTCGAGCGCTGGCAGGTCATCGCGGCGGGCCAAACCATGGTCATGTCATTCGCGATGCTCGGCACCTTCGTGGTGGGCCTCGCGCCGCACTTGTATCGGAAACGCCGCGCGCAGCGCCTGCTCCTGCAACGGCAGCGCGCAGTGCCGGAAGCCGCGGCCCCGCGCCGCTACGTGATCGATCCCGACGGCGTGCGCATCGGCTCGGCGTTGTTCGACGTGCACTGGACCTGGCCCGCCTTCACTGGCGTCGAACGGCGGGCCGGGCTGATCGTGCTCATGACCTCGGTCGATCGCTTCGTGACCCTTCCTGCCCGGGCCTTTGCCAGTGCGGCGGAGGCGGACGCGCTGCAGGCCTTCGCCCGCGCCCGGATCGCCAGCGGATCGCCTCCTGACTGACCCGGCAAACGAACCACCCCGCCGCGCGTTGGCCCTGCGATGAACGGAGAGCCCACATGACCGACCAGACCAAGACCGAGCACGCCGACCGCACCGTGGGCGGCCCCGGCAGCAGCCATCAGAATGCGGACAAACCCGAGACGCACCACCACCGCGAGCGTGAGCGCCAGCAGCAGAAGGGCAAGAACGACAGCGGCGCCCACCAGGGCCCCGACGATGGCGGCACGCGCCCCTCCGGCCGGCATGGGCCGGAAGCGCCGCGGCATCCGAAGGAATAGCCCGGCTTGGCATAGCCGCCTCGCATCGGTTAGTCAGGTCGGGCCCGTCTGGAGAACCCCCATGCGCATCCGGCCCGTCCTGCCTTGCCTTGCAAGTTTGATGGCACTCACCGCCTGCAACACCAGCGTCACCGGCCCGGCCCTGCCCACCGCCGGGGCACCTGCGGATGGCTACGTGCATTACGCCACCAGCGGCGCCGTACAGTGTGACACCAGGCCCATCTCGGTCGATGGGAGCCGCACCCGCGTCGTGGCCTCCGGCGCCTGTGCCGGCGTGCGCGTGATGGGGCGGCACAACGACGTGATCGTGCCGATGGCGCCGGGCGGGATCATCGAGGTGATCGGCACCAACAACGATGTGTGGTGGAAGCCCGCCCGCCCCGGCGCCGCCCCACCCGTGTTCCGCAACCTCGGCGCCAACAACTCGATCCACCGCGACGAGGATTAAGGCGCCGCGTCGTCAACGAAGCGGATGGTCGAAACACGCGAAGATGCCGCCATTCGCGGGGTCCGCGGCCCTGTTGGGCATATCGGGCCGGTGCCCACACCCGGAATAATGCGTGATGAGGGACCGGCGCTCCGCCCCGCGCACGAGGGGAGCAGAGCCGCGGTGCATGAGGCCGCCATGCCAGATCAGCACGTCGCCTTTCCGCGCCAGGAACGGCCGGACCGGCAGTCCTGACTCGGCGATCTGCGCATGGACGGCCGGGGTGACGTAGGGCTCGGCGTATTTCGGCCAGTCATTGGCGCCGCTGCCGGGCTCACGCCGCTCCAACTCCTCTGGGGTCAGGAACGCCTTGACCCGCTCCAGCCGCAGCAGCGGCCAGCGATGCGAACCCGGCACATACTCGAACGGCCCGCACTCCGGCCCGATATCGTCCAGCGCCATTCAGACGGCGGCATACTAGAACAACCGGCGCTCTATCTTTCCGGGTTGGATGATGTGGTATCCGACGTAGTGCATGGCGCGGCCCCATGTCCCCTGCATCAGTGGACGGGAGACCGCCGCCCGGCCATGCTTCGGCCCATGGATTGGGCTGCGATCGAGATCTACCTGGCCCGGCACGGCCACACGCTCGGCACGGCGCCGCCGACCCGCTTTCCGGGCGGGCTCGCCAACCAGAACTACCTGGTCGAGCTGGACGGCACCCCGGCCGTGCTGCGCCGCCCGCCCGACGGGCCGTTGCCACCCGGCGCGCATGACATGGCGCGCGAGCACCGCATCCTGTCGGCGTTGCCCGCCGCCCTGCCCTTCGTGCCGCGGGGCCTGCATCTGTGCACCGACCTCGCCGTGATCGGGGTCCCGTTCCAGATCATCGAATACCGCCCGGGCCGGGTCATCCGCGCCACGATGCCCGACGATCTGACCGACCCGGCGGTCGCCGCCGGACTGTCGGAGACGATGATGCGGACCCTGGCGGCCATCCACGCCGTCGATCCCGCGGCACTCGGCCTCGGCGACCTCGGGCGGCCGCAGGGGTTTCTGGGCCGGGCCGTGGCGGGATGGCGGCGACGGGGCACCGCGGCGCAGACGGACGAGGCCGCGCCCTTGCTGGCCGAGATCGGCGCGTGGCTCGAGGCGCATGGGGTGCCGGACGGGGCGCCCACGCTGCTGCATAACGACTTCAAGCTCGACAACATCATCCTGGACCCGACGCTCCAGCCCGCGGCCGTGGTGGATTGGGACCAGGGCACGCGGGGCGATCCGCTGTTCGACCTCGGCACGCTCCTGTCCTACTGGACCGAACCGGGCGATCCACCTTCCATGCACGAGCTCCGGCAGATGCCGACCGCGGCGCCCGGTTTCTGGACACGCGAGCAGGCAGCCCTCCGCTATGCCGAGCTGACGGGGCGCGATCTGTCGGACATCCGGTTCCACCGCGTGCTGGGCATCCTGAAACTCGGGGTCATCTTCCTGCAATTGCATGCGCTCCACACCCGTGGCGTGACGGACGATCCGCGCTACGTCACCTTCGGGCCGTTGGCTTCAGGGCTGCTGGCCTTCGGGCTGGACGTCGCGGCCGGGCGCACCTTCTGAGAGGGCCACCATGGATTTCTCCATCTCCCCCGAGCTGATCGACCTGCAGCTCCGCACCCGCGCCTTCATCCGCGACACCATCATCCCGCTGGAGGGCGATGCACGGCAGGAGCGGCATGGCCCCACGGACGAACTGCGCCGCGAACTGAACGCGCTGGCGGCGGAGGCCGGGCTGCTGGCGCCGCATGTGTCGAAGGACTATGGCGGGCTCGGCCTCAGCCATGTCGGGCGCGCCGTGGTGTTCGAGGAGGCCGGGTATTCCCTGCTGGGCCCGCTCGCGATGAACCTGTCGGCGCCCGATGAGGGCAACATGCACATGCTCGAGATGGTCGCGACACCGGCGCAGAAGGAACGCTGGCTGCGGCCCCTCGCCTCCGGCGCGATCCGTTCCTGTTTCTGCATGACGGAGCCGCCGCCCGGTGCCGGATCCGACCCGGCAGCGCTCAAGACCACGGCCACCCGGGACGGCGATGACTACGTGATCCATGGCCAGAAATGGTTCACCACGGGCGCGGTGGGCGCCGGGTTCGCGATCGTGATGGCGAAGGGCGAGGATGACAGGGCGACCATGTTCCTCGCCGACATGGACCAGCCCGGCATCCGCGTCTCCCGCGTGATGGACACGCTCGACCAAGGCTTCGCCGGCGGCCATGCCGTGGTGGAGCTCGAGGGCCTGCGCGTGCCGGCCACGGACATCCTGGGCGAGCTCGGCCACGGGTTCCGCTATGCCCAGATCCGCCTGGCGCCCGCGCGGCTCACGCACTGCATGCGCTGGCTCGGTGCCGCCCGCCGCGCGCAGGACATCGCCATCGCCTACGCCGCCAAGCGGGAGGCGTTCGGCCGCACGCTCGCGCAGCACGAGGGCGTGGGCTTCATGCTCGCCGACAACGACATGGACATCCGCACCAGCCGCCTCACGATCTGGCACACGGCCTGGACCCTGGATCAGGGCGAGCGCGCCAATACGGAGAGCAGCGTGGCGAAAGTGGTGTGCAGCGAGGCAATCTACCGCGTGGCCGATCGATGCGTGCAAGTGCTGGGCGGCCAGGGCGTGACCGGGGAGACCGTGGTGGAGCGCATTTTCCGGGAGGTGCGTGGGTTCCGCATCTATGACGGCCCCTCGGAGGTGCATCGCTGGAGCCTGGCGCAGAAGCTGGTCAAGCACGGGGCCAACCAATGAGTTTCGACTTGACGGGCCACGTGGCCGTCGTGACCGGCGGCGGCCGGGGCCTGGGCCGGGCCATCGCCGAGGGATTGGCCCGGCATGGCGCCACGCTGGTGCTGTGCGGCCGCACGGAAGCCACCCTGACCGAGGCCGCCGCCGCGATCGGGGGCACGGTGCTGACGGTGGTGGCCGACGTGTCGCAGGAGGCCGACGTGCTGCGGGTGCGGGACGCCGCGCTGGAGCGGTTCGGCGCCATCCACGTGTTGGTGAACAACGCCGGGGTGAACCCGATCTATGCCGGAATCGAGCGCACGTCGCTCGCTGAGTGGCAGCACATCCTGGATGTGAACCTCACCGGCACCTTTCTGTGCTGCAAGCATCTCGGAACGCCGATGGCTGCGGCGGGCCGGGGCTCGATCATCACCATCAGCTCGGTCGCCGGCCAGGTCGGGCTGCGCCGCTCCGTGCCGTATTGCGCGACCAAGGGCGGGGTGGAGCTGTTGACAAAGGCGCTGGCGCTGGATTGGGCGGCGAAAGGGGTGCGCGTGAACTGCATCGCCCCCGGCTATTTCGAGACGGACCTCACGGCCGGCATGCGGGAGAACGCGGCCATGAGTGAGCGTTTGCTGGCGATGACGCCCATGGGCCGCTTCGGCACGGATGCGGACATCGTGGGCGCCGCCGTCTTCCTGGCGAGCCCGGCATCGGCCTATGTCACGGGGCAGAGCCTGGTGGTCGATGGGGGTTATGTCGCCGGATAGGCAAGGGCGAAGCCATGTATCGGCTTCGCCCCTCGGGTCAGCTTCGGCGGCGCACCACCATTGCACCTAGACCGGTCAGCAGCAGCGCCATGGACGCAGGCTCCGGCACCGCTGCCGTGGTTTCGCCTGCCGTCAGCACGACGGCGCCCAACCGGTCCACGCCGTAGGTCGGTCCGCCCGCCACCGAGTAGCCGAAGGACTGGCTGAGCCGGAACGTGATGGTATCCCCGGCCGAGGGCAGGGTAAGCGCCGGGTCATAGGTCAGGCCGGCGATCGGCGAGGTGAAGTCGGAGAGCGGGATCGCAAACTCGACGATGCTGCCGGACGCATTGACCGCGACCGTCACGTTGCTGACCGCGACCGGGCCGGAGCCGCCGGGTATGAACGCCCGCTGGCTGGTGGCGCCCAGTTCGAACCCCAAATCGGAGCCCGGGCGGGTGGCGCGGTCGAGATCGAAATAGATGTTGGCGAACGCCCCAATGGAGGTTCCGCCCAGGTCGGGCCGGGCCTGCACGAGCCCATACACGAAGCCGCCGGCCGACTTCGAATAGATGTCATACGCCACATACTTGCTGACGTTGGACGGCGCACCGAAATTGCTGTCGGCCGCTGCGGGATCGTAGCCGACCTGGACGGCCGTGCCATACTCGCCCGCTGACAGAACGCCATCGACGGTCACTGGCGCCGCAAAAGCCACACTGCATGACAAAGCAAATGCCGCGGCGGCGTATGCTGATTTTTTCATCTTGTCTCACCCATTGACTGGTTGCCTCGGGTTTAAAGTTCGATAGAGCGTTACACAATCGTTAATAAGCGACTTCCTCTCACTTTTGGTTGAGCGAAAACTCCTCAGGCCTGGCCGGGAACCTCGCGCAGCTCCCATGCTTGGAACCCTGAGTGATGAGGGACAGCGATGACGAAAGCACGCGACGGCAAGATCAGATACGCGGTGGTCGGCGCCGGCTGGATCAGCCAGGCCGCCTTCATGCCCGGCGTCCAGCACACCGGCAATTCCGAGATCACCGCCATCGTCACCGGCGATCCCGTGAAGGCCGAGCAGCTCGGCCGCCGCTACGGCGTGGATCGCACCTATCATTACGATGCCTGGCGCGCAGCGATCGAGAGCGGCGGGTTCGACGCCGTCTATCTCGCGCTGCCCAACTGGCAGCATCGGGAGTTCGCAGTGCCGGCTTTGCAGGCCGGGCTGCACGTTCTGCTGGAAAAGCCGATGGCCACCAGCGAGGAGGATTGCCGCGCCATCCAGGCCGCCGCCGACGCTTCCGGCGCCAAGCTCATGATCGCCTACCGCCTGCATTTCGAACCGGCGACGCTAGAGGCGCTTCGCCTGGTGCAAGGCCAGCATCTGGGCCGCGTCCGCCTGTTCACCGCCACGTTCACGCAACAGGTCTCGGCGCACAACCACCGGGCGCACCATGGGTTCTGGGCCGGGCCGGTGGCCGATATGGGCCCCTACCCGATCAACGCCGCCCGCATGGTCTTCGGGGCCGAGCCCATCGAGGTCATGGCAGTCGGCCAGCGCACGATGGGGTTCGATTTCGACGATACCGTCAGCATCACCCTTCGCTTCCCCGGCGAGCGGCTGGCGCAGTTCACGGTGGCCTATGGTCTCAATGGCATCAACGAATACCGGATCGTCGGCACAGAAGGGGATTTGCTGCTGAACCCGGGCTTCACCTTCCCCGGGCCGCTGAAGCATCAGCTCCGTATCGGCGACCAGAAGACGCGGAGCGATTTCCCGGCCACCGACCAGTTCGGCGGCGAGACGCAGTATTTCTCCGACTGCATCCTGAACGGCATCGACCCGGAGCCGGATGGCGAGGAAGGCCTGCTCGACGTGCGGGTCATCGCAGCAGTCGAGCGGGCGTTGCACACTGGCGAGGTCCAACGCCTGCCGGAGCACCGTCGCGTGAAAGGCCCGTTGCAGGCGCAGCGGCGGGACCTTAAGAGCGTCACCCCGCCGCCCCTCGTGAACGCCGCCGAACCCTCGGAGGGCTGACCGCTACCGCTGGAACGTATTGCACCCCTGGATCGTGCCGCCGCGGAGCCCGGTGGTGAGCCACTGCACCCGCTGCTCCGAGGAACCGTGGGTGAAGCTGTCCGGCACCGCCACCCCGCGGGACTGACGCTGCAACCGGTCATCGCCGATCGCGGTGGCGGTGCTGATGGCCTGCTGCACGTCGGCGTCGGTGAGGTTGTTGTGCCGGGCCGTCATCTTGTTGGCCCACACGCCGGCCAGGCAATCCGCCATCAGCTCCGTCCGCACCGAGAGCGCGTTGGCACGGTCCGGATTGTCGGCCTCCGCCTGCTGGACGCGCGGCAGCAGGCCCATGAGGTTCTGCACGTGGTGCCCGACCTCATGCGCGATCACGTAGGCGTAGGCGAAATCCCCGCCGCCGCCCATGCGGGACTGCATGTCCTGGAAGAACTTCGTGTCGAGATATAGCTTGTGGTCGATCGGGCAATAGAACGGCCCCATGGCGGATTGAGCGGTGCCGCAGCCGGAGTTGGTGGCGCCGGAGAACAGCACCAAGACCGGCTTCTCGTATTGTTTGCCGGCCTGGCGCGGCAGCTCCTGCGACCAGACATCCTCGGTCTCACCCAGGATCTTGGCGACAAAGGTGCCGACCTGGTCATTGGGCGCCCCCGGCGCCGTGCTGGACTGGGTGGGCGCGGATTGACCGAGGCCAAGTTGCTCCGCGCCGCCGATCAGGGTTGCCGGGTTGATGCCCGTGACCCAGCCGATCAGCGTCAGCACGACGACGGCGCCGATGCCCAGGCCGCCGGCCCCCGCGGCGCCCATGCCGCGCCGGTCCTCGACGTTTTGCGAAACCCTGAGATCGTCTTCGTTCATGGCACGCCCCTGTCCTTGGTTCCATTTACGCCTGGGAGGGGCGGGCGTTCCCGCTCGTCCGGCCGGGGCGTCAATCCATAGGGCTCGACCAGCGCCCAGATATGCGCCGGCACCATAGTCCGCAGCCGCCTGGGATGCACGCGCCTTAGATGCAGCACGGTCTCGGCCGCCTTCATTTCCAGCCGGGCGCGCGCGAATTCCAGCCCGCGCGGCCCGATCCGGGGCATGAGCCACCCCATCACCGGCCGCAGCCAATCCGGCATCGCCCGCAGCGGCAGGCCGCCGGCCGCCCGCGCCACGTTGGCCACGAAGCCGCGCACGGCGGAGGCACGCTTCCCGGCGCTGCCCGGCGCCGACACCACGACCTCATCGCCCAGCAAGGCCAGCAATTCTTCCCCGCGCTCGTTCCGGACCAGCAGCCATTGTTCACCCTGCCCGCCCATGTAGCCGATTGTGATGTCTGCCAGCACGTTCGTGTAATCGACGCAGGTACGGCACGTCAGGGGAAAGAAGTCGGGCGGTAACTTGGAAATCGGGAGCTGCAGGAACGGGATCGTCCTGACCCGCCCATCGTTGAACCGCAGTTCCACCCGGTAATCGGCCCGGAACTCGAGATAGGAAATGCTGTCCGGCTCCGGCGACAGCAGCGCCAGGAACTCGTGGAATCGCTCCGTGGTAGTATTGTCGGAACAGGGTGTGCCAATGACGTAGATCCGCTCGAACCCAAGCTCCGCCTCCAGCGCGCGCAACGCATAGACCTGGCAGGGGATACCGATCACAGCGATCCGGCGATGCCCGGCGGCCCGCGCCGGCTCCAGCAACGCCAGCAGCGGCGCATACCCCATGCGCATGCCCCGGCAAGCCGCGAGATCGGCGGCGTCCGTGACCAGCACCGGCACCGGCCGCCATTTGTCGTGCGGGTCCGGCGCCATGGTGAGCACGGCGTCCACGGCGCCCGTCTGCAACAGGCGCTCGGCGATGCGCGTGGTGATCCCGGTCCATTGCGCCCCCGGCGCCGGCGCCGCGAGCCGGGCGCGCAGCATGCGGCGGAACGGCCCGAAATACAGCTCGTCCGGGCGCGCGGGGTCACGGGCACGGCCATGGACCTGGGCTTCGAGGGCCGGGTAGTCAGGCGCGATGAATTGGCACGCCGCACCGCACCGGGCCGGCTCCGCCATGCGCGACACGCCGCAATCGGTGCAGAGCCCGCGTGGGGCGGCGGGGCGGAAGGGAGGCGATATCATGTCGGTTTTTAGCAGGTTTGGCTCATGACGTCATTCTTCTGTCGAGCATCGATCTGATTATCAACTTTAAGGTTTTCGCGGCGGCGACAAGCCGCACCTGTGCCACGTGCCGCGGCATGCCTTGAGGCCGGAAAGGGCAAATCTCGATCCGGCTCATCGATTTTCATTGCAACTTCGTATTATAGTCGGCACGTTGTTGTCGGTAGTCCACGTTGCTTGAGAGGATCCCTGATGCCGCGAGATGCAGACAATACCGACTTGGCCGACACGTCAAAACCACCGGATCGTCTAATATTTTTGACGACTGTGATTGTTGGATCCACCTTCGTTATCATTGTCTTCGCATCCGATCTCCTCGGTCGGCAACTGCGATGGGATAGATGGGTTCTTGCAACAGGAATCGCTCTCATTTGTGGAGGAACTTTGTCTCGTGTCGCAGTTGGATTAAAATTCCCGGCGATCGGGCAGAATGTTACTTTAGGTGGTACGTTCGCAATTGCTTTCTTGTTAATGACATATGTCCCGCCACCTGGCGGCAACATCGGTCGTGCCAACATTCAGGTTATATCTGATCTGCAGGACTTGAAAATCCGGACTGGCCACACTCCAATCTACGTACGTCGAACGAGCGATCGCATGGCCGAGTTTCTTGTGACGTCCGAAGAAGTCTCCTCTCCGGACTGGGAGATCGTCATGAGAGTACAAGATGGTGCGACGATCCATGAGCAAGGCATATATTGCCTTCCTAATAATCTACTGTCTCTTATATATAAGAGTTCAACCGCGATCAACTTCACCATAGAGTTTGTCGAATTCAGCAATCCGAGCGGATCGACTGATAAGATACCAAAAATAAGACTGAGCAGCGATCCAGCTCATTTCGGCAGCTCAGATGTGAAGGCGTCATGTGGGACAAGCTTGACGTCAACTTCCGTCAGGCCAAGGACGCCTTCGCCTGACCCGGCTGCGCCTTTGAGTAACATCCCCCCGCAGACTAATCCTACGGCCGCATCCACGACCGGTCTGACGGATGGCCTACGGTCTCCGAATCTCGATCGTCGGCTGAACGCTATTGATGCCTTAGGTCAGCAGATCGAGGCGAGCCCATCCGCAATCGTGGGTATGCTCAGGTCCTGGAGGGTGGATACAAGCAGCTTTGATGAGGATGTTGGACAAGTTTCTAGTTGGCTAGGTCCTCTCCGTTCAACCCAGCAAGACTCGGCTGTCTCAAACAAAATCCTCGATAGCTTGACCCCACCACAGGCATCATTCTTGGTTGCACTTATCGCTAGTAACGACCGCAGTACCAGACTTGCTGCTCGAGAGGCCGTCGGATGGCTATTGCGATCGCAGGGCAACAAAGACGCTTTAAACAAGCTATTATCTCCAATCGCAAATAGTCTAAAGGGGAACACGGCCGCGATCTCCAGCATGGCTATAAAATCACATTCTGAACCGCAGCCAAGGCGTTATTATTTGTATAACCTGATCGATGTCCAAGTCGACGCCTGGTGTGGCTTCTCCGAAACACAGAAGAAAAAAATGCTCCAAACGATCGAAGAAGTTCATCCGTCAGATTACGGTGACCAGACCGCCAAAAAGATCGACGACTTGCGCCAACGAACGTGCAGTCTTTAACGAGAGAGGCGTCATGCGATCAATCCGCCGCCGCCCGCAACGCCGCCCCCGCCGCCAGCGGGCACAGCGGGAGCGCCGCCGCCAGCACCGCGCCCAACAGCAACAGATGCGGACGTGCCGCCAAGCCCGATCCCGCCGCCTCCACCGCACCGGCGCCGAAGATCAGCACCGGCAACGCAAGCGGCAGCACCAGCAACGGCAACAAGACTCCTCCCCGCCGGGCCCCCAGCACCACCGCCGCCCCCATCGTGCCCAGCAGCGACAGCGCCATCGTCCCCGGTACCAGCCCGGCCAGCAACACCGGAACCAGCCCGGGTTCCAGCCGCAGCATCACCGCCAACGGCCCGGCGGCCACCACCAACGGCAGCCCCGTCGCCAGCCAATGCGCCGCCGCTTTCACGCCCGCAACGGCCATCGGCGACAACCCGCTCAGCATCAGCTGGTCCAGCGAGCCATCCTCCAGATCGGCGCCGAACAGCCGATCCAGCGGCAACAACGCGGCCAGCAACGCGCACACCCAGACGATGCCGGGGGCGATGCGGCCCAGGGTTTCGGGCGCCGGGCCGATTGCCAGCGGGAACAGCGCGCCGGCCAGCACGAAGAACAGCAGCGCCGCCAGCGTGTCCGCCCCATGCCGCACCGACAGCCTGATCTCACGCAACAGCAGCGCCGTCACAGAAGCAGCTCCGCGGCGCCCGGCAGCGGCAGCGGCAAATGCGTGGCCGTCACCACCACGCCCCCGCCCGCCCGATGCGCCGCCAGCATCGCGCCGAACCGCGCGACGGAGGCGGTGTCGAGCCCCAGGGTCGGCTCATCCAGCAGCCAGACCGGGGCCGGGCTCAACACGAGCCGGGACAGCGCCAGCCGCCGCTTCTGCCCGGCCGACAGCATCCGCGCCGGCAGGTCGGCCAATGGCGTGAGGTCCAGCGCCGCCAGGGCCTCCGCCACGTTCCGCCCGGTCCGACCGGCGGCAAACGCCAGGTTTTCCGCCGCGGTGAGGCCCGGTTTGATCGCATCGAGGTGGCCGAGATACCCCACCTGTTCGACCGGCGCGCCATGCCACGCGACGATCCCCGCCTCCGGCCGCTTTAACCCGGCCAGCACGCGCAGCAGCGTGCTCTTGCCGGACCCGTTGGCGCCCAGCAGCAGCAGCGCGCCCCCCGGCGGCACCGTCGCCGACACATCCCGCAGGACCAGCCGCTCCCCCCGAAACGCGGCAATGCCCTGGAAGACAAGCCCGCTCAGCCCCGGCCCCGCATCGCCTGCATCGACTCGTCCCGCAGCTGCGACCAGATCCGGGCGGTGATGGCGCCGAATGCCGGGTGGGACGCGATGCGGCTATCCCGGTCGGGAAGCCAACCGGTCTCGATCACGTCGATGAACCGGCCGGGTCGCGCCGACATCACACCGACCCGGTCCGACAGCAGCGCCGCCTCGTCCAAGGAGTGCGTGATTAGCAGGATGGTGGCGCCGGTTTCGCGCCAGAGCCGCAGCAGCTCGTCCCCCATCAGCAGCCGGGTCTGCTGGTCCAGGGCGCCGAATGGTTCGTCCAGCAAAATCAGGCGGGGGCGCATGACCAGGGTGCGGGCGATGCATACGCGCTGCCGCATGCCGCCCGAGAGCTGCGCCGGGTAGGCGCCGGCGAAGTCGGTGAGGCCGATCAGGCGCAGCGCGTCTTGCACCCGCGCCGTGATCTCGGCCTCCGGGGTGCCGGTGCGGCGAAGACCGAAGGCGGCGTTCTCGAACACGGTCAGCCAGGCGAAGCTGCTGTCTTCCTGGAACACCATGCCGACCCCGTCCGGCACCGCGCCCCGCACGGGCCGGCCCTCGAATGTGATGGTCCCCGCGGTCGGCTCGGCCAAGCCCGCGACCACATCCAGCAGGGTGGACTTGCCGCAGCCGGAGGGGCCGACCACGGCAAAGAACTCCCCCTGCGCCAGGTCGAGGTCGAGCGGCCCCAGCGCCTGCAGCGGTGCGCGGCCGGGCATTGCGGGATAGACCCGTGTGAGGCCGGTAGCGGAAAGATGCGGGGCGGGCATGATCCATTGCCACCGCATCCCGGCGAGGGCGTCAATGGGGCGGCGCGTTCAGCCCATGCCGCGCCTCGAACGCATGGACCTCGGCGAAGCCCATCAGCGCATTCATCTCGGCAAACGGCAGCAGCGTCGCCTCGCCACCCGTGCCGATGCCGGCGGTGTGCAGACGGCCATAGGCCGATTGCAGCGCCTGGGCCGCGGCCAGGAAACCGGTGCCGGGATAGAGCGCGACCTTGAATCCCATCGCGCCCAACTCCGCCGTGGACAGATACGGCGTGCGCCCGCCCTCCACCATGTTCGCCAGCAATGCCGCCCCCCGGAAATTCTCCGCGACACGGCGCAGCTCCTCCGGGCTTTCGGGGCTTTCCACGAACAGAATGTCCGCCCCGGCTTCCAGGAACCGCTCCGCCCGGCGCAACGCCTCATCCAGCCCATGCGCATACCGGGCATCGGTGCGCGCCACGATCAGGAAATCGGCATGCGGGCGCGCCTCCACCGCCACCCGGATCTTCGCGACCGCATCATCGGCCGGGATCACGCGGCGAAAGGCGGTGTGGCCGCATTTCTTGGGGAACTCCTGATCCTCGAGCTGGATGCCGCCGGCGCCTGCGGCCGCATAGGCGCGCACGGTCCGCTGCACGTTCAGCAGCCCGCCATACCCGGTATCCCCATCCGCGATGAACGGCACCCGCACGGCCGCGGCCACGCAGCGCACGCGGTCCAGCATCTCCGTCGCGGTCGCGAGCCCCGCATCGGCCACCCCCAAGGCGGAGGCGACGGCGCCATAGCCGGTCATATACAGCGCCTCGAACCCCATGCTGTCGGCCATGCGGGCGGAAATGCCGTCATAGACGCCCGGGAGGGTCACACACCCCTCGCGGGCCAGCAGCGATCGGAGCGACATTCTTCGGGATTCCTCATCTCGTTCGGGCGCAGCTTCGACCCGGTGCGGCACCGTTGCAAACGCGCCGGTTGACCCCGACGGCGATTTGCAGCGACCTTCCTCCGGCTGGCGCGAAGACGCCATGGGGGGATGCCATGTTCGCACGCCGTTTGTTGCTGGGCCTATGTGCCGTCCTGCTGGGAGGCGTGGCCCGGGCCGAGACCATCACCGTAACGCATTGGGGCGGGCAGTTCTATGGCGCGCCCTACGCGGTCGCGATGGAGAAGGGGTTCTTCAAGCAGAACGGCGTCGACATCACCGGCATCCTCACGGCCGCGGGCGGCGGCACCGCGGTGCGCAACACGCTGGCGGGCGGCATCCCGATCGGGGAGGTGTCGCTGGCCGCGGCGGTGCAGGCGATCAATGCCGGGCAGAAGCTCGTGATCGTGGCGGCAGGCGCGCAGACGGTCTCCGACCAGCTCTGGGTGGTCAAACGGGGCTCGCCGCTCCGCACGATCGAGGACCTCGCGGGCAAGCGAATCGCCTATACCTCGCCGGGTTCGGTCAGCAACATGGTCGTGCTGATGGCCTTGAAGGCGCATGGCATGACGGCGCAGCAGGTGAAGCTGGTGCCGGCCGGGGACCTCGGCGCCAACCTCTCGGCCGTCGTGAGCGGCGCCGTGGACGCGGGGTTCACCGACGAGATGGTGTTCACGCAGAACGAGGCGCTGGTGCAGCCGGTGTTCCGCGTGCGGGACGTGATGTCCCCGCGCATGATGCAGACCGTGCTGATCACCACCGCCGACTACGCCCGCGCGCATCCCGAGATCGTCCGCGGCGTGATCGAGGCACGGCGGCAGGGGCTGGCGTTCATCAAGGCCAACCCGGACGAGGCCGCCGACATCACCGCCCGCGCCTACAACAACCCCGGGGTCGCTTTGTTCCGCGCCCATATGCGGCAGTTGCTGTCCGAGGATTACTGGAGCGACGGCCGGCTGGACTACGCCGCGATGGACCGAATGCTGGAAGGACTGCAGATCACGGGTCAGCTGAGGGGCGAGGTCGCGTGGCCGAAGCTGGTCGATACGTCGTTCCTGCCGGCGGAGCTGCGCGGCGGGTCGTGAACCCAGTCCTCGCCACGCGCCTGGCCGTTTTGGCGGCGAGTGTGCTGGCGCTGGAGGTTCTGTGCCGGGGCGGGGCGATCGATCCGCTTTCGGTGCTGCCGCCCTCCGCCATGGTGATGGCGATGATCGAGCAGATCCGCGATGGCGAGGCGCTGGAGAGTGCCGGGCAGACTTTTGCGACTGTCGCGGCGGCCTTCGTCTTGGCCGTGGCGCTCGGCATCGGTTTGGGCGCGCTGCTGCATGCGGCACCGCGAGCCCGGCGCGTGACGGACCCGCTGCTCGCCTCCTACTACGCCGTGCCGACCTTCATCTTCTATCCGCTGCTGGTGGCACTTCTGGGCTTGAGCCAGGCGCCGCTGGTGGCGCTGGGCGTGCTGTCGGCCACGCCGGCCGTGGTAATCGGGACGTTGGCGGGGCTGGACCGGATCAGGCCCGTGCTGCGGCGCGTGGCGCGCATGCACCGGTTGGGCCCCGCGTCGACGCTGTGGTTCGTGGTGCTGCCCGCCGCAATGCCGGATTTGTTCAGCGGGCTGAAACTGGCGCTGAGCTATGCGTTGATCGGGGTGATCGCCGGGGAGTTCATCCTGTCCGGCAGCGGGCTCGGCTATGCGATCTCGTTCGCGTATCAGAGCTTCGAGACGCGGGCGATGTATGGGCTGATGCTGTTCGTGCTGCTGGTCGCGATCGGCGCCAATGCCGTGCTGTATGTCTGGGAAGGCCGGCTGGCCCGGCGCCGCGCCCGTGGCTGACCGGCTCATCCTGCTCGCCCTGCTGCTGGCGCTGTGGCAGGCGGTCGGCAGCTTCACGGCGGGGGTCGCGCTCACGCCGCCGCTGGGCACGCTCGCCTATCTCACGGACCTGGTCCAGACGCCGCTATTCTGGGGCCATGCCGCCGCGACGGCGCTGGCCTTCGCCATGGCCTTCGCGCTCTCGGCCGGGTTGGGTGTGGCGCTCGGGCTGGTGCTGGGCATCCGGCGGTTCGCGGCGGAGGTGACGGAACCGTTGCTGGCCGGGTTCTACACCATCCCGAAGGTGACGCTGTATCCGGTGGTGCTGCTGATCTGCGGGCTCGGCCTGTCGGCGAAGGTGGTGTTCGGCGTCATGCACGGGCTGGTGCCGGTCACGCTGTTCACCCTGGGCGCCATCCGCGCACTGCCACCGGTGCTGATGCGGGTGGCGCGCATGATGCGGCTATCGGGGCCGCAGACGATGCGAACCGTGCTGATCCCGGCCTGCCTGCCGGGCATCGTGGCGGGCCTGCGGGTCGGCTTCTCCCTGACGCTGCTGGGCGTGCTGATCGGAGAGATGTTCTCGTCGCAGCGGGGCCTGGGGTTCCTGCTGGTCAGCGGGATGGCGCAGAACAACGTGCCGCTCACGAGCGCCGTGATCCTGGTGCTGGTGACCGTGGCGGTCGGCGCCAACGTGCTCATGCTGCGGCTCTCGCGGCGATAAGGGCGTCCATCAGCGCGGCGATGTCGGCCTCCGTGCTCTCCCCGCTGGTCACGCAGGCGCGCACCACGTCCTGCCCCTCGAATGTCGCGGCGGAAACCCAGGCGGCGCCGGACGCGACCACGCGAGCCACCAACGGACGGACCGCCGCCGCACCCTCCGGCGGCTGCGCACAAACCACGGCCAGACCGGACTCGTTCAGCACGCGCCACCCCGCCTCCAGCAACCGCGCGCGCAATGAAGCAACCAGGTCCACCGATTGTTCGACATGCGCCGCATACCCGTCCCAGCCCGCCGCCGCCATCGCCACGAATAGCCTGAGCCCCAGGAACCGCCGCGACCATTGCAGCGTGGTGACGTAGGGATCGAGCGCCAGGGAGTAGGACGGCATGAAGGTGGTGGCGACCGCGAACGCCTCGCTCAGCACCGCCCCGTCGGCCACGAAGATCATGCCGCAGGCCATGGTGGTCGCGAGCCATTTATGCGCGTCCAGCGTCACGGAATCCGCCCGCTCGATCCCCGCCAGCAACGGCCGCAACCGGTCGGACGCCGCGGCCGCCCCGCCCCAGGCCGCATCCACGTGGAACCACATCCCGGCCTGTGCTGCGATGTCTGCGCACGCCGCGAGCGGATCGACCATGCCGGCATTGGTGGTGCCCGCGGTCGCGACCACCATGACGGGAATGCAGCCTGCGGCACGATCGGCGGCGATGGCGGCAATGAGGGCGGCCGGGTCCATGCGGCCGGAGCCGTCGGTCGGCACCAGGCGGGCGGCGGCGCGGCCGAGCCCGGTCTGCACCGCGATCTTGACCCAGGCCAGGTGGCACTCGCGGGAGGCGTAGAACACCGGCGCACCCGCGAATGCCCGGACCCCATCCTGCGCGAAACCCGGATGCGCGCGGGTCAGCGCACAGAGCAGCGCGGTCGCATTCGCCTCCGACCCGCCCGTCGTGAAATGCCCGGCGGCACCCGCAAGCCCCAGCCGCGCCGCCCAGGCCCGGATGACATGCGCCTCGATCTCGATCGCGGCCGGCGACGTGGTGGCGGTCGCGAGCTGTGGGTTGAAGGCGGCGGCGACGCGGTCGGCGCACTGGGCGGGGAAGCTGGGCGCCGGGTTGAACAGGCCGAAATAGCGGGGATGCGCGATCTGGACCACACCGTGCTCGAGCCGCGCGATCGACCAGTCCAGCACGTCCTCCAGCTTGCGCGGCGCGTCGAAATCCCACCCGGTCAGCTCGGACCGCAGGGCCGCCACATCGATGCGCGGCGCCACCGGGAGCGAGGGACGGCGGGCGGCGGCCTCGGCCAGCGCGCGGGTGAGCGCATCC
Organism: Acetobacteraceae bacterium; assembly: GCA_965246835.1. Taxonomy (GTDB): domain Bacteria; phylum Pseudomonadota; class Alphaproteobacteria; order Acetobacterales; family Acetobacteraceae; genus JANPPS01. Next base: position 2,269,154 of record CBDFFQ010000001.1, on the reverse strand, counting down.
TCCGCCGCGAGGCGGATATCGGCGGCGGGAAACAACGCGCTCATGAGCGGAGCGGGCCGTCCCGTGTCTCGGGTGCCATGATCGCCGCCCCGAAGGTGATGGCCGCCAGCGCGATCAGCAGGATCGACACCCCGCCCGTGCCGCCGAAATACCCGGCGAGCCACGTGGCCGCGAACGGCGACAGCCCGCCGCCCAGCGCCGCCGAGACCTGAAAGCCGAACGAGGCGCCGGTGTAGCGGACGCGGGTGCCGAACAGCTCCGGGAAATAGGCGCTTTCGAGCGCGAACATCATCCCGTGGCCGAGATTGAGCGCCACCACGATCGCCAGCGTGATGGTGCCGGGGTCCTTGCTGTCCAGCAGCCAGAACAACGGGAACGCCGCCGCCGCCGTGAACAGCGCGCCCAGGATGAAGAATGGCCGCCGCCCCACGCGGTCGCTGAGCCAACCGAAGGCCGGGATCGTCACCAGTTCGCACGCGGCCCCGATCAGCACCGCCTGCAGCATGAGGCCCCGGGGGATGCCGAGCGCGCCGGTCGCGTAGGCCACGACGAACACCGTGAGGGTATAGACCCACGACACCTCGACCAGTTTGAGGCCCACGGCCACGAAAAAGTTGCGACGATCGCGCGTCAGCACGTCCAGCAACGGCGCCCGCGCCACGCCCTCGGCCTGGAGGCGCGCGAACGCCGGCGTTTCCGGCAGCCGGGTGCGAACGAACCAGCCCAGCGCCAAAAGCACGATGCTGGCCAGGAACGGCAGGCGCCAGCCCCAGGCGCGGAACGCCGCCTCCGGCAGGCCGCTCACCAGCGCGAACGCCCCGGCCGAGGCGATCAGGCCCAGCGGAAACCCCACCTGCACCAGCGCGCCATAGAGCCCGCGGCGGCCCGGTGGCGCATGCTCCACCACCATCAACGACGCGCCACCCCACTCGCCGCCGAGCCCGATCCCCTGCACCAGCCGCAACGTGACCAGCAGGATCGGCGCCCATAGACCGATCTGGTCATAGGTCGGCAGCAGCCCGATCCCGAACGTGCCCAGCGCCATCACCACCATGGTCACCATCAACATGGTCTTGCGGCCGAGCCGGTCCCCGTAATAGCCGAACAGCGCGCCGCCGAGGGGCCGGGCCAGGAAGCCCACCGCGTAGGTCGCAAGCGACGCCAAAGTGCCCGTCAGCGGATCGAGCTTGGGAAAGAACAGCGTGTTGAACACCAGCGCCGCGGCGGTGCCGTAGATCAGGAAGTCATACCACTCGATCACCGTCCCGATCGACCCGGCCAGCACGATCGGCAGCATCTTGCTCCGCGGCGCCACCGTTTGGCTCATGGGACCGCGTCCGCAGGCACGCGGGCCCGGATGGTGGCCAGCCAGCCGGCATAGAGCCGCACCGCATCCGGATGCCAGAATGCTTTTTGGGGTTCGAGCGCATCGAGATCCGGCACCGTCTGGTTCCGCCGCGCCTGGGCCAACGCCGCCTCCGCCCCCGCCGTCAGATAGCCGCAGGGGATGCGCGGCTGGAAGCTGGATGTGCCGGCCAGCGCGCGCGTCACGTCCCGCCGGTATTCGCGGAGCAGCGCCGTCGCGTCGTATTCTGGATGGCCCTGGAGGAAGGTGAACAGCGCGCCGCACTCCCGCACGAATACGTCCGCTCCGGCGCGCGGCGAGTGCGCCAGGATCTGGTAACCGGCCCGGTCCAGCGCCTCCGCCGGGACCTCGTTCCAGCGGGAATGCGGCACGTGCCAGGTGGGCGGCATCGCGCGCACCAGCAGGTGGTCGGCGATGCGTTGCACCGGATAGACGCCATGCACGCGGCCGGGCATGGGGCGGCGTGCCACGCGGTCCAGGTGCAGCACCGCCGCGTGGGCCGCGAGGCAGGACCACAGCACCGGCACGCCCCGGCGCTGCGCCCAATCGGCCAGCCAGGTGAGGCCGGGCCACCACGGCTCCTGATTCAACAGGCCCGGGCGGGGCATCATGCCGGTGACCACGACCCCATCGGGCTGGCTTTCCAGCAGTGCGCCGAACGGCTCGTATTCTTCCACATGCTGCAGCCCGGCCGCCTCACGCGGGATGCCGGGCAGTGAATACAGACGCAGCTGCACGTCGCTGCCGGCGAACACCGCCGCGAACTGCCGCTCCGTCGCCCGCAGCGCCGCATCCGGCATGTTGTTCACGAGTGCGATCTGCAACGTCATGATGCCAGCGCCTGGTCCAGGTCTTCGAGGATGTCGTCCACATGCTCGATCCCCACGCTGAGCCGGATCGTCTCCGGCAGCACCCCGGCCCGGCGCTGCTCATCCGGTTTCATCTGGCGGTGCGTGGTGGAGGCGGGATGGCAGGCGAGCGACTTGCAATCGCCGAGGTTCACCAGCCGCTTAACCAGCTTCAGCCGGTCATAGAACCGCGTCCCGGCCTCGAACCCACCTTGCACGCCGAAGGTCATCAACGAGCACGGCTTCCCGTTCAGGTATTTCTGGGCGAGCGCGTAATACGGGCTCTGCGGGAACCCGGCGTAGTTCACCCATTCGACGCGCGGGTCGCCCTGCAACGCCTCCGCCACCCGCCGGGCGTTCTCTACATGCCGATCCACGCGCACCGCCACGGTCTCGATTCCCTGCAAAAGCAAGAAGGCCGAGAACGGTGACAGCACGGCGCCCGTCGTGCGCTGGTACACGCTGCGGGCGCGGGCGATGTAGGCGCCGGCACCGAACCGCTCGGTATAGACCATGCCCTGGTAGGAAAGATCCGGCGCGCAGAATTGCGGGAAGCGGGCGGCGCTGGCTTGCCAATCGAACCGCCCGCTATCGACCACGCAGCCGCCCAGCGTGGTGCCGTGGCCGCCCATGAGCTTGGTGAGGGAATGCACCACGATGTCGGCGCCATGCTCGATCGGGCGGAGCGCCATAGGCGTCGGCACCGTGTTGTCCACCACCAGCGGCACGCCATGCGCGTGCGCGACCTCCGCGAGCGCCGCGATGTCGCTGATGTTACCGGCCGGGTTGCCTACGCTTTCGCAGAACACGCCGGTGGTCGTGTCGTCGATCAGGGCGGCGATTGCGCGGGGATCCTCGCTCTCGGCGAACCGCACCGTGACCCCCAGCCGCTTCAGCGTATGCGCGAACAGCGTGTGGGTGGTGCCATAGAGCTGCGGGACCGAGACGATGCTGCGCCCGTCATCGGCGAGGTTCAGGATCGCGGTATGCAGCGCCGCCTGGCCCGAAGCGGTGGCCAGCGCATCAAGACCCCCCTCCATCGCCGCGACCCGGCGCTCCAGCACCGCGACCGTCGGGTTGGCGATACGGCTGTAGCGGAAGCCCTCGGCCTCCAAATTGAACAGGGCGGCGCCGTGCTCGGCACTGTCGAAGGTGTAGGACGCGGTCTGGTAGATCGGCACCGCGACCGCCTTGGTCGTGGGATCGCCGTCGAAGCCGCCATGCACGGCCAGGGTCTCGTTGCGCACGCGGGCGTCCTTCGCTTAACCCGGCTATAATAGTGCCGCAAACGATCCAGTCACATCAATTTTCGTCGTTATTTGGACGGAACCGACGCCAAACCCGTCCTACACGCATGCCCGATCCGCCGCCGCAGCCTGTGGACGAATGGCCCGGCGGTATGGTTTATGCAGGCAACCAGACACGCAGGAGACCCATGCCATGAAGCCGATCGGGCAGGACACGCTGAACACGCGCCGCACGCTGACGGCCGCCGGGCACTCCTACGATTATTTCTCGGTGACAGAGGCCGCGAAGGCGCTCGGCGAGCGCACGGACCGCCTGCCGGTTAGCCTCAAGATCCTGCTGGAAAACGTGCTGCGCTTCGAGAACGGCGCCAGCTACACCGTGGACGACGCCCGGGCCATCGCCGAATGGGCGCGCACCGGGCACTCGGAACGCGAAGTGCCGTTCAAGCCCGCCCGCATCCTAATGCAGGACTTCACCGGCGTCCCAGGCGTGGTTGACCTCGCGGCCATGCGGGACGGCATCACCAAGCTCGGCGGCCGGCCGGAGCAGGTGAACCCGCTGGTGCCTGTCGATCTCGTGATCGACCACTCCGTGATGGTGGACGTCTCGGGCACCGCCAACGCACTGCATGAGAACATGGACGCGGAGTTCAGCCGCAACGGGGAGCGCTACTCCTTCCTGCGCTGGGGCCAGACGGCGTTCGAGAACTTTCGCGTGGTGCCGCCGGGCGCCGGCATCTGCCACCAGGTCAACGTCGAATACCTGGCGCAGACGATCTGGACCGCGGAGATCGACGGCAAGACCATCGCTTATCCGGACACGCTGTTCGGCACCGACAGCCACACCACGATGGCCAACGGTATCGGCGTGCTGGGCTGGGGCGTGGGCGGGATCGAGGCCGAGGCCGCGATGCTCGGCCAGCCCATCGCCATGCTGATCCCGGACGTGATTGGCTTCCGCCTCACGGGCGCGCTGCCGGAGGGATCGACCGCCACCGACTTCGCTCTGATGGCCACGCAGATCCTCCGCAAAAAGGGCGTGGTCGGCAAGTTCGTGGAATTCTTCGGCCCGGGCCTGGCGGAACTCAGCGTCTCCACGCGCCTGACCGTCGCCAACATGGCGCCCGAGTATGGCGCGACCTGCGGCATCTTCCCGATCGACAGCACGACGCTCGACTACCTGCGCCTCACGGGCCGGGACGAGGCGCGGGTGGCCCTCGTCGAGGCCTATGCCAAGGCGCAGGGAATGTGGGTGGACGCCAAGACGCCGGACGCCGTCTATACCGACGTGATCGAGCTGGATCTCTCGACGGTGATGCCGAGCATCGCCGGGCCGAAGCGGCCGCAGGACCGGGTGCTGCTGAAGGACGCGTCCGCCGCCTTCCGCGCCGACCTCACCAAGGGCTTGGGCGTGCCGGCCAACGACGCAGGGCTCAGCGCGCATGTGGCGGGCAAGAACTACGAGATCACGCATGGGGACGTGGTGATCGCGGCGATCACCAGCTGCACCAATACCAGCAACCCGTATGTGATGCTGGGCGCCGGGCTGCTGGCGAAGAAGGCGCGGGCGAAGGGATTGAAGCCGAAGCCCTGGGTCAAGACCTCGCTGGCGCCGGGCTCGCAGGTGGTGACGGAATATCTGGACAAGGCCGGGCTCAGCACGGAGCTGGATGCGCTGGGCTTCCAGCTGGTGGGCTATGGCTGCACGACGTGCATCGGCAATTCCGGGCCGCTGGACCCCGCGATTGCGGACGCGATCGAGGCGAACAAGCTGGTGGCGGTGTCGGTGCTGTCCGGCAACCGCAACTTCGAGGGCCGGGTGCACCCGAACGTGCGCGCCAACTACTTGGCGAGCCCGCCGCTGGTGGTGGCGTATGCGCTGCTGGGCACCATGAACGAGGACATCACGACGGCGCCGCTCGGCACCGGGTCGGACGGGAAGCCCGTGTATCTGAAGGACATCTGGCCCTCCAACCAGGAAATCCTCGACACGGTCCGCGCCAGCCTGTCCCGCGATCAATACACCTCCCGCTATGCCGAAGTGTTCAAGGGCACCAAGGAATGGCAGGCGATCGAGGTCGATGCCTCCAGCCAGACCTATAAGTGGAACGGCGGCTCCACCTACGTGCAGAACCCGCCCTATTTCGACGGCATCACCATGACGCCGAAGCCGATCGGGGACATCCTGGGCGCCCGGGTGCTGGCGCTGTTCGGCGACAACATCACCACCGACCACATCAGCCCGGCCGGCAACATCAAGAAGGCGTCCCCGGCCGGCGACTACCTGGGTGAGCGCCAGGTCATGCAGCGGGACTTCAACTCCTACGGCGCCCGGCGCGGCAACCACCAGATCATGATGCGCGGCACCTTCGCCAACATCCGCATCAAGAACGAGATGGTGCCCGGCGTCGAGGGCGGCGTGACCGTCCATCAGCCGAGCGGGATCGAGATGCCGATCTATGACGCGGCACAGAAATACATCGCCGAGGGCGTGCCCTTGGTGGTGTTCGGCGGCAAGGAATACGGCATGGGCTCGTCGCGCGACTGGGCGGCGAAGGGCACGGCTTTGCTGGGCATCAAGGCCGTGGTGGTCGAGAGCTTCGAGCGCATCCACCGCTCCAACCTGGTGGGAATGGGCGTGCTGCCGCTGATGTTCAAGGACGGCGCGACCCGGCACTCATTGGGGCTGACGGGCACCGAGACGATCGACTTCCTTGGATTGCAGGAGCTGCGGGCCGGGATGGATCTGCGCATGGTGATCCATCGCGAAGGCGGCCGGGTGGATGAGCTGGCGGTGCAGTGCCGGGTCGATACCGCGGATGAGGTCGAGTATTACAAGAACGGCGGCATCTTGCATTACGTGCTGCGGGAGATGGCCCGGGCGGCGTGAGGATGGGGCGGGGCGGACGGGAATGAATTTCCGTCCCGACCGGCGAGGTTTGGGCTTTAAGGCGGGCAACATTGGGTGGTGAGCGGAATGTTCGCTCTTAGCGCCGCCTGCACGAAATCAAACTGGGCAGAGTGGGCTGCTGCCCACGATGCCGGTCAGTTCAAGGGCTGCGATGTTGGGCCAAAGCTTTACCTGATCGCCGGCGGTAGGGGTATAGATGACAACAAAAAGACCTGACGCTGCATTTTTGTTGCTTACCAATCCTCGGAGCAATAGTGTAAACGGGCAAGTGATTTAGGCATCGTTCACTGTCGTTTATCAACGTCCAGTTTATCGACAAAACCGTTGGAGGATCATGTTGCGCTTCATTCCTGCCTTACTGATTATCATGGTTGCCTCTGCAAGCTACTCGGCGAGGGCTGATTGTGTCGTGGGAGCATCTATGGCGCAGTCTTTCACTATCTTGGACAACTCAACAATCGTTCTCGCGGGTCCAAACAGGATACTGATTAAGACGTTTTGTTACTGCTTTTATCCAGGAACCGACGTCAAAATCTTAAAGGACTCTTTCTGTGATTTTGAAACTTCAGTCCTCTACGTCGGTGGGCAGCTGGTCGACGTTCAACAAGTTAAGAATCTCTAAACAGCTCAACGGGAAGGATTGTATCAAGACCGGATCGAGATGTTCCGCAGGGGCAGCGCGGCAGAATTCAGCTTTCTTGGACAAACGTCTGATTGCGAAAATACGACCTGCTTCCCACTTCCGACATAGGTCGAAAGCGGCATACCCTGTCTATGTATCAGCGGCATCGAATGCCTCGCCAGGACACCCTCAGGGCTAAACCCGCCCATCCCGCATCCGCCACGCCACCGGCAGCGCGCACGCCGCTACGCCCGTCATAAGCAAGAACGTGAACCCGCCCCACCCCGCAAAAACCTGTCCCGAAACCCACGCCAACAGCCCCGTCGGCGCCGAGTAGCCCAAGGCCGACAGCGTCGCCTGCGCCACCCCGGCCCGGGCCGGCGCCATGCGGCGCAGCACCAGCATCGCCGACAGATGCTGGCAGGCAAAAGTGATCGAGTGCAGCGGCTGCAACAAGATCAGACCCGGCACGTCCGTCACGAAGGCCAGCGCCGTCCACCGCACGACGGACGCCCCAGCCGCCAGGGCCGTGAGCCGGGCCGGGCCCAGGCGCTCCACCAGGGACCGGCCCCACACGAACAGCGCGACCTCCGCCACGATCCCCTCGGCGATCAGCAGCCCGATCGTGCCGTCATCGAGGCCGGCCGCGCGCCAATGCAGCGGGGCAAAACTGTAATAAGCGGCGTGCGCGCCCTGGATCAGCGCGGTGGCAATCAGCGTCAGGCGGAAGGCCCGGCTGCGGAACAGGCCCTCCGGTGCCGAAAAGGATCGTGGCGGCACCGGCACCTCCGGCAACAGGATCGCCCACCCCGCCGCCAAGCCGAACCCGGCCGCCAGCACGAACGGCACGGCGCCGCTGCCCACCTCGTTCAGCACCAGCCCGGCCCCGGCCGTCGCCAGCATGTAGCTCACGGAGCCATAGGCGCGGGTCTGCCCGTAATCCAGCCGCCGCGCCGCCGCCAATGCGATCGTCAGGCTGTCGGACAGCGGCGTGAGGGCCGAAGCGGAGACGCCCTGCACTGCGGACAGCAACAGGATCGGCAGAAAGCCATGCACCGCCGGCAGCAGCAGCGCCGCCCCGGCCGCCGACGCCGCCGCCACGAACAGCACCAGCCGCCGCCGCCCCACCGCGTCCGCCACCCATCCCCACCCCGGCACGATCAGCACCCGCAGCCCGGAGCCCAGCCCCAGCACGATCCCGATCTCGGACGCGGTCAACCCGCGATCAGCGAACCAGAGCGGCAAATAGGCGGAAGAGATCGCGGCGGCGGCAAACGCGGCGGCGATGAACAGGCCGACGCGGGGGCCGTCCCCCATTCAGGCCGGAACGCTGGCCTGCGCGGCGTCCCGGATGCGCCTCGCCATGCTGGCGATGCCGTTGCCCCGGTTGGTGGATAGCGCCTCCAGCAAACCGAGATCGCGCAGGAAAACCGGGTCTGTCGCAAGGATTTCGGACGGCGGGCGGCCGGAATAGACGCGGAGCAGCAACGCCACCAGCCCCGACACGATCGCCGCATCCGACGCGCCTGCCAGGAACAGCCGGCCGTCCCGCAACTCCGCCTCCATCCATACCTGGCTCTGGCAGCCCGGCACGCGATGCTCGTCGTTCTGCCAAGCCGCGGGGAACGGCGGCAGGGTGCGGCCCAACTCGATGATGTGCTGGTAGCGGTCCATCCAATCGTCGAACACCTCCAGCTCCTCACCGATGGCGGCGATGGCGGCGGTGGCGGTCGGATCCTGCGGGTCGAGGAAAGGGGCTGGCATGGCGGAGATATAGAGCAGGAGGCCCAAATAGAAACGGCCCCGCCCGGATATCCCGGAGCGGGGCCGCTTGCTTGAGGCTGGTTAGGCCTTGGTCGCCGTCACGTGGTAGCCGCAGCGGCCGGACACGTTCACGTCCATGCTGCCGTTCGCCACGGTGCCGCTCAGCCCGCCACGACGGCCGCTGGAGACGGTGCCGTCCGGGCCGACGCGGCCGCGCATGCCGAGCACGCTGAACGTGTTGTTGCGCGCCACGCGGACCGTGACCGGGCCGGGGCGGGTGCAACGACGGCCGAGCGTGCCGGTCGCCTCGCTGGTGCCGCGATACACGCCGGCGGCAGGACCGGACATCATCGGGGCCGGGGCGGGGGTCATGGGCGTGGCGTCGGCCATCGGCGCCATCGGGGGCGGCGGCGGCGGGTTGCTGGCGCAAGCGGCCAAGGTCCCGGCGGCAAGCAGAATAGTCGCAAGATGAAGGCGCATGGGAATCTCCGTTAACACAACCTGACAAAGGCAGGAACGGCGAAGCCATGTCAAGACAGTATGGCTAAAGAATGAACCGGCTGAGATCACCCTTGGCCGCAAGCGGCGCCACGCGTTCGTTCACATAGGCCGCATCGACCGTCACCGCCTCGCCACCCCGGTCGGTCGCGGAAAAGCTGATCTCTTCCAGCAATTTCTCCAGCACCGTCGCGAGCCGGCGCGCCCCGATGTTTTCGACACGGTCGTTGATGTTCATCGCCAAGGCCGCCAGGGCATCGATGGCGTCCTCCGTGAACGAGAGCCGCACCTGCTCGGTGCCCAGCAGCGCCTCATATTGCTTGATCAGGCTGTGCTCCGGCTCCGTCAGGATCCGGCGCAGATCGTCCTGCGACAACGGCGCCAGCTCCACCCGGATCGGCAACCGGCCCTGCAGCTCGGGCAGCAAATCGGACGGCTTCGCCAAATGGAAGGCGCCCGACGCGATGAACAGCACGTGGTCGGTTTTCACCGGGCCATACTTGGTGCTGACGGTCGTGCCCTCGATCAGCGGCAGCAAGTCCCGCTGCACGCCCTCGCGGGACACATCGCCGCCCCGAAAGCCGTTCTCGCTGCGGGCACACACCTTGTCGATCTCGTCCAGGAACACGATGCCGTTCTGCTCGGCGTGGTGCACGGCGTCCTTGGTGAGGCGGTCCTGGTCCAGCAATTTGTCACCCTCGTCCCGGGTCAGCGCCTCCCGCGCGGCGGCGATCGGCAGCTTCCGGCGGGCGGATTTCTGGCCGAACATGCCCTTCATCATCTCACCCAGGTTCTGGATGCCGCCGGGCGGCATGCCGGGGATCTCCATGACGCCGACCGGGGTGCCCTGCTCCGCCACCTCGATCTCGACCTCTTTGTCCTCCAGCTCCCCCGCGCGCAGCATCTTTCGGAATTTGCCGCGCGTGTCGGCGGAGGCACCTTCGCCGACCAGGGCCGTCACCAAACGGTCCTCGGCCGCCAGCTCCGCCTTCGCCTGCACGTCGCGGCGGCTGGCGTCGCGCAGCATCGCGATGCTGGCCTCCACCAGGTCGCGCACGATGCTGTCCACGTCTCGGCCGACATAGCCGACCTCGGTGAACTTTGTCGCCTCCACCTTGATGAACGGCGCCTGCGCCAGCTTTGCCAGCCGGCGCGCGATCTCCGTCTTGCCGCAGCCGGTGGGCCCGATCATCAGGATATTCTTCGGCACCACCTCGTCCCGCATCCCCTCCGGCAATTGCTGCCGGCGCCAGCGGTTGCGGAGCGCGATCGCCACGGCCCGCTTGGCGTCGTTCTGGCCGACGATGAAGCGGTCCAGCTCCCCCACGATCTCACGCGGGGAATAGGTCGGCACGTCCAACATCAGAGTGTCTCCACGATCACGGCGTGGTTGGTGTAGACGCAGATATCGGCCGCGATCCGCATTGCCCGGCGCGCCACCTCCTCCGCCTCCAACCCCTCCACCGTCAGCAGCGCCCGCGCGGCGCTCAGCGCGTAGTTGCCGCCGGAGCCGATGGCGATCACCCCGTCCTCCGGCTCCAGCACGTCGCCCTGCCCGGTCAGGGTGTAGCTATGCGCCGCGTCCGCCACGGCCATCATCGCCTCGAGCCGGCGCAAATAGCGATCGGTGCGCCAGTCCTTCGCCAGCTCGACGCAGGCGCGCTCGAGCTGGTTCGGGAACCGCTCCAGCTTCGCCTCCAGCCGCTCCAGCAGGGTGAACGCATCCGCCGTGGCGCCCGCGAACCCGGCCAGCACGGTGCCGCCCGCGCCGATCCGACGCACCTTGCGCGCGTTACCCTTGATGACGGTCTGCCCGAGCGTCACCTGGCCATCGCCGGCCATCGCGACCCGCTCGCCCTTCCGCACGCACAGGATCGTCGTCCCGTGCCAGCCCACGAGGTCGTTCGATTGAGATATCTGCATGATGACGCGGAGATGGGGGCCGGTCGGCGCCTGCACAAGATATAGGCAACCGGCCGTTCAGGGGGGGTTACCCCGCGAGCGCCGCCGTCACCCGCCGCGCGAACGCCGCCGGGTCGGCCGGCAGGTCGCCATCCTGCACCCGCGCGAGGTCGAGCAAGGTCAGCGCCGCCCCCTCGATCGACTCGTTCGCCGCCACCCGCGCCGCCAGCGCATGCAACAGCTTATGCCGCGGATTGACCTCGAGCGTCGGCGGCATCCCCATGCCGCGATTGGCCCGGCGCATCAGCCGCTGCATCTGCAGGTCCGGCCCAAACGCGGCCGCGGCCAGCACGACGGCGCTGTCGGTCAGCCGGTCCGTGGTCCGCACCTCCGCCACCTTGTCGCCCAGCGCCGTCTTCAACGCCGGCAGCAGCGCATCCATGTCCGCCGCCTCACCCTCCGGCGCCGCCACGGGCTCCATCTTCGACAGATCGGCCGCGCCCTGCGTCACGCTGCGGATCGGCTTGCCCTCATAGGTGCCCAGCCGCTCCGGCCAGAACGCATCGATCTGGTCGGTCAGCAGCAGCACCTCGAGACCCCGGGCGCGGAACCCCTCCAGCTGCGTGGACGCGCCCAACGCCTCGGCATCGTCGCCCACCAGGATGTAGATCGCCTCCTGCTCCGGCTTCATGCGGGCCACATACTCGGCGAGCCCGGTCCACCCGTCCTGCGTGGACGAGCGGAAGCGCATGAGCGCCGCGATCTCCTGCCGGTGCTCCGCATCCTCCCAGACGCCTTCCTTCATCACGGCGCCGAAATTGGCCCACAGCTTCGCGAAATCCTCCACATCGGCCGCGCGGGTCTTCAGCTCCGAGATCACCCGGTTGGTGACGGCCTTGCGGATGCGGGCCAGCACCGGCGTCGATTGCAGCATCTCGCGGCTCACGTTGAGCGGCAGGTCTTCGGTATCGACCACGCCCTCCACGAAGCGCAGCCAGGGCGGCAGCAGCCCGGCCTCGTCGGTGATGAACATGCGCCGGACATGCAGGCGCACCCGGCTCTCGCGCTTCTGGTCGTCCGTCGGGCCGAACGGCGGCGCGCCGGGCACGAACAGCAGCGCCGAGAACTCCATCGCCCCCTCCGCCCGCCAATGCAGCGTGGCCCAGGGCTCGTCCCAATGGCCGAGATGGCGGTAGAACTCGGTGTATTGCTCCGGCGTCACCTCGGATTTCGACTTGCGCCACAGCGCGGTGCCCTCGTTGGCGGGCTTGTCCTCGCCCTCGGTGCCGACGGTGATGGGCACGGTGATGTGGTCCGCCCATTTCCGCACGATGGTCTGCAGGCGGATCGGCTCCAGGTATTCGTCCGCATCGGCCTTCATGTGCAGCACGATCGTGGTCCCGGCCTCGTCGCGCGTGGCCGGGCTGAGGGTGAAGGCGGCGCCTTCCGACGCCCAGGTCCAGGCCTCCTCCGTCCCGGCCCGGCGGCTCGTGACCTCCACCCGGTCCGCCACCATGAAGGCGGCGTAGAACCCCACGCCGAACTGCCCGATCAGCGCCGGACGCTCCTCGGGCTTGGCATCGGCGATCGTGGCGCCGAAATTGCGGGTGCCGGACTTCGCGATCGTGCCGAGGTTCTCGGTCAGCTCCGTCTTGCTCATGCCCACGCCGTGGTCGGCGATCGTGAGGGTGCGGGCTTCCTTGTCCGGGTTGATGCGGATCGGGCTCTCGGCCGGGCCGGTCAGGCGCGCATCCGTCAGCGCCTCGAACCGGCGGCGATCCGTGGCGTCGGCGGCATTGGCCACGAGCTCGCGCAGGAATATCTCGCGGTCGGAGTAGAGCGCGTGCACCACGAGATCCAACAGGCGCCCGACCTCGGCGCTGAAATCATGGCGTTCGATCTGCTCGGACATGCGTGACTTTCCTATGCATTGTTTGAATGAGGATGATGTCAGTTCTCGAACAACTTGGCATGAGAACCAGCTCTCACGAAGACAACCCGTGTCGAAGACCGTTGGTAGATCAGCAACACGTCACCGCCCATGTGGCATTCGTGGAAGCCAACCCATGGTCCCGACAATTGGTGTTCCCGGTGGATATCTTCGAGCGGGCCATCATTGGCGATGATCGTCATCATGAGAGCTTTGAGGCGAACCATGTTGCACGTACCGGAGCGGGTAAGATCTTGCCAATCCCGGCCGAACTGGGAGGAGAAATCGACCTCTAGGGGGAGCTTAGGCCTTGGCTTGGGTTTTACGGCCTTCGAGGACACCAAACATCTCCTGAGCGGTGGTGAACTTCCTGGTCCTTCTATTCATGATCTCACGGGATTCCTGCATTGCGGCCAACGTGACCGCGTTGGGCGTGAATAACCCGAGGGGAATGGTTTTTTCCTTGGCGATGCGGGTCAGCAGGACCCTGATGACGTCGGAAACGCTCAGTCCGATATCATCCAGCACAGCAGACGCGGCGACCTTGAGGTCATCATCGATCCGAGCACGCACGAACCCTGCCATCGACCTACCTAGCGTAGAATTATGTGTCTTATGTAGCTCATTTGAGCTACATGCACAAGGCCATTCGCATTCTCATCGCAAACTGGCGACCAGCAGCCCCTCGATCCAGGCCAGCCATTCCGCCGTGGTCTTGTTCCAGCCCTCGGGCCGGATGTCGGGCTTGAACACGCGGAGGAACGCGGCGTCCAGGTCCTTCGCGTGCCGGTGCTGGAAGCGGCGGATGTCCGCGACCACGGCCCAGGCGGCGGGCGCGTCCACCGTCGTCACGAATTTCGGGATGATGTCCGGCACGTCGCCATCCACGTCGAAATCCTGATGGAACCAGCTGCCCAGCAGGTCGGCGAGGTAAGGATAATGGTCTTGCATGTCAGGGCACCGGGTAGATCGTGAGGATGAACCAGCCGCGGGGCGTGTCCCCTTTTCGCAGCACGAGGCGGACGCGGCGCATCGGCACCAGCCCGTCCCGGTCGCGCAGCACACCGGCGCCGACCTCGCGCGGGGCGGTGTAGTTGAAGCTGCGCGTGCCGCCGGGCAAGGCCTCGGCGATCCAGCGCGCGACGGCCTCCCGGTTGCGGTCCAGAGCGGCCGAGGCGGTGAACTCCGCCGTCGCGCGGTCGGGGAAGCTGCCGGCGGCCGGGATGCGCGGCTCGCGGCGCAGGCGGTCCTGCAGTTGCGCCTCCGTCCGGCCCACGTGGCGGGACAGGGTGTGGCCGCCCGCCGCCTCCTCGGCCGCCAGGTCGATGATGGGCGAGTCCCGCGCAAAGGCGGGCGCCGCCAGCAGCAGCAGCACGAGCAATAAGCGGATCATGGGCGGACCCCCGGCGTCTCGACGGCCATGCCGGTAGCGCGGACGGCCAGGAACGTCTCGATGGCCACGCGCTCCGGGCTGTCGGCCGCGAACGGCTCGGCTCGGACACCGGTCATGCAGTTGCGCAGCCGCCGGTAGAACGATCCCATGCCCTGCCACTCCAGCCGATACAGCGGGTATCCCGTGGGATGCGCCTGCGGGATGCGGGCGCCCCCGAGTCGCTGCCCGGCCAACTGGTCATGGCACTGCGCGCAGCTGAGGTCGAGCTGTCCCATCCGCGTCCGGAACAGCTTGGCCCCGGCCTCGACGAACGGCGCCACCGGGCCGGTGCCGTCCACGGCCATCGGAAGGCCCCGGGATTGCAGGCCGATCAGGGCGGTCAATGCCAGCACGTCATCGGGTGGGCGAGCCCCGGCATGCTGCACGCGCTCCTCCAGCAGCACCGGGCGGCCTTGGCCGGGGTCATAGGCCGGGTAGCGCGCCGCCACGCCGCGCAGGGTGCCGGGTGCGCCGTGGCAGGATGCGCAGGCCTGGTCCCACAACGCCGCGCCCTGCTGCACCCAGAGCATGCCGGGGTTGGCGGCGTCGTCGTCCTGCATGGCGCGGATGGCCGGGCTCGCATCCTCGTACCCGCTGCGCCCGGCGGCGCCGAGCAGGAGGGTGGCGAGCAGGAGAAAGCTGCCGTTTGCGAGCGGGCGTGTGGCCCCTGGATCGCTTCGCGGCGCTCGCGATGACGTCACGTAATTTCGACCGCGACCGTCTCCGTCTGGGTCGCGCCGTGATCGTCGGTCCAGCTCAGCACCAGGTCACCCGACGCCTCCGGCCGCACGGCGAAGGACAGGAACGGGTTGGCGGCGATGGCCGGGAACAGTTCCATCTCCAGCACCAGCACGCCGGCATAGGCCGCGGTGAACGCGCGGATGATGTCGCGCGGCACCAGGCGCCCCTCCTCGTCCTTGCGCTGCCCGCTCTCCATCGGATGGGAGATCAGCACGCGGACCTCCAGCGCCTCGCCGCGCTTCACCGATTTCGGCACGTTGAGGAGCACCCGGCTCATTCGAGGCACGCCGCCTGCGTCACGATCAGGGTCACGCTGTCGATCCAGCATGTGCCGTCCTGCAGCCGCGCGATCGCCGTCACGGTCTGGCTGTCGGCCAGGCGGATGCGGGTGGTGATGGCCCGGCGGAAGGCAGCCGGGCCGAAGCGGACGCGCAGCACCTCCGGGTTGGGGTTGGCGGCGGCGAACACGTGCAGCGCCTCGAGCGGGGCGGGCATCGCGCCGTCCAGCCCCACGGTGAGCCCGACCGCGTTGCCGTTCTCGACCAGCTCCGGCAACTCGAGCCGCACCAGGCCCTTCTGCGGCACGGCGCCCCGGGTCACGCCGTCGACCAGGGCGGCCACCTGAACCGGTGTGGCGTGCGCCCCGGCCCAAGGCAGCGTGGCGGCGCACAGCACCAGGCGACGGGAGATCATCGCAGCGTGGCCAGATAGGCGACCGCGTCCGCGATCTCCGGCGCCGTCAGGATCGTGCGGTCCGCCCACGCAGCGCCCACGCGGCTACGGCCCTCAGTGGTGTAAAAGGCGGGCATGATGGTGTCCGGATTGGTGCGCGAGGCATCCATTAACCGGTCCCGGATCTCGTCCGCGCTCAACCGCGCGCCCACGCCCTCGAGGTTGGGTCCGATCGTTCCGTGCAGATGCGGGTTGGGCCAGGGGCCGCCATGGCACAGCACGCAGGTGCTGCTCTGCCGGGTGACGACAGCGAGGCCGCGCGCCGGGTCGCCGGCCGGCGCCTGTGCCATCAAGGCCAGCGCAGCCACGCTAACCAAAAGCTTCGGTCGTAATGGTCCGGAACCAGGCATCCGCGTACTCCGCCTCGGCCGCCCGCTGCGTGTCCGGCGCATCGAGCGGGCTGGTGCCGCCGGCGCCCTCGATATCGGTGAGCTGCCCGTTCACCGGACGATACACCCCCGCCACCGAAATGGCATAGCCCGGCGCCACATGGCTGTAGCACGTGTTGATCAGCCGCGGCTCCTCCGGTGCCTGCCCAGCCAGCATCGCCACGATCGCCGCCGCCACCACCTTGGCCTGCGCGTTGGCGGCGAAGGCGGATTTCGGCATGGCGCCCATCAGCGCCGCGTCCCCGATCACGTGGATGCCGGGCACAAGGCGGCTTTCGAACGTCACGGGATCGACCGGGCACCAGCCGGTGCGGTCCGCCACCACCTGCGCGATCGCCCCGGCACGCTGCGGCGGGATCACGTTCACCACGTCGCCTGTGTGGGCGCCGAACTCGGTCTGCAACGTGCCGTCGGGATCGACGCCGGTGACACGGCCACCATTGGATAGCGCGACCCATTCGAGGTTCGGGTAGAACCGCGCCCACGCCGCCTGGAACAGTTTTTGTTTCGAGAATGCGTCCTTCGCGTCCAGCACCAGCAGCTTGGCGCGGGGTTTGTGGGTTTTGAGGTAATGCGCGATCAGGCTGGCGCGCTCGTAGGGCCCGGGCGGGCAGCGATACGGGTTGGCCGGGATCGACATCAGCACGGTGCCGCCATCGGGCATGGCCTCCAGCTGCGCCCGCAGCAGCGCCGTTTGCGGCCCGGCCTTCCAGGCGTGCGGAAAGCGCTCCGCGGCGGCGGCCGTGTAGCCGGGCAGCGCATCGAACCGCATGTCCACGCCCGGAGCGAGCACCAGGCGGTCATACGGGAAAGTGCTGCCACCGATCCGCACCACTCGCTTCTCGGGATCGATGGCGGTGGCGCGTCCCTGGACCTGCAGGCCCCCGAACCCGGCGCAGTCGAAACGCTGCGCGTCCAGCTCTCTCAATCCCGCAACGACCGCATTGCTATACGGGCACGACACGTAGGTTTCCGCCGCCTCGATCAGGATCACGCCCACTGCCGGGTTGGCCGCCACCAGCGCCCGCGCGCAGGACGCTCCGCCAAACCCGCCGCCGACCACGACGACCGTGCCGGCCCCCTGCGCCCGCGCCACGAACGGCATCGCGAGTGCCCCCGCCAGCACCACCCGCCGCTTCATGGCGCCGCGAACCAGGTGGCGAGCGCCTGCACCTCCTCGGGCGAGAAGCCGCGCACGATGCGGTTCATGAGCGTGGCCGGGCGCGCACCGGAGCGGAATGCCTCCATCTGCGTCACGATGTCCGCCGCCGGCCGGCCTTGCAGCACGCCCACGCCCTGACCCGGCGCATGGCACCCGGTGCAGGACGCAGCCCCCGGCGGCCCCGCGGCCCCACAGGCGAGGGCAGCCGAGACAAGCAATGGGCGAACGGCCCGATGAAAGGGCCGAATGCGTGCCCTGCCCGGCCGTTGGTGGGTTCCACCCACCCTACGTCCTGGACCGTAGGGTGGGTGAAACCCACCATTCAACGGTCCGCGGAATGCGCGATGACGGGGCTTTGCTCACGCCGCCCTACGCCGCCCGGATGTCCTGACCGCGAATCGGCAGGCTGCGCAGTCGCCGTCCCGTCGCGGCGAAGATCGCGTTCAGCACCGCCGGCGCCGCCACCGCGATCGTGGGCTCCCCCACCCCGCCCCAGAACCCGCCGGAGGGCACGATCACCGTCTCCACCTTCGGCATCTGCGCCAGGCGCATCACCTCATAGGTATCGAAATTGCCCTCCGCCACGCGCCCGCCCTCGATCGTGATCTCCGACGTCAGCAGCGCGCTCAGCCCGAACACGAACGAGCCCTCCACCTGCGCCCGCACCTGGTCCGGGTTGACCACGTTGCCGCAATCCGTGCCGGCCGTGATCTTGAGGATCTTGAGCTCGCCGGAGGATGTCACCGACACCTCGGCCACCGCGGCCGTGTAGCTGCCATAGCCGTAGTTCTGCGCGATCCCGCGATACACGCCCGCCGCCGGCTTGGTGGACCAGCCCGCGGCCGCCGCCGTCTTGTTCAGCACGGCCAGGTGCAGAGGATTCTTGGCCA
Source organism: Acetobacteraceae bacterium (assembly GCA_965246835.1). GTDB lineage: Bacteria > Pseudomonadota > Alphaproteobacteria > Acetobacterales > Acetobacteraceae > JANPPS01. Next base: position 2,250,720 of record CBDFFQ010000001.1, on the reverse strand, counting down.
TCAGCGCCTGCCGGAACTCCAGCGGGTCCCGCCCGGCGGCCTGCGCCAGCTCGTCCATGAAGCACTCGATATAGACCGCGTTCTGATTGAGGTTCACGCCCCGCCACGGCCCCACCGGCACATGCGTGTTGCGCATCGCGTACTCGACCAGCAGGTTCGGGATCGCGAGGTAGCCGTTCTCCTCCACCAGCAAGCCCTGCATCTGCCGGCCATCGACGCCCGGCAGATTGCCGTCGGGACGGAGCCAGGCGTTGATGCTCTGCCCCGCGATCCGCATGTGCAGCGCGGTGAGATTGCCCTTGTCATCGAGCCCGCCCCACATCCGGCACTGGCTCGCCGGACGGTAGAAGCAGTGCTGCATGTCCTCCTCCCGGGACCAGACCAGCTTGATCGGCGGCCCGGGCAGCTGCTTCGCGAGCGCCACCGCCAGCCGCACGTAATCCTGCTGCCCCCGCCGCCCGAAGCCGCCGCCGAGCACGTATTTGTTGACCTTGACGTTCGCCAGCGGCACTCCCGCCGTCTCGGCCGCCGCCGCCAGCGTCGCGTCCCCGTTTTGGGTGCCGACCCAGACCTCGATCCGGTCCCCCACCATCTGCGCGGTGCAGTTCATCGGCTCGAGCGTCGCGTGATTGAGGAACGGCGTGGTGTAGGTCGCCTCGATCCGCTTGGTGGCACCGGCCAGCGCACCCTTCGCGTCCCCGATCGTGAGCCCGGCACCGGCCTTCTCGTCCGTCAGCCCCTCCGCCATGCGGGCGGCGATCGTGGCGCTGTTCACGCCCGCATTGCCCTTGGTGTCCCAGGTGATCGGCAGCGCCTTCAGCGCCTCATTGGCCTGCCACCAGCCATCGGCCACCACGGCCACGGCGTTGTCGTTGATGGCGACCACGTGGCGGATGCCGGGGCGCTGGGCGATGGCGGCGGCGTCGAAGCTGACCAGCTTGCCGCCGAACACCGGGCATTGCGCGATCGACGCCGCCAGCATGCCCGGCAGCCGCACATCGATCCCATAGAGCTGCGCGCCGTTGGTCTTCTCCGCGGTGTCGAGCCGGGGCACGGGCTGGCCGATGATCTTCCAATCCGCCTGGGCCTTCAGCGCCACCTTCTCCGGCACCGGCAGCCGCGCCGCCTCCTCCGCCAGCTCGCCGTAGCGCAGCGTGCGCCCGCTCGCAGCATGGGTCACGACGCTGTCGGAGGTCGTGCATTGCGCCGCCGGCACGCCCCAGCGCGTGGCCGCCGCCTGGATCAGCATGGCCCGCGCCGCCGCCCCGCCCTGCCGCACATACTCGACCGAGGTCCGGATGCCCCGGCTGCCGCCCGTGGACATATCGCCCCATTGCCGCTTCAGCGCCTGGTTGACCTCCGGCGCCACGAACTCCCACCGGACCTTCGCCCAATTGGCGTCCAGCTCGTCGGCCACTAGTTGCGCCAGGCCCGTGAGCGTGCCCTGCCCCATCTCGGACCGGGCAATCCGCACCACCACGGTGTCATCGGGGTGGATCACCGCCCAGATGCCGACCGCCGCCGGCTTGGCCGCGGCCTGCGCGGCGCCGGGCATGGACCAGCCGAGCGTGAAGGCGCCTGCGCTCGCAGAGGCCAGGAAGGCACGGCGGTTCAGCTTCACCATTGTCGTCCCCTTTACGCCGCGCGCAGATCCTGTCCCTTGATCGGCAGGCTGCGCACCCGCTTGCCCGTCGCCGCGAAGATTGCGTTCAGCACCGCCGGCGCCGCCACCGCGATCGTGGGCTCGCCCACCCCGCCCCAGAACCCGCCGGAGGGCATCAGCACCGTCTCCACCTTCGGCATCGCCGCCAGGCGCATGACCTCGTAGCTGTCGAAATTACCCTCGACCACGCGCCCCTTGTCGATCGTGTTCTCGGAATAGAGCGCGGCACTCAGGCCATAGACGAACGAGCCCTCGACCTGCGCCCGGATCTGGTCCGGGTTCACGGCCGTGCCCGGGTCCGTCGCCGCGACGATGCGGTGCACCGTGACCTCCCCGGCCTTCGACACCGAAACCTCCGCCACCGCCGCCGTGTAGCTGCCGAAGCCGTTATTTTGGCACAGGCCGCGGAACACGCCGGGGGCGGCCGGCGTGCCCCAACCGGCCTTTTCGGCGGCGGCGTTCAGCACGGCGAGGTGCTTCGGGTTCTTCGCCATCAATGCCCGCCGGAACGCCAACGGGTCCCGCCCGGCGGCATGCGCCAGCTCGTCCATGAAGCACTCCAGATACACCGCGTTCTGGTTGTGGTTCACCCCGCGCCAGAACCCCACCGGCACATGCGTGTTGCGCATCGCGTGGTCGATCAGCAGATTCGGGATGCCGAGATAGCCGAACTCGTCCGCCAGCAGCCCCTGGAACTGCAGCGCGTCATACCCCTTCTCGATCCGGGACGGCGAGAGATAGGCGATGATGCTCTGCCCCGAGAGCCGCATGTGCAGCGCCTCGAGCTCGCCCTTGTCGGTGAGCGATGCCGTCAGCCGGCACTGGGTGATCGGGCGATAGAGGCCATGCTGCATGTCCTCCTCCCGCGACCAGATCAGCTTGACCGGCACGCCCGGCACCTGCTTGGCGATCTGCACCGCCTGGCGCGTATAGTCCTGGAAGCCCCGCCGGCCGAAACCGCCGCCCAGCATCATCTTGTTCACACGCACCGCCGTCACCGGCATCTCCGCCGCCTCCGCCGCGGCGGCCAACGTCGCATCCCCGTTCTGCGTGCCGACCCAGACCTCGACCTGGTTCGCCGTCACCAGCGCGGTGCAGTTCATCGGCTCGAGCGTCGCGTGGTTCAGGAACGGCGAGCCATACTCGGCGGTGACGGTGCGCGTGGCCTTCGCCAGCACGGCGGGCGCATCCCCGATCTTGTGGCCCACCGCCGCATCGGTCGCATCCAGCCCGGCTCTCAACCGTTCGGCGATCATAGCTGATGTCACGCCACCATTCGCGCCCTCATCCCAGGTGATCTTGACCGCTTCCAGCGCGGTCTTCGCCTGCCACCAGCTATCGGCCACCACGGCGACGGCATTGTCCCCCACCTTCAGCACGTGGCGCACGCCCGGCATGGCCTGCGCCGCAGCGGCGTCGAACGATGTCAGCGTGCCGCCGAACACCGGGCATTGCGCGATCGCCGCCGATTTCATGCCCGGCAGCATCACGTCGATCGCGTATTTCTGCGACCCGTCCAGCTTCTCCGCCGTGTCCAGCCGCGGCACGCCCTTGCCGATGATTGTCCATTCCGCAGGGGTCTTGAGCGTGACCGCCGTCGGCACTGGCAAACGGGACGCCGCCTCCGCCAGCTCGCCATAGCGCAGCGTGCGCTTGCTGGCAGTGTGCGTCACCACGCTCTCCGACGTGCGGCATTCGGCTGCCGGGACATTCCAGCGCTGGGCCGCCGCCTGGATCAGCATGGCCCGCGCCGCCGCGCCGCCCTGCCGCACATAGTCGACGCTGGTGCGGATGCCGCGGCTGCCACCGGTCAGCATGTCGCCCCAGGCGCGCTTGCTGGCGAAATTATCCTCGGGCTTCACGTATTCCCACCGCACGCGGGACCAATCGGCGTCCAGCTCATCCGCCACCAGCTGCGCCAGGCCCGTGAGCGTGCCCTGCCCCATCTCGGAGCGCGCGATGCGCACCACCACGGTGTCATCCGGATGGATTACCGCCCAGATACCGAGCGCCACGGGCTTGGCCGCGGCCTGCGCGGCCGCCTCCGGGATCGTCCAGCCGAGCGAGAACGCGCCCGCGATCGTGCCGGCGAGGAAGCCCCGGCGCTCGATGCTGGGCATCGGCTACGCCTTGGTCGTGGCGGCGGTGTGGATCGCGGCGCGGATGCGGCCATAGGTGCCGCAGCGGCAGATATTGGTCATCGCGGCATCGATGTCGGCGTCCGTCGGCAGCGGCTTCTCCTTCAGCAGCGCCACGGCCGCCATGATCTGGCCGGACTGGCAATACCCGCATTGCGGCACCTGGTGCGCGAGCCACGCCACCTGCACCGGATGCTTGCTGTCTGGGGACAAGCCTTCGATCGTCAGCACCTTGCCCGACACCGTGCCGACCGGCAGCTGGCAGGATCGCATGACCGCGCCGTCCACATGCACCGAACACGCGCCGCATTGCGCAACGCCGCAGCCGTATTTGGTGCCAGTCATACCGAGCGTGTCGCGCAGGACCCACAGCAGCGGAGTCTCCGGATCGACGTCGATCTCGTGCACGCGGCCGTTCACATCCAGCTTGACCATCGCCGTTCCCCGAGTGTTGCCAGCAGCAAACACGGCTGCGGCGCATTGCGCAATCGGCTTGTGGGAGCGCTGGGTGCCGTGCTTAGCACAGCCATGAAAGTGATCGGCCTGACGGGCGGGATCGGCATGGGCAAGAGCACGGCGGCAGCCGCGTTCCGCCGGGCCGGGCTGCCGGTGTTCGACGCGGATGCGGCGGTGCACCGGCTGCAGGCGCGGGGCGGCCGGGCCGTGCGCGCGATCGGCGCCGCGTTCCCCGGTTCGGTGCGGGACGGCGCCGTGGACCGTGCCGCCCTGCGCGCCATCGTGCTGCCGGACCCGGCGGCACTGCGGCAGCTGGAGGCGATCCTGCACCCCATGGTGCGCGCGGAGGAGCGCCGCTTCCTCGCCCAGGCCCGGCGCGACCGGCGGCGGGCCGCCGTGCTGGACATTCCTTTGTTGTTCGAAACGGGCGGGGCCGCGCGGGTGGATTTGGTCGTGGTGGTCTCTGCGCCCGCTTCGGTGCAGCGCGCCCGGGTGCGCCGCCGCCGGGCGATGACGGAGACGCAGATCGCGGCAGTGATCGCCCGGCAGATGCCGGATGCGGAGAAGCGGCGCCGCTCCGATGTCGTCGTGCGGACTGGGTTGTCGCGCTGGTTTGCGCTGCGGCAGCTTCGACGGCTTATCCGTGGCGTAAGAATGGTGGGTTGACACCCACCCTACGGCTTGGGGCGTAGGGTGGGTGCAACCCACCAGATGTCAGTTCAGGTCGAACCGGTCCAGGTTCATGACCTTCGTCCACGCCTTCACGAAATCCGTCACGAACTTCGCGCGGGCGTCGTTGCACGCATAGACCTCCGCGATCCCGCGCAGCTGCGAGTTGGAGCCGAACACCAGGTCCACGCTGGTGCCGGTCCACTTCAGCTCGCCGGTCTTGCGGTCCCGCCCCTCGAACACGCCATTCGTGTGCAGGTCCGGGTTCCAGACCGTGCCCATGTCCAGCAGGTGCACGAAGAAGTCGTTGGTCAGCGTCTCCGGCCGCGCGGTGAACACGCCGTGCCGGCTGCCGCCCGTGTTGGCGTTCAGCACGCGCAGGCCGCCCACCAGCACCGTCATCTCCGGCGCCGTCAGCGTCAGCAGCTGGGCGCGATCCACCAGCAGCTCCTCCGCCGTCCAGCGATGCGGCGTCTTCAGGAAGTTCCGGAAACCGTCGGCGACGGGCTCCAGCACCTTGAACGCCTCGGTATCGGTCTGCTCCTGCCTCGCGTCCGTGCGGCCCAGCGTCACCGGCACCTCGACCGCATGCCCGGCCGCCTTCGCCGCCTGCTCCACCGCCGCCGCACCTGCGATCACGATCAGGTCCGCGATCGAGACGCGCTTGTCCGCCTGCTCCGCATCGAACTCGGCCTTGATCCGCTCCAGCACGTCCAGCACCGCCGCCAGCTGCGCGGGCTGGTTCGCCTCCCACTCCCGCTGCGGAAACAGCCGGATGCGGGCGCCGTTGGCCCCACCCCGCTTGTCGGAGCCGCGGAAGCTGGACGCGGACGCCCAGGCCGTTGCCACCAGCTGCCCGACCGGCAGGCCGGACGCCAGCACCCGCGCCTTCAACGCGGTCACGTCCGCCGCGTCGATCAACGCGTAATCCCGCTCCGGCACCGGGTCCTGCCAGACCAGCACCTCCGCCGGGATCTCCGGGCCGAGGTAGCGGGAGCGCGGCCCCATGTCGCGATGCGTCAGCTTGAACCAGGCGCGGGCGAACTCATCCGCGAACTGGTCGGGGTTCCTAAAGAACCGCTCCGACACTTCCTTGTACGCCGGGTCGGCCACCATCGCGATGTCGGTCGTGGCCATCATCGGCGCATGGCGCTTTGTGGGGTCATGCGCGTCCGGCACCAGCGTGTGGGCGGCGGGGTCCTTCGGGGCCCATTGCTGCGCACCAGCTGGGCTCTTCACCAAGTCCCATTCAAAGCCGAACAGGTTTTCGAAATAGTTGTTGTCCCACCGGATCGGGTTGGCGGTCCAGGCGCCCTCGAGCCCGCTCGTGATCGTCTGGTCGCCATGGCCGCGGCCGAGGCTGTTGCGCCAGCCCAGGCCCTGCTCCTCGGTGGGCGCGCCCTCGGGCTCCGGCCCGACATGCTGGGCCGGGGGGGCGGCGCCGTGCGTTTTGCCGAAGGTGTGGCCGCCAGCGATCAGCGCCACGGTCTCGGCGTCGTCCATCGCCATGCGGGCGAACGTCTCGCGGATGTCATGGGCGGAGGCGACCGGGTCCGCCTTGCCGTTCGGACCCTCCGGATTGACGTAGATCAGGCCCATCTGCACCGCCGCCAACGGGTCCGCCAGCTCACGGTCACCGCTGTAGCGCTTGTCGCCGAGCCAGGTGTCTTCCGGGCCCCAGTAGATGTCTTCCTCGGGCTCGTAGATGTCGGGCCGGCCGGCGCCGAAGCCGAATGTCTTGAAGCCCATGCTCTCCAGCGCGACGTTCCCGGTCAGCACGATCAGATCGGCCCAGGAGATCGCCTCACCATATTTCTGCTTGATCGGCCACAGCAGGCGCCGCGCCTTGTCGAGGTTGGCGTTGTCCGGCCAGCTGTTCAACGGCGCGAACCGCTGCGAGCCCGACCCGGCGCCTCCGCGCCCGTCCGAAATCCGATACGTGCCTGCCGCGTGCCACGCCATGCGGATGAAGAACGGCCCGTAATGCCCGTAATCCGCCGGCCACCATTCCTGGCTGTCGGTCATCAGCGCATGCAGGTCCTGCTTCAGCGCAGCGTAGTCCAGCTTCTGGAACGCCTCGGCATAGCTGAACGCCGGGTCCATCGGGCTGGTGAGGGAGGAATTCTGGTGGAGGATGCGCAGGTTGAGCTGGTTCGGCCACCAGACCGAGTTCGACATCTTGAGCACGACGGCATTCTTATCGAGCCCGCCTGACGCAACGGGGCACTTGCCGCTCGCTGAACCGGTCTGTCCGTCCATCTTCCATCTCCCGACATGGTTGGCCGCGTGGTGTAACCGCTCTGAGCCGATAAAAGAAAGACCTTAATGTTAATGTCGATGATAGGCTGGGCCTATGAGCGAGCCCCATCTCAGCCTGCGTGACCTGCGCTACCTCGTGGCGGTCCACGAGCACGGCCATTTCGGTCGCGCCGCCCGGGCTGCGGGGGTGAGCCAGCCGACCCTCTCGGTCCAAATCCGCAAGCTGGAAGACGTGCTGGGCGTGCCGTTGTTCGAGCGTTCCAGCAAGGCCGTGACCCCCACCCCGATCTGCGAGCGGCTGATCGGCCATGCCCGCGCCGCCCTCGCGGAGGCAGAGGCCATGCTGACAATTGCCCGCACGATGCAGGACCCGCTGGCCGGCCGCTTCCGGCTCGGCATCATCCCCACCCTGGCGCCCTACCTGCTGCCGCTCGTGTTCGCGCCCTTGCGGGACGCGCTGCCCGCGCTGGAGCTGGAACCGTGGGAGGACCAGACCGCGGCCCTGCTGGACCGGTTGCGCGCCCACGAGCTGGACGCCGTCCTGCTGGCCACGGAGGCCGACGGGCCGGACCTCGTGAGCGAGGCCCTGTTCCACGAACCGTTCCTGGCCGCGCTCCCGCCCGACCACTCCCTGGCGGGCCATGTCACCGTCGACGAAGCCGAGCTGGCGGCGGACATCCTGGTCCTGGCGGACGGGCATTGCCTGCGCGAACAGGCCCTGGCCGCGTGCGGGCAGGAGGGGGCGTGGGGCGGTGCGTTGCGGGCATCGAGCCTGTCCACGCTGCTGAACATGGTCGCAGCCGGCTATGGCACGACGCTGATCCCGGGGCTGGCGGCCGGGGCGGCGCAGGACGCGGGCATCGTGCTCCGGCCCCTGCGCGCGCGGGCCGGTCGCACGGTGCGGATCGTCTGGCGGGCGCATTTCCCGGGCCGCGCGGCGGTGGAGGCGGTGGCCGGCGTGCTGGCCTCCCGGTTGCGGGCGTATGCGGCGGCAACCGATGCGACGCCCCTGACGCCCCCGGCCTAGCCTACCTGCGCGTCCAGCGTTCACCGCCCAGCTGCGTGCCGTTCGCGGTGGCCCAACGCCCCACCCAACCCAGTCCGGTCGTGCTGTAGAGGGCCACGCCGCTTTCGCCGCCGGAGCCGTATGAGACGGCGAGCACGGTGTTGTCGCCGATGGCCGTCCCGACATAGCGGGCCGTATCGACCGTCCACACCACCTGGAACGTATTGCCGGTCCGGGTGACCGTCACGGTGCCGGTATAGCCGCCCGCCCGACCAGGGTTATACCCCGTGACGACATAGGTGCCGACCGGGTCCGCAGCCTGTGCGGGCAGCGATCCCAGCGCGATGCAGGCGGAAAGGACGGCAAAGGCTTTCAGCTTCACGATATGCGCTCCGTCACGGACATGAAGGCATCTCACGACGCGAACCGTTTCCATTACGCCTGCTAGCGGATACACGAAAGCGTGATTTCAGCCGTTACAAACCCGTCCTGTTCGGTCATAACGATGCAAAACTGGGCGGGTCCTTAAGTGAGTAACGATGACGAACTGATCGCGATGGCCGGCCCGGCATGAGCGATCTCATCCAACTCATCGTCTCCGGCACCGCGACCGGCGCCTGCTACGCCCTGGCCGCGCTGGGCTTCACCCTGCTGTGGCAGGCGTCCGGCACCATCAACTTCGCGCTTGGCGAGATGGTCATGCTGCCGGCGTTCATGATGCTGTTCTTCATGGGCCAAACTGGGCTGCCGCTGCCGCTCGCGTTTGGCGCCACGATCCTGCTGTCCCTGCTGGTCCTGGGGTTCAGCTTCAAGCGCGCGGTGGTGGACCCGATGATCCGGCACGGGGTGATCCCGCTGGTGATCGCGACCCTCGGGCTCTCGATCGCGCTGAAGCAGACGGTGCGGATCGCCTACTCGGCGCAGGTCTATCCGTTCCCGTCCATCTTCTCCGAAACGCTGCTGAGCGTGGGGGGCGTCACGCTGTCGGTGAGCGATGTCGGCACCGTCGTGGTGGCGGCCGGGCTGGTGGCGGCGTTGCAGGCGTTCCTCAACGGCACGCTGACGGGGCGCGCGATGCAGGCCGTGGCGCAGAACCGGGACGCCGCGGTGGTGCTGGGGATCAATGACGAGCGCATGGCGCTGTATGCGTTCCTGATCAACGCCTTCCTGGCCGCCACCACGGCGCTGCTGGTCACTCCCGTGTATTTGGCCAAGTTCGACATGGGGGACACGATCGGGCTCAAGGCGTTCTATGCCGCGATCATCGGCGGCTTCAACAACAGCCGGGGCGCGCTGCTGGGCGGCGTGATCGTGGGCGTGCTGGAGAACCTGGTCGGCGCCTACATCTCGCCGGGCTACAAGGACGGTGTGGCGCTCGTGCTGTTCATGGCCGTGATCCTGTTCAAGCCGGAGGGTCTCCTGGGCCGCCGCGAGGAGCGCAAGGTTTGACCCGGCATCGCCTCGGCCTGGTTGCGCTGGCCCTCGCCTGCATCGCGATCGCGCTGGCGCCGCTCGGGCTCAAGAATTACGGCATCTACATCCTGACGCTGTGGGCCGTGTATGTGCTGGCGGGCATGGGGCTCAACCTCACGGTGGGGTATGCCGGGCAGATCTCGCTAGGGCAGGCGGCGTTCCTGGGCATCGGCGCCTACACGACGGCGATCGCGCTAAAGGCCGGGATGCCGTTCCTGGCGGCGCTGCCGCTGTCGGCTGGGCTGTGCTTTGCCGTCGGCCTGTTGCTGGGCTTCCCGGCGTTGCGAGTGCAGCACCATTACCTTGCCTTTGCCACGCTGGGCTTCAACGTGCTGGTGTTCCTGATCTTCCGCAACGAGGACTGGCTGACCGGCGGCAGCTTCGGCATCAACAACGTGCCCAAACCCATCATCTTCGGCTGGCGGTTCCGGGCGCCGATCGATTTCTTTCAACTGACCTGGGGCATCACGGTCGCGATGGGGATCCTGATGGCGCTGCTGCTGCGCTCGCCCTGGGGCCGGGCCTTCGCGGCGCTGCGGGACAACCCGATCCGGGCCGAGAGCGTGGGGATCGACACGCGGTTCTATACTTTAGTGGCGTTCGCGATCGGCGCCGCCTATGCGGGCGTCGCGGGCGCGCTGTTCGCGCCGCTGGTGGGGCTGGTGGAGCCGGCGCCGTTCAACGTCTCCACGTCCCTGTCCATGCTGCTGATGGTGATCGCCGGCGGCTCCGGCCGGTTCTTCGGCCCCGCGATCGGCGCCGTCATCGTCGTGCTGCTGCCGGAATGGCTGCGCTTTGCCGCCACCTGGTATCTGGCGATCTTCGGCACGCTGATCGTGGTCATGATGGTGTGGCTGCCGGGCGGTCTCCTGTCCATTCCCGACCGTCTCCGCGCCAGGAGGCCTCGATGAGTGCGCTGCTCGATGTGCGGGACATGCGCAAGGCGTATGGCGCGATCCGCGCCGTGGATGGCGTGAGCCTTACCGCCGATCCCGGCGAGATCCTGGGCGTCATCGGCCCCAATGGCAGCGGCAAGACCACGTTGTTCAACGCGATCCTGGGCCAGGTCACGCCCACCGAAGGGTCGGTCCGCTTCGATGGCGCCGACATCACCGGCCAATCCCCGCTGCACCTGGCCCGGCGCGGCATCGGGCGCACGTTCCAGACGCTGCAGGTGTTCGGGCAGCTCTCGGTGCGGGACAATTTGATCGCCGCCGGGCAGGAATTCGCGGGATCGAAGCGCCGCCGCCTGTTCGCCCCGCCCGACGCCGGCATGGGCGCGCGGGCGGACGAGATCATCGCCCTGTTCCGCATCGGCCACGTGGCATCGCTCGCGGCCGGCAGCCTGTCCTACGGCCAGCAGAAGCTGGTGGACATCGCCATGGCGTTCATGAGCCGCCCGCGCCTGGTGTTGCTGGACGAGCCCTGCGCCGGCGTGAACCCGGCGTTGATCGATGAGCTGACGGAGCTGTTGCGCCGGGTCAATCGCGAGCAAGGGGCGACCTTCATCGTGATCGAGCACAACATGGATTTCGTGATGAACCTGTGCAGCCGCGTGATCTGCATGGCGCAGGGCCGCATCTTGGCCGAGGGACCGCCCGCCACGGTGCAGGCAGACCGCGCGGTGCTGGAGGCCTATCTTGGCGGATGACGTGATCACCTTCACCGGCGTCGTCGCAGGCTACGGCGCGCTCACGATCCTGAACGAGCTGACCCTGGGCGCCCGCCCCGGCGAGATCACGCTGCTGATCGGCCCCAACGGCGCCGGCAAGTCCACGGTGCTGAAGACCCTGTTCGGCCTGGTGACGCCGCGGGCCGGCACGATCCACTTCAAGGGCCGTGCCGTGGGCGGGCAGGCGCCGTCCGCCATGCTGCGGCAGGGCGTGGCCTTCGTGCCGCAGGGGCGCAACCTGTTCCCTGCCCTCTCGGTGCGCCACAACCTCGAGCTCGGCGCCATCACCCTGGCGCCCAGCCAGCGGAAGGCGCGGTTCGACGAGGCGATCGGCCGCTTCCCGCATCTCATGCAGCGCATCGACAACCAGGCCTCCACGTTGTCGGGCGGCGAGCAGAAGCAGCTCGAGATCGCGCGCGCCCTGCAGCTCCGGCCGGACGTGCTGCTGATCGACGAACCCTCGATCGGCCTGTCCCCCATCGTCAACCAGCAGGTTTTTGCGACCTTGCGGGACCTCGCCCGCGCCGGCACCACGGTCCTGATGGTGGAGCAGAACGTGCGCGCGGCGCTGGCGGTATCGGACCGGGTGCTGCTGCTGGAAGGCGGGCGGCTGATGCTCGATAGCCCGGCGGCGAAATTGCTGGACGACCCCGACCTCAACCGCGTCTTCCTGGGCAAGGCGATCTCGCATTGAACCAGTCCACCGGCCTATAACCCCACCAACAATAAGGAAACGCCCATGCTGACCCGCCGCACCTCCCTCCTGCTCGGCACCTCCCTGCTGGTCCTGCCGCGCCCGACCCTCGCCGCCGACGCCACGGTCAAGATCATCGACAATGTCGAGCTATCGGGCACCGGCGTCACCTCCGGCAGCATGTTCCAGCAGGGCGCCGACATCGCGGCCAAGGAGATCAACGCGGCCGGCGGCATCCTGGGCCGCAAGATCGACCTCACGCACCAGGACAACCAGAGCCAGGCGCAGGTCGCCAAGGCCGTCGCCACCCGGGCGGTGGATCAGGAGCCCTATGTGATGATCGGGCCGATCTTCTCCGGCAACATCAACGTCTCGATGGCGGTGACGGAGGAGGCGGAAATGCCGATCATCATGGGCGGGGAGGCCGCGATGCTGACGCAGCAGGGGATGAAATACCTGTTCCGCACCTCCTTCAGCCAAGCCAACGCCATGCCGAAAGTGGCGGCCTACATGCAGAAGCAGGGCTTCAAATCCGTCGCTGTCGTCTGGATCGCCAATGATTTCGGCAAGGGCGGCCGGGACACGATGGTCAAGGAGCTGACGGCGCGCGGCATCAAGCTGGCGGCGGATATCTCGACGGAACCGGGCCAGACCGACTATTCGGCGACGGTCGTGAACGTGACGAAAGCCCCGGCAGACGCGCTGTTCGTCTACCTGAACGAGGAAGAGAGCGCCCGCTTCCTGATCGCGCTGCGCAAGCTCGGCTACGACAAGCCCGTGATCGGCGAGACGGTGCTGGCGAGCCAACGGGTGATCGAGCTGGCCGGCCCCGCGGCCAACGGCGTGCGCGCCCATGTGGGCCTGAGCGTCGATGCGCCGAACCCGCTGGTGCAGGAATTCGGCCGCAAGTTCCGCGCCGCCTACAATACCGGGAGCGACCATAACGGCATCAAGGGCTACACCGCGCTGTATCTGATCAAGGCCGTCACGGAGCGGATGGGCAAGTTCGACCGCAAGCTGTTCGCCACCACGCTGCATGGCGGCACCTTCACCGCCAAGGAGTTCCCGGGCCTGCTGATGGACGTGACCTACGATGCGAAGGGCGACATCGACCGTGAAAGCTACCTGGTCGAGGTGCGCGACGGGAAGCAGGTGATTACCGAGACGCTGCCGCCTTTGGGCGCGAAGGGCTGATGGCTGGAGCGTATCGCGCTGCCGGGCTGATCGGCCTGCCGGTCGCCGGCTCGCGGTCGCCGTTGCTGCATCGCTACTGGTTGGACCGCTATGGCCTGGCCGGCGACTACATCCGCATGCCGGTGCAGCCCGGCGCGCTGGAGGCGGCGCTGCGTGGCCTCGGCGCCCTCGGCTTCGCCGGCTGCAACGTGACGATGCCGCATAAGGAGGCGGCGGCCCGGCTCATGGACCGGCTCGATCCCGCCGCGGCACGCATGGGCGCCATCAACCTGGTCGTGGTGGAGCCCGACGGGTCATTGAGCGGCTACAACAAGGACGGCTACGGCTTCATCCAGAACCTGTATGATGGCAAACCCGGCTGGCAGCCCGGCGCCGGCCCGGCGGTGGTGCTGGGCGCCGGGGGTGCCGCACGCGGCATCGTGGTGAGCCTCCTGGAAGAAGGCGTGCCGGCAATCCGGCTGCTGAACCGCACCCGGGCCCGGGCGGAGACGCTGCGGGACTCCGTGGGCGGCGCCGTCACGGTGCATGACTGGGCGGAGCGGCATGACGCGCTGGCCGGCGCCGCGCTGCTGGTCAACACCACGAACCAGGGCATGTATGGGCAGGAACCGCTCGACCTGCAGCTGGACGCTCTGCCGGCCGGCACCCTGGTGTGCGACATCATCTACAACCCGCTGACCCCCCCGTTGCTGGCGGATGCGGCGGCACGCGGCCATCCCGTGGTGAATGGGCTCGGCATGCTGCTGCACCAGGCCCGCCCGGCGTTCCAGGCCTGGTGGGGCGTGCTGCCGGACATCACACCGGAGCTGCGCGGCATGATCGAGGCGACGATCGGGTGATCGACTGCCACTGCCACGTGATCGATCCCGCCCGCTTCCCCTTCCAGCCCGACACACGCTATCGCCCCACCGGGCAGGAGATCGCACCGGTGGACCAGCTGCTGCGAGTGATGGATCTCCAGGGCGTGAGCCACGCGGTGATCGTGGCCACCAATTCCGGCTACGGCACCGATCTCAGCCCGGTGCTGGACGCGCTGGCACAGGGCCAGGGCCGGTTCCGGGGCATCGCGGTGGTGGAGCTGCACGTCACCCGCGCGGAGTTGGCGCGGCTCAAATCAGCCGGCTTCGTCGGTGTCGCGTTCAACACGCCATTCCATGGCACCGCCCATTACGCCGGCGCCGCCGCACTGGTGCAGACTCTGGCGGAGCTGGACATGCTGTTGGACATCCAGGTCCGCAACGACGAGCTGCTGGCGCTCATGCCCCTGATCGAGGGCTCGTCCGTGCGCCTGGTTGTGGACCATTGCGGCCGCCCCGACCCGGCGCGCGGCCTCGATCAGCCGGGCTTCCAGGCCCTGCTCGCCCTGGGCCGCACCGGGCGCGCTCATGTGAAGCTCTCGGGCTTCAGCCAGTTCACCACCACGCGTTACCCCTATCCCGACACGCACCCGTTCGTCGCGGCGCTGCTGCAGGCCTTCACACCGAATCGCTGCGTCTGGGGCTCGGACTGGCCATTCCTGCGCGCACCGGAGCGGATCGAATACGGGCCGCTCCTGTCGCTGATCCATGACTTGATCCCTGGCGAGGCGGACCGGCGACGTGTGCTGTGGGACACGCCGGCCCGCCTGTTCGGCTTCGCCGCCAGGTAGAAAGGAACCGTTGAAACTGCCCAGGTCTAGGCATATGTCAATGACATACCCTGAGGAGGCGATTGTGCCGCCAGCAAATCTTGAACCCCGCCGGGTCCGACTTTTTCGCAATAACCGGAATCAGGCGATCCGGATACCTGTCGAATTTGAGCTGCCTGGGCGGGATGCGATGATCAGCCGGGATGGCGACCGCCTCATCGTCGAGCCAGTGTCGACGAAAGGCCTATCTGCCCTTCTGGATAGTTGGGAGGCATTGGACGAGGACTGGCCGGAGATCGCCGATCCGCCGCCGATTGACAAGGATGTATTCTAAGCGTGCGCTACATGTTGGATACCAGCATCGTAAGCGAACTCATCCGTAATCCGGCTAGCCCCGTAGGTGAACGATCGAGGCGGATCGCGTCCATCTCCGTCAGCATCGTCGTGGCGGCGGAGTTGAGATTTGGATGTGCCAAGAAGGCGTCGCCGAAGCTGACGCGGCGGGTCGAAGATTTCCTGTCCAACGTTCCAGTGGTGCCGTTCGATGTGCCCGCCGATCGGCGGTATGGCGAGATCCGGGCCTATCTAGAAAAGACTGGCCAGATGATCGGCGCGAACGACCTGCTCATCGCGGCCCATGCCTCCGCACTGGACGCGACCCTCGTGACAGCCAATGTTGGCGAGTTCCAACGCATTCGAGGTCTTCACGTCGAGAACTGGCTGTCCTGACCTCGCCCTAACGCCCCGCCCGCCGCCACGCACCCCCCACCAGAATCGCCGCCAGCCCCGCGAATAGCACCAGCCCCCCCGCGCCGCCCGGCATCCACCGCGGCAGCATCACCGCGCACAGCACCACCCAGCCCAGCACCAGCGCCGCGAACCAGCCATCATCCACGAACAGGCCGATCAGCTCCGCCCAGGCCGCCCGCAACGCGCTCATGCCGTCACCTTCCGGCACAGCCGCACCGCGCCCAGTGCGGCCAGCAGGAACCCGGCGCCCAACCCGATCAGCGCCAGATCGCCGCCGGGCCAGTCAAGGCCCATGCCCTCCCCGACCCAGAACGTGCCGAACGCCGATAGCAGCACGCCCACTCCGAATTTCAGCAAGTTCTCCGGAATGGTCGCCACCGGCCGGTGCAGGACCAAGCCCAGCAGCACCACCAGCAGCAACGCCGCGGCCGCACCGAGGCTCGCGGGCAGCAGGGTTCCACCGGCCGCGCCCATCGCGATCACGATGAACACGACCTCGATCCCCTCCACCATCGTGATCTTGAAAGCCGTGGACACCGCCACCCGGTCCCAGCCCGGCCCGGCCTGGCCCGCCGCCCGCAGCGCCGCGGTCTCTTTCGCATACAGCGCCGCCTCGTCATGCAGCGCGATCACCCCGGCCGAGCGCAGCACCGCCTTCTGCAGCCAGCGCATCCCGAACAGAAGCAACAAGGTCCCGACGCCCAGCTGCACCCATTCGATCGGGATGCGCGTCAATGCCGGGCCCAGCGCCAGCACCAACGCCGCCAGGACCAGCAACGCCAGGCCCGTCCCACCCAGCGCCCCGCGCCAGCCACGCACGGCGCCCACCGCCAGCACCACCGTCAACGCCTCCACGCACTCCACGAGCGAGGCCAGGAAGGCCGCCAGCACCGTCGGCCCGGCATGCGACCACTCGATCATGCGCCACGACTCCTCTTTGGTTCTCGAGCCGACCCGGCTAAGACGGCTTGCCAGACCAAGGACGATTCGAGTGGTGAACGCAAGCCTCCCCGCCGCCGTTGCACAAGGTGAGCGGTCCGTCCTGTTCGACACCGAGACCACCGGACTCGACCCGCTATTCGGCGACCGCGTGATCGAGATCGCCTGCCTCGAACTGCGGCGGGACCTGCCGACCGGCAACCGCTTCCATGTCCTGATCGACCCCGAGCGGGACATCCCGGAGGAGGCCACGCGCGTGCACGGCATGACCCGGGCCGATCTGCGCGGCAAGCCCCGCTTCGCCGAGATCGTGGACGATCTGCTGGCCTTCATCGGCACCGATCCCTTGGTCGCGCACAATGCGCCGTTCGATTTCGGCTTCCTGGATGCCGAGCTCGGCCGGGTCGGGCACGCCCCGCTGCACCGGGGCCGCATGGTGGACACCCTGGCGCTGGCGAAGGCGCGGTTCCCGGGCCTGCCGAACAGCCTCGATGCGCTGTGCCGCCGGTTCGGGATCGACCTCTCGGAGCGCATTTCCCACAATGCGCTGCTGGACTGCAAGCTGCTGGCGGAGGTGTATGTCGAGCTGACGGGCGGGCGGCAGCGCGGATTGTCGTTGATGACCGACGCGGCCGGCGGGTTCGCCGTCACGGCCTACCGGTTCGAGGGCGCCCGCACCCCGCGCCGCCTCGTGCCCGACCCCGCCGCCCTGGCCCGGCACGCCGCCTTCGTGCAGCGGATCGCGAACGCCGTATGGCTGAGCTGAGCCGCCCAGACTCGGCCAAATCGGCATCCGCACTGGAATGGCGGGTGTTCCGGTGGCAGTTCGCGGCCGTGGTGGTGGTGCTCGCCACGATCCTTGGCGGCGGCGCGTTCTTGCGCCAGCGGCTGGACCAGTCCACCGGCGCCTTGATCGCCAGCACGGCGCGGGCGCGGATGCAGGTCAATGCGGTCAACGCCGTCCTGGACACGCTGCAGGACGCGGAAACCGGACAGCGCGGCTTCCTTCTGACGCTGAAGCCCGCCTACCTCGAACCCTATGACGCCGCGTTGAAACGGATCGAGCCCGCGCTCGACAGCCTGTCTGCGCTGGGGCGCGAATCGTATTGGCTGGCCGAGCGGGCACGGGAGCTGCGCAGCGTCGCGCTGCAGAAGGCGGATGAGCTGCGGCACACCGTGGAGCTTGCTCAGGCCGGGGACGTTGCGGGCGCCCTCGCGGTCGTGGTGACCGATCGCGGCAAGGCCTTGATGGATGACGTAAGGGCGCGCGTGGCGGCCATCGCACAGCATGCGGAGGCCGAGCGGGCGCGGACGGCGCGGCAGCTGCAGATCAGCCAAAGCACCACCGTGGGCGCCACCCAGGTCGCGCTGGTCACGGGCCTGCTGCTGTTCGGCTTCGCCTTGGTGGCAGCCCTCTGGCAACGCGCCCGGACCACCGCCACGCAACGGGCGGAGCGGCGGGCGGATGTGCAGTTCCGCGCGGCGATCTCTCATCTGCGGGACGGGATCGCCGTGTTCGACGGCTCGGACCGGTTGCAGCTCTGCAACCGGCGGTTCGCGCCGCTGCTGGGGCTCGACGCCGACCTCGTGCGCCCCGGCCTGTCCTGGGCCGCGATGGTGGCCGCCCAGGCCGAGCCCTCCCCGGCCCTGCACAGCGCAAGCCCGCCCGCGCAGCCCGCGGTGGTGGAAGCCAAGCGGGGCCGCCGTATCCTGGAATTGTGGCGCAGCGCCATGCCCGAGGGCGGGCAGATGCTGGCCGTGGCGGACATCACCCGCCGGGTGCAGGCGGAGGAAGTGGCGCGGCAAGCACAGAAGATGGAGGTGCTGGGCCAGATGACGGGGGGCGTCGCGCATGATTTCAACAATCTGCTGCAAGTCGTGTCCGCCAACCTCGAACTGGTCACCAACCGGCTGGCCCGCGGCACGATCGATCCCTGGGTCCAGACCCGGCTGGAGGCCGCTCGCGCCGGGGTGACCCGTGGCGCCCGGCTCACCCGGCATCTCCTGGCCTTCGCCCGCCGCCAGCCCTTGGCGCCCGAGGCGCTGGACCCGGCCCGCGTGCTCACCGGCATGGAAGACACGTTCCGCCGCACGCTGGGCGGCTCCATCGAGCTGGAGCTGGTGATCGGCGGCGGGCTCTGGACCGTGCGGGCAGACCCGAACCAGCTCGAGAACGCGCTGCTGAACCTCGCGCTCAACGCACGGGACGCGATGGCGGCCAGCGGCGGCGCGCCAGCCAAGCTGGACGCGGAATACCGTGGCCGTTTGACGATCGAGGCCGCGAATGCCTCGCTCGACGACGCGTATGCCGCCCAGCAGGCAGAGGTGTCGCCGGGCCAGTATGTGATGTTCGCCGTGACCGACACGGGGATCGGCATGACCCCGGAGCAGCTGGCCCGCGCGACCGAGCCGTTCTTCACCACCAAGCCGGATGGGCAGGGCACCGGGCTCGGACTCTCCATGGTGTTCGGCTTCGCCAAGCAGTCCGGCGGCCATTTCCAATTATATAGCGAGCCCGGCCAGGGCACGACCGCGCGTCTGTATATCCCGCGCACCACCAGCGCCGCGCGCCCCGCGACCGACGCCCTGCCCGCCCCGGCCGTGGGACGCGGCGAGCTGGTGCTGGTGGTGGAGGATGACCCCCCGGTCCGCCAGGCCGCGGCCGATGCCCTGCGCGGTCTGGGCTACGCGGTGATCGAGGCGGCCAATGCCGATGCCGCGCTGGCGATGCTGGAACAGGGTGCAAGGCCGCACTTGTTGTTCACGGACGTGGTGATGCCCGGCCAGATCACCTCCCGCACGCTGGCCGAACGGGCGCAGGCGATGCTGCCGGGCCTCGCGGTGCTGTTCACCTCCGGCTACACGCAGAACGCGATCGTGCATAACGGCCAGCTCGATCCCGGCATCTCGCTGATCAGCAAGCCGTGGCGCACCGAGGATCTGGCCCGGCAGGTCCGCGCCGTGCTGGACCAGGCGGCGGTCCGGTGATTGCGGAGCCGTTCCTGGACTGGATGGCGCGAGAACACCGGGCCTCCCCGCTCACGGTTTCCGCTTACCAACGGGACATCGCGGCATTCCTGGGCTTCATGACCGGTCATCTCGGCGCCGAGCCCGATCTCGCTGCGTTGGGAGGGCTGCGCTCGCAGGATTTCCGGGCATGGCTTGCGATGGAGGCCGGGCTTGGCTTGGGCAACGCGACGCGCGCGCGTCACCTCTCGGCGGTGCGCAGCTTCTTCCGCTGGCTGGCCCGGCATCGCAACATCGCCAACCCGGCCGCCACCCTGCTGGGCACGCCCCGGGTGAAACGACCGGTGCCGCGCGCCCTGTCGGTCGACGAAGCGCAGGCGGCAACCACCGGCATCGCCGAGGTATCGGCAGACGGGCTGGTGCAGGCGCGGGACACGGCGCTGTTCACGCTGCTGTATGGCGCAGGGCTGCGGATCGCAGAGGCGCTGTCTCTGGATCGCCGGGACTGGCCGCAAGGCGCGGCAACGCTGCGGGTGATGGGCAAGGGAGCGCGCGAACGGCTCGTGCCGCTGCTACCCGCGGTGCAGGCAGCACTGACGGCGTGGCTCGCGATCCATCCATCTCCGGAACGGGATACGCCGCTGTTTCCGGGCGTGAAGGGCGGCCGCCTCAATGCCGGCGTGGCGCAGCGGGCCATGCGCAGCTACCGCCACCAGATGGGCCTGCCGGACAGCGCCACGCCGCACGCGCTTCGCCACAGTTTTGCGACCCACCTGCTGGCCGGAGGGGCCGACCTGCGATCCATCCAGGAGCTGCTGGGCCATGCCGGGCTCTCGACCACGCAGCGCTACACGCATGTGGACGCGGCCGGGCTGCGCGCCGTGTGGGCCAGGAGCCACCCCAAGGGGTAGGCACGCATGAGCCGTAGCCTAGAGCGGTTTCCATTCATTCTGGCTCATACCCGGCGGCAGTGAAGTAGCTGGCGCAGTCCTGCGCGGTAAAGCAGGGAAGCGCGTTGCGGATCACGTCCCATAGGTCGTCGATCGTGCGTGCTGCTGCCTTGCGCAGGTAGGCTTTGAGCTTGGAGAAGGCATTCTCGATTGGGTTGAAGTCGGGGGAGTAGGGCGGCAGGTAGCGTAGCGTGGCCCCAACTGCCTCGATCGCCCGCCGCACGTCTGCGCCTTTATGCGCGGGCAGATTATCCATGATGACGGTGTCGCCTCGGTGGAGCGTGGGCACCAGCACCTGCTCGATGTAGGCCTGGAAGGCGATGCGGTTCATCGGGCCGTCGAGGACCATGGGCGCGGTCATGCCGCTGACCCGAAGCGCGCCGGTGAAGGTGGTCGTCTTCCAGTGACCATGCGGCACGGCGGCGCGGCAGCGCTCGCCTTTGCGGGCGCGGCCGCGGATCCGGGCCATCTTGGTCGATGCGCCGGTCTCGTCGATGAAGACCAGGCGCTTGGGGTCGAGGTCAGGCTGGCCTGCGAACCAGGCTCGCCGTCGGGCTGCGACGTCGGGCCGCTCCTGCTCGGCTGCGTGCGCTGTTTTTTTTGAAGGTGAGGCCGTGGCGGTCGAGGCAGCGCCAGATGGTGCTGGGGCCGAACGAGGCGCCGTGGTGGTCGCGCAGCAGGTCCGACAGCTCAGCCAAGCTGATGTCCTTCTGGGCCGCGACCGCTGTCAGGATCACGCCGCTGAAGGCCTCGATCCGACGCGAGCGGGTGTCGCCGCCCTGCGGCTTGGGCGCGACGGACCCGGTCGTATTGACTGCCTGCACCCACCGGACGGCGCTCGCAGCTGAAACACCAAACCGCTCCGCCGCAGCGCGCCGAGACATGCCGTCTGCAACCGCCGCAACAAGCCGGGACCGTAGATCGACGGAAAGAATCTTCCCCATGCACGCTGGCCTCCTAACCAGCCTGCATGGTGAATCACATCACGCCCGCGTCGGGGAATCCCTTTGATTCAGACCGGACGAGAACCGCTCTAGACCTGTCCATCCCGCTCGAGAACGACGTCCCGGCGATCCCGCGTTCCAGCAACAGGCCAGGGGGGTGCCGTTACAAAATAACCAGTTCGGCTGGATGAAGTCATCCAGGGACCACGAGAGCGCCTGGAATCCCTGGATCGCTTCGCTCCGCTCGCGATGACGGGCTTATTTCGTCGCCGCCCCATCCATGTCAGCCACGATTTCTTCCAGCGCCGAGGGGTCCAGCTTCTTCGCCTGCTCCAGCTTCTGGTCCGCCGTCTTCTCGTCGCCTTGGTCGAGCGCCTCCAGCGCCTGTTCGGCCAAATCAAGAGCTTTGTCATGCGTGTCGGACATCGTCGATCTCCCGGTTGCGCCATCCATAAAGCCGCGCGGGCAACCGGGTTCCAGAGGTCAATACATCGTTTGCTTCACGCGCTCGTCCAGCCCGTGATCGTAGCTGTCGCCGCCATGGGCACCGGCGCTCAGCACCGCCAGGATGCGGCCGGCGGTAGGGAGTTCGGCGCGGGTGCGGTGCCGCTCCGCGTTCCAGAGGTCGGCGCGGGCGATGGCGCGGGAGCATTGGAAATAGACCGCCTCCACCGCGATCACCAGCACGCTTCGGGGTAATTTGCCGTCTATGGCAAAGCGGTCCAGCAGCGCGGGCTCCACCGAGATCGCGCCCCGCCCGTTCACCCGCAGCGTCTCGCCCCGGCCCGGAACCAGGAACAGCAGCGCCAGTCGCGGGTCGTGCACGATATTGCGCAGGCTGTCGATCCGGTTGTTGCCGCGACGGTCCGGGATCATCAGCGTGCGCGCGTCCTCGACATGCACGAAGCCGGGGCCGTCGCCGCGCGGTGAGGCGTCCAGGCCGCAGGGACCGCTGGTCGCCAGAACGGCGAACGGCGCCGCCTCGATCCACGGGCGATAAACCGGGTGCACATGGTCGGTCTCCTTCACGATGGAGCGCGGGTCCGGGGTGCCGTAGAGCGCGTCCAGCTCGGCCAGGTCGGTGATCATGGGCGGGCCGCCTGCATCATGGCGCGCATGCGAGCGATCACGCCGGGCAGCCCTTCGAAGATGGCCTCCCCAATGAGAAAATGGCCGATGTTCAACTCCTCGATGTCCGGCAACGCCGCAATCGGGCCGACATTGGCGAAGGTGAGCCCGTGCCCGGCATGGCATTCCAAGCCGAGCACCCGAAGCCGCTTGGCGCCGTCCGTGAGCCGCGCCAGCTCGCCCGCGCGGCCCTCTGCATAGGCGCCGGTGTGCAGTTCCACGACTTCGGCACCCAGCGCGGCCGCCGCTTCGAGCTGCCGCGGATCCGGGTCCAGGAATAACGACACGCGGATGCCAGCCGCCTTCAACGCGGCGATGTGGGGCGCCAGCATCGCGGCCTGCCCGGCGGCGTCCAGCCCACCCTCGGTCGTGACCTCCGTCCGCTTCTCCGGCACCAGACAGCACGCGGGCGGACGGAGCCGCAGCGCGATCGCCACCATCTCATCCGTGGCCGCCATTTCCATGTTGAGCCGGATCTCCTTGGCGGCAGCGATCCTCTCCAGGTCCTGGTCGCGGATGTGGCGCCGGTCTTCCCGCATATGCACCGTGATGCCGTCGGCGCCCGCGCCCACCGCCACCAGCGCCGCCGCGAACGGGTCCGGATGCGCGCCACCCCGCGCGTTCCGGATTGTCGCGACATGGTCCACGTTCACACCGAGCCGCAAACTCATGCACGATGCTCCGACAAGGTGGCCGCCAGGCGCAGCGCGGCGATGAGGCTGGAGGGGTCCGCGGCGCCGGTGCCCGCGATGTCGAACGCCGTGCCGTGATCCGGGGAGGTCCGCACGATCGGCAGCCCCAACGTGACGTTCACACCGCTCGCCATGTCTAGCGTTTTCAGCGGAATCAACGCCTGATCGTGATACATGCAGATCGCCACGTCATAGCGGGCGCGGGCGGCGGGCGTGAACAGCGTATCGGGCGGATGCGGGCCGGTCACGTCCAGCCCCTCGGCGCGTAGCGCGTCGATGGCGGGCTGGATGATCCGCGCTTCCTCATCCCCCATCGCCCCACCCTCTCCGGCATGCGGATTAAGCCCGGCGACGGCCAGACGAGGCGCCGTAATGCCGAACTGCGTGCGGAGCGCGGCTGCCGCGATGCGCGCGGTCGCCGTGATGGTCTCCGCATCGAGCTGGTCCAGCGCCGCCCGCAGCCCGACATGCACGGTCACCGGCACCACACGGAGAAAATCATTGGCCAGCATCATGACGGGCGGCGCGCCACCCGTTAGTGCGGACAGGAACTCGGTATGGCCCGGATAGGCGAAGCCTGCGCCATACAGCACGGATTTAGCGATCGGGTTGGTCACCACGCCGCCGACCTCCCCCTCCATCGCCAACCGCACCGCGCGCTGGATGCTGGCGATGACAGCCGGCGCGTTCTGCGGATCGGGCCGCCCGGCCAGGGCGGGGCGCGGCAGGGCGATACGAACCACCGGCAGCGCGTGCGGAAACACGGCGCCCGCCTCCGCCACGCTGGCCACCTCCTGCACCGGCACGGCATTGCCGATCGAGAGCCGGGCCGGGTCGTCCAGCGCCACGAACGCCGGGCCGGTTTCACGCAAGGCGGTCCATGCCTTCAGCGTCAACTCACCGCCGATGCCGGCCGGGTCACCCATGGTGAGCGCCAGCATGTCAGGAAGCGGCCAGGCGGTGCACGGGTTCGAGCCGGACGGGGAAGTTGACCGAGTTGGCGATGAAGCACTTGCGATGCGCCTGGGCATGCAGTGCCGCCGCCGCCGCCATGTCGGTGCCGGACGCCAGCGTCACCTCCGGGCACAGCACAACGGAGGTAAACGCGCCGCCGCCATCCGGCCGCTCGGTCATCAAGCCCTCGGCGATGTCCTGATACGCGGTGACCACGATGCCGGCCGCGGATGCCACATGCAGATACCAGAGCATGTGGCAGGAGCTGAGCGCGGCCACCAGCAGCTCCTCCGGATTGTAGCGGGAGGCATCGCCGCGGAAGGCCGGATCGGACGAGCCCGGTAACGTCGGCTTGCCAAGCGCCGCGATCTCATGCGTTCGGTCATAGCCGCGGTAGGAGGTCGTGCCGGCACCGGTGTTGCCGGTCCAGGTGATGGTGACGGTGTAGGCGTGGTCGCGGATATCCATGCCCTAAATATGTAGGGCACGGCCCTCCACCGCCAGAGCCGCTTCTTTCACCGCTTCGCTGAGGCTCGGGTGCGCGTGGCAGATGCGGGCCACGTCCTCGCTGCTGGCGCCGAATTCCATGGCGGTCGCGAGCTCGGCGATCAGGGTGCCGGCGTCGGGGCCGATGATGTGGGCGCCCAGGATCTGGTCCGTCTTGGCGTCCGCCAGGATTTTGACAAACCCGTCCGTGCTGCCCATGGCGCGGGCGCGGCCATTGGCGGTGAACGGGAATTTGCCGACCTTGTAGGCGGCGCCGTCCTTTTTGAGCTGGTCTTCGGTGACGCCGATGCTCGCGACCTCGGGCCAGGTATAGACCACCCCGGGGATCACGCCGTAGTTCACGTGCCCGGCCTGGCCCGCCAGGCGCTCGGCCAGGGCCACGCCCTCCTCCTCCGCCTTATGCGCCAGCATCGGCCCGGCAATCACGTCCCCAATC
Organism: Acetobacteraceae bacterium; assembly: GCA_965246835.1. Classification (GTDB taxonomy): domain Bacteria; phylum Pseudomonadota; class Alphaproteobacteria; order Acetobacterales; family Acetobacteraceae; genus JANPPS01. The sequence goes on along the minus strand of CBDFFQ010000001.1, from coordinate 2,225,602 downwards.
GCATAGATGCCCGGCACGTTGGTCGCGTAATGCGCGTCCACCTGTACCTTGCCGCGATCGAGCGTGACGCCGGCCTCTTCGAGGCCCAAGCCTTCGGTCATCGGGCGGCGGCCGATCGCGACCAGGACGATGTCGGCCTGCATTTCTTCCGTGGCGCCGCCCTTGGCGGGCTCGAGCATGAGCGTCACGCCATCGTTGCCGGGCCGCGCCCCTGTGACCTTGGTGCCGAGCCGGAAAGTGATGCCCTGCTTGCCCAACACGCGCTCGAACGTCTTGGCGATCTCGGCGTCCATGCCCGGCACCAGGCGGTCCAGGTATTCGATGACCGTGACCTCGGCGCCCAGCCGCTTCCACACGCTGCCGAGCTCCAACCCGATATAGCCGCCGCCGATCACGGCCAGGTGCTTGGGCACGGCATCCAGCTCCAGCGCGCCGGTGCTGGTGACGATCTGCTTCTCATCCGCGTCCACACCCGGCAGCGGCGTGGCCTCGCTGCCGGTCGCGATCACGATGTGCTTGGCCTCGTACGCGGTGCCGTCCACCTCGACCACGCCCGGCTTCGCGATGCGGCCGCGGCCCTTGAGCCAGGTGACCTTGTTCTTCTTGAACAGGAACTCGACGCCCTTGACGTTGGCGGACACGACTTCGCTCTTGCGCGCCATCATGCGGCCGAGGTCGAGACTGATGCCCTGCACCATCACGCCGTGATCGGCGAAGTGGTGCGTCACCTCCTCGAAATTCTCGCTCGATTGCAGCAGCGCCTTGGAGGGGATGCAGCCGATGTTGAGGCAGGTGCCGCCGAGCGTGGCGCGGCTCTCGACGCAGGCGGTCTTGAGGCCGAGCTGGGCCGCGCGAATGGCGCAGACGTAACCGCCGGGGCCGCCGCCGATGACGATGACGTCGTACTGGTCAGGCATGTGTTAGGTGCTTTCGCTAAGCGGGAATGACGTCAAGCCGCCGTTCCACACGCTCCAACCGAGCATCGACCCGATCCAGCCGGCTGGCGAGGCTTGCGTAATGGTTCATCTCGGTTGCGACGCTGTTCGCAACGGCAATCTCGACCGTGGTGAGCCGGTGTTTCATCTCGGTAAGGTTGTCCTGCACCGCATCGAGCTTCGCATCGAGGCGACGCAGATAGATCAGGGTCAGGTTCTCGGGTTCGTCCGGCATGCCAGAGAGATAGTGGCTTACAAGCCGAGCAACAACCGCCGCGGATCCTCGACTCCCTCCTTCACGCGCACGAGGAAGGACACCGCCTCCTTCCCGTCCACGATCCGGTGGTCGTACGACAGCGCCAGGTACATCATCGGCCGGATCACCACCTGGCCGCCCACCGCCATCGGGCGCTCCTGGATCTTGTGCATGCCCAATATGCCGGATTGCGGCGCGTTCAGGATCGGCGTGCTCAGCAAGCTGCCATACACGCCGCCATTGGTGATGGTGAAGGTGCCGCCCGAGAGCTCATCGACCTTCAAGGCGCCATCGCGCGCCCGGCGGCCGAAATCGCCGATCGCCTTCTCGATGCCCATGAAGCCGAGCTGGTCCGCGTCCTTCACGACCGGCACGACCAAGCCGTTCGGGCCGCCGACCGCGATGCCCATATGAACGAAGTTCTTGTAGACGATCTCGTCGCCCTGGATCTCGGCATTGACCGCCGGGAACTCCTTCAGCGCCGCCACGCAGGCGCTGACGAAGAACGACATGAAGCCCAGCCGCACGCCGCCATGCTTCTTCTCGAACGCGTCCTTGTATTCGGTGCGCAGCGCCATGGCCGCGCTCATGTCCACCTCGTTGAAGGTGGTGAGCATGGCCGCGGTGTTCTGCGCGTCCTTGAGGCGGGACGCGATGGTGCGGCGCAGGCGCGTCATCTTGACCCGCTCCTCCCGCGGATCGGCGGCGCGGGTAGTGGCGGGCGCGGCGGTAGGTGCCGGGCTCGTGGCGGGCCGCTCCAGGAACGCCAGCACGTCCCCCTTGGTAATGCGGCCATCCTTGCCGGTGCCGTCCAGCTGCGCGGGCTCGACCTTCTGCTCTTCCATCAACTTGGCGGCGGACGGCATCGGCGCGTGGGCGGTGGCGGGCCGGGCCACGGGGCCGAGCGGCTGCGGCTGCGGGTTGACGCCGGGGCTCGGGTTGGCGGCGGTCGAACTCGGGAGCGGTGGCGGCGGGGGCGATGCGGCCGGGGCTGACCCGGCGGCCTCCAGGATCGCCAGAATGCCGCCCACCTCGACCTCGGCCCCCTCGGCGGCATGGATCGCGCCCAGCGTGCCGGCCCCCGGCGCATTGACCTCGACCGTCACCTTGTCGGTTTCCAGCTCCACCAACGGCTCATCCGCCGCCACCGCCTGACCGGCCTGTTTCAGCCAGCGCGCCACGGTGGCGGTGGTGACGCTCTCACCCAGCGTCGGAACCTTGATCTCGGTGGCCATGTTCTGATCGTCCTTACGAATTCATGCCGAGCGCGTCGCGCACCAGCGCCGCCTGCTGCGCGGCATGCACCTTGGCGAGGCCGGTCGCCGGGCTCGCAGCGTCATCGCGGCCCACATAGCTCGGGCGCTTCGCCTTGCCGTCATTGGCCGTCAACACCCGCTCGATCCGGCGATCCACGAAGGTCCAGGAGCCCATGTTGGCGGGCTCCTCCTGGCACCAGACCACTTCGGCATTGACGTAGGGCTTCAGCACGGCGCCCAGCGTGCGTTCCGGGAACGGGAACACCTGCTCCAGCCGCACCAGCGCCACGTCGGTGACGCCCTGCTCCCGCCGCTCGGTCAGCAGGTCGTAATAGACCTTGCCGCTGCAGATCACGACGCGCTTCACGTCCTCCGGCGCCGCGATCGGGTCGATCTCCGGGATCACGAACTTGAAGTGGCTGCCGTCCGCCATGTCGCTGACCGGGCTCACCGCCAGCTTGGCGCGCAGCAGGCTTTTCGGCGTCATGATCACCAGCGGCTTGCGGAAGTTGCGCTTCAATTGCCGGCGCAGCGCGTGGAAGTAGTTGGCGGGCGTCGTCAGATTGCAGACCGTCATGTTCCGCTCGGCACACAATTGCAGATAGCGCTCCATGCGGGCGCTGCTATGCTCCGGCCCCTGCCCCTCATAACCATGCGGCAACAGCAGCGTGAGCCCACTCATCCGTAGCCACTTGGTCTCCCCGCTGGCCAGGAACTGGTCGATGATGACCTGCGCGCCATTGGCGAAGTCGCCGAACTGCGCCTCCCACAGCACCAGCACCTTCGGGTCCGCCAGCGTGTAGCCGTATTCAAACCCCAGCACGCCCTGCTCGGACAGCAGCGAATTGTAGATTTCGATCTTCGCCTGGTCCGCCCGGATGTTGTTGAGCGGCACGTACTCGTTCTGGTTCGTCTGATCGGTCAGTACGGCATGGCGCTGGCTGAAGGTGCCGCGCTGGCAATCCTCACCGGACAGGCGCACCCGGCTGCCTTCCAGCAGCAGGCCGCCGAAGGCCAGCGCCTCCCCGGTCGCCCAGTCGATGCCCTCGCCGCTGTCGAACATGGCCCGCTTGGCCTCGAGCTGCCGGGCGATCTTCGGATTGAGGTCAAAATCGGCCGGTGGCGTATAGAGCGCCCGCCCGACCAGCTGCAGTTGATCGGAGGTGAGCGCCGTGCTGTCCTCCGCCTGCTCGTCGGCCTGGTCCGCCTGCTTCAGCCCGGCCCAATGGCCCTCCAGCCAATCCGCCTTGTTTGGCTTATAGGCCTTTGACGCCTCGAACGCGTCTTCCAGCGTCTGGTTGAAGGTCTCCCAGATCGCCTGCGCCTCAGTTGCCGGCACGCTGCCTTCGGCGGCCAGGCGCTCGGCATACAGCGTGCGGGTCGTGCGCATGCCCTTGATCGCGCGATACATGATCGGCTGCGTGAAGGCCGGCTCATCCGTCTCGTTATGGCCGTGGCGGCGATAGCAGACGATGTCCAGCACGAAATCGGTCGCGAACTTCATGCGGAACTCGGCCGCCAGCCGCGCGCAGAAGATCACGGCCTCCGGCTGATCCCCGTTCACATGCAGGATCGGGCACTGCACGGATTTCGCGACGTCGGTGCAATACAGGCCGGAATAGGCATGCGCCGGCACGGTCGTGAAACCGATCTGGTTGTTCACGATCAGATGCACGGTGCCGCCGGTGCGGTAGCCGATCAACTGGCTCATCGCCAGCGTCTCATACACCAGCCCCTGCCCGGCAAACGCCGCATCGCCGTGCATCAGGATGCCCATCACGCTGCGGCGGCCCTTGGTGTCCCCGGCCATGTCCTGCCGGGCGCGCACCTTGCCGACCACCACGGGGTCCACCGCCTCGAGATGCGAGGGGTTCGGCTGAAGCGAGATGTGCACCGGGTGCCCGGCGATATCCACGTCCGTGCTGGTGCCGAGGTGGTATTTCACGTCCCCGGAGCCCTGCACGTCATCGGGCTTGAAGCTGTTGCCGCCGAACTCGCTGAAGATGGCCGTGAACGGCTTCTTCACGATGTTGACCAGCGTGTTCAGCCGGCCGCGATGCGGCATACCGATCGCGACCTCCGTCACGCCCTGCGCCGCCGCGGTCTCGATGATCGCATGCAGCGCGGGGATCGTGACCTCACCGCCCTCGAGCCCGAAGCGCTTGGTGCCGACATACCGCTTCTGGCAGAACGTCTCGAACCCTTCTGCTTCCGTCAGCTGGCGCAGGATCGTGCGCTTCTCGTCGGTGTTGAAGCCCTGGACCCAGGGCGCGCCCTCGATCTTGCGCTGGATCCAGGCCTTCTGCTCAGGATCCTGGATGTGCATGAACTCGACGCCGATCGAGCCGCAATAGCTGGCGCGGATGATCTGCATGATCTCGCGGATAGTGGCGCTTTCGCGTCCCAGCACGTTGTCGATGAAGATCGGGCGATCGAGGTCGCCGGGGCCGAAGCCGTAGCTGGCGGGGTCGAGCTCGGTATGCGGCTTGGGCGTGACGAGGCCGAGCGGATCGAGCGTCGCCTCCAGATGGCCGCGGACGCGATAGGCGCGGATCAGCATGAGGGCGCGCAGGCTATCGAGGGCCGCGGCCCGCACCTGGTCGGGGCTGGCGCCCCCGGCGGTCTTGGGGGTGGGCTTGGCCGGCTCGGGCTCGGCCACGGCAAACTGCTTCGGCGCCCAGGACGCGCCGCTCGCATCTTCCAGCACGCCGCGGGCATCGTCGTTCAGTGCTGCGAACAGCTCCGCGAAGCTCGGGTCCACGCTGTCGGGCTTCGCAGCCCAGCGGGCATAGAGGTCGGCGATGAAGGCCGCGTTGGCCCCGTTGAAGGCGGAAGCAAGGACGTCGACGCCGGGCATGTTTCTTCCCTTGGATCAGAGCGGTTCGGCACCGCTTAGCCGGGATATGGGCCCGGCAGCCCCCGTGTTAGTGCCACCCAGCCTTGCGTCAGCCGACCAGCTTGCGGCTGGCGTCGATCAATTCCTGCACGGAGGCGCAGCTTTTGTCGAAGGCTGCCTTCTCGTCCGGGGTCAGCGACACCTCGATCACCCGCTCGACGCCGCCCGCACCGATCACGACCGGCACGCCGACATAGAGGTCCTTCACGCCATACTGGCCGGTGAGGTGCGCGGCCGCCGGCAGGACCCGCTTCTTGTCGCGCAGAAAACTCTCCGCCATGGCGATGGCGCTGGCGGCCGGGGCGTAGAAGGCGCTGCCCTTTTCCAGCAGCTTCACGATCTCCCCGCCGCCATTGGCGGTGCGGGCGCAGATCGCGTCGATCTTCTCCTGCGTGGACCAGCCCATCTTGATCAGGTCCGGCACCGGGATGCCCGCCACGGTGCTGTAGCGCACCAGCGGCACCATCGTGTCGCCATGTCCGCCCAGCACGAAGGCGGTCACATCCTCGACCGAGACGTTGAACTCGTGCGCCAGGAACAGCCGGAAGCGCGAGCTGTCGAGCACGCCGGCCATGCCGACCACCATGTGCGGCGGCAGACCGGATTTCTGCTGCATGACCCACACCATCGCATCGAGCGGGTTGGTGATCACGATCACGAAGGCGCCGGGGCAGTATTGCTTGATGCCGTCCGCGACCGTCGCGATCACGCCGGCGTTCTTCGCCACCAGGTCATCCCGGCTCATGCCGGGCTGACGCGGGAACCCGGCCGTCACGATCACCACGTCCGCGCCCGCGATCGCGCTGTAATCGCTGCCGCCCACCATGTGGCTGTCGAACCCGTCCACGGGGCCCGACTGCATGATGTCCAGCGCCTTGCCGGCCGCGACACCGCCGAACACGTCGAACAGCGCCACGTCCCCCAGCTCCTTCAACCCGATCAGATGGGCGAGCGTGCCGCCGATATTGCCGGCGCCGATGAGGGCGATCTTGCTGCGTGCCATGAACGTTCCTGGATGTGAGCAAGAGGCGGTTGGCCCGCCTCGGGATGTGAGCAAAAGGCGGTTTGCCCGCCTCCGGAAGGATTGCGGGTGACTACAGCATCGAATCGGGCCGGGCAAGGCGCGGAAACGCCGACACATTGACCCGTTTTTGCGGAGCAGTGCCGTTTGTTGTATCATCTTTCCCGGCGTGACGGAGAGCGTGGTGGACGCACAGACCTTTCAGGCCCGCGAGGCCGGACCTCGCCGGGGGCCCAGGGTCACGGTGTTGACGGCTGCCTACAATGCCGAGCCCTACATCGCGCAGTGCATCGAAAGCATCTTCAGTCAGACCTTCGCCGATTTCGAGCTGATCGTCGTGGACGACGCCTCCACCGACCGCACGCCCGAGATCCTGGCCCGGTATCACGACCCCCGGCTCCGCCTGGTCCGGAACGAGCGCAACCTCGGCGTGGTCGGCGCGCGCAACCGCGGCATGGCGATGGCGCGCGGCGAGCTGATCGCCCCGTTCGACGCCGATGACGTGAGCCTGCCGACCCGCCTGGCACGGCAGGTCATGTTCCTCGACGCCTCACCGAGCACCGCCCTGGTCGGCACCGGCACCTTCTACTTGGAACAGGGCGTGACCCGGCCGGGCCGCAGCGTCTATGGCACCTCGCCCATGATGCTGCGCTGGCTGCTGCATGTCGGGAACCCGTTCGGGCATTCCACCCTCATGTATCGCGCCAGCACGGTCGCCTCGCTCGGGCAATTCCTGCTGGACGAGTATCGGTATGCCGAGGACTTCGAGTTCTGCCATCGCGTCATGCGGGTCGGTCAGCTCGGCTTCATCAACGAGCCGCTACTCCTCTATCGCCGGCACCCCGGCGGCGTTTCGGTCCAGCATGAGGCGCAGATGGTGGCGCAGTCTTGCCGGGTGCTGACGGCGGCGTATCGGCCTTGGTTCGGTGCCGAGGCGGACACGCTGGCCGCCTTCGTGATCACCTATCTGTTCGGCCGCAAGCCGCCGCTCGATAGCCGGACGCTGACCCAGGTCGGGGCGGTGCTGAACCGGCTGCTGGAGGCGTTCCTCGCCCACAACCCGGTTGATCCCAACGACCGCGCGGACATTGTCGGGCAGGCGAGCGCGCTGTGGTGGGACGTGGTGCGCAGCAGCGTCCGGTCCGGGTTCATGGGCGCGCATTTGGTGCCGCCACCCCCGTTCGTGGCGCATCGCGGGCCGGGGCTGACATCGGCGGCGGTGTCCACGATGTCCGGGCTGGTGCCTTACAAGCAAACCATGCTGCCCCGCATCCGCAACCTCGAGCAGGCCGTGGGGCCCCGGCCCATCGCCGCCCCGGCCACCACGCAGCTGTCCGGTGTCACCTACCGCACGGTCCCCCCCGATCCGGAACGGCCGGCGACCCTGTTCGTCGTGATCGATACCGAGGCCGAGTTCGACTGGTCCGCCCCGTTCGACCGCGCGCTCACGAACGTCACCGCCATGCGGGCCGTGGAGCGCGGGCAGGCGGTGTTCGACCGGTATGGGCTGCGCCCGATCTACGTCGCGGATTACGCGGTCCTGAGCCAAGAAGAAGGCTATCGCCCGCTGCAGGCGATCTACGACCGCGGCGGCTGCGAGGTCGGCGCCCATCTCCACCCCTGGATCACCCCGCCCTTCGAGGAGGAGCTGTCGGTCCATAACTCCTACGCAGGCAACCTGCCGGTCGAGCTGGAGCGGCGGAAGCTGCGCGTGTTGCTGGATCAATTCCGCGCGACGTTCGGGTTCGATGCCCGGTTCTTCAAGGCCGGACGGTATGGCGTGGGTCCCAACACGATGGCGCTGCTGGCCGAAAGCGGCATCTGCGTCGACCTCAGCGTCATCCCTGGCCGCGACCTCAGCCCGCATGGCGGCCCGGATTTCCGGGCCTTCACCTCCGCGCCGCAAAGCGTGCTGGACGGCCGCATCGCCTGCCTCCCGATGACGCGCGGACAGACCGGAGTGCTCGCCGGCCGGCCGACCGGGGTGGGGGGCCTGCTCAAGACGCGGTTGGCGAAGCGGGCGTCCCTCCCGGGCATCCTGTCGCGGCTGCATCTCCTCGAGACCGCGACGCTGACGCCGGAGGGCGTGCCGGCGCGGACGCAGATCGCGCTGATCCACACGATGCTGGCGCAAAAGCAGCGGCAGCTCGTGCTGCATTATCACAGCCCGTCTTTGGCCCCCGGCTTCACTCCCTATGGCCAAACCGAGGACGATGTGAATCGCATCGTCCGCCGGCTCGAGAAAGTGTGCTGCGAGTTCATCGAGCGGCTGGGCGGCGTGCCCGGTGACCCGCAGGACCTGCTCCCGCCCGAACACCGGACGCTCACGCCCGCGGCGCAGCGCGTGGTGCAGGCCTGGGAGCAACCCGCGCTTTAGAAAGCCGCCTGCGCCCGGAGGCCCACGGCGTGCACACGCTGTCCCACCTGCGTCGTGCCACCTGCGTTCAGCTTGTCGACATCGATGAGGTCGTAGTCCAGCATCAGCCGCAGGTGCTCGTTCGGATACCAGTTGAGCCCCACCGCATACACCGTCTGCGTCCCGCCATAGACGCCCCCGGTGCTGCTGGCCGCCAAGGCCCGGGTCACGCGGTCGTTCAGGTTGACGTGGCTGTAGCGGCCCACCAGCTCGAAAGCGCCATAGCCGCCGTCCTTGAGCGAGAACGGGTGCTCCGGCTTCGGATTGCCGAACGCGCCGGCCGTCGCGACATAGCGCCGGGGCTCCCCGGTGATCACCCAGCTCGCCTCCGCATAGCCGCCATCGAACGACAGGCCCGGCGTCCGCACCGCGGCCCCGCCATCGTTCCGGTCCACGCCGATCCGGATATACTCGCCTTGCAGCAGGAAATTCCTGTAGCGCAGCCCGAGCTCCGGCCCGTAGGTGTAGGCGCTCCGGGCGTTGAGCGCGCCGGTCGACACCAGCCGGTTCTGGTCGATCCGCAACTCCGGCCGGTCCTGCAGATTGAGCGTCTGCCCCGCCGATGTGCGCTGGATGCGGAACGCGTCGGAGGCGGAGAAGCCGATGTCGAGGTCCCAATCGCCCGTCGCGACCGGCCGCCCCGCCACGCGGAGCGCGGCACCCGTCTGCTGCGGCGTGGCGCCCGAAGCGGTTTGCGAGCCGTAGGTACCGCCGGTGAGGTATCCCGCGACGAAATACCGGTCCGCCGCCCAGCGCGCGCCCACGACGGCCCGCGCGTCCCCGGCTGCGATGCCGCGCGCGATCTCGACGATGGACGGCCGCTCGAGGAACAGGAAATCGTTCGAACTCATGCTGTCTTGCAGCGTGTATTGCGGCTTGTAGTAGCCGATGGTGGCCGTCAGCGGCTTGATCGGGGACCAGTTGATGTTCGCCTCGAACAGGCTGGGCGTGCCGTCGGGCGAGCCGCCGAACTCGGGCGTGATGTTGGCCTGGAACTCGTCGTATTTGAACACGAACGGGATCCGTGCCCGGCGCAGATTCTGCCCGAACGTATCGAGCCGCGGCACGGCCCGGGTGTCGGGCATGCGCGATCCCTGGAAATAGCCGCCGATATCGTAGTGCAGCTGCAGCCCGACTGCCGCGGAGAAGCGCTTGTCACCGGAACTCAGGGTCGGCCGACCATTCGGGAAAGTGATGCCGCCCGGCTTCTCATCGGCCGAGGCCGGGGCCGTGGTGGAGGCCGTGGTGGAGGCTGGGGCGCTGCTCTGGGCCGGTGAGCTGTCGGGGGTTGCCGCCGCCTGCCGCCCCGGCTCGGCTGCTGGTGGCGCAGCACGGGAGGGGCCGCTCCGGGCGCGGGTCGCTTCTTGCCGGGCGGCGCGAATTTCGGTGTCCTTCTGCGCCAGGTCCCGCCGCATCCGCTGCAACTCGGATTGCAGGCTGCGGATCTGCGCCTCGATCGCGGCCAGCCGGGCGGCGTCCTGTGCCTGGGCGGGGAAAGCGATGGCGAAGGCGATCGTGGATGCCGGTAGGATTCGCGCGACGGTCATGCCTGGTCTCCCATTTAGACCCGGCTAATGTCCCGAACTCACCTCAGAAATCGCGTGTCACTTCCGTGACCCCGGTAGCAATCACGTGAGGTGCGGCAAAGACAGGTATTCGCGGCTCTGCATCTCCTCGAGGCGGGAAGCCGTGCGTTCGAAGGCGCGGGCCCCCTCGCCCCGCTGATACAGCTCATCCGGCACCGCATCGGCACTGGCCACCAGCTTGACCCGGTGGTCATACAGCGCGTCCACCAGCACGATGAAGCGCCGGGCCATGTCGTAATTGTCGGGCGACAGCCGGGGCACGCCGTCCAGCACCAGCGCCTGATAATGCGTGGCGAGCGCGAGGTAGTCCCCGGCGCCCAATGGCTGCCCGCACAGCGCCTCAAAATCGAACCGCGCCACGCCATGAGCGGCCAGCGGCACCGTGACGGTGTGGCCCATGACGTGCAGCCGCTCGGATTTCGGCGCCGCCCCTTGGGTCAACTCGGCAAAGGCCTGGTCCAGCGCCTGGTCGGCCCGGGTGTCGCTCGGCACATGCCAGGTCGGGATGCCGCGCAGCCTTTGCCGGCGCCAATCGCGGGAGCCGTGCATGACGATTATGTCGAGATGCTGCTTCAGCAGCGCGATGAACGGCAGGAAGGCGTCGCGGCCGGGTTGGCCCAGGAACAGATCGTCCATCCGCGTGTTGCTGGTCGCCACAACCACCACGCCGCGGGCGAACAACGCCTGAAACAGCCGGCCGAGGATGGTGGCGTCGGCGACGTCGGTGATCTGGAACTCGTCGAAGCAGAGGAGCGCGGCGCCGCCGGCGATGCTGGCGGCCAGGGCGGGGATCGGGTCTTCGCCGCGCCCGGCCTGGCGTTCGGCGTGCATGTGCCGGTGCGCCTCCTGCATGAACTGGTGGAAATGCACCCGGCGTTTGCGCGCCACCTCCGCCGTGGCGAAGAACAAATCCATCAGCATGCTTTTGCCGCGGCCCACATCCCCCACGAGATAGAGGCCGTTCGGGTAGTCTTCCGGGATGTCGTCGGCGCGCTTCCGGCCGAGCAGCCGGGTCAGGAGCGAGCGTCCGGGCGAGACCTCGGTCGGTTCCTGCGCCGGGTCGTAGCGGCGCAGGCGGAGCCAGAGGGCCTGCAGCCGCTCCACGGCCAGCGCCTGCACCGGATCGGTCAGCAACTCTCCGTCGGCGAGCTTTTGACGGTAGGCGGCGAGCGGCCCGTTCATCTCGGGTCACGCGCGTTGTGGGGGCCTCGGATCAACCAAATGCGAGCGTGTAGCCAACTGGCGGCTTGACACGTTGTTTTTTCAACGCGTTCTGACAAAAAGGTCACGCAACCCATGAAAACGGTCCTGCTCGCTAGCTCGCTGTTCGCCCTGGCTTCCGCTGCGTCCGCCCTCGAGATTCGCACGCCCGCCGCCCGTCAAGTTTATACGTGCGAAAGCGGCTTGTCGCGAGTGGCCACGGCCGGGGCGGCCCCGTGCTGCGAAGGTCGGCTGCGATGCGCGCAGTTCCTGAGCACCACGAGCGTGCTGCGCCCGCGGCGGGACCCGCGCACCTGATCTTGCGCGGCGGGCCGGGGGGCGCCTAATACGCACCATGCTCGCCCTCGATTACGCGGCCATGACCGCGACCCCCGTGTCGGCCGACCCGTTCACCCATATCGTGGTGCCGCGCTTCGTGCCGGAGCCGATCTTGAGCGACGTGGTGTCCGGTCTTCCGGCGCTCAGCAAGGGCGGATCGTTCCCGACCACGGGCCTGCGCCTCGGTGCCGCAGCACAGGCCTTGATGGCCGAGCTGGAGGGGCCGCGCTTTCGCCAGGCTGTCGAGCAGAAATTCGGCTTGGAGCTGGCGAGCGCCCCCACGATGGTCACGTTGCGCGGCCAGTCCCGCGAAAAGGACGGCCGCATTCACTGCGACAGCCTCGCCAAGCGGGTGACGGTGTTGTTGTATCTCAATCCCGAGACGGAAGCCTGGGCCAAGCAGGAAGGCTGCCTCCGCCTCCTACGGTCTCCCGATGACCTCGAAAATTACGCCGTCGAGGTGCCGCCCGTGAACGGCAGCCTGCTGGTGTTCCCGAACGGCCCCACGACTTGGCACGGCCACAAGCAATTCGTCGGTCGGCGCTTCGTGGTGCAGCTCAACTATATGACGACCGATGACAAGGCGCGCTACGAGATGCGCCGCCACCGGGTCACGGCGTTCTTGAAGAGGCTGACCCGCGCGGCCTGAGGGTCTCAGCCCCTCGTTGCAGCCCTGGATCGATCCTTATGATCGTCCGGAGGTATGAACATGAACAATCTTATCCCGTCCTTTGGCGTGCAGGGGGTAGCACCGGGCCGTGTGGGGCGGTGGGTGCTGCTGGGCGGCGTCGCAGTCCTGGCGCTGGTCGCGTTGGACGGCAGCTTCTTCGTGGTGCAGCCGACAGAGATGGCGGGCGTGCGGCGCTTCGGCATCGTCACCAGCCCGGCGCCGATCGGCCCCGGCCTGCATTTCAAGCGCCCTTTCATGGACACGGTCGATCACCTGCAGGTCAGCCTCACCACGTTCCAGGCCAATGACCTCGGCGTCTATACGATCGACAACCAGTCCGTGAAGATCGGCATCGGCCTGAACTACCGCGTGCCGGCGGATGCCGTGTTCCGGCTGCTGTATGGGGTGGGCCGCTCCGGCAACGTGGACATCGATGCGAATTTGCGCCCGATCGTGGCGGACCGTGCGCTGCGCGTGTTTGCCCGGCGCAACACGGTCAGCATCTCGGCGGAGCGCGAGAGCATCGCCAACGAAATCCGCCGCTCGATCCAGGAGGCGGTCGGCGCTTCGTTCGGGATCGAGGTGGTGGATCTGCAGCTGAGCCGCATCGAATACAGCCCGGCGTTCACGCAATCGGTCGAGGCCGCGGTCCGCGCCAAGAACGATGCGCTGCAAGCGGAGAACACGGTCGCCAAAATCCGCTACGAGGGCGAGCAGACCAAGGTTCAGGCCGAAGCGCAGGCAACGGCCGTCACGACCCGGGCCGAGGGGGAGGCCCGTGCCGCCGTGGTGCGTGCCCGGGCGGAGCGGGAGGCGGCGGTGCTGCGGGCGGAGGGTGAGGCGCAGGCCACGACCTTGCTAGGCCAGGCCCAAGCCTCGGCCGTGCAGCTGGTGGGTGCTGCGGTGGCGGCCAACCCACGGGTTGTGGATTACGAGACCACGCGCCGCTGGGACGGCAAGCTGCCGGCGACCATGCTGGGCGGGGCCGCCGTACCGCTGCTCAACCTCACTCCCGGCGCAACACCCGGTCGTTGAGGAAACTGGACAGGCCGCCCGCGACGAAGTCCCGTCGCAGGGCGGCCTCGTTATACTCGGTGCGGAGCCAGTCGAGGAACGGGAGCCGGCCTTCGGCATCCGCGGCATAGCGCACGAAGAACGCGTCCAGGATGCCGGTGCGGCTGCGGCTCCAATGGCCGAAGCGCCAGGAGAGGTGTTCGAGGGCCTGCGCCGCGGTGCCGCCCTCGAACATTATGGCCAGGCCGGATGCGAGGCCGGCGCGGTCGGCGCCCGATTTGCAATGCATGAGCGCCGGTGTTTCCAGCGACGCGTAGATGCCGGCAAAACGAAGGATGCGGTCGCGATGCGGGGCACCGCGGCTTTCGAACGCCATGTCGATGTGGTTCAGGCCCAACCGCGCGGCGGCCTCCCGCGACAGCGCGTCCGATCCGCATTGCCGATGGCCGCGCAGATTGATGAGCGTCTTGAGACCGAGTTTTTGCGTGGCCGCCGCGAGGTGCCCTGGCGTCGGATGGTTGGAGCGATACAGCTTCCCGGGAATGACCGGTGCCAGATTGGTCCATACCGCGCGAAAAACGGCGTGATCGACCAGCAGGCTGTCGAGCCAGGCTTTTCGACGATGGGCCGGCGTGTCCATGGTGCCCTGAAAAGCCACTTGCGTCCCCCGCTCGCGGGAGAGGGTCGGGGTGAGGGTGGGAACCTCCCTCACGATCGACCGGGGTGTTGCCCCACCCTCACCCTACCCTCTCCCGCCAGCGGGAGAGGGGGTTTCCTCCGTCCGTCAGCCCTTCCGATCCACCAGCAACTGCTTGATTTCTCCGATCGCCTTCGCCGGGTTCAGACCCTTTGGGCAGGTCTGGGTGCAGTTCATGATCGTGTGGCAGCGATACAGCTTATACGGGTCTTCCAGCGCATCCAGCCGATCCCCCGTCGCCTCGTCCCGGCTGTCGGCGATCCAGCGATAGGCCTGCAACAGGACGGCCGGGCCGAGGTACTTGTCGCCGTTCCACCAATAGCTCGGGCAGGACGTCGTGCAGCAGAAGCACAGGATGCACTCCCACATCCCGTCCAGCGCCGCCCGCTCCTCCTTGGATTGCAGCCGCTCGGCATCGGGCGGCGGCGGCGTCTCGGATTTCAGCCATGGCTCGATGCTGCGGAGCTGGGCGTAGGCCTGGCTGAGGTCCGGCACCAGGTCCTTCACCACCGCCATGTGCGGCAGCGGGTAGATCCGAACGGCGCCCTTCACCTCGTCATGCGCCTTGAGACAGGCGAGCGTGTTGCCGCCATCGATATTCATCGAGCACGACCCGCAGATCCCCTCCCGGCAGGAGCGGCGAAAGGTCAGCGTCGGATCTACCTCGTTCTTGATGTAGATGAGCGCGTCCAGCACCATGGGGCCGACCTTGTCGAGGTCGAGCTCGTAGGTGTCGAGGCTGGGGTTCGCGTCGTCATCGGGGTTCCAGCGGTAGATGCGGAACTCCTTGGTGCGCGTGGCACCCTCGGCCGCCTTGAAGGTGCGGCCGGTGCCGATCTTGCTGTTCTTGGGAAGGGTAAAGGTGGCCATGGCTCAGTAAACTCGCTTCTTCGGCGGAAACACGCTGACCTCGTTGGTCAACGTCTGCATCTTCACTTCGCGATACCCGAGATCGACTTTCCCGTCCGCGTCGCACCAGGCCAGCGTGTGCTTCATCCACTCGCCATCGTCGCGGTCCGGGAAATCGTCATGGGCGTGGGCGCCGCGGCTCTCGTGCCGGTTCTCGGCCGAGACCATCGTGGTCATGGCGTTGCCCATCAGGTTGTCGAACTCCAGCGCCTCCACCAGGTCGGTGTTCCAGATCAGGCTGCGGTCGCTGACCTGCATGTCCGCCATCCCGGACCAGAGGCCCTGCATCTTGGACACGCCCTCCTTCAGGCTCTCGCTGTTGCGATACACCGCGGCGTGGCTCTGCATCACCTTCTGCAGCTCGAACCGCATGGCCGCGACCTTCGTGCCGCCATGCGCGTTGCGGGTGCGGTCGAAGCGGTCCAGCGCGTTCTCCCCGGCGCGCGCCGGCAAGGGGGCCTGGCTGGAGCCGGGCTTGATGATCTCACCCGCCCGGTGCGCGGCGGCGCGGCCGAACACCACGAGGTCCAGCAGCGAGTTGGTGCCGAGCCGGTTGGCGCCGTGCACCGACACGCAGGCGGCCTCACCGACGGCCATCAGGCCGGGCACGACAGCATCGGGGTCGCGCGCCGTGGGGCGCAGCACCTCGGTGCGGTAGTTCGTGGGGATGCCGCCCATGTTGTAGTGCACGGTCGGCAGCACCGGGATCGGCTCCTTCGTCACGTCCACGCCCGCGAACACCTTGGCGGTCTCGGAGATGCCCGGCAGGCGTTCATGCAGCAGATCGGCGCCCAGATGCTCCAGATGCAAGTGGATGTGGTCCTTGTTCGGCCCCACGCCGCGCCCGGCATTGATCTCCAGCGTCATGGACCGGCTCACCACGTCCCGCGAGGCCAGATCCTTCGCGGTCGGCGCGTAGCGCTCCATGAACCGCTCGCCCTCGGAATTGGTCAGATAGCCGCCTTCGCCGCGCGAGCCCTCGGTGATCAGGCAGCCGGAGCCGTAGATGCCCGTGGGGTGGAATTGCACGAACTCCATGTCCTGCATCGGGATCCCCGCGCGGATCGCCATGCCGTTGCCGTCCCCGGTGCAGGTATGGGCGGAGGTGCAGCTGAAATACGCCCGGCCATAGCCGCCCGTGGCCAGCACCGTCTGCTGCGCCCGGAACCGGTGCATGGACCCGTCCTCGAGGCACCAGGCCATGACGCCGCGGCAAGCGCCCTCCTCATCCATGATGAGGTCGAGCGCAATGTATTCGACGAAGAACTCGACCTCGTGCTTCAGGCTCTGCTGATACAGCGTGTGCAGGATCGCGTGCCCGGTGCGGTCCGCCGCGGCGCAGGCGCGCATGGCCGGGGCCTTGCCGTATTCGGTCATGTGCCCGCCGAAGGGGCGCTGGTAGATGCGGCCATCCTCCGTCCGGCTGAACGGGACGCCGTAATGCTCCAGCTCATAGACGGCCGGGATCGCCTCGCGGCACATGTATTCGATGGCGTCCTGGTCGCCCAGCCAATCCGACCCCTTGACGGTGTCGTACATGTGCCAGCGCCAGTCATCCTCGCCCATGTTGCCCAGCGCCGCGCCGATGCCGCCCTGCGCCGCGACGGTGTGGGAGCGCGTCGGGAACACCTTGGTCAGGCACGCCGTCTTGAGCCCGGCGGCGCCCATCCCCAACGTGGCGCGCAACCCGGCCCCGCCCGCCCCCACCACGATCACATCGTAGGTATGATCGATGATGTTGTAGGTGCCACTCGGCTTGGAGAACGCATTCATTCGGGTTGCCTCAGGTAAGGGCCAGCTTCAGCACGGACACGACGCCAAGCAGCCCCAAGAACAAGGCCACCGCCTTGTTCGCCAGGACCAGCACGCTGCGCAACCGCTGGTCATTCACATAGTCTTCCAGCACGACTTGCAAACCCAGCTGCATGTGATGGAACGTCATGACCACCAGCGCCAGCAACAATACGGTATTGACCGGATTGCCCGCCCAGCCGGCCACATCCTCCTGCGGCGCGCCCGCCAAATGCAGCATGGCGTAGATGAACCATAGCGTCAGCGGCACGAGCGCGATGCTGGTCAGCCGCTCCGCCATCCAATGATGCAGCCCGCCCCCGGCACCCAGCCCCTTGGCGCGGCCGAGCTGGCTGCGCCGGACGTCGATCTTGATCGCCTCTTTCATCGATGCACCAGGTATAGGCCGACCGCCCAGATCAGGATCGTGGACACCACCGTCCCGATCACCACGGCCCACCCCGTCGCATGCACCTGCGGCAGGTCGTAGCCATACCCGGCGTCCCACATCAGATGCCGCAGCCCGCCCAGGAAGTGATACATCAACGCCGCCGTCCACCCGAACAGCACGAACAGCCCAATCGGCGAGCCCAGGAAGCTCTGCACGGTCGCGAACGCCGACGGCCCGCTGGCGGCGGCAGCGAGCCACCACACCAGAAGGACGGTGCCAGCCGAGACGGCGATGCCCGTCACCCGGTTCATGATCGACAATACCGAGGTGAGCTGGGGAGAATACACCTGCAGATGCGGCGAAAGCGGCCGGCGGACCAGGCGGCCATCGCTCGTGTATGCGACCATCAGCGCGTCGCGAATGTTCTTCATCGGGCCTCCGGTGCAGTGCACCAAAGACTTAGGAGCGTACCCGAAAGGGGTCAACGCCTGGCCAGGTCCTGACCAGGCGTTATCCTGTCAGCCGAGCGCGTATGTGATCAGCCGGTCCAGGGTGAAGTCCTTGGCGCCTCCCGCGATCAGCGGATGGGGCGAGAAGCCGGGCTTGGCGTGCAGGAACGAGGACCCGTCCATCGCCAGCAGGCCCACGAACGTCTCCGCCAGGATCCGGCTGCCTACGGGCCCCAGATGCTGGCCGCCGAAGGCGACGCCGGGCTCGTTCATGTCCTTGGTCACGCCGTAATACTCGGCCTCGCGAAGGATGTAATACCAAAGCGGGGTGTTGCCGGCCAACGGATAGCCCATCGCGGTCACGGCCTTCAGCGCCTTGTCCCGGGCGGCGACCGTGGCGTCGAAATCCGTTTTCGTGTTGCCGGGGAACGGCTTCTTGCCCACCTGGGTCGATCCGGCGCCCCACACCACACCCGGCGGCATCGGCACCAGACCCAGCCGGGTCGCGATGGCCTCCCCGGACGGCAGTTCCAGCAGCTGGCCTCGCCGTAGGTTGCGGAACGCCAGGTGCATCAGCCAATCATTGTGCTTCTTCTTCGCCACCGTCTGGAACTCCGGCAGGATCGCCAAGGGGTCCACCAGGTTGGCGTCCATGCGGTAGGAGGGCTGCGGCGCCTGCACCTTCTCGCCGGCGGCGGGCGCGTCCGGAATGGCGGTGTTGGCCGGGATGCCGTCCAGGAAATAGCCCCAGTCGATCCCCCACTCGCCCGGCAGCGTGCCCGGGAAGCCGTTCAGGTTCAGCAGTTGCTCGGCGGGCGTCGGATGCGCCGGGTCCGCCACGATGGCGAAGGTCGGGATCCGGGTCTCGTCCTTGCCGTGCTTCGTGCCCACGAACCGGTTCAGCGCGTAGGAGGGCCGCACCTGCGAATGCCCGAACCGGAACGCGGCGCCCGAGAATTCGACCGGCATGTAGGCCCAGGGCGCGCCGAGCTTGGCGTAGTGGTTGATGCGGGGGGCACCGCCGGGGTTCAGCACCTCCGCCACCATGCCGGGCTCGCAGATGCGGTTGAGGTAGTCGAACGCCACCACCCATTGATAATGCCATTGCACGATGGTGCGGGCCGCGTTGAACCGGGCGCCGTCATCGGCCAAATCCACCCCGGCCCAGGTCATGAGGGCGTCGTCCATCACGACCTTGTTGTGGAACGCGATCAGGGCGCCGTGCACCTGGGAGACGATCTTGTTCTCGTCGTTGCGCTTGTCGCCCAGGATCGGGATCCCGTCCACGATCCGGAACAGGTCGTTCCGTGTGCCGACCGCGGCGCCGCCATTGCCGGGCACGCCGCCCACCCGCAGCTTCACGCCGTCATACATATAGGGCTGATCGTCCGGCCCGCGGCCATAGACGTTGTCGAGGTCGAGCGCCGGCGTCCGGAAATCGACCAATGCGCCGATATCCTCCCGCTCGGCGCTGAGCGGCGTCGGGTCGAAGGTGATGTCGTGGTCCACGAACTGGCCGAAATAGGTGTAGCCGGCGGGCACGGTCGGGTTCTCGTCCACGGGCTCCGGCTCCGTGATCGGCTTGCCGGGGTCCTTCTTGATCATGGCCTTCGCGATCTCGGCCAGCGCCGCGTCCGGTAGGCGGATGTTGGGGTTCATGCCGCCGCCCAGCTCGAACATTCGCCCGAACCGGCCTGCCGGCAGCCCGGGGATTGCGCCCGCGACCAGGCCGCGATTGTCCATACCATGTGCCATCGCCGTCATTCCTTTCTAAGATGGAACGATATTAGGGCCGGGATAGCCGCGTGGAAAGTCTTTATGACTCCGGAACGTTGCTTTTAACGCGCTTTTACCCGTGCGGCAACGCCGGCCAGGATTGCGCGGCGTTCTGCCGGGCTGGCATCGACCCAGGCGCCGATTTCCGCCAGCGTGCGCCCACACCCGGCACACCGGCCGGCCAGCATCGTGCAGACGCCCGTGCAGGGCGAGGGAGGATCCATGTCATCGATCGGCGTCGGCATCGGCGGGTGGACCTTCGCTCCCTGGCGCGGCAGCTTCTACCCCAAAGGCCTGCCGCATGCCCAGGAGCTCGCCTGGGCCAGCCAGCGTGTCACGTCCATCGAGATCAACGGCACCTTCTACCGCACGCAATCGCCGGCCAGCTTCGAGGCCTGGCGGGCCGCGGTGCCGGACGGGTTCGTGTTCGCGGTCAAGGCCTCCCGCGCCACGACGCAGGCCAAGGACCTCACGGCCGTGGGCCCGGCGATCGAGCGCTTTCTCGGCTCAGGCCTGACGCGGCTCGGCCCCAAGCTCGGCCCGATCCTATGGCAGTTCGCGCCGACCAAGAAGTTCGACGCCGGGCTGTTTACGGCATGGCTCGCGCTGTTGCCGCCGGAATGGGAGGGCGTTACGCTTCGCCACGCCATCGAGGCCCGGCATGCCACGTTCCAGGACCCGGCCTGGACGGCGCTGCTCCGCGCGCAGGGTGTGGCGCAGGTGATCGTCGATTCCGACAAGCAGGCCCTGCTCGGTGACCTCACGGCGCCCTTCGTCTATGCGCGGCTGCAACGCAATGCCGAGGCGGCGCCCGAGGGCTATGACAGTGCGGCGCTGGATCAATGGGCAGCGCGCGCCAAGGCCTGGGCGAACGGGCGCCCCGTCACGGACCTGCCGTGCCTTTCGCCGCCCGAGGCGGCGCCCCGCGACTGCTATGTCTACTTCATCAGCGGCGACAAGGTGCGCGCGCCCGATGCGGCGCAAGCGATGCTGCGGCGGCTTGGTGCGGATTAGCGCATTTTTGACTTGGTGGTCCCCGGGGCGGCCGGGCCATTGTTCCCTTAACGATAACCGGAGGGAACCGAATGTCTCAGCTTTCGCGCCGCGGCGTGGTCGCGGGCCTGGCCAGCACTGTCGCGGCCGCTGCTGCCGCCCAGACCGCGGCCCCGACCGCCCCGCCCCGCCCCGCCGCACCACCCACCACCATCACGCAGCCGCCCCGCGATTTCGGCCCGAATGGCGCGCCCACGACCTATTTCACGGACCCCGACGTGATCACGGTGGACCCGGTGTTCGACAGCCTGGTGCAGCCCAACACCAGCATCGTCCGCCTCTGGACCGGTGCGCTCTGGGCCGAGGGCCCGGCCTGGTGCGCGGAGGGGCGCTATCTGCTGTGGAGCGACATTCCCAACAACCGGCAGATGCGCTGGCTCGAGGATGACGGGCATGTCAGCGTGTTCCGCGCGCCGAGCAACAACAGCAACGGCAACACGTTCGACTTCCAGGGCCGGCAGATCAGCTGCGAGCACCTGACACGCCGGGTGGTGCGATATGAGTTGGATGGCTCGGTCACGATCCTGGCCGATAACTATCAAGGCAAGCGCCTCAACTCACCCAACGACGCCGTGCCGCACCCCGATGGCAGCGTGTGGTTCACGGACCCGCCCTATGGCGGACAGCTCTATGAGGGCGCGCCGGATGTGGCGGGCGGGCCGTCCAACGCTGCCGGCAAGCTGAACCCGCGGCTTGGGCAACCGGGCGGGTTCGTGCCGGGAAAGCGGGAGCTGCCGACCAACGTGTATCGCTGGGACCCCTCGGGCCGGCTCGACCTCGTGGTGACGGAGGAGCAGGTGCCGGATCCGAACGGGCTCGCCTTCTCACCAGACTACAAGAAGCTCTATGTCATCAGCACCGGGAAGGGCCCTGGCGATCAAGGACCCGGCGGCAAAGGCGACGTGCACGTGTTCGATGTGGGCGCCGACAACAAGCTGGGCGGGCAGAAGCTGTTTTCCGACTGCATGGTGGACGGCGTGAAATGCGGGCCGGACGGCGTGCGCGCCGATGTCGAGGGCAACATGTGGATTTCCAGCAATGCGGGCCGCAACGTCGGCTATAGCGGCGTCACAGTCTGGAACCCGGCCGGCAAGTTGCTGGGCCGCATCCGCATTCCGGAGGTGGTCGGCAACCTCGCCTTCGGCGGCCCCAAGCGCAATCGGCTGTTCATGGCCGGAAGTCAGTCGCTGTATGCCGTTTATGTCGGCACGCAAGGCGCAGCGCCGGGGTGATCAGAACCGCAGCGTACCGGTTAAGAAAAGGCGCCGTTCGACCGGGGTGCCGGCGGTCTGCATCAACCGCGACACGTTGAACTGCGTCCCGGTCAATGCGAGGGTGAAGCCGTCCGTCACCTTGTACGCGATGCGGCCATTAAGCTGAAGGTAGTTCGGTACTTCCACCGGAATGAATTGCAACGGCCCACCGCTGGCATAGTCCCGATAGCGGCTCTGCCAGCGCCCCTGGACATCGGCCTCCCACCGCCCCTGCGTATATCCGCCGCCGAGCTGCACGACGTGGGTCGGCGTGCCGTGCTGGAAATCCAGCCATTGCTGCGGGCCCGCACTGCCGATCTGGTCGGCGATCGAGACATAGGCGTAGCTGGCGTTCCAGCGGAAGCCGTTGGCCGCGCCCCGGATGCCGATCTCGCCACCGATCGCGGTGCTGTGCCCGGCATTGGCCGACTGATCCACGATCCCCTGACGCGTAAAGGTCGGGATCGCGGAGAACGGATCCGTCAGCACGTTGTCGGTCCGCTCCGCAAACACCGCCGTTCGCACCGTGGACGACAGGAAGCGGAGCTGCCGGTCATAGCCGAGTTCCGCATGGGTCACCGAACTCGGCACCAGGTTGGGCGAGCCGATCGTCGCCAGCGGTGGCGAGAACGGCCCGGTCTCGACCACCTTCTGGAACCCCAGCGCGAACAGGCTCGGCGCCTGCAATCCACGCGAAAGGGTGAGCCGGAAGGTATCGTCCTCGGTCGCCCGCCAGGTGATGCCGGAGTTGAACGACACGTCGGTGATGTGGCGCTTGTCGTAATCGGCCTGGCTCCGGCCCAGATCCGGACGGATCAGGACGCCGGAATAGTTGAGGTCGAGCCGGTCGACACGGATGGCGTTGACCACGGTGAGGCTCGGCAACACCTGCCAGTCCCACATCGCGTTGGCGGCGAACAGATGATACCCGACCCGGCTGCGCTCGGCTGCGACCAGCTCGGTATTGTCACGGAACTCGAGCCCAAGGCGGACCGTGTGGTTCGCGCCGAGCTTGGCGAGGTAGGTCCCCTGCACGACCGTCACGTCGTTGCGCAGTCCGAGCTGGGTCACGCCGCCGCGGTAATCGACATCGGCGCCGTTGCGATAGACATTGAGATCGAATTGCCCAAGGCTCGTATCGGCCCGCAACGTGGCGCGAACCGCCGTGGCCCGGGAGTGCGTGGTGGCGTAGATCGGCAGACCGACCTGGCCATAGGAGCGGTTATCCACCACGGACCCGCTCAACGACCCTTCGATCCCCGGGGCGATCCGCATCCGGCCATCGACCGAGATCGAGCCGCGCCGCGGGTTCTCCCGTGAGGTCAGGCTGATCTGATCGATGCGGTAGGGCGCATACTCCCGGGCGCGGAAGCCACCGGCCGACACCCTGACGCCGCCCCGCTCGCCGAACTGGGCGGTGCCCACCGCGGACGCGGCGCCGAATTCCTGGGTGCCGCCGCGAAGCGTCACGGCATTCACCCGCTCCCGCATGGGGTCGAAGGTGATGATGTTGACCACACCGGAGGCGGCATTGAAGCCATAGAGGGCGGAGTTGGGGCCCTTCACGACCTCGATCTGCCGGATTTCGTCGATCTCGACCGGGATCGCGTTCCATTCGGTCCGGCCATAATCGTCGAAATAGACCTGGCGGCCGTTCAACAGCACCAGCAGGCGTGGGTTGGACGGGCGGTTGTAGCCGCGGATGCTGACCTCGGCCGAGCCGAAGCCGTAGCGGCGGACGTCGACGCCGGGCACCATGCGCAGGATGTCGGGGATGTTGTCGGCGCCGGAGCGGCGGATATCGTCGGCCGTGATGATGTCCATGTTGGCCGGCACTTCGGACGCACGCTGCGGCTTGCCGGTGGCGGACGTCGTCACGGGCTCCCCGAATAATTGCTCGAAGTCGGCGTAGTCGACGGACTGGGCCATCGCCGCTTGGGCCGACATCGCCAGGGCGCAGGCAGCCAGCAGGCATGCCCGCACGGTCCCGGGCCTGCGCCCGTCTGTCACGACACTCACGGCTAACGCTCCTTGACCAGCATGCGGAAGGCCTGAACAAAGCGCACGCCCGCCCGGTCCGCCGCGGCTCTGCTGATGACGATCTGGACCGTCGGTTCGGTCGAGAAACCCACGACGCAGCTTGCTGCCTCGACACAGGCCATGTCGGTCGAGACGGTTGGGATCGACAGGCGTTGGGCCGCCGACGCCACGGCTGTCATCCCGGCGCCGATACCGGGCGTGACGAACAGGACGTCCACGCCCGACAATGTCGCGAGTTGATCGACCGGCACCAGCCGGCTGCGCAGCCGCACCCGGCCCGCGTCGAACCCGTCCCCGATCACGCCCCGCACCAACTCCGCTTCGCGGCGGGAAGCAGGCATGTCGCCGACGGCGATTCCCACCGTGACCAGCCCGGTCATGCCGCTGCCGACATAGCCCATGGTCCGGCCAAGCACCTGCCCGTCCTTGGCGGTGAACACCGTCTCCGAAACGGACCCGCGGGCCGGCAGACACACCAAAAGCAACGTCGCCGCGAAGGCGCGCACGCCGTGCGTCAGTTTTCTGTTGCGTGGGTAGGTAGCCGATTGCACCGTGTCGTCATCCCTGCAACGGCGCAGGAAGGACGCCGTTGGCCAGAGTATCACCTACTCAAGATTTGTTTGTCTGTCACGAAATTTCAGGATTTGCTTGGCATGTCGTTTCAGTGGCGCAAAACAGACTGTTTTAGCTGTATGTTAACTTTACTGCACTAAAATGATGCGGTGACCGGAGGTGATTTGGTGGCTGGTGCAGCGTCTCGTTCGATGCTCCGTCGTGTACGGTTCAGGCGCCGCGTAAGCCGGATGACCGATCTATTGGCCGTCTCGAACTGGCCATTCGCCATCAAGATGGCCCTCGGCCCGACCTTGGCGATCGCAGCCCTCATCGGCCTCGGCCTGTATGGAATTTCCGCGACCGACAAACAGGCGGCCCTCACCCAGCAGGTCGTGCAGCGGGACCTCGCGGGCGCGTTGCGCTTAGCCAACGATGCCGCCCGACTGACCGATATCAACGGCTCGCTCTACCGGCTCACCACCCTCCAGGCCAGTGGCGCGCCCGATCTCGGCGTGGGCGATCAAACGTCGCATCTGGTCCAACAAACTCTGGCGGTGGCGGCCGATCTCAAGGCGCAGGCGCCTGATACGCCCAGCCCCCAATCGCAGGCCGAGCTTCTGACCCTGGTTCAGGAATTGCGGCTTTATTCGGAGGCAATCGACGTGTTCGGCTCGATGCTGGAGATCGATTTCCCCAGCGCCGTCGCCTTTTTCAGTCCGTTCGACGCCAACGCCGCCAAGGTGCTGGGCCGTATCAACGCGATCGCCGGCCTGGCCGTGGCCGACGCCCGGACACGCGCGGCGGAATCCGCGATGCTGGCGGACCGCATCCGGCTGATCGCGGCCGGCACGACGATCCTGGCCGCCCTGCTGGTGTTCGGCGCCGTTTCCCTGCTCACCCGGGCCACCGTCCGCTCCGTCCGCAGCATCGCCATGGCCACGGAGAAAGTCGCCAAGGGCAAAGGGACCGTGAACGTCGCAGCCCTGGCCCGGCGGGACGAGCTGGGCAAGATCGTGCAATCCCTCGCCGTGTTCCAGGCCAACGTCGCCAAGATCGAGTTCCAGGCCCATCATGACTCGCTCACCCGGCTGCCGAACCGCATCCTGTTCCATGATCGGGTGCACCAGGCGCTGACCCAGGTGGAACGCGGCAGCAGCTTCGCCGTGCTCTGCCTCGACCTCGACCGGTTCAAGGCGGTCAACGACACGTTGGGCCACCCGATGGGCGATCTGTTGCTCGGCCACGTCGCGACCCGGCTGCAATCCTGTGTGCGGGACGGCGATACCGTCGCCCGGCTCGGCGGCGACGAATTCGCCATCATCCTGCTGCACGTCGCGGGCCCGGCCGAAGTGGACGCGCTGTGCAACCGGATCGTGGCCGTGATCGAGGATTTGTTCGAGATCAACGCCCACCAGATCAATATCGGCACCAGCATCGGCATCGCCTTCGCCCCCCAGGACGGCAGCACCGCCGAGGAGTTGCTGAAGAACGCCGACACCGCCCTGTATGGCGCGAAGGCGAATGGCCGCGGCACGTTCTGTTATTTCGAGGCCGCGATGAACGTGGCGCTGCAATCGCGCCGGGCCGTAGAGGTCGGGCTGCGGCAGGCGATCGCGCGCGACGAGTTCGAATTGCACTACCAGCCGCTCGTGGCCGCGCAGACCTACCAAGTCAGCAGCTTCGAGGCGCTGATTCGCTGGCGGCATCCCGAACGCGGCCTGGTGCCGCCGGATGACTTCATTCCCGTGGCGGAGGCATCCGGCTTGATCGGCGCGATCGGGTCGTGGGTGCTCCATACGGCTTGCCGCACGGCCAGCACCTGGCCGGGCGACGTGAAGGTCGCCGTCAATCTCTCCCCGTCCCAGTTCAAGGAC
Source organism: Acetobacteraceae bacterium (assembly GCA_965246835.1). Taxonomy (GTDB): domain Bacteria; phylum Pseudomonadota; class Alphaproteobacteria; order Acetobacterales; family Acetobacteraceae; genus JANPPS01. Next base: position 2,199,225 of record CBDFFQ010000001.1, on the reverse strand, counting down.
AAGAACCTGGTCGCCACCGTGACGAACGCCTTGGAGGCGAGCGGGCTCGACCCCAGCCGGCTCGAGCTCGAGATCACGGAATCCGTGCTGCTGCACGATAGCGTCGCGATCCTGGCGATCCTGAACGAGATCAAGGCGCTGGGCGTCCAGATCTCGATGGACGATTTCGGCACCGGCTACTCGTCGCTGAGCTATCTCCGCAGCTTCCCGTTCGACAAGGTCAAGATCGATCGCAGCTTCATCAAGGACCTGCCGAACGATACCAGTTCGCTGGCGATCGTGCGCGCGATCGTGGGCCTGAGCCGCACCTTCGGCATGTCCGTCACGGCCGAGGGGGTCGAGACGCAAGAGCAGGCCCGGCAGCTCGCCCAAGCCGGGTGCACCCATCTGCAGGGCTTCCTGTTCAGCCGGCCGAAGCCGATCGACAGTATCGGCCTGGACGTGCCCTATCGCCTCATCCCCGCCCCCATGCTGAGCCTGGTTCGCTGAAGGGGTGGCGCGGCCCGCCCGCTTGGTGCCAAGCTCCGGAAAAGGCCATTTCCGGGGGACACATGAATCCGACCAGACGCACGCTCCTTTCCGCGACCGCCACCGGTCTGCTTGCCCTGGCGGGATCGGCCGTCGCGCAATCGAAGGGCCTCGTGGGCATCGCGATGCCGACCAAATCCTCGGCGCGCTGGATCGCGGACGGGGACAACATCGTGAAGGTGCTGCGGCAACGCGGCTATGCGACCGACCTGCAATATGCCGAAGACGACGTGCCGAACCAGCTTTCGCAGATCGAGAACATGGTCACGCGTGGCGCCAAGGTCCTGGTGATCGCCGCAATCGATGGTACCACCTTGTCGGACGTGCTGGGCCAGGCCGCGCGGGCCGGGATCAAGGTGATCGCGTATGACCGGCTGATCCGCAACTCGCCCAACGTCGATTACTACGCGACGTTCGACAATTTTCAGGTCGGTGTGCTGCAGGCGCAGTCCCTGCTGGCCGGGCTGAAGGCGCGAGAGGGGAAAGGGCCGCTCAACATCGAGCTGTTCGGCGGATCGCCCGACGATAACAACGCTTTCTTTTTCTACAACGGCGCCATGTCCGTGCTGCAGCCGCTGATCGACGCCGGCACGCTGGTGGTCGGCAGCAAGCAGGTGGGCATGGACAAGGTCGCGACCCTGCGGTGGGACGGGGCGGCGGCGCAGGCGCGGATGGATAATCTGCTGAGCGCGAACTACTCCGGCCGCCGGGTCGATGCGGTGCTGTCGCCATACGACGGCATCTCGATCGGCATCATCTCGTCGTTGAAGGGGCTTGGTTACGGCAGCGGCGGCACGCCCATGGCCATCGTGAGCGGCCAGGATTGCGAGGTGCCGTCGGTAAAGGCGATCATCGCCGGGGAGCAATATGCCAGCATCTTCAAGGACACCCGCGACCTCGCCCGCGTTACAGCCGACATGGTGGACGCGCTGCTGAGCGGCAAGTCGCCGGAGGTCAACGACACCAAGACCTACAATAACGGGGTCAAAATCGTGCCCGCCTATCTGCTGAAGCCGGTGATCGTCGACAAATTCAACTGGCGGGCGACTCTGGTCGATAGCGGGTACTACAAGCCGTCCCAATTCCCGTAGCCCCGCCCATGCTCCTGGAGATGCGCGGCATCACGAAGCGGTTCGGCCCGGTCGTGGCGCTGCGCGACGTGAGCCTCGATGTCCGCGCGGGCGAGATCCATGCCGTCGTGGGGGAGAACGGCGCCGGCAAGTCCACGCTGATGAAGGTGCTGAGCGGCGTCTATCCGGCCGGTAGCTACGAGGGCGAGATCCGGTTCGAGGGCGCCGCCCTGCATTTACGCGGCATCCAGGATTCCGAGGTGCGCGGGATCATCATCATCCATCAGGAACTGGCGCTGATCCCGCTGCTTTCGATCGCCGAGAACATCTTCCTGGCGCATCCGCCGGGCCGCTTCGGGGTGATCGACCGGAGCGAAGTGCATCGCCGCGCCGTGGCCTTGCTGGCGCAGGTCGGCCTGCCGCTCCCGCCCGACACGCTGGTGGCGGACCTCGGCACCGGTCAGCAGCAGCTGGTCGAGATCGCCAAGGCGCTGTCCAAGCAAGTCCGCCTGCTGATCCTCGATGAGCCGACCGCGAGCCTGAACGAACGCGACAGCGCGGCGTTGCTGGAACTGCTGATCGGGTTCCGGGCGCAGGGCATCTCCAGCATCCTGATCTCCCACAAGCTGAACGAGGTCTCCCGCGTGGCGGACCGCATCACCGTGCTGCGGGACGGCCGCACGGTCGAGACCATCGATTGCGCGGCCGGCCCGGCCGATGAGGACCACATCATCCGCCGCATGGTCGACCGCGACCTCGACAGCCGCTTCCCGCACCGCACGCCGCAGATCGGCGCCGAGGTGTTCCGGGTCGAGAAATGGACGGTGCATCATCCGGACCAGGCGGCGCGGCAAGTGGTGCGCGGTGTGGATTTCCGGGTGCGGCGGGGGGAGATCGTGGGCATCGCCGGGCTGATGGGCGCCGGGCGGACCGAGTTCGCGATGAGCGTGTTCGGCCGCGCCTATGGCCGGGACATCAGCGGCCGCGCCTTCCTGAACGGCGCACCGGTGGATTTGTCGACGGTGCCGCGCGCGATCGCCGCCGGGCTCGCCTATGTGACGGAGGACCGGAAGCAGCTCGGCCTGCTGCTGGACGAGGATATCCGCGCCAACGTGACGCTCGCGAACCTCCCCGGCGTCTCGCGCCGCGCCGTGCTGGACGACGTGAAGGAGTTGCAGGTCGCCGAGCGCTACCGCGGCCAGATGCATATCCGTTGCAGCAGCGTGTATCAGGAATCCGGCACGCTCTCGGGCGGCAACCAGCAAAAGGTCGTGTTGTCCAAATGGCTGTTCAGCGGGCCGGAGGTGCTGATCCTCGATGAGCCCACGCGCGGTATCGATGTCGGCGCGAAATACGAGATCTACCAGATCATCGGCGCGCTCGCGGAGAGCGGGAAGGGCGTCGTGGTGATCAGTTCCGAGATGCCGGAGCTGCTGGGATTGTCGGACCGGATCTATGTCATGAACGAGGGCCGCTTCGTGGGCGAGATGACGGCGGCCGAGGCATCGCAGGAGGCGATCATGCGCGCGATCCAACGTAATCAAGCCGTCGAACCATGAGCGGCGTCGTCCTCGCCCCGGCCCGCGGCGGTTTCATCAAGGCCAATTTGCGCCAATACGGCATGCTGCTGTCATTGGCCGCGATCATGCTGTTCTTCGAGATCGCGACCTCCGGCACGCTGCTGAAGCCGCTCAACCTGACCAACCTCGTGCTGCAGAACAGCTACATCGCGGTGATGGCGCTGGGCATGCTGCTGGTGATCGTGACCGGGCATATCGATCTGTCGGTGGGGTCGGTCGCCGGGTTCGTGGGGGCGCTGGCAGCGGTGATGCTGGTGCAGTGGCAGGTGCCGCTGATCGTGGCCGCGGTGCTGTGCCTGTTGGCGGGGGCGGCGATCGGGGCGGCGCAGGGGTTCTTTGTCGCTTACATCCGGATCCCCTCCTTCATCGTGACGTTGGCCGGCATGCTGGTGTTCCGCGGGCTGATGCTGGCGGTGCTGAGCGGGCAGTCCGTGGGGCCGTTCCCGGTCGCGTTCCAGCGCCTGTCCTCCGGTTTCCTGCCGGAGTTCCTGCCGGAATGGGGCGGGGTGCGGTGGTCCTCGCTGCTGATCGGCGGTGCGGTGGGCCTGGCGCTCGTGGCGCTCAATGTCGCGGGGCGGCGGCGGCGGGAGCAGCATGGCATCGAGACGGAGCCGCCCTCGCTCTTCGCCATCAAGAACGCCGTCATGCTGGCGGCGATCGTGGCGCTGAGCTGGCAGATCGTGGCGCATCGCGGCCTGCCGAACGTGCTGCTGATCATGGCGGTGCTGATCGCGCTGTATGGCTTCGTGACCACCCGCACGACGGTGGGGCGCCAAGTCTATGCCGTCGGCGGCAACGAGAAGGCGGCCCGGCTGTCGGGCATCCGGACGGAGCGGCTGACCTTCCTCACCTTCGTCAACATGGGCGTGCTGGCGGCATTGGCCGGGCTGATCTTCGCCGCGCGGCTCAACACCGCGACCCCCAAGGCCGGCACCGGGTTCGAGCTGGACACGATCGCGGCCTGCTTCATCGGCGGCGCCTCCGCCTATGGCGGCGTGGGCACGGTGGCGGGCGCCATCATCGGGGCGTTCATCATGGGGGTGATGAACAACGGCATGTCGATCCTGGGCATCGGCATCGACTACCAGCAGGTGATCAAGGGGCTGGTGCTGCTCGGGGCCGTTTGCGTGGACGTGTATAACAAGCGGCGCTAATCGAATGCATCCACCACAAGCCGCCGTCCCAGCAGGAAGGCGTCGGCCACGAGGGTGAGCGGCGTCAGGTCCATGTCGCTCTCGCCGGCCGCAATCAGACCGAGGAACCGGCGGTAGATCGCGCGATACTCCTCCTCCGCAGCATCCACCAGCGTGCGGCCCTCCAGCACCAGGCGCTTGCCGCCCTCGTGCAACGATAGCCGCCCCAGATCGGTCTCGATCACGATGTCCCACGATTGCGGCCCCGTCTGCCGCCAATCCAGTTCTACCCCGATCGGCGTGTCCTGCCCGTCCGACAGCGTGAGCCCGGCAGCGATGGGGGTGGCGCGATTGGCCGGAAACGACAGCTCCGCCGCGGTCACGAACACCGGATGCGGCAGGATGCGGGTGACGATCGACAGCGCGTTGATGCCGGGATCGAACACGCCGAGACCGCCGGGCTCCCAAATCCAGGCCTGGTTCGGGTGCCAGACCCGCACATCCTCCTTCCACATCACCCGGACGGCGTGGATGGTGCGGCCGGCGAGGAACTGCCGCGCGGGCTCGACGGCCGGGGCGAAGCGGGAATGCCAGGTGGCGAACAGCGTGCGTCCGGCGTTCTGCGCCTGCTCCCGCAGCGGGGCCAGTTCGGCCAGCGTGGCGCCGGGCGGCTTTTCCAGCAGCACGTGCCAGCCCGCCGCCACGGCGGCAGCGGCCAGCGCCCGGCGGCCCTGCGGCGGCGTGCACAACGCCACCGCGTCGATCGCGATGCCGCTCGCCCGGAGCGCCTCGAGCCCCGTGTAGGACGGCACTCCATCCAGCCCGCCATCCAACGACGCGACCGCCACCAGCTCGATCTCCGGGGTTCGCGCGATGGCGGGCAGATGCTGGTCCCGGGCGATCTTGCCGAGGCCGATGAGGGCGAGGCGGAGCATATCTCATCCTACCGGGCCAATCGGCGCACGGAAATGCTTGCATTCATCCATTGCGATGTTGCATCGTTGCGGAATGAGTTCGATCAAACCTCCCGGCGACGTGCCGCCCAAGCTGTTCGACACCGCCGACATCCTCACCGAGGAGTTCGAGGCGCTGCGCCGCCCGTGCCAGCCCAAGCTGCCGAAGCTGCCGCGGCCGGAGTTCGACGAGACCCTGCCGCCGCTGACTGGCGCCGGGCAGCCGGAGATGGCGCAGGAGCGGGCGGAAGCGACGCTCGCTGCCCAGGCCTTCACCCGCTACACCCAGGGCGTGCACGCCCTTCCGGGCACGGGCCGCTCGGCGCTGTGTCTCTCGGGTGGCGGCATCCGCAGCGCTGCGTTCTCCCTGGGTGTCGTGCAGGCGCTGGCCCGGCGCGGCCTGCTGTCGCAGATGGATTATCTCTCGACCGTCTCGGGCGGCGGCTACACCGGCGCCTGGCTCACCGCCTGGACCCACCGCGCCATGACGGACCAGCCGGCGCCACCGGAGTTCACCGAGGTCGAACAGAAAATCGGTTCTCGCACGCCGGTTTCCGGTAGTGAGCGCGCGCCGATGCAATGGCTGCGCGGGCAGCAGAAGTTCCTCTCGCCGCGATCCGGTCTGAGTTCTGGCGATCTCTGGGCGCCGATCTCGATCTTCGTGCGGGATTTGCTGCTGAACTGGCTGGTGTTCGTGCCGATGCTGGCGGCGGTGCTGCTGCTGCCGCGGATCGCCTGGTTTGCGGTGGAGTCCTGGTCCTACCTGTCCCGGGACGACAATCCCGCCGTGCCGTGGCTGCTTCATTGGTGGAGTTCGCCTCCCCATCCGAACAGCCTGTTCGGATGGGGTGATGCGGCCGGCGCGCTGCTGGTGTCGATCGGGTTCGGCGTCGCGTCCTATTACCGGACGAACGGGACCCGGCTGGGCGGGCGCGATCCGCAGTTCAAGCGGTTGGTGCTGGCGCCCGTGCTGGCCGGCAGTTTTGTCTTGGTGATGGCGATCGGCGGCTGGCTGCGCGGTCTGACCGCCGCCTCGGTGGAAAACCTGCGCGAGTGGGCGGTTCTCGTGCCATTCGTGCTGGTGATCGGACGCCTGGTGGTGGTGGTGCTGAACATCGTCGGGCCGGACAAGCGGAACCTTCAAGATGCTTGGGTGGTCGCGGTCGAGCTGGCGGGCCTTGTCGTAGCCGGGGCGATCACAGGGGTCTTGATCTGGTCCGGGGTGGCCCTGTTCTGGGCGTGGCACACCGAGATCGATTACCGCACGCTCACGGCCTGTGGCGTGCCCTGGCTGCTGACGGCGTATCTTTTGGGTCAGGTGCTGTTCGCCGGGCTGACGAGCCGGCTGCCGCGTGGCACGTTCGACCGGGAGTGGCTGGCCCGCGCCTCCGGCTATTACATGCTGGCCTCGGTGCTGTGGCTGCTGGCCTCCGCGGTCGTCCTGTTCGCGCCCGAGGAGGTCAACGCGCTCTATCTTCAGACCGTCGCGCCGATCGCGGCCGTGAGCGGCACCATGACGATCGGCGTGGGGCTGAGCCAGGTCACGAAGGCGACGGCGGCGGCCGCGGCGGTCAAGGAGCGTCTATCCGTCAGCGTGCTCACCCGGCTGCTCTGCCTCGTGTTCTGCGTCACGATGGCCATCCTGCTGGCTCATGGGACGGCGCGGCTGCTCGCCTGGATGCCGGGTGGGATCGACCTCGAGAAACCGGCCCTCCTGCCCATCGATCTCACGAACCCGGCCGGCCCCGCGCTGCATGCGCTCCAGGTCACGACCCTCGCCTGCCTGGCGCTGCTCGCCTTCAGCACGATCGCCACCCTCATCGTCAACGTGAACGAGTTCTCGCTCCACACCCTCTATGCCAACCGGCTGATCCGCACCTTCCTCGGCGCCTCCAACACGCCGGACATCACCGGGCGAGACACGGGGCGGAACAATTTCGACGGCTTCTCCCCCTCCGACAACCTAGCCATGGGGGAGCTGTGGCGGGACAAGACCGGGGTGTCGCGGCGGGAGGGGCCGTTTCCGGTGCTGGGCGTCGCGCTCAACCTCGTCGCCTCCGACAACCCGGCCTGGCAGGAGCGCAAGGCGGCGCCCTTCGTGGTGACACCGCTGCATACCGGCGCCGACCTGGTCGGCTATCGCGACAGCCGGCTGGTGGCGGGCGGTGTGACACTCGGGATGGCGATGGCGATCTCGGGTGCCGCCGCCAGCCCCAATTTCGGCTATCACTCCTCCCCGCTCGTGAGCTTCGTGCTGATGCTGTTCAACGTGCGGCTCGGCTGGTGGATGGGCAATCCGCGCCACCCGAACCGCTGGCGCTTCCGCAGCCCGCTGTTCAGCCTGCGCCTGTTCCAGCAGGAGGCGCTGGGGCGCACGTCCGCGGATCAGCCGTTCGTCTATCTCTCGGATGGCGGGCATTTCGACAATCTGGGCCTGTATGAGATGATCCGCCGCCGGGCCCGCACGGTCGTGGTGGTGGACGCGACGGCGGACCCGGAATGCCACATGGACGACCTCGGGCGCACGCTGCGCACCATCTCGGTCGATCTCGGGGTCGATATCCAGTTCAACCCCTCCGTCGCGTTCAAGAAGCGCAGCGATCCCGAGACGGCCGGCGTGTATTGCGCGCTGGGCCATATCATCTACCCGGAAAAGAACGCGCCGCGCGGCACGCTGATCTACATCAAGGCCGGGCTGTACAAGGACGCGCCGGCCGACATCCGGGCCTATGCTGCCAGCAACGCCCGCTTCCCGCATGATGCGACGTTCAACCAGTGGTTCACGGAGACCCAGTTCGAGAGCTACCGCGCCCTCGGCAGCCACGTGATCGGCGTCATCACCGGGCCCGTTCGGCCCATGACGCTGGAGGCCCTGGTGGCGGACGCAAGGCGCTATGTGAAGACGGTGCCGGCATGATCCGCTGGGCCCTCGCGATGCTGCTGCTGGCCGGTTGCGCGGGCTTGCCGGACGGGCATGACGTGCAAGGTGACATCGCGGATTACGCTTACGGCAACCAGCCCGTCCATCAGAACGACATCGGCCTGCGCAGCGGCATGGCCGGCGCCGCCATCGCCTCCTCCGACATTCCATGGCGCATTCCCGCGGAGTGCCGCCGCGATTTCCGAGCCTGGCTCTCGGCCCAGGCTTCTCCGCGGCCGCAGGACGCGTTTTTACAGCAACGCCGATGCCCGGGGCCGCCCAAGGACATCTTCACCGGTGTCGCCATCACCGGTGGCGGCAACAAATCGGCGGTATTCGCGGCCGAAGTGCTGTTCGAGCTCGAGCGGTATGGCATCGCGCAGCAGATCGACGTGCTGTCCAGCGTGTCCGGCGGCTCGTTCACCGCGGCGCTGTATGCGTTGAGTTGTGATCCCTTGGACAAGCCCTGCCCGCGCACCGAGCCGGGCTGGACCCGGCCTGCCTGGACCTATGCCGAAATCAGCAAGCGCCTCGAAGAAAATTACCTGATGCCGTTCCTGGCCCGCCGCGTGGCGCCCACCAATTACGTGCGGAACCTCGTCACCCATCACAACGCCGCCGACGATATGGCGGCCATCGTCGGCAACCATCTACTGCAGGAGCCGGCAGGGCGGCTGCATTTCACCGACCTCAACCCGGCGCGGCCCAATCTGATCCTGAACGCCACCAACGTGACGCGGGGCCGGGCCGCGTTCGACCAGGATTCCGGCGTGCCCTACGAAGATCGCCGCCCGCTCTCGGATGACGAGGCCCTGCATTTCGCCTTCACCCAGCAATACTTCTGGCGCCTGCTCTCCCGGCTCGACGATTATCCGCTGGGCGACGCCGTGGTGGCCTCGGCCGCGTTCCCGCTGCTGATCGACCGCCCGACGCTGCGGGTCTTCCGCCGCGACGAGGTCGACGCGCTGGACGCCAAGCAGCCGCCGCCGCATCCGCCGCTCTATGTCTCGCTCTACGACGGCGGCGTGCACGACAATTTCGGGCTGACGGAGCTGCGCTGGTTCGTGGAGTGCCAGTTCGGCCGCAACGCCCGCCGCGCGGTCTGGACGCCCGCCATCAGGCGGCGGATCTGCGGCCAGGAGAAGCCGCCCGCGGTCCGCCCCGGCGCCACGCTCATCCTCGGCATCAACTCCAGCCTGCTGCGCTCCACGGGCGTGACGGCGGACCGGCCGAAGCCGCGCACCTGGGACAGCTATCTCGGCCCGCTGCGGATCGCGGGCACGGCGGACAGCGTGGACCTGATCATGGCGGCCTCGGGCGAGTTGCGGAAGATGGAGCTGCGCAGCCTGATAGAGGAGGTCAGCCGTGCGACGGCCGGGCCACGGGCGGCACCGGCGGACAACCCGTTCCTGGCACCGGGGCGGCACCAGTATGTCGATATCGACATCGAGGCCGCGCATTACCTGTCCTGCCTCGACCCGATCCCGCTGGACTGGTCCTATAAGGGAGACCTCGGTGACCCTCGCGTGCTCAACACCGCCAATGGCGGGTCCGAGGCGCGGCGGTGCGAGGCGCTGGTGGGCATCCTGGATTGGCAAAAGCGGCGCGGCCTGGCGCTGCTGGAAACCCCGCCCGGCTTCTGCAGCCGCGCGGACTGCCCGGAGCTCGACCGCATCGTGGGGGACCGCACGCTCGGCAAAGGCGCGCCCAAACCGGACGATCTGTTCATCGCACCGGACGGCCTGGATCGCCGCCGGCTGGTGAGCAACCAGCTGCTGTTCGAGGCGGTGCGGGACGTGCCGACCAGCTTCGAGCTGAGCCAGACCTATGTCCGCCTGCTGCGACAGGTCGCGCGCTGGGCGGTGGCGCGGCGCATGTGGGAGCTGTGTGCGGACCACCGGGATTTGCTGGAGCGCATGCCGCGCGGCGCCGGGCCGGTATGCGACGCGCCGTTGCCGCCGCGTGCGACATGAAACGGGAGGGAACCATGCGCCTGACAGCCATCGCCATCCTTGCTGCGTTGGCCGCCTCCTGCACGCCGCCGCCAACCCCGCCCGCCGCTCTCCTGACGAACGAGGTGCTGCTCGACCAAGGCTGGTCCGCCGCCGACCGCGCCCGCTTCACCGGCACGGCGCAGGGTTCGCATCTGATGCCGCTGCCCTGGTTCATGGCGCTCCGCCGCGTGGACCGGGACGAGGCGTTCGCGGCCGACCAGCTCACCCGCTACGGCTATCTGCCGCAGCCCGGCGCGCTCCCGGTCGGATTCGTGGCGGATGGCAGCGCCACCGACCCGCAGCTCGGCATGACCTGCGCCGCGTGCCATACCGGGCAGCTCCGCTACCAGGGCCAGGCCTACCGCATCGATGGCGGCCGGGCGGATGCGGATTTTCAGGCCTTCCTGACCGATCTGGGCGCCGCATCCCGCGCGACCCTGGCGGAGCCGGAGCGCTTCGCCGCCTTCGCCGGCCGCGTGCTGGGCACCGGCGCCACGCCCTCGCAGACCGCCACGCTGCGGCAGGGCCTGGATACCTGGACCGCCTCCTACAGCAGCTTCATGGCCGCCAGCCTGCCGGACCCCGCCTGGGGACCGGGCCGGCTCGATGCGTTCGGCATGATCTTCAACCGCGTCACCGGCCTCGATCTCGACAAGCCCGGCAATCTCAGCCGTGCCGACGCGCCGGTCCGCTACCCCTTCATCTGGGACGCGCCGAAGCAGGATCGCACGCAATGGACCGGGGCGGCGCCGAACGGCACCTATCTCCGCGGGCTCGCGCGCAATACGGGTGAGGTGTTCGGTGTGTTCGGCGTGTTCGCCCCCGTGCCGATCCCGGTCCGGCACGCGCTGTATCGCAACGCGGTCCGGCTCGATGGGCTGCAGGCGCTGGAGGAGACGGTCGCCACGCTGCGCCCGCCGCCCTGGCCCGCCGCTTGGCCGCTGGACCAGGCGCAGGCGGTGGAGGGCAAGGCGCTGTTCGACAGCCAGTGCGCGGGTTGCCACGGCCTCAAACCCTCCGCGATCGTGCGCCATGCCTGGGCCACCCCGGTCATGGATGTCGGCACGGACCGGCGCACGTTCGACAACGCCAAGCTCATGGCGTCCCCCGGCGTGCTGACCGGGACGCAGCAGCCGCCCGTGGTCGGTGACCGGCTGACCGACCCGGCGCCCAAGGTCTCGATCCTGTCCAACGCCGTGATCGGCACGCTGCTGCGCGGCGCGTTGTTGCAGGATGCGGGCGTCCGGCGGGCGATCGCGCGGGATTTGGAGGAGGATCGCCTGCCGCTGCGGGGCGCCGCCCGCGGAGCTGACCCGGTTGCCGCCGTCGCCAGCGCCACGCAAGATCTGTATCGCCCGGTGCCGGGCGCGCCGGGGGCGGCGTATGAGGCGCGGGTGCTGACCGGGATCTGGGCGGCCGGCCCTTACCTGCATAACGGCTCGGTGCCGACCCTGTGGGAGTTGCTGCAGCCGGCCCGGGCGCGGATGACACGGTTCGCCGTGGGGCACCGCGGCTTCGACCCCGTGAATGTCGGGCTGGAAACGGCGCCGGCGCCGGGCCGCGCCGTCTTCGTAGTGGATGCCGCCACGGGGAATGGCAATGCCGGGCACGAGTACGGGACGGCGCTATCCGATCCGCAGAAGCGGGCGCTGATCGAGTATCTCAAGACGCTGTGACGGCTACCACCGCAGCGCCGCCGTCCGCACGGGCGCATCCCAGAGCGCGAGCTGCCCCTCATCCAACAGGCTGACGGTCAACGAGCAGCCCGCCATCTCGAGCGACGTGACGTAGGAGCCCGTGAGGAACCGCACCGGGGTGATGCCGCGGCCGGACAGGATGCGGTGGGCGGCGTTCACCATCGCATACAGCTCCATGAGCGGCGTGCCGCCGAAGCCATTCACCACCAGCAGGCAGGCGCTGCCCGGCGCCGGGGACAGCTCCGCCAGGATCGCCTCCAGCATCTCCGCCGCAATCGCGTCCGCCGTCGCAAGACTGGTGCGGCGGCGGCCGGGTTCGCCGTGGATGCCGACACCCATCTCCATCTCGTCGGCGCCCAGCGTGAAGGTGGGGCGCCCCACGGCGGGCACGGTGCAGGAGCTGAGCGCCACGCCCATCGAGCGCGTGCGCCGCGCCACGTCGAGCCCCAAGGATTGCAGGCCGGGAAGGTCCATCGACCGCTCGGCCGCGGCGCCCACGATCTTCTCCACGATCAGCGTCCCCACCGTACCCCGCCGCCCCGTGGCGGAGCCTGAGGAGGCCACATCGTCATCCACCAGCACGGTCATGACCGGTCGGCCCCCGGCCTCCGTGAGCTCCCGCGCCATGTCGAAATTCATGACGTCGCCTTCGTAGTTCTTGACGATCAGCAGGCTGCCGGCGCCGGTATCCACGGCCTGCATCGCGGCCACCATCTGGTCCGGTGTGGGCGAGGTAAAAACCTGGCCGGGGCAGGCCGCGTCCAGCATGCCGGAGCCCACGAAGCCCGCATGCAACGGCTCATGCCCGGAGCCGCCGCCCGAGACCAGGCCGACCTTGCCCGGCACCATGCTGCGCCGTGCGACATAGGCCCGGCCCTCGCCCATCGCCAGGATGTCGGCATGCGCCGCCACCAGCCCATCGAGGCTTTCGGCCAGCAGCGTGTCCGCGGTGTTCATCAGTTTTTTCATGGTGCCCCCCTCACTCCGGCAGTCCCAACAGCCGTCCGAGACCGCTGGCATATCCGGCCACCATCTCGTCGATCATCTCGTTGCGGCGCGCCTCCCCGGTATCCGGGACCGTGACCACGATCGCCCGGGTGCGCGGCGGCGGCGCCATGACCTCTCGCCGCCCGGGATGCGCCGCGTCATAGGCCAGCAGGAAGCCGGCGCGTTCGGCGGCCGAGAAATGGCAGACCTCGAAGATCGCCTCCAGATGCTGGGCCGGGATCGGCATCGCGTAGGACGGGTTCACCAGCTGCGACACGAACGACCGGTTGGTGCCGAGCGCCGTCGCCATCCGCTGCCGGGTGCCGGAGGGCCGGTTGTCGCACACGGCCCGCAGCACGCGCTTATAGGCCGCGACGCCGCCGGGTTCGTCATCCATGGCGTAGATCGACCGCCGCGATCGCCTGCTTCGCCCGTGCCAGACCGGAGGGCGCCACCGACAGGCTGCGCAACCCGGCGCGCAGCAGATGCGGCACCGCTCCGGGCTCGGCCCCCACATCGCCGCATAGGCTGACGTCTTGTCCGGTTGCGGCGCCGTGCCGGGCCACTTGGGCGATGAGGGTCAGCACGGCCGGGTTCAAGGGGTCCGCCAGGTCTGCCACGGCCCCGATATCGCGCCCGGCGGCAGTGACGTATTGCGTGAGGTCGTTGGAGCCGATCGAGAAGAACGCCGCATCGAACCGCTCGACCGAGATCGCGGCGGCCGGCACCTCGACCATGATGCCGAGGGACGGCCGGCGCACAGGAATGCCCTCCTCCTCAAGCGTCGCCACGGCCTGCTCGAGCATCTCCCGCGCCAGCTCCAGCTCGGCCGGGATCGTGACCATCGGCAACATGATCCGCACCGCCCCATGCACGGCCGCCCGAGCCAGGGCGCGCAGTTGCACCTGGAAGATGGCCGGATGCCGCATCGAGAGCCGGATGCCGCGCAGCCCCAGGAACGGGTTGCTCTCCGGTTCCATTGCCAGCCCCGGCAGCGGCTTGTCGGCGCCTGCGTCCAGCGTGCGGATCGTGACCGGCCGCCCCTGCGCCCACTCCGCCATGCGGCGATAGGCGGCATATTGCGTGTCTTCGTCCGGCAGGGCGGCACCGTAGAACAGCAGCTCCGTTCGCACCAGACCGATGCCGCTGCAGCAGGCGGGGTCGAGCCCATCCAGTTCGCGGGCATCGCCGATGTTCAGGTGCACGGCGATGGGCGTGCCGTCCGCGGTGATGGCGGGGCGGTCGCGCCAGGTTTCGGCCGCGGCGGCGTCCAATTCATGCGCTGCGCGGTGGACGGCGAAGGAGGCGAGGGTCGAGGGCGCCGGGTCCAGCACGATCTCACCGGTGCCGCCATCCACCAGCGCCCGGGATGCCGTGACGGAGCCGCCGACCCCCACCACCATCGGCACGCCGCGCGCCCGGGCCAGCATCGCGACATGGCTGGTGCCGCTGCCCTCCGTCAGCACGATCGCGCCGCCATGGCTCCAATCGACCGACAGGAACCGCGAGAGCGGGAGGTCTGCCGCAACGATCACCGCACCGCCGGGGATGGCCTCGCCCGCCGCGCTGCCGCCCAGATGGCCCCCGAGATGACCCAGCACCCGGTCCCGCATGTCGGCCAGATCGGCGGTGCGGGCTGCAAAATATTCGTCCTCGCTCGCGGCATAGCCGGCCATCTCGGTCCCGAGCGCCGCCATCCACGCCGCCTCCGCAGGCGCCCCCGCGGCCACGGCCGCACGCGCCGGGCGGGACAGCTCGTCATCCGCCAGCATCGCCGCCTGGAACTCCAGCATGGCGGCGGCGTCACCGGTGATACGCTGCGCAAGGGCCTCGATGTCGGCCAGCGCTGCGGCCAGCGCCCGGTCGAGCCAAGCCACCTCCTCCGCCGGGCTGCCCGCTTCCCGCGCCACCGGTCCGGCGCTGTCCAGCACCACCACCGGTCCCGACGCCAGCCCCGGAGCGGCAGGGCGACCCCGCAGCCGGCGTTCAGCCATCGCCATGCCCCTCGCCGAACCCGGCCTCCACCAGCTCCAGCACCGCCGTGGCCGCCGCGTCCGCGTCCGGCCCCCGCGCGCGGATATGCAACGTGCTGCCCTGCGGCACCCGCACGCGCATGACCTTCACCGGGCTCTTGGCGTCCACCCACGGCCCCTCCGCCGCCGTCGCGATCTCCACCTCGCACGCGAACGCCTTGGCGAGCTTGGTGAGCTTGACCGAGGGGCGGGCATGCAGCCCCACCGGGTTGGTCAGCACCGCCGCCACCTGCACATCCCCGATCGCGCTCATGCCGGGGACAGCTCCTCGGCCGTCTGCCGCACGATATCGAGCGGGGAGCCGCCGGACGCCTCGGTCGCCGCGATCACCGCGCCCTCCACGATCGGCGCGTTGCAGATCATGACCCGGCTGCGGCGGCCCTCCTCCAGCATCTCGATCGCCATCTCGCTATTGGTCTCCGCCCCGCCCAGATCCACCAGCACGGCCACCCCGGCCTCCGACCAGGCGCGCTCGATCGCCGCCAGGATCGCCGCTACGTCGGTTCCGAGCCCGCCGCTGGGATCGCCGCCGGTATAGGCCAGGTTCACGCTGTCCCCCACCATCTGCCGCACCATGTCGGCGGCGCCCTCGGCGATTTTCGGAGAGTGCGAGACGATGACGATGCCGACATGAGCCATATTCAGCCTTTCAACGCGCGGCACGCCGCCGCGACCAGCAATGCGGCGGAGCGGGCGCCGGGGTCCATGTGCCCGACCGACCGCTCTCCCAGGAAGGACGCGCGGCCGCGGATCGCGCGCATCGGCACGGTCGCCTGCGCCGCGTCGTCAGCGATGGCCGGCAGCCGGTCCAGCAAGCCCGGGCCACCCGCCGCCAGCGCGGCCTGCACCGGCGCCAGCACATCCAGCAGCGTCTTCTGCCCGGGCTCCGACTTGCCGCGCGCCTGGACGGCCGTCACCGCCGCCGCGAATGCGTCCGGCAAAAGCTCGCCGTGCTCGCCGATGCCTTTGCCGAGCGCCATGAAGAAGGTGCCGAACAGCGGTCCGGACGCGCCGCCCACCTTCATCACCAGCGTGGTGCCGATGGCGGTCAGCGCGGCCGGGAGCGGTTTGGCTAGGATCGCCGCCGCGTCCGCCCGCACGGCCTCGAAGCCGCGGCGCATGTTCACGCCGTGATCGCCGTCGCCCACGGCCTGGTCCAGCGCCGTGAGCTCGTCCGCGTGGTCGATCATCGTGGTGACGATCGCGTCCAGCAGCGCTGCCGTGTCGATGTTCATGCCCGCACCCGCTCCCCTGCCGCGTCGAAGAACAGCGGCGCCGTCGGCGTGACCGCGACCGCGTCACCCGGCGCCAGGCCGGACGCCGGGTCACTGAGGGTCACGACATCATGGGCGCCCAGCCGGATGTGCAGATGGTCCTGGTCACCGAGATGCTCGACCCAGGTGACCTCGCCGGCGCCGCCACGGCTGATCGCGACGTGCTCCGTCCGCAGGCCCACCCGCGCCGCCGCATCCGGCATCGGCAAATCCGGGAACACGTCTCGCGGGAGCAGGTTGATCCCGGGGCTCCCGAGGCGGCTGGCCACGTATTCGCTCGCGGGGTCCTCATACACCTGCCGCGGCGTGCCGAGCTGCACCAGGCGGCCGCGATCGATCACGCCGATGCGGGTGGCGAGCGTCATGGCCTCGGTCTGGTCATGCGTGACATAGAGCGTGGTGGCGCCCAGTTCGATCTGGATGCGCTTCAGCTCGATGCGCAGATCGGCGCGCAATTTGGCGTCCAGGGACGAAAGCGGTTCGTCCATCAGGTAGATCGAGGGCCGCCGCACCAGGGCGCGCCCGAGCGCCACGCGCTGCATCTGCCCGCCCGAGAGCCGGGTCACGCGCTGGTCCAGCTTGTCGGTGATGCGCAGCGTTTCGGCCACGGCATGCACGGTCGTGCGGATCTCCGCCTCCGGCCGCCGCCGCGTGGGGGAGCGGAGCGGGAACGCCAAATTGTCGAATACCGAGAGGTGCGGATACAGCGAGTATTGCTGGAACACGAAAGCGAGGTCGCGCTGCGCCGGGGTGGCGCGGGTGGCGTCTTGGCCCCCGATGCGGATGCGCCCGTGATCCGGCTGTTCGAGCCCGGCGATCACCCGCAGCGCCGTGGTCTTGCCGGCGCCGGTTGGGCCCAGCAGCACCACGAACTCGCCATCCCCGATCGTGAGCGACAGATCGGTCAGCGCCTGCGTGGCGCCGAACCGCTTGGACACGGCTTCCATCGCGACCTCAGCCATGCAGCGCACTCCGCAGCACCCGGCCGGACCCGGCGTCGAACAGCGACAGCCGCTCCGGCGCGAAATGCAGGCCTACGGAATCACCGACATGGACCACGGTTGCGGAGGGCAACCGGGCCTTCACCGGGCCATGTGCTGACGTAACGGTCACGATCTGCGTGGTGCCGAGATACTCGGTGCCGAATATCTCGCCCCGGATGCCGTCCGCATCGGCCAGCCGCACGTGCTCCGGCCTGACGCCCAGCACGAGCGGCCCGGCACAGCCCTCCCGCAGCACGGGAACCGGCACCGCGACGCCCGCCATCGTCACCACAGCATCCCCGGTCGCGACGGCGCCCGCGAACCGCAGCAAATTCATGGGCGGGGAGCCGATGAAGTCCGCCACGAACATCGAGGCCGGACGGTCATAGATCTCGCGGGGTGACGCCAGCTGCTCGATCAGCCCGTTATTCATCAAGGCGATCGTGTCGCCCAACGACATCGCCTCGACCTGGTCATGCGTGACATAGACCGTGGTGGCGCCCAACCGGTCATGCAGCCCGCGCAGCTCGCCGCACATCACATGCCGGAACTCGGCATCCAGCGCGCCCAGTGGCTCGTCCATCATGAACGCGAGCGGCCGCCGCACGATGGCACGCCCCAGCGCCACACGCTGCCGGTCCCCGCCCGACAGGCCCGACACGGGGCGGTCCAGCAGGTCCGTGATGCGCAGAATCCGCGCCGCCTCCTCCACCCGCGCCGTGACCTCGGCCCGTGGCACCCCGGTGGACCGCAGCGGGTAGGCAATGTTCTGGCGCACGTTCATGTGCGGATAGAGCGCGAATAGCTGGAACACGAACGCGATGTCCCGCGCCGCCGCCCGGCGGAACGTCACGTCCTCACCCCCCAACAGGATCTGCCCGGCGCTCGGCAGCTCGAGCCCCGCGATCATGCGCAAGGTGGTGGTCTTGCCACAGCCGGAGGGGCCCAGCAGGCAGAAGAACTCGCCGTCCGGGACGGTGAAATTGCTGTCCTGCACCGCGGTGAACGGGCCGAAACTCTTACGCAGATGGGTGACATCGATCCGGGCCATGGCGTCAGTCCGGGAACTTGGAGACGATGGTGAACAGCACGACGCCAGTGAGCGTGACCAGGAACGACCAGGTGTAGAGCACCAGGAAGAACGGCTGCATCAGCATCACGACGCCCGCCGCGATGCAGAGCGTGGCGGCGTTCTCCCACGGGCCGCGTTTGCAAAATCTCATTTCCGCACGGCCCCGAAGGTGATGCCGCGCAGCAAATGCTTCCGCAGCAGCACGGTAAACACGAGGATCGGCACCAGGAAGATCGTGGTTCCCGCCGCCACCGCCGGCCAATCCTGCCCGCCCTCCCCGATGATGATCGGGATGAAGGGCGGCGCCGTCTGCGCCGTGCTGGAGGTCAGCAGGGCGGCGAAGGCGTATTCGTTCCAGGCGAAGATGATGCAGAAGATGGCGGTGGCGGCGATCCCGGTCGCGGCCTGCGGCAGCACCACTTTCCAGAACGATTGCAGCCGCGTGTAGCCGTCGATCATCGCGGCCTCCTCATACTCGCGGGGGATTTCATCGATGAAGCCCTTCAGCAGCCACACCGCGAGCGACACGTTCACCGCCGTGTAGAGCAGGATCATGCCGAGCCGCGTGTCGGACAGGCCGAGCTCGCGATACATGAGATAAATCGGGATCGCGACGGCGATCGGCGGCATCATCCGCGTGCTGAGGATGAAGAACAGCAGATCGTCCGCGAGCGGTACCGTGAACCGCGAAAACCCGTATGCCGCCAACGTGCCGAGCACGACGGCGCAGAAGGTGGAGCCGAACGCGATGATCAGCGAGTTCACGAAGCGCGGCCCAAAATTGGACGGCCCGGCCACCACCATGTTCCGCGACCGCGCAATCGCCTCGCACTGGCCCACGGCCTGCGGCAGCGTCGCCATATACTCCGGTGTCTGGCGCGATCGGGTGGAGAACAAATTGCAGTAGCCCTCGATCGTGGGCGTGAACACCATGCGCGGCGGATAGGCGATGGCGTCTCCGGGGGATTTTATTCCCGTGAGGAAGATCCACAGCAACGGCAGCATCGTGAGCACGGCATAGGCGATCACGAGCGTGCCCGCGACCCGCTTCGCCATGCGGCCCGGCGCCACGACGGAGTGCGCGTCGCTCATCGCTGCTTCACCCGGTTCAGCGTTTTCACGTAGATGTTGGCCAGCCCGAAGATCGTCACGAACAGGATCACGGCGAAGGCGGACGCGTAGCCCGTCCGCCATTTCTCGAACGCCTCCCGCTTCAACAGGATCGAGGCCAGTTCGGTTGTGGAACCCGGCCCGCCATTGGTCAGCAAATTGACCATGTCGAACATCTTGAAGTTTTCGATGCCACGGAACAGCACCGCCAGCATGATGAACGGCAATGCCATCGGCACCGTGATCGTGAAGAACTGCCGCATCGGCGAGGCGCGGTCGACTTCGGCGGCCTCGTAGATGTTCTCCGGGATGGAGCGCAGACCGGCCAGGCAGATCAGCATGACGTAGGGCGTCCACATCCAGACATCGACGATCACGATCGACCACGGCGCCAGATGCACGTCCCCGATCATCTGGAAGGAGGACGCGGGCTGCCCGGTCAGGAACGCGATCGCATGATTGAACAGCCCGGTCTGCGGCTGATACAGGAACGTCCAGAAATTGCCGACCACGGCCGGGGACAGCATCATCGGCGCCAGGATCACCGTGGTCCAGAACGCGTGGCCGCGGAACTTGCGGTCGATGAGGTAGGCCAGGCCGAAGCCGAGAACCGTCTCGATCGCGACCGTCGCCACCACGAACCGGGCCGTCACCTGCATCGCGTGCCACACCTCCGGATCCGTCAGGATGTCCACGTAGTGATCGAGGCCGAGCCACCGCACCGGCGCATTGGGGCGGTTGGCGCGGAAGCTCGTGAACGAGAGCCGGATGGTCCAGATCAGCGGGAAGATGTTGATCGCGAGCAGCACCAGCATGGTCGGCAGGATGAACAGCCACGCCACCGCCCGGTCGGACAAGCCGCGCACGTTGCGCGGCAAGGCCGGTAGCGCAGTCAGGGCGTGGGGCGAGCTGTCCATGGTTCGCAACAATTCCTCGCTGTCGCCCTCTCCCGTTGCCGGGAGAGGGCGGTTGCCGCGCTACTTGATCTTGCCGTCCGCCTTGAACACCTTGGTCCAATCCGCCACCAGCAAGTCCAGCGCGCCCTTCGCCGTCCCCTGATCGGCGATCACGTAGTCATGGATGCGCTTCTGCATCGCCAGCAGCAGCTCCGCATAGGAAGGCTCCGCCCAGAAATCGACCACGATCTTCATGCTGTCGAGGAAGTCCTGCGCGAACGGCGCCGATGCCACGAAGCCCGGGTCCTCCAGCACGGCGCGGGAACAGCTATAGCCGCCCAGCGCCCACCACCGCTTCTGCACGTCCGTGCCGGCGAACCACTTGATGTAGCGCAGCGCATCGGCCTGCTTGTCGGAATACGCCACGACGGAGATGCCCTGTCCGCCGAGCTGCGCCGCGCGGAACTGGGCGCCCGGGTTCACGAAGAACCCGATCCGGTCCCCGCCGACATTGGGGTCCTTGAACAGGCCCGGGAAGAACGCGAAGAAGTTCATCTGCATCGCGACCTGGCCGGATTTGAACGCGTCCAGCCCCTCCGACATATACGCGTTCGTCATACCAGGTGCCGTGCAGCATTTTACCAATGCCTTGTACGCCTCGAGCCCCTGCACCGCGCCGGGCGAGTTGACGAAGCCTTCCATGGAGTAGGGCTTGTTCGGGTCCTCGTATTTGAAGCCGTAGGCATACAGCGCGTTGGTCACGCCCATGGTGATGCCTTCCGACCCACGCTCGGTATAGACATACGCGCCATAGACCTTCTTGCCGTCGATATCGCGGCCCTGGAAGAACTCGGCCACTTGCTTCAGCTCGTCCCACGTCTTGGGCGGCGCCAGCTCGCGGTTATACTTCGCCAGGAACGCGGCGCGGATCTCGGGCCGTGCGAACCAGTCTTTGCGATAGGTCCAGCCCACCGCGTCCCCCATGGCCGGCAGCGCCCAGTAATTCGGCGTGCCCTTCGGCCATTCGCTGTATCCCGTGACGGTCGCGGGCATGAAGTCGCTCATCTTGATGCCTTCGCGGTCGAAGAAGGCGTTGAGCTTCACGTATTGCCCGTTCTCGGCGGCGCCCCCGATCCACTGGCTATCGCCGATGATGAGGTCGCACAGCTTGCCCTTGCTGTTTAGTTCGTTCAGGAACCGGTCGGCATAGCTGGTCCACGGCACGAACTCGTATTTCATTTGGATGCCGGATTGGGTGGTGAAGTCCTTCGACAGCTCCACCAGCGCATTCGCCGGGTCCCAGGCAGCCCAACAGAGCGTCAGGGATTTCTGCTGCGCGTGCGCCGGGCTCGGTGTGGCGACAGTCACGGCGAAGGCGCTTGCAAGCAGGCACAGTCCGGCCAGTACCGTTCGTTTCACGTACGTGTCCCCCATCTGGCCCCCGTCTTGCCGACGATATGGACCGGTTCCTGGTCGGCGACGGGCCGCCAGCTTGTTTAGTAAGACGGGCGATGTCGCCCAAGTCAACTAAACAATCTCAGCCGACGAAGAAACATTCCCGGCTGGGCGCGCCGCGCGATTTGCGGTAACGGCGGGGTCATGCCCCAAACATCCACCCTACCGATCGCCGCCGCCCCGGGCCTTGCCATCCACCTCACCATCATGCGGTTCGGCACGCCCGGCGCACGGCCCAAAACCTATATACAGGGCGGGCTGCATGCCGATGAGGTGCCGGGCATGCTGGCGGCGCATCATCTGTGCCAGCGCCTGACGGAGCTGGAGGCCGCAGGCCAGATCCGGGGGGAGATCGTGGTCGTGCCGCTGGCCAACCCGATCGGCCTGTCGCAGCGATTGCTGGGCGCCAGCATCGGGCGGTTCGACCTGCGGGACGGCGGCAACTTCAACCGGGGCTACCCGGTGCTGACGGAGGATCGGATCGGCGAAATCGGCGCCGCGCTCGGCCCGGATGCCGGCGCCAACACCGCCCTGATCCGCGCCGCCCTGCTCCGCCACGCCAGCGACGCCCCGGGCACGACGCCGGCGCAGTGCCTGAAGCGCGCGCTGCTCGGCCTCGCCGCCGACGCCGACATCGTGCTCGATCTGCATTGCGACGGGGTCGCCGCGATGCACCTCTACGGCCTGACACCGCAGGCCCATGACCTGACGCCGCTGTCCCGGCTACTGGGCTCCACCGCGTTGCTGGTGGCGACGGAATCCGGTGACGATCCGTTCGATGAGGCCTGCAGTCGGCCCTGGCTGCTGTTGCAAGAACGTTTTCCCGAGCATCCGATCGCCCTGGGGTGCCTCGCCACCACGGTGGAGTTGCGCGGTGGCGCCGATGTGCGTCACGACCTGGCGGCGGCCGACGCGGCTTCCCTGATCGGCTTCCTGCAACACCGCGGCTGCATCGCGGGCGATCCCCCGCCCTTGCCCGAACCACGCTGCGAGCCGACGCCGCTGGCCGGGCTCGGCATCCCGCTGGCCGCGATCGACGGCATCTTCGTCCACGGTGCCACGGTCGGCGTCATGGTCCACACCGGGCAACGCATCGGCGAAGTCGTGGACCCGCTGACCGGACAGTCGACGGATGTGACGGCTCCGGTCGATGGCGTGCTGTTCGCCATGATCGGACCCCGCTTCGTGATGGCGGGCCAGCGTCTGGGTAAAGTGGCGGGCCGGACCGCCTTGCGGAGCGGTTTGCTGTTGAGTCCATGATCGCATTGTCATTGCGAGCCGCGCGTTGCATCACTGCCCCGGCGTCGTCGGCTTCCCCGTAAAGAACTCCCGGATCGCCGTCGCCGAGTTCTGTGCGGATTTCAGGATCGGGTCGTCCGCGCGATAGCTCGGGTTCGGGCTCACGGCCTTGAAGTCGATCACGTCCGGCCGGCCGACCGAAAGCTTGCTGCCCTTGAAACCCTCGGTCCCGACCAAGACGCGGACGGCCGCCGGGCTGATCATCTTGCCCTCCGTGACGCGGGTGCCATACACGCCGTAATCCGTCAGCGCGAACACGCCCACCGGCGCCGCCATCATCCCGACCGAGCCATCGACCGCAGCGCCCCGCTGCGCGTTCGGCAGCACATCCAGCGTCGCCATCGGCGCGGCCGCGCGCGGCACGTTCGCGATCAGCATCCGGTTGACATACAGGTTCTCGTTCCCGGTCAGCAGCCCGCCAAACGCGATGTTCTGCCCGGCTGTGTTCTGGAACACGACTTTCAACCGGTTATCCATCACGTCCGTCCAGGGTGACACCCCTTTCTGCCCCGGCAGGAACGCGGCCTTGTAGTAGAATGGCTGGTGCTTCACGCCGGCAAAGGCGGTGGAGGCCAGGTTCCACTCCTTGGGCGTGAACGGCACCTGCGCCGAGGCATAGGCCATCTCCGTCCCCTTCGGCAGGTTCACGATCCGATCGATCGCCTTCTCCTGCGCAGTGCGTGTGGGCGAATCGCTCACGAAATGCCCGAATTGGAGCGATCCGGTCGCCATCCCGGCCGCAAGCGTCGCCAGGCCCGCCCCCGTGACCGCGTTGGCCGCCGTCTTGGCCATCCCGGACGCCGTATTGATCGTGTTCGCCAGTGCCGGTCGCAGCGTGTAATCCACCAGCAACGGCTCCCCGAACGCCATGCCCGGCGCTCCGGCCCAATACTCCTGCGGCACCCCGCCCGGCGTGCCCGCGGCGAAGTGCAGCCCGTTCTGAGTCTTCAGCGTCGTCGTGGTGTCGGTCAGTGCCGGGGAGGTCGCCTTGAACGCGCTGGTGCCCGGATACAGCGGCAGCACGGCGTTATACGGGCCGTCCGTCGCGCGCGTGGGCGCGGTCTGCGTGGCGGCAACGCGCGCCACCTGCGCGGAAGCCCCTAGCTCCAGCGCGGCCCGGCCCGCCTCCGTGCGCGCCAGCGGCGTCCAGACATGGGTGTCGAACGCGCCCGCGACCTGGGCCTTGCCCTGGTCCACCTTGGCGCCGATCGCGGTCAGGCCGTCATCGATCTTCTGGCGCCCCGCCTGCAGCGTGTCACGCCCGCCCTGCACCAGATCCCCCGCCCGTTGCGACAGGCTGCGATGTGCCGGGTCCAGCGCCTCCATCCCGTCCGCCCCGGCTTTATAGCGATACGGTTGGGGCGAGCGTTCCGGCTTGGCAAAGCTCATCGGCGGCTCCGGCTCGCTCGGCGCGCGGCCGGTATGGCCGAACTGGCCCATCTCGAGGGAGGTGGTGGGGTAGGAATTCGAGATGCCGCGGGAGGTGTAGTAGTGCGAGGGGATGATCACGTCCCCGTCCGCGGTGCGGGGCCCGTTCTCGGTGAACTTGCCCATCTGCATCTCGGTGCCGGTCGGGTGGTTGCTGGTGATCAGCTCCCCCGCGCGATCCCGCCGCAGGGTGCCGTCCCAGGCCAATAGCGGCGTCAGGCCGTGCTGGGTGCCATCCGAATGGTATTTCGGCGTGCGCGTGCCGTCTTCGTTGATCGTGTGGCCGAAGGCGTTGCTGGCGGCCGCCCATTGCGCGCGCTGCTCGGGTGTCAACTCCGCCAGCGTCTTGCCGGCCATTTCGGGGAACAGCGCCGCCCGGATGGCGTCATTGTCATGGCCCATGGCCTTGTCGAACGGCGTGATGCCGATCACCGGGCAGATGCCCGCATCCACCTTGGCATCTGCCGGCAATCCCTGCGCCTGCCGCATCTCGGCGGAGATCTGGTCTTCCGCGGCGAACATCGTGCGCGGGTCGTAGATCGTGGTGGCGGTCGCGAAATCGGGCGCGAAACGCTGCTGCGAATACGGCGCGCCCGGCAGTTCGTTACGCGGGTCGTAGCTGTCGAACAGCAGATGCGTGCCGCGGTCGTTGGCGTCCGAAAAAGCCGCTTTGGCGATCTGGATGCCGGAGCCCTTGCTACCCACGAGATGCTGCAGATACGAGATCTCCTGCGCCTCGCCGTCCTTGGTCACGCCGTGCCCGGCCGTCAGCGCGCCCACACCCAGCAGCGTCTCCGACCCGTCCTTCAGCACCTCCGTCATCGCGTACATCGTCTTGCCCGGCGCCGCGAACCGATTTGCGACCTTGGCCTCGCTCGCGAAATGATAATCCGGGATGTCGTTGCCGCTGATCTGCAGCTTGACCATGCCGTCCCGCAGCGGGGAGGGCATCGCCTCGAACGATCCGGAATACAGTTTCCGGGTGGTCACGTTGTCCGGGTTCTTGGGGTCCGCAGTCTCGATCGTCCGGACGGTGATCGGCTCCAGCAGCCGGCCATCCCCGGTCTTGATGACCTTCATGTCGCCCATCGCCGTGGGGCGGAACACGACCGGGTTGCCCACGTCGTCCCGCGGCACCGGGCTGCTGCTCACCGCCGGGAGCGCCGGCTTATCGAGCCGGAGCGCCCGCTGCGCAAAGGTGGTGAACGCACGGTTGTCGACCATGCCATGATCGGGCGTGGACCGCATTTCACCCAGGTTCGGCGCGCGATTGACGGAGGTCATGACGGGGTCCCTCGCGATCTCCTCCCCAACCGGAGGACGGATCAGCTCCCCGGTTTTGACCCAAAAAACTGACCGGACCCTGATGACAGGGCTGGCTGTGCGGCCGAGAGCCGGTCGAGGATGAGGCGACGCACCCGGCGCTGCGGCAACTCGAACGCCGCCGCGAACGGGATCGCCACCAGGTTGCAGAGCACGACCACCAGCAGCACGCCCGGCCAGCCCATGGCCGCATCGCCCAGCCGCGCCACCAGTAGCAGCCCGATCGTGCCATGCGTGAGATAGAGCGAGTAGCTATGGAACGACAACCGGTCGAACCGCAGCCGCGTCAGCCACATGAGCCGCCCGCCCCGCAGCAACAGCAACGGCACGAACAGCACCGCCGCCAGCAGCAAGGCGAACACCGCGTCGTAAATGCGCCCATGGGTGAAGAACAGCCTGGTGCCCGCAAGCACGACGCACCCGGCCCAGGCCAGCCCGGCACCCGGCAGCGCCGCCCGCTGGACCACCCACCACGCCCCGGCGCCCAGCAGCCAAGCGAGCGTCAGGCAATCGCCGGGACCGCCCACCAAATTATACAACGGCTCGATCGCAACGAAGGCCAACACGCCCCACCACACGGCGCCCCGCCGGGTCAGCGCGAGCGCGGTGCCGATGCCCACGGTGAGATAGATCCACCACTCGATGCTGACCGTCCAGAACTGCCGGCCGGAGCCGAACGTCTTGAAGAACCACGCCTGGTCCGGCACGCCCAGCCGGCGCAGGATCTGGAACGGCGGGAAGTCCTGCAGCATGAAGAGGTTCGCAACCGCGGTCGGCGCCGTGTAATCGGCGGTGTAGGAATAGACGGGGCTGTGCAGCATCCACCGGTCCAGAAGTGCCACCAGCACCAGCGCAGGCACATACGGCAGAAAGATGCGGGTGGCGCGGCTCACGGTGAACTCGGTCAACGAGAACCGGCCCGATGCGACGCGGGACGCCACGGTGCCGGTGATCAGGAACCCGGACAGCAAGAAGAACACCAGCACGCCCAGCGCCCCGCCGCCCAACCGGTCCAGCCCCGAGGACGGCAGGCAGATCGCGACCGTGTGGTGCAGCAGCACAAGCTGCGCCGCCAGACCGCGCAACAGGTCGAGATAGGCGGATTGCGCGGGACCGAGCCGGGCCTCGCTCATGGCCGCCGCGGCTCGAGAAAGGCGAGGCGAGTGCCCGGGCGGCGCGTGCGCACGGCCACTTCACGCGGCGGCTCCTCTGGCCGGCCCAGCAGACGGCGGTCCCGCTCCGCACGTTCCGCCGCATCGTGCGCGAGGCGCTGCTTGAACTCCGGCGTGTAGACGTTCCAGCGATCCGCAACGACTGGCGGCGGCGGCGCAGCAGGCGGCGCGCCCGGCCAATCGCCCAGGACCCGGCGGCCATAGGCGACCGCCAGCTCCGGCGTGCGCGAATGGTAGGCCTGGACCGCGCGCGGCCAGTTGCCGAGCTCCGTGCGCAACCCCGTCAGGAACTTGGCGGCGTAGGCGGCATTGGCGGCGGGGTCGAAGGCCTGTTGCAGGCTCGTGAACGCGGTGGGGTGATGCAGGAGGTTGACCTGCATGCACCCGACATCGATCGACTGGATGCCGGCGGCCCGGAACGCGCCCACGGCCGCGATCGCAGCCTCGGCACTCTCATAGAAATGCCCGGTGCCGGCCGCGTTGATCGTCCAGGGCCAGGGCACGACCCGGCCGCCCGGGACCGCCCGTCCGCTCTCGGTCCGCGCGATGGCGCCCAAAAGCCCGGGCGGCACGGTCCCGCCGCGCTGCACCGCCTCGATCGCGGACAGGCAGGCCCCCTCCGGCCCGGCTGCCATCGCCGAACCTGCCATCATCACGAATGCCATCAGCATTCGCATCGGCTCAGGCCGCAACCGGCAGGGATGCCGGCGCCTCCAGCGGGGATACCAGCACGGGCGCGCCGGGGCAGGCGCCATGCACCAGCATCGTGCGGAACTGACCGCCGCCTGTGCGGTGGATCGTATAAACGGTCCGCTTCGCCGGGCCCGCCAGGTGCAGCGCGCCAATGGGCTCATGCGGTGCGTACGGCTTGCAGAACGCTCCTTGCGCGTCGTTCCACATCGGCACGCCGCGGTCGCAGATCCAGTTGCATCCGGGGTCCAGCAATGCCGCCGGCAGCGCCCGCCCGAACGGCCCGGCATGCAGCGCGTGGTTCAGCGCGAACTGGTCATGCGGCACCAGCGCCCCGGTGCGCCCGATCGCCGCCGCATACCGGTCCGCCCAAGCCGCCCAATGCGGCGCATCGGCCGCGATCGCGAAGAACCCGGCATTCACGTGCGGCCGGCTCAGCAGATAGGCGGCGGTGCCGGGCCCGTAGCCCAAGAGCATGTGCTTGGCCGTCCAGCCGAACAGCCAGGCCTGGAACCGGTAGCCCCGCTCCCGCTCATGCGTGACGGCCAGGCCCTGCGCGAGCGCGCCCGCGACATAGCGGTCCAGCACGGCCGTATCCTGCAGCCAGACGTCCGAATCGATCCAGGCATACACGTCGTAGCCCGGGAAATAGGACGGCAGGAAGGGCCGCGCGAGGAACGACAGCAAGGCGGGCCGGTGCGAAGCGGCGTCGATCCCCAGATGCGGCCCGGGCGCGGCCACGGCGATCCCCTGCGCCGCCAGCCAGGCGCGATCCGCCGGGCCCAGGCCGATATCGAAACATGCGAGGTCGCAGCGCGTGCGATCGAGCGAGGCGATCATGCCGCGCAGCAACGGCATGAACGCACTATCGGACGCGCTGACCACCAAGACGCGGGTCATTGCGCGCCCACCAACCGCAACGGCGGATGCTCGGCCACCACCTGCAGGCTGCGATCCGGTGCCACGGCCCGGCGCACCCGGCCCAGCACGCGGGTCAGCAGCAACCGCCACGTCCCGGGGCGGCCCGCGATGCGGCGCAGCGCACCCAGCCGGTTCCCTTCCGCGGCCATTCGTTGCGCGCCCAGGTAATCGATCATGACCCGGTATTGGCGGGAGCGCGCGCGCAGCATGGCGGTCAACCCGGCCTCTCCGCGCGCGGTCATCGCGTTCAAGAAATGCTCGTTGGCATCGAGCGCCTCCCGGTAGTCGTAGCGCCAGGCGCCGGCCCCGGTCTCGGTCCAGGTCCGGGAGATCGTGCCGAATGGCATGGTCCAGTAATAAAGCGGCGTGGGCAAAACGAGACCACGGCCGCCGGCCACGAAAAATGTCAGCAGATAGTAAAAGTCTTCGGACAGCCGGGTCTTGTCGGTATAGGTCAGCCCATGTGTCACCAGGAAGTCCCGGCGCATGATGGGCTTGAGGATGCCGAAATCGAAATCGGCATAGGTGTCCGCGTGCCGGGCCAGGTCGGCCTTCGTGACCTCTCGCGGCGCATCGGACACGGGGAAGGCGCTGCGCACGACCTGGTCGGCCCCGGCATCCACATAGAGGATGTTGTCGGCCACCATCTCGACCCCCGCCGCCTCCGCCGCCGTCACGAGCTGCATCAGGCGGTCGTCGTGGAAAGCGTCATCGGCGTCCAGCACCGCGACCCACGCGCCCCGGGCGGCCGCCACCATCCGGTTCATCGCCCGCGGCTTGCCGCCGTTGGGTGTGATGCGATGCACGATGACCCGAGGGTCTTCCACCGCCAGACGGTCGGCAATGGCCGCGCTGTCATCCGTGGACCCGTCATCGGCCACCAGGATCTCGATCTCCCGCAGCGCCTGCCGCATGGCGGAGCGGATCGCGCGCTCCAGCGTGGGGGCACTGTTATAGACCGGGATCGCCACGGTGACGCGGGGCTCAGAGCTCAAGGATACGCTCCGGCGACATGCGGCCACGCAGCATGTCCAGCATCGCGCGCAGATTGCCGCGCAGCCTGCCACGCCGGTCGATCCACGGCTCCGGGCGCAGGGAGCGCATGACATTGGCGGCCAGGTTCCGCCCCACGCTGCGCCCGGCGCGGCCGAGCGTGTAGCTGCCCTTCTGAAACAAGTAGATCGGGTTCGCGACCTGCGAATAGCCCAGCCGCCGCCCCGATGTCCGCCCCCGCTTCGTGCCGAGATGGACGCCGCGCGCTCCCAGCAGCTTCACCATACGCCCGTGCCGGCCCAGGCGGTGGGTGAAATCCATGTCTTCGGACCAGGCATAGAGCGGCAGACGTTCGTCGAAACGGATGCCGTGCTCGCGCGCCGCGCTCAACCGGATCGCCATATTGCATCCATAGCCATGCGGCGCCGGGATCATGCCATGGCATCCGGGCGTGTCGGCCGCGATCATGGCGCGCGCCTCGGCCGGGCCGATGCCCGGCCCCTTGGCGCCGTCGGCGATAGTGTCACCGGTTGTCACGACGATGGACCGATCCCGGTCAAAAGCGTCAACGACCGCGGCGATATAGGCCGGCGCCATCAGAAAATCGTCATCGATGAACAGCACGACGTCCATGCCGGGGAGCCGATCGACGATGGCGTTCCGCTGACGTGGCAGGCCGGAGGGCGAGAAGATGACCTCCACATTCGGCCCGAAGACGATTCCCTCTATATCGGCAGGCTCGGTACAACAGACGACGGTGCGGGCAGGCTGGACAGTCTGCCGCGCAAGCTCCTGAAGCGTTTCGGCCAATATATCAGGACGTCCGCGCGTGGCTATTCCAACCGCTACTTGCGGTCCGGGATGGGTATCGGGTGACATTCGGCACCAAACTCCTCAGACAAGATTGGGTAGCACGTCTGGTGCAGTGCAGCAAATTAAGATGACATTGCGCTCGGATTCGTGAACGACTGATCACGATCGGTTGCAATGATCGACATTTAACGACATTTTGCGTTTGGACTGCCATATGCTGCGCTGCACCACAGAAGCCGGGTTGGCGGATGAACGATTATACTGACATCTCGGTGTCACATGCAGGACCAATGGCCGGGCGGCAGCCGCCGGCGCGGGTCATCGCGTTCTACCTGCCGCAATTCCATCCGATCCCGGAGAACGATGCCTGGTGGGGCCCGGGCTTCACCGAGTGGACCAACGTCGCCAAGGCACGCCCGATGTATCGCGGCCATGTCCAGCCGCGCTTGCCGGCCGATCTCGGCTTCTACGACCTGCGCGTCGCCGAGACGCGGGAGGCGCAGGCGGAGCTGGCACAGGGCGCCGGGATCGAGGGCTTCTGCTATTGGCACTACTGGTTCGGCCAGGGCCGCCGCATCCTGGAGCGCCCGTTCCAGGAGGTGCTGGACACCGGCAAGCCCGACATGCCGTTCTGCCTGGCCTGGGCGAACCAATCCTGGACCGGCATCTGGCACGGCGCGCCGAAATCCGTGCTGCTGGAACAGACCTACCCGGGCCGTGACGACGAAGCGGCGCATTTCCGCTGGGCGCTGAGGGCGTTCGAGGACAAGCGGTATATGCGCGTGGACGGCAAACCGATCTTCGTGGTGTTCGCCCCGCATGATTTGCCGAGCGCGCCTGATTTCATCGATCATTGGCGGGAGCTTGCGCACCAGGCCGGGCTGCCGGGCCTGTATTTCGTGGCGATCTCCAACCGCTACCAGGCCGGGGTTGCCCGCTACGACACCCCCCTCCTGGCGCCTTTCGACGCGGTCACGCCGTTGGTGCCGCAGGAATACCTCGAGGACCGGCCCAAGACTCTGCTGGCCCGCACCGCCCGCCGATTGCGCGCCCGCAATTTCGGCCCGGCCTTCGCCCGCGCCACGCAGAACCGCCTGGCGCTCCCGGCGCGCTACCCGTTCGCGGACGTGGTGCAGCATGCCTTGCATGACCTGCCGGACGATCCGCGCCACCTCCCCTGCGTGCTGCCGGGTTGGGACAACACGCCCCGCTCCGGCCCGCGTGGCGTGGTGTTCGAGGGCGCCACGCCCGAGCTGTTCCAGGAATACCTGACCAAGGCGATCGACCGCGTCCGCACCCGCCCGCGGCAGCAGGCGATCGTGTTCCTGAAGGCGTGGAACGAATGGGCGGAGGGCAACTATGTCGAGCCCGACGCCCTGAGCGGCCATGCCTATCTCGACGCGATCCGGGCGGCGATGGCACCGGTGCCGCAGCTGAGCCGGGCCGGCTGATGCGGCGCGGCGTCCAAACCAATTTCCTGCTGAATGTCGGCGGCATGGTGCTGCCGTTGGCGGCTGCGCTGATCACGGTGCCGATCTACCTCAGCCAGATCGGCACCGAGCGCTACGGCATCTTGTCCGTGGTGTGGCTGCTGCTCGGCTATTTCGGCTTCATGGATTTCGGCCTGTCCCGCGCCTCCGCCAACGCACTGAGCCGGCTGGGTCAGGCCGGGGCGGCGGAGCGGGGGCCGGTGCTGATGACCTCGCTCTATCTCAATGCCGGGCTCGGCCTCCTGGGCGGCCTCATCCTCTACCTCGTGGCCGGTGCGCTGATGGCCCGGTTCGCGCATCTGTCGCCGGCGCTGACCGCGGAAATCGAGTCCGCGATGCCGTGGATCGCGTGCATGCTGCCGGTGGCGCTGATCTCCGGCGTCGGCGGCGGCGCGATCGAGAGCCGGGAGCGGTTCCTGGCCGCCAACGTGCTGACCACCTTCGGCGGCGTGCTGGGCCAGGTGGCGCCGGTGCTGTGCGCGATCCTGATCGGCCCCAGCCTGTCGGTCGTGATCCCCGCTGCCTTCTGTGCGCGCCTGGCCTCAACCATCCTGGTCTGGGCCGTGGTGCTGCAGGCCGAGCGGCCGCTGAGCCCGCGGCAGTTCGACCGGCGGCGCGTGCGGGAGCTGATGGGGTATGGCGCCTGGGTCAGCGTCACGTCGCTGATCAGCCCGTTGCTCGAGACCTGCGACCAGATGCTGATCGGCGCCCTGCTGGGCCCCGCTTCCATCGCGCACTACGCGGTGCCGATGAATCTCGCGACCCGCAGCCTCATGGTCGCGACCGCGCTGTCCAAGACGCTGTTCCCCCGCCTATCCCGGTTGAGCCCGGCCGAGGCCGGGGCATTGGCGCAGCGGGCGGTCGTGACGCTCGCCTTCGGGTTCGCCGCCCTGTGCGGCCCCGCCATCCTGCTGGCCGGCCCGGCGCTCACGCTCTGGATCGGCGCCGAATTCGCGTCCCACGCCACCCCCGTCGCACACGTGCTGCTGCTCGGCGCCTGGGCCAACGGGATCGCGCTGATCCCCTACACGCTGCTGCAAGGCCAAGGCCGGCCCGACCTCACGGCCAAGATCCACGCCGCGGAGGTGGTGCCGTTCCTGATCGTGCTGTGGCTGTTGATGACCCATTTCGGCCTGGTGGGCGCGGCGATCGCGGCGGCGCTGCGGACGGGGTCGGATTGCCTGATCCTGCTGCGCGTCTCGGGCCAATGGAGCCGGGCGATCCGGCCCGCTGGACTGGCGGCGGCGTTCATGGCGGCGTGCTGCGCCGTCGCGATGACGGTGCCGCTCGCCTTCATGACCGCCGCGCTGCTGGCCGCAACTGCCGGGCTGATCGCGGTCGGGCTCGGTTTGGCGGTGGATCCTGTACTGCGCCAGGCGGCGCTCTCCGCCCTGCCGCCGCGGATGCGCGCCGCATGAAGGCCCCTATTATCTCAATGGTTGGCCACGTGCTGAACGCCCCCGTGCGCGCCGTGTTCGAGCGCCTGCTGCGGGAGGCGCCGGCCGACCACACCGTCCGCTTCATCCTCAGCTCCGACGACGCGGCGCCCGACCTCGCGGGCGTGCCGGAGGCGCTGGTGGAACGCATCGACCGCGCGGCGTTGTTCGAGCTGCCGTATCCCGAGAAGTGCCAGGCGCAGGACTGGGACATGGCCGGCAATTTGGACGCCGTATTCCTGGCGTTCCAGCGCCGCCATCCCGGCCATAGCCATTACTGGTTCATCGAATACGACGTGCATTGGGAAGGCGTGTGGCGCGTGTTCTTCGAGCATTTCCGCGCCAGCGAAGCGGACGTGCTGGGCGCCACCATGCTCCCGATCGACGCCGTGCCGCATAAGGAACACAACCCGCCCTACCCCCGCCAGCACGTGCCGGAGGGCATGACCTGGGCGCGGGCGCAGGTGGTCAAGGGCTTCCTGCCGGCCTGCCGCATCAGCCATCGGGCGCTCGATGCGCTGGATGGCGCCTACCGCGCAGGGCTCGGCGGGCATTACGAGGTGAACGTGCCGACCGTCCCCGCTCAGGCCGGCATGGTGCTGGAGGATTTCGGCGGCCGTGGCCCGTTCGTCAGGCCGGAGAACGTCGACCGGTTCTATTTCGCCCGCGGCGACAACTACTCCCACTCGCCGGGCAATTTCGTGTTCCGCCCCGCGCAGCGCGTGCTGCCCCGGCGCAACACGCTCTGGCATCCCGTGAAGCCCGGGGGCGTGCCGGCCTGGCATCCGCTGCAGATCGGCGGCAGCCCGCTCAAGACCGCGCTTGAGCGTACGAAGCCGCTGCTGTGGCAGCTGCTGATCCGGCTGTGGTTCGCGGCCCGCTGGCGTCCGCTGCGCACCGGGAGGCCCACATGAACGCCGGGATTCGCGCCCTGACGGGCCTGCGCGGCGCCGCGGCGTGCCTGGCCTTGGCGCTGTCGGCCGGGCCGTCGGTCACAGCCTGGTGCCTCGGCACTCCCGCGCTGCATTGGCTAGGAACCGTGTCCTACTCGATCTATCTGGTGCACCGGCCGCTCGAAGACCTGGTGCGGCCCGCTTTGTCCACCGCACTCGGCAACTTGCAGGTGCCGCACGTGTTCACGGCGTCGGCGGCGGTGATGGCGGCCTTGGCCATCCTCGTTTCGGGCGTGACGTACCGGCTGGTCGAGGAGCCCGGGCGGCTCTGGTCCCGCCGGCTGCTACAGCCGCGCCCTGCTCCGGCCCGGGACGCCCCCGCGCCGACACTTGCTGGAAGGTTTTCCGCATGACCCAACGACTCGCCTTTTCCCCGCCGAAGGGCCGCCCCGGCCTGCGTCCCCGCCGCGGGGGCTTTCGGAACTGGCGCACGGGCGGAGATGCGGCGAACCCGGCTTGCGGCGCCGCTCTGCTGACGTCGGACGTGCTGGCCTTCGCGCTGGGCTCCCTCGTGGTCTGGGGCGCCGTCGGGCTGCCGCATGGGACTGAGGGGCGGATCGACACGGGCACGCTCACGCTGGTGTCGATCTTCGCCGGCGTGCTCGCGTATTTCATGGCGCAGGGGCACTACAACCGCCGCCTGCCGATCTGGTGGGAGCTGCGGCAGGTGCTGGCCGGCACCGGGTTCGCGCTGCTGTGCAACAGCTTCATCGAGTTCGCCTTCAAGACCGACGCGTCCCGCACCCTGGTGCTCGGCACCTGGCTCATGCTGCCGCCCACCTTGATGCTCGCCCGGCACCTGACCCGGCGTATCCTGCAGGACGCCGGGCTGTGGCAGATCCGCACCGTGATCCTCGGCAGCCGGCAGGGCGCCGAGCGGGTGATCCGCGCCCTCAGCTCGGAGCCGCAGCTCGGCTATACGATCGCGGGCGTGATCGATCCGGCCACCCTGCACGAGGCGCCGGACGGGCGGCGCTGGCACGCGCTGATGCGCAACGCCCGCGCCGGCCTGCTGATCATTGCGCCCAATTCGTCGGAGGGGATGGACCCCGCCTTGAACGAGGCGCTGGTGCGGGAACGGGTGCCGTTCGCGGTCATGCCGGACGCGGCCGGGCTGCCGGTATCGGGCTGCGTGCAGACCTATTTTTTGAAGCACGATGCGGTCATGCTGTCCTACCGGCACAGCCTGGCCCAACCGCTGGCGCGCGCGGCGAAGATCGCGCTGGACGTGCTGGGCGCCGGCCTCATCCTGCTGTTCGCGTCCCCGGTGGCGCTGGCGGTCGCGGTCGCCATCAAGCGGGATGGCGGGCCGTTATTCTATGCCCACACCCGGGTGGGCGCCGGCGGGCGGCGCTTTCCGTGCCTGAAATTCCGCTCGATGGCGGAGAACAGCGCCGAGCTGCTGGAAGACCTGCTCCGGAACGATCCCCAGGCCGCCGCGGAATGGGCCGCCACGCAGAAGCTGCGGGACGATCCGCGCATCACCCGCGTGGGCGCGTTCCTGCGCAAAACCAGCCTCGATGAGCTGCCGCAGCTGCTCAACGTGCTGCGGCTGGAGATGAGCCTCGTGGGCCCGCGCCCGATCGTGGAGAACGAGCTGGTCCATTACGGCGACAACATCGCTTATTACTATGAGACCCGCCCCGGCCTCACCGGCCTGTGGCAGGTCAGCGGCCGCAGCGACACGTCATATCGTGAGCGCGTTCAGCTCGACACCTGGTATGTCAAGAACTGGACGCTGTGGCACGACATCGCGATCCTGGCGAAGACGGTGCCGGCCGTGCTGAACCGGTCCGGAGCGGTCTGATGTTCGGATGGTTCCGCCGCGCGCCGCCCGCGCCGGTTCGGCCCCCGGTCCGGCCCCCTATCCGTCAGGCGCCCGCCGCCATGGCCCGGCCCCGCATCGAGCCGCGGCTCCGCCCCGGTGAGGTGTTCACCCCCACCCAGCCGAAATCCGGCCGTCGCCAGATCGTCGGCCGCAAGGAGGAGCTGGGCCGCATTCTCGAGGCGCTGCGGGAAGAGCGCGCCCATGTCGTGCTCTACACCGACCGGGGCCGCGGCAAGACGACGCTCGCCAACCTCGTGGTGGAGACGCTGCGCCAGGGCGGCACCATCGTCGCCCGCCACACCTGCGAGGCCGGCAGCACGTTCGACAGCCTGATGCGCGGTCTGATGCGGGACCTGCCGCGATCCCTGCTGGCCGGCAGTGACCCGGCGGGCGAGGGCGAAGGCTGCGAGGCCGCGCTGCCCCCGCACGAGACCCGGCCGCGCGACGTCGTGGCGCTCATGTCCCGCCTCACGTGCCGCACCCTGGTCTGCGTGGTGGACGAGTTCGACCGGATCGAGACCGCGGACGCCCGCACCCGGCTCGCGGACACGATCAAGCAGCTCAGTGACCAGGCCGTCCCGCTCGCGTTCATGATCGTGGGCGTGGCGGAGAACCTCGAGCAGATCATCGGCCAGCACCCCTCCATCCAGCGCAACCTGGTCGCGGTGCAGCTGCCCCTGCTGTCGGAGGCGGAGGTGGCGGAGGTGATCGAGAAGGGCGCCCGCGACACCGGCATCGCCTTCGCCCCCGCCGCCATCGACCGCATCGTGGCGCTGGCGTGCGGCAGCCCCTACATGGCGCAGCTCGTGGGCCTGCGCATGGTCCAGGCCGCCACGCGCCGGGGCAGCCCGTCCGTGGCGGAGGAGGATTTCTACGCCGCCGCCCGCTCCTTCCTGCAGGAAGCGCCGGCCCGGCATCGCAGCCTGCGCGCCAGCCTCACCGCGGGCGGGATGGATGCCGAGATGGTGCAGGGCCTGCTCGCCCTCGCCGCGGCGCCGCAGGACCAGCATGGCCAGCTCCGCGCCGTCCCCTCGTTCCGGGACGGCGTGACCCTGGCGCCGACGCCGGGCGCGTCATCCTCCGCGCCCGTCCACATCAATGCCGAGCGCTGGGGCCGCATCCTGGCCGCCGGGATCGTGCGGCCCACGGGTGAGTTCGCCCAGTACGTCTTCACCGACCGCAGCTTCATGCACCACCTGCTGCTGCTCGGCTTGCAACCGGATTCGGGCGGGCGGGAGCCGAGCCTGCAGATGATCCGTTCCGACCGGGGGGCCTGACCGCTATGGATGTATCCATGAGCCGCACCTCCCTGCCTTCCTCACCCGCCGGTATCCCGATCGAGCAGCTGGTCCGCGTGCTGCGCCGCCATGCCGGGCGGATCGCGCTCTGCACCCTGCTGGGCGCCGCCGGCGCCTATGCCTATGCGCAGACCCTGCCGAAATCGTTCACCGCCACCAGCCTGATCGCGGTGGAAGGGGACCGGCTGGCCATCCCGGAGCTGTCAGGCGCGCTCCGCAACGAAGTGGCGCCGGACCCGTTGCCACGGGTGCGCACGGAGATGCAGGCCGTGGCGTCGCGCGACATCCTGATGACCGTCGTGGACCGGTTGCATCTGGTGGACGTGCCTGAGTTCAACCCGGCGCTCCGCCCACCCACACCGATGCAGCGCCTGCGGGAGCACGTTTCCACCCTCCTGTCCCTCTCCGCCCCGGCCGCCGCCACCCCTGCCGCAACGCGGGAGGCCGTGCTGGGCGCCGTGAGCCGCGCGCTGCTGGTGTTCCAGGACAACCGCAGCCTCGTGATCGAGCTGTCGTTCACGGCGCAGGACCCGAAGCTGGCGGCCAGTATTCTGAACACGTTGGTAAGCGAGTATGTGGCCGCGAAGGCGCAGCGCCGGGTCGCGGCCAATCAGGGGGCGAATGCGGCGCTGACGGAGCGCATCGACCAGGTCCGCAACGATCTGGCCGCGATCGAGACCCAGATGCGCGAGCTCCGTACTGCCAGCGAGACCGTAAACCTGCGCGCCGGCAGCATCGGGCAGCAGCAACTGGAGGAGCTCGCGACGGCCGCCACCCGCGCGGGGGTGGAGCGGGCGCAGCTCGAAACCACCTTCGAACGCGCCAGCTCCCTCGCCCGGGCCGGCGCGTCGGACGCGCTGGCCAGCGTGCTGGGATCTCCTACCGTGTCCCGCCTCCGCGAGCAGGAGGGCACGGCGGCCGCGCGCGTGGCGGAGCTCTCCACCCGCTATGGCCCGCAATACCCGGGCGTGCGCGCCGCAGAGGCGGAGCTGGCGTCGGCCCGGCGCAACCTGGGCGGTGAGGTCCAGCGCATCGTTTCCTCCCTCGGCACGCAGGTGCGGGTTGCCCGGTCGCATGAGGCCGACGTGAAGGCGCAGCTCGAAGCCGCGCGCCGCTCCGGCGTGAATGTCGAGAACGTGCGCGCCAAGCTGGAGCAGCTGCAGCAGGAAGCCGTCTCCCGCCGCACGATGTACCAAACCCTGCTGGAGCGGGCGCAGCAGACCGTGGTGCAGCCGAGCGGGACCGAGACGCCGGATGTGCGCGTGCTGAGCCAGGCCGCGGCCCCGATCTACCCGAGTGCGCCCAACACGAAGCTGGCGGGGGCCGCGGGCGGCATGGCCGGGCTGATGCTGGGCGGCCTGTTGGCGCTCACGGGCCTGCGCCGGCAGCCGCGGCTGCGGGACGCCGTCGAGTATCAGGCGCAAACCGGCACCCCGGCCACCGCCACGATGCAGCGGGCCTGGCTGGGCCGCGGCCGAGGCGGGCTGGCGGCGCGCGTGGTGGCCGATTCCGCGGGGCCGGAGGCGCAGGCCATCCGGGCGGTGCGGGCCGGGTTCTGGCATGCCGGGCGGAGTGCCGTGCCACGCAGCGTGGTGGTCACCGGGCTGGGCCGCCCGGGCTTCTCGGCCGAGATCGCAATGGCGATCGCCCGCCTCGCCGCGCTGGACGGGGACCGCGCCTTGTTCATCGAGGGGGACCTGCTGGCCCCCACCGCCACGTCCCTGCTGGGACTGGAAGCGCCGGAGGGCACGCTGGTGGAAACGCTGGAGCGGGGGGCGGAGTGGCGGGACGGCATCCGCCACGATCCCGGCACGCCGCTCGATCTCCTGGCCGCGTCCGGCCCGTCGCCGCGGTCCCATGCGTTGCTGAGCGGCGGCGCCTTCCAGAACCTGCTGATCGAGGCGCAGGCGCAGTATGACCTGGTGATCCTGACCGCCCCGGCCCCGGGCGTCGCGGACACGACGGCGCTGGCGCAGCGGGCGGACCTGATCGTGCTGGTCGTGGACGGCAAGGCCGGTACGGGGGCGGCGGAGCTGTCCCGCCTCGGCGCCCTGTCCCGCAACCCGGTCATATCCGTGCTGGTGCCCGCGTGAGCATCGCTCTGGCCATTTGCGGCCTGGTGCTGCTGGCGCTCGGCCTGCATCCGTTCGTGACCTACCCGCTCAGCCTGCGCCTGCTGGCGCGATGGCGGTCGCGGCCCGTGATGGCGGGACCGGTGCCGCACCGGGTCGCGTTCTGCGTGTGCGCGTATAACGAGGAGCGGGTGATCCGCGCCAAGGTGGAGAACATGCTGGCGGTGGGCGCCGCGATCGGCGGGATCGAGGCGCTGGTTTATGTGGATGGGGCCAGCGACCGCACGGCCGACATCGTGCGCGCGTTCGGGGACCGCGTGCGCCTCGTGGCCTCCCCGGCGCGGCTCGGCAAGACGCATGGCATGAACACGCTGGTGGCGATGACGGACGCCGAGATCGTGGTGTTCAGCGACGCGAACGTGACCTTCGCGGCCGACGCGCTGCCGGCTCTGCTGGCTCCGTTCGGTGATCCCTCGGTCGGCTGCGTGTGCGGACACCTGGTCTATACCAAGGCGGCCGGCAGCGTGACGGCCGTCACGGGCTCGTTGTATTGGCGGCTGGAGGAGGCGATCAAGCAGGCTGAGAGCCTGACGGGGTCCGTCATGGGCGCCGACGGCTCGATCTTCGCGCTGCGCCGCGCGGTGCACGAGCCGCCGCCGCCCGATCTGATCGACGACATGTATATTTCCCTGGCCGCGCTCTGCCGGGGGCATCGCATCGTGCGGGCGCCCGGCGCTTTCGCCTATGAGGAAGCCGTCTCCCGCCCCGGCGAGGAGTTCCGGCGCAAGGTGCGGATCGCGTGCCAGGCGTTCAACGTGCATCGCGCGCTGTGGCCCCGGTTGCGGCGGCTGCCGGCGCTCGATCTCTACAAATACGTGTCGCACAAGCTGCTGCGGTGGCTGACGATCGCATTGCTGGCGTCTGGGGGCCTGTGCCTGTTGGCGGCGCTGGCCGTGGCCGGGCTGTGGATGGCCCTGAGCGTGATGCTGGCGCTGGGGTTGGCGGGCGCCGGGGCGATGCTGGCCGTGCCGCGCGGCCCGGTGGCAACGCTGCGGGACGTGCTGGGCGCGTTCGTGGCCACCGGGCTCGGCGTGTGGCGGTCCTGGCGCGGGGACCGGTTTCAGACCTGGACTCCCCCGGCTTCGGCTCGCGCCATGCCGGGCCCGCCCGCATCGTCCCGCACCTGATGCAGGTCGCGCTCGTCGATCCCTCGCTGTTCACATTGCCGTATGACCGCGCGCTGATGGGTGGCCTGTCGGGCGCCGGGCATGAGGTGACGCTCTATGCGCGCCGGCCGGGGCCGGAGGATGGGGAGGCCGGCGGCATTGCCCTGGTGCCCCATTTCTACCGTGTCGCCGAAAGCAGAACGGTCCGTGCGCTGCCGGGGCGCGTGCGGCTGGCGGTGAAGGGGCTGGACCACGCGGCCTCCATGCTCGGGCTGTTGCGCCGATTGCGCGCGGCGCCGCCGGACGTGATCCATTTCCAGTGGCTGCCGCTGCCGCTGGTGGACCGCCGCCTGTTGCCGGCGTTCCGGGCCGTGGCGCCCCTCGTGCTGACGGTGCACGACACCAACCCGTTCAACGGCGATCCCTCGGCCGGGCTGCAGCAGCGTGGCTTCTTCGACAGTTTGGCGCTGTTCGACCGCTTGATCGTCCATACGGCGCAGGGACGGGAGCGGCTGGTGCGGGCCGGGTTGGATGCGGCGCGGATCGCGGTCCTGCCGCATGGCCTGCTGCTGACCCCGCCCGCCCGTGCCCCCGACCCGATGCAGGGCCCGCTGAGCTTCCTGCTGTTCGGCAAGATCAAGCCCTATAAGGGGCTGGATGTGCTGATCGACGCCTTCGCCGCCCTACCGCCCGCCTTGCGGACCCAGGCCCGTTTGCACGTGGTCGGCAAGCCCTACATGGATCTGGCGCCTCTGCTGGCGCAGGCGGAGCGGTGCGGCGTGGCGTTGACGCTCGAGCCGCGCTTCGTGCCGGACGCCGAGCTGCCCGCCCTGTTCGGACCCGGCGTGATCGCGGTGTTTCCCTATCGCGAGATCGAGGCCAGCGGCGTGCTCTCGATCGCCATGGCCTGCGCCCGGCCGATCGTGGCCTCCCGCCTCGGCAATTTCGCCGAGACGATCACGGAGGGGCGGGAGGGCCATCTGGTGCCGCCCGGGGACGCCCCGGCGCTCACGTCCGCCTTGGCGCGCTTGCTCGCGGATCGCGATCACGCCGCCGCCTGCTCGGCCGCGTCCCGCCAGACGATCGATGCGGTGCCGGGCTGGACGGCGATCGGGCGGCAGACGGCCGCGGTCTATGACGCCGTGACGGGCCGCACGCTGGCGGCGGCGGCTTGATCGGTGACTTGATCCGGGGCCGCCATCTCCTCCCGGGGCGTCAGCCGCGCCACGGACATCAGCAGCAGCACGGGGAACAGCATCGGGGCGAATTGCTGGTAGCCGCCGGTGAACATCAGCAGCACCAAACCGGGTGCCACCAGCGCCCGCTGCACCGGGCTCTTCCGCCCCGCCGCCAGCACCGCGATATAGGCCACCAGCGCCGGGAAGCCGTATTCCACCGCGATCTTTACCGGGGTGTTCACGTCGTATTCGTACGGCATCGTCAATCGCTCGCTGACGCCCCCGCCCACGCCCAGCAGCGCCGCCATCGGCTCCTGGTTCAGCACGTCCCCCAGCAACCAGAACGGCGTGATGAAGCGCAGATGGCCGCTGGTGGAGGGGCGGAACACCTCGTCGAGCCGGCTGCCGAACGCCGCGGCGGCGTCGGGCGCGAATACGCTGACCGCCCCCACCAGCCCCGCCAGCACCACGAGCGTCACCGCCGCCACCACGGTGCCGCGCCGTCCCAGGGTGAACGCCGCGGAGCCCACGAATGCCACCAGCACGATCCAGCCAGTGCCGGCGCCCGACAGCGCCAGCCCCGTCACGAACAGCAGGATGTAGCCCAGCCGCTTACCCACCAGCAGCTCGACGATCAGCGCCAGCGCCATGAATTGCGAAAAGATCGAGGGCTCCAGCAGGAAGAAGCCGTTCGCCTTGTAGGCGTTGGCGAAACCGAGCGGGATCATGGGGTTGTAGCCGTCTTCGAACAGGAACGCCGCCGGCACGAAGCCCCGCCAGCTGAACACCCGGATGCCCGCGAACTGCGCCGCGAATTGCAACATGCCCGCCACCGCCACGATCGCCAGCACGGCATTGACCCGGCGGAAAAACCGCTCCTCGGGCATGGCTTCGCGGAACGACAGGGTGGCAAAACCCGTGAGCACCAGGAACTGCACCACGGACTGCACGCTTTGCGCGGCGGCGAACCGGCCTGGCGACAACAGGTGATAGGCCATCCCGGCCAGCACGAGCGCGCACAGCGCCAGGAACGCCCCGAGCCGCACCGCGCCGAACACCAGTGTGCCGCGCAGCACCCCCCATCCCGCCAACGCCAGGCCGATCAGGCCCACGACGTTCACCGCCTTGCCCCCGGCCGGTACGCCGAAGCGCTGCAGGAACACCGAGGCCGCCAGAACCCCGGTTGCGAAGCCCAGGGCCGGCCACCGCATGGCCGATGACATCAGGAAGTGGCCGCCCGCACCGCCCGGCGGCACCCGGATGATAGGCTGGCGCGATAGGGCCGCAAGCAGATCGCCTGGTTGCGCGGCTGCCGGGTCCCCTGAAGCGCCGGGCAGAGCCGCGCGACTTCGCGAACACACTGGCGCGGCACGTCGTTCAGCCGGGACTGGCTTTGGCTTGCCAGCGCCGGGCTTGCGGCCAACAGTGCCAGCGGTAACAGGAACGCTGCGTATCGTGTCATGGCCCTCTCCCTCGCGTCGGCACCGTAGCCGAGTTGGCGTCGCGATGCAGGCCTTGTGCCTCGCGGCGCTGCTGGGGAGCGCGCCGGGTGCACGGGCGCAACTGCTGGACCAGGTGCTGAACCTCGGCTTCGCGGGCGTGGCGGCCGAGCCCGGCGTCACCGTCGCCTCCCGCCTGCGGCCCGACTATGACCCGCTGGGGGTCCGCGTCGGCGTGGCGCTGATCCGGTCCGAGCTGAGTGCCGCGGTCGGCTACGATGACAACGTGACCGGCACGCGCCGGGCCCGCGGCAGCACGCTGGCGCTGACCCGGGCCCGGTTGCAGGCCGGCACCGAACAGTCGGACCGGGCGGCCGCCGCGTCGTTCACGCTCGACGATGTCCGCTACCTCGATCAGCCCCGGCAATCCTTCACCAACTGGACGGCGGCGCTGGGCGGCAGCCTCGATCTCGGGCGGGACCGGCTGATCCTGGGCTACAGCCATGGCAATCTGAACCAGACGCCGCGGGACCTCGATACGCCCGCGCTCGACCGCGCCATCGCCTACCGGCAGGACTCCGCCCGGGGGATGGTTGTGGTGAACCTCAACCGGCTCAGCCTGCGGCCCGAGCTCGTGGTGTCCCGCTTCGATTTCGATGACGGCAGCGTGGCGGGCGCGCCCTATCGCCAGCGGTTCCGCAACCGCGTCGTAGTCACGCCCAGCGCCACCGCGGCCTACGAGCTGGCGCCCCGGCGCAATGCCGTGGTCGTGGTGCGCAACCAGACCGCGCACTACACGACGCCCACACCCGGCCTGCCGAAGCGGGATTACAACGACACCACGGTGCTGACCGGCGTCGATTTCGACAGCGGCGGGGTATGGCGGTTCCGCGTGCTGGCCGGGTATGAGGTCCGGCAGTTCTCCAGCGCGGCGTTCAAGACGATCCAGGCGCCCGTGATCGAGGGCACGGTCATCTACACCCCCACCGGCCTCACGACGCTCACGGGCACACTGACCCGGCGCATTCAGGATTCCGCGGACGAAACCACGGTCGGCTATACCGAGACGGCGGCGCGGCTCAGCGTCGATCACGAATACCTCCGCAACGTGCTGTTCAAGGCCCAAGGCGGCGTGTCGCTGATCGACCAGCGCCAGCGCGGCGGGCAGCAGACGCTCTATACCGCGGGCGCCGGCATCACCTGGTTGCTGGACCGCAATCTGCGCGCCGCCGCGACCTACGACTTTACCTCCCGGCAATCCAACGCGGCCGACA
This sequence comes from Acetobacteraceae bacterium, assembly GCA_965246835.1. Lineage (GTDB taxonomy): Bacteria > Pseudomonadota > Alphaproteobacteria > Acetobacterales > Acetobacteraceae > JANPPS01. Next base: position 2,154,767 of record CBDFFQ010000001.1, on the reverse strand, counting down.
CCAGCCGCGTCACCCAAGGTGTCCGCCTCGGCGGCGGGTATTCCGAGAGCCGCACCCTCCTGCAACTCAGTCTGGGACTTTGACATGATCCGAAACCGCTTCGTCTGGCTTGTGCTGTTGCTCGCGGGGTGTGCGCCGGGGCGGGATCTGGCGCCGTTGCCGGATTACCAGGCGCAGGCCTATCGCCTGGGCGGCGGGGACCAGGTGCGCATCATCACCTTCGGCGAAGACCAGCTGACGGGTGAGTTCCGGGTCGATGACCAGGGCCGCATCGCCATGCCGCTGCTGGGCGGGATCGAGGCCACGGGCCTCACGCCGCAACAGCTGGAGGCGACGGTGGCGGCCGGGTTGAAGCGGCGCAACCTGCTGCGGGACGCCAGCGTCTCGGTCGAGGTGCTGGCCTACCGCCCGATCTTCGTGTTGGGGGAGGTCGCGAAACCCGGCCAATACCCCTACCAGCCCGGCATGACCGTGCTGACCAGCGTGGCCGTCGCGGGTGGCTTCACCTATCGCGGCTACCAGGACCATGTCTCCGTCATCCGCACCACCGGCGGCGTCGCGACGGAGGGACGGGCGCTGCCCAGCGCCTTCGTGGCGCCCGGGGACGTGATCAAGGTGTTCGAACGGCGGTTCTGATGCGCCTGGCGCTTGCCTTCCTGGTCGCGGCCTGGCCGGCCCTGGCGCAGCCGGAGCAGGGCAGCACCGTCCCGGGCGGACGCGCTCCGACCACGGCCACGGTGCAGCCGACCGGGGTCGAGGGGCGGTTCACCAACCAGCTCGACGCCACTTTCGGCCAGACCCGGCCCGGCGCCACCATCCGCTCCAAGACCATGCTCGACCGCATCGCCTATTACCGTTTCATCTATGGCGACAGCACCACGGTCGGGAACGGCACGGACGGGCTTTATGGCAATTACCGCGCCCGCCACCGCGACTACCCGGATGGCGATCCGCGCGCCCTGCATGTGGTGACCGCGGACGGGTTGGTGCTGCGCGCCCATTGCGGGCTCGAGACGGCGCGGCGCAGCGATTGCGGCGATGGCAACATCGAGAGCGGCATCGTCCGCTTCGCCCTGCCGATCCGCCCCGGCAGCGTGATCGAGATCCGCACCCGGCTGCCGCGCGCGATGTATGCCTGGCCGGCCTTCTGGCTGAACCCCGGCCAGCAATTCCCGGGACGTGACAACGGCCGCGCCCGCGTCAGCGTGCTGGACTGGCCGCCCGAGATCGACATCATCGACCAGTTCGGCTTCAACAACACCAAGCCCGGCCATTATCTGGTGAGCGGCACCCCCACCAACGGCCGCGACGCCGATTTCGGCAACCCGCACGACACCTATCGGGCGCCGGACTGGGGCGACAAATGGTATTACACCACCCAGGCCGACCTCACGGCGGATTTTCACGTCTATACGCTCGATTGGGGGCGGGACGGCACCCTGCGCTATCTCCTGGACGGCAAAGTGTATCGGGAGAGCACGCTGGCCTGGAACAGCAAGGGCGGGGTGCCGGCGCATCTGATCGTGAGCCTGCAGGTCGGCGCGAAGTTCAACGACCTCGGCGGCATCACGGACCAGGGCGGCATGCCGGATGGGTGGGACTGGGCGATCGACTACATCCGGGTGTGGACGCCCGCGCCGTAGCGCAGTCTCGACCGGTTGCCGACGTCTGTTCCTGCCCCTAGTGGGTCATCCCGTGGCGGCGATGCCACTCATCCACAGCATCACCCATCGTTTGGCCGGTGGCTGATTTCAGCCATGTCATGAAAGACCGGTCGAATTCGAAGGCGCCGCCGCAGTGTGTCGTGAAAAAGCGTCGCACGTTCTGGGTATTTCGATACGAGGACGTCAGCTCGGTAGAACGCGTGATGTCATCACTATGCCAGTCGAAAGCTGTCACTGGACCTCCCCCCGCGGCGTGGGCTTAAGACACCCACCAAACCAACGCGCCCGCCAGCACGACGCCCCAGAACACCGCGGCCAGGCGAAGGGCGGTGATGATCCCCTTGGCGGGTTTCAATCGCTCATCGGTCGATACCTCCGGCGACCGCCCAATCTTGGTCGTTTCGGTATCCAACGGTTGCGTATCCATGTCGGCTGAGTGCCAGACGGTTGTTTGTTTCACGGCGTTCGTCTCCCGTGTTGTTTATGGCATGCCTCACGCCCCACGTAAGCTCCCAAATTCGAACGCAGGATGGCGTACCACATGGCAAGCGCTTTCTAAAAAATGGGTGGCATTTTGCATTCGTAATCAAAACACTAACATAACTTGACAAGTACCCGACAAGTCGTCCGTCAGCCGATGTGGTATGCTCTATTACGCAAGCATACTTAATACGGACTTAATAATGATGAACAATGCATCGACGCCATTTCCGCTCGGGGTCATGGTGGGCGGGCCGAATGGCAGCGATCCGACGGCCGAAGCAGCCGTGGATGTACAATTCAGCACTTTTACCCGGCTCATGGGCGCCACGCCGTCGTTCATGGACGGCTTCATCGATGGCAACCGCCCGATCGACGATTGGGCCGCCAATGCGTCCTGGACGGCGTGGTCGTGGCGGCAATCGCCCATCGCGCAAAATGTCACCCCGGTGATCGGGCTGCCGATGGCCACCGGTGCCGATCAGGGCCGGCGCGATGCCGTGTACCAGGAGTTCGCCAGCGGCGCGCACGATGCCGCGCTGCGCGGGGTGGTGCAGTCCTGGCTCGCGCAGGGCTATTCCACACTGTATTTCCGGCCGGGCTACGAGATGAACGGCGATTATTCACAGTCCTACGCCGGGGCGGATGCCGGCACGCGGGCGGATTGGGTGCGGGCGTTCCAGCACATCTCGACCGTGCTGCGCGGCGTGCCGGGCGCCGACGTGAAGATCGTCTGGAACCCCAACGTCCAGGCCGGCAATACCGGGAACGTGAAGGATCTCTACCCCGGCGACAGCTTTGTCGATGTCATCGCGGCCGACATCTACAACCCGATCTACCCGCGTGACCTGTATGACTGGGCCAAGAACGACGGCACGGTCGACAAGACCTTCGCCGAATGGGTCGCCAACCCGATCAACCGCATCCATTACTGGACCTACCCGGCCGCCAACCAGTGGCGCCCCGTCAGCGACGGGCAGAGCAACACCTTCAGCCTGCAGGACATGATCGACTTCGCCAAGCTGCACGGGAAGCCGATCGGCGTCGCCGAGACCGGGGCCGGCGGTGACGGCACGCGCGCGCCGAAGGATGACCCGGCCTTCCCGCAATGGCTCGCTTCCACCCTGCAGAACGCCGGGGTGCCGATCGCCTTCGTGAATATCTGGGACCTCGATCCCGGCGACGGCGACTGGGATTTTTCGTCCGCCCACGCCAACAAGCCGCTCGAGGCTGCTGCCTGGGCGAAGTATTTCGGCGCCACCACCGCGGCCCCGGCGCCGCCGGACACCATCACGCTGACTGTGGCGGAAGATGCCTATCTCGGGGATGCGCAGTTCTCCGTGACCGTCGACGGCATCGCGGTCGGCGGCGTGCGCACCGCCACGGCGTCCCATGAAGCGGGCCAGCAACAGGCCATCGCGATTCAGGGCCAGTTCGGCACCGGCCCGCATACACTGGGCGTGACCTTCCTCAACGATGCCTGGGGCGGCCCCGGGCTGGACCGCAATCTGTATGTCGAGAGCGTCGCCGCCACCGGCCCGGCGGTCGCGATCGGGGCCGGGCTGTTCAGCAATGGCAGCCGCGCGTTCTACGTGCCGGGCGCCAGCACGGCCGCGGCCACCACCGCGGACACGCTGACGCTGTCCTTGTCGCAAGACGCCTACGGCGCCCCCGCCCAGTTCATCGTGAGCGTCGATGGCAAGCAACTCGGCGGCACCAGGGACGTGACGGCAAGCCACGGGCTACATCTAAGTCAGGATGTGACGCTCAAGGGCAGCTTCGGCACCGGTCCGCACCAGGTGACGGTGGCGTTCCTGAACGACGCCTATGGCGGTTCCCCCGGTACGGACCGCAATTTGTATCTGGACCGTCTCGTGTTCAACGGCGCCGATGCCGGGGTGCGGGCGCCGCTGTACAGCAACGGCGCCGTGGATGTGACGGTGGGTGCCGGCACGGCCGATACGCTGACGCTGAATGTGTCGGAGGATGCCTGGCAGGGCGATGCGCAGTTCCTGCTGACGCTGGATGGGCGGCAGCTGGGCGGCGTGCAGACCGCCACCGCGTCCCACGCCCTGGGCCTGTCGCAGCAGCTGAGCTTCGCCGGATCGTTCGGCCCGGGGGCGCATGCCGCGACGGTCACGTTCCTGAACGATGCCTGGGGCGGCGGCGCATCGATGGACCGGAACCTCTATGTGGACGGGCTGGCGCTGAACGGGCACGCCGTCGCGGCGAAGGCCGGGCTGTATTCGAATGGCAGCACGACCCTCGCCATCCCCGCCGCCACCACCCTGGTGACCACGGCCGCGCTCGACACGATCTCCGTCCTGCCAGCCTGACTTCGGCCCGGGCGCATGGTAAGTGCGCCGGGCGATCGATGAGGGTGGTATGGCGCGTTATCTGGTGACCGGCGGGGCCGGCTACGTCGGCAGTCATTGCGTGCTGGCGCTGCGGCGATCCGGGGCGGAGGTCGTGGTGCTGGACAATCTCCGGCAGGGCCATCGCGCCGCCGTGCCGGATGGCGTGAAGCTGGTGGTCGCCAACGTGGCGGACGCCGGGTCCGTCCTGGCGGAGGGGCGATGGGACGGCGTGCTGCATTTCGCCGCGCTGTCCTTGGTCGGTGAGAGCATGGCCGAGCCGATGCGCTATCTGATCGAGAACGGCGTCGATGGCTGCCGGCTGATCGAGGCCTGCGTGCGGCATGGGGTGCCGAAATTCGTGCTATCCTCGACCGCCAACCTGTTCGGCCAACCGGATCGCGTGCCGATTGACGAGGACGCGGCGATCGCCCCGGGCTCCCCCTATGGCGAGAGCAAGCTGATGGTGGAGCGGGCGCTGCACTGGGCCGGGGTGGTGCACGGGCTGCGCAGCGCCTGCCTGCGCTACTTCAACGCGGCCGGCGCCGATCCGGACGGCGCCTTGGGCGAGGACCACGATCCCGAGACCCATCTGGTCCCGCTCGCGATCGACGCGGCGCTGGGCCGCCGCCCGCCGCTGGTGCTGTTCGGCAGCGACTACCCGACACCGGACGGCTCCGCGATCCGCGACTACGTGCATGTCATGGACCTCGCCGACGCCCATATCCGCGCGCTGGACCGGTTGGACCAGGGCAGCGTCACCTTCAACCTGGGCAACGGCGCCGGGCATTCGGTGATCGACGTGGTGCGCTCCGTGGAACGGGTGCTGGGCCGCCCGGTGCCGCATACCGTGGGTCCACGCCGCGCCGGGGACCCGGCTATCTTGGTCGCGGCCTCCGACAGGATCCGTCGGGAGGCCGGATGGTCCCCGCGTTTCCCGGATCTGGATGACATCGTGCGCACCGCGGCGGATTGGCGGCTGGCGCACCCGAACGGGTATTCGTCCACCCGCGCCGCCTGATGCCCGGTTGCGCCGAGGGCGTGGTCCTCACGCCCGGGGGATGGGTGCGCGGGCGGGTGCGCTTCGATGCGGCGATCCGGGTGATCGAGCCCGATGCGGGGGCGCCCGAGGACCGCTTCGTGCTGCCGGGATTCGTGGATTTGCATGTGCATGGCGGCGGCGGTGCCGATTGCATGGACGGGGCCGAGGCCGTCCATGCCATGGCCGCCTTCCATGCCCGGCACGGCACCACCTCCCTGCTGGCCACCACCGTCACGGCGCCCGCCGCCGACCTGCGCCGCGCCGGCGCGGGCATCGCGGCCGCCGGCGCCCAGCCCCGCCCCGGCGCCGCGCGCGTCCTGGGCTGGCATCTCGAGGGGCCGTTCATCAACCCGGGCGCCCTGGGCGCACAACCCCCCTACGCCATCGCACCGGACCTCAGTTTGGCGGCGGAACTGTGTGCCCTGGCGCCGATCCGGGTCGCGACCTATGCGCCCGAGACCGATCCGGACGGGGCGCTGCTGGCCTTTCTGGTCGCGCACGGCGTGCGGGTGCAGATCGGGCATACCCTGTGCTCCTATGCGGTGGCGCAGGCGGCGCTGGAGGCGGGGGCGGCCGGATTCACGCACCTATTTAACGCCATGACCCCCCTCCATCACCGCGCGCCCGGCGCCGCCGGATGCGCTCTGGCCCACGCCACCCATGCGGAGATCATCCCGGACCTGCTGCATGTCGGTGAGGGCGCGCTGCTGGCCGCGCTGCGGGCGATCCCAGGTCTGTATGGCGTAACCGACGCCGTGGCCGCCACCGGCATGCCGGACGGCGCCTATGCCCTGGGCCGGCATACCATCCACAAATCCGGCAACGCCGTTCACCTCCCGGACGGCACGTTAGCCGGCAGCGTGCTGACGATGGATGCGGCGCTGCGGAACCTGCTGCGTCTCGGGCTCGAGCTGGACGACGCCGCACGGCGTCTGTCGACCATTCCGGCCGATTACCTCGACCTGGCTGATCGCGGACGGCTTGTGGCGGGGGCCGCGGCGGACCTGGTGATCGTCGATGCCGGCGGCCACCTCCTGCACGTCGTCACCGAGGGTACACCCGTCGGCTGATACGTCACGAAATATAGACGTCTCATCCATTTGCATGACGACACCGAGGTTGGCACCCCGCATCGTTTCGGTCCCATCGCATGAACCATGCGGTCACCTGAACGAAACGAGCGCCCGGATGTCGAACGAAACCGCCGCCTCCATCCGCCTCTACTACGCCGCCGCCTTGGGGCGTGAACCCGGGACGATGGAACTGGCCTACTGGCAGTCCGTCGCCGATTCCGGCTCGGCGCCCGGCGACGTGCGCCGCTATATCGCGCAATCTCCGGAGGCCCAGGCCGCCATCGCCGCGCTATATCGCACCGAGCTGGGGCGGGAGCCCGATGCGGCCGGCGTCGCGTTCTGGACCGCGGGCCTCACGGCCGGCGCCAGCCTGACCGACATCCGGGTGGCGATCGCCGGATCGGTGGAGGCGGCAGGCGCCATCGCCCGCATCTACATCGATGTGTTGGGACGGGCGCCAGAGCCGAACGGGACGGCGTATTGGACCGGCCTGCTCGCGCGCGGCGCCGCCTTGACGGAGATCCGCGCCAGCATCGCAAGCTCCGGCGAAGCGCAGCTGGCATTGACGGCGCTCTATCGCTCGGCGCTGGACCGTGCGCCGGATGCGGACGGCGCCGCCTTCTGGTCCCGGGCGGAGAATGCCGGCGCTGGGCTCACCGACATTCGCGCCGCCATGGCGCAGTCGGCGGAGGCGCAGGCGCAGTTCGCCGCCCTCGTCGCCGGTGGCGCCGCCGTGACCACGCAGGAGCTGACCCGGCTGCTCACCGCCGGATACTCTCTCGCCTCGCTTCGCACCACCTATGGCGGCCAGACCCCGGCGCCGCCGCCACCGCCTCCCGCCCCGGTGCTCAGCGCGGCCCTGGCGCGGGACACCGGCGTCTCGGCCAGCGATGGCGTGACGCAGGACGCGACGGTTGCGGGCCGGGTCACGGGAGCCACCACTGTCACGGCCTCGGTCGATGGCCGCGCCGCGGCGGCGATCACCGGCAGCGTGCAACCGGATGGCAGTTTCACCCTGACGCCGGCGTTGCTCGCGAGCCTCGATGGCGGCACGCTGGCGGCCGGTCCGCATACGGTGGCCCTCGCCGCGAACGGCGCCGGGGGGGCGGCCGGTGCGCTAATCACCTTCACGCTGCGCCCACCGGCCGCGGTCGCGTTCGACCTGGCGCCCGCCGACAAGGCCGGGCCACAACGCACCATCGCCGCCAGTGTCACCCTGCTGGGCAGCACCAGCGCCGGCGCCACCGTGACGCTGGCACCCGGCACCGCCGGCGCGCGCACCACGGTCGCCGATGCCGCCGGCACGTTCAGCTTCGCCGGCGTGCCGTTGGCCCTGGGCGGCAACGCGGTCGCGATCCGGGCGGATGACGTGGCCGGCGCCGGGCTCGGCACCACCCTCACGATCCAGCGCGACCAGCCCGCGACGCTCGGCAGCAACGCCGTGCTGACCTGGAACCAGCAGGCGCTGACCTCCATCCAGGCGCTGGCGGCCGATCCGGAGATGAGTTCGCGCGCGCTGGCGATCGAGAGCGTGGCGGTGCTCGATACGCTGGACGCCATCAATGGCAAGCATGGCTTCCTGGTCAGCCTCACGGCACCGGCCGGACTCGACAAATCCGTGGCCGTGGCCGCCGCCGCGCATGACGTGCTGGCCTATCTTTTCCCGACCCAGATGGGCGTGCTCGACACGCTGCTGGCTACCACGCTGGCCGGGCTGGGCGTCACGTCCACCGACCCGGCCGTCGCGTTCGGCCGCCGCATCGCCGCCGCCGAGATCGCGATCCGCGACCGGGACGGCTGGGACGCCCGCACCCCCTTCCAGGGCGGCACCGCCATCGGCCAATGGCGCCCGACCGCGCCCGACTTCACCACCGCGCAGCAGCCGCAATTCGCGACCTTGCAGCCCTGGTTGCTGCAATCCGACAGCCAGTTCCGCGCCGTGGCGCCGCCCGCCGTGGGCAGCACGGCCTATGACGCCGCCCTGCAGCAGGTGAAGTCCCTGGGCTCGGCCACCAGCACCACGCGCACCGCCGACCAGACCCAGATCGCGCGCTTCTGGAACGATGGCAGCGGCAGCGCCACGCCGCCCGGCCATTGGGACGCGATCGCGCTTCAGGTCTCGGCCGATCGCGGCCAGAGCCTGGAGGATGCCGCCACCACGCTGGCCAAGGTGGATGTGGGCCTGGCGGACGCCGCGATCGCCACGTGGGACACTAAATACTTCTACGACCTCTGGCGCCCGATTACCGCGATCCAGACCGGGGACAGCGCCGTGACCGCGGACCCGAGCTGGGCGCCGCTGATCAAGACGCCGCCCCACCCGAGCTACGTCTCCGGCCACTCCACCTTCAGCGGGGCGGCGGCCACCATCCTGACCGACGCGTTCGGCACCACCGCGTTCAGCACCACGAGCCTCACCGCCCCCGGCGTTACCCGCGACTTCACGAGCTTCCAGCAAGCCGCGCAGGAGGCGGCCGATAGTCGGGTCTATGCCGGCATCCATTTCAGCTTCGACAGCACCGCCGGGCTGGTGCAGGGCGCGGCCGTTGGGTCCAACACGCTGTCGACCTTCGCCGCGGGCTCCGGCACCGGGCCGCGCTTCCTGCTGGACAGCAGCGTGCCGGTGTTCGCAGGCGGCAGCCTCGCCGTCACGGGCTATGCGCTCGATAACCTGGCGCCGCTCACGGCCCTCACGGCCCGGCTCGATGGCGGCGCCATGGCCAGCGTTGCGGTGGATGCGGCGGGGCGGTTCGCGCTCTCGACCTCCGCCCTGTTCGGCACGCTGAGCGCCGGGGCGCACTCCCTGGCGCTCACGGCCTCCGATGCCGGGGGCCGCGCGGGCGGGCAGGATGTCGCGTTCACCGTCCCTGGCGCCGGCGGCGCGCGCGTTTCGATCACGGCGCCGGGCAACGCCGGCACGCTGGTGGCGGGCGCCCGGCTGCAGGGCACCGTCAATGCGCCCACGGGCGCCACCCTGCGCAGCGTGACCTTCGCCATCGATGGCGGCGCGGCGATCCCCTTGGCACTGGACGCGAACGGCGGTTTCGACGCGGCCCTGCCGCTGGGCCCGTTGGCCGCCGGGTCGCACATGATCGCCGTCTCGGCCCTGGACAGCCAGGGCGGAATCGGCGCGGCGGCTGTGACGGAGACGCTGGCGGCACCGATCCCGCTCACCGTCACCACCGTCACCCCCGCAGTGTTCGCCAGCGACGTGGGTGTCACCTACCGGCCGGAGGTGCAGTTCAGCCGGGCCGTGGACACCGCGACGCTGACCGGCGACAGCCTCTATATCACAGACACCGCCGGCAACCGCGTCGCGGCCACCATCGTCGCGACCGGGGACGGCACCGGCGCCTTCCTGCTCCCGGTCGGAAATATGCCCGGCGGCTCCCGCCTGACGCTGAACGTCAACGGCGCGCTGATTCGCGGCGCCGCCGACGGGTCGTTGCTCGATGCGGGCGGCACCGGCGCCGGCAGCGCGCTGCAATCGGGCTGGACCACCGTCGCCACCACCGCCGTGCCCGGCACCACCATCACCGGCCTCGTCGCCGACCCCGGCGCCGACTTCCAGCCCGGCAGCAGCGACGATGTCCGCTATCTGACGGACGGCACCCGGACCTATCTGAACCCGATCGCCGGCGTGAAGGTCTATGCGCTGGGACATGAGGACCAGGCGGTGTTCACGGACGCTTCGGGGCGGTTCACGCTGACGGGCGCCCCCGCCGGGGACGTGAAGATCGTGCTGGATGGCCGCACCGCCACCAATGCGCCGGGCGGGTTCTATTTCCCGGAAATGACGCTCGACACCACCGTGCGGGCCGGCCAGGCCAACACGATCATGGGCAGCATGGGCACGGCCGCCGAGCAGAAGGCGAACGCCACCCAGCCCGGCGTCTATCTCCCGCGCATCGCCGCCAGCGTGTTGCAGACCGTCAGCACGACGCAGGCGACCACCGTCACCACCCCCGCGGACGCCGGCATCACGCTCAGCGCCGCGCAGCGCAGCCGCATCAGCCTCACGGTCCAACCCGGCAGCCTGGTCGGGCAAGACGGGCAGGTGCTGGCCGCGCCGCAGCTGGGCGTGGCGCCCGTGCCGTCCGACATCGTGCGGGATATGCTGCCCCCCGGGCTGCTGGAGCACAGCTTCGACATCACGATCCAGGCGCCGGGCGCCGCCCTGTTCACCCAGCCCGCAACCCTCACGCTGCCCAACGTGTTCGATCTGGCGCCGGGCGAAAAGACCTACATCCTTTCGTTCGATCACACGACCGGGCGGCTCGTGATCGATGGCACCGCAACGGCCTCCGCGGATGGGCTGACCGTCACGACCGACCCCGGGCAGGGCATCACCAAGCCCGGCTGGCACGGCATGACACCGCCCGTCACGAACACGCATGTGGACGTGGCGCCGAAGCCGAAGAAGCCCGAGCCCAAGAAGCCGGACCCGAAGAAGGACAAGGGCCCTACCGCCGTCGATGACCTGGTGAAGGTCGAGAAGGTGAACACCCCGGTCAAGCTCAGCCTGGTCGCCAACGACATCGCCGGCACCTACCCGATCGTGGCCGGCAGCGCCACGCTGACCAGCCAGCCGAAGCACGGCACCGCCACGGTCAGCGGCGGCGTGCTGACCTACACGTCCAAGGACGGCAAGTCCGACACGTTCGGCTATTCCGAAAAGGACACCAAGGGCAACGGCTCCTCTGCCGTGATCCGGGTGAAAGGGGACTGCCCGCTGCCGATCCCGCTCGATGTGATCGGGGGCACCGAGACCAAGGAGAACGCGTTCTGCCGGCACGAAGGCAGCTTCGTCGTGACCAATACCAACGGCAGCCAGCCGTTGCTGATGGTGAACGGCACCGCCGATGTCTGGGACGACAAGGTGGTCATCACCAACTCGGACGTGACGGTCGGCTTCGGCGCGTTGGCCGGCAAGAAGCTGTTGCAAAAAGGCGCCAATGGCGGCGGCGGGACGTTCGCGGCCGGCACGGCGATCGCGAGCACGGTGCAGAACTCGGCCAAGGGCACCGAGCCGCTGCTGGTCGGGCTGGGGGTGGAGGTCACCGCCATCCGGCTGGATGCGGACGCGATCTTCCTGTCGGGCAATCTGCAATTCGGGCATGATTTCGGCGATATCACGGTGCCGCTGGGCGGGATCGACAGCTCGACCCCGGCCTACCAGGCGACCAAGGCGAAACAGGGCGCGGGCTTCGGCTTCAACGGCATGGTGATCGACGAGTCCGGGGCGTTCCTGGGCGGCGGCTTCATCAAAATCCCTGACCAGAAGACCACGATCTTCGGCTTCAACGCGGGCGGATTGAATGTCGAGCTGACCGGCATGGCCTTCAGCTACGACCCGGGAATGGACCTGGCCAAGATCCAGGGCAAATTCACGGTCAAGAAGTTCTGGCGGGAGCAGCTGGTCCTGACCGAAGCGCCGAAGGACGGCCTGGGCGTCGTGGTCGATCTCTCGGGCGAGAACTTCATCCAGGTGAAGGCTGGCGTCGTCGACGTCGTGGGCTCGCTCGAGGTCACCAACATCGTCCTGGTGCAGGACGAGTTCTCGATCCCCTCGCTCAAGATCAAGGTCGATACGATCAAGGGTCTCTATACCGGGTCCGGCGAGATCATGTGGAAGGTGGGCTTCACCGACGTGAAGCTGTCGGGGTCGATCAGCCTGTTCAAGGACCCGAAGGGGGGTGACTTCACCCTGGACGGCGCCTCCGTCGGCTTCGCGAAGCCGATCCCGATCGGCGCGACCGGGGTCGTGTTCCAGGAGGCCTCGTTCAAGGTCGACGGCCTCAATCCGGCCAGCCCGACCGACTTCACCCTGGGCGGCACGCTGCGCCTGTCCTATGGGCCGGAGCTGGACGGCAGCCAGTTGCGCGGGCTGGAGAAGATCGGCATCCCCGTCACCTCCCCGTTCTCCGCGGCCGAACTGTCGGCCGACGGCTCCCTCAGTGTGCTGAAGGCCGCGAGCGCCGTGGGCAACCCCGGCGACGTGATCCTGACGGCCGGGCCCAAGACCTACTATTTCTTCGGATCGCAGGATGTCGCGAAGGTCGGTTTCACCGGGAAGATCAACCTTAGCAACTACGCCGTCACCAATGCGGCCGTGACGGTGGACGTGCTGAACGGCTCCTTCGTCGGCACCGGCACGCTGAACGTCGGTCCCAACTTCTCCGGTGTGAGCATCGAGGCATCCGGCCGGCTCGCCTTCCCGTCGAAGCTGTCCAAGAAGATCTTTGGCAGCGATCAGACCTTCGGGACCGCCGGGTTCAAGATGTCGTTCACCGATCGGGTGAACCTGCGCAACGACTACCTGCAGTTCAACGTCACGCTATCCGTGGTGGGCGCCGTCTCGCTCCGGGTGGCGTTCGATGGCAGCGGCCTACGCTTGGGCCTGGGCGCCGGGTCGGCCACGGCGCCGGACGGGGCGACCTTGCTGGAAGCCAGCCAGGCGGACAATGTACAGGTCGCCGGGCCCAGCAATTTGGGGCTCAACATCAATTGGGCCAATGACAGCCCGGTCGACGTGCCGATCCTGCTGCAATACCGGCTCGCGGCTGGCGGCCCGGTGCTTGCCACCTATACCGAGGCGCAATTTGCCGGCATCGGCGCCAGCGTCATCGCGGAGCTGAGCGGCACCGGCAGCCGCACCGTCCGCCTGACCGGGGCGGCCGCCGGCAATTGGTCCCTGGCGATCGACACCGCGACGCTCGCGCAACGCCTGGGCACCACGCCCGACGCGCTCGACGTGCCGGCGCTGCTGGGCGAGATCAACGCCTCCGCCAACACGACCCCGGTCCGCGCCGCCGCGTTCGCCTGGGGGAGCCTCGTGAACGAAGACCGCGCCGGCTACAGCGCGAGCTTCGGCTACACGACGGACGGGACCGGGACCGTCGAGTTCTACGAGGCCGACAGCGCGGGCGCCCATACCGGCCTCTTGCTCGGCCGCGCGCCCGAAGTGGCAGGAGCCGGCAGCTTCACCACCAGTTTCGCCCATCGCGGCACCGGCTATATCTTTGCTGAGCTGACCGACGCCGTGGGCGGCATCACCTATGTCGATGCGCCCTTCACCCTGGCCGGGGCGGAGATCGCGGAGCTCGCGACCAGCATCAACGGGCCGGACGGCACGTTGATCGCCGGGCAGGCGTTCAACGCCCGGATCGCGGTCACCAATAAGGGCACCGAGATCGCCCGCGGCGTCACGGTGCGCGCCACCTTCGCCGGCGTGGAGCTGGCGGACAGCCATGTGGCGGGTGCCGCGGCCCCGGCCAGCGCCGATGGCACCACGATCGCCTTCGGCGACATCAAACCCGGCCAGACCGTGGTGTTCGCGCTCGGCTTGCGCACCCAGATCGGCGTGGGCGCGGTGCAGGTGCTGCTCTCCACGCAATCCGGCAGCGCACTCGCCAACCCCGGCGGCGGCGTGGCCCGCTTCCAGGCCGCGGCCAGCCAGCCGGCCCCGGACGCCACCCAGTCCGACGCGGTCAATGCCCGCTTCGGCGAGCAGTTCACGGCCGACGTCACCCGCCTGTCGTATGATGCGCAGCAGGCCAACACGGCGCTCGTGACCGCCACCCGGATTGCCGTGACCGGCTCCGTCGCGCCGGACAAGGTCAAGACCGACGCCGCGACCGGGTTCACCATCAGCGCCGGGGCGATCACCGTCCCGATCTCCGGAGGCTATGATTTCGGCGCCGACGTCGCGAAGGTGCAGGCCGACCTCCCCGGCTTCTTCGCGAGCCGCGGCATCGCGATCGCCCAGGCCGCGATCGAGGCGCTGTCCGTGCCCCTGGCCGCGGCCAATCGGATCGAGGCCGATCTCGTGGCCGACGACGCCATCGCCGGCGGCACCGGGCTTGCTGCCTACCGCGCTGCCGTGGCCCCGATCCTGGCGACGCTGCAAGGGCAGGTCACCACCTGGACGTCGATCGTCAAAGATGGCCGGACCCTGATCGCGGCCATCAGCGACCGCACCGTCACCGGAAGCCAACTGGCCGCCGCCGATCTCCGCATCCAGCTCGAAACCCTGTCCGCAGGCGCCATTTCGGGCGCCGCCACCCCCGCGGCCCTCGGCGCCAGCCTGATCACCGCGGCCTCCAAGGCGCATGGCACGCAATCGGCCGGCATCTACACCTCGGTCCGCGACATCAATGCGGAGCTGGCATTGAACGAGGCCGCGCTCCGGGCCGGCACCGGCGACACCGCCGCGCTGCAGGCCCAGCACGATGACCTCCTGGCGCAGATCGCGAGCGCCGCCGGGGACGCAACGGCCACGCTCTATGCGGCCTTCAAGGCCCCGGACGGCCTGGTGCAGCGCACCAGCTTCAAGACGCAGGACGGCATCACGATCGCGCTCAGCCCCAACACGTTCTATGAGCTCACGGTGTTCTCGCCGGCCGCGCTGACGGTCGGGCGCACCTTCTTCCGCTCCGCCGCGTCCGGCACCGACACGATGGTGCCCGCGGTCGGTCTGCTGCCGGATAACGGGATCGCGGGCACGGACGGGCTGACCCCGACCGCGGCCTATGTCGTGGGCATCGACAATACCGGCGTCAACACGCTGGTTCCGGGCCTCACGGATCTTGCGGCGCTGCAACAGGGGCTCGTGCCCGCGTCGGCGCTGGGCGGCATTCAGGGCATCGTCGGCACGCTGTCCCTGGGCGCGGACGCGCTCGCCATTACCTTGGCCGGCGGACCGGGCACCAGCACGCAGCTCGACGCCTTCGTCGGCACCGCCACCGGGCTCGCCGTCGTGGACCTGGCCCGGCCCACGCAACCGGTGCGTGTGGGCGAGATCGCGGTCCCGGGCGGCGTGACCGAACTCGCCTACGATGCCGCTACGCAAACTGTGCTGGCGCGGACTGCCACGGGCCTCGCGATCATCGATGCCGGCACGTTCTCCGCGCTCTCGGTCCGCAAGACGCTGTCCCTGGCCGCAACCCACGTGACCACGATCTCCGGCACCGGATACGCCACGGTGGGCGGCACGCTGTATGCCATCGACCTCGCAACCGGGATCGTGCTGCAGCGCCTGTCCCTGGGCGGCAGCGGCAGCATCGCCGGCCTCGCCCATGCCGGCAGCACGCTCTACACCGTCGATACCGGAGGGTCGTTCCGGATCACCACCGTGACCGGTGGCGCAATGGTGGCGGGCGGGATCGTGCAGGTGCCGGCCGGGGGCACCCTATTCGCAGCCGGCGGCACCGTCCTGGTGGGCGCGGCCAGCGGCAACGCGGTCGGCGGCTACTCCACGGTGGACGTGACCGACCCGGCGGCGCCCACGCTGATCGCCGGGCCAGCCGATCGGGCGATCGCGGGCGGGTCCATCGCGCTCGGCGGCGGCGGGCTCGGCCTGGCCGCGCAGGCGATCCGGGCCGGCGCCACGCTGGTCAACGCGCTCGATGTGATCGGCACCGGCGACCCCACGCAAACCGGGCGGCTCGTGACCCGGCTCACGCTGCCCAGCGCGCCGAACGGCGTGGCGATCGCGGGCGGGCTCGGCTTCGTGGCGGATGGCGCCTCGGGGTTGCAGGTCGTGAACTATGTCCGCCCCACCATCGGGGCGGCGGCGCCCACGGTCACGATCACGGCGCCGCCCGTGGACGTGCAGCCCGGTATCTCCGGCCTGCAGCTCTATGCCGGGCAGCCGATCAGCCTTGGCGTGCAGGTTGCGGGGGCCACCCCGATCGCCAGCACGCAGCTGCTGGTGAACGACACGGTGCTGGTGAACGCGGTCTCCTTCCCCTACGACCTCACCGCCACCTTGCCCGGCGCCCTCGCGGGTCAAACGGTGCAGATCCGGGTCCGCACCACGGATACCGGCGGCAAGACGGCGCTCTCGGCCCCGATCGCGGCGCAGGTGGTGCCGGACCAGACGCCGCTGGTGCTGCTGGCATCCACGATCGGCGCCGGGTCGATCATCAGCACGGCCACGACCGATTTCGGCTTCACCTTCTCCCGCGCCCTCGACCCGGCGGTGGCGCAGGCCGCAGCCTTCCGCCTCGTGCTGCCGGACGGGAGCAGCGTGGGGCCGCAAAGCCTGGCGGTGCTGGACCAGGGACGCACCGTGTCGGTGTCGTTCGGGGCGCTGCCGGTCGGCAACTACACGCTCACGATCGACGACCGGGCGATCCGGGATGGGAGCGGCATCACGCTCGGCACGGGCGTGGAGCAACTGCCGTTCCAGGCCGCAGTCTTCGACAGCTTCTTCACCAACATCGATGGCGGCAGCTGGAACCTGCCGGCCAACTGGAGCACCGGCCGCGTGCCGACCGCCGCCAACACCGTGCTGGTCCAGCTCTCCCGCGGCACCCAAGTCACGTTCGACGGCGCCAGCGTGGCGCCGGCCCGGCTGCTGTTGAGCGGCGCGCAGCTCGTGGTGACGAGCGCCACGCTGGCCGGCACGGTGATCCAGACCGCCACCGGCGGCCAGGTGCTGTTCGCCGACCGCGGCAGCCGCATCGATGGCGTGACCGTCGCGGGCGGCTCCACCATCGCAGTGGCCAACAACCAGGCGGTGACCGCCACGGGCGTCATCACCGACGCTGGCACGATCGCGCTGGGCACGACCGGCAACTACACGGTGCTGCTGACCACCGGCGCCACGACATTGCAGGGCGGCGGGCGCGTGGCGATGGGCGCCGGGGGCGATAGCCGCATCCAGTCGAACGGCGCGACCACGCTGACCAATGTGGACGTGACGATCGCCGGCGCCGGGCTGATCGGCGATGATGGCACCTTCACCCTCGTGAACCAGGGCGTGATCGACGGGTCCTCCGCGACGCAGGCCCTGATCCTGGGCGCCACGGCGGCGCCCACCGTCAATGCGGGCACGCTGCAAGGGACCGGCGCCGCCGGGCTGCTGCTCCGCAACACGGCGGTGCTGAACACGGGCGGCACGATCCAGGCGTTGAATGGCGGTGCGGTCACGCTGCAATCCGCGTCGATCACGGGCGGCCGGCTGCGCAGCGCGGGCGGCACGATCGCGGTGGCGGATCGCGGCGTGGTGCTGGATACCGTGTCCCTGGCGCAGGGTGACGTGGTGGGCGTCAACAACAACCAGGCGGTGACGCTGCGCGGCGTAATCGACAATGCGGGCACGATCGCGCTCAACACCACCGGCAACTACACCGTGGTGCTGAGCCAGGGCGACGTGACCTTGCAGGGCGGCGGGCGCGTGGTGATGGCGGCCGGGGGCGATAGCCGCATCCAGTCGAACGGTGCGACCACGCTGACCAACGCGGCCGGGAACGTCATCACGGGCGCCGGGCTGATCGGCGATGACGGCAATTTCGGCTTCGTGAACCAGGGCTTGGTGGACGGCAGTTCCACGCAACAGACGCTGATCCTGGGCAGCGGCAAGTCGGTGGTGAACGCCGGCGTGCTGCGCGCCTCCGTGCAGGGCGGGCTCACGCTGCGCAACGTGGCGCTGGACAACACCCAGGGCGTGATCCAGGCGGCCGCTGGGGCCAGCGTGCGGCTGCTGTCCTCGGCATTGAAGGGCGGGCGGATCGGTTCGGCGGCGGGCGGCAGCATCGAGGTCGCGGATCGCAGCAGCACCTTCGATGGCGTGTCGGTCGATGCGGGGTCGCAAGTCACCATCGACAACAACCAGGCGCTGACGCTGGTGAACAACAGCAACCAGGGTGCGTTCAACCTGGCGTCGACGGGCAACTACACCGTCCTGCTGGCGTCCGGTGCCGTGAGCCTGGCCAACACCACCATCACCTTGCAGACCGGGGACAGCCGCCTGCAGTCCAACGGCCCGGGCACGCTGACCAACGCGGCCAGCAGCGTCATAACGGGCGCCGGGCTCATCGGGGACGATGGCAATTTCAGCTTCGTGAACCAGGGATTGGTGGACGGCACCTCCACGGCGCAGACGCTGATCCTCGGCTCCGGCAAGTCGATGGTGAATGCGGGCGTGCTCCGCGCCTCGGTCACGGCCGGGCTCACGCTGCGCAACGTGACGCTCGACAACCGGGCCGGTGTGATCCAGGCGGCGACGGGCGGCAGCGTGCGGCTGCTATCGTCCACGTTGACGGGCGGGCGGATCGGTTCGGCACCGGGCGGCAGCATCGAGGTCGCGGATCGCGGCAGCACCTTCGATGGCGTGTCGGTCGATGCGGGCTCTCAAGTGACCATCAACAACAACCAGGCCCTGACGCTGTTGAACAACAGCAACCGGGGCGCGTTCAACCTGGCGTCCACCGGGAACTACACCTCCCTGCTGGCGTCCGGCACCGTCGGTCTCACCAACACCGTCATCACGATGCAGACGGGGGATAGCCGCCTGCAATCGAACGGCGCCGGCACGCTGACCAATGCGGTCACCAGCGTGATCGGCGGCGCCGGGCTAATCGGGGACGATGGCAATTTCAGCTTCGTCAACCAGGGCCTGGTGGACGGGAACTCCGCAGCGCAGACGTTGATCGTGGGCTCCGGCAAGTCGATGGTGAATGCGGGCACGCTCCGCGCCTCGGCCGTGGGCGGGCTCACGTTGCGGAACGTGGCGCTCGACAACACACAGGGCATCATCCAGGCGGCGTCGGGGGCCAGCGTGCGCGTGCTGTCCTCCACGCTGACGGGCGGGCGGATCGGTTCGGCACCGGGCGGCAGCATCGAGGTCGCGGATCGCGGCAGCCGGTTCGACGGCATCTCGGTGGATGCCGGGTCCCAGGTGACGGTCACCAACAACCAGGCGCTGACGCTCGTGAACAACAGCAACCAGGGCGCTTTCACCCTGGCGTCGTCCGGCAACTACACCGCCCTGCTGGCGGCCGGGAGCGTGAGCCTGGCCAACACCACGATCACGATGCAGGCCGGGGATAGCCGCCTGCAATCGAACGGCGCCGCCACGCTGACCAACGCGGCGAGCAGCGTGATCCGCGGCCCCGGATTGATCGGAGATGACGGTAATTTCAGCTTTGTGAACCAGGGCCTGGTGGACGGTGATTCGGCCACGCAGTCGCTCATCATCGGTAGCGGCGCAGCGCCGTTCGTGAACGCTGGCACGTTGCAGGGTACGGGCGCCGCCGGACTGCTGATCCGCAACCAGGCCGTCACCAACACAGGCACGATCCAGGCGGTGGCCGGCAGCGTGACGTTGCTGAGCGCCACGCTCAACGGCGGAGCGCTACGCAACGCGGGCGGCACCTTCCACGCCGCCGACCGCGGCTCCGTGCTGGATGGCGTCACGCTGGCGCAGGGCAGCAATTTCGGCATCGACAACAATCAGGCACTGACGCTGCGCGGCGCCATCATCAATGCCGGCACGATCGCGCTCAACACGGCCGGCAACTACACCGTCCTGCTCACCAGTGGCGCCGTCACGCTCCGGGGGGGTGGGCAGGTCACGATGCTGGCGGGGGGCGATACCCGCATCCAGTCGAACGGCGCGACCACGCTGACCAATGTCGACAACACCATTACCGGCACCGGGCTGATCGGCGATGGCGCGTTCACGCTGGCCAATGCCGGCACGATCGTGGCGACGGGCGCGCTCACGCTCTCGACCGCCGGCAGCATCGCCAACACCGGCACGTTGCGGGCGCTGGCCGGCTTCACCGTGGCCAACGACCTCACGGGCGCCGGCACGCTGTCGCTGGGCGGGGCCGGCAGTTTCGACCTGCAGGGCCGGGTCGGGGCCGGGCAGGTCGTGCGGTTCGAGGCCGGGGCGACCGGGATGGCCGTGCTGCGGCAATCCCAAGCCTTCGCCGGCGACGTGAGCGGGCTGGCGGGGGATGCCAGCAACGCGCTGGATCTCGCCGACATCTCCTTCGCGACGGCCACGGCCAGCTTCACCGGCACCGCCGCGGGCGGCACGCTCACGGTGGCGGACGGCACGCACACCGCGGCGATCCATCTGCTGGGCAGCTACACCGCCGCCAGCTGGAAGCTGTCTCGCGATGCGGGCGGCGGCACCATCGTGCGGGATCCCGTGGCACCGATCGATGCGGGCACGGTGGGGCAGGGCGCGATGGCGTTCCTGGCGGACGCGACGCCACAGGCCGCCGCCGCGTGCGACCCGTGCGACGCGATGCGCGCCACCGTCACGGCCGTGGCGATGCCGGGCATCACCGTGCAACCGGCGGCGTCCCTGCCGTCCTACGGCGTCTCGGTTCCCACGGACCTGATTGCCCCGCCCTCGGCAGTCGGCCTCATCCGGGCCGCCTGACGGCCGGCAGCGCTGCCAGGACACGGGCGACGAGCCGGTCATTCGGAAGCCCCAGCGCCTCGGCCTCGGCGGCAACCCAGCACGCAAAGCCGGTCCGGGGCGCGGCTTCCCGGGCGGCGTCCAGCAGCGCCAGCAGCCCGTCCGCATACCGGCCGGCGCCCGAGCGTTCCCGCGCCCAGGCCTGGCCCGTCGCGGCCACCGCGCGGCCGATCGCGGGCTGGTGCAGCAGCGTCAGCAGGCGGTGGGCCAGCTCCGGCAGCTCCGCCCCGGCCGGCACGCGCAGCACCCCGCCCTCCGGTAGCTCCGCAAATGACCCGGCGTCTCCCACGATGCCCGGCCGCCCCGCCAGCAACCCGACCAGCACGGAGGCGGAGGCCCCCTCCGTCACGGGGTCCCGTAGGCAGCACAGCGCGTCGGTTTCCGCCAGCGCCGCCGCGAGCGCCGCCGGGTCCAGCCAGCCTGAGAAATCGATTTGCACGCCCGCAGCCGCTGCCCGCGCCGCCAGCGCCGCCTGCCGCTCCGGCTGGGCCGATCCCAGCACGCGGTAGGTGACCCCCGCCCGCAATGCCGGGTCCATCGCGATCGCGTCGATCACCTGCTCGTGCCGCTTGTTGGGATTGGCGTCGCCCACCGTCGCGAGCACCAAGGGGCTGCCGGGCTCCCGGAGCCGCGGCGCGGGCACATCCAACCCGGGGAACGCCAGCGGCAGCACGGCGACCGGCCCCCGGCATGCGGACCGCGTGGCGCCGGCGTAGAACTCCGCATGCACCACCGCGCCCGTCGCCCGGGCGGCGAACCACACGACCCCACTTGCCGCCGGCGCATCGTCCGGCGACACCGCGTGCCACCCATGATCGAGCTGCTGCAGATCGCTATCGTGCAGCACCACGACGCCCGGCACACCAGCCAGCAGGCGCGGCACCTCGGCATGGTGGCCGTAATGGTTGCCGACCGCATACACGACGGCATCGGCCAGCCGCCGGAGCGCGGGTGCCGTCAGGCCACGACCCTCCACCACCGCGATGCCGGGTGCCACCGGCAGCGGCGGCAGGCGCAGCGGCGCGTCCAGGCGGGGGTCATCGCCCTCGCTCCGCACGATCGTGACGGCATGGCCGCGCGCCGCAAGTGCGGGTCCCACGAAAGCGGCCCAGGCGCCGATCGCCGAGCGGCCGTTCAGGGGCGTGACGAGCGCGATCCGCATCAGGCGAGCAACCGGGCCAGGATCCGCTCCCAGGTGATGTCCCGGCTCAGCAGCCGCGCCCGCGCTTGCTGACCGAGGCGCCGGGCCAGGGCGGGGTCGTGGCCCAAGCGGTCCAACGCCGCGCCCAGGGCCGCCGCCTCGGGCGCCACCACGAACCCGGTGTCGCCGTCCTGCAACAGCTCCAGCAATCCGCCGGAATCGGTGCAGGCCACCACCGCCTTCGCCGCCTGGCACGCCTCCATCGTGACATAGCCGATCGCGTCCTCATCCATCGGGACGTAGGCGACGGCCAGGGCGCCGTTCACCAGCGCCGCCATCTCGGCCTCCGGCACGAAGCGCGCATCGATCGTCACGCGGTCCTGCAGGCCCAGCGCCGCCACCTGCCGCTCCAGCGCGGCGCCGGCCCCTTCCACATCCGGCGCGCCCGCGATTACCAGCCGCACCGGCGCCCGCACATGCGCCATCGCCGCGATCAGCAGCGCCTGCCGTTTCAGGCCGGACAGGCGGCCGGGCGCCAGGATATACGGGCCATACGCACCGCCGCCGAACCGCTCCGGCGCATCGAGCGGCATCGGCAGCACCTCGGCTTCGAACCCGCTGAACCGGTGCAGCCGCCCCGCCACGTTGCCCGCGATGGCAAACAGGCCGCGGCACCCGGCGAAACACCGCGCATCCGCCGCCCGGATCGCGTCGCGGATCACCCGGCCGCGCGCATCGTCCGGAATGTCGCTCTGGCCGGACTCCCACATGTCGTACGCCTGCCGGTGCTGATGCACGAGCCACATGACCTTGCGCGGATGCGGCACCAGGTAGGCCGGGAACTTCAAGCCGATCACCCGGTCGATCCCCGCGAGGCGCAGCCCCCGCGCGGCCAGCATCTCGTCCAGCAAATGCTCGGCCGGATACCACCGGAACGGGATCGACAGCGCCACCGCCTCATGCCCGGCGCGATGCAGCGCCGCCACGAGGCCATCCGCCAGCACCTCCGCACCCCCGCGCACGAAGGGGACCCGGGTGGTCATGACCGCCACCCTCACGCGAGCAGGACCGTCGTCACGTCCGCCCAGGATGGCCGGTGCAACAGCTCTGCCGCGGCGCGCCGCCCGCGCTCGGCCATCCCGGCCGGGTCCGCCTCGACCGCATCCAGCCCGGCCGCGAGCGCGGCGGGATCGTCCAGCACATCCAGGGTCGACCGGCCATGGATCGCGGCCTGATCCGGCGAAACCTGGTCGTCATCGCGCCCGAGGTCGAGGAAGCAGCGGCAGGCGCCCCAGGCAAGCGACGTCACCGGGCTCGGATCGATCACGAGCCGCCCCGGGGCCAACCCGGCCGTCGCCAGCCGCGCCGCCATGGCCGACGCCGCATCGGGCCACGAGCCCGCCACCAGTACCCGCACATCCGGCCGCGCCCGGACCAGCGCCGCCGCCAACACCGGTATCGGCGCCGGCGCCACCACCAGCGCGGTGAACCGAACCGGTCCCTCCGCGGCCCTTGTCACGGCCGGAGCACCTAGCGTCATGACGTCCATCCCGCCTCGTCCGGACCACCGCGACGCCGCCGCGGCCGAAGTCGCCAGCAGCCGGCACCCGCCCAGCACGGCCCCGTCGTCCTCCCGCAAGATCCCGGCCGGATCGTAGCCGGGATGGCACGACAGCCACGCCACCTTGCGCGGATGCAGCAGCCAATGCGCCGGCGGCCCCAGCGCAATCAGCCGGTCGAACGGATCGGCCACATGCAGCAGCCGCATCGCCACCGCCTGTGGCAGCGGATCGGCCGCGGGGTCAAACGGCAGGTGCATCGTCTCAACCCGGTGCCCGGCCCCCACCAGCGCCGCCGCCAGCCCCTGCGCCAGACTATGCTGCACTCCGTGCGTGAGCGGCAGCGTGGCGCAGGTGATGCCGATCCGCATGCGGCCGGATCAGCCCGGAGGCGCGAGCAGGCGGGCTAATCGTG
Source organism: Acetobacteraceae bacterium (assembly GCA_965246835.1). Classification (GTDB taxonomy): domain Bacteria; phylum Pseudomonadota; class Alphaproteobacteria; order Acetobacterales; family Acetobacteraceae; genus JANPPS01. The sequence goes on along the minus strand of CBDFFQ010000001.1, from coordinate 2,130,818 downwards.
GCGCCGCTGCCCGGCACAGCAGGAACGCGCCGGGCGGCTCGGCACCCGGGCTGGCGGCGTTTACGGGCCGGCACGCCCCCGTCTCACTGTCCAACCGCATCATGTGGTCGAGGCCCGCCGCCATCAGCTCCCCAGCAAGCGGCCCCCACGCGCGAAGCACCGCCACCAGGTCCGGATTGTCCCTGATGAGGCCGAGCAGTTCCGGAACCGGGCCGGCCGCCGCGCTGCCGACATGCAGCACGGCAACGGGCTGGCCCGTCGGCGTCCCCATCGTCACGCGCCCCTCCAGCCCATGCACCGCCAGGGTGCGCCGGATCCCCTCGGCGGCATCGGGGCTCGCGGCGTTCACCCAAACCCGCCCCCCCGGCCCCACCCGGCGCGCGAGGGTGAGCGTGGCCTCCGCCGTGCGGGCCGACCATTCGATCACCTGATCTCCTGGGTCGACCAGGCTCTCGAGCACCAGGGTCACGCCGGGCTGCGCGGGCTGGCCGGTGGCCAGGGCAATGAGCGCCGCCGGGTCGCTGACCGGCACCAGGATATACCAGGCGGGAGAGTTGGCCGCGACGTAGTCTCCGAGCGGGATCGCGTGCCGGTGGAGCAGATGACGGGCCCCGTCCACGATGGCGGCTTCCAGCGCCTGCAACTGCACGGCTTGGCGCTCCGCCGCGTCCTCCACCCCCTCCAACCGGGAGGCGGTGGCCTGGGCGTCGCGGCCGAGGCGCTGGACCGCTAAGGCGAGCGACGCTTCCAGCCGGGATTGAGCTGCCTCGATCCGGTCCGTGGCTGGAGTCACGTGGCCCAGCATTGCCACGATCCGGTCCATCGACGCCGCGATCCGGTCCTGTGCCGCGTCCAGCCGATCCAGCCGTTGCAGCGTCGCTGCGTGGGCCGGCCCGATCGCCGTCTCGACCCGGGCCTGCACCCGGTGCATCACCGCCCGCCCGAGCGGCCGGCCGGCCCAGGTTGCGGCATGGCGCACGAGGAGGATGAAACGAGAGCGCATCGTAAACCTGGTTGACGGCGGAACCTTACGGGGCCGCAGCAAGCCGGTCCAGCGCGCCTCGCTGAAACATATTACCAGTTCGTTGATCTCTGTGTATGGTCCATGTAACGTTCCCTTCGGCGAACATTTCCGTGGAGCGACGCCTGTGACGTCTCTGTTCAGCGATGCGCGCCGCAGCCAGGTAATCACAACCGCCTACGAGACCGCCATGCTGCCGGAGCGGTGGCCGGACCTGCTGCAGCAATTGGGCACGATGTTCCGCAGCCCCTTCGCCGACATCTTCTCCCGCACCGCGGATCGCAGCCGCTACCACGGCGTCGCGATCGGCCTGGACCGGAACGATTACCAGGACCAGTTCCTCGGCATCTGGATGAAGCGCAACGTCTGGGCGGCCAAGCGGCCCGTGACCTTGGCCGGGGAGGTCGTGACCACGCGGGACATCATGCCGCGCACGGAGCTGCTGCGCAGCGAGATGTATGCCGAGTATCTTGCACCACGGGACCTGCATGAAGGACTGCGCCTATCGGTCTGGGCCGGGCAGGGCTGGTTGCAATACGTTTCGCTGCTGCGCCCATGGTCGGCCGGGCCATTCGGGGCGTCGGAGCTGGCGATGGCGCGGGAGTTGCTGCCGCATCTACAGGGCGCCGCCGCGGTGGCGCAGCGGCTCCGCGGGAGCGAGATGCTGGCCCGGGCCGGGCTAGATGCGCTGGATAGCGTGCGGCATCCGGCGCTGATCCTGGACTGCGGGGGCAAGCTGCTGCGGTTCAACCGGGCCGCCGAGGCGCTGCTGGGGGAACAGGACGGCCTCACGCTCGACCGGCATGGTCTCCACGCCGCCACCTCCGCGCTGACCGCCGCCTTCGATCGCTTGGTGGCGAAGGCCGGTGTGGCGACCCCGGAGGGCGGGCGGCTCGTTCTGCCCCGCCCCTCTGGCCGGCCGGACCTGACGATGGTGGTCTCGCCGCTCGCGTCCGAGCGGGTGGGGGCGGTGCCGGGCAACGGTGCCGTATTAGCCGTGATCACCGTGCCCGACATCCTGGCCCCGCCCGCGGCGCCCCAGCTCATGGAGCGGTTCGGCCTGACGGTCGCAGAGGCCGGGCTCGCCGTGCAGCTCTGCGCCGGCTGCAGCCTGGCGGAAATCGCCAAGCAGCAGCGGCGCAGCATCAACACGGTCCGCTCCCACCTGGCCCGCATCATGCAGAAGACGAACACAGGCCGGCAGACCGCGCTCGTCCAGCTTCTGATGCAGGCCGGGTAGCTACGTTCTCCTGCCGAGTTCATCCTCGAGGTGAACGCGTATGATGTCGTCGAAGCTGGCCTCCGCGCGGAAGCCGAGCGCCAACGCCCGCTGCGGGTCGAAGCCGCGGGGCCAGCCGCCCACGATCGCCGCGATCCCCGCATCGGGCTCGCGCCGGATCAAGGCAACCGCCGCATCGCCCGCCACGCGGCGCAGCGCCTCGATCTGCTCGGCCACCGTTGCCGACAAGCCCGGCAATGACAGCGTCCGCCGCGCACCCATCCCGCTGGTATCGAGCCCGGCGGCATGCACCAGGAACTGGATTGCCGCCCGCGGGCTTGCGTGCCAATGCCGCACCGTGTCCGGCACCGGCAGGACCGCCCCCTGCCCGACCAGCGGCTCCCGCAGGATCGAGGAGAAGAAGCCGCTCGCCGCCCGGTTCGGCAGGCCGGGGCGGATGCAGATCGTCGGCAGCCGCAGTCCGATGCCGTCCAGGAACCCGCGCCGCGAATAATCGGCCAGCAACAGCTCGCCGATCGCCTTCTGGGTGCCATAGCTGGTGAGCGGGTTCGTCGCCAGATCGTCCGGGATCGCATCCGGCAAGGGCGAGCCGAACACCGCGACGGACGAGGTGAACACCACGCGTGGGCAATAGGCCTGGCGAAGACCCTCCTGCCGGATGGCCTCGAACAGCATGCGGGTGCCATCGAGGTTGATGCGGTAGCCGCGGTCGAAATCGGCCTCCGCCTCACCCGACACGATGGCGGCCAGGTGGAAGATGATGTCGGGCCGGCCGGCCACCATGCGCTCCGCCTCGCCGGGCGCCGAGAGGTCCGCGGCCGAAGCCGTGGCGCCCTCGAACCCGGCCGGCACCGGCGGCGCCATCACGTCCACGAGCGTGAGCCGGGAGAGCGCCTGCCCCCCCAGCCCCTCGGCCGCCAGCCGCACTGCGAGCTTACGCCCCAGCATGCCGCCGGCGCCGATGATCAGCGCGTGCGGGCCCGCCATCACGCGGCCGCCGGCCAGCGGCGCACGCTCTGCTCCTGCACGCCGAGCCCGTCGACGCCCAGGCGCATGGTGTCACCGGGCTTCAGGTACCGCTCCGGCTTCATGCCGAGGCCGACGCCGGGCGGCGTGCCGGTGGTCACGACATCACCGGGCTCCAAGGTCATGAACCGGCTGATGTAGGACACGAGGTGCTTGATCGGGAAGATCATGGTGCGGGTGTTGGATTTCTGCAGCCGCTCCCCGTTCACATCCATCCATAAATTCAGCACCTGAGGGTCCGGCACTTCGTCCGGGGTCACGAGCCAGGGGCCCAGGGGTCCGAAGGTCGGGAAGCACTTGCCCTTCATCCACTGCCCGCCGAGTTCGAGCTGGTACGCGCGCTCCGACACGTCGTTGCAGATGCAGTAGCCGGCGATGTGGTCGATCGCGGCCTCCTCGCTCACGAAGCTGGCCCGGCGGCCGATCACGAAGGCGATCTCCACCTCCCAATCGGTCTTGGTGCTCCCGGGCGGCAGCAGCACGTCGTCCGTAGGCCCCACCATGCAGGACGGCGCCTTGTTGAACAGAATCGGCTCTTCCGGGATCGCGGCGTCGGTCTCCGTCGCGTGCTCGGCGTAGTTCAGGCCCACGGCGATGAAGTTGCCGGTGCGGGCGAGCGGCGAGCCGAGGCGGCTGCCGGCCGGCACCAGGTCAAGCGTCGTCGGATCAATCTGGCGCAACTGATCAAGCAGGCCGTTGGCCAAGGTGTCTGGCGTGATGTCTGGGGCTTGCGCACCCAGGGCGCGAAGGTGCCCCTGTGCATCGATAAGGCCGGGACGCTCGCGGCCGGGCGGGCCGTATCGAAAAAGTTTCATGCGGGCTCCTTGATGTCGGGAATTCCAAAGAAGTCGACCATGCGGGAGATCTGCCCCCGCATCATCTCGCGGCCCCGCACCACGCGGCAGCCGCAGCTTTCCGCGAGGGTGAGGAGCCGGGTCTGTTCAGGCTTGACGATCGCGTCGAACACGATCGTGTCGGCCGGAATGTGGTCCGCCGCGATCGGCATGTTGGGATCGCCCAGCATGCCGATCGGCGACGCGTTCAGTAGGATGTCGATCCCGTCCACCGTGGCGGGGCCCACCGTCACGTCGATCCCGGGATCGATCCGGCGCGCGGTATCCGCGAGGGCGCCGACCCGCTGGGCGTCGGGATCGAAGAACCGCATGGCGGCCGGCTTCTCATGCGCCACGGCCACCCCGATCGCGGTGCCGGCGCCCCCGGCCCCGATCAGCATCACCCGCTTGCCCGCAAAGCTGTAGCCCCGGCGGCGGAACCCCTCGACGCAGCCGGCGCCGTCGAAGATGTCCCCGGCCCAGCGCGCATCGACATGCCGCACCAGCGCGTTCACGGCGCCGACCACCCGCGCCTGCACTCCGAGCGTGTCAGCCAGCGCGCAGGCCTGCTGCTTGAACGGGATGGTGAACACCAGGCCATCGAGGTTCTGCATGCGCATCAGGCCCCGCATCGTCTCGTCGAACTGGTCGGGCATGACATGGATCGGGATCATGATGGCCGGGTGGCCGCGGCGCACGAACTCGGCCGAGAACATCTCGGGCGAGCGGACCTGCTCGATCGGGTGGCCGACGATGCCGAAGATTCGCGTGCGGCCGGAAATCCAGTCGACCTGGTCGGTCTCCAAGTGTGTGTTCCCTGGTGCGATGGCGTTCATCAGATAACCCTCCCGCTGTCTGGTTCGATCAGGTGCATGTGCGCCAGGTCCGCATGCAGCGTGAGCGGCGCGCCCGGCGCCGCCGCCGTCTCGGGCGCAACACGCGCCACCGCCTGGGTGCCCGCCACCCGCATGTGCACCATCGTCTCCATGCCCATGGGCTCCAGCACATCGACCGTCACCTGGACCGGTGCCGAAGTGGGGCGTGGCTGCTCCGTCAGATGCTCGGGCCGGATACCCAGCAGCAGGCTTTGGCCCGCCAATGACGCGTAGCGGTCCCGGCGCTGGTCCGGCAGCGGCACGACCTGCCCGTCGCCCAGGCGCAGCGAGCCGTCCACCACCCGCACGGGCCAGAAATTCATGCCGGGGCTCCCGATGAATCCGGCGACGAAGCGGGTCTTGGGCGCGTGATACAGCTCCTGCGGCGGGCCCACCTGCTCGATCACGCCGCCATTCATCACCACCACGCGGTCCGCCAGCGTCATGGCCTCCACCTGGTCATGCGTCACATAGATCGTGGTGGTCGGCACCAGCTGGTGCACCCGCTTGATCTCGGTCCGCATCTGCACGCGCAGCTTGGCATCGAGGTTCGATAGCGGCTCGTCGAACAGGAACACCTTCGGGTTCCGCACGATCGCGCGGCCCATCGCCACACGCTGCCGCTGCCCGCCGCTCAGCGCCTTAGGCTTGCGCTCCAGCAACGGCACGATGTCGAGCATCTGCGCCGCCTGGTCCACGCGGGCCTTGATCTCGGGCTTGGGCGTGCCGCGCAGCTTGAGGCCGAACGCCATGTTGTCGAACACGGTCATGTGCGGATAGAGCGCGTAGTTCTGGAACACCATCGCGATGTCCCGATCCCGCGGCGGCACGTCGTTGACGATGGCGCCGCCGATATGGATCTCGCCCTCGCTGATCTCCTCGAGGCCGGCGATCATGCGCAAGGTCGTGCTCTTGCCGCAGCCGGACGGCCCGACCAGCACCACGAACTCGTGGTCCGCGATCTCGAGGTCGATGCCGCGGACGGTGGGCGCGCCGCCATCGTAGGATTTCACCACCCCGCGGATCGAAACGTCGGCCATGTCGTTATCCCTTCGTCGCGCCGGCCGTGAGGCCGGAGACCATGAAACGGAGCAGCGTGCCCGCCAGGAACAGCATCGGACCGGTCACGATGCTGGCCGCCGCGGGCGGCCGAAGGTCGCGACCGGAAAAGTCCGCCATTCCGGCGCAGACAACACTACGCTGAACATGGAGTTGTTCCAGCTGAACATGGCCCCAACCGCCATGACGATGCCGGCGAAGGCCGGGGCGGGAACCTCCGGCGACCCTCCGATCGAAGCACGATGTCCCGGCAGTGAACACCTCCGGGGCCGCCAGCCATACCGATCGGGAGCGGGTGTTCAGCACCTGCGTTCAGGCCCGCTCGCTCGCATCCAGCACGGGCTGGAACGCTTCGGTCGCGCGCGTCAGCTCCGTCTTGGCGTCCGCGCCCTCGAGGATGTTGGACAGCGCCACCCCGAAGATGTCCCGGAACTCCGTCACCGGCTGCACCTGCGGCAATGGCGAGCGGGCGATGCGGCCGCTATCGACCAGCGTCGTGAACCATTCGCGGCCGAACACGCTGTCCGTCCGGCTGTCCGGGTCCGACAAGGGGGAGCTGCGGGCGGGGACGCCGGCGCCCACCTTCAGCATGCGCGCCTGGTTGGCCATGCCGGTGGCCCAGGCGACATAGAGGAGCGCCGCCTCCTTGTTCTTGCTGGCCTCCGATACGCCGAGCCCGTCCCCGAACAGCGCCGTGTGCCGGGCCGTGGGACCCTTTGGCAGCACGGCATAGCCGACTTTACCGGCGACGCGGGAGCGCTTCGGGTCTTCGAGCGGGGCGGCAAACCCGATCCCGTCCAGCCAGAACCCGGCCCGGCCCTGCGCGAAGCTGGTTTGGCACTCGCCCCAGTTGAAGCCGGACATACCGGCCGGGCCATACTCGCGGGCCAGCTTGGCATAGAGCTTGGCGGCCTCGATCGCGGCCGGGGTCGTGGTCAGCAGGCGGCCGTCCTTGTCGATCGTCTCCTGGTTCCAGCCCAGCAGCAGCGTGGTCCACACCGGGACGTTGGCGTTCTTCTGCCCACGGCAAACCCAGCCATAGGTGTTGGCGTCCGGCTTGTGGATCGCGGCGGCGGCGCGCACCAGCTCGTCGAAGCTCTGCGGCACCGGCAGCTTGGCCCGCTCCAGCAGCTCCTTGTTGTAATACACCACCCAATAATCGAGGTTGATCGGCAGCACGACCAGGGCGCCATTCCGGCCGGAGCCGTATTGCTGGATGGCCGGGCTGAAATCGGCGGCCTTGAACGCCGGGTCCGCCCGATCGAGCGCCGTCAGCATCGGGCGCAGATCGGTGAACCAGCCTCCCCGCTCCACCAGGCGCTTCTGCACGGCGATCGAGATGTTCGCCACGTCGAACGACGGCGCGCCGGAGGCGAATTCCACCACCATCTTCTGGCGCTGCTGCTGCTCCGGGATCGCCTCGAAGGCTACCTTGATGCCCGTCAGCTCCTCGAACTCGCGCTGGTTCGCGGCCAGCAGGTCGGAGCGCGGGCTTTTCTGGAACAGCACGCTGATGCGGGCGCCTTGGTGCTTCTTCCAGTCGAACCGGCCCTGGGCGAAGGCGGGGGCCGACAGCGCGGGGGCGGCGGCCATCCCAGCCAGGACGGCCCGGCGGCCAACAGAACGAGCGGGCACGGCGACAGGCGCGTCGGACATCGTTTTGATCCTCCCTAAATGCACCGGCGGCTTGGGCCGCCTTGGCGCGTCGATCAGCTCATCAAATCAGCTAACTCGAGCATGTGTCGCTTTGTTCACTCGACATCGAGCACACACCGTCCCGCCATATCGCCGACAAATCGATCTCCTCACCTCCGAATACGGCTAGATATTCTGGAATGAACTTCCAATATCACTTTGGCACAAAGATGCAATCGCGATTTTGTGTAGATGGTATCGGGTGAGCGGCAGACAGCCTGGCAGGACGCGATCCAACGAACCCGCGCTTCGCTGCGCTGAAAGGCGCGGCGGACGGTTAAGGTCGCGTGGTTTAGCCCCGGGTCAGGCCTCGACCTTGACCAACAGCTTGCCGAAATTCTTACCGTCCAGCATGCCGATAAATGCCTCCGGCGCGCGGTCCAACCCCGGGACGACGTCCTCGCGATAGCGGATGTGCCCGGCACGGATCCCATCGCCCACCATGCGCAGGAAATCCGGCATGTGATCGGCCGCGAACTCGGTGTTGATGAACCCGCGGATCAAAAGGCTTTTGGTCAGCACCTCCCGCATGGTCGCCGGCAACCGGTCCGGCCCGTCCTTGGGTGCGCCGCTATATTGGGAGATGAGGCCGCAGACCGGCACGCGGGCATACTGGTTCAGCACCGGCAGCACCGCCTGCCACACCGGGCCGCTCACGTTCTCGAAATACACGTCGATCCCCGCCGGGCAGACGGCGGCGAGCTGGGCCGGGAAGTCCTCGGCACGATGGTCGATGCAGGCGTCGAAGCCGAGCTCGTCCCGCACATGGGCGCATTTGGCCGGGCCACCGGCGATGCCGACCGCGCGGGCGCCGGCTTGCTTGGCCAATTGCCCGACCAGCGACCCCACGGGCCCGCTGGCGGCGGCAACCACCACGGTTTCCCCAGCCTTCGGCTTGCCGATCAGCATCAGCCCGGCATAGGCGGTGAACCCCGGCATCCCCAGCACGCCCAGCGCGGTGGTGACGGGCGCCGCGCCGTCCAGCTTGCGCACCCCCGTGCCGTCCGACAGCGCGTGGCTGCACCAGCCGGTGCGGGCCAAGACCATGTCACCAGGGGCAAAGCCATCGAGGTGGGAGGCCACGATCTCCGCCACGGTCTCCCCCTCCATCGTGCCGCCGATCGGCACCGGTTTGGCGTAGGATTTACGATCGTCCATGCGGCCGCGCATGTAGGGATCGAGCGACAGATAGCGCACCCTCAGCAGCATCTGGCCCGGCCCGGGCGACGGCACCGGCATCGTCTCCAGCCGGAAATCACTTGGCGCCGGACGGCCATTCGGGCGGGCCGCCAAGACGATGCGGGTCGCGTCTGTCATGCCGGGCCCTACTTACGGGCGCGGTAGCCGGGGGTCCACCACTTCACGGGCTTCGGCTCCCGCGGCGGCTTGGCCATGCGACTGATCGCTGGCTTGCGGGGCGCGCGGGCCGGCTTGTCGGCGGTAGGGGCCAGCTCTGGCGGGGGGGCCAGCAGCGCCTCGGCCGCGCGGGCGGCGGCGGCCAGGGCGTCCTGGTGCGCCAGCTCGGTATGGGCCAATCGCGTCTTGAGGCCCTGGATCGTCGTGTTGGCTTCCTGCAGCATCCGCCGTGTCGCGCCATGGGCGGCGCGTTCGGATTCGAGCTGCGCCTCCGTTTCCTGCAACCGCGCGCGGGCGGCGCTATCGGCCTCCCCCCGGCTGCCGCTGTTGAGCATCACGACGGGGACGCCGCCATCCTGCACGAACTTGTGCCGGGCGCGGGCCTGATCCGCCCGTTGCTGCGGTGGCGCGCCGCCGGGGCCGCGCAGACCGAGCGCCAGGCGCATCCGGGTCTCGGTGTTCTCGTCGTCAGTCGCTGGGGTCGGCGGGAGGGTGGTGCTGTTCGGCATGGAAATAAGGGTTCCTGCTGCATGCGCGCCTCACCTTGAACTCAGTCCAGGAGAGGGGGTTCCAGGGTCCGTGCAACGCGGCCTTCGAGCGGATAGGCCGGGTCTGTATACCCTGGGGAAGAAGGATGACCGGGCGGCACCAATCTGTCCACCAGTTCTTCATCCCCGGAGTCGAAGCGATACTCTAGCGCGCCCAGGTAATCCGTCCATTGCTCTTGCGTCCGCGGCCCGGCCACGACGCCCGTGACCAGTCGATTGTTCAGAACCCACGCCACCGCGAACTGCCCGGGGGTGATTCCCCGCGCCGCCGCGTGCCGGGCCAGCTCTTGCGCGATCGCCAAGCTTTCGGGCCGGAACTCGGTTTCCAGCATGCGCTTATCCTGCCGCCCGGCGCGGGACCCGGGCTCCGGCATCGCATCCGGCGCGTATTTGCCGGTCAGCACGCCGCGGGCCAGCGGCGAGTAGGGAAACACGCCCAGGCCCAGGGCCGCACAGGCCGGCAGATGCTCCACCTCCGGCATGCGGTTCACCGCGTTGTAATAAGGCTGGCTCACGACCGGGCGGTCGATCCCTGCGAGGTCGCATAGCCGACAGATCTCCGCCACACGCCACGCCCGGTGGTTCGACACGCCGAAATACCGGATCTTGCCGCCGCGGACCAGATCCGCCATCGCATGCACGGTCTCGGCCAAGGGCGTGCCGTGGTCCTCCTTATGCCAATACAGGATGTCGATCACGTCGGTGCCAAGGCGGCGCAGGCTGTCTTCGGCCGCCTGCATGACATGGCGGCGGGACAGCCCCCGGGCGTTGGGGCCGGCAGCCTGGCCGACGGGGTTGCCGAGCTTGGTCGCCAGCACCCACCATCGCCGGTTTGCCCGGATCGCCCGCCCCACGATCTCCTCGGATCGGCCGCCCTCATAGGTATCGGCGGTGTCCAGGAAGTTAACCCCCGCCGCGGCCGCACCCTGGATGATGCGGTCCGCCATCGTCTCATCGGTCGGACCGCCGAACATCATGGTGCCGAGGCAGAGCGGCGACACACGCAGGCCGCTCCGCCCAAGAGTACGGTAGTGCATGGGCGAGGGTCCTTGTGAGTTGTCCGGCGAGCCGTCCCGGTGCATACGCCGGGTTATGGCGAACGTGAAGCGATCGGCCGGCGGCACGCCAGCCGTCTTGCCCGGCGGGCAAACGAAAGAGGGTGCCGGCCGCATGAGCGCGGTTCGGCTGCACCAGGTTCTGCTGGCCGCCGCGTGCCTGGTTCCAGCGGCTCTGTTTGCCGGGGCAGCGGTGCAAAACCGCAAGGACGTGCTGCGCGCCGGCTATGACGGCATGGCCCGCACCACTGCGATCATGCACGAGCACGCGCAGAAGGTGTTCGAAACCCAGGACCTTGCCCTCGCTTTGGTGCAGGAACGGCTACTCGACCTCGACAGCGCGGCGGTGGACGGCCCCGCGACCAGTGACTTCCTCAACCGGCTCAAGGCCTCGCTCGAACAGGTCGTGTCGATCTGGATTGCCGACGAGAACGGCATGATCCGCGCTGGCAGCCAGCCATGGGAACTTGGCACCGGTATCGCGGGGCGCGACTTTTTCCAAGCTCAACGTGACCGGGATGTGGGCCTGTATCTCAGCCGGCCCTTCGTGGGCCGCGCCACAGCTACGGCGTCATTCGCCTTGAGCCGGCGGCTGGAGGCGCAAGGCGGGCGGTTCGCCGGGACCGTCCATGTCGCGGCAAGCCCGGAGTACTTCCAGCGCTTCTATGCCGAGGCCGCGCCACCTTACGCCCATGTGGCCCTGCTGATCCGCAGCGACGGGCATGCCTTGGCACGGGACCCGCCGGGGCCGTTGCTCTTCCAGGCGCCAGCCGACAGTCCCCTGCGCACGGCATTCGCCACACAGCCATCGGGCGGGCAATTACGCGCACCGTCCTCCGTCGATGGCGTGAACCGGTTGTGGATCTATCAAAAGGTCGGCGCGTATCCGGTCTATGTCATATTCGGCGTGGACGAGCGGGTCTTGCTGCAGCCCTGGCGGGAGAACCTATGGGTGTTCGGCGCCGGCTCCCTCGTGGCCGCGCTCACGCTGCTGGTGGTGAGCTGGCTGGCGCTCAGCCGGGCACAGGCGGAGCAGGCGGCGCTGGCGCGTCTCCAGCGCGAAACCGGTCAGCGGCAAGCGGTGGAGCAGCAGTTGCGGCATGTGCAACGGCTGGAGGCGGTGGGACAGCTCACGGGCGGCATCGCGCATGATTTCAATAACCTGATGACCGCAATCCTAGGCAACCTCGAGCTGATCCAGCGCGCGGCCGCCGCCGGGCCGGGGCCGTCCAGCGACAAGATCACCCGGCTGGCCGGCACCGCCGTCAGCGCCGTGCAACGCGGCAGCAAGCTCACCAAAAGCCTGCTGGCCTTCTCCCGCACTCAGCCGTTGCAGACCGAGGCGGTGGACATCAACGCCCTGCTGACCGAGTTCTCCGAGCTGGTGCGGCAGGCGGTCGGCGCGCGGATCGCCGTGGAGTTGCAACTCGACCCGCATCTGCCGAGGGCCTGGGCGGATACCGCGCAGCTGGAGGCGGCAGTGCTCAACCTCGCGATCAACGCGCGGGATGCGATGCAGGGCGGCGGCACGCTGCGGATCGGCACCGGCACCCGGGCCATGACGGACGACGACCTCGCGGGCAATCCGGAGGCGCAACCGGGGCGATTCGTCCGCATCACGGTCGAGGATACCGGCAGCGGCATGGATCCGGAGGTCGCGGCCAAGGCCTTCGAGCCCTTCTTCACCACGAAGCCGGTCGGTCAGGGCACCGGGCTGGGGCTCAGCCAGGTATTTGGCTTTGCGCGGCAGCTGGGTGGGCACGTTGCGATCCGCAGCGCGCCGGGCGCCGGGTGCGCCATTTCGCTCTATTTGCCGCAGGCCTGACGCGCCAGACCGGCCGCAATCGCGTGCACCATCGCCCGCAGCTGCGCCGACAGGACATCGAGCGGCACCGAGGCGAGCTTTTCCTCCAGGCCAAGCTGCACGATGCCATGCACGGCGGAGAACAACGTGCGCGCCAGAAGGGTGAGCTCGTCCTTCGACAACCCAGGCCGCAGGACGGCCAGCGGAGCGCCGATCGAGGCGAAAACGTCGTTCTGCCGGGCCTGGTAGTCGGGTGAGCCCTCGAGACCGGGCGGCATCCGGTGCTTGAACAGCGCCGCCCAGCGATGACGGTGGGTGGCGGCGAATGCCAGATAGGCCTCGGCGAACCCGGCCAGCAGCTCCGCCGGGTCCCGGCCGGGGGCCGCCGGCATCGCGTCCTGCAAGGCGGACACCGTGCGGTCGTTTACCGCGAGGATGAGGGCGTCCAGGGTCGGGAACACGCCGTAGATCGCACCGACCGAGCACCCGGCGGCCTGGGCCAGGTCGCGCGCCCGCAGCTCGGCCAGGCCATGCGCGGCGATCGCCGCCTCGGCCGCCTCGATCAGCCGAAGGGCCAGGGAGGCATGTCGATCGAGGGTCGCCGATTTTTGTGAACGTCGTTCATATTTATCTTGAACACTGTTCATGGCTGGGCTACGTCCGTCTTGTGAACAACGTTCATACAGGAGATCACCCGATGTTCAAGAGCATGGTTACCCTGATGCGCGGCCGGGCGGCCGCCGCCGAGGAGGCGGTTGCGGATCGCCACGCGCTGATGATCCTCGATCAGCAGATGCGGGACGGTCAGGCCGGGCTCGCCCGGTTGCAGCGGGCGATGGCCACCGCCCTGGCCGAGGAAGCGCAGGAAACCAGGCGGCAGGACTCGACCCTGGCCCGCATCGCGGACCTGGAGGCCCGCACCCGCGCCGCACTGGCGTCCGGGCAGGATGCGCTGGCGCATGAGGCGGCGGAGCAGATTGCCGGGCTGGAGATGGAGCGGGATGCCAGCCAGCAGGCCCGCACCAGTTTCGCAGCCGAGATCGCCCGTTTGCGCCGGGCCGTGACGCAGACCACCGCCCGCCTGGCCGCGCTGGACCGCGGCCGCCGCGCCGCCCGGGTGGCGGAGGCCGTGCGCGTGGCCCGCCAAGGCCGCATGGAACCGGCGCCCGCCCACCGCGCCACCCTGTCGGAAGCCGAAGCCACCCTGGCTCGGCTGCGCGAACAGCAGACCCAGGCCGAGGCTGCGAACAACCATTTAGACGACATCCAGGCGCCGGCGCCCTCCCTCGATGACCGCCTTGCCGCCGCGGGGTGCGGCCCGGCCACCCGGCCCACCGCCGCCAGCGTCCTCGCCCGCCTTCACGCAACAGGAGCCTGATCATGAACCAGCCCATCCAACACGCCCCCGCATGGGTCTTCTTCAGCTATGTGTCGTTCGGACTGGCACTCGGGGTGACCGGGCTCGGCATCTATATGCTGCCCGTCGAGCTCTGGACCCGCGCCTTCCTGGCTATGGGCCTGCTGATGACCGTGCAATCCTGCATCACGATGACCAAGACGCAGCGTGACCTGCATGAGGGGAGCCGGCTGGTGAACCGGATCGAGGATGCGCGGACGGAGAAGCTCTTACTAGACGCCGCGCACTGACGAACCACCGTCATTGCGAGCCGCTCGGCGAAGCAATCCAGAGGCCGCAGGCACCCATGTCGCCCTGGATTGCTTCCCTCCGCTCGTAATGACGGAGTAACGACTAGGAACGGAGACCAACGATGCCCGCCAATCTGCTCGCCACGCGCCGCTTCCTGCCGCTGTTCATCTCCCAGTCCCTCGGCGCCCTGAACGACAATTTGTTCAAGAACGCCCTGGTGGCCCTGGTGATCTTCCGCACCGGGGAGGGCGGGACGGCGCTGGTGGCGTTGGCGGGCGCGTTGTTCATTTTGCCCTACGTGCTGCTGTCGGCGACCGCCGGGCAGTTGGCGGACAGGTTCGACAAGGCGAAGCTGCTCCGCGCCACCAAGCTGGCAGAGATCGTGCTGATGGCGCTGGCGGCCTGGGGCCTGCTCGCGATGAACGTGCCGGCGCTGCTGGCGGTGCTGTTCGGGCTCGGCGTGCAGGCGGCGTTCTTCAGCCCACTGAAGTTCGGCCTGCTGCCCGATCATCTGGCGGAGGCGGAGCTCGTGCGCGGCAATGCCTTGATCGAGGCCGGGACGTTCGGCGCGATCCTGGGCGGCACGATCGCGGGGGCCGGGCTGATCGGGCTGGCCGATGGCCCGGCGATCGTGGCGGGGGTGGGCGTGGCGGCGGCCGTGCTGGGCGCCGTGGCGGCGTTCCGGGTGCCGGCGGGGCGCGTCAACGCGCCCGGGCTGCGCGTGGGCTGGAACATCTTTGGCGAGACGATCCGGCTCGTGCGCCTCGCCCGGCAGAACCGGGCGGTCTGGCTCAGCATCCTGGGCCTCAGCTGGTTCTGGACCGTGGGCGCCACCTACCTCACCGAGTTTCCGGAGCTGACCAAGATCGACCTGCATGGCGGGATCGGCGTGCTGAACCTCCTGCTGGTCAGCTTCGCGGTGGGCGTGGGCGGCGGCTCCATCCTCGCGGGGCGGCTGCTGCATGGCGAGATTTCGGCGCGCCACGTGCCGTTCGCGGCGCTGATGCTTTCCGTGTTCACCTTCGGCTTCTCATACCTCGCCAGCCGGCCCGTGGCGGGGCTTTGGCACACGCCCGGCGATATCCTGACCTCCGCCACCGGGATCGGCGCGCTGCTGTGCCTGCTGGGAGCCGCGGCGTGCGGGGGGATATTCTCCGTGCCGCTCTATGCCATCATCCAGGACAAGTCCGACCCCCACCGTGTCGCCAGCATGATCGCGGCCAACAACGTGGTGAACGCGCTGTTCATCGTGCTGGGCTCCGGCGCCGCGGCGGGCCTCGCCATGCTCGGGTTCAAGCCGGTGTCGGTGCTGGCGATCGCGGGTGGCATGAACCTGATCGCCGCAGCCATCATCTGCCGCCTCCTGCCGGAAGACGTGTTGCGCGGGGTGTTCCGCTTCTATTTCCGGGTGTTCCACGGACTCGATGTCGCGGGAATGCAGAACGTGCCGGGGCCGGAGGTGCGCGCCGTCGTGGTGTGCAACCATCTGAGCCTCGCCGATGGCTGCCTGCTGGCGGCCACGCTGCCGGGCTCGGCCACCTTCGTGGTGGACACGTTCATGGCGCGCCAGTGGTGGGTGAAGCCGTTCCTGGCGCAGGTGGACGTGCTGACGATCGACCCGACCAACCCCTATGCGGCGCGCGAGATGGTGCGGGCCGTCGAGGCCGGGCGGCGGCTGGTGATCTTCCCGGAGGGGCGCATCACCAAGACGGGCTCCCGCATGAAGGTGTATGATGGCGCCGGGCTGATCGCGGACAAGGCGGGCGCCGTGGTGCTGCCGGTGCGGATCGACGGGCTGGAGCGCAGCCGGTTCTCGCGCCTGCATGGCAAGATCGGGCTGCGCTGGTTCCCGCGCGTCTCGATGGCGGTGCTGCCGCCCGTGACGCTGGACGTCGATCCCGCCTTGCAGGGCCGCGCCCGCCGCCGCGCCCTGGGCGCCGCCATGGAGGACCTGATGGCGTCCGCCGAGTTCGCCACCCGCCCGATCGGCCGCCCCCTGTTCGCGGCCCTGCTGGACGCCAAGGACACGCACGGCGCCAAGAAGGAAGCGCTGGAGGACGTGACGTTCGCCCCCCTCACCTTCGGCCGCCTGGTCCTGGGCGCCGCCGTGCTGGGCCGGGCCTTGGCCCGGCAGTCGCGGCCGGAGGAGACGCTGGGCGTGCTGCTGCCCAACGCCAACGGCGCCGTGGTGACGGTGTTCGCGCTGCAGGCCTTCAACCGCGTGCCCGCCATGCTGAACTACTCCGCGGGTGCCGAGGCCATGAGCGCCGCCTGCCGCATCGCGGAGGTGCGCACGGTGCTGACCTCCCGCGTGTTCGTGGCCCGCGCGAAGCTCGAGCCGGTGATCGCCCGGATGGAGGGCGTGCGTTTCGTGTGGCTGGAAGACCTGCGTGCCACCTTCGGCTGGCGTGAGAAGCTGCGCGGGCTCTGGGATGCCCGCCGCGCCCGCCACCTGCCGGGCGCCACCCGCGCGCCGGACGCCCCGGCCGCCGTGCTGTTCACCAGCGGGTCCGAAGGCGTGCCGAAGGGCGTGGTGCTCAGCGGGCGCAGCATCCTGGCGAACATCGCGCAGGTCGGCGCCACGCTCGATTTCTCCGCGGCGGACCGCGTGCTGAACGCCATGCCGCTGTTCCACGCGATCGGGCTCAGCTCCGCCACGCTGCTGCCGGTGCTGTCGGGGGCGCGGGTGTTCCTGTACCCTTCCCCCCTGCACTACCGCATGGTGCCGGAACTCACCTACGGCACCGACGCCACCATCATCTTCGGCACCGACACGTTCCTCACGGGCTGGGCCCGCTACGCCCATCCCTACGACTTCCGCGCCGTTCGCTACGCCATCGCCGGCGCCGAAAAGGTGCGGGACGAAACCCGGCGCATCTATGCCGACCGCTTCGGCGTCCGGTTGCTGGAAGGCTATGGCGCCACCGAGACCGGTCCCGTGCTGGCGCTCAACACCGCCATGCACAACCGCCCCGGCACCGTCGGCCGCCTGCTGCCCGGCATCGACTACCGCCTCGACCCCGTGCCCGGCATCGACGCCGGCGGCCGCCTGATCGTCCGCGGCCCCAACGTCATGCTCGGCTATCTGCGGGACACGGCGCCTGGGGTAATCGAGGCGCCGGAGGACGGCTGGTATGACACCGGCGACATCGTGGACGTGGACGCCGCGCGCTACGTCACGATCCTGGGCCGGGCCAAGCGGTTCGCGAAGATCGCGGGCGAAATGGTGTCCCTGGGCGCCGCCGAGACCTTCGCCGCGCGGCTCTGGCCCGATGCGCAGCATGCGGTGTTGACGGTGCCGGATGCGCGCAAGGGGGAGCAGCTCGTGCTGCTGACCACACAGACCGGTGCGGACACCCGTGCCCTGCTGACCGAGGCGCGGGCCCGCGGCGTGCCGGAGATCCAGGTGCCGCGCACGGTGCGGGTCGTGGCGAAGATCCCGGTGCTGGGCAGCGGCAAGGTGGACTACCCCGCCGCCGCCCGGCTCCTGCATCCCGCGCTGGAGGACGCGGACTGACAGTTCCGAGCCCTTTGCACGGGGTGCAACCCATCGAAGCGCTATTTGCGACGCCAAGGCGGGCCGGGCATAACGCCCCGACCTGGTTGGAGTGCGCCCGTGGCCGATCCCGTGACCCCGCAAACGGCGCTGCAAGCGATCGCCGACCCGGCGCTCGATCCGCTGTTCTGGCGCTCCGACCGCAATGACGTCGACAGCGCCTGGTATGGCCACGTCGCCTTCGCGCACTGGCTGGTGCCGGCACTGCGCCCGCGCTGCATCGTGGAGCTCGGCTCCCATAACGGCGTCTCCTACGCTGCGTTCTGCCGGGCGGTGCAGCGCGCGGGGCTGCCGACGCGGTGTTTCGCGGTCGATACGTGGGAGGGGGACGATCACGCCGGGCTGTATGGGGAGGAGGTGTTCGCCGGGCTGCGCGCCTACCACGACCCCCGCTTCGCCGCCTTCTCCACCCTGATCCGTCACCGCTTCGATGACGCGTTGGAGCTGTTCGCGGACGGCTCCGTGGACCTGCTGCACATCGATGGCCGCCATGGCTATGACGACATCAGCCACGATTTCGAGACCTGGCGCCCCAAGCTCTCCCCGGCCGGCGTCGTGCTGTTCCACGACACCTGCGTCCGCACCGAGGGGTTCGGCGTTTGGCGCCTGTGGTCCGAGTTGTCGGGCCAGTATCCGTCATTCGAGTTCCTGCACGGCCACGGCCTCGGCGTGCTGGCGCCCGGTGCCGAGTGCCCGCCCGCCGTCGCGGCGCTGGCCGGCGTCGCGGACCCGGCCGCAATGCGGGACCGCTTCGCCTTCCTGGGCGAGCGTGGCCTGTGCGAGGCGCAGGTGCATCTGCTGGGCCGGATCGAGGGCGAGGGCCGGGCGCGGCTGCACGCGGTCTCGGTCGAGCTGAACACGACGGCCGCGGCGCTGCACGACGCACGGACCGAAGCGAGCGCGGCCCACGAAGCCGCACAGGAGGCCATCGCCAGGGCCGAAGCCGCCCGGCAAAACGCCGCCCTAGCCGCCGAGGACGCCGCGCGACTGCAAACCCGGCTCGCGGCGGCCGAAGCTGCCCAGCGCGTCGCCGCGGCCGAAGCCGCCCAGGCCGCGCAGGATGTGGCCGCCCTTCGGCAACAGGAACGGCATCACCGCCAGGCCGCGATCGCCGCGGAGATTGAGCGCGATCGGCACGTTCGCGCCACTACCGAGACCCAGGCCCGAACGGAGGTTTTGGCGCGCGAGGCGGCCGATGCGCTGGCGGCGCTGCACGCCTCCCACGCCGCTGAAATGGCCCGGCGACACGAAGCGGAGGCGACGCGGGATATCGTGCTGTCGTCGGCCACATGGCGCGCTACCGGCCCGATCCGTGCCGGATTGGCGATGGTGCCGCGTGGCGTACGGCGGCCCGCCCGGGGCGCGGTGAAGACGGTCTGGCGCTTGCTGACGCCGCACCTGAACCCGCTCCGCCGCAACGCCGCCCTCGCAGCCGCGCAGTCGATCGAGCCCCTCGCCCTGCCCCCACCCCCGCCTTTGGCCCCGCCTTTGCCCGTACCCGCGCCCGCACCCGTGCCGGCGCCCCAAGCCGCCCCGGCCATCCCGCTGATCTGCTACGTGAGCGGCGAGCCCGATACCCCCGGCACGCTGTACCGCGTCGAGCGCTATGCGGAGGCCGCGCGGGAGGCCGGCGCCCGCGTGCTGGTGCTGCGCATCGATGAGCTCGATGGCGCCTTGGCCGCATCCGTGCAGCCCGCCATCGTGGTGATCTGGCGCGCCGTCTGGACCGATCCGCTCGCGGCCTTCGTCCAGCGGGTGCGGGCCGAGGGCACGAAGATCGTGTTCGACATCGATGACCTAATGATCGACCCGGCACTCGCCACCATCGACATCATCGACGGCATCCGCTCGCAGAACCTCACCGAACCCGGCGTGCAGGCCCACTACGCCGCGGTGCAACGCACGATGCACGAAGCCGACTACACGGTGGCCCCCACGCACGAGTTGGCGCACCAGATGCGCCGGTTCGGCAAGGTCGCGTTCGTGCTGCCGAACGGCTTCGACCGCCACACCTTCCAGCACAGCCGAATGGCGGCGCGGCGGCAACAGGCCACGCCCGGGGATGGCCTGGTCCGGCTCGGCTACGCCAGCGGCTCCCGCACCCACCAGCGCGATTTCGCCGAGGTCGCGTCCGTGCTGCCGGCCATCCTGCGGGCGCGGCCGGAGTGCCGCCTGGTGCTGTTCCAGGCCGGGCCGGAGGTGAAGCTGATCGACCTGCATGAGTTCCCGGAGCTGGCCGCGCTGGACCACCAGATCGAGTGGCGGGATTTGGTCAAGCTGGACCGCCTGCCGGACGAGATCGCCCGCTTCGACGTGAACCTGGCGCCGTTGCAGCTGAACAACCCGTTCTGCGCCGCCAAAAGCGAGCTGAAATTCTTCGAGGGCGCGCTGGCCGGCGTGTGCACCGTGGCCTCCCCCGTCGGGCCGTTCGCGAGGGCCATCGAGCACGGCGTGACCGGCTTCCTCGCCGCCACCCCGGCGGAATGGACGGCGGCGCTCTCAACCCTGCTGGACGACCCGGCCCGCCGCGCCCAAATCGCGCAGGCGGCGCTGGTTTCCGTGCTGTGGCCCTATGGCCCCGAGCGGCGGGCGCAGGCGATGCGGCGCATGCTGGCGCAATGGCAGGGCGGCCCGGCGGCGGCCGACGCGTTCGTGGCGGAACGGCCGCGCGATGGGCGGCCGGCGCCGGTGATCCCCGGCACCAAAGTCATGTTTGCGTCCGACCGGCTTCTGGCGTCATCCGTGACCGTTGTCATCCCGATCTACAACTACGCCCATACCGTGGTTGCGGCGCTGGACTCCGTCCATGCGCAGACGCTCGCGGCGCTGGACCTCGTGGTGATCGAGGACCGGTCGACCGACGCCTCCCTCGCGACGGTGCTGGAGTGGGTTGGCGCCCATGCCGGGCGGTTCAACCGGGTGGTGGTGCTGCAGAACAACGTCAATTCCGGTGTGGCCCATGCCCGGAACGCGGCCTTCGCCGTGGCCGAGACGCCGTATGTCCTACCGCTCGATGCGGACAACACGCTGCGGCCCGGGTGCTGCGCCGCGCTGCTGGCGGCCATCGAGGCGAGTGGCGCGGCCTATGCCTATCCGGTGATCCAGGAATCCGGTCTGCGCACCGGGCGCATGGGCGTCCTGCCCTACGATCCCCAGCGTTTCGTGTCCGGCAACTACATCGACGCCATGGCGCTGATGACCCGCGCCGCCTGGGCCGCCGCCGGTGGCTACCGGCCCTGCTTCGGCTGGGAGGATTACGACCTCTGGTGCGTGATGGCCGAACTGGGCCTGTTCGGCCACGGCGTGCCCGGCGAGCCCTTGGCGGATTACCAGGCGCATGGCGAATCGATGCTGGCGCAGGTGACGGACCAGCGTGCGGTGAAGGATCGCGTGATCGGCCGCATCCAGGGCTGGCACCCCTGGATCACCGTGACGCGCCCGCCCGAGCCGCCCCGGCCGCCGGCGCCTGAAGCGGCCGGGTTGGACCGGGTGCTACCGATCCTGCGCTGCCCCGAGACCGGCCAGCGCCTGCATCTGACCGAAGCCGGGCTACAGACCGAGGATGGCAGCCGCACGTGGCCGCTCAAAGATGGCCGTCCGATCCTGTTTCCAGGCATGCCGGTGGACGAGGTGGCAGTGTTTCACCACCTCAGCAACGAGGTGCCGGAAAGCGCGCTGGCCCTGATCCATGCCGCGCGCGGCCGCGTGCTGAACCTGAGCGCGGGCGGCACGGCGGAGCGGTTTGACCACGTGATCGAGGTGGAGGCCGCGCTGTTCGGCCATACCGACCTGGTCGGCGACAGCCATTGCCTGCCCTTCGCGGACGAAAGCTTCGACGTGGTGATCGCGATGAATGCCTTCGAGCATTACCGGAACCCGTTCAAGGCGGCGTCCGAGATCCGCCGCGTGTTGCAGCCCGGCGGCCGCGTGCTGATCCGCACCGCGTTCCTGCAACCGCAACACGAGGCGCCGCATCATTACTACAACGCGACCCGGCACGGCGTGGCCGCCTGGTTCCAGGATTTCGAGACCGACCTGCTGCATGTGTCGGAGAACTTCAATCCGGCCTATTCCGTCGCCTGGCTCGCCCATGAATGCCGGCTGGCGCTGCGGCGGGAGTTGGGCGAGACCGAGGCCGCCGCGTTCGCGGGCGAGAGCCTGGGCCGGTTCGCCGATTTCTGGGCGGACCCTGGGACCCGCACCCACCCGGCCTGGCGCGCATTCCAGCGGCTGACGCAAGCATCGCAGGACGTGACGGCGGCCGGTTTCGAGTATTCAGGGCGTCGGCCGCTCTGATCCTGCCGAACGTTCGAACGTGTTCCGTCAAGCTTTGTCGTGGGATCGCCGGCTTTAGCAAGTCCTTAACTATTCGCGCCTAACACTGTTCCCACGGCGCGCTCGCTGCGCGCCCAGAACAGCGTCTGGGGCGGATGGAATGGATAGTCTGGCTGAACTGCACATCGGCACCGATCTTGCCGAGCTTTCGTCCGACATCCTGGCCGACGAGCCGATCCCATCGCCTGCCCCACCCCGCGCCGCCGCGCCCAAACCCACGGAGGCGCCACCCGCCATCATCGGCGCCTACCCTGCCCCCGCGAGCGTCCCGACGCAGGTAGGGCCGTGCGGCATCCGCTACGATTTCAACCTCGGCGGCCGGGTCTTTCTGCCGCAGGGCGAGTGGAAAATCCGCATCAGCGACCTCGATACCGGCAACGTCCTGTATGAGACGGAAATCCAGCAGGCGCAGGTCGGCACCCGCAAGCGGTATTACCTCCGTTGCGGGATCGAGGTGTGGTCCGGCGGCAAGCTCGTGTTCGAACACCAGTATTCGGCGCGGGACCGAGATGTATTGATCCAGTTCCCGATCGGCACCCTGGGTGACGTGCTGGCCTGGTTTCCCTATGCGGCGCGTTTCCAGGAAGTGCAGGGCTGCCGGCTGACCTGCACCATGTCGCCGCTCATCATCCCACTGCTTGAGCGCGCCTATCCGCACATCAATTTCGTCCCGCACGAGGAGGTCCGGCCCGAGCAGTTTTACGCCACCTACAGCATGGGCCTGTTTTTCGACGATGCGGATTTCGCCTGGCAACCGGTCGATTTCCGTGCGGTTGGCCTGCACAAGACCGCCGCCTACATCCTGGGCGTCGACCCGGCGGAGCAGGCGCCCGTCCTGGCCCTGCCGGACGAAAGCCGCCCGATCGCCGAGCCCTATGTCTGCATCGCCGCCCAAAGCTCGAGCCAGGCCAAGTACTGGAACAACCCCTCGGGCTGGCGGGACGTGATCGCCACCCTGAAGAAGGCCGGCTACCGCGTGATCTGCATCGACCAGAAGCCGGTGCACGGCACGGGCCTGGTCTGGAACCACATCCCCCACGGCGCCGAAGACGAAACCGGGGACCGGCCTTTGGCGGAGCGCGCCCGCTGGCTGCGTCACGCCGCGGCCTTCATCGGCCTGTCGAGCGGGCTGTCCTGGCTCGCATGGGCCGCCGACACGCCCACGGTGCTGATCAGCGGCTTCACCAGCGCCACCAACGAGTTCGCGACCCCCTACCGGGTCATCAACTACCACACCTGCCACTCCTGCTGGAACGATCCGCGCCTCCGGTTCGACCACAAGGACTTTCTCTGGTGCCCGCGCCACGCCGGCACCGCGCGCCAGTTCGAATGCACCCGGCACATCACGGCCAAACAGGTCGAGACCGCGCTGGCCGCCATCCCCGGGCTGCTTCCAGCAGCCGCCTGAACCCGGCCCCACGGCCCTCCATCCCTCGCCGCCCCGCGCGGCTCTGCACAAGGTAATCTGCCATGACCATCACCGTCATCAGCTCCGGCGTCTCCTCCAGCAGCGTCACCCTCAACAGCCCCGACGAGATCGCGGTCGCCCGCGGCGGCGTGGTCTCGGCCATCACCGTAAGCTCCGGCGGGCTTCTGACCGTCTACGCCCACGGTGTCGCCAGCGGCAGCATTGTTTATGACGGCGGCGAGGAAGACGTGTTCGGCGGCACGGAGACCGGTGCGACCATTGACGGTACCGGCCAGTCATATGGCGGCGCAGTACAGTCCGTGGCCTTCGCCGGTTCGGCCATCAGCGCCACGGTACTGCAAGGCGGCATCCAGTTCGTGTCCAATCGCGGCACCACCGCCGATACCGTCGTGTCCAGCGGCGGCCAGCAGGTCATCGAGGGCAGCGGCGCCGCCGCGAATACGGTCGTCAGCGCGGGCGGCAGGCAATACGTGTCCGGCGCCGCCACCGCGACGTCCGTGCTGGATCAGGGCACGATGTACGTCCAGGACGGCGGTGTGGCTGGCGCCGCCCTCATCAGCAGCGGCGGCATCGAGATCGTGTCCTCGGCCGGCA
Organism: Acetobacteraceae bacterium; assembly: GCA_965246835.1. Classification (GTDB taxonomy): domain Bacteria; phylum Pseudomonadota; class Alphaproteobacteria; order Acetobacterales; family Acetobacteraceae; genus JANPPS01. The sequence continues at coordinate 2,106,744 of CBDFFQ010000001.1, read as the reverse complement.
CCGACAAGGGCGGCACCGTCCTCAACGGCGGCGTGCAGGAGATCCACGCGTTGGGCTTCGGCTCCGCGACGTTCGTCAGCTCCGGCGGTTCGCAGATCGTCTTCACCGGCGGCACGCTCGCGTCCGGCACCATCCTGGATGCCGGCGCGACGGTTCTATCGGGGGGCCAGGCCACCTCGATGACGATCGGCTCGGGCGGCACCGAGACCATCCTCAACGGCGCCATCGACGGAGTCGCCAGCATACAATCTGGCGGCACCCAGCTCATCTCGAGCGGCGGGCGGGCCAACGCCGCCGTGGTCAATCTGGGCGGTGTCCAGACCGTGAACTCGGGGGGTCTTGCCGTGGGTGCCGCGGTGATTGGCCAGCAGAACGTGCTCGCCGGCGGCACGGCGTCAGGCACCATCGCCAAGGTGACCGGTGTCGTGGACGTGGCCGGCACCGTCTCCGGCACTATCATCAGCGCCGGCGGCACACAGATCGTGTCGTCGGGCGCCGTCGTCAGCGGCACAATCGTTTCGGCCGGAGGCATCGAGCAGCTGCTCGCCGGCGCCGCGGTGTCCGGAACGACCCTGTCGGGCGGATCGCAGACCGTGAGCTCCGGCGCCAGTGCAGCCGGCACGATCGTGCGCTTGGGCGGCACCGAAATCGTGTCGGTGGGCGGCCTGACCAGCAATACCCTGGTTTCGTCGGGCGGGACCGAGCTTCTCAGCGGCGGCACCGCAACCGCCACGACACTGCTCTTTGGCGGCGTGCAGATCGCCTCATCTGGTGGGATCGGGGCGGGCACGACCGTCAGCAATGGCGGACAGGCCGTGGTCTCGGCCGGCGGTGTGCTGAGTGGTGGGACCGTGCTGAACGGTGGCTCCGTCCTGGTGCGGAGCGGCGGCTTGGGCAGCGGCCAGACGGTGAGCAGCGGCGGGACCGAGATCGTCTCCGCCGGCGGTTCGGCCGTGGGCGCGGTGGTGACGGGGAACGGGGCCGGGTTGATCGTCTCCTCGGGTGGTCTATCCACCTCGGCGGTGATCAGCAGCGGCGGCGCCGAGGTCGTGAGCGCCGGCGGTGTCACCAGCGGGAGCGAGATCACGTCGGGCGGGCAACAGGTCATCGTGGCCGGCACTGCGCGCGGCGCCATCCTGGATGCGGGCTCGATCCAGATCTTGTCTGCGGGCGGCATCGCCAGCGGCACCGTAGTGAGCTCCGGTAGCCAGCAGCGCGTTGTCGCGGGCGGTTACACCAGCGCCAGCCAAGTGGCCGGGTCGGTGATCGTCACCTCGGGCGGCACGGCAAATGGCGGGACCCTGACCTCCGGCGGCACTGAGACCGTCTCGGCCGGTGGCGTCGCGAGCGGGACCGTCGTCAGCGATGGCGGCCAGGAGGTGGTGCTCAGCGGCGGCGTCGCGAGCGGCGCGACCCTGCTGTCTGGCGGCACGCAGACCATTTCCTTGGGCGGCATCGGCCGGGCCACGACCGTGAGCGCGAGCGGCGCCCTGGCCGTCACGGCAGGCGGCGTTGCCAGTGGCACGATCCTTAGCTCGGGCGGCGCGGCCACGGTTGTGTCGGGCACCCTCTCTGGCGCAAACCTTGTGGGCGGCGGCGCCACGGTCTCGGCGGGCGGCATCGCAAGTTCCACCCAAGTTAGCGCAGGCACACTGACTATTTCATCGGGCGGTATCGCCCGGAGCGGCCAGGTCACGAGCACCGGGCTCGAGATCATCTCGGCCGGCGGCGTCGCCAGCGCCACGATCCTGAGCGATGGCGGTGGGCAATCGGTCCTGTCCGGCGGCGTCGCGAGCGCGACGGTGGTCAGCTCCGGCGGGCAGATGACAGTCGCGAGCGGCGGCGGCGCGGTGGACGTGCGGGGCGCCCTGGGTGGCGCGATCGTGAACCACGGCGTGATCAGCGGCACGGTGGCGACGAGCGGCACGGCCATCACCGGGTCGGGCGGCGCCGTCACCGTCAGCAATGACGGCACGATCGCCGGCACCGGGCTGGTCGGCGGCGTCGCCATCAAGCTGGCGGCGGGCGGCACCGTGTCCAATGCCGGCGTGATCTCCGGCTCCAACGGAACCGCGATCGTGTTCGGCGGCGGCACCAGCAACACCCTGATCATGGATGTGGCCGGCAGCATCACGGGCGTCGTTTCGGCGGTCAGCAGCGCCAGCAACACGCTCGAGCTCTCGGGCACCACCAGCACGGGGGTGATCTCCGGCTACGGCACCAAGTTCCTCGGCTTCCAAACCCTGCAGGTGGACTCCGGCAGCACATGGGAGCTGGCGGGCACGACGGTCCTGGGCTCCGGCGTCACGGTGGTCGATGATGGCACCCTGTTGATCGGGACCGGCGACTCGCTCACCATCGCCGGCGGCGTGAACTTCGCATCCACGGCGGGCACGTTCGCGATCGCCAATGGCGGTGTGTTGACCCTGGGCGGAAGCGTTGCATCCGGCGAGGTGATCGACCTCGTGGGCTCCGCCTCGAAGGTCATCATCAACGACCCCGCCAATTTCGGCGGCGTGCTGGCCCATTTCACCCGTGGCGACACCGTCGACCTGCGCTCGCTGCCCCTCTCCGGCACGGTGGTCACCACCTCCGGCACGACACTCACGATCCAGAACGGCGCCACCAGCTACGCCTTCACCCTGGACGCTGCGCTGCCCGCGAACTCCGTCATCAAGCTCACGACGGATGGTGCCGGCGGCACCAATGTCCGGCTGGTCCCGCTGGTGACGGAGGCGCTGGCCAACGACACCGGGGCGTCCTCGAGCGACGGCTTGACCTCGGACGGCACCCTGGTCGGCGTGGCCGACCCGAACAGCACCGTCACGTTCTATGAGGGCGGCACGGCGATCGGCTCCGCCACCGCCACGTCCTCCGGCACCTACAGCTTCCTGGCGGGCGGCCTGGCGCAGGGCGCGCACACGGTCTCCGCCGTGCAGACCGACGCCGGCAGCAACACCGGTTCGGCCGTGTTCGCCTTCACCCTCGACACGGTCGCACCCGCTGCGGCCACCGCGGTCCGCCTGGATCCGGCCAGCGACACCGGGGTGACGGGAGACGGGATCACCTCGGTGACGACCCCCGCCATCACCGGCAGCGGCGTGACCGGCAACACGATCACGCTGTTCGATGGCGGCACCCTCGTCGGCAGCGCCACAATCGTGTCCGGCGCGTGGTCGATCGTGCCCGGCACCGCCCTCGTCGACGGCGCCCACGCCTTCACCGTCGTGCAGACCGATCCCGCCGGCAACGCCTCCCCCTCCGTCGCGCTCAGCGTCACGATCGACACCGTGGCACCCGCGACCCCCGCCAACCTGGTGTTGGCGCCGGCCAGTGACACCGGGGTGCTGCTCGACAACATCACGGCGGCGAACCGCCCTGCGATCACGGGCTCCGGCACGACCGGGGACACGGTGGTCCTGTATGATGGAGGCACCGCCATTGGCAGCGCCACCGTCGTGAGCGGCGCCTGGTCGGTGACGCCCGGCACCGCCCTGGCGGACGGCGTGCATCATTTCACCGCCATCGAGAGCGACACGGCCGGCAACGCCTCCGCCGCGACCGCCGCCCTCGACATCACGATCGACACCGTCGCACCGGCCACGCCCTCCGGAATGGTGCTCGATCCCGGCAGCGACACCGGCGTGCTGCTCGACAACATCACCGCCACTGCCCTTCCGGCCATCACCGGCGGCGGCACCGACGGCGATCTGGTCACGCTGTATGACGGCGGCACGGCGGTCGGCAGTGCCACGGTGGTGAGCGGCGCCTGGTCGATCACGCCGGGCACGGCGCTGACGGACGGCGTGCACCATTTCACCGCGACCGAGCGCGATGCTGCCGGGAATACCTCCTCCGCGACCGCTGCGCTCGACCTCACGATCGACACGACTGCGCCCTTAGCCCCATCCGGCTTCCGCCTGGATCCCGGCAGCGACACCGGCGTGCTGCTGGACGATGTGACCGCCACGACGCAGCCGGCCATCACGGGTTCCGGCATCTCCGGGGACGTGGTGAAGCTGTATGAGGGCAGCACCTTGCTCGGCAGCGCCACCGTCGTGAACGGCGCCTGGTCGATCGCGCCGGCCGCTCCGCTGGTGGACGGGGTGCATACCCTGACCGCCACCGCCACCGACGCTGCGGGCAACACGTCGGCCACATCGGCAGCGCTTGCCCTGACGATCGACACCGTAGCCCCCGCGGCGCCGACCGGCTTGCTGCTCGATCCCGCCAGCGACACGGGCGTGCTGCTCGACAACCGGACCGCCATCACGCCGCCTGCCATCACGGGCTCCGGCATCACCGGCGACACGGTCGAGCTATATGAGGGCAACACCCTGCTCGGCAGCGCCACCGTCGTGAACGGCGCCTGGTCGATCACGCCGGGAACTGCGCTGGCCGATGGGGTGCATAGCCTCACGGCCAGGGCCACGGACGCGGCCGGCAATGTCTCCCAAGCCTCCGCGCCGCTCGCGATCACCATCGACCGAACGGCCCCGGTGACACCGACGGCCCTGCTGCTCGACCCCGGCAGCGACACCGGCGTGCTGCTCGACAACGTGACCGCGACCACGCAGCCGGCCATTACGGGCTCCGGCACCACGGGCGACACCATTTACCTGTATGAGGGCACGAGTACCCGCCTCGGCTCCGCCACCGTGGTGAACGGCGCCTGGTCCATCACCCCGGCCTCGCCGTTGGCGGATGGCGTGCACATCTTCACCGCCTATTCCGTCAGCTCGGCGGGCAATGTATCCACCGCCTCGGCGCCGCTGGCCGTGACGATCGACACCACGGCGTCGTCCGCTCCGACCGGGCTCCTGCTCGACCCCGGCAGCGACACTGGCGTGCTGCTCGATAACGTGACCGCCGCCACCCAGCCGGCCATCACGGGCTCCGGCACCACGGGCGACACGGTCAAGCTGTATGAGGGCAGCACCCTGCTCGGCAGCGCCGTCGTCGTGAACGGTGCGTGGTCGATCACGCCGGGCTCGGCCCTGGCAGACGGTGTGCACACCCTGACCGCCACCGCAACCGATCCGGCTGGCAACATCTCGCCCGCTTCGGTTTCGCTTGCGCTGACGATCGATACTACGGCGCCCTCCGCCCCGACGGGCCTGCTGCTCGACCCCGGTAGCGACACCGGCGTGCCGCTCGACAACGTGACTGCCGAGCGGCAGCCGGCCATCACGGGATCGGGCACCACGGGCGACACGGTCAAGCTCTATGACGGCAGCACCTTGCTCGGGAGCGCCACCGTCGTGAACGGCGCCTGGTCGATCACACCGGGCGCGGAGTTGGCGAACGGGACCTATAACCTGACCGCCACGGCGACCGATGCGGCTGGGAACGTGTCGGGTGCGTCCACGGCGCTGAGCCTCACGATCGATGTGCCGGCATCCCCCACTGCCCTGACGCTCGACCCCGCCAGCGACACCGGTGTGCTGCTCGACAACGTGACGGCCACCGTGCAGCCGGCCATCACGGGATCCGGCACCACGGGCGATACCGTCAGGCTGTTTGAGGGCAGAACCCTGCTCGGCAGCGCGACTGTCGTGAACGGCGCGTGGTCCATCACGCCGAGATCGGCTTTGGCGGATCGTGTGCACAATCTGACCGCCATCTCCACCAACGCCGCCGGCAACACGTCGCTTGCGTCGGCGCCGCTTGCGCTGACCATCGACAGCACGGCGCCGTCCGCACCCGCCGGGCTTCTGCTGGCACCGGGCAGCGACACCGGCGTGCTGCTCGACAACGTGACGGCCGCGACGCAGCCGGCCATCACGGGCTCCGGCACCACGGGCGATACCATCAGGCTGTATGAGGGCAGCACCCTGCTCGGCAGCGCGACCGTCGTGAACGGCGCCTGGTCGATCATGCCGGGATCGGCCTTGACGGACGGGGTGCACGCCCTCACCGCCACCGCCACGGATCCCGCCGGGAACACCTCGCCGGCCTCGGCCTCGCTTGCCTTGACGATCGACACGACGGCGCCCGCTGCACCGGCGGGCCTGCTGCTCGACCCCGGCAGCGACACCGGGGTGCTGCTCGACAATCTGACGGCCACGCGGCAGCCCGCCATCACGGGCTCCGGGATGACGGGCGATACGGTCAAGCTCTACGAGGGCACTACCCTGCTGGGCAGCGCCATCGTCGTGAACGGCGCCTGGTCGATCACACCGGGCTCGGCCCTGGCCGACGGCGCGCATACTCTGACCGCCACCGCCACGGATCCGGCCGGCAATGCCTCGGCCACATCGGCTCCGCTTACCCTGACGATCGACGCCACGCCTCCGTCCGCGCCGACCGGGCTGCTGCTCGACCCTGGCAGCGATACGGGGATCCCGCTCGATAATCTGACGGCCGCCACGCAACCGGCCATCACGGGCGCCGGCACGACCGGAGACACCATGACGCTCTATGACGGCAGCGTCCCCGTCGGCAGTGCGGCAGTGGTGAACGGCCTCTGGTCGATCGCTCCCGCAAGCCCCTTGGCGGATGGCGTGCACCACTTCTCCGCCCGGGCCACGGATCCCGCCGGCAACGTGTCTGCGCCATCGTCCACCCTCGATGTGTCGATCGTCACGACCCGGCCCTCGGCCCCATCCAGCCTCGCTCTCGATCCAGGGAGTGATACCGGCGCACTCGGCGACCGTCTGACCGCAATTGCCCGGCCGGCGATCACCGGGGCCGGCGTCGATGGTGACAGCATAACCCTGTATGACGGCAACACCGTCATCGGTACCGGGATCGTCTCGGGCGGTGCCTGGTCCGTGACCCCGGTTTCGGCCCTGACCGACGGAGTGCACCACTTTGCGGCGGCGCAGACGGGGGTCAACGGATCGACTTCCACACCATCGGCAACGCTCGACGTCACGATCTCCACTGTAACACCGGCCTCCCCGGGGTCGATCGCCTTGGCGCCGGCGAGCGACACCGGCGTCGCGGGGGACCGCATCACCGCCCGAACCTCGCCGGCGATCAACGGCACCGGTCTGACCGGTGCGACCGTCACCCTCTATGAGGGCGGGGTCGCGCTCGGCAGCGGCACGGTGGTGGGCGGGGTCTGGTCGGTGACGCCGGGCTCGCCGTTGGCGGACGGGGTTCATCGCCTGACCGCCATCCAGACCGACCCGGCCGGCAATGCCTCGGCGCCCAGCGCGGCGCTGGACCTGACGATCGACAGTCAGGCTCCGTCGGCACCGGGCGCGCTCGCCCTGTCGCCGGTCAGCGACACCGGGGTGCCGGGCGACCGGCAGACGCGGATCACCATGCCGGTCATCATTGGCAGCGGACCGGGCAATGGCGACACCGTGACGCTCTATGAGGGCGGCGTGGCGGTCGGCAGCGGCACTGTCACCAGCGGGAGCTGGGCCATCGCACCCGGCACCCCGCTGCAGGACGGCGTGCATCGCTTCACCGCGACCGAAACCGATGCGGCCGGGAACGTCTCGCCGGTGTCAGCCCCGCTCGACATCACGATCCGCACCGTGACACCGGATGCGCCGACCGGTCTTGCATTGACCCCGGCCAGCGACACCGGCGTGCCCGGCGACCGCGTGACCAGCGTGACCACGCCGGCCGTGACCGGTTCGGGCGTCGATGGCGATACGGTGACCTTGCTCGACGGGTTCACCCCGATCGGCACCGCCACCGTGGCCAACGGCGTCTGGTCCATCCGGCCCGGGCAGCCCCTGACGGATGGGGCGCATCGCCTCACGGCCAAGCAGACCGACCCGGCCGGCAACGTGTCCCCCGGTTCCGCACCGCTGGACATCACGATCGACAGCGTGGCACCCGCAGCACCGGGCGGGCTTGCCCTGGCACCCGCGAGCGATACCGGGACCCTCGGCGACCGGATCACACGCGCCAGCACGCCCACGATCCTCGGCACCGGCGCCAGTGGCGAAACCGTGACGCTCTACGATGGCGGCGTGGCCATCGGCAGTGCGGTCGTGGTGAACGGCTCCTGGGCGATCGCGGCCACCACGCCACTGCGGGACGGGGTGCATCGCTTCACGGCCGTGCAGTCCGACCTCGCCGGCAATGTCTCCGCGTCGTCCAGCACCCTGGACATCACCATCGACACGGTGGCGCCGGCCGCGCCCACGCTCACGGCACCGGCGCCCAGCACCAACCCGGCGCAACCCGTGATCGGCGGCTTGGCCGAGCCCGGGGCGACGGTCCAGCTGTTCGAGGGCTCCGCCAGCGTCGGCTCGGCCCGGGCAGACAGCGCCGGGGTGTGGCAGTTCGCCTTCGTGGCGCCGCTGGCCGCGGGGGCGCACAGCCTGACTGCAACCGCGACCGACGACGCGGGCGGCACGTCGCCGCTTTCGGCGCCGCTCACGGTCACAATCGCGGCGGATCAGAGCTACACCGTGACCGCTGCCACCAGCACCGGTCAGACCATCGCGCAGGTGTATGCCCCGACGGGCCAGATCGACCGGATCGACACGTTCAACACCAACGGCCTGGTCAAGTCCGTCAGCAACACGAAGGCGATCCTGCAAATCTACGACGATGCGGGACGCCTGATCGGCACCATCACCCAGCCGAGCCAATCCGCCTTCAGCCAACCGGTGTTCGACAGCACGGGCAAGCCGCTGGCGGCCACCACCGTGAGCGGACCGGCCGGCAGCGAAATCGCGTTCCTGATGGAGACGAACGAAATCACGACGCAGGGCAACGACACCGTCAGCGCCGGCAGCGGGGACTCGATCGTGTTCGCCGCGGGGCCCAGCACCAAGGTGATCGGCGGCTCCGGCACCCTGCTGTTCGTCGGCGGTGCCGGGACGGCTACGGTGAGAGGCGGCTCCGGCAGCTCCAGCGTGTTCGGCGCGGCCGGCGGCGGCTACCTCGAGGGCGGCAGCGCCGGGCGCAACGTGCTGGTGGCCGGCGGGGGCAACACGACCCTGGTGGGCGGCGGCACCGGTGACATCCTGGTGGCGACCACCGGCACGACGCAGATGATGCTGAAGGCCGGCAACGTGGCCTTCGGCGGCAGCGGGGACACCACGATGCACGGCGCCGCCGGCAGCATCATGGTCGGCAATAGCGGCCGTGACCTGATGATCGCCGGGGACGGTGCCGAATCGCTCTACGCCGGCACCGGGCAGGCGACGTTGATCGGCGGCACCGGCAACAACACCCTGGTGGGCGGCGCCGGCCAGACCACGATCATGGGCGGCCTGGGCAACGACATGATCGTGGCCGCGGGCGGGTCGACCGTGATCATGGGCGGCAACGGCACCGACACGATCTTCGCCGGGACCGGGGACACCGTGGTGACGGAGGGCAACGGCACCAACCTGATGGTGTTCAACACGGGCAACGCCACCGTGACGGGGGGCACCGGGCGGGACACCTACATCGTCTCGAACGGGCATGCCGGGGGCCGGGAGCTGATCCAGAACTTCAAGGTGGGCGTCGACCAGATCCAGACCTTCGGCTACGCCGCCGGGTCGACCCGGGTGCAGGCCGTTGGGGCCAACACCTTGGTCAGCCTGTCGGACGGCACCACGATCACGCTGGCCGGGGTCACGCAGCTCAACCCCAACTCGATCGTCTGAGTGGCGAAGGCCCGGGACAAAAAATTCCGGGCTTCACGACCCCAGGCGGAGGCCGGCTACCCCCGCCAGGATCAGGCCGACACACGCCATGCGGACCAGCCCGGCCGGCTCGCCCTCGGCCAGAATGCCCCAGGCGAGGCCCCCGGCGGCGCCGATCCCGGTCCAGACCGCATAGACCGTGCCCATCGGCAATGTTCGCAACGCTTGCGACATGCACCAGAAGCTGACGCCGATGGCAACGATCGTGCCGGCACTCGGCATAAGGCGGGTGAACCCGTCCGACCGCTTCAGCAACACGATCCACACGACCTCGAACACCCCGGCCGTCACCAGCCAGAGCCAGGGACCGCCCTTCACCTGGGCTCGCCGCCCGGCACCTGGCCGAAGCGGCCGAGATGCTCCGGCTCGCCGAATTCATCGGCCGCGTCATCGTGATGCACGCGCACCACCTCCGCCCCCAGGATCGATCCTGCCACCATCGCGCGTTCGGCCCGGCGCAGCCCCTCCTCCGCCGTGCGGCAGGGGACTGGGATGCCGGGCTTCAACGCGCCGCGCGGCCCGGCGACGTAGGGCTGGTAGATGATCTGCGCCGCCACGCCGGGTCAGGCCACTTTCTTGAGCAACAATCCCTGCGCCACCACGGTCTCGGCGATCTGCACGGCATTGAGCGCGGCGCCCTTGCGGAGGTTGTCGGACACGCACCAGAAGCTCAGCCCGTTCTCCACCGTCGGGTCCTTGCGGATACGGCTCACGAAGACCGCATCCTCCCCGGCGCACTCGATCGGCGTCAGGTAACCGCCATCGTCCCGCGTATCCATCACCGTGATGCCCGGTGCCGTCCGCAGCAGGTTGCGCGCATCCGACGCGGTCACGGGCTCATGGAACTCGACGGTGACGGACTCCGCGTGGCCGATGAACACCGGCACGCGCACGCACGTCGCCTGCACCAGGATGTCGGCGCCCAGGATCTTCCGGGTCTCGACCGCCATCTTCCACTCTTCCTTGGTCGAGCCGTCATCCATGAACTTGTCGATGTGCGGGATGCAGTTGAAGGCGATCTGCTTGGTGAATTCCTGCTTCACCACGGGGTCGTTGACATACATGGCGCGGGACTGCGCCCACAGCTCGTCCATGCCATCCTTCCCGGCGCCCGAGACGGATTGGTAGGTGCTGACCACCACGCGCTTCACCCGGTATTTGTCATGCAGCGGCTTCAGCGCCACCACCATCTGGATCGTGGAGCAGTTGGGGTTCGCCACGATCCCGCGCCGGATGCGGGACAGCGCCTGCGGATTGACCTCCGGCACGACCAGCGGCACGTCGGGCTCCATGCGGAACTGGCTGGTGTTGTCGATGACCAGGCACCCGGCGGCGGCGGCCCGCGGCGCATGCACGGCGGACACGCTGGCCCCCGGACTGAACAGACCGATGTCCCAGCCGGCGAAATCGAACGTGTCAAGGTTGCGGACCTTCAGCACCCGCTTCTCGCCGAAGCTGATCTCCTGATTCGCGGACCGCGCGGAGGCGAGGGCGACGATGTCATCCACCGGAAAGTCCCGCTCCGCCAGGGTCTTGATGATCTCACGCCCGACAGCACCCGTTGCACCGACGACCGCGACCCTGTAGCCCATGTTCCTGCTCCGTTTGCGAGATGCGGGGTGCATCTTTGGTGGGATTAGGCGCTGACGCGCGCGGGTGCAAGATTTCTGGGCGGTGGGTCGGCATCGGTGTCCGCGATGGGTGGGGAGCGGAAAGTCTGCTCTGCCTAGCGAATCTGAGAAGCAGAGTTGGCCGAGATGATCACCACCTTCCGGCATCGGGAGCCGTGCTTTTGTGAGTGAGCCCGTCCGCCTCTCCGTCCGACAATCAACTTGTCCGAGTTCCCGTGTTTGAGCCAGGTTCCCGGACACCGCGGGCGTGGCCGACAAACGTTGGAGGCTGTTGAAAAACTCGCTTGCGGGCGGGTTTGGCGCGTGATTCGGTTTGGTTATGACTGGACCGGAGATTACGACGATGATGGGCAAGCTGTCGGGGCAAGAGCCGCTGTTCTTCGGTTTCCGGCTTGAGGACCACGTGCCCGCCAATCACCTGCTCCGCCGCGTCGACGCGGTGCTCGACTTCGGCTTCGTCCGGCGGGCTCTCGCACCATACTACAGCTCGACCGGACGGCCGTCGGTCGATCCCGAGCTAATGATGCGCATGCTGCTCATCGGCTATCTGCATGGCATCCGCTCCGAACGGCGGCTTTGCGATGAGGTCCACCTCAACCTCGCCTACCGCTGGTTCTGCCGCCTGGGGCTGGACGGTTGCGTGCCCGACCACTCGACGTTTTCCAAAAACCGCCATGGGCGCTTCCGCGACGGCGACCTGCATCGCCTGCTGTTCGAGGAGGTCGTGCGCGCTTGTGCCAAGGCCGGGCTGACACCCGGCCGCGACACCGCGATCGACGCGAGCACGATCGAGGCCGACGCCGGCAGCGAGCGCAAGTTCAACGGTGCGGCGGATGCTGACGCCTGGGACGAGCAGGAGCGCCAGGCCCGGCCTGTGCGCGAGTATCTCGCGGCCCTCGATGCCGCGCTGCCGGCCGCTCCGGACGAGCGTGAGCCAGCGCCGCCCAAATACACGTCGCCCATCGATCCGCAGGCCGCCTGGTCGATCAAGCATGGCCCGGGGCAGTTCAGCTACGCCACGAACTACCTGATCGACAGCGAAACAAGCGTCATCCTGGACGTCGAAGCTACGCCCGCGCGCCTGGGCGCCGAGGTGGCGGCAACGCGAACGTTGATCATGCGCGCCGCGGACCGGTTTGGTTTCCACCCCGAACGCCTCGCCGCCGACAAGGCCTATGGCAGCGCAGGCCTGCTGCGCTGGCTGTTCGAACGCGGCATCGAGCCGCATGTGCCGTTGCTCGACCGCACGACGCTGACCCAGGGCAAGCTCCCCCGCTCGGCCTTCACCTATGACGAGACCGCAGACGCCTATACCTGCCCCGAGGGGCACGAACTTCGCCGCCGCGGCTACGAGCGTCGGACCCGCACGCATCGCTACAGTGGGTCGCCCAACACCTGCGGCGCCTGCTCGCGAAAGCCGGAGTGTACCGACGCGCCCACGAGGCGCGTGCTGAGAATGGCTGACGAGGCTGTCCGCGATCTAGTCCGCGATCTCGAAGGCACGCCGGCTTTTGTCCGCTCCCGTCGCCTCCGAAAGCGCGTCGAGCGTCTCTTCGGCCAGCTCAAGCGCAACATGGGGCTGCGACGGCTCAAACTGCGCGGGCTACGCGGTGCTGCCGAGGAGTTCACGATGGCCGCCGCCGCCCAGAACCTAATCCTGCTCACCAGGAAGCCAGCGCCCGCCTGAACGGGAGGGCAGCTTGCGCCTGGGCCACCCCCGCATCGGCTGCCAATTACAGACGTTCCGGCCGGAAAGCCGACTTCTTCAACAGCCTCGTTGGTTTGCCGGACAGATACCCTTCAACCATCGTGCCCAGCTGCATGTGGGTGAAGTCGGGTCGCTGCTGGGCTAAGCGCTGTTGAACTAGCCGGGCTTGCTGGTCCGCGCCTCCACGGCAGAATGCTTGATATAGAAACTATTTACAGGCATATTGCCTGTATGGACCCCATTGATCTGCGCATTCTGCGCCTGATACAGTCCGACAACCGGCGTTCCGCCGCCGAGTTGGGCCAGGAGGTCGGCTTGTCCGTCTCGGCCGCAAGCGACCGCATACGACGGCTGAACGGCGCTGGCGCTGTTCTGGCCAACCGCGCCGTGGTGTCGCCAAAGCTGGCCGGCCTCAGCCTGTGCGCCTTCATGTTCGTGGACCTGGAGCCACGGGCGGACGAACACGCCTTCGCGGAGGCGCTGCGGCGCCTGCCCGAAGTCCAGGAGGCGCACCACGTCACGGGGCCGCATTCCTGGCTCCTCAAGGTGCGGGTGCGCGACGCCTCGGCCTTGCAGCACCTGCTTGCAAACCACCTCAAGCCGCTGCCGGGCGTGCTGCGAACCGAGACCATCATCGCGCTCGACACCGCCAAAGAGACGACGGAACTGGCGCTACCCGCCCCGGCAACCTCCCTCGTTGCTTCGGACGAGGGAGCGTCGTGATGGACACGGCTGCCACCCTGGCCCGGGGCGCGGTGATCGGCTTCGCCATCGCGGCGCCGGTCGGCCCCATTGGGTTGCTTTGCATCCGCCGCACGTTGGCACAAGGCCCGGGAGCAGGGATAGCGTCCGGCGTGGGAGCGGCAGCGGCTGACACGGTGTACGGCCTGTTGGCCGCCCTTGGCCTGGGCGCCCTTGCTGCCGTGCTCGTGGAGCACGCGGCGGCGTTGCGCGTGGTCGGCGGCTTGCTGCTTCTCTGGCTGGGCGCATCCGCGCTGCGCCGCGTCGCAGCCACGCCGGCCCAAGGGGTTGAGGCTGCACGCACAAGCGGCGGTAGCAGCCTGGTCGCTGCTTTCGGCTCCACCTTTGCGCTGACGCTTGCCAACCCCATGACTATCCTGTCCTTCGCTGGCATCGTGGCCGCCCTGGCGGCACCGGGAGGCGGACATGCTGCCGGGCTGTCACTGGTTGCAGGCGTGTTCATCGGGTCCGTTGCCTGGTGGCTGCTGCTGGTTGGCAGCGTTTCGGCTGCACGCCGGGCGCTGCCAAGGGCGGCGCTGCGCTGGATCGAGGGCGTGTCGGGTGCCGCCTTGCTGGCGTTCGGCGCCTACGCGGTCCTGGTCGGGCTGGAATTGGCGTGACCATGCCCTTTGTCGGCTTCAAGTCGGACGCCGAGGTGGAGCGGATCGGCCGGCGCCTCATGGACCGCACCCTGCCCAAAGCGGAGCGGACCCACGCCGCCCACCTTGCGTCGGCGGCCTGGATCGCAACGGCGCGGCCGGACCTCGACCCGGCACGCGATATGCCGGGCATCATCCGTGCATACAACGAGGCAACCGGGGTGCCGAACTCGGACACGCGCGGCTACCACGACACGATCACCCAAGCGTTCCTGCGCGCCGTGCGGTCCTACCTGATGCACCTTCCGCCTGGCACTTGCCTGCACCTGGCCTGCAACGGGCTGCTCGCCTCGCGTTACGGCGACAAACGCTGGCTGCTGCATCTGGGGCGACGGTCGTCTTGACGGGAGACAAGGACCTGCTCGCGCTCGACCCTTGGCGGGGTGTCCGGATGATCGGGCCGAGGCTGTTCTTACAGTGGGTCACGGTCGGTCCCTGAACTGAGGCTGGAAAGGTCTTTCTCGATTGCCACCGTCGTCGGCTCGGAATAGCCAGGATGGCAAGATTTGACGGTCTCATGATACCCGCATGTCGCGAACAGGCGCCGATTTTTCAGAAGGCTTAGCCGAACGCTCGCGTGCACGCGGGGCAACGAACGGTCCTGTGCTGCCCGTTCGGCGGCCGCGATCAGCATGCGGGCCAGCCCCTTGCCCCGTGCGGACGGCAGAACCGCGAGCCGGCCGAAATAAAGGCCACCATCGATCGCCTGCCAAAGCACCGCACCGATCATGTCTTCGCCTTCCATCACGCAAGCGCCGCCACCATCCTGGATCAGCCCAGCTATGCTCTCCTCCGTTTCGCGCAATGCGCCGGAAGGCGGGTCTGTCGGCATCTCCTGGGCCCCGAAGGCACAGTGGATAAGTAGAGTGACCCTAGCAGCCTCTGCCACGACCAACGGCCGGATCACGGGCAGCGGCTCGTCACGCTCGTAGCGCATCGACATAAATCCCCGTCCAACAAACCCCATCCACCCCAACCATCCCCCGATACATCCCCCGGCTGTTGAACGGCATTGCCACCACCCCCGCCGCATCCACCGCCACCAGCCCACCATCGCCGCCAAGCGCCGCTACGTCCGCCAGCACCGCGTCCGCCGCCGCGGCCAACGTCTCCCCGGCCCGGACCCGCGCCGCGATCGCATACCCGGCGGCTGCCCGAATAAAGCTCTCGCCATGCCCGGTCGCGGACATCGCGCACGCCGCATCCGCCCACGTCCCGGAGCCTGGCAGTGGCGTGTCTCCGATGCGCCCCGGCAATTTGCCCGTCATGCCGCCCGTGCTGGTCGCCGCGGCCAGGCCGCCGGACGCATCGCGCGCCACGGCGCCCACGGTGCCATGCCGGTCCGCGTCATCCACCGGCCCACCCCGTGCGGCCAGCATCGCCTGCAGCGCGTCCCACCGCCGCTCCGTCCGGAAATATCCCGCGTCCTCGAACGCCACGCCCTGCGACCGCAGCCAGGCCTCAGCCCCGGCGCCGGCCATCAGCACGTGGGGCGAATGATCCATCACCGCGCGGGCCGCCAGCACGGGGTGGCGTGGGCCGCACACGCCGGCCACGGCGCCCACGCGCCTCGTCGCGCCATCCATCACGCAGGCATCCATTTCCATCCGGCCGGCCGCGGTGAACACGGCACCGTGGGCGGCGTTGAACAGCGGATCGTCCTCCAGCGCCATGATTGCTGCCGTGACGGCCTCCAGCGCCGGGCCACCACGGGCCAGAACCGCGTGCCCGGCCCGCAGCGCCGCCGTGAGCCCGGCGCGGGTGGCCGCCTCCAACTCGGGTGTCAGCAGCTCGGGCCGGATGGTGCCGGCGCCGCCGTGGATCGCGATCACATGGGTTGAAGGATCGGGGGTCATGGCACCGTCTGGTTCCGCAGCGCCAGGATCAGCGCGCCGACATCGCCGCCCTTCTGCGTCAGGAACGCCGCGAAGTCACTGCGCTTCGTGAGCCGGAGCGAGATGCCCTCCGCCACCACGTCCACGATGCGATAGCCGCCGCCCTCTGGGCTCACGACCCACACCACCCGGTTCGGCTTGTTGCCGGGGCGCTCCACCGTGGTCGGCACCTGGATCAGATCGTCCCGCAGCTCCGGCCGGCCCGTGACGACCTTCGCCACGCCCCCGGTGGCCTCGCCCATGCGGTCCACCACGCCGCTCGCGAGCTGCTGGCGGAACAGGCGCAGGTATTCGGCCTGCTGCTCCGCCGTTGCCTGGCGCCAATACCGGCCGAGGCAGAAGCGGGCCAGGCCGTCCAGGTCCGCCACGCGCTCGAGGAACGGCAGCATCCGCTCCCGCCGCGCCGCCTTGTCCGGTGTGCCGGCGATCAGCTGCGCCAGTTCGGTGCCGGCGCGCTGGATGAACGGCCCGGCGCCGGCCACATCGATGTCCGCCCAGGCCGGCGTGGCGATCAGGAGCGCGATAAGGGTGCGGCGGGCGAGCATCACGCCCGCTCCGCCACCAGCAACACGTTGGCGAATGGCGTTCCCTCCCAGCATGGCACGATCTCGACGAGAAAGCCGGCGCCCTCGAGCAGCGCAGTCAACATCGGGATCGGGACCGGATCGGTCACGGCGCCGGAATGGGGCCAGACCGCGCGGAACAGCCGCTCGAGCCCGATCGTCAGCGCGCTCCGGGCGCCGCGGGCGGGGTCGAGCGTGCGGATCACGATGCGGCGCCGGGCCGACGCGGCGGTGGCGGCCAGCAGACGGAGGGCGCGGTCCCGCCCGAGCGTATACAGCACATCCAGCAGCAACGCCGTGTCGCAATCCGGGATGCCAGGGTCTTGCGCCAAATCCTGCTCCCGGGCCGTGAACGCCAGCCCCGCCCCGGCCCGGCGCGCATCGTCCAGCGACGCGCCGGCCCAATCCAGCCCCAGCACTTGCGCCGCCGCCCCGGCCTCCAGCAGCGCGATCCCCACCTGACCCCGGCCGCAGCCGATATCCACCACGGCGCCGAATGGCCGCGCGGCGGCGAGGCGCAGGATGGCCAGGTGCATCGGATCCCGCCGCACCTTGGAGGCAACGTAATGTCGGGTGAACCGGCGGCAGGCCCGGTAGCGCGACGCCACGCGGTCCAGCACCGCGGGGCCGTCCATCACGGCGGCAACCGTCATGACCGCTACTCGGCGGGCACCATCGCGCGCGGCAGGACGGACGGCGCCTCCTCCGCCCCCACCGGCACGCCGAGCCGCCGGAGCAGGTGCGCGGTGTGATAGACGGTCTTGAACGCCAGCACCGGAATCTCCGCCCGCCACCCGCCCTGCAAATTGCCGGCCAGGAGGTTGATGATCCCGTCCCGCATTCGCAGCGTGTTCTTCGGCGCGAAGAACAGCGATCGCAGCACGGGATCGTTGATGCGGTAGATCAACCAGCCCACGCGATCCATGGCCCGGCCCAGGTCACGGCCGGCGCGGGCGGCCATCGCGGCGCCGCGGGCGGGGTCATCGAGCGCCACGTGCGCCACTTCGGCCCCGCGCTCCCCGCCCGTCATGGCCATCAGCACCCCGGTCGAGAACATCGGGTCCACGAAGCCGAACGCGTCCCCGATCATCATATAGCCGGGCCCATGCCCCTCCGTCGCGCGGTAGGAGTAGTTGGCGGCGCTGAACACCTCCGACACCGGTTCGGCCTGGCCCATGCGGGCCGACAGCGTGGGGCTTTGGCGGATGCGGGCCATGAACAGATCGGCCGGGGTGCCGCGCCGGCCCTTGAAGGCGGATTGATTGCCGACGAAGCCCACGCTGATCACGTCGTCTTGCAGCGGGATGGTCCAGAACCAGCCATCCTGCGCCAGGTGAATGGTGATGTAGCCCTCGGTCTCCCCGGTGCGGCGGGGCATGCCGCGGAAATGGGCATAGAGGGCGGCGGTGTTGTTCTGCTTGTTGGAGCGCTTGCGCTTCAGGGCTCCGGCCAGCAGCGCGTCCCGGCCGGTGGCGTCCAGCACGTAGCGCGGCTCGAAGCGGATCGCGCCGTCCGGGCCTTGGGCCTCCACCACGGCACGGGCGCCCGGCGATGCCAGGTGCACGCGGCCGACCCGGGTGCGCTCCATCGTGCGCGCCCCGCGGCGGGCGGCGTTGCGGAACAGGATCTCGTCCAGTTGCGCGCGCCGCACCTGCCAGGCATGGGGGTAGGTGGCATCCAGCGCGTGCCGGAACGGGAACGGGATGGTGCGCCCGGTCTCGTCGGAGATGAACTCGGCGCCGGGCTTGTGCACGCCGATGGCGCGGACCTCCTCCAGCACGCCGAGCCGGTCGAACAGCGCGAGGTTGCGCGGCAGCAGGCTCTCGCCGATGTGGAAGCGTGGATGCGCCTCCCGTTCCAGCAGCACGACGTCCCGCCCCTGTTCGGCCAGCAGCGCCGCGGCCGTGCTCCCCGCGGGGCCGCCGCCAACCACCAGCACGTCGCACGCAATCGTTTCGGCCATGTGTCCTCCGCAGGTGGGCACTTCACCAAGCCGACCCTGATTTGTCCAGCCACCTAGATACGCCGTCGTGACGATTTTTCGAGCCGGGACGCTTGCTTTTTCGGCCATCGCCCTCTGGTCTAGCCCCATGCCGATACCCCGATCGCATCACACCGCCCTACCGGCCCGGCCTTGGCAGCCGACGCGGCTTGTGCGGGCCTCGATCGCCGTCCATGTGGCCGGGCTCGCGGTGGTGGCAGGACTCCCGGAAGTCTGGCCCTGGCTGGGCGGGGCGTTGGTGGGGAACCATGCACTCCTGGCGCTCGGCCTCAATCCGCGCAGCCAGTTGACGGGCAGCACGCTCACCCATCTGGGGCCGGGGCCGGAGGTGGCGCTCACCTTCGATGACGGGCCGGACCCGGAGGTCACGCCCCGCGTGCTCGATCTGCTGGACGGCGCCGGCGCGCGGGGCACGTTCTTCTGTATCGGCGCCCGTGCGGCGCGCCACCCCGGCCTGATCGAGGATATCGCCCGGCGCGGGCACCGGGTGGAGAACCACACCTGGTCGCATCCCAGCCTGTTCGCCGCCTATGGCCCGCGCGCCATCGCCGACCAAGTGCGGCGGGGGCAGGCGATCCTTGCGGAGCTGACCGGGGTGGCGCCGGGCTGGCTGCGCGCACCGCTTGGAATGCGGAGCCCGTTGCTCGATCCGGTGCTGGCGGCCACGGGCCTGATGCACGCGTCCTGGACCCGCCGGGCCTTCGACACGCGATGCGCCGACCCGGCGCGCGTGGCTCGGCGGCTGGTGCGCCAACTCGCGGGCGGCGACATCCTGCTGCTGCATGACGGATCGAGCGCCCTCTCGCCCCAGGGCCGGCCTGTGGTGCTGGAGGCGCTGCCGGCGGTGCTGGACGCAATCCACGCCAACGGACTGCGCGCGGTGACGCTGCCGCAACCGCGTCCGGTAACGGATCGTTCAGCAAGTCCCGAACCCGTCATCGCCCGGCAGGCAAGCTAGCGCCAGGCGCCTCCGCGCATGAGGAAGCCGGGCAGCCGGCGCAGCATGCCGAACACCAGCCGCGTATGCAGCCGGATCAGCAGCAGATTGTCCCGCCTGTATTGGAAGTGCGACACGCCCCCCTGCTCCGGCCGCAGATAGCGGACGGGCGCCGGCACATTGAGGGCGGGGATTCCGGCCCAGGTGAGGCGCACGACGGCAGCCGGGTCGAAATCGAAGCCGCGCATGCCCCGCCCGGCCATCACGCGGTTCAGCGCCGCGATCGGGTACACCCGGAAGCCGAACAGGCTGTCATCGACCCCGGCGCCCAGGGTTTCGAGCCGCGCCCACCAGTTCGAAATGCGCCGCCCCCGCACCCGTAGCAGCGGCGCATCCGGCCCGAACACGGGGCGGCCCAGCACCATGTGTCCCGGTGCAGCCATGGAGGCGGCCATGAACTCGGCGATCTGCGGCGCCGGATGCTGCCCGTCCGCATCCATCACCAGCGCGTGGGTGAAGCCGGCCTGCTCCGCCGCCAACAGGGCGCGGCGCACGGCGGCGCCTTTGCCCCGGTTATCGGGTGACACCAGCACGCACAGGGACGGGTCGGCGCCGGCCAAGGCGTCGGCCGAGCCGTCCGTGCTGCCATCCACCACGACCCAGACCGGGTTCCACGCCGCCCGCGCGTCCCACACGGTGCGTTCCAGCAGCGGGGCGCCGGTGTTGTAGGTGGGGATCACCACCAGATGCGTGCGGGACGGCGTCATCGCACGGCCCCACCGCCCAGCGCGTCCCGCACGTCTTGTTCCAGACGCGCCACCAGCGGCGTGACCGGGCCGGGCCCGACCACGATTTGGGGGCCGAGCCGCACGCGGTAGGCCAGCGGCAAGGCCGGGCGGCGCAGCAGGGGCCAGCCCTTTTGCAAATAGGGCGTGTTGGCCTCGATCAACACCATCTGGATGGGCGCGCCGGCGGCCTTGGCCATGAGTGCGAATCCGGGGCGAAACACGCCCATGGGAGCTCCGGGTGGCGCGCGCGTGCCCTCCGGAAAGATGAGCAGATTGGCACCGGCCTCCAGCTCCAGGGCGGCGGCGCGCACCAGCTTCAACGGAGCGTCGTTCCGGATGAAGCCCGCCAGCCGCACCATCCCGCCCAGGAACAGATTGTCCCACAAGCTGGCCTTCGTGACGCATACGACGTTGGGCACGCGTGAGACGATCAGCAGCACGTCCAGCAGCGAATGGTGGTTGGGCGCGATCACCAGGCCCCGCGCATCCGCCAGCGCATCGAGCGCCGAGGCCTCGATCGTGCACATGCCGGTGGCGCGCATGGCCCCGAGACAAAGGCGGAACCCCTGCCGCATGATGGCCCGCCCCACCGGCGCCCGCCAGCGCCCCGGCAGCACCCAGACCAGCCCGGCGCCCACGACGCTCGTGGACAGGAACGACAGGCCGAACACGGCCAGAACCGCGTAGAACGCCGCCCGGTCCCGCACGCCCCTGAACCAGGCCGGGGCGCGCGGCATGCTGGCGGGCTCGCCGCCGGGTGTTAGGCGCGGCTCACCAACTCCGGCGCCGTATGCCGGGCCAGCACGGCCCGGGCGCGCTCCATGTCGAGCTGACCTTCCCATTTCGCAACGAATATGGTGGCGACGGCGTTGCCGAACAGGTTGGTGATGCTCCGCGCCTCCGACATGAAGCGGTCGATCGGGAACACCAGCACGATCGCCTCCACCGGGATCTTGCCCGCCAGCGTGCCGAGTGTGGCCGCCAGGGTGATGAACCCGCCGCCCGTCACCGCCGCGGCCCCCTTGGACGTCAGCAGCAGCACGCTCAGGATCACCAGCCAGTCATAGCCGCTCAGCGGAATGTTCAGCGCCTGCGCGATATAGGCGATGGCCATCGTGAAATAGATGCTGGTGCCATCCAGGTTGAAGGCGTAGCCGAGCGGCACCACGAGGCCCACGAGCGGGCGGGAGCAGCCCATGTTCTCGAGTTTTTCCATGAGCGTCGGCAGCGCCGATTCCGAGCTGGAGGTGCCCAGCACGATGAAGAACTCTTCTTTCAAGTAACGCATGAGCTGGATCATGTTGAGGCCGCAACTGGCCAGCACCGCCGTCAGCACCACGAACACGAACACGGCGCAGGTGACGTAGAATGCGAGCATCAGATACAGCAGGTTGCCCAGCGTCCCGATCCCATAGCGCCCGATCGCGAACGCCATCGCGCCGAACGCCCCGATCGGCGCCACCCGCATGATCAGCGCCACCACGCCGAACATCGCGGCACCCACCTGGTCGATGATGTGCACCAGCGGAGATGCCCGCTCCCCGACCTTGGCCAGCGCCACGCCGAACAGCACGGCGAAGAACAGCACCGGGAGAATATCACCGCGGGCGAAGGCGTTCACCACCTGGTCCGGGATGATGTTGATCAGGAAATCGGTGACGCTGGCATGCGCCTTGGGGTCGATATAGCGCGCGACCGCTCCGGCCTTCAGCCCGGCGGGATCGGCATTGACCCCCACCCCCGGCGCGAAGAAATGCCCGACCGCCAGGCCGATCAGCATGGCGGCGGTGGTCAGCACTTCGAAATAGATGATCGCCTTCAGCCCGATCCGCCCCACGCCCGCGGTGCTGGTGAGCTTCGCGATCCCGACCACGACGGTGATGAAGATGATCGGCGCGATCACCATCTTTACCAGGCGCACGAACGCGTCCCCCAGCGGCTGCATCTGCACCGCCCAGTCCGGATAGAAATGCCCGAGCAACACGCCCAGCGTGACTGCGACCAGCACTTGCAAGTAGAGTGATTTCGAGCCTGTTACGACCATTTGACGCTTCCCTTTGTGCGCCACGTAGCCGAACCCGGCGGCGTTGGCGACCCCTATTTCCGGGTGGCGGGACCGGATATGATCGATCGATCAACCAAGGAAAGTCTGGCATGGCCGAGTATGTGATCGCCGCCCCGCCGCAGACCGCGATCCCGGTCAAGGGCGGCGGCCTGTTTCCCGTGCGCCGCATTTTCTGCGTGGGCCGGAACTATGCCGAGCATGCGCGGGAGATGGGGCACGATCCCGACCGGGAGCTGCCGTTCTTCTTCACCAAACCGGCCGACGCCCTGCTGACCGGGGGCGCCGACATGCCGTATCCGTCCATGACGGCGGACGTGCATCACGAGATGGAGCTGGTGGTGGCGCTCGGCTCCGGCGGAGTGGACATCGCGGAGGCGGACGCGCTGCGCCATGTGTGGGGCTATGCCGCCGGGCTGGACATGACCCGGCGGGACTTGCAGGCCGAGGCCAAGAAGGCCGGGCGCCCCTGGGACATGAGCAAGGGATTCGACCATTCGGCGCCGATCGGCGAACTGGTGCCGGCTTCCGGCGTGAACCCCGGCGCGGGCGCGATCGAGCTGAAGGTGAACGGCGCGGTGCGGCAGAGCAGCGACCTCGCGAAGCTGATCTGGAGCGTGCCGGAGACGATCGCCTATCTGTCGAAGCTGGTGCGGCTCGCGGCGGGCGACCTGATCTTCACCGGCACACCCGAAGGAGTCGCGGCGGTGAAGCGGGGCGATGTGCTGGAAGGCATGGTCGCCGGCGTCGGCACGGTGCGCACGACGATCGTGTAGGCATTACTGGTGGGGTCCGGGGGACAGCGCCCGGGCTCAGAACCCCGGAGCGCCAGGCTTGCCGCTCCCCCACCCACAGCAAGAACCTACCGGTAATAAGCCGGCGGATAATAAGCGGGCGGCGGGGCGTAGTAGACCGGCGGCGGCGGCGCGTAATAAACCGGGGGCGGCGCGTAATACACCGGGGGCGGCGCGTAATAGCGCGGCGCGGCCAAGGCTGCCCCGAGCCCAAGGCCCAGCAGCGCGCCACCCACGATTGCGCCGCCGCCATACCCACGGTAGCCATACCCATGACCATACCCGCCGCGATACCCCCCGTATCCGCCGCGATACCAATCGGCATGCGCGACACCTGGCGCCATCGCCAACCCGGCGACAACAGGAATTGCGGAAAGCAAAGCGGCGATGCGGGCCATGACTGACACCTATACGTTGGGGCGGGATTTCGCGTCCCGGTGAGCAAAACATGGCGCCGATCCGTGGCGAAATAAAGGCCGTTCACCCCGCCGGAACGTGACCAATCGTAACCCTATCCGCCCAAATACGCCGCCGCGACGGCTGGATTTCGCGCCAGTTCAGCCGCCGGGCCCGACAGCACGATCCGACCGGTCTCGAGCACGTATGCGTGATCGGCAATGTCCAGCGCGGCCGAGGCATTCTGCTCCACCAACAGGATCGTGGTGCCCTCCGCCTTCAGCCCGGCGATGATGGCGAAGATCTCCTCCACGAACAGCGGCGCCAACCCCATGCTCGGCTCATCCAGCAACAACAGGCGCGGCGCCCCCATCAGAGCCCGGCCGATCGCCAGCATCTGCTGCTCCCCGCCCGACAGGGACCCGGCCAATTGCTGCAACCGCTCCCGCAACCGCGGAAATCGAGTCAAAACCTGATCCTGCCGACGCGCGATCTCAGCGGCGCCGGGCACGAGATAGGCGCCGAGCGTCAGGTTCTCCTGCACCGTCAGCTCGGCGAAGCACTGCCGCCCCTCCGGCACCTGGCGCAGGCCCGCCGCCGCAATCCGGTGCGCGGCCCGGCGCGTGATGTCCACCCCGCCAAACCGGATTCGCCCCGCCCGCGCCCTCGTAAGACCGGAGATGGCCCGCATCGTCGTGGTCTTGCCCGCCCCGTTGGCGCCGATCAGGCACACGACCTGCCCCTCCGGTACGATGAGGTCGATGCCCTTCACCGCGTCCGTCCGGCCGTAGCAGACGGCGAGCCCTTCCACTTCGAGCCTCATGCGCCGCGCACCCCGGCACGCGCTCCCTCGGCCAGGCGAGCGGCCACCTTCGGGCCGAGATAGGCCTCGATCACCGCGGGCTCCTGCCGCACGGCATGGGGCTCGCCTTCGAAGATCAGCCGGCCGAAATTCAGCACCGTCACACGGTCGGAGATGTCCATCACGAAGCCCATGTCGTGTTCGACCAACAGCACGGTGGTGCCGGCATCCCGCAGGCGGCGCACGAGCGTGCCGAGTGCCTCGGTTTCCGCCGGGTTCATGCCGGCCGCGGGCTCGTCCAGCAGCAGCAGGCGGGGCGCCGGCGCCATGGCGCGCGCGATCTCAAGCCGGCGCTGATCGCCATAGGACAGCGCACCGCCCGGCAGCTCCGCCTTGTCCTGCAATCCCACCAGCGCCAGCGCCTCCCGGGCCCGGGCCACGGCGCCCCGCTCCTCGGTTCGGAACCGGGGCAGGCGCAGCGCGGTGGCCACCAGGCCCACATGGAGCCGCGTATGCAGGCCGGTCAGAGCATTCTCCAGCACCGTCATGTCGGTGAACACGCGGATATTCTGAAACGTGCGGCCGAGGCCCCGCGCGGCCCGCCGCTCCGCCGGCCATGACGAAACATCGGCGCCGTCCAGCACGATCGAGCCGGCACTCGGCGCGACCAGGCCCGACACGAGATTGAACAGCGTGGTCTTGCCAGCGCCGTTGGGGCCGATCACGGCGTGGATGGTGCCGGGCTGGACCGCCATGTCGACTGCATCCACCGCCACCAGCCCGGCATAACGCCGGGTCAGGCCGCGCAGCTCCAGCAGGGCCGTCACGCCGCGCGCCGCCGCATGCGGAAGCCGAGCAACCCCCGCGGCAGGAACAGCACCGCCACCACGATGATCAGCCCGTTGATGACCAGCCGGATATCGCCGAATCCGCGCAACAGCTCCGGCAGCAACGTCAGCACCCAGGCGCCCAGCACGGGGGCCACCGGCGTGCCGATGCCGCCCAGCAAGACGTAAGACAGGATCGTGACCGCGGGCTCGAACCCATATTCGTTAGGGCCGATGAAGCTGCTGACATGCGCGGACAGGCATCCGGCGAGCCCCGCCAAGGCGGCAGACGCCACCAGCGCGCCGAGCTTGTAGCGCCCGACCGGCACGCCCATCACCTGCGCCGCGGTCTCGTCTTCCCGCATCGCCGCCATGGCCCGGCCGATCCCGCTCCGCCCCACCAGCCACAGCACCAGCACCGCCACCGCCAGCACGCCATAGATCAGCGGCGCCCCGGCCCGCTCCGGAATGCCGGAGATCCCCAGCGCACCGCCGAACAGGTCGACGTTGAGATAGACCGCCCGCAGCACCTCACCCAACCCGATGGTGGCGATCGCGAGATACACGCCCTGCAGCCGCAAGGTCGGCCCGCCCACCGCCAGCGCAAACAGCACCGGCGTCACGATCGAGAGCGGCAGCACCGCCCAGAACGGCATCTTGAGCGACAACGTCATCAACACAGAGGAATAGGCGCCCAGCCCCATGAACGCCGCCTGCCCGAGGCTGAGCTGCCCGACGGCGAGCACCACATACATCGACAGCGCCAAGAGCCCGTTCACGCCGAGCGCGTTGACCAGGTTCTGATAGGTCCAGAGGAAGTCGTCGAGCCAGGGAGGGATCACGCGCGCCTCGTGACGGCACGGCCGAACAGCCCGGCGGGCCGGGTCCAGAGCACGGCGACCAGGATCAGGAACGCGACGGCTTCCTTCAGGCCGGAGCCGACATAGCCGGCGGTCATGACCTCGATCACGCCCAGCGCCAGCCCGGCCAGCAGCGCGCCCCTGACGTCACCGAGCCCGCCCACGATGATCACCACGAAGCCGCGCAGCATCATCGTCTCACCCATGTAGGGGTGGATCGCGTTGAAGTTGAGCCCGATCAACACGCCTCCGGCGCCCGCGAGGCAGCCCGAGATGAACGACACCGTGGCCGCCGCCCGCCCGGTATCGATGCCCATCAACTGCGCCGCATCCGGCTTCTCCGCCATCGCGCGGATCGCCAGGCCCAGCCGGGTGCCGCGCATCAGCGCCAGGAGCGCCACCACCAGCACCGTGGTGGCGCCCAGGATCAGCAGCTGCGCCGTGGTGATGCGGATGTCGCCGATCTGGAACGCCTCCCCGCTGATCACCCCGGGCGGCAGGCGCCGGATATCGGGGCCGAGCCAGGTGGTCAGCACGGAATACAGCGCCAGCACGCCGCCCAGCGTGACCATCAACGAGCTGAGCTCCGGCGCCTGGATGCGGCGAAGCCGGGTGAGCAACAGCCAGTCGATCACCACGGCGATGACGCCGGACAGGACCGCGGCCGCCGGCAGCGCCGCCGCGATCGACCAGCCGAAGCTGCGCGTGAGCCACAGCGCCAGGAGCGCGCCGGCGGAGAAGTAGAAGCCATAGGTGAGATTGATCACCCGCAACACACCGAACATCAGCGTGAAGCCGAGCGCGAACAACGCGTAGGTCGCGCCGAGGATGAGACCGTTGGTGAGCTGTTGGGCGAGCATCGCTACTGCCCCCTCTCCCGCTGGCGGGGGAGGGCCGGGGTGAGGGTGGGGCCACATTCCGAACGGCCGGTGAGTGGGGCAGCCACCCTCACCCCAACCCTCTCCCGCCAGCGGGAGAGGGGGAAGCGGAAAGCGCCGCCTGCCACCGCGCCGCCTGCGCCGCCACGTTGACCGGTGCCGTGCCGCCATAGCTGGTGCGGCTCGCAACCGAGGCGTCTACCGTCAGCACGTCGAAGATCGCCGCCGTGATGCCGGGTTCTTCCTCCTGCATTTCTGACAGTGTCAACGAAGCCAGATCCACGCCACGCGCCTCCGCCCGCGCGACCAGGCGGCCCGTCACGTGATGCGCCGTGCGGAACGGCACCCGCAGCACGCGCACCAGCCAGTCCGCGAGATCCGTCGCCGTCGCGAACCCGGCGCCCGCCATCGCCCGCATGCGGTCCAGGTCGGGCGAGAGGTCCCGCACCATGCCGGCCACAGCGGCGAGCGAAAGGGCCAGCGCGTCGGTCGCATCGAACACCGGCTCCTTATCCTCCTGCATATCCTTGGCGTAGGCGAGCGGCAGGCCCTTCATCACCATCAGCAACGCCACCAGCGCCCCCGTGACCCGGCCGGTCTTCGCCCGCGCCAGCTCCGCCGCATCCGGATTGCGCTTCTGCGGCATGATCGAGCTGCCGGTCGTGAAGGCGTCGCTGAGCCTGATGAAGCCGAATGGCGCGCTGCACCAGACGATGATTTCTTCGGACAGCCGCGACAGATGCATGGCGCAGATCGCGGCGGCTGACAGGAACTCGAGCGCGAAATCCCGGTCGGACACGGCGTCCAGCGAATTGGCGGTGGGCCGGTCGAAACCCAAGGCCTGCGCGGTCGCGTCCCGATCGATGGGGAAGCTGGTGCCCGCCAGTGCCGCAGAGCCGAGCGGGCACTCGTTCAGCCGGCGCCGCGCATCGGCAAGGCGGCCGCGGTCGCGCGCCAGCATCTCGACATAGGCGAGCAGATGATGCCCGAACGTCACCGGCTGCGCCGTCTGCAAGTGTGTAAAACCCGGCATCGGCGCGTGGGAGAACTCGGCCGCGCGGTCCGCCAATGCCTGCATGCAGTCCGCCACCTGCGCGTCCAGCCCGTCGATCGCGTCCCGCACCCAGAGCCGGAAATCGGTCGCGACCTGGTCGTTGCGGCTGCGCCCGGTATGCAGGCGCTTGCCGGCCTCCCCGATGCGCTCGGTGAGCCGCGCCTCGATGTTCATGTGGATGTCTTCCAGCGCGTCCACGAACGGAAAGCGCCCGGCCTCGATCTCCGCCGCGATGCCATCGAGCCCCGTGCGGATCGCCGCTTCGTCCGAATCCGCGATCACCCCGGCGCGGGCCAGCATGGCGGCGTGCGCCTGGCTGCCGCGGATGTCCTGCCGCCACATGCGGCGGTCGAAACCGATGCTGGCGTTGATCTCCTGCATGATGACGCCGGGCCCGGCCGCGAACCGCCCGCCCCAGGCCGCGTTCGCCTCCACATTGCGGCGATCATCGCCTATATTGTTCTCGGACCCCAAGGACGCCCCACCATGCCATCTGCCACCCGCCGCCACGTTCTGGCAGCCGGCGCGACCCTAGTGGCCGGGGGCCGCGCACGCAATTCCAGGGCTGCGGGTTTGTCCGACCTGGCCGAGTTCCAGGCGCAGACGAAAGCGCCGCCGGAGTTCCAGTTCACCACCGCTGATGGCGCCGTGCGGCATTTGGCGGACTATGCCGGGCAGGGCGTGGTGCTGAACTTCTGGGCGACATGGTGCGTGCCATGCGTGGCCGAAATGCCGGCGCTGGACGCCCTGGCCCGGGTGGTCCAGGCGGAGCGGATCGCGGTGCTGCCATTGTCATCGGACCGGGGCGGGGCTGCGGCGGTGGAGCGGTTCTATCGCGAGCGGGGGATTGCGACGCTACCGGTGTTGCTGGACCCGCGTGGGGATGCGGCGCGGGCGTTCGCGGTGCGGGGCATTCCGACGACGGTGGTGATTGATCGAAATGGGCAAGAGCGAGGGCGAGTGGAAGGCGCGGTGGAGTGGGGGAGTGAGGGGTCCGTGCGGGTTTTGCGGGGGGTGGTGGGGTAATTCGCAACAATCGTTACCCCGGGCTTGACCAGGTCGAGCCGGGGGCGACGGAAAATGCGGCATGGCCGTTTGTTCCAAAGCCAAATTAGGCAAACAGTCCAAGAACCATCTTTACTGCATTCGCTAAGCCGCATACGCCAAACAATGCACCCCCGGCAACGTAATCGGCACCGTCTCCCCCGGCGCAAACCGTGGCTCCGTCCCCATCTCCACCGCCTCGATCCGCGCATCCAGCGCCGCCAGTTGATAGACGGTCTGCACCCCCTGGTAGCTCACCTCCAGCACCTGCCCCGGCACCTGGTCCGCCGTGTCCCGCACGCCCAGCCGCACATTCTCCGGCCGGATCGCCACATGCACCGCCGAGCCCACCAGCACCTCGGCCGGGAGCTTGGCGCGGATCACCTGGCCGGCGCCGGCTTGGATCGTGCCGAATTGCGCTTCGCGGGAGAGCAGGCGGCCCTCGATCCGGTTGGACGATCCCGTGAACTCCGCCACGAACAAATCGGCCGGGTTGTTATAGACCTGGCTGGCGGTATCGAGCTGCAGCAGGCGGCCCGATCGCATCACGCCGATGCGGTCCCCGATCACCACCGCCTCCGCCTGGTCATGCGTCACATACAGCGCCGTCACGCCCGAGCGCTTGATGATCCGGCGCAAATCGTCCCGCAACCGCAGGCGCAGCTGCGCATCGAGGTTGCTGAGCGGCTCGTCCAGCAACAGCAGGCGCGGCTCGTAGACCATGCTCCGCGCCAGCGCCACGCGCTGCATCTGCCCGCCCGAGAGCGCCGTCACGGGGCGGTCGATGTAGGGGGCGAGGTCCACCAGGTCCAGCACCTCCGTCACGCGCCGCGCCGTCTCGGTGCGGGACAGGCCGCGGTTGCGGAGGGGATAGACCACGTTCTGCCGCACCGTCATATGCGGCCAGACGGCATACGATTGAAACACCATGCCGAAATTGCGGGCGCGGGGCGGGACCAGGATG
Organism: Acetobacteraceae bacterium; assembly: GCA_965246835.1. Taxonomy (GTDB): domain Bacteria; phylum Pseudomonadota; class Alphaproteobacteria; order Acetobacterales; family Acetobacteraceae; genus JANPPS01. The sequence goes on along the minus strand of CBDFFQ010000001.1, from coordinate 2,076,531 downwards.
CCACGCGCCGGGTCGGAAATCACGTCGCCGCCGATGCGGATCACGCCGCCCGTCGGATGCTCCAGCCCGGCGACGCAGCGCAGCGTCGTGGTCTTGCCGCAGCCGCTGGGGCCCAGCAGCACCACGATCTCACCCTTCGCGATGGTGAAGCTCACATCGTCCACCGCCGCATACCCGGCGGCGAATGCCTTTCTGAGGGCCTCGACCCGCAGTTCCGCGGACATTACTGGCCCCGCTTCATTGGCGGTATCCGTAGATCTTGTTCCATTCCTCGGTCCAGCCATCGCGCAGCGTCGCGAACGGCCCGGCTTCCGGGAGCCAGGCCTTGGTCACGGCGGGGTCATAGCCTTCCACGGCGGTAGGGGGCGTTTTCAGTGATGTGAAATTACCCTGCTCCCGCATGGTGAAGGTCTGCCCCTCCTCCGACAGGGACCAGTCCAGGAACAACCGCGCCGCATTGGGATTTTTCGCCACCTTGGGAATGCCGGCCGCGTAGGGGTTGAGCGGCACGCCCTCCGGCGGGAACACCAATTCCACCGGCGCGCCATCCCGCTTCTTGGAGAAGATCGAATTGCGGATCAGCGGCGCGATCAGCACCTCGCCGCGCACCACGGCGTCGGAGGCCGGGGCGCTGCTGGGGAACAGAGTGGGCTTGGTCGCGGCCTGCTTGGTCCAGTAGTCGTCACCCAAGACCTGCCGCTCGAACAAGATGCGGGTCCAGGTCGTGCCGCCGGAGGGGGCGATCACCTGACCGATCTGGCCGGGCTGATACACGGGCTTCGTCAGGTCCATCCACGTCTTGGGCGGCGTCTTGGTCAGCTCGGTGTTGTAGGCGATGCACCAGGCCGGGGTGATGCGCGGCCAGATCTTGTCCGACACGCGGCTGCCCGGCAGATACGCGTCGGCGTTGGGCGGCTGGTAGTCGAGGAACAGGTCCTCGATCGCCTTCATGAGCGCGCGGTCCGAATGGTCCACCACGTCCGCCACCAGCTTGCCGGCGGCGGCTTCGGTGCGCACGCGGGTGATGAGCTGCCCGCCCGAGGCGCGCACCATCTCGATCCGGATGAACGGGAACCGCTTGTTGAAGGCGGCGATCGTCTCCTGCTCCACCTCGGTGAAGCTCGCGGTATAGAGGGTCATGCGGCCCTCCTTGCGCGCCGCGTCCACCAGGGCTTGCGGCGCGGTGAAGGCCTGCGCGCGGGCGGGCCTCGCTATTAAGGCGGTGGCGGCAATCAGGGCGTGGCGCCGTGTCAGCATGGTCGCTCCTTGTGTGTGATCAGCCGGCCCGGCCGACGCTGCTATCCGACGCGCCGCGGGAGAGCCAGTGCGCCACCCCGATCAACGCCGCCAGCAGCACCATCTGCACCAGGGAGTAGGCGGCGGTGATGCTGAGATTGCCGCCCTCGTAGAAGCCCAGCAGCTGCACCGCCATCACCATGGACCCGCTGGAATACAGGAACAGCGAGGAGCCGAGCTCCCGCGTGGATAGCACGAACAGCAGCGTCATGGCGGCGATGACGCCGGGCCGTGCGAGCGGCAACACGATGGTGAACACGGTGGAGCTGAGACCGCGGCCACAGACCCAGGCAGCCTCCTCCAGCTCCTTGTGGATCTGCATCAACGAGGTGCTGAGCGCCTTTACGGTGTCCGGAATGAAGCGCGCGACAAAGGCCAGCGCCAGGATCCAGATGGTGCCATAGAGCCCGCCCGGCAGCCCGATCCACGCCCAGAGATACGCCACACCGATGACCAGGCCCGGGATCGCCACCGGAATCGTCGCCAGCACGTCGATCAGCCGCCGCCCCGGCGCCCGCGTCCGCACCACCGTGTAGCCGATCGCGAAGCTCAGCGTGCCGCCGATCACCGCCGTGGCCAGCCCGACTTTCAGGGTGTTGAGGATCGCGTTTATGGTCAGCGGGTTCGCGAACAGCCGGTCGAAATGGATCATGCTGTATTGCTTGAGATCGACCAGGCTCGCCAAGTCCCGCACGAACAGGAATTTGCGGAATGCCGCCACGATCAGCGCGAGGCTCGGCAGGATCACCACCACGAACAAATACAAGATGGCGAGCCCGAGCGTGACCCAGCGCCACGGCCCCAGCCGCAACGCCCGTGGCCGGAACGCCTTGCCCGCGACCGTCGTGTAACTGCGGCCGGACAGCACCTTGTTCTGCAACACCACCAGCACGCCAGTGACGACCATCAGCAGGATCGCGACCGAGGCGGCGGTGCTATACAGCGGTGGCGACCAGTTGGTCAGAGTATAGATGTAGGTGGTCAGCACCGGGATGTTCGCCGGCGCCCCCAGCACGGCCGGGATGCCGTAAATGCCGAGCATCACCACAAAGGACAGCAGCGCGCCGGACACGATCGCCGGCATGATGAGCGGGAACGTGACTGTCGCCATGGTGCGCACGGCCGAGGCGCCGGACATCTCGGCGGCCTCCTCGAGCGAAGGGTCCATGTTTCTCAGAGCGGCCGACGTGAACATATACACATACGGCGCGTAGTAGATGCCAAAGACGAAAATCAGCCCGGCCATGGAATACAAGTTAAACCGGAGATCGCTGCCCATCCGCGCCAGGATCGTGTTCAACAACCCGGTCTTGGGCGAGCCCAGGATCGCCCACGCGACACCCCCCACCAGCGGCGGCACGAACAAAGGCAGCATGCCGGCGGCCGCGATCAGGGATTTGCACGGCGTATCCGTCCGCACCACGACCCAGGCGAAGGTGAGCCCGATCACCACCGCCATCGCCGTGCCCCCGGCGCAGGCGATCATCGAGTTGGCGAGCGCGAAATGCACATTCTCGTTGCCGAGCACCGTCGCGAAGTTCTTGAGGCTGAGGTCCGACGCGCGATACCCGTCCACGATCGGGTCGGCATTTGTCAGCGCGCCCAGCAGCAGCATGGCCACGGGATAAACGACGAGGAACGCAAGGGCGGCCAGCAGCAGCCCGGACCACGCATAGGCCATGACCTGGCGCGGCGCCCGATCGGCGCGATAGGCGCGCGCGGGCGGCGCGACACTGATGGTGGCGGGCACTTGCGTGTCCATCCGTCTCTCCCCTGCCGGGCCAATGGGCCTGGCGCAATAACGCTATCATTGAGGTTGGCGGGCGACCAGGGGTGGAACGTTGATGGGCTGCGCCCATCCTACAAGGCTGGCGTAGGATGGGCGCAGCCCATCATCCAGACACCAATCAGGCCGGCGAGCCCAGCCGCAGCAGCGGGAACGCGCTATGCACATGCGGCGGCACCACGGCGTCAACCGCCCGCAGATACGACCGGTCCAGCCCGGCGAAACTCGTGAGCCCCAGCAGCCCCAGCACCTCCGCCACCTCGATCTGCAGCAGCTCCATCAGCCGCTGGACCCCCGCCGCGCCGCCCGCCGCCAGGCCGTAGCAGTACAGCCGCCCGATCGCCGCCACATCCGCGCCGGAGGCGATCGCCTTCACCACGTCGCTGCCGCGGCTGATGCCGCCATCCACCACGATGCGCGCCCGCCCCGCCACGGCCGCCGCGATCTCCGGCAGCACCGCCATCGAGCCCTCGCCATGATCCAGCTGCCGCCCGCCATGGTTGGAGACCCACACCGCGTCCACGCCCAAATCGCAGGCCCGCACGGCGTCCTCTGCCACCGCGATGCCCTTCAGCCAGAGTCGCACCGCCGGGTGCGCCGCGCGGAACCGCTCGAGGTCCGCCCAGCTCACCGCCGCCTGGAACGAGGCCGAGGGGTTGGCGCGCCAGGGCTTGGTGAAGCGGTTGGCGATGTCCCGCTCCCGCCGTGAATAGATCGCGCTATCGACCGTGATGCAAAACGCGTCGTAGCCGGCCGCCATCGCCCGGTGCACGTGATCGTCCACCCAGGCGGCGTCGCCCCGCACATAGAGCTGGAACACGCGCGGGCCTGAAGCCGCCGCCGCCACATCCTCCAGCCGCTGTTCGGTCACGGAACTCAGGCAGAACGGCACCCCCGCCATCCCGGCTCCCTCCGCCACCGTCGCGCCGCCGCCCGCCGCCATGGTATCGAGCCCGCCGACGGGCGCCAGCAGCACCGGCATCGCGACGCGGTGCCCCAGAAAGTCCGCCCCGGTATCGATCGCCGACACATCCACGCACACGCGCGGCCGGAACCCGATCCGGTCCAGCGCCAGGCGGTTGCGGGCGACCGTGGTCTCGGTCTCGGTGCCGCCGATCAGATAGTCCCACATGTTGCGATCGAGCGTGGCGTGGGCCGCGGCCACGATCTCATGCAGGGTCTGCCATTCGTTCGCGCCGGTATGGTCCATGGTCGCCTCCCAGCGCTATCCTGGCGGCGGCCCTGACGGCGTCAAGGCGTTTGGCACCTCGTTTACCACTGGCCGCACCACGCTGCGGCCCCGCACCAGCGGCCTTTCCTCATGGTTGGCGGTCGCGCTTGCGATCACACCGGCCCACAGCACCAATGATAGCGCGCCAGCCACCCGCGCCTGCCGGGTCATGGGCCCGGCGCCGATCGCGCGCAGGCCCGTCCGGCGCGGCAGGCTGAACGCCGCCGCATTCGCCACCGCCAGCGCCAGCAGCGCCATCTTTGGCAGGAACCAGCTATGGCTGCCCTGCTGGATCGGGTCATACATGAACAGCATGACGCCGCTCACGAGCATCGCCGCAAAGCTTGCATGCGTGACCGGCAGCACCAGCCGGGCCACCGCGTCCAGCGCCAGGTCGCGGCCTTTCACCCCGAGCAACCGAAGGTCGAGCACGACGATCGCGCCGAAGAACACCGCAGTCGCCATGATGTGCAGCAGCCGGAGCGGCCCGTGCCAGCCTTGCAGCCGATAGATCGCGAGCCGCACGCTGCTGGTCGCGAGCCACACCAGCCAGTCCGACGGGATGGTCCAGGCCCAATCGGAATAGACGCCCGGCATCTCAGAACCTCAGGACGTAGTTGACCGCGGTGCCGAAGACGTTTTCCAGCTGCCCGGCGTCCCGGGTGCGCTGGTAGCCGGCCGACACCACCAGGCGGGGCATGATCGTGTAGCTCAGCGTGGTCCCGTATTGCAGGTCCCACCGCGTGGCCTCCCCGGGCGCCGCCACCCGGCGCGGCGCCACCACGAACGAGAGTGCGTATTTGCGATAGGCGAACTCCACGGCGCCGACCGCGTAGTCCCGCCGCTCGCCCGGGGCGCCGCCGAAATTGTCGAAATGCGCATATTCAACGAACGGCGTCATGGACACCCGGGGCGACAGCCGGACCTCGTAAGACAATGCCGCCGTGTATCCGGTCTCCGGCCGCTCCTCCGCCTGCTTCACCCCCTGGCGCGTGACGCCCAGATGGTAGCGGAGGCGCTCCAGCCCCGGGATGCGGCCTCCATCCAACGCCACGTCGAAGCTGTCGAGCCCGCCGGTGTTGCCGGCGCCGCCCTGCCGCGTGCGGAGGCGCCCGGGGCGCAGGGTGGCCGGATCGTCCGGGTTGGCATTGCTGAACAGGGCGCGGCTCAGGAACGTGTTGTCCCGGTAATAGGCCTCGGCCGACAAAATGTGCCGCCCATAGCCCGGCAGCACCGCCACCAGCGCGCCCATCCCGATCCGCTCCTTCTGTTCGTAGTCGTTGGCGAAGGTGTCGTAGATGCCGGGCACCTGGTTGTAACCGACCGAGAAGCGGGGATGGATCTTGCCGGCATAGGCCGTGACGGGGCCGAGCGTGTAGGTCGCATACAGCTGGCTCAGATACAGCCCCTCCCCGTTGAAGGCGGTGGTGGCGGATTGGTTGCGGAACCGCTCATAGGTCCCCTCCGCCCGGAGCGAGACGGCGCTGCCGAGGTTGACGTAAGCCGTGCCGACCGATTTGGCATAGATTTCGGCATAGCCGGCGCGGGTGCGGTTGAAGCGGGCATCGACCTGGACCTTGGTGTCGATCTCACCGCCATAGGTGACGCCGGCGCCGGCTTCCGGGGCGGCCGCCACCCCCTGCTGCGGATTGCCCGTGGCGCCGTCGCCGCTGGGCGTGGATTGCGGATTCCCGGACGGTGTCTGGGCCAAAGCCTGGGTTAAAGGGCACAGTGTCAGCAGCCAGGCGCACAGGGCCAGGCGTGCCGCGATCATGCTGGGCATGGCGGAGTTCCTCGGGTCGGACAGCGAAGGGGAGTCAGGCGCCGGGGGCGGCGGCCTGCTTGAACTGGCCGACGATGGCCTTGTAGGCCGCAACCGACTTGATCGGCCGGTCCGGCGGCAGCAGGGGGCCGACGATGGCCTGCATGTCCTGCAGCCGCGCCCGCGCCACGGCCAGTCGGGCGGAGCCGCGCAGGTCTGGCTGCGCCTCGAGCCGTTTCAGCTCCTGACTGGCGTAGGCGAGGTAGCCGCGGCTGTCGTGATACTCGACCGGTTTCTCGATCCGGCCGCCCTCGATCGATTCGCTGTAGTCTTCGGCCGCGATCGTCGCGATCTCTCCCAGCACGCCCAGCATGAACCGCTCGCTGTCCAGCAGCCCGGCCGGGACAGTGGCGCGCACCGCCGTGATGGTGCGGATGACGCCGTCGTATTTGGCCATGGTCCCGGGATCCCGCGGCTTGCCGGCCACCAGCGCCTCGAGCGCGATCAGATCGGTGTCGAAGGCAGCCACGCCGCGGCGCTTCAGCTCGCTTTGGATGTCATCATACAGCTCCCGCACGGGGTGGCCGAAATGCGGCAGCGCCAGGCGCGGTTGGTTCGCCTCGATCAGCTCGCGGCCGACCATCAGGTGCCCCTCCAGCAAGCCGAGCTTGAACAGCAGCTCCGCATGGTCTTCGGCGCTGATGGCGGCGGGAGTGGCGATCGTCACCACACCGGTGTCCGACAGCGTGATCCTGCGCGCCCAGGCATGCACGACCCGGGGTGGCTTGGCGTGGCAGATCGCATTCGGCAAGGCGGGCGTCATCCCCGGCGCAGCCCCCGTCGGTGTGGCGAGCAGGAGTGCGGCCGCGGTCATGGCGGCGGCGCGGCGGTGGGTGGGAAAGGACGGAAACATGGGCAGACTCCAAGTTGCGAGTGATTCGCATTGACGTCTGAGCTAACGCTATTGATAATCACTTGCAACTGGAAACGGAGACCTCTTCATGCAACGTATTCATCTGGCCGGGGCCGCCGCCCTTGCCGCCCTGCTTGCGTTCCACGCCCCGGCCGGCGCGCAGGAAACGCCAGTGTTCCGATTGACGCTCAAGGATCACCAGTTCACGCCCAGCGAGTTGCAGGTGCCGGCCGGCATCCGGTTCGTGCTGGTGGTCAAGAACGAGGACCCGACGCCGGCCGAGTTCGAAAGCAAGGAGCTCGGCGCCGAAAAGATCATCTCCGCCGGGCGCGAAGCCACGATCCGCGTGGGACCGCTGCAGCCCGGGCGCTATCCGTTCGAGGACGAGTTCAACAACCAGGCCAAGGGTGTCCTGATCGCCGTCCAGCAGACGGCCAAGGAGTAAAGGCGATGCTGGCAGCCGCATTGATCGTGTTCCGGGAGGTGTTCGAGGCCGGGCTGATCCTGGGCATCGTGCTGGGCGCCACGCGCGGGGTGCCGGGCCGGGGGCGCTGGGTGCTGGGCGGGATCGGCGGCGGACTGGCGGGCGCCTGCGTGGTCGCGGCCTTTGCCGGCGCGCTGGCGGATGCCATGCAGGGTGTGGGGCAGGAGGTGTTCAACGCCGGCATCCTCGGCATCGCCGCCCTGATGCTCGGCTGGCATACGATCTGGATGGCCCGGCACGGGCGCGAGATGGCCGGGGAAATGCAGGCGCTGGGACGGGACGTCGCCAGCGGCGGCCGCACCTTGATCGCGCTGGCCGTGGTGATCGGCGCCGCCGTGCTGCGGGAAGGGGCGGAGGTCGTGCTGTTCATGTATGGGCTGGCGGCCCAGGGAAACGGTGCGCTGGCGCTGGCCGGCGGCTCGCTGCTGGGCATCGCGGGTGGCATGGTGGTGTCGGTGCTGATGTATCGCGGCCTGGTCGCCATCCCGACCCGGCATCTGTTCAAGGTCACCAACGTGCTGCTGTCGCTGATGGCGGCCGGCATGGCGGCGCAGGCCGCGGGGTATCTGGTGCAGGCGGATTGGCTGCCGGCCCTCGGCACCCGGGCGTGGGACACGGCGTGGCTGCTGGACCAGAAAGGCATCGCGGGCCGGGCCCTGCATGCGCTGGTGGGCTACACGGACCGCCCGGCCGGTATCCAGGTGCTGGTCTATGCGGCGGCGCTCGCCCTGCTGACGCTGGGCACGCGCCTGTTGGGGCACGCTCCGGGCGGGCGGGCGATGGCGAAACCGGTCTGATGTCGCCGCCCGCGGTCAGGAGGGCCGGGGATCGAGGGTGCCGGACCCGGTTCGGGCCAGGAAACCGCGCCAATCCCGCGCCGCCGCCCCGGCATCGAACCGCGGTGAAAAGCCGGTATCCTGCTGCAAGCGCGCGATGGAGGCAGAGGGGCGGTCGCTCCAGGTGGCAATGTGCGGCGCCGGGCCGATCCGCCACGGAACGCCGACGGCATCGCACCAGGCCGAGAGCGGCCACTCCCGCCCGGCGCCCACATTATATAGGGGATAGCCCAGCGTCGGCGCCGTCAGCAACGCCACCAGCCCCGCCGCGGCGTCACGCACATACAGCCAGTCCCGCACGGCATCGGCCGCCAGCACCACGCCCCCGGAGTGCCGGCCCGCCATCACCTGCTGCTGCGGGCTGAGCGTGTCCCGCAGGCCCGTCGCGTGCTCCCACGGACCGAAGCAGGCGCCGAGGCGGGCGATCACCAGGTCCAACCCGCCTTGCGTCGCCAGCCGCGCGGCCACGGCCTCGGCAGCGTATTTCGTGATGCCATACAGCGTCCGCGGCGCGCAACGCGCCTCCTCCATCAACGGACCCGGCGTATCGGCCTGTGCGCCATATACCGCGACCGAGCTGGCCAGCACCACGCGCCGCAGTCCGGCACCGATCGCGAGCCGAACCGCGGTCGCGACGGCGCCGACGTTCACGGCGATCACCGCCTCGGGCTCCGCGGCTTCCCGGGCCGGACCGGCGGTGATCGCAGCCAGCACAACCATCCGGTCCACGCCCTTCATCGCGCCGGCCACCACCGCGGTGTCGCGCACATCGCCCACTACGCCACGATAAACGCCGGGCAAGGCGGCGAAGCAGGCGCGGGCGGCGTCGGGCGCCGGAGCCTGGTCGAGGCCCATGACGTCATGCCCCTCCGCCAGCAACGCCTCGGTCAGCGCCAGGCCGACGAAGCCACTGGCGCCGGTGATCAGCGTGCTCATCATCCTGCCAGCCAGCCGCCATCCACCACCAGCTCCGTGCCGGTGGTGAAGCTGCTGGCGTCGCTGGCGAGGTAGAGCGCGGCCTCCGCCACCTCCTCCGCCAAGCCGAAGCGGTGCATCGGGTGGCGAGCGAGGGAGGCGTCCCGGATCGGCGCCGGGTCGGCATGGCGGGCGAAGCTGCGGGCCAGCAGGGGGGTGTCGATCGCGCCGGGGAGGATGGCGTTGACCCGGATGCCGTCACCCACGAAATCGAGCGCCATGGTCCGCGTAAGGCTCAGGATGGCCCCCTTGGCGGCGATGTAGGCGCTGTTGTTGCGGCCCCCGGCCCGCGCCAGCTGGGACGCGACCGTCACGATGCTGCCCCGGCGCTGCGCCTGCATGGCCGGCAGCACGGCGCGGGACCACAACCAGGTGCCGCCCAGATTCGCGCGCAGCACTGCGTCCCAGTCGGCCGTGGCCGTGGTCAGCACGGTGCCGCCGCAGGAAAAGCCGGCCGCGGTCATCAGCACGTCGATCCGGCCCCAGCGCGCCAGGACTTCAGCCGCATCCGCCTCGGCCTGCGCGCCGTCTCCGACATCGCTGACAAGGACCATGGCCTCCCCGCCTTGGGCCGCAATGTCGGCAGAAACGGCCTCGGCGGCCGGGCCATCACGGTCCACGAGGCAGACCCGCGCGCCCTCCCGCGCGAACAGCAGCGCCGCGGCCCGCCCGATGCCGGAGCCGCCACCGGTCACGACCGCCACCCGGGCCCCCAGCTTCATGCGGGCAGCCTCATGCGGGCACCCTTTCGCTGGACGCCGGGTCGAAATGCGGGACGGCGTCCAGCAGCAAGCGTGTGTAGTCGGCGCTGGGCGCGGCGAACACGCTGGCACTCGGCCCGGCCTCCACCACCTGGCCGTGCTGCAACACCACGAGCTCGTCGCACATCATGCGCACCACATTCAGGTCATGGCTCACGAACAGCAGCGCCACGCCATCCTGCCGCCGCAACCGGTCCAGCAATTGCAGCACGCCGGCCTGGATCGAGACATCGAGCGCCGCCGTCGGCTCGTCCAGCACCAGCAGCGCCGGGCGGGGCGCCAGGGCGCGGGCGATGCCGATGCGGGCCTTCTGCCCGCCCGAGAGCTGATGCGGCAGCCGGGTCAGCAGATTGAGCGGCAGCCCGGCGCGGGACGCTGCCTCCTGCACCCGCGATGTCAGCCCGGCGCCGTCGCGCAGGCCCTCCAGCCGGCGCAGCGGATGGGCGATCGCGTCGAACGCATTGAGGCGGGGGTTCAGGCTGTCATGCGGGTCCTGGAACACGATCTGGATGGCCCGGCGCTGCGGGGCGCGATGGAACTCCCGCGCCGGGACCGCCGCGATCGGCTCACCACGGAAAACGATGTCCCCGGCGTCGGGGTCCAGCAGCCGGCACACCAGGCGGGACAGCGTGCTCTTGCCCGACCCGCTCTCGCCCACCAGCCCCAGACTGCCGCCCGGCGCGATCGCGAACGACACGCCGCGGACCGCATGGACCGGTCCGGGGAAGCTCTTGTGCAGACCAACGACCTCCAGCAAGGCGCCGGTGCCGGGCGGAATGGCCCGCTTCGCAGCGGGCGCCTCGGGCGCAGCGGCCAGGCTGGCCAGGGTGGAAACCCGGGTGGGGGAGGCGGCGATCAGGCGGCGCGTATAGGGGTGCGCCGCGGACCGGAACAGCGCGGCGGTCGGCCCCCGCTCCACCACGCGCCCGGCCTCCATCACGGCGATGGCGCCGCAATACCGCGCCGCGAGGCCAAGGTCATGCGTGATCAGGATCATCGCCATGCCACGGTCCCGGGTGATGCCGGCCAGCAGGTCCATGACCGTTTTTTGCGTGGTGACATCGAGCCCGGTGGTCGGCTCATCCGCGATCAGCAGCCGCGGCGAGCACGCGATCGCCATGGCGATCATGACCCGCTGGCACATGCCGCCCGAGAGCTCGGCCGGGTAGGCGCGGAGCCGGGCCTCGGGATCGTGGATCAGCACGGCGCGCAGCAGATCGAGCGCCCGGGTCCGCGCCGCCGTGGCGCTGAGCGGCGCATGGGCCTGCAGCACGTCGGCGATCTGCTGCCCCACCGTGCGGATCGGGTTCAGCGCGGCGCGGGGGTTCTGGAAGATCATGGACAGCGCCGCCCCGCGCAGGCTCCGCAACGCCGCGCCCCCGGCCGTGGCCATGTCCTGCCCCTCGAACAGCACCCGCCCGGCCGTGATGCGCCCGGCCCGGTCCAGCAACCGCATGATCGCGAGCGCCGTGACGGATTTGCCGGAGCCGCTTTCGCCCACGATGCCCAGCGTCTCGCCCCGGTCGAGCGTGACATCCACCTGGCGCAGCGCCGGCACCACGCCATGCCGGGTGCGGAACGCGACCTCCAACCCCTCGACCCGCAGGAGCGTCATGTTCGCATCCGGGGATCCAGCATGTCCCGCAGCCCGTCGCCCAGCAGGTTGAAGCACAGCACCGCCAGCATGAGCGCCAGGCCCGGGAACGCCACCAGCCACCATTTCCCGGTGCCGATGAAGCGCGCGCCCTCCGCCACCATGATGCCCCATTCCGGCGTGGGGGCCGTGACGCCCAGCCCGATGAACGACAGCCCGGCCGCGTTCAGGATCGCCCAGCCGAGGTTCAACGACACCTGCACCGCCATCGCCGGCAGCACGTTGGGCAGCAACGTCCGCAGCACGATCGAGAGATGCCCCTCGCCGCACGCCCGCGCCGCCTCCACCCAGCCGGCATTGCGGCGTACGTTCACTTCGGCGCGGGCGAAGCGGATGTAGAACGGCAGGTTGATGATTGCCGTCGCGATGATGATGTTCTCGACCCGGTTGCCCAGCGCCGCCACCAGCGCCATCGCCAGCACGAACAGCGGGAACGCCATCAGCACGTCCACGAACCGCCCGACCCAGCGATCGAGCCGCCCGCCGCGATAGCCGCAGAGCGCGCCGATCGACGCCCCCGCCGCAAACGACAGGCCTACGGCAGAGGCGGCGATCACCAGGTCGAGCCGCGCCGCCCACAGGATGCGGCTGAAGATGTCCCGCCCCAACTGGTCCGTGCCGGCCCAATGCAGGGCGGATGGCGCTTCCAGCGCATGAGACACATTGGACGCGATGGGATCATACGGCGCGACCCACGGCGCCAGCAGGGCCGCGGCGATCAGCAGCGCCGTGCCCGTCGCGGCCAGCGCGGTGACCGGGTTGCCCCGCAGCACGTAGGCCACATGCCCGGCGGTGCCGCTCACGAGACGGACACCCGGGGATCCGCCAGCCCATACAGGATGTCGATCCCCACGTTCACCAGGACGAAGATCAGCGCCATCAGGAGCACAAAAGCCTGCACCGGCGCGTAGTCGGAGGCGAGCAGCGCATCGAGCGCGTAGGAGGCGACGCCGGGCCAGGAGAACACTTTTTCGACCAGCACGTTGGCGCCGAGCATGGTGGAGAACACGATCCCGGTGATGGTCAGCACCGGCAGCAACGCGTTGCGCAGCGCATACACCACGACGATCCGCCAGCGCGCGAGGCCCATCGCCTCCGCCGTGCGCACGAAATCGCCGGACAGCACCGCCAGCATGGAGGCGCGGGTCATGCGGGTGAGCGGCGCCAGCACGAACAGCGCCATGGTGACCGCCGGCAGCACGAGTTGCGCGGCCGCGGCGCGCCAGCCCTCCCCATCCCTCGCGAGGGCGTAGTCGACAAGGAAAAACCCGGTCGGCCCCGGCGGTGGGCTCGCAAAGATGTCGATCCGCGCCGTGGGATCCGGCGCCCAGCCCAGCAGGTAGTAGAACGCGTAGACCAGCAGCAGCCCCGACACGAAGGTCGGCACGCAGACGCCCAGCGTGCAGAGCATCCGCACGCCATGGTCGATCACCGACCCCGGCCTGAGCGCCGCGGCCACGCCCAGCGGCACCGACAGGCTGAGGGCGATCAGCAGCGCAGTGAACGTGAGCTCGAGCGAGGCAGGCAGGCGGCGGGCGATGTCCTGGATCACCGGTTGCCCCGTGGTGAGCGAACGGCCGAGATTGCCGGTCGCGACCTCCCCGAGATAGCGCGCGAGCTGGATGGGCATGGGCTGGTCGAGGCCCATGGAGCGCCGGAGGTCCTCGATCTCCTGCCGCCCGGCGCTGGGACCGGAGGCAAAGAACACCGCGGGGTCCCCGGGCAACACGCGCATCAGCAGGAACGTGACCACCGCGACGCCGAGCAGCGCCGGGGCGGACGCGGCCAGCCGGGCGCCGACGCGGCGGAGGATGGCGAGCGCGGTCCTCACCTTGCTTCCCCCTCTCCCGCTGGCGGGAGAGGGCCGGGGTGAGGGTGGAGTTCACGCTCACCCGCCGCGCAGTTAATCATCCCAACCTCACTATTATAATGGAAACCGAAACATCTGAATCAGACAGGTTGTCATGGGATAGGAGCCCGAAATCGTTAAGGGTTGAAGGCAATTCAGGCTTGGTCAACATATCGGCGCTGACTAGGGAAGTCCGGCACCAGATGATGGTGGGTGCAGCAGGAAATTGAAAAGTGCGGCACCGGATATAGGCTGCGGTGAGTAGGCGCTTGAGGGCATCTTAGCGCGCTCTCATGGGAGGCGCGGGGAACGCCTCCAGAATCACCTCGACCAGGACCGGCTTGTTATCATAGCGCTCGCGTTGGACTGTCGCGACCAGAGTGACGTCGCAGGCGCGGGTGCCTCGCATGAACGAACTGCAGTTTTCCACGAGGCGCTTCACATGGTCCCGTGCCATGTCGTCGAACATGACGTTCACGTGGCTGCCGGGGAGCACCAGCTGCCCATAGCGGACCTCGGCGCCCACGATGTAGCCGCCTGAGACCCTGATCCGCTGACCGACGAAGGCAAGTCCATTCACGGATAAGTCTATGGCGGCGAGGTTCTTGATTTCCGCCACCGTGGCGGGAACCATCTCCCACCTCCCCAATCCTTTCTCGATCTTGCGGCCGTCTTGAAGTAGCACAGGGCCAGGAATGGCCAATCCGAGCGTGCCGTCCGGGTTCAGGGTGGCCTGGATGCCGGACACCACGTTGATGGTCGGCAAATCGGTGGCGGTAACCGGCAGATCGGCGGCGCCGAGAAGCGGGAAGACGAGTAGCAGAACCAGGGGACGACGCATCTAGACCTCAGCAGGGTGGGGAGGTGATGAAGAGACCTGGCCGAGTCCCGCCGGAGCTTCCTCAGCTGGCTAGACCCGCTTCAAATCCCGAAAATCCGCCTGCCGATAGAACTGATACGTATACCCGTCCACATTCGCCGCCATCACCGCGTCATGGTTCGGCTGCCACAGCATGATCAGCGGCGCCTGCTCGGCGAACACCGCGATCATCTGGCGGCAGGCCGCCTCATACTTCGCCGCGTCGGTCTCGAAGCGCGCATCGGCCGATAGCCGGTCGATCTCCGGGTTCTTCCAATTGGCAAAGTTCCAGCGCTGGTCCCGGGTGAAGTACAGCCGGAAATAGTAGTCCGTGGCCGGCAGCCAGGCGGTGGCGCCGTCCATGTAGAAGGGCAGCTTCTTCTCGGCCTCCAACGTGTTGAACTCGGCGTCCGGCTTCTTCTGGATGTCGACCGTTATGCCGATGCGGCTCAGCGCCTCCTTGACCAGCGCCGCCGTGGGCTCCGCCGTCGCGGCCTGGCCGGCGCTGATCGCGAAGGTCGTGCTGAACCCCTGCGGGAACCCGGCCTCCGTCAGCAGCTGCTTGGCGCGGGCCGCGTCCGTGCGGGTCGGGATCGCCTGCGGGAACAGGCTGTCGGGCGGGGTGGTCCAGCCGGCGCCGAACAGCTTGGCGCCACGGCCGAACAGGGCGGCCTTGAACATGTCCTCATACGGCAGCGCGGCGGCGATCGCCTGGCGCACCTTCACATTGTCGAACGGCGGCACCTGCGTGTTCACGCTGATATGGGTGAAGCCGTTGGACTGCGGGACGGACACCACCTTCACCCGGGCGGATTTCTCCATCGTCGGAAGATCACTGGCGGCCAGGTCGATCGCGAGGTCCGCGTCCCCCCGCTCGACCAAATTGGCGCGGGTCGCGGGTTCCGGCACGGTCTGGATAATGACCCGGCGGAACCCCGGCAGCACACCGCCCTTCCAGGCCTCGTTACGGCGCAAGGTCACGCTTTCGCCGGGCCGGAACGCCTCGACGATGTAGGCGCCGGAGGCCGCGGTGTTGGTCTTGAGCCACTCCTGCGCCCACGGATCGGCCTCGCTCGCGTGCTGCTTCGCGAGCTTGCTGTTGACCATGATCGCGTAGGGCACGCAGAGGTTGGCGAGCGCCAACCGGTCCGGCATCGGCAGCGTGACCAGGATCGTGCGGGCGTCCACGATGCGGAACTGGTCCGGGCTGGTGAGCGATCCCGTCTGCAACTGCGGCGGCGCCAAGGACTTGGCCGACACGGCACGGTCCAGCGACCACTTGATGTCCTCGGCCGTCACGGGGCTGCCGTCGTGCCAGGTGGCGTCCGGACGCAGCAGGATGCGGAACGACAGGCCGTCCGCCGCCATCTCGTAGCCGGCAGCCAGCTCGCCGCGGATCACCTTGTGGTCGAAGCTCCAATTGGGCCCGATCGCCTTGCGGCCGAAGCTGAACAGCCGGTCATAGACGTTCATGCTGAGCCCGAACGCCTCGCGCGTGGCGCCGGGCATGGTCGTGTCGAGCGTGTTGATCGTGTTGCCGGTGACGTAGCGAAGCGTCTCGGCCCGGGTTTGGGCGCTGGCGCTATCTGGCCAGGCCGCGAGCGCCAGGGCCGTGGTTTGCAGAACAGTCCGCCGTCCGATCGTCATGCCGAGGCCACCTTGTGTTGGTTGTTTCAGCGCGACGCTTCGTCCCTGGATTTTTCGGAAGGCTATGTCACCGGACGGGAAAGCTGCAATCCCCCTCTCCCGCTGGCGGGAGAGGGTCGGGGTGAGGGTGGGGCGAAGGGCTCTGGCCAGTGCATAGCACCCCACCCTCACCCAACCCTCTCCCGCCAGCGGGAGAGGGCTTTAGCTCCTCCACTCCGCCGGCTGCGTCGCCCCCACCTGCCCCGTGATCCGCCCATACGCTTCGGGCCGGCGGTGCTTGTCGAATGCGAAGATCGTCGTGCGGCCCAGCGTGCATTGGTCCAGATCGAGGTCGGCGGTGATCAGCTCGTCATCCCAGCTCGTCGCCTGCGCCACGATCTCGCCTTGCGGGTTCACGATGATGCTGTGGCCGAACAGCTCGCAGCCATCCTCGATGCCAGCCTTGGCGGTGGCGATCGCGAAGGTCGCGTTCTGGTAGGCGCCGGCCTGGATGCTGAGATGGCTGTGGAACACCCGCAGGTGATGCGCCTCGAACCCGCCGGCCTCGTTGTTGGTGCTGGGCGTGTTGTAGCCGAGCATCACCAGCTCCACCGATTGCAGGCCCAGCACGCGCCACGCCTCCGGCCAGCGGCGGTCGTTGCAGATCATCAGCCCGGCATTCACCTGCAGGCCGCCCACAGGCGCGCGCACCACGGGAAAGCCGAGGTCCCCCACTTCGAAGTAGCGCTTCTCCAGATGCTGCACACGCCGGGCCGGGTTGAACTCGGCATGACCCGGCAGATGCACCTTTCGATATTTGAGCATGATCTCACCGGCCGGGTTGACCAGGATGGCGGTGTTGTAGCGGTGGCGCTGCCCGGCGGCGCCGGTCGTGAGCTCCGCGTAGCCGAGATGGAACGCGACCCCCAGCCGGCGCGCGGCCTCGAACAGGGGCGCCGTCTCGTTGGAGGGCATCGTGGCCTCGAACCACGGATCGGCGTCGGCACGATCGTCCACATAGTGCCGCGGGAAGAACGTGGTGAGCGCCAGCTCCGGGAACACCACAAGCTGCACGCCGCGCTGGTGCGCCCGCTCCATCAACCGCACCATGCGCCCGACGGCGGCGGACCGGGGCTCCGCCCGCTGGATCGGGCCGAGCTGCGCGGCGGCGGCCGTCAGGATGCGGCTCATCCGCGCCTCACGAACCGCCCAGTGCCGGGCATGGCCAGCACCTCCGTCCCGTCCCAGATCAACCCGCCGCGCAGCCATGTAGCGGCCACCCGCGCCCGCATCTCCCGCCCGTGATACGGGGACCAGCGCATCTCCGGCCGGTCCTGGATCGCGGCCTCGTCGAACACGAAGCGGCCCGGCTCCATCACCACCAGATCCGCGTCCGAGCCCACCCGGATCGCGCCCTTCTGGGGCCACAAGCCGTGGAACCGCGCGCTCCGGTCCGCGCAATACTGCGCCATGAGCGTCAACGGCAGCCCGCGTTCCTCCAGCAAGGAAAACATCAGCGGCGCAAAGCTCTGCAGGCCCGTGAGCCCGGCGCCGCACTTGAAGATGTCGGGATCGGCCTTCCGGTCCACGGGCCAGGGCGCGTGATCGGTCGAGACATACGCCATCTGGTCCGCCAGCAGCCGCGCCCATACCAGCTCCACCTCGGCCGCACTCCGGAACGGCGGGTTGCATTTGCCGCGCCCGCCGAGCCGGACGAGGTCGTCTTCCGTCATGCACAGATACTGGATGCAGGCCTCCCCGGTCATGGCCCCGCCCCGCGCACGGAAATCCGCCGCCAGGTCGAAGCCGCGGGACAACGAGGAATGCGCCATGTGCACATGCACGCCCACCGCCATGCCCATCTCGAAGATCTCGAGGTCCGCCATGGTTTCCGCGAGCGGCGGGCGGGTGCGGGCGTGCATGATCGCGTGGGTCTGCCCGGCGGCGCGCGCGTCGGCCGTCAGCCGCTCCACCAGCTCCTGATCCTCGTTATGCACGCTGACCGGCAGGCCCGTCTTGGCGATCTCGGCGAAGGCGGCGAGCATGGTAGGGTGGTCGATCCTGGGGAAGCGCACCGCGTCGTATTCGTAGGTCGAGAGCTTGAACGCGCTCACACCCCCCGCCGCCAGCCCGGCGATCGCCTCCACCCCGCCCGTCTTCCGGATTGTGCCATACAGCGCCATGTCCACATGCGCCGTGCGGTTCACCCAGCCAATCTTCTCCGCCAGAAGATCCGCGTCCGTGACCGAGTGCGGCACGTCGTAGGGCATGTCGACGCAGGTGGTGACGCCGCCTGCGGCAGCACTGCGGGTGGCGCCCTCGATGCCGGGCCAGCCGATGCTGGAGGCGGTGTGCATGTGCCCATCCACCAGGCCCGGCATGATGAAGGATGCGCCGTAGTCGATGGTCTCGGTGGCGGGCGGCGGCGCTCCCTGGCCGATCGCGGCGATGGTCTCGCCCCGGATCGCGACGTAGCCGCCGGGGATGATGTCGGTCGCGGTCACGATCGTCCCGCACACCACGCTGTCGAATGGGCTCATCGTCGCTCCGGTGTCGTTGCCGGAGAATAGGGGGCTTTCCGAACGGGCGGCTAGCCTCTCCGGGAGGGTCTTGCCTTTGTTCCATCTGCCCTGACCTAATAGGGCCATGAGCCTGTCCGATCTCGAACAGACCGTCCGCCGTGACCTCGCGCTCACGGCGCATCCCCGCCAGCCCTGGCTCACGCCGCGCACCTGCCGGGGCGAGGCGGTGCTGGATGTGCTGGTGGTGGGCGCCGGGCAGAGCGGGCTCGCCACCGGGTTCGCGCTGATGCGGGATCGGGTCGACAACATCCTGCTGGTGGATGCGGCGTCCGCCGGGCGGGAGGGCCCTTGGACGACCTATGCCCGCATGCCCGCGCTCCGCAGCGCCAAGGACCAGACCGGCCCGGATGCTGGCGTGCCGAGCCTGACCTACCAGGCTTGGCACGAGGCGCAGTGGGGCGCCGCCGGTTTCGAGGCTATGACGCTGATCCCGAGGGGATACTGGGCGGATTATCTCGCCTGGTTCCGCCGTGTGACCGGTGTGCCGGTTCAGAACGGCCTGGCTGTCACCGCGATCACGCCCACCCGCACCGATGACGATCTGCCGTGCCTCATCGCCAGGCTGTCGGATGGCGCGCATCGCCTGGCGCGGAAGATCGTTCTGGCGACGGGGCAAGAGGGGACCGGGCATTGGTGGATGCCGGAGTTCCTGACGGCATTGCCGCCGGAGCGCCGGGCCCATGCGGCTGACCCGATCGACTTCGCGCGGCTCCGTGGGCACGTGGTGGCCGTGCTGGGCGCCGGTGCGTCCGCCTTCGATAACGCGGCCATGGCGCTGGAGGCCGGGGCGGCGGAGGTGCATCTGTTCTGCCGCCGGGCGGAGCCGATGATCGTGCAGCCCTATCGCTGGCTCACCTTCGCCGGGTTCATGAAGCATCTGAGCGAGATGCCGGATGAGTGGCGCTGGCGGCTCATGTCCTACATCCTCGGCTTGCGGGAGGGGTTCCCGCCCGCGACCTATGCCCGGGTCACGGCGCATGCGAATTTCATCATGCATACCGGGCGAAGCTGGACCGGTGCGACGATGAAAGGCGGGCGCATCGCGATCGCCACCACGCATGAGCCTTTCGTCGCCGATTTCGCCATCGCCGGCACCGGCGTCCGCCATGACCCGGCATTGCGGCCCGAGCTCGCGGCCTGCGCCCACAACATCGCCCGCTGGTCCGATCGCCACCCGCCCGCGGCAGAGGATGACCGGCTTGGTGCGTTCCCGTATCTCGATGCCGACTATGCCTTCACGGAGCGTGTGCCCGGGGGAACGCCGTGGATTGCGGATCTGCACCTGTTCGGCATCGGCGCTACCGTCAGCTTCGGACCCTCCGGCTCCTCCATCAACGCCATGAGCTCGGCCGTCCCGAAGCTCGTCGCCGGCGTGACGCGCGGGCTGTTCCGGGCGGACCTGGCCGAGCACTGGGCGGCGTTGCAGGATTACAACGTGGCCCAGGTTGAGCTGAGCGCCACGCATGAGATCCGCCACGCCGCCGAGTAGCAAAATCGTCTTCCGGCTAATGAGCTGATTCCTGGCCTGGGCTTGCTGTCCAGGGAAACGGGCTGCATGATAATACCTCAAACAGAGGTCGATGTGGTCAAATCTTCTTCGCCTGTCGATCAGAAGCGAATTTTGAGCCGTCCTGGATCGAACATCGTCCGAAACGGGCCGCATCAACGCTCCGGCATCGGGAAATTCGGTATCGTCGGAGTTCCTTGTTGACAGGATTGTTCGACCTCAACCTGCTGGTTGTCTTTGACACGATCCTGAGCGAACGGAGCGTGACGCGGGCCGCGGCCCGCCTGAACCTCAGCCAACCCGCCGTCAGCGGCTGCCTGGCCCGGCTGCGGGACGTGTTCCAGGACGAGTTGTTCACCCGCTCGCAAGGCGAGATGGTGCCGACGCCGCGGGCGGTGGCGCTCGGCGCCCCGGTCCGCCAGGTCGTGGGGCGGATCGAATCGCTGCGGGAGTTCGGGCGGCCGTTCGACCCGGCGCAGTCCCGCCAGACCTTCACCTTCTCGGTGTCCGACTTCGAGACTATCTTGCTGGCACCCCGGCTTCTCGCGGCGACGGCGAAGGTGGCGCCGCTCGCAACGCTATCGTTCATCGACAACGCCAACAGCTCGTTGCCCGATCTGCTGACCAGCGGCGAGGTCAGTCTGGGGATCGACGTCACCCAGGTCCGGTTGGACGAAATCCGCAGCACTTTCCTGATGCAGGACACCCCCATGGTCCTGGCCGGGACCTCCAACGCCGTTTTGGCAAAGGCCGGGTTGCGGCAAGGGGACGAGATCCCGTTGGACCTGTTCTGCACCCTCCCCCACGCCGCGCGCACCATCAACCTGGTCGAAGACGGGTTGATCAACCGGTTGCTCTCCGCCGTGAGCCGGACACGCAATATCCGCTTCATCACCTCGCATTTCGGCGCGATGGGCACCGTCGTGCAGAATAGCGACATCCTCGCCTGCCTCCCAAGCCTGCTCGCGTTCGAGCTGGCCCGGCATCAACCGGTCACGATCTACCGGCTGCCCTCCGAACTCGGCCTGCAACCCTATGAGATCCGGCTCTATTGGCATCGCCGTAACGATGACAGTGCCAGCCATCAGTGGATACGCGGCCTCGTTACGACGTGCGCGCAGGAACTCGCGGCCTCGCGACCGAAACTGGATTTGGCGCAAGTCCAATCGGCAACCGTGCTGCAATCCACCGGTTGACGGGCGTCAGCTATCGCCAGGCGGCGGGAGCAGCGGGCGGGGGGTGGCGCGGGCGCGCTCCATGCCCTGCAGGATCGCGTCCGTGTTGCGCTGCGTCTGCGATCGCCGCACCACGGCCCGGCGCGCCGGCGAGGCCTGACCCGGCTCCACCGGCTGTTGCTGCAGGCTTTGCAGCAGCATGCACGCCTCCGGGCTGCCGCTGCGGCAATCCTCCTGCACACGGGACAGGAAATCCGGCCGCGGCTCCTCCGCGCAGGAAGACAGGACAGCCACGGCCAGGATGGTCAGGATGATGCGCATGGACGGTGCGTGCGGCCCTCGAGGCATAGTGCAGCCTACCGCAAATCAGCCCGCGGCAGAACCCTTGCGGCGTCCTTGTTTCCGGAACCGGCCCGGCCTACGGCGAAGCCCGAAAGGTCGGCATAGCCGCGGACCACCGCCTCGAGCTCGGCCGCATCAGCGAAATCATGCACCCGGTCGAACCCTCCGGGCGCCCGTTGCGCCATGAGGCCGATCACCCGCTCGGGTCCGCCGCTGCGATTGGACCGAACGATGTCCGCCGTCACGGGCCGGCGCGCACGATCGTAGGCGGCCAGCGCCTCGACCACCTCCTGGCCGGCCAGGAGGTCCGAGAGGGACTGCGCATCCAGCACCGCCTGCGCCGAACCGTTGGAGCCCACCGGATACATCGGATGCGCCGCGTCTCCCAGCAGCGTGACCCGGCCTTGGCTCCACCACGGGAGCGGCTCCCGATCGCACATCGGATACTCGAAGATCTCGTCGGTCGCTCGGATCAGGGCTGAGACGTCGATGAACGGCAACTTGAGCCGCTCGGCCAGGTGGGAAAAATCGGCGTAGGCGCCGCGGCGGGACCAGCTTTCGCGGGCGGGCGGCGCCGTGCCCGCGGCCCCCGTCTGGGCATAGATCACCCAGTTGGTGAGGCGGGTGCCCGGCGCGGCGCCGGGCCCGATCGGGTAGAGCACCAGCTTGGCGACGGCGTCCCCCGCCACCACCATCGCATCGCCCCCGTCGAATTCCGGCCAGTCCACGGCGCCCCGCCACATCGTGATGCCGTTCCAGCAGATGCCGCCGTCATCGGGATGCAGCGCCGCCCGCAGTGCCGAGTGGATGCCGTCCGCGCCGATTAGCGCCGCGCCATGCTCCTCGTGATGAGAGCCGTCCGGACGGGTGAAATGCGCCGTCACCCCGGCGCCGTGCTGCGTGAATCCGCTCAGCCGATGGCCGGGGCGCACCGCCGGCGTCCCGAGCCGCTCCTGCACCGCATCCCACAGCAACGCCTGCAGCCGGCCGCGATGGATCGAGAATTGCGGCACCTCATGCCCGGCGTGCAGCCCCCGCTTCTCCTGCCAGATCACCTGGCCCAGATGGTTTGCGTAGGTGAGCTGCCGCGTGCGGATCCCCACCGCATCGAGCCGGGGCAGCAAGCCGAGCGCAGCCAGCTCCGCCACGGAATGTGGCAGTACGTTGATGCCGACACCGAGGGGCCGGACCTCCGCCGCGGCCTCGAACACCACGCACGGCAGGCGCCGATCGTGCAGCATCAGCGCGAGCGTGAGCCCGCCAATGCCGCCACCCGCGATGAGGACCGGTGCCGTCACCCCGGCAGATATCTTGCGGCCGGCCAGGCATCCGGCGGCAGGAAATGGATGTTGTGCGCAGCCGACATCCGCACGACCTCCGGCGGGTCACTGATCCCATCCAGCTGCACGAACAAATCGTAGAGCTGCATGGCCGGCGCCACCCAGAACAGCGCCCGCGTCGGCGCCGTGCTCCGGTTGAAGATGCCGTGCTTCGAGCCCATCGGCAGCCGGATCAGGTCGCCCTCCGCGGCCGAGACATCCTCCCCGTCCAGCCACAAATCGAACCGGCCTTCCAGCACGCGGATGAACTCGTCCTGGTCGGGGTGCATGTGCGGGGGCACGAAGGTGCCGGGCGGGAACAGCGTGTCGAACGCAAACGAGGCGTCCGAGCGCTGCACCGGCTTGTAGGTCTGTCCCATGATGTCCCAGACCACGCCACCGAGGCTGGCGCCGTTGCGGGTGATGCCGGAGTCCATGGCAGGTCCTTTCAGATATGCAGCAGGTCGAGGGGCAAGGTGGCGGCCGGGCCGGACCAGACCGTGCTGCCCTTTTCCAGCACCACGGCATGATCGGCCAAGCGGAGCACGGCGCCCAGGTTCTTGTCGATCAGCAGGATCGACAGCCCCTCCGCCTTCAGCCGGGCCAGCACGGCCCAGATCTCCGCCCGGATGGCGGGCGCCAGGCCCTCGGTCGCTTCATCGAGGATCAGCAGGGTGGGGTTGGTCATCAGCGCGCGGCCGATCGCCAGCATCTGCTGCTCCCCGCCCGAGAGCCGGCTGCCGGGGCTGGTGCGCCGTTCCTGTAGGCGGGGAAATAGGGTCCAGATGCGGTCGAGCGTCCAAGGTGTGCCGCGGGAGGTGGCGATCAGGTTCTCCTCCACGTTCAGGCCCGGGAAGATCTGCCGCCCTTCCGGCACCAAACCGAGGCCGAGCTGCGCGATGCGATAGGGCGGCAGGCCCGTGAGCGGCTGTCCCCCATACGTCACCGTTCCGCCCCAGCACGGCAGCAGGCCCATGATCGCCTGCACCGTCGTGCTCTTGCCCATGCCGTTGCGGCCCAGCAGCGCCACGACCTCCCCAGGCGCCACCGCCAGCGACACGTCGAACAGCGCCGGGATGGCGCCATAGCCGGTGCGCAGCGACTGCACCGCGAGGCTCATGCCAGCGCGTCCTCTCCGAGATAGGCGGCGATCACCTCCGGATGCGTCCGCACTTGCGCGGCGCTCCCCGTTACCACGATGCGCCCGGCAACCAGGACCGAAATCCGGTCGGCCAAGGCGAACACCGCATCCATGTCGTGCTCGACCAACAAAATAGCGAAATCGGCGCGCAACCGGCCCAGTAGCGCGACCAGCCGCGCCGTCTCCTCCCGCCCGGCGCCGGCCAAGGGCTCGTCCAGCAGCAGCAGGCGCGGCCGGTTGGCAATCGCCATCGCAAGCTCGAGCTGCCGGCGTTCGCCGTGCGACAACGCGTGGGCCGGTGTGTCGGCGCGATGGCCGAGGCCGGTGCGGTCCAGCGCGGCGCGGGCCGGGTCGTTCAAGGCGCGTTCGGAGGCCACGCGCCCCACGAACCGGAACGAGGATCCGGCGCCCGCCTGCACCGACAGCGCCGCATTCTCCAGCGCCGTGAAGGCCGGGATGACGCTGGTGATCTGGAATGTCCGCGCCAGGCCCAGCCGGGCGCGCGCCGGCATCGCCCAGTCCGTCACATCCTGCCCCATGATCCGGACGGTGCCGCGATCGGGGCGCAGCGTGCCGGCGATCTGGTGGATCAGCGTGGTCTTGCCGGCGCCGTTGGGGCCGATCAGGGCGTGGATCTCGCCGGGCCCGACGGAGAGGGACACGTCGTCCGTGACCTTCAGGCCGCCGAACCGCTTGCGCAGGTCCTGCAGCTGCAACAGCGGCTCAGGCATGGACCCGTCTGTCGAACAGGCCGGCCAGCCCCTGGCGCAGGAACAGCACCGACAGCACCAGCAGCGGCCCGAACGCCAGGCGCCAGAACTCGAACCACTGCGACAGGAATTCCTCCAGCAGCACGATCGCGAGCGCCCCCAGGATCGCGCCATGCAGCCGCCCGGCGCCGCCCAGGATCACCATGAACAGCAACTCGCCCGATCGCTGCCAAGACAGCGTGGCCGGGGACACGAACTCGGTTGCGTTGGCCATCAGCGCCCCCGCCAGCCCGGCGATGCCGCCCGCGATCACATAGGCCACGAGGCGATAGGGATAGGGCGAGAACCCGAGCGCCTGCACCCGCACCGGGTTCTCGCGGGCCGCGCGCAGCACCCGGCCGAACCGGCTCTCCATCACCAGGCCGCACAGGCCCCAGCTGGCCAGCAGCAGGCCGAGGCACACGAAATGGAACACGATGCGGTCCGCCAGCAGCCGGGTGCCGAACACGGTGGTGCGGGCATAGAGCGTGTAGCCGTCATCCCCGCCCAGCGCAGAAAGCGAGGACGCGGTGAAGAACGCCATCTGCCCGAACGCCAGCGTGATCATGATGAAATACACGCCGCTGGTGCGCAGCGACACGGCCCCAGTCAGCAGCGCCGCCAGCGCCGCCGCCGCGATGGCCACGGGAACCACGATCCCGGCATCCGTGATCCCATACAGGTCCAGCGCCGCGACCGCGTACGCGCCGACCCCGAACAGCGCCGCATGCCCGAGGCTCACCAGCCCCGCCCCGCCCACCAGCAACGAGAGGCTGACCGCCGCCATGCCCAGGATCATGGCCCGCGCGAGCAATGACAGCACGAACCCGCTGCCCGCCAAGGGCGCCAGCGCCAATGCGACCACCACCACGGCCGGCAGCACCCACCTCACGCCCGCCGCACCGGGAACAGCCCGGCCGGGCGCACCACCAGGATCGCCGCCATCGCGATATAGACGGTCATGGACGCGAGCGCCGCCCCGGTCTGCCGCGCGGATGAGGCGCTCATTACCCAACGCAGCGCATCCGGCAGCAACACGCGCCCGAGCGTATCGAGCAATCCCACCAGCAGCGCCGCCAGGAACGCCCCCCGGATGGAGCCGACACCCCCGATCACGATCACGACGAAGGCCAGGATCAGCACCTGGTCCCCCATGCCCGGTGCCACCGCGAACACCGGTCCCGCCAGCGCACCCGCGAACCCGGCCAGCATCGCGCCCAGCCCGAACACGCCGGTGAACAGAAGCCGCACGTTGACGCCCAGAGCCGACACGATCGCCGGATGCGTCGCCCCCGCCCGCACCCGCATCCCCGCCCGCGTCCGCTCCACGAGGAGCCACAGCAGCCCGGCGACCAGAAGCCCCGCCGCGATGATCGCCAGCCGGTAAACCGGGTAGAGGAACCCCGGCATGATCGCGACGCCCCCCTCGAGCCCCGCCGGCTGCAACACCCGGAGCGGCGCGCTGCCCCAGATCGCGCGCACCGCCTCATCGATCGTGACGATCACCCCGAACGTCGCCAGCACCTGGCTCAGATGATCCCGACCATACAGATGCCGGAACACCAGAAGTTCGAGCAGCAACCCGATCGCGAGCGACGCCGGCAGCGCCAAGGCGAGCCCGGTCCAGAAACTACCGGTCCAGGTGCCGAGGCTCGCCGCAAGATAGGCGCCCAGCATGTATTGTACGCCATGCGCCAGGTTGATGAAGTCCATCACCCCGAACACCAGGGTCAGCCCGGCCGCAACCAAGAACAGCAAAAGGCCGAGCTGGATGCCGTTCAGGGCCTGGATCAGCAGGAGGGACATGCTCTGCCCCCAACCGCGTCATAGCGAGCCGCCTGGCGAAGCGATTCAGGGGCGACGCACTCGCCGTTCGCCCCTGAATGGCTTCGCGGCGCCCGCAATGATTTTATGAACGGCACTCCGCGGCATACGGATCCACGTCCGCCGTCAAGACCTTCCGCACCGTCTCCGTCGCATACTTGCCATCCGGCCGCTTGACCACCTTGCACAAGTAGAAATCCTGCACGGGATAGTGGTTCTGCCCGAACCGGAACGGCCCGCGCACCGACTCGAACGACGCTTTCTCCATCGCCGCCCGGAACGCCGCCTTATCGGAGACCTTGCCGCCCACAGCGCGCACGGCGGAATCGATCAGGAACGCGGCGTCGTAGCTCTGCGCGGCGTAGGTGCCGGGCACGTAGCCATAGGCGGCCTCGAACGCCTTTACAAAAGCCTGGCTGCGTGCACCCGGAAAATCGGGCGCCCAGTTGGCGGCGGTGAAGAATCCGAGGGCCGAATCCCCTTGCGCCGGCAGCGTCGCCTCATCGACCGTGAACGCCGACAGGAACGGGATCGCGCTCAAGCCGCCCTCCCGATACTGCCGCACAAGGTTCACACCGAGGGCGCCGGGCATGAAGGTGAACACCGCGTCGGGCTTGGCGGCCGCGATCTTGGCGATCTCGGTCGAGAAATCGAGCTGGGTGAGCGGCACGTAGATCTCGTCGATCACCTCCCCCTTGAACCGGCTCTTGAACCCGGCGGCGGAGTCCTTCCCCGCCTGGTAGTTCGGCACCAGGACCATGACGCGCTTGTAGCCGTTATCCTGCGCCACCTGCCCCATCGTCGCGTGCGGCTGATCGTTTTGGTAGGACGTCGTGTAGAAGAATGGGTTGCAGCCCTTGCCCGCGAAGGTCGATGGCCCGGCATTGGCGCTCACCAGCACCGTCTGGCTCTCCGTCACCGGGCGGAAGATCGCCTGCAGGATGTTGCTGAACACCACGCCCGCAACCAGGTCCACCTTGTCCCGCTCCAACGCCGCCCGAACCTTCTGCACGGCGATGTCCGGTTTCAGCTCGTCATCGATCACCAGCGTCTCGACCGCGGCGGCGCCCATCTTGCCGCCCAGCTCCTTCATCCCCAGGAGCCAGCCATCGCGCAGCTGCGTCCCGATCGCGGCACCGGGGCCCGACAGGGTGGCGACGAAGGCGATCTTGAGCCCGGAGGCCTGGGCGCGGGCGGGAAGCGCGGCCAGCGCGGCGCCAGCGGCTAGGAGGGTGCGTCTGTGCATCAGCGAATCCTTACGGCTACGACCTGGATGATCATACCTGAACCTCGACCCGTCCATCCCTGATCCGGGCCGGAAAGCTCTGCACCGCCTCCACGATCGGCTGCGACCGCGGCGCCCCACTTCTGATATCCACAAGCCCCTGATGCAGCGGGCACTCGACGCAGCCATCCTCGACATACCCGTCCGACAGCCTTGCATAGCCGTGGGAGCACTGGTCATAGAGCGCGAACACCTCGCCCTCCAACCGGAACAGCGCCATTTGCTTGCCGGCCACCACCACGCTCGTCGCCGCGTCCTCGTGAACGGCGTCCGCCGGCCCCGCGTCGTGCCACGTCATACCGGGAAGGCCAGCAGCGTCTGCACCCGCAGCGTGTCGTAGATGCAGCGCTTGGATTTGAACCGCAGCCCATCGGGGGTCCGCACCACCCGGTCGATATATTGCCCGGCCTGATACAAGGTGCTGGTCCCTTCCTGGGACGTGTTGACCACAACGTAGCTGGTGGTGGTGGCATACGTGCCATCCGCCTCCGTCGTGACCGCGAGCCCCGAGAGGCAATGCCGGTATTGCGGCTTTTCGTAGATGTTGGCGTGCCGCAACGCCACGATCCGGTCCCGCAGCATGCGGATGCCGTCGCAATGCATCACGGGCGCCGGCAGGCCCATATCCTCGTTCTCGCGCGACACGATCTCATACAGGCAATCGTCCACGAACAGGCCGGGCCATTCCTCGATGCGGTCATTGTCCAGCAATGCCACGTAGCGGTCCTGGAGCGCCGAGAGCTCCAGGCGGAGCATCAAATCCTGCATGCCTATTCAGCCGCCATGACGGGCGTCTCGAACCCCATCAGCTTCTGGTAGCCCACCCAGAAGCGGCGGATCAGGCTCTCGGTGATCAGCGTCGCCTGCTCATCGGGCGCCGCGCGGGACATCTCGATGACCGAGGATTTGTCCGGATCCCGCGCCGTGCCGCGCTGCACGAGCTCCGTGGCCTCCGTATCCTCCATCGAGATATACCCGGCCGGGCCCACCAGATTGGCCTGCTTGATGCGCAGCTTCCGCATCTCCGGCGTGTCGTCCTCGTAGCCGAAGAAATGAAAGACCAGCTCGAAGTGGTCAGGCCCTTTCGGCAGCAATTGCCGGCAAACCAGCGTATTGTGGATCTGCTGGATCACCAATTGCGGAAAAATCGGCTGGATGTGATTGGTCGCGACCTCCTCGTATTCCGGGATCAGCGCCAGGATACTGTCATCCTCGAGCTTAAAGCCTTCGTCGTACGAGCGGATCTGCTGGTCCTTGTAGGCGTCGGACGAGGTGCCGGGGTCCGTCCGAAACGCCAGGATCACGGAATGCAAACCATGCGCGGCATCCGGCAGGCACTTGGCCCGCATGCCCACGCGGAAGATGTTGAACGTGGTGTGGAACAGGTGCAGCAGGCTGGCGTGATAGGGGTCCTTCACGTTCTCCAGATACAGCTTCCAGTTGCTGTCGGAGTACTGCCGGGTGCAGCCGAGATACTCGATGGGCTTATGGAAGATGCGGTCCACCCAGGGCTTCATCTCCGGTCCGATATACTCTTCCAACGACGCCACCGTGTCGCTGAACGTCGCGAACACCAGGCCGCGATAGCTCTCGACGCGGAGCTGGCGCAGATTGTGCTGCTTCGGGTCGAAATCCTTCGGCATGCCCGTCGCGTCCTTCTGGCCCCGTCGGAACGGCACCCCTTGCAGGTTGCCTTTCGTCCCGAACGACCACTGGTGATAGACGCAGGAATGCGACAGCGCATTGCCCCGAGACAGGCGGCAGACCATGGCGCCGCGATGCGCGCAGCGATTGACCCAGGCGGCCAGCGTGCCGTCTTCCGCCCGCGTCATCACCACGGGCGTGTCGCCGACGAAGGTGCTCTTGTAGTCGCCGGGCAGCTTGATCTCGGCCTCGAGCCCCAGGAAATTCCAGGTGGGCCCGCGATAGATCCGCTCCTGCTCGCGCTCGTAGATCTCCTGATTGCTGAACACCGTATAGGGCACGCGGGAGCCATCGGTGTGCGGGAAAGTGGCCAGCGGCGGGGCGGCGGCGTAGGGATGGTCCATGGCGCGGATCTCCGATCGGGCAGCGCCATCCTGGCAGCGTCGCGCCGGACTCCACTAGCCGTTTTCCGCGGCCGCAGCCGTTTCCCGCGGTTTTTCGCCCCGGGAGGCGTGGGCCCGCGCTGGCCGCGTGCTAGCCTGGGTGCTCGGACCAGGGGCACGCATGGCGGACGACACCACGCTGGAAGCGATCACCGGCAACGAAAACCTGCTGATCCTCGCGCCCCGCCCCGGGGACGAAAGCTTTCGCTGCGGCGGCCTGATCGCCACGCTCTGCCGCCGCGGCCGCCCGCCTTTCGTCATGGTGCTGCAGGACGGCACGCATTCGCACCCGAACTCCGTGCACTTCCCGCCGGACCGGCTGGCGAACCAGCATGATCGCGAGACCCGGGCGGCGGTTCAGGCGCTGGGGCTGCCGGACGGGCGGCTGCTGATGGCCGGCGTCTATGACGGGCGCCTGCCATCCGCTGGCGCCGGGTTCGGTGCGGTGGTGCGCGCCGTGACCCTCGTGATGTGGGCGCGGGACTGCAACGTGATCTGCGCCCCCTCTGGCGAAGCATGGCCGATCGCGGCCGCCGTCGCCGCCGAAAGCGGCGTGGGGCTGCTGGCGTTCGGCGAGGGTGACCTGCGGCTCGACATCGGCCCGGTGCTGGACCGCAAGCACGCCGCCATCGCCGCGCACCCGACGCTGCTGGGACACGTGGTGCACGATGACCCGGCGCCCCGCCTCCCGGCTGCGGACCTCCTGCCCTACGAAGCCTTCCGCCCCGTCTCGGACGGCTTCTCGCCGAACCGGCCGGCATAGGCGGTGGCGAAGCGGCCCGCATGGGTGAACCCCTCCGCCAGGGCCGCCGCCGTCACGCCCTCGCCCCCGGTCAGCCGCGCCCGCACCCGGTCGAGCCGGATCTGGCGCAGGTGCCGCATCGGGCTCACGCCCATGAACTGGGCGAACGCCTCCTGCAGCGTCCGCTCCGGCACGCCGGCCGCGTGCGCGATGTCCGCCAGCGTGAGGGGGGACGCGGCCTCCGCCTCCATGAAGGCCACGGCGCGGGCGACGGAGCCCGGGCGCACCAGGGGGCGCGGCGAACCCGGCCCGGCCAGCAGCAGGCGCAACAGCAACTGCTCGAAATCCGCCGCCGCCGCCCTGTCCCGCTGCACGAGGCGGACGGTCGGCCCATCCGACACGAGGGCGCGGAGCATGGCGAGCCAGGGCGCCTGTGCCGGGCTGCGGAGGTCGATGGCGGCGGCGGCGCGGGGCCGGGCGGCGCCGTCGAACGTATCGAGGCGGCGGCGGTCGATGCGGAGCACGAGCTGCTCGCAATCCGCGCTGAACCGTCCGGCCAACGGCGTGCCGGCGGGGCAGAGCACGGCGCGGGTGCGGTCGATCCCGACCTCGAGGCCGCCGGCCTGCAACGCCGCCCCGCCCGCCAGGCAGAACACGACCAGGTGGTAGCCGTCGAGCGGCGGGACCTCGATCTGGCCCGGCCCGAACGCAATCGTGCCGACGCCCACCCCGCCCAACCGGAGGAAGTCCATGTGGTAGCGCCCGGCCCCGCCCCGCGCCTGCCGCCGCAGCCGGTGCGGCTGCATGATGCGCGAGATGCGGTCCTGCGCCTCGTCGATGTCCCGGGTCTCGAACAGGCGGCACGCGCGCAAGGCCAGCCGGTCCGACGCGGCTGCGGCCAGGCGGTGGGTGTGGGGCGGCGCGGCCATCCAGGAGCCTCCGGGTTGCGATGATGCTACTCGGGCAAGCAAGGCGAATGCCAGTGTTCCCGAAACCGAGCCGGGGTGGCATGTTGCTTGCTCGCTCGAACCGCGTCTCCCCACGATCGCTCGAACCCCAACGCAGGAGCTTGCATGCGCCTCCTCCGCCTCCTTCCCGTCCTGGTGCTCGTTTCGGGCGCCGCGTTCGCCCAATGCGCGCCCAAGGTCCCGGCCAGCGCCCTCGTGCAGCCGGGCCGGTTGCAGCTCGCGATCAACCCTACCTTGCCGCCGCAGCAATTCGTGGATGAGAAGGGCGAGCTCCAGGGGTTGAACGTCGAGCTGGGGCGGGAGCTCGGCAAGCGCCTGTGCGTGCCCGTCGAGTTCATCCGGATGGACTTCCCGGCCATGGTCCCGGCGCTGCGCGGCGGCCGGTTCGACGGGATCGATACCGGCATGTTCTGGACCGAAGAACGGTCCAAGCTGATGTTCATGGTGCCGTTCGCGCAGCAGGCGATCGGCGTGTTCGGCATGGCGTCGTCCAATCTTCAGCTGAGGTCATTCGATGACCTGGCGGGCCGCGTCGGCGCGATCGAGATCGGCACCTACCAGGAGCGCAAGGCCAAGGAGGCGAATGAGGACATGGTGAAGCGCGGGCTGAAACCCGTGGACCTCCGCACCTTCAGCACCGCGACGGAGGCGACGGCGGCGTTGCGCGCCGGGCAGGTGGAGGTGGTGATCATCGTGGAAGACGCCGCGCGCGCGATCGCCAAGCAGCGCGGCATGCAATTGCTGCTAACCGGGTTCGGCGGCACGGACATCACCTTCGGCTTCCGCGACCGCGCCGTGGCGGAGGCGGCGGCCGTGGCCTTCACCGAGATCCGGGCGGATGGCACGTATGACGCGCTGTTCGACAAGTTCGGGCTGGCGAAGCTGCAGGGCCCGTTCGCGATCCGGGGGCCCGGCCCGCAGTAACGCATGTTCGGGTAACGCATGTTCGATTTTTGGGCGTTCGTCGGCTACCTGGACAACGCCTTCCTGCTCCGGGGCGTGGCGGTCACCGTTGGCCTGACGGTGGTCTCGCTGGCGGGGGGCCTCGTGCTCGGGCTGGGGCTCGCAGGCATGCGGGCGGCGGGGGGGCCGGTGCTGCCGCGCGTGGCTTCGTTCTACGTCTGGGTCTTCCGTGGCACGCCGCTCCTGGTGCAACTGGTGATCGTCTATACCGGCCTGCCGCAGCTCGGGTTGAAATTCGGCGTCGTGATGTCCGCCTGCATCGCGCTCACGTTGAACGAAGGCGCCTATTTCAGCGAGATCATTCGGGCCGGGTTCAGCGGGGTGGCGCCGGGTCAGCGGGACGCCGCGCGGGCCCTGGGCCTGAACACGCTGCGCACCGTATGGCTGGTCACCTTGCCGCAGGCGCTCCGCATCATCATCCCGCCGCTCGGCAACAGCGTGAACGGGTTGCTGAAGGCCACCAGCATCACCTCCGTGATCTCGATGGAGGAGCTGATGCGCCGCAGCCAGATGATCATGCAGCTGAAATTCGAAGTGCTGGAGGTGTATTGCGTGGCCGCCGTCTATTACCTGGCGCTCACCACACTATGGGATTTCGCGCAGCGCGCCCTGGAGCGCCGGTTCGGCCGTGGATACGCGGCGCCGGCCGTGCGCGCCGTGGCGGAACCGGCATGACGGCTTGGCATGGTATTTACCCGAGCACGGTGCTGCCGATGCGGGAGGATTTCGCGCCGGATTGGGACGCCTATGCCGCGCATACCGCTGCCTGCGGCCTCTATCCCGGCATCGCCGGCGTGCTGTGCAACGGCCACGCCGGGGAGAACTTCGTGACCACGGCTGAGGAAAAGCGCCGCGCCGTGGGCGAAACCCTGCGCGTGATGGACCAACGCGGCCTGGTCATTGCCGGCGTCAATGCCGAGAGCAGCCTGGTGGCGGCGCGGGAGGCGGCGGATGCGATGGAGGCCGGGGCGGACGCCATCATGGTGTTCGCCCCCAACGGCTTCGCCCTGGCGCAGGATGACGAAATGGCCGTGCGCCACCACCGCTGCATCGCCGATGCGGTCCCGGGGGCGCCGATCTTCCTGTTCCAGGGTCATCACGCCGCGGGGCGCATGGCCTACCCGGCCGGCGTGCTGGACCGGCTGCTGGACCTGCCTGGTGTGGTTGGCATCAAGGAGGGTGGCTGGGAGGTCAATCGCTACGACGCGCTCCGCCGCCAGGTAAAGGCGCGCCGGCCCGAGGTCGCGGTGATGGCGAGCGGGGACGAACATTTAATGGCGTGCATGGCGCATGGCAGCGATGGCAGCATGGTCTCCTTGGCAGATATCGTGCCGGGTGAGATCCTGGGGCTCGATGCCGCGATGCGCCGGTCCGACCTGGTGGCGGCGCGGGCTGTGCATGCGCGGCTCGAACCGTTGGCTGACGCGATCTACGGCAAGGCACCACCGGGCCGAGCGACGGCGCGGATCAAATGGTGTCTGCACGCGCTGGGCCGCATCCCGTTTGCGGCGGTGCGGCCGCCGGCGGGCCCGGTCACGGCTGCTGAAGCCACTTGCCTGCGGGACGCTCTGGCCGGCTGTGTCATGGGTTCGTGAAAACCGCCGCCTTGTTCACGGCGTTTTAATAGGTATGAGTTAAGCCTATCCCGGCTGGCACGGCGCCCGCCGGCCAGTGATGTGGGTTGAATCCTCGATGCTCTATGCGATGCACGACGCTGCCGCGGCAGCCCTGGTCCCCGCCCGCGCCATGGCCCAGGTGGCCAGCACGATGCTGCGGGCCACGCCGGGGCCCGACATGTTCACATGGTCCAGCCGCGCCGCCGTCGCCTGGGCGGATGTCGCGCACGATCTGCTGCGGCCCCGCGGCAAGCCGGCCTGGAACGTCAAGCAAAGCCGCGCGTCCGATGAGCCGTTGACGGAGACGGTCGAGATGGACCTGCCGTTCGTCCGGCTGATGCATTTCCAGCCACCCCGCTTCACCGGCGCCCGCATCCTGCTGGTGGCGCCGATGAGCGGGCATCATGCGACCTTGCTGCGCGGCACCGTGCAAGACCTGCTGGATGCCGGGCACGATGTGTATGTCACGGACTGGCGGGACGCCTCGATCGTCCCCTTGCTGCACGGCGATTTCGATCTCGGCAGCTATATCGAGACGGTGATCACCTTCCTGCGCCATCTCGGCCCCGATACGCACGTGATCGCCGTCTGTCAGCCGGCCCCGGCCGTCGTGGCGGCGGTGTCGCTCATGGCCACCCGCAATGACCCGGCGCAGCCGCGCAGCATGACGTTGATGGGTGGCCCGGTCGACACGCGCGCGGCCCCCACCGCCGTGACCCGGCTGGCCGAGCAGCACCCGATCGAGTGGTTCGAGCGGCACGTGGTCTCCACCGTGCCGTTCTGGCATGCGGGCGCATTCCGCAAGGTCTATCCGGGGTTCCTGCAACTCGCGGCGTTCATGTCGATGAACCCCGACCGCCATGTCGAGGCGCATCGCCGCATGTTCGACCATCTGGTGCGCGGCGATGCCGAGAGTGCAGCCGCGCATCGCCGCTTCTATGACGAATACCTGGCCGTCATGGACGTGCCCGCCAGCTACTACCTCCAGACGGTCGAGACGTTCTTCCAGAAGCACGACCTCGCCCAGTCCCGGATGCAAGTGCGGGGTGAGGCGGTGCTGCCCGCGGCGATCGAGCGCACCGCGCTGATGACGATCGAGGGCGAGCTGGATGACATCTCGGCCCCCGGTCAGACCCTGGCCGCCCATGCCATGTGCGCCGGCATCCCCGCCGACCGGCGCGGCCAATACCTCCAGCCCGGCGTTGGCCATTACGGCATCTTCAACGGCCGGCGCTGGCGCTCGGAGATCCTGCCCCGCATCTCCGCCTTCATCGCCGTCTCATAGCCGCCGCTACGCCTTAATCGAACGTTAACTGAATCTTGCGATACTCCGGAACGCGAGCCCGGAGGATTGCATGTCGATTTCTTTGAACCTGTCCCAGTCGGCATCCCTACTGGGATCGGCCAACACCGACCCCGTCAGCCTCCTGCTGGGCGCCAAATACGGCACGGCGGATGGCGCATCCAGCACAGGTGGCAATCCCATCACGGCGCTGCAGCAAGCTGAAAAGGGCGGACCCAAAGAGATCGAGCGGACGGCGAAGCAGCCCGAGGTCAAGCGGGACATCGCCGCATTCCGCAAGGCGGTGGCAACGGCCAAGAACCTGGACGAGCTGCTGGCCAACCCCACCGCAAGGCGGGTGTTGCTGACCGCGAACGGGCTAGGTGACCAGGTCGACTCCGTGGCACTGGCGAAAAAAGCGCTCGGATCGGACCCGGATTCCAAGACCAGCCTCGCTACCAAGCTGACGGACAAGCGATGGCTGGCGGTCGCGAAGACGTTCGATTTCAATCACAAAGGCCTGGACGTCCTGAAGCAGGAAGCGTCCCTGTCCACCGTGGCGTCGGGCTATGCTGAAGTAACCTGGCGCAAATCGCTCGATGCATCCACGCCCGGCCTGTCCCGTGCACTGGATTTCCGGGCGAAAGCGGCCGGCATCACCTCGACGCTGCAAATCCTGGGAAATGGTGTGCTGCGGGACGTGGTCACCACCGCCTTGGGCCTTCCCAAGGAGATCGCATTGCAGTCGCTGGAAGCGCAAGAAAAGGCGATCAGCTCGCGGCTGGACATAACGAAGTTCAAAGACCCGAAATTTACGGAGCAATTCACCCGGCGATTTCTGCTGGCGAAAGCGGCCAACCCGGACACGAGCGCCCATCCGGCCGGCATAACGTCCCTATTCGCCTGAGCGCTCCCGAAAAAAAGGCGGCACCCGAAGGCACCGCCAAGTTTAGGGAGGAAACGTCCTGCAAACAGAGTGGCGAACCACTGTGCTGCGCTGCACAATATGTCAAAGACAGGGGCCGACTGCAAGGAATTTCTGCACAACCGATCGATCCAGAAATAACGTTTTTGTTACCGCCCGCTTCTCAATCGATAAATAGCGTATTCGCATCTACGGCAGAAGAAATCCGCGCAGCGGACGGAGCGCGACCTCTGGTGCCTCCTCGAATGGGATATGGCCCAGTCCGGGCAAGGAGGTCATGGTCGCTCGCGGCAGCAACTTCAGATAATCCTGTGCATTGGCAACCGGAATCATCGCATCCTGCTCACCCCACAGCAGCAAGACGGGAGCCTGGATCGTGCGCAGCACCGGTGCCGGGTCTGCCAGCAAAACCTGCTCCGTTCGCGCCAGGATCGCCCGGCGCACCCCTGGCGCCAGCAACATGTCGTGGTATCGGGTCAAGGTGGCTTCCGTGAACCGCGCGGGATCGGCGTAGGAGGGCGCGACGCTCTGGCGCAGCAGGAACCGTGGCGCCACATACGGCAGCAGGCGCAGCAGCGGCGGCACAGTGGGACGCACGCCATAGGCAAAGCCCCGGCTGGCGAACCCATCCGGTGAGATCAGCACCACCCGCTCGATCCGCTCCGGCCGGGCCGCGGCGAACATCCAAGCGATGCGGCCGCCGAGCGAGTTGCCGATCACTGTGGCCCGCCCAAGCCCGAGCCGATCCAGCAGCGCCGTCATGACCTCGATCGTGCGGCGGTCCGAGTAGTCGTTCGTGGGATCCGCCCCGGTCAGGCCGAAGCCCGGCAGGTCGAACCGGATCACCCGATAATCGCCGTCCAAAGCTGCCGCCCAGGCATCCCAGGCCTGCAGGCTGGAGCCGAAGCCGTGGATCATCAGCAGCGCCGGGCGATCGCGTGGCCCGGTGTCCCGCACCCGCAGCCGCAGGCCGGCCACCTCGACATCCTCGCCGGGGTAGCGCGCCAGAAGCGTCTCGCGCGGCAGGTCCGGCGTATAGAGCCACGCGCCGGCCACAATCAGCAGCAGCAGGAACGCGCCGAGCCCGATCAGCACGGCGCGCCGCATTCAGCCCCTCAGCGCCCGCACCATGGTGCTGCCGAGCGCCGCCGGGCTTTCGGCGACATGAATGCCGGCGGTGCGCATCGCCTCGAACTTCGCCTCCGCCGTGTCCCGCCCGCCGCTGATGACGGCGCCGGCGTGGCCCATCCGGCGGCCCGGGGGGGCCGTGGCGCCGGCGATGAAGCCGACCACCGGCTTCTTGCTGCCGGCGTGCGCCAGGAACTCCGCCGCCTGAATCTCGCTCTGACCGCCGATCTCCCCGATCATGATGATGCTCTCGGTCTGCGGGTCCGCCAGGAACATTTCCAGCACTTCGATGAAGTCGGTGCCCTTCACGGGGTCGCCGCCGATGCCGACGCAGGTGCTTTGGCCCAGGCCCGCCGCCGTCGTCTGGCTCACGGCCTCATAGGTCAGCGTGCCGCTGCGGCTCACGATGCCGACCGTGCCGCGCCGATGGATGTGCCCCGGCATGATGCCGATCTTGCAAGCCTCCGGCGTGATCACCCCCGGGCAGTTCGGCCCGATCAGGCGGGACCTCGACCCCGTCAACGCCCGTTTCACCCGGACCATGTCCAGCACCGGGATGCCCTCGGTGATGCAGATGATGAGCGGGATTTCCGCGTCGATCGCCTCCAGGATCGCATCGGCCGCAAACGGCGGCGGCACGTAGATGGCGGACGCATCGGCGCCCGTCGCCTCACGCGCCTGCGCCACGGTATCGAACACCGGCAGGTCCAGGTGCATGCTGCCCCCCTTGCCGGGCGTCACGCCGCCCATGACCTTGGTGCCATACGCGATGGCCTGTTCCGAGTGGAACGTTCCTTGCGCGCCGGTGAAACCCTGGGTGATGACGCGCGTGTTGGCGTCGATGAGCACGGCCATCTATGCGGCCTCCTTCACGGCGCGGACCACCTTCTCGGCGGCGTCGGCCAGGTTGTCGGCGCTGACGATCGGCAGGCCGGATTTGGCCAGGATTTCCTTGCCGAGATCGACGTTCGTGCCCTCGAGCCGCACCACCAGCGGCACACCAAGGCTCACCTCCCGCGCCGCCGCCACCACGCCCTCCGCGATCACGTCGCAGCGCATGATGCCGCCGAAGATGTTGACCAGGATGCCCTCCACATGCGGGTCACTCAGGATGATCTTGAACGCCGCCGTCACCCGCTCCTTGGTGGCGCCGCCGCCCACGTCGAGGAAGTTGGCCGGGCTGCCGCCATACAGCTTGATGATGTCCATCGTCGCCATCGCGAGCCCGGCGCCGTTCACCATGCAGCCGATCGTGCCGTCGAGCGCCACGTAGTTCAGGCTGTATTTCGCGGCCTCGAGCTCCTTCGGGTCCTCCTCGGACTCGTCGCGCAACTTCTCCAGCGCCGGATGGCGATACAGCGCGTTGTCGTCGAAGCTGACCTTGGCATCGAGCGCCACCACATCCCCGGCACCGGTCACCACCAGCGGGTTCACCTCGATGATCGCGCAGTCCAGCTCCACGAAGGCCTGATACATCGCCAGCACGAATTTCGTGAACGCACCGACCTGCTTGCCCTCGAGCCCCAGCGCGTAGGCGAGTTTCCTTGCGTGGAAGGCGAACACGCCGGATGCCGGGTCGACATAGACCTTCATGATGCGGTCGGGCTGGGTCTCGGCCACATGCTCGATCTCCATGCCGCCCTCGGTGGAGGCCACGATGGCGATGCGCGCGGTGTCGCGGTCCACCAATAACGAGAGATACAGCTCCCGCTTGATGTCGCAGCCGGCCTCCACATACACGCGGCTGACCCGGCGGCCGGCTTCCCCGGTCTGCTTCGTGATCAGCACCTGGCCGATCATGGCCTCGGCGGCCTCCCGCACTTCGGCCGCGGATTTCGCGAGGCGGACGCCGCCCTTGCCCTCCGGATGGCCCTCGAACTTGCCGGCGCCGCGGCCGCCCGCGTGGATCTGCGATTTCACGACATAAACGGGGCCCGGCAGTTTCGCCACGGCAGCCTCCGCCTCCTCCGGCGTCCAGGCCACGTAGCCATCGAGCACCGCCACGCCGTAGCCGCGCAGCAGCTCCTTGGCCTGGTATTCATGGATGTTCATCGCGTCCGCTCCATTCCGGTCGATCCCTGGTCCGCTGGTGGACGCAGGCATAACCGGAATGGGCGGACGCGGCTACTCTGCCCCGGCGGATTGACCTGACAGGGTCATTCCGCCACGGCAGGAACCGCATAGGCTCGGGCGGAGCGGGTCCGCATGGGCTTCAGCACGAACAGTGCCAACAGCGCCGCTATGATGTTGAGCGCCGCCGCGGTCAGGAACACGGCGTGCCAATCTCCGGTCATCTCCGTCAGCACGCTGCTGAACGGGACCAGCAGCGCCGCCGTGCCCTTGGCCGTATACAGCAGCCCGGCGTTGGTCGCGGCATAGCGGGTGCCATACGTGTCCCCGCAGGTGGCGGGGAACAGGCTGTAGATCTCACCCCAGGCGAAGAACACGACACCGGTCAGGATCACGAACGCCACCGGGTTCTGACCGAACACACTCAGCGCGTAGATGCCGCACCCCTCGATCAGGAAGGCGATGAACATCGTGTTCTCCCGCCCGATCTGGTCCGACACCCAGCCGAAGAACGGCCGCGTCAGACCGTTGAGCACCCGGTCCATCGTGGCCGCGAAGGTAAGCGCCGGCAGCGTCAGGCCCAGCAGCGAGACCGGGATCTCGGCAATCTTGAAGTCCTTCGCGATCGGCGCGAGCTGCGCCACCGCCATCAGGCCGCCCGCCGCCATCATGACGAACATGGCGTACATGATCCAGAACACCGGCGTGCGCACCATCTCGATCGGCGTGAAGTCCCGCCTGGTCTGCGGCACCTTGGCCGCTTGGGGCGTGTCGCCGGGCCGGGGTGCAACCAGCAACAGCGCCAGCGCCAGCACGATCGCGCCCTGTCCGATGCCATACCAGTAGAAGGCCGCCTCATACCCGTTCGACTTGATGAAGCTCTGGATCGGGATGACCGTCAGCGCAGACCCCATGCCGAACCCGGCCGCCGTGACCCCGGCCGCAAGGCCCCGCCGGTCCGGAAACCACTTCAACGCGTTGCCGACGCAGGTGCCATACACCGCCCCGGCGCCCGCGCCCGAGATCGCAGCGCCGACATACAACAGCATCAGGCTGTCGGCATACGAGTTCACCACCCATCCCGCCGCACACATCACGCCGCCGACGACAACGACGATCCGCGGGCCGTATTTGTCGACGAACCATCCCTCGATCGGAACCAGCCATGTCTCGGTGACGATAAAGATCGTGAACGCGATCTGGATCGCCGACCGCGTCCACCCATGACGGTCTTGCATGGGGGTGACGAAAAACGTCCAGCCATATTGGAGGTTGGCGATCATGCACATGCAGATGACGCCGCAGACAAGCTGCAACCATCGGTTCGGGGGAAGGGCGCTCGGGGTCATGGCGGCTCCGGCAGGATGGGCATGAATGAAACATATCGGATACAAACGGCAGAACGTTACCTCAATCCTAATCAAACTGAAAGTTTGCTGCGTCGCAAACGAAATTTCTATCATGATAGGGCACAAATTGCGCGCGTCGCGACGGTCAACCCCGCCAGATCCGCCGCCGCTGCCGCTTCCCGGGCCACTAGGAGGGCCGGTGCGGCACCGGGGAGCGCGGCAGGCTCCATACCCCGCAGCGCCATCCGGGTCAGCCGGGTCTGCGCCGCCATCAGGTCTTCCATCAGGGCCGACTTGGCCCGCGCGCCGAAGCTGCCGGGCGCCGCTGCCGCCGCTGTCGCCGTCCGCAGATCATCGATCCCGGTCGATTGGCCGACGCGGTGCCACGCAACCGAGGCCTCGCCCGGTGGCAGCCCGATCTCCTGCGCCAGCCGCACCACGGCTGGGGCGGCGGACAGGAACGGGATCGCCGCCACCAGCGCCGCGACCTCGTCGGGCAGCCCGGCCTCCCGCAGCCCAGCCGCCGCCGGGGTGCCCGCGGCATCCGCCGCCGCGCGCTCGGCCATCGCGGCGATGCCCGGGCGGAAGCGCCGGATGGCTTCGTCCAGCGACGCCCCGCCGCCATCCGCCATGTCGAGCAGATCGCGGGTCGCGGTCTCATGCAGTCGCCGCACGGCCAACAGGGCGCGAAGCCGGGCCGGCGCCGGGGCGGCTGCCTGATCGATCGCGGCGCAGAGCGGCTCCACCCCGAACAGCGCCCCCGCCAGCCATCCCGCCCGCGCCACAGCCAGCGGCGACGCATCGGCCGCAAGGCGGAGCAGCGCGGCCGGGCCCAGCCGGTTGACGACCGTGTTGACGATCGCCGTCGCGATCAGCTCCCGCCGCAACCGGTGGCGCAGCGCGAAAGGCAGGAAATCTTTCTGCAACGCCGTCGGAAAGTAGGCACGGAGCGTCGGCTCGAACGCCGGGTCATCCGCCAGGTCGGAACTCTCGACCGCGTCCGTCAGCCACAGCTTCGCGACGGGCAGCAACGCCGCCACCTCCGGCCGCAGCAGCCCCTCGTTCGCGCTGGCCCTGGTCTGCAGCGCCGCCCGGTCCGGCAGGCCGGAGACGGCGCGGTCCAGCACGCCTTCGCGCTCGAGCCGGGTCATGAGCGCCGCGTGGGAGGCGAGGTCCTGCGCCGCATCCAGCATCTCCAGCGACACCGCCAGCGACTGCTCGTGATTGTCGCGCAGCACAAGATGCCCGACCTCCTCGGTCATGGACACCAGCAGATCATCGCGTTGCCGACGGGTGAGCGCCCCGTCCTGGATGGCGTCGGCCAGCAGGATCTTGATGTTGACCTCGCGGTCGCTGGTGCTGACACCGGCCGAGTTGTCCAGCGCGTCGGTGTTGAGCCGCCCGCCGGTCTTCGCATACTCGATACGGCCCGCCTGGGTGATGGCCAGGTTGGCACCCTCCCCCAGCACGCGGGCGCGCAGCTCGGCGCCATTCACGCGCAGCGCGTCGTTGGCGCGGTCCCCGGCATCGGCCTGGCTTTCGGCCGTGGCCTTCACATAGGTGCCGATGCCGCCGAAATACAGCAGGTCCGCCGGCGCACGCAGGATGGCCTGGATCACCAGCGCGGGTTCCGTGGGCGCCGTGGTGAGCCCCAGCAGCGCGGCCGCCGGCCCTGGCAAAACGATGCGTTTCTCGGCGCGCGAGAACACGCCACCCCCCATGCTGATGACGGACCGGTCATAATCCGCCCAGGAGGACGGCCCCTGCGCGAACAGCCGGGCCCGCTCGTCATACGCGTCCGGTCCCGGCTCCGGATCGATGAAGATGTGGCGATGGTCGAACGCCGCCAGCAGCCGCGTGTGCCGGCTGACGAGCAACCCGTTGCCGAACACGTCC
Organism: Acetobacteraceae bacterium; assembly: GCA_965246835.1. Classification (GTDB taxonomy): domain Bacteria; phylum Pseudomonadota; class Alphaproteobacteria; order Acetobacterales; family Acetobacteraceae; genus JANPPS01. The sequence goes on along the minus strand of CBDFFQ010000001.1, from coordinate 2,033,549 downwards.
CCGCTCATGTCGCCCACACCGACGCAGGTGAAGGGCTCCGCCTGGATATCGAGGCCGAGTTCCGCGAAGTGCCGCGCGATCATCACCCAGGCGCCGCGGGCGGTGATGCCCATCGCCTTGTGGTCGTAGCCCTGGCTGCCGCCCGAGGCGAAGGCGTCATCCAGCCAGAAATGCCGCTCGACCGCGATCGAGTTGGCGAGGTCGCTGAAGGTGGCGGTGCCCTTGTCGGCGGCGGCGACCATATACGGGTCGTCCCCATCGCGGCGCACCACGCGATCGGGCGTCATCACCGCAGCGCCCCGCAAATCGTCCGCCATGTCCAGCATGGCGTTGATCAGCAGGCGGTAGCAGGCCTGTCCTTCCGCTAGGAACGCGGACCGGTCCGACGCGGCCGGCGCCTGTTTCAGCACGAAGCCGCCCTTCGCCCCCGTCGGCACGATCACGACGTTCTTCAGCCGCTGCGCCTTCATCAGGCCCAGGATCTCGGTGCGGAAATCCTCCCGCCGGTCGGACCAGCGGATGCCGCCCCGCGCCACGGGCCCGGCGCGCAGATGGCAGCCCTCCATGCGGGCGGAGTGCACGAACACCTCCCGCCATGGCCGCGGCAAGGGCATGTCCCCGGCGCCAGCACTGTCGATCTTGAGCGCGAGATACGGCTTGTCCTGGTAATAATTGGTCCGCAGCACGGCGCGCAGCAGCGTCATGAGCCGGGCCAGGATGCGGTCCTCGTCCGGGTTGGCCACGCCATCCAACAGCGCGGCCCAGGCTGCATCGAGCGCCCCTTCGTCCCGGGAGGCGCGGTTCGGGTCGAAGCGCATATGGAAAAAATCCACCAGGATGCGGGCGGCGCCGGGATGGGTCGCGAGCGCCGCCTCCACGCTGGCCTGACTGAAGGCGAAGCCCACCTGCTTCAACCAACGATACATCGCCCGCAGCAGCCAGCATTCCCGCCAGATCAGCCCGGCACGCAGCACCAGCCGGTTGAACCCATCCGCCTCCGCCCTGGCATCCAGCAAGGCGTCGAACGCCTCCAGGAGGGCCGGGAACCGCGAAGGGTCGACCGGGGCGCCGGTGTGCAGGGAGAAGACCTGCAGCCCCATCGCCGGCAGCCCGGCGGGCGTCAGGTCGAACGGCACCTCCTGCAACGCGCGCAGATCGAGGCTCTCCAGCAGCGGCAGCGTGTCCGCCAGCGCCATGGGACTGCCGGGCTGGGCGATGCGCATCGTGAGCTGGTCCGCCGGCTCACCGGGCCGATGCTCCAACCGAACCGCGATCCGGCCCGAGGCCGCCGCACGCTCGGCCAGACGCACATCGGCAGCGGCCTGCGCCGGTGTCGCGGCCTCACGATAGGCTGCCGGGAACGCATCGCCCCAGCGGGCCAGCAATGTGGCTGCCGCGGCTTCCCCGCCCTGGTCGGTCAGCGATTCGTTCAGGCGGTCCACGAAATCCCGCGCGGCTTGGCGGATGGCACCTTCCAGCACGGTGACATCGACGGCCGGGACCTGACCGGGAATCGTGCTGACGATGTAGTTGATCCGGGCCAGCGGTTCGTCGCCCACGGCGGTGTAGAACGCCGCGATGTGCCCGGCATAGGCCCGCGCCAGCATTTGCCCCACCCGTTCGCGCAATTGCGTGGCGAAGCTGTCCCGCGGCAGCCACACGATGGCGGACACGAACCGCTCGAACGGATCGAGCCGCAGTACCAGCGCCGCCCGGGGGCGCAGCCGCAGGTCCAACACGCGCCGCGCGCCGGCCAGGATCGCCTCGGCCGGGGCCTGGAACAGCTCGTCCCGCGGCCAGGTATCCAGCACCTGGCGCAGCGCGCGCCCGTCATGACTGCGCGGCTCGATCCCTGATGCCGCCAGGATCGCCTCGACCTTCGGCGCCAGCAGCGGGATCGCCCGCGGGTTGCGGGTATAGGCGGTGGCGGCGAACAGGCCGTAGAACAAGCGCACGGACGAAACGGCGCCATCCGGCCGGAACGCGCGCGTGACCACGACATCCCCGTGCTGCGCCCGATGCACGGTGGAGCGCAAATTCGCCTTTGCCACCACCAACGCCGTGGGCTCGAGAAACGCGGCGCGGACGGCGTGCTGCACCGAGACCAGCTCCGTCAAGGCATCGAACACCGCGATCTCGGGGTTGCGGAGCAGTCCAAGATTCTCCTCGGTCGCGATCGACAAGCCGCCGGCAGCGTCGACAACCACGCGGCGATGGCCCAGGAGCACGAAATTGTCGTCGGCCAGCCATCGCAGGAAGTCGGCCGCGGGGCCCGGGTCGGCAGCGCCCACCACCTCCGCCTCCGCACGCTGCATCAACGCCATCATGGCAGCCGAGTCGGACGCAGCGGCCCGAACATCGTCCATGGTCCGGCGAAGCAAGGCTTCCAGCGCCGCATCGTCCCCCGTGGGCCCGCGGGCAGAAACGCCGAACTCGATCCGCATCCAGCTTTCGAGCGGGCCGGTTCCGGCGCCGAGGATCTGCCCGGCCGGGTCACGCGACGCCGGCAGCACCGGATGCAGCAATTGCGTCACCATCCGGCCGCCCCGTCCGACGGCCGCCAGGGCGCTGTCGACCAGATACGGCATGTCGTCGGTCACGATCTCGGCCACCGCCCGGGCGGTGCCGGACGCGCCGGCCGGCGTCACGCGGACCAGGGCCGCCCCGGGCGGACGCCGTTGGGCCAGGGACCAAAGGCTGGCCGCGGCGGCAGCGAGCGCGTCGATGGGCCGTTCAGCCAGTTCGGCCGTGGGGATGGCGGCGAAAAGCGGCGTGATCAACTCCGCCGCGCCGGCCGGGAGCCCCGGCGCCGCCTGCCGCAGCGCGGACGCGATCGACGAGACGATCTCGGCCCGGACGGTATCGACGCTGCCGCCATGGGCAGGAACAGCCGGCACCGCGTGATCCGCCATCATGCGCCCCATCCCTAACGTTCTTGGCAGGCTGCCGGATTTTCATGGCCGGCGCCAGGCCGCGGACAGTGTCGGATCAGGTTGCCTTGGTAGACCGTGGCGCTGGCATTTCGGAGCTATGTCGGCAGTAGCGGCCTCAGCGGGCATTGCTCGCGGCGGCGACGCCGGCGCAGGCCAGCGCCATGCCGGCAATCTGGACCCAGCTCAGCTCCTCCCCGAACAACGCGAACGCCAGCACCGCCACAACGGGCGGCACCAGGTAGAACAACGACGCGACCCCCGCCACCGCCCCCCGCCGGATCAGCACCAGCAGCAGCGTCGTCGCACCCACGGACAACCCGCAAACAGCCCAGCCCAGCCCAAGCAGCGCCTGCCAGCTGCCATCGAACCGGCCCTGTTCCGTCAGCGCCGCCAGCGGAATCCCGACCGCCCCAGCGCCCAGGAACTGGATGCAGGCGTTGACCCGAAGGTCGAGCGTGGCACCGGTCCGCTTCTGCCAGATCGTGCCCAGGGTCATCCCGATCATCCCCGCCGCGCAGACGGCCAACGGCCAGCCCAAGCCAGTACCAGCCGTCGTGTGGAGTGCGGCGCCGATTTGGGGCGACAACACCAGCAGCGCCCCGGCAAGCCCGAGCGCGATCCCGGCCCAACGCCGGAAGCCCACCCGCTCCCCGAGGAGTGGAAATGCCAGCACAGCCGTCAGCAAAGGCTGCAACCCGGTGATCAAAGCGGAGATGCCCGCCGGAAGCCCATGCCGGACCGCCCAGAATACCCCGCCAAGATACACGCCCTGCATCAATATTCCCGCCACCAGAGCGTCCCGCCACCCCCGGCGCGTGCGCGGCCACGCGACCTGCGCGACGCCGGCGATCACGGCAAATAGCCCGGCACTGAGCACGAACCGGGCGGACAAGAATGTCAGCGGATCAACGTGCGCCGACACCAGCCTGGCTACAATGAAGCCCGTCGCCCAGATCATCACGAACAGCAGCGGCATCACGGCAACCATGCCGCACCCCTCCCCGGGCGGATCGCAACGCCTGCTCGGCCGGGTTCCGCCAGCCTAAAGGGCACAATCTTCTCTTTCTAACAAAAAAGCGTCCAACAAACAGGCAATTGAACGAATGATGGTCGCTTCAGGAACGCAGTGCCGAAATTTCGAGCATAAATCCGTGGCACGATGGCTGCATACTGCGCTGCACGATCGGTCGTTCCAGCGATACCGTGCCTGCCTCATTCAAGGGAGCCTTTCATGCCACCGACCCCGCTTTATCCGGAGCCCCTCGATCCCCTCCCCCAGCTACCCAGTGCCAAGGCGACACGCATCGATCTGTTCAGCTTCTCGACGCCGCAAATGCGCGCCTTCCACGTCACGTGGATGGCCTTCTTCGTCTGCTTCTTCGCCTGGTTCGCCGTGGCCCCCCTGATGCCCGTCATCAAGGGCGAGTTCAAGCTGACGGGCGACCAGATCGCCAACATCAACATCGCCGCCGTCGGCATTACCATCCTGGTGCGCCTGATCATCGGCCCGATGTGCGACCGCTGGGGCCCGCGGATCACCTACACCGCATTGCTCGCGTTCGGCGCCATCCCGGTGATCGGCATCGCCTTCGCCTCCTCCTATGAGATGTTCCTGCTGTTCCGGCTGGCGATCGGCGCGATCGGCGCGAGCTTCGTCATCACGCAGTTTCACACCAGCGTCATGTTCGCGCCCAACGTGGTCGGCACCGCGAATGCGACCGTCGGCGGCTGGGGCAATGCCGGCGGCGGCGTGACGCAGAGCGTGATGCCGCTCATCCTCGGCGCCCTGGTGAGCGCCGGGTTGAGCCAATCCTTGGGCTGGCGCGTGTCGATGATCGTGCCGGGCGTGCTGATGTTGCTGATGGCCGTGCTGTATTGGAAGTGCACGCAGGACACGCCGGAGGGCAACATCATCGACCTGCGCGCCCGCGGGATCGCCGTCACCTCCGGCAAGGCGAGCGGCCTCGCCGTGTTCCGGCAGGCCATGTCCAACTACCGGGTCTGGATGCTGGCGCTGACCTACGGCGCCTGCTTCGGGGTCGAGATCTTCATCCATGCCGTGGCGGCCACCTACTACGTGGACCGGTTCGGCCTCTCGCTGGCCTATGCCGGCATGGCGGCCGGCAGCTTCGGGTTGCTGGCGCTGTTCGCCCGCGCCCTGGGCGGCATCGCGTCCGACAAGGTGGCGGCGCGCTTCGGGCTCGATGGACGGACGGCGCTGCTGTTCGCGCTGATGGTCGGCGAGGGCGTGGGGCTGCTCGCCTTCTCCACCATGGGGTCCGTGGGGCCGGCGATCGTGGCGATGTTGTTCTTCGGCCTGTTCACCCACATGGCGTGCGGCTCCACCTACGCGCTGGTGCCGTTCATCGACCGCAAGGCGCTGGGGGGCGTCGCGGGGATCGTGGGCGCCGGCGGCAATATCGGCGCCGTCGCGGCCGGGTTCCTGGTCAAATACACCGGCAACCTGCCGGACGCGCTGTATATCCTGGGCTGGTCCGTGCTGGCGATCGCGCTGTGTGCCGCCTCGGTCCGCTTCAGCGTCAAGCACAAGCAGGCCGAGAAGGCGCTCTATGACCAGGCCATGGCGATCCGAGGGGCGGCAACCCCGGTCGCGGTGCCTGTCACCGCTTAGGCCACGAACGAGAGCCGTTGTTCCGCCGTCCCGATCCGCACCGTGATCGGGCGGTGGTCCGACCGCTCCCGCGGCAGCGCCGCCGCGTCGGCGGACACCAGCCCCCGTACCAGGCAGCGGTCGATGCGCAACGGCCATACATCGAGCGAGCGGTGCGTCGGCTCCCGCGGGCCCACGTCGCGGAAGCCGGGCAGTAACGCCGGACCGACCAGGTTGTAGTCGCCCAGCACGGCCGCCCGCGGCGGCATCCGGGCCGCAATGCAGCGGAGCTGGCGGCGGTTCAGCACCTGACCGTGCGATAGATGCACGTTCGCCACCGAGAAGCTGCCGAGGTCGATGATCTGCGCCACCCGCTCGAACATCGTGCCGGATGGCAGGCGCAGCACCGTGGGTTCCGGCAGCACCACCGGGCTCCACATCGCCAACCCATGGATCCGGCCCGGCAGCAGCACCCGGGAATACGACCCGCCCAAGCGCAACGGCAGGTCATCGATCCGCTGGGTCGCCTCCTGCATCAGCAGCAAATGCGGCCGCTCCCGTCCCACCAGCGCCACCACGTCATCGAGCGAGGCGCCCGTGAGGCGCAGCAGGTTCCAGCTCACGACCTTGAGCAGCGAGCCCCGCGGCTGCTCCCGGATCGGCGGCGCACGGTGCGGCGGCGCGAATCTGCCCCGATGCAGCACCGCTATCGCTCCGTCACGGGGGCGGCCGAGCCGCGGAGACGCCAGGACCGGACCAGGAGCGTCACCGCAATCCAGGCCGCCGCGAGGGCAAGCGGCACGGTCAGCACCAGGGGCCACAGCACCGCCAGCAGCGCCAGCGCCAGCAACAGCGCGGCGCCCGACACCATGACCTTGGCCTCCGCCGGCCCCAGCGCGCGATGGTCGGTGATGGCCGCGCCCACCGTGCTGCCCAGCCCGACCGCGCCCGCCGCGAGCCGGCCGGGGCTGCCGCGCCGTGGCGCCGACGGTTCGGCGGATGGTGCCGGCCGCGCCGCATGGACCCGGCCCAAATCCAGCACGATCTCGGTTGCTTGGCCCAGATCGGCCTCGAACATCGCCTCCATCTCGCCGGCGAACCCCTCGTTCTCGATCGCGACGTCCAGCTCCCAATTGCCCATCCAGCTCGCGATATTCAGGTTGCTGGACCCGATCCGCGCCCAGCGTCCATCCGCCACCGCGGTCTTGGCATGCAGCATCGGGCCGTTCCACTCGAACACCCGGATGCCCGCCTCGAGCAAAGGACGGTAGCCGGCGCGGGACAGCGCTTTGGCGATGGGAAGGTCGGAGGCGCCGGGCACCAGCAGCCGGACATCGACCCCGTCCCGCGCCGCTTCGCACAGGGTGCGGACATATTGGGTGGTGCCCACGAAATAAGCGTCGGTCAGCCACAGCGTCCGCCGGGCCAGGCCCGCAATCAACTGGTCCAGCCGATACACGCCCATCGTGTTGGGGCGGCTTCCGATGATGCGGAGCGAGACCTCGCCGGCCACCTCCGGCGCAGGCGCAGGGGTCGATGCGCCGGGCAGCCCGCCCGAATCGGGGCCGGCGTGGCTCCAGCTCTGCTCGAACGCCGCGGCCAGGTCGGCCACGGCCCGTCCCTGCACTGCGATGCCCGTGTCCCTCCATGGCGCCACGCGGTCCGTTCCGCACCAGGCATCGCCCACGCAGAGGCCCGCCACGAAACCGGACCCATCGCACACCAGCGTCTTACGATGGTTCCGGCTCAACCAGGCCAAAGGTGAGTCGAGGCGCGGGCGGTTGAAGCAGCGAACCTCCACCCCGGCGTCCCGCAGCGTTCGCCAGAACGACCTGCCGGTGCCGATGCATCCCAGCCAGTCATAAAGGAGGCGGACCCGAATGCCCGACCGCGCCTTGTCCGCAAGTGCCTCGGCGAAACGGCGGCCAATCTCGTCATCCCGGATGATATAGTTCTCGAAATCGACCTGCTGGCGCGCCGCGGCGATCGCATCCAGCCAGGCAGTGTAGTTCTCGGCACCGTCCTTCAACAGCCGAACCGCGTTGCCCTCGACCGGCCCGGCCCCGGCGACGCGGGAGAACAGCTGCTCCGCCATGAAGCGGATTTGCGGGCGATGGCTGGACCGCCCGATCACCGGCGATAGGGTCACCCGCGGGCGGGCCCGGATTTCGCGCCAGGCATGGATCGCGCGCGCCATGCGGCCTCGTTCAGGCTTGTCGGGCATGATGCCTGGCATCATGTCAACCGAAAGGGGCCGGCGCCGCACCCGGCGCCAGCCCGTCCCGTTTCGCCAAGGCGGCCGTTACTTCGGTGCGGCGCTGCCGCCTACGGTCCCCTGCGGTGCCGGCGCCGGATAGGCCATGTTGCCCGTATCGGTCGGCCGGGTCGGGTTCGGCACGGCCGTCGTGCTCACGTTGCCCTGCGGCAGCGGGGCCGGATAGGCCATGTTGCCCGTGTCCGTCGGCGCACGCGGCGCACCGGCAGCGGTGCCGCCCACGTTGCCCTGGGGCAGCGGAGCCGGATAGGCCATGTTGCCGGTATCGGTCGGAGCCTTGGTCTGAGCACCGGCCGGCTGGAACGCGCCAAGGGCGAGAAGGGCTGCGAGGGCGAAGATCGGACGCATTGTCAAATTCCTTTCGTGCAGCCGCGCCCCTGTTTCGGGCGAACGCGGCACCGCGCTCCCTTTACGTTGGCACGGATTGGAAGGTTGCGTACCATCTATTCACCTTTTTGACTATCGCCAGGCGTGACCCGCGAGAGCCCGCGGTGCATGCTGGCGCGCCGACCCGAAAGGCCGTGGCATTGACGGACGAAAGCGCCTTGCGATCCGACCCCCCGCCCCCGGCTCCGCCCGGCGATCCCATGGCGACCCGCCGGGACCAGATGTTCCCCAAACTAACCACGGATGAGATCGATCGCCTGCGCCGCTTCGGCCATAGCGAAACCTATGCAGCCGGAACGATGCTGTTCGAGGCCGGGCACCCCGGGCCCGGCATGTTCGTCGTGCTATCCGGCCGCGTCTCCGTCACGCGTCACGAAGGCGTGGGCTCGGAGGGACACGAAACCGAGGTCGTGAACCAAGGCCCCGGCGAGTTCCTGGCCGAGATCGGACAGCTCAGCGGCCGCCCCGCCCTCGTGAATGGGCGCGCGCTCGGCGCTACGGAGGTGCTGCTCGTTCCGCCCCAGGGGCTGCGCGCCCTGGTTGTGGCGGAGGCCAGCCTGGGTGAGCGGATCATGCGCGCCCTGATCCTGCGCCGGGTCAGCCTGTTGGATAGCGGCGCCGGCGGACCCGTGCTGATCGGCGCCGCCGACCTGCCCGGCAGCGTGCGCCTGCAGGGTTTCCTGTCGCGCAACGGCCACCCCTTCTCCGTGCTGGACCCATCGACCGACGCGGATGCGCACGCCCTGGTCGATCACGAACACGCCGCCGCCCGGGAACTCCCCTTGGTCGCGATGCCGGACGGCACCGTGCTGCGCAACCCGGACGAAGCCACCCTGGCCCGCGGCCTCGGTCTGCTGACGGAGATCGATCCGGACCGCGTGTTCGACCTCGCCGTGGTGGGCGCCGGGCCGGCTGGGCTCGCGGCGGCGGTCTATGCGGCATCCGAAGGGCTGTCGGTCCTGGTGCTGGATCAGCGCGCGCCGGGCGGGCAGGCCGGGGCGAGTGCCCGCATCGAGAACTACCTCGGCTTCCCCACCGGCATCTCCGGACAGGCATTGGCCGGCCGCGCCTTCGTGCAGGCGCAGAAATTCGGCGCCGAGATGGCGATCCCGGCAGAGGTGGCCCGGCTGGACTGCGATAAGCGGCCGCTCGGCCTCGTTTTGGCGGACGAGCGGCGCGTGCAGGCCCGCAGCCTGGTGATTGCAAGCGGCGCCCGGTATCGCCGTCCGGATATCCCAGGGCTGGACCAGTTCGACGGCCGCGGCGTGTATTACTGGGCGTCCCCGATCGAGGCGAAGCTGTGTGGGCGGGAGGAGGTGGTGCTGGTCGGCGGCGGCAACTCCGCCGGGCAGGCCGTGGTGTTCCTGGCCGCCACCGCCGGGCACGTGCACGTCGTGATCCGCGGGACAGGGCTGGCGGCGAGCATGAGCCGCTATCTGATCGAACGGATCGAGGCGCAGCCCAACGTGACCGTGCATACGCAAACCCAGATCACGGCATTGGAGGGCGATGAGGCCGGGTTGGTCGCGGTGCGCTGGCGCGGTCCGGACGGGGAGGCGGTGCAGCGCACCAAGCGGTTGTTCCTGTTCGTCGGCGCCGATCCCAACACCGGCTGGCTGCAGGGCTGCGTGGCGCTGGACGGCAAGGGCTTCGTCCGCACCGGCCCGGACAAGGACATGCGAAACCGCGCGCCGCTGCAGACCAGCATCCCCGGTGTGTTCGCGATCGGGGACGTGCGCGCCGCCTCCACCAAGCGCGTGGCGGCCGCGGTGGGCGAGGGGGCGGCCGCGGTGGCGCAGATCCACGCCTACCTCGCGGATATCGAACCCTGATCGAGCTGCGCACGCTCGAGGTGTTCTGGTGGGTGGTGCAGCTGGAGGGGTTCCGGCGCGCGGCGGAGAAGCTGCACACGACGCAGCCCGCCGTCTCGGGCCGGATCGCGGCGCTGGAGGCCGGGCTGGGCTGCCGGCTGCTGGAACGGGACCGCCGCCGCCGCGTGGTGCCGACGGCGCAAGGCACGGCACTGCTGGCCTATGCCGGCCGGATGCTGGCGCTGCGGGCGGAGATGCTGACGGCGATGACGGTGCCCGGCGATCTGCGCGGGACGGTGCGGCTGGGCGTGTCCGAGACGATCGTTCACACCTGGCTGTCCCGCCTGATCCAGGTGCTGCATGCCCAGCACCCGCATCTGGGCGTCGATATCTCCGTCGATATTTCGGCCAGTCTGCGTGCCGCCTTGCTGGCGGGCGAGGTGGATGTCGCGCTGCTGCTCGGCCCCGTGGCGGCACCGGGGGTGCAGGATGTGGCGCTGTGTTCCTATCCGCTCGCCTGGGTCGCCCGGGCCGATCTCGCGGTGGGCACGACGGTGGCGGAGCTGGCGCGGTGGCCGATCCTGACCTATGCGCGCGGCACCGGGCCGTATGAGGAGCTGTCATCGCTATTCGGCCGCCCCGGCCTGCCGCACCGCATCTTCGCCAGCAGCTCGCTGTCCGCGATCGTGCGCATGATGCTGGACGGTCTGGGCGTCGGCGTGCTGGCGCCGGCGGCGATCGGGCGGGAACTGGCGGCCGGCGAGCTGCGCCTGCTGGCCGGCCCGGCGCTGTCCCCGCTGACGTTCACCGCCAGCTACGCCGATACGCCCGGGAGTGGGCTGGCAGCGGCGGTGGCGCGGCTGGCGGCGGAGGTGGCGGCGTAGGGCGGCGTGCCCGAATGGGGACGCCCTCGTTCGTGCGTCTCGGACGGCTCGATGCGCCTGCCGAGATGAACTTGCTTTAGACGCGCGCCACGATCTCCCGAGCCAGGGCGGCATCCAGGACGGGCCGCACCAGAAGTGCCGCCTCCGTGTAGGTAGCCGGGATGCCGACCCGTTTCTCGATCGCAAGCAGGCCACGATAGACCGATACGGCATAGGTGCCGCTGTATCCGGTGAGCTCCCGTGCTTCCGAAGGCGAGGAGACCGAGTAAAGCGTGGCGAGCTGCCGTTGCGACAATTGGGTCTGACACGCGGCCTGAATCGTCCGCTCCGGCGTGTTTTCATCGAAAGCCCGCGCCTCCATCCATTGGTGCAAGGCGCTCACGACACGCTCCATGGTTCCGTTTGGAAGGCTGGGACAGAGGCGAAGCGCCATGTCCACCACCATGGCGCGGACCTGGTCCCGATCCTGCCCGGCGGCATCCGCCATGCGCGCCAGGGCGGCTTTGGCATCGCCAGAGACCGGTCCGGCTGCCAGAGCGTCCAGGGCGGCCAGCTTTTCCGTGCCGAGCCCGAAGCGCTCATGCATGAGGGCCGCAAACTGCTGGGGTAGGCGGGCCCGATCGGGCCAGGGCCGGCTCTCGATCAGGCCCTCGGCCTCAGCCATATCGACGAAGGCCTGCACACTCCGTCCCGATCGCCAACTGGCAACCACGCCCAGGGTTACGCCCAGGCCATCCATCGTCGCGGTCAAGGCTTCGCCGTGCTCGGCCATGATCTCACGGAGCGGTCGATGCATGCTCAGATCGTGCAGGATCCCTGCCTGCAGCGGTGTGATCAGCAGGCCTCGGTCTGACGCCAGGGCCAGAACACGCCCGGGGCCCGGCGGCTGCGCTCCCGGTTCTGCCCGCTCCGCAGCCCGTATTGGTTCCGCCGAAGTATCGTCAGGGTCCGACAATCCTAGCTCCCGGGCGCGCGTGACCATAACGGGTATTCCTGTCCCCGCCTGCCACACGCCGGTCAGGTCGAGTTGGACAGACAGCTTGAACGCCAGGAGATTGATGTTACCACCATATCTGTCGTCCAACGTCTCCAACGGCTCGCCTTGCAGCATGTCCAGCAGGAACTCGGCTTGCTGCACGGTCAGCAGACGGCCAAGCGTATGCGCCTGCGTATGCAATTGAGCCACCTGCACCGCTCGTGGATCGCAATCTGGCGGAAGCACCTGGAGGAAATGCGCGCCGGCTATGATCCTGGTGTGGATGTCTTGTCCCTGCCTGCTCTCGAAGCCGACGAACTTATCCATGATTTGCCGGCGCAAGTTCTTGATGTTGTCGAGCGACCGGCCCATCGCCGCCGTGACCTCGGCGGTATCCATCCCGGAGCAGATCAAGCGCACGACCTGCCGCTCGGCCGTATTCAGCCCGAGCGGACCGCAACGCACTGCCCAGGCCAGCTCCGCCAGCTCCGAGGGCGGCGTTCCTGCTTTCGCCATCGCAGTCAGGAGGGCGTTCCAAGCCGCCGGCGGGCCGGAATCCGGCTTGGTGGTCAGGTTGAGGATCGCGCCCGCGATCTCTTGCCGGGTCAGCTCGCCTGTGGTCAGCCAGTCTTTCAGGACCGGCGCCCAACCAGACGTCCCCTCGATCCCGAACTGCTTTCCCAGTCGAGCTTGCGCCCCCTGAACGCTGGCGGGCCAGAGCGACAGAGCCGTCCCGATCTGCCGCAGCGAGCCGCCTTCCACCAGCCATTGCCGGACGAGGTTGAGATCGGCTTCCGGCAGACGGCCGCCGCCTGCCGGATTGCGTGATTGCGCCTCCATCGCCGCGTCCCAGCCGCCGGGGTCGCCGGGGGGCGGCGTTGGGGGCGGCTGCTCGGGTCCGATCCCTCCGATTTGCATGCTGGCCGATCCTGTGTGGGCCACCTCGTTAGCAGGGCTACCTTATGGCAGGCTGACGCCGGTGCACGCGTGGTGGAACAAGGCGGGCCGAAACCGAACAGGCCGCTCCCACCCGATCTCGACGTTCTGGCTCGATCAGAGACAGTCCTCCCAGGGCCGACAGTGGACGCAAGCCAACGTCAAACCTATCGTGCCGCGACGGGTGCCTTGCCCGGCTGACCCCCGGAGCACCATGGACACCGTCACCCTCGCGATCCTCGACGGCCGGCTCAGCCAATTGGCCGATGAGATGGACGCGATGCTCTACCGCGCCGCGTTCAACCCGATCATCGCCGAGGCGCGGGACGCCTGCCACGGCCTGTATCACGCCACATCGGGAGACACGCTGGTGCAGGGCGCCGCCGGGTTGCCGATCTTCGTGGGGGCCATGGCGTTCGCCGTCCGCGCCGTGATCGAGAAGGCCGCGCGGGATGGGGATCTGGCGCCCGGTGACACCTATGCCTTCAACGATTGCTATGCGGGCGGCACGCATCTCAACGATGTCAGGCTGGTGCGACCGGTGTTCCGGCAGGGCCGGCTGTTCTGCTGGATCGCGTCCGCCGGGCACTGGCTCGATCTCGGCGGCAACGTGCCGGGCGGCTATAACCCGGCGGCCACCGAGTGCTTTCAGGAAAGCGTCCGCATACCGCCGGTGAAGCTGCTGCGCGCCGGCGTGCTGCAGACCGACATCGTGGACATCCTGGCGGCCAATTCCCGCGTGCCGGACTCCAATTGGGGGGACCTCAACGGTCAGCTCGGCGCGCTGGACGGCGGGGAGCGGCGGCTGCACCAGCTGATCGACGAGTATGGCGATGACGCCGTGCTGACCGCGTTCGACGCTCTGGCGGACCGGGCGGAGGCGCTGATGCGGGCCGCTCTGCGTGCGTTGCCGGATGGCACGTATGCGTTCGAGGACGTGCTGGACAACGACGGCATCACCCCGGGCCGGCTGACGGTGGCGCTGGACATGACGATCGCGGATGACACGATGGTGCTGGATTTCAGCCGGTCCTCCCCGCCCACCGCGGGCCCGGTCAACATCGCCACCGCCACCGCCGTCGCCGGGTGCTACGTGGCGCTGAAGCATGCGTTTCCGGTGGTGCCGGCCAATGCCGGGTGCCTGCGGCCGATCCGGTTCGTGATCCCCGAAACCACGCTGCTGGCCGCAACGGCTCCACGCCCGATGGCGGGCTATACCGAAACGGTGCTGCGGCTGATCGGCGTGATCTTCGGCGCCTTGGCGCTGGCTGACCCGGCGCGCGCCACCGCGGCGCCGTTCGGCACCATCAACGCGCTCTCGATGGCCGGGCACCGAGCGGGTGGCCGCCCCTGGGTCATGTTCAGCTTCTTCGGCGGCGGGCTCGGCGGCAATCCCGAAACGGACGGGCTGAGCCACGCGAACAACCCGATCTCAACCGCCACGATCCCACCGGCCGAAATCATGGAAGCGGCCTATCCCGTGATGTTCACGCAATGGGCGCTCCGTCCGGACTCCGGCGGTGCCGGGAAGCATCGCGGCGGGCTCGGCGCCATCTATGAGATCGAGGCGCTGACCGGCGCCACGTTTTCTCTGCTCGGTGAGCGCGGCACGGCGCCCCCCTTCGGCGTCTCCGGCGGTGGCCCGGCTGCACTGAACCGATTGACGTGGGGCGCGGGGCAGACGGCGCCGCTGGTGAGCAAGATCACGGGCGTGCGGCTCGAGCCCGGCGAGCGCCTCCGCCTCGAAACCCCCGGTGGCGGCGGCTGGGGTGACCCGGCGGCGCGTGACCCGGCCCGCGCCGACCGCGATCGCCGCATGGGATACATCTCTTGAACCTGGTCGGCGTGGATGTCGGCGGCACCTTCACCGACCTGTTCTGGCTGGACGAAAGCACCGGCCAGTTCCGCACCGCCAAGGTGCCGAGCCAGCGCGGGGACGAGGCCGCCGGGTTCGCGCACGGCCTGCGGCACTTCGGGCCGGTGCGGGACCTCGGCTCCATCGTGCATGGCACCACCGTCGGCACCAACGCGCTGCTGGAACGCAAGGGCGCCCGCGCCGGGCTGATCACCACGCGGGGCTTCCGGGACGTGCTGGAGATGCGAAGGCGGGACCGGCCGCACACCTGGGGGCTGTGGGGTGAGTTCATCCCGGTGATCGAGCGGGACATGCGGATCGAGGTGACGGAGCGCACGATGGCGGACGGCACCGTGCGCCACCCGATCGACCCGGCCGAGCTGCGGGAAGCCGCCGCCCGGCTCCGCGCCCAGGGGGCGGAGGCGCTGGTGATCGTGTTCATCAACGCCTACGCCAACCCGGCCAACGAGCTCGCGGCGCTGGCGGCGGTGCAGTGGCCGAACGAGCATGTCGCCTGCTCCACCCAGATTCTGCCAGAGATCCGGGAGTTCGAACGCACCTCCACCTCCGCGCTCAACGCCGTGCTGCAGCCTGTGGTGGGCGACTATCTCGGCCGGCTC
This sequence comes from Acetobacteraceae bacterium, assembly GCA_965246835.1. Lineage (GTDB taxonomy): Bacteria > Pseudomonadota > Alphaproteobacteria > Acetobacterales > Acetobacteraceae > JANPPS01. The sequence continues at coordinate 2,018,261 of CBDFFQ010000001.1, read as the reverse complement.
GAGGCGGCGCTGGCCGATGATGGCTTCACAGGCCGGTTCCATGTCGTGCAGTCCAATGGCGGCATCATGTCCACGGCCACGGCAAGGCGCCTCCCGGTCCGCACCGCGCTGTCGGGCCCCGCGGCCGGTGTGATCGCGGCGGCGGCGATCGCGGAGGCGGCGGGCTATCCGGACGTGATCACCGGGGACCTCGGCGGCACCTCGTTCGACGTGTCACTCGTGGTGGGTGGCGCCGTGTCGTTGGCGGCGCAGGCGACGATCGAGTTCGGGCTCGTGGTGCGCACGCCCATGGTGGAGATCGCGACCATCGGCGCCGGCGGTGGCTCGATCGCGCTTGTGGATGCGGGCGGGCTGCTGCAGGTGGGGCCCGAAAGCGCGGGGTCCCGCCCGGGCCCCGTCTGCTATGGCGGCGGTGGCCTCAGGGCGACACTGACCGACGCCAACGTCGTGCTGGGCCGCATCAATGCGCGGCGTCCCATTGGCGGCGCGTTGCTGGAGCTGGACGTAGCGGCAGCCTCCCGCGCCATTGCGGAGCAAGTGGGCGCGCCCCTCGGCCTCGGCGCAGAAGCGGCGGCGGAGGCGATCGTGCGGGTGGCCAACGCACGGATGGCAGGCGCGATTCGGCTGGTGTCGATCGAGCGTGGGCATGACCCGCAGCGTTTCGTGGCGGTGCCGTTCGGCGGCGGCGGTGCGCTGCATGCCGGGGCGCTCATCACGGAGGTGGGGCTGCGCGCGGCGCTGGTGCCGCGGCTGCCGGGCATCACCTCGGCGCTTGGCTGCTTGCTGGCGGATGTGCGGCATGACCAGGTTAGAACGGTCAACCGGGATCTGACGGGGCTGGACGGCGCCTGGCTGCGCACGCTTCTGGACCAGGAGGCAGCGGCCGCCCGGACTGTCGTGGAGGCCGCGGGCCTGCCGGTCGAGCGGATCGACATCGTGGCGCAGGCGGACATGCACTACACGGGCCAGACCCACACCGTGGCCGCCGCGCTGCCAGCCGGCAAGCTGGACGAAGCGATCGTCGCCGCCGCGTTCGAGGGCGCCTACCGCGCGGCGTTCGGGCGCGTGCTCCCCGGGCTTGGCATGCGCATCGTCAACCTCCGCGTCGCCGCGATCGGCCGCCGCCACCGCTTCGACCTGACGGCCCTAGCGCCCGCCATCGACGCAACGCTGGACGGCGCCGCCCGCGGCAGCCGGCCTGTCTGGTTCGGCGGCTGGCGGGAGGCCAGCGTGTGGGACCGGCTCGCGCTTCCGGTCGGCGCGATCATCCCCGGTCCGGCCATCCTCGAACAGCCGGACGCGACGGTGGTGATCGACCCGGGGCTGCAGGGCCGGGTCGATCGCTGGGGCAATTTGCTGATCGAACGCGGCTGACGGCCGGCCAGGCTTTCCCCCGCCGGACGAATTGCCTTGCGATTTGCCTTGCGATCCGGCGCCGCCGCTCCGTAAGGTCTCGTTAAGTAGGTTCGAACAGCAGGGGGCTGCGTGATCATATCCGAGTCATCGCCGCACGCGACGCCCAGCGCGCCACCAAAGGCCGTTCCGCCCAAGCAGACCTCTCATTGGCAGGCGGCCGTGAAGCAGGCCGATCCGCCCCCGGTCAAAAATCCCGTGGCGGCGGTTTCGGCCAGCAAGGCCAAATCGGCAAGCGCGGCCCCGCAGCCCCCCAATGCGCTTCAATGGGCCGAAGCGACCCTGGGCGCCGCCGCGATCGGCCTCCATGCCGCGGGCCAGTTGTCGCGGGTGGCGACGGACAAGAATTTGCCGTTCACGCTTGGTAAGATTCCGTTCGGGAACACGCCGATCGTCTCGAAACCTCTGGCGCAAATCGTTTTGTCCAATCCGCCCCCGGGAAGCGCGATCCCCAAGGTGACTGTCGAACTGGACATGTCCACCCACGGCGGCGTGATCGGGAAGTTGGGCGATGCCATCAGCACCGGTTTTGTGCTGCTGCCGATCAAGGGCGCCTCGTCGACACCGGGCGGCGTCACCTACCCGGAGGGGTTCAGTCAGATCGGCGTGGGCCGGGATACCGCCGGGCGCATCACTTTGGTCGGATCGACCACGCTCTCGAAGAAGGTTCTGGGCGGGGAGCCGAGCCTGGTGCAGGGGCAACCGGGCGCGCTGGCCAAAGCCAGTGGAAATGAAGGGGTTCAGGTCACGGTCCACGTGCCGAACAGTGGTGCCGGTCCCGGCCGGGTCCTGGAGGTCGACATCTCCGGTTCGGTCGGCACGTTCGCCCAGGCCGGCATCCACATTCCCCTGGGAGCGATCGCCCCGAAAGGGGTCCAGGCTATCGGAGGCCTGTATGTCAGCGGCGCGACGACCGTGACCTTCAAGCTCGAATGGGATCGCAACAAGCCCGATTTGAAGAAACTGGCCGAGCAGCCGGCGCTGAGCCCCAGCGCGGCACCCGCGTCATCCGGCTATCCGACGCAGTTCCCTTTTGTCCCGTCGATACCCGCGCTGACCCCCTCGCCTTCCACCGCTGGAAAGGGACAGGCACCTACCGCTAAATCGCTCGGTGAGCAGGTTGCGGACTGGATGACGGTGCATAACCAAACCTTCGTCGACAACATGGAATACATCGGCGAGCAAATAAACGAAGCGGCTGCCGGCGCGGCAAACCATCCGATCTCGCCCCTCCCGGCGCCCACGGTTCCGGCTTGGGAGTGGCTGCTGAGATAGCGGTAGGATCGTCGAGAGGCTTTAACCCAGCAGGCAACGACCTGTCATTTCAGCTTGTCGTCCGTGCCTTGACATGGCGTAGTCACCCCAAGCCCACAAAGGGCACGGGGAAAACGACCATGCTGTCACGCCGAGCCTGCCTCGCCGCCGCTGCGTCCTTTTCTGCCGCCGGCGCGTCCGGCAGCCATGCCGCCGAAAACACCGTGAAGACCCCGGTGAACTTTACCGTTCCACCCGGCGCCTGCGACAGCCACGTGCATGTCTTTCCGGACCCCACCGCCTTCCCGTTCTGGAGCGGCCGCGGCTACACGCCGCCCGTCGCGACGGCCGATGACCTGATCGCGCTGCACAAGGCCCTGCATATCGAGCGGGTGGTGATCGTGCAGCCCAGCGTCTATGGCACCGACAACCGCGCCACGCTGGATGGCATGAAGCAGCTGGGGCCGCTTCGGGCGCGAGGCGTCGTGGTCATCGATGACAAGACCACCGCGGCCGAGCTCGATGACATGGTGCGCGCCGGGGTGCGCGGCATCCGGATCAACCTGGAACAGGCCGGCGTGTTCGACCCGGCGGCCTCCGCACAACGGCTCACGGCTGCAATCCAGCGCATCGGGGAGCGGCCGCTGCACATCCAGATCTACTCCCGCCTCTCGGTCCTGGCGCCGTTGCAGGCGCAGCTGGCAGCCTCCCCGGTGCCGCTGGTGTTCGACCATTTCGCAGGCGCCCAGGCGGCGCTGGGGGCGGAACAACCGGGGTTCGACGCGATCGTGGCGCTGGTGCGGAGCGGCAAGGCCTACGTCAAGGTCTCCGGCAGCTATCGCGCCTCCTCGGCGGCGCCCGACTATGCGGAAGTGGCGCCGCTCGCCCGCGCCCTCGTGGCGGCGAACCCCGACCGGATCGTCTGGGGCAGCGACTGGCCGCACCCGGACAGCAATCCCCGCGAGGGCCGCAAATCGACCGACCCGGCACCCGCGCAGCCGATCGATGACGGCCGCGTGCTGAACCTGCTGGCCGAATGGGTGCCGGATGCCACGACCCGGCATCGCATTCTCGTGGATAACCCGGCCCGGCTCTACGGTTTCTGATCGCCTCTCACGAATCCCGCCGCTCCGGCCTCCCAAGGGACGGTCGGGCGGGGTGCGGCGGCAGGGTGAGGGGGATGGTGGTCTGGACGCGCTCCCCATCCGACATGAACAGCCTGCTTCCGGTCGGGATGTTGACCAACTGGTTGGAAAATAGCGGGATGCCGCCCCGCATGCCCTGCGGCTGATACATCCATTGGCCCGATCGCCGGTCGGAGATGTCGTATCCGCTGCCGCGGCGAGTGATCGTGAGCTCGTTCTGACCGGATGGCAGCAGGCCTTCGGCCGGAAACTCCCTGGCATCGGCCACCATGACATGCGTCTGGTTCGTGACGACCCGCACGGCCGGGATCGCGGGGTCCTGCAGCATGTCCTCGATGGCGGCCAGGGTGGTGGCGATCACGGCCGGAGCGATCGGCGGCTCCGGCCGGTCCGTGCCGGGGAATTGCGGCACCTCCCGCAGAGTGCGGTCGTCGCTGAGAGAAGCAAGGTCGGCGCCGCCCAGGTATAGCTGGATTTTTACGCCAAGAAGACTGGGCGACCATGCCGGGTTCGCTGCGGCAAGGGCCATGAGACCCTCGACCCGGTCTGCCGTCAGCAGGTGTGGCACCTCGTAGTGGGCACCGGGAACGCTTCGCAGCGCGGGGCCGATCGCGGGATGGGCCTGCAGCCCGGCATACATCGCCGATTGCTGGCTCTCGAGCTGCACCAACCCCGGATCGAGCGCGCCGGGTAACGTAAGCCGCACGCTGAGACGGGTGGCCCCCGGCGGGTTTGGCGTCCAATGCGTGATCGCGTCCGGCAAGCGAAGCTCCGTGCCCGGTGGGAGCCGGACGCTGCTGCCGCGAGCGGCATGTGACCAGGTGGCATCCAGCCGGCTGCCCGGCAGGCGGTAGTCGAACCCGTCCGGCCGGCCCCGGATGCTGTCGATGGGAGCGGTATCCGTGACGGTGAACGTCCCGTCCGGCTCCCGCCGGATCCGCCAATCCCGGATGGGGCTCTCCACCGCGTCACCCAGGCTGCACCGTGCCAGATCGGCCACGGCCGTCTGTGCGGCGCCCATGGCGATGCCGATCGTGCCGACCGAGGGCGTCCGGAGCATACGGTCGACACTGCGCTCCACGGCGGAACGGGACCTGTCGTATTCCCTCTCGGTGACCGAAAAAGGATTATGCGTGAATAGCACGAGCGAACGCTGCCGGGCGATCGCCGATGCCGGTTCGCCCGCCAGCAATCGGCGAACCTGAGATTCCGCAAACGCTCCTGGCCAGCCCTCCGCCACGGCGGCGAGCTGCTCCAGCTCCTGCGCCAGCGCGGGCGTCACTGGCGGGCCAGAAGCAGGGTCGTAGACGGCGCCGAACGCGCTGCCGAGCGTCGGGTTGTCGCGCATCTGGGCGTAGATCTGCGCCTGCTCCGCCGGCAAGCTACCATAAAGGCCTTGGTAGAACGGGTTATCGGTCACCCGACCGCTCTGCGGCGGCATCTCGACCGGATTGCCCCGGACATCCAGCATGGGAAGCGTCACATACCCCAAGTCGAACGCGATGGACGGGCTCAGCGAAATCTGCGTGCCGCCCGGCACCTCCGCCCCCACATGGTCGCGCAGCGCGTCGACACTGCCGTCAGGCCGCCGGTAGAGGCAGCCCGGCGCCGCATCGGAGATGTCGGTGATGGTGTAATCCTCGGCCATGTAGGACATACGCTGGATCAGCAGGTCGAAGCTGGGGCGTGTGTAGCTGTCCCGGCTCGGGAACACGCTCTCGTCCATCACGGTCAAGCGCCCATCCTGTAGGCACGCGCGCACCCCGAGCACATTCGGATCTTGCAGCAGGCGCTCGAGGGCGGTGCCGGCCTCCAAACGGGCCACCTGCTTCTCGGCCCCTGACAGGGTGGAGAAGATCGGGAATTCCTTGATCTTCTGATCACCCGTCAGTGTGTCGAGCGGGTACCCCTCCAAGTATTTCTGCAGCTTGGCGCCCAGCAGGGTCGGGCTGGCGCCCTGGTTCTGCGTGGCGAGCCGGGCGATGTCGCGGGCGGCCCCGGCCGTGAGCAGCGGTTCGATCAGATCGCGCGGGACGCTGTTCACCATCGGGGACGTGACCGGGGCGGCGCTCAGCCGCGCGAGGCGCGCGGACCGGACCGGAGCGCTGTCGGCGCCGAAATCCTGCACGTCCGGCAATTCGATCTCGGGCGTCTGCGGCCCCGGCTGCTCGGAAAGCCTGAGCGCCGTTCCGGCCGGCAGCCGCATCGTGGTCAGGGCCGGCGCTGCTTCCCACTTTCCCCCCGGCAAGCAGTAGCCGAAACCGGAAAGGGCGTCGGGATGGCCATTATGCCTCACCTCGAAGCTGGTGGCGTCGGGCCCGTCGCGATGCAGCGTCCATTCCTGGGTGGGGCGGGGCAGGAACGCGGGTGCGGCGTAGCGGGCGCCATCCGCCACCACGGTCACTTCCCCCGCGGCCGCGATCCGCACGGTATCGACGCTGGGGTCCAGCATCATCCGCCGGGCCGCGCCCATGATGTCCGTGGCCGCGGCGCCGGGCCCGAATTCCTGGATCGGCCGGTCCCGCACCAAAGCCGCCACGGGCTCCCCGGCCAGCATCCGGTCAACCTTGAATTGCCGAAGCGGCGGCGACCAGCCCGAAGCGGCCGGGGCCAGCTGTTCCAGCTTGCGCGCGGTATCCCAGGCGAGCGGGCCGTCGATGCGGCTTCGGGCATCCACGAAATTGGCGCCAAGCGCGGGGTTCGCGGCGCATCGGGCGAAGCGGTCCCGGTCCGGCGGCGCGGTGCCGCCCGACAGCATCGCGACGGCCGGATGCCGGGCGGGCGGGGCGTCCGGCAGCGTGTAGCGCAGCGGAATGAGCGCGCCCGTGGCCGATTGCCGCTCGACGCCGCGGCCGGTCACGTCGATGCGGGCGGCCACTGCCTTGCCATCGGCGGCCAGCCCGTCGGGCGCCACGCGGAACAAATAGCCTTGGCGCAGGATCGTGGCCGGCTCGCCCATGCAGGTCGGCTCGCGCAATCGCGCGATCTGCGCCGGGTCGCGGCCGATCCCGATGGCAAGCATGATCGCCTCCTCACGGCGCGTCGCAACGCCCGGAGCGGCCGCCGCTTGCAGAGGCGCCGCTTGCAGAGGCGCCGCTTGCAGAGGCGCCGCTTGCAGAGGCAATGCCGATCCGGTCATCGATGCGGTCCCCAGCGACCAGGGTTCAGGCCACGAACTGCCGGATAGCGCACCCAGGGTTTCGATCATCGTAGCTTCGAGGGTTCGGCACCAGTCGAGCCCTGGATGGCGCGAAGGAACGGGTCGTTGGGGTTGAAGCTGGGATTGGGTGCCGCGGAGGCGAATTTGGCGACATCCATGCCGAGCGGCTTGAACGTGGAGCCGGACAGGCCCTGCGTCCCAGCCAGCACGCGCGCCACGACCGGGCTCGCCAGGGTGCCCTTCGCCACCCGGACCGGGCCCAGGCCGTATTCGGTCACGAACATCCCGCTGACGGGCGAGGCCATGACACCTATCTGCAGGTCCGCAGGCGTCAGGCGCTTGGCGCCCGGAAGCAGCTCCGTCCGCGCGATCGGCGCGTTGATGCGCGGCGCGTTGGCCAGCAGAAGCTGGTTCACGAACAGGTTCTCGTTGCCGACCACCATCCCGCCCACACCGATATTCCAGCCCTCGTTGTATTGGCTGGTCACCTTGACCCGTCCTGCATCGACGTTGATCCAGGGCGGCACCCCGCGCTGACCGGGCGCCACCACGGCCGGGAACACGTAGGGCGCATCCTCCGTATGCAGCCCGCCGGCATACAGCGTGGTCCGCATGCCCCAATCATTGGGCGTGAACGGGATCTGCGCCGAGACCGAGGCCACCACGCTGCCTTTCGGCTGGTTGATGATGCGGTCGAGTGCCACTTCGATCACGGTTCTCGCGGGATCCCCGGCCACGAACACGCCAGCCTGCAGCGTTCCCGTCGCGGCGCCGTTGGCCAAAGTCACGGCGCCGATCGCACCCGTGGTCTTGGCGGCAAGCGTTGCAGCCTGGTTCACGGCACTCGCGACCGGCCCCAGCACCTTGCCGACAGCCTCGATCGGGCGGGTCACGGCCGGGTTGAGCGAGAGATCGACCTTCAACGGCGCCCCGAGCGCACCGCCGGCCTGACCAGCCCAAAGCTGCGCCGGGATCGAGGCGGGGCTGCCGAGCCCGGCATAGGTCACGTCGCCCGTCTTGGCATCCTCGACACCCGATCCCATCATCGGCTGCTCCATCCGGTGCGCGCCCGGTGACTGCACGCTGTTCACGCCGCGATCGGGGTTCAGCGGCACCATGCCGTTGGCGGAGCCGTTCCCGTCCCGCACCCGCGCCGTGGCGAGGACGACCGGCTGGCCCTCCCCGATCATGGTGGAGGCGAGCGCCCCAAGGATTGCCGCGCCGCGCGGGCTGTTGGAGAATTGCTCGACGGAGGTCCGGAACGGGCTTCCGAGCTCGGTATCCAGTTTTTCCACCAAGTTGTTCCGCGCCTGGGTGACGCGGGCGGATACCACACCCCCGGCAAAATCCGTCGTCAGCGCCTGCAGCAGCTTCCGGTCGTCTTTCTTCAGAAGGTTGAAGGTCAGTTCGCCCGGTTGCAACGGCGCGCCGTCCTCGGTGGGACGGATGTCGAAGTCAACAGGCTCCCCGATCCGGGCCTCCGTCGCCCGGCGCGTCGTGCTGGGGGGCAGGTATTGCGCCGCGAGCAGCTCGGTAAAGTCGGCGCCGTTCGATGACGAGCTCGCTTGCGGGTTCGGCTCCGGGGCTCCTGTGCGGCCGCTGACCGGACCGGTCATGACCCGGCACCCGTATGGGGCGGAGCGGGCGCGTAGCTGATGGGCGAAATGGCCATGGCACATGTCCTCGAGGGATGAAGCGTCCGTTCGTAAGACAGGAGTTTGGCGGGACATCCTGATCGACAGCTGACATCGAAAGCCGGCGTGTCAGCGCTTTCGCTTCAGTGCGACGCGCGCGACGATGCGGCGAACAAGGGGCTTTCGAAGCGGCCTGCTACGCCATCACCTCGATGGCCGCCCGCACCAGCAGCCCGTCCGCAGGGCGCAGCGTCTCGACGATGGTGAAATGGTCGGCGCCCGCCACGGGGATCAACGCGCCCGGCAGATGCGCCGCCGCCCGCATGCGATGCAGCGCCCGGCTGTCTTCGACCAAGGGCGGCAGCTCCCGCGTGCCATAGGCGATCGCCATCGGCTTCGGCACCACCGGCAGCCGCAACGGCGACAGCGCCACGATCTCCTCATCGGTCAGCCGCAGCGCCTCGTTCAAATACGTGTCCCGCACCGGCCCGAGCTCGAAGATGCCGGAGATCGCGAGCCCCGCCTTCACGACAGGGTGCGACAGCCCCATCGCCGTCAGATGCCCCCCCGCCGACCAGCCCGACAGCAGCACCGGCCCACCCACGCCATGCCCGGCGCCCTGCGCTTGCAGCCAGTCCAGCGCGGCCGTGATCTCCGCCGCGATCGCCGTCATCGTCGCACCCGGCGCCAGCGTGTAGCCCGGCAGCGCCACCGCCCAGCCATGGGCGCGCAAGCCCTCACCCAGGGCACAGAACTCCTCCCGCCGGTTGCGCTGCCAGTAGCCGCCATGGATGAACACGAATACCGGGGCGTCAGGAGTGGCACCGGGGAACAGGTCCCATTGCTGGCGCTCCGCCGGGCCATACTGCACGTCCAGCCGGCCCGGAACGGTGGCGCGGAACTGGGCGGAGGCTGCGATCCGGGCGGCATTCAGCGCCGGGCTGTCAATGACGGCGGCGCTGTTGTTGTAGGCGGCGTCCCGCTCGGCCCGGCTCATCGTTCCCCAGTTCATGCGACCTCATCCTTGGCATCGGAGATAAAGCATTGTCGCGGACCGGCGGCTGGCACAAGCTTTGCTGGTCCATACCCGACCAGAACAGGAGCCCTTCATGCGCCTTCCCGCCCTGCTGACCCTCGGCATCGCCGCGATCCTGGCCTTCGGCCCGGCCAATGCCAAGGACTACAAGACGCTCCGCATCGGCATGGACGCCAGCTACGCCCCGTTCGAGAGCGTGAACCAGGCCGGGGAGATCGTCGGCTTCGAGGTGGATTATGCGAAGGCGATCTGCGCCAAGATCGGCGCCACCTGCACGTTCCAGAACCAGGATTGGGACGGGATCATCCCCTCGCTCCTGGCCAGCAAGTTCGACGTGATCTTCTCCTCCATGAACATTACGGAGGCCCGGGCCAAGCGGGTGGTTTTCTCCGACTTCTATCTCGCGACGCCCCCCACCTGGGTCGGCCCGGCCGGCTCCGGCCCCGTGGACATCAGCCCGCAGGCGCTGCGCGGCAAGACGATCGGCACCCAATCCTCCACCATCCACGCCAACTTCCTGGAAACCTTCTACAAGGACAGCCAGATCAAGCTGTATCCGACGCAAGACGAGCCCAACCTCGACCTCGCCAGCGGCCGGATCGACTTCGTGGTCGGCGATACGCTGGTGGAAAAGGACTTCATCGAAAAGAAGGGCAATGGCTGCTGCCGCCTGCTCTCCCCGATCGCGCGCGTGCCGGCGATCCATGGCCCGGGCGTGGGCGCCGCGTTCCGCCCCGATGACACCGAGTTGCGGGACCTGTTCAACAAGGCCATCGCCGAGCTGGATGCGGACGGCACCTACAACGCGATCCAGGCCAAGTATTTCACCATCAACATCCGCGGCAAGTAACACCAGGGCGGTGGCATGACCTCCTTCGACCTCCTGTTCGGGCCGGAGGGGTGGGGGCGCCTGCTGCTGAAGGGCGCCCTCGTCACCCTGGCGCTGGCGGTCACCACCGTGCCGTTCGGCTTCACCGGCGGCTTGCTGCTGGCGTCGCTGAAGCGATCCCGTCACCGCGTGGTGCGCGGGATCGCGGAGGCCTACACCACCTTCTTCCGCGGCATCCCCGACCTGCTGGCGTTGTTCATCGTCTATTTCGGGCTGCAGGCGTTGCTGGACCATCTCGGCCGCAGCCTGGGCTTCGGCGGCCGGCTCGAGCTCGATGCGTTCGTGGCGGCCGTGATCGCGCTCTCGGTCGTGGTGGCGGCGTATTCCGGGGAGATCTGGGTGGCCGCCCTGGCCGCGGTGCCACCGGGGCAGATCGAGGCGGCGCGGTCCCTGGGCCTCAGTCGCTGGCAGGTTTTCCGCCGCGTGACCTTGCCGCAGATGACGCGGGTGGCGCTGCCGGGCCTGGGCAATGTGTGGACGGTGCTGCTGAAAGACACGTCCCTGATCTCGACCCTTGCGGTCACCGACCTGCTGCGCGCCGCGTCGGAAGCCAGCAAGAACACCACCCGCCCGATCCTGTTCTACAGCGCCGCCGCGGGGATCTACCTCGTGTTCAGCATCGTGTCCGGCCTGGTGCAGGAAGGGCTGGAGCGCCGGTCCAACCGGGGCTACGCCTGATGGAATGGCTGTGGGGCTTCGTGTTCAACACCGAGCTGCTGGCCGAGCATGGCTGGCGGCTCTGGGCGGGCGTGAAGATCACGGCTCAGGTCGTGGGATTGTCCTGCGTAATCGGGTTCGTGCTGGCCTGGCCGATCTGCCGGGCCCGCATGTCCGGGAGCGCCGTGCTGCGCGGGTTGGCGGCGGGGTATGTGACCTTCTTCCGGGGCACGCCGCTGCTGTGCCAGCTCTATCTCGTGTATTACGGCGCCGGGGAAATCCGGCCCGGCCTCACCTCCGCCGGGGTGTGGTGGTTCTTTCGTGACGCATTCTATTGCTGCATCTTCGCCTTCTCGCTCAACACGGCGGCCTACCAGTCTGAAATCCTGCGCGGCGCCCTGTCCTCAGTGCCGCGCGGCCAGCGGGAGGCCGCGGCGGCGCTCGGCCTCTCCCGCTACCGCGTGGCGCGGCACGTGATCTGGCCGCAGGCCTTCCTTGCGGCGCTGCGCCCGATGGGCAACGAGATCATTCTGATGATCAAGGCCAGCGCGCTGGCGGCCATCGTGACGCTGCTGGACCTCATGGGGCAGACCCGGCTCGTGTTCTCCCGCACCTTCGATTTTTCCGTCTATTTCTACGCCGCCCTGATCTATCTGGCGGCGACCGAGACGATCCGCCGGCTTTTGATCGTGCTGGAGCGCGCGGCCTCCCGGCATCTGGTGATCGAAGACCGGCTCCGGCCCATGAAGCGGGCGGTTACGCCGGGGCCGCTGTTGACAGGAAATCCAGCACCGCACGGTTGAATGCGCCGGGCCGCTCGAGATGCGCCAGGTGGCCAACGCCCTCCAGCACCACCGTCTGCGCGCCCGGGATCGCGGCCGCCATCCGCGCCATCCCGGAGGGCGGCGCCGCCGGATCGAGCGCACCCGCGATCACGAGCACCGGCGCCACGATGCCCGGCAGCGTGCCGCGCGCGTCGAACCCCGGCATGGCCAAGACGGTGTCGCGGTAACTCGCGGCCGGGGTGTCCGCGAGGGCGGCGCGGGCGATCTCGATCCCGGCCGGATCGGCGTCCGGCGCGACCATGGCCGCGATCATCCTCGGTGCCAGCTCCCGAAGGCTATGCCCGGCATCGAGCGGACCCAGCCGCTCCGCCACGAACGCCTCCGCCCAGGCCGGGTCCTTGCCCCCGAACGCCGCGCTGGTCTGCGACAGCACCACGGCCCCGGCGCAGTGCGGCGCCTTCGCCAACAAGGCCAGGACGACCATGCCCCCCAGGCTATGCCCGACCAGCACCGGCCGATCGAGCCCCAGCCGCGCCAGGAACGCCCCCAGCGCCGCCGCCAGCGCACCCATGGTCACCAGCGGCAGCGGCGCCGACCCGCCATGGCCCGGCATATCCCACGCGATGGCGCGATAGCCGGCCGCGGCGAACGCCCCAAGCTGCGGCTCGAACCCGGTGGCGCCGCCCCCGATGCCATGCAGGAACACGACGGCCCGGCCCTCCGCCGGCCCGGCCTCGCGATAGCTGACGGCGCCCGTGGTCGGCAGCTGCTCCGTCTCCTGCTGCACGGCCTGATGCGCGGCTTCGGCGATCTGGACGGTCCTGCGTTCGCTCATGGCAGCAGCCAGTAGCGGCCATCCCGTATTTCCACCATGACCTGGCTCTCGATCTCGGCGCCGCTATGGTCGGTGGGGCTCAGGCTGAACACCGCCTCGGCGCCCACCAGGCCGCGCGTGGTCTCCATGCCGTCCCGCAACGCCCGGCGAAACTCCGGCGTGCCCGGCGCCCCGGCCCGCAGCGCGCCCGGCACCGCGGCCTCGATCAGGCGGAAGGAATCCCACAGCGTGGCGCCGAACAGGCTGCGGGTGCCGGGTCCGTAGCGGCCCTCATAGGCCTCCACGAACCGCATCGCTTCCGCCTTCACGGGCTGGCCGTCCGGCAATTGTTCGGCAACCAGCACCGGCATCGCGCTGAACCGCACCCCGTCGAGCGCCCGCCCGCCAACCCGCAGCGCGTCCGGCCCGGCAATACCCTGGATGGTATAGATCGGGCCGGCATAGCCCCGGGCGCGCAACTCGAGGATCGGTGTGGTCGCCGGGGTAGAGCTGGCGGCGACGAACACCGCATCGGGCCTCGCCTGCAGCAGGCGCAGGACCTGCGGCGTGACGCCGGTATCGTTGAGGTTGAAGCGCGCCGTTGCCACGCTGCGCACGCCGCGCGCCTGCGCCTCGGTCTCGATCGCGGCGATGTAGCCGTCGCCGAGGGCGTTGGCGAAGCCGATCGTGGCGAGTGTGGCGCCGCGGTCCCGCACGATCCGGTCCATGATCTGGATGGCGGCCAGCCGCTCGCTCGGGATCAGCTTGAAGGCCCAGCGCCGGGCGCCCTCCGGCGGGTCGATGACGCCGCTGCTGCCAGCCAGGCTGATCATCGGCACGCCCGCGGCCCCGATCACATCCAGCAAAGCCAGCGAGTTCGGCGCGTTGCTGGGCCCCACGATCGCATCCACCCGCTCCTCCTCGATCAGCTTGCGGGCGGCGCGCACGGCGGCGGTGGTGTCGGTCGCGTCATCCAGCACCACCCAGCGGACGGCCCGTCCCGCGAGCGTTTTCGGCAGCAGGTCGATCGTGTTGCGTTCGGGAATGCCGAGCCCGGCCGCCGGACCGGTCAGCGACAGCACGGCCCCAAGCGTGATGTCAGCCCGTGCAGGCAGGGTGCCGATCAGAAGGATCAGCGCGGCGCGAAAAAGGATGATCATGCCCCCAACGCTACAATCCACCGCCGATGGATGCCAGCCGCCCGATCCGATCGAGGCCAACCTTCAGCGATCAACAAAAATTAACGAGCACTAACGACAAATTAACGATACTCTCTGAATCCGATCAAGCCCACCAGCACGTGGAGGTGGCACATGCCGTTCGACATCTTCGCAACTCCCCCCTACCCCGGCGGGACCGGGCTATCCGGGCCTGGGGATTATCAGGCCGGCCCCGGGGATGACGCGCGGGTCTGCATCACGGACCGGGCCGTGGCGGGCGCCCTGCTCCTGCTGTTGCTGCCGTTGCTCCTCGTTTCCGTCACGGCCGTTCTTGCCACCTCACGCGGCCCGGCGCTCACGCATCTCACGATCGTGACGCGCAGCGGCCGGCTCCGGCGCCTGCCATGCTTGCGGACGACCTATGATCCTGGAACGGGCAGCTGCCGGCAGATCACGCGGGTCGGGCACGTGCTGCGACTGGGACGGATCGACACCATGCCGGCCCTCGCCTGTGTCGCGCTGGGCCAGATCGGGTTGGCGGAGACGCTGGGGCGGTAGCGCGCTGGACCGGGCGGGGCGTGGTATCCACTCCGCCATGCCCAGCACCCGAACCACACCCTGCGAACACGGGACCATGGTCCCGTGACACTGGCCATCATCGCGGCCCTCCTGCCGATCGCGCTGCTGATCGGCGCCGGCATGATCCTGAGGCGCACCGGCTTCCTGTCGGAGGCGTTCTGGCCGCAGGCCGAGCGGCTCGGCTACTACATCCTCCTGCCGGCGCTGTTTCTCCATAGCCTCGCCGTGGCCGATCTCGCCCGCGTGCCGGTTGCGGCGCTGGCCATCGTGCTCGTGCTGTCCACTGCCGTCGTGGCCGCCGCCCTGGTCGCGATCCGGCCCTTGCTCGCCATCGATGGCCCGGCCTTCACCTCCGTGTTCCAGGGCGGCATTCGCTTCAACAACTATGTGGGCGTCACGGCGGCGGCGGCGCTGTTCGGGGCGCAAGGCATCGCGCTGGCTGCGGTCGCCAACGCGGCGATCGTTCCCACCGTCAACGTCCTCTGCGTCCTGGTATTCGCCCGCTTCGGGCCGCGCTCCAGCTTGCGCGGCAAGAAGATGGCTTCAGGCATCCTGCGCCAGCTTGCGGCCAACCCCCTCGTACTTGCCTGCGTCGGCGGCATCGCTCTGCAGGCCTCGGGCGCCGGGCTACCTCCGGGGATCGAGCCGGTGCTGCGGGCCCTGGGTCAGGCCTCCTTGCCGATCGGCCTGCTCTGCGTCGGCGCCGCGCTCGATTTCGGGTCCGCCCGCAGCTGGGTGCAACCGGTGCTCGTCGCCTCCGCGGCCAAGTTCGTCGCCATGCCGGTGGCGACCGCGGCCGCCTGTTGGGCGATGGGCGTGCATGGCGCCGTGGCCGTGACGGCGCTGCTGTTCCAGGCGCTGCCGACGGCATCCTCCTCCTACATCATGGCCAGGCAGCTCGGGGGCGACGCGAAGCTGATGGCCGGGATCACCGCCCTGCAGACCGTGCTGGCGGCCCTTGCGATCCCCCTCATGCTGGCAATGCTGCTCCCGCTGCTGGGCTGAACGCCGGCACGCCGCGGATAGCGCGGAGATGCGTCGCATTCATCCACACCCCCGCCCGCGAGCACCAGGGTTTCCGCAACGCCGGGCATGCACATCGGAGCAGTCCGTCTCGAACGTGACCTTGCCCTGAAAATTCGGCGAGCGCCTCGGCCGGACTGCCGGGTGGCGTCGCGAGAACTTCGCTGGGCATCAAAATTCTCCATTGAACCGAAATCCAGGTGGGATTTTACGTTCCGGCTTGAAAAGCGGCAGTAATGCCGATTAGCGTGAGGATCATGCCAATCGCTCCCCCGCTCCGCTCCACCACCAACCGGCTCGTCGTCGCCCTGGCGTATGACGGCCTCTGCACCTTCGAATTCGCCACCGCCGTCGAGGTGTTCGGCCTCGCCCGGCCCGAGATGGGACCGGACTGGTACCGGTTCGCCGTCGCCTCGCTGGAGCCCGGCCCGTTGCGGGCGGTCGGCAGCTTTCACGTGCTGGTCGATGGCGGCTGGGACCTGATCCAGGAGGCCGGCACCCTCATCGTCCCCGGCTGGCGCGATATCCAAGCCCCGATCCCGGACGAGCTGTGCGACATGCTGCGGCGGGCGCATGGCCTAGGGATCCGGATCGTGGCGATCTGTTCGGGCGTGTTCCCGGTCGCGGCCGCGGGGCTGCTGGATGGGCGCCGGGCCACCACGCATTGGCGCTACGCCGACACGCTCCGCGAACGGCACCCAGCGATCGAGGTCGAACCGGACGTCATCTATCTCGACGAGGGGGACGTGCTGACCTCCGCCGGCGGCGCCGCCGGGCTCGATCTGTGTCTGCACGTCATCCGGCGGGATTTCGGGCCGGAGGCCGCGAACAAGGTGGCGCGGCGCCTGATCGTGCAGCCGCATCGGGAAGGCGGGCAGGCGCAGTTCGTGGACCGCCCGATCCTGCCGGCGCGGGAGGGCGCGCGGCTGGGCCCCTTGCTGGACCGGCTCCGCACCTGCCTCGATGAGGAGCACAGCGTCGCTTCGCTGGCGGAAGCGTCGGGCATGAGCGTCCGCACCTTCCTGCGCCGCTTCAAGGGCGCCACGGGCTTGGCGCCCGGCGCGTGGCTGGTGGCCGAGCGCATCAGCCGCGCCCGCGAGCTGCTGGAAGCCACCAGCACCACGATCGAGCTGGTGGCGATGCAGAGCGGGTTCGGCTCCACCGCCACCCTGCGCCATCATTTCCGGGAGCGGGTGGGCATCAGCCCTGCGGCCTACCGGGCCCGCTTCGCGCGCGTCGGCGTCACCGCAGCCGGGCCATGAGCGCCTGGATCGCGGCGCCGTCCCGCAGCATGCCGAAATGGTCGCCGTCCATCGCCACCGCCTCCGCCGCCGGGCAGTGCGGGCGCAGGTCTCGCAGGATAGCCGCCGGGTCATGCGCGCCGATCAGGCTGCACCGGGCATAGATCAGCAAGGCCGGTCCGGTGAACGTGCCGGATGGGCGATAGGCCCGGTTGGTGCGAAGCTGCGCGCGGGTGAGCGCGAGCAAACCCGGCGCCTCCCGCGCGCCCACGATGCCGCTGGCGATAAGCGCCGCCACGGGTGAGGCGCCGGGCTCCACGTCCCGGCCCAAGGCCTGCACCAGCCATAGCGCCGCCGCGGCGTCGGTATCCGCCACCCCGTCGTAGCTGATGTCCACGAGGTCGTTGGACGGCAATGCATCCAGCAGGACCAGGCTGGTGGGCATGCCCACCGCCTGCCGCCGCAGCGCGACCTCGAACGCCATCCGCCCCCCGAAGGAGTGCCCGAGCAGCCGGCACGGACCGGCCCCGGCCTCCGCGTGCAGGAAGGCCGCCGTCGCATCGGCCGCGGCGTGAATGTCGTTCGGCCGGGCCTCGAACACGCGGAGCCCCTGGCCAGTCGCCAATGCGGCCGAAAGGTCCAGGAAACTCGCGGCGTTCGCGCCGATGCCGGGAAAGGCGGACCAGACCGGGCCCGGGCCGCGCGTGAGCCAGGTGGGTCCGTGATCCCCGGTGCCGCCGCCCGCCACGGCGCGGTCGATGCCGCCCGCGAGCGCCCCGAGCGCCGGGCCCTCGAACACGGCGCGCACGGTCATGGACGTCCCGAACGCCTCGTTGATTCGCGCCACCAGCCGAAGCGCCAGCAGCGAGTTGCCGCCGAGCTCGAAGAACGATTCGCCGGCGCCCAGTTCGCCCTCGATCGCCAGCAGCTCCCGCCAGATCGCGGCCAGGCGGCGCTCCGTCTCGGTCTGGGGCCGGTCCGGTTCCGCCGCCGACCGCGCATGGGTGAACGAGGCCGCGAGGGCGCTGCGGTCGATCTTGCCGTTGATCGTGACCGGGAGGGTGGCCATCGGGCGCAGATGGGCCGGGCGCAGCGGCTCCGGCACCTCCGTGCGCAGCCAATCCTGCACCGCCGTCGCCGCCGGGGCACGGCCATCCTTGCCCGTGTACCAGCCGACCAGGAACTTGGTCGCGGGCGTGTCCCCATGCACCGTGACTCCGGCGGCGCCGATGCCGGGATGGCGCTGCAACGCAGCCTCGATCTCCGCCGGTTCGATACGGAAACCGCGAATCTTCACCTGGCTGTCGAGCCGGCCGAAATAATCCAGCGTGCCATCGGGCCGCCACCGCACGAGGTCCCCGGTGCGATACAGGCGCCAGCCGGGCCGCACCGGGTTCGCCGGGAAGCGCGCGGCGTCGAGCTCGGGGCGGTTGTGGTAGCCGAGGCCCACCGGAGCGCCCGCCGCCACCAGCTCACCCGGCACCCCGATCCCCGCGGGCAGCCCGGCCTGATCCACCACCTGCACCACGGTATTGGCGATTGGCGCGCCGATCGGGATCGGGCAATCGGGGTCGAAGCCCCGGGGGATCACGTAGCAGGTCGTCAGCACGCTGTTCTCGGTGGGGCCGTAGCCGTTCACCACCGTAAGCGCCGGATTGTCGCGATACAGCGCGGCCACCGCCTTGGGCGGCACCGTATCCCCGCCCGCCACCAGCCAGCGCAGGTCCGGCAAGGCCCGGTCCAGCGCAGAGACGAACACGTCGAGCAATCCCGACGTCATCCACAGCGTCGTGACCCGTTCCCGCACCATGACCGCCGCCAGCTCCGCCCCATCGAACTGCCCGGCATGGATCACCAGCCGGCCGCCATTCAGCAGCGCGCCCCAGATCTCGAACGCCGACGTGTCGAAGCTGATGGAGGTGCTGTGCAGCATCACCGTATCGGGACCGAGCGTGCAGAAGCCGGGATCGAGCACCAGGCGCAGGATACCGGCCTGCGGCACCAACACGCCCTTGGGCTGACCCGTGGAGCCCGAAGTATACATCAAATAGGCCGGATCGCGGCTGGTTCGCGCGGGCGGCGGGGGCGCTGCCTCGTCCGGCCCGGCATCGAAATCCACCGGCGTCGTGCCTGCTGGCAGCAGCGCGGTATCGACCATGCCGCCGGTGAACGCGAACCGGAGCGCCGCATCCTGGGCCATGAAGGCGATTCGGGCAGGTGGATAGGCCGGGTCGATCGGCAAATAGGCGCCACCGGCCTTCAGCGTGGCCAGCATGGCGACCACGGCCTCGATCCCCCGCGGCAACAGGACTCCCACAGGCTCGTTCGGCCGGATGCCGCCAGCCAGCAAGCGCTGCGCCAAGCGGCCGGACCAGGCATCGAGCGCGCGGTAGCTCAGCGCCCGGCCCGCCTCGGACAGGGCGATCGCGTCCCCGCGCAGCGCGACGGCCTGGGCAAAGGCGGCGGCGATCGTCTCCATTGGCAACACGCGGCACGTCGCGTTCCAGCCCTCGATCTGCCGCGCTTCGGACACGCTGCACACCGCGATGGCATCGATACGCCGCTGCGGCCCGGCGCAGAACGCCTCCAGCACGTGCACGAGTTGCGCCACCAAAGCGGTGGCCGTCCCGGGAAGATACAGCGCCGTGTCGTATTCCAGCTCGAGCGACAGGCTGCTCTCGTCCAACATCACGTTGAACAGCAGGTCGAACTTCGCCGTGACATTCTCGGCGGCCAGGGATTCTAGCCGCGCCGCCCCGATCCGCCGCTCGCCCTTCGGCGCGTTCTGCAACACGAACATCACGTCGAAGATCGGATTCTGCCCGAGGCTCCGCTCCGGCCGCAGCGTCTCCACCAACAGATCGAACGGCAGGCGCTGATGGCTGAACGCGTCCTGCACGCGCCGGGCCGTCGCGGTAACCAGCTCGGCCACCGTCTGCGCCGGGAGGACGGCGTTGCGCAACACGAGCGAGTTCGCGAAGAACCCGATCATCCCCAGATGCTCCGGCCGGCCGCGATTGGCCATGGGGGTGCCGATCAGCACGTCCGTCTGCCGCGTATGCCGGGCCATCACCACGCTGAGGGCGGCGTGCAGCACGACGAACAGGGTCGTGTCCTGGCCGGACGCGAACCGGCGCAGCGCCGTGAGGTCGGGGCCGGTCAAATGGTGGCGCACCACGGCCGCCACACCCCGCCCAGCCGCGCGCCGCGGCAAGTCCGGCACGATCTCGGTCCGCGCCGGCAGGTCGCGCAGGGCGTCCCGCCAATACGCCAGCAGCGTCTCACGCTCGGCGCCCGCCAGCTCCGTGACGAGGGTTTCGGCATAACGGCCATATGACAGGACGGGAGGCAACGTGTCCCCATCGTAGAGCCGGGCCAGGTCGTCGGCAGCCAGCGTCGCCGACCAGCCATCGAACGCGATGTGATGGACGCATAGCGCCAGCACGTGGTCCCCAGGCGCGACGCGGATCAGCATGCCCCGGATCACGGGACCGGTCGCGAGGTCGAGCGGCTGCGCCATGAACGGCCCGATGTGCTGCCGCCAGGCCTCGCCATCCGCCTGGCGATGCGTCAGGTCGAACGGACCCGGCGGCAGCACATGCTGCACGGGCACGCCGTCCGTCTCGGCATACATTGTGCGCAGGACGTCATGCCGCATCAGCAGGCCATCCAGCGCAAGCTGCAGCCGATCCGGCTCCAACGGGCCACGCAGCCGCCAGATGATCGGCAGATTGTAGCTGGTGGAGCCCGGATAGAGACGGTCCAGGAACCAAAGCTGTCGCTGCGGGAACGAGAGCGGGAAGCGGGTTTGGGCTGCGGACCAGTTGGCCTCGGGCGGGGCGGGACGGGCGGCCTGCGGCTCCAGCGCGTCCACCGCGGCGGCGAAATCCGCCAGGCGCGGCAGGCGGAACAGCAGGCTGACGGGGACCGCGAGACCGGTGCGTTCCTCCAGCGCCAGCAGGGCCAGCACGGCGGTGATGGAATCGCCCCCGATCTCGAAGAAGCTGTCGCCATCCAGGACCGGACCGGGCCGCTCGAGGATCTCGGCGAAGATCTGCCCGAGGATGGGCTTGCTTCCAGGGGGCCCGCAGTCCAGCGCCGCCACCGCGTCGAAACCGAGATCGTTCATGGTGAAAAATCCTTCCTGGATCACGCCAGCAGCATGCGGCCCAGCAGGCGCAGGCCGGCGGCGGCCTCGGGGATGCGGCCGCCATACAGCAGGAAATCATGCGGCAGATCGGGCATCGTCACCCGCTGCACCACGGACCCGCGGGCGTGCAAACGGTCCTCGAACAGCGCCGCCTCGTCCGCCAGCACGTCATGCGCCGCACTGAGGATCCGCACGGGTCCCAGGGCCGCCAGGTCCGCGTCCGACAGGCCGAGCGGGTCGAAACCAGGCAACGCCCCTCGGGCCAGGCCACGGAAATAGGTCAGGAGTTCCGTGTCCAGCATGGCATCGGCGCCATACCGTTCCCGGCTGTCGAACCGGCGATCCTCCGTGAGGTCGAGCAGCGGATAGACGAGCACCAGCTTTGGCCGCAGATCGCGCAGGGCCGACAGCGCGGCCCACAAGACGATCAGCCCGCCAATGGAATCGCCCGCCAGAACCGGGACGCCCGGCCCCGCCGCACGGGCGAGCCCATCGAGTGCAGTCCCCAACCCGGCCACGATCGCCGCGGCCTGCGCCTCCGGCACCTTCGGGTAGTCCAGCGCGATGACGGGCCGGCCCGATGCGGATGCCAGCGTGGCGAGCACCGGGGCGAAGCTGGCGAGGCCGTGGAACACGAACCCGCCGCCATGGACATAGAGCACCGGGATCGGGTTCCGCAGCGTGGCGGGCCTGAACTCCCGCACCCCGATCGGGCCGCAGGCCGGGTGCGCGTGCATCGTAACGTCAGGTGGCATCGGCGGCTGATAAGCGGCCACCAGCCGCGCCAACCCGGCACGGGCGGGGCGGGGATCCGCCTGCACCGCCGCGGCGTTCACAGGGGCCGAAAGGCGGCGGAGCTTCTGGATCAGGGCGAAACCAGGCGCGAGCGGCGCCTCGGTCCCGGCCGCAACATCGGCGAGCATCTACGCGGCCAGGTCGGCGGGCACGAGCGCCGTCAGCATGGTCAGCAGGTCCCCAAGGGTCACGGGCGGCGTCCCCGTGTCGCTCAACCGGTCGAGGTCCAGGCCATGCGCCTCCGCCGCCGTGACGATGATGTTGAGCGTGGCGATGGAATCGATCCCAAGCTCGGCCATGGTGTCACCGGGCAGCAGGGTGCGGCCCTGCGCGACGCTGGTGACGGATTCGCCCACGAAACGGGCCAGGTCGGCGAAGGTCAGGACAGGCATACGGCACTCCTGTGTGAAACGGGGTCACGGCGCAGCAAAAGCCC
This sequence comes from Acetobacteraceae bacterium, assembly GCA_965246835.1. Classification (GTDB taxonomy): domain Bacteria; phylum Pseudomonadota; class Alphaproteobacteria; order Acetobacterales; family Acetobacteraceae; genus JANPPS01. The sequence goes on along the minus strand of CBDFFQ010000001.1, from coordinate 1,996,090 downwards.
GTCCACGGCGCCGCGATCGGCAATGGTGTCGGCCAGCTGCCGGATCAGGCTGCGCTCGTCGGTCTTGCCGCTGCTGGCGAGCCAGCCCTCGGACGCGGCGCCGATCACGGCCGGAACCATGTAGGGCAGAAGATCCCGCACCAAGGCGCGCCGGATCGCGGGCAAATCGGGATCCGGACCGGACACCACCACGAGCCCGATGGCGTCGCGCCCGTTGATGGCCACCAGCCCGACCGCGGCCCGCAGCACGCCATCGAGGGACTGGGCGGCCTGGCGAACCTCACCGAGGTCGATCCGGCGGCCGCCGATCTTGCGCGTATCGTCCCGCCGGCCGGCGAACGCGACGCGGCCCTGGGCGTCCCAGCTGCAGAAATCGCCCGTCCGGTAGGATCGCTGTCCCGCGATGACGGGGCACGCGGCCTCGGTATCGCCGGGGCGGCCCAGGTAGCCGGTCATGACCTGCGTGCCGCCGATGACCAGCTCCCCCACGATGCCGGGCGTCTCGATCGGGCGCCCGTCCTCATCGAGGATACGGGCCGTGACACCTTGGAGCGGAAGCCCGATCGGGTACGCCGTGGTCCGCCCGGGCTCCGGCGCCGCGATGATGTGGGTCAGGCAGACGATGGTGGCCTCGGTCGGACCATAGGCGTTGATCACCCGGGCATGCGGCAATCCGGTGACCCAGATGTCGATCAGGCGCGGATCGCAGGTCTCGGCGCCGGTCATGACCATCTCGAGGCCCGGAAACTGACCCGGCCTAATCTCGGCCCCGTCCCCGGTGATGAGCGCCAGCAGGCTGGAGACGGCGATCAGATGGGTGATCCGCTCCCGCTGCAGCGCCCGCCGCATCCGCGGCCCCAGCGCCATGCCGCGGAACTGGTACACGAACGCGCCGAGCGAGAGCGGCAGGATCGTATCCTCGATCGAGACATCGAAATGGAACGGCGCCAGGGAGAACACGCGCGAGTCCGGGCCGAAGCGCAGGACCTGGTTGTGGTTGTAGAAATAGTCCAGCAGGCTGCGATGGCTGATCACCACGCCCTTCGGCGCGCCGGTGGAGCCCGAGGTGAAGATGACGTAAGCTGCGTCCTCCGGGGCCGCGTCCCCCTCCGCAGCCGCGACGCCCAGGTCCGGCGCGGGATCGCCATTCGCGCCGGCCATCACGGCCTCGAAAGAGATCGCGGGGATGCCGGGCGCCAGGCCCGCCGCTGCCAGCCGCACCAGCACCGCCGCGGACCCGATGATCGCCTGCGGCCCAAGCTGGCCGATGATCGACGCGAGCCGCGGCGGCGGGTTCTCCGCGTCCACCGGGACATAGACGGCCCCCGCCTTCCAGATGCCGCCCGCGGCCACCGGAACCACGATGTGCTTCTCGGACAACACCAGCACATGACCGCCTGGCATGATGCCCCCATCCACGAGCTGCCGGGCCAGGCGGCGGGCGCCGTGTTCCAGGGCGGCGAAGGTCAGGGTGGCCTCGCCATCCGACAACGCGGTCCGCTCCGGCCCCGTCGCAGCGGCATGCCCAAACAGGCGCGAGAGCGGCCACCGCACGCCATCCCGCGGCCACCCCTCGCCGCGGAACCGCCACTCCGGCGCCCCGTCCGCGTCCTGTACTCGCAGCGGCCATGCAGCGGCCGGGTCATCGCCGAAGAAGCGCTCGGCCACGCACCGGAGATACCGGTATTGCAGGTCCCCGACGGCATGCCCGGCGCCCCGCACCACCAAGCATCGCCCGGCCCCGGCCTGCCGCGCCGCGGCCACCGTGGTCGCGTTCGACACCACGGCATCGTCCGACCCCATCGCCACCATCATCTTCATGGTCAGCGCCGCCAGCGCCTCGACCACCGGATACGCCTCGTCCGCCTGCGTCCGCCGCGCCTGCGCCAGCAACGACTTCCCGGTCGCGGTCGGCCGGTTCAGCGCCTCCGCATGGGCCAGGGCGGGGCGGGACAGGAACAGCCGGGCGCGGGCGGCGGGGTCCGTGACCGAATCCCACACGGGCGCCGCCGTCAGCTGCACCAGCATGCGCGCGAGCGGCTCGGCAAGGCCGGGCTTGTCCCGCACCCGCGCGAACATCTTCTCCAGGTTGTCCTCATAGAGGCTGGCCGGCGCACAGACGGGCGCGCCCCGCAATGTCGGCGACAGCAGCAGCAACGCCCGCACCTGGTCCTTGTGGCGCCGGGCCAGATCGATCGCGATCCGGCCGCCATTGCACCAGCCCACGACGTTCACGGCGCCCAGGCCCAGCTCCTGCAGCGACGCCGCGAGGTCATCCGCATGGATCGTGAGATCGGCGTCCGACAGCAATCCGCCCGCCTGCAACGACCCGCAGCGCCCCTCGATGAACAAGGGCCGGAACGGGCCGCCACTGTCGGCAATCAGGGCGCGCCAGACATCGAGCGGCACACCGAGCGCCGAGACGACCAGCATCACCGGTCCGGTGCCGCGCGCCAGCAGCGCCGTCCGTCCCGCGGTCAGCCGGATGCTGTCGAACCGCGCCGCCAGCACCTGCTCGAGCGGGAGGCTGCAATCGGGCTCGGGCCGCAGCGAGATCTGCCCCAGGCCCGCCAGCACCGCGTCCGCCACGCACTCCGCGATCATGACGCCCACGGGCTCCGCGCCGTCGCGCCGGATCGGCAGCCCCGCCGCGTGCAGCCACTCCAGGCCCCATTCGATCGCAGGCATCAGCGCCCCGGCATCCAGCCCGGCGTCGCGTAACCGGGCCGACAGGCTGGCGCTATCCGGCACGCCGATCGGGAAACGGCCGGGATAGGCGGGATCGCGCGCCAGCAGCTCCCGCCGCAGATCGCCGAGCAAAGCGACCGTGCTCTCCGGCAACGCGAGACCGGTCATGGCCCCGCCCCGACCAGGGCCGGGACCGGCAGGCTGAAGCGCAGCTTGGGCGCAGCCGTGGCGCCGATCGACCGGTAGAACCGGATGCCGAGCGCGTTGTCGGGCGGGGTCTGCCACTGGGCCTGCCGCAGCCCCTGCGCCGCTGCGAACCGGGTCAAGGCCGCCATCATGGCGCGGCCCAATCCCTGGCCGCGGGCGCACTCCCGCAGATAGAGGCAATCCATGTACAGGAACGGACGCGCGGGCCAGGTAGCGACCTCGATCACGGCCGTCATGTAGCCGGCGAGGCCGGGGGTGCCGGACTGCCGGGCCACCCAGGCGAACAGGGACGGCGCCTCCGAAAACACGGCCTCCGCCAGCCGCTCGGCCTGCCGGTCCGCGACATACGGCGCCCTCTCATAGGCGGCATGCAGGGCGCATAGCTCCACCAGCTCCGGCAAGTCCCTCGGGTGGGCCAAGGCGATCACAGCCAGCCCTCGGTCCGGGAAGCCAGATACGCCGCCACCCCATCCAGGCCGCAGCCCGGCGTCATCACAGTGCGGACCCACGCGTCGCGCTCATGCGCATACACCGCAAGCTCCCACACGCAGGCCAGCAGCGTCAGCGCCTGCAATCGCGGCGCCTGCCCCGCCGTGTTCAGAACCTGGTAGGTCCGGCTGCCGAGGTTGTGCCCGCCATTCCAGCGGGCGATCAACAGATAGGCGCCATCCCGGCCCTGATGCAGCACCGCGAACCCGGCGTCATGATCGCCCGGTTCAGGCGCCGGCATCCCGTGCTCCAGCAGGGCCTGCAGGTCGAACGCCTGAACCTCCGCCAGGGCATCGGGCCCGGGGTGGGCGATGCGATAGGGCTTGTACCGGCACCCGCCCACGGTCAGCACCGGGTCCGCCAGCAGCCGCCGCGATTCGTAGGCGAAGGGCGAACGGTCCGGGCTCGCGGACGCGGACAGGGTCATCGAAGCGGACACGGCGTCTTCTCCCAATTCGGTGTCACGCGGTCTGCTTCAGGTTCGCCATGCTCGCCTTCAGGAAGGCGCGCTGGAACTCGCCCGGGGACACCAGCCGCCCCGTCAGCGCCATGAACACGCGCTGAAGCTGCGGATTGCGGACGATGCGCGAGTAGATGGCGGCCGTGGTGGCAGCGGATTTGGCGATGACGGAATCCGCCGCGATCCCCGCCGCATGGGGCGCGAAGAACGCCTGGAATTGCTCGGCATAGCTGCCGAGGCCGCGCGCGACGGCGTCGGGCGCCCGCAGCCGCAATGGCGCCGCAACGGCCTCCACCAGCATGTCGGCCGTCTTCATCGCAAACGAGCAGCCGACGCCGCTCATGGGATCGAGCGAGAGCGCCGCGTCCCCCACGAAGGCCACGCCGCCATGCACGGGATGGCGCACCAGGTTGGGATAGTCCCGGAAGCCATGCATGCGCGACACCAGCCGCGCCTGCGAGAAATCGGGCATATCCGGATATCGGTTGAAGATCCCGATCAGCGCCGCCGCCTTCTCCTCCATGGACCCGAAAACCTCGGCGTCTTTGGGAATGTAGGCCGACAGCAGCGCGCGGGTGCCGCCCAGCGGATACAGGAACGCCATCTCCCGATCGCCGAGCATGAACAGCGAGCGGTTGCCCGCGGGCGGCGGCACGCCCTCGAAATAGCCGAACAGGCACACACGCTGGTTCTCCTTGCGAATGACCGGCAGGTTGCCGGTCTCCCGCGCCAACGAGGACCGGCGCCCATCGGCCGCGACCAGCAGCCCCGCCGTGACCTGCCGCACGGCGCCCTCCGCCTCGACGGTCACCCGGGTCGATCCGTCCGGCATGGCCTGGGGCTCACGCACCAGCGTGGCGAGGGCGAGATCGAGGTCGGGGAACGTCGCCATCTCCGCCAACAGGAGCGGATCAAGGATGCGCCGCTCGATATTGAGGGCCAGCAGCGTGCCGTCGGAGTCCGGGGCAAGGGCGTAGTCACCGGGCGGGTCGATCCAGCCCGCGGCGGTCCAGAACGCGGCCTTGGTCGGCACGCCGCCCGCGGCCTCGATCTTCGACTGCAGGCCGAGCTTGGTCAGGATAGGCCGCGCGACCGGCTGCACGAAATGGGTGCAGAGGACCTTGTGCTTCGAACTCTCGAGCTTCTGGTCGGCGACCAGCACCGAAAAGCCGTGCCGGGCGAATGACAGGGCGGCGATCGAGCCCGCCACCCCGGCGCCGGCCACGATCACGTCATAGGATTGGCGCATCGGATCACTCCTGACTGTGGGGGCGAATCAGGCGGCTGCCGGGTGCCGCGCGGGCTGCGACTGGCCGTCATGGCGGCGCATCGCCTCCGCCACGGCGTCACCGACCCGTTCCAGCGCGGTCCCGAGCCCATCCGCCCCGATGGTGAGCGCCGGCAGGAACTTCACCACCTCGCCGCGCCCGCCGCTGGTCTCGATCAGCACGCGCTGGCGGAACGCCTCGGCAGAGACCTGGGCCGCGGCCTCCCCACTCGGCATCACCAACCCGCGCATGAGCCCCCGCCCCCGCACCGGAAGCCCCCATCGCGCAGCCATTCCGGCCAGGAAAGTGTCGAGCTGCGCGACCGATCGATCGAGCCCGGCCTGAAACTCCGCATCCTGCCAATAGGCCAGGGCGGCGGAGGCGGTGACGAAGGCGTGGTTGAAGCCGCGGAAGGTGCCGTTGTGTTCGCCGGGCTGGAATACGTCGAACTCCGGCCGCAGCAGCACGAGGGCGAGCGGCAGGCCGTAGCCGCTCAGCGATTTCGACAGGCACACGATATCCGGGACGATGCCGATGCCGTCGAAGCTGAAGAAGCTGCCGGAGCGGCCGCACCCGGCCTGGATGTCGTCGACGATCAGCAGGATGCCATGCTGCCGGGCCAGCGCTGCCAGCCGCCGCAGCCAGTCCGCCGAGGCGGCGTTGACCCCGCCCTCCCCCTGGATGGTCTCCAGCAGGAACGCGGCGGGCGGTTCGACGCCGCTGCTCGGATCCGTCAGCAGGGTCTCGATCAGCGCGATGGTGTCCACACCGGGCCCGAAATACCCGTCAAACGGCAGGCGCTGGATGCCCGCCAGCGGCACGCCGGCCCCGCCCCGCTTGAAGGCGGAGCCGGTGGCGGCCAGGGCGCCCAGCGTCATGCCGTGGAAGCCGTTGGTGAAGGCCGCGACCGAACTGCGCCCCGTCGCTTTCCGGGCGATCTTGAGCGCCGCCTCCACCGCATTGTTCCCGGCCGGACCGGGGAACAGGAAGCGATAGTCGAGCTGGCGGGGCTTGAGGATGATCGCCTGCAAGTCCGCCATGAACCCGGCCTTCGCCGTGGTCATCATGTCGAGCCCATGGGCGATGCCGTCCCGCTCGATATACTGCATGAGGCGATGCTTGATCGCGTCGGGATTATGCCCGTAATTCAACGACCCGGCGCCTGAGAACAGGTCGATATACTCGGCCCCGGCCTCATCCCAGATCATCGAGCCTTTGGCCCGGTCGAACACGGCGGGAAAGGCCCGGCTATAGGACCGCACATTCGATTCGAGCCGACTAAACACATTCAGCACAATCGGCCTCACTACTGTTGAGTGTCGTTGCCGAATAAGTCGGATCCTGCTGAATGATCAAGTCAATTAGGTGTTAAACTTTAATGCCTAAGTATACATGATTTCATATTCGAAGATATATCGTGCTTTGGCAAATGCGCTCCGCTATCAGGGGCCGCGATCGGAGTTCATCATGGTCCACCGCCTGAAAGACGCCTACGATATCGTCGGAATCGGCTTCGGCCCCGCCAATATCGCCCTCGCCGTAGCGCTCGAGGAAACCGGCTTCCGCGGCGACGCCTTGTTCCTGGAGCGTGCGGCCGCGCCGGATTGGCAAAGCGAGATGATGCTCGATGGATCGGACATCCAGCATAACCCGCTCCGTGACTTCGTGACGCCGCGCAACCCCCGCAGTCAGTACAGTTTCGTCAATTTCCTGCACACCCAGGGCCGCCTACTCGACTACCTCAACCTCGATTCGCCGTTCCCGCTCCGCAAGGATTACGCCATGTACATCCGGTGGGTGGCCCGGCACTTCGATCGTTGGACGGCCTATGCGCAGGGCGTGACCTCCATCCGCGTGGCGGCCGATGGGGTGGAGGTTTCGACGCAGTCGGGGCAGGTCGTGCGGGGGCGGAGCCTCGCCTTCGGGCCGGGACGCTCACCGCTGGTGCCGGAGGTGTTCCGCCCGCACCTCGGTGAGCGCGTTGTGCATTTCACGAAATATCTCAGCTCCATGGCCCGGTGGCAGACCAAGGGCCTCCGCTCCATCGCGGTGGTCGGCGCCAGCCAGAGCGCCGTCGAGATCATCCTCGATCTCCGCGCGCGCTGCCCGGGCCTGGCCATCCACGGCATCCAGCGCGGCTTCGGCTTCCGCCTGAAAGACACCAGCCCCTTTACCGAGCGGGCCTACATGCCGGCCTTCGTCGACTATTTCTACGCCGCACCCGAGGAGCGGCAGCGCGCCATGACCGCCGACCTCTGGCGCAGCAACTACAGCGCGGCGGACGCCGACGTGATCCACGCGCTCCATCTCGCTTTGTATGAGCAGAAACTCGACGGCCGACACCGGATCGACCTGCACGAACATGCCGAGATCGTCGATGTCACGAGCGGCGAGGACGGCGTCGCGATCGATCTCGTGGACCGCAACCATGGCACGTCAGGGCGCGTCGAGGTCGATGCCGTCATTTTGGCGACGGGTTTCCGCAACTTCGGCGCCGGCCCGGAACAGGAGCTGTTCCATCCCCTCCTGTCGGACGTCATGCCACTGGCCCGGCGGCGCAGCGACGGCTCGGCCTTCATCACCCGCTCCTACCGCCTCGAGGAGCGATGCCCGGATACGCGGCTGCCGCCCGTGTTCGTGAACGGGCTGTGCGAGTCCACCCATGGGTTCGGTGACGCCGGGTCATTCAGCCTGCTGGCGCAACGGTCGGGCATGATCGCGCAGGCCCTGATGGCGGCGCTGGCCCCGGCGGTCCCGGAAAGCACAGCCGTGCCGCGGGCGGCCTGAGGATGTTCAGCGAAAGGATCGGCATGACCAGCCCTGGATCGCTCGAAGCGTTGGTGCGCCGCGGTGCGCCGGCGCCGTTCACGGACGAATACGGCTGCAAGCTGCGCCGCCTGCTCCCCTGGCCCGGCCAGGCCGAGACCAAGCGGCCGGTCACGGAATTCGGCGTGATCTGGGTCGTGATCGAACCCGGCAAAGCCGTCGACGCGCATCTTCATGACGAGGAGGAGACGTTCATCGTGCTGTCCGGCTCGGCCGAATTGGTCCTGGGGCAGGAGCGCACGTCGCTCGCAGCCGGGGACACGGTCTACATCCCCCGCTTCGCCCAGCACTCGCTCCGCAACGAGTCGGACACGGCGCCCTTCGTGATGATCGACATCTATTGGGACTGGCAGGGCCGGGAAGCGCCACCGGCCGAGGGGATCGCAGCATGAGCGCGCCCATGCTGATCACGCTCCCGCCGCCCACGCCGAATGGCGGGCTGCATATGGGCCATCTCAGCGGCCCCTTCCTGGCGGCCGACGTGTTCTGCAAGCAAGGTCAGCTGCTCGGGGAGCGCCGCAGTCCGATCACCTATAGCGACGCCAACCAATCTTATGTCCGGGTAACGGCGGAGCGCCTGGGGCGGGCGCCGGAGGAGCTGGCGCGGCATCACACGCGCGACATCCAGGACACGCTGGCGCTCTATGGCATGGAGTGCGACGAGTTCCGCTACCCGGAAGCGGAGAGCGGCCGCTTCGTCCGCGATTTCTTCCTGACGATGCTGCAAGGCGGCGCGCTGGTGCGGAAGCCGGCGCCGTTCTTCTACTCCTCGGCGCGGGCCTGCTTTCTCGATGAGGCCGGGGTCTCCGGCTTCTGCCCGCGCTGCCTCGCGGCGTGCAAATGCGGCATCTGCGAGGCGTGCGCCTTCCTCAACACGGCCGAAACCCTGGTGTCTCCGGTCGATACCGTCACTGGCGACCGCACGCTCGGCATCCGCCGGGTGAAGGTCATGGTGCTGGAGACCGACCGGTGGCGGGATGCGGTGCGTGCGTTCTATGCCGGACCCGGGCGCTTCCGGCCGCGCTATCGCTGGCTCGTGGAGGATGCGTTGGCGGCGGCGCTGCCCGATTTCCCGGTGACGGTCCCCGGCGCGTGGGGGGTGGCGGTGGACCATCCCGATTTCCCGGGCCAAGTGATCAATCCCTGGGCAGAGGTGCTGGCGCAACTCCTGTTCAGCTATCGGCAGGCGGAAACCCGGCTCGGCATGGGCCGGCCGGCCGTGGTGAACTTCTTCGGCTTCGACAACTCGTATTTCTACGCCGTCGTGCATGCGGCGATGTACGTCGCGGCCGGGGAGGCCGAGTGGCTGCCGGCCGCCACTGTGATCAACGAGTTCTACAACCTGCAGCACCGCAAATTCTCCACCAGCGGCAACCATGTGATCTGGGCGCGGGACCTCGCGGCCCGGCATTCCACCGACGCGATCCGCTTCTATGGCGCCCTCAACTCGCCCGGCTTCGAAAAAAGCAATTTTACCGAGGCCGAGATGCGGGAGGTGATCGGGCGCAGCTTGCAGGCGCCTTGGCGCAACCTTGCCAGCTCCTTCAATGCGATGCTCGGCCCGGCACCCGGAGAGCCTACGGCTGAGACCCGGGCCCTGGGCGCAGCGGCGCTGGCGCGGATCGGGGTCAGCTATAGCCTGGACCGCTTCCATCTCCGGCAGGCGGCCGAGGACATCCTGCATCTGCTGGGTTTTATCGAGAGCCGGCTGGCGCACGGCATCCCGCTCGCGGACGCCGCACATCTGCTCGCGATCCTGGCGCAAGCCGCCTATCCCGTGATGCCGTTCGCCAGCCGCCGCCTGTTCACCGCCGTGACCGGGGCGCAGCTGGATCGGCTGGACCTGACGCCTGTCCTGGCCCCGTCCCCGCTGCCGGGCGATCCATTCGGCCTCGCCGCCGGGTTCGATCATCGCATCGCTGTCTGACGAGACCCCGCATGGCCCGGATCGCGCTGATGACGTTCTCGCTGCTGCGCGCGCCCTATGGGGACGCGCTGGTGCAGGAATTCGATGACCGCACGCCGGACGTGTTCGCCGAAGCCGAGACCTGGCCCGGCTTCATCGAGCGGGCGGAGCCGGAAGCGGACATCGCGTGGATGACCAATTTCCAGAAGGAGTGGGGACGCTGGGGACCGTTCGCGGTGCCGAACTTCTACCTGGGTGGCACGACGAACGGGCATACGCGGCAGGCGCAGACGTTGTCGATCTGGCAAGACCTCGGCTCCGTCTGGCAGTTCACCTACCGGGGGCCGCTGCATCGGATCGCGTTGCAAAAGCGCTCCGATTGGTTCCTGGACCAGCATTGGCCGATCTATTGCGTGTGGTGGCTGCCGGATACCGGGAACCCGGCCTGGCCCGATGCCTGCGAAAGGCTCGAGCATCTGCATACCGAAGGGGCGAGCCCGTTCGCGTTCACGTTCAAGCGGATGTTCTGCCCGCACGGGACGCCGCTCTCGGCCGCCGCCCTTCGGAGCGCCGCATGACCCGGCCGGCTCCGCTGCACGGCTTCCACCTTCCGGCGGATGCATCCCACGCGCCCGCGTTCCTGGGCGGCCCGGAGGCCCCCCTGGTCGGGTTGTGCGAAAGCGGGGGCGAGAACGGGAAGGACCTGATTGCGGCGGCGCTGTTGGGGTTCGGCGATGGCGGCCTCGCGGTGCGCATCCGGGCGGGAGACGATGCGCGCGATCCGGATCGCGCCCGGGCCGTGGCGATGGAACTCTGCGAGGCGGGCGTCGACGCCGTGATCGGGCATTTCGGCAGCACGACGGCGCTGCCGGCCAGCCGAGTCTATGGCGCCGCCGGGGTGCCGTTCCTCGCGCCCGGCACCTCCGCGCCGCATCTCTGCGCGGACACGGCGCCGACCACATTGCAGCTGTTCGGCACGGATACGGAGCAGGTCGCGTGCCTGCGGGACGCCGGGGCGGGCCGGCCGGCGCTGATCGTGGGTGAGCTGCGGAATTGCGGCGCGAGCCTGGCCGAAAGCCTGTTCCTGCAGCTGACCGGTGCGTGCCGGCAAGCGCGCGTGATCTATCTGCCGCGGGGCAGGGAGGCCGTGCCGCCGGGTGCGCTCGCCGGGGTGGATGTGGTGTATGTGCTGGGTTCCAGCGAGTTCGCCGCCGCGATCTGCCGGCTGCCGGCGTTGGCGATCCCCGGTCTGCCGGTCCTGTTGTCCGATGACAGCTTCTCGCCTGATCTGTTCGAAATCGGGCTGTTCCGAACCGGCCGCGACCTCGCCGCCAGCGTGGCGTTTTTGGACGAGACCGGGGATGTGTTGGTGGACCGGTCCGCCGCCGCCATCCGGCGCCGCGCCGGCGCCGTTCTGGGGCGGGCCCCCGGTCCCTATTTCGACACCAGCTACATCGCCGCCCGGGCGCTTGCGGCGGTGTGGCACACAAATAGCCCGCGGGATCGTGCCGCCGTGCTCGCTTCCCTGCGGTCGCGCTCGTGGCAGTCGCCCTACGGCGTGTTGAGCTTCGATGCGCGCGGGCGGTTGACGGGGCATCGCTGGGCGATGGTCCCCGCGGCCGCCCTGCTGGCCCGGGCGCGGCGCGCGGCGATGCCGGAGTTGGAAGACGCCTGATGCACGTCGTGATCGTCGGTGCCGGGATCGCTGGCCTATCGACCGCGTGGGCCCTGGCGGCGGCGGGGCACGCGGTCACCCTGCTGGAGCAGGCGGCCACGATCCCGGCGCCGCTCGCGGCCTCGGGCGATCATCATCGCATTATCCGCAGCGCGTATGGCGCCGATGATTTCTATGCCGCCGCAACCCGGGAGGCTTTTTCCGCCTGGGCCGCGATGTGGCGGGACCTCGGTTCCTGCCACCTGCACCCCCGCCCCGCCCTGGCGATCTCCCGCAGCCCCGGGGACGCGGGGGAGGCGATCCTGGAGGGGCTGAGGCGGGCGGGGGAGCATCCGGTCGTGATGGATGCGGGGGAGGCGGCGCGGGAATTCCCGTATCTCGACTGGACCGGCGCCCGCTTCGCCTGCATCAGCGATCGGGCAGGCATCCTGATGTCGCGGGACATCGCGGCCAGCCTTTTGCGATGGCTGCACGACAAGGGCGCCATCGTGCATCCAAACGCGCAGGTGACGGGGGTCGACCGGGAGCGCGGGGAGGTCTGGACGACAGACGGTCGGGTTTTCCGGGGCGATCGCGTCGTCGTCACGGCCGGTGCGTGGACGACCATCTTGGCGCCCGATCTCGCGCCCGTGCTGACCCCGCACCGGACCTCCGTCGTGTATCTCACCCCCCCTCCCCGGTTTCGCGCCGGGTGGGCGGCGGCGCCGATCGTGATCGAAACCGGGGGCGGAATCGGCGGCTACATCGTCCCGCCGCTCGGCGCGCTGGGCGTGAAGATCGGGGCAGCCGCCCTGCGCCGGGCCGGGACCGATTTGGCGGGCGGGCACGATGCCGGGCCGTGGCGGGCGCTATTCGCCCCGTTGATTGCCGACCTCGCAAGCTATGCGGTGGAGACCGTCCGGCCCTGCGTCTACACCTTCACGCGGGACCACCGCTTCTTCGCCTGCGCCGAGGGGCGGGCCGTGTTCGTGTCGGCCTGTTCGGGGCACGGCTATAAATTCGGGGCGGCGCTGGGGCGGCGCATTGCGGCTACCGCGACCGGGGGACATATGGACCGTCTGCAGGTGTGGCTGGGCAGCCAGTCGCCACAGCCGGCTTGTGATCAGGCTGCTTCTGTTTGCGCAGCCTGGACGTAGGCTCGGGGGTCCGCATGCCCCGGCGCACCTTCTTTGCCAAGAGCCTCGCCTCACCCGCTTGCGGGACTGCGCCGCCCGACCGGGCGGACTGACGGCGGTGGACCGGATCGATGTTTGGAGCTGGCCCATCGGGCCGGGCCACGATACGGACGATTGGCGCCTCCTGTCTGACGACGAGCGGGTGCGGGCCGACCGATTTCACCATGTTCGGAATCGCAGCCGGTTCATCGCGGCGCGCGCCGGGCTGCGCCAACGCCTCGCGATCTACGGCGACACGCGGGCGGAGGCGCTGGTGTTTCAGCTGGGGCTGTGCGGGAAGCCCGCGCTTGACCCGCCTGGGCTCGCATTCAATCTCAGCCATTCCGGCGACCGCGCGGCACTGGCCGTCGCCGCCTGTCCGGTCGGCCTGGATATCGAGGAGCTGCGCGACGGGTTCGCCCATCTCGCTGACAGCTGCTTCGCACCGGACGAGGCGGCGCATCTACGGGCCCTTCCGGAAGCAGAGCGCCGATGCGCCTTTTTCCGGTGCTGGACCCGTAAGGAGGCGTATGTGAAGGCGCTCGGCTGCGGGTTGAGCCTCCCGCTCGGGCGGTTTTCCGTCAGTCTCGATCACGCCACGCTCGTTTCGGTCGCGGACGCACCTGCAGAGCCGGGGTGGTGGCAGATGGCGCATCTGGACCCCGCACCCGGCTTCGTCGGCGCCGTGGCCTCCCGACATCGCGGCTGGCGCGTCGTGTACCGTGAGCTGCAGTATTAGCGGGTCTTCGCCTCAATCCCATCGGGGTAGGCGGAGCGCGTGCCTTCGTGGCGGCGACGGCTATCGCTATCGCGGCCGGGGACTGATGCAAACGATCGGCCGTGAAAACTAGCGCGCAGCCGGCCACGAGAATGACCCCGAACCCCTGGAGGCGCCACAAGGTGCCGCTGATGCAGCAGCCCAGTTTTGATCTCCGACCCAAGAGCGACGGCCGCCACGCTCGATCGGTGCGATCCGGTCTGGCCAACATCGGTAGTGCTGGGTATGGCCCTCCGCGGGCCACACCTCGAAGCTGACGGCCATCATGGCCGCACCATTGGCCCATGCGGCGCCGAGGCCAGGCGGAGGAAGATCCGGTCCTCCTTCAGGATGAACCGCTCCCGCTGCGCGAACGCATAGTTCTCGCGGCCCGCCTGGTCATCCCGCAGCCGCGCCCGGTATGCCTCGTACGCTGCGAGGCTCTCGATATGATAGATGCCGTAGGCGGTCGTGCTGGACCCTTCATGGGGCGCGAAATATCCGACGAGGTCGGCGCCGCATCGCGGGATCGCCTGGCCCCAGATGCGGGCGTACTCCTCGAATGCGGGCACTTTGAATGGATCGATCTCGTAGCGGATGAAGCAGGTGATCATGGTCGTCTCGCCTCCTGGCTGATCTCCGAGCTGGTTTAGCCGCTTGCAGGACGGAAATGGTTCGGTTACCACCAAAGTATGAAAGACGGACCCCTCATCGCATCCGTGGCGGCCCTGCTCGGCGACCCGGCTCGCGCCAACATGCTGACCGCCTTGATGGACGGAAGAGCGCTGACCGTGACCGAGCTGGCGGGCGCCGCGAACGTCGCGTTGCCGACCGCGAGCGGCCACCTGTCCAAGCTGGAGGCTGGCGGCCTCCTTTGTGCGGAAAAGCAAGGGCGCCACCGCTACTTCCGCCTGGCCGGCACCGATGTCGCCGATGTGCTGGAAGGGCTGATGGGATTGGCGCAGCGGACCGGTGCCGTCCGTGTGCGAACCGGCCCGCGGGACCACGCGATGCGCCGGGCCCGCATCTGCTACGACCACCTCGCTGGGGAGCGGGGCGTGGCGCTGCTGCAGGGCCTGGTGCGGCACGGGTGGATCAGCGGCGAAGCGGAACCGAAGGTGACGGAAACCGGCCGACGCCGCTTGTCTGGGATCGGCATCGACATGGTTGCGCTGGATCGTGGGCGCCGCCCGGTTTGCCGGAGCTGCCTGGATTGGAGCGAGCGACGCAGCCATCTCGGCGGCGCATTGGGCGCGGCGGTGCTGGAGCGCATCGTCGGCCAGCGCTGGGCGAGCCGGGGCGAGGGGCGTGTCGTGAGCTTCAGCGCGGCGGGATCGCAAGCGTTCGCGTCGGCTTTCGACCTGGACGACCCGGCGAGTGCTGGCTGACGATCAATCTCCGGGACCGTCGGGCGGGCGCACCTTCTCCGGCCGCGGGAACCGCGTGACGCGATCCTGCGTGACGCTACCGCATCGGCCAGCGTGAGTCCGCTGCTGGAATGGTGCAATCAGGCGCCCGTCCCGTGCCCCGATTTTTGATCACCGTCTCAAGGCGCAGACTGGTCGTCGAGCAGCCGCGCCACCCCGATTCCCTCGATCGAGCCGGCAGCGTGTTGATGTCCGGCTCTCTGGACTGGCTCTACCCCACGCGAACGATCGCCGCGGTCGCTTCGTAGTGCCCGGTCAGCATCGCAACCGCACGGTCCGCATCCCGCGCCAGCACCGAATCCAGGATCGCTGTATGTTCCGCGTCGATGTCCCGTCGCGGGAACACCTTCGTCACCGATAATTGGCGATACCGATACAGCTGGTCTGCCAGATGGTCGCAGAACCCGCGCAACTGCGTCGACCCGCACGGCTGCAGAAGCCGCCGATGGAACACCCGGTGCAACCGCTCCCATTCGGGATGCTCCTCATACCCGGCTTCGCTCGCCGAGCGCCGCGTCCGCACCAGCCGATGGCAGTCCAGCACGAGCGCCTCTTCCCAGGCTGCCGTCGCCGCTTGCATCGCCCGCCGCAGCGCCAGCTCTTCGACCCAGCATCGGGTTCGGGTCAGTTCGTCCAGCTCCGCCGGGTCGATCGGGCTGGACCAGAACCCCCGCTGGTCGTGGCATCGCACCAGCCCGTCCGACACCAGCCGGTTCAGCGCCTCACGCAGCGGTGTCTGCCCTGCCTCGTACCGCTCCCTCAGCTCCCGCATCGGCAGCTTTTGTCCCGCCGCCAGCCGGCCCGTCAGCAGGTCGTGCCGCAATCGCTCATAGACGCTGCTGGCCTGGGTGGCGGGCGAAGCCGCGGGATCACGAGACGCGAACATGAAAAACTATAACATCCCTTGTGCAGAACCGAAAATTGTAGAAACTCCGCCGCGGAGGATCTGATGCAGACCCAGGCGTTCAAACCATGACCTGCCCGTGCGGCATCGACATCCACGCCCACGTCGTGCCATCCCGGTTCCCCTCCTATCTGCCGCAGCCCGGCCTCGCCGGTTGGCCCTCGATGACCGATGCCCAGCCCTGCCACAAGCACGTCGTCATCGACGGCAAGACCTATCGCACCGTGAACGAGCGCTGCTGGTCTCCCGCCCTCCGCCTCGACGACATGCAGACCATGGGCATCGGCCTGCAAGTCCTCTCCCCCATGCCGGAGCTATTCTCCTACTGGCTTCCGCCCGAGCCTGCCGCCACGCTGCTCGCCTACATCAACGACCAGATCGCCGAGATGGTCGCCGCCGCCCCCACTGGCCTCGCCGCCTTGGGTGCCGTCCCGCTGCAGGACATGGACCGCGCCATCGCCGAACTGCACCGCATCCGCACCACCCTGGGCTTCGCTGGCGTGGAAATCGGCAGCAACATCAACGGCCGCCCTATCGGAAGCCCCGAATTCGCCCCGTTCTTCGCCGAGGCCGAGGCCCTCGGTGCCGCCGTCTTCGTCCACGCCGTCCGTCCTGCCGGCATGGACCGCCTGCTCGGCCCCCCGCCGTTGCAACAGGCGCTCGGCTATCCCAGCGAGATCGGCCTCGCTGCCGCCTCCTGCATCACGGGCCAGCTCATGATCCGCCATCCCGGCCTCCGCATCGCCTTCAGCCACGGCGGTGGCACCCTCGGCCTGCTGCTCCCGCGCCTGGAACAGGCATGCAAGGTCTTTCCCGCCGTCCAGGACGCGGTCGCCGCCTCGCCCACCGAGCAAGCCCGCCGCCTGTTCTACGACGCCCTCGTCTTCGACACCGCCACCTTGCGCCACATAGTCGGCCTGTTCGGCGATACGCAGGTGATGCTCGGCACCGACTACCCCTTCAACTTCCACGACCGCACCCCCGTCATCCGGGCGGAGGCCGCCTTCGAGGACCCCGCAACCCGCGCCCGCCTGATCCACGGCAACGCCACCCGCTTTCTAGGCATGCCCGCATGACCGCGTTCCCCGGCAGCGCGTTTCCCGGCGGCGCATTCCCAGTCATCGCCCTACGCAGCGTCGACCTCGTCGTGCCCGACCTCGACGCAGCCCAGCGCTTCTACGCCGACGTGTGGGGCCTCACCCCGCTCGCTCACAGCCTGTTCCGCGCCACCGGCCCTGACCACCACGTCCTGGTCTTGCACCAGGGCCCGCCCGCCATCCGTTCCATCACCTTCCGCGTCGCCGGGCACGCCGCCCTGCTTGCCATCGCCGACCGGGTCCCCGCCGCCGGCGGCCACGTCATCACCCCCCCGCACCCCGTCGATTGGCCCGGCGGCGGCATCGGCCTCGTCATCACCGACAACCAGGGCCGCACCCTCCGCTTCGTCACCGGCGACGCTCGGCACACCCCGCTGCCCGCACGCCGCGACCGCCCGCAACGTCTCTCCCACGTCAACATCAACAGCTGCGACACCGACGCCGCCACCGCCTTCTTCGAACACGCCCTCGGCTTCCGTCTCTCCGACCGCTCGAAGCTCATGGCCTTCGTCCGCTGCGGTCCCGACCACCACACCATCGTCATCGCCGACGCGCCCCCCGGCACTCCGACGAACGGCCTCAACCACGTCGCCTTCCACATGCCCGACCTCGAGGGCGTCATGCTCGGCTCCGGCCGCCTCGTCGACCATGGCCACCCCATCGCCTGGGGCGTCGGCCGCCACGGCCCCGGCGACAACGTGTTTGCCTACTTCATCGACCCCTTCGGCATCGTCGTCGAATACACCGCCGAGACTCTCCAGGTCGACGACACGAGCCCCGTCCATGGCCCCGGCCACTGGATCTGGCCCCCGGGCCGTACCGACCAGTGGGGCATCGCCCCGCCAAAGACCGACACCCTCAAGCGCGCCCAACTCGCCATCCAGTTCGAGGCAACACCATGACCGACTACGACGTCGTCATCATCGGCTTCGGCCCCTCCGGCGCCGTCGCCGCTGGCCTCCTGGGACAGGCCGGTCTGCGCACGCTGGTGGTCGAGCGTGAGCCCGAGATCTGGCCCAAGCCCCGCGCCATCGCCATCGACCACGAGATACTCCGGCTGTTCCAGAACCTCGGCATCGCCGATCAGGTGCTCCCCCACACCGAACCCTTCACCGCCTCCGAGCACTTCGGCGTCGACGGCCAGCTCATCCGCCGCATCGACATGGTCCCGCCGCCCTATCCGCAGGGCTACGTCCCCTCAATGGTCTTCACCCAGCCTCCGGTCGAGGCAGCACTCCGCGCCCACGCCGCCGCCTACCCCGGCGTCGAGATCGCCCTCGGCACGTCGTTCGAGAGCCTCGACCAGGACGAAACCGGCGTCACGACCCGCCTCTCCGACGGCCGCATGGTCCGCAGCGCCTTCCTCATCGGCTGCGACGGCGCATCCAGCCCCGTCCGCCAGGCCCTCGGCATCGCGCTCGTCGACCTGGTCTTCGATGAGCCCTGGCTGGTGATCGACGTGAAGGTCGCCCCCTCTGGCCTCGCCAAACTCCCCACCACCGCCGCCCAGTTCTGCGAGCCCGCCCGCCCCGCCACCTATATCGTCGGACCCGGCAACCATCGCCGCTGGGAGATCATGCTCCAGGAGGACGAAGACCCCCGCGCGATGCAGCAAGACGACGCCGTCTGGCGCCTCCTCTCCCGCTGGATCTCTCCCGAGGACGGCACGATCTGGCGCGCCTCCAGCTACCGCTTCCACGCCCTCGTTGCCGACCGATGGCGCGAGCGCCGCGCCTTCATCGCCGGTGACGCCGCCCACCAGCAGCCGCCCTTCCTGGGCCAAGGCATGTGCCAGGGCATCCGCGATGTCGCCAACCTCGCCTGGAAGCTGCGCGCCGTCCTCGCCCAGGAGGCTCCCGATACCCTGCTCGATACCTACGGCGAGGAACGCGGCCGCCACGTCACCACCCTCACCTCCCGCATCAAAAGCATCGGCCACGCCATCTGCGAGCGCGACCTCATCGCTGCCCGCGCCCGCGACGCCGCCCTCATCGCCCAGGGCGGCGGCAAAGCCCCAACCGTGACCCGGCAGGAGATCGTCCCTCCACTCGAAACCGGTCTGCTGGCCCCCGGCGACCACCCCGCCCGCGGCATGCTCTTTCCCCAACCCTGGATCGAAACCCCATCCGGCCCGCAGCGCATGGATGACGTCGCCGGCACTGGCTGGCGCATGATCCGGAACGCGGGCACCGGCCACGCCCTCCCCACTCCCGGTGCGCTGACGGGTGCGCTGCCGGGTGCGCTGCCGGGTGCGCTAACCGAACGCGACGGTATCCTGGCCGCCTGGTTCGACCGCCACGCCGTCACCGCCGCCCTTATCCGCCCCGACCACTACGTCTACGGCGTCGGCACCCTCGACGCCCCGATCATCCTCCCTCCCTGGCTTATGACCAGTGCAATCAGGGAGGTCGCCATGGTCCGGCTCGATCCGATCATCCACGCCGATCCAGCGGCGCCGGCCATTCCCATGCAGCGCCCGGCCTCGAAGAGCCGCCACGTCACACCGCCATGAAGGGAGGACCAACGATGGCCAATGACGCCACACACGCGATCCCACGCCAAGCCTACGTCGTGCTCGGCATGCTGTTCCTGTTCCAGACGCTCAACTTCTTCGACAAGCTCGTCTTCGGCCTCTCCGCCGTGCCCATCATGCGCGACCTGCACCTCACGCCGCAGCAATTCGGGCTCGTCGGCAGTGCGTTCTTCCTGCTCTATGCCGTCTCCGGCGTGTTCGTCGGCCTCGTCCTCACGGGCCGCATGACCTCGCGCTGGCTGCTGCTGATCCTGGCGCTCATCTGGTCTGCAGCCCAAGGCCCCGTCTACCTCACGAGCTCGCTCGCCGTGCTCGCTGCCTGCCGGATCCTGCTCGGCATCGGCGAGGGCCCCGGCCTGCCATCGGCTCTCCATGCCTGCTACGACTGGTTCCCGCCCGAGCGCCGCAGTATCCCGAGCGCGGTCATCCTGCAGGGCATCAGCGCCGGGTTCCTGCTGGGCGGCCCGTTCCTCACCGCCGTCATCGTCCATTTCGGCTGGCGCGAGGCCTTCCTGGTCTGCGCCGTCCTCGGGCTCGCCTGGGCCGCCGCCTGGGCCGTGCTCGGCCGCGACGGCCCTTATGCCGCCCCCCTCTCCACGATCGGCGGTCCGGTCGCTACCGATGTCGCCCGCGTCCCCGCCCGCATCCTGTGGACCGACCGCACCGTTGTCGGCGTCATCCTGATGTCCACCGCGTCCTACTACGTCGTCGGCATGGCCGCGACCTGGTTGCCGCCCTACCTCCAGCTCGGCCTTGGCAACTCCCAGGTCACAACCGGCTGGCTCATCTCCGCCGTCTTCGCGCTGCAATCCCCCCTTTTGCTGATCGGCGCCTGGCTCTGCCAGCGGATGCAGCGCCGCGGTGTCCCTGGCCGGCTATCGCTGGGCCACACCAGCACCGCCGCCCTTACCGTCGCCGGCGCAGCCCTGGTGGCGGCGCAGTTCACCTCGGGCACTCTGCAACTCGTGCTCGTGGCCATCGCCTTCGCAACCCCGAGCCTCACCACCGTCTTCGGTCCCGTCATCCTCGGTGCCATCGCGCCGCCAGCGCAGCGCGGCCGCCTGATCGTGGTCATCTACTCAGGCAATTCCGTCGCCGCCCTGTTGTCCACCTACGGGACCGGCTGGATCGTCGACCTTGCCAAGCCCGACATGGCGACCGGCTTTGCCCATGCCATGCTGCTTGCCGGTGCCGTCCTGCTGGCCGGCGCGCTGGCCAGCCTGCTCATGCTCTTCCCGGACCAGACCGCGGCCCGCTTCCACTCCCTCAAGAAAGCAACGCCATGAAACTCTCGACTTTCAGCCATCACGGCCGCACGAGCTGGGGCGTCGTCGACGGCGACCATATGGTCGATGCCGGCGCCGGCATGCCGGGCGCCCCCACGCTTCGCGCCGCCATCGCAGCGGGCGCACTCGCCACGCTTTCGACCGCCGGCGCCGCCCGTATCCCCTTGTCCGAGATCATCTGGCTGCCCGTCATCCCCGAGCCTGGCAAGATCATCTGCGTCGGCCTCAACTACGAAAACCACCGCAAGGAAACCGGACGCTCCGAGGTCGGTCACCCCACCATCTTCGGCCGCTTCAACAACAGCCAGACCGGCCACCTCGCCCCCCTGGTGCGCCCCAAGGTCTCGACCGACTTCGACTACGAGGGCGAGCTCGCGATCGTCATCGGCACCCCCGGCCGCTACATCGCCCGTGCCGATGCCATGGCGCACATCGCCGGCTACGCCTGCTACAACGATGGCAGCGTCCGCGACTTCCAGCGCCACACCCACCAGTTCACGCCCGGCAAGAACTTCCCCGGCACCGGCGCCTTCGGCCCGTGGATGATCACCCCCGACGAGATGGGCGAGATCGGCCCCCAACGCCTGCAAACCCGCGTCAACGGCATGGTCGTCCAGGACGCGCTCCTGTCCCAGATGATCTTCGACATCCCCACCCAAATTGAATACTGCAGCCGGTTCACCCGGCTCGAGCCCGGCGACGTCATCGTCACCGGCACCCCCGGTGGCGTCGGCGCCCGGCGCGAGCCCCCCCTCTGGCTCAAGCCCGGCGACACCGTCGAGGTCGAGATCGATCGCGTCGGCCTCCTCCGCAACCCCGTCACCCAAGAGGCCTGAAGCCGCCGGACCGCAGCCGCCCTGCACAAGCAGGGCGGTCGCAACCCGCCACTATGACGACGCCACTGTCACCACGCCACTATCAACCCGGCATCCAGATCCCGTGGAACCCCTCATGGATCCGGCACGGCAGCCGGATCGTCGCGACAGGCCCCGCCGACAATTCCTTCGCATCCAAGATCACCACATCCGTCCGGTTCTCCGCCCGCCGCCCCACGACCGACATCAGCCACCCGTCCCCCGGTGCCGCATCGGCGGACCGCGGAATGAATAGCGGCTCCTCCGGCGCGGAATCCGCCCCCGCATACCAGGTGTCGACGAACCCCGTCGCCATGTCGAACCGGCACAGGCAGGTGAATGGCGGCCCCTTCGGACCCCAATCCAGCATCGGCCCGAACTTCGGGTCGAACGTCCCGAAGTAGAACTGCTCGGTCTTCTGCCCCAGAAACCGTGGGTCGATCACCGGCATCTCGCCCACTTGGTCGTTCAACTGCACGATCTCGACGTGATCCGCGTCCGATCCCAGATCCACCGTCCACCGCTCGGCAAACGGCGGCTTCTCCTTGGCCGCGGGGTCGCTGACATGCGGGAATTGCGACAGCCATCCTGACCGCGTGAAGAAGTGCTCGAGATGCAGCTTGCTGCCCTCTTCCCACGCGTTGATCGTGTGCGTCTCCATCCCCAGCACCGGCCCGGTGAACCAGCGGATCCCGGCCACCCCCGCCGCCCGGGGGATCACAGCCACCATCACCGGCAGGCTCGGGTCCCAGACGAAATACGACCCGCCCGCCTTCACGCGCTCCCAATCGCAGAGCATCGGGCAGATCGTGAACGCAATGAAATGCGGCGACACCAGGAAGTCGTGCACCATCGACGGGTACGGCGCCTCGAACGTCTCCTGCCGCACCATCTCCCCCTCGGGCGAGATCCAGTGCAGGTCGATCTCCCGGCTCGCCATCCCCGGCGAGTTGTAGCTGAACGCGACCAGCTCCCCGGTCAGCGGGTCCCGCTTCGGGTGCGCCGTGAACGTCTGGCCCACAAGCTTGCCGCCGAAATCGTGATACCCCAGCGTCTCCAGCGTATCGGGGTCCAGCTCCATCGGGCGCGCCGCTTCCTTCAGCGCAAAGAGCCGCCCGCCATGGAACAGCATCGACGTGTTGGCGGTGTTCCCGTCCTTGCCCGCCACCTCCGCCGACGACGTGAACGGGTTGCGATACTGCCCGAACAGCGCCCGCCGCGCCGCCCGCTCCAGCAGCAGCTTCTCAGTCTTCACATACCGGGTGCGCAGGTCGGCATGCCCGTCCTCCAGCGTGATCCGATGGATCATCCCGTCGCCGTTCAGGAAGATGTCGTGCCCATGCAGCGGCGGATACGCGGGGTCTGCACTGGCCCGCACGTAATGTCCGTTCAGGCCCTGGGGGATGCTGCCCACCACCTCGAGGTCGCGCACGTCGCCCTCGATGCGAACGGGTGCGGCATAGCCGCGATAGATCAGCTGGTCGGGAAAGCGCAGTCCGGATGCGTTCGCGGTCATGGCAGCGTGTCCTCGGGTTGGGCGTTCTGGATCAGCTCGGCGAGGCTTAAGTCATTGCGGAACCCTGCCGCTCGGCTGTTGGGCGAGATCAACGGCGGCGAGGCGCCGAACGCCGCCTCGATGGCTGGGGAGGGCGCGTACCGCACCAGGTGCGAGACGTCCCGCCCGGCATGCGCGCCGATTGCCGCGACGAACGCCGCCATGCCCACGCAGAGCGGCGGCGGCGTCCACACGCGCGAGGCCGGCAGCACCCCCGTCATACCGGCGGCATGCAGTAGGTTGTCGACCGCGCAGGCCCGCGACATCAGCCATGTCGTGGCCCGCGGCGACATCGGCACCACGACCTCGCGTCCGAGCGGCAGCTCCCGCACCAGATCGCTCAGGAAGATCGAGATCGCCCCCCCCGCACCCGGCGGCCGCGTGATGATCCCCGGCAGCCGCAGCGATCGCCCATCCACCCACCCCCGCCGCGCGAAATCGGCGACCATCACCTCGCCTATCAGCTTCTGCGCGCCATAGGACAGCAGCGGCGCGGCTGGCTGGTCCTCGTGCACGGGATCGGGCAGATTCCCGCCAAACACCGCGATCGAGCTGGCGAATACCAGCACAGGCGGCGGCCCGGCACCCTGCGTCTCGGCACCCCGCGTCCCGGCCAGCAGCTCCAGCAGCGCGGCGGTCCCATCCAGGTTCACTGCCCGCCCCAGCGCATAGTCCCGCTCGGCCAGGCCCCCCGGCACGCTCGCCAGATGAAACACCACCCTGGGCCGCTGCCCCCGCGCCGTGCCCAGTGCCGTCCCCAGTGCCGCCCCCAGCACCGCCCGATCCGCGATGCTGCCCAGGACGCACGTCACACCGGGGCGGCCGGCCCAATCTTCGAGCCCGCCGGTATCCACCAGCACCAGCTCCGGCGCATCCGGCAGCGCCAGAAGCCGCGCCACCAATCCACGCCCCACGAACCCCGCCGCCCCGGTGACCAGAATGGAAGACGCTGGCGCGCGCATCATCGGCCCGCTGGATGCATCGCATCACACCATTGGATTTGGTATCGGCCCGCAACCGCCCCAGAACGGCGCCACACAGGGAGGACAAGACCAGCATGGTCAAGCTCATCATCACCGGTCGCCGCCGTCCCGGCATGACCCGCGCCGGGCTGTCGCACCATCTGCGCCACGTGCACGGCCCCATGGTCACAGCCCCACCGCCCGACGCCGGGCCGATGCCCACCGGCTACGTCCAGAACCACGTCCGCGACGGCGCCTACCCTCCGGGCGGCGTCCAGCCCGGCGTGGAACGGGACTTCGTGACCGAGGTCTGGTTCGATACCCCTGACGCCGCACGCGCCTCGGTCGCGACCCCCTACTACCGATCCGTGCTGCAGCCCGACGAGCCCCGGTTCGTGGATCTCGAAACCGTCCGCCGCTGCTTCGCTGTCGAAACCACCGTCAAGGAAGGGCAGGCCACCCCTCACAAGGCGTTCTTGTTCTGGAGCGTCCCGCCCGGCCTCAACCCCGCAAGCTTCCAGCAGGCCTGGCCAGCTGCCCGACCCGCCGCGCATCCCTCCGTCCGTCGCTGGGTCGCGAACGAAACCGGCGCCATGCCCGGACCCGCGCCGCTTCCCTACGACGGCATCGACGCCATCTGGCTCGTGCCCGGCGCCGACCCCCAACCCCTGCACGAAGCCATGCTGCAAACGCTGGCCGCTCACATCGACCCCGCCGGCTGCTTCTTCGTTACCGTCGAGGAGTTCACGACCCAACGTCTCCGCCAAGCCTGACCACACGCTGGTCGATGGCGCCGAACACCGACCGCCCCGCCGCGTCCGTCACCTCCATCCGCACCGCCTCGCCGAACCGCAGGAACGGCGTGCGCGGTGCGCCATGGTCCACCAGCTCCGCCGCCCGCCGCTCGCTGATGCAGCTCGATCCCACCACCCGGTGATCCTCGTTCGACACCGTGCCCGACCCGATGATCGTCCCCGCGCACAGCCGCCGCGTGGCCGCCGCATGCGCGACCAGGGCCGGGAACCCGACCTCCATCGCCCCCCCGAACGCCCGCCCGAAGCTCTCCCCGCCCCGGTCCACTGCCAGCACGGCATGCACCCGCCCGTGGGCCCACGCATCCCCCAGCTCGTCCGGCGTCACCGCCACCGGTGCGACGCTGCACGCCGGCTTGGCCTGGATCCACCCGAACCCCGTCTTCATCTCGATCGGCGCGATCCGCCGCAATGACCAGTCGTTGATCAGCACCACCAGCCGGATATGCGCCCCCGCCGCTGCCTCTGCCGTGCCCATCGGCACCGCATCCGTCAGCACGCCGAACTCTCCCTCGAAGTCGATCCCGTCGGCCTCGCTGGGGAACTGCACGTCCTCGTGCCCGGCCAGGAACTCGTGCGACATACCCTGATACATCAGCGGTGCCGCGCTCTCGATCGGCGCGAGTCCGAACGCGACCTGCATCAGCGCCCCATGCGACGGGAACGCCGAGCCATCCAGCCACTGCCAGGCCCGCGGCAGGGGGGCCAGGCACTCGCTCGGCACGAAAGCGGTCGACACGACGCCGCCGGGCTCGTGGGCCGCCTCCAGCGCCGCCGCCCGCCGCTCCAGCGCCGGCGCCACGACCGCCCACCGCTCCAGCGCCTCCTGCAAGGTCCCCGCGATGTCATGCGCGTCGCACGCACGGGACAAATCCCGGCTCACCAGCACCAGCCGCCCATCGGGGTGCCCGTTGCGGATCGTCGCCAGCTTCATGGCTATATGTCCTCGCGCAAGGCTGCTTCCGCCGTCGACATCAACGCCTTCAACTGCTCCGGGGACCCGTGCGCCTGTTGCAGCGCGCCGATTTCGACCGACCGCTCCACCACCATCCGCGCCCGCTCGAACCGCCGCTCCATAAACCGCTCGAACGCGTCCAAGACCCGGCCAGCGCCCCCCAGCTCCTCCGCCAGCACCAGAGCATCCTCCACCGCGATCCCCGCCCCCGAGGCGAGATGCGGCGTCGTCGGATGCGCGGCATCCCCGATCAGCAGCACCCGGCCCCGGTACCAGGGCCGGGGCAGCAGCATCGCCTCCAGTGGCCGCACGGTGATCTCCGACCGCTCGTCCAGCCCATCCCTGATGGCCCCCAGCACCCCCCCGAACGGCGCCATGATCCCCGCCAGCCGGCGCGGCAGCATCGCATCCGCCAGTCGAACCCTCTCGGCCTCCGGCTGCAACAGCCAAAGATACATCGCGTCCGCCGACACCGGCATCAGCCCGGCCGTCACCTGGCCGCCCATGTAGAAGTGCGGCTGGTCCACCGCCGCATCCCGCGCCACGTTCACCCGCCAGCAATACTGCCCGGTGTATCGAGGGACCGGCGCATCCGGAAACAACCTGGTTCGCAGCGCCGAGCGCGCCCCATCCGCCCCGATCACCGCCTGATACGATCCCTGCGTCCCGTCGGTGAAGCCCACCGCCACCGCCTCGCCATCGTCCGACAGCGCCTCGACGCTGACGCCCAGCCGCACCTCCACCCCGGCGTCCTGCGTCCGCTCCCGCATCAACCGATGCAGTACCGGCCGCATGATCCCACCCCCGCTCGGCAGCCCCGGCGCCACCGCTACCGTCGGTACGTCCGCCACCGCGACCCCCGCCGCCGTATGGATACGGATCCCCTTGGTGGAATCGAACCCGAACCGCTGCACGTCATCCAGCAGCCCCAGCCGGCCCAGCGCCCGATACGTCGGCCCGGTGATGCTGATCCCAGCGCCATACACGCGCCAATCCGGATCCAGCTCCACCAGGTGCACGGGCACACCCATCCGCCGCAGCAGGATCGCGGCGGCCATGCCGCCGATGCCGCCGCCGACGACCAAGATCGGTCGGGTCTGGTTGATCACGAAGCCCCCCCCTCGGGCCGCACTCAGCGGCCCTCTTAAAGATCGGGCCGCACTCAGCGGCCGTCTTACAGATCGGGCCGCATCGAGCAGCCTCCTCAGCCGAGGCGTAGGGGACTTGCATCCATTTGAAAAATCGTTTCCGTCGATGGTTCGATATTCACGTGATGGATAAACCCTGGGCCGTGCCCACGATCAGCCCCCGCAGCCACGTCAGCCCCGCATCCCGCTCTCGCGTGCTGTGGAACTGCAGGAATTCCTCGAATTTCGGGAACGCGATCGGGATCGGCCCGGTCGTCAGCGGCAAATATCGCGCCTGCGCCACCGCCAGGCGCTCGTGCATCAGCGCCAGACGCATCGTCCCGATCAGCGCCGCCGCCACCGATGTGAACGACGGCAGCACCACCTCGATCCGGCGCACCTGCTTCAGCCGCCCCATCTGCTGCTCCGCGAACGCCGGCACCCGGTCCGCCCCGAACTCCGCTGCGACGTGCCCGGCGGCGAAGAACGCCTCTTCGCTGATCGGGCCCGCCATCAATGGGTTCCCGCTCCACCCCACCAGCACGTGCCGATCCTCGAACAGCAGCTCCGCCGGGTGCCCCTCGAACAGATACGAACGCGGCGTGATGATCGCGTCGATCTCCCCGCGCATCAGCGCCTGCCCCATCGCGACCGAGGGGCTGACCACGACGATCTCCACCCCCGGCGCCGCTGCCGCCAGATGCCGGATCACCGGCCCCATCAGCACCTCGATGATGTAATCCGATGCACCCACCCGGAACTGCCGCCGGGACGTCGCCGGTTCGAACACCGTCGAGAGCGATACCACCTGGTCGATCTGCAGCAGCAGCGCACGGACCGACCGGTGCAGTTGCTCCGCATGCGCCGTCGGCACCATCCGCTTGCCGAACGGCACCAACAGCTCGTCCCCCAAAGTATGCCGCAGCCGCCCCAGCGCCGAGCTCATCGCCGGCTGGCTCAGGTGCATCCGCCGGGCCGCCGCCGTCACGCTCCGCTCCTCGAGCAAGGCATTCAGCGCGACCAGCAGGTTCAGATCGAGGCCTTTGAATCGCATCCGCGTTCAATGCATCCACGAAAGCGATAAATCAACATAGAAACAAATCATTTTCAGAATGGATCACTTTCCCTGTAGCGGTAGCTGACGGCAGACGAAAGCGCCCCGAGAGGCGCCGGGCCGCAGGGGAGACGACGTATGACATTCAGAACGATCATCGCGGCCGCATGCGCAGGAGCCTTCGCGCTCGGGTCAGCCCAGGCAGCCGAGAACGGCCTCATCAACTACCCCGTCGGGGCTGCCGGCACCAACAATGCGGGCTTCCCGCCCGTTCCCGGCGTGTTCGTGCTCGAGCAGCTATCCTACAGCCACGCCGACGGCCTTTATGGCAACGATGGCAAGAAGCTGCCGATCCCGTTCAAGTCCGACGCCTATGTCGGCACCACCCGTGTCCTGCTCAGCTACCCGTTCGAGCTGCCGGGCCACGGCCGGCTGTATTCGCAGATCGTGCTGCCGGCCGTCGGCCTGAACACATCGTTCTTCGGCCACAAGGCCAGCACGTTCGGCTTGGCCAACATCACGGTGTCGCCCTTCATCACCAAGTGGCGGCTGACGGACAATCTTTTCGTGGCGGGCGGGATCGACGTCGCGTTGAACACCGGCCCCTATGACGCCCGGAAGTTCAGCGTCGCCACCGGACACAGTTCGGTCATTCCCGTCCTGTCGCTGCGCTACGACAACCCGGTCGGTCTCGACATCGGTGTGAGCCAGCGGCTGCTCCTGAACCAGCGCAACGCCACCACCAAATACCAGTCCGGAACAGTCTACGCGCTCGATTTCCAGGCGGGCTGGAATCTGACGCGCGACCTCAAGATCGGGGCTGTCGGCGGTTACTTCAAACAGATCGCCAACGACACCGGGCCGTTCGGCGTCCCACCCGGCGGCAACCGGTCCGAATACCTGACCGTCGGCCCGTCCATCACGTACGAGACCGCCATGCTCGGCCGTCCCGTCAACTTCAACCTCAACTACCAGGTCGGCGTCCTCGCCCGGAACACGACCAAGGGCAGCACCGCCTGGTTGAACGTGGCCATCCCCCTCTATGTGATGGGCCCACCGCCCAAGCCGGTGGAATAAGCGCCGTGACCCGGACCGCCACCTGGCGCCAAGGCGCCCTGTTGCTCGTGTGCAGCACGCTTCCGGTGCTGGGCGCGGTGCTTCTGGGTCCTGTGCTGCCCGACATCCAGCGCGAGTTCGCGGCAACCCCCGGGGTGGCGGTGAAGGCGCCGGTCATGATGGCGATTCCCGCCCTCGTGATCGCCGTCTTCGCGCCCTTCGCCGGCATCATGACCGACCGGCTCGGCCGGCGCCTGCCGCTGCTGATCGGTCTCGCGCTATATGGCGTCGTCGGCACTCTGCCCATGTGGCTTGGCTCGCTCGACGCCATCATCGCCTCCCGCGCCCTTCTCGGCGTCACCGAGGCCGTCATCATGACGTCGGCCACCACCCTGATCGGCGACTGCTTCGACGGCCCGGCCCGCTGCAAATGGCTCGCTTTGCAAGGTGCCGCCGCCTCCCTGGCCGCCATGATCTTCTTCGGTCTCGGCGGTGCCCTGGGCGAGCTGGGGTGGCGCGCCCCCTTCCTGATGTATGCTTCGAGCTTCGTCCTTCTCCCTCTCGCCGCCTGGCTGCTGTGGGAGCCGCTGGTCACCGGGCATCGCCATCAGACGCTCCGGCTGCCCTGGCGCGTGCTTGGCGCGGCCTATCCTTTCGCCGTCGTCACCGGTGCCGCGCTGCTGGTTATGCCCATCCAGGCGGGCTTCGTCCTGAACCTGCTCGGCATCACGGCCCCATCCGCGATCGGCGCTGTCGCGGCCGCAACCCAGGGAGCGGTCTTCGTCGGCTCCTTCCTGTTCCGGCCCCTGATGCGCTTCGGCTTCGCCGGCACCTTCGCGGCCGGCTTCGGTTGCGCCGGCGCCGGCCTGGTCATGGTCTCCGCCGCCACCTCGCAGCAGGGCGTGCTCATCGGCGGCTCCATCAACGGCCTCGGCTGCGGCTTGCTGCTGGTTGGCCTCATCAACTGGGCCATGGCGCTCCTTCCGATCGAAAGCCGTGGCCGCGGCACCGGCGGCTTCACCGCCAGCGTCTTCCTCGGCGAGTTCCTCAGCCCGCTCGCCATCCTCGCCATCGGCGGCACCGCCGGGCTGATGGGCGCCATCGGGCTGTTCGGCTGGTTCCTCCTCGCCATGGTCGTCCCCGCCGTGCTCGCACCGCTCTGGGCCGCCCGCACCGTCCTTATCCCGTCGCACTCCACCTGAAGGCGCCCCCATGCTCAACCGGCTCGTCTCCCAGCTCGCCCACTTCGCCGTCGTCACCCATAAGCCCGCTGAATCCCTCAGGTTCTACCGCGACGTCATCGGCCTCGAGCCGTCGGGCGAGGCCCCGGGCTCAGCCTACCTCCGCGGCTGGGGCGAGAGCTTCCGCCATAGCCTCCAACTCATCGAGGGCGATGGTCCCGCCCTCTCCCACATCGGCTGGCGCGCCTATGGCCCCGAGCAACTCGAAGAAGCGGTGCGCCGCATCAAGGCCACGGGCCGCGGCCAGGGGGACGGTGAAGGCTGGGTCCCCCCCGCCTTCGGCCGCGGCCGTGCCTACCGCTACCGCGGCCCCGGCGGCCACCTCAACGAGATCTTCTGGGACGTCGAGCGCTACGAGGCTCCCCCCTCGATGCGCTCCGGCTACCCCAGCCGCCCCCAGCGCTACGTCCCGCGCGGCGTCGCCGCCCGCTGCATCGACCACCTGACCGTCAACACCACCGACATTCGTGCCGATGCCGAGTTCTACCGCGACATTCTCGGCCACCGCTGGATGGAATACATCACGGCCGACGACGATCCTTCGAAGATCATCTTCGCCACCACCACCACCGGCGAGCGTGGCCACGACCTTGGCCTCGTCCCCGACCTCCCGGGGAACGCCGGCCGCGTCAACCACATCGCGTTTTGGACCGAACAGCGCGAGGAGTTGCGCCGCGCCGCCGACGTCCTGATGGACAACGGCGCCCCCGTCGAGTTCGGCCCCGGCCGCCACGGCGTCGGCGAGCAGGACTACCTCTACTGCCGCGAGCCCAGCGGCCTCCGCATCGAGCTGAACGCCGGCGGCTACCGCAACCAGGAACCTGACTGGCAGACGGTCGGCTGGACGGTGGAGCAGGGGGGGCTGTCCTTCTACAAGAACGTGACCATGCCCCACTCGATGTTCGAGAGCTTCCCGGCCCCCCGCTACGCCGAGGACCACGAGATCGCCCGCAAGCGCGCCGAAACCACGATGTTCGTCTGATGACCCTGCCCAGCCCGCCTGGCGTCCGCCGCGTCGTCACCGGCCACGATGAGGCCGGCCGCGCGATCATCACACGCGACGACACAATCCCGACAGCCCAAGTACCCACCGGCGATGCCCGCTTCGCCCTGCTCTGGACCAGCGATACCGCCCCCGCCGACCTGATGGACCCCCGGGACGCAGCCATCCGCCAAATCGGCCTCGCGCTGCCCGGCGGCAGCGTGCTCCGCATGGTCGACATCGCGCCGGGCGCCCGCTCTCCCATGCACCGCACCCGCTCGCTCGACTACGGCATCGTCCTCTCCGGCGAGATCGGCCTCGAGCTCGATGATGGCCACGTCACGACGGTCACCGCCGGCCAGGTCGTCGTCCAGCGCGGCACAATTCATGCCTGGGTCAATCGAACCGGCGCCTGGTGCCGCATCGCCTTCGTTCTGCTCGACGCCGCTTCCGTCCTCGTCGACGGCCATCCCCTCGATCCCACTCACTGAAGCCCGATGTTCCAATACTTCCCCACCAACTACGTCTGGAGCCTCTCTGTCGCCATTGCGATGGAAAGCGGCGCCCGCATCGGCGAAGTCGACGAGATCTGCCGTCCCCTGATCGACGTCTCGCGCCAGGGTGACGACGCCGGCACCGCCGCCTTCTTCACCGCCTGGTGCGCGATGGCCGACAAGCTGGTCGCCCTCGCCGACGAGGACCTCGCCGCCCACCGTCCCCTCAGCGCCGGCACCAAGCGCCTCCGCGCCGCCCTCTACTACCTGGTCGCAGAACGCATGCACCGCCACGCCGACCCCGCCCGCCACCGCGCCTACAGCAGCGCCCTCCGCGCCTTCGCCCAAGGTACGGCGGAGGCTGCCCGCCCCGGTACGCGCCCCGGTACACGAATCGTCGTCCCCTACGGCGATGCGGAGATCGCCGGCCTGTTCATCCCTGCACAAGGGGTATCTGGCCCCGCGCCCTGCATGCTCCACGTCAACGGCTTGGACAGCACCAAGGAGCTGCTCTACTTCGCCGGCCTCGCCCAAGCCATGGCCTGCCGCGGCGTCGCCTCCTTCATCGTCGACCAGCCCGGCACCGGCGAGGCCCTCCGCCACCACAACCTCCCCGCCACCCCCCATTCCGAGCGTTGGGCCACCCCCCTGCTCGAGCACCTCGCCGCCCGCCCGGACGTCGACCCCGGTCGCATCGGCATCGTCGGCGTGTCGCTCGGCGGCTACTACGCCCCGCGCGCCATGGCTTTCGAGCCCCGCTTCGCCCTCGGCGCCGTCTGGGGCGCCAACCACGACTGGGGCGAGGTCCAGCACAAGCGCCTGGCCCGCGAGGGCGATCGCCCCGTGCCCTACTACTGGGACCACGTTCGCTGGGTCTTCGGCGCCCCCAGCATGGACACATTCATGCGCACAGCCGCCGCCCTTACGCTTGAGGGCATCCTTGACCGCATCCACGCTCCGTTCCTCGTTACCCACGGCGAGAACGATCGCCAAATCCCCGTCGCCACCGCGCGCCGTACCTACGAAGGCCTCGTCAACAGCCCCCATCGAACCCTCAAGCTATTCACTCCCCGTGAGGGCGGCGTCGAACACGTCAGCCTCGACAACATGTCCTTTGGCGCCGACTACATCGCCGACTGGGTGAGTGAGGCTTTTCAAGCCATGCGCGACGGAGCGAAAGTCTCGGGTCCTTAGGCTCGTCCTGCAATGGGCCTGCCACTCGAGGGCGCGACCATCGGTGTCCACATGGCGTGGCGTTTGCTGCGGCTTGCCCGGGGCGACGTCGTGTCAGCCTACGTCTCACGCCTGCGACCACCGCAGGATCGCCGTGCCCGTCAACTCCGACCCGTTGTCGCTCATGACGGTCGGCGGCAGCCCGCGCCGCGTGACCACCGCCGGTTCGGGCCATCCGGCACGGCGATCGGCGCCCGGTTGTGATGTAGGCTCAGTTTCTCACGATTTTTCGCTCTGCTCGAGAACCGGCTGGAACTGCTTCGTCGCCTCCTCAAGCTCCTTGCGTGGGTCCGCGCCCCCGATCATGTTGGTGAGCGCAACGCCAAAGACGTCCCGGAACTGGGTAACCGGTATGATGTCCGGCAATACTGTTTTGCCGATGGAGCCGGAAGCGACCACTGTGTCGAAATACTCGTCTCCGAACCTGGATCCACGGCGGATTTCAGGATCCAACAATGGTGACTTCCTGACGGGTATCCCCGCACCGTTTTGCAGCATGCGCGATTGGTTGGCTTTGTTGGTGAGCCAAACGAGGAAGAGGAAGGCCGCCTCCTTGTTCTTGCTTCCGGCGGAGATGCCGACGGCGTCCTGCCATAGGCCGGCGCCGTGACCCTTGGGGCCGGCGGGCATCAGGCCGTAACCCACCCTGCCCACCACGCGGGAGCGCTTCTCGTCCTCAAGGGGCGCTGCGAAGCCGACGCCGTCGAGCCAGAAGGCCGCACGTCCTTGCGCGAAGGTCGTCTGGCATTCACTCCAATTGAACCCTGACACGCCCGGCGGCGCGCAGTCCTGGTTCAGCTTCTTGTAGAGTTCGGCCGCCCACACCGCCTCGTCCGTCGCCGTCAGCAACTCTCCATTCTGGGAGAGGGTCTGCTGGTTCATACCGAGCATGAGCGTCGTCCAGACCGGCGTGTTGGCATTCCGGAGGCCGCGAGACACCCACCCGAACGTGTTGGCGCTCTTGTCGGTCGTTTTCTGGGCAGCCTTCACCAGGTCATCGAGGGTTTGCGGATAGGGCAGCCCGGCCTTACGAAGGAGGTCCTTGTTGTAGTAGAGAATCCAGTAGTCCAGGTTCAGCGGCATCGTGTCCAGGCGCCCATCGCGCTGGCTTGAGTATTCGAAGGATTGCTTGAGAAAGTCGCCGAAATCAACGCCGGGGTTAGCCTTCTCCATCTGTGCTACCATCGGCCTGAGATCGGTAAACCATCCGGCCTTGCCACTGAGTCTCTTCTGGACGCCAAGGTTGATGTTCGTGACATCGAACGATGGCGAGCCGGACGCGAATTCCACCAGCATCTTCTGCCGCTGTTGCTGCTCTGGAATGGCCTCGAAGGCAACCTGGATGCCTGTGAGCCTCGCTATCTGAGAGCGCAGCAACGAGTGCAGGTTCGGTCTGCATTCCGCCGGTCAGACGATTCTTTCATCGAATGTCGAGACCGCTTGCAAGAAGCCGCCACACTCAATATGGAATTGCCAACCAGAATAGAATTTGATGGTAGGAGGGTGTGTTCGATGGCCGGTTTCAGCGTGTCCTCTGCCGAGCCGTGCCGAGCCAATGGAGAGCTGCTTGCTGCATACTCCGAGGCGCTGCCTCTTACGGGCCTGAGCGCCAGGGGCCGAGAGGTCTGGGTCCAGGCTGTGTCACGACCCGGCCACTCTGCCGAAAGATCTGTGTTGCAGCGGGAGTTCAACCGAGCACCGGCTGGGAGGCTTCGGGCCGCCGTGGCGGGATGCCGCCGCCCGAGCCGCCCCGCTTGTCGCCGGTTCGCGCCTGACCCGGTCACGTCTCGACCAGCCTTGCAGCACAACCATGCAGCCCACGTCGATCAAGGAAGAAGAAGCAATGACCGCATCTGATCGCGCGCCCATGAAACGGCGAAATACGCCGCGTGCCCAGCCTTCGCACGACCCACGGGCGGAGCTCAAACGAGCTGCTGACCGAAATCGTCCGATGCTGGACGCGAGCGGGCGCGCCTGATGCGACAGCAGGAGAATGCGGTGCGCTGGCTGGCAGTGCCGGCGCTGGGCACGGTGGGAGTGATCCTGTTCGTGCCTTGGCTGTTCACGCTGGCGTTGTCTTTCTTCGAGTGGCGGTTCAGCGGCGTGCCGGGCTTCGTGGGCCTCCAGAATTACACGGCGCTGCTAGGGGACGCGCGGTTCGGGCAGGCGACCTGGCGCACGCTGGTCTACAGCGCTGGCGCAGTGGGGGGACCGCTGCTTCTGGGCTTGGGGGCGGCGCTGGTGTTCGCACGGGACTTCCCGGGGCGACAGGCGTTGCGGCTTGCGTTCTCGTTTCCGATGCTGGCCACGCCCGTTTCGGTGGCGCTCGTGTGGGTGATGATGCTGCATCCGCAATCCGGCGTGCTGAACTACCTTCTTTCACTCATCGGCCTGCCACCGTCCGAGTGGATCTACTCGCAGCGCACCGTCATCGGCACGCTGGTTGCCATCGAAACCTGGCAGTGGACGCCGCTGGTCGCGCTCATTCTCCTCGGCGGCATCACCACGATCCCGGAAGAGTTGTTCGAGGCTGCAAAGATAGACGGGGCGACGCCCGTGCAGGCCTTCTTCGCCATCACGCTGCCCCTGCTGGTGCCTTACCTGCTGGTGGCCGGCATTTTGAGGACGATTGACGCCGTGAAATCGCTGGACCTGATCTTCGTCATGACTTCCGGTGGGCCGGGCACGGCGTCGGAGACCCTGAACCTCTACTTGTACACAAACGCCTTTGCCTTCAACAATGTGGGCTACGCTTCAGCCATCTCGGTGTTCTTCCTGGGCCTGGTGTTTCTGCTTGCGCTCCTGCTGGTATGGGTCAAGGCGCGGCACGGGGCGGTGGCGGCATGAGCGCGACCGCAGCGGGCCTGCGCGTGGCAATCGTTTCAGGCCGGCGAAGCGGTATGCGGCGGTTGTTCGGCGGCACGCAGGGACAGGTGCGGCTGCTGCGGCTGCTGCTGGCGGGCGTGCTGGCCGCACCAGCTTGCTTCTTTGTGTTCTGGATGCTGTCACTGTCGTTCAAGACCGAGATCGACAACATCGACTACCCGCCCACCTTCCTGCCCAGTGCGCCGACGCTGCAGAACTATGTGGACGTTTTCGAAAAGAACGACATGCTCCGCTACCTCGCCAACTCCTTGCTGGTGACGGGGCTGGCGACGGGCATCGGGCTGCTGCTGGGGTTGCCGGCGGCCTACGCCATCGCGCGGTTGCGCCTGCATCGGCTGGGCGCGATGGTGCTACTGGCGCGGATGACGCCCGCGCTGTCCTACCTGATCCCTCTGTTCTTCATCTCGAAATACACGGGCCTTGCCGGAACGGTGTGGCCGGTGGTGCTGGCGCACCTGCTCATCACCGTGCCGCTCATTACCTGGACGATGATCTCCCACTTCCAGGCGGTTCCGCGCGAGATCGAGGAGGCCGCGGCTTTGGACGGCGCCAACCTGTTCCAATTGCTGTGGCGCATCGTCATCCCGCTCGTGCGGCCCGGCATCGTCATCGCCGTCGTGATCGCGGCCATGTTCAGCTGGAACAACTTCATCTTCAGCGTGATCCTGTCCTCGTCCGAATGGCGCACGCTCCCGGTTGCGATCTTCGGGGTGATGAGCTTCGAGCAGTTATCCTGGGGGCCGCTGGCGGCTGCGGCGTTTGTCGTGACCGCGCCGATGCTGCTGCTCGCCGGCACGCTGATGCGCTTCATGGTGTCCGGCCTGACCGCCGGCGCGACCAAAGGATAGGGCCGGGCCAATAAGGGACACCCTATGCAAACAACCAGGCTCGAAACGCGGGAACAGCCGTCGAAGCCCGCCGTGCCCAGGAGGGTGCGTCGCGCGTTGGCCTTGGACGATTTCGAGCCGCTGGCGAAGCGATTCCTGCCACGTATGATCCATGGCTACATTGCGGGCTCCGTGGAGACCGGTTCGACGATGCGGGCGATCGTGTCCCGAGTCGTGGTGTAGCAACGGCGTTGCTGAGCAGGGCTGGCTGCTCGATCAGGCTGCCAAGGACGGCAGGCTGACGGCGATATCATCGCTGAGTGGGGCGATGGTTTCCAGGCTCATGTATCGGGCGCGCTGAACGGCCCATTCGTCGTGCTGTTCCAGCAGCAGCGCGCCGATCAGACGGGTGACGGCGGCCTCGTTGGGGAAGATGCCGACGACCTCGCTGCGGCGCTTAATCTCGCCGTTGAGGCGCTCGAGTGGGTTTGTGCTGTGCAGCTTGGCCCGATGCTGGACGGGAAAACCCATGTAGGCGAGCACGTCGGCCTCGGCGTCATCCATGAGGGCGGCGAGCTTTGGCACGCGGGGCCGGGCCTGGTCGGCGACCTCGCGCCATTGCTTGCGTGCGGCAGCCGCGTCGTCTTGGGCGAACGCCGTGCCGACCCAGGCCGAGACGATGCGGCGCTGCGTCTTGCCCGCGTAGGCCAGTGCGTTGCGCATGAAATGCACCCGGCACCGCTGCCAGGTCGCGCCGAGCACCTTGATGATGGCGGCCTTGAGCCCGGGATGGGCGTCCGAGACGACCAGCTTGGCGCCGCGCAGGCCGCGCCTGGCCAGCGATCGCAGGAACTCGACCCAGAACGGCTCGGCCTCGCTGTGGCCCGTGGTCATGCCCAGCACCTCGCGCCTGCCATCTGTGTTGACGCCGACGGCGACGATGACGGCGACCGAGACGATGTGATGGTCGCGGCGGACTTTGACGTAGGTGGCGTCAAGCCAGAGATACGGCCAATCCCCCTCAATCGGCCGGGCCAGGAAGGCGTTGACGCGCTCGTCGATCTCGCCGCACAGGCGGGAAACCTGGCTCTTGCTGATGCCGTCCATGCCCATGGATCGCACCAGGTCGTCGACGGAGCGGGTGGAGATCCCCTGGATGTAGGCTTCCTGGATCACGGCCGTTAGCGCCTTCTCGGCCATGCGGCGGGGTTCGAGGAAGCCGGGGAAGTAGCTGCCCCGGCGCAGCTTCGGGATGCGCAGCTCGACGGTGCCGGCCCGGGTCTGCCAGTCGCGGTCGCGGTAGCCGTTGCGCTGGTTGGTCCGCTCGGCGCTGCGCTCGCCCGGTGCGGCGCCGCAGAGGCCGTCGGTTTCGAGTGCCATGAGGCGTTCGGCGGCGAAGCCGATCATCTCGCGCAGGAACGTCGTATCGGAGCCCTTCTCCAGAAGCGCGCGAAGGGCGATCTTGTCATCGGTCATCGTGGTGGTCCTCGGGTCAGAGTTGCGTCTCGCAACCCAACCCTACCCAGCAACATCGCGATGACCACTGATCGGCTCGTCTCCGCAGCCGCCTACGGCGACCGCTCCGACAAGCCGATCAGTGGCGTCCTACACCACTACCGGGGACACGACCATGCGGGCGGCGAAGGATGCATATGCCGACTGGGCGCTGGTGCCGCGGGTTTTGTCCCAAAGGAAAATTTGGCGGATTTGCTTTGTAGCCCCCTGACGAATGAGGTGGTGGCCCGCTTGCGCCGCATGGCCCACCTTCCCGACCAGCTTCTTGCGAGCCTCGGTGGAAACCTGCAAGGCCGCTTTCGGCCAGTTCCCGCTTCGACCAACGCGTCAATCTTTCAGGGACAGTGATGGCGTACCAACAATTTCAACAGCCTGCAGGCGGTTGAGGGCGTGAGCCAACTCAGTCTGATCCCTGCCAGCTGTGAGGCTCACGCGCACGCCGCCAGGTGCCTCGCGCGTGACGGCGAACAACCCGGACGCGACAACCTCTACGCCAGCGGCCCGGCACGCGGCCGCGGCCTCGTCCGCCTGGGCGGACGCAAGCGGCATCCACACATGCGGGCTGGGGACTTCAAAGCGGAACCCGAGACCTGCCAGCGATTTGCGCGCCTGCTGACACCGGATGGCGACCTCGCCGCGCTGCCACCCCACGCGCCTGACAGCTGTGCCGTCCTCAATCCAGCGGCACGCGACTTCGGTCATCAGTGGAGCCAACGGCCAAGCTGTCGCGTGGGCCTCCGCCGCCAACGTGCGAACCGGCGCGCAGTCACCAGCAATAAGGCCAAAGCGCAGTCCGGCCGCCACTGTCTTGGACAGGCTCGTCACCATGATGCTGCGGCCTGGCAGCAGGGCAGCGAGGGGCGGCACGTCGGTCAGGGCCCCATACACGTCGTCTTCCACCATCCATAACCCGTGCCGCCGGGCGATCTCGGCCACGTGTTGCCGGCGGGTTTCGCCCATCACGGCCCCGGTCGGGTTCTGTAGCGTGGGCACGATCACGACCACCTTGACGCCCGTTGCGCGGGCGGCGCGGTCAAGTGCGTCCGGCAGCACGCCCTCTTCGTCCATCTCCACCCCATGCAGCGGAAGGCGGAGCTGGCGCGCCGCGGCCTTCATGCCAGGGAACGTCAGTTCCTCCACCAGCACGCCGTCGCCAGGGGCGCACAGTGCGAGCAGGACGGCGACAAGCGACGCTTGGCCGCCAGCGCAGGGCACTACGTCGGCCGGGCGCAGGTGCAGGCCGCGTCGTGCAAGCCAGGAAACACCGGCTAGGCGCGCCCGTTGCAGCAGCATCGGCTGATGATAGCCCAGCGCCGCTCCGCCAAGCGCGCCCTCGCGGGCCATGCTCGCTAACGTTTCCTCCAGGTCCTTGTTGTTTGGGTCCACCGCCGGCACGTTGGTGGACAGGTCAATCATCCCCACCACTCCGCCGCCGTCCCGAGCCGAACCAGGCTCCTTGAGGGCGAATAGCGCGGCCTCACGGCTGCCGGACAGGACGTAGGTGCCGCGCCCGACTTCGCCCGACACCAGATGCCGCCGCGCCGCCTCCCGGTAGGCTTGCGTCACCGTGCTGACGTTCACACGGAGCTGCCATGCAAGCTCCCGGTGCGTGGGCAGCCGTTCGCCGGGACGCAGCGCACCCGCGGCGATGCCGTCCGCAACCGCCTCGACGATGGCGAGGTATCGGGTCGGGTTGCGGCCATCGAGGCTTGGGGTCCACATCTTGTCTGCCAGACAATGTAAGCGTTGACCCATACATTCAGGCCGGGCGACGGTGCGCGTCAACGATCTCTGTTTGAAAGCGCCCCCTATGTTCGACATGCCCGATCTTGAGGCCGCTCTGTCCGTGGTGCGCGCGGCAATGCCGCCCACGCCGCAATACGCCTGGCCGCTCTTGGCGGAGCGCACGGGGTGCGACGTGTGGGTCAAGCACGAGAACCACACGCCCACGGGCGCCTTCAAAGTTCGCGGCGGCCTGGTTTATGTGGACGGCCTGCGCCGCACCCGGCCCGATGTGCGCGGCCTGGTGACGGCCACGCGCGGCAACCACGGGCAGAGCCTGCCCTACGCCGCGCGCGGCACTGGCATCGGCGTGACGGTCTGCGTGCCGCACGGCAATTCGGTCGAAAAGAACGCCGCCATGCGCGCCTTCGGGGCGGAGCTGGTCGAGGCCGGGCGGGACTTCGACGAGGCACGCGAACGGGCAGCGCAACTCGCCGCTGAACGCGGGCTGGAACTCGTTCCCTCTTACCATCCCGACTTGGTGCGAGGCGTGGCCACCTATGCGCTGGAAATGTTCCGGGCGGTGCCGGACCTGGACACGGTGTATGTGCCCATCGGCATGGGGTCCGGCATCTGCGGCCTGATCCGCACGCGTGACCTGCTTGGGCTGCGGACCCGCATCGTCGGCGTGGTCTCGGCCCATGCCCCCGCGATGGCCCTGAGCTTCGAGGCGGGCCGCGTCGTCACGACCGAGACGGCCGACACTTTCGCGGACGGCATGGCCTGCCGGGTGCCGGACCCCGGGGCATTCGCGACGATCCAGGCCGGCGCGGATCGGATCGTGCGGGTGACGGATGCAGAGGTGGCGGTCGCCATGCGCGCCCTGTGGACCGACACGCACAATTTGGCGGAAGGCGCCGGGGCCGCCGCGCTGGCGGCGCTGATGCAGGAGTGCAAGGCGATGCGGGGCAAGCGCGTGGCCGTGATCCTGTGTGGCGGCAACATCGATCTAGTGGTCGCCCAGCGCGTGCTGGCCTGAGCCGACCGACCCCGGCTGGCGGTCCGGCCTTACATGGCGGGTGAGACATTCACGATGGCCGACATATCGGCCATGGCCGGGCTGGCTTACACGGACTATGCCAATGTCGAAACCCCGTCGGACTGTGCCAATCTCGCAGCCTGGCGGGTGCGGGTGAACGCCAGGATGAGTGTCGCGGCGATCGCCTAGATCGCAATCACGGAACCAATCGACATGAACTTACATGCTGATTTCGGCGCGCGGGCGGCGGTCCACGCGGCGCGGCTGGACTGGAGCCCGTCGCCCATCCCGGGTGTGGACCGGCGTATGCTCGATCGCGTGGGCGCGGAGGTCGCGCGCGCGACGTCCATCGTCCGCTACGCCCCGAACAGCAAGTTCTCGCCCCACACCCACGGCGGCGGTGAGGAGTTCCTGGTGCTGGATGGCGTGTTCCAGGATGAACACGGCAACTTCCCGGCCGGCAGTTACATTCGCAACCCCCCCACGACCAGTCACACACCGGGCTCAGCTTCGGGCTGCACCATCTTCGTGAAGCTGTGGCAGTTCGACCCGCAGGACCGGACGCAAATACGGCTCGACACCACCGCACTTGCCTTCACGGCCGCAGAGGGGCGGGCCGGGGTTGAGGTCCTACCATTGTTCCAGGACTCGCACGAGCAGGTCCGCTTGGAACGCTGGGCACCCGGCGCGGTAGTGGTTCTGGCGGCGCCGGGTGGGATCGAGCTGCTGGTGCTGGACGGTGGCCTGGAGGAGGGCGGCGAGGCGTTCCGTCGACAATCCTGGCTGCGCCTGCCGGCAGGTGCCACGCTGCGGAGCACCGCCGGGCCGTCCGGCTGCCGGGTTTGGGTCAAGACAGGACA
This sequence comes from Acetobacteraceae bacterium, assembly GCA_965246835.1. GTDB lineage: Bacteria > Pseudomonadota > Alphaproteobacteria > Acetobacterales > Acetobacteraceae > JANPPS01. Next base: position 1,954,239 of record CBDFFQ010000001.1, on the reverse strand, counting down.
TCTGCATGCGATCCAGATCGGGCCGGTGACCGCCTAAACAGGTTCCGGCCTCAATTGGTTCGGGCAAGTCGGCGGGATCGAACGGCCGGGCACACCTACGTCAGCCCGCGCCGCTCATCGTGCGTCAGCCCACGGTCAGTCACGTGTGGGATATCCGAGTCTGACCGCAAGAGCCTTCCTATAAAGGTGGGCCACACTGTCTGATGGGGACCTTACTTCAATGAATGTAGATGGTGTTCCGCAAGATGGGTCTGCCTCGGTTGACGAGCCTGTTCCTGGCCCCGACGATGCTGCCGAACTGCTGGCGGTACGGCAGGAGTGGCAGACAGCCATAATGGCCGGGCACATGTTGATCGGCACGGCTTCCGCCCTCAGGGGTTCTTCCAGACTGCCAGCCAGTGCGGTTGCCGATGCGCTTGAGCAGGCTGCGGCTTTGATGGGGCGCCAAGGCGCGCCCGCTCCGGACGCAGACACCGGGCGCCTGAGCCTTGCCGATATCAACCTTATTCGCTTCACCGTGGCCGATGGCCAGACCCCGGCGGAGATCGCCGCCCGAACCGGCCGGACGCTTCAGGAAGTCGAGACCTCGATCGCGCGCCTGAATGCGGCGTTTAGCATCCAATCGCCCCGGGACTGGCTGCCCGTGTTGAGCGGCCTGGTCGCGAACGGCCGGCTTTCGGTTTCCGACTGTGCGCAAGCAATCACGAACCTATCGGCCGAACCAGGTTTCGGGGCCGCCGAGCCCTGGAGAACGCTGATCGTCCGGCTTGAGGCGGCGGGGCTTCCTGCAAACGAAGCCAGCATCCTGCAGTGGAACCTGAACTGCACGCAGTACAAGCTGGACCGGCAGGAACGCGCGATGCTGGTGCAGCTTGCGGGGGCGCCGGCAAGTTGCGTACCTGACCAGGATATAAGCAAGCTCTCGCCCGAGGTGCAGACCCGGCTTGCGATCAAGCTGAACGCGGATGACGGGTTGTATAATCACGATCAGAAGGCGAACAATGTCGCTCAAGCGGCCTGGATCGGCCTCTTGCCACCCGGAAGCCATGAACTCACCGTCGATGCGGCGTGCATCCAGGTCCATGCACGCCGGCTCGACTACAAGATCGATACCTCGCAAGCCGCGCTGCTTCTGGATCTACGGGCTGGCCGGACGGAGGAGCAACTCATCGGCACTCATGGGGAGGACTTTACGGCGATCGGCGGCCGGACGTGGCAGGCGCTCAAGCTGCCAGGCCACTGGATCGGCGCGCACCAGGCCGGGGCGATGGTGGATCGGGCGACGCAGCTGGGTTTGTTCAACCGGGTTGCCCGTCCGGCACCAGTCGATCCGCCGGCGATCAGGTTGTCGTTACCCGAAACCGAAACCGCCGTCCCGCTCGTGGCGGTCAGACCGGTCTTCCAGGGCTATCCGCTGGCGTCCGACATCATCGCAGCCGCCCCTTCGCTCGATGCTGACCAGATCGAGACGTTCAAACAATGGCAGGTCGAGGATCATGCCGTCCCAGCCGGTCAGACCTACATGCAAGGTTTCGTCAAACGTAAAGCTCTGGAGAAAAGTCTCGGAAACCCTGATCCGCAAGAGATATTGGCCATCGCCGCGAAGGCGGCGGATGAGGGTAAGCTGACGCCGCACGAATTATTTGCAGTTCAGCGAAAGACTGCGGCGTCATCGTTGGGTCTTCATAAGGGCCTGCTCGATACGCTTGAGCCTCTTGCGGCAGGTTGCACGGTGGCACAAGCCGACATCTGGCTCGGGACGGATCACGCCCGGACGGATATCGCTTCCCTCATGAGAAAGCTCGGTGTGGGCGGTTCCCCCAACGACCTACCGGTCCGGCAACAGATCCTGAACGCCGCTTTCGCCGAAGGTTTGATCCGCCATCCGGTCACGCTTTCAGACACCCCGCCGAGCGAGGTCTCGCTCGCCCCGGGCCGCGTTGCGAAAGCGAGGCCCGATTTCAGCCAAACAGTCTACAGCAATCCCGTCACCACGGAGGAGGTTGCCCGGGCACCAAGCATCGCACCGTCGGACCTCCAGAATTTCAGGAATTTGACAATTTCGTTCAAACCGGAATCTGAATGGTCGGAGAATGGAAACGTCAAGAGGCGAATGCTGACCGCATTAGGCAATCCGGATTTGCGCGGGGTCGCGGCAATCGCCACAAAGGCGATGAATGAAGGAAAGCTGACGCTGAACGAACTCGAGCAAGTCGAACATTGGACTGTGCTCAAGATGTGCGGTCTGACGAGGAAAGACAGCACAGTGCTAAGCGCCCTCGCGGCAGGGCTGTCAATATCGGATACTGCAGCCGCGTTATCGATGCAGAAGGCCAGTGTGGCATACCTCGTCAAAAGGGTGTGTCAGTTCTTCGATCCACCCTTGGCTGCGAACACGGACGGCGCGCTGAGATCCGCCATGGTCAAGGTCGTTGAGAACGGTATCGCGGAGCCGTCCGTGCCCGGATCACGGCTTTCGCCCCTTGAGCCACTGTCACGGGCCGAGATCGATGGAGCCGCCGACATTCCAGTCACGTCTCTTCAGACCTTCAAGGACAGCAAGGTTTACCACAGGGAGCAAAAGGACTGGACGCTCGGAGAGCACAGCCACAGGGTCGAAATCGACAGGCTCAATCGGGCCTTAAACTATCCGTCCGATCGTGATCTCGTGGCGATCGCTGCCAAGGCGACCGAACAGGGCGTTCTCACCCAAGCCGAGTTCGTCCAATCGAAGCGATGGATCGCCGCTTCTATCGCAGGTCTGACACGCGCGAACATGCACTTCTTGGACGTGCTCAATGACGTGGGCACCCTGTCGGAGACGGCAGCGTTCATCGGCGGCAGCCCGTCTGGGAACTCGCTGCACTTCAGCTCGATATCTAAAGCGATCGGTTTTACCGAGAGGTCCAACTCGCCAGGTGTCGAGGCGCGCCTTCTGCAAGCAGCATTCGACAACGGGCTTCTGCTCAAACCACCGTCAGCGCACGGCGGACAAAGCGGCAGCTGATCACGCTGCTCGATGCTGATCGGGCCAGCGATGCAGGCTGGTTGTGTTCCAAGGTTGGGGGCGGCACGCGTAATACCGACCTTCCTGCCGCGCCCATGCCTGCGGGGCGTCGTTCGTGCGGCTCAAGGTGTTCGTGGCTGCGGCTATGACCATGGAAGGGCCGCGGAACGGGCTGGCCGTGGCGGCCTTGGCAGCGCGGGAGGCGTTGGGGTGCACCGAAATCGCGGTGTTCGCCGACGTGTTCGACCGCATGAGCCTGCCGATGGTCGACATCCCGCCCGCGCAGGCCGCAAGCTGGGCCGAACGGCTCGGTGCCGATGGCCTCGTGCTGACCGGTCACAGCTTTGCCGATACGCCGGGCCGCATTGCCGCAGCCCGCGCCATCGGCGTCCGCCGCCCCATCCTGGCCGGCGGCAGCGTCACGGAGGACGATGTGGGCGATGCGCTGGCGGTGGCGGATGGTGCGGTGGTGAGCACCTCCCTGATGGTCGATGATGCCGATCCCGTCGCGCTGTTGCGCTGGGACGCCGGTAAGGTCCGGCGGCTCATGGACCGCGTCCGGGCACTTCCCGTCGATGCATGAGTCCCGCGGGCGGGACTTCGCCGGGTATCGCGGCGCCCCGCCTGCTATCCGTTGGCCCGGCGATGCACGTCTTGCGCTTTCGGTGGTCGTCCACGTCGAGGAAGGGGCCGAGCTGCCGGGGCGGCCGCATATCGTGCTGCCCTCTGCATTCGATACCAACGACATGCGGTTCTCGAACGGCCACTTCGTGTTCGCGGACAACTTCGCGCGCTATTGCATCGATGCGTTCGACCGGCTGTATGAGGAGGGGGCGGTTGCGCCGCGCATGATGTCGGTCGGGCTACATCTGCGGATCATCGGGCGCCCCGGACGGATCGCCGGGTTGGAGCGGTTCCTGGCACACGCCGCCTCCCGGCCCGGCGTCTGGTTCGCGCGCCGGGACGCCATCGCGCATGCCTGGCGGCGCGGCACCGGTCTCCCGCCCTGGACGCCGCATACGCCGCTGTCGGACCTCACGCCGTGACGGTCAGGGACCCCGCCGAGACGGCAAGGGACCTTATTGGGTACGGCGGGCATTGGCCGGACCTGCGCTGGCCGAATGGCGCGCGGCTCGCGGTGTCGGTGGTGCTGAACTTCGAGGAAGGGGCCGAGGACCAGGTCGGCGACGGCGATCCGCTCAGCGAGCGCATGGGCGAAGTGATCAGCGTGGTCCCGCCCGGCGTACGCGATCTGGGTCAGGAGCAGATCTTCGGCTACGGCATGCGGGCCGGGCTGTGGCGGATGCTGGATGCGCTGGACGCCTACGCCGTGCCAGCGACCGTCTTCTTCTGCGGCCGGGCGGTGGAACGCGCGCCGGCGCAGGCCCGGGCCGTCGTGGACCGCGGTCATGAACCGGCGGTGCATGGCTGGCGCTGGCGGCCCCATGCCGACTACCTGACCCGCGCGGCCGAGGCCGCCGACCTCGATCGCTGCGTGACGGTGATCACGGCGGCCACTGGGGTCCGCCCGGTCGGCTTCTTCTGCCGGGGCAGCGAGAGCCAATGGACGCGGGGCCTGCTGCGGGAGCGCGGGTTCCACTACACCTCCAACGCCTTCGATGACGACCTGCCGTACTGGGACCGGTCGGACCCGGCCGGGCCGTTGCTCGTGGTGCCCTATGCACTCGATACCAACGACATGAAGTTCTTCCATCCCAACGGCTTCGTACGGGCGCGGGAGATGGTGGAGTATGTCGAAGACGCGCTGACAACCCTGGAGGCCGAGGCGCAGCGGGGCCGGCCCCGCCTGCTCAATATCGGTTTCCACCTGCGCATCGCGGGGCGCCCGGCGCGGTTCGGCGCGTTCCGCGGCGTGCTGGCGCTGTTGGCCGCGCGCCGACAGACGATCTGGATCGCGCGCCGGGCGGAGATCGCCGCGGCGTTCCAGGCCAGCACCTGATGCGGCTGCTGCTGATCAACCCCAACACCAACCGGGCCACGACCGATGCAATGCTGGCCATCGCCCGCGCCGCCGCACCCGATGGCGTTGGGATCGAGGGCGCGACGGCAGGCTACGGAGTCAAGCTGATCACCACCCCGGATGAATTGTCCATCGCTGCCCAGGCGGTGCTGGACGTGACGCGGCCCGACGATCTGGACGGCGTGATCATCGCCGCCTTCGGGGACCCCGGGCTCCGTTCGTTGCGGCAGGCGATCGTGGCGCCCGTCACCGGCATTGCCGAGGCCGCGATGGCGGAGGCGGCACGGCAGGGACGGTTCGCGGTGGTCACGACCACGCCCGGCCTTGTGGCGTCGATCACGGGCCTTGCCAACGAGTATGGCCACTCGCAATCCTTCGCGGGCGTTTGGCTGACGGCCGGGGAGGCCGCCCCGTTGATGGCCGATCCGCCCCGCCTTTTGGCCGCACTGGCGGGAGCGTGCAGCGATGCCGTGCGGGACGGCGCCGCGGCGATCGTGATCGGCGGCGGCCCCCTGGCAGCAGCAGCCCGGGAGTTGCGGGCCATCGTCACCGTACCGGTGATCGAGCCGGTTCCAGCCGCGATCCGCCTCGCCATCGCGCGCATCCCGGCGACAGGCATGCCGCATGCGGTTCAGGCGCCGTTCAAGCCATGGCCGGGATAAGGGTGGGTTGCCGTCCAATGCCGGGCGATGTCGATGCGCCGGGTGACCCAGGCGCCGTCATGCCGGGCGATGTGGTCCAGCAGGCGGGCGAGCCCGGCCGCCCGGGCGGGATGGCCGATCAGGCGCATGTGCAGGCCGATCGACATCATCTTCGGCGTGTCCGCGCCCTCGCTATACAGCATGTCGAACCCGTCCCGCACGAAGGCGAACCAGTCATCCGACGTGCCGACGGCGCCCGCATACTTCCCGTCGTTGTGGGTCAATGAATACGGCACGACCAGATGGCCACGGCCCTCGACCGTCACCCACCAGGGCAGTTCGTCGGCATAGCTGTCGCTGTCATACAGGAACCCGCCTTCCTCCACGACCAGCCGGCGCGTGTTGACGGACGGGCCATAGCGGCAATACCAGCCATCCGGCCGGTGCCCGACCGTGCGTTCCAGGGACGCCACGGCCCGGCTGATATGGGCCCGCTCCTCGGCCTCCGACAGCTCGAAATGCTTCACCCAGCGCCATCCATGGCAGCAGACGTCGTAGCCAGCCTCCCGGATCGCGGCCGCGGCCTCCGGATTGCGCTCCAGCGCCAGGGAGCAGCCGAATACCGTGAGCGGCATATTGCGCTCGCGAAAGAGGCGCATCAGCCGCCAGAAGCCGACGCGGCTGCCATATTCGAACATGCCTTCCGCCGCGAGGTCCCGGCCCTGCACGCCCTGGCCAGGGCCTATCGACTCCGTCAGCGCCCATTCGCTGAAGCCCTCGCCATCTTGGATCGAGGGTTCGGACCCCTCCTCGTAATTCATCACGAAATTGACGGCGATGCGGGCCCCGCCCGGCCAGCGCGGGTCGGGCGGATGGGCGCCGTAGCCGCGGAAATCGCGCCGGACGGTATAGGTCATGCCGTGATCTCCAGGGGTGTTATGAGACCTGTGCGCGGGTGCTTGAGTTGGCGCGGCCTGCTGTGATTCGATAGGCTTGTAGGCAGTCGAGGCGGTCATGGCACGGCGTCGGATCGGACAAGAGAAGCTTTGGGGCGATCGGACGGGTCGGTCCGGCGGCGCCTCGCTGGAGGAGGTCGCGAGGTTGGTGGTTTGGGGGGAGCTGGACGAGCTCCTCGTCGGCATCTCTGCGTCGTCCAAGGGCGAGCCCGGCTGGCCTCCGCTGGCATTGTTCCGGGCCTTGCTGCTCGCCACCTGGCACGACCTGTCGGACGTGAAGCTTGCGGACGCGCTCGACGACCGGGCGAGCTTCCGCCGGTTCTGCGGCTTTTCGACGCACGAGGCCACGCCGGAGCGCACCGCCTTCGTCCGTTTCCGGGGCGAGCTGGTGCGCCTGGGTCTTGACCGGGCCTTGTTCGAGGCCGTCACGCGTCAGCTTGACCGCCGTGGCGTGGTGGTGCGGACAGGCACGCTCGTGGACGCGACGCTGATCCCGTCGGCGAGCCCCAGGGATGGCGAGGGGCGCTGGGCCGGGCACCGACGCCGCAAGCCGATGCATGGCTACAAGGCGCACGTCGCGACCGATCAGGAGGCCGGGCTGATCCGCGGTGTGGAGGTCACCACCGCCAACGTCCACGATGCGGCCGAACTCGGCGCCATCCTGCCCGAGGCGCCCGGCGACACGTTTGGTGACAGCGCCTACCAGGGTGACCGGCCTGAGGGGATCATCCGAGCCCGAGGCGGCAGGCCATGCGTGGTTCACACGGGCGGGTTTGGCGGTGAGGCGGCGGCACAGCGGCTGCGGGCCCACAATGCGTCCGTCCGTCGTGTCCGTTGCCGGATCGAGAAGGTGTTCGGCACGTGCAAGCGGAGCTATGGCCTGCGCCGGATGCGCTGGCTGGGACTGGCGAAGGCCGGCTTGCAGGTGCGGCTGACCGCGATCGCCTACAACTTGCGCCGCAGTGTGACGCTGCTTGTCGCAGCCGCGGCCTGATCACGCCCGGACTCCGTGAGCGGCGCGGCCTCGCACGCCCACACCGGACGGATCCGGTGTCACAACCGTCCGTCAGAGACGTGAACCCGACAGCACAGGCCAAAGCCGCATGAACCGGAGCCGTTCAGCCCTGCCGCGCACAGGTCTCGTTATACCAAGTCTCTCTGATCAGCACTGATGTGCCCAGTCGCGCAGTCCGAGCGTCATGATGCGCCAGGGCTGGGCGACCAGCTTGTTCCAGGCGTCGGCGCAGTGATCGACGATGTTGTCGTAGCTCGTGAACACCCGGTTCGAGAGCCAGTTGTCGCGCATGAACTCCCAAACGTTCTCCTGCGGGTTCAGCTCGGGGCACTTGGCGGGCAGGGCCATAATGGTGATGTTCGAGGGCACGCTCAGTCGCTGGGAGATGTGCCACCCGGCCTGGTCGAGCAGGAGCAGGGCGTGACGGCCCGGGGCGACCCGAGTGGTCAGCTCAAGCAGGAACAGCTCCATCGCGGCGATATTGCACCAGGGCAGGATCAAGCCCGCCGCCTTGCCGTCCCTGGGGCAGATCGCGCCGAAGATGTAGGTCGATGCCGTGCGCTGGTCGTGAGGTGCCGAGGGGCGCGAGCCCCGACGGGCCCACCGCCGGGTAATCTTGTTCTTCTGGCCGATGCGGGCCTGGTCGCCAAACCAGATTTCTATGTTGGCCGTATCGGTGCCGAGCCGGCGCGCGACCTCCGCCAGGCGCGCGGGGAAGTTTTTTTAAATGCCTCGATCGCACCCTCGGCCTGGGCATGATGGCGCGGACGGGCCGAGAGCTTGCGATAGCCCAACGCCCGGACCTCGCGACTCAGCGTCGGCTTAGCAATCCGCACCTCGAACGTGTCCCAGAACCACTGGCACAGGTCGATCAGCCGCCAGCGGACCACGCCGTGGATGCTGGGAATTGGCCCATCCTCGATCGCCTGCACCAGCGCCGCCCGGTGCGCGTCCGTCAGTCGAGACGGCTGACCCGGCGGCTTGCGGTCGATCAGCCCGGCCGGCCCATGCTCGTTGAACTTCACCACCCAGTCCCGCACGATCTGCACCGTCACGCTGCCGATCGCCGCCGCCTCCGTCCGGCTGGCCCCTTCGTAGATCGCTGCCAGAGCCAGAAGACGTCGGGCTTGCGCTCCATCCTTGCTGCGCTTGGCTTCCAGGCGGACCGCCGTCGCATCGAAATCCGGTCGGAGTGGGATCGGCATGGTGAACTCCCCTCTGTTCACCACCTTGAATCAGATGCGCGACGTTTCGGGAATCCCCTTCCGAGTCAGGACCTCAGAGATCTGGTATTACGTCCACGAACTCCTCATCGAGGGCGGTGCCGTCCCGCCACATGAACACGGCGAACCGGGCCGCGTCGTCCAGCACCGTCAGCCCGTGATGCCAGACGTCTTCACGGTAAGTGACGCCCTGTCCTGGCCCGGCGACGAAGGCCAGGGCACCCCCCATGTCCGGCCCACCCGCTTCGGCAGGCGGCGCGACCACGATCAGCCACCGTGCCGCGCCCAGCGGCACGAAGCTTTGCGACGAGAACGCATGCCGCTCCATCGTGGTGATCCTGAGCGGCAGGCTAAACGGCGCGCGCAGGCTCAATGACAGGCTGGGCCAGGCCGATGACCGCCCGTTCGCCAACGCACCCTCGAAATAGGTGCGCCCTGGCTGGTCGGGCACGGTCAGCACCTCCCCGAACGGCGCGAACGCCGCGGCGTCGAGCGGGAGGGCGCGCATCAGCCCGAGATCCGGCGCACGAGGCCTACCGCACGGTCCATGATCAACAGCAAGACCAACGCACCCCCCACCAGAATGCCCGAGACGGCCGCGACGCGCACATCGAGCGACGTTTCCATCATCCCCCACATCCGGATCGGCAGCATGTCTGTCTTTGCCGAGGAGAGGAACAATGACACCGGCACGTTGTCGAGCGAAGACACGAACGCCAGGAACGCGCCTGCCGCGACGCCGGGCATGATCAGCGGCAGCACCACGCGCCGCATGGTCCGCCACGATGACGCGCCGAGTGCGGCGGATGCGTCCAGCAATGCCGGGTCGAGCCCCGCGGCGCTGGCGCCCACGGTGCGGAGCGCGAACGGCGTCGCGATCATCGCGTGCCCGGCCACCAGCAGCCAGAACGACGACGGGATGCCCAGCCAGGAGAAGAACATCAGCGCCGCCAGACCGTAAGCGATACCGGGTAGCACCAGAGGCGCCAGGAACGCGCCCTCGGCCACCCGCGCCCAGGTGGCCCTGCTACGCGCGATCCCGAGGGCCGCGGCCGTGGCGAGGACGCCGGACACGAGGGCCACGGTGGCGGCGACCAGCAGGCTGTTGCCGGCCGCCCGATGGATTTGCGCGGATCGCACCCCATCGAACAAATCGGCATACCAGCGCAACGTCAGTCCGGTAGGTGGGAAGCGCAGCGCTTGCGACGTGGTGAACGACGTCAGCAGCACGATGACCACCGGCCCGATCAGCACCAGCAGCGCGATCCCCGCCAGCAGCAGGATCAAGGCCGCGAGGGGCCGGTCGATTGGTGCCAGCCTAGACATGCGCGGCCCGCCGCCCAACAGCCGACAGCGCCGCCGTGGCGATCAGCACGCTGCCCATCAACGTGAGGGCGAGGGCGGCCGCCAGCGGCCAGTCGAACACGATCATCGCCTGTTGCCAGACCAGCGAAGGCAGATACGCGAGCCGCCCGCCGCCGATCACCGATTGCGAGATGAACGCCGTGGTGGCCGACGCGAACACCAGCGTGGTCCCGGCCAGCAATCCCGGCAGCGCCAAGGGCAGCACCACCCGGCGCAGGGTGCGGAACAGCGTGGCACCGAGGGCGGAGGATGCATCGAGCAGCGCCGGGTCGATCCGGGCCATGGCGGCGATCAAAGGCAGCAGCATCAGCGGCATCTCGATCTGTGTAAGGGCCAGGATCAGCCCCGGCTCCGTCTGCAGCAACGCGACAGGGGCCGCCGATAGCCCAGTGGAAAGCAACAGCGTGTTGATGACGCCTTCCCGGCCCAGGATGGCAATCCAGGCGAAGGTGCGGACCACCACGGACGTCAGCAGCGGCAGCACGGCCGCCAGCAGGATCAGGCGGCGGAGACGCGGCCCGGCCGCCAGGTGCAGCAGCGCCAAGGGCACCGCCAGCACCATGGTTGCCGCGACCGTCAGCCCACCCAGCCGCATGGTGTTCCACAGGGCGCGAAGCTGGAAGCCGTCACCCAGCGCCTCGCTCCAGGCCCGGGTGCTGAGCGCCGCCAGGGTCTCGTCATTTGCAAACGAGGTGGCCGCCAGGATCAGCAGGGGTGCCAGGAAGAACAGCATCTGCGCCAGGGCGAGCGGCAGCGCGAGCTGCCATGCGGCGCGTGGCCCCATCCTATTTCGCCATCTCCCGGTTGAACCGGTCGATCCAGCGCGCCCGCTGCGGGTTGATCTTGGCCCAGTCATGCGTGACGAAATTGCCGATATCCGCCACCGACCGCATCGGAACATCGGCACCCGGCGTGACCCCGGTGTTCACCGGGACGAAGTAATACGGCTCCTTCGCCAATCCCTCCTGCACGGGGGCGGAGATCATAGTGTCGATGTATTGGTAGGCCTGGTCGATGTTCTTGGCACCCTTGGCGATGTGCATGGTGGTGCCGAACGCGGCGGCGCCCGTTTCCGGCACGGCGAACGCGATATCCACGCCGCGCGATTTCAGCAGGCTGACGGTGTAGGTGTTGGTGTACATCACATCGATCTGTCCCTGCTGGAACAGCCCGGGCATCGCCGCCGGCTGCGCCACCGCCGCGACCAGCGGCAGCACCTTGCGCAATTCGGTGAACAACGGCTCGATATCCGTGTCCGACCCGCCGACGGACTTTGCCATCTCGATCAAGGAGATCGTGCCGAAGGTGGTCCCGAACCCGGTCAGGCCGAGGCGGGCGGCGTATTCCGGGCGAAATAGGTCGCGCCATCCCGCGGGCTTGGGCAGTTTCTTCGGGTTATAGGCGATGCCCACCACCTGCGCCGCCACGCCCGCACCGTATTGGTCCGCATAGCCGGCCGGCAGCTGTGCGCGGTTCTGGAGCCGGGTGGCATCGAATGGCTCGAACAGGGAAAGGTCGATGCCCGACACGCGGGGGCCCGGGTCCAGCACGAACACGTCGAACGGGGCGGTGCCGCGGGCCGCGCGCGCCTTTGCGATCTGATCGACGGCGAATAGCGGTTCGAACGCCACGTCGATTTGGTGATCCCGTTTCAACACGGGCTGCAGCACGGCCCGCAGCGCCTCGTCCCAACCACCGGGATACACGGCTGCCGTCAGGCTGCCGGCGGCACGGGCCGGGCGGCCGCGAACGAAAACGGCGGCGGCGGCGGCGGCAAGCACGGTGCGGCGTGTCGGGCGGATCATGGCGCATCTCCTGCGGGAAAAAGGGCGGGGTGGGCGTCGGGCGACAAGGCGATCCGGACCAATCCCGGTGCGGGCGGGCTACCCCGGCGCGGCTCATGCAGCTTCATCTCCGTGGCGCCCGCCTTCACGTCGTGCACCAGGGACGGACCGAGCGGCAGCGACTGGCGAAGCGTCGCGGGCCACGCCGCCGGGTCGGGGTCCTCAGCGGGGCGAAGTGCCAGGTGCTCCGGCCGGGCGCACAGGACCACGCGGTCCCCGGCCGCGAAGCCACGCGAACTCTCGACCATGACGGTGGCGCCGGCATCGAGATGGACCTGGTAGCCCGATCCATTCCGGGCCGCGATACGCCCATGCAGGGTGTTGGTCACGCCGACGAAACCGGCCACGAACGCGGTTGCCGGCCGGTCATAGACCGCAGCCGGTGCGTCCACCTGCTCGACCCTGCCGGCGCGCATCACCGCCATCCGGTCCGCCATGCTCATGGCCTCATCCTGGTCATGGGTCACCAACACCGCCGTGATGCCGAACCGCCGCTGCAGCCGTTTGATCTCGAGCTGCAGATCGAGCCGGAGCGCACGGTCCAGCGCCGCGAACGGCTCGTCCAGCAGCAATATCGACGGCTCGATCGCCAACGCGCGGGCCAGCGCCACGCGCTGTTGCTGCCCGCCCGACAGGCCTTGCGGCCTACGGTCTGAGAAGGCGTCCATCCGGACGGCCGCGAGAGCGGCCTCGACACGCCCGACGATCTCCGCCTTCGGACGGCCTCGGGCTTCAAGGCCGTAGGCTACGTTCTCCGCCACCGACATATGGGGGAATAGGGCATAGGACTGGAACACGATGCCCACGCCGCGTTTCCCAGGCGGAAGGTGGTCGATGGCCCGGTCATCCACGAGCACGCGGCCCGCCGAGGGCCGGATGAAGCCGGCGACGGTCCGGAGCAGCGTCGTCTTGCCGCAGCCCGATGGCCCCAGCAGGGCCAGAATGTCCCCGGGCTCGACGATTAAGGAAACGCCGTCCACGGCGATTGCCTTTCCGTAGCGCACCTGCACCCCGTCAATCGTCAATCTGTGGCCGTTTGGCGGCGCGACGGCAGGTGCTTCGAGGGCAGGTCGATCGAGCATGCCCGGGCTATGCAATCGACGCGCCATACAGCGGCAAGATCAGTGTTCGGCCTTTTGAAGGCACGAACCGGGTTTCGATCCGGCACGGGTGGTGGTGGTACGAGACTTGCTCCATTCGAATCTTCAGCCGCCCAAACGCGCTGTGATTTGGGAACACCTTGATGAACCGTTGCGCCCTGCTCGCCGCCGGAGGTTTGGAATGAGGCTGTTGCTGGCCAACCCCAACACAAGCCAAGCCGTGACAGACCGGATCGCCGCCGTGGCGCGGGTTCACGCGTCGGCGGGCACGGTGATCACGGCGGTGACGGCGGCGCGTGGCGTGCCCTATATCGCGACTCGGGCCGAAGCGGCGATCGGGGGCGCCGCGCTGCTCGATCTGTTGGCGGAGCATGCTGGGGCCGCCGACGCGGTCGTGGTGGCGGCATTCGGGGACCCGGGCCTGGGCGCCGCGCGTGAGCTGTTGCCCGTGCCCGTGACCGGCATGGCGGAAGCCGCGATGCTGACTGCCTGCATGCTGGGGCGCCGCTTCGCGATCGTCACGTTCTCCCCCACGCTCGGCCCCTGGTATCAGGAGACCGTGGACGCAAACGGCCTCACGGCGCGCTGCTCCGGCATCCATTGCCTCGATGAGCCGTTCGCCGACATCGCCGGCGTGGCGCAGGAGAAGGCGGCGCGGCTGGTCATGCTGTGCGCCGAGGCGGTCGCGTCGGGTGCGGAGGTGTGCATCCTCGGCGGCGCGCCGCTCGCGGGACTGGCGGCGGAGGTGGCGGACCAGGTGCCGGTGCCGCTCGTGGATGGTGTGGCCGCCGCCGTGCGCCAGGCCGAGCTGCTCGCGGCGTTGCGGCCCCGCAAGGCAATCGCGGGCAGCTTCCGCCGCCCCGCGCCCAAACCGATGCAGGGCGCCTCCCCGGCGCTGACCCGGCTGTTCGGTGCGCCATCATGACCCGCATCGGCGTCTTGACCCCATCCTCCAATACCGTGCTGGAGCCGCTGACCTCGGCCATGGCGGCCGGGCTCCCTGATGTCAGCGTGCATTTCAGCCGCTTCCCCGTGACGGAAATCGCATTGACGCCGGGTGCGTTGGCGCAGTTCGACCCGGCGCCCGTGCTGCGCGCTGCCGAGCTTCTCGCCCACGCCAAAGTCGATGCCATCGTCTGGAGCGGCACCTCTGCCAGCTGGCTTGGATTCGGGACGGACCGAGCTTTGTGCGCCCGCATCCAGGCCGAGACTGGAGTTCCCGCGACGTCCAGCATCCTGGCGCTGAATGAGGCCTTGGCGCAGACGGGCGTGCGAAGGCTCGGGCTCGTTACGCCCTATACGACCGATGTGCAGGATCGTATCGCCGCCACCTATGCTGCCGAGGGCATCGCCTGCGTGGCGGAGCGTCATGCGGGATTGCGAAACAACTTCTCCTTCGCCGAGGTCGGTTCGCACCAATTGGACGACATGGTTCGTGCCGTCGCGGCCGATGGTCCGGACGCCATTGCGATCGTCTGCACGAACCTCGGTGCCGCGAAGCTGGTGCCGGGTTGGGAGGCGTCTCTGGGATTGCCTGTCTATGACTCCGTTGCAACCGCGCTCTGGGGAGCGCTTGGCCTGACCGGCCACACCGAAAAGCTGCCCGGCTGGGGCCAGCTTTTCAGCCTCATGCCCCCTGGTGCTGCGTGACGGAGATCGCCGGGGATATCCTGATCACCGGCGGGCGCGTTTTGCTCCCGGGCGCCGACCCTCATCAACCGCCGACCTGCGACATCCGGATCCGGGACGGCCGCATCACGGCGATCGACGTCGCTGGAAGCGGACCGGTTGCCGGGCCGGGTCCCGGACCCCGTACCGTGGACGCGTCGGGCCTGCTGGTTCTGCCGGGCTTCGTGAACGCGCAGATCAAGACGAAGCCCGACCGCAGTTCCATCGACTGGAGCTTCCTGGAAGCCGCCATTGCCGAAAATCGTGATATCTACAGCAAGCTGAAGTATAAGTCGGCATAGCGCCGTGTCTGCCGCGCTCACTCAGCTCCCGATCGCCGTGCGGCGTCCGGCGTTGCCTGCCTGGGTCGGGCGGGTGGGCTGGGCGGTGCTCAGCATCGGCCTGTTCGCCGCGATCTGGGAGGCGTGCTGGGCCCTCGGCTGGGCGGATAAACGGCTATTGCCGCCACCGCACATCTTCCTGGGCAACGTCGCGGAGCAGGCGAAGTTCTTCAACACCATCAATCGTTGGCAGGTGGGCCAGCAGGCCAATGCCGGGCCGCCCCCGGCGATGGCGGTGTTCTACACGGCGTCGGCGACTATTATCAATGCCATGGTCGGGGGTGATCGTGATGGTCAAGACAGCAGCGCCACCCCCGCCACCGCCAGCACCGCGCCGCCCCATGCCTGCCAGCCCGGGGCATGACGGGCCGAAGCGGGTCCGCCGGGTCGATAGCGCTCGGAGAGCCACAGGAGCGGCAGGATCACCACCGGGCTTGCGGAGGCCAGCGTGGTCACGATGCCGACCGGTCCGGATTGCAACGCGAGCAGCAGCAGCGTCATGCCGGCGCCCATCCCCAGCCACCCGGCCCCGGCCGCCCGCATGACCATGCCGGCCGTCGGCGGGGATGCGGCACGGAACCAGGGCGATAGCGCAAGCACATACAACCCGCCGATCGCCACCGCGATCCGCACGGAAGCCGCGGCCGAGGGGTCGGCGCCCGCTGCCATCACAGGACGGACGATCAGCACGGCGACCGCCTGCCCCAGAGCGCCGCACAGGGCCAGGCCCGTCCCCGTCCACAGATGGACACGGGTCTCCTCGATGGATGACGGAGGGGCGCGAAACAGGATCGCCAGCCAAATGCCGGTCAAAAGCAGCGCAATCCCGCCCCAGGCCAACACCGGCAGGTGCTCATCGAGCCAAATGGCGCCGAGTATCGCGGCAAAGGGGGCGTGGGTCGCATAAAGCAGGCTGGTTCGCCGCGGCCCCAGCCGGGTCAGCGCGGCATAGATCGCGCTATCCCCCGCAACGATGCCGATCAGCGCCGAAAGGCCCAGGCGGGTCAGGTCACCCAAGCTCAGCGTGTGCCAGCCGGAGCGCCACGTCGCAACCGCGGCCACAACGACAAGGGCAGCCACGAGCCGCCAGCGATTGAACGCGAACGGGCCGAAATGCCGGGCCGCCGGGGTGGCGATCACGTTGCTGAGTGCCACGCACAGCGCCGTCCCCAGGGCCGCGATCTCGGCGGACTGCACGCATTCTCCTCAACCGCGGACGGCATGTTCATACCACCATCTGGCCCGGCGATGCTCCCGGCGCCGGAATGACCCGGCGCCGGGCGCGGCCGTTCAGCCCCGTGTCAGGCTGGCGCCCTGGATCTGCACGACTTCCAGCATGTGCCCGCGCGCGATCCCGCCTACGGCGTCCCCTTCGGCCAGGCCGACATGCCCCCGGTCGAACGCCTGCACGATCCGCTGCGGCGCCTGGCTCGGGTCGTAGGAGAAGCTGACTTCGATCGCGAGACCACCCTTCTCCGCCTGCTCGACGCCGAATACGGCGGAGAACCCGAACCAGGTCCCGTCCATGACCCGGCTCCAATCCGCCGTCGTCTTCTGGTTCGGCGTCGGCTTGAAGCCCTCGACGGGCGTGCCATCCGCCAGATTGATGAACCGGAGCGACCGCACCCGGATGCCTGCCTCGGACAGCGCGTTGTCCGACAGGCGGAGGCCCACGATGCAGTTGGTCTTCCGGATCATCATCCGGCAATCATATTCGGAGATGATCGCGCGGCCCGTGCCATTGGCGCCGAGATCGAGCTTGATCTTCGGCTGCCCCATGGCGACGCAGGCCTCCGCACGGCCCGAGCCGGCCGAGGCGTAGAAGATCGTGGAAAGGGCGGCAATGGCGATGCCAGACATGATTTTCATGTGAGAATCCTTTGCTGAATGAGGGTCAACTCTCAGTCGATCAACGCAGATTCGGCAATGCATGCTCGACAGTGCCGATATCGCCAGTCAATGGAAATTCGTATTTCGGCAAGTCACTCGTGTTCACTTGAACGAGCAAGCACATACCATGACATACCCGGCAGCAGGCCAGTTATATTGCATGTTATATGCCTCATTATCACTGGATTCCGTATAGATTGCGCAATCTCTCGGTCTCAGGAGGATGCATGTCACGGAATTTGTGCGCGATCGTACGGCCTGGACTCCTTGCCGTGCTTCTTGCCCTCGGCAGTCGCGGTGCGAGTGCGGCGCCAAACGAGGGCGGAACGCCGCCGGCCAATGCCGCCATCCTGTGGGGCAGGGTCTTGCTGCAAACACTGAGCGAAACCCAGCCGGGGCCCACGGTCGCGGCGCGCGCCTTGGCCATCGTGCACACCTGCATGTACGACGCCTGGTCCGCCTACGACGCAGACGCACTCGGCACCCGGCTAGGGGCGGCGCTGAAGCGGCCGGAAGCCGAGCGGACCCTTGGCAACAAGGACAAGGCTGCCAGCCACGCCGCCTTCCGCTGCATGTCCGACCTGTTCCCAGACCGGGCGGCCTACTTCGGTGCGATCCTCAAGCGGAGCGGGCATGACCCGGCGGATGCCTCGGAGAGCCTGGCCCGGCCCGCCGGGGTCGGCCACGCAGCGGCCCAGGCCGTGCTGGCCTATCGCCACCGGGATGGATCGAACCAACTCGGGGATCTCAGGCCAGGTGCCTACAGCGACCCTGGCGCCTACAGGCCGTCCAACGGTGCCTCGGCCCTCGCGGACCCGGATTCCTGGCAACCAAGGTCTGTTCCCAACGGCCGCGGCGGCATGACGGAGCAGGCATTTCTCACGCCGCACTGGGGAACCGTGACGCCGTTCGCCCTGCGCAGCGGCAGCCAGTTCCGGCCAAAGGTGCCGCCGCCGTCACTGCCGGGCTCGATCCTGACCGGGGACCGGGCGTATGAGGAGCAGGCGCGGGAGGTGCTGCAATACGCGGCCAATCTGACCGACGAACACAAGATGATCGCGGAATACTGGGCAGACGGCCCCAATACCGGGTCCCCGGCCGCGCATTGGTGCGAGTTCGCGCACTTCGTATCCGTGCGCGACCGGCATGACCTCGATCAGGACGTCAAGATGTATTTCATCCTGACCAATGCCATGCTCGATACCAGCATCGGCGTCTGGGATGCGAAACGGAGCTTCGACTACGTCCGGCCCGTCTCGGCCATCAACTTCCTGTTTGCCGCCAAGACCGTTCGGGCGTGGGGCGGGCCGTTCCTGGGCGTGATCGACATGCCGGGCCGGGCCTGGTTGCCCTACCAGCAGGTCATCGCCCCGACCCCGCCCTTTCCTGAGTTCGTCTCCGGGCACAGCGCCTTCAGCGCCGCCGCGGCCGAAATCCTGCGGCGGTTCACCGGCAGCGATGTGTTCGGGCGGATGGTGGTCCTGCCGCCGGGCTCGTCCCGCATCGAACCGGGCCTCACCCCGGCGGCTGCGGTCACGCTCTCCTGGGCCACGTTCTCGGACGCGGCCGAACAGGCCGGGCTATCCCGCCGCTATGGCGGCATTCATTTCAAGCAATCCGACCTCGAAGGGCGCGATCTCGGCCGGCGTGTGGCCGCAGAGGTCTGGCGCGAGGGGTCGACCCTGTTCGCCGGCGGCGTGCCGGCCGAGGCGCCGGCACCTCTAACCGGACAGAATGCGCTGGCGGGCCGCCGATAACCCCGCTTATGCGTCGGCCATATCCAGAAGGGCGTGGTTCCGCGCGATCGCCTCCTTCACCAGCGCGGGGAGCCTGCCGCGCTGGTGAAGGAAGTAGCTATCGAGCCACGCGAGGGACGCGGCCTGATCGCCCAGGCGAACGGCGTCCGTCAGCTTGGCGACCCCGGCGACGATTTTATGCCGCTGGCTGCCTTCGATCTCGATCAGGCGCATCAGCCGGGTGCGTTCGTTGAAGCTGGTGATGTGGACGGCCATCTCTTGATTGGCAGATGCGGCGACGATCCTTGCAAAGGTCTGTTCGACATAGCGCGCCACGGTCAGGGTCGGCCAGCGGTCCGCTCCGGTCGTTACGGCCGGTTCGGCGCCGATCGTTGCGATCTCCGGGGTCACGATCGGGCGAACGGCGCCCACCACGGAATGACGCAGGATCAGCAGCGCGAAGTCATAAAGGTCGGTAGCCTCCTTCAGACCAATGAGCCGCACCTGCAGGCTGCCTCGTTTCTTGCTCCAGGCAACGATCTTCTCTGTCTGAAGACGCAGCAACGCCTCTCGCACCGGTGTGAGGCCGATCTGTAGGCTATCCGATAGGTGCTGCACGCTGAGCGGCTCTCCGGCTGACAGCGTGCCGTTGATGATCATGTCCTTTAGTCTCGTATGCGCGATGTCGGCCTTGCTGCGGCCGTCGCTAAACGCTTGCTGCATTGCTCACGCCCATCTTTTCGGGTTGACGCCGACGACGACAGGCGAAGCGTCATACGTCGACGGAGACTTGTTTCCGAGCACCCCGGCGGCACCGCCCCTTTCGGCAGGCGTTTCGATCCCTTGTAGTTCTAGGCCAGGTGCTCGATTTTCCCAATAGATACGAGAGACAATCGTCGTTAAATCGGCGCGATATAAATGTAGTCAAGAATGACCTACACGATACATAACTTCGAGCGATCTTCACTCTACCCTTTCGGGCCACCAGCAAGAGATCCGTCTTGCGATTGATATTATAGCAATCGATCAATAGACGCCAAGAAAAGCCCCAAACGGCTCTAAGACTAGTCGGTTTGGAGCAGCGGCGATGACCGCCCCGCCAGCACGGCCGGCGCCCTTGCCAGATCGGCCCCGGCCGCCGTGCGGCTGCGGATGCGCGCCAATGCCAGCGACATCCACATGATCGCCGCGCATTGCAGCGTCATCGCGGCCACCGCAAGCGGCGTCAGCGTGATCCGGGCGCCCCACTCGAACAACAACGCCAGCACCGGCACCAACGGCATCAGCACCGATGTCGGCACGGCGCCGAGCCGGGTGATCGACAGCTGCAGCGCGAACACCGGCACCACGACCGCCACCAGCGAAAGCAGGACGGCCTTGCCGAGAAATTCCTGCGAGGCAACCCGCCCGATCTCCGAGAAGCTCAACGCCAACGTCACCGCGAGCAGCAATGGCAGACGCGCACAGATGAGATCGGCCGAACTCAGGCCCAGCCGCTTCTGCACCCGCCCGGACAAGACGATATAGAGCGCGCCGAACGCCCCGGCCGCCACACCCACCGCCAGACCCTGTATTTGCCGCCCGGAATCATAGGACTGCATCGTCGGGTGCAGCAAAACCACGACCAGCGAACAGACGAAGATCCCCAGCAGCGTCGCCTGTTCGACCCGGCCCAGGCGCCCCCACTCCCCGCCCGCCACGACCGACACCGCAGGAATGGCCGACATGAACACCAGCAGTTCCACCGAGCCCGTCAGCATCTGGATGCACGCAAACGCACCGAGCCAACTCAGCAACGTGAACACGTTGATCTTCAGGAACGTCCAGGGCTCCGCCATCACGCACCGGGTCACGTCGGGCAACCGCGCACGGTTCTGCACCAGGAACAGCAACCAGCAGAACGCGAAGGTGCAGAACGTCACGAGAAACGGTGTCACGTCTCCGAAGCTGACCTTGATGTAGACGGCGGCAAACGCTGTCGATGGCAAATACACGGCGATGGGCAGGTAGCGTAGGGATGGCATGATGGCTCTCCGTCCTTGATCGGCCCGTCGCGAACGGCCTGGTTATGCCGCGAGACGGCCGGGCTCGGCCCCGGTTGCGAAATCGAACCCCTCCGCCGCCCAACCGGTCACGCCGCCGATCATGATCTTGACCCGGCGCCCCAGCCTCGACAGCTTCAGCGCCCCCTTATCGGCCCCATTGCAATGCGGCCCGGCGCAATACGCCACGAACACCGCCTGCTCCGGCCACTCGGCCATGCGCTCCGCCGTGATCTCCCAGTGCGGCAGGCTCGTGGCGCCCGGCACGTGGCCCCGCGCGTAGGAGTCGCGCCCCCGCACGTCCAGCAGCACGAAATCCGCTCCCCCCGTCAGGGACTCATGCACATCGGAGCAGTCCGTCTCGAACGTGACCTTGCCCTGAAAATGGGCGAGCGCCTCGGCCGGGCTGCCGGGGGGCGTCACGAGGACCTTGCTGGGCATGATACATTTCTCCGTTGCGGCCGATATCAGGGTGGATTTTACGTTCCGGCTTGAAAAGCGGCAGGAATGCCGATTAGCGTGAGGATCATGCCAATCGCACCATCGCTCCGCTCCACCGCCAACCGGCTCACCGCCGCCCTGGCCCGGCCCGAAAATGGGACCTGACGGTACCGGTTCGCCGTCGCCTCTGGAGCCTGGTCCGACCGTCGATTTCGGTGCGTCCGACGCTCCGTTGCCGCCGGACTAGCTCAAGGCAGCCGGTCTTATGCAATTCCCGCTGGTCATCGGTGGCGTGGTTCCCGTGGTGAACCTGGTGGGCATCACGCCGGGGCAGCTCAAATTCACCGGGCAGCTCCTTGCCGATCTGTATCTGGGCAAGATCAAGAAGTGGAACGACCCTGCCATAGCGGCCGTCAATCCCGGTGTGACCCTGCCCGACCAGAACGTGACCATCGTCCACCGCTCGGACGGATCCGGGACCACCTTCAACTAGGTAAACTACCTGTCGAAGGTCAGCCCCGAGTGGAAGGACAAGATCGGCGAGGGCACGTCCGTCTCGTGGCCGGTTGGCGTGGCCGAATACGTGAACCGCATCAAGGGTTCGATCGGCTATGTCGAATATGCCTCCCGCTGCCGACCGCGCTCGTGACGCAGATCGAGACGTCCTGGAAAAGCGAGATCAAGTAGCCCCAGCGGGGCGGGCCTGTGAGCCCGCCCCGTTCTCGTATTCCGGACAAGGCGCACCCCGAATGCCGCAAGCGATCACGTGTTCCGCGTCATCGTCGCGGGCGCCGCCTTCTTCGTCCTTCTGAGCCTTGGCGCCGCTGCGCTGTCGATGTTCGTCGGTGGGCTGCCCGCGTTCCGGAAGTTCGGTCTCCCCTTGCCCCTCGCGACGCGAGCGATCATCGATCTGATCCGAGCTTCCCACCTCTCACCCGGCAGCTCCAGAACTGGGCATGGCGGCGGCAGCCGGCTGCACCGCAGGTCGCACCTCAAACCCTGGTTCCCGCACCTGAGCGGCCGGTCTGCCTATCCACCGTCGTTTTGCAGAATGTCATCCTGGATTTCGAACCGCTGATCCTGGTCATCGGGTCGCGCCGGCTATTTCCCAAGGTCCCGCACTTCTGGATGACCGCGGCGCTTCTGTTCGCTGACGGCGAGGAAGTATCGACGGCGCGGCTGGCGACGATCCGTCACAGCATGACGGAGCGTCATGCCAGCTCGCTGATCGCCCGCGACATCCGGCACATGAAGCAGGAGCTTTTCGCCCATGATCCCCGCATCCGGATCACCGCTTCGGGCCAGGGCTATCGTCTGACCTGGGTTGCTGCTCCAACCCCCGCGCCGCTTTCCTCTGACCCGGCATAGGCCCGTCGCGCTCCATCCGATACCGGGGCCCAGGGATCCCGCACGCCCAGGATGTGGCCGGGATCGGCATCGCCGGGGTCAAGGCATGGCGGGTTCACGGCGCGTCCGGCAGCCGCACGCGAAGGTTCGGAACGCCGGGCCCGGCAATCAACAGGTTGAAGCCATCCGGGCTCAGCCGCGCGTTAAACCCTGCTTCCGCGCTACCGGCGGACCAGGGCCTGCCCTCGCTCCGTGCCGCCGCGATCTCCGCCATCTGCAACGGGTTGCGCCCGATCGACAGGCCGAACACGAGGGCCGCGATCCGCGGATCGGTTGGCTCGGCAACCGGGACCGCTGCAGCCTCCGCCGTAGCCTCCGCCGCAGCCCGGGCGATCGAGGTGATCGGCGGCGCTGTGGTGATCGAGGTGATGCGAACCGGCGCACTCGCCTGGATGTCCGGGTCGGAACCGGACCGGGGCGTGGCGGGCGGCATTGGATTGCCGAAATTGTCGACCTCCGGCAGCGTGAACTGCCCGATCACCGTATCGCCTAGGCCCGGGCCAGCGAGCGTGATGCGGGTCCCGCCCGGCAGGCCCACGAACTGGTTATCCCCGAACGAGGTCACGGGCGCCCCCGGGGCCTGGTGCTTGTGGAAGATCGCCAGCTCCCCGACATTGCCCGCCATGTAGTCATCCGCCATGCCCACGCGCTGGATGAATAGGTCCTGCTTAGCAATGGGGTAGTACTCGCTGCTCGGAAACCGCCCCCCGTCCATGACGGTGAACTTGTCTTTGTTGTCAGTGTGGATGCGGACGCAGGAGATGCCCGGGTCGGTCAGCATACGGTTTATGGCGCCCAGCAGCGCGGCCATGTTGGCCGCCCGCTCCTCTGCCGGGAGATCGTCATCCAACGAAATTTCGGTGATGGAGCGATCGCTCATCAGCGAACTGACGCTGGAGCCTTTGAAATACTGGTCAATCTTGGCATCCAGCAGCTTCGGTGACCAATCGGGCCGGGCTTCGGCCAGGCGGATGATGTCTCGCATCGCCTGCGCTGTCATGTCTCTGGTGCGCTGCCGCCCTGTGATGTCAGCCGCAACCTCGCCCACGATCGGGTGCGCATACAGCTGCGCTATGCGATCGGACCGGTCCTGGTCGGTATCGGGTGTCTGCGGGTCCATGTCGTCCGGGAGCGGCAGCCGGATCTGGCTCACGGGCAACCCGGTGCCGGACAGCCGCACCACGCCACCGGCCGGCATCGATGTCGCGTTTTCACCAGCGCGCCGGATGATGAACTGGCCGGGCGCGTCTGCGTCCCGCGTGATCGTGAGGTCCTGCGCCGCATCCGGCAGGAAGTCCGCACGGGCATACCGCTCGCCATCCGCCACGATCGTGAGGCCGCCGTCTGTGGCCACGCGCAGGACCGTGATCTCCGGGTTTCGCAATAGGCTGGCGGCAGCGGCGGCGATCGCCTGTGCCCGCGCGGCCGTGTCCGCCAGACCGGTCGAACCGTCCTCTGAAAACTCCTCGATCGGACGGTCCCGCACCAAGCTTTCGACGGCCTCACCGGACACCAGGCGATCCACCTTCAGCTGCTTCAACGGCGTGGACCAATCCCCGGCGGCAAAGCCCAGCTCCGCCAGGCTAGAGCGCAGGTTCATGGTCAGGTCCGGCCGGACCGCCTCATACGCCACGGCGAATTCTGCGCCCAGGTTGCGGTCGCTCGTGAACTCCGCCAGCTCCTCTATCCGGTTCGCTTCGGCTCGTTGAGCCGATTCCTGCTCCATCCGCTCGAGCAGCCGGTAATAGGGTGAGTCGCCGCCGCGGGGGGTTCGTTCCTGACCGGCCAATGCCGCGGGATCGGGTGCGGACAGCTCTTCATTCCGGGGTAGGCGCACCTCGATATAGCGGGGTGTTAACTCGGAGCTGCCCCCTGCCCACTGCCTCATCCTGTCCCACAGGTTGGTTGCCATCATCTGGCGGTATTCGGCGGTATGCCGGTCATCGTAACCCGTGTCCGGCATACGTATCAGCGTCCCGGCTGGAAGCGGCACGGCCGGGCTGTTCGGCCTGACGTAGCGCCAGGTGGTGGAGTTCGGCTCCCGGTAATGGTAGCCGGCAAACATGGTTTCGAACGCGTCGGTCCGGGACTGTTCCCTGACCGAATAGGCATTGCCGTTGGCGGGATCGCGCGCGATCAGCAATTCACGCGGGGGATTCATCTCATAGACGGGCTGTGGATATCGCTCCCCATCGGCCACGTAGCCTATCCCCACGCGCATCGACGTCACGGATGGGTCCAGCAGCATCGCCTGCGCGGCTGCGCTGGTCCCGATCCGAACCTGCGCGCCCTGAGCGCCGAACGACACCATGGGCGAGCCCTGAATTTCCGCAATCGGCCGGTCGTTCACCAAGGCAGATACGGGCGCGCCTGCGAACAGCTCCCGCACCCTCATTGCCTTCAGGTCCCTGGACCAACCCGCCGCAGCCTCCGCAAGTTCACCCATCCCGTCGGCTTTTTCCTGCGTCAGCACCTGCGGTCCGGTAATACAGAGGCTGCTGAATGCCTCACCCAGGACTGGGTCGGCTTGCAGCTGGTCATACAGCCGGCTCCCTTCCGCATCGCTCGCATCGGGATGCCACATCATGACCGCCGGCGACCGGGCCAGCGGCGCGTTCGGCAGCGTGTAGCGCAGTGGCGTCATGTTCGCGCCCGAAATGTCGATCCGGAAGGCGTTCGCCCGCCCATCCGCGGCCATCCCGTCCGGCGCCAGCTTGAAGCAGTAGCCGCCCTTGGTGATCTGCGACCCCGGATTACGCAACCGGTCGAGCTGCACGGGGTCCCGCCCGATCTCGATGGCGAGCGCCAGCGCATCCTGCCGCCGGTCGGTGCCACCGGTTTGTGCGACCTGCGCCAGCGCGGCCTCGAATCCCGGGCTGGCCGGGTTTTGCGCCACCGGCTGGCCCCGGGCGGCAACGGGGCTCAGCCCGTCCATCACGCCGCCTCCGCCCGAACGGCTTGCGTCAGATCCTTGGCGCCCGGCAGCCGGAACTCGAAATACCGCTGGTCCTGCGCCGAGGGGGGTGGCCCCTTCTCCGTCAAGATCTCCTGATACCGCGCGGTGAAATCGTTGTGAAAATTAGTGTCTGGCAACCGCACGACGGAGCCTTCCGGCACGATCGATTTCTGGTTGGGGGGAACATAGGTCCACGGCGAGCCGTAGGGCGCGCTCGCGGCCCGGTGATGGAAGCCGCTCTGCATGTTGAGAACGTCCGTGGCGCTGCGGTCGGTGATGGTGTAGATGCCGGTACTGTCGGGCTGCCGGCTGATGGTCCAATCCCGCAACGCATGCGGCATGTAGGTCTTTTGCGGGAAGCGATCCCCGTCCGCCACGCTGTTGAGGTCCGCCTGCATCGCGACCCGGACGGTGTTGACGCTTGGATCCAGCAATTGGGCGCTGATCGCGTCACTGGTCCGGCCCCGCTTCGCCACGGCATCGCCGCCCATATCGAGGGGGAATTCCTGGATCGGCCGGTCGTTCTTCAGTGATTCGACGGATGCACCCTCGAACAGGTCCCGCACCTTCGTGTATGCCAGTTCCCGCGACCAGCCCCTGCCCTCCGGCGTCAGCGACGTGAACTTCTTCAGCGCGTCCAGCGTGACCGGCGGCTCGTCCTTGATGCAGTAATGCAGGAAGGCTTGGCCCAAAGTGGGATTTTCGCTGAAGCTTTCGAACAGCTGCGCCTTTTCCGCATCGCCCGCAGCCGGCCGCCAGGCATTGACCGCGCTCACGATCGCAACCGGGGCGCTTGGCAGCGTGTAGCGCAGCGGTGCCGTGGTGCCGTCGCTCCGGGGCTGCTCGACGCCGCGCCCGGTCACATCGATGCGGAAGGCGTTCGGCTTGCCGTCCGCGGCCGTGCCGTCCGGGGCCAGCTTGAAGCTGAAGCCATCGCGGGTCAGCGTGGCACCGGGCTCTTGGCGCAGCTTGGCCAGCGCCGTGGGATCGGCCCCGATCGCGATCGCGAGATGCAGCGCGGTTTCCTGCACCGCCCCACCTCCCATCCTGCTGATGGCGGCGGAGAAATCGGCCTGCTCGGCCCCGGTCGAACCGGAGGACGGCGTAGCCATACCCTCCAGCGGGTGGAACGCGGACTCGGACCCGGAAATCATCTTGAGCTGCCTTTCATGACCGTTGGGAAGCGCGCGCGGTCGTCGCTCGCCCGGCGGAATGCCGTCGGAATGGAAGCATTGTTACAGCCCGGCCTGACCGCTGGCTGACGTGCGCCCTCGCTTGACCGGTCCCGCTCATCGTCATTGCGAGCCCCTGGGGAAGCGATCGGGCCCGCCCTGTGGTAAGGCCCACTCGATCAGGGCTAAGCACATCGAGTGGGCCCAAAGGTTCAACCTGATCGACAGCACGCCGACCTGAACTTGCTCCGCACGCTCGTCGTGCTGATCGAGGAGCGGAGCACAGTGACCGCCGCGCGGCGGCTATTCCTCTCGCAGTCCACGGTGGCCGGGTCCCTGGCCCGGCTACGCGAGGCGTTCGCCGACGAACTGCTGGTCCGCAACGGCCGCACGCTGGAGCCGACGGCGCGGGCGCTGGAGCTTCTGGACGCGATCCGCCCGCACCTCGACGGCCTGGCCGCATCGCTCACTGCCGCAATGCCGTTCGATCCGCCGACCGATCACCGCACCTTCCGCTTTGGCTGTACAGACGCGGTGGCGATGGCAGTGTTGCCCCACCTCACGGCCACGTTGCGGCGGGAAGCGCCAAGGTGCGACCTGGTGATACGCATTGGTGACTACCGCCATTTCCCGGCGATGCTCGCCGCGGCGGAGGTCTCCACGGCGTTGGGCTATTTGCGGGACGATCCGCCTGCCACGACACGGGTGCGCGTGTTGCGCCACTCGGCTTGGGTGCTGGTGCGCGATCCAGCGACGGCGCCTGTCGCCGGGCTCGACGCGTTTTGCGCCCGCGCCCATGCCCTGGTCACGCCATTGGGCGACCTGGCCGGCTTCGTGGACGAAGGCCTGGCCAAACAAGGCCGCCAGCGTCGCGTCGCGGTGGGCGTGGCCAATTTCCTGCTGCTGCTGGCCGTTTTGCCGGGCAGCGACCTGATCGCGACGGTGCCGGACTTTGTGGCGCACCGGCTGGCGGCGCTGGGCGGCCTGGCGATGGAGCCGTGCCCGGTGGCGGTCCCGCTCGTGACCAACACCCTGGCCTGGCGCGCCGCAAGCGACCGCGACCCGGCCGAGCAGTGGTTCCGCCAGCAGGTCATCGCGGCGTTCGCGGCGGCCCCGCCCGCCTGACACCAAAATGCCGATCGGCCGTATCGGCTCAAACGATTTCCCGGCGCGACGCACCGGCATCAGGTTCACCGCAGCGCAGTGAACAGGAGCGGACCATGCCAAAAGTATTGATCGTCCTCACGTCCCATACCCAACTCGGCGACACCGGCCGGGCGACCGGGTTCTATTACGAGGAACTGGCGGTGCCCTACTGGGCCTTCGCCGACGCTGGTTTCAGCGTGGACATCGTATCCATCCAGGGCGGCCCGGGGGCCCATGACCCGTCTAGCCTGAAGGCGGACGAGGCGGCGCGGCCGGCGGCAGTCCGCCGCTTCCTGGCCGATCCGGCCGCCATGACCAAGCTCGCCAATACGCTGCCGATCGAGGCAGCGGACCCCACCCAGTACGACGGCGTGTTCCTGCCGGGCGGCCATGGCACCATGTGGGACCTGCCGGGCAGCGCGGCGCTGGCCCATCTCGTCGGTACATTGTTCGACGCGGGCAAGGCCGTCGGCGCCGTCTGCCACGGCCCGGCCGGGCTCGTCTCCGCCAAGCGCGCCGATGGCCGCCCGATCGTGGAGGGCCGGCGTGTCAACGGCTTCACGGACGCCGAGGAGGCGGCCGCCGGTCTCACGGAGGCAATGCCCTTCCTGCTGGAAAGCCGGCTGCGCGAGCTGGGCGGCCAGTTCGAGGGCGGCCCCAACTTCCAGCCCTATGCGGTGCGGGACGGCAACCTTGCCACGGGCCAGAACCCGGCCTCCTCGGCGCTGACCGCCGCGCACGTCGTGGACATCGTGCGCGGGGCCGCATCTGCGGCGAAGGCGGCCTGACGCAGCCGGGCGGGAGCCTGCTCCCGCCCACCCACACCCTAGCCGGAGACCGCCCGTGATCTCCGACATGCGGACCTATGCGACCCGGGGGTTCCAGCGATCGCAATCGGCGAGACTGCCGGGCTGGTGCAAGCAGCCTAGATACGGTCTTCTGCAGGCTCGATCTTTCGGAGTCTCGCGATGCTGTTCCGCTCCCTCACGGTCTTGGTGGCCTTCCTCAGCCCCGGTTTGGCCCTCGCCCATGGCGGCGCCGATGGTGGCGGGCTGGTTCACGGGTTGATGCACCCGCTCTCCGGCCTGGATCATGTGCTGGCGATGGTGGCGGTGGGGGTGTTCGCGGCGCAGCTTGGGGGCCGGGCCACCTGGGCGGTGCCAGCGGCCTTTGCCGGCATGATGGCGGTGGGCGGGTTGATGGGCGCGGTGGGGGTGGGCCTCCCCTGGGTGGAGGCGGCGATCGGGCTGTCTGTCCTGGCGCTTGGCCTGCTGGTGGCCGGGGGGGTGCGCATGCCGGTCGCCGCGGCGATGGCGCTGGTGGGCGCGTTCGCTGTGTTCCACGGCCATGCGCATGGGATGGAGATGCCGGCGGGCGCGGGTGCGCTGCAATACGGCATCGGGTTTATCGCCGGTACGGCTGCGCTGCATGCAGTGGGCCTGGCGCTTGGCCTCGCGACCGGCCCGCGCATGGCACGGCTTGCCGGTGCCGGGACGGCATTGGCCGGGCTGGGGCTCGCGATCGTAGCGCTCTGACCCAAGCGCCCGCAGGATGACGCCCGGCAAGCTCGTCGTTCGGGCGGTCCTCTGGCTCGTGCTCGCCTTTGGCGGGAGCGTCGCCGGTGGGTTCGCGGTCGGGTTTTTCGGTGGTGTTAGAACAGGCTTCGCGGCGTCGCGCGGCGATCCGATCCCGCCGATGCCGTCGGCGCTGGCCTATGCCCTGTGGGGCGGCCTGGTGCTGCAAGCGATCCTGCTCCTCGCGGCGCGATGGGAGGCGCGGCGGAGTGGGGACGGGGACCGGGGGCGCGGCTGGGCGGCCGGGCCGATCGAGCGCCCGGGCTTGATCACCGGCCTTGCGGCCCTTCAGGGCTGCTACATCCTGCTGCTCCTCGGGAGTGTCCTGCTGCTTCTGCGGCGCGGCGGGATCGAGGGCCTGCCGCGCTTCGATCCGGCGGCATCTTCGCCCGGGCTCGCGCTGGGAGTCTTGCAAATAGCCCTGATGGTCGTGCTGGCCCCGGTCGCGGAGGAGCTGTTTTTCCGGGGCTGGCTCTGGACGGCACTGCGCAAAAGCTGGCGCCCGGTGCCGACGGCGCTGGTCACCAGCGTTTTATGGCTGTTGGTGCATTGGCCGGAGGGCTGGTTCCGGCCAGTGGTCCTGATCCCCACCGCCATCCTGCTCAGCCTGGCCCGGCACAAGGGCGGCAGCGTGCGGGCCTCCCTGCTGCTGCACGTCGTTAACAACGCAATCGCGGCCGGGCTGATCGTCCTCGGGCGCACCGGTGGCCCCTAGGATTTGCACACTTAAAGATATCCTTATATGACGTCGCGCATCCGAAGGAGGCCACCCTCATGCCCGATATCAATGTGCAGCACGACTACAAGGTCCGCGACATCTCCCTCGCCGCCTGGGGCCGCAAGGAAATCCTCATGGCCGAGGACGAGATGCCCGGCCTCATGGCGCTCCGCCAGGAATTCGGCGCCTCCCAGCCGCTGAAGGGCGCCCGTATCGTCGGCTCTCTCCACATGACGATCCAGACCGCCGTGCTGATCGAGACGCTGACGGCACTCGGCGCCACCATCCGCTGGTCCAGCTGCAACATCTTCTCGACCCAGGACCACGCCGCCGCCGCGATCGCCGCCGCCGGCATCCCCGTCTTCGCCTGGAAGGGCATGGACGAGAAGGAGTTCTGGGAGTGCATCGAGGCGACCGTGCGCGGCCCCGATGGCTGGGTGCCGAACATGATCCTCGATGATGGCGGGGACCTCACCAAGCTCATTCACGAGAACCACCCGGACCTGCTGCCCGGCATCAAGGGCCTGAGTGAAGAAACCACCACCGGCGTGCATCGCCTGTGGGAAATGGCGAAGGCCGGCACGCTGAAGGTGCCCGCCATCAACGTGAACGACAGCGTGACCAAGTCCAAGTTCGACAACCTCTATGGCTGCAAGGAGAGCCTGGTCGACGCGATCCGCCGCGGCACGGATGTGATGATGGCCGGCAAGGTCGCCGTGGTGGCCGGGTATGGGGACGTGGGCAAGGGCTCCGCCGCCAGTCTCAAGAATGGCGGCTGCCGGGTGCTGGTGACGGAAGTGGACCCGATCTGCGCGCTGCAGGCCGCGATGGAGGGCTACGAGGTCGTGACGATGGAGGACGCGGCGCCGCGCGGCGACATCTTCGTGACCGCCACCGGCAACATCGACGTGCTGACGGTCGATCACATGCGCGCCATGAAGAACCGCGCCATCGTCTGCAACATCGGCCACTTCGATAGCGAGATCCAGATCGAGGGCCTGCGCAACTTCCGGTGGGAGAACGTGAAGCCCCAGGTCGACGAGGTCGTGTTCCCCGACGGCAAGCGCCTGATCGTGCTGAGCGAAGGGCGGCTCGTGAACCTCGGCAACGCCACGGGCCACCCGAGCTTCGTGATGTCGGCGTCGTTCACCAACCAGGTCCTGGCGCAGCTCGAGCTGTGGACGGCCAAGCCCGGCCAGTATGAGAACCAGGTCTATACGCTGCCGAAGCACCTCGATGAGAAGGTCGCGGCGTTGCACCTGGCGAAGGTCGGCGCGGCGCTGACCAAGCTCACGCCGAAGCAGGCCGAGTATATCGGGGCGCCCGTGTCGGGCCCGTTCAAGCACGACCTGTATCGCTATTGATCGCTCCCCGCCCGGCGCTTCTCGCGCAATCGTGCGGCCGGGATTGGGGAATGTAACCAAACCGCCATCGCTCCTGCGCCGCCCTTCCCGTTAGGGACGGACGAACGCAGGAGCAGTGCGATGCCCGACCTGACGCCCGACATGGCGCCCACCATGACAATGGACGCCCCAGCAACCCGGCGCGGTCCGGATCTCGACAAGAAGCCCCACGCCTCCGTCCCGATCATCTTCATCGCCGTATTGCTGGCCGGGCTGGCCTATGCCACGCGCGGCCTGATGGGGGACATTCATGAGGCCGGCGGCCCCACGCTTGCCACCGGCGCCTTCGTGTTGCTGGGCGTGGCGCTGCTGATCGCGCTGGCGTTCGAGTTCGTGAACGGCTTCCACGACACCGCCAACGCGGTCGCGACCGTGATCTACACGCACTCCCTGCCGGCGCAGGCCGCGGTGATTTGGTCCGGGTTCTTCAACTTCCTCGGCGTGCTCACGTCATCGGGCGCCGTGGCGTTCACGGTGGTGAGCCTGTTGCCGGTCGAGCTGATCCTGCAGGTCGGCAGCGGCGCCGGATATGCGATGATCTTCGCGCTGCTGATCGCCGCCATCCTGTGGAACCTCGGCACCTGGGCGCTTGGGCTGCCGGCCAGCTCGTCCCATACGCTGATCGGGTCGATCATCGGGGTGGGGCTCGCGAACCAGCTGCTGAATGCCGGGTCGGGCGTTTCGGGCGTGGATTGGGGCCAGGTCGAGAGCGTGTTCAAGGCGCTGCTGATCAGCCCGGTGGTGGGCTTCGTGGGCGCCGCCTGCCTGCTGCTGGCGCTGAAGCTCGTGGTGAAGTCCAAGCAGCTCTACACGGCGCCCGATGGCGACAGCCGGCCGCCGGTGTGGATCCGCGGCCTGCTGATCCTGACCTGCACCGGTGTCAGCTTCGCCCATGGGTCCAATGACGGGCAGAAGGGCATGGGCCTGATCATGCTGATCCTGATCGGCGCGGCGCCCACGGCCTATGCCCTCAATCGCGCTCTGCCGGAGAGCGGCACGCCCGCCTTCATGCAGGCGACGCAGCGGATGGAGGGCCTGTTCACGACGCGCGCCGCCGGGCAGACCGTGGCGCCGGACCAGGCGCGCGGTGTGGTGACCGCCGCCGTGCGGGACCGGGATTTCGACAAGCCGCCGGTCTATGCGGCGCTGGCCGCGCTCGCGCATGACATGGGCACGCAGGTCCAGGGCTATGGCGCGATCAAGCACGTCCCGGCGGAGGCCGTGCAGAACGTCCGCAACGACATGTACCTCGCATCGGAATCCGTGCGGCTGATGCAGAAGCAGAAGGTCGCGTTCAGCGCGGAGGAAAACGACGCGCTGAAGGGCTGGAAGGCCGAGCTGGATCAGGGCACGAAGTTCATCCCGCTCTGGGTGAAGGTCGCGGTGGCCGTGGCGCTCGGGCTCGGCACCATGATCGGGTGGAAGCGGATCGTGGTGACGGTCGGCGAGCGGATCGGCAAGACGCATCTGACCTACGGCCAGGGCGCCTCGGCCGAGATGGTGGCGATGGTCACGATCGGCGCCGCCGACATGTATGGCCTCCCGGTCTCCACCACGCACGTGCTGTCGAGCGGCGTGGCGGGCACCATGGCCGCCAACGGCTCCGGCCTGCAATGGAGCACGGTGCGGAGCATCGCGCTGGCCTGGGTACTGACGCTGCCCGCGGCGGCGCTGCTGGCCGGGGTGCTTTATACGGTTCTGCGCCTGGTATTCTGACCGGGTCAGGACCCGAACACAGCCCGTTCGGAATAGGCGTGGTCATCGATCCGGGGGCGGTTGGGTCCGCGGTAGAATTTGGGGCGTGCGCCATCGAACCGGCCCGGCAGCCCCGGGATCGGCCCGTCCGCATCCAGCACCACCAGTGGAAACCCCCGCCGTGCCAAATACCGGCCGAGCGGGGCGGCGAAGCGGGCGAACCCGGCGTCCACCCCGGCATAGGTCAGCACGGCCAGCCCCACCCCCATCCGCCGCCGCGGCGCGAACACGAACGGATGCGATTGCCCACCCGCCCTCGCCACCAGGCTGATGCAGCCGAACCCGGCATGCTCGCGCAACACGACGCGGTCGCTGTCCGCCAAGGCAGCGTCCTCGGTGAAGGGCGCGACGCGGGCGGGCTCGGACCGGGCCAGCCAGGCCGGTGTGATCAGGCGCCCCTGGCAGAACGGCAGATAGCCCTGGGCGCGCAGGATCGGGATGGTCTGGGGCGCCGGGGTGATGTTGGTATAGGTGGCGGCATGCCGGAACGCCCGCGAGATCAACGGCGTGCCGAACAGCCGGAAAGCAGGGCGGACATACCAGCTCGACATGTTGCAGCGGACCTGGTCGGTGCCGGGCACGTGGCAGAAGATCTGCAGGATGACGCCCTCGATCCCGCCCTTCGCCTCCAGCAGCGTGCCGTAGCGGGGATAGCCCTCCGGCACGGTCCGCGCCGTGAGGCGTGCCAGACCCTGTTGCCAGAACGCCGCGCCACGCTGATCGGCGAACCCCTCCGTCAACACGGTGATCACGCCCGGCAGGTCCGCCAGCTCGATGTCGCGGCACTGCACGCCGGGCTCCGCAATTGTGAGGCTTCCAGAAAAGCTTGTATCGTCTCCCCAAGATAGAGGCAGTGGTGGATTCCCCATGAATGTGCGCGACATCGTAACGGCCGAGATCGCAGCTGTGGCGGCCGAGCATCACAAGGTGCTGGCGCCGTTGACGGACTCCCTGCCGCTCCTGGATTCCGGCCTCGATTCGCTCTGCCTCGCGGTCATCGTGGCGCGGCTGGAGGAAAAGCTGGGGCGGGACCCGTTCGCGGCCGCCGCGGACTTCCCGGTGACGATCGGCGACTTCATCGGGCTGTATGCCGCCTGACCTCCGCCGCCTGACGGGAGACGGGGCCGGGCGCTTCGTGGCGGACGCGGCGGGTCAGGCTGGCCTTGCGACCCTCACGGCGGCAGCCGACGGCGCAAGCTGGGGCGGCCGGTCCGTGCTGGTGGCGGTGCACTCCCAGCGTGACGCAGTCCGGGCCCTGCTCGCGCTGGACGGTGTGGCCCGGCGCATCGTGCTGGCGCCCCCGGACCTCACGCCCGCGCACCGGGCCCTGGTGATGCAACAGGCCGGGATCGACGCGGTGGTGGAGGATGGCACGGCGCTCGCAGCCGGGCGCCCGGCCATCCCGGCCGAGACCGAGTGGGTGCTGTTCACCTCCGGCACCACGGGCCTGCCGAAGCTGGTGCCGCACACCCTTGGCAGCCTGCTCGGGCCCGCGGGCGCCGCGCCTGGCGCGGTGTGGAGCACGTTCTACGACATCAGGCGCTATGGCGGCCTGCAGATCCTGCTGCGCGCGTTGGCGGGCGGCGGCTCCATGGTGCTGTCCGACCCGGCCGAACCCGCCGCCGCCTTCCTGGCCCGCGCCGGCGCCGTGACCCATATCAGCGGCACCCCCTCCCACTGGCGCCGCGCGCTCATGAGCGGGCAGGCCGGCCTCATCAGCCCGGCCTATGTCCGCCTCTCCGGTGAGATCGCGGACCAAATTCTGCTGGACCGGTTGCAGCAGGCCTTCCCCGGTGCCGCAGTGGCGCATGCCTTCGCCTCGACCGAGGCCGGGGTCGCGTTCGACGTGACGGATGGCCGCGCCGGGTTCCCGGCCGCTTGGGTCGGCGATGACACCAGGGAGGCCGCGCTGCGCGTGGTGGACGGCACCTTGCGCATCCGGGGGCGGCGAACATCCGGCGCCTATATCGGCGGCGCGGCGTTGCGGGACGGTGATGGATTCGTCGATACCGGGGACATCGTAGAGCGGGACGGGGACCGGTATCTGTTTCGGGGCCGGGCAGGCGGCGTGATCAACGTGGGGGGCCAGAAGGTGCATCCGGAAGAGATCGAGGCCGCGTTGCAGGCCCATCCCGCCGTGCAGGCCGCGCGAGTGCGGCCGCGGGCCAACCCGATCACCGGGGCGGTGGTGATGGCGGAGATCGTGGTGGACGCGCCGGAGCCGGACCCGAGCGCGGCGATCCTGGCGTTCTGCCGGGCCACGCTGCCGCCGCACAAGGTGCCGGCCCTGCTGCGCATCGTGCCGTCATTGGACGTGTCGGCGGCCGGAAAGCTATCCCGCGCATGAGGACCGTGATCGTGACCGGCGGCAGCCGCGGCATCGGGCTCGGCATCGCCCGCGCCCTGGTCGGCGAGGGTCTTCGCGTCGTCGCCGTGGCGCGGCAGGAAGGCGCGGCGCTGGCCGCGGCACGGGCGGAGCTTGGGCATGCACTGGCGTTCGAGGCGGCGGACCTCCAGGACCTCGCGGCGCTTCCCGGCCTCGTGGCGCGCATCCGGGCGTCGGGTGCGATCTACGCCCTCGTGAACAATGCCGGCATCGGCACCCCCGGCGTGCTGGCGACGATGCCGGATGCGGCGGTGGAGACGCTGCTGCGGCTGAACGTCGCGTCCCCAATGCTGCTGACCAAGTATGTGGTCCGCAGCATGATGGCGTCAGGGGGCGAGGGGCGGATCGTGCTGGTGTCCTCGATCGTGGCGCAGACGGGCTACCCGGGCCTTTCGGCGTATAGCGGCACGAAGGCGGCGCTGGAGGGGTTCGCGCGGTCCTTGGCGCGGGAGGTCGGCCCGCTGGGCATCACGGTGAACGCGGTGGCACCGGGCTTCGTGGACACGGAGATGACGGGCGAGCTGACCGAGCAGCACCGCGCGCAGATCGCCCGGCGCAGCGCGCTGAAGCGCCTGCCCGCCGTGGAGGACGTGGCGGCGGCGGTGACCTACCTGCTCGGCCCCGGCGGGCGCAACGTGACGGGGATTGTGCTGACGGTGGATGCCGGCAACACGGCCTAACGCCGCCAGCCCGGCAGCACGCCGCCCAGCTGCGCCGTGATCGCGTCGGCCCGGCCGCGCACCAGGTCACCCAACGGTGCGATGCGGGTATCCGGGATGCGGGCCATGGGGCCGGACAACGAAATGGCCGCGACCGGGTCGGCATTCTCGTCGAACACCACGGCCGCGATGCAGCGCAGGCCGACCGCGTGCTCCTCGTCATCGAAGGCGTATCCCCGGGCGCGGCTGGATGCGAGGTCGGCCCGCAAGGCGGCGGTCGTTCCCAGCGTCTTCACGGTCACGAGCGGCAAGCCTTCCCGGTGCAGGATCTTCGAGACGTTCGTGTCCGGCATCGCCGACAGCAGCGCCTTGCCGACCGAGGAGCAGTGCAGCGGCACGCGCCCGCCCGGGCGGGCGAAGGCGCGCATCATCTGCCGGCACTCGACCTGGCTGAGGTAGATCGCGGCCCGCTCGTCTTCCACGGCCAGGTTCACGGTCTCCTCGCTTTCCTCCATCAGGGCGCGCATGTGCGGCCGGGCGGTGGTGACCAGGTTGCGGGTCCGCAGGAAGGCGTTGCCCGCTACGAAGGCCTGCACGCCCACGGACCACAGTTTTCGTTCCGCATCGAAATGCACGTACCGTTCCTGCTCGAGCGTGGTCAGCAGCCGGTGCGCGGTGGAGGGCGACAGGCCGACCTGCTGCGCCACCTCCGTCAGCGTGACCCCGTCCTCGCTGGACGCGAGCCGGTTCAGCAGGCCGAGCGCACGAACGAGGGACTGCACCTGGTCGGACCGCTCCTTGGCTGGACCAGGTTTTTGCAATGCAGCATTCCGCATGGTGGAAACCCTCATATCGCCGGCTGGAGATGCCACTCGGGCCAGCTTTCCACAATGCGGGATCGCTGCCATTTCCGGTAGATCGCGGCCGCCGTTTCGCTAGAGTGCGCCCAACAAAGCGGGAGGCGTGTGATGGCCAGGATGAAAGCGATCGAGGCGGCGGTGCGCGTGCTGGAGCGGGAGGGCGTGACCGTCGCCTTCGGCGTGCCCGGCGCCGCCATCAACCCGCTCTATGCCGCGCTGAAATCCCGCGGCACCATCCGCCACATTCTGGCCCGGCACGTCGAGGGCGCGTCCCACATGGCGGACGGCTATACCCGCACCAAGCCGGGCAATATCGGCGTGTGCATCGGCACCTCCGGCCCCGCCGGCACCGACATGATCACCGGGCTCTATACCGCGATGGCGGACAGCATCCCCATCCTGTGCATCACCGGCCAGGCCCCGCGGGCCAAGATGTACAAGGAGGACTTCCAGGCCGTCGATATCGAGACGATCGCCAAGGGCGTCACCAAATGGTCCGTCTGCGCCCGCGAACCCGCCCTGGTACCGATGATCTTCCAGCAAGCGTTCCATGTGATGCGTAGCGGCCGCCCCGGCCCCGTGCTGATCGACCTGCCGGTGGACGTGCAGATGGCGGAGATCGACTTCGAGGATGATTTCTACGAACCATTGAAGGTCTACAAACCCACCGCCTCCCGCCGACAGGCCGAGCGTGCGATCCAGATGCTGAATGCGTCCGAGTACCCGCTAATCGTGGCTGGCGGTGGCATCATCAACGCCGATGCCTGTGACGAGCTGGTGCAGTTCGCCGAGCTGACCGGGGTGCCGGTGATCCCGACGCTCATGGGCTGGGGCGCCATCCCCGATGACCATGACCTCATGGCCGGGATGGTCGGGCTGCAGACCAGCCATCGCTACGGCAACGCCACGTTCCTCGAGAGCGATTTTGTCTTTGGCATCGGCAACCGCTGGGCCAACCGGCATACGGGCTCGATCGAGGTCTATACCAAGGGCCGGAAATTCGTGCATGTCGATATCGAGCCGACTCAGATCGGCCGGGTGTTCGGCCCGGATTTCGGCATCGTGTCGGACGCGAGGGCCGCCTTGCAAACATTCATCGAGGTCGCGACCGAGATGAAGGCCGCCGGTAAGCTGCGGGACCGGTCCGACTGGGCGGCGCAATGCCTGCATCGCAAGAACAGCATGCTCCGCAAGTCGCATTTCGACGCCGTGCCGTTGAAGCCGCAGCGTGTGTATGAGGAGATGAACCAGGTGATGGGGCGGGACACCTGCTACGTCACCACCATCGGCCTGTCGCAGATCGCCGGCGCGCAGTTCCTCAAGGTCTATCACCCCCGCAACTGGATCAATTGCGGTCAGGCCGGGCCGTTGGGCTGGACGCTGCCGGCCGCGCTCGGCGTGCGCGCGGCCGATCCGCACAAGAAGATCGTGGCGCTGTCGGGCGATTACGACTTCCAATTCATGATCGAGGAGCTCGCGGTCGGCGCGCAGCACAAGCTGCCGTATCTGCATGTGGTGGTGAACAACTCGTATTTGGGCCTGATCCGGCAGGCGCAGCGCGGGTTCCAGATGGATTTCGAGGTGAGCCTCGCCTTCGACAACATCAACGTGGAGCCCGATGGAGACGCGCCGCGCGGCTATGGCGTGGATCACGTGGCGGTGGCGGAGGGGCTGGGCTGCAAGGCGATCCGGGTGAAAAGCCCCAATGAGTTCGGGGACGCGTTTCGCCGGGCGGAGGCGCTGATGGAGGAGCACCAGGTGCCGGTGGTGCTGGAGTTCATCCTGGAGAAGGTGACCAACATCTCGATGGGCACGGAGGTGGACAGCGTGAACGAGTTCGAGGACATCCTGTGCCTCGATCCCTCCTTGTCGATCAAGAAGGGTCAGGACATGGGGGCGTTGGCGACGGCCAAGTAATCCGTCATTGCGAGCCGCTTCGGCGAAGCAATCCAGGGGCGACGGGCCAGGCCTGTCACCCTGGATTGCTTCGCTGCGCTCGCAATGACGAGAAAGGAGCGAAAGTAGCATGAGCAATATCGGTTTCATCGGCCTCGGCATCATGGGGCGGCCCATGGCCGGCCACCTGCTGGCGGGCGGGCACACGCTGTTCGTGCACAGCCGCTCCGGCGCGCCGCAGGAGCTGCTGGACCAGGGCGCCACGCAATGCGCCAGCGCCAGCGAGGTTGCGGCGCACGCGGATATCGTGATCACCATGGTGCCGGATACGCCGGACGTGGAAAAAGTGCTGTTCGGCGCCGATGGCGTGGCATCAGGCCTCAAGCCCGGCAGCATCGTGGTGGACATGAGTTCCATCTCGCCGATCGAGACGAAGATTTTCGCCGAGAAGATCAAGGCCGCAGGCAGCGACTACCTGGACGCCCCCGTCTCAGGCGGCGAGGTCGGCGCCAAGGCCGCGAGCCTCACGATCATGGTCGGCGGGTCGGAAGCGGCGTTCGCCACGCTGGAGCCGGTGTTCCGCCTGATGGGCAAGAACGTGACCCATGTGGGCGGCAGCGGCGCCGGGCAGACGACGAAGGTCGCGAACCAGATCATCGTGGCCCTGACGATCGAGGCAGTGGCCGAGGGCCTGCTATTCGCCTCCAAGGCTGGCGCCGACCCGGCCAAGGTGCGGCAGGCGCTGATGGGCGGCCTCGCGACCTCCCGCATCCTGGAGGTGCATGGGGAGCGCATGATCAAACGCACCTTCGACCCCGGCTTCCGGATCGAGCTGCATCAGAAGGACCTGAACCTGGCGTTGCAGGGCGCCCGCGCGCTGGGCGTGAGCCTGCCGAACACGGCCAGCACGCAGGAGCTATTCAACGTGGCGGTGGCGGCCGGGGGCAAGGCGTGGGATCACTCCGGCATCGTTCGCGTGCTGGAGAAGCTTGCGAACCACGCGATCGGAGATGCGCCGGGCTGACCCTTGCCGGGCCGATCGGACGGTGGTTCAACCCCATCATCCCCCTGCGGAGCTCCCATGCACCACGAAACGCTGACCTACGAAGCCGACGGCCTGACGATGAAGAGCCAGTTGTTCTTCGAACCCGGCGAGGGCCGCCGCGCCGGTGTGCTGGTGTTTCCGGAGGCGTTCGGCCTGGGTGACCACGCGATCAACCGCGCCAAGCGCCTGGCCTCTCTCGGCTATGTCGCTCTTGCCTGTGACCTGCATGGCGATGGCAAGGTCGTGAGCGGGCTGGACCTCGCGGTTGGCCTGCTGCAGCCGCTGTTTTCCGATCCGTCCCGGACCCGGGCCCGTGCGACCGCGGCACTCGCGGCGCTCACGGCCAGGGCAGAGGTGGATGCCGGGCGCGTGGCATCGATCGGATACTGCTTTGGCGGCACCATGTCTTTGGAGCTCGCGCGGTCCGGTGCGGCAATTCGGGCCGTGGCGGGCTTCCATAGCGGGCTCGGCACGGTGGCGTCCAAGACGGATGCGCAGGCGATCCGCGCCCGGATCCTGGTGTGCATCGGCGCCGACGATCCGATGATCCCACCCGAGCAGCGCGCCACATTCGAAGACGAGATGCGGTCGGCCAAGGTCGATTGGCAGATGCACATGTATGGCGGCGTGGTGCACAGTTTCACCAATGAGGGCGCGGCAGCGGTTAATATGCCGGACGCGATCCGGTATAGCGCCGAGGCCGATCACCGCTCCTGGGCAGCGATGATGCAGCTGTTTTCCGAAACGCTGGCCTGATCAGCCGATGGTGGTGCGCAGCGTGCCGATCCCGTCGATCGACACCTCCACCACCATCCCGGGCCGCACCGGCAGCACGCCGACCGAGGTGCCGCACAAAATCAGGTCACCGGGATCGAGCGTCATTTCCTGGGACAGCAGGCTGA
The DNA here is from genome assembly GCA_965246835.1 of Acetobacteraceae bacterium. GTDB lineage: Bacteria > Pseudomonadota > Alphaproteobacteria > Acetobacterales > Acetobacteraceae > JANPPS01. The sequence goes on along the minus strand of CBDFFQ010000001.1, from coordinate 1,913,110 downwards.
CGATGCGGGCGGGCGGCAGGATCATGTCTGCCAGCGGGTAATCTTGCCGCACCCTGCCGTTCACCGCGGTTCGCACGCGCGCGGTAACCAAGTCGATCGACGGCACCACCACAGGCCCCACCGGCCCGAACCCGTCGCACCCCTTAGCCCGCGCCCATTGCGGGAACGCCGGATCGGACGTGAGCCAATCCAGCGCCGTCAGGTCGTTGGCGCAGGTGTAGCCGCGGATCGCCGCGGCCGCCCCAGCCTCGTCCACACAACGACAGGTCTGGCCGATGACGACGCAGAGCTCGCCCTCGTACACCACCCGCCCCGCATAGCCCGGCGGTGCCGCGACTGTCGCGCCATCGCCCACCAGGCTGCTGGGCGCCTTCAGGAAATAGAGCGGCACCTCCGGGATCGCGGCCCCCAGCTTGGTGGCGAGCTCATGGAAGTTGTTCCATAAACCAACAATCTTGCGGGGCCGGTCGAAGGGGAGGTCGGACATGCGGCTTCCTACCGCATTGACCCCCCGATGCGCCAATCCTAGCCTTGCGCGGTGCAGCACAGGACATCCCATGCAGGCCAATGAGCCCCGTGCGCTGCCGAGCGCCATCGTGCTCACCTCCCACCCGCGCAACGCTCCCGGCACGAGGCCGATCCGCTGGGGTGCGGGTGATGGCAAGGCGCGGGGGCCCGTGGTGGCGACTCTACATTCGGCGCCGGGCCGCAATGCGATCGGGACGCATTCGGGCGCCTATTCGCTGTATCGCGCCTTGGCCGTCGCAGCAGGGCAACTCGACCCCCAGCACCGGCCCGACCTGACCAACACCGCCCCCGCCGTCCCGATCGGGCCGTTCCCGCAATGGCAGGGGGACGCGATCGTTTCGATGGACCCCTGGGGGCACCTGGCGGGGGAGATCTTTGCCCATGAGATTGCCGCCGGGCAGGACATAAGGCCCAGCATCGCCGTCACCCGCGCCCACATCAACATGCCGGAGATCGTGGCCGCGATGCAGGCCGGGCGACTCGTCCCGGATGGCGAGGTGCTGACGGCGGCTGGTGATATCAGGGTGACGAAGATCGCGATCGAACCGGTCTGGCACCTGCCGGGCGTCGCCCGCCGCTTCGGCATCCCCCTGCCGGACCTCCGCCGCGCCTTGTTCGAGCATACCGGCGGTATGTTCCCGGAACTCGTGACCCGGCCCGACCTCGATGTGTTCCTGCCGCCCATCGGCGGCACCACCGTGTATCTGATTGGAGATACCGCCGGGCTCGGCCGGCCCGAGACGCGCATCGCCTGCCGCATCCATGACGAGTGCAACGGCTCCGACGTGTTCGGCTCCGATATCTGCACCTGCCGGCCGTATTTGGCGCAGGGGATCGAGGTCGGGGTCCAGATGGCTCAATCGGGCGGCATCGGCGTCGTGGTCTATAACCGCAAGGAAGGCCGCGCGCTGGGCGAGGTGACCAAGTTCCTGGTCTATAACGCCCGCAAGCGGCAGGAAGGCGGGGACCGCGCCGACGCCTATTTCGAACGGACGGAGTGCGTGGCGGGCGTCACCGACATGCGGTTCCAGGAGCTGATGCCGGACGTGCTGCACTGGCTCGGCATCACCCGGATCGACCAGCTGGTGTCGATGAGCAATTTGAAATACGCGCCGATCACCGCGAGCGGGATCGAGGTCGTGGAGCGCATCCCGATCCCGGACTGGCTGATTCCGGCGGATGCGGCGGTGGAGATGGATGCGAAGAAGGCGGCTGGGTATTTCACCACGGAGATGCCGGCACCGGCCGAGCTGCACGTGCCAAAGGGCCGCCCGCTCGATGCATAACCCCGTCATTGGGAGCGGAGCGACGCAATCCAGGGGCGACGTGGGCGCCTCTGGCCCCTGGATCGCGTCGCGCAAGGGCTCGCGATGACGGTCACGCTCGTCACCCACCCGCTCGTCCAGCACAAGCTAACGCTGCTCCGCAAGAAGGACACCACTACCGCAGCGTTCCGAGAAATCACGCGCGAGATCAGTCTGCTGCTGGCCTATGAGGTGACGCGGGACCTGCCGCTCGAGCCGATCACGATCGACACGCCGCTGGAAGCAATGGAGGCGCCGGCGCTGGCGGGCAAGAAGCTCTGTTTCGTGCCGATCCTGCGCGCCGGCAACGGCATCTTGGACGGCATGCTGGACCTCGTGCCCTCCGCCCGCGTCGGCCATATCGGGCTGTATCGCGATCCGCAGACATTGGTGCCGGTCGAGTATTACCTGAAGCTGCCCGATGACATCGCCGAGCGATTGGTGGTGGTGGTGGACCCGATGCTCGCCACCGGGCACTCCGCCGCCGCGGCCCTCACCCGGCTGCGACAGGCGGGTGCCGTGCAGCTTCGCTTCGTGTGCCTGCTGGCCGCGCCGGAGGGGATCGAGGTGCTGGCCCGGGCGCACCCGGATGTCCCGGTTTACACGGCCGCGATCGACCGGCAGTTGGACGAGCACGGCTATATCCGCCCCGGTCTGGGTGACGCCGGGGACAGGCTCTATGGCACCAAATAAGCCCGTCTATCGGCAGAAGCCGCATCCGCTCGAGGCGCTGTTCGGCCGGCGCAAGGTGGTGATCGGCATGATCCACCTGCTGCCGCTGCCCGGCGCTCCGGCCTATGACGGCATGGCCATGGCAGCGATCCGGGAGCACGCCCTGGCAGAAGCCGAGCGGCTGCGCGCGGGCGGTGTCGATGGCCTGATCGTCGAGAACCACGGGGACATCCCGTTTGTCCCCCCGGATCAGCTTGGGCCGGAGACGGCAGCCTGCATGGCGGTGCTGGCGGATGCGGTGCGGCGCGAAACCGGCCTGCCGATCGGCATCAACGTGCTGGCCAATGCGGCGCATCACGCGTTCGCCGTGGCGGCCGCGTCCGGCGCCGGGTTCATTCGGGTGAACCAATGGGCCAACTCCTATGTGGCGAACGAGGGCCTGCTGGACGGCCTGGCCGGCAGCGCTGCCCGGTATCGCGCGGCGCTGCGGGCGCAGTCCGTGCGCGTGTTCGCGGACGTCCACGTGAAACATGGCGCCCACGCCATCACCGGGGACCGCACGATTGCCGAGCTGGCCCGCGACGTGGAGTTCTTCGACGCGGACGTGGCGGTCGCGACCGGGCAGCGCACCGGGGACAGCGCGGCGCGTTCCGAGATCGAGGCGATCGCCGCGGGCTGCAGCCTTCCGGTGGTGGTTGGGTCCGGCGTGACCGCGGCCAATATCGGCGACATCTTCGAGGTCGCGGACGGGGTGATCGTCGCGAGCTCCTTGAAACATGACGGGGTCTGGTGGAACGAGGTCGATCCCGAGCGGCTGGCCGCGTTCATGGCGGCGGTGGCGCGGGCGCGGTCATAACCGAGACTCCTGCCTGGGCCGCGGCCCGGCGCAGCGCGCGGTCTTGGGTCGCTAAGGGCAAGGCCATACGCTCCGCCAGCTCAAGATAAGCGGCATCGTAGACAGTGAGGCGGTGCTGCCGCGCAAGGGTGAGGGTGCGGTCGCTCTGGGGCGCGCGGTCCCCGATGATGGAGAGACGGGCGACGTCGTGCAGGAACGCGGCCGTATCGGCCTGCGTTATTCGGTCGCGCCGTTCGCCCATGAGCAGCGTGTTGCGGATTTCGAACCACCAAAGGCCTGGCACGTGGGCGGCATCGGTGCGGAGCCGCGTGAGGGCCGCGGATGCGATGGAGTCGGCCTCGTCCGGAAAGGCCCAGCTGACGGCGACGGAGGCATCCAGCACGAACGGCATCAGCCGCGCAGGCCCTCCCGCCGCCACTCTAGCAATTCCTCAATCGTAGTGGGTTGGGCGGCGCGGCCTCGTTGCTGTATGCGATCGATCGCGGCTCCGATCTCGGCAGCCTGGCCATCGGCTTCGGGCACGAGCCGGGCGATGGGGCGGCCGTGGCGGGTGATGAGGATGGTTTCGCCACGTTCGACCTCGTCCAGAATTCGGGGGAGGTGTGTCTTGGCTTCGGAGGCCTGTATCTCACGCATGATGAATCAGACCAGTTGTTTCGACTAGTCTAATCGGTGATGGCGTCAACGGCAATCAGGATTGAAACAGGGTGACGGCCTACACCAGGCCGACCGACACAAGCTCATAAAGTCCAGTGTCCTCCAGCTTCGACGGGCGCAAATCCCGCGGGTGCTGCGCCAATTGGTCGGCCACCTTGATCCGGGCCGCGGCGCTCGCGCGTTGCACAGGCCCGGCTGTCGTGGCGGGTGGCGCAGCCGTAATCGGCCCGGTGCCGTCCCACACCAGCTCGTCCGTCCAGCTCTCACGGCTCGGGCGGCCGGTCCAACGTTGGCCACAGGGGCCGCGCTGACGCCGGAAGGTCTGCGCCTGTTGGAGCCGGTCCTCGGGTCCCGGGATCAGGCGGGATTTCATTTGGGCCAGGGTCTGACAGGTGCCGGATTCCTGCGCCTCCTGCTGCTCGATTCCGATGATGCGGAACTGGCCGTCATCGGTCAGCGCCATCATGACCCGCAGCGTTTGCGACAGCCCGGTCCCGCCATTGCCGTCCATCCCGGTCACCACGACGTCCCGCCCGCGGAGCCGCACGACCTTCAGCGCCTGCACCCCGCCGTAATGGGAGGTCAGCACGATCTCGCTCGTGGGTGCGCCGGGGCCGACCGCGCGGATACGGACGATGCGTTCCGGCTCCTCCACGGCGGTGGCCCGGATCTCCCACACGGGGCCGCCGGGCCGCAACCGGGCGCGAACGTGCTGTGACAAACCGCGCTCGGCATGGGCCGGTGACGCAACGAGCAGGAGGGCGGCGGAGGCCAGGGCGCGGCGGGATAGGTTCATGCCGGAATCATACGCGGCCGGGGAACAAAGGAAAGCCGTTACGGCCTGATCCGCCGCAGCACGGCGATCCCGGCCAACGCCGCCAAGATCACCGCGAACGACAAGCCCGTGGTGGCAGTGCCCAGCGCATACAGCACGGGTGTGGTGATGTTGGTCGTCATGCCGAAGATCTCGAGCGGCAGCGTGTTCTCGCCGCCCGCCGTCAGCAAGGTGCGCGCGAACTCGTCATAGGACAGGGTGAAGCCGAGCAGCCCGATGCCGATGACGCCCGGCAGGATGATCGGCAGCACCACGTGCCGCACCACCTGCGTCGGTGACGCCCCGGCGTCCCGCGCCGCTTCCTCCCACCTGGTGTCGAACCGGTTGAACACGGCAAACAGGATCAGCACGCCGAACGGCAGCGTCCAGGTGAGCTGCGCGCCGAAGCCGCTGCTCCACCACGCCGGGTCGAGCCCGGCCGCGCCGAACAGCAGGCCGATGCCCAGGCTGACCAGCAGGCTCGGGATGATCAGGCTGGCGATCGTGAGCGTCAGCAGCGCCGTGCCGCCGCGGAACGGCCGCCGGAACGCGAGCCCGGCCGGGAGCGCCACCAGCACCGTCGCCACCATCACCATCCCGGCCAGCATCAACGAGCGCTGGAACGAGCCGCCGAAATCGCCCACGCGCTGCTGCACGAACAACTGGCCGAACCAGTAGGTGGAGGTGCCGTTCATCGGGAACGTGAGCCCGCCATTCGGGCCCTGGAACGACAGGATCAGGATCGCGAGCGTGGGCCCATACAGGAACAACACGAACGCCCCGAAGAACGCCGCCAGCAGCGCCCGGCGCATGCCTAGAGCTCGCCCCGGATGTTCACCGTGCGCAGGATCGCCGCCACCATCCCCAGCACGATGGCCAACAGCACGACGGCGTTGGCGCAGGCCGCCGGGTAATGCAGCAGCGCGATCTGGTTGTAGATCATGAGCCCGACAGAGGCGCGCTGCCCCCCGCCCATCACCTGCACCGTCACGAAATCGCCCATGACCAGCGTGACCACGAACACGGACCCGATCGCGATCCCCGGGGCGCATAGCGGCACCACCACGTCCCTCACCACCTGAAATGGCCCGGCGCCCGCATCGACCGCGGCCTCGATCAACCGCCGGTCCAGCCGCGCCATGGCGTTGAACACCGGGACGATCATGAACAGCGCATAGAGGTGCACGAACGCCAGCACGATCGACACGTCCGAATACAGCAACACGTCGAACGGCGCCCCCGGCACCCCGGCCCCCACCAGCGCCCCGTTCACCAACCCGTTGCGGCCCAGCACGGGAATCCAGGAGATCATGCGGATGATGTTGGAAGTGAGGAACGGCACCGTGCACACCAGCAGCAGCACCGTCTGCATCAGCTTCGTGCGCACGTGGAACGCCAGGAAATACGCCACCGGGAATCCCACCGCGAGCGTGACCGCCCAGGTCAGCACGGCGTATTTCGCGGTGTTGAGATAGGTGCGCCAGACCACGGGAGAACTCAGCACCTCCCGATAGTTGTCGAAGATGAAAGCCGGGATCAGGCGTACGCTGTCGTAATCGAAGAACGACACCACGAGCAGCGCGCCGAGCGGCAGCAGCAGGAACAGGCCCAGCACCAGGGCAAGAGGGGCGGCGAGAAAAGCCCTCACAGCACTGTCATGGCAGGCCGCGCGCAGCAACGCGGGGTCCCGTCACCCCGGGCTCGACCCGGGGTCCCGCTTTCTGGAGCGCTGATCGGGTTCGTGCCGCGCCAAGGAGGAGCGGGACCCCGGGTCAAGCCCGGGGTGACGAGGATGGCCCGGCTCCGGTTGGCCTCGACGCTCACGCCGAGATGAACTCGTTCCACTTCTGAACCATATACCGGTCCTGGTCCATCACCGAGTTCCAGCACGCGACCCGCCCCATCCGCTCCTGGAACGAGCCGCCATCCCGTTTGGCGCCCACCTTGTCGATCACCTTGCCGTCCGGGGACACGATGTCCGCCGTCGCGGCCTGGCCATCCATCCAATAGCCCCACTCGTTGGCGCTCATGTTCTCGCGCGCGGTATCGAGCACCGCGCTGTAATAGCCCTGCCGGTTCAGATACGCGCCGACCCAGCCGGACAGATACCAATTGATGTAGTCATACGCGGCATCCAGCTCGATCCCCTTGAGGTGCGCCGCCAGCCCGAGCCCGCCGCCCCAGGCGCGATAGCCCTCCTCCAAGGGCTGATACACGCACGGAATGCCTTTCGCCCGCACCGCCGTGACCGCCGGGGACCACATGGACTGGATCACGACCTCCCCGGAACTCATGAGGTTCACGCTCTCGTCGAAGCTCTTCCAGAACGCGCGCCAATGCCCGGCGCGCTTGCTCTCGATCAGGAAGGCGATCGTCTGATCGATCTCCTCCTTCGTCATGTTGCCCTTGTCCGCGTATTTGATGCGGCCCAGGCTCTCCATCACCATGGCCGCGTCCATGATGCCGATGGAGGGGATGTTGAGAATCGAGGCCTTCCCCTTGAAGGCGGGGTCCATCAGGTCGCGCCAGCGGGTGATCGGGCGGCCCACCAGGTCTGGCCGGATGCCCAGCGTGTCGGCGTTGTAGATGGTGGGGATCAGCGTCATCCAGCCGGTCTCACCCTTGGCGAAGGTTTTGTCGCCGGGCTTATCCACGAAGCCGACGGTGCTGGGCGCCGTGCCTTGCGCGATCTGGCTCCCGGGCGTCAGGCGGCCCGTGGTGAAGATCGGCACGATCTTGCCGTAGTTCTTGATCCGGCTGGTCTCCAGCGGTTGCATCACGCCCGTGGGGAACACCTTCTTGCACGAGAAGTACTCGATATCCGCGATGTCGTAGGAGCGCGGCTGCGTCACGGCTTTTTGCGTGACCGCATCCGTGTCCAGCGCCGTCATCTGCAGGGTGAAGCCGAGGTCCTGTTTGACCTTGTCCGCCACGGCATTGAGGTTCGACACGCCGGTGCCGAACTGCCGCAGCGTCACGTTCTTGATGTTCTGCGCCCATATCGTGGGAAAGCCGGTGATGGCGCCCGAGCCGATGGCGGCGCCGGTGAGGCCCAGGGCAGTGCGGCGGGTCAGGGACATGGCTACGCTCCTAATGGGTCAGGGGATGGGCGTCGTGTTCGGACCAGGTGATGATGGCCGGGTCATCGAGGGCGGCGGGGGCGGCGAACCACTCGGAATCTGCCAGGATGACCGCGGCCTCCCCGGCCCCGGTTTCGATGCCGAGGCGGACGGTCGGCCCCTGGTATTCGATCGCGGCGATGCGGCCCGTGATCGACGGTCCGGTCCCGGCGCCAAGCCTGCACCGATCGGCACGCACTGCAACCAGGCCTGCCCCTTGCGGCAGCACGTTGTGCCCGCCGATGAAGCGGGCCACGAACGCGGTGGCCGGCCGCTCGAACACCTCACGCGGCGGCGCCGCTTGTAGGATGCGGCCGCCCTCCATCACCACGACCAGGTCGGCCAGCGCCATCGCCTCCTCCTGGCTGTGCGTGACATGGATGAAACTGAGGCCGAGCGTGCGCTGGAACCGCTTCAGCTCCTCCCGCATGCGGCCGCGCAGGAACGGGTCCAGCGCCGAGAGGGGCTCATCCAGCAACAGGACGCGCGGCTCCGTGATCAAGGCGCGGGCCAGCGCCACCCGCTGCTGCTGACCGCCCGAGAGCTGCGCCGGCAGCCGGGCGGACAGCGCCGCCATGTCCACCCGGGCCAGCGCCTCCAGCGCCCGCCGCCGCCGTTCCGTGCGCCCCACGCCCCGCATGCGCAGCGGAAACGCCACATTGTCCCGGCAGCACAGATGCGGGAACAGCGCGTAGCTCTGGAACATCATCGCCGTGCCGCGATCGCCGGGCGGCAGGGTGGTGACGTTGCGGCCGTGGATCAGCACGTCGCCCTCCGACACGCCCTCGTGCCCGGCGATCATCCGCAATGTCGTGGTCTTGCCGCAGCCGCTCGGCCCCAGCAGGCAGCAATAGCTGCCGGGCGCCACCACCAGGTCGATCGCCTGCACGGCCGTCACGGGGCCGTAGCGCTTGGCGACGCCGACCAGCTCCACATCCGGCACGGGTCTCGGGTTCATGGGTTCAAACCTTGCAAGCACCGTGCCGTGATTGTCCAGCAATCCCGTTGTGGCCGGGCGGGTAACCGGTCCAGACTTGGTCAGGCCAGGTGAACGGAGCCCGCCATGAAGTCCAGCCGCATGACCACCTATATCCTCGTGGCCATGGTGCTCGGCATCGCGGCGGGCGGCATTATCCATTCGAGCTTCGCCGAACCCGCGACGCACAAGCTGTTCGCCGGGTATATCTCGATCGGCAGCACCGTCTTCCTCCGCCTGATCAAGATGATCATCGGGCCGCTCGTGTTCTCGACCCTCGTGGTCGGCATCGGGCACATGGCGGACACCGGCGCCGTGGGCCGCGTGGGCGGCAAGGCGATGCTGTGGTTCGTCAGCGCGTCGCTGGTGTCACTGAGCCTCGGCCTGTTGCTGGTGAATTTGTTCGAACCCGGCGCCGGCGTGCACAAGGTGGTCAGCGGCGTCAGCTCCGGCATCGACAGCCACGCCATGACGCTCGACGGCTTCATCAAGCACGTGTTTCCCGACAGCGCGGTCCGCCCCTTGGTGGATAACGAGATCCTGCAGATCGTCGTGTTCTCGATCTTCTTCGGCGTCGCCTGCGCCAGCATGGGGGCCCGCGCGAAGTTCATGCTGGATTGGGCCGAGAGCCTGTCCCACATCATCCTGCGCGTCACGGGCTTCGTGATGAAGCTGGCGCCGCTTGCGGTGTTCTGCGCGATGGCGGCGACGATCGCCACCAACGGCTTCGGCATCCTGGTGAACTACGCGAAGTTCATGGGCGAGTTCTATTTCGCGCTCGCCTGCCTGTGGGCGCTGCTGGTGGTGGCCGGCTACGTGTTCCTGGGCGCGGCCGTCAAGCGCCTGATCGGCTTGGTGCGCGAGCCGTTCCTGCTGGCGTTCTCCACCGCGAGCTCCGAGGCCGCGTATCCCAAGATGCTCGAGCAACTGGCGAAGTTCCCGATCTCGAGCAAGATCTCGAGCTTCGTGCTGCCGCTCGGCTACTCGTTCAACCTCGACGGCACGATGATGTATTGCACGTTCGCCAGCGTGTTCATCGCCCAGGCCTATGACATCCCGCTGAGCTTCGGGACGCAGATCGCGATGCTGCTGACGCTCATGCTCACCAGCAAGGGGGTGGCGGGCGTGCCCCGCGCGTCATTGGTGGTGATCGCGGCGACACTCAGCCAGTTCGGCCTGCCGGAGGAAGGGCTGCTGCTGATCCTGGGCATCGACACCTTCCTCGACATGGGCCGCTCCGCCACCAACGTGATCGGCAACTCGCTCGCGACCGCCGTGGTGGCGAAGTGGGAAGGGCAGCTGGTGAGCGACGCCGAGGATAAGGAGTATGTTGGCGAGATGGAGGGGATGCCCGCCGAATGAGATGGCTGATCCTCGCCGCGCTGCTGCTGGCCAGCCCGGCTTTGGCGGAGGAGGGCGAGCCGCTTACCGGCACGCTGCAGGTTATCGGCCAGCGCGGCACGATCCGGGTCGGCTACCGCGAAACCGCGCCGCCCTTTGCGTTCCTGAACCCGGGGAAGCAGCCCGTCGGCTTCTCACTCGATCTGTGCCGGGCCATTGCGGCGGATGTGGCGGTGGCGCTGAACCGCGACTTGCTGCCCAATGACGCCCCGGCCTGGCAGACCGGCATCCGGATCCAGCTGGTGCCCGTGGCGGCCGAGGCGCGGCTGCCGATGTTGGTGGATGGCCGGATCGACCTCGAATGCGGCTCCACCACTGCCACGGCGGAGCGGGCCAAGACGGTCGCGTTCTCCCCGGTGTTCTTCCTGGCCGGCACCAAGCTGCTGGTCCCCGCCGCCTCCACCGCCACCACCTTGCGCGACCTCGTGGGCCGCACCGTCGTGGTCGGCGCCGGCACGACCAACGCCGCCGCGATCCGCCGCCTCGCGCCAGCCGGGGTCAAGATCGCCGAATTGGCCGACCTCGAAACCGCCTACCGCATGCTGGATGCCGGTCAGGCCGACGCGTTCGCCTCCGACGACATCCTACTGGCCGGCCTGATCGCGACCCATAAATCGGCGGGGCGGCTCCGGGTCGTGGGCGAGTTCCTGTCCTACGAACCCTACGCCATCGGCTTCCGCCGCGATGACCCGGCGCTCGCCATCCTCATTCGCACCACCTTCGCCCGCCTCGCGCAGCAGGGGACGCTGGTCGCGCTCTACAACCGCTGGCTCACCGGCCGGCTGCCGGGCGGCGAGACGCTGGGCCTGCCGCTCAGCGCCCACCTGGCGGAGATGTATCGGGCACTGGGCGAGTAGGCCGTTCCTAAGCGCGGCAACCGTCAGCCGGGCCTGCCCAACCTTCGTCACTTCACGGTCTGCCCCACCCATTCTAGCAGCACATCCGCCACCTGCAGGTTGTTGCGGTCCTGCATGAACATATGTGAGTTGCCTTTGATGCCCCGCTCCGGCAGCACGATCAGCGTCGCCCGGCCGCCCGCCGCCGTCGCCGCCGCCACGAACGCCCGGCAGGACGCAAGGCGCGGCGCCCACCAGGTGCTTTCCGGCACGAAATCGCCGAACATCACCAGGATCGGGATCGCCTTGTAGGGCGCCATGTCCCCGTCGGCGGCCGGACAGGCGCCGGGCTCGAGTGCCACGATGCCGGCCACGCCCTGCGGGCTGCGCGCGGCCGCCTGAAACGGGTAGATGCCGGATTGCGAGTGGCTGATCAGCACCGTGCGCTCCAGCCGCTTCGCCAGCTCCGACAGGCCCGCCACCGTCGGGTTGGGCGAGGGTAGCGCCGCGGCGGAATCGGACACCATCTGCTTCCAGAACTCGCCCTGCGCCTCCAGCGGGAATTGCAGGCCGGGGTTCACCTGCGGATAGGCCGTGCCGAAGCGGAAGATCGGCCAGGCGCCCTCATGCCCGGCGGAGAACACGACCGGCAGCTTCTCCGCCGGCAGGCTGCCCTGGCGCACGGCGTTGATCGCGGAATACTCGCCCGCCGACCGCCCGCGCCACGCCTGGTCCACGACATAGGTGGCGTAGCCCTTACGGACGAAATACTCGTCCCAGCCCATCCGGCCATCGGGTGTCGTCTCCCACGTGGCGCCCGTGAGGCAGCAGCCATGGATCAGGGTCAATGACGGCCGCGCGGGGGCGTTGGCCGGCACCTGGTAGTGCACATAGACCTGGTCCACCGTCACGGTCCCCTTGGGCGCGAAGGCCGGCAGCGTGGACAGCGTCTCGGACGCGACCTCCCGCCCGCCGACGAAGAAGCTGCCCTGGCGCTGGATCACGAGCGGCGCGTCTTCCGCGGCGGCCGGGGCGATGGCGAACAGGCCGAGCATGGCGGCGATCAACGGTCGCATGAACGTGTCCCCTTGTTGTTTCCGGGTTGGTCTCTGGATTGGTTTTGGCCCGCGGCGGCGCTATTCACGGCCGCGCGACGCTACTAACAATGACACCACGAAACAATGCCCGGGAGGCCAAGGGATGACGACACGCCGCAGCCTGCTCGCCACGTCGCTGGCCGCCGCCACGCTGGGCCGGGAGGCCCGGGCGGAGGGGCCGCCCACCATTCGCGTCGCCCGCATCCAGGGCGTGAACTTCCTGCCGATGCAGGTCATGCAGCGCCGCAAGCTGGTGGAGAAGCATGCGGCCCGGCTCGGCATCCCGGACGGCGTGGCCGAATGGTCCGACTTCCCGGGCGGCGGCAACGCGACGGACGCGATGCTGTCCGGCAACATCGACGTGGTGGCGGCCGGGCCCGGCAACCTTCTGCTGCTCTGGGACCGCACCAAGGGCGGCGTGAAGGGCATCGTGTCCAACTCCGCCCTGCCGGCCGTGCTGGTCACGCGCGAAGACCGGATCAAGCGCATCCAGGATTACGGCCCGCAGGACCGCATCGCCGTGCCGACCGTGCTGGTGTCCACGCCCGCGATCCTGATCCAGATGGCGTGCGAACAGGTGTTCGGCGCCGACCAGTGGAAGCGGCTGGACGCCAACACGGTGCAGATGGGGCATCCGGACGCGCTGATCGCGCTCAAGAACGCAGGCCACGAGGTGCGCAGCCATTTCGGCTCGCCCCCGTTCATCGGGCGGGAGCTGCGGGAGGTGCCGGGCGCCCATGCCGTGACGGACGCGGCGCAGATCCTGGGCGTGCCGCTGTGCACGGCGGTGCTGTTCGGGCCCACCCGCTACGCCCAGCGCCAGCCCGGCATGATCCAGGCCCTGATCGACGCTTCGGCCGAGGCCGTCGCCAGCGTGCGGGACGATCCCGTGGCCGCCGCGCGCGACTACATCGAGGTCTCCCGCGACCGCATGCCGGAGGCCGAGCTGGCGGAGCTGTTGCGCCAGCCCGACATGATCTTCTCCACCCGGCCCGAGGGCACGCTCAAGTTCGCCGAGTTCCTGCACCGGACCGGCACGCTCAAGACCAAGCCCGAGAAATGGACGGACTACTTCATGCCGCAATCGGCCGGGCTCGCTGGCACGTAGGGCCGTTTGCCGGGCCAGGGCGGGCATGACAGGCTTCCCTCCGACCGAGGAGAGCCCGCGATGACCGAACTGTGGACCCTGTCCGCCACCGACCTGGCCGCCCGGGTGCGCGGCCGTTCCGTGTCGGCGCGGGAGGCGGCTCTGGCCTCGCTCGCGCGGCTCGATGCGGTCAATCCAGCGATCAACGCCGTGGTCGCGCACCGTCCCGAGGCGGTGCTGGCGGAGGCCGATGCGATCGACGCACTCGTGGCGCGGGGCGGCGATCCCGGGAAGCTGGCGGGCGTGCCGGTGACGATCAAGGTCAACGCCGACATGGCCGGCTATGCCACCACCAACGGGCTGCAGGCGCAGCGGGACCTTATCGCGACCCAGGACAGTCCGGTGGTGGACAATCTGCGCCGGGCCGGGGCGGTGATTTTGGGACGCACCAACGCGCCGGCCTTTTCCGTGCGCTGGTTCACCGGCAACGCCCTGCATGGCCGCACCCGCAATCCGCGGGACCGTGCATTGACGCCCGGCGGCTCCTCCGGTGGCGCCGCGGCCGGGGTGGCGGCCGGGATCGGGCACCTGGCGCACGGCACGGATATCGGCGGCTCCATCCGCTATCCGGCCTATGCTTGCGGCATCCATGGGCTGCGGCCCACGTTGGGGCGGGTGGCGGCCTGGAACGCCTCGGGACCGGACCGGGCGATTGGCGCCCAACTCATGGCGGTGTCGGGCCCGATCGGGCGGACGATCGCCGATCTGCGCGCCGGGCTGCACGCGATGGCGGCGCCCGATCCGCGGGACCCCTGGTGGGTGCCGGCGCCGCTCGAGGGACCCCCGCGCGACAGTGTCGCCACGATCTGCCTCCGCCCCGGCGGCCTGCGCATCGTGCCGGAGGTGGAGGCCGCGCTGCTGGACGCAGGCCGGCGGCTCGAGACCGCGGGATGGCGGGTGGACATGATCGAGGAGCTGCCCTCCCTTCATGAAGCCACGGCGTTGCAGATCCAGCTTTGGCTCGGCGACGGCTATGACGCGCTGCTGCAGGCGGCCGAGCGGGAGGGCGACACCGGTGCGCTCGCCTGCATTCGGCCGTTCGCGAAGGTGGCCGGGGCGATGTCGCCCGACGCGCTTGGGAAGGCGTTGGTGCGCCGGGTGGCACTCACGCGGGAGTGGCTGCTGTTTCTCGAGCGGCATCCCGTGGTGCTGATGCCGGTCTCGGCGGAGCTGCCGTTCGAGGACGACGCCGATATCCAGGATTTCGACCGGGTATGGGCCGCGCAACTGACGCAGACCGGTTTGCCGCTGATGGGCCTGCCCGGCCTCGTGGTCTCGACCGGCCTTGTCGGGCGCGCACCGGTCGGTGTGCAGCTGGTCGCCGGGCGCTATCGGGAAGACCTGCTGCTGTTGGCGGGCGAAGCGATCGAGGCCGGGGGCGTGCCGCCCTCGCCGATCGATCCGGTGTAGAAGGAAAACGCATGATTCCGGCAACGATGCGCCTGATCGCCCACACGCCTGGCGGCCCCGAGACGATGCACGTCGCGACCGGCCCCGTGCCGCAACCCGGCCCCGGCGATGTGCTCATTCGAGTATTGGCCGCGGGTGTGAACCGGCCGGACGTGTCGCAGCGCCTGGGCCACTATCCCCCGCCGCCCGGCGCCAGCCCCGTCATGGGCCTGGAGGTCGCGGGTGAGGTGATGGCAACCGGCGACGGCGCCGGTTGGGCCCTGGGGGACCGGGTCTGCGCGCTGGCCAATGGCGGTGGCTATGCCGAGTATTGCGTGGCGCCCGGCACCCAATGCCTGCCGTGGCCCGCCGGCTATGACGCGATCCGGGCGGCCGCGTTGCCGGAGAACATGTTCACCGTCTGGGCCAATCTGTTCGACATGGGGCGGTTGCGGCCCGGGGAGCGCGCTTTGGTGCATGGCGGCACCAGCGGCATCGGGCTGACCGCCATCCAACTCGCCCGGGAGTTCGGCAGCCGGACCTATGCCACCGCGGGCTCGTCCGCCAAGTGCGACGCCTGCGTGCGCTATGGCGCGGACGCCGCCATCAACTACAAGCAGGGTGATTTTGCGGTGGCAGTGCGGGAGTTCACCGGCGGTGCCGGGGTGGATGTGGTGCTGGACATGGTGGGCGGCCCCTACGCGCAGCAGAACCTGCGGTGCCTGGCGATGGATGGGCGCCTGGTGCTGATCGCCTTCCTGGGCGGCCCCAAGGTGGAGGCGTTCGACATGACGACGATCATGACCAAGCGCCTGACGATCACCGGCAGCACGATGCGCCCCCGCACTGCGGTCCAGAAGGGCGCCATCGCCCGGGCGTTGCAGGAGAAGGTCTGGCCGGTGCTGTCCGCCGGGCGCTGCGGGCCCGTGATCCACGAGATTTTCCCGCTCGATCGCGTGGGCGATGCGCACCGCTTGATGGAGAGCAGCGCGCATATCGGCAAGATCATGCTGCGTGTGGCGGATTAGCCCTTCGACAAGCTTAGGGCGAACGGTGCGGCGGCCTGCGCGTTCCTGGTTGTCCTGAGCTTGTCGAAGGACCACAAGGCTCGGGCCACGGTGCGGCGCCTGCGCGTTCCCGCTCGACCGCGTGGGCGATGCGCACCGCCTGATGGAAAGCAGCGCGCATATCGGCAAGATCATGCCGCGTGTGGCGGATTAGCCCTTCGACAGGCTCAGGGCGAACGGTGTGGCGGCCTGCGCGCTCCCGCTTGTCCTGAGCTTGTCGAAGGACCACAAGGCTCGGGCCACGGTGCGGCGGCCCACGCCTTACCGTTCGACCGCGCGGGCGATGCGCACCGCCCGATGAAAAGCAGCGCGCATATCGACAAGATCATGCTGCGTGCGGCGGATTAGCCCTTCGACAGGCTCAGGGCGAACGGTGCGGCGGCCTGCGCTCTCCCGCTTGTCCTGAGCTTGTCGAAGGACCACAAGGCTCGGGCCACGGTGCGGCGGCCCACGCTTTCCCGCTCGACCGCGTGGGCGATGCGCATCGCTTGATGGAAAGCAGCGCGCATATCGGCAAGATCATGCTGCGTGCGGCGGATTAGCCCTTCGACAGGCTCAGGGCGAACGGTGCGGCGGCCTGCGCGCTCCCGCTTGTCCTGAGCTTGTCGAAGGACCACAAGGCTCCGGCCACGGTGTGGCGGCCTGCGCTCTCCCGTTCGTCCTGAGCTTGTCGAAGGACCGAAAAGTCAGAGCTCCTTGGCGCTCCGCACGACCTTGGCCACCATGCCGTAGGCGATCGCCTCGTCGGCGGACATCCAGTGGTTGCGGTCGGTATCCTTCACCACCTTGGCGTAGTCCTGCCCGGTCTCGTGCGCGATGATGTGGTTGATGCGCTGGCGCATCTTGATGATCTCGCGCGCCTCAATGTCGATGTCGGTCGCCGGGCCGCGCACGCCGCCCATCGGCTGGTGCAACAGGAAGCGCGTGTTCGGCAGGCACATGCGCCGCTCCTTGGCGGCCGCCAGGAAGATCAGCGCCCCGGCGCTCGCGACCCAGCCGGTGCCGATCATGCGCACCGGCGCCATCGCGTCCACGAAGCGGATCATGTCGTGGATCGTGTCCCCGCTCTCCACGTGGCCACCGGGCGAGTTCACATAGACGTCGATCGGCTTGTCGCTGTCACTGGCGAGCGCCAGCAGCCGGCCGGTCACGTCCCGGGCCACCTTGTCGTTGATGGCGCCGAACACCAGCACGGTGCGGGTCTTGAACAGCCGGCTCTCCAGCTCGTTGACCGGGGAGGACAGCGTCTTGTTGTCCCCGGGCTCCTGCGGATGCGGGCCCTCCGGCTCCGGCACGTCCGGCTGGTCCGGATCGCGCTCGTCATCGTCGCCGGCATGGGCGGGTGTTGCATACAGGGACTGGGTCGGACGGTGGATCAAGGAGCACCTCGGTTGCGGACGGTCCCCTCTACTTGCGGCCAGATGTGCCCGGCGGCAAGCCCACACGCAAGCTCCCGGATGTTTGGGGGATCAGCCAATGAGAATGTCTCAAATACGAGAACTCTCTTAAGGTTTGACACAATCCAACACAACTTGACTAACAAACTGTTAACCGACCGTCATACAATCCAAAAATCAGAGGAGGGACGGGGTCATGGTCTACGGTGGATGGGTTCTTTTGGTTGTATCCGATGCGTCTCTACGCCAGATGGTGGCGAAGGAACTTGAAGCCAGGGGCAGCTACCAAGTCTGTAGCGCCAGTTCTGCAGAACACGCCCGGGCCCTGATGGGTTCCGCCCGCGGACCATTCGACGCCGTGGTGCTGGCTCAAGACCTACCGGATGGCGACGGGCGCACGGTTTGCGCCGGATGGCGCCGGGCCGGGAACTGGACGCCGGTCGTGATCCTATCCGACTCGATCGAGGAGGAGGACGCGGTCCTGAGCTTCGAAGCCGGAGCGGATGATCATCTGCCGACCGACCTGCCGATGGCCGAGCTGGTGGCCCGGTTGCGCTGCCAGCTGCGCGCCACCGCCGGCGTGCTCGCCACGCAATCCTACGCCATGGCGGGCTGACTGCCTGTCTGACTAAACTGGGGCATGAACGCCCCATCCAACGTGCCGGAGCCTGTGACCGCGGACTATGTCATCATTGGCGGCGGCTCGGCTGGATGCATCGTTGCGGCCCGGCTGTCGGAAAATCCGGCAGTCCGGGTTGTCCTCCTCGAAGCGGGACCGGAAGACCGGGATCCCTGGATTCGCATCCCAGCCGGCTATGCCCGCCTGTTCGCCAGTGGCAAGTTCGACTGGCGGTATGGCACCGAGCCGGAGCCCGGCCTGAACGGCCGCAGCATCCACTGGCCGCGGGGCCGGGTGCTCGGCGGGTCCGGCTCCATCAACGGCATGGCCTACTTGCGTGGCTCCCCGAACGACTACAACCGCTGGGCACAGGCCGGCGCCCGGGGCTGGTCCTATGACGACGTGCTGCCCGCCTTCCGCCGGATCGAACATTGGGAGGGCGCGCCGGGCGCCACGCGAAGCCGGGGCGGGCCCATCCCGGTCACCACGCCCCATGCGCTTTCTGCCGGGGGTGACGCTTTCGTGGCCGCGTGTGTCGAAGCCGGCTTTCCGCGCCGAACGGATGTGAATGACGGGGCGATCGAGGGTGCCGGGCCGATCCAGCTCAACATCCGGCGCGGCCTTCGCGTCAGCACCGCGCGCGGCTACCTGCATCCGGCCCGGCACCGCCCCAACCTCCGCGTGCTGACGGGCATCACGGTGCAACGGCTGACCATCGAGGCCGGCCGGGTCACCGGCTGCGTCGCGCGGCGGCAGGATGGCACCGTTCTGGCGGTGAACGCGGCCCGGGAGACGGTGCTGTGCGCCGGGGCGATCGCCTCGCCCCAGATCCTGATGCTGTCCGGCATCGGGGATGGCCCGGCGCTGCAGGCCCTGGGATTGCCCGTGCATCTGCACCGGCCCGGTGTGGGCCAGAACCTGCAGGACCACCTGATCGCCCGCGCCGTGTTCCGAACCCGCCCGGCCGGCACGTTGAACGAGATCATGGCCAGCAAGCTGCGTATGGGGGCCATGGCGCTCGAGTACGCGCTGCGCCGGCGCGGCCCGATGGCGGTCGGCGCCGGTGAGGCGGCGCTGTTCGCCCGCGTGGCCCGCGATGCCCCGAACGAGGCCGATACCGAGGCCGACGTACAACTCATGTTCATCAATTTCAGCCTGGAACCCGGCCGCGGCTACACCCTCGCGCGGCATCCCGGCATGATGATCAATTTCGGCCAATGCCGCCCCGAAAGCCGCGGCACCCTCACGCTGCGCAGCCCCGATCCCGCGGACAAACCGGTGATCCAGGCCAATTATCTCTCGGCGCCCAACGACCAGCACTTGATGATCGAAGCCGCCCGCCTCGCCCGGCGCCTCGCCCGCACCGCGCCCTTGCGCGATTTCATCACCGAGGAACTGGCGCCCACCCCCGATCTCGAAGACAGCGACGCCCTCCTGGAATTCCTGCGCATGACAGGCACCACCGTCTATCACCCCTGCGGCACCTGCCGTATGGGCGCCGACGACGCGGCCGTGGTCGACCCGGCGCTGCGGCTCCGCGGCCTGCACGGCTTGCGCATCGCCGACGCCAGCGTAATGCCGTTGGTGCCATCCTCCAACATACAACCGGCCGTCATGATGGTCGCCGAACGAGCGGTTGAGTTCATCAGCGCCGATTGACGTCATGGTAGCAATCTGCTGACGTTCATCCGTCCCAAGCGGGAACCAGGTGAATGCGCGAATACCGCGAACTCAGGGCCGCCCCGTCCGAGAAGGCTTTTGCCAGCATCGGGCCAAAAGGCCACCGCGCGCGCATGCGGCATAAGCTGCTCGCGCACGGGCCCGGCGCGTTTGCCGAGTATGAACTGCTGGAAATGCTGCTGTTCCTGGGGATCGAGCGGCGGGACACCAAGCCACTCGCCAAGGCAACGATCAATCGCTTCGGCAGCCTGGCCCAAACCCTCGTGGCCCCGCCCGAAGCCCTGTCCCACCTCGGCCATCGCAGCGTGATCGCGCTCAAGCTGGTGCATGAAGCGGCATCCCGGCTGTCGCGGGCCGAGCAGGTGGCCCGGGCCCATTTATCGGACTGGGACCGGCTGGTGGCATACCTCGACGAGCATCCGGTTCGGCACGATGACACCCGGGCCCTCCTGCTCAACAATCGCAACCGGTTGCTGGCGGACGTGGTGATCCGGTCCGGTCCGGTGCCGGACCAGGCGCGGGCGGTCGCGGCCGGGGCGCTCGATGTCCACGCGACGGCCGTGATCCTCGTCTGCCCGGGTGAGGGCACGCGAGATGAACCGGCCGCACTCGCCCGCGCGATGCGAAAGGCGGCGGCGTTGCTCTCCGTCCAGCTGCATGACTGCGTGGTGGGGAGGCCCGGCCAGTGGCGCAGCCTACGCGGGAGCGGCCTGCTCCAGTGAGATGGCGCTGGTGAGGCTGCTTCGGCGCTCGCTCGCCCGGGCGCCACAGCCAACCCCCGCCGAAGAGTCGGACGCGCCGTTCGAAGCGATCGTCGATCTCGGCCCGTCCGAGATGGCGGGCGCCGATCCGGGCTCCGTGCTGTCGGCCGTGCGCCGGGCCGTGCAGGCGATGCCGGGTGTCACGCGGGCCAATGTCGGGCGGCATGACGGCCTGGCCGGGAGCGCGGCCTTTGGGTGCGCGTCATGCTGCCGGGGGGCGCCATACCGCCCCAAACGAAGCTGTGGGAGCGGCGCCGGCGCGACGTCGCGGCGATCGCGGGCGCGGCGATCAAGGCGTCCGCTGCGGCGGCGATGCACCACCCCAGCCCGTCCTACCCCAGCCCGGAACCAGCCTTACGGATGGGCTTCGCCGAGGGCATGGCCCGGTTCGGCAGCCCGGCGCCGTCCGCCACCATCGCCGCCCGCGACCACGGCGGGACCCGCATCGCCGCCGGGGACGCCGCCGCGCTGGACGACACGGCGCTGACCGCGTCCCTGCTGGCACTGGTGCTGCCGGGTGATCCGGCGCCGGTGGCCGCGCGCGTCGTCGCCCGGTTCGGCACTTTTGCCGCGGCGCTCGCGGCGCCCGTGCGAGAGCTGGAAACGGTCCCGGGCCTCGGCCCCCATTCCGTCGCGGCGTTGAAGCTCGTGCATGGCGCGGCGCTGCGGGCGGCGCAGTCGGCGCTGATGAACCGCCTGGTGCTGGATGACATGGCGGCGCTCACCAACTACCTGGCCGCCGTGCTGGCGCGGGAGCGGATCGAGCAGTTCCGCATCCTGTTCCTCGACGCCGAAAGCTGCCTGATCGCCGATGAGGCGCAGGCGCGGGGCACGGTGAACCACACGCCGGTCTATCCACGGGAGGTCGTGCGCCGGGCGATCGAGCTGCGGGCGTCGTCGGTGATCCTGGTGCACAACCACCCGAGCGGGGACCCCACCCCGTCCGGCGAAGACCTGGAGATGACGGCCATGGTGCGGGATGCGGCGGCGCTTCTCGGCATCGCAGTGCGGGACCATATCATCGTGGGGCATGGCCGCTCGCTGAGCTTCCGGGAAGCCGGGCTGCTGTAGCGGTCAGGCCAGCAATCGCTCCGCAGCCGCCACGCCCGAGCGGAAGGCGGCATCAGTCCCAGGCCCCGTGCACCAGTCGCCGCACAGCGCGAGCCGGTCCGGCCCGGCGAGGCACGGCGCACCCAGCGGCGCGGCCACCGTCGCATACCGCCAGCGATGCACCGAAGCGTGCGCCGGCTCTGCCGCGATCCCGGTCGCCTCCGCGAAGGCGTGGCAGAGCAGGGCCAAGACCTGCTCTGCGGGGGTTTCGAGATGCAGGCGGGACCACGCCATGCTCGCGTGCCCGGTCCAGGAATCCGGTGCCGCAGCATGCCCCGGGCGGGCACTGTCTTGCGACAACCAGCGGAACATCCCGGCCGGACCAGGCGGCAGCCCGGATTGCGGCGCCGCAAATCCGGGCATCACCGTCCAGCACGGGTCCATCGTCACGTCCGCCACCGCGCCCGCGAAGCCATGCCCCATCCCGCGCAGCAATCCGGCCGCCTGGGGCGCGGGAATCGCGAGCACCACGGCGTCGAACGGCGCCGACACTACCCCGCCCTCCGCCGCCACCAGCCCCGGCGCCGTCTCGGCGGCATCCCGATGCCGGACGGTCCAGCCAGCCGCGTCATGATGCAGGAACGCGACATGCCGCATGGCGTGCATCTCGGCCCCGTGCGGCACCAGGGACTGGGCGATCGCCGACATGCCGGGCACCCCGGACCACCGATCCGGCCCGGACCAGGGCAGGGCATGCGGCGGCACCAGCGCGGCGCGGAACGCGGGCTCGATCGCCTCGACATAGGGCGTGCCGTGCTCGAACCGGAAACCCCCGGCGCGCCGGGACGCGAGCCGTCCGCCGGGCCGGCGGCCCTTGTCGAACAGCGTGACGGCGCGGCCCGCTTCCATCAGCCGCCGCGCACAAGCGAGGCCCGCGATCCCGGCGCCCACGACCGCGACTGTCTTCATGTCGAGAAGTTCAGGATCGCGTCCTTGAGTGCCCCGTCCGCCTCGCTCGCGGCCTTCTGCGCCGCGGCCTCCTGGGCGCGCAGGGCGGCCAAGTCATTTTCCTGCTGCAGCATCTGCGCGAGGTAGCGGCGCTGCAGCTCGCTTTGCACCGGCACGGCCTGCAGGTTGGCGCGCAGTCGTTCCTGGTCGGTGAAGATGCCCTCCCGCCGCTCCTGCACCGTCTTCACCGCCGCCGTCTTGCGATCGAGGTCGGCGCGGAGCTGCACCAGGCGCTGGAACGCGGCGCGCACCGGCGCCGGCAGCTCCGTGTCGGACGCCCAACCGGCGAACATGTCCTGCCGGGCCATGGTCGCCAGCTCGATCCGGCGTCGCTGCACCGTCTCCTCCACCACACGCAGCGTCTCGGTGGCGCCGGGTGCGACGGTGCGGGTGATGCGGTAGCCGGTGGGCGTCACGGTTACGCCCTGCGCCGGCTCGGTCAGGGTGGCGCCGTCCTGCTTGCGCTGCTCCACCAGGAGGGTGCGGCCGGAATCGGATGGGGTCTGGATGCGGTAGGATGTGACGAAGCGTTGCTTCTCCTCGAATTCGAACACGCCGCGGGTGGCGCGTGCGCTCACGACGGTGCGTACCGCTTCCTGCGTGCGGTCCACGCGGACGGCGAGGTCGGCGGCGAAGCTGGCGAGGCGGTCTTCACCAGGCTGGATGGTCGGCAGGCGCGCATCGCCGATGAACCCGGCCGAGCCATCCGCCCGCCGCTCGAACAGCGTCAACAGACCGGGCGGCAATGCGCCCGCGCTGTCATTGGTCAGCAGCAGCGCCACGAGTGGATGCCGCGGATCGGTCTGCGGCTGATACAGCGCCACCCGCTTGGCCGGAACCGGCCGGTCCGCGATCGGCAGCAGCAGCGTCTCGCCGGACGCCGCATCCACCCGCGCCGCCAACCGGAACGAAACTTGCGCCACGGAGCGCTGGATTTCGGCGGGGGGTGGCGCAAACCGGGGCGCGGCTGGGGACGGTGCGGCCATCATCGGCGGGGGCGGCGCCGCGTCCATCGAGCCCACCGAACGCTGCCGCATCAGCGTGTTGGCACCTTGGTCGAGCTGCGGCGTCAGCCGGTTCGGCACCTCGACCGGCGCCTCGGGCCGCGTGGTGAACACCGCCTCATACAGCGGCTGGTGATACAGCACCGGTTGCCCGGCGGTCAGCACGATCTCCACGTCCTTCCAGGCGCGGCCGCTCAGGTTCTCCACCACGGCGAAGCCCTGCAGCTGCGCCGGGCCGTTGGCGCCGTCTGGGCCATCCGGCGGCACCACCATGCGATAGGATACTTTCCACACCGGCGTCGGCGTCACGAACCCGAACTCGATCGTCCGCCTGCCGCCCGCGGCCAGCACCAGCTGCGCCGTCCGCCGGTCCTGCACCCGGGCCTCCGCGATCGCCGCCAGCGCAGACGCGACCTGACTGCGCAACCGCTCGGACGTGAACTCCACGGCGCCCGCATCTTCCAGCACCACGGAGTCCAGGCCGTTGACGGTCGCGATCGTCAGGCGATGGCGGGTGTTGGTGCCGGGGCCGGACGGCATCGCGGTCTCGAACGCGCTGACCGACAGGATCGAGCCCGTGATGCCCGACCCCGGCAGCCGCACCTGCTCGCCCACCAGCGCGCCGAGCAGCGCCTCGGTCGAGGCGAACGCCTCCGGCTTGAACGGCAAAGGGCGAAAGCTTTCGGACAACGGCTCCCGCCCCGGCAGGCGCAGATTCGGCAGCCCGGCGGGGTCATTGACCCGCAGGCTTTTCAGGATGTCATCAACCTGATCCAGCGGCACATCGAGCGGCAGGATCGCAGCCCCGTCCACGTCCGCCGTGAACTCGAACTGCCCCACCCCGCCCGATGACAGCGTGACCCGGTTCAGCACCGGCTCCGCCGCCTGCGCCTGCAATGCCAGGCCCATCAAGGCGAGCGGAAGGAGGCGCATCGGGGTTACTCCGCGGCGGTTGCCATCTGGCTGACGGGTGTAACCCGGGACGCGCAGAACTTGAACTCCGGGATCTTGCCGAACGGGTCGAGCGCCGGGTTGGTCAGCAGATTGGCCGCGGCCTCCGCGTAGCAGAACGGCATGAACACCATGTTCTCCGGGACATCCCGGTCACTCCGGACCCGCACCTCGACGGCGCCGCGCCGGGTTTCGAGCCGGATGCGGTCCCCGGGGGTGAGGCGGAGGCGCCAAAGGTCCTTCGGCGACATGAAGGCCATCGCCTCCGGCTCGATCGCGTCCAGCACCATAGCCCGCCGGGTCATGCTGCCGGTGTGCCAATGCTCCAGCACGCGACCGGTGCTGAGCACCATTGGGTAGTCGATATCCGGCAGCTCGTCCGGCGGCAGCACGTTGGCCGGCACGATCTTCGCGCGGCCGGAGGCTGTCGGGAAGCCGGCGTAGAAGATGATCTCGTTGCCGGGCTTGTCGGGCGCGTCGACGGGGTAGGTGACGGCGCCCTCCCGCTCCAGCCGCTCCCACGTGATGTTGGCCAGGCTCGGCATGACATGCGCCATCTCGGTGAAAATCTGGCTCGGGTGGGTGTAGTTCCACGGCAGGCCCATGCGCTGGGCGATAGCCTGGATGATCTCCCAATCCTGCCGCGCCTCACCGGGCGGCGGGATCACGGCTTGCGCGATCTGCACCCGGCGGTCCGTGTTGGTGAAGCTGCCCACCTTCTCGGCAAAGGCCGAAGCCGGCAGAACCACGTCGGCATGGAACGCCGTTTCCGTCAGGAACAAATCCTGCACCACGAGATGGTCGAGCTTCGCCAGCGCGCCCCGGGCATGGTTGAGGTCGGGATCGGACATCGCCGGGTTCTCCCCCTCTACATACATGCCGGTGATCGACCCGGCATGCACGGCGTCCATGATCTCCACCACCGTCAGGCCGCGGACGGGGTCGATCGGGCTGTTCCAGTATTCCTCGAAATGCTGGCGGATCGCCGGGTTCTCGACGGACTGGTAGTCCGGCAGCACCATCGGGATCAGCCCGGCGTCGCTGGCGCCCTGCACGTTGTTCTGGCCCCGCAACGGGTGCAGCCCGGTGCCGGGCCGCCCGATCTGCCCGGTGACCAGCGCCAGCGCGATCAGGCAGCGCGAGTTGTCGGTGCCGTGCACGTGCTGGCTGATGCCCATGCCCCAGAACACCAAGCTCGCGCGTGCGGTGGCATAAAGCCGCGCGACCTCCCGGATCGTCGCCGCCGGCACGCCGCAGACCGCCGCCATCTTCTCCGGCGGGAAGTCCTGGATGCGGTCGCGCAGCTCCTCGAAACCCTCCGTGTAGCCCGCGATGTATTGCTGGTCCGTCAGCCCCTCGGTGATGATGGTGTGCAGCATGGCGTTCAGCAGCGCCACGTCCGAGCCCGGCTTGAACGCCAGGTGGTGCGTGGCGTGCCGGGTCAACTGCTGGAAGCGCGGGTCCATGATGACCAGCTTGGCGCCCTTCTTGACCGCGTTCTTGATAAAGGTGGCGGCCACCGGGTGGTTCACGGCCGGGTTGGCTCCGATGATGACGATCACCTCCGCATCCAGCGCCGCCGAGAACGGGGCGGAGACGGCGCCGGAGTTCAGGCCCTCCATCAACGCCGCGACGGAGCTTGCGTGGCACAGCCGCGTGCAATGGTCCACGTTGTTGGAGCCGAACCCGGTGCGCACCAGCTTCTGGAACAGATAGGCTTCCTCGTTCGACCCCTTGGCCGACCCGAACCCGGCCAGCGCGCGCGGCCCCTTCTCCCGCCGGATCCGATCGAGGCCCCCTGCCGCACGGTCCAGCGCCTCCTCCCAGGTGGCCTCGCGGAAATGCGTCCAGGGATTCGCGGGATCGACCTGGTCGTTCGCGTCCTTCGGCATGTTGTCGAGGCGGATCAGCGGCTTGGTGAGCCGATGCGGGTGGTGGATGTAGTCGAAGCCGAACCGGCCCTTGACGCAGAGCCGGTTATGGTTGGCCGGGCCGTTGCGGCCGGTGGCATAGACGATCTTCTTGTCCAGCACCTCGTAGGTCACCTGGCAGCCGACGCCGCAATACGGGCACAGGCTGTCCACCTTCGCGTCCGGCCACGAAACCCGCGTCTCGTTCTCATCGAGGTAGGCGGCCGGCATCAGCGCGCCCGTGGGGCAGGCCTGCACGCACTCGCCGCACGCGACGCAGGTGCTGGCGCCCATAGGGTCGTCGAAGTCGAACACGATCTTGGACCCGGCATTGCGGTAGGCCATGCCGATCACGTCATTGACCTGCACCTCGCGGCAGGCGCGCACGCACAAATTGCACTGGATGCAGCTATCGAGGTTGACGCGCATCGCCGGGTGGGACGGATCGTGCGTCCAGCGCGCCTCGGTCGGGAAACGGCTCTCCGTGACCTCGGTCTTGTCCGCCCATTGCCAGAAACTGCTGGTGGGATCGTGGGAGGTGGCGCGGGCGGGCTGGTCGGCGACCAGCAACTCCATGACCATCTTGCGGGACGCCTTCGCGCGGTCGGACTGCGTGTGCACCTTCATGCCCACTGCCGGCATCCGCCTGCAGGACGGCGCCAGCACGCGCTCCCCCTCGATCTCCACCATGCAGACCCGGCAATTGCCATCGGGGCGATAGCCCGGCTCCGGCCGGTGGCAGAGATGGGGGATTTCCGTGCCCATGCGCCGCGCCACGTCCCACACGCTTTCCCCGGCGCGGGCGAACACGCGCTCCCCGTCCAGCTCGAAGGCGAGGCCCTCGGTCTCGGTCGTAATGGTGGCGAGGTTCTGCGGGCCGATACGAACGGTCGCGGTCTCGGCGGAGAGGTTCGGAGCGTCGTTCATGGAGTTGCCTTTGTGGCGCGGGTCAGGTGGGGCGGCCCAGGAGGGCGCGGACGGAGATATCTTCATCGAGGTCGGGCCAATGCAGGCCGTGGCCTTGGCCGATCAGCTCCCAGTTCTGCCGCTGGGCTGGCGTCGCGTCCCGTAACAGCGGGAACCAGGCGAGTGGCGCGGATAGCTCTCGGCCGTCTGAGAGAACGATGTGAAGCGCCGTTTCAAAGACCATCACGTCCACAGCTGCGGGATCGCGGTTGATCACTCAGCGGCCTCACGGGCAGTCAGCAAATGCGGGAAATACTTGATCACGCAGGCCAGCGGGTTGGACGCCGCCTGGCCCAGCCCGCAGATCGAGGCGTCGCGCATCACGGCGCCCAGCTCGCTCAGCAACGGCCCGTCCCACACGGACCGCTCCATCAGCATGCGCGCCTTCTGCGTGCCGTTGCGGCACGGCGTGCACTGGCCGCAGCTCTCATCCTCGAAAAACCGCATGAGATTGGTGGCGACACCTTGGATGTCGTCGGCCTCCGAGAACACCACCACGGCCGCGGAGCCGATGAAGCAGCCGTATTTCTCCAGCGTGCCGAAATCGAGCGGGATGTCGTTCATCGACGCCGGCAGTATTCCACCCGAAGCGCCCCCCGGCAGGTAGGCCGCGAACACGTGGCCCTCGGTCATGCCGCCGCAATATTCGTCGATCAGCTCCTGCACGGTGATGCCGGCGGGCGCCAGCTTGACGCCGGGCTCCTTCACGCGGCCCGAGACGGAATAGCTGCGCAGCCCCACGCGCCCATGGCGGCCCTGGCTGGTCCACCACGCGGCGCCCCGCTCCAGCAGGTCCCGCACCCAGAACAGCGTCTCGATGTTGTTGATCAGCGTGGGCCGCCCGAACAGACCGACCTGGTAGGGAAAGGGAGGCTTGTGCCGCGGCAGCCCGCGCTTACCCTCGATGCTTTCCAGCATCGAGCTTTCTTCGCCGCAGATATATGCCCCCGCCCCGCGCCGCATATGCAGCGTGGGCCCGCCCGGCGGCAATTTCGCGATCTCCGCCTCCAGGATGGCGCGCTGCACCGGATATTCGTCGCGGAGGTAGATATAGACGTCGCTCGCCTCCACCACGTGCGCGCCGATCAGCGTTCCTTCCAGGAAGCGATGCGGGTCGGTGTCGAGATACAGGCGGTCCTTGAAGGTGCCGGGCTCGCCCTCGTCGCCGTTCACCGCCATCAGCCGCGGCCCCGGCTCCGCGCGCACCGACCGCCATTTGCGCCCGGCCGGGAACCCGGCGCCGCCCAGCCCGCGCAGCCCCGCGGCATCCAGCCCGGCCAGCACATCCTCCACAGACATTGCACCGGACCGAACCTTCCCGAGCAACGCATATCCGCCCCCGGCGACATACGCGTCATAGTCGACATAATCGGCATGGACATGCGCATCCGTGTCCCCGGCATTGAGAGCGTTCACGACCTGCGCGCTATCGGCATGGCCCAGGAAATTGTGCCCGACCTCCGCGGCCGGCGCCTGGTTGCACAGGCCGACGCAGGGCGCCCGCACCACGCGCGCACCTGGCAACTGGCCGCTGGTCTCGAGCGCCCGCAGCTCCTCATACAGCGTCTCCGCGCCATACATCGCGCAGGTCACGGTGTCGCACACGCGGATCACGGTCGGCGCCAGGTCCGGTTCGCCCTCTCGCACCACGTCGAAATGCGCGTAGAACGTCGCGGTCTCAAACACCTCGGCAAAGGCCAGCTTCATTTCGTCGGCCAATGCCGCCAGGTGCTTGGCCGAAATCTGGTGATACCGGTCCTGGACCAGGTGCAAATATTCGATGAGCATATCGCGCGCGCGCGGTCGATCACCCAACAGAGCAGAAATCTCGTGTTTCGCCTGCGGATCGACCTCGCGGCCTTTCGGAGTCGATTTCGCCCGGCGGCGGCCGGCTCCCGGATGCTCGAACTTCAGAATCTCACCCGGACGCGGTTCGGTCATATAAAACGTCTCTCCTGGGCCGGGTTTCGCATTGGTCCTGCCCCTGTTCCCATGCCATCTATATTACGTGATATCCCCGTCCGCCAAGGTGCCGCCGCCAATGTGTTTCCCATGCGCCTGATCGGATTGGCCGGCTGGAGCGGCGCCGGCAAGACCACCTTGTTGCGGCGCCTGATCCCCGCGCTGATCGCCCGGGGCCACAGCGTCTCGACCATCAAGCATGCCCATCACGGCTTCGACGTGGACCGGCCCGGCAAGGATAGCTGGGTCCACCGCGAGGCCGGCGCCACGGAGGTCCTGATCGCGTCCGCCAACCGCTTCGCGCTGATGCACGAACTGCGCGGCGCCGCGGAACCGGGTTTGTCCGAGCTGCTGGACCGCCTCGCGCCCGTGGACTTCGTGCTGATCGAGGGTTTCAAGCGCGAGCCGCACCCCAAGGTCGAGATCGCGCGCGCCGCAAATGGATGCGAGCTTCTGCATCCCGGCGACCCCAGTATCGTGGCTGTCGTGACAGACCTGGCGCTGCCCGCGGCGGGGATCCCCGTGCTCGCCCTCGATGACATCCCGGGCATCGTCGGCATCGTCGAAGCCCATGCGGCCCCAGTCTGATGGCCCAACTCACGGATGACTGTTTCGCATTCGGCGGCGCGCTCCTGACCATCGAACAGGCGTTGGCACTCATCGCCGCTGAAACCAGGCCCGTTACAGGGGTCGAGACGGTTCCGCTGCTCGACGCCGATGGCCGCGTGCTGGCGGCGGACCTGGTCAGCCCCATCGACCTGCCGCCCTTCGACAACGCCGCCGTCGATGGCTACGCGGTGCGCTTGGCCGAGGCCGCGGCGCCCCTGCCGGTGATGGCCCGGCTGGCCGCGGGGGCCGCGCCGCTGCCGCTCCAACCCGGCACTGCCACCCGCATCTTCACCGGCGCCGCTCTGCCGCAAGGTGCGGACACGGTGTTCATGCAGGAGGATGTCCGGTTGGAGGGTGATCTCGTGCACCTGCCACCCGGCCTGACGCGCGGAGCCAACACCCGGCCGGCCGGGGAGGATGTGGTGCAAGGCGCGCTGGCCCTCCCGGCCGGGCGGCGGCTCCGGCCCCCCGATCTGGCTTTGGCGGCAGCTTTAGGGGTGCCGGTGCTGACGGTGCGGCGCCGGGTCAGGGTCACGCTGCTCTCGACCGGGGACGAACTGGTGGAGCCCGGACAGCCGGCCGGCCCGGCCCAACGATACGACAGCAACCGCGTCCTGCTGACGGCTTTGCTGCATCGCGCGGGCGCCGTGGTGACCGATGGCGGCATCGTGCCCGATCGGCCCGAGGCGATCCGCGCGGCGCTGGCGGCGGCGGCCGGCCACGATCTGATCCTCTGCTCCGGCGGTGTGTCGGCCGGGGAGGAGGATCACGTGCGCGCCGCGGTGGAGACGCTGGGCCGGCTCAGCTTCTGGCGGCTGGCCGTGAAGCCGGGGCGGCCGGTGGCGATGGGCGCGGTGGGCGCGGCGCAGTTCATGGGCCTGCCGGGCAACCCGATCGCGGCCTATGTGACGTTCGTGCAGCTGGCCCTGCCGCTGCTGGCCGCGCTGTCGGGCACGGCGCCCGTGCTGCCGGTGACGGTGACGGCCGTGGCGGCGTTTACGGCGCGCAAGAAGCCGGGACGTCGCGAGTTCGTGCGCGTGCGGCTGGTGCCGAGCTCTGGGGGCTGGGTGGCGCACAAGCATCCCGTGGAGGGCGCCGGGATCCTGACGTCCCTCACGGAGGCAGACGGCCTGGCCGTGCTGACGGATGATGCCACGGGGGTGGCGCGCGGCGATGCGCTCGCGGTTCAGTTATTCCCGGCTTAGCAACCTTGCGCGATGTCCGGCGCTGTGCCCCGGTCCCGTCGCTATCTCGCGACGGCATCTCAGGAACCGCGACATGCCGCAATTCGACGCCACCATCAAGCACATCGCCGACGGCGTGAAGGGTTTCACCGCCAAGGCCGCGGTCAAGAACATCGAGGGCTGGGAAGCGACGCTCGAGAAAGTCGAGCTTCCGGCGGCGAAGGCCATCATCAAGGACCTCGAGGCCTTGAAGAAGCAACTCGAGTCCGAGAAGATCAACGGAGAGACCGTCAAGAAGCTGATCTTGAAGCTCGGCAAGGAGACGGTGGCGATCGCCGGTAAGTCCGAGAGCAAGAACGCCGAGAAGATCAAGGCGCTCGGTGAGGCGCTGACCCATGCCGGTGAGACCGCGACGGCGGAATAAACCAGGAGACCACGCCATGCAGCACAGGATGGTCACGGCGGCCGGCGCCACGTTCCATGTGGTCACGGCCGGATCGGGCCCTCCAGTGTTGCTGCTGCATGGCTGGCCGGAGTTTTGGCTGACGTGGGAGCCGGTCATGCAGCGATTGCAGGACCGGTTCACTCTCGTCGCCCCAGACCTCCGCGGCTTCGGCCAAAGCGACAAGCCCGGGGGGCCCTGGGGTGCCGCCGAGCATGCGGCCGACCTGCTGGCGTTGATGGACGCGATGGGGTTCGAGCGCGTGGGGGTGGTGGGCCACGACGTCGGCGGCTCGATCATGCAGCCTTTGGCGCGGTCGGCGCCAGACCGGTTCACGGGCCTGTTCTTCTTCGACTTCGTCCATCCCGGCATCGGCGCCCGGATGGGCACGCCCGATCGCCTGAACGAGATCTGGTATCAGAGTTTTCACCAGATGCCGTTCGCGGCCGCCCTGGTGGGGGCCAGCCGGGATGCTTGCCGCGCTTATATCGGCTACTTCCTCCGTCACTGGGCGCATCGCAAGACGGCGTTCGATGACGTGCTGGACGCCTGGATCGACAATTTCATGGAGCCCGGCAATCTGCAGGGCGGGTTCGACTACTACCGCGGCGCCCATGCGGCACGCGTGGCCATGCTATCCGGCACGGCACCCCCCCTGTCGCCCATCGCCATCCCGACCTGCGTGCGTTGGGCGGAGCATGACGCCATCTTTCCGTATGCCTGGACGGACCGGTTGGGCGAGACGTTTACCGACCTGGACTGCGCGATGTTCGCGGGTGTGGGGCATTACCCGCACCGAGAGGATTCGGATCGCGCGGCGCTCGAGATCGGGCGGTTCTTTTCGGGGCGCTAAACCCGTCATTGCGAGCCGCCTCGTGAAGCAGTCCAGGGGCTTCAAACGTGCTCGGTGCCCCTTGAACTCGCCACGTCGGCGACAGCCTGGCCCGGCAGCAAGGCGGCCACCACCAAGGCCAGCGCCACGGTGCTGACCGGCACGCCCGGCAGCCAGAGCATCAGGGCCGGTGTGACCAGCGCGAGCAGCGATGCCATCACCTCGCGCCCGCGCAAACCCCCGGTACGCAACCGCGCCGCCACGAACAGCAGCAGGCCGCCGGCCACCATCGGCATGTCGTAGATGAAGGCATGCGGCGTGGCGAGAAAGGTCGCAGCCGCCAGCACGGCGATGGCCGGGCGCGTGACGCCGGGGCGGAACGCGCGCCACACCAGCACTCCGGCCGCCACAGCCACCACCGCCTGCACCCCGTTCGCCATGCCGCGCGGCGCCCCGAGCATCTTGAGGTTCGCCACCACGGTCGGCATCAGCTCGTAGCGCATGCTTCCCGTCTCGAACGACCCGGCATAGCCCGGCAGCTCCCGCAGCCACACGCCCCACGCTCCGGCCCCGAACACGAAGCCGGTCACGGCCAGCAGCGCGACGACCGTCAGCCCCGCCCCCGCCACGCACCGCCAGGCGGATGCCGCGACCAGCGCCACCGGGATCAGGATCCCGAGCTGCGGCTTGAACGTCAGCAGCCCGATCAGCACCCCACCCCACCACGGGCGTACCGCCGCCAGCTGCATCCCGCCCAGCAGCAGGGCACCGGACAAGAACCCGCTCTGCCCGGAGATCACCCCCAGCGTCGTCACCGGCGCCAGCAGCGCCACGATCGCCGGCACAGGACGAAATTGCGTCGCGGCGGCCAGGAACAGGACCAAGGTGACACCAACCCACGCGACCCAAGCCGTTTCGAACGGCATGAACCCGAGGGGCCAGACCGCCAGCAGGAAGGTCGGCGGATACGGGAACGGGTTATGGTCCGCCCCGGGCATCCCCAACGCCATCTGCAGCGCATGCAACCGCACGGGGTCATACACCGCCGCCCAGCCCTCGGCCCGCAGAATCTGGCCATACGACCAGAGCGCAAAGAAATCCCCGGCGCCCTGCCGGCTCGCGGGGCCGAGCTGGAACCAGAAATACAGCCCGGCATAGGCCGCAAACAGACCGAGCGTCACCGCCAGCACCAGCCGGCTCCGCTCCTGCGCGGCCGTCCAGGTCACGACCGGATCACGAATCGGGCCAGGCAGCCGCCAGCCGCTCGGCCTCGGCCAGGTCCTCCGGCGTGTTCACGTTGAAGAAGGGATCCAGCGGGTAGGTGGGCCACTCGACCCGCGCAAGCTCTGCGCCCGCCAGCGCGTCCACCCGCCGCCGGCCGCCCCGGAGCGCCTGCCGGATCGGCTCCCGCGCGGTGATCGGCCACAGCGCCGCCACGGGATGCAGCCGCCCCCCGGACGACGCCGCGACATAGGCGTGCTCGCCCCGCTCCGCCAGCAGCCGCAGCGCGAAATCCTTTGGCAGGAATGGTGCGTCCCCCGGTGCCGTCAGCAGCCACACGGACCCGAGCGACGCCGCCCAGTCCAGCCCGGCCAGCACGCCCGCCAGCGGGCCCGGCCGGTCCGGCTCGGTATCGGGCAGCACCGGGAGGCCGTAGGCGTCGAAGCGCGCCGGGTCGTCGCCCGGCCCGCTATTGGCGTTGATGGCCAACCCGTCCACCTGCGGCCGCAGCCGCCCGACCAGCCGGCCCAGCAACGGGCGGCCGCCGAGGGAGCGGAGCGGCTTGTCCCCGCCCCCCATGCGCCGGGCCGCGCCACCGGCCAGGATGACGCCGACGATCATTTGGACGGCGCTTCGCCCTGATACGCCTGCACGGTTTTCCATGCCGCGATCCGCAGATAGCGCGCCACCTCCGGATCGATGCCGGCGTTGTAGGAATTCACCTCGGCCGAGCGGTGATACAGCGTGGAGTAGCTGGTCGCCGCGGCCAGATAGGTGCCGAGCATCGTGGGGTGCCGCCGGTCCGGCTGATAGAGCTGCAGCTCCGGCCGCTCCGCCACCACGCGGGCGAAGGCGAGGCCCGCGGGGATCACCAGCGCATTGTTGTCGTTGCCGGCCGTCGTGTAGGCCTTGGCCAGCAGCTCCGTCATCTCGGGCCGGTCCGAATAGGCCCAGGACATGAACAGCACCGGCTCGGCCGCATGCTTGCGCGCGATCTCGCTGTTGGAGCGGGCGTAGGTCGTGAAGATGGGCGCCAGGTCCGGATGGATCGGGCACTGGCTGCAATCCATCATGATCACGGCGTCGTAATACTTGTTGCGCGTGTTGAACACGACCCGGTTCTCGGAGTCGAACGTATACCGGCCGACGGCCCCGGGCCGAAAATAGCTCTCGAGGTCATGCCAATCGAGGCCCGAACCGCCCATGGTGATCATGGTCGCGCTATAGGGGCGAAACTCGTTCGGCGGCGCCCCGGCCATCAGGCGCTGCACCACGGCTGGCATGCCGTTATTGTAGTAGAAGAAGCTGTTACCGACCCACATGAAGCTCTGCGCGGTATCGTCCTGCAGCCGGGTCACGCGGGGTGCCGGCTGTGCGTGGGCCGATCCCGCCGCGATCAGCAGGGCGACGATCGGCGCAATGATCCAGGATCGCATGCGGGGCTCCACGATGATTGGGCGCAACTTGCCAGACCGCGCGCCACCCGGCCAGCCGCTACCCCACGGCCTCCCGAACCATCGTCGCCACCTCGCCCCGGGGGCGCAGCGTCGTGACCAGCCCGGTCGCCACCGTACCGCGCAGACCGGCCTGGGTCGCGAGCAGGTCAAGGCATTGATCCGGCGCGCAATACCGGCCCAGCGCATCCGACGAGCCGCCCACGAACACGATCTCATCCGCCCCGGTCGCGGCCTCATGCTCCATCAGGCAGGTGCGCATCACGGTCGAGAGCGACGCCGCTAGCATGCTGGGGTCGTTGAGTTGCTGCTCGACGAAACTGCGCCCGCCCTCCCGCCATCCAGACAGATAGCTCAGCCATTGACCCGATGCATCGTGCACGCCCATGGCGAAATACCCCGGCGTCTCACGCGCCACCGCCAGTAGCCGCAATGCCCGCGACAAGGGTTGGGGATGCAGCCCGCCTCCGTGCAGCATGCTGACGGCATCCTCGGCCTGCGTGTCGGTAAGCCCAGGGACGAATGCCGCACCGAGCTGGCTCTCGGCCCGCCGCCTGAAATAGCGGTAGTTCCGCCGGCTGCGTGGCCGCATGCGGGACAGCACGCCTTCGAACCCGCCCGTGAGCGAGAGATCGGTGGCGACCGTGCGGGCGCGCCACCGGGCCTGGAACCCGAAATTCGAAACCGAGGGCGGCGCCTCGCCCCGCACCGAGGCCAGCACCGAATGCACCCATGGATTGGCCAGCATGCACTCCGCCGCGGCCGTCAGGGCCGCCACGCGCAGGGCCGGCGGCGCGATCACCACCCCGTCCCCGGACCGGTTGCCGCCCCGCACCAGCCCGGACGGCAACCCCCATTGCCGGCGGCCATACAACAGCACCGCCGCCGCCGGCCTGGTATCCCGCTCCAGCAACACGACGATCGGATGGTTTCGCCACGCCACCGTCCGCGAGACGAACCATCCCACGTCGGTCATCCGATCGGCTTCGAGCCCATAGGCCTCACGGAGCGCGTGGACCGCCGGCAGCGCGCCCATCGCTTCCGACGGGCCAGCGAAAACCCGCCCGGTCCAGCCATGGGCGGACCAGGGCAGCAGGTCCGGCGCGTGGCGTCCCGTCGAAGCGACCATCGTTCCCCCTGGACGGCATAAGGCCACCGGGAGAGGTGCATTTCAAGTTAACCGTTGGCTGCAATCCGCCGCCCCAGGCCGTCAGGGGCGCAGCGCCGCCGCCAGCACCTGCACGGAATGCACCGCCCGCCGCCCCGACAGGTCCGCGATCTGGTGCCGGCACGAGGTGCCGTCCGCCACGATCACGTCATCGGCCGCCGCCGCGCGCACCGCCGGCAGCAGCCCCGCCTCTGCCATCGCGCGGCTCGTGTCCTGCGTTTCCGCCTGATACCCGAACGCCCCCGCCATCCCGCAGCACGATGACACGATCGGCTGCACGTCCAAGGACGGCACGCCACGCAGCACCGAAAGCGCGTCCCCGAACGCACCGAACGCCTTTTGATGGCAATGCCCATGCACATGCGCGCGCATCGGCCGGTCGGCGAACGGTAGCGTCACGTTCTCCCGCACCAGAAACTCGCTCAGCAGCACCGCCCGCCCGGCCAGCGCGGCGCTGTCGGCCCCCGGCAGCAGCGCCCGGAACTCGTCCCGCAAGGTCAGCAGGCAAGACGGCTCGAGCCCCACGACGGGGATCGACCCCTGTAACGCGGCGATGGCCTGCCGGGCCAGCTCCCGCGCCCGGTCCACCATCCCGGCCGACAGATAGGTCCGGCCACAGCACACGCCACCTCGTGACTTCAGGCCCGGCAGCACCGCCCGATACCCGGCCGCGCGCAGCACCACGATCGCAGCGCGCAGGTTCTCCGGTTCGAAATGCCGGTTGAACGTGTCGGCGAACAGGAACACGTCTCCTCGGGGCGCCGGGTCCGCGGGAGCCTCGCTGTCCCGGAACGCCGGGCGCCATTCCGGCAAAGGCCGCGCGGCGGATAGGCCCAGCATCCCCTCCGACAGGCGGCGCAACGCCGGCACCCGGTTGCGGAGATTGGCCAGCCCGTGCAGACGCGAGGCCGCGGCGGCATAGCGTGGCATCTCCGCCACCAGGCGCTCCCGGAGCGGCACGCCGTGCCGGGCCGCGCGGGCGGCCAGGGCCTCGATCTTCATGGCCGCCATGTCCACCCCGGTCGGGCATTCCCGCTTGCACGCCTTGCAGGACACGCAGAGCTTCATGGCCGCAGCCACGTCATCCCCCGCCAACGCATCCGGCCCGACCTGCCCCGTGAGCGCCAGCCGCAGGGTGTTGGCCCGGCCCCGCGTGAGATGCTTTTCGTCGCGCGTCACACGATAGGACGGGCACATGACCCCGGCGTCGAACGTGCGGCAGGTGCCGTTGTTGTTGCACATCTCGACCGCCGACAGCAGGCCGCCCGGATGCTCCGACCAATCCAGCGCCGGGGTCATCGGCACCGCCGCATAGTCCGGCCCGTAGCGGAACAGCGTGCGGTCATCCATGCGCGGCGCCCGCACGATACGGCCCGGGTTCAGCAATCCCGCGGGATCGAACGCGTCCTTCACCGCCTCGAACGCGCGGACGATGCGGGGGCCGAACATGCTTTCGTGGAACTCGGACCGCACGATCCCGTCCCCATGCTCGCCGGAATGCGAGCCCTTGTAGGCGCGGACCAGCGCAAAACACTCCTCCGCCACCGCCCGCATGGTGCGGATGTCGGCGGGGTCCTTCATGTTCAGCACGGGGCGGACATGCAGGCAGCCGACGCTGGCATGGGCATACCAGGTGCCGCGGGTGCCGTGCCGGGCAAACACGTCGTTCAGCCGCTCGGTATAATCCGCGAGGTCATCGAGCCCCACCGCGCAATCCTCGATGAAGGAGACCGGTTTGCCGTCCCCCTTCATCGACATCATGATGTTGAGCCCGGCTTCGCGCACCTCCGCGATCGCCGCCTGGAACGGCGCATCGGTCGCGCGCACCACGGCCCCGGGGTAGCCGAGATCGGCCATCTGCTCCTCGAGCCGGTTCAGCTGCCGAAGCAACAGGGCGTCCTCGGTGCCGTGGAACTCGACGATCAGCAGGCTGTCGGGCTGGCCCCGGACCATGCGGTCGATGGTGGCGCGGTAGATCGGGATGCCGCGGCCCAAATCGATCATGGTGCGGTCCACCAGCTCCACCGCCTCGGGCCCCAGCGCCACCAGATGGCGGGACGCCTCCATCGCGGCGCGAAAGGTCGGGAACTGGCAGATGCCCAACACTTTGCGCGGTTTGATCGGGTGCAGCTTGAGTTGGATCGCGGCGGAGAAGGCGAGCGTGCCCTCCGACCCCACCAGGAGCCGGGCCAGGTTGCCGCGTCCTTCGCGCCGGGCGGCCGGGGTCAGGGCCTGGATGTTGTAGCCACCGACCCGGCGCAGCTGCGTCGGGAACCGCGCCGCGATCTCCTCCGCCTCGGCCGCGCCCAGTTCATGCAGGTGTCGGATCAACCCCGCGACCGGGGCATCCTGGGCGTCCGGCGCCGGGCCGAAAACATGGCGCGTGCCGTCCGCCAGGATCGCGTCGATCGCCAGCACGTTATCCGCCATCAGCCCGTAGCGGATGCTTTTCGACCCGCACGAGTTGTTGGCCGCCATGCCGCCCAGCGTGCAGCGCGTGTGGGTGCTGGGATCCACCGGGAAAAATTGTCCCGACGGTTTCAGCGCCGCGTTGAGGTGGCCGAGTACCAGGCCCGGCTCGACCCAGGCCGTGTCGCCCTCCACGTCCAGCACGCGGCGCAGGTGCTTGGTGCAGTCGATCACCAGCGCCCGGTTGACCGTCTGCCCGCACTGGCTGGTGCCGCCGCCCCGCGCTAGCACCGGCACCCCATGCTCCCGCGCGATCGCCATCGCGGCCTGCACGTCATCGATGGTGCGCGGCACCAGCACGCCCACGGGCTCGATCTGGTAGATCGAGGCGTCGGTC
Organism: Acetobacteraceae bacterium; assembly: GCA_965246835.1. Lineage (GTDB taxonomy): Bacteria > Pseudomonadota > Alphaproteobacteria > Acetobacterales > Acetobacteraceae > JANPPS01. The sequence continues at coordinate 1,874,223 of CBDFFQ010000001.1, read as the reverse complement.
GCATACCGCCCCCGATCCGCCTGGCCGAACAACACGTCCCCCTGTGTCTCCCGGCGCAGGCGCTGGGCGAGGCGCGCATCGCCCAGTGGTGTGAGGCTTAGACCATCAGGCAAGCGCAGTGACCCCCTTCGGCGCGGTGAACGTCTCCTCCGGCCGCATCAGGAACGCCGCCGCCGTGCCCACCAGCAGCAGCCCCATGGTGCCATAGAACGGCAAGGACCAGTTGCCGGTCTTGTCGATGATCCAGCCGAACACGACCGGGGACACGATGGCGGCGAAGGCGGAGCCCGAGTTCATCAGCCCGCTCGCGGTGCCGGAATGGGCCGGTGCGATGTCCATCGGGATGGCCCACATCGGCCCGATCGTCAGCTCGGCAAAGAAGAACGCGCCGCCCAGTGCGATCGTGGCCAGCCAGGGATCCGTGATCACCAGGATCGGGGCCGAGCACAAGAATGACCCGAGCAGGCCGAAGATCACCAGGTTGCGCCGGGCCATGGTGAGGCTGCCGGTGCGGCGGTAGATATAGTCGCTGAGCCAGCCGCCCAGCGCATCGCCCACCACGCCGCCGAAGAACACCACGAAGGTGAACAGCGCCGTGTTCTTGAGATCGAGCTTGTAGGCGTTCTGCATGAATTGCGGCACCCAGGTCAGGAAGGTCCACAACGTCCAGCCATAGCAGAAATAGACGAAGGTCACGGGCGCGATCCGCCGGATCAGCGGACCCCAGGGCGTCGGCGCGCGGATGACGCCCACGGGCCGCGGCGCCGGCATCCGCGCCAGCTCCTCGGGCGTGACGCCCCGGTGCGTGCTGGGATCGTCCCGGTAATACAGGCCCCACGCGATCACCCAGGCGAGGCTGATCAGCCCCATCACGAAAAACGAGCCGCGCCAGCTCACCAGCGCGATCAGGGCCACGACCAAAGGCGGCGTGATGGCATTGCCGAGCCGGGCGGCGGCATGGGTGATGCCCTGGGCCCAACCGGACTTGCCGCCGGGCAACCAGGTCGACATGGCGCGGGTGGCGAGCGGGAAGGTGGCTCCCTCGCCCAAGCCCAGCATGACACGCACGGCGATCAACGACGCCATGCTGCCCGCAAGACCGGTCAGCATGGTCGCGACGGACCACACCAGGCCGCAGATCACCAATGTGCGCCGCGCCCCGAACCGATCCCCGAACCAGCCGCCCAGCACCTGGCAGGCCAAATACGGATAGGCGAAGGCGGAGAACACGATGCCGAGCTCGGTATTGCTGAGCCCCAGCTCCACTTTGAACACCGACGCCGCGGTGCTGATGTTCACGCGGTCCATGTAGGTCACGAAATACATTACGCACAGCAGGAACAGCACGTTGCTGCTCGCCCCCCATCGCTGGGCCAGTCTCTTAAAGTAGTTGAACAAGATCGCCTCCCTCCGTTCGGCTGCCCTTTGCGGGCTTATGCCGCCTTCTGCTCGACCCGTTCGGTGCGCCCCGTCAGGATATTCATCGCCGCCAGTGTCCCACCAGCCCGGTGCGGCACACCCGCCAATGCAAGGCCCATCTCCACACCGGACAGCGTGCCCATCAGCATAAGGTCGTTGAAATGGCCGAGATGCCCGATGCGGAACACCCGCCCCTTCAGCTTGCCGAGCCCGGCGCCCAACGACATGTCATAGGCCTCCAGGATCTGACCCCGCAGCGCATCGGCGTCGTGGCCTTCGGGGAGCAGAACCGTGGTCAGCACGCCGGAATACTCGCGGGGATCGAGCGCCAGCACCTCGAGCCCCCAGGCCCACACCGCGGCGCGGGTCGCGGCGGCGTGGCGGGCATGGCGGGCGAAGACGGCGGGCAGCCCCTCCTCGTTCAGCATGGCGATCGCCTCCTCCAGCCCATACAGAAGGTTGGTGGCCGGCGTGTAGGGGAAATAGCCGCTGGGATTGATGCCCAGCATCTCCTGCCAATCCCAGTAGGAACGCGGCATCCCGCCCACCTTCGCCGCCGCCAGCGCCTTGGCCGACACCGCGTTGAAGCCCAGCCCGGCCGGCATCATCATGCCCTTCTGCGAGCCCGTCACCGTCACATCGACGCCCCAGGCATCGTGCTGGTAGTCGATCGAGCCGAGGCCCGAAACGCTGTCCACCATCAGCAGCGCCGGGTGATCGGCGCGGTCCATGGCCGCGCGCACCTCGGCGATGCGGCTGGTGACGCCGGTCGAGGTCTCGTTGTGCACGACCATCACGGCCTTGATCGCGCGGCCGGTGTCGGCGCGGAGCCGGGCCTCGACCACGGCGGGGTCCACCCCATGCCGCCAATCGCCCGGCACGAAATCCACCTCGATCCCGAGGCGCACGGCCATGTTGCGCCATAGCGTCGCGAACTGCCCGGTCTCGACCATCAACACGCGGTCACCGTGGGCCAGCACGTTGACGATCGCCGCCTCCCACGCGCCGGTGCCGGAGCTCGGGAAGATGATGACGGGGCCCGTGGTGCCGAATAGCGGCTTCAGCCCGTCCAGCACGGCGCGGCCCAGGCGCTGGAACTCGGGACCGCGATGGTCCAGCACTGCGCGGTCGATGGCGCGGAGCACGCGGTCCGGGATCGTGCTGGGGCCCGGGATCTGCAGGAAGTGGCGGCCGCTCTTGAACGCCATCGCGTCCTCCCAGAATGAATACAATCCCGCTCTCGCATGAATGGATACGGCATACAAGCGGGTATTTTGCATTCAATCGTCTCCTGAGCCATGATCAGTGCATGAACGCCCTTCTCCCCATCCGGCCCACGCTGCATGCGGGGCTGCTGGAAAGCCTGCGCGCCCTGATCGACGACGGCGCCCTGCTGCCCGGCGCCCGCGTGCCGGAGCGTGCTCTGTGCGAGCAGTTCCAGGTCTCCCGCACGCCGCTGCGCGAATGCCTCAAGGTACTGGCCGCCGAGGGCCTGGTCGAGCTGCTGCCCAACCGCGGCGCCCGCATCGCGACCCTGGGCGACGAACACCTGACGCATTTGTTCGAGGTGATCGGCATGCTGGAGGCCGAGGGCGGGCGCCTCGCGGCGCACCGCATCACGCAAGCTGATCTCGCCGAGATCCAAAGCCTGCACCACCGCATGCACGCGCATTTCCTGCGTTCGGAGCTGCGCGAGTATTTCGCCCTGAACCAGGCCATCCACGAGGGCATCATGCGCGCCGCCGGCAACCCGGTGCTGATGCAGACCTACGCCGCGCTTTCGGGCCGCATCACCAGGGCCCGCTACATGTCCAACCGCATGCGCCCTGACCGCTGGCAGGCCGCGATGGACGAACATGGCGCGATCCTGGACGCGCTGATCGCCCGGGATGGCGCCTTACTGGGCCAATTGCTGGCCCAACACCTGCATAACAAGCGGGACATCGTGACGGCTGCCTTGCGCACGCCGCCGGGTGGGTAGGGACATCGCTGGTTCACGCCTCTCGACGGATCTTCGCCAGCGCTTGATCGAGCCGAGCGCCCGCTTCGCTCAGCCCGGTTTCCGCCCCCGCCCGATCCAGCCCGGCCAGCATCAGCACCGCCACCCGCACGCTCCCGCCCGCCGCATGCCAGGCGGCCTCGGCCTCCGCCAGCCCGGTGCCGGCGATGGCGGCCACCATGGCGTGGGCGCGTGCGACGAGCTTCGCGTTGCTCGGCACCATGTCCACCATCAGGCCGCGATGCACCCGGCCCAGCTCGGTCATCACCCGGGTGGAGAGCAGGTTCAGCGCCATCTTCTGCGCCGTCCCGGCCGTCATGCGGGTGGAGCCCGCGAGGAATTCGGCGCCGGTATGCAACAGCACGGGATGCGCGGCACGCGCCAGCAAAGGCGTGCCCGGATTATTGGCCAGCGCCACCGTCAGCGCACCGGCGGCAGCGGCGATGGACTGGACCTCGACCGTATAGCGCGTCGTGCCACTTGCGGCCACGCACAGCACAACGTCGGCGGGGCCGAACCCCAGCGCGGACGCATCGCGCACAGCACCCTCCGCATCGTCCTCCGCCCCTTCGGCCGAGCGGACCAGCGCCGCATCCCCGCCCGCCACGAGGTAGGCCAGTCGATGGCCGGGCCAGCCGAAGGTGGGGTGCAGCTCGACCCCGTCCTGCACCGCCAAACGGCCGGAAGCCCCGGCGCCGCAATAGACCAGCCGTCCATCCCCGTCGCGCAGCCGCCCGGAAACCGCAGTCGCGGCAGCGGCCAAGGCCGGCAGCGCCGCGCGCACGGCCGCGAACGCGCCGAACTGGTTCTCCAGCATGGCCGCCATCGCGTCCTCCGCCGGCCAGGTATGGGCGTCGCGGTACCGGAGCAGGCTCCGCTCGGTGTCCATCGGGCTAGGCCCGCAGCAGCCCGGTCATTGGCGTAACGTCCCCACTTTCGGGAAACACCTGCGCCAACGCGGCGGGCGACAGGCCCATATGCGCCGCCAAGATGCCCTTGCCGAGCGCGCGAAGATCCGCCGTTGGCTGCAAATCGCGGTTCTCGAACAGATTGGCCTGCTGCAGGCCGGGCCAGTTGGCCAGCACGCGCCCGCCCGCCACGCGCCCGCCCGCCACAAAGGCCGCGGTGCCGGTGCCATGATCGGTGCCGAGCGTCCCGTCCGCCCGCACGGTGCGGCCGAATTCGGTGATGACCAGCACCACCGTCTGCGCCCAGGCATCGCCCATCCCGGCCTTCAGCGCCACGAGCCCGGCATCCAGCTCGCTCAGCGCCGCCGCGATCCGGGTGGGCTGGCTGGAATGCGTGTCCCATCCCTCCAGCTCCATCCCGGCCACCCGCGGGCCATCGGGCGCGCGCAGCAGCTTGGCCGCGGAGGCGCAGAGCGTCGCGAAGGCGTCCTGGCTGCGGGGCGGCGTGCCGGAGGCGAGCACCTTGTCGGAGAAGCCGCGCTGCCGCATCGCGTCCTGCAACGCTGGGCCGGTGATGGGATCATGGTCGTGCAGCGCCACGACGCGGTGATACAGATCGGCATCGAGCGGATCGAAGGTCGGCGGCGCCCAGGTCGCGACCGCGCGGGGGCCGCGCAGCAGCAGCGGCACGGTGACGCTGATCGCGACCGCGGATTGCTCCTGCCCGGACATCGCGGCCAGGGTTCGGTTCAACCAGCCGCTATCCATCCGCCGGTCCACGCCGCTCTCGAGGTAGTCCTGCGCCTCGAAATGGCTGCGGCTGCGGTAATGCCCGGCGATCGCATGCACCGGCAGCAGTTCCCCGGCGCGATACAGCGCATGCATGCCGGCCAAGGAGGGGTGCAGGCCGTAGAACCCGCCGAGGTCCAGCAACCCGCCAGCCTGGCCCGGTTGCGGCGGCAGCAGCTTTGGCCGCCAGCGCACCAGGTCCGGATCGCCATACGGCACCACGGCCGCCATCCCGTCCATGGCACCGCGCAGCAGCACGACCACCAAGCGTTTGTCCGTATCCGCCGCCGCCAAGGAGAGCGAGGCCCGGCCCAGCACCATGGCGCTGCCGAGCCCCAGCAGCGCCGCGCGCCGCCCGATTGAAGGCAGGTGAATCATCGCCGCATAAACTCCGGGGACGCCATCAAACACACCATGCCGCCGCGGCGCGAGCCCGCGAACCGGATGGCCTGCAACGTTTCGGCACGCAAATAGGGGCCGAGGACGGCGTTCGCCACCTCCGCCGGGTCGGGGTCGGGATGGCGGGACGAAACCTTGCTCGCGAGCTCCGCCCGGCGCAGCAGCGCCTCCGGCCCGGCCCAGGCCTCCGCCCGATCGGCCCAGCCATTCGGCAGCGGCGGCGTCCACAGCGGCTGGCCCAGCCCGTCCATCATCTCGGCCGCGATGTCGGTCGTGACCGGGGTCGCCTCCACGGCGCGGGCGCAGGCGGCGATGTAGTCCATCGGGTTGCGGAGCTTGGTCATCGGAGCCCAGGCGCCCGGCAGGTCGATCAGCGCGAGGGAGGCAGCACCCAAATCGCCCCCGGTATCGCGCAGCACGCCCGCGATCCTGCGCACCGCATCGGGCGGCGGGTCGTCATGGACAAAATGGCGCACCAGCTTGGTGGCGAGGAAATCATGCGTGGCGGGGTGGTTCGCGAACCAGGCCAGCGCCGCGATCCCACCCTGCTCGCCTTCGGGAAAGCTCTGGCCCATGACGGTCTTGGCGCCGGGCTGGTGCGCGGTGGGGTTGAAGGCGAAACCGGGCTCGGCGCGGCCGAAATCGATGGTCCAGCCGGTGATGACCTGCGCGAAGCTGGTCACGTCCGCCTGGGTGTAGCCGGAGGCCGGGCTCATCGTGTGCAGCTCCATGCACTCGCGCGCCAGGTTCTCGTTGATGCCGACGCCCCGCGCGCGGCCCACGGGACTGTCCGGCCCGGTAGAGGACCAGTTGTCGAGATACAGCAGCATCGCCGGATGCCGCATGACGGCCAGCAGCATGTCCCCGAACTTGCCCGTGACATGCGGCCGGATCGCTTCGCGGATATAGGCGCCGATGACGGGCTTACATTCCAGGCGGTTCAGGCTGACCGCGAAGTGGTTGGTCCAGAACCAGACCAGCCGTTCGCGGAACGGTGCCGGCGTGACCAGCGCGTTGTTCATCTGCCCGATCTTCTCGGCCCGCAACGTCTGGTTGACCCGGCTGCCTTCCGCAAGCGGCTCCGTGCTGTCCAGCCGCCAGTTCTGCAGGCATTGCGCGGTGCTGAGGGCGCCCGGCATCACGAAGCGGTCGGGTTCGGTGATCTGGCTGCGGAGCCAGGCCTTCGGATCGTCGGGCAACGGATCGTCACCGCGCCGTCCGAGCCCGAACCGGATCAGCGCCTGGGCTTGTGTCTCGTTCATCGCGGGTATGTCGGACGGCGTGACGGACGGGACAAGTCCTGGCTGCTATGCGCGCGGCTACAGGAAGTTGTTCGGCCAGATCGCGGTGCGCCACATGTGGGCGACCGGTGAGCCGTCGAAGCCCAGGCCCTCGGCCGGCTGGCGGAAGTGGCGGCCGATGAGGTCGGCGAAGCGCGCAGGATCGGGCGCCGGCATGTCGTCGAAGAAATACGTGTCGTAGATCGTGATCAGACGGGATGTCATATACCAGCGATGCGCCCGCGCGGCCTCGGCGTCCTGGCGGATGTAGTCGGGCGGCACGTAGTCGGCGCCGAAGAACCGCACATAGCTCTCGGGGTAGGCATACCCGGCGTCTTCGTCCGCGAAATACCGCAGCGCTTGGTGGTGCCGCACTGCCCAGGCGATCTCCTCGCTGACATAGGGGGCGATCATCTGCGCGCCCCAATAGCCATGGTCGGTGCGGATCAGGCAGCCATTCGAGATGTCATGCAGGAGGCAGGCGAGCACCACTTTCTCGTCCTGCCCGGCATCCAGCGCGCGGGCGGCGCTGGTCAGCAGGTGGCGCGCCGTGAGGTCGGAGAAGCGCAGGCGGTAGAAATCCAGGAGCGACGGCGCGGCCGGCATGCGCGGCAGGGCCGGGTTGTCGCCCATCATCATGACATGCCGGCCGTCCAGCTTGGCAAAGTGCCCGGGCTCCGGGTCCGGCATGCCGCTGCCATGCAGGCCGACGGGGGGCGGGACGATCATCCGTTCGCGGCCGGGTTGCGGCCATTCGGGTTCGCACATCGTGGGCCTCCCTGCTTTGATGGGTTTCACCCATCCTACGTGCGGCTACTCAGCGGCGACCGCCTGGGACGCGGGCTTGCGCGCGCGCAGACGGCGTATCCTCCGGGCGTCCACGTCCAGGATGCGGAATTCGAGTCCGGATTCGTGGCTGATCACCTCGCCCCGGCTCGGCACCCGGCCGGCCAGGGTGAACACCAGGCCGCCCACGGTGTCGATATCCGCCTCCCGCTCGTCATCCGTCAGCACCTGGCCGAACCGCTCCTCGAAGGCCTCGATATCCAGGCGGGCATCGATGTCGAGCGTGCCGTCCGGGCGCTCCACGATCATCGGGCCCTCGACCTCGTCATGCTCGTCGGCAATGTCGCCCACGATCTCTTCCACGAGGTCCTCGATCGTCAGCAGCCCGTCGATGCCGCCATACTCGTCCACCACCAGCGCCAAATGCACCCGCGCCTGCCGCATCTGCAACAGCAGGTCCAGCACCGGGATTTGCGGCGCCACCATCAAGGGTTTGCGGAGGATACTCTCGAGCTGGAACGCCTCGGGCCGGCCGACATAGGCGAACACGTCCTTGATATGGACCATGCCCACGATCTCATCGAGCTGCTCGCGATACACCGGCATGCGGGAGTGGCCCTCGCGGCGGATCTGCTCAAGCACCTGGTCCAGCGTCACGTCTACCGGGATCGCCACGATGTCGGCGCGGGGGACCATCACGTCGTCGGCGGTCATGCCGCGGAGGCGCAGCACATTGGCGATCAGCGCCCGCTCCTGCCGGTCGAGTTCCGGGGCGGCGCCGTTCTCCTGGCTGTCATCGGCGGATTGCTGCACCAGCTCGGCGATGCTGTCCCGCACGTTGTGCTCGGCCCGGCCGCGCAGGCGCTGCCGCACGCGCCCCAGGAAGCCGCGGCCGTTGCTGGCGCCGCTCATGATGCGCGGTTGCGCCAGGGATTGGGCACGCCCAAGCCGCGCAGCAGGCGGGCCTCGGTCATCTCCATCAGCCGGGCCTCCCCGGGATGGTGATGGTCATGGCCCTGCAGATGCAGCGCGCCGTGCACGACCAGGTGCGCCAGATGATGCGCCGGGAGCTTGCCGGCTGCGCGGGCTTCCCGCCGGACCACGCCCAGCGCCAGCACGATGTCCCCGCTATCGAACGTCAGCACGTTGGTGGGCTTGTCCTGGCCGCGATGCCGGGCATTGAGGCGGCGGACGGCCAGGTCGGAGGCCAGCACCACCGTGCCGGCGCCCCCCGCGGCGCGCACGGCCCGGGCGGCGATCGCGGCCGCCCCGGGGATATGCCGGCGCCATCGCGGCTCCAGCACGACGATCTCTGTGTGCCCCGTGGTAACGGGGCGGAGCCCCGCGGAGGCGGGGCCGGTTCTACTGTCGGAGTCCATTGTCTTCCTGGTCGGCGGCCGCTGCCCGGCCGCGGGTGCGGGGGGCGGTGAGACCGACGTCTCGTTGCGCTTGGGCGCGCTGTTCATACGCGTCGACGATGGCCGCGACCAGGGGATGCCGCACCACGTCCCGCACGCCGAACCGGCAGACGCCGATGCCGGGCAGGCCGTCGAGCGTGTCCAGCGCATCCCGGAGGCCGCTGCGCTGCCCTGTTGGCAGGTCGATCTGACTGAGGTCCCCGGTGATGACCATCCGCGTGCCTTCGCCCATGCGCGTCAGGAACATCTTCATCTGCACGGGCGTCGTGTTCTGCGCCTCGTCCAAAATCACGAACGCATGCGCCAGCGTGCGGCCGCGCATGAAGGCGAGGGGCGCCACCTCGATCTCCCCCGTGCTCATGCGGCGCAGCACCTGCTCGCCGGGCATCATGTCATGCAGCGCGTCATAGAGCGGGCGGAGATAGGGATCGACCTTGTCCTTAAGGTCCCCGGGTAAGAACCCCAGGCGCTCCCCGGCCTCCACCGCGGGGCGGGACAGCACGATGCGGTCCACGCGCCCGGCCGTCAGCATCTGCACCGCCTGCGCCACCGCGAGATACGTCTTGCCGGTGCCGGCCGGCCCGATCCCGAACGTCATCTCATGCTTGGCCAGCATCTCCATATACGTGCTTTGGCCCGGCGAACGCGGCCCGATCGCGCCCCGCTTCGTCCGGATCGCCGGCAGGTCCGACAGCGGCAGGCGCGGGTTCGACTCCTCCCGCCCATCCGCCATGCGGATCGCCGCGTCCACATCCCCGCGGGACACGGGCTGCCCCCGCTCCAACCGCTGATACAGCCCGGTCAACGCCATCTCCGCCGCCTGCACCCGACCGGGTTCACCCGATATCGCAATCCGGTTGCCGCGTGAGGCGAGCTTGACACCCAGCCCTTGTTCGAGCCGGACCAGATGCCGGTCATGGTCCCCGAACAGCAGGGGCAGCAGGGCGTTGTCGTTGAACTGCAGGGTCAATGCCTTGCCGTTGGCGGAGGGGGCAGCCGAAGTCGGGGTGATGAGGTTCAAGCGCAGACACGCTCCTGTTCCAGGGTTCCTGACAGAGAATTGGGGTTGCCACGCACGATCGTCACCGGGTGTTCCTGCCCGATGAAGCTCTCCGGCCCATTAACATGCACCGGCTGAAGAAAAGGTGAACGGCCGGAGAGCTGGCCGGGTCGTCGGCCGGGGCCGGTGAACAGCACCGGCATCGTCAGCCCTTCACTGCGGAGGTTGAACGCAGCCTGCTGATCGCGCAGCAGCGCCAATAGCGTTTGGAGCCGGGCATCCTTGACCGCCTCCGACACCGCGTTCGGCGCCCCGGCGGCGGGCGTGCCGGGGCGGGGCGAGTATTTGAAGCTGAATGCCTGCGCGAACCCGATCCGGCGCACCAGCTCGAGCGTCGCCTCGAAATCGGCTTCGGTCTCGCCGGGGTGCCCCACGATGAAGTCGCTCGATAGCGCAATGTCCGGACGCGCCTCCCGCAGCCGAGCAACCAGGTCAAGATAATCCTGCGCGGTATGGCGGCGGTTCATGGCGGCCAGCACGCGGTCCGACCCGGACTGCACCGGCAGATGCAGGAACGGCATCAGCGCCGGCACATCCCGGTGCGCCGTGATCAGGTCCGCGTCCATGTCCCGGGGATGGGACGTGGTGTAGCGGATCCGCAGCAGGCCCGGCATGTCCGCCAGCTCACGGATCAGCCGGCCGAAGCTCCAGGTCCGTCCGTCCAGCCCGTCGCCATGCCAGGCATTCACGTTCTGACCGAGCAGCGTGATCTCGCGCGCACCCGATGCCACCAAACGCCTTGCCTCGGCGATCACGGCCGCGGCGGGGCGGCTGAACTCGGCGCCCCTCGTGTAGGGCACGACGCAGAAGCTGCAGAACTTGTCGCACCCCTCCTGCACCGTCAGGAACGCCGTGACGCCAGGGGGCGCGGCGGCGTCCGGCAGGAAATCGAACTTAGCCTCGACGGGGAAGTCCGTGTCGATCACGGCGCCCGCGGCCCGGCTGGCCTGCGCCACCATCTCCGGCAGGCGGTGGTAGGTCTGTGGGCCGAGCACGATGTCCACATACGGCGCCCGGGCGATGATCTCCGCACCCTCCGCCTGCGCGACGCAGCCGGCGACGGCCAGGATGGTGCCGGCACCGGCGGCCTCCCGCGCTTGTTTCACCACGCGCAACCGGCCGAGTTCGGAGAACACCTTTTCGGCAGCGCGGTCGCGGATGTGGCAGGTGTTGAGGATGACCATGTCGGCGTCATCGGGCGTCGCGGTCGGCGCGTAGCCCAGGGGCGCCAACACATCCGCCATCCGTCCGCTATCGTACACGTTCATCTGGCAGCCCCAGGTGATCACGTGCAGTTTCTTGGTCATCCGGGCGCCCCGCCACGATCCGCCCGGGCCATTCCGGAGGGAAAGCGGGGACCAATGGGCCGGGAGCCCGGTTTGATCAAGCGGCGCAGCGTCGGACGGCCCTCATATCGCGGTTAACACTGGGCCGAGTGTGCCAGCGTGGCCACGCGGGTTGTCAAGCAAAAGCCGCGGTATCGCGCGGCGTCCGGTCTGCCAGGGGCGCCGGCGCCTGCACCGGGCGGTTCTGCCGCAACGTCGCCGCCCCATCCGCCACCGTCTGCCACACGGCCTGCGACAGCGCCTTGCGGCTCGGGTAGGAAGCCGGGTCGATCGGCGCATGCAGCAGCACGGTGGCACGCAGGCCCTGATGCTGCGCCAGCCGCCAGAAATGGCTGCCGAGGTCCATGTCGCCATACCAGGCGAACACCGGCCGGCTCGCCCGCCCCATCGGCAGGCCGGCGAGCTGGTCATACACGACCGATACAGGCTGAATGAGCGGCGCCCGCGTGTCGCTGGTATCACCGACAATGGAGAAGAACGCGGAGCGGAACGGCAACACGCGAGACCCGTCGGAGCTGGTGCCCTCCGGAAACAGGATCAGATTGTCTCCGGCATCGAGCCGGCCGCGCATGTCATCCCGCTCCCGCCCCGTGCTGGTGGCGCGGCGGCTAACATAGACGGTGCGGCCCAGGCGCGCGACCGTGCTGACCACCGGCCAGCGCCCGACCTCGGCCTTGGCGATGAAGCACGCCTCCAGCACCCCGCCCAGCACCGGCACGTCGAGCCAGGACGAATGATTGGACGCGAACACGACCGGCCGCCCATCGAGCCGCTGCGCCGGCGTGCCGATGACGCGCACCTGCAGCCCGAGCAACCGGCACATCGTCGCCCAATACACCCGTGCGAACGCCACCTTGCCCCTGCCCGGCAGCACCAGCATCAAGGATTGCGCCAGCATCGCCGGCATCGTCCAGAGCGCCACGCTGGCGCCGCGGCGCATGGCCCGGAGCGGGCGCAGCCCGGCCCGGCGCGGTAATGGCGCCGATGGGACCGGGCTCATCTGCAGACCGGGGTGACGGATGCGGCGGTTCGGCAATTTCATGCAGGCAGGATATCGCCAGCCTGTGTCGGAACAAAGACGATCTGATGACAAGCTCGGGATGTACTATCGGCCGCCCCACGGATGTGTGTGCGGCGCAAAGGCCTAGCCTGGGGTATTGCACTGCATGGCCTGCTCGCTTCACCGCGCCTTCTGCCAGGCCGCATGTCTTCTGTTGGCCGCTGCCGCCCTTCAACCGGCCGCGGCGGCCGACCCCCTGCCCTACACGGTCGAGCTCCCGCCCACAGGCGAAGCGGCGCTGGACCAGGCGTTGAAGGACAGCGCCAACCTGATCACCCTGCGGGAAAGCGCGCCGGTCGGCCCGTTCGCGCTCGTGAGCCGCGCGCGGGACGACCAGGCGCGCCTCGGAGACGCACTCAGCAGCTTCGGCCACTACGCCGCCCGCATCCGGATCGAGGTCGCGGGCCGTCCGCTCGATGACCCGGCGCTCCCGGCACAGCTCGAAGCCGCGTCCGGGCCCGTGGTTGTGCGGGTGGTGATCGACGCCGGACCGGTGTTCAAGCTGCGGCGCGTGGCCTTGCTGGGCCCGGTGCCGGCGGAGGGGCTTCAGGCGCTGCACCTGAAATCAGGTGACCCCGCCCTGGCCGCGGATGTGCTGGCGGCTCAGGCCCGCGTGCTCGACGCGCTTCGGCGCAGCGGCCATGCGCTGGCCAAGGTGGAAACCCCGGTCGCGACGCTCGACCCCGCGGCTCAGGCGCTGGACGTGACGTATGCCGTGCAGGCCGGGCCGCGCGTCGACCTTGGCCCCATTACGGTCGGCGGGCTCGATCGGGTCAAACCGGATTTCGTGGAGCGCCGGCTGCTGGTGCATCAGGGCGAGCGCTTCGACCCCGACGCGATCGAGCGGGCCCGGCAGGACCTCGCTTCCCTGGGCGTGTTCGCGACCGTGCGGGCGCGGACGGCGGAGCAGGTGGATGGCGCCGGGCAACTCCCGCTGGCGTTCGACGTGACGGAGCGGCCGCGCCACGCCGTGGGCTTCACCGCCGCCTACTCGACCGACCTCGGCGCCAGCCTCGGCGGCACCTTCCAGCACCGCAACCTGTTCGGCCGTGCAGAGCAGCTCAATCTGGGCGTGGCCGTCACGCAGCTGGGCGGCAGCTCCAGCCGCGGCATCGGCTACAACGCGACCGCGGCGCTCATCAAACCGGATTTTTATGCCCGCAACCAGACAGTCACGGTCAGCCTGCAGGCGGTGAAGGAGAGCCTGGAGGCGTATGATCGAACGGCCGTGCTGGCGGGCGTCGCGCTGTCGCGGAAATTCAGCCAGAGCTGGACCGCGACGCTCGGCCTCCAGGCGCAGCAATCCCGCATCACGCAGGAGCGTGTGGCGCGGGACTACACGCTGGTCGGCGTGCCGGCCGGGGTGCGGTATGACAGCACGGGGCCGGAAGGGCTGTTCGAGCCGGTGCACGGGATCAAGGCCGCGCTGACCGTCACGCCCACGGTCTCGTTGACGCAGCCGCCAGCGCAGTTCGGCGTGCGCAAAGATGGCGGCGGCTTCTTCACCATCGTGCAGGCGAGCGGCAGCACCTACATCAATTTCGGCGATCCCGGGCGGAGCGTGCTGGCATTGCGCGGCCTGGTGGGAACGGTGCAGGGCGCCAGCACGTTCGCCCTTCCGCCGGACCAGCGCTTCTATGCCGGCGGCGGGGGCACGGTGCGCGGCTATAAATACCAGTCGATCGGCCCGCGCTTCGCCAGCAACCGCCCGACCGGCGGCACCTCGATCGTGGCGGGCACCGTCGAATACCGGCAGCGGTTCGGAGAAAGCTTCGGCGCCGCGGTGTTCCTGGACGCCGGGCAGGTCGGCACGTCGGCGGCGCCCTTCGGCGGCGGGGTGAAGGCCGGGGCCGGGGTGGGCGCGCGGTACTACACCGCGATCGGGCCGATCCGGCTGGACGTGGCGGTGCCGCTCAACAAGCAGCGCGGGGATGACGCGTTCGAGCTGTATATCGGCATCGGGCAGGCCTTTTGATGCGGCGCGCGCGCAAGATCGTGCTGTGGATGCTCGCGATCCCGGTCGTGCTGGTGGCGCTGCTGTTCTTTGGACTCAACATCGGCCCCGGGCGCATCCTGGCGGAACAGGTGATCGGCCGCGTGCTGGCCGGGCAGGTTCGGGTGGCCGGGCTGCATGGCCGGTTCCCGGATTCGCTTCGGCTCGATCATCTGGAGGTGCTGGACGCCAAGGGAGCCTGGCTGATCGCGGACGGCGTGGCGCTGGACTGGTCACCCACCCGGCTCGTGCAACGCATGGCCGCGATCGGCCGGCTGAGTATCGACCGGGTGCAGCTGCCGCGTTTGGCGGAGGGCTCGCCGGCGCCCGCGACCCCCGCGCCGGCCTCGGCAACGTTCCAGCTTCCGGTCCAGGTCTCGATCGATGCCTTTCAGATAGACCGCTTGGAACTCGGAGCCCCCGTCGCGGGCGCGGCAGCCGTGCTGCGCGTTTCGGGCCGGGCGGACATCCCGTCCCTCACGGCCGGTCAGGCCGACATCGCGCTTACCAGGCTCGACTCACCTGGCGCCTACACCCTCCATGCCGCCATCGACCCGGCGCATCTCACCGCCACGCTCGACGCGACGGAGCCCGCGGGCGGCTTCCTCGCGCAGCTGGCGTCGGTACCCGGTCTGGGACCGCTGACGATTGCCGCGAAGCTGGATGGGCCGCGTAGCGCCGTGGGCACCGCGGTCTCCGTGAGCGCCGGGCCGCTGCGGGCGAGGGCGCAAGGCACGCTTGACCTGGTCGGTAACGCCGCCGATCTGGACGTGACCGCCGATGCACCTGCCATGACACCCCGGCCGGATGTGAGCTGGCGATCGGTCGCGGTGCGGGCGCATGTGCGCGGGCCGTTCACGGCGCCGGACGCGACCGGGCAGGTGCGGATCGAGGGGATCGAGGCCGCGGGCGCCGGGCTCGGCTCGCTGGTGGCGGACATCCAGGGCAATGCCGGGCGGGTCGGGCTGCATGCCGTTGCGACGGCCCTGCGCTTGCCGGCGCCGGCGGCCGGGCTGCTGGCAGCGGCGCCCGTGTTGCTGGACGCCGATATCAGGCTGGATGACCCGGCGCGGCCCGTCACTTTCGCCGTTTCCCACCCCTTGCTGACCGCGAAGGGCACGGCCCGCACCGGTGGCGATTTGGACGTGACAGCGGACGTGGCACTGACCGACCTAACACCGTTTGCGGCCCTGGGCGGCACCGAGCTGCACGGTCGCACGGCGCTGGCGATCAAGGCCGGCATCAAGGGCGCAACCACCACCGTGCAGGCCGATGGCACCCTGACCATCACCGGCGGCCTGGCGCCCGTCCCGGCGCTGGTGGGCAGCGATGCGCCGGTCGGCGTGACCGTGGCGCTGACGGGCGCCGACATCGCGATCTCCCGCATGGACTTCGCCGGGCATGCCCTGACGCTGGGTGCGGAAGGGGGGCTCGCGGGCGGCGTGGTCGATCTCGGCTATCGCGTCGGGTTGAAAGACTTGGCCGTGCTGGCGCCGACATTGCAGGGCGCTCTTCAGCTACAAGGCCGCGCCAAGGGCCGAACGGATGATTTGTCCCTCGATGTGGCCGCCACCGGCGAGGTCGGCGCCCCCGGCGTGCCGCGCGGACCGATCAAGCTGGATGCCAAGCTCACCGGGCTGCCCGGCGCCCCGGCCGGCAGGATCGCGGCCGAGGGCGTGCTGGCCGGATCGCCGCTCACCCTGCTGGTCCAGGCCAAGCGCGGTGCGGACGGCGCCATGCAGGCGACGATCGAGCGTGCCGCGTGGAAAAGCCTGCAAGCCGAGGGTGCCGTGTCGTTGGCGCCGGGCGCCGCGCTGCCCCAGGGCCGGGTGTCGTTCCGCATGACCCGGCTCGACGATCTGCGGCCGCTAATCGGGCAGGCCGTATCCGGCAGCGTGGTGGCCACGGCGGAGTTGGGGACGGCGGCGCGCCTCACGCTCACGGCGGAGAATGCCGGCATTCCGGGCAGCCGGGTAGGTCACCTGACGCTCAATGCCGAAGTCACGGACCCCACGGGCCACCCTTCCGTCGTGGCCCATGTGGCCGCGGAGGGGATCGACGCCGGCGGCACGACCGGGAGCGCGCGGGTGGACATCAACGGCCCGCAAACGGCGCTGGCGGTGCGGACCACCGCCGGGCTGCGCGTGTCGGGCACGGATGCGCAGATCACCGGTGCCGCGGTGGTGAACGCCACGGCCAAGACGGTCCAGCTCTCGGCGTTGCAGGTGGCGGCGAAGGGCGAGACGGTGCGGCTGCTGGCCCCGGCGCAAATCCGGCTGGCGGACGGGGTGGCCGTGGACCGGGTGCGCCTGGGCGTCCGGCAGGCGGTGCTGGAGGTCGCGGGACGGCTATCCCCCACGCTCGATGCCGCGGTCACGCTGCGCACCCCGGCCGACATCGCCGCCGCCTTCATGCCCGACGCCGCGGCGGACGGCACGATCGCCATCGATGCCAAGCTCACCGGCACCCCGGCGCAACCCGGCGGCACCGTGCGCGTGACGGCCACGGGCCTGCGCGCCCGCACCGGCCCGGGCCGCTCGCTCCCCGCCGCCAACCTTGTCGCGACGGCTCAATTGGGTGGGGGGTCGGCACAGATTGACTCCAGGCTGACGGCGGGCTCCGCGGCGCAGGTGACGGTGACGGGGCGCGCCCCGCTCGGCGCCGGGGCGCTGGCGTTGCGGGCGGTAGGGGCGCTCGATCTCACCTTGCTCGACCCGATCCTCACCGCGTCGGGCCGGCGGGCGCGGGGGCGGCTCAGCCTCGATGCGGCGGTGGGCGGCACCGTCGCCAACCCGGCGCTCAGCGGCAGCGCGCAATTGGCCGGCGGCGAAATCCAGGATTTCGGCCAGGGCGTGCGGATCAACGACATCACGGCCTCGCTGCGGGCAGACGGCCAGGTGGTGCGAATCGTGTCCCTGACCGGGAAGGCCGGGGCCGGGACGATCGCAGCCAGCGGCAGCATCGGGGTGGGCGCGCCGGGCCTACCGCTCGACCTGCAACTGCAGATGCGCAACGCCCGCCCGCTGGCGTCGGACCGGCTGACGGCCGACATCGATGCGGACATCACGCTCCGCGGCCCCGTGGCGGCGCCGCAGGCCGCGGGCAAGATCGTGATCCGCGGCGCCGAAATCCGCATCCCGGAGCGGCTACCGGCCAGCATCGCCGTGCTCAACGTGCGCCGCCCCGGCCAACGCCCGGCAGCGCCCGCCGTATCCACCGCCATCGGGCTCGACCTCGTCGTGGAGGCCCCGCGGGCCATCTTCCTCCGCGGCCGGGGAATCGACGCCGAGATGTCGGGCACCTTGCGGGTTCAGGGCAGCAGCGTGAAGCCGCAGGTGGGCGGCGGGTTCGAGATGCGGCGCGGCACGCTGAGCGCAGCCGGCACGACGCTCACTTTCACCCGCGGCAAGGTGGGTTTCGACGGCACCGGCGTCACCGGCAAGATCGACCCGACGCTCGACTTCGCGGCCGACAGCACCGCCGCCAACGTGGTCGCAACCCTGTCCATCACCGGATACGCCAGTGCACCCAAGATAAAGTTCAGCAGCGTGCCGGACCTGCCGCAGGACGAGGTGCTGGCCTATCTGCTGTTCAAGCGCAGCAGCAAGGAGCTGGGACCCTTCCAGTTGGCGGAGATCGCCGCCGCCGTCGCGAGCCTCACGGGCGTGGGCGGCGGCGGGGCCAATCCGCTGGAGAGCGTGCGCCGCGGCCTCGGCCTCGATCGGCTGTCCGTGGGCGGCGGCAGCACGCCGGGCAGCGCCCCCTCGATCGAGGCGGGGCGCTATGTCGGCAACGGGGTCTATGTCGGCGCCAAACAGGGCACGACCGGTGGGCAGACGCAGGCGACGGTGCAGATCGACATCACCAAGGGATTGAAGGCGCAAACCGATGTCGGCACCGGGGCCGGTGGCAACTCGGTCGGGCTGACCTACCAGTTCGAGTATTAAGATGCTTTAACCCTCCGCAACGAGGGGAAACGACATGACCGCACGCCGGCTAGCCTGCCTTTTTGTGTGTCTGGCGGCCGTGGCCAGCCCGGCGCGGGCGCAGATCTCCGATGACGTCGTGCGGATCGGCGTGCTGACCGACGAGACCGGGCCCTATGCCGACAGCGCCGGACCGGGCTCCGTGCTGGCGGCGCAGATGGCGGTGCGCGATTTCGGCGGCGTGGTGCATGGCAAACCGATCGAGGTGCTGCACGCCGACACGCAGAACAAGCCGGACGTGGCGGCCGCCATCGCCCGCCGCTGGTTCGATACCGAGCGGGTGGACGCGGTGATCGACCTGCCGGTGACGCCCATCGCGCTCGCGGTGCAGGAGATCGCCAAGCAGAAGAACCGCACCGTCATGATCACGGCATCGGCCGCCAGCGAGTTCACCTCCAAGTTCTGCTCCCCGGTCAGCACGCATTGGGCGGACGACACGCATGCGCTCACCTCCGGCACCGCCCGCGCGCTGCTGGCGGCTGGCGGGGACACGTGGTTTTTCATTACAGTGGACATGGCATTCGGCCTGGCGTTGGAGCGGGAGGCGACCGCGGTCGTCACAGCGGCGGGCGGCAAGGTGCTGGGCACCGTGCGGCATCCGATCGGCGCCACGGATTATTCGTCGCTCCTGCTGCAGGCCCAAGCCTCCGGCGCCAAGGTCATCGCGCTGGCGAGCGTGGGCGGGGATCTGGTCAATTTATTGAAGCAGGCCAACGAGTTCGGCTTGCGGGAAGGTGGCAAGCAGACGCTGGCCGGGTTCCTGACCTATATCCAGGACATCCACGCGCTGGGGTTGCAGGCCACGCAGGGCTACAGCTTCACCGAAGGGTTCTACTGGGATCAGAACGAGGAAAGCCGCAGCTTCGCCCGGCGCTTCTTTGAGGTGCAGAAGCAGATGCCCAGCAAGAACCACGCGGAGATCTACACCGCCGTCACCCACTATCTGCGCGCGATCGACGCGGCTGGCACGGACGAGGCCGTGGCGGTCAACCGCGCCATGCGGGAGCGCCCCCTCCAATATTTCGGCCGGCCCGCCACGGTCCGCAACGACGGGCGCGTGCTGTTCGACGTGACACTCTGGCGGGTCAAGACGCCGGAGGAGAGCACGGCGCCTTGGGATTACTACACGCCCGTGCGCGCCATCCCGGCCAACGAGGCGTTCCTTCCGGTCAACCGGGAGGCGTGCGGCGGTTAGATTCGGGCGCCCTTTTCCGCCATATAGCGGGCCAGCGCCTGTTGGCTCCGGCTGCCGGGCTCGAGGTCGAACCGAGCCTCGACGACGCAGCCGTTCAGGCGCCACAAATCCCGGCCCTCCGGTGTTTCCATAAGCGTCAGAAGGTCGGTGGTGCCGGCCCACTCCGCCTGCCGCGCGGAGAGCACGCCGTTGAAGCCGAAGCGGGGCCATGTGTAGTAGCCGTTCTTGGGATCCAGCAGGTTGCCCACGGCCACGGTCTCTATGGCCTGAAACCCGGCTTCCTGCGCCGCTTGGGCCATGCGGGCGAAGGCGCGCAGGCCGGTGCCGGCCGGTGCGGAGTTCGCGAGGAAGAACTCCTCCATCTTGACGGTCTTGACCCCGTCCATGGTGGACCGGAGCACAACCCGGTTCTGTTGCGGCACCAGCGTGGGATGCCTGACAGTGAGGGTGACGGTGCTGCCGGCGAGGCCGTCCATGATCCGCAGCGTGCTGCCGGCCGGGGCGCCGGCCAGCATGGTGGCCTGGGCCACGGTGAACTCCTCCCCCCGCAGGATCGCCGGCCTGCTGGCGGGATCGAGCAGGATGGGTCCGACGAACAGGCGCTGCGTCAGGTCGTCCGGTCCGGTGTCGCCGCCCAGCATGGCGCGCCCGGTCTCGATCGGCTGCGCATCCGGCAGGCGCACGCGGATCGGGCGGCCGGCGCCGCTCACCACCAGGTTGTAGCCATCCTGCGTCAGCGCCGCCGTGAGGTTCGCACGGGTGGCGGACCAGGGCTGACCCGTGCGCCGTGCATCGGCGATCGCCGCGATGGCGTCGGCATTGTCCGCCAGATAGAGGGCGAACGCGACCGGTGCGATCCGGGGATCGTGTGCCGCCGCGTCTTGCCCGCCCGCTCCGATGCCCTGAATGGAAGCCATAGTGCGTCGTAGATGACGGCGCTGACCCCAACCTGACTTGCGCCCCGCCAGGCGCCGGCCGACGATGTCGTATGCGGATGAGTGGCGAACGCTGAATGGACTGGATCGTGCGCGGCGCCGTTTTGGCAAATGGCAGCCTGGTTAATGGCAGCGGGCCCGTCGACATCGGGGTGACATCAGGCCGCATCGTGGCGATCGAGCCGTCGCTCGCCGCTGACGCCCCGGTGCTGGACGCGGCCGGCTGCCTGCTGATCCCAGGCCTGGTCGAGACGCATCTGCATCTGGACAAGACCTGCATCCTCGACCGCTGCACGGTGTCGGAGGGATCGGTGCTGGAAGCCGTGCGCCTCACCGCCGCCGCCAAGCGGGATTTTACGATCGAGGACGTGGTGGCCAGAGGCGCCCGCACGCTCGATCGCTGCGTCGGCTGGGGCACGACGCGCATCCGCACCCATGTGGAGGTCGATCCCGGCATCGGCCTGCGCGGGTTCGACGGGGTGCAGGCCCTGGCGCGCGACTACGCCTGGGCTATCGACATCGAGCTGTGCGTGTTCCCGCAGGAGGGCCTGCTGAACAACCCCGGCACCGACTCCCTGCTGGTCGAGGGCCTGCGCCGCGGCGCCCGCGTGATCGGGGCGGCGCCGTATTGCGACACGGACCCGCGCGGCCAGATCGACCGCATCTTCGAGCTGGCCCGGCAGTTCGACGTCGATATCGACATGCACCTCGACATGGGGGACACGCCGGACGGCATGCAGACCGAGTATGTCTGCCGCAAGACGGAGGAAAATGGCTGGGGCGGCCGGGTCGCGGTGGGGCACGTGACGCAGGCGTCGCTGCTGCCACCGGCACGGTTCGCGGTGTTGGCGGGCACGCTGGCGCGGGCCGGGGTCGCGGTCACGATCCTGCCCTCCACCGATCTGTTCCTCACGGGACGCACGCATGATCACGCCGTGCCGCGCGGCGTGGTGACGGCGGAGCCGCTGCGGGCGGCGGGGGTCGTGTGCTCCGTCGCGACCAACAATGTGCTGAATCCGTTCACGCCGTACGGGGACGCGAACCTGCTGCGGATGGCGAATCTCTATGCCAATGTTTGTCAGGTGGCTCGGCCCGAGGCGCTGGCGGCGTGCCTGGGCATGGTCACGTCCGACGCGGCGCGGCTGTTGCGGGCCGAGTATGGAATCCGGGTGGGCGCCCCGGCGGATCTGGTGTGCCTCGATGCACCGACAGCCGATGCGGCGGTGGCGGAGCTGGCGCAGCCGCTCTGGGGCATGAAGGCCGGCCGGCTGACGTTTACCCGGGCGCGGCCGATGTTGCACCGCCCGGCTTAGGTGTGCCCTGAGCTCGTCGCAGGGCCTCCCGCAACGTCCTTCGACAAGCTCAGGACAAGCGGGCTTTTCGTCGCCTCGGCGCTGCACAGTCCGTGATCCCGTACGCCCTGAATTCGTCGAAGGGCCTTTCGTAACGTCCTTCGACAAGCTCAGGACAAGCGGGCTTTTCGTCACCTCGGCGCTGCACCGTCCCTGACTCCGTTCGCCCTGAGCTCGTCGTCACCTCGGCGCAGCACCGTCCGTGATCCCGTTCGCCCTGAGCTCGTCGAAGGGCCTTTCACGTAACGTCCTTCGGCGAGCTCAGGACAAGCGGGTCACGCCACTTCGGCACCATGGTTTGTAAGGCCCAGGCCGTGCAGCACCGCCGCAAGAGCAGGCAGGTCGTGCTCCGGCAACGGCAGGCGCGGCGGCCGGGGTGGGCCCATGTCGCGGCCGATCAGGCTGAGCGCCGCCTTGGTCCCGCTCACGTAGCGCGGCCCGCCCACCCAGGGCAGCAGCGGCGCGAGCCGGCGATAGAGCGGCAGCGCCGTCGCGCGGTCCCCCGCTGCCGCGGCGCGGAACATGTCGGCCGATAGGCGCGGGGCCACGTTGCTGCACACCGCGACCCACCCCACGGCGCCCAGCCACGCACTCTCGTATCCCAGCACGCCCGCGAACACCGTCATCCGCCCCTCGCACAGCGCCAGGATGTCCCGGACCCGCGTCACCTCCAGCGTGCTTTCCTTCACGTAACGGCAGTTCTCGATAGTCGAGAGCCGGGCCAGGATCGGGGGTGTGAGGTCCACATTGGCGGTGGCCGGGTTGTTGTAGAGCATGACCGGAATGCCGATCGCGTGACCGATCGCGGCGTAGTGCGCAAAAAGCTCGTCCTCCGTCGGCACGCTGTAGAACGGCGGGATCACCAGCACGCCCTGCGCGCCCAGCGCCTCGGCTTCCCGCGCCAGCGCCACGGCCTCCCGCGTGTCTTCGGCGCCGGTGCCGGGGATCACCGGGACGCGGCCCCGGGCGGCGCGGACCACCGTCTCGATCACCGCGGTTCGCTCCTCGTGCGATACGGACAGGAACTCGCCGGTGGAGCCCAGTGGCATCAGCCCCTCGACCCCGTTCTCGATCTGGTAGTCCACCAAGCGTTCGAGGGCCGGCAGATCGAGCCCGGCGCCGTCCGGGGTAAAGGGCGTGACCAGCACCGTGTGGGTGCCGCTGAACGGTTCAGGCATGCGGCTTCCTTGGCAGCGTGCAAAGCCCTGTGCAAGTCTCACGCCGATGCGCCTCTACCACTCCCGCCCCACCGAGACCGTGTCGATTTTGGTGGATGGCTCGCCCCTGCCCGCCCGCACCGGGGAGAGTGTGGCGGCGGCGCTGACGGCGGCCGGGCATGTGGCCTTCCGGCATACGGCGAAGGACGCGCCCCGCGGGCTGCATTGCGGCATGGGCGCGTGCTTTGACTGCATCGTCACCATCGACGGCGTGCCCTCGCAGCGGGCCTGCATGACCGCCGTCAGGGACGGGATGCGGATCGGGGATGGCGCGGCCGTCCTGCCCGCACCTCTCCCGGAGCGTGTGCTGACGCCGGAGGTGCTGGTGGTGGGCGGCGGCCCCGCCGGCCTGTCGGCCGCCATTGCGGCGCATGAGGCCGGTGCACAAGTGCTGCTGCTGGAGGAGCGGGGGGCGCTAGGCGGGCAGTACTACAAACACGCCGCGTCGCCCGACCCGCAATCCCGCCGCGGGGATGCCTTGCGCGCTCGGGCGGCCGGCGTGCCGCGGCTGCAGGCCCTGGTGTGGGGCGCATTCCCTGGCCCGGAGATCGTGGCCACCACGCCCGAGGCCCGCCTGGTGCTGCGGCCCCGGCAGCTGATTTTGGCGCCTGGCGCGCATGAGGCGCCGGTGCATCTGCCCGGTTGGACGCTGCCGGGTTGCATGACCACGGGGGCGCTGCAAACCCTCGTGCGGACCTATCGGGTGAGCCCCGGGCGGGTGGTGGTGGCGGGGAACGGGCCGCTCAATCTGCAGGTCGCGGTGGAGTTGTTGCGTGCAGGGGGCGAGGTCGCGGCAGTGATCGAGGCGGCGGCGCGGCCGGTGGGGCTGGAGTTGGCACTGGCCTCGCCATCCCTAGCCTGGGCGGGCCTTGGCATGCTGACCACGCTGCGGCGGGCGAGGGTGCCGGTGCTGTGGCAGGCGCGGCCGGTCGCCGTGCTGGGCACGGAGCGGGTCACCGGCCTGCGCGTCGAAGGCCCGGCCGGCCTGGCCGAGATTGCGGCGGAGGCGGTGGCGCTGAACTGGGGCTTTCAGGCCGAGACCGGGCTGGCCAGGGCGCTCGGGGCCGCGCACCGCATGGTGACGGGGCGGCTCGAGACCGAGACGGATGCCGAGGGGCGCACCAGCCTGCCCGGCGTGTTCGCGATCGGCGACGGCGCGCGCATGGGCGGGTCGCAGGTGGCGCTCCATCGCGGCGGGATGGCCGGGCGGGCGGCGGCGCGCGCCGTGGGACGGGCGGCGCCGGGCGGCTCCACCGCAAGGCTGCGCCGGGCCGAGCGGTTTCAGCGCGCATTGTGGACGGCCTATGCCGCCCCTCCGCCCGACCCGCGCGACCTGCCGGACGACACGATCGTCTGCCGCTGCGAGGAGGTCACGGCCGGCCAGGTTCGCGGCGCATTGGCGGACGGCGCGGCCTCGCTCGCGACGGTCAAGCGCGCGACCCGGGCGGGCATGGGGCGCTGCGCCGGGCGGTTCTGCGGTGCCGCCGTGGCCCGGCTGTGCGGCGCCAGGGAGGAGGCCGGGTTCGCCGCCCCGCGCCTGCCGCTCCGCCCCGTGCTGGCCGGCGTCATCATGGCGGACCAGGCGGACCCGCGGGATGCCGTGGTGCCGTTGCCCGAGCCCACCCGATGGCTGACCGCCCCGCCGGCGCCGCTGCCGGAGGCGGCCGAGATCGTAGTGATCGGCGGTGGCATCATCGGCCTATCCACCGCGCTGTATCTGGCGCGGGACGGTGCGGACGTGCTGCTGCTGGACCGCAATGAGCCCGGCATGGCCGCCAGCACCGCCAACGCCGGCAGCCTGCATATCCAGCTCGTGCCCTATGTCTATCAGGAGGGCAGCGGCGGCCCGATGGCCGACACCCTGCCGCTCGGACCGCGAAGCGTCGCGCTGTGGCGGGAACTGGCGCGGGATGCCAACGAAGACCTGGGCCTGCGCACCGAAGGCGGTCTGGTGCTGGCCGAAACGGAAACTGAGCTGGCGTTGCTGGGGTCCAAAGCCGCGTTCGAACGGTCCCGCGGCATCCCGTCCGAAGTGATCGGCGCCGCGGATCTGCGCGCGATGGCGCCGGGTCTGGACGGGTGTTTTGCCGGGGCCGCGTTTTGCCCGCTGGAAGGGCAGGGTGACCCGTTGCGCGGCACCATGGCGTTGCTGTTACTGGCCCGGCGGGCGGGGGTGCGGTTCGCGGCGGGCATCGACGTGCTGGCGCTTCGGCCGGAGGGCGCGGGGTGGCTGGTGCAGACTGCGTCGGGTGCTGTCCACGCCAGCCAGGTGGTGAATGCCGCCGGGGCGCAGGCCGGGCGCATTGCGGCACTGGCCGGCGTCGCGCTGCCGATGCACGGCCTGGTGCAGCAGGTGATCGCGACCGAGGCAGCGCCCCCGATGCTGCGGCACTTGGTGGCCTGGACGGGGCGGCATCTGTCGTTGAAGCAGAGTGATGCCGGGCATCTGCTCATTGGCGGCGGCTGGCCCGGCGTGCTGGATGCACGGGGCGCCGCGCAGGTCCGGCGGGACAGCCTGGAGGGCAATCTGGCGCTGGCGGCCCGTGCCCTGCCGGCCCTGGCGGGGGTGCATGTGCTGCGCGCCTGGACCGGGGTGGCGCCGCATCTGGACCGTGGGCCCGTGATCGCGGGGACGCCGGGTCAGCCCGGCCTGTGGCATGGTGTGACGGGAAACGGCTACACGCTCGGGCCGGTCGTGGGGCAAATGCTGGCGGACGGCGTGCGCGAACGGGCGGCGCTGCCGGCGGCCTTTGCTTTGTGATTGCAGCTTTGGTCCGCGGCTTGCACAGTTCTGATCCGCGCTGTACGCAAACCACGTCCACGTTGAAGGAATAAACCATGAAGCGATTGACTGCCTCCGGTGCCGCCCTGGCGCTGGCCGGGCTTATGGCCGCCGGCACCCCTGCCTTGGCCCAGGGCAGCGGCTCCGCCACGATCGACAGCATCCGCAGCAAGGGCATGCTGGCCTGCGGTGTGTCGACCGGGGTGGCCGGATTCTCGCTGGCCGACAGCAAGGGCGTGACCCAGGGCATCGACGCCGACACCTGCCGCGCAGTCGCCGCCGCCGTGCTGGGGGACGGCAACAAGGTCCGCTTCGTGCCGACCACGACCACCAACCGCTTTACGGCGCTGCAATCCGGTGAGATCGACCTGCTGGTTCGCTCCACCACCTGGACGCTGGGGCGCGAGGGCAACCTTGGACTGATGTTCGCGGGCATCAATTTCTACGACGGCACCGGTTTCATGGTGAAGACGGCCTCGGGCGTGAAGTCTGCCAAGGACCTGAACGGCGCCACCATCTGCGTCCAGCCCGGCACCAGCACGGAGCTGGCGATCGCCGACTACTTCCGGCTCAATAACCTGAAGTTCACGCCCGTCCTGATCCAGGACCTGGCTGAGATCCAGAACACCTACCTGGCCGGCCGCTGCGACAGCTATTCGACCGACGCCTCGGGCTTGGCGTCGTTCCGCTTCCAACAGGGGCCGAAGGCGAGCGAGCACGTCCTGCTGCCGGAGATCATCAGCAAGGAGCCGCTGGGGATGATGGTCCGCAAGGGCGACGACAAGTTCTTCGACATCGTCCGCTGGACCCTGTTCGCCATGATCCAGGCCGAAGAGAGCGGCGTGACCAGCAAGAACGTGGATGAGATGGGCAAGTCGACCAACCCGGATATCCGCCGCCTGCTGGGCGCCGAGGGTGATCTGGGCAAGGCGCTGGGCGTGGACAACAAGTGGGTCGTGAACGTCATCAAGTCCGTGGGCAACTATGGCGAGATGTTCGATCGCACGGTCGGCCCGCTCGGCATCCCGCGCGGTATCAACAATCTGTGGAACAAGGGTGGCCTGCATTATCCGCCGCCGATTCGGTGATTTTTCGCGCAGAGTGACCAAGCAATGGGCCGCCCCGGTTTGGGGCGGCCTTTTTTGTTGCCGTGCACGTCGCGTGGGCGTTGATTAACCGGTGTCGTTGCCCGCAAGCTTCATCCTTGTCGTGAGGGATGCCGATGTCAGGTGCGACGGTCGATCCGCGGATGCTTCGTGCAGCGCCGAAGAAGCCGATTAGGCTTAGTTGGTCGGACCCGCGCGTCCGCAACGTGGTGTGGCAGGTGCTGATCCTGGGCGCCTTCGCGGCTCTGATCTGGTATCTGGTCGACAACACGTCCAAGAACCTGGCGGCGCGACGGATCGCGACGGGCTTCTCCTTCCTGGCGCGGACGGCGGGCATCCCGATCGGCGAAAGCCTGATCGACTATGACCCCTCGATCCACACCTATGGCCGCGCATTGTGGATCGGCGTGTTGAATACCCTCAAGGTCGCGATCGTCGGCGTGGTGCTGGCCACGATCTGGGGCACGCTGGTGGGCGTGGCGCGGCTTTCAAAGAACTGGCTGATCGCCCGGATTTCCGCCGTCTACGTCGAAGTCGTGCGGGACATCCCGCTGCTGCTGCAATTGCTGTTCTGGTACAGCGCGCTGCAGGGGCTGCCGGCGGTTCGCAACAGCATCAACCCGCTGCCGGGCGTGTTCCTGTCCAACCGCGGGATCAAGGTGCCGCTGGTGGAGTGGGAGCAGCCCTATTGGTGGGCGCTGGCCGCCTTCCTGCTGGGCGTGATCGGCACGATGGCCTGGTCCCGTGCCGCCACCCGCAAACAGGATGAGACCGGCGTCCGGCCGAAGGTATGGCCCGTCGGTCTTGGCCTGTTGGTGCTGTTCCCGGTCGCGGTCTGGGCTATCCTGGGTGCGCCCTTCGTGGTGGACATGCCGGTGAAGGGCACGTTCAACATCACCGGCGGCGGCACGCTCAGCCCGGAATACGGCGCGCTGACGCTGGGCCTCGTGCTCTATACCTCGGCCTACATCGCGGAGATCGTGCGCTCCGGCATCCTGGCCGTGCCGACCGGCCAGTGGGAGGCCGCCGGCGCGATCGGCCTGCGCCCCGGCACCGTGCTGCGCCAGATCGTGCTGCCCCAGGCGATGCGGGTCATCATCCCGCCGATGACGAGCCAATATCTGAACCTGACCAAGAACAGCTCGCTTGCGGTCGCCATCGGCTATCAGGACGTGGTGTCGATCGCCAATACCACGCTGAACCAGACCGGGCAGGCGGTGGAGGGGATCGCGGCGATCATGCTGGTCTATCTGGTCATCAGCCTGTCGATCAGCCTCTTCATGAACTGGTATAATGCGCGCATCGCGCTGGTGGAGCGGTGACCATGTCGGAGACCACAGCCCGCCTGACCGAAGCTGCCGGGGAGCCGGTTCCCGCCATCGCTGGAATTGCCGCGGCGCCCGTGACAAGGGTGCAACCGGCCGCGGCGGCATTCGCGCCCGTCGCCTGGGCACGGGCCAACCTGTTCAACTCCTGGATCTCCACGGCCGTCACGCTGGCGCTGATCTACCTCATCGCGCGCTGGGCCCTCGGTTTCTTCGAGTGGGGGATTTTGAACGCCGTCTGGACCGTGCCCGAAACCGCCACCGGGCCCGACCCGGCCAAGTGCCTCGCCGCCCGCGGCACCGGCGCCTGCTGGGCCATGGTCGGGGACAAGTACCGCTTCGTGCTGTTCGGCCGCTATCCTTATGAGGAGCAGTGGCGCCCGGCCATCGTGATCGCCCTGTTCCTCGGCCTCTACGCCGTCTCCGCCATGAAGCGGTTCTGGCGCAAGGAGCTGATCCTGATCTGGATCGCGGTGCTGACCGTGATCGGCGTGCTGATGTGGGGCGGCGTGTTCGGCATGACCTTCGTGCCGCAGGATAGCTGGGGCGGCCTGCCGATCACGCTGATCCTCAGCACCTTCGGCCTGGCCTTCGCGTTTCCGCTCGCGGTGCTCGTGGCTTTGGGGCGGCGCAGCACGCAGCTGCCGGCGGTGAAGGCGCTGTGCGTGCTATATGTCGAGCTGATCCGCGGCGTCCCTCTTATCACCGTGCTGTTCATGGCGTCGGTCATGTTCCCGCTGTTCATGCCGCAGGGGTTCAATCCCGATAAGCTGCTGCGGGCGCAGGTGGCCTTCATCCTGTTCGCGGGCGCCTATTTGGCCGAAGTCGTCCGTGGCGGGCTGCAGGCACTCCCAAAAGGCCAGTATGAGGCGGCGGACGCGCTCGGCCTGTCCTACTGGAAGAAGACCGGGTTCATCATCCTGCCGCAGGCCCTGCGCCTCGTGATCCCGCCCCTGGTCAACACCTTCATCGGCTTCTTCAAGGACACGTCGTTGGTGCTGATCATCGGCATCTTCGACCTGCTGACCTCCGGAAAGGTGGCGGTGACGGAGCCGATCTGGCAAGCCTACAGCACAGAGATGTATCTTTTGCTCGCCGCGATCTACTTTGCCTTCTGTTTCGTCATGGCCCGCTACAGCCGCGGGCTCGAACAAGAATTCAGCCGCTCCGTGCGGCGCTAAAAACCAGGGGATCGTCCATGAGCCAAGCCGCCACCCTCGACCGGATCGCGCCCGATGCCGGTGCACCGCCCGCCATCATACTGGACAAGGTGAACAAGTGGTACGGCGCCATGCACGTGCTGCGGGACATCTCGCTGACGGTCGGGCATCGGGAGAAGGTCGTGGTCTGCGGACCCTCGGGCTCCGGCAAGTCCACCATGATCCGCTGCATCAACCGCCTGGAGAGCCACCAGGAGGGTAAGATCATCGTGGACGGCACGGAGCTGACCGACGATCTGCGCGCGCTCGACACCATCCGCAGCGAAGTCGGCATGGTGTTCCAGTCGTTCAACCTGTTCCCGCATCTGACCATCCTCGAGAACTGCACCTTGGCGCCGATCTGGGTGCGCAAGATGCCGAAGGCGGAGGCGGAGGAGCTGGCGATGAGCTATCTGCGCCGGGTCAAGATCCCGGAGCAGGCAAAGAAATACCCGGGCCAGCTCAGCGGCGGGCAGCAGCAGCGTGTGGCGATCGCCCGCGCCCTGTGCATGAAGCCCAAGATCATGCTGTTCGACGAGCCGACTTCGGCCCTCGATCCCGAGATGATCAAGGAAGTGCTGGACACCATGGTCGGCCTGGCGGCGGACGGCATGACGATGGTGTGCGTGACCCACGAAATGGGCTTCGCCCGCCAGGTCGCGGACCGCGTGGTGTTCATGGACCGCGGCGAGGTGGTGGAGCAGGGCCCGCCCAACACGCTGTTCGAGAACCCGCAGACGGACCGGTTGAAGCTGTTCCTCAGCCAGATTTTGCGGGGGCATTGATCCCGGGCAGGACTTGGGTGATGGCTCGACCCGATTTCTGACGAGAAGCCACTCTCGTTGCCGCCCTTCGACAAGCTCGGGGCAAACCGGACCGTCCGCACCCCCCCCGCTCGTCCTGAGCCTGTCGAAGGACCACTATCGGCACCGCCCTTCGACAAGCTCAGGGCAAACCGGACCGTCCGCACCCCCCACTCGTCCTGAGCCTGGCGAAGGACCACTACCGGCACCGCCCTTCGACAAGCTCGGGGCAAACCGGACCGTCCGCACCCCCCCCGCTCGTCCTGAGCCTGTCGAAGGACCACTACCCGCACCGCCCTTCGACAAAGCTCGGGGCAAACCGGACCGTCCCCACCCCCCCGCTCGTCCTGAGCCTGTCGAAGGACCACCACCGGCACAGCCCTTCGACAAGTTCAGGGCGAACGGAGGCGGCTATCAACCCGCCCACGGCACGGCCCCGGCCCTACCCCAGCAGCAACCCCCCATCGACCGGCAATGCCACTCCCGTGATCTGCCGCGCCTCTGCTGACAGCAAAAATGCGATCGCCGCCGCCACGTCATCCACTTCGTTCAGCCGACCCGACGGCGTGCGCGCCGCCGCCGCCGCCCAGCCTGCCTCCGAAAGCGAGCCCTGTTTCCCGGGATCCTTGCGCGTATAGCCCGGCACCACCGCGTTCACCGTCACCCCCGCCCCCGCCAGTTCATGCGCGCAGCAGCGGACCAACGCCTCCAGCGCCGCCTTGGCCACGATGGAGGCCGGGGCGAAGCTCGGCGCCTCGATCTTGTGCGCGACGAAGGAGCTGACGGCCACGACCCGGCCGCAACCGGACTGCGCCAGAAGCGGCATGGCGGCGGTCACGAGCTCCAGCAGGGCGCCGGGCATGACGGCGAGGCTCCAGGCCAGGCCGTCGCGAGTCAACTCGCCCAGCGCCGTCTTGTTCACGTGCCCGGCCGCATGCACCACCTGGTCCAGCCCCCCGAACCGCGCGGCCCCCGCGGCCACGGCCGACGCGCCATGGCCGGGTTCGGACAGATCGCCGGAGGTCAGCAGGCAGTCCGACCCCGCCACCTCGCACGCCGCCCGCACGGCCGCAAGGCGCTGCCCGCTCTCAGCCGTGGTGCCGCCACCATGCAGCACCAGCCGCGTTCCCGGCCCGGCAATCCGCCGCGCGAGGGACGCGCCGATGCCGGAGGCGGCGCCGGTGATCAGGACGATGCGCTGCATGGCCGTGCCTTCGGGTAAAAGTGTGTCCGCGGCGGGATTCGAACCCACGGCCCCAGGATTCATCCCACTTCGGCTTTCGCCGCCGCCGCCCGGTGGGGCGCCGTTCGTGGTCTGGACTGTCCCTTCACCATAGGTTTTCACCGGTAGGTGCCGCCCGTCCAGTCTCTACACCGTCCCGCCCCTTTCGGCGCGGGCTTGGCTCGGGATCGGCATGGTGCACGGCGCACCGCAGCGTTCCCCGACTTTGAGCGGATCCACGGCGCCGTTTCCAAGCGCCGCGCCCAATTACGCAACCAGGAATCCTGTGCTCTATCCTGCTGAGCTACGCGGACGACACCCCCCAGCCATAGCGTGGATCGGCACTTCGAGACAAGATGCGCGCCATGCTCGATACGCTGAACCACCCCGCCGCCCTCCTGCTCCCCGTCCTGGCCCACATGGCCTTGGTGCTGGCGCTCTATACCTGGCTGACGATCGCGCGGCTGCGGGCCGTGCTGGCGGGGCGCATCGGCTTCGCCGCCTTCGAGTTTGCCGGCAAGGAGCCGCCCGAGGTCGCCCGCGTCACCCGCACCCTCACCAACCAGTTCGAACTGCCGGTGCTGTTCTACACCGCCGTGCTGGCGCTGCTGCACCTGGACGCCGCCACCCGGCTGGACCTGGCGCTGGCCTGGATCTTCGTCATCGGCCGGCTCGCGCACACATGGGTGCAGACGCGCATGAGCAACGTGCCCTTGCGCGGCCGCGTATTCGCGGTGAACCTTCTGGCCGTAACGGGCTTGCTGCTGCACCTCGCCATCGTGGTGTGGCGCAACGCCTGATCCCGGAGAAGAAAATTGCAGGACGCCGCCGCCCTCCACGCCTCGTTGCTGACCATCGACACGCATGTGGACATCCCCTGGCCCACCGGACCCGACCCGTTCGAGAGCTCGGCCCGGGTGCTGGAGTTTCCCAAGATGGTCGCCGGTGGCCTCCGCGCCGTGTGCCTGGCCGCCTACGTGCCGCAGGGGCCCCGCACGCCGGAAGGGTACAACGCGGCCAGCGCCCGCGCGCTCGCGATGCTGGACGCGATCGGCAGCACCGGGCGCACCGCGAACGGCATCACGGTCCGCATCACCCCCACGGTCGATGAGATCGAGGCCGCGCAGCGTGACGGCGTGCTGGCCGTCGTGCCCTGCGTGGAGAACGGGCACGCCATGGGCGAAGACCTCGCTTTGCTGGCGCAATTCCGCGCCCGCGGCGCCCGCTACATGACGCTCACCCATAACGGCCACAACGCCCTGGCCGACAGCAGCAACCCCCGGCAAGATCTGGGCGACGGCGAGACGCTGCATAACGGCCTGAGCGATCTGGGGCGGGAGGCCGTGGCGGAGCTGAACCGGCTCGGCATGCTGGTGGATATCTCGCACGTGTCGAAGCAAGCGGCGCTGCAGGCGGCGATGCTGTCCAAGACGCCGGTGCTGGCGACGCACTCCTCCGTCCGCGCGCTATGCGACGTGCCGCGCAACGTGGATGACATGATGCTGGACGCGCTGCGCGATTGCGGCGGCATGGTGAACATCACCGCCGTCCCCGCCTTCGTGCGGCCGCAGGGCAAGGCGGACACCGTGACGGTTCAGGATTTCTGCGATCACGTGGACTACGTCGTGACGCGCATCGGCTTGGCCCATTGCGGCATCGGCTCCGATTTCGACGGCGGTGGCGGCATGGAGGGCTGGCGCAACGTGGCCGAGAACCCGAAGCTGACGGCGGAGCTGATGCGGCGGGGGTATGGGCATGCGGAGCTGGTGGCGCTGTGGGGGGGGAACTTTCTACGGCTGCTGCGGGTGGCGGAGGAGAGTGCGGCTTAGCGCGTAACCGCTTTTCCAGTCGTTTCCTTGATGGGTTCCACCCATCCTACGGCGCTGAATGTAGGATGGGTGAAACCCATCATGGCTCGTCCGACCGGGCCGCGCCTACTCGACACGAAGGCGGGACCGCATCGTCTCCGCCGCCGGCACGACCTGATCCAGGATCCGCGCCGACGACACCACCCCCGGCACTCCCGCCCCCGGATGCGTCCCGGCCCCCACCAAGAACAAGCCCTCCACCTCCTCGCTGATATTGTGCGGGCGGAACCACGCGCTCTGGAACAGTTGCGGCTCCAACGAGAACGCGGCGCCGTTCATCGACAGCAGCCGGTCCCGGAAATCCTGCGGCGTCAGCAGGTGCGAGGTGACGAGGCTTTCGCCCAAGCCGGGCATCACGGTGGCCTCCAACCGCTCCTGGATGCGGCGCCGATACGGCTCCGCCTCCGCCCGCCAATCCGTGCCGCTGCGCAGATTGGGCACCGGTGCCAACACATAGAACGCGTCGCAGCCCGGTGGCGCCAACGAGGGATCGTTCGCCGTGGGGCGATGCAGATACAGGCTGAAATCCTGCGCCAACACTTTCCGGGTAAAGATGTCCCGCAGCAGCCCTTCGTAGCGGGGACCCAGCACCATCGTGTGGTGATACACGTCCGGGAACGTGCGGTTGGTGCCGAAATACCAGACCACCAGGCTCATGGAATAGCGCGCCCGGGCCAGCTTGCGGTCGGTCCAGCGATGGCGCTTCTGCTCCGACAGCAGCCGGGTGTAGGTCCAGCCGACATCGGCGTTGGACACCACGATATCCGCCGCCACGCGCTCCCCGCCCACGAGCCGTACGCCCGTGGCCCGGCCCCCCGCCACGGTGATCTGCTCGACCTCGGAGTCATAGCGCAACACCCCGCCCTGCCCCTCGATCAACCGCACCAGCCCCTGGACAATGGCCCCTGTGCCGCCCATCGCGTAGTGCACGCCATGCAGCCGCTCGAGGTGCCCCACCAGGCAGTAATAAGCGGTGGTGGTGAACGGGTTTCCGCCGATCAGCAGCGGGTGGAAGCTGAACGCGATCCGCAGCTTTTCATTCCGGAAATACTGCGACACTTTGCGATACACGGTCCGGTGTCCGCCCAGCCGCAGCATGTCCGGTGCCGAGCGCAGCAGCGTCCGCAACCGATGGAATGGCTGGTCCGCCAGCTCGTGAAACGCGACCTGGTAGATGCGCTCGCTCTCGGCGATGAACCGCTCGAAACCGGGGAGGTCCCCGGGAGCGATGCGCGCGACCTCGGCCCGCATGCCGTCATGGTCGGCGGTCGCGTTGAACACGTCGCCGTCGTCGAAGCGGATCCGGTAGAACGGGTCGATTCGGCGGAGTTCCACATGGTCCGCCATGCGCTCCCCGCACAGCGCCCACAGCTCCTCCAGCAAATAGGGCGCGGTGATGATCGTGGGCCCGGCGTCGAACGTGAACCCGTCCTGCCGATACACGTACGCCCGCCCGCCGGGCGCATCGAGTTTCTCGACGATCGTCACGCGATACCCCCGCGCCCCCAACCGGATCGCCGCCGCCAGCCCGCCGAAGCCCGAGCCGATCACGACGGCATGCGCCCGGCGGTCTGTTACGGCGTCTGGCATGGCGGGCTCCTGGCAAGCGGCGGATCGTCATACCAGCCCACGTCGAGCGTCGCGACCTCTCCGAACGTCCTTCGCTGCCGGATCGAGTCCGCGATGATCCGCCACGACGTCCAGGGCATGGTCACGAACGGCATCGGGTCCCCACGGTCCCACGTCACATCCCGGGTGCCGAACAGGCGGCGCAGCAGGGCGGGGCCGTCGCGCCGGAACAGCGCCAGCTGGGCCTCGGTCAGGCACGAATAAAACTGCTGCAATTCCGTCTCCGGCCGCAATCGGACCGGGCCGTGGCTCAGGATGGCTTGAGCGATGCTGTCGGGCCGCCAGAAATGCAGGCCGCTGGTTGCGCGCGGATTACACTCGATGCCGTGCACCGACCCGTCCTCGCCCACGATGAAGTCGAAAGAGACAAACCCGGTCCAGCCGACGGAGGCCACGAAGCGCTCGATCCACGCCGTGATGCCGGGGTGCTCGATGCGCTGGAACGCGACCGCCACGCTGCCGGACAGCACGGTGCCGCGGTAGATCACGGTGCCCTCCGCCCGGCCATCCAGCGCCAGGGTGCAGGAGCTGTGGACCTCGCCGGGCAAGAACGCCTGCACCACGGCCGGCTCCGGTGGCGGCAGGGGCTGGCCCCGCCGCACGATGCGCACGCCGCGGCCAGAGCACGAGAAAATGGGTTTCACCGCCACATCCCGCGCCGCCGCCAGCGCCACGGCGCCGTCCGAGCCCAACGCATGCGTCTCCGGCACCGCCACGCCGCAGGCCTCGCCCGCCCGGACGAACCCGGCCTTGTCATGCAGCGCCAGCACCGCCGGCTGGTCCATCGTGAACACGCGCGCCGCGGTCCGGCCCCGCAGCGCGGCCACGTGCATCGTCTCCTCCGATACCGGGACCACGAGGTCCACGCCCTCCCGCTCGATCACGGCCGTGAGCGCGTCGAGATAGGCCGCCTTGCCCGCGCTTGGCGACGGCACGACGACGCTTTGCGCCACATGCCGGGACGCGCCGGCCAGATGGCGCACGAACGGCTCCGCCACGATCACCCGGCAGCCCGCCATCGAAAACCCACGCGCCAGATCCAGCGCCTTCGGCAGCCGGCCCAAGGTCAGCAACACCGTCGTCACGCCGGCGTCACCCGGCACATGATTTGCTGCACGGGCCGCGTGGTGAGCCGTGCGGCGGGGCGGACGCGGCCGGGGTGGTCCACGTGGAAGTCGAAGGCGCGGAACAGGCGCGCGATCAGCAGCATCGCCTCCGTGGTGGCGAACGCGGCGCCGGCGCACACGCGGGGCCCCTGGCCGAACGGGATGTAGGCGCCGGGCGTGAGTTCGTGGTCGCGGTCCGGCAGGAAGCGGTCTGGATCGAACGCCGCCGGGTCCTTCCAATAGACTTCATGCCGATGCAGCACCCAGGGCGCCACCATCACCAGCGCGCCCCGCCGCACGCGCGTGGTGCCGAGCATCGTGGCCTCGTTCGCCACTCGGGGCAGGAAGGTGATGGGGGGATACAGCCGCAACGTCTCGCGAAAGATGTTGCGGATGGTCGGCATCTGCTTCGTGTGCTCGAACCCGATCGGCCCGGCGCCCGCCACCGCCGCCACCTCCGTCCTGATCCGCGCCACCCAATCCGGCCGCATCGCCAGGATGAAGAACACCCAGGTCAGCGCGCTGGCGCTGGTTTCGTGGCCGGCCAGGAACAGCACGCCGAGCTGGTCGATCAGCTCCTCCCGCCCGAACGCCGGGGCGCCGTCGCCATCGCGCGCGGCGATCACGGCGGCGGCGATGTCGTCGAACGGGGTGGTGCCCAGATGCGTGTCCAGCAGGTCCCCCATATGGCGGCGGATCGTGGCGCAGGACTCCAGGACGTCGGCCCGCTGCGGCACCTGGGTCCAGGCGCGGTCCATGATCAGGCGCCGGATTTCGACTTGGGCCACGCTGCGCTCGAACACGGTGAACGCCTCGAACACCTCGTGCGCCGCATGGGTCTCGAGCCCCGTGGAGAACACGGTCCGGCAGATGATGTCGGCCGTCAGATGGCTCATCGCGAGGTCGAGCGAGAACGCCGCGCCATCCCGCGCATGGGCCGCCAGGGCGTGTTCGCAGGCCTCGGCGCCCGCCTGCATGTCGGGATAGGCGCGGCCGACCCGCATCATGGAAAGCGCCGGGTCGATCACGTGGCGCTGGCGTTGCCAGGTGGCGCCGCTGCTGACGAAGATGCTGTCCCCGATCAGCGGCGCGAGCGCGTTCACCATGAGGTCGCTTTTCGGGAAGATGCCCTGAGCGTCCGTCAGCACCTGCCGCACCAGCTCCGGCTGGTTGACGATCAGGATCTGCCGCCGGGAATAGCCGAGCGGCCCGATCGGCACGCGGTAGGCCGCGGCAGGCAGCAGGCTGAGCAGATCGCCATCGCCACGCAGCGCCGCCCGCAGCAGCGCGGTGACGGCGGACAGCGAGCTGGGCCGGGGCGGGACGTAACGGCCCGGGTGCATATCCATGGCGCGAGCGAGCAACTTTACACCCGGAAGTGTCAAGTGCCACTGTCACATCATGGAATTGCTGGCATTTCAGGCATTGATTGCCGCTCACATTCTGGCCGGGGCCACCGGCGCCCTCGCATTCTGGGTGCCGGTGATCGGCCGCAAGGGCGGCGCCGCGCATAAGCGCTGGGGCCGGGTGTTCACCTGGTCCCTGCTGATCGCCGGCAGCCTGGCGGTCGCCATGAGCCTGTTCACGCTCATCGACCCGATCGGCACCCACCCGCATCTGTCCGATCAGTTCGACGCGGCGTTCATCCGCGGCATCTTCGGCTGGATGATGCTGCATGTCGGCGTGCTGACGCTCAATCTCACCTGGTACGGCTGGCAATGTGTGCTGAACCGGGGGGACATCGCGGCCAACCGCACCTGGTTCAACCTCGGCCTGCAATACGCGGTGATCGCGGCGGCGCTGAACTGCGCGTGGCAGGGGTGGCGGATCGACCAGCCGCTCATGATGGCGATCGCGATCGTCGGTGTGGCGACGGGCGGGACCAACCTGGCCTTCCTCTATGCGCGCCGCCACGGCCCGATGGACTGGCTGAAGGAGCACATCAAGGCCATCGTCGGCGCCGGCATTTCTGTTTACACCGCGTTTCTGGCGTTCGGCTCCGTGCGGGTGTTCCCGGCGCTCGCGCTGCATCCCGTGATGTGGGCGATCCCGCTGGTCACGGGGCTGGCGATCCTGCTGTATCACCGCCGGGTCGTGGACCTCCGGGTCCGGCGCGCCCGGGATGGGTTGCACGCATCCTACGAAGCCATACCGTAGGATGGGTGGAACCCATCATCGTCCCGACAGGAGCGAAATAACCTCCGCCGTCAGCTCCGCGATCCCCGGCCCGGCATCGTAGGGATCGATCGCGCGGTCCCGCAGCACCGTGTAGCCGTCGCCGCCACCGCGGACGAAGTTGTTGGTCGCCACGCGATACATCCGGCCCGGCTCGATGGGCTGCCAAGCCCCACCGTCCTTTACCTCGACGACCAACGCTGGACCGTCCCAGCGATACCGCGCCCCGGCCACCTGCGGAAACGCGCCGCGTCCCACCTGCCGCAACCCCTGCTCAAGCGCCGCCACCACATCCGAGCCCCGCAGGCCGAAGGTGGCGAGCGTGTTGCCGAAGGGCTGTGCGTCCAGCACGTCCCCCAGCGTCACGGGCCCCGCGCGCAGCCCGGTCCGCAGCCCGCCCGCATTCATGATCGCGATCTCCGCCCGCCCCGCGCCCAACATGGCGCCGGCCACCAGCGCGCCGAACAGGCACGGCCCGACCCGGCAGCCCGAGATGTCCAGCGCCTCCGCCAGCACGCCCACCTGCCGCGCCCGCACCGCCTGCAGCGGCGCCGCGAAGGCCGCCACGATCGCGGCGATTTCCGGGTCCGGCGCCAGCTCCAATCCGATATGCCGGCACGCCCCACCATGCGCCAGCACGGTCCCGTCCGCCGCCACATCGAGGTCGAGCCGGCCCAGATACCGGCCATACGCCCCGGCCTGCACCAGCAACGCGCCCGATGGCGTCCGCACCGGATGCGGGCCGAGCGCGCCGGGCTCGGTGCTGGACAGCAGGGTGTGGGAGTGGCCGCCCACGATCACCGCCGGCCCCGCAAGCGCCGCATCGGCCAGCACGCCCACGTGCGTCAGCGCGATGATCAGGCGCGCGCCCTCGTTCCGGGCGGCATCTTCTGCCCGCGTCAAGGCGGCGGCCGGGTCGGCAATCGCCACGCGCGGCCCGGGCGAGGAACCGGTCAGCGCCTCCATCGTGGTCACGCCCACGATGCCGATGCGCAGCCCCGCCCGCTCCAGCACCGCGAACGGCCGCAGCCGGCCCGCCAGCGCCGGTTCGGCTCCCGCGTCCACGTTCGCCGCCAGCACAGGGAAGAGCGCCGCTGCCACATAGCGCCCCAGCACCTCCGGCCCGGCGTCGAACTCGTGGTTGCCGATCGTCATCGCATCCACGCCGATCGCGTGCTGCACCGCCAGCTCCGCCATGCCCTGGTGCGCGGTGAAGAACAGGCTGCCCTGGAACTGGTCCCCGCCATCCAGCAGCAGCACGGCCCGGCCCTCCGCCTCCGCCGCCGCGCGCTCCATCCGGATCGCGGTCGCCAGCCGCGCACTGCCGCCGAAACAGGCCTCGCCCGCGGTGCAGGTCAGCGCCCGGCCATCCACGGGTTCGTGCCGGGAATGGAAGTCGTTGACATGCAGGATCGTCAGCCGGTGCGCGACTGCGCCGTGCGCCACGCGCGCCAGCGACACCATCCCGAGTGCCGCGATCACAGAGCGGCGCGCCATGACCATGCCACGTCCTTTCCCAAATCACATGACGCGGGACGCCGCGGAACCAGCGACGGCCGGTCTGCAGGGCTCATCCTCTGGGGCTTATGCTACCCCGCACCGAGCTCGTGGCACAGGTCCGGCGACGTTGGCGGACCGGATTGCACCGGCCGGGGCGGAACTTACCCCGCCAGCAACGTTATCGGATGACCAGACAGGTTTATGCCTGTTGGTCCCGGAGAGTAGGATGACAGAGCCGACCGCCACCTCCACCGGCTTACCCGGCCCCGTCGGCGTCGAGTCCGAAGCTCCGAGGCGGGGTGACGTGTTTCCCCTCCAGCTCTTCGTCGTCATCATCGCTGCCCTGTTCTTTGGCCGCGAGGTGCTGATTCCCATCACGTTGGCCGTGCTGCTGTCCTTCGTGCTGTCGCCCGTCGTGGACGTTCTGCGCCGCATCCGCGTGCCGAAGGTAGTGGCCGTCCTGCTCGCGGCCGCACTCGCTGTGGGGATCGTCTCGGGGATCGGCGCGGTCATCGGCTCGCAGATCGCGCAGCTCGCGACCGGGCTGCCGCAATATGCCGAGACCGTGCAGAAGAAGGTCGAAGCCGTTCGGAGCTACACGGTCGGGCGCATCTCCGATCTGGCGTCCCGCATCGGCCGCCCGCCCCCCGAGCTGCCGGCCGCGCCGGGCCGGGCCGAGCCTGAGCGGCAAGGTGCGTCGCCCCAGCCGGTACAAGCCGCCCCCACGGATTCACCGCTGGCCGTTGTCAAGAACTACCTGTCCACCGTGCTTTCCCCAATAGAGACCGCGGCGATCGTCTTCATCGTCGCGATCTTCATTCTTCTACAAAAAGAAGATTTGCGGGACCGGTTGATTCGCCTGTTCGGCTCCGACGACCTGCACCGCACCACAGGTGCCATGGACGATGCCGCCCGGCGGCTCAGCCGATATTTGCTCACCCAACTCGCCGTCAACGCGACGTTCGGGGTGGTCGTGGGCGCCGGGCTGTTCTTCATCGGCGTGCCGAACCCGGTCCTGTGGGGGTTGCTGTCCGCGCTGATGCGGTTCGTCCCGTATATCGGGTCGTTCATCGCGGCCGGGCTGCCGATCGCCCTTGCTGCCGCCGTCGATCCGGGCTGGAGCATGGTGATCTGGACGGCCGCGCTCTATGCCGTCGTCGAATTGCTGGTCAGCCAGGCGGTCGAGCCCATGCTATACGGCCACAGCACCGGCATGTCCCCCTTCGCCGTCGTGGTCGCGGCCATCTTCTGGAGCTGGCTCTGGGGTCCGATCGGGCTGATCCTGTCCATGCCGTTGACGCTGTGCCTGGTCGTGCTCGGACGGCACGTGGAGCAACTCAAGTTCCTGGACGTCCTGCTCGGGGATCGCCCGGCGCTGACACCGGTCGAGAGTTTCTATCAACGCATCCTCGCCGGTGACGCGGATGAGGCCCAGGATCATGCGGAACGCATGCTGAAAGAAGTCAGCCTCTCGACCTATTACGACGAGGTGGCGCTGAAAGGCCTGCAGCTCGCAGCCGCCGACGCCGAACGGGGCGTTCTGCAGCCGAAGCAGCTCGACCGCATCCGGTCTACGATCACGGGCCTGGTCGCTGAGTTGAACGATCACACCGACACCAAGCCGGAAAACCCGCCCAAGCCCGCAGACGCCACGATGGACGAAGCGGCCCGCACCGCATCCCCGCCACCCAGCGGGCCCGGGACACCCGGCAACGACGCACCGGCACGCATCCTATGCCTCGCCGGCCGTGGCCCGCTCGATGAAGCGGCGGCCGCCATGTTGGCGCAATTGCTGGGAAAGCACGGCCTGGCGGCCCGCACGGCTCCGCACGCCGCAGCCTCCCGGGAGGCCATCGCGACGCTGGACCTCTCAGGCATCGAGATGGTCTGCATCTCCTACCTGGACATCGCCGGCAGCCCGGCGCACCTGCGCTACCTGATGCAGCGGCTACGGCGGCGGCTCCCCGGCGCTAAGATCCTGGTCGGGACCTGGCCGTCCGACGATTCCGCGCTGACGGACAGCCGCGTGCGCGAGGTGATCGGCGCGGACTACTACGCGACCAACCTGACGCAGGCCGTAACGGACTGCGTCAAATTGGCCTCCTGATCAGACGGCCCGGCGCCGCGCCATCGCGAGGCCCGCCAATCCCAGGCCCAGCAACGAGAGGCTGACAGGCTCCGGCACCGGAACAGTGTCGTTGAAGCTGACCGTCGGGGAGAACAGGCCGAAGGTGAAGCCATACTTCGCCGCGTAATCCTCATTCACCAGGACGGCGGCCTGGGTGATGAACGGCTGCGGCAGCCAGCGGC
This sequence comes from Acetobacteraceae bacterium, assembly GCA_965246835.1. Classification (GTDB taxonomy): domain Bacteria; phylum Pseudomonadota; class Alphaproteobacteria; order Acetobacterales; family Acetobacteraceae; genus JANPPS01. The sequence goes on along the minus strand of CBDFFQ010000001.1, from coordinate 1,832,056 downwards.
GCTCGACTTCCGCAGCGACCACCTGCGCCGGCAGGGACGTGTTCACGTCGGTCCCGGTCGTGATGTCGCCATAGGCGATGATCGTCCCGGCAAACCCCGCCCCGGTCAACGAGACATACGTCGCATTCGCCTCGAGCGCCTGGATGGCCAGATTGGCATCGCCGATCGTCGTGAACGTTCGCCGGGTTGCCGGGGCGTCGGCGTATGCGCCGTCGAAGAAGCTGACGGAATAGGTCTGGCCCGCCACGACCACGTTGTTGATGGTTATGCCAGAGTAGGGCGTAGCCACGGCCGGCGCCGCAGCGATCAGGACGGCGATGGCCGTTGTGAGTAGTGCAGTCCGCATTTTGCGCACAATGGACCTCGATGGATCAGATTTTGGTAGCTATACACGTTCCGAACCCGATTCCAACGTAAGAAGCGTAAAGTTCCGTTAAACTTCGAACTGCGCCGCGTGCAGCCGCCGGTAAAGCCCGCCTTGCGCCATCAACTCCCGATGCCGGCCCTGTTCGGCCACGCCGCTGGAGTCCACGACCACGATCCGGTCGGCACCCTGGATCGTCGCTAGCCGGTGGGCGATCACGAGCGTCGTCCGCCCCACCGCCAGCTCCGCCAGCGAGGCCTGGATCGCCCTCTCCGTCTCGGTATCGAGGGCGGAGGTCGCTTCGTCCAGGATGAGGATTGCCGGGTTCTTCAGGAACATGCGCGCGATCGCCAGCCGCTGCTTCTGCCCGCCTGACAGCTTGACGCCGCGCTCCCCGATCACGGTGTCGAAGCCGTCGGGCATGCGGGCGATGGTCTCTGCCAGCCGGGCCCGCCGGGCCGCCTGGTGGATTTCGGCATCGGTCGCGTCCAGCCGGCCATAGGCGATGTTGTCGCGGATCGTGCCGCCGAACAGAAACACATCCTGCTGCACGATGCCGATCTGCCGCCGCAGGCTGCCCAGGGTCATGGACCGGATATCGAGCCCATCGATCGTGATGCGGCCAGATGTGACATCATAGAAGCGCGGCAGCAGCGAACACAGCGTGGTTTTACCGGCACCGGACGGCCCGACGAACGCCACGGTCTCTCCGGCCCCGATCGTGAGATCGATGCCCTCCAGCACCGGACGGCCCGGCGCATAGCCGAACCCCACACCCTCGAACCGGATATCCCCGCGCAACTGCGGGGCCGGGAGGGCGGCCGGCGCATCCACGATATCGGGCTCGGTGCCGAGGAACTCGGTATACCGCCGGAAACCCGCGATGCCCTTGGGATAGGTCTCGATCACCCCCGTGATCTTCTCGACCGGCCGGAAGAACACACCGACCAGCAGCAAGAATCCCACGAACCCGCCCGGCGTCAAAGATCCCTGCAACACGAACCAGGTGCCAGCCACCATCACCAGCATCTGAGTCATCCGCATGCCGAAATAGCTCAGCGCCGTGCTGGCCGCCATGAGCCGATAGGCCTCGAGCTTGGTGGTGCGATACCGGGCATTGTCGGTGGCGAACAGCGCCCGCTCATGATCCTCCCGCCCGAACGCCTGCACGACGCGGATGCCGCCCACATTCTCCTCGATCCGCGCATTGAACGCCGCCACCCGGCCGAACAACGCCCGCCATGTCCGCGTCATGCGCGTGCCATACCGCGTGGTGATCACCATGAGCGCCGGGACGATCAGCGCGGTCAGCAAGGCCAGTGTGGGGTTCACGGCAAACATCAGCATGAACGCGCCGATGAACGTCATGACCGCGATGAACAGGTCCTCCGGCCCATGATGCGCGATCTCCCCGACCTCTTCGAGATCCTTGGTCAGCCGCGCGACCAAATGCCCGGTCTTCTCGTTGTCGAAATACCGGAACGACAGTTTCTGCAGATGATCGAACGCCCGCCGCCGCATCTCCGTCTCGATGTTGATGCCGAGCATGTGGCCCCAATAGGTCACCACTGCGATCAGCCCGGCGTTGAGCAGATAGACCGCAAGCAGCACGACGGACGCGACGGCAATGAGCCCGAGGTCCCGCCCGGGCAGCAGATCGTCCACGAAACTGCGCACGGCCATGGGAAACCCGAGCTCCAGCAGGCCGGAGAGCACGGCGCAGCCGAAATCCAGCAGGAACAGGGCGCGGTGCGGGCGGTAATAGGCGAAGAAGCGGGTCAGCATGGATGGGATATGGGGCCGGGATCATTGGCGGAAGGCGCTGCGCTTTTTTGACCTACACGGCCCGTAGGGCGGAAGAGCGAAGCGTCTTCCGCCAAACCACAGACCTTACCGAAACCCCGCAAAAACCTGCCTGTCCTTGTTCTCCTGCATCAGCATCCGGAACCCCGGCAGCGTCTCCAGCCCCAACCCTAGGGGCACCCCGGTTTCCTCGTCCGGCACCACGGCGGCGTAACTGGCGCCGCTCAGCTTCTCCCATTTCCCGGCCGGCTTCTTCGCCTCGATGTGCACGACGGTCGTCTTCAGCACCATGCGCACCACGGCCTCCTTGGGATTGGACGGCTTGGTCAGGCTCAGCACGCCGGCCTGCATCGTCCAGCCGTTCGCCAGCGCCCACGCCCGCAACTCTTCCGACGTCATGCCGCTTTTTTCCGCTTCTGTTTCCCACGCAGCTGACCCGGTTGAGACCCACCCTTCGCCCGATCCAGCACGAACCGCGCATAATCGTCCATGTCGCCCTCGAACGGCGCCACGGTGCCGTCTGCCGCGAGCCACAACCGGTCCGCCACCAACTCCATCAACGAACGGTCATGCGTGATCAGGATCACCGCGCCCTCATAGTCGTTCAGCGCATCCAGCAGCGCCCGGCGGCTATCGATGTCCAGATGGTTCGTCGGTTCGTCCAGGATCAGCAGATGCGGCGCGGCCGACGCCACCAGGTTCAGCAGCAGCCGCGCCCGCTCCCCACCCGATAGGTTCTCGACCGTGGTGGATTGCTTGTCGAACCCGATGCCCCATCCGGCCAGGCGGGAACGCTGCTGCGTCTCGGTATCGTCCGGCCGGGCGCGGCGGATGATGGTGAGGGGGGTATCGGCCGGGTCCATCGCCTCGATCTGGTGCTGATGGAACCAGCCGACCTTGATTCGGCCCTCCCGCTGCATGCGGCCCGCCTGCAACCCCAGCGCGCCCGCCGCCATCTTGGCGAACGTGCTCTTGCCGGCGCCGTTCACGCCCAGCAGGCCGATGCGGTCATCCACGTCGAGCCGCAAGTTGAGCCCCCGCAACACGGGCTCCGGCCCATAGCCGACGGACGCGGCCTCCAGCCGCATCAGCGGCGGCGCCAGCGGTCGCGCCGGGGAGGGGAGCGAGAACGGCGCCACCCGCTCCTCGATCACCGCCTCGATCGGCTCCAGCTTCGCCAGCCGCTTCATGCGGGACTGCGCCTGCGCCGCCTTGCTCGCCTTGGCCCGGAAGCGGTCCACGAAGGATTGCAGGTGCGCCCGCTCCGCCTCCTGCTTCACGCGGGACGCCGAGGCCAGCCGGGCCTTTTCGCCGCGCCGCCGCTCGAAATCGTCATACCCGCCGGTGTAGAGGTCCAGCTTGCCTTCACGGATATGCAGGATGTGGTCGACCGAGTTGTTCAGCAGCTCCCGGTCATGGCTGATGATCAGCGCGTTGGCCGGGTATTTGCGGAGCCGGGCTTCCAGCCACATGGCACCCTCGAGGTCGAGGTAGTTGGTCGGCTCGTCCAGCAGCAGCAGGTCCGGCTCCGCGAACAGCGCCGCCGCCAACGCCACCCGCATGCGCCAGCCGCCGGAGAACTCGCTCATGGCCCGGCCAAGGTCCGCGGTGCTGAAGCCTAGGCCCGCCAGGATCTCCCCGGCGCGGGCCGGCGCGCGGTCGGCGCCCATCTCCTCCAGCGCCATGTAGATGTCGCCGATCCGCTCGGGCTCGGCCGTGTCCAGCTCCGTCATCAGCGCGGCGCGGGCGGCGTCGGCCTCGAGGATCGTGTCGAGCAGGCTGACCGGGGTGGCGGGATGCTCCTGCGCCACGGTCGCGATGCGGGCCCGCGCGGGAATGCCGATGCTGCCGCCATCGGGCTGCAGCTCACCCAGGATGAGCTTGAACAGCGTGGACTTGCCCACGCCGTTCCGCCCCACCAGCCCGACCTTGGCGTTCTGGGGCAGGGTGACGGTGGCGCGGTCGAAGAAGCGCCGGCCCCAGGCGGTGAAGACGAGTTCGTCGATTTGCAGCATGCCGGGTCCATAGCGGAATTATGCTGCGACTGCGAGCAACAACGGCGTCATCGCTCCCATCATCGCGACCCGTCATCGCGAGCCGCTCGGCGAAGCGATCCAGGGGCAACGGGCACGCGTGTCGCCCCTGGATCGCTTCGCTGCGCTCGCGATGACGGTCAGGCCCGCCGCAGGTTCCAGAACAGCGTCATGCCCTGCATCCCGTCCACCAATGAGGACGCCATCGCCGTCGGCTGGAAGAACTGGCCCAAAGGCACGAACGGCACATCTTGAAAAGCCTGCGCCTGGATGTCGGCGGCGATCTTCTGCTGCGCCGGCACGTCCGCCGCCTGCAGCCACTCGTCCCGCAAGGTCTCCAACCGGGGGGCGGACGGCCAGCCGAACCAGGCCTCCTGACCGTTGCCGCGCATGGCCGGGTTGCCGGCCGGGTTGGCCATGTCGACGCCGTTGAAGGTGGTGAAGAACACGTTCCACCCGCCCTGACCCGGCGCCGCCTTGCTCGCCCGGCGCTGGATCACGCTGCCCCAATCCATTTCCTGCAGCTCCACCGCGAAGCCGCAGCGCTGCAACAGGTCGGCACCCACCAAGGACAGCGCTGCGATGCGCGGATAGTCGCCCGGGCTCATCACCACCACCTTCTGCCCGGCATACCCCGCCGCCTTCACCGCCGCCCGCGCGGCCTCGACCGAGCGGGTGGCGGTCAGCCGGTCCAGCTCCACCGGGCTCGCCATCGGTGTTTCCGGCGCGAAATAGCCCACGCCGCTCCGCCAATACCGCTCGTCCTCGCCGGCCACCGCCCGCATGAAGTCGGCCTGGTCCAGCGCCGGCCAGATCGCGCGGCGCAGCGCCGGGTTGTCGAACGGGGGATGCAGCGCGTTGAACCGCATCAGCCCCACATTGCCCGTGACGTCGATCGTCGAGATCCGCACCTTCGGGTTGCGCGCCAGCTGCGGCAGCAGGTCGAATAGCGGCTGCTCCCACCAATCCACCTCGCCCCGCATCAGGGCCGCCGCCGCCGTCGCGCCGTCCGGCACCACGTTCCAGTCGATCCGGTCGAACTGCGCGCGCTTCGGCCCAGTGGTCCAATCGGGCGTGCCCTCCCGCGGGACATAGCCCTCGAACCGCGCATACGCCACGTGCGCGCCCGACACGCGTTCGTCTGCCAGGAAGCGGAACGGCCCGCTGCCGACCATCTCCGTCACCTGCTTGAACGGGTCCGTCAGCGCCAGGCGCTCCGGCATGATCGGCAGCATGTTGATGCCGATCTTGCCCAGCGCATCCGGCAGCCAGGGGCAGGGGCGGCGCAGCTGGAAGCGGATCGTGCGGTCATCGGGCGCCGACAGCTCGGCCGTCACCGCCAGCAGCGTCTGCCCGAACGCATCCCGCCGTCCCCAGCGCCGGATGCTCGCCACGCAGTCCCGCGCCAGCACCGGGGTGCCGTCATGGAAGCGCAGCCCGTCCCGCAGCCGCAGCCGCCACTCCAGCCCACCGGCTTCGACGACATGCCCCTCGACCATCTGCGGCTGCGCGCGGAAGGCGCTGTCCTGCCCATAGAGGGTGTCGAACACCATGTAGCCGTGGTTGCGGGTGATGTAGGCGGACGTCCAGACCGGATCGAGCGCCGTGAGGTCCGCATGCGGGATCATGCGCAGCACGCGGCTGGCCTCCGCCGCATGGATCGCGGGTGCCGCCAGCACGCCGGCCCCGGCCGCCATCATCGAACGCCTGGTGATCATGTTTCCCTCCGCATCGCCGCTGGATACCATGCCCCCGGCAACAGGGAAGTGCAGACCGGAATGAGCGGCGTGAATGCCACCTGGGCCCGCGCGCTCACGGCGCTGGCCGGCCTGGAACGCGATCGCCGGTCGCTGGCCGGGCGGCTGCTGGCGGCGCCGTCAGACGCCCCGGCCCTGCTGTCCGCGTCCGGCACCCTCACCTATGCCGACCTCGCCACCCGCATCCGCCGCCACGCCAATCGGGCCCTCCTCGAGGGCCTGCGACCCGGGGACGTCGTGGGCCTGCTGGCCGCGAACAGCCCAGACTACGCCGCCGCCTGGCTCGGCGTCAGCCGGGTTGGTGGCGTGGTGGCCCTGCTGAACACCGCCCTGCACGGCGAGGCGCTGGCCCACGCCGTCGCGACCGGCGGCTGCCGCTGGGTGATCGCGGACCGCGCCATCGGCGGAGTCCCAACATGGCCGCTCGACCCCGGCGCCGACGACACGCCCCTCGCCACCGCAGACCCGGCGCCGCACGAAACCGCGCTGCTGATCTACACCTCCGGCACCACAGGCTATCCCAAGGCGGTCCGCATCACCCACGGCCGCATCATGGAATGGAGCGCCTGGTTCGCCGCGATGATGGCACTCACGCCGCAGGACCGGATCTACAATTGCCTGCCGATGTACCACAGCATCGGCGGCGTGGTGGCGGTCGGCGCCCCGCTGCTGGCCGGCGCGTCCGTCTTCGTGCGGCCGGGCTTCTCCGCCAGCTGTTTCTGGGATGAGGTCATCGAGCATCGCTGCACCGTGTTCCAATATATCGGCGAGCTGTGCCGCTACCTGGTTGCCTCGCCGCCCCACCCGCGCGCCCACAGCCTGCGTCTGGCCTGCGGCAACGGGTTGCAGGCGGAGGTCTGGCGCCGCTTCGCCGAGCGGTTCCACGTGAAGCAGGTGCTGGAATACTACGCCGCCACCGAAGGCAGCGTATCGCTCTACAATGTCGAGGGCGTGCCCGGCGCTATCGGCCGCATCCCGCCCTTCCTCGCCCACCGCTTCCCGGTCGCGCTGATCCGCGTGGACGAAGACGGCCTGGCCCTGCGGGACGCCGCCGGGCGCTGCGTCCGCGCTGCGATCGACGAACCCGGCGAGGCCATCGGCCCCGTGCCGCACCAAGGCCTCTATACCGACGCCGCCGCCAGCACGTCCAAGATACTGCGCGACGTCTTCGCCTCCGGGGATGCCTGGTTCCGCACCGGGGACCTCATGCGCCGCGACGCCGCCGGGTTCTTCTATTTCGTGGACCGCCTGGGCGACACGTTCCGCTGGAAGGGCGAGAACGTCTCCACGGCGGAAGTCGCGGACGTGCTGGGACGCTGCCCGGGCGTTACGGCCATCACGGTGTATGGCGTGGCGATGCCGGGGCAGGAGGGCCGGGCCGGGATGGCCGCGATCGAGGCCGGACCAGGGTTCGACCCGGCGCTGCTCGCCCGCCACGCCGCCGCGCTGCCGCCCTATGCGCGGCCGCTATTCATCCGGTTGACGACGCTCAGCACGACGGGGACGTTCAAGCCGGTCAAGGCGGCGCTGGTGCGCGAGGGATACGACGCCGCGGCGGTGACGGACGAGCTGTTCACGCTGGGGCCGGACCAGGCCAGCTACGTCCCGCTGCATCCGCGATCGCGAACCGGCGCCTCCCAATCCCAATCCCGTTCGCCCTGAGCCTGTCGAAGGGCGCTCTACGGGGCAAGCGATCCCCACATCCTCAAGGCCCCGCATCCGATCGCCTGGGTGCAACCAGCTCGCTCCCCGCCAGCCGCTCCGACAATTTGGCAAATTCGGTATGGTCGGCACCCGGCCCCAGCATCGCCTGCGCCGCCACCGCCAGCTCCCGGCACAACGCGGCGAACGGCGCCGCCGTCCCGGTGTCCCGGCCCACGCCCAACGCGATGCCGAGGTCTTTCACCATAAGATCCAGCCCGAACCCGCTATCGAACCGGCGGGACATCACGAATTGCCGGAACTTGCGCTGCGAGGCGTTGCTCATGCCGGTGGAGGCGTTCAGCACGTCCACCATCAGCCCGGGGTCCAACCCGAAGCGGCTGCCGATCAGCAACGCCTCGATCCCGATCAGGAATGACCCGGCGCTCGCCAGGTTGTTCAGCGCCTTCATCGCATGCGCCGTGCCGACGGCGCCGGTATGCACCAGGGACGATCCCATCGCCTCCAGCGCCGGGCGGACCCGCGCGATCGCGGCCGCGTCACCGCCCATCATGATCGCGAGCTGCCCGGTCTTGGCGCGCTCCACCCCGCCCGAGACCGGGGCGTCCAGCATCGTGCCCCCGGCCTCGGCCACGCGCGCTGCCAGAAGCCGCGTGGCGCCGGGCTCGCCGGACGTCATGTCCAGCACGATCGTGCCGGGCCGCAGATGCGGCAGCATTTCGTCCAGCACGGCGCCGACCGCGGCGCTGGTGGGCAGCATGGTGATCACCACGTCGCTCGCTTCTGCCAACTCGGCGAGCCCCTCCGCGGCGCGGCCGCCCACCTCCCGCTGGAAATCCTCGGCACGCGTGGGCCGGCCATCTGCGACCTGGATCGGAAAGCCCGCAGCGACCAGGCGCACGGCCATCGGCCAGCCCATGTTGCCGATGCCCACGAAACCGATCGCCGGTCCGGCGCCTTTCCGCTCCGCAATGTCGCCCATGCATGCCTCCGTGCCGGTCCCATGCTGGGGACCACCGCGAAGCCTGGCAAGCCGCCGCTGCTTTGATCGGCTTTGCTGATCAGACACTATCGCCAACGAAGATTTGCGCGAAGCGCCGCCGCCTGCACGAATAGCGCATGCACAGCGTCAGACACGCGATCCGCACCGGCCAGCACGCCAGCCACACCTCCGGGCTCGCCCCCGGTTTCATGCAGGGCAACGTCGCCATCGTGCCCGGCGCCGAAGCCGCGTCGTTCGAACGGTACTGCCGGGCCAATGCCCAGGCCTGTCCGTTGCTGGCCGTGTCGCAGCCCGGCGACCCCGCCCTGCCCACGCTTGGCGAGGGCATCGACATCCGGAGCGACCTGCCGCGCTATCGCGTCTACCGGAATGGAGCGGTCGCGGAGGAGGTGACCGACATCACCGCACTCTGGCGCGATGACCTCGTCACCTTCGTCATCGGCTGCTCGTTCACCTTCGAACGCGCGCTGATCGCGTCCGGCATCCCGCTCCGCCATGTGCAGCAGGGGCGCAACGTCGCGATGTATCGCAGCTCGATCGAGACGGTGCCGGAGGGCCCCTTTGGCGGCCCGATGGTGGTGTCGATGCGGCCCGTGAAGGCCGTGGACGCCGGCCGCGCCGCCGACATCACCGGCCGCTTTCCAGACCAGCATGGCCGCCCCGTGCACATCGGGGACCCCCAGGCGATCGGCATCGCGGACCTTGCGCGGCCCGACTACGGCGACGCCGTCGAAATCATGCCGGACGAGGTGCCGGTCTTCTGGGCCTGTGGCGTGACCAGTCAGGCAGCGCTCGAGCGGGCCCGGCTGCCATTCTTCATCGCCCACGCGCCGGGCTGCATGCTGGTGACGGATAGGAGGCACCCCGCGGCATGAACACGGAGCCCCCCTGGCAGTTCTGGATCGATCGCGGTGGCACCTTCACGGACATCGTGGCACGCCGCCCCGACGGCACGCTCACGACTCACAAGCTGCTGAGCGAGAACCCGGGCCGCTACCGGGACGCCGCGATCGCCGGCATCAAGCACCTTCTCGGTCTCGCAGCCGGTGCACCGATCCCCCCGGGCCTGGTGGACCAGGTCAAGATGGGCACCACGGTCGCGACCAACGCGCTGCTGGAGCGCAAGGGGGACCGCACGCTGCTGGTGGTCAATTGCGGCTTCCACGACATCCTGCGCATCGGCAACCAGGCTCGCCCGCGGCTGTTCGACCTCGATGTGCGTCTGCCCACGCTCCTGTATGAGCGTGCCGTCGAGCTGCCCGGCCGTGTCGGCATCGATGGCGCGGAGATCGAGGCGCTGGACGAACCGGCCGCCCGGGCGGCGTTTGCGGACGCGGTGCGGGACGGCATCAATGCCTGCGCCATCGCTCTCATCCATGCCTGGAAGCACCCGGCCATGGAGCTCCGCCTGGGCGAGCTGGCGCGGGAGGCCGGGTTCACCCAGGTGTCGCTCAGCCATGAGGTGAGCCCGCTGCTGCGCCTGGTGCCGCGCGGGGACACCACGGTGGTGGACGCCTATCTGAGCCCGATCCTGCGCCGCTACGTGGACCAGGTCGCGTCCGAGCTGCGGGGCACCCGGCTCTTTTTCATGCAGTCCAACGGCGGCCTGGCGCAGGCGGACCGGTTCCAGGGCAAGGACGCGATTCTCTCGGGCCCCGCCGGCGGCATCGTGGGTGCGGCGCGCACGGCGGCGATGGCCGGGATCGATCGCATCATCGGCTTCGACATGGGCGGCACCAGCACCGACGTCGCGCTCTACGATGGCGCCTTCGAACGCGCCTTCGAGACGGAGGTCGCTGGCGTGCGCATGCGGGCGCCGATGATGGCCATCAACACCGTGGCCGCAGGGGGCGGCAGCCTGTTGCACTATGACGGCAGCCGCGTGCGCGTCGGGCCCGATAGCGCCGGCGCATCCCCCGGGCCCGCCTGCTACCGCCGCGGCGGCCCGCTTACGGTCACCGACGCGAATGTCTGCGTGGGCAAGATCCAGCCGGCGCATTTTCCGGCGCTGTTCGGCCCCAACGGCGACGAACGATTGGACTCCGCCGTCGTGCAGCAGAAATTCGCCACCCTGGGCACCCAGATGGGCCAGGACCCCCGCGCGGTCGCCGAAGGCTTCCTGCGCGTCGCCGTCGCCAACATGGCCAACGCGATCAAGCAGGTCAGCGTGCAGAAGGGCCGGGACCCCCAGGCCTTCGCCCTCGCCTGCTTCGGCGGCGCCGGCGGTCAGCATGCATGCCTGGTCGCGGACGAGCTGGGCATGGAGACCGTGTTCATCCACCCCTATGCCGGCGTGCTCTCGGCCTATGGCATGGGCCTCGCGGACCAGACGGTGCTGCGGGAACAGGCGGTGGAGCTGCCGTTCGGCGCCGATCGCCTGACCGAGCTGCATGGCGTCGCGGATCGGCTGGCGGAGGCTGCGATGGCGGAGCTGCGGTCCCAGGGCGCCGCGAACCCCGTCGTGCAACGCCGGGTGCATCTGCGCTATGCCGGAACGGAGGCGGCGCTGCCCGTCCCGCTCGATGCCGACGCGGCGCAAGCCTTCACATCGGCCCACCGCGCCCGCTTCGGCTTCGCGACGCCCGAGCGCGCCCTGGTGGCCGAGCTGGTCGCGATCGAGGCCACGTCCCCCGGCGATCCCGTGGTCGAACCGGTCTTGCCCGCCAGCACCGCGGCGCCCGAACCCGTCGACCACGTCTCGATGTGGAGCCACGGCGCCGCGCACCGCACCCCGGTATTCGACCGCACCGCGCTGCGGGCCGGGGACCGCCTGCCGGGCCCGGCGTTGGTGCGGGAGGCCAATGCCACGACGGTTATCGAACCGGGCTGGACCGCCGAAATCTCGGCGCAGGACCACATGACGCTCCGCCGCACCACGCCCCGCCAGGACCGCGTGGCCCCCGGCACGGATCATGCGGATCCCGTGCTGCTGGAACTGTTCAACAACCTTTTCATGGCCGTGGCCGAACAGACCGGGGCGGTGCTGCAGAACACGTCGCAGAGCGTCAACATCAAGGAACGGCTCGACTTTTCCTGCGCGATCTTCGACGCCGAGGGCCGGCTGATCGCCAACGCGCCCCATGTCCCGGTGCATCTGGGCGCCATGGGTGAGAGCGTGCGGACCGTGCTGCGGCTGCGTGGCACAACCTTGCGGCCCGGCGATGTCGTGGCGCTCAACAACCCGTTCAACGGCGGCACGCACCTGCCGGACATCACGGTGATCACCCCCGTGTTCGACACGGCCGGAACCGCGATCCGCTTCTTCGTGGGCTCCCGCGGCCACCACGCCGATATCGGCGGCACGACGCCCGGCAGCACGCCGCCCGACAGCCGGACGCTGGTCGAGGAAGGGGTGGTGATCGACGACTTCCTGCTCGTGGCGCAAGGCGTGTTCCAGGAGGCCGGCTTCCGCGCTTTGCTGGCCGGGGCGACCTTCCCGGCGCGCAGCCCCGACGTGAACGTGGCGGACATCAAGGCGCAGGTCGCGGCCAACCAGCGCGGCGTGCAGGAGCTGGCCCGCGTCGTGCATCGCCATGGCTGGGATGTGGTGGCGCGATACATGCAGCACGTGATGGACAATGCCGAGGAGAGCGTGCGCCGGGTGATCGCCCGGCTGCCGGACGGCGCGTTCGACTATGTGATGGATGACGGCACGCCGCTCCGGGTCCGCGTCACGGTCGATCGGGTGGCGCGCACCGCCACCGTGGATTTCACCGGCACCGGCCCGCAACGCCCCGGCAACTTCAACGCGCCCCCGGCCGTCACCCGCGCCGTGGTGCTGTATGTGTTCCGCTGCCTGGTGGGGGAGGACATCCCGCTCAACGATGGCTGCCTCGTGCCGCTGCGCATCGTGATCCCGCCCGGCACCTTCCTCTCGCCCAAGCCCGGCGCCGCCGTGGTCGCCGGCAATACCGAGGTGAGCCAGGCCACGTGCAACGCGCTGATGGGCGCGCTGGGCGTGCTGGCCTGCAGCCAGGCGACGATGAACAACGTGCTGTTCGGCGACGGCACACGGCAATATTACGAGACGATCTGCGGCGGCATGGGCGCCGGGCCGGATCATGACGGCGCCAGCGCGGTGCAGACCCACATGACCAACACCCGCATGACCGATCCGGAGGTCCTGGAGCTCCGCTACCCCGTCCGGCTCGAGACGTTCGCCATCCGCCACGGCTCCGGCGGCGCGGGGGCGCAGCGCGGCGGTGACGGCGCGGTGCGGCGCATCCGGTTCCTCGAACCCATGACATCCGTGGTCGTCGCCTCCCGCCGCAACCACGCGCCGTTCGGCCTGGCGGGCGGGGCGCCGGGTGCCCCGGGCCGGCAATGGGTGGAGCGGGCGGATGGGGGCATAAGCCCGCTCTCCGGCACCGACTCTGCGGAGATGGCGCCGGGCGACGCCTTTGTGATCGAGACACCCGGCGGCGGAGGATATGGCGCATGACCCTCGATCTCTTGGCGCAATCGCTGGTGAGCGGCCTGCTGATGGGGTTGATCTACGCGCTGGTGGCCGCCGGGCTGTCGCTGATCTTCGGTCTGATGGACGTGGTGAACTTCGCGCATGGCGAGCTGCTGATGCTCGCGATGTATGCGGCCGTGGTGATCTTCGGGACATCAGGCCTCGATCCCGTGATCCAGCTGCCGATCGTGGCGGCGCTGATGTTCGGGCTGGGGGTCGGCATCTATCGCGGCGTGATCGCGCGGGCGCTGAGCGTGCGGTTCAACAAGGGCATGGTGCAGATTTTTGCGACCTTCGGCCTCGCGATCTTCATCCGCGGCCTCGCGCAGTTTATCTGGGGCGGCGATTTCCGCAGCGTGACCGGCACTTGGCTCAGCAATAAGACGGTCAGCTTCCTCGGCGTGTTCGTGCCGTTGCCGCAGGTGGCGGCCGGGATCGTGTGCCTCCTGGCCTTCGCCGGCCTGCTGCTGATCGGCCGCACCGAGTTCGGCCGCGCGCTGGAAGCCACCCGAGAGGACCGGGACGCGGTCGCGCTCATCGGCATCGACCGGGACCGGATTTTTGCGCTCGGCTGGGGCATCGGCTCGGCCACGGTGGGGATCGCGGGGGTGATGCTGATCTCCTTCTATTACGTGACGCCCAATGTCGGCGCGAACTTCGCGGTGATCGCCTACGTGACCGTCGCCCTGGGTGGGTTCGGCTCGATCCTGGGCGCGCTCGTGGCCGGCATCGTGATCGGGGAGGTGGAGGCGCTGACGGCGCTGATCCTGGAGCCCAGCCTCAAACAGGTGGGGATGTTCGCCGTGTATCTGGCCGTGCTGATGGTGCGTCCCCGCGGCCTGTTCGGGCGGCTGTGATGCAGAATTCCATTCTGACCCGGCGCAAGCGGGAGCTGCTGGTGGGCGCCGTGGTGCTCGTGGTGTTGGGTGTGTTGCCGCTGCCGATCAAGGACGTCTATGCGCAGAACCTGATCATCATCACGATCCTGTTCGCCGGGTTGAGCCAGGCCTGGAACATATTGGGCGGGTATTGCGGGCAGATCTCGCTGGGGCACGCGCTCTATCTCGGCATCGGCGCCTATGTTTCTACGCTGTTGTTCGTCAATCTCGGCATCCCGCCGACTCTGGGGATGTTTGCCGGCGGGGCCGTCGCGGCCATGTGCGCCCTGCTGGTGGGCTGGCCGTGCTTCCGGCTGAGCGGGCATTACTACGCGATCGCGACCGTCGTGGTGGGGGAGATCGGCTATCTGCTGTTCCTGAACTGGGAGTTCGTTGGCGCCGCCACCGGAATCACGATCCCATTCAAAGGCGACAGCCTGATCGACCTGCAATTCCGCATCACCAAGCTGCCGTTCCACTACCTGGTGCTGGCCTTCGCCGCCGCGACCTGGCTTGCGGCCTGGTTGATCGAGGGGAGCCGCTGGGGTTTCAGCTGGCGCGCCGTGCGGGATGACGTGACGGCGGCACGGAGCCTCGCGGTGCGGGTGTTCCCCAGCAAGATGGCGGCGGCGGCGATCAGCGGGTTCTTCACCGGGATGGGGGGCGCGATCTACGCGCAATATGTCGGCTACATCGATCCCGACAGCATCCTGGCCGGGCATCTCAGCATCCTGATCGCCTTGCCGGCCGTGCTGGGTGGCGTGGGCACGCTGTGGGGACCCTTGCTGGGCGCGGCCGTGCTGCTTCCCGTGAGCGAACTGTCCCGCACCTATCTCGGCGGCGGCGGACAGGGGGTGGACCTCATGATCTATGGCGGCCTGATCATGGCGGTGGCGCTGGCGCGGCCGGCCGGGCTGGTCAGCCTCCTGATCCGGCGGCCGGCATGATGCGCGCGCGGCCCCCTCTCCCGCTGGCGGGAGAGGGTCGGGGTGAGGGTGGGGTGACGGGCAGCAATATCTGGATCGAAAGGGCCAGAGAACTTCGGCGACAAGCAACCCCCGCAGAAAAGAGACTTTGGCCGGCACTCCGATGCCGAATCTTGGCCCATGCCAAATTCAGACGACAGGTTCCGTGCGGGCCCTACATCCTCGACTTTGCGGCCAAGGGCCCGCGCTTGGTTGTGGAAATCGATGGCGACACGCATGCAGTTGCGGATGGACCGGCCCGAGACGAGCGCCGGGATACGTGGCTAACGGGCGAGGGTTGGCTTGTTCTGCGCTTCACCAACCAGGATGTCTTGGGCAATCTGGAGGGTGTTTTGCTCGTGATCGCGTCCACGCTTCGATCCGAGACAGGTGCCAGCGCTGACGAGCCCTCTCCCGCTGGCGGGAGAGGGTTGGGTGAGGGTGGGGCGACATGCTCGATGGTCAGCCCTTTTGACCCCACCCTCACCCCGCCCCTCTCCCGCCAGCGGGAGAGGGTGCCGAAAACGTCCGCAGGATTCCCCACAGGAGAAGGACCATGACCCTCCTCTCCCTCAGCCACGTCACGAAAACCTTCGGTGGCGTCGCCGCCAACGTCGACATCACCTTCGATGTCGCCGAAGGCGAGATCCTCGGTCTGATCGGGCCCAATGGCGCCGGCAAGACCAGCCTGTTCAACTCCATCTCCGGGGAGGTCACGCCTGATCGCGGCACCATCACCCTGGCCGGCCAGCAGATCAGCGGCACCGGGCCGGTCGCCTGCGCGCGGGCCGGGATCGCGCGGACGTTTCAGGTGGTGCGCAGCTTCGACAGCATGACCGTGCTGGAGAACGTCATGGTGGGCGCCTTCTCCAGGCACCCCCGGGCGCGCGACGCGATGCGGGAGGCGGAGCGGGTGCTGGCCTTTGCCGGGCTGGAAAAACGCACGGATGCGGCCGCGCATGAGCTGACACCCCCGGAAAAGCGCCGGCTCGAAATCGCCCGCGCGCTTGCCACGGCGCCGCGGGTGTTGCTGCTGGATGAGATGCTGACCGGGCTCACACCCACCGAAGCCGCGTCCGGTGTGGCGCTGATCCGCGCCGTGCGGGACCAGGGCGTGACCGTCGTCATGGTCGAACACGTGATGGAGGTCGTGCTGCCGCTGGTGGACCGCGCCGTCGTGCTCAATCTGGGCCGCGTGCTGATGCAGGGGTCGCCGGCCGAGGTGGTGCGGCATCCCGACGTGATCCGCGCCTATCTTGGGGACCGCTATGCTGCTTGAACTCGATGGCGTGTCGGCGAGCTATCGCGGTCTCAAGGCCTTGCAGGGCGTCACCCTCGCGGTCGCCAAGGGGGAGATCGTGGCGGTCGTTGGCGCGAACGGCGCCGGCAAAAGCACGCTGCTCCGCGCGATCGCCGGGCAGGTCGTGACGTCCGGGGATATCCGGTTCGACGGCGCCGCGCTCGCGGGCCAGAAGCCGCATCTGATTACGCGCCAGGGCGTGGGCCTCGTGCCGGAAGGGCGGCGGCTCTTTCCGCGCCTGAGTGTCGAAGACAACCTTCGCCTCGGCGCCTATGCCCGGCGCGGCGATCCCGACCGGTTCAAGCCGCTGCAACTCGTGTTCGACCTGTTCCCCCGGTTGCAGGAACGCCTGCCGCAGCGGGCCGAGACGCTATCCGGCGGGGAGCAGCAGATGCTGGCGATCGGCCGCGCGCTCATGACCCAGCCGCGCCTGCTGATGCTGGACGAACCGAGCCAGGGCATCGCGCCGAAGCTCGTGGACGACATCCTCGCCGCCGTCGGCCGCATCCGGGACCTCGGCACCACCGTGCTGCTGGTGGAGCAGCGCCTGGCGGAGGCGCTGGAGCTGGCGGACCGTGCCTATGTGCTGCAAACCGGCCGCATCGTCATGGAAGGCCCGGCGAAGGACATCGCCGGGGACGCGGGGGTGCGGAAGGCGTATCTGGGCATGTGATCACGCGCGGCGCACGCCCGTGAACAACACCAGCCCCTTGGCAAAGCCGGTCAGACCAGACTTCCACGCCGCCGGCTGCTGATAGGAGCCCAGCGGCAGATACGGTACGTCCTGCAAACCCTGTGCCTGGAACCGCCGCGCGATCTCCTTTTGTGCGTCCGGCTCCGCCGTCAGCCACTCGTCCCGCAATGCCTCCAATTTCGGCAGCTCCGGCCAGCCATTATAGGCGCCGGCGCCGTTGCCACGCGCGAGCTGATGCGTCCCCGGCGTCGCCATGTCGTAGCCGCCGGAGAACGCGGCGAACATGTGCCAGCCGCCCTTGTCCGGCGGCTGCCGGCTCACGCTGCGCTGCACCGTGGTGCCCCAATCGGTCGCGATCACATCCACGTTCATGCCGAGCTTGCGCAGCATATCCGCGCCCACCTCCGCGATCGCATTGATGCGCGGCACGTCCGTCGGCTCCAGATAGACGATCTTCTCCCCGGCATACCCCGCCGCCGCCAGCTGCTTCTTCAAGGCCGCCATATCGTGCCGCCCGCTCAGCGCCTCCATCCCCGCATCGTTGGCGAGCGCCGAGGTGCTGGCGAAAATGCCGCATTGGCTGTCGAACGGCGCATTGCCGCCGACCACGGCCTCCATGAACTCGCGCTGGTTCACGGCGCGCTGCACGATCTGGCGGATCGCCGGATTGTCGAACGGCGGGAACAGGAAGTTGAATCGGAGATAGCCAATCAGCCCCTTGGTCTCCAGCACGTCCACCGTGATGCCGCGCGTGGCCTTCAATGACGGCACCAGGTCCATGAGCGGCTGCTCGACGAAATCGACCTCCCCGGCCTTCAGTGCCGCGACCTGGGTGGCCGGGTCGGGCGTCGTGATCCATTCCACCCGGTCGAAATGCGCCACCCGTGGCCCGGCCGTGAAGCTCGCGATGCCCTGCCGCGGCACATAGCCCTCGAAGCGGGCATAATGGTTGCGCGCGCCGGGCACGCGCTCGGCCGCGAGGTAGCGGAACGGGCCGCTGCCGACCATCTCGACCAGGCGTGTGGTGGCCGGCGTACGGGCCAGCCGCTCCGGCATGATGGCGCAGACGGTGTTGGTCGGGTGCGCCAGCGCGTCCGGCAGCAGGGCGAAGCGGCGGCGGAGGCGGAACAGGATCGTGCGGTCGTCGGGCGCGCCCACCTCAGCCGTGGCCGCCGCCAGCGCCTGCCCGAACGCATCGTTCACCCACCAGCGCTGAATGCTCGCGACCGCATCGCGCGCCAGCACGGGGGTGCCGTCATGGAAGGTCTGGCCGGGGCGGAGCGTGAGTGTCCAGGTCAGACCGTCTCCGCTGACCGTGTGGCCCTCCAGCATCTGCGGCTGCGCCTGTCCGGCTTCGTCCACGCCGAACAGCGTGTCGAACACCATCAGCACGTGGTTGCGGGTGATGAACGCGCTGACGGCGGGGTCCAGCAACGCCAGGTCGGCGTAGGGGATCACCTTCAGCGTACTGGCCGCCTCTGCGCGCACGATGGCGGGCCGGGCGAGCGGGGCGGCGAGGCTTGCGGCAAGCAGGGTGCGGCGGCGCATGCGGAACTCCCGGAACGATGCCCGGGCCATGCAAGCGCAATGCCGCGTGGGGTCAAGCCGGTTGCAGCGATCGGCTGCCCAGCCAAGCGTGCCGCGGCTGGCCAGGGGTGGGTTGAGGCGCGCCAGACAGCCAGCTCGGTCCCCGACCAGACAACTCGGAACAAATCCGGGGTGTTGGCGTCCTCGTAAACTGTTCGGTTTTTCCTGTGCTGGCCGCTCGATGCAAGTTTTTGCCGCGCCCAGCCGGCTTTCAAGAGCGTCGGACCGGTGTGACGGAACGGCGCGCGACGTAGACTACCTCATCCCGCAAAAGCGAATACCGAAGCTGGTCCTTCGGCGGGCGGCGATAGGCGGACACTTCCAGCCCCAATTCAGCCAATCGGATTGGAAAGTCACGGCCGTACAAGCGGCAGTGGTCGTAGCCGCCGAAACGCCAGAACTTTAGCATCGGGTCCGTGACGGTTAGATCCTCGTCTGTTTGTTCGACTGAATGATTTTGCGGCACCGAAAGGAGAGCGTAGCCGCCGGGCCGGAGTACGGCCCAATGTTGACGCGGGCACCCGGCCGCAAGGTTGGGATTTCTCAATGCTTGGTCCAAACCGCCCCAACGTAGCCTGGCCCATGGTGGTATCGCACATTTCCCCCGCCGCGGGCATCCAACGATCAAGGACGAGAGCCATGGCGATTTCCGCCCCTCTACTGACCGATAAAATGCTGAACAAAGTCCCACAGGTCACGCTCGCGTTCTGGGTCATCAAGATCATGGCGACGACGGTCGGCGAAACCGGGGCCGACTACCTGGCCGTGCACGTGGGTCTTGGCACGGCCATCACAGGCGGGATCATGGCGGCACTCCTGCTCGGCGCGCTGCTCGTGCAACTGCGGGCGCGTCGATACGTGCCCTGGATCTATTGGCTCACGGTCGTGCTCGTCAGCGTGGTGGGCACCCAGATCACCGATGCCCTCACCGACCGGCTGGAGATCAGCCTCTATATCAGCACGGCTGTCTTCGCCCTGCTGTTGGCCGTGACCTTCGCAACCTGGTACGCCAGCGAACGCACGCTCTCGATCCACACGATCACGACCACGCGGCGCGAACTGTTCTACTGGGCCGCGATCCTGTTCACCTTTGCCCTTGGCACCGCCGCCGGCGACCTTGCGACCGAGGCGCTGAGTTTGGGTTTCACCGTCGGTGTCTTTGCGTTCGGCGGCCTGATCGCAGCCATTGCAGCCGCATACTATCTTGGCGCCAACGCGGTACTCACCTTCTGGCTTGCCTACATTCTCACCCGACCGCTGGGTGCCTCTCTTGGTGACCTGCTGTCGCAGTCACGGCCGAACGGCGGCTTTGGGCTGGGCACGATCAACACCAGCCTCGTCTTCCTGAGTGTCATCGTGGCCCTTGTGATCCTTGTCAGCGTCCGCCCGGATGGACCAGGCGAGCGGCCAGTGACGGGTAAGGCATAGGTCCGTCCGGCCGACGGGGCGAGAAGTTACCACCAGATCACAAGCAACAGAGAGGGAAATGATGATGACCAAGCTCAAGCTCGCTCCGACCCTGATGAGGGTTGCCGTTTTCGGTTTCGCGTCGTTCGGTGCCGCGATCCTTGCGCCTTCTTTTGCGGTCATCGCGCCAGCCGTTGCGGCCAGCCCGGCGAAGTTGGGAGACCTATCGTCCTACCGGGCCATTGTCGTCGATGTCGCCGCGCTGGTGGGTAAGGGTGACCTTGGGGGCGCGAAGAGCCGGATTAAAGACCTTGAGGTTTCGTGGGACGAGGCGGAACCGTCGCTGAAGCCCCGGTCGGCCGCGGAGTGGCGTGTCGTTGACAAGGCGATCGATCGCGCTCTGACGGCCTTGCGTGCGAATTCGCCCGACCCGGCCGCATGCAAGCAGTCCCTGACCGACGTGCTTGCGGCTATGGACGGCACAACCGGATAAAGGCTGAAACGCGGTAGCGCATCCAGGTTTGCGACCCGGGTTGGTTGGCAAACCGTATGGCCCCGTCCCCGACCAGCCAATGCGCCCGACCCTAGTTGTAGGCTCAGCGAACGGCATTCCGCCGCCGCGAGGTCGGGCCGAGGATATCAGACCATGAAAAGCAGACGCATCGTTCCTCTTACCATGATGGCATTGCTTGCTGCAGGCGTTGTGGCTGGCGCCGCCAACGCCGAGAGCCGGGACGGGACCCAGGACAAGCGTGACGCGGCCGCCCTCGCCACCTTGAAGATCACCTTGACGCAGGCGATCGCGACGGCCGAGCAGCAGATCGGCGGCCGTGCCGTGGGCGCAGACGTGTCGCAGGACCGCGGAGCAACCCGCATCGCGGTCGAGGTAGCCGGCCCCCAGGGCGTAAAGACCGTCCTGGTCGATGGCCAGACCGGCCAGGTGACGGCCACACGCGACGGTGGTCAGGACGACGACGACACCAACTGAGGCCCATGGTCGGGCGTCGCCTCGCAAGCGGCGCCCGTTTTTCTCAATCCGCGCGGGAGGAGCAGTAGCAGCGCCGTGAAGATACTGCTCATCGAGGATGACGCCGAAACTGCCGCCTACATCGTACGGGGCCTGCACGAGCACGGCCACGTCGCGGACCACGTGGTGGACGGCCAGGACGGCCTGCTCATGGCCGTAGCCGGCGCGCATGTCTCGTGGTGGACCGCATGCTGCCAGGCATCGACGGGCTGGGCCTGGTCCGAACCCTGCGTGCCGCCGGGGTGAAGGCGCCGGTGCTCTTCCTCACGGCGTTGCGCGGGGTGGGCGACCGGGTCCAGGGATTGGAGGCCGGGGGCGACGACTACCTCGTGAAGCCCTTCGCCTTTGCCGAGTTGCTGGCCCGGCTCAATGCGCTCGCGCGTCGTCCGCCCCTGTCGGACGTTCCCACGTCGCTCCGTGTCGGGGATCTCGAGCTGGACCTGCTGCGCCGCACGGTGACGCGCGGGGGAGAGCGGATCGACCTGCAGCCTCGCGAGTTCCGTTTGCTCGAGTTCCTGGTGCGGCACGCGGACCGGGTCGTGACGCGGACCATGCTGCTGGAGGGTGTGTGGGATTTCCACTTCGATCCCAAGACGAATATCGTCGAGACGCATGTCAGCCGGCTTCGCAGCAAGCTATCGCATGGCGGACGGGATCCCGAGCTGATCCAGACCATCCGGGGTTCCGGCTACATGTTGCTCGCCGTTGCTGGTTAGATTGCCCCGGTTGCTGCGCACGGCAACGTTTCGCTTCGCCGCGCTCTATGTCGCCATTTTCGCCATCTCGGCGATCGTGCTGGGCGGCGCCGTGTTCCTCGCGGCACGCTCCGCTCTCGAGGAGCAGATGACGATCCGGATCGAGGCCGAGGCTGCGTTCCTGCGTGCAGAATTTCGGACCGGCGGCTTGGACCACCTCTTGACCATCGTGCGCGCACGGGGACGCGGCATTACCGCGCTCGACTATCTGGTGCAGGACTCGGCGGGCATGCACCTGGCCGGGGAGGTTTCTCCAATGCAGGGAGTGCAGCCGGGTTGGACGGCTTTCGTCGTGCCGGAGGCCCGCGAGGATGGGGGCCGCCCTGAACACGTTCGGGCGCTCGTTTCGGACCTGGGCGGAGGCCTGCTGCTCGCCGTCGGCGACGACCTGGGCCGGATTACCGAAGTGGAGGAGGCGGTGGCCACCGCCTTCCTGTGGACCGTCGGCCTCGCCGCGCTGCTCGGCATCGGCGGCGGAGTGGTGCTTAGCCGGGCGTTCCTGGCGCGGGTGGACGTGATCTCCCGCACGGCCGAGGCGATCATCGGCGGCGATCTGGCGCGCCGGGTGCCGGTCCGCGGAACCGGTGACGACCTGGACCGCCTTGCGGGTACGCTCAATCGCATGCTGGACCGCATCGGCAGGCTCATGGAAAGCCTGCACCAGGTCAGCAGCGACGTCGCCCATGACCTGCGAACGCCTCTGTCTCGGCTCTATCAACGGCTGGAGGATGCGCGCCTGCATGCCCGGTCCATCGCGGACTACGAAGCCGCCATCGATGGTGCCGTCGGCGAAGCGGAAGGGCTTCTGGGGACGTTTTCGGCGCTGTTGCGGATCGCCCAGGTCGAAGGCGCGTCGCCTCGGGCCGGCTTCCAAGAGGTCGATCTCAGCCTCATCGCCGAGGCTGTCGCAGACGCGTACCGGCCCGACGCGGAGCAAGCCGGCCACACGCTCATCGCCGAGGTCGCGCCCGGCATCGTCATCCACGGCGACCAGGAACTGCTGACGCAGGCCACCGCCAACCTCGTCGAGAACGCCCTGCGTCACACACCCGCGGGCACTCGCATCGGATTGAGGCTGGTCCGGGACGCAGCGGGCGTCTGCTTCACCGTTGCCGACGATGGGCCCGGCGCCACCGAGGCGGACCTGCCGCGCCTCGCGAACCGGTTCTATCGCGGCGAGCGTAGCCGCACCACGCCCGGCAACGGGCTGGGCTTGAGCCTGGTCGCGGCTGTCGCAGAGTTGCATGGCGCTCGCCTCGCCCTGGAGAACGCCGAGCCTGGATTGCGAGCCAGCCTGCTCCTCCCGCCTAATTTGGGTGCGCGCTGATGCGGTGCCCCTCAATCCGCGGGACGCTCATCGTGGCGATTGCGGCCCTGCCGGTCGCCGCCCATGCAGCCCAGCTCGACATCGTTCTGACGGGGATAGACAGCGATCGCGGCTACGTCCGCGTGGCTGTTTGCACGCCAGCCACGTTCACGACAAAGCATTGTCCGTTCACGGCGGCAGCACCCGCCCAGATCGGGAGGGTGACTGTCCACATGGAGGGCATCCCGCCCGGCCGTTACGCCATCCAGGCTTATCACGACGAGGATGGCAACGGACAGCTCCGCCGCGGGTTGTTAGGTATCCCTGCCGAAGCCATTGGCTTCTCACGGGACGCGAGGGTGCGGATCAGCGCCCCTGCATTCGAGGACGCAGCGATCGACGTCGCGGAGCCGCTCACCAGCACACGACTGCGTCTGCGACGCCTCGGGTTTTGATTGTTTGCCGGCCAGTAAGGAGACCTCTCTTGAGCGAGACGATGAAGCGAACATTGAGCAAGGTGCCGGAAGTCACCCTGGCTTTCTGGGTCATCAAGATCCTCGCGACCACGCTTGGGGAAACCGGCGGTGACGCGGTCACGATGACGCTCGGCCTGGGCTACCTGGTCGGAACCGCGATCTTCGCGACCATTTTCGTCGGAGCTGTCGTGGCACAGGTCTCCGCCAAGCGTTTTCATCCCTTCCTCTACTGGTTCGTCATCGTCGCGACGACGACGGCTGGAACAACATTGGCCGACTTCTTCGACCGCTCGCTCGGCATCGGCTACCTCGGCGGCTCAACGGCCCTCGCGCTGCTGCTGCTGGCCACACTCGGCCTCTGGTATTGGTCGCTTGGATCCGTCTCGGTCGACACGATCCGGACGCCGAAAGCAGAGATTTTCTACTGGGCGACGATCATGTTCTCGCAAACCCTGGGTACCGCGCTCGGCGATTTCCTGGCGGACACAGGCGGCCTCGGGTATCGCGGCGGCGCGCTTGTGTTCGGGGCAGCCCTGGCAATGGTCGCGGCACTGTATTTCTATACATCCGTCTCGCGCACTGTGCTGTTCTGGGCTGCGTTCATCCTGACCCGGCCGCTCGGTGCCACGGTCGGCGACTTTCTCGACAAGCCGCTGGCCAATGGCGGGCTCGCCCTTGGGCGCTTTGCCGCCTCGGCGGTCCTGGCAGCGGTCATGATCGGGCTGATTGTGTATCTGCCGCAGCGCGCCGGCAGAGAACCCGGGCAGCAAGAGCAGGCATGATCGATCAGGGATTTGCCTCGGCCTTGGTGTTCGGATTGATCTGTGCGCCGAACCTCATCCCGGTTTTTGCGCCGCCCCCGCGGATGAGCGGCCGCCACGACGCCTGGCCTCACTCCGTTGTGCGGGCCAGGTCTCCGAGCTTGATCTGGGTCAAGAGGGCGAGCTCGTCATACAGAGTCCATTCTTCAACGATCAGGTGGTCGACAACGTGCAGGTGCGTCATGCCCAGGACGAACAGCCGGTGCCCGGTCGGCGGCCCGAGCAGGCCGTAGCCGGTGTGGTGGCCCTCCATCACCCATCGCACCGCGACCTTCTCCCCGCCCTCCTCGCACGGGACCGAGCAGATGTGTTGCGGGATGAAGGTGCAGTCGGGAATGGCGCCGACCAAAGCGAGCGCCTGATGCAGCACGGCCATCCGCCCATACATCTCCTTCATCAGCGGCCCGTGCCAGTGCACGTTGGGCGCGTAGTTTGACCTGATGTGGCCGAACATGCGCCGGTTGAAAACCTCGTGCAGCCCGCGCAGGCACCAGGCTTCGGTCTCGGTATGGGCCAATGACGTGTCGGCTTCTTCCGGCGGGTATTGGCCCAGCATCCGGCCGGCTTCCCCGATATCCACCGGCCCGCCGCCCCGCTCGCACATCGCCCGGGCCTGCGCCTCGGCCACGGGGTCCGGGTCCACGCCCAACTGGCGGAGCAGGCCCATGCTGTCGCTCACGATCCACTCGCGGTAGATCCGGTTCTCGAGCACCATGCAGTCGGCGATGGTCCGCGTGGTGAACGAGCGGCCGGTCGGCTTGCCATACGGCCCGGCCTGCGTGTGCCGGCCCGTGCCCGTGACCAGGTGGGAGGTGTAGAACCCGTCCAAATCGTTGCCGCGCCAGATCACCTGCGTCGCCATGCCCCGGCGCTCGGGGAAGGTCACGAGCCGCTGGATCGTGTCGCGCACGATGTCCTCGCGGCTGTACACCGCGCCCAGCGTGTAATAAACGACGGCGTTGTGGGTGTAGTGGGAGTAGATCAGCCCCACATCCCGCTCGTCCCAGATGCGGTGCGTGCAGCGGACGATGTAGTCCACGATATCGGTGTAGATCGGATCGAACCCGCGCAGGCTCTGCCGCCGGGGCCGGTCTGTGGGCGCCAGGTCCACGTAGTCGCGCCGCTCGACTTGCAGCACTTGCTCCGGCCCGCCGTCGAACAGCTTGTCTGCGCCGGGTACCGGGGTGGGCTTCGGTCCGGTCCCTGGTGCATCCGTTTCCCGGTGCTCCCGCCCGTTCATTGGCAGTTCGTGCGGTAGATGAACTTCTGCACCTCGGGCGTGTCGATGTTCTGCGGTGTCGCGACCACGAAGGGCGTGTTGACCTGCCGCTGGATCGGTTTGCCCTGCAGCGCGTCCACCATCATCTCCACGCCGAGCTGACCGACGCGATACGGGTATTGCACGATGTCCGCGGACACGATCCCCTTGCGGATCGCCTCGACGATCGGGTCGGAGGTGTCGAAGCCGACGATCTTGATCTTGCCCTCCATCTGCGCCTCCCGCACACCGGTCGCGGCACCTTCGGTGTTGTTGGTCGTGATGGTGAAGACGCCAGCCAGGTCGGGGTTGGCCGCGACGGTCGAGGTGATGATCGACGCCGCCTTGGCCGTCTGGTTGTTGCTGTATTGGACGCCGATGTATGTCAGGCCGGGGTGCTTCGCGATCTCGTCCTGGAAGCCGAACAGGCGTTGCTGCGCCACGTTGGCGGCCGGCGAGTTCATCAACGCCATGACCTTGCCCTTGCCGCCCAGCAGCTCCGCCAGGATGCGCCCGGCATGCTGGCCGCCCTGGTAGTTATCGGACTGGATGTTGGCCAGCGCCACGCTCATGTCCTTGATGTCGCCGTCGATCGAGATGATCTTGATGCCCCGCTCCTTCGCCTCGATCAGCGTGGCCGTGAGCGCGACCGGGTCGTCCGCGGTCATGAGGATGCCGTCGGGCTGGGACGCGATCACGGCGTTCAGGACGCGGAGCTGCAGCGCCGGGGTGTATTGGGCGGGCCCTTGCGCATCGAAGGTGACGCCCAGGCGCTTGGCCGCCTCCGCCCCGCCGCAGGTGACCGACATGTAGAACGGGTTGCCGGTCACGCCCTGGATGTAGGTGATCT
Source organism: Acetobacteraceae bacterium (assembly GCA_965246835.1). Taxonomy (GTDB): domain Bacteria; phylum Pseudomonadota; class Alphaproteobacteria; order Acetobacterales; family Acetobacteraceae; genus JANPPS01. Next base: position 1,805,654 of record CBDFFQ010000001.1, on the reverse strand, counting down.
TCGGAGGCTTGGCCGGCGGCGCGGCATTCTGGGCAAGTGCTGCAAGTGGCACGGCTGACAACGCCAGCAGGATGGCGGCGGCTGCAAGATGCTTCATGTCGTCTCCCAAGAAGTGGCTAGATGCGGTCGGTCCGCTGCCGCTTGATCTGATCGGCATAGACGGCGGCGATGACCACGAAGCCGATCACCACCATCTGCCAGAATGGCTGGATGCCCATGATGATGAAGCCGTTGGCCAATACCGCCGGGATGAACACGCCGACGACCGTGCCGATGATGGAGCCGCGCCCGCCAGCCAGCGCGGTCCCGCCAAGCACCACGGCCGTGATCGCCTCCAGCGGATCGTTGGCGTGGCCCTCCAGCGTCGTGGTGGAGAAGCGGCCGAGGGACAGCATCGCCGCAAAGCCGGCCAGCAGCCCGCTCAGCGCATACAGCCGCAGCAGGTGCCCGGACACGTTGATGCCGGCCCGGCGCGCGGCTTCGGGATTCGAACCGACCAGGTAGGTATGCCGCCCGAACCGGGTCATGTGCAGCACGACGCCGCCCACCAGGGCAACGACGGCCGTGATGACCACGAGCCACGGCACGCCGCCGATGGACCCATGACCCAGCGCGATCAAGGCATTGGGCACCGTGCGGATGTCGCTCCCATCCGACAGCAGATAGGCCCCACCCAGCGCGGCCCCCATGGACCCCAGGGTCGAGATCAATGCCGACACGCGCAGACGGGTGATGCACAGCCCGTTGAAGATGCCCCAAGCCGTCCCGCACAGCAGCGCCACGGCGAAGCCCAGCGCCACCGTGCCCAAACTGTCGGTGCTCCCCACCGCCAGCATGACCTGCGCCGCCACCACGCCCGAGAACACCAGCACGGACCCGATCGACAGGTCGAACCCGCCGGCGATCATGATGTAGGTCGTGCCCACCGCCAGGATCAGCAGCACGGACGCGTCCAGGAAGATGTTCCGCACGTTGAAGCTGCTGGCGAACGTCGCCGGGTGCAGGAAGGCGAAGAAGGCCACCAGCACGAGCAGCACGAGACCCATGTAGAACGGGGAGGACGACGCGGCGGCGCGCAGGGTGGCGCTCAGGCGCGGCGACTCCGGCGCCCCGCCCAGCGGCACGGCAGAGACATCCTGGCTCATGCCACCGCTTCCGGTTCGGCAAGGCCCAGCGCCTCATCGAGCGCGCCCGTCATCGCGCCGACCAGGTCCTGCACGGTCAGGCCCTGGTTCGGCATGGTCGCGATGCGCCGGCCGAGCCGCAGGACCTCCACCGTGTCCGCAACTTGGATGACGTCGCGCATGTTGTGGCTGATGAGCACGACGGCCACACCGGTGTCGCGGATGCGGCGCACGAGGTCCAGCGTGCGCGCGGTCTGCACCACGCCCAGCGCCGCCGTCGGTTCGTCCATGAACACCACGCGCTTGGCCCACATCGCCGCCCGGCAGATCGCAACGCTCTGCCGCTGCCCGCCGGATAGGCTGGCGATGGGCGCGTCCATGTCCTTCAGCGCCACCTTCAGCCGTCCGAACGCCGCTGCGCTGTCCCGCCGCATCGCCGCGTTGTCCAAAAATCCCAGCCGCCCCAGCAGCCCCGGCCGCAGCGTCTCCCGACCCATGAACATGTTGGCCGACGGACTGAGGTCCGGACACACCGAAAGATCCTGATAGACAGTCTCGATCCCCAGGGCATGCGCGTCCGCCGGCGAGGAGAACGACACCGGCGTGCCGTCCACCGACAGCTCCCCGGTGGTGGCCCGGTAAACGCCGGACAGGATCTTCACGAGCGTGCTCTTGCCGGCGCCGTTATCGCCGATCAGCGCCGTCACCTCCCCGGCGCGGGCGTCGAAATCCACGCCGCGCAACGCGTCCACATGGCCGAACCGCTTGGTGATCCCGCGTGCCTGGAGGATCGGAGAATTCCCGTGCCCTGCAGTCGCTGCGCCCGGCAATGCCACCATCTGGACCCCCCTTGCACGGCACTGTTGCAAAGGCGGGATTGAACCGCAAGGTTTATGCTGTTGCTTGAATTCGGCATGGATTACGGGTTAGATCGACATCCGCATTCGAATGCGGTCAGGAGTGCGGCCAAATGCAGATCATGACACCGGAGGAGGCCCGGGCGCGCCACGTGAAGCGGTCCGACATGGTCGCCTGCGCGCTGGCCTTCATCGACTGCAAGATGCCGGGGTCGGAGCGCAAGCTGAACTATTCGCTCGTGGGCCCCGGGGTGACGCAGTCGCGGGACCAGGTCGTGAACCTGACGGAGGCGCATGGCTTCAGCCTGGGCGTCGCCGCGATGCCGCCGGGCACGGTGAACAACCTGCATGTCCACTTCACGGCGGAGGTGTTCATGATCCAGCGCGGCACCTGGACCTTCCGATGGGGCGCCGATGGCCAGGACGGGGAGATCACCGGCGGCCCCGGTGACGTCGTGTCCATCCCGACCTGGATCTTTCGCGGTTTCACCAACACGGGCACCGAGGATGGCTGGATCTTCACCGCCCTGGGCGGGGACGATACGGGCGGCATCATCTGGCACCCCTCCATCCTCGAGCACGCCGCCCGCTACGGCATGTTCCTGACGCAGGACAACATGTTGGTGGACACCGCGGCCGGCACGCCCCGCCCGCCGGAAGATGCGCTGATGGCGCCGCTCACACCGGACCAGATCGCGACCCTGCCTCGCTACACCCCGGCCGACATGGCGCGGCGCGTTGTTCGGGCCGGGGAGCGCGCCTGGTCCCGCGCCGCGTTGCTGGATTCCTGCCTGCCCGGCCATGACAGCGAGTTGGCGCCGGTGATCGGCCACGGCATGACGGAGGACCGCGCCCATGCCGCACCGGTCGGGAACCCGCACGGGTTCTCCATCGAGTGGCTCCGCATTCCTGCCGGCCAGCGCGTCGGGCGGCACAGCCTCATGGAAAAGCAGGTGATGATCGTCTTCGCGGGCTCGCTCGACCTGACGTTGAACGAGCCCGGAGCGGCCCTCCCCGTCCGGCTCGCCACCGGCGAGTGCTTCTCCGCCCCAGCCGGCACCTGGCGCAGCCTGGCCGCCGCGGATGGCCCGGTGGAGCTGGCGTTGATCACGGCCGGGGACGCGCGGAAGCGGATCACCTGGGCGCCGGAGATCGTCCAGGCCGCCCTGCACGCCGGGACGGTTTTGGATCATGATGGCCACGTGGCCCCGCTGGCCCTTCTGCCGCCCACCACGCGCCAGGCCGTCACGGCCCGCATGCTGCAGGCTGCGGAGTGAGGCACGCGGCGCTCAGAGCCGTGCCGATCCCCGCCTGACCACAATGCCGGGCAGCAGCAGGCGCTGCGCCCGCCCGCCCGGCATGTCCAATCGCCGCAACAGCATGTCCACGCCGGCCGCCGCCAGCGCGCCGATATCCTGCCGCACCGTCGTGAGATCGTAGGCCTGGTGCGCCGCCTCCCCCACATCGTCGAAGCCGACGACCGAGATGTCGCGCGGGACCTGCAGCCCAAGATCGAACCGGCACGCGTCCAGCACGCCGAAGGCAAGCGGGTCGTTCACGCAGAACACGGCGTCCGGGATGCCTGCATGCCGCACGTGCCGCAGCAGCGCCGCGCGGCCGCCGGCATAGGATTGCTCGGCGGCCTCGATCGGGACGCCGGGTAGTCCCAGCGTTGCGAGCCGGTCCACGAAACCCGCCGCGCGTTCGGCATTGACCGGCCACCCCGCGAGGCCGCCGACGCACAGGAACCGGCTGTGCCCGGCCGCGTGCAGCATTGTCGCGACCCCCGCCGCCGCGGCCGCATGGTCGGTCGCCACCCGATCGACCCGCGGGAGCGGGGCCGGACGGTTGAAGCACACGACCGGCACACCCCGTTTGAGAAACGGCCGTACCGCGGTGCCGTCCAGCGTCGTGGCCAGCACCAGGCCATCGAGCGGGTAGCCCAGCGCAGCCCGGGCGGCGTCCCGTGCGCCGGCCTCTCCATCGACTGCCATCAGCAGCAGCCGCTTGCCGCTGCCGGCCAGCGCCCGCCCGATGCCGCCGACGATCGCGGGGTTGGATTGCAACGTGAACTCGGTGACGATCACCGCCACCATCTCCGACCGCCGGGTGATCAGCGACCGTGCGATAGCGTTGGGCACATAACCCAGGAACTCCGCCACCTGCTGCACCCGCGCCCGGGTCGCCGCAGATAGCTCGCTGCCGGGCACGAAGCAGCGCGATACCGTGGATTGCGCCACACCGGCCGCCACCGCGACGTCATACGAGGTCACCCGGCGCCCTTGCGGCGCCCCGGGTCCATCCGCCCGATCCTTGCGTGCCAGCCGATCCGCCATGGAGCAGTCCATGGCAGTGCGCGATACGGCTTGTAAAGCGGGCCGCTTGGGAGGAGCGATCCCGTGACGGGGCTTGCGCCCTCAACGGGCCCGCTTTCTAATCCGCATTCGAATGCGAACGCGGGGATGGCGGTCATGGATGCGATAACCGGCTCGGGCGGGTCTGCTCTCCTGCCCTCCGCCTATGCGCCGTATCGGGACCCGCGCGACTATATCCTGAGCTGGACGGACGCCATTTGGATCGACCGCGGGCTGGGGCGGCTGACCGAGCATTACGACAGGCGGGTTAAGGTCCACACCGCCTATGGCGAGACCTACGATTGGGACCACGTCGTCCAGAACAGCCTGCAGAAATTCGCGGCCTTTCCCAATGGCGGCGGCGGCCATGGGGAGGACGTGATCTGGGAGGCCCGCGGCCCCAATGGCTTCATCAGCAGCCATCGTGTGTTCAAGACCGGCACCCATACCGGGTTCTGGACCTATGGCCCGCCCACCGGGCGCGACTGGGTGTCCCGCACCATCGCGCACTGCCTGGTACAGGATAACAAGGTGCTGGAGGAATGGCTGGTCCGCGACGAGTGGGCGGTGCTGGAGCGCCTGGGGCTGAACCCTTACGCCGTCGCCGCCGGCCTGGCGGACGCCAGCCCGGTCCTGGGCCGGGCGATGCGGGCCGGGGGACATACCGGCGCGTTCGCCGAGCACACGGCCGACCCGGCGCAACTCGGCGTGTCCGGCGCCCGTCCGCCGACCCACGCGCGGGAGTGCGCCACCGTTCAGGCGATGTTCGAGGAGGTCTGGAACGGCCGCCTGTTCAACCGCGTGCCGGCCTATTTCGATCGGCAAATCGTCTGCCACTCCGTCCGGATGAAGCGGGTGCAGGGCATCGATCCCTACCAGATCGAGCTGATCAACCTGCTGGCCACCTTCCCGGATTTCAAGGTGGAGGTGCGCGACATCGCCGTGCTGGACGGGCCGGAGCTCGGTTTGCGCATCGCCGTGATCTGGCTGCTGCGCGGCACCTATGGCGGGGTGCCAACCTATGGCCCGGTGACGCACAGCCCCGTCAACGTGCTGGGCGCCAGCCATTACGAGATGCGGGACGGCAAGATCCTGCGGGAATGGCGCATCTTCGACGAGGTCGCGATCCTCGCGCAGATCCATGCCGGCCGCACGGCTGGCCATAAGGAGGGTTGATCCCGTGGCAGACCGCATCCTGACCACCCATGTCGGCAGCCTGCCGCGGCCCAAGAACGTTTCCGACATGCTGTTCGCCCGGGAGGCCGGCGAAGAGGTGGACACCAGCGTGTTCGCAGACGCCTTGGCGGAGGCTGTGCGGGACGTCGTCGCGAAACAGCGCGCCGCCGGGGTGGACGTGCCGAGCGACGGTGAGATGAGCAAGATCAGCTACGCCACCTATATCGGGGAGAGGCTGACGGGCTTCTCCGGTGACAGTGAGCGGCGGGTGCCGGCGGACCTGCTGCTGGTGCCCAACTATGCCCGGCGACTGGCCGGGGCGGGCGGCACGCCCAGCTACAAGCGCCCGTGCTGCACGGGCGAGATAAAGGTCCGCACGATGGAGCCGCTGCAGGCAGATATCGCCCGCTTCAAGACGGCGCTTTCAGCCAGTGGCTACAGGGAGGGTTTCATGAACGCCGCCGCACCGGGCGTCATCAGCCTGTTCCAGCCGAACAAGCATTACCGGGACGACGATGCCTATCTGGGCGCGCTGGCGGACGCGATGGCGGCCGAGTTCCGCGGAATCGTGGACGCCGGGCTGATCCTGCAAGTGGACAGTCCGGATCTGGCCCTGGGCCGCCAGACGATGTACGCGCATCTGACGGAAGACGCGTTCGTCCACCGCATCGGCGCCCATGTCGCGGCATTGAATGCCGCCCTGGCCGGCATACCACCGGACCGCGTGCGACTGCATCTGTGCTGGGGTAATTACGAGGGGCCGCATACGCTGGACGTGCCCCTCGCCCGGCTGCTGCCGACCGTGCTGGGCATTCACGCCGGCGCATTGTCGTTCGAGGGGGCCAACCCGCGCCATGCCCATGAGTGGCGCGTGTTCGAGGAGATCAGGCTGCCGGAGGACAAGCGGATCATCCCCGGCGTCCTGGATAGCAGCACCAACTATGTCGAGCATCCCGACCTGGTGGCGGAGCGGCTGCTGAGATATGCCGGCCTGGTCGGCCGGGAGCGGGTGATGGGCGGATCGGATTGCGGCTTCTCGACCTTCGCCGGGTTCGGTGTGGTGGACCCGGACATCGTCTGGATGAAGCTGGAGGCGCTGGCCGAAGGGGCGCGGCGCGCATCGGCGATCCTGTGGAGGCACTGATGATCCCGAACACCCCCGGCTACCCGGACGTCCCCAGCTTCATCTACGGCATCACCCGGGAAATCTGGGAGGATCGCGGCGTCGGCGGCAAGCTCGAGCACCTGTACGCCCCCGGCATCCTGCTGCGCGCGCCCACGGGCCTCACGACCGACAACACGGGCGTCGTGGCGCAGACCCTGCAAACCCTGCACCAGTTTCCCGATCGGCAACTGGTGGGGGAGGAGGTGATCTGGGCCGGCTACGAGGATGGCTCCTTCCTGTCGTCGCATCGGCTCGTATCCGTCATGCGGCACCAGGGCGACGGCAGCTATGGCGCGGCGACCGGGCGGATGGTCAAGACGCGCATCATCGCCGATTGCTGGGTGGTGAACGGCGTGGTGACGGAGGAGTGGCTGGTCCGTGATCAGGCCAGCTTCGCCCGCAGGCTGGGGCTGGACCCCCGCACCCTGGCCCGCGAGATGGCCGCGCACGATCTGCGCCGCACCGGGGCCGTCCAATTCTTCGTGCCGGAACACGACAGGCCCGGCCGATACCGCCCCACCATCCAAGACGGCCCGGAGATCGCGCAGTATGCAGAGGGCTACCGCCGCATCTGGGAGATGAAAGACACTTCCGCGGTCCGGGACCTGTACTTCCACGGTGCCGCCCTTGCCGCCCCTGGTGGGGAGCACCATCACGGGCATGACGACATCGACCGCTTCTACGTCGGCTACCTCGCTTCCTTTCCGGACGCTGCATTCGCGCTGGAAAGCGCCATCGTCAACCGGAACGCCGGTCAGGCGCCGCTTGTGGCCCTGCGCTGGTCGTTGCGCGGCACCCATTCCGGGTTTGGTCATTTCGGCGAGCCGACCGGGGCGCCCATCTATGTCATGGGGCTGAGCCATGCCCGCTTTGTCGATGGCCGCATTCAGCAGGAATGGATGCTGACGGACGAAGTGTCGGTTTGGAAGCAGATCGAGGCGCAGATCGTGTCCCGAGTCGTGGTGTAGCAACGGCGTTGCTGAGCAGGGCTGGCTGCTCGATCAGGCTGCCAAGGACGGCAGGCTGACGGCGATATCATCGCTGAGTGGGGCGATGGTTTCCAGGCTCATGTATCGGGCGCGCTGAACGGCCCATTCGTCGTGCTGTTCCAGCAGCAGCGCGCCGATCAGACGGGTGACGGCGGCCTCGTTGGGGAAGATGCCGACGACCTCGCTGCGGCGCTTAATCTCGCCGTTGAGGCGCTCGAGTGGGTTTGTGCTGTGCAGCTTGGCCCGATGCTGGACGGGAAAACCCATGTAGGCGAGCACGTCGGCCTCGGCGTCATCCATGAGGGCGGCGAGCTTTGGCACGCGGGGCCGGGCCTGGTCGGCGACCTCGCGCCATTGCTTGCGTGCGGCAGCCGCGTCGTCTTGGGCGAACGCCGTGCCGACCCAGGCCGAGACGATGCGGCGCTGCGTCTTGCCCGCGTAGGCCAGTGCGTTGCGCATGAAATGCACCCGGCACCGCTGCCAGGTCGCGCCGAGCACCTTGATGATGGCGGCCTTGAGCCCGGGATGGGCGTCCGAGACGACCAGCTTGGCGCCGCGCAGGCCGCGCCTGGCCAGCGATCGCAGGAACTCGACCCAGAACGGCTCGGCCTCGCTGTGGCCCGTGGTCATGCCCAGCACCTCGCGCCTGCCATCTGTGTTGACGCCGACGGCGACGATGACGGCGACCGAGACGATGTGATGGTCGCGGCGGACTTTGACGTAGGTGGCGTCAAGCCAGAGATACGGCCAATCCCCCTCAATCGGCCGGGCCAGGAAGGCGTTGACGCGCTCGTCGATCTCGCCGCACAGGCGGGAAACCTGGCTCTTGCTGATGCCGTCCATGCCCATGGATCGCACCAGGTCGTCGACGGAGCGGGTGGAGATCCCCTGGATGTAGGCTTCCTGGATCACGGCCGTTAGCGCCTTCTCGGCCATGCGGCGGGGTTCGAGGAAGCCGGGGAAGTAGCTGCCCCGGCGCAGCTTCGGGATGCGCAGCTCGACGGTGCCGGCCCGGGTCTGCCAGTCGCGGTCGCGGTAGCCGTTGCGCTGGTTGGTCCGCTCGGCGCTGCGCTCGCCCGGTGCGGCGCCGCAGAGGCCGTCGGTTTCGAGTGCCATGAGGCGTTCGGCGGCGAAGCCGATCATCTCGCGCAGGAACGTCGTATCGGAGCCCTTCTCCAGAAGCGCGCGAAGGGCGATCTTGTCATCGGTCATCGTGGTGGTCCTCGGGTCAGAGTTGCGTCTCGCAACCCAACCCTACCCAGCAACATCGCGATGACCACTGATCGGCTCGTCTCCGCAGCCGCCTACGGCGACCGCTCCGACAAGCCGATCAGTGGCGTCCTACACCACTACCGGGGACACGACCGAGGCGCACCTGATGGTCGCTACCGCCGGCTAAGTGGCGGCCGCGAGGGTTTGTTGACTGCGCTTCGTGCATAGCCCGGCGGTGGTGCAATTGGCCCGGGCGTGGTCATCCGGGAATGGGCTTCGCCCAGCCCTAGGGTTGCGAAGCCGAGTGTTGGTAGGGTCGTTGTCGAGGCGGGCGGCCGCGAGCACGACGCGAGTCGTGCGGAACCGGGTTGACTCCACCAGGCCAGGCCACGGCGCTCTACGCGATGACACCGCCGTTCGCGCGGCCATCGAGGTTACGGCAGACGCGAACCTGGAGTAGAGTCTGCGTATGGCACTTGAAATCGCCGTCCGTGGGCTGTTCGCCACTCCCGTCGCTGCCATCTCCGTCCCCGATGCGAGCGAGCGCAATGGACGGCTGCGGGCCATGATCCTTGAACGGCGGCGTGACTATCCGTCCATCCAATCATCCAACGCTGGCGGCTGGCATTCAACCCGTGACATCGCGGCGTGGGGGGGCGGGGATGTGACGGACCTGCTCGCGATCGCCTGCTCCGCGGCATGCCGGCTGACGGCCGACCGCTTCGGCCAGCCGATCGAGCCTGCCTGGACCGTTCAGGCCTGGGCCAACGTGAACGGGGCCGGTGACGCGAACATCGCCCATTACCACGCCGGGTCATTTTGGTCGGGCACGTATTATGTGGACGATGGCGGCGCCGCCGACGATGCAAGCCTGGGCGGAGCGTTCGAGATGATCGACCCGCGGGGCGCCACCCCAGCCATGTATGCGCCTGCGCTGCGTTTCGCCGGCGAAGACGGTCAATCGGCCGGCGCGGCGGAGACCGTTCAGCCCCGCCCCGGTCTCATGATGCTGTTCCCATCCTGGCTGATGCACCAGGTGCGGCCCTACCGCGGCACGGGCCTCAGAGTCTCGATCGCCTTCAACCTCGGGCTGCCCACATGATGGAACCGATCCTGGCAGGGCGGCAGCTACCCCGGCGGCAGCAGGAGATCGTCGTCCTGGCGCGCGAAGCCGGCCGTGTGTCGGTGGACGATCTGGCCGCCCGGTATGCGGTGTCGCCCCAGACCATTCGCCGGGACCTGAACGAGCTGTGTGACGCCCGGCGGCTGACGCGCGTGCATGGCGGCGCGATCGTGGCGTCCGGTGTCGAGAACCTGGCCTATGACGACCGCAAACTGGTATCCCAGCCGCACAAGGCCCTGATCGGTGAGGCGGCGGCCCGGCTGGTGGCGGATAACTCGTCATTGTTCATCAACCTCGGCACCACGACCGAGCAGGTGGCGCGCGCCCTGCTGTCCCATACCGGGCTGCTGGTGATCACCAACAATCTACAGGTCGCGGCTGGGCTGCACCGGCACCGGGGGATCGAGGTGTTCATGGCGGGCGGCACCGTGCGGCGAAGCGATGGCGGGGTGGTGGGCGCCGCTGCGGTCGACCAGGTGAGCCAGTTTCGCACCGACCTGGCGATCATCGGCACCTCCGCCATCGCCGCCGACGGGACGCTGCTGGATTACGACATCCGGGAGGTGCAGGTGTCGCAGGCCATCATTCGCAATGCACGCCGGGTCATCTTGGTGGCGGATGGCAGCAAGTTCATGCGATCGGCGCCGGTGCGGATCGCGCATCTGTCCGATGTCGATGTGCTAGTCACGGACAGGCTCCCCTCGGCGGAGGCAGCGGCGTTATGCGCCGCGCACGACGTCGAGATGATCGAAGCGGGCGGTCCCATCGAAACCGACGATGGGGTGAACGAAAGCTCGAATTGAACACTTCCATTTCACTTGGCTTTCGGCTTAGCCTGTTTCCCGAGCGCAAGCGCGCCGATGACGTGGGAGAGCAGACGACATCATGCCTGCCGTGGCCCACCCTGACGTGGTCGACATCGCCATCATCGGCGGCGGCATCAACGGATGCGGCATCGCCCGTGACGCGGTCGGGCGGGGCTGGTCGGTCTATCTCTGCGAGGCTGACGACCTAGCCTCCGCAACCTCCTCCGCCTCCACGAAGCTCGTGCATGGCGGGCTGCGCTACCTGGAGTATTTCGAATTCCGCCTGGTGCGGGAGGCGTTGCTGGAGCGGGAGGTGCTGTGGGCGATCGCGCCGCACATCGTCTGGCCGCTGCGCTTCGTGCTGCCTCACCACAAGGGACTGCGCCCGGCCTGGCTGCTGCGGCTCGGGTTGTTTCTGTATGACCATCTCGGCGGCCGCCGCCGCCTGCCAGCCACGCGCACCCGCCTCCTCCGCTCCGATCCGGCCGGCCGGCCGCTGAAGCCCGAGTACAATCTGGCGTTCGAGTACTCGGATTGCTGGGTCGAGGATTCGCGCATGGTCGTGTTGAACGCGCGCGATGCGGCCGAGCGGGGCGCCACGATCGCCACCCACACGCGCTGCATCGGCGCGGAGCGGGAGGACGGCGCATGGGCGCTGACGATGCAGGGGGCTGCTGGTGAGCCGACGCGTATTCGGGCCCGCACCGTGGTCAATGCCGCCGGGCCATGGGTGGGCGACGTGCTGCGTAACTTGACCCGGGCGAATACCGGCGCCAAGATTCGCATGGTGAAGGGCAGCCATATCGTGGTGCCGCGGCTCTATCTCGAAGACCATTGCTACATCTTCCAGAATGCCGATAACCGGATCTTCTTCGTGATCCCCTACGAGCAAGATTACAGCCTGATCGGCACCACGGACCTGGATTACGAGGGTGATCCAAGGCAGGCCACGGCGTCTGCGGACGAGATCGCCTATCTTTGCGCCGGGACGAGTGAGTATTTCAACACGCCCATCAAGCCCGACCAGGTGGTGTGGACGTATTCCGGCGTGCGCCCCTTATACGATGACGGCGCATCCAAAGCGCAGGCGGCGACGCGGGACTACGTGCTCGACCTGCATGCGCCCGAGGGGTCGCCGGCACTGCTGTCCATCTATGGCGGGAAGATCACCACGTACCGTCGGCTGGCGGAGGCTGCCCTTGCCAAGCTGACGCCTTATCTGCCCGCACCGGACGGGTTGGCGGCGGGGTGGACCGCCGACCAGGCGCTGCCCGGCGGTAACTTCCCCCAGGACGGGTTCGAGGCCGCGCTCGACAGCCTGCGGCGGCACTACCCGTTCCTGGCCAGCCACACTCTGCGCCGCCTGTTGCGCGCCTACGGCACATGCGCGGCCGAGCTCCTGGGCGATGCCACGTCGGCGGCGGGGCTGGGCCGTGACTTCGGCGCGGGATTGACCGAGGCCGAGCTGCGCTACCTCGTTCGCCGCGAATGGGCGCAAACCGCGGCCGATGTCGTGTGGCGGCGCACCAAGCTCGGCCTGCGGCTCTCGCCACAGGAGATCGGCGACATCGACGCAGCGCTCGCCGCCATCACCCAGCTGCAGGATCGCGCGGCGTGAGCCTGCAGCTCGATCGCATCAGCTTCATGGATGGGCCGGACACGCATGTGCGTAACGTGTCGCTCACGCTGGATCGGGGGCAGCTCTACGTCCTGCTCGGGCCGACCTTGGCCGGCAAGACGACGCTGATGCGGCTGATGGCGGGCCTGGACCGTCCCACCACCGGAAGGCTGCTGCTCGATGGGCGGGACGTGAGCGGCGTGCCGGTGCGCAAGCGCTCGGTTGCGATGGTGTACCAGCAATTCGTGAACTACCCGACCTTGACGGTCTACGAGAACATCGCGTCACCGCTGCGGGTGGCGGGGGTGGCGCGCGCGGAGATCAAGCAACGCGTGGCGCACGCCGCGGCGCTGTTGCGGCTGGAGCCGATGCTGAGCCGCCTGCCCGGGCAGCTTTCAGGCGGGCAGCAGCAGCGGGTCGCGATCGCCCGCGCGTTGGTCAAGCGCGCCGAGCTCGTGCTGCTCGACGAACCGCTCGGCAACCTGGATTACAAATTGCGGGAGGAGCTGCGGGAGGAGCTGCCGCCGCTGTTCGCGCAGACGGGCGCCATCCTGGTCTATGCCACGACCGAGCCAGCGGAGGCCCTGCTGCTGGGTGGGTGCACGGTGGCGATGACCGAGGGGCAGGTGGTGCAGTCCGGGCCGGCCGCCACCCTCTATCGCCGCCCCGCGACCCTGGCCGCCGCGCGGGTGTTTTCCGACCCGCCCATCAACGAGCTACCGGTGGAGAAGCGCGGGGCGACGCTTCTCACGCCCTATGGCCAGCGGCCGACCCCCCCGTTGCTGCAAGGCCAGGCTGATGGGCCCTACGTGATCGGGTTCCGGGCCGAGGCGGCGTCCCTGCGGGCCGGGCCAGCCTGTAAATCAGCTGGGAGCGCCTTGTCGTTCGCCGGAACCGTGTCGGTCAGTGAGATCAGCGGGTCCGAAAGCTTCGTCCACGTGAGCATGGGGGACGTCGCCTGGGTGTGCCTGGTTCCCGGCGTGCATGAAAGCGCGCCCGGTGACCGCGTGGAGTTGCATATCGACCCCCGCCGCGCCTTCGCCTTTGCCGCCGATGGATCGCTGGTCCACATGCCCGCCTTGGCGGAGGCCGGCTGATGGCGACCATCACGCTCGATGGCATCGGGCACGCCTATGGCCCTGCCCGGCAGGAGGCCGATTACGCGCTCAAGCCGATCGACCACGTGTGGCAGAACGGCCGCGCCTATGCGCTGCTGGGCCCATCGGGCTGCGGTAAGACGACGCTGCTGAACATCATCTCCGGCCTGGTTATCCCGTCGCACGGGCGGTTGCTGTTCGATGGGGCGGACGTGACGCGCCTGCCGACAGAGCGGCGCAACATCGCCCAGGTGTTCCAGTTCCCGGTGATCTACGACACCATGACTGTGGCCGAGAACCTCGGCTTCCCCCTGCGCAATCGTGGTATGGCCCGGGATCGTATTGCGGCCCGCGTGGCTGAGGTGGCGGCCATGCTGGACCTCACGCCCGATCTCGGCCGCCGGGCACGCGGGCTGACGGCGGACGCCAAGCAGAAGATCTCGCTCGGCCGCGGCCTGGTGCGGCCGGACGTCGCGGCTGTGCTGTTCGATGAGCCGCTCACCGTCATCGACCCGGCGCTGAAATGGCAGCTCCGTTCCAAGCTGAAGGCCGTGCACCGGGCGCTCGACCTGTTGATGATCTACGTGACGCATGACCAGACGGAGGCGCTGACCTTCGCCGACCAGGTCGTGGTCATGAACGCCGGGCGCGTGCTGCAGGTCGGCACACCGGCCGAACTGTTCGAGACGCCGGAGCATACCTTTGTCGGCTACTTCATCGGGTCACCGGGTATGAACCTGCTGCCGGCCAGCGTTGCGGGACGGCAGGCCGTGGTGGACGGGCACACGCTCACTCTCGGATCATCCTACCCATCCCTGTCCGGCCCGGACCTACAGATCGGCATCCGGCCGGAGTTCGCCGTGCTGGACCGCGATGGCGGGCTGCCGGTGCGTGTGACGCGGATCGAGGATCTGGGCCGGCGGCGTCTGGCGCGGGTCGAGCTGGCGGGGCATCGGCTCGCCGTGACGATGCCACACGGGCTGACGCTGGACGGGGACCGGGCGGTGGTCCGGTTCGACGCGAGGCAGGTGCACGTCTATCAGAACGAGATCCGCGTCGTCGGCGCCCGGGTGAGTGAAGGGGTGGCCGCATGATGGGCAAGCCGCTCAACCACGCTGCCTGGTTTCTGCTGATCCCGGTCATGCTGTTCGTGCTGTTCTCCTCTCTGCTGCCGATGATGACGGTCGTGAATTACTCCGTGCAGGATTCCATGGGGCAGAACTCGTTCTTCTGGAACGGCTCCGAGTGGTTCCAGCACCTGTTCGACCCCACGACCGATATCGGCGGGCGCTTCTCCCGGGCGCTCGTGCGCAATCTGGGCTTCTCGTTCGTGGTGCTCCTGATCGAGATCCCGTTGGGCATCCTGGTCGCGCTGTGCATTCCCAAGCACGGCTGGACGGTGGGTGCCACGCTCGTGCTGATGTCGTTGCCGATGCTGATTCCGTGGCGGGTGGTGGGCACCATCTGGCAGGTGTTTTCGCGCGGCGATATTGGCCTGCTGGGCGCCGCACTCGTGGGCCTGGGCGTGCCGTTCAACGTCACGCAGGACCCGCTTTCGGCTTGGTCCACCATCGTGGTGATGGATGTCTGGCACTGGACGTCGATGGTGGCGCTGCTGTGTTACGCCGGGCTGAAGGCGATACCGGATAGCTACTACCAGGCCGCCCGCATCGATGGCGCGAGCCGTTGGTCGGTGTTCGTGAACATCGAGCTGCCGAAGCTGCGCCGGGTGCTGATCATCGCCGTGCTGCTGCGGTTCATGGAAAGCTTCATGATCTATACCGAGCCATCGGTCGTGACCGGCGGCGGCCCGGGCGAAGCCACCAGCTTCCTCTCGCTCGATCTGGTCAAGATCGCGCTCGGCCAGGTCGATCTCGGGAACGCCGCCGCGCTGTCGCTGGCCTACAACCTGATCACGCTCACGCTGTGCTGGGTGTTCTTTACCGTGATGACCCAGCTCGATGCGCGGCAGGACCGGAAGTACGCGGAATGATCCGGCGCATGGTCATGGGCGGCTATCTGCTGGTTCTGGCGCTGCCGATCTACTGGCTCCTGAACATGAGCTTCAAGGACAATTACGAGATTACCTCGTCGCTCACGTTCTGGCCGCATCGACCGACCCTGGAGCACTACCGGCTGATCTTCACCGACCCGGCCTGGTATGGCGGGTTCCTGAACACGGTGTCGTATGTCGGCATCAACACGGTGCTGTCTGTCTCGGTGGCCCTCCCCGCCGCCTATGCGTTCAGCCGCTACAGGTTCCTGGGTGACAAGCACCTGTTCTTTTGGCTGTTATCCAATCTGATGGCGCCGCCCGCGGTGTATGCGATGCCATTCTTCAACCTGTATTCGGCCGTGGGGCTGTTCGACACCGTGTGGGCCGTCGCCCTCGCCCACTGCCTGTTCAACATCCCGCTCGCGGTCTGGATCCTCGAGGGGTTCATGTCGGGCATCCCGCGTGAGATCGACGAGACGGCGGCGATCGACGGTTATTCGTTTCCGCGCTTCTTCATCCGGATCTTCATCCCGCTGATCGCCAATGGGATCGGCGTCACCGCTTTCTTCTGCTTCATGTTCTCCTGGGTGGAGCAGTTGCTGGCAACGACGCTGACCACGGTCGACGCCAAGCCGTTCGCCGCGGTGATGACGCGGGCCTTTTCGGCGGCGGGCATGGATTGGGGCCTGCTGGCGGCCGCGGGCGTGCTGACCATGATCCCGGGCGCCATCGTGATCTGGTTCGTGCGCAACAACATCGCCAAGGGCTTTGCCTTGGGGCGGGTGTAGCCATGGCAGACCGCATGGCCTGGATGGCCTGGACCTGGCCCACGGCCGGTTTTTTCGGTGCGATCGCGCTCGCGCTCGTGGTGCTGACGCTGCTGGCCATCTACCGGCCGGAACGGCCGCGCGCCGGCATACTCGGCTTCCCGACCACACGGGGCGACCGGTTCTTCGTGTCGCTGCTGGGGGCGGCGTTCATCCACATCATCTTCATGCGTCTCGGAGGAGAGATCCTCTGGTACCCATTCGCGGCCGCCATCGTATTCGCGGTCGCGATGTTTCGCCTGGCGTAAGTCTAGCCTGGCCTGAACACCGGCATCGCCGCAGCAAGGCGGGTCCATACAGGGAGAACGACAGTGAAAAGACGCGATATCATCAAGGGTGCCGCAGCCGTCGGAGCCGGCGTGGCCATCAAGAGCGGCGTGAGCCACGCGCAACAGGTCGATGCGGCCAAGCGCTGGGTCGACAGCGAATTCCAGCCCTCCACGCTCAGCAAGGACCAGCAGATGGCGGAGATGGAGTGGTTCATCTCCGCCTCCAAGCCGTTCCAGGGCATGCAGCTCAATACCGTGTCCGAGATTCTGAAGGTGCATGATTACGAATCGAAGGTGCTCACCCGCGCCTTTGCCGAGATCACCGGGATCAAGGTCAATCACGACCTGATGGATGAGGGCCTGCTGGTCGACAAGATCGGTGTGGAAATGCAGTCCGGCCGGCCGGTCTATGATTTCTGGATGAACGATAGCGACTTCATCGGGACCCACCCGCGCTACAACGACATCGTCGACGGGTCGCTGACCGACTTCATGGAGAAAAGCGGCAAGGACGTGACCAGCCCGACGCTGGACCTTGCCGATTTCATGGGCTTGTCATTCGGTACGTTTACCGACGGGAAACTATATCAGTTGCCCGACCAGCAATTCGCCAACCTATACTGGTTCCGGCACGACTGGTTCCAGCGGCCGGATCTGAAAGCGGCATTCAAAAAGCAGTTCGGGTATGAGCTGGGTGTGCCGGTCAACTGGTCCGCCTACGAGGACATCGCCGACTTCTTCACCAACACGGTGAAGACCATCGATGGCGAGCGGGTTTACGGCCACATGGATTACGGCAAGAAGGACCCGTCGCTCGGCTGGCGCTTTACCGACGCGTGGCTGTCGATGGCCGGCGCCGGGGACCGCGGGCTGCCGAATGGCAAACCGGTCGACGAATGGGGCATCCGGATCGAGAACGGCCTACCCTGCGGCTCCTCCATCACCCGCGGGGGCGACGCCAATGGCCCCGCGGCCGTGTATGCGCTGACGAAATATGTGGAGTGGCTGAAGAAGTATGCACCGCCCGAAGCAGCCGGCATGGACTTCCTGGAATCCGGACCGGTCCCGGCCCAGGGGCACATCGCGCAGCAGATCTTCTGGTATAGCGCGTTCACCGACAGCCTGACCAAGCCGGGCCTGCCGGTCATGAATGCCGACGGCACCCCCAAGTGGCGCATGGCACCCAGCCCGCATGGCCCGTATTGGAAGGAAGGCATGAAGCTGGGCTACCAGGACGTCGGCTGCTGGACGATGCTGAAATACGCGCCGATCGAGAAGGTCAAGGCGGGCTGGCTGTATGCCCAGTTCTGCACCGCCAAGACCGTGACATTGAAGAAGGCGATCCACTCGCTGCACCTCATCCGCGAGAGCGACGTGTGGCACCCGGCCATGACGGAGCTGGCGCCCAAGGTCGGTGGCCTCGTGGAGTTCTACCGCAGCCCCGCCCGGAAGCAGTGGACCCCCACGGGCGTCAACGTGCCGGATTACGGCAAGATGGCGCAGGTCTGGTGGCAGAACGTGTCCAACGCCATCAGCGGTGCGGCGACCCCGCAACAGGCAATGGACGGCCTGGCACGGGACCAGGACGCCATCATGACCCGGCTGCAGCGCTCCGGTGTGCAAGGCAAGCTGGGCCCGGTCATGAACGAGGAACGGACGGCCGAGTATTGGTACGCCAAGGCCGAAAAGGACGGCAACCTGGCCCCGCAACGCAAGCTTGCGAACGAAAAGCCGCCCGGCGAGACGATCGACTACGACGAACTGCTCAAGACCTGGGCTGCAGCGCCGCGGGTCAACCGGGGTTGAGCGGGCCGACTCGACACGGGGGGCGGGCAACTGCCCCCCAATCGGGCCAGCCATGACCGGTCGCTCCGTCCTGGTGATCGACCAGGGCACGACCTCTACCCGCGCCATGGTGTTCGGCCCGCAGCTCGAGATCCTGGCCCGGGCGCAGCGTGAGTTCCCGCAGCACTATCCCCGTCCCGGCTGGGTCGAGCATGACCCGGAAGACCTATGGTCGACGACGCTGGCCACCGCGCGGGAGGCTTTGGCGCAGGCCGGGGGAACGGCCGCCGCCATCGGGATCGTCAATCAGCGGGAGACCACCATCGTCTGGGACCGCGCGACCGGCCAGCCCATCGGTCCCGCGATCGTCTGGCAGGACCGGCGAACGGCCGCTTCTTGCGCGGCGCTGGAGCGGGCCGGGCATGGCGACCAGGTCCACGCCGTGACCGGGTTGCGTCTGGACCCCTATTTCTCCGCCACCAAGATCGCCTGGCTGCTGGACAGCGTGCCGGGCGCACGAGCGCAGGCCGAGGCGGGCGCGCTGGCGTTCGGCACGGTGGACAGCTTCCTGTTGTGGCGGCTGACGGAGGGTGCGGTCCACGCGACCGACGCGACCAACGCCTCCCGCACGCTGCTGTGCAACCTCGATACCGGGCAGTGGGACCCGGCGATGCTGGCGCTGTTCGGCATCCCCGCCAGCCTGCTGCCCACGATACGCGACAGCAGCGGGCCGTTCGGCACCACCCAGGCGTTCGGCGCGCCGATCCCCATTTGCGGCATCGCGGGTGACCAGCAGGCGGCGCTGATCGGCCAGACCTGCTTCGAGCCGGGGATGGTGAAGGCGACGTATGGCACCGGCGCATTCGTGTTGCTGAACGTGGGGACGGCACCGGTCCGCTCCACCCACCGTATGCTGGCCACCATCGCCTGGCAGCGCGACGGCGTGCGCCATTATGCGCTCGAGGGATCGATCTTTTCGGCCGGCACCGGCGTGCAATGGCTGCGGGACAGCCTGGGCGTGATCGCCCATGCGTCGGAATGTGACGCCCTGGCCGCCGCCGCAGACCCGGTGCAGGACGTCATCCTGGTGCCGGCCTTCACCGGCCTGGGTGCGCCGCATTGGGCCAGCCAGGCGCAGGCGACGCTCTCGGGCATGACGAGGGGGACCACGCGGCGGGAGCTGGCCCGCGCCGTGCTGGAGGGTGTGGCCTATCAAACACGGGACTTGCTGGAGGCGATGCTGGCCGACGCCGGGCTCCGGAATGAGGTCCGGTTGCGCGTGGATGGCGGGATGGCGCAGAGCGATTGGACGATGCAGTTCCTGGCCGACATGCTGGGTGCCGGGGTCGACCGCCCGCACGGCCTGGAAACGACCGCGCTGGGCGGCGCCTACCTGGCTGGGCTCGCCATCGGGCTGTATCCGCCTCCGGAGACCTTCGCCGCGCAATGGGTGCTGGAGCGGCATTTCGCCCCGGCGATGGACGGGCAAATGCGCGACGCGAAATACGCGGCGTGGCAGGCGGCCGTGGCGAAGTGCCTGCGGTGATGCGCGTCACCTTCCGATGCGATCCGGCCCTGCTGGACACCCTGCCCAGGCCACTGCCCGCCGCTCAGGCGATGCCCGAATGGCTGCGGACGATGCCGCCTGCCCAGGCCACTGCCCGCCGCTCAGGCGATGCCCGAATGGCTGCGGACGATGCCGCGCACAGCCCCGTCTCCGCTGCATCCGGAGCCCGTCCGCACCGTCAAGCAATGTCCGCCCTTCGTGGACGCGATGGGGCACGGTTTCATCATACCCCTGCCTTGCGACGTGACGGTGCGCGACGGCGTGCTGTCATGGGACTGGCCGGCGCCGCCGCTTGGCCCCGCGCACCATGTCCGCTCGCCCATCAGCTTCCACAGCCCGGCGCAGGTCGCCGGCACGCCGTTCCATACCGATGACCGTGTGATCGTGAAGTTCAATTGCTTCTGGACCATCACGCTCGAGCCGGGCTGGTCACTCTATGTCACCCATCCCGCCAATCGGGATGACTTGCCGTTCCGCCTGCTGACCGGTTTGGTCGATGCCGACCGGTACAACGCCGTGGGGCTCCTGTTCCCGGCCGTTTGGCTGCATCCGGATTTCGCCGGCACCCTGCCCCGCGGCACCCCGGTCGCCCAATGTTTCCCGGTCCCCCGCACGAAGCTGCACCTGTCGCACGAGGCCTTCGACCCGGCCGCCACGGCGCAGTACGACGCGCTGGCGGACCAGCTTCTAACCGGGCCCGGGGTGTATCGCCGCACATTCCGGGCCGGCCCGGGCCGCGAGCGCCCGCACCAGCCCGGCGGGATCGAGCCAGAGCCGGCCGCAGGCGGGTGACACCAGCGCCTGCGCAATCCGGCCGAGGCTGTCCGGACGCAGACGCCAGGCCCGGGCATAGGCCGCCAGCGCCGCCTCCATCGCGCCCATATCCTGATGGGCCACGCCCAGGTTGAACGCGGCCTCATGCAGGCCGGGGTCCCACGTCAGGGCCTGCGTGAACGCGCGGATCGCGGCCGGGGTGTCATTCAGGTCTTGGCACACCACGCCCAGCGCAAACCACCCCTGATGAGACCTGTGCGCGGGTGCTTGAGTTGGCGCGGCCTGCTGTGATTCGATAGGCTTGTAGGCAGTCGAGGCGGTCATGGCACGGCGTCGGATCGGACAAGAGAAGCTTTGGGGCGATCGGACGGGTCGGTCCGGCGGCGCCTCGCTGGAGGAGGTCGCGAGGTTGGTGGTTTGGGGGGAGCTGGACGAGCTCCTCGTCGGCATCTCTGCGTCGTCCAAGGGCGAGCCCGGCTGGCCTCCGCTGGCATTGTTCCGGGCCTTGCTGCTCGCCACCTGGCACGACCTGTCGGACGTGAAGCTTGCGGACGCGCTCGACGACCGGGCGAGCTTCCGCCGGTTCTGCGGCTTTTCGACGCACGAGGCCACGCCGGAGCGCACCGCCTTCGTCCGTTTCCGGGGCGAGCTGGTGCGCCTGGGTCTTGACCGGGCCTTGTTCGAGGCCGTCACGCGTCAGCTTGACCGCCGTGGCGTGGTGGTGCGGACAGGCACGCTCGTGGACGCGACGCTGATCCCGTCGGCGAGCCCCAGGGATGGCGAGGGGCGCTGGGCCGGGCACCGACGCCGCAAGCCGATGCATGGCTACAAGGCGCACGTCGCGACCGATCAGGAGGCCGGGCTGATCCGCGGTGTGGAGGTCACCACCGCCAACGTCCACGATGCGGCCGAACTCGGCGCCATCCTGCCCGAGGCGCCCGGCGACACGTTTGGTGACAGCGCCTACCAGGGTGACCGGCCTGAGGGGATCATCCGAGCCCGAGGCGGCAGGCCATGCGTGGTTCACACGGGCGGGTTTGGCGGTGAGGCGGCGGCACAGCGGCTGCGGGCCCACAATGCGTCCGTCCGTCGTGTCCGTTGCCGGATCGAGAAGGTGTTCGGCACGTGCAAGCGGAGCTATGGCCTGCGCCGGATGCGCTGGCTGGGACTGGCGAAGGCCGGCTTGCAGGTGCGGCTGACCGCGATCGCCTACAACTTGCGCCGCAGTGTGACGCTGCTTGTCGCAGCCGCGGCCTGATCACGCCCGGACTCCGTGAGCGGCGCGGCCTCGCACGCCCACACCGGACGGATCCGGTGTCACAACCGTCCGTCAGAGACGTGAACCCGACAGCACAGGCCAAAGCCGCATGAACCGGAGCCGTTCAGCCCTGCCGCGCACAGGTCTCCTGATACCAAGTCTCTCTGATCAGCACTGATGTGCCAGTCGCGCAGTCCGAGCGTCATGATGCGCCAGGGCTGGGCGACCAGCTTGTTCCAGGCGTCGGCGCAGTGATCGACGATGTTGTCGTAGCTCGTGAACACCCGGTTCGAGAGCCAGTTGTCGCGCATGAACTCCCAAACGTTCTCCTGCGGGTTCAGCTCGGGGCACTTGGCGGGCAGGGCCATAATGGTGATGTTCGAGGGCACGCTCAGTCGCTGGGAGATGTGCCACCCGGCCTGGTCGAGCAGGAGCAGGGCGTGACGGCCCGGGGCGACCCGAGTGGTCAGCTCAAGCAGGAACAGCTCCATCGCGGCGATATTGCACCAGGGCAGGATCAAGCCCGCCGCCTTGCCGTCCCTGGGGCAGATCGCGCCGAAGATGTAGGTCGATGCCGTGCGCTGGTCGTGAGGTGCCGAGGGGCGCGAGCCCCGACGGGCCCACCGCCGGGTAATCTTGTTCTTCTGGCCGATGCGGGCCTGGTCGCCAAACCAGATTTCTATGTTGGCCGTATCGGTGCCGAGCCGGCGCGCGACCTCCGCCAGGCGCGCGGGGAAGTTTTTTTAAATGCCTCGATCGCACCCTCGGCCTGGGCATGATGGCGCGGACGGGCCGAGAGCTTGCGATAGCCCAACGCCCGGACCTCGCGACTCAGCGTCGGCTTAGCAATCCGCACCTCGAACGTGTCCCAGAACCACTGGCACAGGTCGATCAGCCGCCAGCGGACCACGCCGTGGATGCTGGGAATTGGCCCATCCTCGATCGCCTGCACCAGCGCCGCCCGGTGCGCGTCCGTCAGTCGAGACGGCTGACCCGGCGGCTTGCGGTCGATCAGCCCGGCCGGCCCATGCTCGTTGAACTTCACCACCCAGTCCCGCACGATCTGCACCGTCACGCTGCCGATCGCCGCCGCCTCCGTCCGGCTGGCCCCTTCGTAGATCGCTGCCAGAGCCAGAAGACGTCGGGCTTGCGCTCCATCCTTGCTGCGCTTGGCTTCCAGGCGGACCGCCGTCGCATCGAAATCCGGTCGGAGTGGGATCGGCATGGTGAACTCCCCTCTGTTCACCACCTTGAATCAGATGCGCGACGTTTCGGGAATCCCCTTCCGAGTCAGGACCTCAGAGATCTGGTATGAGCCAGTCCCGGCGCCTGTGCGATCGCGCGTTGGAAGGCCAACCGTGCCGCCGTGGGATCACCGAGCCGGCGTAGAACGCGCCCGAGCTGCCATGCCGCCATCCCGTCCGATGCCTCCGCCTCCCGGTTGGCATACGCCTCCGCCGCACGCCGCCATGCCACGCGGGCGGCGGAGATGTGGTGCGCCGCCAGAGTGTGGCCCAGCTCCTCCCACCCCTCCGCAAAGGCCGGGAACCGCTCCAGGCTGGGTAGCAGCTCATTCGCCGACGGCTCGGCCTGCGACAGAAGAAGGGCGCGCAGGAAAAACAGCGGCGCGGGTTCGGCGGGGGCGTGCCGGCAGGCGGTCTGGGCGAGGATCCGGGCTTGCGCAACGTCCCCCTCACCCCACGCGGCTCGGGCGCCCCGCAGGAGCGCAG
Source organism: Acetobacteraceae bacterium (assembly GCA_965246835.1). Taxonomy (GTDB): domain Bacteria; phylum Pseudomonadota; class Alphaproteobacteria; order Acetobacterales; family Acetobacteraceae; genus JANPPS01. The sequence goes on along the minus strand of CBDFFQ010000001.1, from coordinate 1,781,927 downwards.
GCCACGGCTGCACCGGAGTCAGGAGCCGACGAACAGCGGAGTGAACGGAAAAACTCGGCCCGGGTGACCGGACATCTCGGGTGGCGCGCCGAACTTCCAGTAATTGCCGCCGCGCGCGTCCGTCAGGCAGGCATACGCACCATCCTTGGTCGCGCCGAACCCGGCATCCGCCGGTCCATACCAGAAGCCGCTGTGCCGGTCCGCCCAAACCACGGACGACCCGGCACAGGCCTGGCGAGCCGCGTCCAGGCTGGGGAAGACGTGGATCGCGCGCAAGGCGATATCGGGTTCGGCGGAACCGTCGTTGCGCGCCGATGCCGGCCCGTTCGCGGCCAGCACGAGACAAGCGATCAAGGCGGCCGTGCGACATCTGCCCATTGCAACCCCCTCCGAGCGGCTGATCCTAGCACAGCCTGCGTGTTCGACGGGATCGAAAGCCTTCTGCACGGCAGGGGATCGTGACGGAACTCCTCCCGGTCGAGGCTGGGTTGATCAGGTATTCATCGCGTCGAAGAAATCCTGGTTGGTCTTGCTGTATTTCAGCTTGTCCAGCAGGAAGTCCATCGCGTCCGTCATACCCATCGGGCCCAGGATCCGCCGCAGCACCCACATCTTCGACAATGTGCTGCGCTCGACGAGCAGCTCTTCCTTGCGGGTGCCGGACTTGGTGATGTCGATGGCGGGGAAGGTGCGCTTGTCGCTGAGCTTGCGGTCCAGGATGATCTCGCTGTTGCCGGTGCCCTTGAACTCCTCGAAGATCACCTCGTCCATGCGGCTGCCGGTGTCGATGAGGGCGGTGGCGATGATCGTAAGGCTGCCGCCCTCCTCGATGTTGCGGGCGGCGCCGAAGAAGCGCTTCGGGCGCTGCAGGGCGTTCGCGTCCACACCACCGGTCAGCACCTTGCCGGAGCTCGGCACCACCGTGTTGTAGGCGCGGGCCAGGCGCGTGATGCTGTCCAGCAGGATCACCACGTCCCGCTTGTGCTCCACCAGCCGCTTGGCCTTTTCCAGCACCATCTCCGTGACGGCCACGTGCCGTGTCGCGGGTTCGTCGAAGGTGCTGGCCACGACTTCGCCCTTCACGGTGCGGGACATGTCGGTGACTTCCTCGGGCCGCTCATCAATCAGCAGCACGATCAGGAAGACTTCGGGATGGTTAGCGGCGATGGCGGTGGCGATGTTCTGCAGCATCACCGTCTTGCCGGTGCGGGGCGGCGCCACGATCAACGCGCGCTGACCCATGCCGATCGGAGCAATGAGGTCGATGACGCGGGGCGTCATGTCCTTGCCGGGGCCCTTGGCGACGGATTGGAAGTTCTCCACCTCCATCTTGAGCTTGCGGTCGGGATAGAGCGGCGTGAGGTTGTCGAAGTTGATCCGGTGCTTCACGGCATCGGGCGGTTCGAAGTTGATGGTGTTGACCTTCAACAACGCGAAATACCGCTCGCCATCCTTCGGCGCCCGGATCTGCCCCTCGACCGTGTCCCCGGTGCGGAGCGCGAAGCGGCGGACCTGGTTGGGGCTGATGTAGATGTCGTCCGGGCCCGGCAAAAAGTTGGCCTGCGCGCTGCGCAGATAGCCGAACCCGTCCGACATGATCTCGAGCGTGCCTTCGCCGAACACGGCCTGGTCGTCATCGGCGAGGTTTTTGAGGATCGCCACCATCATGTCCTGCTTTCGCAGGGAGGAAGCGTTTTCGATCTGGAGTGATTCGGCGAGACTCAGGAGATCGGCCGGGGATTTGGCCTTGAGTTCGGCGAGGTGCATGCAGGAGCCTTGTGTGTGGTCTGGTCCATGCGGACGGCCCGGTGCCTGGTGGCTTCACGCGGCGCTGGCGAACGATGTCCCGGAGGGGGAAGGGCAGGAGCTGGGCCGGACGGCCGCACACTCCCAGGTGCCAGGCTTGGGCTACGCCTCCCCCGGCAGTGTTGACATGGCATTCCGGATGGGCGGCGTCAAGCGGGCCGTCAGAACGGTTTGGCGATCACCATGATCACGGCCACGAGCATCAACACCGTCGGCACCTCGTTCGCAAACCGGTAATAGCGGTGCGATTTCTGGTTCCGGTCTTCGAGAAATGCCCGCCGCCACTTGCCCGCCGCACCCTGGAAACCGGTCATCAACAGCACGGCCGCGAATTTGAGGTACCACCAATTGAACGTGGACCAATCGACGATACCGGGCGTGAGAACCAGCATTATACCGAAGAACCAGGTCAGCAGCATCGCCGGCAGCATGATCTGCTTCAGCAGGCGCCGTTCCATCACCTTGAACCGCTCGCTCTCGGCGGACCCGCGCACCAGACTGCAATGATACACATACAGCCGGGGCAGATAGAAAATCCCGGCCATCCAGGCGATCACCGCGATCACGTGGAACGATTTGGTCCAGGGATAGACCGCCGCCAGCCAGGGGATCGTCATGCCGCCCGGCGCATCGCCGTCCGCAGCAGGGCCGGCAACTCCGCTAGCGAGCGGATCGGGTGGGCGCCCGCAGCCCGGAGCCGCGCGCCGTCCCCACGCGGATCGAGCCCGATCACCACCATCCCGGCTGCCAGCGCCGCCTCGATGCCGGGCAGGCTGTCTTCCACGACCAGGCACGCGGCGGGTGGGATGCCCTCGGCGGCGGCGGCGGCCAGAAACACGTCGGGCGCCGGCTTGCCGTGCGGCACGTCCCGCGCGCTGTGGGTGCGGCCGGCCACCAGATCCGACAGGCCGGTGCGGTCGAACTTGATCGTCATCTCGGCGTGGGACGAATTGGACGCGACGCGGAACGGCAGGCCCAGCGCCAGCACGGCTTCGATCGCCGCGCGGGCGCCGGGCACCGTCACGGACTCCGTCGCCAGCGTGTCGATCAGGCGTTGGCAGAGATGATCCACCCAGCCTTGAGGAGCCGCGTGACCCAGCTTCGCCTCGATCACCGGGACCATGTCCGAGAGGCGGTAGCCCATGAACCGGGACAGGCTTTCCTCCGCCGTCATGGGCCAGCCGAGCTTGGTGATCTCCTCCGCACACACGCGATTGGCCGGACCCTCGCTGTCGATCAGCACGCCGTCGCAATCGAAGATCACGAGGCGCAGCGGTTCCGGCGTCACGAGACCGGGTCCAACGCGGGGCTCAGCACGGGGATCGCGGCGGGCGTGCCGGCGCGGGCGTGGGGGCAATCGCCGTACGGCTTGGGGCAGGTGCGGCCGCCCACGAAGCTGCACAGGCCGGGGCCGCGCCCCATCGACATACGCACCAGCTCCGCCAAGGCCTCGATGAACCCGGAATCCGAGTTCTGCGCCGGGCTGCGGAAATAGCCGGGGACGCCCTTGTGCTCCGCGAGCTCCCGGTATTCGACGTCGAGCTCCACCAAGGTTTCAGAATGTTCGGACACGAAGGCGATCGGCACTACCAGGATCGCGACCTTGTCGTGCGCGGCCCGCTCGATTTCTTCTTCCGTGCTGGGGTCGATCCATTTCTGCGGCGTAGCGCGGGACTGGAAACACACGGTGTGGTCGAGACCGGGGATGTCCAGCGCGCGCACCACGGCAGCGACGGTGCGCTCCACTTGGAACTGGTAGGGGTCGCCCGCTTTCACGATGCTCTCCGGCAAACCATGGGCGGAGAACAGGACGCGCAGGCCCGTGGTTTCAGGGGTTGCGGCGCGTGCGTCGTCATAGGCCTTCCGCACCATCGCGGCGGTCGCGCGGGCATAGCCGGGGTCGGAATGGTAGCAGCACAGCGCCGTGGTGGGTGCCACGAGCCCCGCTTGTGCCGCGGCTTCCCGCCAGGCGGTCAGGCTGCTGCCGGTCGTGGTGGTGGAATATTGCGGATAGAGCGGCACCAGCACCACCTCGTCCGGCGCATATTCCTTCACGGCCCGGGCAGTCTCGAGGCTGAACGGGTGCCAATAGCGCATGGCCACGAAGCACTTGGCCTTGAGATCCGGCAATGCCTGCTCGAGGCTCGCTGCCTGCTCGAGCGTCAGCTCGAGGAGCGGGGACTTGCCGCCCAGGATCGCGTAATTGGCGGACGCCGCCTTGGTCCGCGCCAAGGCGATGATCCGGGCCAGCCAAGGCCGCACAAAGAACGGCACCCGCAAGATCGCAGGGTCCTTGAACAGGTTGACCAGGAATGGTCGCACTGAGGAGGGTTGGTCCGGTCCACCGAGGTTGAACAGGACGATGGCGATCTTACGCTGGGGCATAGCTCCAACTTGGCCAGAACTAGGGGACCGTCAAGCCGCGCGCAGCATCGCGACCAACTCCGCGACATGCTCGGGCGGCGTTTGCGGGATGATTCCGTGGCCGAGGTTGAAGATGTGCGGCCGTCCGCGCACCGCCGTGAGGATGCCGTCCACCTCCGCCCGCAGGGCCGCGCCGCCTGCGACCAGGGCCAGCGGGTCGAGGTTGCCCTGCGTCGCGATCCCGGATGGAACCAGGCCGGTGGCAAGGTGCATCTCCGCCCCGGTATCGAGCGCCACCGCGTTCACCCCGGTGCCTGCCGCATAGATTCCGACCTGCACGCCGGCGAGGCGCGGAAACCCGATGATGGGGGTGGCGGGATGCCGGGCGCGCAGCGCGTCCACGATGCGCTTGGTCGGCGCGGTCACATAGCGGGCGAACAGGCGGGGGGACAGCACGCCGGCCCAGCTGTCGAACAGCATCGCCACCTCGGCCCCGGCGTCGATCTGCGCCGACACATATTCCACAGTGGCGTGGACCAAAGTGTCGATCAGGGCGTCGAACAACGCCGGATCAGCTTGGGCCATGCGGCGGACCTGGGCGAAGTCTTTGGAGCCACCACCCTCCACCATGTAGCAGGCGACGGTGAAGGGGCTGCCGGCGAAGCCGATCAGGGTCGTGGTGTCTGGCAGACCGGCTTTGGTCTTGCGGACGGTTTCCAGGATCGGGGTGATCGCGCCGGCGACTCCGCTGGGATCGAGCGCCCGCACATCCGCCGCCGAGGTAAGTTTCGGCAGGACCGGACCCTCGCCTTCCTTGAAGGCCAGGCCGTAGCCGAGGGCCCAGGGCAGCATCAGGATGTCGCTGAACAGGATCGCGGCGTCGAAGCCATAGCGACGGATGGGCTGCAGCGTGACCTCTGCCGCCAGGTCCGGTGTGGTGCACAGGCTGATGAAGTCCCCAGCCTGGCTCCGCACCGCACGGTATTCCGGCAGGTATCGCCCGGCCTGCCGCATCAGCCACATCGGCGGTGGCCAGACGGCTTCCCCGGCGAGAACACGCAGAACGGCCTTGGTCATGCGAAGCCTTCTTATAGAAGAAAAAGGTTAAGAGAATCTTAGGAGGGTCTTGTTAGGCCGTGTGGGTAACGGGGTACCTCGCCTGTCTGCCGGGTTGCCGATGCGATGTCCACAGCAGGTTGTTCCGGCAACCCCCTCATCTCCTGCGAAGATTCCCGGCTATCCAGAAACGGGCAGAACGATCGTGGCTCACGATCCCGTGTACGCGCAAATCCAGCTTCTATCCCCGGTCACCGGGTGGTGGAAGCCGGAATGGCCTGACAGGGGCGGTTATCCCCGCTATCCCTGCAAAGATGGACCCGCACCGCATCAACCTTCACCTCGTCTCCGATGCGACCGGGGAGACGCTGAACAGCATCGCCCGGGCGACCGTCTCGCAGTTCGAGCAGGTGTCGATCACCTACCACCGGTGGAGCCTGATCCGCACCCGGTTCCAGCTGCATCGCGTGCTGGAAGGGATCGAGGCCGAGCCGGGGCCGGTGCTGTCCACCGTCATCGACAAGGCGCTCAGCAACGACCTCGAGACCACATGTCTGCGGCTTGGGGTTTCGGTGGTGAACGTGCTGGATCCCGTGCTGGGCCTTTTGCAGGAGCATATCGGCATCCAGGCGCAGTCCCGGCCCGGGCGGCAATACGTGCTGGATGCCGATTATTTCCGCCGCATCGACGCCATGCATTACGTGCTGGCGCATGACGATGGCCAGGCGCAGGCCGGGATCGCGGCGGCTGACGTCGTGCTGGTCGGCGTGTCCCGCAGCAGCAAGACGCCGACGTCGTTTTATCTCGCCAATCGCGGGATCAAGGCGGCGAACGTGCCGCTGGTGCCCGGCACACCGGACCCGCCGGGCCTGGCGGCCCCGGTCTGCCCGGTGATCGGCCTCACGCTCGAGCCGTCCGCCCTGATCGAGATCCGGCGCCATCGGCTGAAGCTGATCGCGGCGGGGAGCGATACCGGGCGCGTCCGGCAAGAGGTGGGCGATTACATCAACGAGGAGACGGTCCGGGCCGAACTGCTGTGGGCGCGGCGCCTCTGCACACGCCGCGGCTGGCCCGTGATCGACGTGACCCGGCGCTCGATCGAGGAGACCGCGGCCACGGTCATCCAACTCATGGATGCCTGGCATGACCGGCGGCGCAAGGCCCCGCCGCCTTGATGCAGTCCGGCCCGCCCTTGATCCTCGCCAGCCAGTCCACCGCCCGCGCCGCGCTGCTGACCGCGGCCGGTCTGGCGTTTTCGGCCCAGCCCGCGCGCGTGGACGAAGCTGCCGTGAAGCAGTCGATGGCGAGGGAGGGCGCCGGCGCCGATGACGCAGCGCTCGCCTTAGCCGGGTTGAAGGCGGCGCGCATCCGGGAGCCCGGCGCCCTCGTCATTGGCGCCGACCAGATCCTCGTGTGCGACGACGCCTGGTTCGACAAGCCGGCCACCCTGGCGATGGCGCGCGAGCACCTTTGTTTCCTGCGGGGCCGGCAGCATGAACTGGTGACCGCCACGGTCTGCTACCGCGACGGTGCAGAGATCTGGCGCCATGTCGAGCGGCCGCGGTTGCTGATGCGCCATTTCAGCGACGCATTCCTGGACCGCTATCTCGAGGCCGAAGGGGAGGCGGTGCTGGGCAGCGTCGGTGCCTATCGCCTCGAAGGTCTTGGGGCGCAGTTGTTCGCGGACATCAAGGGGGAGCACTCGGCCATCCTGGGCCTCCCGCTGCCGCCATTGCTGGCGTTCCTGCGCGGGCATGGCGTGCTGGTGGCCTGAACGGACTTTTTCCGACGCGCGCCGCGTGCGATGTAAGTGGCAACGAGAGCGGGGGCGGGAGCGATGGCGGTCAACAAGGTATATCGGAATGCGGTGGCGGCGCTGGAAGGCGTGCTGCGGGACGGCATGACGATCATGGCGGGCGGCTTCGGGCTGTGCGGCATTCCCCAGGTGTTGATCGATGCGATCAAGGCGGGCGGGGTCAAGGACCTGACGTGCATCAGCAACAATGCCGGCATCGATGACGCCGGGCTGGGCGTGCTGCTGCAGACCCGGCAGATCCGCAAGATGATTTCTTCCTACGTCGGCGAGAACGCGACGTTTGCCCGGCAATATCTGGCGGGCGAGCTCGAGATCGAGTTCAACCCGCAAGGCACGCTGGCCGAGCGCATCCGGGCCGGGGGCGCCGGCATCCCCGGCTTCTACACCCGCACCGGCGTCGGCACCGTGATCGCGGACGGCAAGGACGAGCGCGAGTTCGACGGCGTGAAATACGTGATGGAGCGCGGCCTGCGCGCGGACCTCGCGATCGTGCATGCCTGGCGGGGCGATACCGAGGGTAATTTGATCTACCGGATGACGGCGCGGAACTTCAACCCGATCATGGCGACGGCCGGGGACATCACGGTGGCGCAGGTGGAGCAGATCGTGCCGGCCGGGCAGCTCGATGCCAATGCGATCGCGACGCCGGGCATCTTCGTGCAGCGGATGATCGAGGTAGGTGAGATCGAGAAGCGGATCGAGCAGCGAACCGTCCGCAAGCTGGAGGGCGCGCACTGATGGCCTGGACCCGGGACGAAATGGCGGCGCAGGCGGCGCTGGAATTGCATGACGGCATGTATGTGAACCTCGGCATCGGCATCCCGACGCTGGTGGCGAACCACATCCCGGCCGGGGTCGACGTTCAGCTGCATAGCGAGAACGGCATGCTGGGCATCGGCGCCTTCCCGCTGGAGGGGACCGAGGATGCGGACCTGATCAACGCCGGCAAGCAGACGGTGACCACGCTGCCGACCACGAGCTTCTTCGACAGCGCGGCCTCGTTCGCGATGGTGCGGGGCGGGCATATCGCGATCAGCATCCTGGGCGCGCTGCAGGTGGCGGAGAACGGGGACCTCGCGAACTGGATGATCCCCGGCAAGATGGTGAAGGGCATGGGCGGCGCCATGGACCTGGTGGCCGGGGTGCCGCGTGTGGTGGTGCTGATGGAGCATACGGCGGGGGGCAAGCCGAAGCTGCTGAAGCGGTGCACGTTGCCGTTGACGGGCGCCGGGGTGGTGAACCGCGTGGTGACGGAATTGGGCGTGTTCGACGTGAATGTGCCGAAGGGCACACCGGGGATCCGGGTGGTGCGTCTGGCGCCCGGCGTGTCGCACGAGGAGGTGCAGGCGAAATCGGAGGCTGAAATCGCCGTTTGAGGGATTGCCGTGGCGGCAAGCCCGGGTCTATATCCGCGGCTTCCCGGAGGCACGTGTCCGAAACGGGGGGCTGTAGCTCAGTTGGGAGAGCGCCTGAATGGCATTCAGGAGGTCAGCGGTTCGATCCCGCTCAGCTCCACCAGGTTCCGGACCAGCTCGGACGCGATGCCCGGCGCCGCCGCGTAGATCGGGCCACCTGTTATAGCCTGAGCCGGCATAAAGGCGCTCGTGACGGCGCCGGCTTCGGCCAGGATGGCGAGCGCCGCCGCGCAATCCCACAGGTTGATGTGCAGCTCGGCATAGCCGTCCAGTCGCCCGGCCGCGACCTCGGCCAGGCCCAGCGCGCCGGAGCCGCCGTTGCGCAGCATGGCCCCGGCGGTCTGCACCCGCTCACAGAACGCCAGCCATTTCGGGTTGGACACGCGCGGGGACCAGCCGATCTCGATGATGGCGCGGCTTAGCGTCGCGGTGGTGGCGGCGCGGATGGGTGTGCCGTTCATCGTGGCGCCCTGCCCTTGCCGGGCGGCATAGACTTCCTGCAATGCGGGCGCGGCGAGAACACCGAGGAGTGCCGTGTCCTCGATCAGGCCGATCGAGACGCACCAGCGCGTGCCGCCATGGGCGAAGTTGCTGGTTCCGTCGATAGGATCGATCACCCAGCGCAGCGTGCCGGCCCGGCTGTGGCCGCCTTCTTCGCCCTGGAACCCGTCTTCCGGGAAGGCGGCGGCCAGCCGTTCCGACAGGAAACGCTCGACGGCGCCGTCTGCCTCCGTCAGCCAATCTTGCCGGCCCTTCAATGTGGGCTCGGCTGTGCCAAGGGCTGGTCGCATGCGGAGTGCAAGCGCCCCGGCCTCGATGGCCAGCCGCTCGGCCACTTCCAGGCGGCGGGCGAGCGCGTTCATCTTGGGGCCATGACGCAAAACCTTGACAGGACGGGGATGACGGTTTGGATGGGGTGCATGGGAACCAGGCATGTGGCAGTGATCGCAGGCGTGCTGCTGACGTCATGCAGCAGCTATGCACCACCGATGCAAGCCGAGCGGCGCGGCCCGGCCTACGACGCCGCGCTGGCGGCCTGCCAGGAGGCGGCGCCCGGGGCCGTGAACAAGCGCAACGCGAAGACCGGGCTGGACTGGTTCGCCTCACCGATCCGGCGGCCGTTCCAGATCCGGGCGGAGATCCGGGCCTGCCTCGACACTAAGGGTTTTCCAGCCCCCCGATGAGCGAAGCGGCCGTCCGCGCAGCCCTTCGGCAGCAGGCAGCCGGGTGCCGGGAGCTCGGGTCGCCGTTCATGGCCCGATTGATGGACGTGCTGGCGGAACGGCTGGATGACCGCAGCCCGGTCGGCGCCAAGGTTCTCGGCTGGGGCGGGGACCCCCTGGCCGACGCGCTGCCACTTCGGATCGCCGGCGGGCTGCATGCGTTGGCGCGGGTGCGACCTGGCTCATTTTTGGCGCGATGCTACCCACCCGGGGATCAGCCCGCGCCGGAGACGCTGTGGCAGGCCGTCAGTGCCGTCCTGAACGATCCTTTCCTGCTGCCCTGGCTGGCGCGGGCGCCGCAGACCAACGAGGTCGGACGCTCCGCGGTGTTGATAGCCGGGCTGCTGATTGTTGCGGCTCGCACGGCGCTGCCGATCAGGCTGTTCGAGGTGGGCGCAAGCGCCGGGCTCAATCTGGGATTGGACCGGTATGCGATGCAGCTCGGCACGACACGGGCCGGCGCCCCGGCCTCCCCGGTCAGGCTGGAGCCGCGCTGGGACGGGCCGTCGCCGCCGCCGGGCGAGGTGCGGATCGTTGGGCGGCATGGTGTCGACCTCGCACCAATGAACCCGGCTCTTGTTGAGGATCGAGAGCGGCTGCTGGCGTATGTCTGGCCCGACCAGGCGGAGCGGCTGCACCGGCTTCAGTCGGCATGCGCGTTGGCCGACAGCGCCGGGACCACGGTGCAGCAGGACGATGCGGCACCCTGGACCGAGCGGATGCTGATCCCAGCACCCGGTGAGGTCAGCGTGTTGATGCACTCCATCGCGTTCCAGTATTTCCCGGCGGAGAGCCAAGCCCGGATCACGGCGCACATGGAGCAGGCGGGCCAGTGCGCGACAGCCACGGCAGCGCTGGCCTGGCTGCGCCTCGAGCCGGAGCCCGGTGTTACCGGCGCTGCACTACGCCTCAGGTTCTGGCCGGACGGCACCGACACCCTGCTGGCCAGCGCCGGGGCGCATGGCCAGTGGGTGACGTGGCGGTAGGGATCAGGCAGCGGCGCGGATGGCGGCAGCCTTCACGTCATCGGTGACGGCGCCCTGGAACGTCTCGAAGTTGCGTTCGAACCGGCCGACCAGGTCCTGCGCCGCGCGATCATAGGCGGCGCGGTCGGGCCAGGCCTGGCGGGGGTCCAACACCTCGTTCGGGATGCCCGGCACGTCCTGCGGCAGCATGAGGCCGAAGAACGGGTCTTGCACGTATCGCGCGTTGCGCAGGCTGCCGTTCAGCACGGCGGCGAGCAGGGCGCGGGTGTGCTGGATGCTCATGCGCTTGCCGACGCCATAGGCGCCCCCGGTCCAGCCGGTGTTGACCAGCCAGCAATCGGCGCCGTGCTGGGCGATGAGGTCGGCGAGCATGCGGCCATACACTTCCGGACGGCGCGGAATGAAGGGCGAGCCGAAGCAGGTGCTGAACGTGGCCTGCGGCTCGCGGCCAAGCCCCTTTTCGGTGCCGGCGACCTTGGCTGTGTAGCCGGACATGAAGTGATACATGGCCTGTGCCGGGCTGAGCTTGCTGATGGGCGGCAGCACGCCGAACGCGTCGGCCGTGAGCATAACGACGTTCTTCGGATGGCCGCCGCGGCCCGAGAGGTCGCAATTGGGGATGAACTCGATTGGGTAGCAGGAGCGGGTGTTCTCCGTCAGACTGCCATCCGTTAGGTCGAGGTTGCCACGCTCGTCTGCGATCACGTTTTCCAGCACCGTGCCGAAGCGGTGGGTGGCGGCGTAGATCTCGGGTTCGGCCTCCCGGCTGAGGTTGATGACCTTGGCGTAGCAGCCGCCTTCGAAGTTGAACACGCCGTTCGGGCCCCAGCCATGCTCGTCATCGCCGATCAGCGGGCGGTTCGGGTCGGAGCTGAGGGTGGTCTTGCCGGTGCCGGACAGGCCGAAGAACAAGGCGACGTCCCCGGGGGAGCCGTCCGTGGTGCGGCCGACATTGGCGCTGCAATGCATGGGCATCACCCCCTCGGCCGGCAGCTTCCAGTTCATGATGCCGAAGATCGACTTCTTGATCTCACCACCATACTCGCTTCCGGCGATCACGATCGTGCGCTCGGTGAAGGACACGACGATGGCCGTGGTGCTGCGGACGCCATCGATGGCCGGGTCGGCCTGGAAGTTGGGGGCGTGCAGGATCACGTAATCCGGCTCGAACCCGGCCAGCTCCGCGTCGGTCGGGCGGATGAACATGTTGCGGGCGAACAGGGTGTGCCAGGCTTCGGTGCTGACGAGGCGGACGCGGACGCGATGGGCCGGGTCGGCACCGGCGAACAGGTCTTGGGTGAAGAGTTCGCGGCCTTGCAGGTAGGCGAGGACGCGGCCCTTGAGGGTGGCGTAGTGGGCCGGGGCGAGCTTCTGGTTGCCCATGCGCCACCACACGTCGCCGCTTATCCCAGGTTCATCGACGGCGTATTTATCCTGGACCGATCGGCCCGTGTGGACGCCCGTCTTGACGATGAGCGCGCCTTCGGCCGAGAGGCGGCCCTCATTTCGGCGGATGGCATGGGCCACGAGTTGGGTGGCGGTGAGGTTGGCATGGACCGTTGCAGCATGCGAGGCCGGACGGTGGACACCGGTGCCGGCCAGTGGATCGGCTGCGATCATAGCATTAACCGCCGTGCTTCCGGCCCCGAGGCCGTGCAGGTTGTTGGTCATGGACGCCTTCCCCTCTATCTCTCCCGCTTTGCGGGACCGTCACATTGGTCTTGCCCGGGCTATTAGGCGAGGGAATTGGTGCCGTCCAGCGCCGGTTGGATCAGGTCTGCCGCGCGATGCGAGCGAGGGTGATAAGGGAGAGCCGGACGTCTTGGGCCGACGCGGCCGGGCTGGGCCAGGCAATCCGCTCGACCCGTTCGCCCGCTGAGAGGTCGAACCCATCCGGGTCGCACGCCGTCATCCGCCAAGCTGCATCGGGAAGGCCATGGTGCCGGGCGATCAACGCAAGAGTATCCGCATGGTCTGCATTGCAGTGATGGAGAATATCGGCCTCGGCTAGTGTCAGGGCAGCCGCGGCTGCGGACGAAGGTAGCAGGTCGGTGGCAGACAGGCGCGTCGCGCTGGCGAACCCGCCGATATACAGGCCTGCATGGGGTTGGAACGCCCAGACCGTGAAATCGGCGAAGCCGGCATAGAACGCTGCATAAGGGTGCCGAGCGACCCAGCGGCTTTTGGCACGCGGTTCCGATTGCAAACTCGCTAATCCCGTGAGCGTCAGACGTGCCGAGGCTTGAGGGTTTGGGTCGTCTGACGGCGCTGAGAGCAACAAACTGCAGCGCGGCTCCGTCCGGAGGTGTCGGGTGTGCTCGGATAGTCCGGAGAGAAGCATGAGCAGGGCGCCCCCGATGGTGGGAGCAGGCGTGACGAGCGAGGCGAATGGCTGCCCGTCGGTCTGCGTGGCCAGGGTAGCCGCCCGGGCACTGCGAAGAAGAAGACGGGCGGCTGTCGCCGGGTCTGGGGGATCGTCAACCATTTGTTTCGGTGCACCCGGTATTTCGCCACAATGCCACACTACATGGGTTCGATAGACCCGGCGGCAGCCCCCCAGGGCATCAGAGAAGGCGCTCCACATGAAGCAGACAATCGCCCTGGTCGACGATGACCGGAACATTCTGACCTCCGTCGCCATGACATTGGAGCAAGAGGGGTTCCTAGTTCGCACCTACACGGATGGGGAGAGCGCGCTTCAGGGTATCACGGCGCGACCGGTCGACCTTGCCGTGCTGGACGTCAAGATGCCACGGATGGACGGTATGGAGTTGTTGCAGCGCCTGCGAACGCGCACGCAGCTGCCCGTCATCTTCCTCACGAGCAAGGACGAGGAGGTGGACGAGTTGATGGGTCTGCGGCTCGGAGCCGACGACTACATTACCAAGCCTTTCAGCCAACGACTTCTTATCGAGCGGATCCGCGCCTTATTGCGCCGGAACGAAGCCGGGCGGGCTGAGGGTTCTGGTGTGGCGCCGGGTGGGATCGTCGCGCGGGGTGAGTTGTTGTTGGATGAAACCAAGCATCAATGCACGTGGCGCGGAGTAGACATCCAACTGACTGTGACTGAATTCCTGTTGGTGAAAGCTCTTGCTCAACGGCCAGGGATGGTCAAATCACGGGATCAATTGATTGACTCCGCCTATGGAGAAAACATCTATGTGGATGATAGAACAATAGACAGTCATATTAAGCGGGTCAGGAAGAAGTTCCGCGCAAGTGATGAGCAGTTTGACTTTATAGAGACCCTGTATGGCATAGGTTATCGCTATAAGGAGGCTTGATGACGAATGCCAGATGTCGGCTACACTCCCGATCTTGTAAATAGAGCGTCTCGAGCCAAGCGGTTGGTATCGCCGCTCCTACGGCGGATATTGTTGGTCAATGCCCTGCCCTTAGCCCTTCTGGTCGCCGCGTTGCTGTATTTAGATCAGTATCAGAGCGGGCTCTTAGAAGCTGAGGTGCAAGCGCTTCGAGAACAGGCGCGGATCTATGCGGGCGCCTTGGGTGAGAGTGCCGTTAGGGAAAGTGACCCTGACAATCCCTCACTCCAAGCTGAACTCGCCCGACCCTTGTTGCGGCGACTCACCGACCCCACTCCAAACGCTCAGGCCCGTCTGTATGCGCCAGATGGCCAACTCATCGCGGACAGCCGCGTCCGAGACGGTGCAGGCGGTGCTGTCGTGACCGCCCCCCTTCCACCTGCGGTGATCAGGGGAAGATTTCTCGGAACGATTGGCTCTATTTACGATCGGGTGCTTTCGCTCCTTCCACATGCCTCGCAGTTGGCCATGGTTCAAGCGAGTGGGGACGCGGCTGGCGTCGAGTGGCAGCCCGACGTGAAAGAAGAGCTTCGCGTGACGGGTGCAAATAGCGGCCGGGAAATGCCTCCCTACGTCCGGCGGACACAGGACGACCGTTTGCTGGTCACGGTCGCGGAGCCGATCGTGCGTAATCGGCAGACCGTGGGCATTGTGCTTTTGACCCGTGAAGCGCGTGAGATCGATGACAGCCTTCTCACCGTACGGATCAGCATTCTGGCCCTGTTCGGACTGGCACTTATTCTGACCGTTGCGTTGTCTTGGTATTTGTCGTTGACCATTGCTCGGCCGATCCTCCGGCTTGCGGGTGCGGCGCATCTGATGCGTGAGGGACAGGGCCGGGTTGGGGCTGTTCCGAGCTCGCTATTGCGCCGGACTGACGAGGTCGGGGAGTTGGCGCAAGCCTTGGCGGAAAGTGCATCGGCTTTGTGGGCTAGGATGGACGCTACCGAGAGGTTTGCGGCCGATGTTGCACACGAAATCAAGAACCCGCTCAGTAGTATACGAAGCGCCATTGAGACAATGCGAAGAGTAGAGGATCCGAATCAGCAACGGAAACTATTGGCGATCATCGGAGAAGATGTCAGTCGCTTAGATCGGCTAATAAGCGACATCAGCGACGCCAGCCGGGTAGATGCCGAGCTGTCGCGCACCGCGACTGAGGCAATCGATATCGTAGCCATTCTGGTGTTGTTGTGTGAAATCAATGAGGCGACACGCCTGCCTCTGGAGCCGGTCCTTAAGCTGGAGCCGTCTAATGAACCATTGTTCGTCTCGGGTGTGGAGGGGCGACTGGTTCAGGTGCTAAGAAATCTGATAGGCAATGCGAAAAGCTTTTCCCCTCGTGGGGGTGAGATTGTTTTAAGAGCCGTTCCGGCTGGGCACCTGGCGCAGATTGTCGTAGAGGATCGGGGGCCGGGTATTCCTGAGAATATGCTGGAGAATGTCTTCGACCGGTTCTACTCGGAGCGTCCCTCGAACGAGGAGTTTGGAATGCATTCAGGCCTCGGTCTCTCGATAAGTCGGCAAATCATTGAAGCCCTGAAAGGGAAGATCACGGCAGAGAACGTTCGTGGCGGAGATGGAAAGATCGTTGGTGCCCGTTTCACGGTTTGGCTGCCGCGCGCATAGCTGTTTCACGTGGAACGTCCAGACCTCATGAGAGCGACGTTCGATGTAGGGGGACCCCCCATACCACCCAGGAGCGTGCAGGCTACCGCGGTCGCTCGAAATGGGGCGGCGATACTCATAGTTGGTGCCCCGGGCTCCGGCAAATCCACTCTTGCTCTCAAGCTGATCGGACGAGGCTTCCGACTTGTAGGAGATGATGGATTGAGATTAGAAGGAACCTCGATCTCGGGTCGGCGGTTTGCTGGGACGCTTGAGGTTCGCGGCGTTGGATTAGTCCGTATGCCCTGGGTGACATGCGCGGAAGCTCGGCTTGTCGTTGAATTAGGGCGTCCCGAGCGCTTGCCGTCCGCTCAGAAACACCCTTTGACCGGAATACCTTTGGTCATAGTGGACGGCCACTGTCCGGCTGTCGACGATCGTGTCATGGCTGCCTTAGGATGTGTCCTTCGGGCTCGGTCTATTTGGTAGGGTGCTCTGGTGATTAAGAGAAGGGTTGTCATCGTGACCGGGCTATCGGGGGCGGGCAAAGCGACGATCCTGCGTATGCTGGAAGATCTCGGATACGAAGCAATCGACAATCCTCCACTGACGCTCCTTGAGAGTCTTACGAGCCGGACGGACAGGCCGCTGGCGATAGGGATTGATGCTCGAACGCGAGGCTTTAACGGCGCTGAAATTCTGGAAGCAATCAAGCGTATCGACTCGATGGGCGAAACTGCGGTGGAACTCGTCTACGCATGGGCCGATGAAACTGTACTCCTCGGTCGTTTTACGGAGACCCGGCGCCGCCATCCCCTAGCGGCACAGGGAAGGGTAGTGGATGGGATCGTAGCCGAAGCCACACTTACCCAATTGCTTCGCGACGCTGCGAATCTGCTGATAGACACATCAGGACTGCCGGTGGCGTCGCTTCGACATCTCATCGAGAATCGGTTCGGTAAGACGGTGGTCGACGGGTCTACAAAACGCATGCTGACCCTATCTCTGATGTCTTTCGGCTTCCCGCAAGGACTTCCGCGCGAGGCCGACATGGTTTTTGACGCTCGGTTTCTCCGAAATCCACATTACGAAGCTGATCTACGGCATAAAACGGGGGTAGAACCGGAAGTTGCAAGCTACGTTGAAGCCGACGGAGACTATTCGAGCTTCTACGGCCACATTCTCGCGTTGACGCAGTTTGTACTGCCGCGGTTCGTGAGGGAGGGTAAGAAGTACGCGACAGTAGCCGTGGGCTGTACCGGGGGACGTCATCGCTCAGTGGCTATCGTCGAACGCATGGCCTTCGAGCTTGGGGCGCCCTCGGCAAACGATCGCTTGCCTGAGTGGGAGATAATCGTCTCCCATCGTGAGCTGCTGCGGCGCGAGACAATTAGCCAGCCGGGACAGGAGGCGTGAGTTTAATGCCCAGAGTCGGTCTGGTCTTGGTCACCCACGGACGGCTGGCTGATGAGTTAAGGTCGGCAATGGAGCATGTTGTTGGATTGCAACAAGCAGTCGAAACCGTTTGCATTGGACCAGAAGATAATCTGGATGTGCGGCGGTGCGAGATTTTATCCCACATTCAGAAAGTCGATGTTGGAGCAGGAGTCATTATTCTTACCGATATGTTCGGCGGAACTCCAAGCAATCTCGCAATTTCGATGATGGGGCGTGGCAATATCGAAGTTCTATCGGGGGTGAATCTACCGATGCTCGTCAAGCTGGCGAAGGTTCGTGACACGGAGTCACTACCTGCGTGCGTCACCTGCGCACAGACCGCAGGGCGGAAGTACATCACCGCAGCTTCCGATATTTTACCGCGATCTCCGCCGTCGAAGGCGTGACCGCAATGGGTGACGAAGGCTCGACGGTCGCCGTCAAGTCAATCAACATTGTCAACCGTCGAGGGCTTCATGCGCGCGCAGCCGCGAAATTCGTAACAACCGCTGAGGTCTTTAAGTCAGATATCGACGTGACGAGAGACGATCAGACGGTCTCGGCACGATCAATCATGGGGTTGATGATGCTCGGCGCAGGTCAGGGTGCCGTGATTGTCATTGCCGCCACAGGGCCCGATGCAGTTCAAGCGATTGAGGCACTGTCCAGGCTCGTCACAGCTGGTTTCGACGAGGTCGAGTAATATGGCGGGGAGCAGGAATACGGACCGATTCCCAGCGAGCAACGTTCCACGTGAAACCATCAGGCGCTTAGAACTCTTCGTTGAATTGCTATCGCGGTGGGCTCCTTCAATCAATCTCACATCCGCCCTGGACCAATCCAAACCTTGGGCCAGGCACGTTGATGATAGTCTCGCAGCGGCATCCCACATCAAAAGCTCACACGCGATCGACCTTGGCTCCGGGGCTGGTTTTCCGGGCTTGGTACTCTCGATTGTGACGAATGTGCCATTCACTCTCGTGGAAGCGGACAATCGAAAATGTTCTTTTCTGAGGGAGGCGGCCCGGATCACCTGTGCGCCTGTCACTGTTTTGGCAGAGAGGATCGAGGCCGCCAGCCCCGCTAAGGCGCCCCTCGTAACAGCTCGAGCCCTCGCGCCACTTCCGCGGTTGCTCACACACGTATTCCGCCACGTCGAGCCCACGGGCATGGCCCTCCTTTGGAAGGGGGCCACTGCGGCAGATGAGGTTGTGGCCGCCCGAAAAAGCTGGGAATTCGAGGTGAATGTCATCCCAAATGGACCGGGCGCCATTCTTGCGATATCAAACCTGGTGCCCCGTCCCTAGGCTGAACCATGTCACCGACGCCCACCCAAATTATCGCCATATCCAATCAGAAGGGCGGCGTTGGTAAGACGACGACGGCCATCAATCTAGCAACCGCCGTCGCTGCCGTTGGGAACCGTGTCCTCCTGGTTGATTTCGACCCTCAGGGGAATGCCTCTACAGGCCTAGGTGTTTCTGAAGGTGCCCGAATCAAAGGCGTCTACGCGAGCCTATCCGGTCGAGCCGACATCAACGACACGATACAGAAAACCCCCATTCCGGATCTCCACATCCTTCCGGCGGAGCATGACTTGGCGGGAGCCGAGTTGGACCTCTCCAGCCTGGCCCGCCGCGAGTATCAACTAGGTGAAATTCTCAAAAGACTCGAGAAACAATACCAGTACATCTTTATAGATTGCCCCCCTAGCATGGGCCTTCTCACATTGAACGCTCTCGTAGCAGCTCACAGCGCAATAATTCCACTTCAATGCGAGTTCTTTGCTTTAGAGGGCCTAAGTCAACTAACGAAATCAATGGAAAGAATAAGGTCAGGCCTCAATCCATTTCTAACATTACGAGGCATCGTTCTGACAATGTTCGATAAACGAAATAATCTTTCCGAGCTGGTTTCTGCTGACGTGCGCCGTCACTTTGGACGCGCTGTATACGACACCGTCATTCCCCGAAGCATTCGCGTGTCAGAGGCACCCAGCCACGGAAAGCCTGTACTACTGTATGATTTCAAATCCCCCGGCGCACAAGCGTATGTGCGGCTCGCTGCTGAATTCCTAAAACAATCAGGAACCCGAGCATGACTGCCGACGACGCAACACAACCAAGCCATTCACAAAAGAGGGCACCGCCTCGACTGGGACGCGGTCTGGCCGCCCTGTTCGGGGAAGCTCAATCGACTGCAGTCCTTGAAGGAGACGCTCAGAATAGTCTGCCGATCGATAGCCTGAGGCCGGGCCCGTTCCAGCCACGAACCGGATTTGACCCGGCGTCCCTCGCCGAACTCACCACCTCGGTTCGCAACCAGGGGGTGTTGCAGCCAATCCTCGTTCGCCCTAACCCATCAATCCCAGGGCAATTCGAAATCATTGCCGGCGAAAGAAGATGGCGGGCTGCCCAAGCCGCAGGACTCCATCAGGTGCCAGTACTTGTCCGCGCCCTGAGCGATACCGATGCCATGGCTGCATCCCTCGTGGAGAACCTGCAACGCCAAGACCTTGACCCCATCGAGGAGGCCGAAGGCTACACGCGGCTTGTCGAGGAATTCGGCCTTACCCAAGAGCAACTCGGTGATCTCGTTGGCAAATCACGGAGCCACGTGGCGAACATCCTGCGCCTGTTGCAGCTCGCTCCTGGCCTGCGCGAGCACGTGAAAGCCGGCACACTCAGCGCAGGCCACGCTCGCGCCCTATTGTCCCACCCCGACCAAGAGCAAGCAGCGAAAACCGTCATCGCGCGCGGCTTGAACGTCCGCCAAACGGAGGCTCTGGCCCGTCAAAGCACGAACCCGAAGATCGCGCTTCGG
The DNA here is from genome assembly GCA_965246835.1 of Acetobacteraceae bacterium. Classification (GTDB taxonomy): domain Bacteria; phylum Pseudomonadota; class Alphaproteobacteria; order Acetobacterales; family Acetobacteraceae; genus JANPPS01. Next base: position 1,762,070 of record CBDFFQ010000001.1, on the reverse strand, counting down.
CACGACAGCCGGCAGGCCCCTGACCTCCCGTCCGTGTTTGCCGAGCTATCCTCGCATCTAGGCCTCCAAGTTCGCTACACGTCTCGGGGAGAGGGAGGGAGCCTGCACATTGATGTCCAAAACCCGGAGCAGCTGGAAGGAATCCTGCGGCTGCTCCGCTCCCCCGAACAGTAACGAACCAGTGCGCCATACCGGCACCGGTCCTGACTTCATCAGCCTGACCTGTTCCAAGCGGCACCGGCGCCATGGCCAGCCGCCACGGAAGCCAGGCATAGGCTGACGGATAGGCCCACATTCAGGAGAGCCCTGTCGAAAAGACCGGCTCTTAGCAAGTCGAGCGTCTGCAAACTGAACGAGCTGAAAGTCGTGAAGCCGCCGCACAGTCCCACCATGACGAAAAGTCTCAGGCCATCCGGCGCCGGGTGCCTGCCGTTGGCGAGCGTCAGTGTCCCAAAGAAACCAATCAGCAAGGAACCGACGACGTTGATCCCGATCGTCCCCCACGGTAGCGACCGGCTGAACGGAGCCATCCAGGCGCCCACCCAATAGCGCAAAACGCTGCCGAGCGCGCCTCCAAGCGCGATCCAAAGTGTGTCGGCCATCAGGAGCACCTAGTCGAAATCGAACCACCCTACACTAAATCCCAGACCAGGGCTGTCCACGTGCGAGCACATCTGGCGACCTCGGCCGGGCTCCCTGTTAGTGCAGAGAACACACTGTCTGCACGCGTGATCCGCTGCAACAGCGGACGGGGTATGGTCGCCATGAGCGCAGGTGTTGATCAGAAAGTCCGCGCCGGTCTCGCCGCCCGGCGCATCGCGCCACCCCTGACGCCGGCGCTTGCCCCACTAGGCGCGCATCGCGAAGTGGCCCAAGACCTCAGTGCGGATTGGTCCAGGGAACGTCGACCCTGCATGAGCCTCCATTGCTCCATCCCGCTGTCCCTGCCAGAAAGGCCCAGTAATCGCTGGAGATCGCGCGTGTCCATCGACGCCGTCCTCGTAAATAGGCCCGCCGGATCGGCAGCAGAGACGGCCACTCCGAACATGCGACGCGTCGGCCAAACGGTTGAGGATCCGGCGCCAGAGACACTGCGGCTTTATCGCGCCGACTGGGTGCGGTTCTCCTCGTGGTGCCGGGGCCGCGGCCTCTCAGCCCTGCCCGCCACCGCCGCCACGGTCGTGGCCCACCTCGTGGCTGCGGCGGCCAGCGCCGGCCGGCCCACCCTGGCGCGCCGCAAGGCGGCGGTCGCCGCGATGCATCGGGCGCACGGGCTGCCAGTGCCCGCGCTGGACCGGGCCGCCTTGGCCGGGCTGCGCGCGGCCGCTCGAACCAGCCCTGCCGCAACCCGCCACGCGGCCGCACGACACACCCCGGCGCAGTGGAGCCGCCTGGCAGGCGCCTGTCCCGGAGACTTGGCGGGACTGCGCGACCGGGCGCTATTGCTGCTCGCCGCGGCGACAGCCCGTGGCCCCTGCGCGACGGGACCGGGCGTGCCCATCGCTCACCTGCTCCTACTGGACGCGGAGGATGTCCGGTTCGAGGCTGGTGGGGTCGCGCTCACCCTCCGCACCAGGGCAGGGCAGGCGCAAATCCCTCCAACCATCAACGTGCCACGCGCGAAGGCCCCCACGCGCTGTGCGGCCCGCACGCTCGAGGACTGGCTGCGCGCATCCGGCACGCGGTTCGGCCCGGTGTTTCGGAAGGTCGATCGCTGGGGCACCGTCGAGCACGCGCGGCTGGGCCCCGACGGGCTGCGCCGCATCGTCAAACGACGCGAGGCCGAGGGCAACAACCGTGCTTGCCAGGAGCCGGAGCGCGGCACGCCGTGACGGCTTGGTCGGCCCCTGCCGCCATGCCAGCCCACACGGACTGGCTGCACCACCGGATGACCGTCACCGGTCCCGCCCACCAGCTCGCCGCGTTCCGCACGGCCGCCGCGGGCGCCGGCACAGTGCCGTGGCGGCTCGACCTCGACCGCATGGAGGAAGACTTCTTCCATCGTCTCGCCGACCCCAGCCGGCGGACGCTCACTCTGCAGGGTGCCCGTGTGCTCGCCGGACAACTGCGCGAGGCCGTAGAGCGGCGCCACGCGGTAGCCGTAACGCGGGTCGGCCGCAGCGCCGCCTGCCCACTCGACCTGCACGCCCTGATTCCGGTGCCCGACGACATCCTCCGGCTCGGCCCCGATGACCCCGCGGCGCTCGGCTGGCTGTGGGCGAACTGGGGCACCGTCGAGCCGCTCCGCCACATCGAGCCGGTGCCGGGAAACCACGCTGCAAAGGGGCGGCATCCGGATCCGGGCGGGCGAACGAGCATGGCCCCCGAACGCGACGAACATTGGCGGATCGGCTTCTGGTCGGCGGATTGGACACCCTGGCGCGCGCTGGCGCGCCTCCGGTCGGACTGGCCCTCGCTAACCTTCGAAATCCGTCCGACGTACGACGACCGGTGAGCGGCGGGCCGCACGTTCCGGACATTCGATCGCTGCAGGACGAGAGTTGGGACCAACCTGCCCGTCGCGGAGCGAGGCCGGAGGCGGCGCCCGCGCTGATCGTCGATGGATGGGAAGGGCCGCTCGACTGGTTGCTCGAGTTGGCGCGGAGCCGCCGGATCGACATCGCGAAGCTGCCGATTGCGGCGCTGGTCGAGGCGTTTGCCGAAGCACTCCAGGAAGCGCTCGTCCGCCGCGGCCCCGGCGCGGTCGCACTCGGCACACTCGGCGATTGGGTCGTGATGGCGGCCACCCTCACTCTGCTCCGCTCGCGGCTGTTGCTGCCTGCGGAGGCTGCCATGGACCGTGCGGCGCACGCCGAGGCGGAAGCGCTCAGGCGGCAGCTGGTCGACCGGGCGGCGTTCGCCGTCGCTGCGGACTGGTTGCACGGGCGCAGCCAACTCGGGCGCGACGTGTACGCGCGCGGGCAGCCGACGGCGCAGCACGCGCGAGAAGGGCGGGTCGGCGACATCACCGGGTTGTTTCGTGCCTGTCTCGTGCTGCTGGAGCTGCCCTGGGATGCGGAGGCGGCCTACCGCCTGCCCCCTCTGCCGCTCTGGACGGTGGCGCAGGCGACTGAGCGGATCCGGCGAATGCTGGCGCTCATGCCAGAAACGACCCTTCGCGCTTGCCTGCCCCGCATTGCGCCGGGCGCCGCCGATCGGGACACGAGGTGCCGGGCCGCGATCGCCGCGACGTTTTGTGGCAGCCTCGAGCTTGCCCGAGACCAAACGCTCGCCCTTCGGCAACAGGAGCTCTGGGCAGCGATCGACGTCCACGCGACCCATCCCTCCCGGGCGGCATATCAAGCGATCGATGACCCATAGTTTGGAGTGGCCCCGTGGCCGATGCGCGGTGTCCTTCGCCCGGCAGATCGGCTTGCTTCACAGGAGCCGGCCGGGTGCCGCTCCTGACGGCACGCTAAAGGCCAGACGCCATGGCGGGTTGATGCATGAAGGGTCGCGGCAAGGGCGCCTCGCGGGGCCGCCGCACCTTGCAACCCGCCCCGGTTTTCGCCAAGTGTGCTGCCAACCGGACCAGCACAGTCCGCATTGTGAGGACATCGCATGTTCATCGAGACCGAAGGCACGCCGAACCCCGCCACGCTGAAGTTCCTGCCGGGGCGGGACGTGATGGGCGCCGGGACCGCGGATTTTGCGGGGCCCGACCTCGCCGCGCGCTCCCCGCTCGCCACCGCGCTGTTCGCGTTGCCCGGTGTGGCGCGCGTGTTCTTCGGCGGCGATTTCGTGACCGTCACCAAGAACGATCTCAGCGACTGGCAGGCCCTGCGGCCGCAGGTGCTGGGCGTTCTGATGGAGCATTTCGTGGCCGGCCGCCCGATCGTGGACAGCGACGGCGCCGATGCGGACGAGGATGTGGACCCCGCCGATCGGGAGATCGTGGACCAGATCAAGGAATTGCTCGACACCCGCGTCCGCCCCGCGGTTGCCAGTGACGGCGGGGACATCGTGTTCCGCGGCTATCGCGAGGGTGTGGTGCGGCTGCACATGCAGGGCGCCTGCAGCGGCTGCCCGAGTTCGTCCGCCACCCTGAAGCACGGCATCGAGAACATGCTGCGCCACTACGTGCCGGAGGTGACGTCCGTCGAGCAGGTGGAGGCCTGATGCTCGACCAGGCGGCGCTCGCCACCCTGTTCGAGACGGCGCGGACCCATTGGCATTGGACGGACCAGGAGGTAGCGGACGAGGATCTGCGCCGGGTCTACGACCTGCTGAAGATGGGCCCGACCTCCGCCAACAGCTCGCCGGCGCGCTTCATGTTCCTGCGCACGCAGGGGGCGAAAGACCGGTTGCGCCCTGCGCTCTCGGCCGGGAACGTGGACAAGACAATGGCGGCGCCCGTGGTGTGCATCGTGGCGCACGATCCACTGTTCTACGAAAACCTGCCGCGGCTGTATCCGCCCGCTGATGCCCGGAGCTGGTTCGCCGGCAACGAGGCGCTGGCGATGGAGACTGCGTTCCGCAACGGCACGCTGCAGGGCGCCTATTTGATCATCGCGGCGCGGGCGGCCGGCCTGGATTGCGGGCCCATGTCCGGTTTCGACAATGGTAAGGTCGATGCCGAGTTCATGTATGCGACGGGGTGGAAGAGCAACTTCCTGGTGAGCCTTGGCCATGGTGACGCGACGGCGCTGCATCCCCGCGCGCCGCGGCTCGATTTCGACGAGGCGTGCCGGATGCTATGAGCTGCGCCATCAACCTGGCGGAGAAGCTTGCGGCGTTTCAGGAGCATTGGTCGCCGAAGATCGTCGGCGACTTCAACGGCCATGACCTCATGGTGGTGAAGGTGCAGGGCGAGTTCGTCTGGCACGCGCATCCGGACACCGACGATTTCTTCATGGTGCTGCACGGCCGGCTGCGGATCGAGATGCGGGACCGGGACGTCGTGCTCCGCCCGGGTGAGATGTTCGTGGTGCCGAAGGGCGTCGAGCATCGCCCCGTAGCCGAGGAAGAAACGCATCTGCTGCTGATCGAACCGCACGGCACGCCCAACACCGGCGATCCCCGCACCGCGGTGGTGAAGGCCCGGTTGTGATGCTGCGGCGCCGCGCCGTGCTGGCCGGGTTGATCGCGTCGCCCGCCCTGGCCCAGCCGGTGCCGCTCACGATCTTCGCCGCATCCAGCCTCACCGACGCGATGCGCGAGCTGGCTGGCCTATGGGCCGCGCGCGGCAATGCCCCCCCGCGCCTGGTGTTCGCCGCCTCCTCCACCCTGGCCCGGCAGATCGAACAGGGCGCGCCGGCCGACCTGTTCCTGTCGGCCGACGAGGCCTGGATGGACTACCTGGTCCCGCGTGACGGCATCCAGCCCGCCTCCCGTGTCAACGCGCTCGGCAACCGCCTCGTGCTGATCGCGCCGAAGGACACGCCCGGCAGCCTGGACATGCCCCTCACGCGGGACGCGATCCTCGCCCGCCTTGGCCCCACGGGGCGCATCGCGTCGGGCGATCCCTCCAACGTCCCGGTTGGCATCTATGCCGAGGAGGCGTTGCGCAGCCTCGGCCTCTGGGACGAGCTGGCACCCCGGCTGGCGCGGGCGCAGAACGTGCGGGCCGCGCTGCTGCTGGTCGAGCGGGGCGAGGCGCCGCTCGGCATCGTCTATACGACGGACGCCGCGTCCTCGGGCGCCGTGCAGATGCTGGTGGGCTTTCAACCGGGGTTGCATAAGCCGATCGCCTACCCCTTCGCCATCACCCGCACCGCGCGCCCCGAAGCCACCGCGCTGTTGGCGTTCCTGACCGGGCCGGAGGCGGCCCCCGTCTATCGGCGGCTTGGCTTCCTGGTCCGGGAGTGAGCTGGCTCCAGGCGTCGTTCCTGAGCCCGGAGGAATGGCAGGCGGTCCGGCTCAGCCTGGTGGTGTCGCTCTATAGTGTGGGTTTTGGCCTGCCGCTGGCGATCGCGGCCGCCTGGGCGCTGTCGCGATGCCGCTTCCCGGGGCGGCCGGTGCTGGAAGCGCTCGTGCATCTGCCGCTGGTGCTGCCCCCTGTCGTGGTCGGTTGGGGGCTGCTGATGCTGTTCGGCGCGCGCGGGCCGCTGGGCGGCTGGCTCTTGCAGCATTTCGGCGTGCGGCTGGTGTTCACCACGGCAGGCGCCGCGTTGGCGACGGCGGTTATGTCGTTTCCCTTGATCGTGCGCGCCATCCGCTTGTCGCTCGAGGCGGTGGACCCCGGGCTCGAGGCCGCGGCGCAAACGTTGGGCGCCGGACCGATCGACCGGTTCATGACGGTCACCCTGCCGCTCATGCTGCCGGGGGTGCTGTCCGGCGCCGTCGTCGCGTTCGCGGCGGGCTTGGGCGAGTTCGGCGCCGTCATCACCTTCGCGTCCAACATCCCCAGCGAGACTCAAACGCTGCCGCTGGCGATCTACAACGCGATCCAGGTGCCCGGCGGCGAAGCGTCGGCCGGCCGGCTGGCGCTGGTGTCACTGACGCTCGCCGTGCTCGGGTTGTTGACGGCGGAGCTGATCGCGCGGCGGCTGCACAGGGTGCTGGGCTGATGCTGGACGTCCAGGTCCGGCATCGTCTCGGATCCTTCGTGCTCGACGCCGCCTTCACCGCGCCCGTGCCCGGTGTCACGGTGCTGTTCGGACCGTCCGGCGCCGGCAAGAGCTCCGTCCTGTTGGCGGTGGCCGGCCTGCTTCGGCCCGAGGCGGGGCGCGTCGCGGTCGGCGAAGCGGTGTTGGCCGATAGCGCGGCGTGGCTGTGGACCCCGCCGGAGCGCCGGCGATGCGGCGTCGTGTTCCAGGATTCCCGCCTGTTCCCGCACCTCTCGGTGGCGAGCAACCTGCGCTACGGTGCCCGCCGCGCACCGGCCGGGGCGCCCGGGCCCGGGTTCGACGCGGTGGTGGATTTGCTGGGCCTGGCCCCCGTGCTGTCCCGCCGCCCCCGGCACCTCTCGGGCGGCGAGCGGCAGCGTGTGGCGCTCGGCCGTGCCCTGCTGACCCGCCCGCGCCTTCTGTTGATGGACGAGCCGCTGGCCGCGCTGGACTGGCCCCGCAAGGCCGAGATCATGGCCTTCCTGGAGCGGATCCGGGACGCGATCGGCGTGCCGATCCTGTATGTCACGCATGCGCTGGACGAGGTGGACCGGTTGGCGGACACGCTGGTGCTGATGGAGGCCGGACGGGTGTTGGCGGCCGGGAAGCTGGCGGAGATCACGGCGCGGACGGACCTGACGCTGCTCACGTCGCGGCGCGATGCGGGCGTGGTCCTGGCCTGCACCATCTTGCAGCATGACAAGGAAAGCGGCCTGACCCGGCTCGATTTTGCTGGCGGCGCGCTGCTGGTGCCGCTCCGGGCGGGGCCCGTAGGCGGTGCGGTGCGGGTGCGCGTCCGGGCGCGGGACGTGGCGCTTGCGACGGTGCTGCCGACGGGGCTCAGCATCCTGAACGCACTGCCGGCCACCGTCGCCGCGATGGCGCGGACCGGCCAGCATGAGGTGCTGGTGACGCTGGCGGTGGGCCCAGCCACTCTGCTGTCCCGCATCTCGCGGGAGGCGGTGGACCGGCTGTCGCTGACGCCGGGCCAGGCGGTGCATGCACTGGTGAAGTCGGCGGCGTTCTCGGATGGCCTGCCCACGTCATGAACGACGGATCGATCGTAACCCTGGATGCGGCTGGCGCGGTGTGCAGCGTGGGGCTGGTGCGGGCCGGTACGATCCGGGAGTGGCGCTCCGAGGGATTGAGGGAGCAGCTGGCGGCGTTGCCGGCTAAGGCGGCGGAATTGCTGACCGGTGCGGGGGCGATCACGATGGTGGCCGTGACCATCGGGCCCGGCAGCTTCACGGGGCTGCGCGCCGCCTTGTCGCTCGCGCATGGCATCGGTCTCGGCCTGGGCTGTCCGGTGATCGGCGTCACGACCGGTGCCGCCATCGAGGCGGCAGTGGGCAGCGAGGTGCAAGGACGGACGGTGTGGATCGCCACGGATTCGCGGCGCGGCCGGGTGTTCCTGGAACACGCGGGCGTGATCGTCTCCGCCGCGCTCGATGCGCTTCCGGCGCCGCAGGGCCGGGTCGCGGTGGCCGGTGACATGGCGGTGGCCGTGGCCTCCCGCTGGGCGGCGCGGGGGCATGACGTGCTGCTGCTGGCGGCCCGGCGGCCGGCGGCGCTGGGCATCGCGGCGGCTGCTCAGCGCACGAAACCGGATCGGCCATTGTTTGCCGAGCCCCTGTATGTGGATCCGCCGGAAGCCCGGCCTCCCCGATCGACCACGGTGTGCTGATCGCGGCGAACCCTGCCCACGCCGCCGCCATGGCCTGCATTCACGCCGCGGCCTTCCCACCCGGCGAGGCCTGGAGCGCCGACGCCATCGGCACCCAACTCGGCCTGCCGGGCACGTTCGGCTGGATCGATCCGGCTGGCGGCATGATCCTGGCGCGGGTGGCAGCCGATGAGGCGGAGGTGCTGACCCTCGCCGTGGCGCCTGCGCACCGGGGGTGCGGCTGCGGGCGGGCGCTGCTGCGCCACGCGATGCAGGAGGCCGGCGCGCGCGGCGCGCTGACGATCGTGCTGGAAGTCGCCACGGGGAATGTGGCCGCCCGCCGGCTTTACTTCGGTGCCGGTTTTATCGAGGTGGGTCGGCGACCGGAATACTACGCGGGCGGCTCGGACGCTTATATCCTGCGCGGCAGCCTCACGCCTTGCGGATCAACAGACTAAGGCTGCCATCGCTGTTTTCGGCTGTCTCGAGGATGGCATGACCCTGCTCCGCCACAGTATGCGGCACGTTGCGGCGGGGCTCGTCGCCCGTGAGCGTGACCAGCAATGTCTGGCCGGATTGCAGACGGTCCAGCGCCAGGCGAGTGCGGACGAAAGTCATCGGGCATATTTCGCCGCTGATGTCGAGACGGGCCGGTTCATGACTCAACATTGTACACCGCAGTCGGTCAGCCCGGTAAAAGCCGCAAGTCCTCTGTTGCGAAGCGGTGGTGTTCGACCGTATAGAGATGCTGTTATTTCAAGACAGGGAGCCATCATGGTCGAGACGGCAGCTGATACGGACGTTCTGGGACTGACGGCGCAGATCGTTTCAGCACACGTCTCGAACAATTCCGTCGCTCCCGATGCGCTGGCCAACCTTATCCAGGAAGTTTATCGCACCCTGGCGAATGTCGGCAAGGAGCAGGCCGCGCCGGAGCGGCAGCAGCCCGCGGTTCCGATCAAGAAATCGGTTTTTCCAGACCATATCGTGTGCCTGGAGGACGGTAAGAAGCTGAAGATGCTGAAGCGGCATCTCAAGACCAGCTACAACATGACACCCGAGCAGTATCGGGAGAAGTGGCAGTTGACACCGGATTACCCGATGGTCGCGCCGAATTACGCGAAGCACCGCTCCACGCTGGCGAAGAAGATCGGGCTGGGCACCAAGCCGCGGGCCCGGTAAGCGGGCCCCCCACGGCGGGCGGCACAGCTTCGGGATTGGACAGCCCCGGCCAAGATCGGCTACGCGGGGCCGTGCTGACCGAAGCGAAGCCTGTCTCCGGAGACGCAATGCCATCGCGCATCGAGCGCCTATGCGTTGAGCGGGGCTTGAAGATGACCGGTCAGCGCCGGGTCATCGCGCGCGTGCTGTCGGACGCAGCGGACCATCCCGATGTCGAGGAGCTCTACCGGCGGGCCAGCGCGCTCGACGGCCGGATCTCGATCGCCACGGTCTATCGCACCGTCCGGCTCTTCGAGGAGAAGGGTATCCTCGAGCGGCATGATTTCGGGGGTGGTCGCGCCCGCTATGAACCGACCGAACATGGCCCTCACCATCATTTGATTGATATCGAGACCGGCCGCGTCATCGAGTTCGGGGACGCCGAGCATGAGGCGCTGATCCATGCCATCGCCGCCCGGCTCGGGTTCGACCTGGTCTCCCATCGGCTGGAGCTGTTTGCCCGCCGCAAACCCGAGGCCCGTGCCCGCCGCATGGACGCCGATGACATCCGGCTCGACACCCCCCGGCTCGAGACAGGACCCCTCCCATGAACGCTCCCGGGCTGATCCTGCCGCTGGATGCGCCGATGGGGGAGATCCGGGCGGGCAATCTCGGTGTCCGCATCGCCGTCTCCCCTGCGGAGATCGACGCCGCGCTGGCCCTCCGTTACCGGATTTTTTTCGAGGAGATGGGCGCCACCCCCGGCGCCGAGACCCTGCGCACCCGGCGGGACCGCGACGAGTTCGACGCCTATGCCGACCACCTTTTGGTCGTGGACCATGCGATCGGACCAGGGCCGGAGGGCGTGGTCGGCACCTACCGCATGCTGCAACAGGCCGGGGCAGACGCGGTCGGCCGGTTCTACAGCGCCGATGAATACGATATCTCTCCGATCACCAGCTTTCCCGGGAAGGTGCTGGAGCTCGGCCGATCCTGCGTCGATGTCAGCTATCGCGGGCGGGCGGTCATGCAGCTGCTGTGGCGGGGCATCGCCGCCTACGTGTTCCACCAGCAGATCGAGCTGATGTTCGGCTGCGCCAGCCTGCCCGGCACCGACCCGGACGTGCTGGCCGTGGAACTCAGCTACCTCTACGAGCATCATCTGGCTCCGCCGGCCTTGCGGCCACGGGCGAAGGCCGATCGCTATGTGGAAATGCGCCGCGCGCCGCTATCGTCGTTCCATCCGCGCCGGGTCAATCAAACCCTGCCGCCGCTCATCAAGGGTTATTTGCGGATCGGCGGCTTCATCGGCGATGGCGCGGTGGTGGACCCGCAATTCAACACGACGGACGTTGCGGTCATTCTCAAGACGGATCTCGTGACGGACAAGTACTACAAGCATTACGACCGTCAGCGCAGCGACGCGACGGACTAGGGGCAGGAATGAACGTGATCATGACGGCCCCCGTCCTGGCCGCGGAGGCCGTCACGCTGATCGAGGCGGCGGGCGGCACGCTGCACTACATGCCGCCCTATCCGAAGCCGGCCGCCATCGCTGAACTGGCGGCCCGCAAGGGCGCGGTGGCGATCCTGTCCCGGCAAGGCCCGGTGGATGCCACTGTGATGGAAGCGGCCCCCGGCCTGCGCATCGTCGCCCGGCATGGCGTGGGCGTGGACGACGTCGATGTGCCGGAGGCGATGCGGCGCGGCATCCTCGTCACCCGGGCGCCCGGCTCGAACGCGCGGGCGGTGGCGGAACACGCGCTGGCCTTGATGCTGGCCTTGCTGAAGGATTTGCCGGGATTGTCGGCGCAGGTCGCCGGCGGCGCGTGGCGGGAGGCCGGGACCAAGGTCCGCGACGTCGCGGGGCTGCGGCTCGGGCTCGTTGGATGTGGCGCCATCGGCGTGGGCGTGGCGCGGCTCGCGGAGGCGTTCGGCATGGAGGTGATGGCGTTCGACCCCGCCGGCACCCCGGTCGCCGCAGCCCCCGATCTTCCATCGCTGCTGGCGCGGTCCGACATCCTGTCGTTGCATCTGCCGTTCATGCCGTCCACCCGGCACATCATCGGAGCGGCAGAGCTGGCCCGGCTGCCGCGCGGCGCCTTGCTGATCAACACCGCCCGCGGCGGCCTGGTGGATGAGGTGGCGCTGCTGGCGGCGCTCGACTCCGGGCAGGTCGCCGGCGCCGGGCTTGACGTGTTCGAGGCGGAGCCGCCGCGGGCCGACGATCCGCTCCGCAGGCATCCGCGCGTGATCGTGACGCCCCACGTGGCCGGGGTCACGGATGGGAGCCTGGTGAACATGGGCGTGATGGCCGCGACCTGCATCGCGGCGGTCCTGCAGGGGCGGCAGCCGCCGGCGGAATGCCTGGTTCGCGCGTGACGGCGTGGCTTGCCGCCCGGCGGGGCTGGCGGGCGGACGGGGTGGCCGCCGGGCTCGGCGCGCTATCGGCGCTGGCGTTGCCGCCCCTGCATGTGCTGCCGGTCTTGTGGCTGGCTGTGCCGGGGCTGCTGCTGCTGATCGGGGCGGCGCCGGGGGCCCTGGCAGCGGCGCGGCGTGGCTTCTGGTTCGGGTTCGGCCACCACGTCGTGGGGCTCTACTGGATCACGGAGGCGATCCTGCTGGAGTCCGCGCGCTATTGGTGGCTGGTTCCGCTCGCAGTGCCGGCCCTCTCGGCGCTGCTCGCACTGTTCATCGCCGTGCCCTGCGGCCTGACGCGGCTGGCTGTGCCAGGATGGCGGCGCGTGCTGATGCTGGCGGGAAGCTGGCTGCTGTTCGACCTGGCCCGGCAATATCTCGGCACCGGCTTTCCCTGGAACCCCTGGGGCAGTGTCTGGGCGGTCCCGGGGCCAGTCGGCGACGTGATGATCCAGCCCGCCGCCTGGGTCGGGACGCCCGGGCTCACCCTCGCCACCCTGCTGATCGCGGCGGCGCCGGTGCTGGGCCGGGCGGGATGGGGCATGGCGTCAGCTTCGCTCGCGATCTGGGCGTTGCTGGGGTATCAGCGGGTGCTGGCGCCGGAACCGGAAGGGACCGGTCTGACCGTGTTGCTCGTGCAGGGCAACGTAGCGCAAGGCCAGAAATGGGATCTGGACGCGGCGCGGGCGGCCTTTGCGCGGCATCTGGCCCTGACCCGGGAGGGGATGGCGCGCCTGGGCACGGGGCCGGCGGTGGTTGTCTGGCCCGAGACATCGAGCACGCCATACTTGCTGACGGAGAACCCGGCGGCCCGCGAAGCCATCCTGAACGCCGCCGCCCCGGCCCGCGGCGCCATCGTCGGCAGCCTCTCGTTCACCAAGGGCTATGCCTCGGCGGACCCGGACAACCTGCCGCTGAACAGCCTGGTTGCGATGGGGGCGGGCGGGATTGTCGCGGCGCCGTATTCCAAGTGGCATCTGGTGCCGTTTGGGGAGTTCGCGCCCAGTTGGGTGCCGTTGTCCATCCAGATCGTCCCTGGCCGGTTCGGGTTCGGCACGGGTCCGGCCACGCTCCGGGTGCCGGGGGTGCCGCCCGTCGGCGCCATGATCTGTTACGAGACGATCTTCCCGGCGCAGGTCGTGGACCAGGCGGACCGCCCGGATTGGCTGGTCAACATCACCAACGATGCCTGGTTCGGCAACTCGACGGGCCCCCGCCAGCATCTGGCAGCCGCGCGGATGAGGGCCGTGGAGGAGGGGCTGCCGCTCATGCGGGCGGCGAATACCGGCATCTCGGCCGGATTCGATAGCCGCGGGCGGGAGCTGGGGCGGACACAAATGGGCGTCGCCACCACGGTCGCACTACCCCTCCCCGGCAAACGTCCGGTCACGTCTTTTTCACGATGGGGGTTGGTTCTCCCGGGCTTGCTGGGCATTTTGACGATCACTGCCGCGCTGAACGGAGGCCGGAGCCGGACACGCGTCTCGAAAACTTGATAAAGCGGTTGTTAACGCGACGTTTCGTCATTTGCTAGGCTGTATTTGACAATTGTCGGTTGCAAGCGTAACTTACAGCTCATCCAGCCGGCGTGGACCGGCATCCTGGAGAGCGAAAAATGTCGGCTACCAGTGCTGGAGTTCCAGCTGAGAAAGAATCTCGCCCGAGTCCCATCGACACCCATGTCGGCGCCCGTATCCGGTTGCGCCGAACTTTGATGGGAATGTCACAGGAGCGCCTGGGGGAGGCGCTGGGGCTGACCTTCCAGCAGGTCCAAAAATACGAGCGCGGTGTAAACCGGGTCGGCGCCTCGCGTTTGTTCGATTTGTCGCGTGTGCTCGACGTCTCAATCTCCTTCTTCTTCGATGACATGCCGGAGCCGCTGGCCAACCTGCACGGCACGTATCAGACCACCCGCGCCGCCGGCGGCTTTGCCGAGGCGCAGGATGGGTTTGGCGGCGCGGAAGACAGCCTCAACCGCCGCGAAACCGGCGAGCTGATCCGGGCCTATTACCGGATCACCGATCCCTCGGTACGGAAACGAGTGTTCGACCTCATCAAGTCGATGGGCCCGCCGGAAGCCTGATTCCGGCCCGCCGGAAGCCTGATTCCGGCCCGCCGGAAGCCTGATTCCGGCCCGCCGGAAGCCTGATTCCGGCCCGCCGGAAGCCTGATTCCGGCCCGCCGGGGGCTGAGATCACGGTGTGTCGTAGGTTCGGCACCGCTGCAGCCGGATAGCCTCCGTCAGGCTCGCCGCAAGCCCGCGCTTATCGGGCTCCGAAAGACACGCGCCGATCTCGACCCGATCGCCGCGTTCGCTCAGCCAGAGCCGGGGCGCATGGCCGGCCCGCTCCGACAGCGACACCTGCAGCCAGTAGGGCTGCAAACACCGCGACGTCTCGCGCCCGGCGCCGTCCCGCCGCACGATCCGCAAAACGTCCTCAGTCAAGGTGATCCGCTCCGTCGCTCGACTACGCCGCTCATGGCGACGCAGCAGCAACACGGCCAAGGCGACCTCCGCCCCATTGAAACCCACCACCGGCCATGCCCCGGCCCACCACAACCCGGCGGAAATCCCCGTGCTCAACACGACGATGAACCCAACCAGCCAGCGCAGCCCCGCCCGCCCCATGCTCCGCGGCGGCGTGGCCACGGCCTCGAACAGCAAGGGGGACGGTTCGGCGGACACGATCATAAGCCGCACATAGGGCCAGTCTCGCATTTGTCAGCTTGCGTCGATGCACGGACCCGGAACATACCACGCTATGCCCACCCCCCGCCGCCGGAAAACGCCGCCGATGACCCGGCCCGCGCTCCGGGCATTCCTCGAAGCGCTCGCCGCCGCCTATCCGGATGCCGAGACGGAGCTCGAGTTCACGGATGCGTTCACGCTGCTGGTCGCCGTCGTGCTGTCGGCGCAAACGACCGACGTCGCGGTGAACAAAGCCGGCCGCACCCTGTTCCTCGCCGCGCCGGACCCGGCTTCCATGGCAGCCCTGGGCGTCGACGGCGTCGGCCAGCACATCCGCAGCCTCGGCCTCTGGCAGGCAAAGGCGCGGCACGTGGTGGCGCTGGCGCAGATGCTGCTGGACCGTCACGGGGGCGCCGTGCCGGAGGACCGCGCCGCGCTCGCGGCGTTGCCCGGTGTGGGGCGCAAGACGGCGAACGTGGTGCTGAACGTCATGTTCGGGCACGCCACCATGGCGGTCGACACGCACATCTTCCGCCTCGGCAACCGCACGGGCGCCGCCCCGGGCAAGACGGTGCGGGAGGTGGAGGACGGCCTGGTCCGCCGCATCCCGCCCGAGATGCTGCGCCCCGCGCATCACTGGCTCATCCTGCATGGCCGCTACGTCTGCAAGGCCCGCCGGCCGGAGTGCTGGCGCTGCGTCGCCGCAGAGTGGTGCCGCTTCCCCTACAAGGAGCAGCAATCGTGACTTGCCGACTCGGGGCCTCAAGGCGTTGCTGGGCCCTATGGTCCATCTGATCAAGCTGGCCGTGGGCATCCGGGACGTGGCGCATCTCCGGGAGGTGCAAACCGAGCGGAGCCTGCGGGACCCGCCGCTCCGCCATCGCACGCGCAACGCGCCCCGGCGGGCGGCGGAGATCGTGGCGGGCGGCAGCCTGTATTGGGTGATCGCCGGCGCGCTCGTGGTGCGGCAGCGCGTCGTGGCGATCGAGGCGGATCATTGGGAGGATGGCACGCCGTGCGCCGGGCTGATGCTGGATGCGGCGCTCATCCCGGTCGAGGGACGGCGCATGAAGCCGTTCCAGGGTTGGCGCTATCTCGAAGACGCGGCCGCGCCCTCGGATGTGAGCGCCATGGCCACTCCCACCGGCCTGATGCCGACCGCGATGCGGCTGGAGCTGGAGGCGCTCTGCCTGCTGTAGCCGTTCAAGCTTTCGCGCGCTCCCGCCACCCGAGGTGCCCCGTCGCGTTCGGTCCCGGCACCAACGGGAGCATCCATCATGACACCAACCAAGCCTTTCGCCGTCGTCACCGGCGCGTCATCCGGCATCGGCCTCGAACTTGCCAAGCTGTGCGCTGCCAATGGGCATGACCTGCTGATCGCAGCCGACCAGACGCTGGACGACGCGGCCGAGCAGGTGAAGCGGGAGGGCGGCGCCAAGGTCGAGACGCTGCAGGCCGATCTGTCCACCACGGACGGCGTGGACAGCCTGATCCAGGCGATCGGCGGCCGGCCCGTGGCCGCATTGCTGGCCAATGCCGGGCACGGGCTGGGCCGGGCCTTCATCGAGCAGGATTGGCCCGACATCCGCCACGTGATCGACACCAACGTGACCGGGACCGTCTATCTGCTGCACAAGATGGCACCGGTGATGAAGCAGGCCGGACAGGGGCGTATCCTCATCACCGGCTCGATCGCAGGCTTCATGCCGGGCACGTTCCAGGCGGTCTATAACGGCAGCAAGGCCTTCATCGACAGCTTCAGTCACGCGCTAATGAGACCTGTGCGCGGCAGGGCTGAACGGCTCCGGTTCATGCGGCTTTGGCCTGTGCTGTCGGGTTCACGTCTCTGACGGACGGTTGTGACACCGGATCCGTCCGGTGTGGGCGTGCGAGGCCGCGCCGCTCACGGAGTCCGGGCGTGATCAGGCCGCGGCTGCGACAAGCAGCGTCACACTGCGGCGCAAGTTGTAGGCGATCGCGGTCAGCCGCACCTGCAAGCCGGCCTTCGCCAGTCCCAGCCAGCGCATCCGGCGCAGGCCATAGCTCCGCTTGCACGTGCCGAACACCTTCTCGATCCGGCAACGGACACGACGGACGGACGCATTGTGGGCCCGCAGCCGCTGTGCCGCCGCCTCACCGCCAAACCCGCCCGTGTGAACCACGCATGGCCTGCCGCCTCGGGCTCGGATGATCCCCTCAGGCCGGTCACCCTGGTAGGCGCTGTCACCAAACGTGTCGCCGGGCGCCTCGGGCAGGATGGCGCCGAGTTCGGCCGCATCGTGGACGTTGGCGGTGGTGACCTCCACACCGCGGATCAGCCCGGCCTCCTGATCGGTCGCGACGTGCGCCTTGTAGCCATGCATCGGCTTGCGGCGTCGGTGCCCGGCCCAGCGCCCCTCGCCATCCCTGGGGCTCGCCGACGGGATCAGCGTCGCGTCCACGAGCGTGCCTGTCCGCACCACCACGCCACGGCGGTCAAGCTGACGCGTGACGGCCTCGAACAAGGCCCGGTCAAGACCCAGGCGCACCAGCTCGCCCCGGAAACGGACGAAGGCGGTGCGCTCCGGCGTGGCCTCGTGCGTCGAAAAGCCGCAGAACCGGCGGAAGCTCGCCCGGTCGTCGAGCGCGTCCGCAAGCTTCACGTCCGACAGGTCGTGCCAGGTGGCGAGCAGCAAGGCCCGGAACAATGCCAGCGGAGGCCAGCCGGGCTCGCCCTTGGACGACGCAGAGATGCCGACGAGGAGCTCGTCCAGCTCCCCCCAAACCACCAACCTCGCGACCTCCTCCAGCGAGGCGCCGCCGGACCGACCCGTCCGATCGCCCCAAAGCTTCTCTTGTCCGATCCGACGCCGTGCCATGACCGCCTCGACTGCCTACAAGCCTATCGAATCACAGCAGGCCGCGCCAACTCAAGCACCCGCGCACAGGTCTCCTAATACCAGATCTCTGAGGTCCTGACTCGGAAGGGGATTCCCGAAACGTCGCGCATCTGATTCAAGGTGGTGAACAGAGGGGAGTTCACCATGCCGATCCCACTCCGACCGGATTTCGATGCGACGGCGGTCCGCCTGGAAGCCAAGCGCAGCAAGGATGGAGCGCAAGCCCGACGTCTTCTGGCTCTGGCAGCGATCTACGAAGGGGCCAGCCGGACGGAGGCGGCGGCGATCGGCAGCGTGACGGTGCAGATCGTGCGGGACTGGGTGGTGAAGTTCAACGAGCATGGGCCGGCCGGGCTGATCGACCGCAAGCCGCCGGGTCAGCCGTCTCGACTGACGGACGCGCACCGGGCGGCGCTGGTGCAGGCGATCGAGGATGGGCCAATTCCCAGCATCCACGGCGTGGTCCGCTGGCGGCTGATCGACCTGTGCCAGTGGTTCTGGGACACGTTCGAGGTGCGGATTGCTAAGCCGACGCTGAGTCGCGAGGTCCGGGCGTTGGGCTATCGCAAGCTCTCGGCCCGTCCGCGCCATCATGCCCAGGCCGAGGGTGCGATCGAGGCATTTAAAAAAACTTCCCCGCGCGCCTGGCGGAGGTCGCGCGCCGGCTCGGCACCGATACGGCCAACATAGAAATCTGGTTTGGCGACCAGGCCCGCATCGGCCAGAAGAACAAGATTACCCGGCGGTGGGCCCGTCGGGGCTCGCGCCCCTCGGCACCTCACGACCAGCGCACGGCATCGACCTACATCTTCGGCGCGATCTGCCCCAGGGACGGCAAGGCGGCGGGCTTGATCCTGCCCTGGTGCAATATCGCCGCGATGGAGCTGTTCCTGCTTGAGCTGACCACTCGGGTCGCCCCGGGCCGTCACGCCCTGCTCCTGCTCGACCAGGCCGGGTGGCACATCTCCCAGCGACTGAGCGTGCCCTCGAACATCACCATTATGGCCCTGCCCGCCAAGTGCCCCGAGCTGAACCCGCAGGAGAACGTTTGGGAGTTCATGCGCGACAACTGGCTCTCGAACCGGGTGTTCACGAGCTACGACAACATCGTCGATCACTGCGCCGACGCCTGGAACAAGCTGGTCGCCCAGCCCTGGCGCATCATGACGCTCGGACTGCGCGACTGGCACATCAGTGCTGATCAGAGAGACTTGGTATAAGGGCCGAACTGAAGGAGAGCGGCGTAACCGTCACCTGCCTCATGCCCGGCGCGACCGAGACCGAGTTCTTCGAGCGTGCGGACATGATGGACACGAGCGTCGGCACCGCGAAGAAGGACGACCCCGCAATGGTCGCCCAGACCGGGTTCGAGGCGATGATGCGGGGTGACGGGGATGTGGTGGCCGGCTGGAAGAACAAGCTCCAGGCCGCGATCGCGCATGTGACGCCGGCCCCGGTGCTGGCGGAAATGCATCGCAGCATGGCCGAGCCCGGCACCGCGAAGCAGTAGGCTGGCGGGACCGCGGGAGGCTCCCGCGGTCCCCCCCCCCTTCTATGCCGCGAGTTGCTTGCGAACCCGGGTGCGGCGGCCGGTGGCGAGCGCCTTCTTGTGCCGGGCCATCAGCGCCAGCGCGGTCGCGACATCCAGCGCCGTGATGCCCAGAACCGCGAGCGTCGCGAGCCGCGCGGCACCGGTCATCTCCCGGTTGCGAAGCGTTCCGAGCAGCACAGCGAGGTCCAGCGCATCGCCTGCCACGCGCGTCCAGACCGGGAGCGCATTGTCCGGATAGGCCAGCACGGCGCCACCCGCCATCAGCTCCCGCGCGCCGAAGGCCCGCACGAGTTCCGGCGATTGCTGCAGGTTCAGTGCGCGCGCGATCTGCCGCGGGAACGCGACCTCCGCCATGCCGAGCGCCAGGCTGAACAGCCCGAGGAATTTCGCCGTTTGAATGTCGTTCATGGCTTCAGCACCACCTTCATGCAGCCCTCCTCCTTGTCGCGGAACACCCGGTAGAGGTCGGGCCCGTCTTCCAGCTTCGCCGAGTGCGTGATCACGAAGGACGGGTCGATCTCGCCCTTCTCGATCCGCTCCAGCAGCGGCTTGAGGTATTTCTGCACCGGCGTCTGGGACATCTTGAACGTGATGCCGCGGTTGATGGCGGAGCCCATCGGCACCTTGTCCAGCAGCCCGCCATACACGCCCACGATCGACACGATGCCGCCATTCCGCACGTTGTTGATCGCCTGCCGCAGCACGTGCGGCCGGTCCGTCCCGAGGGACGCGAGCTGCTTCGCGCGATCCAAGACGCTGTCGAACGAGCCGCGGGGGCTCGCCTCGGTGCCGACCGCATCGATGCAGGCATCGGGGCCGCGGCCCTTCGTCATGCTGCGCAGGCTTTCGTAGATGTCGTCCTGCATGAAATCGAGCGTCTCGGCGCCGCCCGCCCGGGCCAACGCCAGCCGCTCCGGCACGGTGTCGATCGCGATAACGCGCCCGGCGCCGAGCATCAACGCGGACCGGATCGCGAACTGGCCCACGGGCCCGCAGCCCCAGATGGCGATGGTGTCGCCGGGCTGGATGTCGCACATCTCGGCGCCCATGTAGCCGGTCGGGAAGATATCCGACAGGAACAGCACCTGCTCGTCGGTCAGATGGCTCGGCACCTTGATCGGACCGACGTCGGCATAGGGCACGCGGAGATACTCCGCCTGTCCGCCGGGGTAGCCGCCCAGGATGTGGGAGTAGCCGAACAGCCCGGCCGGGGAATGCCCCCACATGAACTCCGCCGCCTTGTGGTTCGGGTTGCTGCGCTCGCAACCGGAGAACAATCCTTTCTTGCAAAAGAAGCACTCGCCGCATGAGATGGTGAACGGCACCACCACCCGATCCCCAACCTTGAGGTTGGTGACGGCGGAGCCGACCTCCATCACCTCGCCCATGGTCTCGTGGCCCATGATGTCCCCGGACTCCATGCCGGGAATGACGCCGTTATAGAGATGCAGGTCCGAGCCGCAGATCGCGCAGGCCGTCACCTTGATGATCGCGTCGCGGTCGTGCTGGATTTTGGGATCGGGCACGGTGTCGCAGCGTATGTCGCCTTTGCCGTGCCAGCAGAGTGCTTTCATGGGGTTCCGCCTTGTGGTTCCGGGTGGGAACCACGCATGGCGGGCTGGGTTCGGCGGCTCCGGCGATTGTGACCGTGCTTGCGTACGCTGCCCTACTTTGCCGCGGCCTCCAGGAACCCGCCGATGGCGCGCCGCATCCCGGCCAGCGGCGCATCGCAGGCAGGGCCGAGGGCGTAGCGCGCTTTCAGCACAGCCGGATCCGTCATGCCGACCCAGACCTGCCCGGCCTCGTCCTGCCAGGCCAGCGCCTTCAGCGGCAGGTCGATCCCGGCGCGCTGATCGCACAGCATCAGCGGCGTGCCGCCCTGCGCCTTGCCGAACACCAGCAATGCCGTCGGGCGCAGCGTCTGGCCGATGCGCGCCGCATTGGCCGCGTGATCGACGCGGGCGACGATCGCGAATCCCTCCGCGCGGGCCGCGGCCTCGACCCGGTCCAACGTCTCGGCAACCGGAACAGGGCTCTTTGCCGTGATCAGCTCGTCAGCGTGGGCGGCGGCGGCCATCAGCACCATGACGGCGACGAAAAGTGGCTTCATTGCAGATCTCCGGCGGCTTGCATGCCGATACAAAGCACTCTTCGCCGGCGGATCGTGAATGTTTCGCTTGCTTAGCCTCGCGCGGCCCGCGGCGCCTTCCGGCTGCTATAGGACCGGCCAGGCTTCGCACCGGATGTCCGCCCATCCGACCCGGCCGTGGACGGTTCGATCCGCGCCTCCCCCTCCCCGGCCCGGGACACGGAGGCTGCGAACCGCTCCACCACCTCCGCCCCGATCTCGAACCGTGTGTCGGTGTCGAAGATGCGGATGGCGCCGATATCGGCCTTGGTCACGCCGCCCAACCGGCAGATCAGCGGGATCAGCCATTTCGGATCGGCATTCTGCCGCCGCCCGACGGTCAGCCGGAACCAGGCGCCCCCGGTCATCGTCGGCTGCGGCTCGCGCGGCGCCCGCACGAAGCGGGCTGCCGGGTCCTGTGCGCCGCGCACGGGGGCGGCGGGCGCGGCGTCGAACTGGTCTTCCGGCGCCGGCAGCCGGCTGCGATGCGTGCGGACCAGGGCGGCGGCGATCCACTCGGCCGGGCGCCCCTCCAGCAGCATGCGGGCCAGCACCAGGTCTTCCTCGGACGGCTCCTCCGCCAGGATCGGGTCGGCCAGCAGCCGCTCCTGGTCCCGCGCGCGGATCAGCTCGGCGCTTGGCGGGTCGCTCCATCCGGCATCCACCCCCGCCGCCCCCAGCAGCATCTCCGCCCGCCGCCGCTTCGGATACGGCACCAGCAGGACGGAGGTTCCCTTCCGCCCCGCGCGCCCCGTGCGGCCGGAGCGGTGCAGCATCGTCTCCTTATTGGTCGGGAGATCGGCATGGATCACGAGATCGAGGTCCGGGAGATCAAGGCCGCGCGCCGCCACGTCGGTGGCCACGCACACGCGGGACCGCCCATCCCGCAGCGATTGCAGCGCCCCGGTGCGCTCATGCTGGCTCAGTTCACCCGACAGAGCGACGGCGTCGAAGCCGCGCTCCATCAGGCGCCCATGCAGCCGGCGCACGCCTTCCCGCGTCGCGCAGAACACGAGCGAGGCCCGGCTTTCGAAATAGCGCAGCACGTTGACGCAGGCCCGCTCCGAGTCGTGCGGCGCCATGGTCACGGCGCGATACTCGATGTCGTTATGCGCCTGCCGCGCGCCGCCACCCACGTCGATCCGCAGGGCATCGCGCTGGTAGCGCCGGGCCAGGGCGGCGATGTCCTTCGCGATGGTGGCGGAGAACATCAGCGTGCGACGGATTGCGCGCTGTTCCTCCGGCGTGGCGTCCAGGATGAATTCCAGGTCCTCGCGGAAGCCGAGGTCCAGCATCTCGTCCGCCTCATCCAGCACGGCCGCGCGGAGGTGGCCGAGGTCCAGGCGCTGCCGCTCGATATGGTCGCGCAACCGACCCGGCGTCCCCACCACGATGTGGCAGCCCGCCGCCAGCACCCTCTGCTCCGCCCGGCTATCCATGCCACCGACGCAGGTGGCGATGCGGGCGCCGGTCTGCTGATAAAGCCAGGCGAGCTCACCCTGGACCTGCATCGCCAGCTCCCGGGTGGGGGCCACCACCAGGGCCAGGGGCGCGCCGGGCCGTCCGAACTTTTCATCGGCGCCCAGCAGCGTGTCGGCAAATGCCAGGCCATAGGCGACGGTCTTGCCCGACCCGGTCTGGGCGGACACGAGCAGATCCCGCCCCGACGCCTCCGGGACCAGCACTGCGGATTGCACCGCCGTGGGCTCCGCGTAGGCACGAGCCTCGAGGGCACGGGCGAGGGCCGGATTGACGGATGGGAAGGACATGGCAACCTATAAGGGGTGAGGGCATCGCCGACGCCGCCGCTTGACGGAAGGTGCCGCGAAAGGACTGAGCCGGATGTCTCTAAATAGGCGTGATGGGGGGTGATTGCCAGCGCCGCGCGCGCGCAGCACCCCTGCCCATGCCGCGCAAGCCACGCCGGAGCCGAGCGGGCAGCGAAATCGCAGTCCACGTGATATGCTTTCAAGAAAACTCGGAGAGCGCTCCTGACCGATCGTGGAATTTAACGAAGAAAAACCTCCATGTGTCTGAAACAACGTATTTAACCGTACGGATATAGGCATATTCGATCTTTAGAGCTATTTTGTGCGGCGGGTGCTAATGTTATCGCTTGAAGTCCGCCAAAAGCGGATTATTCGACCAATCCTAGTTGGTGATAGGTCGGGGTCGGTCCCGAACGGGGGATCATGCCGGACGCGATGACGAGCAATGGGTCTCAATTCCGCAACGCCCTCCTGGCGTCGCTGTTGCCGGCCGACCTGTCGCGGTTGCGGCTGAGCCTGACGCGGGGCCGTATGGTGTCGGGTCAGTCCCTGCATGAGCCGGACGAAACGATCGACCAGGTCTATTTCTTCGAGGAGGGATTCTGCTCCCTGGTCGCCCTGGCGGACGGTCCGGATTCCGGGGTCGAGGTCGGCTTGGTCGGGCGGGAGGGGATGGTTGGCCTGGTGGCGGCATTCGACCCGCAAGCCACATCCTATAACCGCGCCATCGTGCAGATGCCGGGCACCGCCTACCGCATGCCCGCCTCCGCCCTGCGTGCCGCAGTGGCCCAATCGCAGGATTTGCGCCTCAAGCTGTTTCGCGCGCTGGAGGGCACGATCGCCCAGGTCACGCAAACCGCCGCCTGCAACAGCCGGCATACGCTGACCGCCCGCTGCGCCCGCTGGCTCCTGATGGCGCATGACCGGACGGAGGGGAACGAGTTGCTGCTCACGCAGGAATTCCTCTCTGTGATGCTGGCGGTGCGCCGCTCGGGCGTGACCGTCGCGATGGGCACGCTGACCAGCGCGGGCCTGGTGCGAACCACGCGCGGCCGCATCGCCATCATCGATCGCCCGGGGCTCGAAGCGGCGTCCTGTGCGTGCTACGGCCGCATCCACGCCCACGTGAAACAGGTGGCGCGGCGGGCGGCCGTCTGATCAACCGCCGCTAAACCCACTCCCCGCTCCGCATCAGCGGCTCCGCCGTGCCGTCCGCCGCAACACCGTCCACGTCGATCTCGCCCGAGCCGATCATCCAGTCGATATGGATCAGGCTGCTATTGGCGCCGCGTGCGGCAAGCTCCTCCGCACTGGCCTCGGTGCCGCCCGTGAGACAGGTGCGGTAGGCCTGGCCGAGTGCGATATGGCTCGCGGCATTCTCGTCGAACAGCGTGTTGAAGAACAGCAAACCGCTGGCGGAAATAGGCGAGGAGTGCGGCACCAGCGCGACCTCCCCCAGCCGCCGCGCGCCCTCATCCGTGGACAGCACCTTCTCCAGCACCGGCAACCCCGTCCGCGCCTGCGCCTCGGTGATGCGCCCGGCCTCGAACACCACGGCAATGTCCTGGATGAGGGTGCCCTGGTAGCTCAGCGGCTTCGTGCTGCGCACCGTCCCATCCACGCGGAGGTTGTGCGGCGTGGTGAACACCTCCTCCGTCGGCATGTTGGGGTTGCAGGTGATGCCGTTCTTGGCGGTCTCGCAGCCCCCGAGCCAGAGATGCCCGTCAGACAGCCCGATGCGGAGATCGGTGCCGGGTCCGCGATACTGCAGGGCGGCGTAGCGCTTGTCGTTCAGGAAGCCGGTGCGCGCCCGCAGCGCCGCGTTATGCGCCGTCCAAGCCGCGACCGGGTCGGGCATATCGACGCGGGTGGCGGCGAAGATGCCGTCCCACAGCCGGGAAACGGCCTCCGCCTCCGGCAGGTCCGGGAACATGGTGCGCGCCCAGGCGGGGGTGGCATAGGCGACGATGCTCCAATTGGTCGCGAATCCGGTGATCAGCTCCATGGCGGGCCGGTAGGCGACGGAGCGGGCGCGGTTGGCGCGGGCCACGCGCGCCGGATCCTGCGCGGCGAGCAACGAAGGATCCTCACCGGCGATCGCCAACCGGGCCGCGCCGTTGCGGTAGGCGGTGGCCATCCCCTCGAACAACCAGGCCGGCGCCGTGTCGAACGCCGCATCCGGCGCATGCTGGTAGCGGGCCAGGGTTGCCGCGTCGTCCGACAGAAGGGTGGTGACCAACGAAGCCCCGGCGCGATAGGCGTGTTCCGTGATGCATCGCACCAACGGCACGGAGTCGAGCGGCGCCGTGATCAACAGCTCCTGCCCCGGCCGCAGCCCGAGCCCCACCCGGACCGCGATCTCCCCCAACCGGTCGAGCCGCGCGGCGTGCTGTGGGGCAGGGGTCATGGCGTTCATGGCGGCACTCCGTTCGTAAGCGCTTCACATTGGCAGCGCTTCACATTGACGGGCTGCTCCGCTTTCGCAAGGCTGCCTCGATGCGCACCATCCTCGTTGTCGTGATCGCCTTGGCCGCTTCGCTCTCCCCGGCGCATGCCGAACCGGCGCCCCTGCACCCCGCCATGACTGGGGCGGAGCGGGCGCTCGACCGGCTGCTGCACCGGGTCGACGCCGATCCGCGCGCGCTCAGCAACCTGGTCGGCCGCCGCGGACGCGCCACGGTCGATTACCGGCCCTGGCTCACCCCGGCGTTGCGGACCGCCCTGGCCCAGGCGGAGCGGGCGGCCGTGCAGCGCAACTGCGGCGGCCGGTACCGTTCGGGCGAGATCTGCGGGCTGGATTTCGTGCCGGTTGGTTGCGCGCAGGATAATCCGCCGGCCTATGTGTTCCGCACGGTGGAGGAAACCGCCGGGTCCGCGCGGATCGATAGCGCGTGGATCGACAGCGCGTGGAACACCGGTCCTGGCGACCCCGTGGCGGCCTACACGATGGTGCGGCGGCAGGGAGGGTGGCAACTGGACGGCGTCGCCTGCGCCGGAGGCAGCCGCTTCAACCGTTAGCGCCCGGCCGCCGCGATTTTCCGGACGGTGGCCGTGGTGGAGAAGCCCGGCATCAGCTCCGCCAGCCACACCTTCCCGCCCCAGCCCTGCACCAGCTCGGCGCCCACCACGGTCTCGATCGTGTAGTCCGCGCCCTTCACCAGCAGCTCGGGCCGCAATTCGCGCAGCGTCAGCTCCGGCGTGTCCTCGTCATAGATGCACACGAGGTCCACAGCCGACAGGCTCGCCAGCACGGCGGCCCGCGCGGCCTCGGGCTGGACGGGGCGGGTGCTGCCCTTCAGCCGGCGCACGCTCGCGTCGGAATTGAGGCCCACCACCAGGCGGTCGCACTGGCTGCGCGCCTGTTCCAGCAGATGCACATGGCCGGGGTGCAGCAGGTCGAAGCAGCCATTGGTGAAGCCCGTGCGCCAGCCCCGCCGGCGCCACCGCTCCACCTGCTCGGCCGCGACGTCCCGGCCCACGACTTTTCGAAGTGTCCCACCCTGCGGGCTGATGGCGGACAAAAGGTCTTCTTCCCGCGCGACTGCCGTGCCGATCTTGCCCACCACGATGCCCGCCGCGATGTTCGCCAGCCGCACCGACACAAGCAGATCCAGCCCGGCGGCCAGGCCCGCCGCCAGGGTCGCGACCACGGTGTCCCCGGCGCCCGAGACGTCGAACACCTCCTTGGCCTCGGCCGGGAAATGGTGCGGGCCGTCGGCGTCGATCAGCGTCATGCCGTCTTCCGCCCGGGTCACCAGCACGGCGCCGAAGCCATGCGTGGTGCGCAGCGCGCGGCCGGCTACGACGATCTCCGCCTCCGTCTCGGTGGGAAGGCCGGTGGCCTCTGCCAGTTCGCGCCGGTTCGGGGTCACGATGTCGGCGCCGGCATAGCGGCTGTAATCCATGCCCTTGGGGTCCACGATCACCCGGCGCCCCGCCGCCTTGGCCGCCGCGATCAGCTGCGACGGGATCGTGCCGCCCAGCACGCCCTTGTTATAGTCGGACAGCACGCATACCGCCGTGGCCGCCAGCGTATCGCCGGCAATGCGCATCATGCGCTCCACCAGCTTCGGGTGGATCGGCCCCGTCTCCTCCTGGTCGGCGCGCAGCAATTGCTGGCCCTGGCTGACATAGCGCGTCTTGACCGTAGTGGCCCGGCTGCCCTGCACCAGCAGCCAGGGCTCGACGCCGGGCTGCCCGCCCACAAGCCCCGTGAGGTCTGACCCGGCCTGATCATCGCCCACCACCGACACGAACGCCACCGCCGCGCCCAGCGCCGTGAGGTTCCGCACGACGTTCCCGGCACCGCCCGGCATCGCGAGCTCCCGCTCCACGCGCAGGATGGGGATCGGCGCCTCTGGACTGATGCGATGCACGGGACCGTAAACATAGCGATCGAGCATCACGTCCCCGATCACCATGACGCTGGTCCGCGCCAGGCGGCGGACGGCGGCAGCCAGCTCCCCCATCTCGGGAGACACGTCCGAAGATGCGCCGTGCGGCGTGCCTGGAGGGCTCTGTTCCATCGTCATGGGCTACCGTTCCAAGCCAGCGATGGCAAGCCCGGCGGGCGAGTCAGGCTTGCAGGAACCGCACTGAGTCGCCCTCCAGCACGGCACAGGTGAGCAGGCCGCCCTTGCCGGCGCCGGTATCGATCCCGATGCGATGGCGGCGGCGCACGGGGCGCGGGCGCGGGGTATGACCATGCACGATCACCACCTCCGGCGCTTCCGGCAGCGCGGGGCCCCCGTGATCCAGGAACGGTTCGCGGATCCACAGCAGGTCTTCCCAGAGCTGGTCCGAGAACGGCACCCCCGGTTTCACCCCGGCATGCACGAACACATAGCGGTCTCGCCGCCACGACCGGCGCAAGTCGCGCAAGAACACCAGATGCGCCCGGGGCAGCAGAGCGGCCCATTCCTGCACCGGAGCGTCCGGCGCGATCCCCCAGCTTTCGAGCGCCGCTGCCCCGCCATGCATGACCCAGTGCGCCGCCGCCTCGGCATCGCCCTGCCCGTCCGGCCCGCCCGCCAGCGCCTCCAGCAGCATCCATTCGTGGTTGCCCATCAGGTTGACCATCGTCATGCCCGGCACCGGCGGCCCCTCCAGCAACAAGGACACCACCCCCGCGCTGTCGGGCCCCCGGTCGATCAGGTCGCCGATATGGAGCAGCACCGGGTCCGCGACGGGCCTGGCCAGCACGTCGTCCCGGATGTCCGCATGCAGCGCCACCAGCCGCTCGATATGCCCATGCACGTCCCCGACCGCATAGACCCTGGTGCCGTCCTGCAGCGCCGGGCCCGGCAGAGCCGTCGATTTGCCGCGCCTTGCTAACCAACGAGTAATCATTGGGGCGCATCATGGCGTGGTCCAAGCGGGAGCACGAGGCTGAAACAGGACCAACCCGGCCGAATTGCGAGCGATGCCGCGGCCCTGCACGTGGAGCGTCAGTTGCTGGACGCGACCGAGCGTGCGGTGCGCCAGCCCGGCACGCGCGTGGCGCTGGTCGTGCACCTGTCGCGCATGGGCGCGCCGGGCCCGCGCCCCTATCATCGCCGCATCGCCCGCGCCCTGCTGGAAGATGCCGCGCAGCACCTGGACGGCCAGGTGTTCGCGCTGCGAAATGCGGACTTGGTGCTGCTGCTCCGCCGGGACGCCGGGCCAGCGCTGACCGATACGTTGGCCAGGCTGTTCCACATCGACATGCCGGACCGCGAAGCGCTTCTCACCACCTGGACGATGGCGGAGGACGGGGCGGCGCTGCTGGCCTACGCCCGCGCCCGTTCGCAGGACCGCGCCTGGGAGGCGGCGGCCGAAACGGTGGGCACGCCGACCGTGATCGATTCCATCGAGACGCTGGTGCACCAAAGCCGCCTCACAGACCTCATGCAGCGGCAAACGGCCGTGGTGCTGGAACCCGGCGACGGCCCAGGCATCCGGTCCCTGTTCCGGGAGATCACCTTCTCCGTGGCGGTGCTGGAGGCGCGGATCGCGGCTGTGGGTCAGGCGGAGGCGGACCCGTTCCTGTTCCGCCACCTCGCCTCTCGCCTGGACCGCCGGTTGCTCGAAGCGTTGCGCCAGGACCTGGGCGGCGCCGGGCCGATGACCGCCGGAACAGGCAAGGCGTCAGCCACGGCGTTGCATCTCAATCTCACGGTCTCCGGAATCCTGTCCGGCGATTTCGCGGCGGTTGCGGCGGCCTGCCGCGTGCTGGGCGCGCCGATGGCGGTCGAGGTGCCGCTATTGGAGGTCTGCGGCGATCCCGACGGCTTCGCGCGCGCGCGGGACCGGGTGCGGCTGGCGGGCATGGGGCTGGTGCTCGATGGCGTATCGGTCCACGCCCTGTTGCTCACCAATCTCGAGGCGCTGCAGCCAGACCTCGTGAAACTCGAATGGTCGCCCCGCCTGCCGGAGCATGGCCCGGCCGTCTCGGCCGCGCTCGCCGCCATCGGGCTGGACCGTGTGGTTTTGCATCGTGCCGAGACGGAGGCGGCGATGAGCTGGGGCATGACCCACGGCATCCGCCGTTTCCAGGGCCGGCACGTGGACGCGGTGCTGGCCGCCGCCCGCATCGCCGCCTGCGACCTCGGCCGGGGATGCGCGGTCCGTCAATGCGTGGAACGCGCCGCCTCGCTCGACCCAGCCGGGCGCGTGGGTTGCTTCGACACCGCCATGCTGGACGCGACGGCGCCTGTGCAGGTGATGTCGTGACGATGACGTCACCCGAGCTGGAGAGCGATGGCTTCGAGGGGCTGAACGCGCTGGCCGCCCATATCAAGGACTGCGCCGCGTCCGGGGTCGAGCGGCATGCCGTCCTGCTTCGGTCGGACCTGCTGCCGGCCCGGCTATCGAGGGCGCATCATCATCGCCTCGCCCGCGCCGCGCTGGACCCGCTCTCAGCGGCAGACCGGGCCCGGCGGATCGACCTACCGGACGGGCGGCTTGCCGTATCTTGGCGGGGAGACGCGGCGCCCTTGCTCCAGGAGGCGCTCACGTCGCTGCGACACTTGTTGCAAGACGCACCTGATGACGCGCCCCTGTTGTCCGACTTGCTGCGGCCATTCGAGCTGCCACGGGATGGGTCCGCGTTGCTGGACCTCGCGGGTTGGGGCGCGGTCCGCAAGACGGTGAAGGCAGAGCGCGCGCTCCCGCCGCCTGTGCGTCCACTGCCGCAACCGGTCGATCCACTGGATGCGGCCGGGCTTGCGACGCTGGAGCGGCAATTGGTGACGGCCGACATGTCCCGTTTCGCCCGCCGCCGCGCGGTCTGCCGCCTCGAAGGGGACCGGGCAGTGCTGGCCTGGGATCGCCGGGTGCTGTCGGCTGAGGAGCTGGGGGCCGATCTGGCACCGACATTGAACGTGAAGGCCGATGCCTGGCTGTTCCGGCGCCTCACGCGGATGCTGGACCGGCGGATGCTGGCGCTGCTGGCCTCCCCGGGCGAGCTGGACGGCGCCGGGCCATTCAGCGTGGGCCTGAATGTCGGTAGCGTGCTGAGCCCGGAATTCCTCCGCTTCGACGCGGCGCTGCCGCCCGGCCTGCGTGGCGGCGTGGTGCTGGAGATGCTGCCGGCGGACATCATGGCCGATCCGGTGGCCTTCGCCTTCGCCCGGGATTTCGCGCATGCCCGGTCCTATCGCCTGCTGCTGCGGGACGTGTCGGCCACCCTGCTACCCGCATTGCGGCTGGACCAATTCGGGATGGATATCGTGCAGCTGCGCTGGTCTCCAGCCCTGCAGGGCATGACCTTGCCGGCCGGGGTGGCGAACTGGCTGCTGGGCGGCGCGGACGATCTGCCGGCGATGCGCTGGGGGCGCGGGCAGGACATTTGCCTGTATGAGGGCAACGCGGTTTTACGACGCTGACGGCCAGGCCTTGGCGAACGGCCCGCCGCCGCCTAATCCCACCCCATGGACGCGATCGTGGTCGAGGATCTGAGCAAGCGGTATGGCGACGTCTTGGCAGTCGATGGCATCGGCTTCCGGGTCGCCCCCGGTGAGACGCTCGGCCTGCTGGGCGGCAACGGCGCCGGTAAGACCACGACGATCGCCATGCTGCTGGGCCTGCTGATCCCAAGCGGTGGGCGCATCACAATGCTGGGGCACGACATGGCGCGGGACCGCTTCGCGGCGCTTGCGCGGATGAACTTCTCGTCGCCATACATCGCTCTCCCGTCCCGGCTGACGGTGGCGGAGAATCTGCGCGTCTATGGCCATTTATATGGCGTGCGCGGCATCGAGGGACGCATCCAGGAACTGTCCCGCCAGCTCGACCTCGGGGCGTTCCTCGACCGCCCGGCCGGGCAGCTCTCGGCCGGGCAGAAGACGCGCGTGGCGCTGGCGAAGGCGCTGGTGAACCGTCCGGACGTGTTGTTGCTGGACGAGCCGACCGCCAGCCTCGATCCCGACACGGGGGACCTCGTGCGCAGCTGGCTCGAACGCTACCGGGCCGAGAGCGGGTGCACGATCCTGCTGGCGTCGCACAACATGGGTGAGGTGGAGCGGCTGTGCAGCCAGGTGCTGATGCTGAAACAGGGCCGGATCGTCGATAGCGGCACACCGGGGGCCCTGCTGGAGCGGTATGGCCGCACCGACCTCGAGCAGGTCTTCCTCGACATCGCCCGCAGCGGGGTGGCGGCATGACCGGTTCCTCGCGGCGCGTCTGGGGCCTGGTGTATCGCCACCTGGCGCTCTATCGCGGATCGTGGCCACGGGTGCTCGAGCTGATCTACTGGCCCGTGCTGCAGATGTGCATCTGGGGCTTCACCGCGAGCTACATCGCCGGCAGCCAGAATAGCGTCTTGCTCGCGGGCTCGGCCCTGCTGGGCGGCGTGCTGCTGTGGGAGGTCGCGCTGCGCAGCCAGATGGGAGTCGCGATCTCCTTCCTGGAGGAGCTGTGGTCCCGCAACCTCGGCCATGTGTTCGTCAGCCCGATCCGGCCGTGGGAGATGATCGCGGCGTTACTGGCGGTGTCCATGACGCGGATGCTCATGGGAGTATTGCCCGCGGTGGCGCTGGCGTTCGTGCTGTACGCGTTCAACCTGTTCGCCATGGGGCCGATCACGGTGTTGTTCTTCGCCAACCTCATGGTGATGGGCTGGTGGGTGGCACTGGGTGTCGTGAGCCTGATCCTGCGGCATGGCGCCGGGGCGGAGGCGCTGGCCTGGTCGGTGCTGTTCGGGCTCACGCCCTTTTCTGCCGTGTTCTACCCGGTATCCGTCCTGCCGGCCGTCATGCAGCCGGTGGCGCTGGCCTTGCCGTCGAGCCATGTGTTCGAGGGCATGCGGGCGGCGTTGCAGGGCACGGTGCGATGGGATCACCTGGCCTGGGCGGTCGGGCTCAATATCCTATGGATGGGCGGCGGCGTGTGGCTGTTCGCCCGGCAATTCCGCGTGGCGCGGGAGCGCGGCGCCCTTCTGAACATCGGAGAGTAGATGCCGACCACCTTCTGGCTGATCCGTCACGCGCTGGTGGCGGAGAATGAGCGCGCCAAGCTCTACGGCATCATGGACGTGCAGCTTTGCCCCGAAAGCCTCGTGGCGCAGGTGCCGATGTATCGCGCGCTCGCCGCCCGCCTGCCGCGCCCGGCATTGTGGGCCTGCACGCCACTGTCCCGCACCCGGCGCACGGCGGAGGCGATCTTCGCCGCCGGCTATCCCGCACAGGAACTGACGGTCGAGCCCGGGTTGATCGAGCAGAACCTTGGCGACTACCAGGGCCTGCCGCATGCCGAGCTGCCGCCCCTGCTCACGGCGCCCGCGCACCCGTTCTGGCCGCTGGCCGGCACGGAGCGGCCACCGAACGGGGAGAGCATGGCGGACGTGCTGATCCGCGTCGGCGAGGCTTTGGATCGTATGGCGGCGCGGTTTGCCGGGCAGGACGTGGTGGTGGTGAGCCATGGCGGCGCGATCCGTGCGGCAGTGGCGCATGCCATGGCGCTCGATGCGGATCAGGCGCTTCACCTATCTGTGCAGAACCTCTCCTTGACCCGGCTCGAACGGCTGGACGAAGGGTGGCGTGTGGTGAGCCTGAACGAGTTGCCCGGGTTTGATCTGGTGCATCAAGAAAACTTGGTAACGCCATAATCTGGCGCTAACATCAGGCGTCCCAGGGAGGATGATCCGATGCCCAAGCACCTCATATCGATCGCGGCGGCGGCTATGCTGCTCTCCGGCGCCGCCCATGCGCAGTCCGAGCAGCAGCAGCTTGTCGATCGCGCGACCTTGGCCGCGCAGCAGATGTTGAACGACGTGAACGGCACCGACGCGCAGACCGTGCTGCGCAAGGCGCGCGCGGCGATGATTTGCCCGCAGATCTTCCGCGCCGGGTTCCTGCTGGGTGGGCAGGGCGGCAGCTGCGTGCTGGTGGCGCGGGCGGGCGGCGGCTCCTGGTCGGCGCCGGCGTTCTACGGCATGGGCGGTGGCAGCATCGGCTTCCAGGCCGGGGTGCAGGACGCCGAGGTCATGCTGATCATCATGTCGGAAAAGGGCCTGACGGCGGTGATGGACAGCCAATTCAAGCTGGGCGCCGACGCGACCGCCACATTCGTGGACCTCGGCGGCGGGGTGGAGGGCGCCACCACGGCGGCGCTCCGGGCCGACATCGTGGGCTTCACCCGGGCGCGCGGCCTGTTTGCCGGGGTCTCGCTGGGCGGCACGCTGATGAGCACGAAGTCGGATTGGAACCAGGCCTATTACGGCAAACCGGTCGCGGCGCAGCAGATCGTGGTGGGGGTCGAGGTGTCGAACCCCGGTGCCGACCCGCTGCGGGAGGTTTTGAGCCGCTACGGCACGCCAGTGGCCGAGGCGGCGCCGGCGCCTGCGATGCCCGCACCCACCCCCTTGCAGCCGGCGCCGCGGACCGGACCGATCCAGCAGCAGCCCCTGGCCCCGCCCCGCCGCTAGTTTTTTGGCGGGGCATGGGTATCTTCACGCCATGCAAGCCGCCCCGCCCTTCTGGACCACCACCCCGCTCGACCGCATGACGCGGGCGCAGTGGGAAAGCCTATGCGATGGCTGCGGCCGGTGCTGCCTGCATAAATTGCGTGATGACGAGACGGAGGAGGTGTCGTTCACCAACGTCTCCTGCCGCCTGCTGGACACCGCGACCTGCCGCTGCCGGGACTACGCGAACCGCCAGCAGACCATCCCCGATTGCGTCTCGCTGACGCCGGCGGCGCTGCCCGAGATCGATTGGCTGCCGCCCAGCTGCGCCTATCGCCGGGTGGCCGAGGGGCGGGGGCTCGCCTGGTGGCACCCGCTCGTGTCCGGCGATCCCGAGACGGTGCATGCGGCCGGCGTCTCGGTGCGGGGGCGCGCGGTGGATGAGCGCCGGGCCGGGCCGTTGGAGCATCATGTGGTGGACTGGCCAGGGATGCCGCCCCCGGCCCTCCGCCGGCGAGTTGAACGGTAGCCGGCGTTACCGCAGCGCCGACACCGGCGCCCGGCTTGGAACAGCCTGGCTTGGAACATCCGGGCCGGGAACAGCCGGGCCGGGAACATCCGGGCTGAACCGGTCCAGGACCATCAGCACCAAGAACCCCGTCCCGAGCACGGCGATCAGCAAGATGAACGGCCGTCGCCACCCGCCATCATACTCGGGCTCCTCGCTCGGTTCACCCGTGTGGTCATCCGTATCACCCGTCAGAACCATCGCTCGTCACCTGAAAACGTATGTTAACAAGTTTTAGGTGGCGGTCCGGCAAGGCGAAAAGATGGCGGCGATACGGCCATAATCGGGATCGGGGTCACGGCGTGGTGGAGCTGAGCGGGATCGAACCGCTGACCTCCTCATTGCGAACGAGGCGCTCTCCCAACTGAGCTACAGCCCCGCCGTGCGAGGGGCGCACCATGATGACCAGGGGCGGCTCCGTCAACCCGCTTTATGGTCCCGCGATTCATATTCGAGCGAACGGACGATGTGGTCAGCCAGGCGCAGGGCGGGGAGCGGCAGCGTCTCGGCGGTCAGGAGCGCCATCTCCGTATCCGCAAGCTCCGGCACGCCCGCGGCCGGGGCCAGGATGGTGAAATCCCCCGGCACCATGTCGCGGGGCAATACCGTGATCCCCAATCCGGCCCGCACCGCGGCCTGCGCCCCCGCGAGCGAGGTGGAGGTATACGCCACCCGCCAGCGCCGGGCCGCGCGGTCCAGCGCCCGCATGGCCCGGCGCCGATAGACACAGGGATGCGGCGACACGACCAGCGGCAGCTCCGGCGTGGCGCAGATGCTATCCGCCCGGGACGCGGCACAAGCCCAGACCAAGGCCTCCCGCCAGACGCGGACGCCCTCGCTCGGCCCCGCCGGCTCACGCTTGACCAGCACCAGGTCGAACTCGCCGGCATGAAACCTGTCCACCAGGTTGAGCGTGAGGTCCG
Source organism: Acetobacteraceae bacterium (assembly GCA_965246835.1). GTDB lineage: Bacteria > Pseudomonadota > Alphaproteobacteria > Acetobacterales > Acetobacteraceae > JANPPS01. Next base: position 1,726,890 of record CBDFFQ010000001.1, on the reverse strand, counting down.
TCGTTACCGACAGCGCGACGTGAGGATGGGTTTGCGCGAAGGCGGACAGAACCGTGGAGAGATGCCGTGTGGCGAAGTCCTCCGGCGTGCCAAGCCGGACCAGGCCGCGGACGCCGGGTTCAGCCAGCCGCGTCAGCACTTCGTCGGTCAGCGCGAGAATCCGGCGACCATAGCCGAGTAGGGTCTCACCCTCGCCAGTCAGGCGCATGTGGCGCGGCGTTCGGTCCATCAGGCGGCAGCCCAGCAGCGCCTCCAGCCGCTTGAGCTGCAGGCTGACCGTGGGCTGGCTGAGACGGAGCCGCTCGCCGGCGCGGGTCAGCGTGCCCCCATCTGCGATCGCCACAAAGGTGCGCAGCAGGTCATCGGGCAGGCGCGACATCAGGGGCACCATTGTAGATCGCAATGGTAGGTAGCAGCCCGGCCGCCTTCCGCCAAGGCAGCGGCGCTGTCAGACACCATGAATGACATTCCTCGACCTCATCGCCGCCAATCTGCTCTCCCCGGCCGTGCTGTGCTTCGCGTTGGGAGCATTCGCGGTGTTCGTGCGCTCCGACCTCGCGATGCCGGAGGCGGTGTTCACCACACTTTCGATCTACCTCATGCTGTCGATCGGCCTCCGCGGCGGCGGCGAGTTGATGCATGCGCCGTGGCGGGAGGTGGCGTGGCCGTTGGTGGGCGCGCTCGGCCTGGGCTGCGCGATCCCGGTCTGGTGCTATGCGTTGCTGCGCTGGCGGGGCCTGTCGGTCGTGGATTCCGCGGCGATGGCGGCGCATTACGGCTCGGTCTCGGCGCTCACCTTCGCGGCCGTCACGGCCCTGCTGGACCGCCAGGGCGTGACGTTCGAGGGCTACAGCGCGGCGCTGCTTGCGGTCATGGAGGTGCCGGCCATCGTGGTGGCGATCGCGCTGGCGGGCATGGCGCAGGCCCATCCCGGATCGAGACCCGGGTCCGGTGTGATCACGCGCACGCTCGCGTCCAAGAGCGTGCTGCTGCTGGCCGGTGGCCTGGTGATCGGGGCGGTCGTTGGCCCGGCGGGGCTGGTGCGGGTCAAGCCGTTCTTCGGAGACATGTTCCAGGGCGCGCTGTGCCTGTTCTTGCTGGAGTTGGGCCGGGCTGCGGCCGGACAGGCGGCGGCGTTCCGGCGCCTGGGCTGGGGACTTGCGGCATTCGCGATCGTTATGCCCGTGCTGCATGCGGCGGTGGGGATCGGGGTGGCGCACGCGGCCGGCATGTCGATGGGCGGCGCCGTGGTGCTGGGCACGCTGGCCGCCAGCGCGTCGTATATCGCAGCACCGGCGGCCGTGCGGCTCGCATTGCCGGAGGCGAACCCCGGCTACACGCTGACCTGCTCGGTCGCGATCACCTTCCCGTTCAACATCGCGCTCGGCATCCCGCTTTATCAGGCCATGGCCGCGTGGCTGTATCGGTAGCGCCGGTTGCGCGGCTCCCGCGGCGTCGGTAGGGTCCGCCGCCCGCATCCCTTCCAGGAGCCTGGATTTTGATCACCGCCGTGTTCGAGCTGCTGAGCGCCGTCATCAGCCTGTTGGTCTGGGCGCTGATCCTGTCGGCGGTGGTGCAGACCCTGATCTCGTTCGGCGTGCTGGACCGGCGGAACCGGCTGGTCTGGACGATCGGGGATTTCCTCTATCGGGTGACGGAGCCGATGCTGCGCCCGATCCGCAACGTGCTGCCCAATTTCGGCAATATCGACCTCAGCCCGCTCGTGCTGATCCTCGGGTTGCAATACGTGGCCCGGCCGCTGCTCGCCACGCTGTATCGCGGCATCGTCTTCGGCAGCTGGTCCTTGATCTGATCGCATGGCGCGCGTGATCGACGGCAAGGCGGCGGCGGCGGCGCTGCGGGCAGAGGTCGCGGGCCGGGTCGCGACGCTGTCGTTCCGGCCGGGGCTGGCCGTGGTGCTGGTGGGCGACCATGCCGCCAGCGCGGTCTATGTCCGCAACAAGGATCGCGCCGCGCAGGAGGCCGGGCTGCAGGTGCAGACCGTGCGCCTGCCGGCCGACACCACCGAAACCACGCTGCTGCAGGTCATTGCCGGCCTCAATGCGGACCCGGAGGTGGACGGTATCCTGGTGCAGCTCCCCTTGCCGGACGGCATGGACAGCCGCGCCGTGATCGAGGCGATCGACCCGGCCAAGGACGTGGACGGCTTCCACCCGCTCAATGTCGGCCGGCTGCAGGACGGGCTGGACGTGCTGGCGCCCTGCACGCCGCAGGGGGTGATGAAGCTGCTGGCCGGCACCCCGCTCCGCGGCGCCCGCGCGCTGGTGCTGGGCCGCTCCGCCATCGTGGGCAAGCCCATGGCGGCGCTGCTGCTGGCCGCCGACGCCACGGTGACGATCGCGCATTCGCGCACGGCGGACCTACCCGGGGAGTGCCGGCGCGCGGACGTGCTGGTGGCGGCCGTGGGGCGCCCGGAGATGGTGCGCGGCAGCTGGGTCAAGCCCGGCGCCACCGTGATCGACGTCGGCATCAACCGGCTGCCGGATGGCCGGTTGGTGGGCGACTGCGCCTATGACGATTGCGCGGCCGTGGCCGGGGCGATCACTCCGGTGCCTGGTGGGGTGGGGCCGATGACGATTGCCTGCCTGTTGGACAACACCGTCTTGGCGGCGGTGCGACGGCGTGGATAGAGAATGGCAGCCGGCCCGTCCCGCCGATCAGAAATCCGTGCAGCGGCCCTTCTGCTCCCAATCGCCATAGCGCGTGGGCTCCGGCCCGGCAGGGCCGCCAGTCTCGGCCGGCTTCTTCTCAGGTGGCGGCGGGGCAGGCTTTTCGTCGTCGTCCATTCCCGACATGTAGGCCTCATCCGCCCCGGCGCAACACGCCCGACAGCCACAGCGTGAGCACCAGGATGCACCCGGCGTCGATCAGGAACGCCGCCGGATAGTCGAACCGCGCGATGGCCGCGCCCATCAGCAACGCCCCGGCACTCTGCCCCAAAAACAGCAGGCAGGAAAAGCTCGCGACCGCCGTGGCCCGCGCCTGCGGCAGCATTTCCGTCGCCCGCACCTGCAACACGCCATGCAGCAGGAAGAACCCGAAACCGAGCAGCAGCTCCACCAGCAGGATCGGCTGCCACGACCGCGTCATGGCCACGATCCCCAAGCCGCCCGACATGCATAGGCCGCCCGCCAGCACCATCCCCTCCTCGCCCAGCACCCGCACCAGCCGGGGCGCCAGGCGCACATAGGCGATGGCACCGATCCCGAAACAGGCCAGTACCAACCCGGCCTGTGCGTAGGACAGGCCATAATGCTCATGCAGATACGGCGCGACGAACGGGAAGCAGCCCACGAACAAGGCCCCGTCCAGCAGCGCCGCCAGCAGGATGATCCGCACGGCCCGGCTCCCCGCCAGCGCGGAGTAGGTCGCCGGGTTGAACATGCGCCCGGGCTGCCGCCGGTCCGGAAAGCCGCGCAGACGGACGGCAAGCGCCGCGCCCACCGCCACGGCGACGATCCCCAATCCCACGAACACCCCACGCCAGCCGATATACTGGCCGAACACGCCGCCCACGGGCCCCGCCACCACCTGCGCCAGCACGACGCCGCTCAGGAAGCGGCTCAAGGTCACCTGCCGCGCGGCATACGGGACGGAGTCCCCGATATACGCCATGCCCACCGGGATCAGCCCCGCGCTCGCCACCCCGGCGCAGGCCCGCAACAAGGTCAGCATCGGCAAGGTGGCGGCCGTGGCGCACAGGCCGGTGAACAGCGCATAGGCGAACAGCGCGCCCAGGATCACCCGCAGCTTCCCGAACCGGTCCCCGATCGGCCCCAGCAGGATCTGGCTCAGGCCATAGGGGAGCGTGAACGAGGCGATGACGATCCACATCTCCGGCACCATCCGGCCGAAATCGGTGGCGATCGGGTGCAGCAGCGGGTCCACCACCCGCGCCCCGGCCGATGACAGGAATCCGGCGGCCGCCAGCAGCCCGAGCGGCAGGGTGGGCGCCGGGGCCCTCTCTGGCGCGCCCTCCGCCACTACGCTGCCGGCCGGGTCCGTTGGCTGTCGGTCTTGAGCTGCCCGCAGGCCGCCAGGATGTCTTGCCCGCGGGGGCGGCGGATCGGGGAGGAGAACCCGGCATCGGTCACGATCTGGGCGAATCGGTCGAGCTGATCGCGCGTGCTGGGTTCGTAGGCGCTGCCGGGCCAGGGGTTGAACGGGATCAGGTTCACCTTGGCCGGGATGCCCGCGATCAACGCCACCAGCGCATGCGCCTCCGCCAGGCTGTCGTTCACGCCGCGGAGCATGACGTATTCGAAGGTGATGCGGCGCGCATTGCTGGCGCCCGGATAGCGGCGGCAGGCGGCGATCAGCTCGCGGAGCGGGTATTTGCGGTTGAGCGGCACGATCTCGTCCCGCAGATCGTCGGTGACCGCGTGCAGCGACACCGCCAGGTTCACCCCCAGCTCCGCCCCGCAGCGATCCATCATCGGCACCACGCCCGAGGTGCTGAGCGTGATGCGGCGGCGGGATAGGCCGATGCCCTCCCCGTCCATCACGATGCGCATGGCCTTGGCCACGTTCTCGTAATTATACAGCGGCTCGCCCATGCCCATCAGCACGATGGTGGACAACAGGCGCGGCGTCTCACCCTGCGGTGACGGCCATTCGCCATAGGCGTCCCGCGCCGCCATGAACTGGCCCACGATCTCGGGCGCGCCCAGGTTGCGGACCAGCTTCTGTGTGCCGGTATGGCAGAAGCGGCAGGACAGGGTGCAGCCGACTTGGGACGACAGGCACACGGCGCCGCGATCGGCATGGCGGTCCGGGATATAGACCGTCTCGGCCTCCTGCCCGTCGCGGAAGCGGAACAGCCATTTGCGGGTCTCGTCCGTGCTGGTCTGCATGTCCGCAACGGCGGGACGGCCGATCACGAAGCGTTCGGCGAGCTTCGCCTGCAGCGGTTTGGCGATGCTGGACATGGCCGCGAAGTCGGTCGTGCCCTGGTGGTAGATCCAATGCCAAAGCTGCTTGGCGCGGAACGGCTTCTCGCCCATTGCGGCCAGCTCGGCGATCAGCTCGTCCCGCTCGAGGCCCACTAGCTCGCGCCGGCCATCCGGGAGCTGCACGTCCGGCGGGTTGAACAGTGCGGATTTCGCGAGGATGCGGGTGCGCTCCTCCTCCGTTAAGACCGCGTTCATCGCGCCGGGCAGGCCCGGTTGACGGCCTGGTAGGCCTGGGTGAACCCGCGCAGGTTGAACGTGTCGGTCACGGCGGCGCCGCGCGGCCCCGGAGACCGCGCCACCGCCTGCCGCCCTCGCCCGAACGCCGCGACCGTGGCCCGGCCGTCCCGTGCGAAGGCGGAGCGGTTGGCGGTGTAGAAGGCGAGCGCCCCCGGCTCGACCGTCACCTGCACCTCGGCGCCTTGCGGGTAGGCGAAACCGGCGCTGATCGCCACCGCGTCCCGCCCGCCGGGCCGCTGCGTGACCGTCAGCACCACGTCACCCCGGCCCGGCAATGCGGGCGTGGACGCGGCGGCACGGGTGAAGGCGTAGCAGACGGTCTGCCCGCCCTCCTGATGGGTCGCGGCCTGCCAATCCTCGAACTTGCCGATAGAGCGTGGCGCGTTGCCGGCGGGCCGGACCGGATGCGCCGGCGCCCGCTGCGCCATGGCGGCACCAGACACGACGAGCATGAATCCAAGAGCCGGGAAAAGAGACGTTTTCATTGGCGAGAGATACGGCGGGGCGGCAGGCAGGACAAGCCGGTGCGGCCCGGCCGCCGCTATTCCGGCTTGGTGAGCCATTCCGGCAGGGTGCGGCGGAAGCGTGGGTCGCCATGGCCCGCGGGCTGCGGCCGGCTCGCGGCGGGGCCGCCGGTGGCGACGGGGCGGTCGGCGAAGCGGCCATGCTGGAGCAGCCGATCGTAGAGCACGAGCGCGCCGGCCACGGCCAGGTTGAGCGCGAACCGGGTGGGAATGCGCACGATATGCCGGCACTCCGCCCGCAGCGCGTCCGACAGGCCGGACCGCTCGGGCCCCAGCACGTAAGCGGCATTGAGCGGGTGCCGGAACGATGGCAGGTCCACGGCGTCGTCCAACAGCTCGATCCCCACCAGCACGCATTCCCGCGGCAGGCGGATGGCAGCGACGTCCGGGAAGCGCCAGAGCGGGACATGCGCGGGCGTGTCCGCCGTGTCGGCCTGGCGCCCGGCACGCGCATCCCAGCCGCCGCCGATGGTGAAGCAGAACGCGGCGCCGAAGGCATGCCCGGTGCGCAGCAGGGCGCCCATGTTGGCGGATTTGGACACGCCCTCCGCGCCGATCCCGAAATAGCCCCGGGCGTTACGCGTCATCGAAATCGTCAAGGCTACGCATCATCGAGAGGCGGCAGGTCCAGCCCCGTATAAAGGTCGGCCACGGGGATCGCGACCCCGATCGCCGGCAGTGCCATGACGGCGCCATCCCGCACGGTGCCGATCTGCCATCCGCTCTCCATTCGGGAGATGATTGTGACGAAGGGCTGATCCTGTTCCAGCAAGACGTAATGCTGCAACGACGGCAACGACTGGTAGCCGGCCATCTTCGTCGTGCGGTCCGTGCGGGCGGTGCTGTCGGACAGGATCTCGAACACCACGACCGGCTCGGGCGCCATCTTGTCAGTTGGAAGGAAGGGCATGCAGGTCACCATGGCGTCGGGATAGCGATAGCTCGACCCGATCTCGACCTTCGCGTCCGATCCCATCGGGCGGCACGGCTTGCCCTTGAGGTGAGCGTGAAGCTCACCCATCAAATTGGCCTGGATGACCACATGCGCCATCGTGCCGCCCGTCATCGCCACGGGCCGGAATCCGTCGAACTCCCATTTCCGATCCTGCTTCGCCTCCCACGCCAGAAACTCCTCCGGCGTCATCGGCGTGCGTTCCGCATGGCTCATGCCCGGCCCCCACCTTCTGTCCTCGGCATCATTGCATTAGGTGTTCGCCATGACCGATGCAATCGACGCCACGCTGGCCGCGCAATACGAGGCCTACCCCTATCCGCAGCGCGATGCGCGGGACGAGGCCAAGCGGCTCATCATCGGCAGCCCGAGCCATCTGCGGGAGGTCGATCACTGGGTGTTCGGCGCCGCCCGCCCGGCCTCGGCGCCGTTGCGCGCCCTGGTGGCCGGCGGCGGCACCGGCGATGGCGCGATCATGCTGGCGCAGCACCTGGCGAGCGCCGGGCGGCCGGGCCGGGTCACGCATCTGGACCGCTCGGCCGCCGCGCAGGGGATCGCGCAGGCGCGGGCGGCGGCGCGGGGGTTGTCGCTCGATTTCGTGCAGGGCTCGTTGCTGGAGCTCTCGGGCCTCGGCATCGGGCCGTTCGACTACATCGATTGCTGCGGCGTGCTGCATCACCTGCCGGACCCCGCGGCCGGGCTGCATGCCCTGCTATCCGTCTTGGCGCCGGGCGGCGGCCTGGGCCTCATGGTCTATGCGCCGCATGGGCGGACCGGGGTGTATATGCTGCAAGACGCGCTCCGCCTGCTGGCGCCGGACGACGAGCCGCCGCCCGCCCGGCTCGATGTCGCCAAGCGGGTCATGAAGCATCTGCCCGAGAGCGCGTGGCTGCGGCGGAACGGGTATTTCGGGGACCATATCGATGGCGGGGATGCCGGGCTCTACGACCTGCTGCTGAACCCGCGGGACCGGGCCTATACCGTGCCGGCCTTGCACGAGTTGCTGGCCGCGGCCGGGCTCCGCATCACGGCGTGGATGGAGCCCCGGCGCTACGACCCGGACGTGTATCTGCCGGACCCGAAGCTGCGCGCGCGGACCGCCGGGCTCGACCCGGTGCAGCGCGCGGCGCTGGCGGAGGGGCTCACGGGCAACATGAGCACTCACGTGGTCTATTGCGTGCGTGCCGGCGAGACCCACCCGGAACCGGACCCGATGCGGGCGGAGGCGGTGCCGGTGGCGCGCGAGATGCCGGCTGCCGAGATCGCCCGCAACATCCGCGATGACGGCACGCTGCCCTTCGTGTTCGACGGAGTGCGCGTGCTGGTCCCGCTCCCGCCGCTGGCCGCCGCTATCCTGAAGCAGATCGACGGTGTGCGGACCGTGGCCGCGATCGCCGCGGTGCTGGCCGAGCGCGGCGTGACCCCACCGCAGTTCGAGCGCGCGTGGCGCCAGACCTATGACGCGCTGGTTTCGGTCAACCGCATCCTGCTCGCCGCACCTGTGTGACGTGCAAGACAGGGGGGTGGCACGATCGTCATCTTCGGCGCCGCGGTCCGCCCGGATGGCTCACCGAGCGGCGCGATGGAGAGCCGGGTGTTGTCCGCGCTGCGGTTCGGTGCCGCCCATCCCGGCCTGACCTACATGCCCACCGGCGGCCAAGGCCGCTTCGGCCCGCCCGAGGCCGAGCTGATGGCACGGATGTTGACCGAGCACGGCGTCGATGCCGGGCAGATCGAGATGGAGCCGACGGGGCGCAACACTATCGGCTCCGTGCTCGCCTGCGCGCGGTTGCTGCGGGGCCGTGCGGGCCCGGTCTATGCCGCGACGTCCGGCTATCACCTGGTGCGCTGCGTCATGCTGTTGCGGATGGCCGGGCTGGACGGGCGCCCGTGCCCGCCTTTGCCCGCCACCGCCTCCCGCCGGTTCACGCGCCGCTGGTTCTGGCGGCTGCGGGAGGTGGCGGCGGTGCCGGTGGACGCTGCGATCATGCTATGGCGCGGCCGGGGGCGATGAGGCGCGACGGATGGCGGGTCCCCACCCATTGCAGCGCCCCGAACACCCCGGCGAGCGCCGCTTGCAGTAGCACGAAGCCGGAGCCCAACCGGGTCGGCGCGGTGAATGCAAGCAGAACCAGGCTGTCCATCGCCCAAAGCAGGCTGATCACGGCCATGGTTCGCACCAGCATCACCGGCACGGCCCTGCGGGTGCCGGCCCAGGCCGCCAGTCCGGCATAGGGCACCATGACGGCCCCGGCGCCCCAGAGCAGCATTTCAGGCAGCTCGAACTGGCCCGCCATCGGCCCGGCAGCATTGGTGAGCAACAGCCCGGCGCCTGCGCTGGCGATGGCATCGCCCAGCAAAGCCGAACGTAGGAGCGGGGTGGTCGATACGGTGGCGAACATCGAAGCTTCCCTTCATGGTGAGGTAACGGCGGGATCGTCGCGGTATCGCCGGCCGAATGCGATGACCTCGCAGGTCATGGCGCCGCATGCGCCGGGCCCGCTAAGTTGAGGCCATGTCGGTTGCCGCCTCCCTCCGTCCCGCCCCGATCGGCACCCAGCTCCGCGGGTGGCGGCAGCGGCGCGGGCGCAGTCAGCTCGACCTGTCCCTCGATGCCGGCATCTCGCAACGGCACCTGAGCTGCCTCGAAAGCGGCCGGGCGGCGCCCAGCCGGGACATGGTGCTGCTGCTGGCCGAGGAGCTGCAGGTGCCATTGCGGGAGCGGAACGCCCTGTTGCTGGCCGCCGGCTTCGCGCCGCGCTACCCCGCGCACGCCTTCGATGACCCGGCGATGGCGGGGGTGAACTCGATCGTCGCGACCATCCTGCGCACCCATGCCCCGTTCCCGGCCCTGGCCATCGACCGCCATTGGCAGATGGTGGCGGCCAATGCCGGGCTCGCACCGTTGCTGGAGGGCGTGACGGACCCGGCGCTGCTGAAGCCCCCCGTCAATATGCTGCGGCTGACCTTGCATCCACATGGCCTCGCACCCGCGATCGCCAATCTGGCGGTGCTGCGGGCGCATATCCTGAGCCGGCTGCATCACCAGGCGCAGGCAAGCGGCGACCCCGTGTTGCTGGACCTGCTGGCCGAGCTGCGCACGCTGGGCAGCGTGCCGGATGGGCGGTTCGATTGGGTGGAGGGGGTAGCGGTGCCGGTGGAGCTCGAGACGCGGGAGGGCCGGCTGTCGCTGATCACCACCACGACCGTGTTCGGCACCCCCGCCGAGATCACAGTGTCGGAGCTTGCGATCGAAGCCTTCTACCCGGCCGACAGCGCGACGGAGGCGCGGCTTCGGCGGTTGGTGTCCTACGGCGCCGCGGGGGCAGTCGGATCAGCTGGCGCCGGGGCCGGTGGTGGCGGAGAGGGCGGCGTCGGTGGCACCGGCGGCGGTGGCGGCGGCGGTGGTGGTGGCGTCGGTGGCGGTGGTGGCGGCGTCGGTTCCGCCACGATGTAGTCCGGCACCACCCGTGCCTGCGGCCCCGCGATCACCAGCACGCGCTGGTTCAACGCCAGCGGCACCTCGTCCTTCTGCGTGACCGAGACCAGTTCGCCGTTCTTTTTCCGCACGATGTACTCGAACGCCGCCGTGTCCCCGGCCGCCCGCTCCACCCCGGCGCCGACCAGGCCGCCCACGACCGAGCCGCCCAGCGACGTCAATGCGCTGCGCACCCCGCCGCCCGGCGCCTGCGCGCCCGCGATCCCGCCCGCCGCCGCGCCCGTCACCGCGCCCGCCGTCCCGGTCGCGCTGACCAGCACGCGCCTGATGCCGGCCACCACGCCCTGCTCGACCTTGCTCGCCTGCTGCACCGCGCCGCTCGCATACGTGTCGGGCGAGTAATCCGGCGTGCACCCGGCCACCAGCAGCAGGGCAAGAACCCGCTTCATTCAGGCAACCGCGGTAACGGCACGCCATCCTTCGGCATCACGTAGCGCGACGCGTTCAGCTGCATGGCCAACAGCGTGTAGTAGGCGTTGATGCCCACCAGGTCGACCACGGCCGGCTTGCCGAACCGCTTCTCCGCCCGGGCATACGTCGCGTCCGACACGCGCTTGTTCCGATGCAGTTCGGACGAGAAATCGTACACGATCTCCTCGTCATCGCTCATCCCCACGGGCCGGCGGCCGTCGCGGATGGCGGCGATGATCTCGGCCTTGATCCCGGCCTTCGCCGCGATCGGCGCGTGGACATACCACTCGTAATCCTGCGTCCACTCCCGCGCCGTCACCAGGATCACCAGCTCCGACAGCGTGTTGCCGATGCCCGATTTGTAGCGGAGGTAATCGCCCATCGCCCGCGCCTGGGACATCACTTCCGGCGAATACATCAACGGCTCGAACGGGCCGAACACCGGCACCTTGCGGGCGGCCAGGAACTCCTCGGCCGCGCGCTTCTGCTCCGGGGTGTATTGCTCGGGCGGAATGGTCGGCAGGCGGCTTTGGGCGAACGCGGGCGCGGCCATCAGGACGGCCAGCGCGGCGGCAAGGACGATACGCATGAGCGAAACTCCAAACTCAGGACGGAATGCCCTCGATATCTTGCTTCAGGCGGGCAGGGCTGGGCGCCGGCGGGCCTGAAGCATCCGGCTGCACCCAAGCCACTTGCCCCGGTGTGCCGCACGCGTCGCATACCGGCTGCCAGGCCGCATGCACGCTGCCGCAATGGCCGCAGCGCCACACCGGGTCCGGATCCGCCACGGCCGCGCGGCGCAGCGCCTCCTGCGCCTCGTCCTTGTTACCGTCGCGCTCGGCGATGTCGGCCATCATCACCCACAGCCGGCGCTGGTTCAGCCCCACATCCTGCGCCGCCTTTAGATGCCGCCGCGCCTCCCCGGTCAGCCCGGCATCCAGCGCCGCCTGCGCCTGCATCAGCCGGCTTTCGGGGTGGCCCGGGTTGGCGCTGGCCAGGCCCTTGGCGGCGTTCAGCCGGGCGATGCGGTCCTTGATCGGCGCCAGCGCCTCGGCCGCCAAATCCGGATGCGGCTGCTTGGCCCAGGCCCGGCGCAGCACGCCCACGGCCACCTTGTCCCGACCGGCCTTGCGCAACCGGGTCGCATAGGCCAGCGCCGCGGCCGGGAGCGCCGGGTCGGCGTCGAATGCCTGCTTGGCCAGGCGCAGCGACTCCGCGCTGTCGGTCTCGGCATCGGCCGCCGCCACGCCCAGCGAGGCCTGGTGCTCCGACCCCGACAGACGCAGCGCGTCCTTGAACTGCCCGGTGCGCAGCGCCAGCTGCCGCCGCTCCTGCCGCACCCAGGCGGCGCCGGGATAGGCCGCCTCCGCCTCCAGCGCGTGCTTCTGCGCCGCCGCCCAGTCTTCCCGCGCCGTGGCCTGCTGCAACAAGCCGCGATGGCCGAGGAAGGCGGCGTCCGGCGTGCCGGCCAGTTGCCGGAAGGAGGCATCCGCCTCGGCTTCGCGGCCGGCCTGGCGGCTGGATTGCGCCTCCAGCAGCAACGTCAGCGGTGTGCGGCCCAACAGGCGCCGGCTGCGCGCGGCCTCCCGCTGTGCCATGGCCGGGTCATTGGCGGCCAGCGCCACCAGCGCGCGGGTCACGGCCCGATCGCCCTTGACCCGGCGGCGGCGCTCGTTGCCCCGCTTGGCCCGGCGCGGCAGCGAGAACAGCCACGCCACGAGCCGGATCGCACTGTAAAGCAGGATGAACAGCAGGCCGAGCAACGTCAACGCCACCGGGGCCGAGGTTTCGAACGACGTCGTGCCGATGGTGCCGGACACGGTGCCTGGCAGCCCCGCGACCCACCACGCCGCCGCGATCGCCGCCCCGGCGAGCAGGACGAAGAAGACAACGAAGCGCATCAGCCGCGGGCCGCCAGCTGCGCCAATGCCGCCCGGGCCTCGACCAACGCCCGGGCCTGCCCGATCCACCCGGCCATCGCCGCCTTGGACGGGACTGACAATCCATCGAGCGCGGTCAGCGCCGCCGGCAGGTCCCCGCCATCCAGCGCCTGCTTCGCCCGCGCCAGGATGCCCCCGGCCGCGTCACCCAGCACCATGCGATCGCCCTGCCGCACCGAAACCGATCGCTGCGCGCGGCCCCAGACACGGTCGAGGAACGGCTTGTCCTCGATCCCCTCCGGCTGGCTCGCGGCGGCTGCGGCCTGGGCGGCGGCGGGGAAGGCGAGGCGGAGCTGGTATTCCGTGGGCGGCGCCTCGGTCGCGAAGCGGGCCAGGGCCGGGGGCGCGCCCGGGATCTCACCCAGCTTCTGCCCGGCGGCCAACGCTGCGCCCGCGGCCTGCAGCCGGCTCAGCTGCCGCGCGGTCTCGGTCACGGAGCCCACCTTGGCGTCCACCTGCGCGCCCAATTGCGCCGCGGCGGCGCTCACCTGCTGCGACGCTTGAGCACCGGCATCCTTGGCGGATTTCTCGGCTGAGGCAACCCGGCCTTCGAATGCTTCGAGCCGGCTGGTGATCGCGCCGGATGTCGCGTCCAGCTTGGCGGTGGCGGCGTCCACCCGGCCGGCGAGGGCGGCCATCGCCTCGTTCTGCTTGCCGTCCGTCGCGTCGATCCGGGAGGTGAGCGCAGCTACCGCATCGGTCTGTTTGGCCGTGGCCGCATCCAGCCGGCTGGTGATCGGGCCGAGATCTGGCACCGGCGCGGGCCGCGCCTCCAACGCCGCGAGCCGGCCCTCCAGCGCCGCAATCCGCCCCTCGAGCGGCGCTAGGTTGGGTGGGGTCGCTTCCGGGCGGGACTCCAGCTGCGTCAGTCGGGTCTGCAACGCATCGATCCGGGGGGTCACGGTATCGACCAGCTCCGGCCGATGATCACCGACGGGGTTGCGATACAGGTAATACCCGGTACCGACCACGACCAGGAAGCCGAGCAGATACAGCAACGGCAAACCATCGGCCCGGCGGGGCGCCGGGGCCTCCACCCGCACGCGCTCCTGTGGCGCAGCGGGCTTCATTGCCTCCGCTTGCGGCACATCGGCCGCCGGAGTTGTCAGGGGATCGGGGGAGGTGGGTTCGGTCATAGCAGTGCCAATACTCGTTCCAAGGTTGGCTTAGCCGACACGCGGACGCCGCGCCAGGGCAAGTGCGCCAGCGCCGCCGCGGTGGGGGCGCCGATCGCCAGCGCCTCGATCCCACACAGACAGGTATGTAGGCTTTGCGGCAGCAGCGTGACGAAGGCCCGGGCCGTTTCGGCCGAGAGGAACAGCGCGGCGCCCAGCCGCCGGTCCACCAGCGCCGACATCGCCGTGTCCGGCAGGCTTTTGGCGGGTTCTGCGGCGTAAACGGCCCGGCGCTGCACGGCATATCCCGCCGCCCGCAACGCCGCCGCCAGGTGATGGCCCTGCCCCCGCGCGGTGGCCAGCAACAGCCGCGTGCCAGGGGTGCACCGCGCCTGGACCAGCTCCGCTAAGGCCTCCGCATCGCCATCGGCGCTCTCCACGTTGTGAAAGCCGGCCGCCCGCGCCCGCGCCGCCGTGCGGTCCCCGACGACCAGCAGCCGGATATCCGGCCGGGCGGCGGGAAGATGCGGGATCGCGTTGCCGCTGGTGGCCAGCAGGATGTCGGCGTGGCCATGCGGCGCGAGGCCGAGCGGCACGATACGCAGCAGAGGCGCCACGATCGGCAGATAGCCCCGGCGCGTCAGCTCCGCCGCCGTCTCGGTGGCGCCGGGCTCCGGCCGGGTCACGAGCACGCCCCGCGCTCCATCCGCCGGCACTCTATCCAAAGATGTCCCGCGGGCTGTCCCGGCGCAGGCTGTCGCCGAGTTCCGCGCCCAACCGGGCCGCATCATCCGCGGAGCCGGTGACGGAACGCTTCAGCAGGAACGAACCGTCACCCCGCGCGACCAACCCGGTCAGGTGGATGGCAGGCACGGCGCCGCCCTGTTGGATAAGGCGTGCATACCCGCCGATCGGCGTGCGGCAGGACCCGTCGAGTGAGGCCAGCAGCGCCCGCTCCGCTGTGGAGACGGCCCGCGCCTCCGGATCCTCGATCCCGGCCAGCAGGCTCCGCAGCTCGATATCGTCCGCCCGGGTCGTGATGCCCACGATGCCTTGCCCGGCGGATGGCACCATGATCGCGGGATCGATCGGCAGGATCGCGTCATCCTCCAGCCCGAGCCGCCGCAGCCCGGCGAGGGCCAGCAGGCTCGCGCTGCAATCGCCCCGCCGCACCTTGGCGATCCGGGGTTGCACGTTGCCGCGCAGCAAGGTCATCCGCAGGTCGGGCCGGGCATGCAGGAGTTGCGCCTGGCGACGCAGGGAGTTGGTCCCGATCACGGCTCCGTGAGGCAATACCGAGAACGGTTCATTTTGGTTGCCAGCCGCGCAGGCCGGGCCGAGGATCAAAGCGTCCCGGGCGTCTTCCCGCCGCAGCGTGCATGCCAGCACGATGCCGGCGGGGAGTTCCGTCTCCAAATCCTTGAGGCTATGCACCGCGAAATCGATGCGGCGATCCAGCAGCGCCTCATGGATCTCCTTGCTGAACAAGCCCTTGCCGCCGATCTCCGACAGGCTGCGGTCCTGCACCTGGTCGCCCGTGGTGCGGATCACATGTTGCTGAAACACCTGCTCCTGCCGCGCACCGGGGGCCAGGATCGGGCAGAATCGGGCCAGCAACGCCAGGAATAACCGGGTCTGCGTGAGCGCCAGGGGCGAGCCGCGGGTGCCGACCCGCAACGGCAGCGCGCGCCCGTGATGGGTCTCGCGATACGCGGGCGCAGGCATGGGCTGGGCGTCGGGCATCCAGGTGTCCTATGAGATCAGGCCGCCGAAGGAAAGGCCGACCCATGACAACCCCACGCGGCGCGCTCTCCGGCCCGATACTTGGGATCGAATCCTCCTGTGACGAGACGGCGGCCGCGATCCTGGACCCCGCGGGCCGCATCCTGGCGGAAGCGGTGCTGAGCCAGCTCGACGATCACGCCCCGTTCGGCGGCGTTGTGCCGGAGATCGCGGCCCGCGCGCATCTGGCGCATCTGCCGGGCCTGGTGCGGCGCGTGCTGGGTGAGGCGGGGCTGGAAATCCGCGGTCTGGGTGGGGTCGCCGCCAGTTGCGGGCCCGGCCTTATCGGCGGACTCATCGTGGGTGCCGGGGTCGCGAAAGGCATCGCGCTGGCCGCCGGCCTCCCGTTCGTGGCGGTCAATCACCTCGAGGCGCATGCGCTGACGGCACGGCTGCCCGGCTTGCGGGACGGGGGTGCGCCGTTCCCCTACCTGCTCCTGCTGCTATCGGGCGGGCATTGCCAGTGTATCGCCGTGGACGGGGTTGGCCGCTATCGCCGGCTGGGCGGCACGATCGACGATGCCGTGGGAGAGGCGTTCGACAAGGTGGGCAAGATGCTGGGCCTGCCTTGGCCCGGCGGCCCGGCGCTCGAGCGGCTGGCAGCTACGGGCGACGCGGCGCGCCAGCCCCTGCCACGGCCTTTGCTGGGGCGCCCCGGCTGCGATTTCAGTTTCTCCGGCCTGAAAACCGCCGTCGCGCGCCGGCTGCAAACGCCGGGGGTGGAGCGGGCGGACGTCGCGGCAGGGTTCCAGGCGGCGGTGGCGGACGTGCTGGCAAACCGGGCGCAGCACGCGCTGGACATGATGCCGGAGGCCGGGCTGATGGTGGTAGCGGGCGGCGTCGCGGCCAATGCGGCGGTGCGGGCCGCGTTGCAGGCGGTGGCGGCCGCGCGCGGGCTCGATCTCGTGGCGCCGCCCATCCGGCTGTGCACGGATAATGCCGTGATGGTGGCCTGGGCGGGGATCGAGCGGCTGCGTCTGGGATTGACCGACCCGCTCGATATCGCGCCGCGCCCACGCTGGCCGCTCCAGGACCTCAGTCAGGACCGGGCTGCGTGAATTACCGCCACGCCTTTCATGCCGGCAACGCCGCCGACTGCATGAAGCATGCGCTGCTGGTGTGGATGCTGCAGGCATTGGCCCGCAAGCCCGCCTCTATGTTCGTGCTGGACACCCATGCCGGGCTCGGCCTCTACGATCTGGGCGATGGCCCGGCGGCGCGCACCGGGGAGTGGCACGCCGGCATCGCCCGCCTGCTGCACGAACCCCCGCCGCCGTTGCGCGATTATGTCGGCCTGGTCGAGCGTCTGGGCCTGTATCCTGGCTCCCCGGCGTTGATCCGCGCGCTGATGCGGCCCACGGACCGCCTGGCGTGCTGCGAGCTGCACTCTGACGATTGCGCCGTGCTGCGGCGCTGGGCGGCGCGGGATGGCCAGGTGTCGGTGCATCTGCGCGACGGGTATGAGGCGCTGGGCGCGCTGTTGCCGCCGCGGCAGGCGCGCGGGCTGGTGCTGATCGACCCGCCGTTCGAGGCGCCGGGCGAGTTCGAGCGGATCGTGGCCGGGCTGCGGACCGGGGCGGCGCGCTGGGCGTCCGCGACGTATGTGGCCTGGTATCCGATCAAGCATCGCAGCCCGGTAACCACCTTCCACGAGGGCATCCGGCTCGCCGGGCTCCGGGATGTGGTCCTGGCGGAGCTGTGGTGGCGGGAGCCGCTGGACCCCGGGCGGCTGAACGGCTGCGGCCTGCTGGTCCGCAACGCACCGTGGGGGTTTCTGGACGCGGCGCCCCCTGTTCTCGCGGCGTTGCTGCAGCGTCTGGGCGGGGGTGAGGCCGGTGAGGGCTATGACGTGCGGCGGCTGATCGATGAGTGAGGTCTTCGTGGTGGGCGCCGGCGCGTGGGGCACGGCGTTGGCGCTGCACGCCGTGCGGGCCGGGCATCGGGTCATGCTCTGGGCGCGGGACCCCGACCCGATCGAGGCGGGACGGCGCAGCCCGCGTCTGCCGGAGTTTCCACTCCCGCCGCGCATCGTGGTGAGTGCCGAGTGGCCCGCGCGGGCGGACGCCGTGCTGATTGCGGTGCCGGTCCAGCATTTGCGCCACGTGCTGGTGCGTAAGCCGCCGGGGCCGGCGGTGCTGTGCGCCAAGGGGGTCGAGACCGGGACCGGCCTGTTGCCCACCCAGATCCTGGCCTCGCTGCATCCCGGGGCGCCGTCCGCCGTTCTGACCGGACCCAATTTTGCGCACGAGGTCGCGGCCGGGCTACCCGCCGCCGCCGTGGTCGCGACAGGGGATGCGGCGCTGCGGGAGGCGCTGCTGGGGTTGCTGGGCGGTCCGTCGTTCCGGCTGTATGGCAATGACGATCCGGTGGGTGCGCAGCTGGGCGGTGCCGCCAAGAACGTGATCGCCATCGCGGCCGGCGCCGTGATCGGCGCGGGGCTCGGCGAGAATGCGCGGGCGGCGCTGATCACGCGGGGCTTGGCCGAGCTGTCCCGCCTGGTGGTCGCCGAAGGGGGCCGGGCGGAGACCGTGGCCGGCCTGTCGGGCCTGGGTGACCTGCTGCTGACCTGCACCGGGGTGCGCAGCCGCAATTTTGCCCTTGGTCACGCACTCGGCGAGGGTCAGGTCCTGGCGGCGCTGCTGGCACGGCCCGGCGGCGTGGCCGAGGGTGTGACCACCGCGCCGGCGCTGCTGGCCCGTGCCACGATCGAGCTGCCGGTCTGCGCGGCCGTGGCGGCGTTGCTGGCGGGCCGGCTCACGCTCGACCGCGCCATCGCCGGACTGATGGCCCGGCCGCAGCGGGGCGAATGATGCTGCGCGGCATCGTGACCGTCGGCGGCTGGACGATGCTGAGCCGCCTGCTGGGCTTTGCACGGGACATGCTGATCGGCGCGCTGGCCGGCACCGGGCCCGTGGCGGACGCATTCTTCATCGCGCTGAAACTGCCCAATTTGTTCCGCCGGCTGTTCGGGGAAGGCGCGTTCAACGCCGCCTTCGTGCCCGAGTTCTCCGGCATCCTGGCCACCAAAGGCCCTGAGGAAGCCAAGCAGTTCGCGCAGGAGGCCATCGCCGTGATGGCGTTCTGGCTGCTGTTGCTGACGATCCTGGGTGAGCTGTTCATGCCCCAACTCATGGGCCTGCTGGCGCCGGGGTTCCAAGGCGATGCCGGATTGCCGGGGCAGGACAAGCTATCGCTCACGATCGAGCTGGCGCGCATCACCTTCCCCTATCTGTTCCTGATCTGCCTGGCGGCGCTGCTGTCGGGCGTGCTGAACGGGCTCGACCGGTTCGCGGCGGCGGCGGCGGCGCCGGTGGTGTTCAACGGTGTCTCGATCGCGGCCATGCTGCTGCTGACGCCGTATGTGCCGACCGTCGGGCATTCCTTGGCCTGGGGCGTGACGGTGTCGGGCGTGCTGCAATTGGCGTTGCTGGCCTGGGCGGTGCGGCGGGCGGGCATGGTGCTGCGCATTCCGCGCCCACGGCTCACGCCCCGGATGCGGCTGCTGGCCCGGCGCATGGGGCCGGGCTTGCTGGGCGCCGGGGTCACGCAGCTCAACCTTGCGATCGACATCTGGATCGTGACCTGGTTGCCGCCGGGCACGGCCTCGTTGCTGTATTATGCGGACCGGGTGAACCAGTTGCCCCTGGGCGTGATCGGCACCGCGGTCGGCACCGCGCTGCTGCCGGCGCTGTCGCGGCAAGCGCGGGGCGGGGAGGCCCAGGCCGCGATCGCCACGCTGAACCGCGCGCTGGAGGTGACGCTGGTGCTGACCTTGCCGGCCGCTTTGGCGCTGGGCGTGGTGGGCGGCCCGATCATGGCGGTGCTGTTCGGGCGCGGCGCGTTTGATGCGCAATCCGTGCTGCTGAGCTCGCAGGCATTGGCCGCCTATGCGTTCGGGTTGCCGGCCTTCGTGGTGCTGAAGGTGCTGATCCCGGCCTTCTTCGCGCATGGCGACACGGCCACCCCGGTGCGGGTCGGGGTCATGGCGATCGCGCTGAACATCGGCCTCAACCTGCTGTTCATGACGCCGTTGCAGCACATGGGCCCGGCGCTCGCCACCAGCCTGTCGGCCATCTTCAACGTGCTGGCCTTGGCCGTGGTGCTGAGCCGGCGCGGGCAGCTGGTGCTGGACCGGCAATTGCGGCGCCGGCTGCCGCGCATGGCGATCGCGGCGCTGGCGATGGCCGGCGCGCTGATCTTCGCGCAGCGCACGGTGTTCGCCGCGGCGGGGGACGTGGCGGGGCTGCGCTGGCTGGCGCTCGCGGTGCTGGTGGGGTTTGGGCTCGCGGTTTATGGCGCCGCGGCACAACTGGTGGGCGCCGTGGATGGCCGGGAACTGCTCGGTCTGTTCCGGCGCCGGGCTCGCTGATCGTTTCTGACTTGCAATCGGTGACATCAGCGTTATCGTTTTCGCGCTGTTCCGATTCGTTCCTCTCAGGAGTCGCCCATGCCGTTCCGTTCCCTGCTGGCTGCGACCGCATTCACGGCCCTGTCGGCGCTGCCGGCGCTGGCCGCCTCGCAAGATTTCAAGATAACGAACCGGACCGGCTACCAGATCGACGAGATCTATGTCGGCGCCAGCAGCAGCCGCAGCTGGGGGTCGGACGTGATGGGCCGGGACTCGCTTTCCAACGGTCAGACGGTGAACATCACCTTCCCGCGCAAGACCGCCGCCTGCCAGTTCGACATCAAGGTCAAGTATAATGACGGTGACGAGGCGACGTGGTCGGGCATCAATCTGTGCCAGGTGTCGAAGGTGACGCTGTACTGGCGCAACGGGACCACGCGCGCCGTCACGGAGTAACCCGTCCACCGTCATTGCGAGCGAAGCGAAGCAATCCAGGGGTCACAGAAGTGCTTGCGGCCCTGGTTAGCTTCGCTCACTCCGACGAGTGCTGGACGACAACGGATAATCATACCGGATGAAGCCGCTGTCCTTCGCGATCTTGTCATAGAGCTTACGCGCGACCGTGTTGTGGTCCTGCGTCAGCCAATACATCCGCGTGCAATCCCGTCCCCGCGCATGCTCGGCCACCGCCTCGATCAAGGCGCGGCCGGTGCCGTGCGCGCGCCGGGCCGGATCGACATAGAGGTCCTGCAGGTAGCAGACCGGGGTCAGCGTCCAGCCGCTCTCGTGGTAGAGGAAATGGGTGATGCCGATGATCTCCCCGCCCTCATCCCGCGCGGCCAGGCCATGCATCCGGCCATCCATGATCCGGGCCCAGGTATGGGCATAGATGTCCTCGGGCATCGTGGTCTCATAGAACGCCAGGTAGTGGCGCCAGAGCTCCGCCCAGCGCGGGCGGTCCGCCGGTGTGAGGGCCTCGATCACGCGTGCTCCCCGCCTTCCGGCCCATAGAACACGACCCAGCAGCCGAAATCGCCGCTGAACTCCTCGAAGCGATGCACGGTCCCGGCGGGCACGAACAGCACATCCCCGGGGCCGAACGCCACCCGGTCCTCGCCCCGCAACGGCAGGCTCACGTCATCGAGCGCCAGGCTGTCTTGCGCGCGGAGGAACACTCCGGTGCCGGACACGATCATATACAGTTCGTCCCGGTCATGCGGGACCTGCGCATCCGTGTCGGAGGGCGAAAACCAGCGTAGCTCCATGCTGCCATGGCGCATCACCTGCGCCGTCAGGTGGCCAGGCAGCACAGGCAACGCCCGTGCCTCCCCGGCAGTAGCCCGCAGCTTCGGCGGCGGCGGCAGGTCCTGACCGTCCATCAATCCATTCACCATGCTTGGAGCCGGTCGCGCATACGCCGGGCCAATGTGAGAGTTGGGACGTTATGCACCACGCCAACCCCGCGCCGGCTAAAACATTTTCAGATCCATTTTCAGGATCTCCCCCGCCAGATAGAGGCTGCCGCAGATCAGCACGCGGCCGGGCGGCCCGGCCGTGCCGATCTGGCGCAGCGCCCCCCGGACATCCGGGCCCGGCCGGGCGACCCCGCCAGACGCCGCGACGATCGCATCGACCGGAAGCGCCAGATGCTGCCCCGGCTCCTGCACCGCCCACAGGCTCGTTATCCACGGCAACAGGGGCGCGAGAAACGACGCAGAATCCTTCGCCTGCTTCATGCCGACCACGACGTGCAACGGCCGGTCCGCCCATGCCCGCGCCTGGTCCGCCAGGATCACCCCGGCGCCCGGGTTATGCCCGCCATCGAGCCACAGCTCCCATGCCGATGGCAGCAGGGAAGCGAGCGGGCCATGCAGGCGTTGCAGCCGCGCCGGCCATTCCGCCCGCGCGAGCCCGGCGCCGCCCTGGAACAACCCGGCCGCCCGGAGCGCCGCGACGGCAATCCCCGCATTGTCGATCTGGTGCATACCCGGCAGCCCCGGGGGCGGAAGGTCCACCTGGCCGGCCGCGTCGGCGAAGCGCAGCCCGGGTCCGCCCGGCTCGATCGTCCAGTCCCGCCCCCGGGCCAGCACGCGCCCACCCACGGCAGAAGCCGCCTGGTCCAGCACCGCCAAAGCTTCGGCCGGTTGAGCGCCGGTCACGATGGGGCTGCCCGGCTTGAAGATGCCGGCCTTTTCGCCGGCGATGGCGGCCAACGTATCGCCCAGCAGCTCGCGATGTTCGAGCGACAAGGATGTGACGGCGCAGGCGGCGGGCGGCGGGATCACGTTGGTGGCGTCCCCGCGCCCGCCCAGGCCCACTTCCAGCACGCAAAGGTCGGCGGGCGCCGCGGCAAAAAGCTGGAAGGCGGTCGCGGTGATCACCTCGAACACCGTGATCGGGGCGCCGCCATTGGCGCGCTCCACATCCTCCATCGCGTCCGCCAGCGCATCGTCGGTCACCAGCTGGCCTGCCACGCGGAACCGCTCGTTGAAGCGGACCAAATGGGGCGAGGTGAACACGTGCACATCACGCCCATCGGCCTCGGCCAAGGCGCGCAAGAACGCGCAGGTGCTGCCCTTGCCGTTGGTCCCGGCCACATGGATCACGGGCGGCAGCCTGCGCTCGGGATGGCCCAGCTTGGCCAGCAAGGTCCGCAACCGATCCAGGCTGAGGTCGATCAAACGGGGATGCAGGGCATGCAGCCGCCGGATCACCGGCTCCAGCCGCGGCAGGACCTGCGTGTCGCTCACGAAACGGTCTCCACCTCCGTGGTATCGAGGCTGGGCACGCGCAGCAGGGAGATGACCCGGGCGAGCGTCTCGCGCAGCTGCGTGCGGGGCACCACCATGTCGAGGATGCCGTGCTCCAGCAGGTATTCGGCGCGCTGGAACCCCTCCGGCAGCTTCTCCCGCACGGTCTGTTCGATGACGCGGGCGCCGGCGAAGCCGATGAGGGCGCCGGGCTCGGCGATCTGGATGTCGCCGAGCATGGCGAAGCTGGCCGTGACGCCACCCGTGGTGGGGTCCGTCAGCACGGTGATGAAGGGGAGCCCGGCCTCCTTCACCATCTGCGCCGCGATCGTCGTGCGCGGCATCTGCATCAGGCTGACGGCCCCTTCCTGCATGCGCGCACCGCCGCTCGCGGTGAATACGATCAGCGGCGCCTGCTGCAGCACCGCCAGGCGCGCGGCGGCGACGATGGCCTCACCTAAGGCGGCGCCCATGCTGCCGGCCATGAACTCGAACGCCATGGTGGCGACCACGACGGGCTGCGCCAGGATGGCGCCGTGCGCGACCAGGATCGCATCGTCCATCCCCGTGCGGTCCCGCGCCTCCTTGAGCCGGTCCACGTAGCGCTTGCTGTCACGGAACTTGAGCGGGTCCGTGGGCGCGCGCGGCAGCTCGATCCGGGTGAACCCCTCATCGAGCGTGTAGGCCAGCCGCTCCGGCGCCGTCGGGCGCAGGTGGAAGCCGCAGCTGGTGCAGACCTTGAGGTTGCGCTCGAGGTCGCGGGTGAACAGCATCTGCTGGCAGTTCGGGCATTGCTGCCACAGATTATCCGGCACCTCCCGCCGGCCCAGCAGGGTGCGGATTTTCGGGCGGACGTATTCCGCGAGCCAGCTCATGGCGAGTGCCGGCGCTTCCCCCTCTCCCGCTGGCGGGAGAGGGTTGGGGTGAGGGTGGGGCCACGAGGGCGGACAATCGGGAGTGCGGTTGCCACCCTCATCCCAGCCTTCTCCCGCCAGCGGGAGAAGGAGCAGCAAGACCTCACGCCGCCACCTTCGTGCCGCGCACGCCGTCCGCCAGCGCCCGCACCTGGTCCAGCACCAGCCGCACCGTATCGGGCCCGGCGCGGCCCTGCGCATCGAGGCTCGCCGCCAGCGTGTCGATCAGCGCGGAGCCCACCACCGCGGCCTCCGCCACACGGCTCGCCGCCGCCGCCTGTGCGGGCGTGCGGATGCCGAACCCGATCGCGACCGGAAGCGAGGTCGCGGCCCGGATGCGGGGCATGGCGGCGGCCAGGCTCGCCTCGGACGCGCTGCGTGTCCCGGTGATGCCCAGGATGCTGACGAAATAGACGAAGCCGGAGGAGCCCTGCAGCACGATCGGCAGCCGCTCCGCATCCGTGGTGGGCGCCACCAGCCGGATGATATCGAGGCCGTTGGCGTCGGCATGCGGGACCAGCAGGTCCGCCTCCTCGGTCGGCAAATCCACCACGATCACGCCGTCCACGCCCGACGCGGCGGCGTCCGCACAGAATCGCTCGGGGCCGTAGGAGGCGATCGGGTTCAAATAGCCCATCAGGATGACCGGCGTGTCCCGGTCCTCCTCGCGAAAAGTGCGGACCATCTCGAGCGTGCGGGCCAGGGTGGCACCGGCCTTGAGCCCGCGGAGCCCGGCGGCCTGAACCGCCGGGCCGTCCGCCATCGGGTCGGTGAAGGGCATGCCGATCTCGATCAGGTCGGCCCCGGCGCCCGGCATGCCGCGCAGGATCGCGAGCGAGGTCGCAGCGTCGGGGTCATACGCCTCGAGGAACGGGATCAACGCGCCGCGGCCCTCGGCCTTCAACGACGCGAAGCGGGCGGCGATGCGGCTCATCTTACAGCTTGACCCCGAGATGCTCGGCCACGGTGAAGATGTCCTTGTCACCGCGCCCGCACATGTTCATCAGCACGATCGCATCCGGCCCCAGCGCCGGCGCCAGCTTCTGCACATGGGCGATCGCGTGCGCGGGCTCCAGCGCCGGGATGATCCCCTCCGTCCGCGTGCAGAGCTGGAACGCGTCCAGCGCCTCCTGATCGGTCGCGGCCACATACTCCACGCGCCCGATCTCATGCAGCCAGGAATGCTCCGGCCCGATCCCGGGATAATCCAGCCCAGCGCTGATGCTGTGCGCCTCCTGGATCTGGCCATCCGCGTCTTGCAGCAGATAGGTGCGGTTGCCGTGCAGCACGCCGGGGCGGCCGCGGCTGAGGCTCGCGGCATGTTCCTGCGTATCGAGCCCACGGCCCGCGGCTTCCACGCCGATCAGGCGCACCTCGTCGTCCAGGAACGGGTGGAACAGGCCCATCGCGTTGCTGCCGCCGCCGATCGCCGCCACGATCGCGTCCGGCAGCCGGCCCTCGGCCTCCATCATCTGCGCCCGCGCCTCGGTCCCGATGATGCTCTGGAAATCGCGCACCATCATCGGATAGGGGTGCGGCCCGGCCACGGTGCCGATCAGGTAATACGTGTCCTCCACGTTCGCGACCCAGTCCCGCATCGCCTCGTTCATCGCGTCCTTGAGCGTGCCGGCGCCGGAGGTGACGGCGTTGATCTCGGCGCCCAGCAGCTTCATGCGGAACACGTTGGGCTTCTGCCGTTCGACGTCGGTGGCACCCATGTAGATCGTGCACGGGAGGCCGAACAGCGCGCAGACCGTCGCCGTGGCCACGCCATGCTGCCCGGCACCGGTCTCGGCGATGATGCGGGTCTTGCCCATGCGCCGGGCCAGCAGTATCTGGCCCATGCAGTTGTTGATCTTGTGGCTGCCGGTGTGGTTCAGCTCGTCCCGCTTCATGTAGATGCGGGCGCCGCCGATGGCCTTCGTGAGCCGCTCGGCAAACCAGAGCGGGCTGGGGCGGCCCACGTAATCCTTGAGATAGGCGTCGAGCTCGATCTGGAAGCGCGGGTCCGCCTTGGCCGCCTCATAGGCCGCATCCACCGCGAGGATCAGCGGCATCAACGTCTCCGCCACGAACCGCCCGCCGAAGCCGCCGAAGCGGCCACGGGCGTCGGGGCCGGCGCGCAGCGTGTTGGGGCGGGGGGCGATCTGGTTCACGGGGCGGCTCCGGCGAGGGCTTGGAGGGGTTTCTTAGCGGAGTGGGGCGCGGAGGTCACGTGGGGAAGGGCGCCAATACCGCCAACGGTTCGGTCATGGGACAGCGCCGGCCTCGCTGGATGATCGGATCGCAATCCTAGGCGCAGCCGCGCTCGCCAGCTTTCCCGCCCGGGATAGGGCGCATCGCACGCTGCAGCCCGGTCAGGCGTGGCAGGGCTCGTTCGGGAAAGCCATGCGCGCCTGGGTCGCGGCATCGGGGCTGTCGCCTGACCGCTTCGCCGAAACGCTGCTCGGCACCCACGCCGATGCGCCCGGCATAGGCGACCTCCGCGCTGCCGCCGCGACGGTCGCGACAGCGACGACACAGCGACAGATGTGGGCTGCGAGCGACCATCTGGCCGCGGGTATGACGGCGATCCGGCTGGAGGACTGGCCCCGCTTCGTCGCGTCCGCGGCGTCACGGGCCGCTTCGCTGTCGCAGGACGGGCTTGTGGTGCAGGTTCAGTCCGGGCGCGGCGTCCCGCCGGGTTCAGGCGCCCGGCGGGGAGGCTTCTCGCCAGGATCGCTATCGACAGCCGAGCTGTTCCGGATGGAGAGGCATGCGGCGCTCGTGCGGCAGATCACGACGCTGGAGCCGCAAAATCCGACCGCATTGGGCATGCGCCAGCTCAATACCGCGCCAAGTGCGGAGCTGGTGGCGCGGCTGGAAACCGAGTTGCTGGCGGTGCAGGCGCGCAAGGAGAACGCTCCTTTTATGTCGTTGCGTACGCTGGTGCCTCCGCCTGTCCGGAACCAAAGGAGCGCCGCCCGGAACGAGCCAGGGATTGCCCATACGAGCACATTGCTGCAGCCAGCGGACCGTTATTGGCTGCTACAATGCTATAAGGAGGAGGGAGCGCCGGTACCTGCGCAGATCGCGCGCGCGTTGAATGGGAGACACTTTTCCGAATTCTCAGCCCTTCGGGCAGCCTTCTGGAGAGAAGTTAGGAAGACACCTGACATAGCGGAGTCGCTGACCCCTGGGCAGGACACACGAATCGACAAAGACCGATCCCCCAACGTCGAGGACTCAACCTTGATGGCCGGAGCACGTATGAGACTGGAGCTCGACCATGAAGTCAGGATTAAAGATGGTGGCCCGGTATATGACTTTTCCAACATACGGGTGAGAACTCCCCGAAGCCATATTGACAGAGACATGACCGGAGATAAGCGATGATAGACGAAATTGTCCGAATTATCGATCTTTGGTTTTCGCCAGATTCGGACGAAATCACTGAAGAACAACTCATGTACAAGCTGCAAAAAATGCTCCCACATGTACAAATTCAGTCATACCTGACCAAAAATTGGTCTCCCACGATAGGAACCGTGGAACTTGCTCAGCAGTTGATCGACCTTGAAGCCTCGCTGATCAACGAGCCCGCGCCGCCGTTTATCACTCACGAAGGCCTCGTCGATAACGTCGGTTGGTTGCGAGATCAGTATGAAGACTATGGCGAGTTCCCGTTATACGTTCTCGTCCCACTCGAACTAGAATACCCGAAAGCCCGGATTGCCGAGATGCTCAGCACCACCCACGCCGAATCGAGCGCCGAGAAGATCGTGGCCGAGATCTACCGCCGCCAAGCCGAGCCCGACCCGGCACCCCCGCCCTGACCGGATTGGCGCCCCACCCGCCGCTGCACTACGTTAGCGCAAATTCGAGGTGGCGGCAGGCATGTTATTCGTCAACACCGGCGCCGCCCCGCGCCGTCTCATCAAGGCCGGGCCGCATGCCGGGGCAAATCTCACGTGCATTGGATGGAAAGCGATTTGCCACATTCGACAGGTTGCGCGAGGCTTTGTGGACTAAAGTAGCAAAGAACGAGGAGCTAGCAATTCCGTTCACGGGTGATCAGCCGGATCGATTGCTCAATATGAGCGCGCCAAATACTAGCAACTAGGACTCGCTGCGGAAAAACGCCGTTCTGCTGAGATAAATCATATCGTGCGGGTGATAGACAGAGGGCCAGTCTATGATGAGAATTACGATGCCAAGAAACCACATCGAACTTCATAGAAACGAGAAACGATTATGATCAGTGAAATCCTTAGTGCTCTTACAGGTCAATTCGAATATAAAAAAGGAGAACTACACATAGAGAGTTGTTCTTATAGATTACAGAAACTCCTACCTCATATTGACGTGGTATCTTATCTAGTGAAAAACTGGTCGCCCAATGTGAATCAGGAGGTATTCGCAAAGAAGAGATCTACCGACGCCAAGCCGAGCCCGACCCGGCATCCCCGCCCTGACCGGATTGGCGCCCCGCCCGCCGCTGCACTAGGTTAGCGCAAATTCGAGGTGGCGGCAGGCATGTTATTCGTCAACACCGGCGCCGCCCCGCGCCGCGTCATCGAGGCCGGGCCGCATGCCGGGGCGGGCGATATCGGCGCGGTCTGGATGGACCTCGTCAGCCCAACCGATGCCGAGCGCGCAGTGGTCGAGCGGGCAACCGGTCTCGTGGTGCCCGCCGATACCGAACTGGCGGAGATCGAAAGCAGCAGCCGGCTCAATGTGCATGACGGAGTGCTCACGCTCAGCACGCCCATGACCTATCGCGGCCCCGACGGCACGTCCATGACGGCGCCGCTCGGCTTCGTGTTGTCGAAACGCACGCTGCTGACCGTACGGTTCGCGGAAATGCCGCTGTTCGACGGGTTCGCCGAGCATTTCAACGCCGGCATGAACCGGAGCGCCGCCCCGTGCAGCGTGAGCGCGTTCCTAGGTTTGCTGGAAGCCATCGTGGACCGGTTGGCCGACGTGCTGGAGCATGTGGGCGCCGACCTCGATGGCCTATCCCGCCGGGTGTTCCGGCCGGAGAAGGATGGGCGGCATAACGCGGCGCGAGAGGATGCGAAGCTGCGCGCCACCTTGCGCCAGGTGGGCCAGGCCGGGGAGCGCGTGTCCAACATCCGGGACAGCCTGCTGGGCGTGAACCGGCTGGTGCTGTTCACCGCGGATGCCGGGTCCGATTGGATTCCGCCGGAGTTCAAGCCGCGGTTCAAGACCTTGCGGCAGGATATCGCATCCCTGTCCGATTACGACATTCAGCTCACCAACAAGGTCCAATTCCTGTTGGACGCGACGCTGGGCTTCATCAACATCGAGCAGGCGAACGGCATCAAGGTGCTGACCGTCGTCTCCGTCGTGGGCGTGCCGCCGACCTTGCTGGCCTCCATCTACGGCATGAACTTCAAGTGGATTCCCGAGCTGCAATGGGAATACGGCTATTTTTACGGGCTGACCGTCATCATCCTGAGCGGGATCCTCCCATTGCTGTGGTTCAAGAAACGCGGATGGATCTAGCCCTCACGACCCAGCCGGCGCCCGAACTCTGCGTCGTGGTGCCGGTGTTAAACGAGCAGGGCAACGTGGCGGCGCTGGTGGACAAATTGCGCGCGGCATTGGCCGGCATCGAGTGGGAAGTCGTGTTCGTGGACGACGATTCCCGGGATGGCACGCGGGCGGCGGTGGCGGCGATCGGGGCGCAGGATCGCCGGGTCCGCCTGGTGCATCGCGTGGGCCGCGGCGGTCTGGCGTCGGCATTCGTCGAGGGGGTGCAGGCGAGCCTCGCGCCCTATGTCGCCGCGATCGACGGCGATTTGCAGCATGACGAGGCGTTGCTGCCCGCCATGCTCGGCCTGTTGCGCGCCGGTGAGGCCGATATCGTGGTCGGCAGCCGCTATGTGCTGGGCGGGGACCTCGGCGAGTGGGGCGCCCGGCGGGCCGGCATGTCCAGCCTGGCTACCCGGCTGAGCCGCGCCGCGCTGCGCACTACTGTGCAGGACCCGATGAGCGGGTTTTTCATGCTGCCCCGCGCCGTTTACGACCAGGCCGCCCGGCAGCTCAGCGCGATCGGCTTCAAGATCCTGCTCGACCTCATCGCCTCCCTGCCGGCGCCGCCTCGGGTGCGGGAACTGCCCTACAGGTTCCGGCCGCGGGTGGCCGGGGAAAGCAAGCTCGATGCCGGGGTGATGCTCGATTTCGCGTTGCTTCTGGCCGACAAGACAGTGGGGCACCTGCTGCCGGTGCGGTTCGTGCTGTTCGCGATGGTGGGGGCCACCGGACTGCTGGCGCATCTGACCGTGCTGCGGGGGGCGCTGATGAGCGGGGCGTCGTTCTCCACGGCGCAGGGGATCGCGACGGCCTGCGCCATCGCCGGCAACTATGTGCTGAACAACGAATTCACCTTCCGCGACCAGAAACTGCGCGGCGCCCGGTTCTGGCGCGGGCTCGCGATCTTCTCCGCCGTGTGCAGCGTGGGCGCCGTGGCCAATATCGGCATATCCGCGCTGCTGTTGAACGCGCAGCACGA
Source organism: Acetobacteraceae bacterium (assembly GCA_965246835.1). Taxonomy (GTDB): domain Bacteria; phylum Pseudomonadota; class Alphaproteobacteria; order Acetobacterales; family Acetobacteraceae; genus JANPPS01. The sequence continues at coordinate 1,696,928 of CBDFFQ010000001.1, read as the reverse complement.
GATGTGGTGGGTGGCGGGGCTGGCCGGCGCCGCGATGAGCCTCGTGTGGAACTACGCGGCCGGCTCCACACTCACCTGGCGGCGGCGATAAACGCCCGGATTAGCCCGGCATCCTTCACCCCCCGCGCACTCTCCACGCCCGACGACACATCCACGGCCGGGGCGCCGGAGATGCGGATGGCCTCCGCGACATTGGCGGGATCGAGGCCGCCCGCAAGCAGCCATGGCAGCGGGGCCGCCCAGCCGCGCAGCACCGTCCAATCGAACGGCCGTGCATTGCCGCCCGGAAGCACCGCACCCGGCGGAGCTTTGGCATCCAACAGCAATCCATCGATGCCCGAGACGCGGTCCGGCAGGTCGCAAGCGACGGCGACGGGCACCACATGCCAGACCGGCAGGCCGAAGCGGGTCCGGATTTCGGCCGCCCGGCCGGCGCTGGCGTGAACCTGCAGGATATCGAGCCGTGCCGGGCCGATGGTGGCCGCGAGCGCCGCATCATCGGGCTCCACGAACAAGCCGACCCGCAGCGGGCCGCCGGTCGAGAGCGCACCAGCCTGTTCCGGCGTAACGGCGCGCGGGGAAGGCGGGAAAAACACGAAGCCGACCCAATCCGCCTCGGCCGCAGCGTCCACCGTCTGCTGTGTGCGCAGGCCGCAGATCTTGACCCGGGTCACTCGCCAGGCGGCGGCAGGGCCATGGCTCCGCCCACGGCCGGAACCGGGCGGGCGCGCAACGTCGCGACCTCATTCTCCAACGCGCGCACCTGCCGCTCGGCCCGGCGCGCCCGGCTCCGTGCCGCGACGGAGGCGCCCCAGGTCACGAAGGCACCCACCACGAAGAACACGCCGGCGGCAATCAGCACGGCAATGGAGATCGGCAGGTCGACCTGCACATCCGTGGGCCAGAGCCCGAGCCGAACCGGCTGCTGGTTCGACAGCGCGAACGCGATCAGCACGATCAGCACCGGCAGCATCAGCAACAAGCGGACCATCTCAGGCGCTCACCCGTTCCGCGCGGGGCGCAGGGCGGGCCGGCTTGACGCCGCGGTTCACCCGTTCCCGCAATTCCTTGCCGGCCTTGAAGAACGGCACGGCCTTTTCGCTGACCGGGACGGCCTCGCCCGTCCGGGGATTGCGGCCCGTGCGCGCATCCCGCTTCTTGACGGTGAAGGCGCCGAAGCCGCGCAGCTCCACCCGGGCGCCGCGGGACAGGGCGGCGCTGATCTCATCGAAGATCGTCGCCACGATCAACTCGACATCGCGGCCCATGAGGTGCGGGTTCTCGGCTGCCAGTTCGGCAATCAGCTCGGATTTCGTCATCTTTGCAATGCCATGGTCAGTTCCAATCCCGTGCCGGGACGATGGAGGTATCGGGCGGATGCGTCAAGAAAAGGGCGCTGCCGTCCCGCTATTGCGGCGCCGGCGCCTGCCAGATCGCCCAGGCGCCCCCGGTGGGGATCACGCTGCCGAAGCTCTGCTGCCAGAGGCTGCCCAAGGTGGCGCCGACGGTGCGGTCGTAGAATGAGCCGGGCTTCAGGTCCCGGATCGGCAGCGTGTCGGAAATGTCCCGCTCGCGCTTCAGCCAATCCCGCGCCTCGGCCTCGCCGCCGATCTCGTCCACAAGGCCCAATTTCTGCGCCTGCCGCCCGGTATAGGCACGGCCGTCGGCCAGGATGCGGACCTGCGCCGGGTCCATGTGCCGGGCCTCGGCCACCATGCCGACGAACTGGTCATACATATCGCCGACGAGGCCGTTCAGATACTCGCGCCCCTGCGGCGTGAGCGGCCGCGTCATGCTGGGCTGGTCCTTGAGCGGGCCCGAGGTGATGGCATCCGCCGCCACGCCCAGCTTGGTCAGCAGGCCGGACACTTCACCGGTCTGCAGGATCACGCCGATCGAGCCGGTGAGTGTCGCATCCCGCGCAAAGATCCGCTGGGCCGGCAACGCGATCATATACCCGGCCGACGCCGCGGTGCCGCGCATCACGGCCACCACGGGCTTCACCGCAGCCACCTTGATCAGCGCCGCCCGCAAGCTCTCGCCCCCCGCGACGGAGCCGCCCGGGCTGTCGATCGAGACGATCACCGCCGGCACCGAACGGTCCTTGGCCAAGGCCGTCACGGCCTCCAGCAGCTTGGTGTCTTCGGTGATCACCCCGGTCACGTTGACCCGGGCGATGTGCCGCCCCGTGGGGCCGCCCACCTTGCCGAACGGCGCCGCGAGGGCGGCCAGCGCCACCACCCCCGCCACCACGGCGCCCACCCGCCAGCCGTTCAGGCGCCGCTTCAAACGGCGCCTGTCCAGGATCAGGTCGGCATCGAGCACGGATTAAGCGTCCGGGCCCTGCTGGTTCCGGCGCCGGATCGCCGCCCCCAGGATGTCACCCAACGACGCGCCGCTATCGGCGGTGCCGAAGTCCTGGATGGCCTGCTTGTCCTCCTCCATCTCGCGCCCCTTGATGGTGAGCGACAGCTTGCGGGAGGCACGGTCGATCGCAGTGACCTTCGCGTCCACCTTCTCGCCCACGGCGAACCGGTCCGGACGCTGGTCGGACTTGTCCCGCGCCAGTTCGGCCCGGCGGATGAAGCCGGTCAGGATGTCGTCCACCTTCACCTCGATGCCGTTGGCCTGCACCGCGGTCACGATGCACGTCACGACGTCGTTCTTCTTCACGCGGCTGAGCACGTCGGCCGCCGGGTCATCCTGCAGCTGCTTGATGCCGAGGCTGATGCGCTCCTTCTCCACGTCCACGTCCAGCACCTTGGCCGTGACCGTGCCGCCCTTCTCGTATTTGGCGATCGCCCCTTCTCCGGTGTCATCCCATGACAGGTCGGACATGTGAACCATGCCATCGATGTCGGCGGAGATGCCCACGAACAGGCCGAACTCGGTGATGTTGCGGATCTCGCCCTCGACGGTGCTGCCCACGGGGTGCTCATCCATGAACTGCTCCCATGGGTTGCGCTGCACCTGCTTGATGCCCAGGCTGATGCGCCGCTTGGAGCTGTCGACGTCCAGCACCATCACGTCCACTTCCTGCGAGGTGGCGACGATCTTGCCGGGGTGCACGTTCTTCTTGGTCCAGCTCATCTCGCTGACATGGACCAGGCCCTCGACGCCGGGCTCCAGCTCCACGAAGGCGCCGTAATCGGTGATGTTGGTGACCCGGCCGGAATACTTGGCGCCCGGCGGATACTTCGCCGTCACACCCTCCCACGGATCGGCCTCGAGCTGCTTCATGCCGAGGCTGATGCGCTGCGTCTCGGAGTTGAAGCGGATCACCTGCACGCGGACGGGCTGCCCGATCTGCAAAGCCTCGCTCGGATGGTTGATGCGGCGCCAGGCGATGTCGGTCACATGCAACAGCCCATCCACGCCGCCGAGGTCAACGAACGCGCCGTAATCGGTAATGTTCTTGACCACGCCGTCCAGGATCATGCCTTCCTTGAGGCCCTGGATCAGCTCGCTCCGCTGCTCGGCGCGGGTCTCTTCCAGCACGGCGCGGCGGCTCACCACGATGTTGCCGCGGGCGCGGTCCATCTTGAGGATCTGGAACGGCTGCGGCGTGCCCATCAGCGGACCCACGTCGCGCACGGGGCGGATATCCACCTGGCTGCCCGGCAGGAACGCGACCGCGCCGCCAAGATCGACGGTGAAGCCGCCCTTGACCCGGCCATAGATGGTGCCGTTCACGCGGACCTGCGCCTCGAAGCTCTTTTCGAGATTGGTCCAGGCCTCCTCGCGGCGGGCCTTCTCGCGGCTGAGCACGATGGCGCCGTCACGGTCCTCATAGCGCTCGACATACAGCTCGATGTTGTCACCGGGCTTCACCTCGGGCTTCTGGCCCGGCTGCGCGAATTCCTTGAGGGCGACGCGGCCCTCGCTCTTCAGCCCGACATCGACGATGGCATACTCGTCCGTCAGGCGCACGACGCGGCCGGTGACGACGGAGCCTTCGAAGCCGAACTCCTTGTTCATGCTCTCATCGAGCATCGAGGCGAAATCTTCCATGCCGTGCATGGAACGGTCGAGGGTTGCAGTGGCTTGAGATGCCATGAGGTCGGGGTATTCCTGTAGGTGAGCCGGCGGGGCCGGGTCATCGGCTTGCGCGGCGCGGGGCCACGGCGTGCCCCTTGTGGGGCCGGGTTAAGCACAAAAGGCCCGGGCTCCCGCCCAGGCCTCGCGCGTAGACAACAAATCAGGGTGCGAAGTCAAGCAGAACGGCTGCCAGCGTAACCTGGTCGCGCGAGCCGAGGACCACAGCGGCCCACACGGCGGCCCACCGCGGAGGCCGGCATCGTGCGATGTCAGGTCACCCGCAACTCCGCGTAGGAGACCATGACGTGCTCGCGAAAAGCGGGTCGGGCCGTCAGGCCGTCGTAGTAGCGCCGCAACGCCGGATGCTCGGGGCGGGTGATGTCGATGTCGAAGTAGCGGAACAACACATGGCCGAATTGGATGTCGGCGAGTGTGAAATCCGCTCCTGCTAAAAAGGGATGGCGCGTGAGTTGCGCCTCGGCGATGTCGAGCGTTTTCACGAAATCCGCAACGGCTTGTCTGATCGCCACCGGGTCTTGCTGCGCGGGCGCCGTCCGCACCACCTTCCAGAAGATCGGCGCCGTGAACCCCTGCGCCACATTGACCTTCGACCACTCTGCCCATTTGTCGATCTCTGCCCGCGCGCTGCCGTCCGCCGGCCAGAACGGGGCGGCTGCATAGCGGCCGGCCAGATAGCGGAGGATCGCGCCGGTTTCCCAGAGTGGCCCGTCGTCGCCATCGCGCAGGACGGGCACCGTTCCGTTCGGGTTCATCGCCAGGAAGCCCGGCGTGTCGTTGCCGCCATATCGATGCCCGGCATCGATCCGGTCGTATGGCAAGCCAAGCTCCCCAATGCACCACATCAATGCCTGCACGTTCGACGACGTCTTCCGGCCCCAGATCGTCAGCATCGCTGTGGCTCGTCGGTGTTCCGGACACCTCCGCCCACGCGCTCCCGCACCAACGCCATCGCCCGCGCGAATACGGCCTCGGCATCCAGCGCCGTCGTGTCCAGCACCACGGCATCCGGCGCCGGGCGGAGCGGGGCGGCGGCGCGCTCCTCGTCCTGCCGGTCGCGGGCGGCCATGGTGGCCATGACGTCTTCCAGCCTGCCGGCCCGATGCAGCTCCTCCCAACGCCGCCGGGCCCGTGCCGCGAGATCGGCGATAACGAACAGCTTCACCGGCGCATCCGGCACAACCACGGTGCCGATATCCCGCCCATCCAGCACCGCGCCCCGGGCCGCGACCTGGCGCTGATAGGCCAGCAGCGCGGCGCGCACGGCGGGCACCCGGGCCACGGCGCTGCTGGCGGCATCCGCTGCGGGGCCGCGCAGATCATGCCGGGCCAGGTCGTCCGCGGTCAGGGTCGAAGCGGCATGGGCGGCGGCCTCCGGGTCATTAGGGTCGCCACCCAAGGTCAGCACCCGCCGCCCCACGGCGCGATACAGCAGCCCGGTATCTAGATGCTGCAAGGACAATGCAGCCGCGAGGCGCCGGGCCAGCGTGCCTTTGCCCGCGGCGGCCGGCCCATCGATCGCGATCACCAGGTTCATGCCACGGCGCCGCCCAACCCGGCCATCAGCGCCACGAACCCCGGAAAGCTCGTGTCGATGAACGCGCCGTCATCCACCCGCACCGGCGCCCGCGTCGCGTGGCCCAACACCAGCGCGCTCATGGCGATGCGGTGGTCCATATGCGTCGCGGCCAGGCCCCCACCCGGCGGCGATGCCCCGGTGCCGTGCACGATCAGATCGTCGCCCTCGATCTCGACCGCCACGCCATTGGCCGTCAGCAACGCCGCCGTCGCCGCCAACCGGTCGCTCTCCTTCACCCGCAGCTCCGCCAGACCGCGCATCCGCGTGGTGCCCGCGGCGCAGGCGGCGGCCACGGCCAGCACCGGATACTCGTCGATCATGGACGCGGCACCCTCTCCCGCAATGTCGGCGCCGCGCAGCCCGGTATAGGTCGCCGTCACGTCCCCCACGGGCTCCCCACCCTCGATCCGCTCGTTCTCGACCACGATGTCCGCCCCCATCGCCCGCAGCGCCGCGAACAGCCCGGTCCGCAACGGGTTCAGCCCCACGCCCTCGATCGTGACCCGGGACCCCGGCACCAGCAGCGCCGCCACCAGCGGGAACGCGGCCGAGGACGGGTCCCCCGGCACCAGAACGTCGGCCGCCATCAGCTCCGGCTGGCCCAACAAGCGCACGATGCGCCCGGCGCCGTCCTGATCCACATGCACCTCGGCCCCGAAATGCCGCAGCATCCGCTCGCTATGGTCCCGCGTCGGCACCGGCTCCTCGATCCGCGTCCAGCCCGGTGCATTCAACCCCGCCAGCATCAACGCCGACTTCACCTGCGCCGACGCGACCGGCAGGCGGTAGTCGAGCGGCATCGCCTCCTTCGCGCCCTGGATCGCCAGCGGCAACCGCCCCCCGCTTCGCGCCATGAACCGCGCACCGCACGCGGCCAGCGGCTCCGTCACCCGCCGCATCGGCCGTTTGCAGAGGCTCGCATCGCCCGTCATGACGGCAAACAGGTCGTGCCCCGCCAGCAACCCGCACAGCAGCCGGGCCGCAGTGCCGGAATTGCCCATGTCCAGCACGCCCTCCGGCTCCCGCAACCCGCCCACGCCCCGGCCCGCCACCCGCCAGCGCCCGGGCCCGTCCTGCACGATCTCCGCCCCCAGCGCCCGCATGGCGGCGGCGGTGCACAGCACGTCTTCACCCTCCAGCAGGCCCTCGATCCGCGTCTCGCCAACGGCCAACCCGGCGAACATCAACGCGCGATGACTGATGCTCTTGTCGCCCGGCACCCGCACCCGCCCCGACAGGGCGCCAGCCGGGCGGGATGCGGTCAGCGGACGGGGCAGGGACATCGACAGCGCT